>CAWAQS010000009.1:195000-791928 GCA_963784365.1 uncultured Thermoleophilia bacterium | reverse complement strand
CGGCCATGGACGGACGCTATGCGGTCCGGGACCCCGCGCGGCATCCGCCACCGGGGTGATCTCCGCGGCCTGGGGGCCGCGGGGAAACCCCGGATGGCGCGCGGGCACCCGGTGCGCTTAGGCTCGCCCCATGAGGTGGGGGGTGGGACAGCTCGGGATCCTCCTGGCGGTGGGGCTGATGGCCACGCCTGCGGCGTTCGCGGCCCAGATCCCGGTGACCACCACCGCCGACGTCGTGGCGAACGACGGCCAGTGCTCGCTGCGCGAGGCCGTCTTCGCCGCGCGCCTCGACCTGGCGGTGCAGGGATGCCCGGCCGGGACCGCCGGCGAGGACACGCTCCTGCTCGCGGCGGCGACGTACGACTTCGCCACGATCTCCGGCGGGACGGAGGACGGCAACGAGTCGGGCGACCTCGACACCGGCCCGACCAGCGCGATCCGCGTGGTGGGCCAGGGGCCGGGGGTCACGGTCATCGACGCCCACGGCCAGGACCGCGTCTTCGACGTCTTCCAGGGCGCGCGCCTGACCCTGGACGGGCTCACCCTGCGCAACGGGGCGACGGCCCCGGGCGGGGTCGGCGGTGCGGTGCGGAACCAGGGGACCCTGATCGTCTCCCGCACGGCCTTCGACGGGAACGCGGCGGGCGACGCGGCGACCCCGCCGAACGACCTCAACAGCACGCGCCCGTCGACCGGCGAGGGCGGGGCGATCTGGAGCGGCGGGCCCGCATCGCCCTCGGTGCTGGTGGCCGACGCGCTCTTCCGCGGCAATCACGCGGGCCGCGGCGCGAACGCCATCCGGTACCCCAGCGGCACCGGCGGGGGGATCATCTGGTCCGGCGGGGACGGGGGGAGCGGCGGCGCCATCGCCATCGCGTCCGGCGGCGCCGAGATCTCCGGGACCACTTTCGCCGACAACCGGGCCGGCAACGGCGGCGACCAGCTCCCCACCGCGGGCGGCGCGCCGGGCGAGGGGAGCGGCCCCGGGGGGCGGGGAGGCGCCCTGGCGGCCATCGAGGCCGGCAGCATCAGCGCGGTCAACAGCACCTTCGCGGGCAACCACGCCGGGAGCAAGGGTGCGGGCTACATCCGCGGGCGGGGTGAGGTGACGCCCGAGGGCGAGGGAGGGGCCGCCGCCCAGGACGGCACGGGCAGCCTGCGCATCTCCTGGTCCACGTTCGCCGGCGATCTCCGCGGGGCCGAGTCGACCGGCGGCAACGCCGTCAACGGAACGAACGCCCAGGTCTCGGCCTCGGCGATCGCCGAGGCCGCGCCGGGGTGCGCCGTCCTGGCACAGCCGATCCTGCGCAACGTGGTCTCGCCCGGGGACACCAGCTGCGGCGCCGCGAGCCTCGCCGGCGACGCCCGGCTCGGTCCCCTCGCGGCGAACGGCGGCCCGACGCCCACCCTCCTGCCCGGAGCGGGCAGCGCCGCCATCGACGCGATCGTGGGGGTGCCCTGCCCGGGCACCGACCAGCGCGGGCTGCCGCGCCCCCGGCTGGGCGGCTGCGACGCCGGCGCCGTCGAGGTGCAGCCGGGCGAGCCGGCCGCCGCCCGGACCGGCCCGGCCGGCCCGGCGCTCGCGGCGCCCCGCCTCCTCGTCCGGCGGGTGACGTCCCTGCACCTCGCCCCGACCGCGTTCCGGGTCACTGGCCGGAAGCCCGTGGGAGCGACGCTCAGCTTCACCCTCAGCGCCGGGGGGCGGGTCGTCATCACCGTCCAGACGGCGGTGCCGGGCCGCCGGGCGGGTCGCCGCTGCGTCGCGGTGGGACGCACGCTGACGAAAGCCCGCCGCTGCATCCGCACGATCACGCTCAGGGGCCGCCTGCTGCGCCTGGGCGTGGCCGGCAAGAACACGATCCACTTCGGCGGCAAGCTGCGCGGGAAGGCGCTTCCGGCGGGCCGCTACACCCTCGTCGTGACGCTTCCCAAGGCGGGCGCCGCCCCGGCCGTGGCGGCGAGAACCGGCTTCACGATCCTCGGCTGAGGCGCCTCGGCGCTTCGTCGGGACCGGGCGCGGCCCGGGGGTCAGCGGATCGGCAGGAGCACCTGGAAGCGCGTGTCGCCGGGCTGGGACTCGAGGCGGATCTCGCCGTGGTGGCGCACGACGATGCGCTGGGCGATGTCGAGGCCCAGGCCGGTGCCCCGGTCCACGGGCTTGGTGGTGAAGAAGGCGTCGAAGACGCGCGCCTGCAGCTCCGCGGGGATCCCCGGTCCGTCGTCGCCGACCTCCACGCAGACGCGCTCGCCCTGCGTGCGGGTGCGCAGCGTGATGCGACCGCCCTCGGGCACCGCGTCCACCGCGTTGTCGATCAGATTGGTCCAGACCTGGTTGAGCTCCGAACCCGACGCCTCGATCCCCGGCAGGTCGGGGTCGAAGTCCCGGACGATCTCGATCTGCTTGAGGCGCAGCTTGTGCCCCAGGAGCGCGAGGGTGCTCTCGAGCCCCTCGTGGACGTCGACCGTCTGGACCGGCGCCTGGTCGAGGTACGAGTAGCTGCGGACCGCGCCGACCAGGGCGGCGATCCGCGTCGTCGCCTCCTCCAGCTCCGCCAGCAGGATGCGCGCCCCGGCGCAGGCCGCCACGAAGCGGAGGCCGGCCGCGAGGTCGGTGTCTCCGAGTCCCGCCGCCACGCGCTCGACCCACTCGCGGTCGAGGCCGGCCTCCGTCAGCGCGGAGGCGATCTCGTAGGGGTCGGACAGGCCGCGCTGCGCCAGGACGTCCACGAGCTCCTGCTCGCGGTCGCTCGCGGCCAGCGGGTCGAGGCGGACGCCCGGAACCGTCCGCTCGGTGGCCTCCGCGCCCAGCGACACCAGCGCGGCGAGCCGCTCGGCGGGCGCGCCGTCCGCCGCGACCTCGGCGAAGGCGGCCTGCCGCTGCCGCTCCAGGTCGAGCAGCGTGGCCACCCCGCGGGCGGCGGCCGCGGCCGGGTTGTTCAGCTCGTGCGCGAGGCCCGCGGCGAGCGTTCCCACCGCCATCAGCTTCTCGCGGTCGCGCTCGATCCCCTTGATCGTGCCGCTCACCGACTCGATCGCCGGCAGGAAGCGGCGCAGCAGCGAGGGGTGCTCGAACGCGAGCCGGCGCAGCTCGCCGCCGTCGATCTCGAACAGGAGGGTCTCGGCGACGGCGGAGGTGCTTCCGCGGTAGGGCGAGTCGGTCAGCAGCGCGATCGCCCCGAGGTAGCCGTCGGCGCCGTGGCTCATCATCAGCACCTGGTCGCCGGCCACGTCCCGGGTGGTCTCCAGCTGGCCGTCGAAGACGATGTGGAAGGCGCTCGCCCGCTCGCCCTGGTGGAAGAGGAACTCGCCCGGGGCGAGGAGCCGCTCGCGCCCGGACGCGGCGACCCGCGCGATCTCGTCGTCGGGGAGGCTCTCGAGGACCGGCACCCGGCGCAGGCGCTCGGTGGTCATCGCGCGCCCGCCGTGGCCATGCCGCCGAGGTACTGGTGCACGAGCTGCACGGCCATCGAGCCTTCGCCGACGGCGGACGCCACGCGCTTGATCGACTGGTCGCGGACGTCGCCGGCCACGAAGACGCCCGGCAGGCTGGTCTCGAGGGGGAACGGGTCGCGCTCCTGGCGCCAGCGGTGGCGTCCCTCGATCCGCTTGACCTCGGGGCCGGAGACGATGAAGCCCGCGGCGTCGCGCGCCACGGTGTCGCCCAGCCAGTCCGTCTGGGGCCGGGCGCCGATGAACACGAACGCCGCCGTGGCGGCCAGGCGCTCCTGCCGTCCGTCCACCGCGAGCGTCAGCTCCTGGAGGTGGCCGTCGCCCGTGGCCTGCGTCACCACGGTGCGCGTCCTGACCTCGACGTTTGCGAGCGCGCCGATCCGCTCGACGAGGTAGTGGGACATGCTCTTGGCGAGGCTCTCGCCGCGGCAGAGGAGCACCACCCGGCGCGCCCGGGTGGCGAGGTCCACCGCGGCCTGCCCGGCGGAGTTCGCCGCCCCCACCACCACCACGTCCTCGCCCGCGACGGCCGCGGCCTCGGCGGGCGAGGCGCCGTAGTAGACGCCCGAGCCGGTCAGGGCCTCGACCCCGGGGGCCTCGAGCCGGGCGTAGTGCACGCCGGTCGCGACGAGCACGGCGTGGCAGCCGATCTCCTCGCCGCCGTCGAGCGTGACCACCCGCGCGGGGCCGTTCTCGCGGATGGCGAGCACCTCGCGGGCCGTCAGCATCTCGGCGCCCAACCGCAGCGCCTGGGCGGTCGCGCGCCGCGCGAGATCGGCGCCGCTGACCCCGGACGGGAACCCGAGGTAGTTCTCGATCCGCGAGCTCTGGCCCGCCTGGCCGCCGGTCGCGTGGCGCTCCACGATCAGGGTCCGCAGGCCCTCGGAGGCGCCGTAGACCGCGGCCGCGAGGCCGGCCGGCCCGCCGCCGAGCACGACCAGGTCGTAGAAGGGGAGCTCGGCCGCGGTGTGCAGGCCGATCCGCGCGGCGATCTGGCTCTGGGTGGGCTGCACCAGGGTCTCGCCGTCCTCGAACACGAGCACCGGCAGGCGGGCCTCGTCCAGGCGCGCGGCGGCCATCACGCGGCGCGCCTCGGGGTCCGCGACGTCGAGCCAGCGGTAGGGGACGCCATTGCGGGCGACGAAGTCGCGGGCCGCGTGCGCCGCCGCCGAGAAGCGGTGTCCCACGATGCGCAGGCCCGGCTCCGAGAGCCGCGCGGCGGAGTCGGCCTCCCAGTCCTCCACGAGGTCGTCGAGCACCGGATAGAGCCGGGCCTCGGGCGGATTCCAGGGCTTCATCAGGTAGTGGTCCAGGCGGAGCTCGTTGATCGCGCGGATGGCGGCCTCGGTGTCCGCGTACGCCGTGAGCAGCACCCGCTTGGCCAGCGGGGCCACCTTCAGCGCCCGCGCGAGGAACTCGACGCCGCTCATCTCGGGCATGCGCTGGTCCGCCACCAGGAGCGCCACCGGCTCGCCGCGGCGCACGATCTCCTCGACGATCCCCAGGCCGGCCTCGCCGGAGTCCGCCAGCACCACGCGGTGGCGCTGGCCGTAGCGGCGCCGGAGGTCGCGTTCGATGGCACGGCCGACGGCGGGATCGTCATCGACCGCGAGGATGAGCGGGCGGACCGGCGGGGTGGTGGCCATCCCGCAGAACCTACTACCGTGGACGATCATGCGGGCTGACGATCCGCACCACGTCGAGCTCGGGGGGATCCCCGAGACGCTGCTCTGGACGCTCTACCACCGGGCCCTCGAGGCCGGGCGGCCGGACGCCGTCCTGAGCGATCCCGCTCGCCGTCGGCCTCGTGGAGCGGATCGACTACCCGTTCGCCGAGCGCTTCGGCGGCGGCGCCCTCGCCCAGTGGCAGGCCCTGCGCGCGCTGGCGTTCGACCGTGAGGTCGGGCGCTTCCTGGCCGATCATCCGGGCGGCACCGTCGTCGCGCTGGGGGAGGGGCTGGAGACCCAGTTCTGGCGCGTCGACGACGGGCGCGTGCGCTGGCTGAGCGTGGACCTGCCCGAGGCCCTCGCCCTGCGCGAGCAGCTGCTGCCCGGCTCCCCGCGGCTGCGCGGCCTCGGGCGGTCGGCGCTGGACACGCGCTGGATCGACGAGGTCGACCCCGCCCACGGCGTCCTGGTCACCGCGCAGGGGCTGCTGATGTACCTGCCCGCGCCCGAGGTCGCCCGCCTGCTCGTCACCTGCGCCCGGCGGCTGCCCGGCGAGGGGATCGTGTTCGACGTGGTGCCGCGCTGGCTCAGCGAGCGCAGCCGCCGCGGTGACCTGGTGAACCGGGAGGGATACCGGGCGCCCCCGTGGCCATGGGGCATGGGACGGGTCCAGGAGCGGCGGATCGCGGCCCTCCCCGGGATCGCCTCGCTCCGTCCGGTCGGCCTTCCCCGCGGGCGGGGCGCGGTCCACGGCCTGGCCCTGCCCGCGCTGACCCGCGCGCCGCTCACCCGGCGCCTGCTGCCCGGTGTCGTCCGCGTCCGCTTCGCCGCGGCGGACTAGGGCGTGGCGACCCGTGCGGCGCCCCCCGGCGGCGGCGCGACGCTGCCGGGATGGATCAGCGCGGCCAGCAGCTCGGCCGCATCGACGATGCGTGGGCCGGGCCGGGAGAGGTAGGCGTTGGCGTCGACCGCCCAGACGCGCCCGTCGCGCAGGGCGGGCGTGCCCGCCAGCCACTCCGCCACCCGCTCGGGCGTCGCCTCCGCGCGGGTGCGGTCGAGATCGAAGCCGCAGGGCGCCATGACCACCACCTCCGGCGCGAGGGCCCGGATCTCCGGCCAGCTGGTGCGGAACGACGGCGTCGCCGGCCGGCCGAGCAGTTCCTCGCCGCCCGCGATCCGGGCCAGCTCGGGCACCCAGTGGCCGGCCGCGAAGGGCGGGTCGGTCCACTCCACGATCACGACGCCGGGCCGCGGGCGGCCGGCGACGGCGGCCTCGACGGCCGCGAAGCGGGCGCGGGCGTCGCGCACCAGCGCGCGGGCGGTCGCCCCCGCGTCGAGCAGATCGCCGATGGCGACGATCGTGCCGAGCACGCCCTCGACGCCCTCGGGCTCCAGCTCCACCACGTCGGCGTCCAGCGCGCGGGCCCGCAGTGCGCTGCGCACGCCGTCGCCCTCGACCGCGCACACGCGGCAGAGGGTCTGGGTGAGCACGACGTCGGGGGCGAGCTCGGCCAGGGTGGAGGCGTCAACGCCGTAGAGCTGTTCGCCGTCGGCGAGCGCGGCGGCCACCGCGGCGTCGATCGCGGCGGGATCGAGGTCGGCGCCGTCGAGGCGGGCCGTCGAGACCGCGGGCAGGCGCTCCACCCCGGCGGGGAAGTCGCACTCGTGGCTGCGGCCCACGAGCGTCGTGCGCAGGCCGAGCGCGCAGACGATCTCGGTGGCCGAGGGGAGCAGCGAGACGACCCGCCGTGGGGGTGCGCCGGGCACCCCCACAGGGTAGGCCCTCAGGGGAGGAAGGTCTCGAACCAGCTGAGCAGCGGTCCGCTCGACACGTCCGAGTAGTAGTCCGTGCCCTTGCGGCTGCACTGGCCGCCGTAGAGCCAGTCGAACCAGCCGCCGCCGTGGATGATGTGGCTGGCCACGCCGATCTGGATCAGGTGGCCGTCGGTCGCGGGCACCAGCAGCGGGCCGCCGCTGTCGCCCGGGCAGCCCCCGGTCCTGGTGGTCCAGAAGGTCTTCTTCATGCCCTGGCCGTAGATCGTCGCCGACGACTGGATCAGCCGGTGCGAGGTCGCGTCGCCGGTGTCGGGCGTGCGGCCCCATCCGACGGCGGTGCCGACCTTGATCGGGCAGCCGAAGAGGTTCATCGGCGGCCGCGCGAACATCATCATCGTCCGGCAGGTCGAGAGCGCCTTCTTGAGGTAGCTCGGGACGCCGAAGTAGACGACCTGGGCCGGGTCGGGGGTCGTCAGGTGCATCATGGCGACGTCGTAGGGATCGCCCTCGTCGCCACCCCACTTCGGGTGGATCTCGAGCCGGTCGACGCGGTGGACGCGCGCCGGGTTGACGCCGTCGTCGATGTCCGTGTCGCCGACGACGACCTCGAGGGTCGCGGCGGTCCGGCCGCCGTCGAGGCAGTGGGCGGCCGTGAGCACCCACTGGGGATCCACCAGGCTCCCGGTGCAGAAGAACTCGCCGCGCGCGGCGCCGATGCCGCGCATGCCGGCGACGAAGTCGTACTTCCCCGGCGCGGCGGGACTACCGCCGGCGTAGGGGCTGGGGCCGCCCGGGGCGGCCTGGGCGGAGGACGCGAGGGCCAGGGCGCCCGCGAGCGCGAGCGCCGCCAGCAGGGGCCACATGAGAGCGGTGCGCAGGGACATGGGGTCTCTCCTTCGGTGGGTGGTCGTGCGTCCCCACCGATGCTCCGCGCTCGCGGTGCCCCGCTCGCGCGTCCGCGCGACGTCCGCCGTGTCAGCGGCGCGACACGGCGGCGCCCCGCCGGTCTCTCAGCCGCAGGCGGCGGCGCGCTCCAGGAGCAGTCTCTGCTCGCGGGAGTTGCGGGTGAGCGACGCCGCGCGCTCGAACTCGGCGCGCGCCTCGGCGTCGCGCCCGAGCTTGGCGAGCAGGTCGCCGCGCACGGCCGGCAGGAGGTGGTAGGCGGCGAGCGCCGGCTCGTCGGCCAGGCCGTCGGCCAGCTCCAGCCCGGCGGCGGGCCCGAAGGCCATCCCCACCGCGACGGCGCGGTTGAGCTCCACCACCGGGGAGGGGGTCAGCTGGGCCAGCGCGTCGTAGAGGGCGGCGATCCGCCTCCAGTCGGTCGCCTCGGGCGTGAGCGCCCGCGCGTGGCAGGCGGCGATCGCGGCCTGGAGGGCGAAGGGCCCGAGCGGCGCGCCGAGCTCCTCGGCGCGCGCCAGCGCCGTGAGCCCGCGGCCGATCAGCAGCCGGTCCCAGCGGGCGCGGTCCTGGTCGAGCAGCAGGACCGGCCGGCCGTCGCGCCCCACGCGCGCGCCGAAGCGCGACGCCTGGATCTCCATCAGCGCGACGAGGCCGTGGACCTCCGGCTCGCCCGGCGCGAGCTCGGCGAGGATGCGCCCCAGCCGCAGCGCCTCCTCGCACAGCGCCGGCCGGATGACGTCCTCGCCGGCGGTGGCCGAGTACCCCTCGTTGAACACCAGGTAGACGACGCCGAGCACCGCGCCGAGGCGCTCGCGCAGCTCGTCGCCCGCGGGCACCTCGAACGGCACGCGGGCCTCGGTGAGGGTGCGCTTGGCCCGCACGATCCGCTGGGCCACGGTGGGCTCGGGCACCAGGAACGCCCGGGCGATCTCCGCGGTGGTGAGCCCGCCCAGGAGGCGCAGCGTGAGCGCGACCTGGGCCTCCGTGGACAGCACCGGGTGGCAGGTCATGAACACGAGCCGCAGCAGGTCGTCGTCGACCTCGTCCGCCATCACCGCCTCCTCGGCCTCCGGCACCGCGGTGCGTCTGCTCCTCCTCGAGCTCGCGGCCCAGCTCCGCGTACTTGCGCTCCAGCGCCGCGCCGCGGCGCAGGCGATCGATGGCGCGCCGCTTGGCGGTCGCCATGAGCCACGCGCCCGGGTTGTCCGGGCACGCCGTCGCGCGGCCACTGCTCGAGGGCGGCGACGAGGGCGTCCTGCGCGAGATCCTCGGCCAGGCCGACGTCGCGCACGATCCGCACGAGCCCGGCGATGAGGCGCGCCGACTCGATCCTCCAGATCGCGTCGATCGAGCGGTAGACATCGCCGGGCTCCGCCGCCATCGCTACTCCTTGGAGGCGAGCTGCTCGCGGATGCGCGCCTCGGCCTCGCGCGCCTCGGGCGTGAACTCCGCGCCGAAGTCCTCGGGCTCGAAGACCTGGCGGATCTCGATGACCGAGTCGCCCACGTGGGGTTGGGGCAGCGCTTGACCCACTCGATGGCCTCGTCCTTCGAGCCCACCTGCCACAGCCAGAAGCCCGCCACGAGCTCCTTGGTCTCGGCGAAGGGGCCGTCCACCACGGTGCGCTTGTCGCCCGAGAACACCACCCGCGCGCCCTTCGAGCTCGGGTGCAGGCCGTCGCCGGCCAGGAGCACGCCGGCCCTGAGCAGCTCCTCGTTGAACTTGCCCATCGCGGTCGATGAGCTCCTCGCTGGGCATGACGCCGGCCTCGCTGTCGGCGGTGGCCTTCACGATGATCATGAACCGCATGTCGTGCCTCCTTGGTGAGTGGCTTTCACCCATGCGTCGAACGGCGTCGTCCGAAATCGACATGGCCCACCGACTTCTTTCTCCGATGGGGCACCGGGGCAATCCCGGTGCGTCCGTCCGGGCGGCTCAGGTCCCGGTGCGCAGGACCGCCGCGTCAGCGTAGAACGCGTCGCCGGCCACCGCGCCGCTCTGGCTGACGCGCACCCCGAGATTGCCGCCGGCGGTCACCACGGTGCGCGAGACGGTGATCTTCTGCCAGGCGTTGGTGAGGCTGACGTTCGGGGAGCCGACGTCGGCGACGACCGCGTCGGCGGCGGTGCGCTCGCGCAGCTTCACCTGGATCGGCTTGCCCACCGCGCAGGCCGACGCGGCCTTCACCCAGACCTCGGCGGTGTAGGTGGTGCCCGCCGTCAGGGTCGGCACGGCCCGGGCGCCGTCGTCGATCGTGAACGAGGTCCCCGTCGAGCGGGTCACCTTGGCGACGAAGCCGCCCTGGGGCGCGCCGGCCTGGGCCTCGCGCAGGAGCGTGGCCTGGTAGCCGTTCCAGCCCGACAGGTTGGTCTCGAAGGAGGGGTTGGAGAGCAGGTTGCCCGGCGGCGGAGGAGCGGCCGCCACGGCCACCGACCGGCTCGCGATCGCCGGAGCGCCGTCGTCGTCGGTGACCTGCAGGCGCACGGTGTAGGTCCCGGCCGCCGCGAAGGTCGTCTGGGCGGAGGCTCCCGTGCCGTCGTCGAAGGCGCCGTCGTTGTCGAGGTCCCACGCGCGCGCGGCGATGGTGCCGTCCGCGTCGGTCGAGGTGTCGCCGAAGGTGATCTGCTGGCCGGCGACCGGCGAGGCCGGGGTCTGGCTGAACGACGCGCTGGGCGGCTGGTTGACCGGCGCGGCGCTGACCACCACCTGGCGGGTCGCGATCGCCGGAGCGCCGTCGTCGTCGGTGACCTGCAGGCGCACGGTGTAGGTGCCCGCCGCGGCGAAGGTGCGCTGGGCGGAGGCGCCCGTGCCGTCGTCGAACTGGCCGTCGTCGTCGAGGTCCCAGGCGCGCGCGGCGACGGTGCCGTCCGCGTCGGTCGAGGTGTCGGAGAAGCTCACCTGCTGGCCGGCGACCGGCGCGGCGGGGGTCTGGCTGAAGGAGGCGGTGGGCGGCCTGGTTGGGCGGCGGGGCGTCGCCGAGGACGATCTGGCGGGTCGCGACCGCCGGGGCCCCGTCGTCGTCGGTCACCTGGAGGCGCACGGTGTACGTGCCCGCCGCCGGGAAGCTGACCTGGGCGGTGGCGCCGCTGGCGTCGTCGAACTGGCCGTCGTTGTCGAGGTCCCAGGCGCGCGCGGCGATCGTGCCGTCGGAGTCGGTCGAGGTGTCGGTGAGCTGGATCTGCTGGCCCGGGATCGGCGCGGCCGGGCTGGCGGTGAACGACGCCGTGGGCGCCTGGTTCGGCGGCGGACCGCTCGCGGGCACGCCGAGCACGGCGGCGTCGGCGTAGAAGGCGTCGCCGGCGACGGCGCCGCTCTGGCTGACGCGCAGGCCGAGGTTGCCGCCGTTGGTGACCACCGTGCGCGACAGCGTCAGCTTCTGCCAGGAGTTGGTGAGGCTGACGTTGGGCGAGCCGACGTCGGCCACCACCGCGTCGGCGGCCGTGCGCTCGCGCAGCTTGATCTGGATCTGCTTGCCCACCGCGGACGCCGACGCCGCCCTGACCCAGACCTCGGCGTTGTAGGTGGTGCCCGCGACGAGGTTCGGGACGGCCCGCCCCGCGTCGTCGATGGTGAACGAGGTCCCCGTCGAGCGGGTCACCTTGGCGACGAAGCCGCCCTGGGGCGCCCCGGCCTGGGCCTCGCGCGTCAGGGTGGCCTGGTAGCCGTTCCAGCCGGAGAGGTTGGTCTCGAAGGAGGGGTTGGAGAGGAGGTTGCTCGCCGGCGGGGTGACGGTGCCCACCACGATCTGGCGCGTGGCCACCGCGGGCGCGCCGTCGTCGTCGGTGACCTGGAGCCGCACGGTGTAGGTGCCGGCGGTCGCGAAGGTCGTCTGCGCGGTCGCGCCGCTGGCGTCGTCGAACTGGCCGTCGTTGTCGAGGTCCCAGGCCCGGGCGGCGATCGTGCCGTCCGCGTCCGTGGAGGTGTCGGCGAGCTGGATCTGCTGGCCGGCGACCGGCGCCGCCGGGGCGGCGGTGAAGGAGGCCGTGGGCGCCTGGTTGGCGGGCGGCGTCACCGTCCCGAACGGGTTGGCCACGCGGCGGACCCGGTAGTTCGACGCCGTGGTGGTGGCGAGCCCCGGGCCGGAGATGTAGAGGTCGCCGCCGGGAGAGACGTCCACCCCGTGCGGCTCGCCGATGCGGGCGAGGTTGGCGGGCCCGCCGTCGCCGGTGGCGCCGAGCACCCCGGTGCCCGCCAGCGTCGTGATGGTGCCGTCGGCACGTACCCAGCGGACCCGGTGGTTGTTGCTGTCGGCGATGACGTAGCCGCCGCCGGGCGCCACCGCCACGTCGCGGGGCGTGTTGAGGCGGGCCGCGGTCGCGGCGCCGCCGTCGCCCGCGAACCCGGCCGTCCCGGTGCCCGCGACCGTGGTGATGACGCCCGAGGCGCTCACCCGCCGGATCCGGTGGTTGACCGAGTCGGCGATCAGGAAGCCGCCGTCGGGCAGCGCCGCGACGCCGCGCGGGTTGTTGAGGCGGGCGGAGGTCGCCTGCCCGCCGTCACCGGTGAAGCCGTTGGTGCCGGTGCCGGCCACCGTGGTCAGCTGGTCGTCGGCGGTCGCCATCGTGCCGTCGGCCCCCGGCGAGATCTTCTGCACGAGGCCGCACAGCTCGTCGACGAGCAGGTACCCGCCGTCGGCCGTGGCCGACATGGCGCGCGGCCAGCCGAGGGTGGCCGTCGCCGCGGGCTCGTTCTGCACCTCGCACGACTCGACCCCGGTCCCGGCGACCGTGCGGATGACGCCGTCGGTGCCGATCACGCGGATGCGGTTGTTGAACTCGTCGGCGATCGCGATGCGTCCGTCCGGGGTGGCCATCAGGTCCGTCGGTCCGTTCAGCGCCGCCGCGGTGGCGGGGCCGTTGTCGCCGGAGAAGCCGAGCGATCCGGTTCCCGCGAGCGTCGCGATGGTCCCGTTGGCGGCGACCCGGCGGATGCGGCCGCCGTACTCCTCGTTGCCGGAGAACTCGACCAGCGCCGTCGCCCCGCCCGCGAGGAACGCGACCCGGCGCGGCTTGACCAGCGCGGCGGCCGTCGCGGCCCCGCCGTCGCCCCCGGTGCCCCCGCCGGCGAACGTCGAGATGTCCCCGTCCGCGGCCAGCACGGTCGGTGCCTCGAACGCGAGGAGCATCCCCACCGCGGCGGTCGCCAGGAGCAGTCTCCGCCGGCTGCGGATGAAGCGGCGTCTCGCGGGCATCGGGTGACAGCTTCTCCGAGATTTACGTTCCGCGGACACCCCCAAAGGTCTAGGCCCGGCCTCAGATCCCGAGCCGGAGGGAGAGCCACAGCGCCCCGACGGCGAGCGCCAGTGCGGGCGGCACGGTGAGCGACGCCGAGCCGCAGGAACTCGACGGGCGGCGCGTCCATGTCGTGCCGGGTGAGGACCCGGCGCCAGAGCAGGGTCGCGAGCGAGCCGACGTAGGTCAGGTTGGGACCGATGTTGACGCCGATGAGCGCGGCCAGCACCGGGCCCGCGCCCTGGGGGGCGAGGACCGGGAGCAGCAGCAGGATGGCCGGGAGGTTGTTGAGCAGGTTGGCCAGGACGGCCGCCAGCGCGGCGATCGCCAGGAGGACGGCCAGGCCGTCGCCCGAGGGGACCAGGTGGTGCACCAGCGTTCCGAGCCCGTGGGCCTCGGCGCCGGCCACGATGATCGCCAGGGCGACCACGAAGGCCAGGAAGGCCGGATCGGCGGCCCGCACCACGCCGATCGGCGTGGTGCGCCGCCGCGCGAGGGCGGGGACCGCCAGGAGCACCACCCCGGCGGCCGCGATCCAGGCCGGGTCCACCCCCAGCCAGGAGCTGGCCACGAAGCCCGCGAGGGTGAGGGCGAGGACCGTGGCGGTGTAGGCCACCGGGATCCGGTGCGTGGCGGCGGGGCGCGGATCCACCGGCGCCGCCGCGAGGTCGGCGCCGAAGGCGCGGCGCAGCACCACCCACTCGACGGCGATGGCGGCGGTCCACGGGAGCACCATCAGGGCGCCGAAGCGGGCGAACGAGAGCCCGGTGGCGTGGAACGCGAGCAGGTTGGTGAGGTTCGAGACCGGCAGCAGCAGCGACGCCGAGTTGGACAGGTGGACGGTGGCGTAGGCGTGGGGCCGCGGGCGCGCCCCGAGGACGGCCGCCGTCGTGAAGGCGATCGGCGTGAGGAAGACGACCGTCGCGTCCAGGCTCAGCACGGCGGTCACCATCGAGCAGAGCACGACGACGAGGCCGAACAGGGTCGCGGGGCGGCCGCGCGACCCCTCGGCCAGCCACTGGCCGGCGGCCTCGAAGAGGCCGGCCCGGGCCGAGAGGTCGCCGAGCACCAGGACCGCGGCCAGGAAGGCCACCGTCGCGCCGACGTCGTCGAACTCGTCGCGCGCCTGGCCCAGCGAGACCACGCCCGTCGCCAGGAGCAGCAGGGCGGCGGGGGCGGCGAACACGACCTCCGGCAGGCCGCGGGGCCGCACCACGGCGAAGGCCAGGGTCGCGACCAGGCACAGGAGGGCGAGGGCTTCGGCCATGTCCCGCGCTATGTACCCACCCCGCCGCCCGGCCCGTCACCCTCCTCAGGCCTCGAGCGCCTCCGAGGCCTCCAGCCAGGCGCCTCGAGCGCCTCGCGCTCGGCCGTGAGCCCGGCGAGGCGCGCGGTGAGCTCGCGCAGCCGCTCGTGGTCGGTGGCGTTGGCGGCCATCTCCTCGTGGAGGGCGGCCTCGCGGGCGGACAGCCGCTCGATCTCGCGCTCCAGGCGCTGCACCTCCTTGCGCGTCGCGCGCAGCACGGCGCCGGCCGGGGCGGAGGGGGCGCGCCGCGCCGGGGCGGGGGCCGGGTCGGCGGCCTCGGCCCGCAGCGCGAGGTACTGATCGACGCCGCCCGGGAGGTGCCGGATGCCGCCGTCGCCCATCAGCGCGTGGACGTCGTCGCAGACGCGCTCCACGAAGTAGCGGTCGTGGCTCACCACGACCAGGGTGCCGGGCCACGCGTCGAGCAGGTCCTCGAGGGCGGTGAGGGTGTCGACGTCGAGGTCGTTGGTGGGCTCGTCGAGGAGCAGGACGTTGGGCTCCTCCATCAGCAGCCGCATCAGCTGCAGCCGGCGGCGCTCGCCGCCCGACAGGTCGCGCACCAGCGTGCGGCCGCGCGCCCCGCGGAAGCCGAAGCGGTCGCAGAGCATCGCCGCCGTCAGCTCGGTCCCGTCGCTCAGCGTCGTCCGCAGGCGCACCCGCTCGAGCGACTCCAGCACGCGCAGGTGGCCGGGGATCTCGGCCGTGTCCTGCGACAGGTGGGCGAGCCGGACGGTCACCCCGCGGCGCACCTCGCCCGCGTCCGGCTCCCTCTCGCCGGCGAGCAGGTCGATGAGCGTGGTCTTGCCGGATCCGTTGACCCCGACCAGCGCGACCCGGTCGCCGGGGCCGAGGCGCCAGGTGAGCCCGTGCAGGATCCGCCGCCCGTCGAAGGCCACCGAGACGTCCACGGCGTCCAGCACGTTGTCGCCCAGGCGGGCGGTGGCGAAGCGCAGCAGCTCCGCCCGGTCGCGGACCTCGGGCTCGTCGGCGATCAGCGCGTTGGCCGCGTCGATGCGAAAGCGCGGCTTCGACGTCCGCGCCGGCGGACCCCGGCGCAGCCACGCCAGCTCCTTGCGCAGCAGCCGCCGCCGCGCCGCGTCGCGCGCGGCCTCCAGGCGGTCGCGCTCGGCGCGCGCGAGGACGTACGCGGCGTAGCCGCCCTCGTAGCGGTGGACCTCGCCGTCGGCGACCTCCCAGGTGGCCGTGCAGACCGCGTCCAGGAACCAGCGATCGTGGGTCACGACGATCAGGGCGCCCCGCCGCCCGGCGAGGTGGCGCGCCAGCCAGTCGACCCCCTCCACGTCGAGGTGGTTGGTCGGCTCGTCCAGCAGCAGGAGCTCGGGCGGGTCGCAGCAGCAGCCGCGCCAGCGCGACCCGCCGGCGCTCGCCGCCCGAGAGCGGCCCGATCGGCGTGTCGAGCCCGGCCGGGAAGCGGCTCATCGCCACCCCGCCGAGGAGCCCGTCGAGGACCGAGCGGAACGCGCTGTCGCCCGCCCACTCGTGGTCCGCCCGGCCGCCGACCAGCTCGTCGCGGACCGTCTTCGCGGGATCGAGGTCGTCGCCCTGGCCGATCAGGGCGACGTCGAGGCCGCCGACGCGGGTCACCCGTCCGGCGTCGGGCTCCTCGAGGCCGGCGATCAGCCGCAGCAGCGTCAACTTGCCGTCGCCGTTGCGCCCGACGACGCCGATGCGCTCGCCGGCCGACACCCCGAGGCTGATGTCGCGCAGCACCGAGCGGCTGCCGTAGCCCTTGTCGACCATGTGGAGGTTGACCAGGTTGCGAGAGATTGCGGCCATCGGCCGCGCATCCTCCCACGGCCTGGCGTCCCGTCGCGGGCCCGGCATACGGTGGCTCCTCTCCGTCATACCGCAGCCGTGCCGACCCCGGGGGTTCCCATGCGCGCTCGAGTCCTGGTCGTGACCCTCGCCATGGGGGCGGCGCTCGGCGTCGCGGCCGCGGCCCAGGCGGCGCCCGCCCGGGTCGGCGGCTGCACCCTGGTCGCCCACCCGTCGAAGGCCGTCCACACCGTCTGCCCGGGGGCCGACCTGCGCGGGACCGACCTGCGCGGGGCCGACCTGGCGTACGCCGTCCTGCCCAACGCGCGCCTCGATCGCGTCAACCTCCGCCGCGCGAATCTCAACGGCGCGTTCCTCAGCGGCGCCCACATGGCCGGCGCGCGCCTCGCCGGCGCCGTGCTCCACAAGGCGACGCTCGTCGAGACCGACCTGCGCGGCGCCGACCTGCGCAACGCCCACCTCTTCGGCGCGGGCATGTACGAGGCCGAGCTCACCGGCGCCCGCCTCTCGGGCGCCTTCCTCAACGGCGCGCACCTCGCCGAGGCGGACCTGCGGCGCGCCGACCTGCGCGGGGCGAACATCTCGCGCGCCCAGCTCTACGAGTCGCGCCTCACGGGCGCCGACCTGCACGGCGTCCACGGCTACCTCGCCAACTTCACGGGCGCGGCCATGGAGCGGGCCGACCTCTCGCGGGCCGATCTCACCGGCGCCGACCTCACCAAGGCGCGGTTGGTCCGCGCCGACCTCTCGGGCGCGTTGCTCGCCGGGGCGTTCCTCAACGGGGCGCGGCTCACGCGGGCGGATCTCTCCGGCGCGCACCTCTTCGGCGCCGACCTCTACGGCGCGTGGCTGACCGGCGCGCGGCTGACGGGCGCGGACCTCACCGGGGCCACCCTGCGCGGTGCCCACACGGAGGGCGCCGATCTCTCGGGCGCGACGCTCACGGCGGTGGCTCGCTAGGGCCGGGCGGCGAGGTGGGCCAGGGCCTCCGCGGTGGGGCCCGCGGGCACGAACTCGAGGCCCACGCGGCCGTCGTAGCCCACCGCGTCCAGGCGGTCGATGAGCGCCCACAGGTCGATCGTCCCGGTGCCGGGCGCCCCGCGGCCGGGGGAGTCGGCGTACTGGACGTGCCCGATCAGGCGCGCCACCGGCTCCACCTCCTCCAGGGGATCGAGCCCGGCGCGGGCCGCGTGGTAGGCGTCGAAGAGCAGGTGCACGGCGGGATGGTCCACCGCGGTGACGAAGGCGGCCGCCGCCGCGGGCGTGGGAAGCAGCGGGCGGTCGACGTCCACCGGGTTGAGGTGCTCGATGACGATCCGCGCGCCCAGCAGGGCGGCCTCGTCGCCGGCGGCCCTCACCACCCGCACCGCCAGGTCGTACTGCGCCCGCGCGTCGCGCGCCGGGTCGACCCGCCCCACCAGCAGGTTGACCAGGTCGCCGTCGCAGGCGCGCACCACCCGCGCGGCGTCGCAGACCGCGCGCAGCACGTCGTCCTCGCGCCCGGGCACGGTGCAGTAGCCGCGCTCCCCGGCGGCCAGGTCGCCGCCGTCGGCATTGACCAGCTCGGCCCGCACGCCGGCGGCGCGCACGGCGTCGATCCACTCCTGCGGGTCCGGGGCCGGGGGCCACCAGGCCTCGACCGCGTCGAAGCCGGCGGCGCGGGCGGCGGCCGGGCGGTCGAGGGGGGCGAGCTCGGGGAAGAGGGTGCCCAGGTGCGCGGTGAAGCGCCTCACGCGCCCAGCTCCCGCCGGCGGGCCGCGATCTCGCGCCCCATGGCCAGGGCGCGGGCGCGCAGGCGGGCCACCTCCTCGCCGCCCGCGCCGGTCCAGGGCGCGAAGGGGCGGCCCTCGGCGGCGCGGCCGGTGAGCTCGTGCGGCGCCTCGTGCCCGTCGGCCAGGTGGGGGAAGAGCTGCGCCGAGATCGTGGCGAACACCTCCAGCCCGCCGAGGTCGGCGGTCGCCAGGGGTCCGGCCGCCATCCAGCGCGGCGCCAGCCCGTCCGAGACCGCGGCGTCGATGTCGGCCGCGTCGGCCACCCCCGCCTCCAGCATGTGCAGGCACTCGCGCAGCACGGCGAACTGGATCCGGTTCCAGATGAATCCGGGGACGTCGGCCCGCACGACGAGCGGCGCCTTGCCCATCGCCTCGGCCCGCGCGCCCAGGTCCGCGACCACGGCCGCGTCGGTCGCCGGCCCGGGCACCACCTCCACCACCGCGGTGAGGTGGCCGGGCTTGAGGAAGTGCAGGCCCGCGAAGCGCTCCGGCCGGGTGAGCGCCGAGGCGATGTCGGCGATCCGCAGGCTGGAGGTGTTGGTGGCGAGGATCGCGTCCGCCGGGCTCCACGACTCCACCCGCGCCAGCAGCTCGCGCTTGAGCGCCAGGTCCTCGGCGACGGTCTCCACCACGAGCGCCGCGCCCGCGAACGCGGGGGCGTCGAGGGCGACCGCGCTGATCGCCCGGGGGCCGTCGGCGAGGGCGAGCGCCCGTCGCGCGGCCGCCTCCGCCCGCTCGAGCGAGCGCCCGGTGACGACCACCGGCCCCCCGGCCGCGGCGAGCGCGGCGGCGATCTCGGGCGCCATGGATCCCGTTCCCAGCACGACGGAGTGCATGGCGCCAGGCTACCCGGCGGCCGCCAGCGGGACTCGTCACGGCTGGATAAGCTCAGCCGTGACGAACCCAGGAAAGCGAGGCACCATCTCAACCAACAGCACGACTTCACTGCACGGCACGCTGCTCGACGCCCTCTTCCCGCAGTCCAAGGACCGCGCCCAGGCGATCACGCGCGACGTGATCCTCATCGGGTGCGCCGTCGTCCTCATGACGATCGCTTCGCAGATCAGCATCCCGTGGCACCCGGTCCCGCTCACCGGCGGCACCTTCGGCGCCCTCCTCGTGGGTGGTCTGCTCGGCCTCCGCCGGGCCGCCATCGCCCTGGTCATCTATCTCGCGATCGGCGCCCTCGGCGCCGGCGTCTTCGCCGACTGGAACGGCGGCTGGGACTACTTCACCGGCTCCACCGGCGGCTACCTCGTCGGCTACCTGGTGGCGGCGCTGTTCGTCGGCTTCTTCGCCGACCGCGGCGCGACCCAGCACGTGATGACCATGGTCGGCGTCCTGCTGATCGCCAACGCGCTCATCTACGCCTTCGGCGTTCCGTGGCTGGCCAACTGGACCCCGCCGGGGGCCGAGCAGTCGCTCGGCTGGAACGCGGCCTACGAGTTCGGCGTGCAGCCCTTCGTCCCGGGCGACATCGTCAAGCTCTTCCTCGCCGCGTGCCTCCTCCCCGGAGGCTGGGCGCTCCTGCGGCTGTTCGGCGACCGTACCCGCGGCGCCGGCGACCCCTCGTAGCGGCGGACCACCGGCCGGCGGCGCCCCCTCGCGGCGCGCCGCCGGCCGTGGGCCCTCGCGTCAGGGTAGGCTTGGGCCGGTGACGGTCATCGTGGGATACGACGGTTCGGACGGCTCGGGGCGGGCGCTGGCCCGCGCGGCCGACGAGGCGCGCGAGCATCAGGAGCGGCTCGTCGTGCTGGCGGTCTTCGAACTCCCGCTCGACCCGCGCGACCCGCGGAACTTCGGCACGCGTGCCGACGAGCCCCGCGACGGTCCGCTGCACGCGCCGCCGGACGTCGTCGAGGCGCTCGACAAGGCGGAGGAGGCCCTCGCCCATTCGGGGGTCAGCGCCGACTACATCTGGGCGCCCGGAGAGCCGGCGAACCTGATCGTCAACACGGCGCGTGAACGCAAGGCCCGGCTGATCGTGGTGGGAACGCACCACCACGGTTTCCTCAGCCGAGTATTCGGGGCCGACGTGGCGGGCGACGTCCGCCGCGAGGCCGACTGCGAGGTCCTGGTCGTCGAATAGGCCGGGGGGGACCCGCTCCATTCGGGCGGATCCGCATGAACATCGCGGTCGTGACGTCAGTCACGTTGTTGGGCGACGTGACATCGCGCGTAGACTGCAGGGTGAAATCGACGCCAAAAGGGGCTTGGTATGGGGGCAATTGCAATCGCGGACGAGATCCAGGAACTCCAGGAGTGGATGGATAGCGACCGCTTCAAGGACACGGTCCGCGTCTACCCGGCCCGCCTGGTGGCCGACCAGAAGGGCACCGTTCCGCAGGACTACACGATCGCGCGGAACGCGGCGGAGCAGTTCTACGACCGGCTCCGCGAGCTGTTCGCGGAGGGCAAGTCCATCACCAGCTTCGGGCCGTACTCGCCCGGCCAGGTGGTGCAGATGAAGCGCTCCGGCATCGAGGGCATCTACCTCGGCGGCTGGGCGACCTCGGCCAAGGGCTCCACCAACGAGGATCCGGGCCCGGACCTCGCGAGCTACCCGCTGAGCCAGGTGCCGGACGAGGCCGAGGGTCTCGTGCGCGCCCTCCTGACGGCGGACAAGAACCAGCGCTACCTGCGGTCGCGGATGACCGAGGCCGAGCGCGAGGCCACCCCCGAGGTCGACTTCCGTCCGTTCATCATCGCCGACGCCGACACCGGCCACGGCGGCGACGCCCACGTCCGCAACCTGGTCCGCCGCTTCGTCGAGGCGGGCGTCCCCGGCTATCACATCGAGGACCAGAAGCCCGGCGCCAAGAAGTGCGGCCACCAGGGCGGCAAGGTCCTCGTCCCGTCGGACGAGCAGATCAAGCGCCTCAGCGCCGCCCGCTTCCAGCTCGACCTGATGGGCGTGCCGGGCATCATCGTGGCGCGCACCGACGCCGAGGCGGCCAACCTCCTCGACAGCTCGGGCGACGAGCGCGACCAGCCGTTCATCCTGGGCGTCACCAACACCTCGGTGCCGTCGTACAAGGCCGGCTTCCTCGCCCTGATCAAGGGCCTCAACGCCGCCGGCGTGGACGAGCTCAACGGCCACCAGATCTACGCGGTGCCCGACGCCGAGTACGCCGAGGCCGACGCGTGGCTCGAGAAGACCGGGCTCTCCACCGCCATCGCCGACGCGGCGAAGGCCTACGAGGCCGGCGAGATCCGGACCTCCGAGGACGCCCTCGACACCGTCGCCGACGCGTTCCTCGAGGTGTGGCAGGCCGAGGCCGGCCTCACCACCCTGGGCCAGGCCGTCGCCGACCTGATCGCCTTCCGCGGCGACGAGGACTCGGCCCCGGACATCTCGGTCGAGGAGTGGAACGCCTTCTCGTCGCGCGCCTCCTGGTACGAGATCCGCAAGAAGGCGCGGGAGCTCGGGCGTCAACGTCGTGTGGGACGCGGAGCTCGCCCAGACCCCCGAGGGCTACTACCAGATCCAGGGCGGCATCCCCTACGCCGTCGCCAAGTCGCTCGCGGCCGCGCCGTTCGCCGACCTGCTCTGGATGGAGACCAAGACCGCCGACCTCGCCGACGCGAAGGAGTTCGCCGACGCGATCCACGAGGTCTTCCCGGAGAAGATGCTCGCCTACAACCTGTCGCCGTCCTTCAACTGGGACACGACCGGCATGAGCGACGACGAGATGCGCAACTTCCCGATCGAGCTGGGGAAGATGGGCTTCGTCTTCAACTTCATGACCTACGGCGGTCACCAGATCGACGGCCTCGCGGCGGAGGAGTTCACCACCGCGCTGCGCGAGGACGGCATGCTCGCCCTGGCGCGCCTGCAGCGGAAGTTCCGCCTGCTGGAGTCGCCCTACCGCACGCCCCAGACCCTCGTCGGCGGCCCCCGGGCCGACGCCGCGCTCAGCGCGGTCACCGGTCACACGGCCACCACGAAGGCCATGGGCGAGGGCTCCACGCAGAGCCAGCACCTCGTGCAGACCGAGGTCCCGCCGAAGGTCCTGGCGGGCTGGCTCGCGGAGTGGGCCGAGTACAACGGCATCACGAAGCCGCTCAGGGTCTCCCTGCGTCCGCACACGGCCGGGCAGGACCTGCTCGAGCTGAGCGTGACCGACGACAGCGGCGAGAAGCTGGCCAACATCGTGTTCGGCACGCTCCAGGACCGGCGCGGCCGGGTGGTCCTCTCGGTGCGCGACCAGAACACCTTCGACACGTCGCTGCGCCGCAAGCGCCTGATGACGCTGCTGCACCTCTTCCTGATCCACCGCTACAAGGCCGCCAGCATCCACTACCTGACGCCGACCGAGGACAACCACGGCGCGGCGGCCAGCATGAAGAAGCGCGGCATCTTCGAGAACACCTACGACGAGGTCGGCGAGATCATCGTCGCCGACGTCGACAGCGCGGTCGTCGCGGCCCTGGTGCTGCCCGACAGCCCCGTCGCGCAAGGAGCTCATCACCACCTCCGGCCAGGGGTAGCCCCGGGCGGCAGATCACGCAGGACCGGAGGCCCCGCGACGCGGGGCCTCCGTCGTTCCCGCCCGGTCAGTTCCGGGCGATGATCTGGCCGAGGCCCTCCAGGATGGTCTCGAGGCCGAAGTCGAAGAGCTCGTCGTCGGTCCCGCCGGTGAGGGAGCGCATCAGCTCGCCGACCAGGGGCTGGCGGCGGTTGAGGTCCGTCGAGCTCCTCCGGCGTCGCCGGGTCGCCCTCGCCGGCCTGGTCGATGAGGCTGAACCCGAGGACGAAGCGCACCACGGTGCGCTGGGCGAGGATCGCGGTGTGGCGGTCGAGGCCGGAGTCGATGAGGCGCTCGAGGCCGGACTCGGCGATCTCGCGTCCCGCGACGTAGGCGCGCTCGGCCCCGCGGGCGAGCAGCCCGAAGGCCTCCGGGTGCGCCAGGCCGAGCGCCCGGTAGGCGTGGGCGAAGCGGTCCAGGTGCTCGCGCCAGTCGACCGACGGCTCGTCGAGCGCGAGCGTGGCCGCGAACTCCTGGAGCAGCAGCTCGCGCACCCCGTCGAGGATCGCGTCCTTGCCCGGGACGTGCTTGTAGAGCGACATCGCCTCGACGCCGAGATCGGCCCCGAGACGGCGCATGGTGAGCTGGTCGAGCCCGCGCTCGTCGATCAGGTGCAGGGCGGCCCGCACGATGCGGTCGCGGGTGAGGGGTGCGCGCTCCGGGCGGGCTCGGGGGACGTCGACCATGCCGCACCACTCCTTGACAGGGTTCGCCGTGCGCTCGTAGATTACCGGTGGATTACATTGTAAGCCAACGACGCGGGGGCATGACGATGGGCGAAGCGGGTGCGATACCGTCGGCGGACCAGGTCCCCGACGTCCCGATCCTGAAGGCGCTCGGCGACCGGCGCAGCATCCGCTACTTCGACGCGGACCGCGAGGTGGAGGCCTGGAAGATCGAGGCCATGCTCCAGGCGGCCCGCTTCGCGTCGTGCCAGGGCAACATCAACGCCACCGAGGCGATCGTCGTCCGCAAGGACACCTGCGAGCTCTGGGACGAGCTCGAGGAGTGCGTCTCCGGCTTCAACGTCCAGATCATCAACCAGGCGTCCCACCTGATCCTGTGGCTCACCAACCTCAACGCCTGGTACGGGCGGGCGGTGGACGGGATCTCGAGCGTCGCCATCTCGGGCGCCATGTCGAAGTACCACGGCTGGAACTACGACTTCTCGATGACCCAGACGATCCCGCGGCTGATGAGCTTCCCCACCGAGCGCACCGAGATCCTGCTGCGCTTCGAGAGCGGCCAGGCCGCCGCCAACGCGATCGCGGCCGGCGTCGGCCTCGGGCGTCGGCAACATCCTGATCGCGTTCGGTCGCAAGCCCGGCGGCATCGAGAAGGCGTTCGGCCTGCCGCCCCACTACCGCTTCACCTGGGGCCACGCGGTGGGCTACCCGCTCGAGAGCGCCGACGCCGGCGGCCAGCGCCCGCGCCTGAAGTTCGAGAAGCTCTTCCACGACAACGCCTTCGGCGTGCCCTACGCGTCCGACCCGGCCACGGTCGAGCTGCTCAAGGAGAAGGGCCTCATCCAGGAGCAGGCGCCCGCTGCCGGGCCGCATCGAGGAGATCGTCGCGATCGCCGAGCGCCACGGCCGCGACCCCGGGATGATGTACTTCCCGGCCCGCGAGATCCGCCGCCTGCTGAACGACGACGACTGGGACTTCGGCCCCAACCTGCGCGCCCACGCCGAGCACGTGCTGGCCACCGAGACCGACCTGCCCGGACTACCCGGACGAGATGCGCGAGACCTTCCGCCGCCTGATGGAGGAGCACGGGATCGACGCCCACAAGTTCCTGCCCGACGAGGGCTGAGCGCCGTGTCCTACGAGGACATCCTCTACGAGGTCGGCGGCGGCCGGGCGACCATCACCATCAACCGCCCCGAGCGGCTCAACGCCTTCCGCGGCCGGACGATGGTCGAGCTCTGCGAGGCGTTCGAGGCGGCGGCCGACGACGAGAGCGTCGGGGTGATCGTGTTCACCGGCGCGGGCGAGCGCGCCTTCTGCGTGGGCGGCGACGTGCGCGAGCCCACGCGCACGATGCGCGAGAAGCGCGCCGGCCACATCATCGGGCCGCGCCTGGCGAGCGCCATCCGCAACAACGGCACGCCGGTCCTCTGCCGGGTGCGCGGCTACTGCATCGGCGGCGGCAACGAGCTGAACATGATCTCCGACCTCACCATCACCGACAGCACCGGCCGCTTCGGCCAGGCCGGCCCCAAGATCGGCTCGGCGCCGCTCTGGTGGGGCTGCCAGCTGATCCCCGCGGTGGTCGGCGAGAAGAAGGCCCGCGAGATCCTCTTCCTCACCCGCCAGTACACGGCGCAGGAGGCGCTCGCGATGGGCCTGGTCAACGCCGTCGTCGCGCCCGGAGGAGCTGGACGCCGAGGTCAACCGCTGGTGCGACGAGATCCTGCGCCGCTCGCCCCAGGGCCTGCGCCTGGCGAAGATCGCGCTCAACGCCGCCACCGACGCGCTCTACTCGTCGACCAACCACGGGATGGAGCTGATGGCCCTCAACCACGTCTACGGGCCCGAGCCGCAGGAGGGCATCGCGAGCTTCCAGCAGAAGCGCCCCGCCGACTGGCGCGTCTTCCGCGGCGGGCAGGGCCCCGAGCCGGAGGCGGCGTGATGGAGTGGACCGACTGGTACGCCCGCGAGGACCCCACGACCTGGGTGCTGCCCGAGATCCTGCGGGCCGCGGCCGAGCGCCACCCCGACCGCGAGTACCTGAAGTACGCCGACGGCCCCTGGCTGGGCTACGGCGAGGTCAACGCGCGGGCGAACCGCGTCGCCAACGGGCTGCTCGCGCGCGGCGTCGGCCGGGCGAGTCGGTGAGCGTGCTGCTCCCCAACTGCGAGGAGTTCGTCCCGGTCTGGTTCGGGATCCTGAAGGCCGGGGCGGTCATGAGCCCGATCAACACGGCGTACAAGGGCGACTTCCTCAGCTGGACGATCAACCTGGTGGAGTCCCGGATCCTGTTCATCGCCGACACCCACCTCGACCGCCTGGCGCTCGTCGCGCCGGAGCTGCCGCTGCTGGAGAGGGTGGTCGTGCTGCGCACGGGCGCCCCGGCGGGTCCCGAGCCCTCCCTGCCGTGGGAGACGCTCGAGGAGCTGATGGCGGCGCCGGACGCCGAGCCGGACGGCGTCGCCCACTCCTGGACCGACGACGCCCGGATCATGTTCACCTCGGGCACCACCGGCCGCTCCAAGGGCGTCATCAAGCAGAACGCCGCCGACTACTTCTCGGCGCGCAGCGCCGTGGAGGCGATGGCCGTGGGGCGCGGGTGCGCCCCGAGGACCTGGCCGGGGAGACCTACTTCTCGTGCCTGCCGCTCTTCCACTCCAACGCGCAGGTCCTGTGCGCCTACCCGGCCCTGCTGGTCGGCGCGCGGGTGGCCTACGTCGAGCGCTTCTCGGGCACGCGCTTCTGGCAGAACGCGATCGACGCGGGCGCCACCACCTTCAACGGCATCGGCGCGATCCTCTACTTCCTCTGGAACCAGCCGCCGTCGCCGCTCGACCGGGCCCACTCGGTGCACACGATCTCGGCCGCGCCGGCGCCGAAGGACATCTACCACGAGTTCGAGGAGCGCTTCGGCGTGCGCCTGACCGAGGGCTACGGCCTCACCGAGACCGGCGTCGCCACGATGATGGACCCCACCCGGCCGCCGCGGCTCGGAAGCTGCGGCACCTCGAACCCGGGCTACGAGGTCACGATCGTCGAGCCGGGCACCGACCGGCCGCTGCCCCCCGACACGCCGGGCGAGATCGTGGTCGACATGAAGATCCCGAACATCGTCATGCGCGCCTACTACGGCATGCCCGAGAAGACCGCCGAGGACTTCCGCAACCTGAAGCTCCACACCGGAGACCTCGGGCGGATGGACGAGGACGGCTACGTCTACTTCATGGACCGGGTGAAGGACTACATCCGCCGCCGCGGCGAGAACGTGTCCTCGATGGAGGTCGAGAAGCAGGTCTCCGACCACCCGGCCGATCAGGGAGTGCGCGCGGCGATCGGCGTGAAGGCCGGCGAGGGGGCCTCGTCGGAGGACGAGATCCTCATCGTCTGCGTCGCCGAGGGGGCCGCCCCGGACCCGGTGGAGCTCACCCACTGGCTGGCCGAGCGGATCCCCTACTTCATGGTGCCGCGCTACATCCGCTTCGTGGACGCCCTGCCCAAGACCCCCACCGAGCGCGTCCAGAAGGTGAAGCTGCGCGAGGAGGGCATCACGCCCGACACGTTCGACCGTGAGGCCGCCGGCATCACGATCGCGCGGTAGAGCTCCCGCGGGTCGGCTTGTCGCCTCCGCCGGCCGGGTGCGATGCTCGTCCCGCGCCGGCCGCGTGGCCGGCCGGGGACAGGGGGTGCAGCATGCTCGTGCGCGAGGCCATGGAGACGAGAGTGCACGCGATCGCGCCCGGCCAGAGCATCGTGGAGGCCGCCCGGATGATGCGCGACGCCGGCACCGGCTTCCTCCCCGTCGTCGAGGGCGCCCGGGTCGTCGGCGTCGTCACCGACCGCGACATCGTGGTGCGCTTCGTGGCCGAGGGCGCCGATGACGCGCGAGCGATGCCGGTCTCCGAGGTCATGACCTCCGCGGTCACGGTGGTCGGCCCGGAGGACGACCTCGCCGATGCGGCCGAGACGATGCGCGCGGCGGGTGTCCGCCGCCTGGCGGTGACCGACGGCGGGCGTCTCGCCGGCGTCCTCAGCCACGGGGTGCTGGTGCAGGCCACCGCGTGCGAGGGGGCCGGGCGGCTCGCGACCCTGGGGGTCACCGAGGGCGCCTGACCGGCTCCGCGCCCAGGCCCGCCGCTAACCTGTCCGGACGCGCACGCAACAGGGCGCCGACTGGGGGCGGATCAATGAGGCACGTCCGGCTGTTCCTCGCCGCGGTTGTCGCGCTCGCCGTGGCGCTGGCCCTCACGGGCTCGGCCCTCGCCCTGGTCGACCTGGCGCCGGTGGCGGCGTCGAACGTCGCCGTCGAGAACGGGGCCGACGTGTCGAGCGCGGACCGGGCGGCCCTCGAATCCGCCGCCGCCGACCTCGCCGCCAAGGGCACCCCGACCAAGTTCGTCGTGCTGGCCTCCAAGCCCGGCGATCCGCAGGCCTACGCGCAGTCCCTGCGCAGCAGGCTCAGCTACCCCGGCAGCATCCTCGTGCTGTCGCCCGGCAACCTGTCGATCGCCTCGCCGCTGCGCTCCAGCACCGTGCAGCAGGCCTTCGGGGCCGAGCGCGGCAACCTCCGCAGCGACGCGGTGGCCGGCACGATCGCGGTCGCCAACCGTCTCTCGGCGGCCTCCTCCGGCGCGGGCACGCCCGCGCCGGCGCAGGGCGGGTCGTCCGGCGACGAGGGCGGGGGTGGAGGGGTCGGAGCCGGCGTCGTGCTCGCCATCCTGCTGCTCGGGGCCGGGGTCGTGGTGATCGCGGTGCTGGTCGCCCGCCGCGGCTCGAAGCGCCGCGCCGCCGAGACCCTGACCGCGCGGCGCCGGTCGCTCGACCCGCTGGTGGACGCGCTCGCGGCGCAGATCAGCGATCTCGACGACGACATGCAGGTGGTCGACGACCGGACGGCCGCGGCCAAGCCCCATCACGCCACCGCCGTCCTCTCCTACGGGGAGGCGCGCGACATCCTCGAGGCCCCGACCCCCCGACGGCCGCGAGCCTCGACGCCGCCGCGGCGGCCCTCGAGACCGGCCTGCGCGCCGCCCGCCGCACCCACGCGGTGCTCGAGGGGCGCCCGCCCGAGGCGGCCGACGAGGAGCCCCTCCTCGAGGGGATGTGCGCGTTCGACCCCAAGCACGGCAGGGCCACCACGACGGCGACCGTCTCCACGCCCCGCGGCGACACGGCGGAGCTGCCCGTCTGCGCCCGCTGCGCGGAGGAGCTGAAGGCCGGGCAGCAACCCCGCTTCCGCGAGGTGCAGGAGCGCGGCGAGTCGGTGCCCTACTGGCAGTCGCGCGGCCTCGGCGGCGGGATGGGCCCGCTGGTGGGCGGCGCGCTCGCGGGCGTCATCCTCGGCGGCATGTTCGGCGGCGGCACCGGGATGGGCGCCCCGTCGTCGGGTGACGGCGGCTGGGGCGGCGGCGGCGACTCCGGCGGCTACGGCGGCGGTGACTTCGGGGGCGGCGGCGACTTCGGCGGCGGCGGGGGCGGCGACTTCTAGCGCCACTCGGTCACGTATGTCGTCCCGGGCCGCGGCGCGGCCGTGGCAACTGACCAAACCGCAGCGAGTCAGCCGCCCCGGCGCAAGGGATCGTCGTGTCCGTGGAGACAGGTGCGTGCCCGGTCAGCGTCTCGGGCATCCAACGCAATGAACACATTCCACCCGGCGAACGGTTAGGCGACGAGTCGAGTGGCTGACCCCCGAACGGGGGTTGGTAGGCCCCACGGCCGAGCGCAGAATCGCCTCGCAACGACACGACCACCGGACAACGGCTGGAGAGGAATCATGCGCAATGCCAGGACACTGAGCCTCTGCGGAGCGATCATTGGAGTCGTCGGGCTGCTATCGCCGGTGGCGGCAGTTGCGAGCCCACGGATCTCGAGCTTCTACGTCAAAGATGAAGGAGCGACGATCCAGCTCAAGGTCAACTACTGCGACTACGATGCCGACGTCACGGACTCGTTCTCCTCGACGTTTCGGATCTGGGACGAGAACGGGGGCGGCTCGGCAAAGGTATTCGAGCGCCGCGTCTCGGGCCGCATCTATGGCTCGTGTGGCTACGCGTATTTCAAGATTCCGGATGACTTCGCAAACGGCCTTTACTCGGCTAATGCGGCCGTGACGAATCGCACCCAGGGCTCGTTCAGCCGTTTGGGCGCGAGGTACTTCGTGATCAGATAGCCCTCCGCTGAGGTAGCTCGCCCCCTCGAGCGGCGCGGCGGCGGGGGCGGCGACTTCTAGCGGCGCCGCCCCCGGAGCGCTCTACCCGGGGATCAGCCCCTGGCCCGAGCCGTCGTCGATCCTGGCGGCCTCCTCGAGCGTGATGTCGCGGTCGGGGACGATGACGTCCGAGACCACGAACTCCTCGTCGGGGACGGCCTCGCCGACGCTCTCGATGGTGTCGATCAGGTCGCTGATGGCCGCGCTGAAGCCGGCGGCGTCCCGGGCGGCGATCGCCGCCTCGACGGCGTCGTCGGCGCGCTCCACGACGGCGATGTCGGAGTCGTCGAGGCGGAACTGCCCGACGCCCAGCACGCGCACGATCATGACCCACCCCCGCTGATCTGACTCGCCGGCGGCGAGCCGGAGCCGAGCTCGCCCTTGAGGCGCGCGAGGTCGGCGTCGACGGCGCTCTGGGAGGCGATCTGCGCCAGCTCGCGGTCGACCACGTCGCCGCTCACGCGTGAGGTCGTCGAGCGCGCCCGACTCGAGCAGCTCGTCGATGGCGCCGGCCCGCGCCCGCATCGTCTCGACCTTGTTCTCGGCGCGGTCCATCGCCATGCCGACGTCGGCCATGTCCTCCGAGATGCCGCTGAAGGCCTCGCCGATCTTGGTCTGGGCCTCGGCGGCGGTGTACTGGGCCTTGATCGTCTCCTTGCGCACCCGGAAGGACTCGATCTTGGTCGTGAGCTTCTGCTCGGCGGCGACGAGCTTGTCCTGCTCGATCTGGAGCTGATCCCTCTGGGCCGTGATGTCGGCCAGCTGCGCCTGGACGCCGGCCTTGCGCTCGAGGGCGACGCGGGCGAGGTCCTCGCGGTTCGGCCTGGAGGGCCTGGGTGGCCTGGGCCTCGAGGGTGACGATGCTCGCCTGGAGCTTGTCGGCCTGGAGCTCGAGGCGCTTCTTGCTGGTGGCGACGTCGGCGACGCCGCGACGCACCTTGGTGAGCAGCTCGGTCTGCTTCTCGAACGAGTAGTCCAGCATCTCGTTCGGGTCTTCCGCGGCGTCGAGGGCCTTGTTGGCCTTGGCGCCGAAGATCGCCTTCAGGCGACTGAAGAAGGACACGCCCCGCCTCCCGGTCTCATTCGTGGACCACCGACGGTACCCCGAAGCGAGGGCCGGCGAAAAGGGGTGCGGGGCGGGGCGGCGTCACGGCCGCCCCGCCCCGCGACGCTCAGGCGGCGGGGATCCTGCTGCCGCGCTTGACCCGGTTCGCGCGCACCGGAGCGGGCTGGCCGCCGGTGGGGCGGGGGCGGGCCGGACGCGCCGGCGAGAACGCCGAGCCGCGACGGCGCGAGCCGTAGACCACGCGCGGGGTCGCCAGCGCGTAGCCGGTCTCGGCCCAGTTCTCCTCGAGGCCCAGGTTGACCGCGATGCGGGCGATCTGGTCGGAGTGCTCCGGCATGACCAGCGTCACGGCGCGTCCGGAGCGGCCGGCGCGCGCGGTGCGGCCCACGCGGTGCGTGTAGGCGTCCTGGTCCTCCGGCGGGTCGAAGTTGACGACCAGGCCGATGTCGTCGAGGTCGATGCCGCGAGCCGCCACGTCGGTGGCCACGAGGATCCGAGCCGAGCCGTTGGCGAAGCGGCGCAGGGCCTTCTCGCGCTGGGCCTGGCTCAGGTCGCCGTGCATCGAGGTGGCCGACAGCCCCTGGCGGTCCAGGCGCTCGGCCAGCCGTCCGGCGCCGCGGCGCGTGCGGCAGAAGACCAGCACCAGGTCGTCCTCGCCCTTGATGAGAGTGAGGAGCTCGTCCGTCCGGGTGGACGGGGTGCAGGCGACGAAGTCCTGCGCGAGCCGCTCGGAGAGGGTCTCGCCGGACTCGCTGCGGGCCTCGCGCATCCGCAGGCGCTCCGCGTCGCGCGTGAACTGCTCGGCGAGCGTGCCCACCGCGCCGTCCAGCGTCGCCGAGAAGAACATGGTGTGCCGCTCGCGCGGGACCTGCTTGACGATGGCCTGGACCTGGGGCAGGAAGCCCATGTCCAGCATGCGGTCGGCCTCGTCCAGGACGAGGGTGGTGATGCCGGAGAGGCTGACCTTGCGCTGCCGGGCGAGGTCGAGCAGGCGGCCCGGCGTCGCGACGAGGATGTCGGCGCGGGCGGCCTTCTTGGCCTGGGCCTCGAGGCCGACACCGCCGTAGCAGAGGCCGATCCGCAGCTTGAGGGCGGCGGCGAGGGGAGCGAGCTCCTCCTCGATCTGCGAGGCGAGCTCGCGGGTCGGCGCGAGGATCAGCGACGAGGGCTGCTTCGCGCCGGGGGTGAGCCGCTCGATGAGCGGCAGGCCGAAGGCGAGGGTCTTACCCGAGCCCGTCGGCGAGCTGACCAGGACGTCGCGACCGGTGCGGGCGACCGGGAGCACCAGCTCCTGGACGGGGAACGGGGACGTGATGCCCCGCTCCGCCAGAACCGCACACACGTCGTCGCTCACGCCGAGTTCGGCGAAGGTGGAAGATGACAATCTGAACTCCTTGCGGCATCGGACCGCGAATCGGACGGGAGACCTTGACTCGACCGTCCAACCGGGATGCTCGAAGGGTTGAGACGCTCTCCCACGGACGGCCGGATTGCCGTCCTTTTTCGACGAGGTTCGTCGAGGATCTCGGCCAGCATACTCGCACCTGCCCGAGATTCCACATCCGGAACGGTTTCCCGGTCCCCGGGCGGGGTGAGGGGCACGCCCCCAACCGCCCTAGTAGCCTCTCGCCGTGGACAGCGTCGAGCAGAGGGATTTCCGCGACACCCTGGCCCGGTGGCCCAGCGGCGTCACCGTGGTGACGGCCCTCCACGAGGGCGAGCCGATCGGGATGACCGCGGCCTCGTTCTCGTCGCTCTCCCTCGATCCCCCGCTGGTGCTGGTGTGCATCGCCGACTCGGCCCACTCGCACGAGGGGCTCGTGCGGTGCCCCCGGCTTCGCCGTGCACATCCTCGGCGCCGAGCAGGCGGACATGTCGGCGGTCTTCGCGCGTCCCGGGCCCGAGCAAGTTCGCCGACTATCCGTCCGAGTCCGGGCTGTTCGGGGCGCCGCTGCTGCCCTTCGGCGTCGCGCGGATGGTCTGCGCGCGCCACTCGGCGCTGGACGGCGGCGACCACACCATCCTGGTCGGGCGCGTCGTCTCCACGGAGCTCGCGGGCACCGACCCGCTGCTCTACTGCAACCGCGGCTACGGGCGGCTCAGCGCCGCCACTTGATGGTGCAGCCGACGGGCGCCGTCTCGGCCACGGCCGGCGGACGCCCGGCGAGCACGGCGTCGAGGGCCTCGCGCAGCCAGGGCGAGGTCGCGGCCCCGGGCTCGGCCGAGTCGTCGATCGCCCCGTGGTAGGTGACCCGCCCCTCGCCGTCGAGCACGAACACGTCCGGGGTCCGCTCGGCGCCGTAGGCCCGGGCGGTCTCCTGGGACTCGTCGTGGGCGTAGGCGAACGTGTAGCGCGCCTCGGCCGCCCGGACGACCATGTTCTCGAAGGAGTCGCCGGGGTGGCTGACGGCGTCGTTGGCGCAGACGGCCACCGTCGTGACGCCGCGGTCGGCGTACTCGCGGGCGATGTCGTTGAAGCGCTCCTCCCAGGCCCGCACGTACGGGCAGTGGTTGCACCAGAACGCGACCACGGCGGGCGATCCGGCGAGCTCTCCCAGCGACACCTCGCCGCCGTCGGTGGTGGGGAGCCGGAAGTCCGGCGCCTCGCGCGCCGATCGCGATGCTCATGCGGTGACCGCCCTCGTCGCGGCGTCGCGCAGGGCGGCGGCCAGGTCGTCGGCGTCCGGGAGCGGGCCCATCCGGCCCCCGGCGCGGTGGTAGGCGCGGCACGCGTCGAACTGGAAGGCGTGCGCCGGCCCGTCGTCGGGCAGCAGGTCACCGCGATCGACGCGGTAGGTCGGCGAGCCGATGAACGCGAGGCGCTCCGCCTGCGCGTCGTCGCGCACCTCGACGCTGGTCACCGCCAACTCGACGCCGGCGTCGGCGGCGGCCGCCCGCAGCAGGGCGAGGCCCTCCTCGTGGGACGGGCACGAGCGGCTGAAGAGGTAGGTCACGGCGAGCCGATCGGGACGGGGCATCCCGGATATCGTAGCCGGGTGGTGTCCCCTCCCGACCGACCGAATCTCACCCCCACGTGCCGGTAGACCGGCGCCTCGTCAGCCTCACGGCCGACGACGGGGAGGTGCACGACGCCCTGTTCGAGATCGACGAGCGCGCCACGCGGGCGCGGTCGCGGGCGAGCGGCCGGCGCACGGCGATCGTCCACATCCACGGGATCATGGGGAACTTCCTCGTCGGGACGCTGCGCTTCTATCCGGCGCCGATCGCGCGGGCCGGCTATCCGATGCTGGTGCTCGAGACCCGGATGGGCAACGTGGGCCAGCTCTTCGGCCAGGCGATCTTCGACGACGCGATCCAGGACGTGGAGGCCGCCGTGCGCTGGCTGCGCCAGGAGGGCTACGACACCATCATCCTGTCGGGCTACTCGAGCGGGGCCGCGCTCGCCACGCGCTTCGCGGCCACCCACCACGTGCCCGACCTGCGCGGGCTGGTGTGCCTGGGCAACCCCTGGGGCCTGCCCCAGTCGATGCAGCAGCGGGCCGACCGCTACGGGGCGACGCCGGACTACGCCGAGCTCGCCGAGACGGTGCGCCGCGCGATCGGCGCCAACCCGGACGCGCCCGCGGACGACCGCCTCTTCCTGGTGGAGCAGAGCCGCGGCCCGACGCGCCGCCCGTCCGACGGCGAGGTCTACACCTACCGCACCTGGTGGCACTCGCGCGGGCCGGCCGCGACCTCGGCGATGACGTTCCGCCAGATCGGCCAGGTATGGGCGCCGGTCCTGCTGGTGCAGGGGAGCGCGGACGAGGTCGTGCGCTTCGAGGAGGCCGTCGCGCTGGCCGGGGTGGCGCGCTCGGCGGGCAATCGCGACGTGACCGTCGTGCGCATCGACGGATGCGGGCACTCGTTCAAGGGGCACGAGATCGCGACGCTGAGGGCCGTCACCTCCTGGCTCAGGGAGCGCGTCTAGTGCCGCTGGTCCCCGGCAGGGGCCGCCGTCTCCCGCTCTTCGGCGAAGACGACCGCGACCTGGCGATCGACCTGGTCGTCACCTCCACCGAGGACGGGCAGAGCTGGGACGGCATGATCTTCCGCCCGCGCGGCGACTCGCGAAGGAGGCGCCTCGCCGTGCTCGTGGTCCACGGCTCGGTGGGGAATTACCTCTCGGGGGTCCCCCGCCGGGTGGCGTTCGGGCTCGGCAGGGCCGGCTTCACCGCCCTCTCGGTCAACACGCGGATGGCCAACTACGGCGTCATCTTCGGCGGCGGACTGATGCACAAGACGCCGCTCGACCTCGATGCGGCCCTCAACGTGCTGCGTCGCAGGGGCTTCACGCGGATCGTGCTGCTCGGCTTCAGCCTGGGCGCGACGGTCGTGACCCACTACCAGGCGCTGCGGCGGCCGCCCGACGTGGTCGGCGTCTGCACCCTCGCGCACCCGGCGTCCCTGCCCGCGGCCATGAGGCTGCGCTGGGACCACTTCGGCGCCGACCCGGGCTACGAGGAGGTGGTCGAGCGGATCGAGCAGCAGCTCGGCCCCGACTTCGAGTCGCCCGACCGGGACCGGATCTTCCTCGTGCGCCGCGCCCGCGGGTTCGGCGAGCGGCCGATCGACGGCGAGGTCTACACCTACCGCACCTGGTGGTTCTCGCGCGGCCCGCGGGCCCCACACGCCGAGTCGCGCCTGCGGATCGGGGACGTCACCGTTCCGCTGGCGATCATCCAGGCCGGCGAGGACGAGCTGGTGCGCGAGGACGAGGGCTTCCAGCTCGAGACGCTGGCGCGCCAAGGCGACTGCCCCAGCGTGCTGCGCGAGACGATCCCCGACGCCGACCACGGCTTCACGGGCTGCGAGGCGGATCTCCTCGAGGCGATCGTCGGCTGGCTGGACGCCCGCACCGCTCCCCTCTAGGGCGCGCGGAGCCCACCGGGTTCTACGGTGGACGTGGTCGACCAGAGAGGGCTCCGTGAGCGCTCCCATCCGCGCAACGCTCCACACCGACCCGGGCTGCCCCTGGGCCTACTCCGCTCTCCCCGCCCTGCGGGTGCTCGACTGGCGCTACGGCGACCAGATCGCGTGGCGGCTCGTGGTGATCGGTCTCGCCGAGAGCGGCGCGGTCTACCGCGAGCGCGGCTACACGCCGGGCCGGCTGCTGGGCGGGCACCTCGAGTTCCGAGATCGCTTCGGCATGCCCTTCGCGTCGCTCCTCAAGGAGCGCGTTTCCGGGACCGCGCGCGCATGCCGCGCGATCGTGGCGGCGCGGCTGATCCAGCCGGGCAGCGAGTGGAGCGTGCTCAGGGCCCTCCAGCTCGCCAACTTCACGACGCCCCTGCTGCTGGACGACGACGCCCAGCTCCGCGACGTGCTCGCCGGCGTGGCGGGCGTCGATGCCGACGCCGTCGTGGCCCGCCTGGACGACGCCGAGGTGACGGCCGCCTACGAGCGCGACCGGGCCGAGGCGCGCACGGCCGCCGGCTCGCCCGCCGCCCTCCAGGGCAAGACGGCCAACAGCGACGGCGCGGAGCGCTTCACCGCCCCGAGCGTGGTGCTGCAGGCCGGCGACCTGCGCCTGGTGGCCGGCGGCTGGCAGACCGTGGAGGCCTACGACGTCCTGGTGGCGAACCTCGACCCCGGCCTGCGCCGCGAGCCGCCCCCCGACGACCCCGAGGCGTTGCTGCGACGCTACCCCGAGGGCCTCGTCACCCAGGAGGTCGCGGCGCTGCTGACACATGGCAACGACGCGCCGGACCGCACCGCGGCCGAGGGAGCCCTGCTCCGCCTGGTCGGCGACGGCCGGGCGACCCGGGAGGCGCTCGGCAACGACGCCCTGTGGAGGTTGGGGTGAGCACTGAAGGTCGCAGAGCTCGGAAAGTCTCCTCTGAGGGCCTTTTCGTCTGTCAACGCGCTTTGTCCCTCACGCGTGCGAGGCCGGCCTCTTGCGGGCCGGCCTGGCCGCGGCAAATGGGCCCTGGCCGGGCCCATTTGCAGTCGGTGGCCGCCTTCGGCGGCGACCTTGTACGCCAAGGGCCGGGTTTCCCCGGCCCTTGGCGTCTCGTCGCCTTGGCGACATCGGAGCAAAGCCCGCACCTCGGGCGCTGCCCGGTTGCGCGGTGGTTCTGATGTTTCCGGCGGCCTGGCCCGGCGAACAGCCGGTGCCGCCGGTCTGCCGATGGCCCCGGCCAGGGGCCTTCGGCGCGTCGGGCCGGCCCGCTAAGAGGCCGGCCCCACGCCGTGTCCGCCCAATCCTTGTCGCAGAGCTCGGAAACGCTCAGAGCTCTGAGGCGTTTCCTCTGAGGGCCTGATCGTCTGTCGAGGCGCCTGCTCCTCACGCGTGCGAGGCCGGCCTCTTGCGGGCCGGCCTGGCCGCGGCAAATGGGCCCTGGCCGGGCCCATTTGCAGTCGGTGGCCGCCTTTGGCGGCGACCTTGTACAGCCCGGCGAAGCCGGGCTGTCTCGTCGCTTCTGCGACATCGGATCAAGAGCCCGCACCTCGGGCGCTGCCCGGTTCGCGGTGGTTCTGACCTTTCCGGCGGCCTGGCCCGGCGAACAGCCGGTGCCGCCGGTCTGCCGATGGCCCCGGCCAGGGGCCTTCGGCGCGTCGGGCCGGCCCGCTAAGAGGCCGGCCCCACGCCGTGTCCGCCCAATCCTTGTCGCAGAGCTCGGACACGTTCAGAGCTCAGCGACGCTCAGAGCTCACAAACCTCGAAGCTCGGAACCCTCAGAGCCCGAACAGGTCCCTCGCCGCGTCGATGGTCTCGAAGGCCTGGGCGTCGGCCCGGGCGCGTTCGTCGGCTCCGATGGTGAGCGGGGTGTCGCCCGAGAGGGCGGCCGTGAAGTCCACCCCGGCCCGCTCGCGGGCCATCGCCAGCCAGTCGGCCGGGACCTGCTCCGGCAGCTCGACGTCGAGCATGGCGGCGAGCAAGTAGGCCCAGAGCCGCGCCAGCAGGTCGATGTTGTAGCCGCCTCCGGTGACCACCAGCCAGCGCCCCTCGGCGGCGTCGAAGGCCAGGTCGCGCAGCATCGCGTTGAGGCGGGGGAACGCGGAGGTCGTGACCTGCAGGTGGGCCATGGGGTCGGTGTGGTGCGGGTCCACGCCGGTCATGGTCACGACGACCTCGGGACGGAAGCGGCGCACCGCGGGCGCCACCACGTCCTGGACCGCGCGCAGGTAGCCGGCGTCGCCGGCGTAGGGGGGCAGCGGGACGTTGATCGACGTGCCCTCCGCGTCGTGCGATCCCCGCTCGCCCAGGCCGCCGGTGCCCGGGTAGAGGTAGCGGCCGCTCTCGTGGACCGAGCAGGTCAGCACGCGCGGGTCCTCGTAGAAGATCCACTGGCAGCCGTTGCCGTGGTGCGCGTCCACGTCGATGTAGGCGATGCGCTCGGCGCCCCGGTCGAGCAGGGCTTGGATGGCAACCGCCGCGTCGTTGTAGATGCACATCCCCGAGGCCCGGTTGGCCATCGCGTGGTGCAGGCCGGTGGGCGCGGGGCAGAACGCCTGGACGGCCCGGCCCTCCCAGATCTCCAGGGCCCCGGTCAGGGCCGCGCCGCAGACGGCCGCCGCGGCCTGGTGCATTCCCGGCCGCGCCTGCGTGTCGCCGTCCTGGAACCCCCAGACCCTGCCCTCGGGCTCGGCGGCGAGGGCGGGATCGTCGCTGTAGCGCCGCACCGCGCCCACGTAGGCCGGGTCGTGGACCTTCTGGATCTCCGCGTCCGTGGCCGGGCGCGGGTCGATGCAGGTGATGTCGGGGTGGTCGAGCAGGCCGTACGCGCGCAGGAGCTCGATGCCGAGCTCGCGCCGCAGCACGCGCTCGGTGTCGTCGCTGGGGTTGTAGGCCTGCAGGTGCGGCCCGTAGACGAAGGCGGTCGGCGTGGCCACGGCGCCGCCCCTCAGGCGATCGCCCGCACGACGCCGCCGTCCACCCGGACGGCGGCGCCAGTGGTGGCCGATGCCTGCTCGGACGCGATGTAGACGACCATGTTGGCGACCTCCTCGGGGTCGGCGAGCCGTCCGAGGAGCGAGGTGGGCCGCTCGTCGGCGATGAACTCCCGGCCGGCCCGGTCGATCGCCGCCGCGTCGGCGCTCCCGCCGTGCCCCAGCATCTCGCGGACGCCCTCGGTGAGGGTCGGGCCGGGCAGGACGCTGTTGATCGTGACCCCGGTGCCGGGCACCGACTCGGCCATGCCGCGCGCCACCGCGAGCTGGGCGGTCTTGGTCATGCCGTACTGCACCATCTCGGCCGGGATCTGGAGGGCCGACTCGCTGGAGATGAAGATCACGCGTCCCCAGCCCCGCTCCACCATGCGGGGCACGTGGTGGCGCGCCAGGCGCACCCCCGACATCACGTTGACCTCGAAGGCGTGGAGCCACTCCTCGTCGGGGATCTCGAACACCGGCCGCGGCGTGAACACGCCGGCGTTGTTGACCAGGACGTCGAGGTCGGGCACCGCCGCGATGAGGCCGTCGCAACCGGCGGCCGTGCCCACGTCGGCGGCCACCGCGCGCACCCGCTCCGGCGCCCCCGCGGCCGCGCCGATGGCCGCCGCCGCGTCCCGCGCGCGCTCGGGCGAGCGGCCGTTGACCACCACGTCCGCGCCCGCCCGGGCCAGCCCGAGCGCGATCGCGGCGCCGATGCCGGCCGTGGATCCGGTGACCAGGGCGGTCCGCCCGGTGAGGTCGATCCTCACGCGCCCAGCGCCGCCAGCGTCGCGGTCATCTCCACTCCGGCCCGGCCGTGGAGGCGGACGTGCGCCCGGGCATCGTAGGGCGTCTCGCTCTCGGTCAGGATCGCCAGGGTCCCGCCGTTGTCGAGCACGATCCCCGGCAGCTGGCTCACCGGCGCCACCAGCAGGGAGGTGCCGATCACCAGCATCAGGTCGGCGCGCTCCGCGTGGGCGTAGGCCGCCTCGATGGCGTCCGCGGGCAGCTGCTCGCCGAACAGGATCACCCCGCTCTTCATGGGGAAGCCGCAGGCGGTGCACAGCGGCACCCCGTTGTCGGCCGCGTCGGCCCGGGCGACCAGCTCGTCGATGCCGATGCGGGAGCCGCAGCGCAGGCAGACGCCGCGGTCGAGGGAGCCGTGCACCTCGATCAGCTCGGTCGTGCCGGCCTTCGCGTGCAGGCGGTCGATGTTCTGGGTGATGACCGCTTTGACCACGCCGCGCCGCTCCAGCTCCGCCACGGCGAGGTGGGCCGGGTTGGGCCGCACGTCCGAGAGCATGTCGATGCGGGGGCGGTGGAAGCGCCAGAAGCGCTCCGGGGTGGTGAGGAAGGTGGACATCGAGGCCACCTCCATCGGGTCGAACTCCTCCCAGACGCCGCCCGCCGAGCGGAAGTCCGGGATCCCGCTCTCGGTGGAGACGCCGGCCCCGGTCAGGACCACCGCGTACTCGGCCTCCGCCAGCAGCGCCGCCAGCTCTTGCGGTCCGTCGGGCATCCGGGCCAGCCTACTAAGGCTCGGGCTGAGGCGGTCACGCCCTCAGTCCGAGACCTTCGCCGGGATGCGAGCCGATGGACGACGCGCCGACGAGCTGCGCCCCGTGGAGATCCTGCCGGGGTTCGTGGAGACGGCCAGCGGGAGCGCCCTCATCTCGGTGGGCCGCACCCGCGTGATCTGCACCGCCTCGGTCGACGAGAACGTCCCCGCCTGGATGCGGGGCCGCGGCAAGGGGTGGGTCACCGCCGAGTACGGGATGCTCCCGGCCTCGACGGGCGACCGCAAGGCCCGCGACGTCGCCAAGGGGCGCCCGGACGGGCGCACCACCGAGATCCAGCGGCTGATCGGCCGCTCGCTGCGCGCCGTGGTCGACATGGAGGCCCTCGGTGAGCGCACCGTCTGGCTCGACTGCGACGTCCTCCAGGCCGACGGCGGCACCCGCTGCGCCAGCATCTGCGGCGCCTGGGTGGCGCTCAACCGCGCGCTGACCGTGCTGGTCGACCGGGGCGACCTCCCGCAGCTGCCGCTGACGGACTCGATCGCGGCCGTGAGCGTGGGGATGGTGGACGGCGATCCGCTGCTCGACCTGGCCTACGTCGAGGACTCGCGCGCGGAGTCGGACATGAACGTGGTCGTCACCGGCGCCGGCCGCCTCGTCGAGGTGCAGGCGACGGCGGAGGGGCAGACCTTCTCCCGCGCCGAGCTCGACGTGCTCCTCGACCTCGCCGAGGACGGCGTGCGCGAGCTGACCGCGGCGCAGCTGGCGGCGGTGGCGTGAAGGTCGTCCTGGCCACCGGCAACACGGACAAGGTGGGGGAGCTGGTGCCCCTGCTCCCGGGCGCCGACGTGTCCGGGGCCCCCGAGGGCTTCGACGTGGAGGAGACCGGCGTCACCCTGCTGCAGAACGCCTGGATCAAGGCGGCCGCGCTGCGGGGCCGGGTCGCGGACGACGCGCTGGTGCTGGCGGACGACTCCGGCCTCGTGGTCCACGCCCTCGGCGGGCGCCCGGGCGTCTTCAGCTCGCGCTACGCCGGGCCGGACGCCACCTACGCCGACAACTGCCGCCGCCTCCTGGAGGAGCTCGCCGGGGTGGAGGAGCGCGACGCGGCCTTCGTGACCGTGCTCGTCGGCCTCGGCCCCGGCGACCGCGTGCTGGTGTCGTGCGGGACCTGCTCGGGCACGATCGCGCCGGCGATGCGCGGCTCCGGCGGCTTCGGCTACGACCCCGTCTTCGTGCCCGAGGGCGAGCAGCGCTCGATGGCCGAGCTCACCCGCGAGGAGAAGGCCGCCATCTCGCATCGCGGCAGAGCCGCCCGACGCATGGCCGCCCTGCTCGACCTGTCGTGACCTCGGCGCTCGCCGGGCGCCGCGCGCTCGTCACCGGAGGGGCCGTCCGCGTCGGCCGGGCGCTCTCGCTCGAGCTGGCCGACATGGGCCTCGACGTGGCCGTGCACCACCGCTCCTCGGTCGACGCCGCGGCCGAGACGGTCGCCGCGTGCCGCTCCCGCGGGGTCCGCGCCGTCTCCGTCCGCGGCGACCTCGCCTCGGCCGCCGGGGCGCGGGGCGTCGTCGCCGACGCGCAGGAGGCCCTGGGCGGGGTCGACGTGCTGGTGAACTCGGCCGCCAACTTCCTCGCGGCCCCGTTCGAGGAGACGACCGAGGAGGAGGTCGACCTGGCCCTCGCGGTCAATCTCAAGGCGCCCTTCTTCTGTGCCCAGGCCGCGGCCCCCGCCATGATCGCGGGCGGCTTCGGCCGCATCGTCAACATCGCCGACGTCGCCGGCATCGAGCCGTGGCCGCGCTTCACCGCCCACTCGGTCGCCAAGGCCGGGGTGGTCATGCTCACCCGCAGCCTGGCCCAGACCCTGGCCCCGGCGGTGACGGTCAACGCGATCGCGCCGGGGACGGTCCTGATGCCGGAGGGCAGCTCGGAGGGCGCGACGCGACGCTCGGTCGAGAAGTCCGTGCTGAAGCGGGTAGGGTCACCCGATGATGTGGCGGGAGCACTCCGATACCTGCTGGAGGCGGACTACGTGACAGGGCACGTGCTGGTGGTCGATGGCGGCCGGCTGGTGCGGCCGTGAGCGCTCAGGCGCCGCACCGGGCGCCGCTCTCGCGCCTGCTGGGGTGGCTGATCGGCTGCGCGCTGGTCGGATGGCTCGTCGTCTACAACGTGATGCGCATCGACGGGTCGAGCCCGGCGAGCGCCGCCGCCCCGGCGCTGATCATCGGGATCGTCGCCGGCGCCGTGGTCTTCGGCTGCGGTCTGCTGATCTCCCGGCGCCTGTCCCGCTCGGGGCGGGTCCTCCGTCCCGAGCCGGTCGAGATCCCGTCGCCCTCGGAGCTGGACGAGCCCCAGCGCACGAGCCTGAAGCTCGCCTGGCCGGCCCTCGGGGCGCTGGCGGCCGTCGCCCTCGCCGTGGGCGCCTACCTCGGGGTGGATTGGTTCACCTCCGACAGCCGCGGCCTGACCACCCTCATCCTGGCCGCGTGGAACATCCTCGTGGGCCTCTGGATCGGCGACGAGGCGCTTCGGCTGCGCCGCGACGAGGCGGAGGGGATCGAGTCGCTGCCGCTCGGGTGCGGGCTCACCGCGGTCCTCGCCGCCGTGGGCTTCTCGCGCGACCTCGTGCCCGGCGGCCAGCTGGCCCTGATCGTCCTCGGCGGCATCGCGGGCGGCCTGGCGGGCCTCGCGATCTGGCGCCTCCAGGGCTCGCGCGGGCTCCCGTGGAGCGGCATCGGCACGGTCGCCGTGGCCGTCGTGTCGCTGGTCCTCCCGCTCGTCTTCTGACCGTGGTGCGGCTGGTCTGCCCGCTCTGCGCGACGCCGGTCGCGGAGGGCGCCGAGCCCGCTCCCGGGACCTGCCCGGGCTGCGGTGCGCGCTACGCCGGCGGCGGCGAGACGCCGCCGGCGGCGGTGGCGTCCGCCCTGGAGCGCTGGGGGGTCGCCGGCCTGTCGCCCGACGCCCTGGCGCTGCGGCTCTTCGAGGTCGACCCGCCACCGGCGCCCGCCGCGGCGGCGGCGATCACCTCCGACCGGCGCGACGGCTTCTACCTCTGGTGGGTCTTCGTCCGCCCGGGCGACGCGGACCCGGCGACCATCCTGGTGTCGCTGAGCTGATCGCTGGCGGGCGGGCCGGGTAACCGGTATCGTCCGCCTGGCACTCTTATCCCGTGAGTGCCAAACGTGCCGCCACGACCACGTCGTCGGAGTGGGCGCGTTTCAGGGAGTGCCACCATTTCAACCCGGGAGTACCGATGAGTCTGAAGCCCCTGGGCGATCGTGTGATCGTCAAGGCCGTTGAGCAGGACGAGGTCACCGCGAGCGGCATCCTTCTGCCGGACACGGCCAAGGAGAAGCCCCAGCGGGGCATCGTCCTCGCCGTGGGTGATGGTCGCTGGGCGGACGGCGAGCGGCTTCCGCTCGAGGTGTCCGAGGGCGACGAGGTCATCTACTCGAAGTACGGCGGCACCGAGGTGAAGCTCGACGGTGAGGACGTCCTCATCCTGAGCGAGCACGACATCCTGGCCCGCGTGGCCGCGCCCGCCAAGGCGCCCGCCAAGCGGAAGCCCGCCGCCAAGAAGAAGTAGGCCGTGGGGCTCCTGCCCCACCCCCGCCGACAGTCGGACGACGCAAGGAGACGCGCCAGAGATGGCAAAGCTGATCAAGTTTGACGAGGACGCCCGCCGCTCGCTGGAGCGCGGTGTGAACACCCTGGCCGACGCGGTCAAGGTGACCCTCGGCCCCAAGGGGCGCTACGTGGTGCTCGACAAGAAGTTCGGGGCACCGACCATCACCAACGACGGCGTCACGATCGCCCGTGAGATCGAGGTCGAGGACGTCTTCGAGAACCAGGGCGCCCAGCTCGTGCGCGAGGTGGCCACGGCCACCAACGATGTCGCCGGCGATGGAACCACCACCGCCACCGTGCTCGCCCAGGCGATCGTGCGCGAGGGCCTCAAGAACGTGGCCGCCGGCGCCAACCCGATGGGCCTCAAGCGCGGCATCGAGGCGGCCGTCGATGTGGTCGTGGGCGAGATCGCCAAGCAGGCCAAGGCCGTCTCGGGCAAGGAGGACATCGCCCGGGTCGCCGCCATCTCCAGCCGCGACCGCGCCATCGGCGATGTCATCTCGGACGCGATCGAGAAGGTGGGCAAGGACGGCGTCGTGAACGTCGAGGAGGGCCAGACCTTCGGCATGGACCTCGAGTTCACCGAGGGCATGCAGTTCGACCGCGGCTACATGAGCCCCTACATGGTCACCGACCAGGACCGCATGGAGGCCGTCCTCGATGACCCCTTCCTGCTCATCCACGGCGGCAAGATCTCCTAGCGTCCAGGACATCCTGCCGCTGCTCGAGCAGGTCATCGGCCAGGGCCGGCCGCTGCTCATCATCGCCGAGGACGTCGAGGGCGAGGCCCTTGCGACCCTGATCGTCAACAAGCTGCGCGGCACCTTCACCGGCATCGCCGTCAAGGCCCCGGGCTTTGGTGACCGGCGCAAGCGCATGCTCGAGGACATCGCCATCCTCACCGGCGGCGAGGTGGTCGCCGAGGAGATGGGCCTCAAGCTCGCCAACACCCAGATCTCCCAGCTCGGTCGCGCCCGCAAGGTCGTGATCGCCAAGGACGCCACCACCATCATCGACGGTGCCGGCGACACCGAGGAGATCAAGGGCCGCATCAAGCAGATCAAGGCCGAGATCGACACCACCGACTCGGACTTCGACCGCGAGAAGCTCCAGGAGCGCCTGGCCAAGCTGGCCGGCGGGGTCGCCGTGGTGAAGGTCGGCGCGGCCACCGAGACCGAGCTCAAGGAGCGCAAGCACCGCGTCGAGGACGCCCTCCAGGCGACCCGCGCCGCGCTCGAGGAGGGCATCGTCCCCGGCGGGGGCGTCGTCCTGATCAACTCGATCAAGGCCCTCGACTCCCTCAAGCTGACCGGCGACGAGGCCACCGGGGCGAACATCGTCCGGCGCGCCCTCGAGGAGCCGCTTCGCCAGCTGGCCGAGAACGCCGGCCTCGAGGGCTCGGTGGTCGTGGGCGAGATCAAGTCCAAGAAGGCCGGCATCGGCCTCAACGTCGACACCGGCGAGTACGTGGACCTGGTCAAGGCCGGCATCATCGACCCGGCCATGGTGACCCGCTCTGCCCTGCAGAACGCGGCCTCCATCGCCAAGAACATCATCACCACCGAGTGCGTCGTCTGCGACAAGCCCGAGGAGGGCGGCGGCGGATTCGGCGGCGGTGCCGTGAGCCCGAACATGGGCGGCATGGGCATGGGCGGCGGAATGATGTAGCAGTGCTCCCGCCGGCGCCTCGCGCCGGAGGACGCGATACGCGAGGGGGGCCGATCCGGCCCCCCTCGTCGTTCCCGCCGCGTCCGCTCAGAGGGAGAGCAGCTGCTCTCCCATCAGGCGCAGCCGCTCCGAGAGCGCCCGGGCGATCGTCAGCAGCAGCGTCGTGCGCGTGCGCACCTCGCCGCTGTCGGAGAGGCGGTCGAGGTCCTCGCGGCGCAGGCGGTGCACCACCGGTGTCGGTCCGCGCGACCACCGAGACCGAGCGCGGGAGGCCGTCGATGAGGCCGCCCTCGCCGATGAAGGTCCCCGCGGTCAGGGTCAGCAGGTGCACGCGCTCGCCGTCCGGGCGCACCGACTCCACGGCGGCCCGCCCTCGCGTGATGACCACGAGGTGGTCCGAGGGGTCGCCCTGGCGGTAGACCGCGTCCCCGCGGGCGAACTCCTCGCGGATCAGCACGGCGGCCAGGTCGGCCACCTCGGCCGCGTTCATCCCGGCGCAGAGCTCCGTCTCCTCCAGGGCCACCGGCCCCTCGTCGCGGGCCGGGATGCCGAGCCGCGTGAGGAGCTCGTCCTCGCACCACTCCAGGGCGAGGTGGAGATCGTCCCAGACCATCGGGACCTCGCCCGGCGGCAGCGCGTCCAGCGCGGCGACCAGGTCCGGGTGGTGGGCCGCCCCCGGCACGAGCAGCAGGGTGCCGCGCGCGGCGAGCGGCGCGCGCAGGCCGGCGAGCAGCGCGGCGGCGGGGCGGTTGATGTGCCGCACCCGCGACACGTCCACGATGACGAAGCCGTCGTCCGGCGCGCGGTCGAGCACGCCCGTGGCCGCGGTGGCGGCCGTGGTGAAGGTGAGGTCGCCCTGGAGCGTGTCGGCGCGGATGAGGCCGCCGTGGGCGCCGAGCGCCGCCAGGGCCTCCTGCCCGCGGTGGCGCCGCGACCGCAGCGTCCGGCACGACGAGCTGCTGCGCACGGCGCTCCCGGCCTGCCGGGGCGGGTCGAACAGGTGCAGGGCGAAGCCGCTCGACAGCTCGTGGCAGACGCGGATGCCGCGCGCGCTGTTGCCGAAGGCGTCGAGGGGCGGCGAGTAGGTGCCGATGCCGAGCTGGCCGGGGAGCACCGCGAGGATCCCGCCCGCGACGCCGCTCTTGGCCGGCAGGCCGACGTCGAAGAGCCACTGGCCGGCGAAGTCGTACATGCCGCAGGTCGCCATCACGCTGAGGACGCTGGCGACGTGGCGCTCCTCGACCGCGCGGACGCCGGTGGCCGGGTTGACGCCCTTGTTGGCCAGGGTCGCGCCCATCATGGCGAGGTCGCGGCAGGTGACCTGGATCGCGCACTGGTGGAAGTAGAGGTCGAGGACGCCCTCCGGGTCGTCGCCGATGATCGAGAAGTTGCGCAGCAGGTGGGCGATGGCGCGATTGCGATGCCCGGTGTCGCGCTCGGAGCGGTAGACGTCCTCGTCCACCGCCAGCTCGCGGCCGGCGTAGCGGCCGAAGGTGACGAGGATGCGCTCCAGCCGGGCCGCCGGGTCCGGTCCCGCGCAGCAGCCCGGTGGTCGCGATCGCCCCCGCGTTGACCATCGGGTTGAAGGGGTTGCCCGAGCCGTTCTGCAGCCGGATCGAGTTGAAGGCCTCCCCCGTGGGCTCGACGCCGACCTTCGCCAGCACGTCCTCCGGGCCGTTGTCCTCCAGCGCCATCCCGTAGAGCAGGGCCTTGGAGATCGACTGGATCGTGAACGGCACCTCGGTGTCGCCGACCACGTGGGTCTCGCCCTCGGCCGTGGTGATGGCGATCCCGAAGTCCGACGGATCGGCGCGCGCGAGCTCGGGGATGTAGGCCGCCACCTCGCCGTCGCCCTCCTCGTGGGCGACCCGCCGGTGCAGCGCGGCGAGGAACTCGTGGACCGGCGACGCGTCGGCCCGGGACGGCGGGGACGCGTCCACGGCGCTCAGCGCGAGCCGAGGGCCCTGTTGAGGTCCCAGGCCGCGGAGATCAGGCCCAGGTGGGTGAAGGCCTGGGGGTAGTTGCCGAGGGCCTCGCCGGTGTCGCCGACCTCCTCCGCGAAGAGGCCGAGGTTGCTCGCGTAGGTGAGCATCTTCTCGAAGACGAGCCGGGCCTCCTCGGTGCGGCCCGCCCGCGTCAGGCACTCCACCAGCCAGAAGGAGCAGAGCGAGAACGAGCCCTCCTCCGAGCCCGCGAGGCCGTCGTCGGAGGCCTTCTCCGGGTCGTAGCGGTACACCAGGCTGTCGGAGACGAGGTCGCGCTCGATGGCCTCGAGGGTCGCCAGCATCCGCGGGTCGCGCGGGCCGATGAACTTCACCAGGGGCATGAGCAGGTTGCTCGCGTCGAGGACGTCGCCGCCGTAGTACTGGACGAAGGCGCGCCGCTCGGGGCTCCAGCCCTTGGCCATGATCTCCTCGTAGATCTCGTCCCGCACCGCGCGCCACTTGGTGGTGTTGCCCGGCAGGCCGCGCTGGGACTGCATGCGCATCGCCCGCTCGAAGGCGACCCAGCACATCAGCCGCGAGTAGACGAAGTGGCGCCGGCCGCCGCGGACCTCCCAGATGCCCTCGTCCGGCCGCTGCCAGTTGTCGGCGAGCCAGTCGAGCAGGCGGCGCAGGCTGCTCCAGAGCTCCCAGCTGATCGGCTCCTGCTTGTTGGAGAGGTAGACCGCGTCCATCAGCTCGCCGTACACGTCCAGCTGCAGCTGATCGTGGGCGCCGTTGCCGATCCGCACGGGGCGCGAGCCGCGGTAGCCCTCGAGGTGGGGGAGCTCGTGCTCGGTGAGGTCGCGGCCGCCGTCGATCGCGTAGACGATCTGGAGCTCGGGATCGTCCGGGTCGGTCTCGCGGCAGCGCTCCTCGAGCCAGTTCGCGAAGTGCTGGGCCTCCTCGTAGAAGCCGAGGCGCTGGAAGGCGAAGGCCGTGAAGGCCGAGTCGCGCAGCCAGGCGTAGCGGTAGTCCCAGTTGCGGGCGCCGCCGAAGCCCTCGGGGAGGCTGCAGGTGGGCGCCGCCACCATCGCGCCCGTCGGGGCGTAGGTGCAGAGCTTGAGGGTGATGACCGAGCGCTGCACCATCTCGCGCCAGCGGCCGTCGTAGTTGGAGTGCGAGAGCCAGTTGCGCCAGAAGTCGCGGGTCTCGCCCAGGCTCGACTGCACGATGTCGCTCGGTCCAGCGCGGCCCGCAGCCGGACGGCTGGAGCACGAACCACTCGCCCTGGCCCTGCTCCAGGCGGAAGCGCGCGCTGGCGGCGGGACCGTCGGTGCTCAGGTCGATGCTGGAGGCCAGCTCGGTGGTGCGCCCGTCCTCGGCGATGAACTGGGCGATGCGCGGGTTGTCCACCGTCACCCGGTGGGAGGCGCGCGCGTAGTCGAAGCCCGGGCGGCAGGCCATGCGGAACTCGACCGAGCCGCGCACCACGTCCACCCGCCGCACGATGGCGCAGGGGTCCAGGCCGACGGGCATGAAGTCGGTGACCTCGGCCACGCCCGTGGGGCTGAAGAACCGCGTCAGGAGGACCGCCGTGTCCGGCAGGTAGAGCTGCTTGCTGGAGCACGGGATCGCCGGCGCGATCCGGAAGCTGCCGCCGATGTCGGCGTCGAGCACCGCCGCGAAGAGGCTGGGGGCGTCGAAGCGCCGGGGGCAGAACCAGTCGATGCTCCCGTCGCGCCCCACGAGCGCCGCCGTGCGGAGGTCGCCGATCAGCCCGTAGCTCTCGATCGGGCGGTAGCGAAGCTCGTCGGGCTCGCCCCATCCGGGCTCGCGGACGACGGCGGGTCCCTCGGCGCGGGAGGCGAGTATCGGGTCGTCCGGCAGGCAACGCGGAGGACTCTATCCCGTCGCCCCGTCAAGCCCGAGGGCCATGCGGCCGATAAGGGGCCTGCCTTCCCTTTACTGTCGGCCCTGGACCGGGCTCGACGGGATCGCGTCGACGCACGGAATGAGAGGAAGAGCCGCGTGACCTCACGGACGAGAGCGCGACAGGCCGGTTTCTCGTACATAGAGATCCTCGTCGGGATCCTGATCCTGTCGATCGTGGCGGGCGGGATCGCGCAGGGCCTGGCGACCACCAGCGCCTCGCTCGGCACGTCGAAGGTCGATCAGACGGCCGTCAAGCTCGCCACGTCCGAGCTCGACAAGACCCACCGCATGGACTACGAGGACGTCGGCCTCAGCGGGGGCAGCCCGCCCGGCCTCCTCGCCGCCACGAGCACCACGACCGTGGGCACGACGACCTACAAGATCGACGCGCGACGTGGTCTACGTTGACGACCCGGCGCTCGGCCAGCCGCAGACCTACGTGAACTACAAGAAGGTCACCGTCACGGTGACCCCGCAGGTGCGGCGGGCGCATCGCCTACACCTCGACCGACCCTGATCGCGCCGCCCGCCATCGGCGCGATCGCCGGCAAGTCGACGATCATCGTGACGGTCATCGACGCCGCTCACCGACCAGCCCATCCAGGGCGCGCCGGTGACCGCCGACCTGAGCACGTCGCCCACCCAGACCCGCTCGACCGGCGCCGACGGCAAGGTGGTCTTCGCCGGCCTCGAGCCGAGCGCGATCTCGGCCACCGACCCCAAGTACAAGTACCGGCTCACCGTCGGCCTCGCCGACCCCTGGGTCACCCACCCGGACAGCGTCCCGGCCCTGGCCCAGCAGCACCTGACCGCGTCCCAGACCTGGACCACCACCCTCAAGGTCTTCAAGCGGGCCACGATCCAGGTCAACCTGCGCGACGCCACCACCGGGCAGCTGATCACCGAGCGCTCCGAGGTCGACGTCACGACCCCGGGCCGGACGTGCTGAGCGACAGCCTAGAGGGCGACCACCGGGCAGTTCACCTTCTCCACCCTCGTCGGCAAGCCGATCCAGCCGAGCGCGTCGAACTTCACGGTCGCCGCGCAGGCCGACTGCTACCGCTCGGCCTCGATCGACCGGCCGGTGCCGACCGGCTACCCGAGCAACACCACCGAGGTCTTCGACTTCGCGATGACCCCGGTGCCGAGCGGCTACCTGGACGTCACGGTGCGGAGCACCGCGGCCGGCAACCCGGTGATCCCGGGCGCCCAGGTCCAGGTCTCCGGCGGCCAGGCCAACCTCGCCGCCGCGCGTGCGCAGCGCCGACGGCGCCGGGTTCGTGCGCTTCTGCCTCGACCCCTCGGGGAGCGCCAACTACGTGGTCTCGGTGGCCCAGCCCGGCTTCGGCGCGGGCTCGATCCTGGCCGACGGTGGTCCAGAACCAGACCACGCCGCTCACCATGTTCCTCGTGCCCGACGTCCAACACCGGCACCATCCGCCTCACCGCCGGCGCCTCCAACAAGCTCGTCCGGCTGCAGGCGCTGGTGGGCACCTACGACGCCTCCCAGAACACCAACGCCCAGGGCCGCGCCGACTTCACCGGCCTGGCGGCCGGCAACTACATGGCCTACATCGCCACCGGGTTCTCGGGCGGCAACCCGACCTGGAGCACCGGCAAGGTGGTCGCGGCCGTCGGTGGCCAGCTCCGGACCTACCCGGTCCCGTGAGCCGCCTCCTCGCCGCCGCGCGACGCCGGGCCGGATCGCGGGGCGATCAGCGCGGCTTCACGCTGATCGAGCTCCTGATGGGGATCGTCCTCGCCTCGATCTTCTCGCTCGCCCTCTACGGGTTCTTCTTCGCGGGGCTCGACGCCTTCCGCACGCACGAGTCGCAGGCGAGGGCCCAGTCGACCGGCCGCACCGCGATCGACCAGGTCGAGCGCGACCTGCGCCAGTCGATCAGCCCGGACGACGGGCTGACGTCGCCGGTGATCGCGCTGAGCCCGACGAGCCTCGAGATCTACGTGGACCCGCAGCGCTCCGCGACGATCACGACCCCCCGCCCCCAGAAGGTCCGCTACGCGATCATCTCCAACCAGTTCATCCGCGAGACGGCCGACCCGGTCGGCGTGACGGCGCCCTTCAGCTACGGCGCCTACGTCCACCGCGAGGTCCTCATCGACCAGGTGCAGAACGGCGCGATCGCCGCCTTCGCCGCCATCACCGACCAGGGCGCGGCGCTCCCCGCCACCCCCGCCAGCACCCAGCTGCGGGACATCGCCCAGGTCACCGTCCGGCTCATCGCGAGCCAGAAGACCGGGAACTCCGCCGACGACGCTGGAGCTGAGGTCACGGATGTGGCCCTGCGCAACGCGAATCGTCTCTAGGCTCCGCCGCCGCCCGGGCGGCGGCCCCGAGTCCGGCTCGAGCCTGATCGCCACGATCGCGCTGACCGGCGTCCTCGCCCTGCTCGTGGTCGCGAGCCTCTCCTACGCGCGCAGCACCACCACCCAGACGGCCCGCGAGGGCCGCGGCGACATCGCCCTCGAGGTGGCCGACGCCGGCGTCAACCGCTACATCTCGCGCCTGGTCGAGGACCCCCGCTACTACGACCACTGGATCGACCACGGCCGAGGACCCGCGCATCGACCCGTCGGGCGTCGTGCACGCAGCCGGGCACCGCGTGGACCGCCGGGCGTCTCGTGGACCTACGCCGCCGGGCCGTCCCAGACCTGGACGGAGCTCCAGCGACTCGCGCTTCGGCACGGCCGCCTACTCGCTGCGGATCGCGCCGCCGCCGGCCGGGCTCCGACCTGGTGACGGTGCAGTTGACCGGCCCAGTCCGGGCGCAACCAGCCCAAGCCGGTGATCCGCTCGATCCAGAGCCAGATCCACCCGACCTCGATCGCCGACTTCCAGATGATCTCCAACGCGACGATCAAGTACGGCTCCAGCGGCGACCACCACCGGCAAGCTCTACTCGGCCGCGGACATCAACCACCTAGGGCGTCGCCAAGGCCCCGGTCTACGCGCAGCACTGGGCGTGCTCCAGCAGCAACTTCGACTGCCCGAGCTCGTCGACGCCCTCGTCGATCTTCCAGGGCGGCGCCTACGACGCGACCACCACGCCCTCGTTCCAGGACAAGTTCCCGACCCCGATCGACTTCAGCCACTTCACCCAGTCGCGCCTCGACATCAAGGACGCGGCGACCACGGGCGGGACCGCGTGGAACGACCCCTCGGCCGACGCCTGGATGATCCAGTTCCTGGCCGACGGGCGCGCCCGCGTCTGGAAGGTCACCAACACCCCCGACATCGGGCGCCAGATCGGCACCCTCGGCTGCCCGCAGATCGTCAACGTGCCGGCGAACGGCGCCATGTACTTCGAGCAGTCGGTGATCGTCTCCGACGGCAGCACCAAGGTGGACTCGTGCGCCTCCACCTCCGGCCCGCGGCCCTCGGTGGTCAACGGCCGCGTCACCATCGCGACCAAGGCGAACGTCTACATCGGCGGCAACATCTCCTACGCCGCCCCGGGCGACGACGTGCTCGGGCTGATCGCCGCCAACGAGCTGATCATCGCCAAGTACACGCCGACCAACCTCACCTGGCGGGCGGCCTCGCTCGCGCAGTCCGGCCAGTGGCGCACCTACGAGGGCAACGCCGACGGCCACGGCGTCGATGCTCTACATCGGGTCGCAGACCACCGCCGACGGCGGGTACGCGTCGATGTTCGCCACCCGCGAGTACCAGTACGACGACACCCTGCAGCGGCTGCGGCCGCCCTTCTACCCGATCCTCGAGGGATCGTGGGACACGTTCTACTGGAGGCAGGTCCAGCCGCCCGCATGAGCTGACGGCACGACGGCCGCGGGCTGTACGCTCGCGGCCGTGAGCCCCGGGACACGGCGTTGACCGAGACCGCTGTCGGGGCCCTCCTGATCATCTTCGCCGGGCTGGTCGCGCGCCGGGTGGGGATCATCCGGCGGGACGACGGCCCGCTGCTGGTGCGGATCATCGTCAACCTGACGCTGCCCGCCCTGATCTTCGTGATCCTGGAGGGGGCGAACCTCGACGCGTCCCTGCTGCTCGTGCCGGTGGCGGCCTTCGCCATCCACTTCACCCTCCTCGGCATCAGCTGGGTGGCGGTGCGCGTCTGGGGGATGGAGCGCCCCCGCGCCGGGGCCCTGATCGTCGCCACCGCCGTGGGCAACACCGGCTTCTTCGGCCTGCCCCTGATCGCGGCGTCCGGGCCCGGGTTCTCGCTCCCCGCGGCCGTCATGTACGACACGCTCGCCACCGGGATCATCACCTGGACGTCGACCGTGGCCGTCGCCGAGGCCTACGGCCGCTCCGACGCCGCGCCCCGCCTGCGGGCGCGCGAGGTGCTCCCCCACGTCCTCAACCCGCCCATCTGCGCGCTCGCGGTGGGGCTCGCCGATCAACCTCGCTGGGCGTCGGCGACCTGCCGGGGATCGTCACCGGCCCTTCGAGATCCTCGGCGCCGCGACGCTCCCGCTGACCATGCTCTACGCCGGCGCTGATGATCGAGGTGCGCGGCCTGAACCGGCTGTGGGGCGAGATGACCTACTCCGTCGTCGTCAAGCTCGGGATCTCGGCCCTCCTGGGCGTCGCCGTCGCCGAGCTGCTCCGCTTCTCGGGTGACGTGTTCAATACGATCGTCATCATGGCCGCGATGCCCACCGCCATGATGTCCCTCGTGATCGGCGCGCGCTCGGGCCTGCGCTCCGACGTGCTCGCCGGCGCGGTGGTCGTGACGACGATCCTCGCCACCCTCACGCTGCCGCTCTGGCGCGCGGCGCTCCTGTGAGCGGGTGGGGGGAGCGGCTCGCGGCGGCCGTCGAGGCGCGCTCGAGCCAGGTCGTCCTGGGGCTCGACCCGGACCCCGCGCCGGGTCCCGGGCGGCTCCGAGGGCGCCCGGGCCTTCTGCCGGCGGGCCATCGCCGCGGCCGGCCCGGCCTGCGTGGCGGTCAAGATCCAGCTGGCGTCGTTCGAGCGCTTCGGCACCGCGGGCTGGGAGGCGTTCGAGCGCGTGGCGGCCGCCGCGGCCGAGGCCGACCTGCTCGTGATCGCCGACGCCAAGCGGGGCGACGTGGACGTCACCAGCCGCGCCTACGCCGCGGCCTTCCTGCGCGCGCCGATCGACGCGCTCACCATCAACCCGTCCCTCGGGGGCGACGCGGTGGCGCCGTTCATCGCCGCGGCCGCGCCCGAGGGCCGCGGCCTCTTCGCCCTGGTGCGCACCTCCAACCCCGGCGCCGCCGAGCTGCAGGACCTGGAGCTGGCGAAGGGCGGGCTGTGGCACGAGGAGGTCGCCCGCCGGGTCGCCGCCTGGGGCGCGCCGAGCGTCGACGGGTCGGGCCTCTCGACGCTGGGGGCGGTGGTGGGCGCCACGGTCCCCGAGCGGATGGCCGCGCTGCGGGCCCTCATGCCGCACCAGGTCTTCCTCATCCCCGGGGTCGGCGCCCAGGGCGGGCGGCCCGAGGACCTCGGGCCCGCGTTCGGCGGGCGCCCCGCCGGCGCGCTCGTCGCGGCCAGCCGCTCGATCATCTTCGCGGAGAGCCCGCGCCGCGCGGCCGAGGAGCTGCGCGAGGCCCTCTGGGGCGCCTACGACGCCTCCGGCTGAGCCCGCCGCGCGGGTAATTCGGCCGCCCCGCGGATACGATCGCGCGCGTGTTCCGCCGCCTCGCGGTCCTCGCCGCCGTGGTGCTCGTCCCCGCGCCGCTCGCGCGGGCCGCCGCACCCCCCATCGACGCCGCCGCCTACGTCCTGGTCAACCCGGCGACCGGCGAGACGCTGGCCGCGCGTGCGCCCGACCGCGAGCTGCCGATGGCCAGCACCACCAAGATCATGACCGCCCTGGTCGCCCTGCGAGAACGCGAAGCTCGACCGACCGCATCACCGTGCCGCCGGCGGCCGACGCGATCGAGGGCTCCACCGGGCAGCTGGAGGAGGGGGAGACGCTGACGCGTGCGCCAGCTGCTCACCGCCCTGCTGGTGCCGAGCGGCAACGACGCCGCCGTCACCCTGGCCCAGGGCGTGGGCGGATCGCAGGCCGGCTTCGTGGCGATGATGAACCAGGAGGCCGCCAGCGGCTCGGCCTCGACCGACACGCACTACGCCAACCCGCACGGCCTGGACGCCCCCGGCCACCACTCCAGCGTGAGCGACATGATCGCCCTCGGGCGAAGAGGCGATGCGCAACCCGGTGTTTCGTGCCATCGTCTCCTCGCGACGGGCCGGGATCCCCGGCCCCGGAGGGGTCGGCGTCCGCCGATATCGAGTCCGAGAACGAGCTCCTCGACATCGATCCGGAGGCCGACGGCATCAAGACCGGGCATGACCGACGGGGCGGGCTACGCGCTGGTGGGCCACGCGCGCCGCGCGCGCGCTCGGCGTGGAGCTCTACGTGGCGATCATCGGCGCGCCGAGCTCGGACGCGCGGGCGCTCGACGCCAAGCGCCTGCTCGACTACGGCTTCGCGCAGTACGCGAGCGCCGACCTGATCGCCGCGGGCACCGTCGTCGCGCGCGTCGCCGTCGACGACCGCCCGGGCCGCAGGGTGCCCTATCGCGGCCGCGGCGCCGCTGCGCGCCCCGATCCGGATCGGGCGCGCCGGTCGTCGAGTCCGTCACCGCGCCGACCGAGGTCGACGGCCCGGTCGCGCGAGGGCGAGGCGCTCGGCACGCGTCACCTACCGCCAGAACGGCGCACGTGCTCGGCAGCCGGCGGCTGGTCGCCGACGGAGTCGGCCGGCGCCGCCGGCGTCTGGGACCACGTGCGCGCCGGCCTGGGAGCGCTGATCCCGTGATCGTCACCGTGACGCTCAACGCCGCGCTCGACCGCACCGTGCGCGTGCCCAACTTCCAGCTCGGGGCCCGCCACCGCGCGGACGCCTCGCTGCGCCAGCCGGGCGGCAAGGGCGTCAACGTCGCGCGCGCGCTCAAGCGGCTGGGCCAGCCGGTGATCGCCACCGGCCTCGCCGGCGGGCGGGTCGGCACCTACATCATCGAGGAGCTGACGGCCGAGGGGATCCTCAACGACTTCGTCCGCATCGCCGACGAGTCGCGCACCAGCACCGCGGTCATCGACCCGACCAACAGCCAGCAGACCGAGATCAACGAGTACGGCCCGTCGGTCCAGGCCGGCCGAGCTCGAGGTGCTGTTCGACAAGATCCGCTACCTCTCCAAGGGCGCCGACGTCTTCGTCCTGGCGGGATCGCTGCCGCGCGACGTCCCGGCCGACCTCTACGAGCGGATGCTGCGCGCGCTGCGCCGCGACGGGATGATCACCGCCGTGGACGCCTCGGGGCCCGCGCTGCGCGCCGCGCTCACGGCCGAGCCGGGGGTGGTGAGCCCCAACGTGCGCGAGGCCGAGGAGATCGTCGGCCACGAGTTCGGCGACGAGGACGACATGGTCGCGGCCGCCGCGACCCTCACCCACATGGGCGCCGAGGTGGCGATCATCCACCACGAGGACGGCTGCGTGGCCCACTACCGCACCGAGGGCAAGCACGGTCGCACCTACCGCGCGCGCCTGCCGCGGCGGACCGACATCGTCTCCACGGTCGGCTCGGGCGACGCCCTCCTGGCCGGCTACCTGTCGGCCCGCTACGCCCACCAGCCGCCCGAGCACGCGCTGGCGCTGGCCGTGGCCTGCGGCGCCGCCAACACCCAGCGCTTCGGCGCCGGCGTCTTCGATCCCGCCGACGTCGAGTCGCTGATGAGGAGGGTCGAGATCGTCGGCGACGAATAACACGCGCGTTCGGCCGGGCAGGCCGGCGGCCGACGCCGGCGCTACACTCGTCCGATCATTCTTGTGAGCACCGATCCATTCCAGACGAGGTGACCGACCCAGGTCCCGGCAGCCGCCGGCCTGGGTCTTTTCGTCTTCGGGACGGGTCGGACGGACGGGGCGGGGGGCGCTGAGTGGAGATCGAGATCGGGCGTGGCAAGAAGGGGCGGCGGGCGTACGGGCTGGACGAGATCGCGATCGTGCCGAGCAGGCGGACGCGCGATCCCGAGGACGTGGACCTGACGTGGCGGCTGGACGGGCACTCCGTTCGAGCTGCCCGCTGCTCGCCTCGGCGATGGACGGCGTGGTCGACGCGCGGACGGCGGGCATCATCGGCAAGCATCGGCGGCCTCGGGGTCCTCAACCTGGAGGGCATCCAGACCCGCTACGAGGAGGCCGACGCCGAGCTGGAGCGCATCGCCCAGATGCCCCCGGCCGAGGCGACCCGCGGCCTCCAGGAGGTGTACCAGGAGCCGATCAAGCCCGAGCTGATCGCCCAGCGCATCAAGGAGATCAAGGCCCAGGGCGTCACGGTCGCCGGGTCGCTCACCCCCCAGCGGGTGACCGACTACATCGACATCGTCCTCGACGCCGGCCTCGACATCCTCGTGATCCAGGGCACGGTCGTCTCGGCCGAGCACGTCTCGTCGGTGGCCGAGCCGCTCAACCTGAAGCGCTTCATCGCCGAGCTGCCGGTCCCGGTCATCGTCGGCGGCTGCGCCTCGTACCACGCGGCGCTCCACCTCATGCGCACCGGCGCGGTCGGCGTCCTCGTCGGCGTCGGCCCGGGCGCGGCGTGCACCACCCGCCAGGTGATCGGGGTCGGCGTGCCCCAGGCGACGGCGATCGCCGACGCGGCCGGCGCCCGCATGCAGCACCTGCTGGAGACCGGCCAGTACGTCAACGTCATCGCGGACGGCGGCATGGCCTACGCCGGCGACCTCGCCAAGGCGATCGCCTGCGGCGCCGACGCCTGCATGATCGGCTCGCCCTTCGCCAAGGCGGCCGAGGCCCCCGGCCGCGGCTACCACTGGGGCATGGCGACCTTCCACCCGCAGCTGCCCGCGCGGCACCCGCGTCAAGACGCAGACCATCGGGACCCTCGAGGAGATCCTCACCGGCCCGGCCCACGAGAACGACGGCACGCTCAACCTGGTCGGCGGCCTGCGCAGCGCCATGGCCACCTGCGGCTACGACTCGATCCAGAGCTTCCAGAAGTGCGAGGTGATGGTCGCGCCGGCGCTCAAGACCGAGGGCAAGAAGCTCCAGCAGGCCCAGCACGTGGGGATGGGGTAGCCCTGGCCACCGCCGAGCACGCCGCGCTCGACCCCGCCCTCGCCGCCGCCGCGCCGGGCGGGGTCCTGGTCGTCGACTTCGGCGCCCAGTACAGCCAGCTGATCGCCCGCCGCATCCGCGAGTGCCGGGTCTTCTCGGCGGTCGTCCCCCACGACACCCCGCCCGAGGAGATCCTCGCCCTCCACCCCGCCGGCCTCGTGCTCTCGGGCGGCCCGGCCTCGGTCTACGAGCCCGGGCGCCCCCGCGCTCGACCCGCGCCTGCTCGAGCTCGGCATCCCGGTCCTGGGCATCTGCTACGGCATGCAGTCGATGGCCCTGGCCCTCGGCGGCGAGGTGGCCCGCACCGGTGCCGGTGAGTACGGCAAGACCCCGATCACGGTGCGATCGCGCGAGGGGATGTTCGGCGGCGCTGCCGGCCGAGCTGCTGCTGGATGAGCCACCGCGACGCCGTCGTCCGCGCGCCCGAGGGCTTCACGGTCACGGCCGAGACCAGCGCCGCCGCCGGTCGCCGCGATGGAGAACCACGCCCGCGGGCTCTACGGCGTCCAGTTCCACCCCGAGGTGGTCCACACGCCCTTCGGCACCGACCTCCTCAAGTGGTTCCTCTTCGAGGCCTGCGACTGCGCGCCCACCTGGACCGCGACGCACGTCATCGAGGAGCAGGTCGAGCGCATCCGCGCCCAGGTCGGCGACGCGCGGGCCATCTGCGGCCTCTCGGGCGGCGTCGACAGCGCCGTCGCCGCGCTGATCGTCCACCGGGCGATCGGCGACCGGCTCACCTGCGTGTTCGTCGACCACGGCCTGCTGCGCCTCAACGAGGGCGAGCAGGTCGAGGCCGCCTTCGGCAGCCACTTCGGCGTGCCGCTGGTGCACGTCCGGGCGCAGGAGCACTTCATCTGCGGCGCTCGCCGGCATCACCGAGCCGGAGGAGAAGCGCAAGACGATCGGCCGCGAGTTCATCCGCATCTTCGAGCGCGAGGCGGCGAAGCTGAAGGACGCGCGCTTCCTGGTGCAGGGCACGCTCTACTCCGACGTCATCGAGTCCGGCTCGCGCGACGCGGCCAAGATCAAGAGCCACCACAACGTCGGCGGCCTGCCCGAGGACATGACCGGTCGAGCTCATCGAGCCGCTGCGCCAGCTCTTCAAGGACGAGGTGCGCGTGGTGGGCGAGGAGCTCGGGCTCCCCGAGAACATGGTCTGGCGCCAGCCCTTCCCGGGGCCCGGGCCTCGCCATCCGCATCATCGGCGACGTCACCCGCGAGCGGCTCGACATCCTCCGCCAGGCCGACTTCGTGCTGCAGGAGGAGATCCGCCGCGCCGGCCTCTACCGCGAGCTCTGGCAGAGCTTCGCCGTGCTGCCCGGCCGTCAAGAGCGTCGGCGTGCAGGGCGACGAGCGCACCTACGCGTACCCGATCGTGATCCGCGCGGTCACCTCGGACGACGCGATGACCGCCGACTGGGCGCGCCTGCCCTACGACCTCCTCGAGCGGATCTCCAACCGCATCATCAACGAGGTGGACGGCGTCAACCGCGTGGCCCTCGACCTGACGATCGAAGCCGCCGGGAACCATCGAGTGGGAGTGAGCGAGAGCGCCGCTGCCGGCGGCGCGGAGCGGATCGGCACTACCTCGCCGCCGGGCACGCGCGTTCGCTCTGAGGCGAAAATGACCCCATGAGCGACGACGGGCAGCACCGGGTGGTGATCGTGGGCGGCGGGTTCGGGGGCCTGCAGGCCGCCCTCAAGCTGGGGCGCGCCCCGGCCCAGGTGACGCTGGTGGACCGGCGCAACTTCCACCTCTTCCAGCCCCTGCTCTACCAGGTGGCGACGGGCGCGCTGTCGCCGGGGGAGATCGCCTCGCCCCTGCGCGGCGTCCTCAAGCGTCACGCCGACGCGACGGTCGTGCTGGGCGAGGTCACCGACATCGACCTCGAGGCGCGGCGCGTGACCCTGCAGCCAGGGCGACGACGCGCCGACCGACCTCCCCTACGACACCCTGATCGTGGCGGCGGGCGCGCGCCACTCCTACTTCGGCAACGACGACTGGGCGACGATCGCTCCCGGGCTCAAGTCGCTGGAGGACGCGCTCGAGTTGCGCCGCCGCATCCTGAGCGCCTTCGAGGCGGCCGAGATCGAGCCCGATCCGGAGGTGCAGCGCGCGCTGCTCACCTTCGTCGTGGTGGGGCGGGGCCGACCGGCGTGGAGCTGGCCGGTCAGATCGCCGAGATCGCGCGCGACACCGTCCGCCACGACTTCCGCCACATCGACCCGACGACCGCGGCCATCATCCTGGTGGAGGGGGCCGACCGGGTGCTGACGGCCTTCCCGGAGAGCCTCTCGCGCAAGGCCGAGCGGCAGCTCGCGCAAGCTCGGCGTCACCATCCGCGAGAACCGCCTGGTCGTCGCACGTTGACGCCGACGGGCGTCACCGTGGTGGCGAACGGGGGCCACGAGGAGCGCATCGCCTCGCGCACCGTCATCTGGGCCGCCGGTGTCGCGGCCTCACCGCTGGCGACGGCGCTCGCGCAGGCCAGCGGGGCGCCCGTCGATCGCGCCGGGCGCATCACGGTCGAGCCGGACCTCACGCTGCCGGGTCACCCGGAGGTGTTCGCCCTCGGCGACATGGTCCGGGTCTCCGACGGCGCCGGCGGGCAGATCCCGCTCCCCGGGGTCGCGCCGGCCGCCATGCAGCAGGGCCGCTACGCGGCGAAGGTGATCCGCGCGCGCCTGGCCGCACGGCCCCGCCCCGGCGCCGTTCCACTACGTCGACAAGGGCAACCTGGCGACGATCGGCCGGATGAAGGCCGTCGGCGAGATCAAGGGCCTGCGCCTGAGCGGCACCATCGCCTGGCTCGGCTGGCTCTTCATCCACCTCTTCTACCTCACGGGCCTCCAGAACCGCTTCCTGGTCTTCGTGCGCTGGACGGTCAGCTTCTTCACCCACGGACGCGGCGCCCGGCTCATCACCGGGGGCGAGGACGAGGTGAGGAGCGGGCGGCCACCGGCGGCGGGTGGCGGACCCGGCTAGCGCTTGCGCGCGCCGTTGACCGCGTGCGCGCCGGCGAGGTCGATGGCGACGGCCAGCAGGAGGGTCCCGGCCCACCCGTTCACCGGATCGAAGATCAGGGGCTCGCTGCCCCCGATGATGTTGCAGATGAACCAGACGACGAACCAGATCAGCGTCACGGCGGCACCTCGGGGCGGGGGGACGGAGGGATGCCAGTGTCGCGCCCCCGCCCGTGGTCGAATCCGTAGTCGCCCCCGGTGAAGTGTGGGGTTTTCGCGCGCCGGGGTTTGTGAGCTCTGAGCGTTCCGAACTTCGGGGTTTCAGAGCTCTGAGCGTTTCCTCTGAGGGCCTGATCGTCTGTCGAGGCGCCTGCTCCTCACGCGTGCGAGGCCGGCCTCTTGCGGGCCGGCCTGGCCGCGGCAAATCGGCCCTGGCCGGGCCCATTTGCAGACGGTGGCCGCCTTCGGCGGCGACCTTGTACAGCCCGGCGAAGCCGGGCTGTCTCGTCGCCTTTGGCGACATCGGAGCCAGGCCCGCACTTCGGGCGCTGCCCGGATGTCGCGGTGGTGTTGATGTTTCCGGCGGCCTGGCCCGGCGAACAGCCGGTGCCGCCGGTCTGCCGATGGCCCCGGCCAGGGGCCTTCGGCGCGTCGGGCCGGCCCGCCAAGAGGCCGGCCCCACGCCGTGTCCGCCCAATCCTTGTCGCACTCCTCGCCAACGCTCAGAGCACGGAGGCCCCCAGCAACCCCGCCACCTCCTCCCACTCGACCGCGGTCTGGCGGCCGGCGTCGAACTGCTCCATCAGGGCCTCGTGGATCGCGCAGCAGGTCGGGGTCGTCCTTCGGCAGCTCCCGCCCGGTGTGCTGGCGGATGAGGAAGACGAGTCCGGCCAGGCCGGAGTCGCGGGTGAGGCTCACCTCGAGCGGGCGCCCGATCAGGCGTGGGGACGTCGAACGGGCGCGTACATCCACCAGAACTTGTTCAGCCCGTCGGCGTGGATGCCGGCGCGCGTGCGGTGGGCGTCGCGGCCGTAGAGCGGGTAGGTGGGCGGCAGCGGGGCGGCCGAGCTCGGCGTAGAGCTCGGCGAGGTCGTTGAGGGCGCGGAAGTCGGGGAGCGGCTCGCGCGATCAGGCCCATGCCGATCGCGTGCAGCACCACCGCCTCGAGGGGCGCGTTGCCGGTGCGCTCGCCGGTGCCGAGCAGCGTGCCGTTGATCACCGCGCAGCCGGCCTGGATCGCGGCGAGGCAGTTGGCCACCACGAGGTGGGTGTCGTTGTGGGGGTGGAACTCGAGGTCCTCCGAGGCGACGCCGAGCTCGCGCAGGCGCCGGATCCAGCCGCGGCACCGAGCGCGGCGGCGGCCACGCCGTCGTAGCGGCAGGCCGAGGCCCATCGTGTCGCAGACGCGGAACTTGGGCGCGGCCGGCCCGCGCTCCTCGCAGAGCGCGATGACCGCCTCCGCGAAGGGCAGCAGGAACTCCTCGGGCGCCCGGGTCGCGTCCTCCAGGTGCAGGCGCGGCCGCAGCCCGGCGTCGAGCACGGCCCGCACGGCGTCGAGGTAGACCTCGGCCGCCTGGCGCCGCCCGCCCGGCCGGAACTTGTGGAACGTGTGGTAGTCGCTGGCCGAGGCCAGCATCCCGGTCTCGCGCACGCCGAGGTCGCCCACCAGCTCGGCGTCGCGCCGGCTGGCGCGGATCCAGGTGGTCGGCTCGACCGGGGCGCCGTCGCGCGTGCCGCTCGAGCGCGGCCTCCAGCATGCGCGCGGTCGGCGGGGCGGTAGACGAAGAACTCGGCCTGGCGGATGGCGCCGCTGGCGCCGGTGAAGGCGCACATGAGGTCGTAGATGCGGACGCCGGCCTCGACCGTGAGCGGCAGGCCGCCCTGCTGGCCGTCGCGATGGGTGGTCTCGGTGGTCCAGGCGCGCGGCCGGCAGCTCCGGCGGGCGTCTCGGTCCAGTCGCCAGCGGGGGAAGCCGTCGCGCGGGAACGCGTCCTCGAAGAGCTCGGGCGCGGGGGGATCGGTGATGAGCGTGTGTGTGTCCATGCACCGAAGGTAGGGAGCGGGATGTGTGCTCGTCAACGTTGATCCATATAATCAATACGATGGCCGACGACACCGCTCACCGCCCCCGAGGCCGCCGCGCTCCTCGGCGTCTCCCGCGAGACCCTCTACGCCTACGTCAGCCGCGGCCTCGTGGTCTCCGAGCCGGGCCCCGGCCCGAGCCGCGCGCGTCGCTACCCCGCGCGCCGCCTCGAGGCGCTGCGCGAGCGCCGCGAGCGCGCGCGCGACCGCGACCTGGCCGCCCACGGGGCCCTGAGCTGGGGCCTGCCGGTGCTCGACTCGGCCCTCACGCTCATCGACGACGGGCGCTGCTACTACCGCGGCCACGACGCGGTGGACCTGGCCCGCACGCAGACCCTCGAGCGCGTTGCCGCCCTGCTGTGGAGCGCCGACATGGACGCCGCCGCCGCGATCTTCGACGGCGTGCGGGAGGGCGGTCCGCCCCCGCCGCCCGGGCCCCCGTCGGCGGAGGCCCTCGCGCGCCACCTGGCGGGCGCGTCCGGCGGCGGCCTCGTCACGCTCGGCGCCCCCGACCCGGTCGTGTGGCGCGGCGCCGCCCGCGTGGTGTCCGGGCTGTTCACGGCGGCGGGCGCGGCGGGGGCCGGCCGCCTGGCGGAGCGGCTGGCGCGGGGATGGGGGACGGCCGGGACCGCCGAGGTCGAGTCCGCGCTCATCCTCTGCGCCGATCACGAGCTCAACGTCAGCGCCTTCACCGCCCGCTGCGTCGCGTCGGCCGACGCGGGCCTCGAGGGCGTGGTGCTCGCCGCCCTCTGCGCGCTTCGGGGCCGCCGCCACGGCGGCCTCACCGACCGGGTGGTCGCGCTCGTCCGCGACGCCGAGCGCGACGGCCCCGGCCGCGCCGCCGAGCGGGCCCTCGGCGACGACGGCGCCCTGCCCGGCTTCGGCCATCCGCTCTACCCGGACGGCGATCCCCGGGGGGCGGAGCTGGTGGCCCGCGCCGCCGCCGTCCGCCCGCGACCCCGCGGTGGAGGGCCTGCTGGCGGTGGCGGCCGACCAGCTCGGCGCCCTCCCGACCCTGGACTTCGGCCTCGTGGCCCTCGCGCGCGCCCTGGACCTGCCCGAGGGGGCGGCCGTCTGCCTGTTCGCCCTCGGCCGCTCGGTCGGGTGGATCGCCCACGCCCTGGAGGCGCGCGACGACGGCCGGCTGATCCGCCCGCGCGCCCGCTACACGGGTCCGCCGCCCCTCGTGGCGCCGGAGGTGGGATCATCGCCGCCATGAGCGAGGACCGGGTCCGGATCGACAAGTGGCTGTGGGCGGCGCGATTCTTCAAGACGCGCTCGCTGGCCACCGACGCCGTCCAGGGCGGGCGCGTCCACGTGGACGGCGCCCGGGTCAAGCCGGCGCGCGACGTGCGCCTGGGCGATCGCATCGAGGTGGCGGTGGGCGACTCCACGATGACCGTCGTCGTGCGCGCCCTCGGCGACCGCCGCGGCTCGGCGACCGCCGCGGCCCTGCTCTACGAGGAGACCCCCGAGAGCCGTGAGCGGCGCGAGCGCGAGCGGGAGCAGCGCCGCCTCGCGCCCGCCCCCGGCGCCGACCTGCAGGGGCGTCCGAGCAAGCGCGACCGCCGCCGCATCGAGGCCCAGCGCGGTGGCCGACCGCGACGCTGACGCGCGCGGGGGGCGGTCAGGCGGAGCGCCTCTGGGTGGTCGCCTCGCCGATGCTGCGCTCGCCGATGAGGCCGGCCTCGGAGGAGCGCATGATCACGTACGTGCCGTCGGCGTCGCTCTCGAGGAACGCGAGCAGGTCCTCGATGCCGCGCGGGCCCAGGAGCTCCGCCAGCCGCCGCGCCGCCAGGTCGATCGCGGTCGAGGCGTCCGCGACCTCGGGCGCCGCGATGCCGCGCTCCGGATCGGCGTCCTCGACGCGGACCGTCGCGCGTCCGGCGACGGTGCCCGTGGTGACCGGCCTGCTCGGCGCCCAGATCTTGCGGCTCTGGGTGTGATGCCAGCAGTACGGGCTCCCGCGGAAGGGACTCTGCTGGCACCTCTTGCCGTGCGCCGCGATCGCGACGCACCGGCTGACCGAACGGGTCTCCATGATCGCATTCCGCTACGGGGCGGCCGACTCCCTCGTCAACCTGTTATCCGGTTCACGAGTTTTAGACGTCTCGTGACGTGAAGTAAAGGCGCCCCCGCCCGGACGCTTGCGGGTGTCCACGCATTTTCCTAGACTCTGCGGTCGTTCTCGCGGCAGTCGTCGTGCCGCGCCGTCATGCAGTGCAGTGGAGGTAGAGACCGGCCTGTGAGCACCCTCAGCGCAAAGCCCGGAACCGTCGATCGTCAGTGGTACATCGTCGACGCGGAAGGGCAGAACCTCGGCCGGCTCGCTTCGATCATCGCCGAGACCCTCGCCGGCAAGCGGTCCCCGTGGTACACGCGGCACTGCGACACCGGCGACTTCGTCGTCGTCGTGAACGCCGAGAAGGTCACGGTCACCGGCAACAAGCTGCGTGACAAGAGGTACTGGCGCCACTCGGGTTACCCGGGCGGCATCCGCAGCCGCACCCTCGGCGAGCAGCTCGAGCGCCGCCCCGAGGAGGTCCTCCGCAAGGCCGTTCGCGGGATGCTCCCGAAGAACAGCCTGGGCCGTGCCCAGCTGCTCAAGCTCAAGATCTACGCCGGGCCCGAGCACCCGCACACCGCCCAGGCGCCCCAGCCGCTGCGCCTCACCCGAGTCGCGGAGGTCACCGCGTGAGCACCGACATCGCAAGCCCCGTCCGCTATCGCGCGACGGGCAAGCGCAAGAACGCCGTCGCCCGGGTCATCCTGGTGCCCGGCTCCGGGACGATCACCTGCAACGGCCGCCCGGTCGATGAGTTCTTCGGCAACAAGGTCCTCGTGACCCAGGCCCGTAAGCCCTTCGAGGCCACCGGCACCGAGGGCCGCTTCGACGTCGTCGCGCTGCTGCACGGCGGCGGGGTCTCCGGTCAGGCCGGCGCCCTGCGCCACGGGATCGCCAAGGCCCTGACGGTCGCCGACGAGGCCCTGCGCCCCGAGCTCAAGCGCGAGGGCTTCCTGACGCGGGACGCCCGCATCAAGGAGCGCAAGAAGGCCGGCCTCAAGGGCGCCCGCAAGCGCCCGCAGTTCTCGAAGAGGTAGCCGGCTCACGCCCGGTACCACCCCTGTGGCGTCGCGGAAGCTGTTCGGAACGGACGGCGTCCGCGGCGTCGCCAATCGCGAGCTGACCCCGGAGCTCGCCCTGTCGATCGGCCGGGCCCTGGGGGGTCGCCTGGCGCCCGGCGCGCGGGTCATGATCGGCCGCGACACGCGCCGCAGCGGGCCGATGCTCGAGGCCGCGCTCGCCGCGGGCCTCTCGAGCGCGGGTGCCGACGTGGTGCTCCTGGGCGTGATCCCCACGCCCGCGGTCGCCGAGCTGGTGGCGGGCTCCGACGCGGCCGCCGGCGCCGTCATCAGCGCGTCGCACAACCCCTTCGCCGACAACGGCATCAAGCTCTTCGGCGGCGACGGCTTCAAGCTCGCCGACGCCGACGAGGCGGCGGTCGAGGCCGCCCTGGAGGAGCCCGGCGAGCGCCCCGAGGCCGAGCGTCTGGGCGCGATCGCCTCGTGGGACGAGGGCCGCACCGTCTACATCGACTCGCTGCTCGCCCGCAGCGACGTCGACCTGAGCGGGCTGTCGATCGTGGTGGACTGCGCCAACGGCGCCACCACGGTCACCGCGCCCGAGGTCTTCGCGCGCCTCGGGGCGACCGTCGAGACGATCGGGGCGCAGCCGGACGGGGTCAACATCAACGCCGGGTGCGGCTCGACCGACCTCGGCCTGCTGTCGGCGTCGGTCGTGCGCGCGCCGGGGCCGACCTCGGGCTCGCCTTCGACGGCGACGGGGACCGCGCGCTGGCCGTGGACGCCACCGGGCGCGGTCGTGGACGGCGATCAGATCCTCGCGATCTGCGCCCTGGACCTCCGCGCCCGCGGGGAGCTCCCGGGCGACGCCGTCGTGACGACCACCATGACCAACCTCGGCTTCCGCCGCGCGATGGCCGGCGCCGGCATCGAGGTGCGCTGGACCGACGTCGGCGACCGCTACGTGCTCGAGGAGATGCGCCGCGGCGGGTACGTGCTCGGCGGGGAGCAGAGCGGGCACCTGATCAACCTCGCCCACGGTCCCTCGGGCGACGGCCTGGCGGCCGCGCTGCACCTCCTGCGGGCCCTCGCCGGCCCGGGGCGAGGACCTCGCGACGGCCGGCGCGGTGATGGAGCGGCTGCCCCAGCGGCTGGTCAACGTCCGCGTGGAGCGAAAGTCCGAGCTACCCGATGCCGATGGGGTCTGGGAGGCGGTCCGGGAGTCCGAGGCCGCGCTGGGTGATGACGGGCGTGTGGTGGTTCGTGCCTCGGGCACGGAGCCGCTCGTCCGTGTGATGGTGGAGGCCCCGACGGTCGACGACTGCGAGCTGTGGTGTCGGACGATCGTCGAGGTCGTGGAGCGGGAGCTCGGCGGCTCTCGCCTCTGACCCTCACGCGTCAGTGACGTTGCAGGCAAGGGAGGCGCGAGATGTGCGGAATCATCGGCTATGTGGGCGGACGCCCCTGCCGCGAGCTCATCCTCACCGGACTCGAGCGACTCGAGTACCGCGGCTACGACTCGGCCGGGTTCGCCCTCATGGACAGCTCGCAGGGGGTCGCCGAGGCCGTTCGCGCGGTGGGCAACCTCTCCAAGCTGCGTGACGCGGCCGGCCTGAACGGCACCTCCACCGCGACCGCCGGCCTGGGCCACACGCGCTGGGCCACCCACGGGCGGGTCACCACGGCCAACGCCCACCCGCACACCAGCTCCGACGGCAAGGTGATCGTCGTCATGAACGGCATCATCGAGAACTACGTCGAGCTGCGCACCGAGCTCCAGAACCTGGGCGTCGTCTTCGCGTCGGACACCGACACCGAGGTCATCCCGCAACTGCTGGCCCGCGAGTACATGGGCGACCTGGCCACCACGGTGCGCGAGGTGCTGCCGCGCCTGGGCGGCCACTTCGCCTTCGTCGCCGCCCACGTGGACGAGCCCGGGCGCCTGATCGCCTCCCGCCGCGAGTGCCCGCTGGTGCTCGGCGTCGGCGACGGCGAGCGCTTCGTCGCCTCGGCGATCCCGGCGTTCCTGCGCGAGACCCGCGACGTCGTGCTGCTGGAGGACGACGAGGTGGTCGTGCTCGAGGCCGACTCCCACGTCGTGTTCAGCGGCGGCACCGAGATCGGTGAGCGCCCCGCCGAGCGGGTCGACTGGGACGAGGACGCCGCCGAGAAGGGCGGCTACGAGACCTTCATGCTCAAGGAGATCCACGAGCAGCCGGCCGCGCTCTGGGACACCATCGGCGACCGCCTGCGCCCCGACGGGGCCGTGGAGCTCATCGGCCTCGGCCTCGACGACGCCGCCCTCGCGCGGGTCGAGCGCATCCACATCGTGGCCTGCGGGACCTCGTACCACGCCGGGCTCGTCGGCCGCTACCTGATCGAGGACTGGGCCCGGATCCCGGTCCACGTCGAGGTCGCCTCCGAGTACCGCTACCGCACCTGCCTCGCCGGTCCCGGGGACCTCGTGATCGGGATCACCCAGAGCGGCGAGACGGCCGACACGCTCGCCGCGATGCGGGTCGCCCGCGAGCGGGGCGCCCACGTCGTGGCCCTCACCAACATCATGGGATCGCAGGCCACCCGCGACGCCGACGGGGTGCTCTACACCCGCGCCGGCCTCGAGATCGGGGTCGCCGCCACCAAGACCCACACCGCCCAGGTCATGGCGCTGTCGCTGCTGGCCCTGAAGCTCGGCCGGCTGAAGTGGGCGCTCACGGCGGCCGGCGCGCTCGACCTGGCCGAGGAGCTGCGCCGCGTGCCCGCCGTCGTGGAGGAGTACCTGGCGTCGTCGGCCCCCGAGCAGGTCATGAGGGTGGCCGAGCAGTACGCCGACCGCCCCTTCTTCCTCTACCTGGGCCGCCACGTCGGCGTCCCGGTCTGCTTCGAGGGCGCGCTGAAGCTCAAGGAGATCAGCTACATCCCCACCGAGGCCTACCCGGCGGGGGAGATGAAGCACGGCCCGATCGCGCTCCTCGAGGAGGGCTCCCCGGTGGTCGTCGTGGCCACCGACGGGCACGTCTTCGACAAGGTGGTCTCGAACATCCAGGAGGTCCGGGCCCGCGGCGCCCGCGTCATCGCGGTCGCGACCGAGGGCAACGAGGAGATCGAGCAGCACGCCGACGACGTCCTCTGGGCGCCGCGCACCCAGGCGCTGCTGTCGCCGATCGCCGCCGTGATCCCCCTGCAGATCTTCGCCTACGGCCTGGCCCGCGCCCGCGGCCTGAACGTGGACCAGCCGCGCAACCTGGCCAAGACCGTAACCGTCGAGTAGAGGTCGAGGTATGCCGATCGTGGGCGTCGGCGTGGACGTGATGGAGATCGATCGCTTCGCGGCCTCCCTCGCCCGGCGCCCGCGCCTGGCCGAGCGCTGCTTCACCCCCGCCGAGGCGGCCTACTGCGCCTCGCGGGCCTTCCCGCCCCAGCACTTCGCGGCCCGCTTCGCGGCCAAGGAGGCGGTGGGCAAGGCCCTCGGCATCGGGATGACGCGCTGGCGCGAGGTCGAGGTGGTCCGGGGCCGGGGCGCGCCCACGATCGCCCTCCACGGCCGCTACGCCCGGCGCGCCGAGGAACTCGGCGTGGAGCGGATCCACGTCTCGCTCACCCACGGGCGCGACTCGGCCATCGCCTTCGCCGTCGCGGAGTCCGCCGGACGCTGACCCGCGCGCGGGTCGTCGGGGTCCATCTGCGAGGATTCGGGCGCCGATGAGCCTCGCCCAGTCCTCCATCCCGCCGCCGCTGCCCGGCCTGCACGCCCCTGTTCGACGCCGCGGGCATGCGCGAGGCCGACCGGCGGGCCACCGAGGACCACGCGATCCCCTCGATCGTGCTGATGGAGCGGGCCGGCCTGGCGCGCGGCCCGGGAGATCATGGCCACGGACTGGGGCGCGCGCGCCGCCGTCGTCGTGGTGGGCGGCGGCAACAACGGCGGCGACGGGATGGTCGTCGCGCGCCACCTCGCCGAGGCCGGCTGGTCGGTGGCCGTCGTCGCCCCCGAGGGACGCGCGCCGGCGACCCCCGACGGGGCCGCGATGACCGCGATCGCCGCCTCCATCGGCATCGACGTGAGCCCGCTTCGACCCCTCCGCGCCGCACCCCGCCGCGCGTCGTGGTCGATGCGCTGCTCGGCACCGGCGCGCGCGGCGCCCCCCGCGGCGCCGTGGGCGAGGCGGTGCGAGTGGATCGCCGCCCACACGGGGCCGGTCGTGGCGCTCGACGTGCCCTCGGGGGTCGAGGCCGACACCGGCCGGGTCGAGCGGCGCCGCCGTGCGGGCCGACCTCACGGTGACCTTCCACGGCGACATGGTGGGGCTGCGCGTGGAGCCCGGCCTCGGGCGCTCGCGGGCGCGTCGCGGTGGTGGACATCGGCATCCCGTCGGCCGTCCGGCTGGCCGCCGGCGGCCTGGCGGGCCGGGCGCGAGGCGATCGGGGCCGTGCCGGCCAAGGGCGCCGCCGCCGACAAGTACGCCTCGGGCTCCGTGCTGGTGGTGGCCGGCTCGCCGGGCCTCACCGGGGCCGCCTGCCTCGCGGCGCGCGCCACCCTGCGCGCCGGGGCGGGCCTCACCGTGGTCGCCGACGCCCGGCGGGGGCCGCGGCGGCGGTCTCGGCGCAGCTGCTGGAGGTGATGTGCGCGCCGCTGCCCGACGCGGACGGGCACCTGGCGCCCGCGTCGGTCGAGCGCGTGCTGGCCGAGGCCGGGCGGGCGTCGGCGGTCGCGCTGGGACCCGGACTCGGCCGCGCCGAGGCCACGACCGCGGCCGTCCACGAGCTGATCGACCGCGTCGACCTGCCGCTGGTCCTCGACGCGGACGGCCTCTGGCACCTGGGGGAGGCCCCCGAGCGTCGCTCGCGGGCGCACGCGCGGCGACGGTCATCACGCCCCACTCCGGGGAGGCCGCGCGCCTCCTGGGGCGCCCGCGCCCCGAGGTGGAGGCGGACCGGCTGGCGTCCGCGCGGGAGCTGGCCGAGCGCTCGGGGGCCGTCGTGGTCCTGAAGGGCGCGGGGACCGTCATCGCCGCCCCGGGCGAGGCGCCGATCGTCAACGCCGGCGGATCGTCGGCGCTGGCCACGGCCGGCACCGGCGACGTGCTCACCGGGACCGTCGCGGCCTTCCTCTCCAAGGGCATGGCGCCGCGCGCCGCGGCCGCGGCCGCCGTGGCGGCGCACGCCCGCGCCGGGCGAGCTGGTCGACCGGGCGACGGGACGATCGCGTCCGACGTGCTCGAGGCGCTTCCGCGGGCCCTGGGCGAGAGCCGGCGGTGAGCGCCTCGCGGGCCGTCGCCCGGGTGGACCTCGGCGCGGTCGCGCCACAACGCCGCGCGGCTCGCGCGCGCCGCCGGCGGCGCGCGGCTGATGGCGGTCGTGAAGGCCGAGGGCTACGGCCACGGGGCGGTCGCCGTCGCCCGGGCCGCGCGCGAGGGGGGAGCCGACGCGCTCGCGGTGGCCACGGTCGGCGAGGCCGAGTCGCTCCGCTCCGCCGGCATCGACGGGACGCTCCTGGTGATGGGCCCGCTGCGCGGCGGCGAGTGGGCGCGCGCCGCCGCCGCCGGCGTCGAGGTCGCGGCGTGGACGCCGGAGGCGGTGGCGAGCGCCCGGGCGGCCTTCGCCGCGGCGGGCCGGCCGCCGCGCGGTCCACCTGAAGCTCGACACCGGCATGGGGCGCCTGGGCGCGCGGCCCGAGGACGTGGCGGCCCTGGCCGAGGCCGCCGCCGCGGCCGGCGACGGCGTCGCGGTGGCCGGGCTCATGACCCACTTCGCCGCCGCGGACGAGCGCGAGGGGGAGAACGCCGCCTTCATGAACGAGCAGCTGGTGCGCTTCCGGGCGGCGGTCGCCGACCTGCGCGCCGCGCTTCCCCGGGGCGCTCGTCCACGCGGCCAACTCGGCCGCGACCCTGCGCGAGCCCGCGCGCGGCGCTCGACATGGTCCGCTGCGGCATCGCCCTCTACGGGTGCTCGCCGTTCCAGGGCGACCCGGGCGACGACGACCTGCGCCCGGTCATGTCCCTGGTCTCGTACCTGGCGTCGGTGAAGACGCTGCGCTCGCGCGAGAGCGTCGGCTACGGCCGGATCTGGCGGGCCGCGCGGGGGACGCGGATCGGCCTGGTGCCGGTGGGCTACGCCGACGGCTACGCCCGCGCGCTCACCGGCCGGGCGGAGGTGCTGGTGGGCGGGCGGCGGGTGCCGGTGGTGGGCACGATCTCGATGGACCAGCTGACCGTGGATCTCGGCCCGGAGGGCCGCGAGGGCGTCGGGGAGGAGGTCGTGCTGATCGGCGAGCAGGGCGGGGAGCGGATCCTCGCCGAGGACGTCGCGGCCTGGCGCGAGACGATCAACTACGAGGTCACCTGCGCCGTCGGCGCCCGGATCCCCCGGATCGCGCGCGGATGAGCCGCCTCGGGGCCCTCGTGGACCCGCTCGCGCCCCTCGAGGGCGACGCGTGGGCCGTGGGCGGGCGGCGTCCGCGACGCGCTCCTCGGCCGTCCGGTCGCGGATCTCGACGTGGCCGTCGCCGGCGACGCGGCGGTCGCCGCCGCGACGCTCTGCCGCGCCCACGGCGGCACCCGCTTCCGGCTGTCGCGGGCCTTCGGGGCGTGGCGGGTGCAGGGCGGCGACCTCCCGTTCCAGGTCGACATCACGCCGCTGCAGGGCGCGGATCTCGCGGAGGACCTCGCCCGGCGCGACCTGACGGTCAACGCCCTGGCCCTGCCGGTCGCGGCCGGGGCGCGAGATCATCGACCGCCACGGCGGCCTGGCCGATCTCGAGGCCCGGCGGCTGCGCCTGGTGAGCCAGACCGCCCTGTCCGACGACCCCGTCCGCCTGCTGCGCCTGGCCCGCCTGTCCGTGCAGATCGGCTTCGCGATCGAGGCCGGGACCGCCGCCCGGGCGCGGGCCGACGCGCCGCGCATCTGGGACACGGCCGGGCGAGCGCCTGGCCGACGAGCTGGGGCGGATCGTGTCGCTGCGAGCGGCCCGACCGTGGCGTTCGCCCGCCTCGACGAGATCGGCGTGCTCGGGGCGCTCGTGCCCCAGCTCGAGGAGTCGCGGGGCCTGGACCAGAGCGCGTACCACCACAAGGACGTCCTCGGGCACACGCTGGAGGTCGTCGAGCACACGGTGGAGCTCGCCGCGGACCCCGAGCCGGTCTTCCGCGGCCGCGCCGAGCGGGTGCGCGAGGTGCTGGCGCGCCCGCTGGCCGACGAGCTCGACGCCCGCAGCGCCCTGATGCTCGGCGCCCTGCTGCACGACATGGCCAAGCCGGCCACGCGGGCCGTGACGGCCGAGGGGCGCGTGACCTTCATGGGGCACGACCGCCTCGGCGCCGAGATGGCCGAGGACCTGATGCGGCGGCTGCACACCTCGGCGCGCCTGCGCGAGTTCGTGGCGCGCTGCGTGCGCTGGCACCTGCCGCTGGGCTTCATGGTCCACCGCACCCCGCTCTCGCTGCGCCAGATCGACCGCTACCTGCGCGCCACGGCGCCCTCGGAGGTCGAGATCATCGTGCTCTCCGTGGCCGATCGCCTGGCGACCCGCGGGCCGCGCACATCGCCGTCGGCCATCGACCGCCACCTGGTGCTCGCCCGCGAGGTCATGGACGAGCACTTCCGCCTCGTCGATCGCGGGCCGCAGCGCCCCCTGGTGGCCGGCGACGAGCTGGCGGAGGCGCTCGGGCGCGCCCCCGGCCCGTGGCTGGCGCCGCTCCTGGACGCGCTGCGCGAGGGCCAGGTGGTGGGCGTGCTGCGCACCCGCGAGCAGGCACTGCGCTTCGCCCGGCGCTGGCAGGGCTAGCCCACGGCGCCTCTTACAAAGTCGATAATGAAAAAAACGCAACCTATTCGCCATCGAAGGGTTGTGACCTCCCCGCGCCGTCCGTAGGGTCGCCGCTCGTGCCCTGAAGGACCGTCACGTTCCCCATCCGGAGGACGATGTATGCGGGGAGTTCGGATCGCAGCGCTCGGCGCCACCGCCCTCGGCCTCATCGCCGCGGCGGTCCCCGCCCTCGGTGCCGCGGCACCGGCCTGCACCCCCTCCCTGTCGCCCGCCGACGAGGTCCGGCTCGCCCACCTGATCAACGCCCAGCGCCGCACCGTGCCCGTGCCGGTGGTGAACCGCCTGGCGGAGCTGCGCAGCGCGGGCCGCGCCAAGAGCCTGCAGATGGCCGGCGGCGGGCCCTTCTCGCACTCGAACGCCATGAAGTGGGCCGAGGGCAAGGCGGGCGGCCAGAACATCGCCATGGCGCCGTCCGCGCTGATCGCCTTCCGCAGCATGCTCAACAGCCCCCCGCACCGGCGCAACATGCTCGCCTCGGCCTGGCGCTTCGGCGGCATCGGCGCGGCGCGCGGCTGCAACGGCCAGATCTACTTCACGGTCAACTTCCTGGCCCCCTGAGGTCGCGCGGGACGGGCGTCGTATAGTCCGTCCGATGGTCCGGCTGACCCGCATCTACACCCGCCTCGGCGACGGGGGCGACACCCACCTGGGCGACATGAGCCGCGCGCGCAAGAACAGCGCCCGGGTCGTGGCCTACGGCGACGTCGACGAGCTCAACGCCACCATCGGCGTCGCGCGCGCCCGCGGCGTCGCGGCCGCGCTTCGACCCGTGGCTCGAGGTGATCCAGAACGACCTCTTCGACCTCGGCGCCGACCTCTGCGTGCCCCCCGACGACGGCGACCGCGCGCGCCTGCGCACCGCGCCCTCCCAGGTCGAGCGGCTCGAGCGCTGGTGCGACGAGGTCAACGAGGAGCTTCCGGACCTCACCAGCTTCGTCCTCCCCGGCGGCAGCCCCGCCGCCGCGGCCCTGCACCACGCGCGCACCGTCTGCCGCCGCGCCGAGCGCTCGATCGTGAGCCTGGCCGACGCCGAGGCGATCACGCCCGAGGCGCTCGCCTACCTCAACCGGCTCTCGGACCTGCTCTTCATCCTGGCCCGCGCCGAGAACCGCGACGCCGGCGGGGACGTCCTCTGGGTCCCCGGCGAGGGGCGAGAGGGCCGGCGAGCTCCTAGGCCCGGGCGAAGCGGACCCGGTCGGCCGCGGCGTCGACCTCGGCCAGGCGCACGGTGAGGCTCTCCCCGGGCGTCGCGTCGCCCTCGAGGGGCCCGACGACGGCGGGCTCGGCGATCTGCACGGTCGCCCGTCCGTCGCGGACGTCCACCACGACCGCGGCGAAGGTCTCGCCGATGCGCCCGCCCAGGAGGGCGGCCTCGACGTAGGTCGACGGCCGCGCGCTCCGCGCGCCGCTCGCGGCCGCCGGTCTCGGCCATGATGGCCGGGATCGCGTCGAGGCCGGCCATCACCCAGCCGGGCGGCGCGGCGCCCGCGCAGTGGGCGAGCACGATCTCGTTGGCGTAGCGGTCCACCAGCCGCCGCAGCGGCGCGGTGACGTGGGCGTAGATCGACGCGATGGCCGCGTGCACCGGCGGGATCGCCGTCGGCGCGCCGCCAGACCGCGTATCCGGCGCCGTGGAAGAGCCGGGTGGCCCGGACCGCGAAGGCCAGGTCGCGCGGGCGCGGGCGCCGTCCAGCGAGCGCACCACGTCCCCGTAGGCGGCGCCCTCCGGCCAGGCCACCCCCAGCGCCAGGGCGCTGCGGCGCAGCGACTCCAGGTCGCGCGCCTCGGCGGGGGCCAGCACCCGGAAGAGCCCGAGGCCCCCCTCGGCCATGATCGTCGCCGCGGCGATCCCGGTGAGGAGGGAGATCTGCGCGTTCCAGTCCTCGACCGCGCAGGGGCCGCTCGTAGCGCAGGTCGTAGCCGTCGCCCTCGCGCACGACCTCCTGGACGGGGACGGTCAGGCTCACGCCGCCCCGCGCGGCCTCGCGCGCCAGGCGCCGGAGGCCCACCTCGCGCAGGAGCCGCAGCGTGGGGTCGCCGGTGCCCCCGTCGATCGCCTCCTGGGCCTCGACGTAGCTCATCGCCCGCCGGCTCCGGACGATCGCCCGCTCCAGGTGGACGTGCACGGGCTCGCCGTCCGGCGCCGAGGTCGATCGTCCACAGCAGGGCGGGCCGCTCGGCGTCGGGCAGCAGGCTCCCGGCGCCCTCGCCGAGCGCCGGGGGGTGGAGCGGCGCGCGCCGGTCGGGCATGTAGATCGTGACGCCGCGGTCGTGGCTCTCGCCGTCGATCGCCCCGCCCGGCGCGACGAGGGCGGCCACGTCGGCGATCGCGTAGCGCACGCGCTGCCCGTCCCCGCGCTCCTCGATCGCGAGGGCCTGGTCCAGGTCGCGCGATCCGGCGGGATCGATGGTGATCAGGGGGATGTCGCGGCGATCCGCGCGGGCCCCGGCCGGCGGCGCGGCCGGCCACCGCGCGCGCCTCCGCCTCGGCGCCGGCGGGGAAGGCCTCCGGGATCCGCAGCTCGGCGCGGATCCGGTCGAAGCCGGGCGCCAGGGCCGCCGCCGACGGGCGCAGGTGCAGCGGCAGCGAGGGCACGGGCCGGGCTAGCGCCCGTTCGGCGAGAAGTGCTGCAGGTCCACCGTGCCGCTCCAGCGGCCGCCCCAGCCCCAGCCGCGCGCGTCGAAGGCGTTGACCAGGGCCCGGCCCTCGACCGCCATGCCGGGCCGCACGCGCGAGCGGTCCAGGTAGGGGACGCTCGCCGGGTGCGAGGTGCGGCCCCCGGAGACGTAGGGGTTCTCGATCGGGTTGATGTCGATGGCCAGCCCGTAGGCGTGGTTGGACCAGCGGCTCGATCCCGTGGCCGCGCGGCAGTTGAACGACGAGGTGTTGTCGGCCTCGATGCTCGCGTAGTCGTCCCCGCCGTAGCGCTCGATGGGCTGCATGCGCCGGATCGGGAAGCCGGCGCGGTACAGCGACCGGAACGCCGCGACCACGTCGGTGGTCACCGACGCGTTGACCACCAGGGCCCCGCGGCGGGGGCGGCCCGAGAAGTCAACGTAGGGCAGGCTCACCCGCCGCAGCTGCCCGAGGGAGACGGGGCATCCCGGGCGCCAGACGCCGGGCGTCATGGCCGCGCGCTCGGCCGCGCTCAGCGGGCGCACCACCGCCCGGAAGGGCGGGCGCTCGGAGGCGGCCCCCAGGGCGGGGGCTCCGCCCGCGACGCAGGAGGGCGCAGGCGGCGAGCAGGGCGAGGCGCAGCGGACGGGTCACGCCGCGCAACTTAGCTCAGTAGCGCCGTGCCCCCGCGTAGGACTGGGCATACTCCGGCTCGTACAGCGACGAGGTGGTCACCACGCCGCCCTCGGCGGGGGCGTGGACGAACTGCCCGCCGCCCACGTAGAGGCCCTCGTGCACGATCGCGCCGTCGGGGTCCGAGAAGAAGATCGCGTCGCCCACCTGCAGCTCGGCGGCCTTGACGGCTGTCCCGACCCGCGACTGGGCGTCGGCCGCCCGGGGCAGCGTCACCTGGTGCTGCGCCGAAGACCCAGCGCACGAGGCCGCTGGCGTCGAAGCCGGTCTCGGGGGTGGCCCCGCGGGGCACCGAGGGCGTGCCGAGCTGCGAGAGGGCCTCCTGGGCCGCCTCCGCGCCCTTGCCGGAGCTTCCCGAGGACCGGGGTGGGGGTGCGGACCACGACCGGGCCGGAGACGACGGGGCCGACGGTCGCCGCCGGCGCCGCGGCGGCGTCCGCGACCACCCTGCCGGTGAAGACGGCGCCCTGGGGGTCGCCGCCGAGCTCGGCGTAGTAGATCCCGACGTTGCGGGTCCAGTTGGAGTTGAGGTTGCTCGGGTCGTTGCTGGCCCCGTGCGGCGCCCAGCGGCCCTGGATGGCCGGGATGGTCAGCAGGCCCGCCCCGGCGTAGAGCGGACCGCCGAGGTTCTGCGCGGCGCCCCGGATGGCGTCGGACCACGAGGGGTAGACGATGCCCGGGCCCATCCCGAACGGGTTGTGGATCGTCTGCGACGGGCCGTAGGTGCCGAAGCTGGTCTCCGAGCCGGCGATCGCGACGATCAGGCGCGGGTCGAGGCCGACGGCCTCGCCCTCCGACACGAACACCGCGCCGAGGCCCGTCAGCGGGCTGAACTTGGACGCGAGGTAGCCGTTGATCTGCTGCGCCAGCACCGCGGAGTCGCCGGTGACGGCCGGCGAGCGCTCGTTGACCCCGCGCCCGCCGGGGGCGCTCACCACGGTGGCGTCCGCGGTCGTGTCGGCCGGCGGGTCGGAGAGCACGACGACCGGGCCCGCGTCGTCCGTGGAGTCCGCCGACGGGGCGAGGGTGGGGTCGCCGCTCGGCGTCGTCCGCCGCGGTCTCCTCGGCGTGGCGGGCCGCCAGGCCCGACTCCAGCCGCAGGAGCGCGGCCTTCTGCGCCTGGAGCGACCGCTCGAGCCGCTCGAGCTCACCGCGCTCGTCGAATCCCAGCTGCTCGGCGTCGGTGCGCGCCTGGGCCAGCTGGGCCGAGGTGCGGTCGATGCGGTCGCGGGCGCGCTGGAGCTCGGCCGAGGTCGCGGCGCCGGCCGGCGCCGCGACCATCACGAGCGCGACGAGGGCGGCGGCGAGCAGCGTCCAGGCCAGGACACGCCCGCGGGGCATGGGGAGACGACGAGCCATCCCCTTTTGTGTCGGCCTGCGGTGCGCGCCCCTTGAGGCGGCACCCGCCGGTCAGGGGCGGACGGCTCCGACGTAGCCCGAGTAGGTCGCCCAGGTCGCTCACCTTGACGACGTCACCGGTGTGCGGCGCGTGCACGAACTGGCCGCCCCCGATGTAGATCCCCATGTGGCCCAGGCCGTGGAAGAAGACCAGGTCGCCCGGCTGCAGCTGATCGGAGGGCACCTTGGGGAAGGCGGCCCACGCGGCGCCGGTGTAGTGGGGGACGCTCTTGCCGATCTGCGCGTAGACGTAGGAGGCGAGCCCGCTGCAGTCGAAGCCGCTAGGGCGAGGCGCCGCCCCAGACGTAGGGGACGCCCAGGTACTGGAGGGCCAGGCTGGCGGCGGCGGCGTTGCCGCTGCCGCTGGGAAGCGGGGCCGACGGGGTGACCGCTCCGGGGGCCAGGGCCGCGCTGGGGGTGTTGCCCCCCGACGACGCGACGGCCGTGGCGGCCTGGCGCTGGCGGGCGAGGGCGGCGGCGGCCGCGGCGGCGGCGGCCTCGCGCTCCTTCTCGGCCTGGATCATCTGCTTGAGCTCGGAGCTGGTGTTGTTCAGGACCTCCTGGCGCTGCGCGAGCAGGTCCTCCACCTTCGCCTTCTGGGCCTCGCGCTGGGCCACGGCCTTCTCGGCCGTCGCCTGGTCCGCCGTCCAGCTGCTTGCGCAGCTCCACCAGCTGGGCCTTGTGCTTGCGCAGGCCGCCCACGACGTCGGCGTCCTGCTGGCCGACCCGGTCGAGGAGGCTCATCTCGTCCGCCGCGGCGCTGATGCTGCCGCTGGTGATGAGCACCTCGGCGAGGCTGGGGTCCGGCGTGGCGTAGAGGTTCCGCAGGCGCTCGGCGAGGATCGCCCGGCTCGCCTTGAGGTCCTTCACCGTCTGCCGGGTGATCCGCGTGTTCTCGTCGATCCGGTCGGTGACCTGACCGAGCTGGTAACGGGCACCGTTGTAGGCCTCAGCGGCAGCCTCGACCTGGGTGTTGATCCCGTCGAGCTCGCCCTGGATACGGGCGACCTCGGCGCGCTTCGCCTCGATCGCCGCCGGTTCGGTGGTCGCGATCCCCGCTCCGAACGCGAGGAGCGCAGCGAACGCGATGCCCAGGAAACCGAGGGCGATGAGGTGACGCGGGCGTCTCAGAAGGCGATTCTCCTGCGCGCTGGGCATGGACGGGGGACGGGCACTCGACCCCGTGCGACGCGGGGACGCTACCACCCTTACGTTGAAAGGCACAACTATCCCCGCCTTTTCCCAGGAACCTCGTAACCTCCGCCGGGGACCGTTGATGCCGTCCGTGTGTACCGCAACAATGGGGCCGTGAGGCTCCTTCACGCGCTTGCGGCCGCCGGTCTGGTGGGGGTTGCTCTCCTCTTGGTATCGGCCGCGTCGGCGCAGTCAGGAGGTCCGGCGACCGCGCGGGCCGTCGGCTACGCCGCCCTGCTGCCCGCCGGCACCCAGGGCGCGGCGAGCGCCTCCACGCGACGGCGCGCCCGAGAGATCCGCGCAGGTGAGCGGCCTGCGGCCCACCGGCGGCGGCTCCATCGGCAGCGTCGAGGTCCACGTGGCCGTGTCCGTCGCGGGGCTCACCGGCAGGGCGGAGGGGAGCGTCGTGGCCCGCGGCCTCACCCTCCTGGACGGCCGCGTCTCGATTTCCGAGATCCGCTACTCCGCCGCCGGCGGCGCGGGCCCGGACGCCTCCGCCGCGTCCGTCGCCGGCGCGTCGGTGAGCGGCGTCGTGGTGGACGGCCAGCCGGTCCCCGCCGTCGCCCGGGAGCAGCGTGGACGTCCCCGGCATCGGCACGCTGGTCTTCGTCGAGCAGGCGACCGACGGCGCCGGCGGCATCAACGTCAACGCGCTCCGGGTCCAGGTCACCGACCCGACCGCGGCGCAGACGATCGGGCAGCCGTTCGTGATCGGGCACCTCCAGCTCTCGGCCACCGCCGGCACGGTCCCGCCCGCGACGACGACGGCCCCGGCCACCACCACGGCTCCGTCCCGCGACCACCGAGCCGGCGACCGCTCCGGGGACGACGCTCAGCGGCCCCGCGCACGATCACGGCCCCCGCCACCACGCCGGCGCCGCTGGGGCTCCCTCGGCGGATCGCGCCGCCGGTCAGCATCGACGGGAACGGCGCCTACGTCTTCCCCGTCGTGGGCGACGTCAACTTCTCCGACGACTACGGGGCGCCGCGGGCCGGCACCGTCTGGCACCACGGCAACGACATCTTCGCCGACCGCGGCACGCCCGTCGTGGCGGTCGCCGACGGCCGGCTGTCGCGGGTGGGCGTCAACACGCTCGGCGGCAACCGCCTCTGGCTGACGGACGACGCCGGCAACTCCTTCTACTACGCCCACCTGTCCGCGTACGCGCCGGCGGCGCTGGAGGGCGCCCGGGTGTCGCGGGGCCAGGTGATCGCGTTCGTCGGCAACACCGGCCAGGCCATCACCACGCCCCCGCACCTGCACTTCGAGGTGCACCCCGGCGGCGAGGAGAACGACAGCGTCGACCCCTACCCGTACCTCATCGCCTGGCAGCGCGGCACGGACATCCCCAAGGCGTTCGCCCAGGCGGCCACGTCGACCTCACCCGCCCCCGCGAGCGGCGCGGTGCTGGTGGACGGCACGCCCGAGAGCGACGAGCCCCCGCCGCCCGACGGGGGCGACGGACTGGCGACGCCGGCGACCTAGATGGCCGCGCGTGCGCTCGAGGTGGCGGGCCGCGAGGGCGATCCCCGAGGCGATCGCGGCCCCGGTCGAGGCGCCCAGGCGCCGGAGGTCCGCCAGCGCCGTCTCGCGATCGCCCGGGGCGAGGAGGCGATGCACCGGCTCGGGGGCCGCCCCGGCCGCCGCGAGGCGCAGCAGGGTCGCCGACAGGGCGCCGGTGCGCGCCCCGACGTCGGCCGGGCACAGCGCGGCGGCCAGCGCGTCCACGGCGGCGGCGTCCAGGCCGGCGGCGGGGCCGAGGGCGCGGACGCCGAGAGCGGCGCCGGCCAGCACGTCGTCGCCCTCGGGCGTCAGGCCGGGCCCGCGCCCCAGCAGCGCCGCCGGCGCCGCCGGCGAGGGTCAGGTCGGGAGGGGAGGTGCGCTCGGCGAGCCAGCGCGACGAGCGCCCGCACCGCGTCGGCGCCGCCGACCGCGGGCGCGACCACCGGGTCCCAGACGGGCGGGTCGCCCGCGGTCCCAGCCCACCCGCGGCGTCCTCGCCGACCCGGTCCACCGCGATGCCGTTGGGCATGCGGGGCACCCCGGGCGCGGTGAGCGTCACCACGAATCCGTCCAGGTCGAGGTGGAGCGCCCCGCGGCCGCTGCCCAGCACCCGGAGCGCCCGGGGCCGGGTCAGCCGCCGCGCGACCTCGGTGGAGATCGCGTGAGCGAGGACGTCTGGCTGCGGCCGGAGCCCGGGGCCCGCGTGCGCCAGATCGTGGTCGTGGGCCCCTTCGTCGTGCAGCACCGCGAGGATCTGGGTCTCGGCGCCTGCCGCCTGACGCGCCACCGCGGGGCCGTGACCACCTCGTTCGAGGTGATCGGCTACTCCGAGCGCTCGGAGATCGGCCTGCCCTGCCATGTGGTGCACCTCCGCGACGAGGCCGACGACCGGGAGTACGTCCTCGACACCGGCCTGTGCGGGCCGGGCCTCCCGGCCGACGCCTTCATCCTGATCGGTCGTCCGGTCTTCCACTTCTTGACGCCGGACGTCATGCCCACCATGCGCCGCTTGATCGACCAGGGGAGCCGCGTGTAGCCCGGCGCGAAGACGGATCTCCAGAACCATCCGGCCGCGCCGTGCGGGCGGGGCGCGCCGGTCACCGGTCCGAGCTTGCGCTGGGACGACTCGAACAGCGCCCGCTCGCCGCTCGCGCGCATCCGGCGCGGCAGCGTGGGCGCGGGCGCGATCGTCGCCGGCCGGTCGCCCGGGCGCCGGCCCGGCGTCCCGACCTTCGCGAGCGCGTCGGCCCGGGCCGTCTCGCCGGCCTTGCGCGCGGTGGAGCCCGGCGGGGCCGGCGGGGCGGCGGGCAGCCCGCCGCGGCCGTGGAAGGCCACCTTGTCGTGGCCGAAGTACTCCTTCAGGTGCTCGGGGATGCGGGGGTCGTCGTCGCTCACAGCTTCGCCATCCCGTTCTGGGCCGCCACCGACATGGGCTCGTAGAGCGCGCCGATCGGCGGGGAGTAGACGTTCTCCATCCACGCGAGGTCCTCGAGGGTGGCGCCCCGCTTCAGCGCGAACGCCAGGAAGTCGGCGCGCTCCTTGATGCCCTCGCCGCCCACGAACTGGCCGCCGATCAGCTTGCCGGTGCCGGGCTCGGCCAGCAGCTTCACCCGCACCTGCTGGACGCCGGGGAAGTAGCGCGCGCGGCTGATGCCGTTGGCCACGCCCGACGACGTGGGGGATGCCCAGCGAGGTCGCCACGCTCTCGCCGAAGCTCGCGCCGCCGATCTGCACCTGGCCGCCGACCATGCCCCACGGGATGTTGACCGGGTCGTAGCGGCGGTCGCCGCCGCCGGCGTTGGCGCCCGCCACGCGGCCCTGCTGCATCGCGTGCGAGCCGGTGAGGCCCTGGACCGCGATTCCGGTGAGGTTCTGCGGCACCTCGACCACGTCGCCCGCCGCGTAGACGTCGCGCATCGGGGTCTGCATCCGCTCGTCCACGACGACGGCGCCGGTCGAGCCCAGCGGGAGCCCCATCGCCCGCGCGAGCGCCGTGTCGGGCTCCTTGTGGGTCGCCACGACGACCATGTCGCAGTCGATGCGCCCCTCGGTCGTCTCGACGCCGGTCAGGCGGCCGTTCTCGCCGACGAACGCCGTCAGGCCGACCCCGAAGTGGAGCACGCAGCCGAGCTCCTCGAGGCTCGCCTGGACCGGCTCGGCGATCTCGGGGTCCGCGACCTGCGCGAGCAGCCAGGCGTTCTCGTCGACGAGGTGGGTCTCGATGCCGCGGTGCGCCAGGGCGGTCAGCATCTCCACGCCCAGCGGGCCCGCCTCCAGCACGACGGCCTTCTTCACGTGGTTGAGCTGCTCGTTGAGCTCGATGCCGCGCCGGATGTTCTTGACGAACGTGATCCCCTCGAGGTCGTTGCCGGGGACGTCCGGCAGGAGGTAGTTCCAGCCGGTGCAGACGATCAGGCGGTCCCAGGGGAGGACCTCGCCGTTGGCGGTCATCGTGCGCCCGACGACGTTGACGTCGGTCACCACGGTCTCGCGGCGCAGGTCGATGCCGGCCTCGGCGTAGTTCTCCGGCCCGGCCAGGAAGAGGCGCTCGAAGTCGGGGATCTCGCGGCCCAGGACGTAGGGGATGCCGCAGGGTGAATAGGCGACGTCCTCGAACTCGGTGCAGACCACCACCGTCGCGTCCGGGTTCGTGCGCTTCGCCATCGAGCCCGCGCTGATCCCCGCGGCGCCGCCGCCGATCACATTGATCCGGTGGGGTTCACCCATGTCGTGGTCCTCGCAGTTCGCAAGTCGCCGGGAAGGTGACGACGCTACCCCATGGGCGGACCGAGGTGGTAGCGGATCTGCGGAGGGTGTGGTGATCGTGTTGGTGACCCAGCAGTAGCGCTTGGCCAGGTCGATCGCGGGGGCCAGCTCGGCCGCCGGGGTGGAGGACTCCACCCAGACGTCGTAGGCGCCGTGGCGCGGTTCGCCGGGGGCGCGCTCGGCGCGCACGTGGACGCGCAGGTCCTCGAGCGCGATGCGGCGCTTGCGCGGCGGCCCACGCCACGGCCAGGCAGAAGCACGACGCGATCGCCGCCACCAGCAGCTCGGTGGGCATCGGGCCCGGTGTCCTCGCCGCCGAACTCGGGCGGCTCGTCCGCGCGCAGGCGTGCCCGCGGCCCGCCGACGTCGCTCGCCAGGCCGCCCGCCCACTCGGCGGTCCAGACCGCGTACGTGTGGCCGTCGTCCACCGGCATGTCAGGCCCCCGCGATCCGCGCGTAGAGGTCCTCGTGGGCGGCCGCCGCCGCGGCCCAGGAGAAACGGCCGGCCGTCGTCCCTCCCGCCGGCGACGATCCGCTCGCGCAGGCCCGTCGTCGGACAGGGTGGCGACCAGCGCGCCGGCCAGCGCGGCGGGGTCGCCCACCGGCGCCATCACGCAGTCGCGGCCGTCCTCGAGGAACTCGCGCAGCACGGGGAGGTCGCTCGCCACGACCGGCAGGCCCGCCGCCTGCGCCTCGAGCACCACGAGGCCGAAGCCCTCCCGCTCGGAGGGGAAGGCGAACACGTCCGCCGCCCGGAAGAGGGCCGGCATGTCGCGGTCGGGGATCGGGCCGAGCACCGCGACGTCGCTCTCGGGCGGCGGCGCCGCCCCCCGGTGGACGCGCAGCCCCAGGCGGTCGGCGTCCCGCTCCCAGGCGTCGCGGTAGTCCGCGTAGTCGAACAGGGTCTCGCCCCCGGCGATGGCCAGCAGCGCACCGGGTCCGATCCGCCCGCGCGGCGAGGGCGAAGGCCTCGAGCAGGGTCCTGCTGCCCTTGCGCGGCTCGATGCCGCCGACGGCCAGCACCGTCGGGCGGTCCGCCCAGCCCAGCCGCCGCCCGGCCGCCGCGCGGTCGAGCGGGCAGGCGGCGAAGCGCGCACCGTCCACGCCGTTCGGGATCACCCGGGCGCTCACGCCGTGGTCGCGCGCGAGCACGTCGGCCCAGTAGCGGCTCACGCACACGCGGTGGTCGACGTCCTGGATCGAGGCCCGCTGGCACTCGGCCAGCACCGGGCTGCTGAAGTCGTCCACGTGGTGGATCGTCCTCACCACCGCCGGCAGCACCCCCTCGGCCCGCAGGGCCAGCAGCGAGCGCGCCGACAGGCAGTCCTCGGAGTGGTGGATGTCGGCCGGCCCGGCGTCCCGCATCCCCTCGGCCAGCGTCTGCGGCGTAGCGCAGGATGCGCGGCTCGACGTCCTCTCCGGGACGGCGGTTGACCGGCACCAGGCGCACCGGCACGCGCGGCTCGCGGTAGAAGCCGGCCCCGTCCGCCGACAAGGCCCACAGCTCCACGTCGTGCCCCCGCGCGCCCAGCGCCTCGGCCAGGCTGAGGGCGTGCACCACGCCTCCGCGGGGCTTGGTGGAGTACGTGACGAGCCGGATCCTCACCCGGCGAGGGCGGCGGCCAGCCGGGCGGCGGCGGCGTTGGTGCCGGCCAGGCGGACGCCCGCCGCGCGCAGCGTCGCCTCCTGGCGGGCGCGCGACTGGGGGTCCGCGTCCGTGCCCGAGGACGTAGCCGACGACGGCCAGCTCCGGGCGGGCGGCGAGGGCCGCGCGGACGACCGGCGCGACCACCCCCGCCGGGTCGGGGTGGCTGGCGTACCCCAGCACCACGTCGATCAGCAGGACCCCCACCTCGGGGTCCGCGGCCTCGATCTCGAGGCGCTCGGCGCGCGCGGTCGGGTCGATCATCGGGTGGGGCCGCCCGCGGGTGAACTCCTCCTCGCCCAGGTCCAGGCAGGCGTGGCCGCGCGGCGGGCCCTCGAGGCGGGTGGCGCCGCCGGCCGGGGCGTTGGTCTGCACCGTCCCCAGCCGCTCGGCCAGGATCGCGGCCGCCTCGCTGCAGAGCGTCCCGCCCGAGAAGAGGCCGCGCACCGCGCCGCCGCGCGGCGGGGCCGGCCGGCGGGTCGGCCGGGGGCGCGAACGCCGCGCCCGCCAGGCGCGCCGCCGCGAAGGCGGCCTCCTCCAGCGTCGCGGCGAGGTGGACGCCCGTCGACCGGCTCCACCCCGCCGCCCACCATGCACGCGACCGCCGGCGTGCCGCAGGCCGGCGAGCGCCCGCAGCACCCGCTCGGCGACCGCGGGCGAGGGGGGCTTGGACACGCACAGGATCACGTCCGGTGTCGTCGTCGGCGGCGAGGCGCGCGATCGCGTCGAGGGCGGTGACGGCGCCGACGTCGTCCTTGAGGTCGCGGCCGCCGGTGCCGTAGCAGCGGCTGACGCCCGCGCCCGCGCGGTCCACCAGCACGGTCACCTCCTGCGCCCCCGTGCCGGCCGCGGCCACCACGCCCACCGCGCCCCGGCGCACGACGTTGGCGAAGCCCAGCGCGAGGCCGTCGAGGATCGCGGTCCCGGCGCCGGGTCCCATCACGAGCAGCCCGAGCTCGTGGGCGCGCCGCTTGAGCGCCACCTCGTCGGCGATCGTGACCCCGTCGCTGAAGAGCAGGACGTCCATCCCGGCGCCGAGCGCCTTGTGGGCCTCGAGCGCGGCGTACTCGCCGGGGACGGAGATCACCGCGACGTCGCCGCCGAGTCCGGCCAGGGAGCGGGGGGCGCGCGGCGCGCCGGAGGCGGAGCCGCCGGGGCCCGGGACGCGCGTCGAGCACGGTCCTCGGCGGCCGCGAGGCCGGCGTCGGCGTCGTCGCCCTGGACGGCGATGACCAGGTCGTCGGGCCCGGCCGCGTCGATCTCGGGCGCCGAGAGCCCGAGGCCCGCCGCCTCCTCGCGGTTGGCCGGCGTGCCCATGAAGCAGAAGGCCCGCTCCACCCCGTCGACCGCCTCGGCGGCCCGGGCGGCGGCCATCATCTTCGCGCTGTCGGCCCACCGGCCCTCGCGGACCCGGGCCGCGATCACGATGCCGAGACCACGCGGCCCTCGGGGCCCGCCAGGAGGGGCTCGGCCTGCGCGCCCAGGGCCTCGTCGTCGGTCTCGCGGGCGCGCAGGAGCACGGCGTGGGCGCCCTCGACCATCACCGCCCCGGGCCGCAGGTGGATGAAGGGGGAGGCCTGCGCCATGGCGTAGGCGCCGGTCTGCCCGATCCAGACCAGGTCGTCCACGCGCAGGGGCGCCAGCGGCACCTCGCGCGCGATCGCGTCGTGCTGCAGGCAGAGCGGGCCGTACAGGTCGGTGGGCCGCTCGGCGCCCTCGCGCGCCTCCACCGCGTACACCGGAGAGCGCTTCCACTGGACGCAGGGGACCTGGGTGATGCCCACGTCGACCACCACCTTGCCCGGGCCCCGGCGCGCGACCACGCGGGTCAGCAGCCAGCCGGCGTCGCGGATCAGGCCGCGACCCGGCTCGAGGATGAGAGGCGGGTGGCCGGGGCCGAGCGCCGCGCGCGCGGCGTCGAGGTGCCCGCCGAGGCCGGAGGCCGCCGGCCACCCGCCGCCCAGGTCGAGCCACTCGATGCCGCCGAGCCGCTCGGCGACCTCGCGCAGGTGCGCCGCGGCCGCGGCGAAGCGCGCCACCGGCACCGGGTACTCCACGGTGACGCCGTGGATCGGCGGCCCGCTCGCCGGCAGCTCGCCGAGCTGGTAGGCGCCGAGGTGGATGTGCAGGCCGGTCAGGGGCAGCCCCGCCCGTCCGAGGATCGCCGCGGCGGCGGGCGCGAGGCGGGCGGGCACGCCGAAGCGGTCGCGCCCGACGCGGTCCGGGGGCACGAGTCGCAGGCCGACCCGGGCCTCGGGCGACGCGAGGGGCGCCAGACGGGCGATCTCGCGCACCTGCTCGACGCCGTCGGCGATGATCGTGGCGCCCTCCCGCAGCGCGCGGCGCAGCTCGTCGGCGGTCTTCAGCGGCCCGTTGAAGACGATCCGCGATCCCGGCACGCCCGCCCGGCGCGCGATGCGGTACTCGAAGCCGGAGGCCACCTCGGCCCAGCAGCCGGCGCGGTGCAGCCGCGCCACCAGGCCCATCAGCGTGTTGGCCTTGAGCGAGTAGGCCACCGTCACGTCGGGGCCCGCGGCCTCCTGGAACGCGCGCGCCTCGTCCTCGATGCGCGCGCCCTCGAAGACGTAGAGCGGCGTCCCGAAGCGCGCGGCGAGCTCCTCGGCGCGCGCCGGGGGGCGCACGTCGGTGGCGCGCACCACGTTGGACACCCGCCGCGCGGGCGCGGGGGGCCGCCCGGCCACGGCATCCTCGCCGGTGACGCGCGGCCAGACCTCGGTGCCGACGCGCCCGACCTCCTCGAGGTGGGGGTAGCCCGACGCGATCACCAGGTCCACCCCCGCGTCGCGGTAGGCGCGCGAGCAGGCGGGCGACCTCCCGGTACGAGCCCACCAGCGCGGTGCCGGCCCCGCCGCGGACCGCGCGGATCCCCGCCCAGAGCCCGGGCGCCACCCAGCCCTCGTCGTCGGCCGCGATCGCGTTCATGCGCGCCTGGCCGACGCTGTCGAAGCGGGCGTACTCCTCCGCCCGGTCGGCGCTCACGGCGGCCCGCGACAGCAGCTCGCGGGCCGCCTCGCGGGCCTCCCGCTCCATCGGCCGGGCGATGACGTGGATGCGCAGGCCCATCCGCATGGGCCGGTCCGCGCGGGCCCGCATCGCCGCGATGCGCTCGGCGATCCGCTCGGGCGGCTCGCCCCACATCAGGTAGGTCTCGGCCACGTCCGCCGCCAGCTCCTGCGCCTCCTCGCTGGCGCCCCCGAGGTAGAACGGGCCCGCGAACCGGGTGCGCACCACCTCGCGCGAAGGCGCGCAGGCGGGCGTAGCGCGCGGCGTGGTCGAGCTGCGGCGTGCCGTAGGGGCCCTCGGGCCCGCCGCCGGCGACCAGGTTGACCGCGACCCGGCCGGGCGCGACGCGCTCGAGCGTCTCGAGCTGATGGGCGGCCAGGGCGGGCGCCAGCCCGGCCGGGTTGATCGCGACGATGATCCGGATCGACCGCGTGAGCGCCGCGACGGCCGTCGCGGCGGTCCAGCTCTCCATGAAGGGCGCGTCCGGCGCGAACGAGTCGTTCACGACGCCGGTCGGCACCAGGATCTCGGCCGCACCCGCCCGCTCCGCCGCACGGGCGACCCGCGCGAGGTACTCGGGGTCCGGTGCACGCTCCGGCCGGCGGGTGCCGAGCCACCGTCCGTCGCCCTCCGAGGGGCAGTACCAGCCCAGATCCATCACGCGGGCCATGCTAATCGGCCACGTCGGCGCGGTCACCTGGCCCGGCGGCGACGACGGCCGCGATGCGGCGGCCGCGCGCGGTGCCGTACGAGAGGAAGAGGTCGCGCACCGCCTCGCGGTACACGCCGCGTGCGGCCTCGGCGATCGCGTCCGGCAGCGCGTCGCCGAAGCGCTCCAGGGCCGACGGGTCGGGGTCGCTCAGGTTGAGGCGCAGGGTGGTCGTCGCCCCGACGTCCCCGAGCCCGTCGCCCGGGTAGACGGCCACCTTGCGCGCGCAGAGCGCGACCGTGAGCTCCTGGGCGCTCGCCCCGCAGCCGGCCACGTCGACGACGCACGAGAAGCCGTACGCGGGGTCGATCACCGGCGTCGCGATGGTGCGGAGGGTCGCCAGGTTGCGCCGGATGACCTCCTCGCCGCGGCGCGCCCACTCCGTGTCGCGCAGCGCCGCCGCCGCGCCCACCTGCGCGAGGCGGTTGGTGTTGAGCCTCACCGTGGCGATCTTGACCTGCAGGCACGCGCGGACCAGGGCCGGGTCGCCGCCCAGCGCCCCGATGCGCGCGCCCGCCATCCCGTGGCCGTGCGCCATGCCGCTCGAGACGAGCAGCGTCGCGTCCGGGTGCTCGGCGGCGACCGCGGCGATCGGGTGGTGCCGGGCCTCGGGGTCGACGCGGTGCGTCGAGTGGGTGGTGTCGGCCAGGATCACCAGCCCGTGGCGGGCCGAGAGCTCCAGCAGCGCCGCGAGCTCGTCGCGGCGCTGCACCGTGCCGAACGGGTTGATCGGGTCGCAGACCACGATCATCCGCGTGCGCGGGGTGAGGGCCGCCGCCACCTCGTCGGGATCGAGGCGCCAGCCGTTGCGGGCGCTCGAGCCGCACCCAGACCGGCACCCCCCCGGCCAGCCGCAGGGCGGGGACGAAGTGGAAGTAGCCCGGGTCCGTGACGATCACCTCGTCGCCGGGGTCGAGGCACGTCAGCGCGGCGTAGCCGACCCCGGCCTGCGCGCCCTCGGTGCCGATCAGGTCGAAGCCGTCGTCGCGGTCCCGTCCGAGCAGCTCGCTCGCCATCAGGTCGCGCAGGCCCGCGTCGAGGTCGGGGGAGTAGGGCCCCACGTGCTCCGCGTCGACGGCCGCGCGCATGGCGTCCAGCGCGCGCGGCGAGGGCCCGATGTGGTTGGCCATCCAGCCGAGGTCGGCCCACTCGGTGCGGTCGAGCGCGATGGCGCCGTCGCGGTAGACGTCGGCCGGATCCCAGCCGAGGATCCGGTACGCGTCGCGGTAGGTCATGTAGTTGCCGAAGCCCTGCGGGTCCTCCAGGAGCGCCCGCGCCCGCGCCGAGGCGGCCGGAACCACCTCCGGGGAGGGCGGACGCCACGTGAGGACCGAGCGCCGGGTCGTCACGGGGTGATGCGCGTCCCCGTGGAGCCCGGCCAGCGCGTCGCCGACGCGCTCGAGCGAGGTGACGACCGCGGTGCCGCGGGTCTCCTCCACGAACTGCGCCGCCGCCTCGATCTTGGGACCCATGCTGCCGGGCGGGAACTGGCCGTCGGCGAGGTGCGCGCGCGCCTCGGCCGACGCTCATCGACGCCACCGCGCGCTGCGTCGGCGCGCCGAAGTCGAGCAGCACCTGGTCGACGCCCGTCACCAGCAGCAGCGACGTCGCCCCGATCAGCCGTCCGATCAGCGACGCGGCGAAGTCCTTGTCGATCACCGCGTCCACGCCGACCAGCTCGGCGCCCTCGCGCGTCACCGGCACCCCGCCGCCGCCGCAGGCGATCACGACCTCGCCTCCGTCCAGCAGCCGCGCGGATCTCCGCGGCCTCGACCACCTCCCGGGGGATGGGGGAGGGCACCACCCGCCGCCAGCCGCGCCCCGAGTCCTCGGTGACCGACCAGCCGCGGGCGTCGGCCAGGCGCCGGGCGCGCCCCTCGGAGAAGAAGGGCCCGATCGGCTTGGTCGGGTTCCCGAACGCCGGATCGTCGGCGTCGACCACGACCTGGGTCACCACGGCCGCGACGGCGCGGCGCGCGGTCGGCGGCCACCAGGGCGTCGCCGACGGCCTGCGAGATCAGGTAGCCGAGCTGGCCCTGGGTCATCGCGCCGAGCACGAACAGGGGCTGCGGCGGCACCTCGCGGCTGACCGCCTCCTGGGCCATCGCGAGCGCCCCCACCTGCGGTCCGTTGCCGTGCACGATCAGCAGCCGGTCGCCCCGCGCCACGATGCCGACGGCGGTCCGGGCGACGAACCGGGCCCGCTCCTCCTGGTCCGCGAAGTCACCCAGGCCGGCCGGCGCGAGCGCGTTCCCGCCGATCGCCAGGATGACCGTCTCGCCCAGGGCCGCCTCCTTCTCGTCGCCGCGGAACACCCGATCGACGCTTGTGTCAGACGACACTTGCACGGGGCACGGCGTGAGGGTTAGATCGTACCTTCCCCAGAGCGGTGCGGGTCGGCAGGCAATCGCTCCGATCCCCGCGGCTCTCCATATTCCGGGAGGAGCAGGCGTGGCGAAGATCGAGGGAATGAAGCCCGAGGCCGGCCAGGAGCTCTACGACGTCTCCGAGAAGGTCTTTCCCGACCTGAAGGCCGAGCCGGGTGAAGAGGCATGGATCTTCATGCACACCGTCCCCTACGAGGGCTCGGTAGGACTCGTCAACCTCCTCACCGCCACGCGGCTGGGGCGCAAGGGCTTCAAGGTGAGCCTCGTCCTCTATGGACCGGGCGTGCTGATGGCGTCGGGGACCCGTGGCTACCCGGCCGTCGGCCAGGAGGCCTTCCCGGGTCACATGGCCATCAACAACCAGCTCAAGACGCTGCTCGACGAGGGCGCGACCATCTACGCCTGTCGCTTCGCGATGGGTGCCCTCTACGGCTTCCGCGAGGACGACCTGATCCCGGGCGTCACCGCCTTCAACCCGCTCGACGTGCTCGACTCGGCGCTGACGGCGTGGCGGAACAAGGCCTTCCAGCTCAACACCTGGACGGTCTGAGCCACGGCACGTCGGACCACGCGGCGCCGGTGAGCGATCGCGACGACGTCCTGCGGCGGTGGCGACTGGGAGAGGAGCGCCTCTACCCGGTCGCCACCGTCCGGCCGGACCTCTACGAGTCGGTCATCGGCGTCGTCCGCGCGCTCGCGGACCACCTGGCCCGCGTGCCGGACCTCGACGCGCTGGTGGTCACCTTCCGCACCGCCGACCGCGACGTCGAGCTCGAGGAGGCCGGGGTCTCGCGCCGCGACCTGTCGCCCGAGATCGACCTCGACCTGGTCCGCGACGCGGCGTACCAGATGCGCTCGCGCGAGCTGTCCATGCGGGCGGCGACCGAGCGCACGGACATGGCCATCCGCCGCGCCCGCGCGGCCGGCGAGGCGACGGCGGTGATCTGGAGCGAGGGCGAGCGCGAGCTCTGGCCGCCCTACCGCCGCGTCGAGATGTCCATCGGCACGGGCCGCGCGGTGGCCGTGTCCACCGTGATGGATCCGGACACCATGATGCCGCGGCACGCCGTCGAGGCGCTGCAGCTCGATCCCGAGACCGGCGAGGCCGTCTCCGACGAGGCCCTCGTCGCGCGGCGCGAGTTCGCCGACCCCGACGAGTGGCGCGCCGCCACCGATGAGTTGCGGCGCAGCATCCTGATCAACTGACGACGGGAGAGTCGTGTCCCTGCCGGATGGAATCAAGCGCAACGTCATCGACGGCCACAGCCACATCGGCGAGATCGAGGCGTGGCCCTTCTACGGCATCGACCACCCGGTCAAGCCGATCGTCTACGACTTCCCGCGCACCAAGGACTACATCAAGTACATGGACCAGTACGGCATCGAGCGCAGCCTCGTGATGTCGAACTACGGGATCCCGAAGCCCGAGCAGCCCTTCTCGCTCAACCCGATCGTGATGGAGGCCGCGACCTCCACCGACCGCATCCGCGGCCTGCTGTGGGTGTCGTTCCTGCCCCGCGACCGCGAGAACACGCTCGAGGCGCTGCAAGCACTGCGGCGAGGCCGGCATCGTCGGCCTCAAGACGACCTTCCTGCTCGGCGGCAACCCGAACCCGGAGGAGTGGGACGAGGAGACCAAGGAGCTCGCCGACCTCTGCTTCGACGCCTGCGAGAAGCACGACTACGTCTTCCACTTCCACACGTCGGCCGGCGGCAACAGCGACATCAACAACTTCATCCCGATGGTCGAGGCCTACGGGAAGCGCTGCAAGATCCACCTCGTCCACTTCGGCGGCGGCGTCAGCGGCCACATCAAGCTGGTGCCGAAGTTCCTCCAGTGGGTGAAGGACGGCTACAAGGTCTACACCGACACCTCGTGGGCGATCGGCTTCGGCGCCCGCTGGCTGCTGGTGGAGATCGAGAAGCAGGGCATCGGCGGCGACCGGGTCCTGTTCGGCTCCGACGAGCCCTGGTCGGACTTCATGAGCGAGTACTGGAAGATCGAGGGGGCGCCCGTGTCCGAGGAGCTCAAGCGGATGGTGCTGGTGGAGAACTTGGCGAAGCTGCACGAGTCGCCCTGGTGAGCGCGGCCGGCCCACCCGACCTGCGCACGCTGGCGGTCGAGCTCCAGTCGCTCGGCGTGCGCACCACGCACCCCGACGAGGGGCCGGGCGCGACCCGCGCCGGCGGGGCCGGGCCCGTCGGACGCCGGCTTCATCTGGGTGGACGGCGCGCCGCTGACCGTCCCGGTGCACGGCGACTACGTGGCCTCGTCGCCCTACGAGCTGGTGATGACGGGGTCGGGGCGCGCGGGCACCCTGCTGCGCGACGGGGTCGAGATCGGCCCGGTGCGCCTCCACCCGCGCCCGAAGATCTACGACCTCGAGACGGCCGACGGCGTGCCGTACTGGAAGATCGCGCTGATGCACCTGGACAGCCTCGCGTCCACGGTCTTCCAGCGCTGCGTCTACTGGGGCACCGACGAGCAGTGCCACTTCTGCGCCATCGGGACCTCGCTGTCCAACGGCCGCACGATCCCGGTGAAGACCCCGGCCCTCCTCGCCGAGGTGGCCGCGGCCGCCGCCCGCCTCGACGGCGCCAAGGACGTGACCCTCACCACCGGCTCGCCGAACCGCGACGACCGCGGCGCGCCCTACATGGCCCGCTGCGCCGAGGCGATCCGCGAGTCGAGCGGGCTGCCGGTGCAGGTGCAGATCGAGCCGCCGCTCGACTTCGGCTGGTTCGCCAAGCTCAAGGACAGCGGCGTCGAGGCCCTCGGCCTGCACCTGGAGGTGTGGGACCCCGACGTGCTCGCGGTGGTCGCGCCGGGCAAGCACGCGCAGGGCCGCGACCACTACCTGGCCGCGTGGGAGGCCGCCGTCGAGGTCTTCGGGCCCGGCCAGGTCTCGACCTACTTCATCCTCGGCCTGGGCGAGAGCCCGGAGTCGGTCATGGAGGGCTGCCGGGCGGCCATCGACCGCGGCGTCTACCCGTTCGTCGTGCCGCTGCGCCCCTCGCCGGGGAGCATCGTCGCCGACCAGAGCCGCCCTCGGCCGAGTACGTGCGCGACGTCTACGAGCTGGTGGCGCCGCTGCTGGCCGAGGCCGGGATGATGAGCCAGAACGCGCGCGCCGGCTGCGTGCGCTGCCAGGCGTGCTCGGCCCTCAGCACCTTCGAGCGCGCCTTCGGCGGCGGGCGCGACGGGGAGGCGGCCCCGGCCGCCCTCGCCTGATGGAGCTCTGCGGCCGGACCTTCGTGCGGGTCCGGCTCGCGCGCACGCGACGCCGAGCTGGCGGCCCACCACGCGATCCGGCGCGAGGTCTTCGTGACCGAGCAGGGGATCTTCTCCGAGCACGACCACGACGAGTGGGACGCGACGCGCCCTGAAGGTGATCGCGACGATCGACGAGCGCGTCGTCGGCGCGGTGCGCCTCTATCCGCTCGACGAGGCCGGCCTGTGGAAGGGCGATCGCCTGGCGGTGCTGGCCGACGCGCGCACCCTGGGCGTGGGCGCGCCGCTCGTGCGCTTCGCCGTCGCCACCGCGGGCGAGCACGGCGGGACGCCGCATGATCGCCCTCATCCAGACGCCCAACGTCGCCTTCTTCCGCCGCCTCGGGTGGAGCCGGCTGGGCGACCAAGACCTCCTACCGCGGCGCCACCCACCAGGAGATGACGATCCCGCTGGCGGGCGCCCAGCCCGAGTTCGCGCCGGCGGGCTACACCTGGGCGCTGGGGACCTAGGCGCCGTCAGGGGCGCAGGCCGGTCAGCGGCTCGGCCGCGAGGTCCCAGACGAGCTCCTCGTCGCCGGCGGCCCGCAGGCGCAGGCGGCCGCCGTCGTCCAGGGTCCCGATCCGCGCGCAGGTGAGCCCGCGCCGCGGCGGCGCGCTCCGCCAGGGCGGCGGCGTCGCCCACCAGGAGGAAGGCGTAGGAGGGGAAGGCGAGGATCCACTCCTCCAGCGCGACGCCCTCCGGGACGGGCAGGGCCTCGACGTCGAGCGCGCAGCCGAGCCCGCCCGCGCTCTCGCAGAGCTGGAGGAGCGAGCCCGCCACGCCGGGCATCGAGACGTCGCGGGCCGCCCACGCCTCGCCCGCCTCGGCGGCCTCGGCCGGCAGCTCGAGGTCGGCGCGGGCCCGCGAGCGCCGCGGCCCGCGCAGGTGGCTGAAGAAGGCCCCCTCGGCCCCCGGGAGCATCTCGCCCTCGAGGCAGGTGAGCAGGCTCACGGCGTCGCCCGGGCGGGCGTTGCGCGCCCGGAGGGGCGCGCGGGCCCGGCCCACGGCGAACGTCGACAGGGACGGGGCCGCGGCGGCGTCGACCGTGGCGTGGCCGCCCACGACCGGCACCCCGTAGAGCTCGGCGCCGCCGCGCAGCCCCGCCAGCAGCTCCTGCGCCATCCCCGCGTCGCCGGCCACCAGGCAGTCGAGCAGCGCGATCGGGCGGGCGCCGGTCGCCGCCAGGTCGTTGAGCACCGTGACCACGCCGGCCACGCCCGCGGCCCGCGGCTGAGCGGCGACGAACGGGGGCCAGATCGCCTCGGCGGCCATCACCAGGTGCCCGTCGCCGTCGGCGAGCACGGCCGCGTCGTCGCCGTCCCCGCCGAGCGTGCGCGCGACGGCGGCCAGCTCGCGCTTGCCGCGCAGGCCGGGGTGACGGTTCACGGCGCGGGCGAGTGCCGATAGATTCACGCCGTGAGCCTACGGATCGCCACCGCCGGCCTCGACCTGATGGCCGACGCGCTCCGCGCCCAGGGCGCCGAGGTCACGACGGTCGACTGGCGGCCGCCCGCGGGTGGGGACCCCGACCTGGTCGCCACGCTCACCGCCGCCTACGGCGACGCCCGTGTCGATGCCGCCAACGCCCGCGCGCTGGAACGGCTGACCGACGCCCGGCCGATGATCGTGGGCGCCGGGCCCGCGGGGGAGCTGATCCCCGGCCTCGAGGGCCGCCTCGTGCTCCACGCCGGGCCGCCGATCGAGTGGGAGCGGATGTGCGCCCCGCAGCGCTACGCGGTGTCCGGCGCCGTCGTCTTCGAGGGCTGGGCGTCGGACCTCGACGGCGCGGCCGCGCTGGTGGCCGCGGGCAAGGTGCGGCTGGCCCCGGCCCACTCCCTCGACGCGGCGGGCGCGATGTGCGGGATCATCTCGCCGTCGATGGCCTGCTGGGCGGCCCGCGACGAGGTGGGCGGCGGGGTCGGCTACAGCCCGATGAACGACGGCTCGGGCGACGCCTTCTGGCTCGGGGTCGGCTCGCCGGACGCGATCGCGCGCCAGCGCCTGATGGCCGACGCGGTGGCGCCCGCCTTCGCGGCGGCGCTGAAGGCCGACGGCCCGATCGACGCCTTCGCGCTCGACGCCCAGGGCATCGCGATGGGCGACGACTGCCACATGCGCCACCAGGCGACCACGATGGTCCTGCTGCGCCAGGCGCTCCCCGCGATCGCCGAGCACGCGCCCGCGACGGTGCTGCCGACGGCGCGGCTCCTCTGCGCCAACGGGCACTTCGCCCTGACGGTGACCATCGCCGCCGCGCGCGCCGCGCTGATGGGCATCCAGGGCACGGCCGGGTCGAGCCTGGTCGTCTTCATCAGCCGCAACGGCGTCGACGCCGCCGTCCAGATCGCCGGCCTGCCGGACCGCTGGTTCACCTTCCCGGCGCCGATGGTCGGCGATCCGCTCTACCGGCCGGGCTTCTCCGACGAGGACGCCCTGCCGGACATCGGCGACTCCGCGCTCGTCGAGTGCTGCGGCCTGGGCGCGGCGGCCAGCGCCGCGAGCCCGGGCGTGGCCGCCTTCCTGGGCGGCGGGCATGGCCGACGCCGTCGAGCGGACGCGCCAGATGGGCGACATCTGCGTCGGCGCGAGCGAGCGGCTGCGCATCCCCACCCTCGACGGCGAGGGGACCCCCCTGGGGGTGGACGCGCGCGCCTGCGTCGATCTCGGCGCGACGCCCCTCATCAACACCGGCATCCTCCACCGCCGCGACGGCGGCCAGATCGGCGCCGGCATCGCGCGGACGCCGGTGGAGCCGATCCGCGACGCCCTCACCGCGCTGGTCGACGACCTCCGCGGGGGCTGAGCGCGGCCGTCAGGCTCCGAAGCTGTCGCCGCAGGAGCAGGTGGAGGTGGCGTTCGGATTGTTGATCCGGAAGCCGCGGCGCAGCAGGCCCTGCTCGTAGTCGATCACCGACCCGGTGACGTGGATCGCGCTCTTGAGGTCCATGAGCATGGTGACCCCGTTCGAGACCACCTCGCGGTCGCCCTCGGCGGGGCGCTCGTCCACCTCGAGCAGGTCGAGCTTGTACTCCAGGCCCGAGCATCCGCCGGCCAGGATCCGCAGCCGCACGCCCTCGGGCCGCCCCCGCTCGTGCGCCGTGGTGCGGATGTAGTCCGCCGCGGCGGGGGAGATGGTGACGAAGGCCTCGCCGCCGGCCTCGGCCTGCCGCGCCGCGCGCGCCCGCGCGCGGGCCGCCGCCTTCTTCTCCTCCAGCGTCATGGGCGCCGGAGCGGTCGTGGCCGTCGTCTCAGCCATAGCCCATCACCTTCATCAGGAAGCGGCCCTCGTCGGTCATCGCGTCCGGCGACCACGGCGGGTCCCACACCCAGTTGACGTCGACGCTGGCGACGCCGTCCAGCGGCTCCAGGGCCGCCCGCGAGTCGCCCACGATCTTCTCGGTGAGGGGGCAGCCCATGCTGGTGAGCGTCATGTCCAGGATGACGTTGCCCTCGTCGTCGATGTTGACGCCGTAGAGCAGCCCGAGATCGACGATGTTGACGCCCAGCTCGGGGTCCTCCACCTGCTTCATCGCGCTACGGATCTCGTCCTCGGAAGCCACGCTACCGCTCCTCGTCTTGGTAGGTCTGGATCGCGTCCTTGGCCGCCATCCACCCCAGCAGGGCGCACTTCACGCGCACCGGGTACTTGGCGACGCCCTCGAGGGCGATCGCGTCGCCCAGCATGTCCTCGTCGGCCGCCACGTCGCCGTGCATGACGAGGCGGAAGTGCTCCACCGTGCCCAGGGCCTCCTCGAGCGACTTGCCGCTGAGGGCCTGGGTCATCATCGACACCGACGCCTGCGAGATCGAGCAGCCCTGACCGGTGTGGGCCACCTCGGTCACGCGGCCGTCCTCGATCGCCAGCTCGAGGTGCACCTCGTCCCCGCAGAGCGGGTTGTGCTGGTCCACGGCCACCGACGGGTGCTCCAGCGTCCCCTCGCCGCGCTTGCGGCGATAGTGGTCGAGGATCAGCTCCTGATAGAGGTCGTCGAGGCCGCCCATCGCTCCCTACCTCAGCGCTTCCCGGGCCTCGCCCAACGCGCGGACGAGGACGTCGATCTCATCGGGGGAATTGTAGAGATAGGTGCTCGCGCGGGCCGTGGCCCCCACGCCGAGGACGCGCATCAGGGGCTTGGCGCAGTGGTGGCCGGCCCGGACGCAGACGCCGCTGCGGTCCACGAGCTGGGCGATGTCGTGGGGGTGGATGTCCGGCAGGCTGAACGAGACGGCCCCGCCGCGCACCGAGAGGTCGCGCGGGCCGTAGATCGTGATGCCCTCGACGGTGTCGAGCGCGTCCAGCAGGTGGGCGGTGAGCTCCCGCTCGTGGGCCCGGATCGCGCCCAGGCCGACCTCCGCCAGGTAGTCGGCGGCGGCGCCCAGGCCGATGGCCTCGGCGATCGGCGGGGTGCCGGCCTCGAACTTCCAGGGCACCTCGGCCCACGTGGACCCGTCGGTGCTGACGTTGGAGATCATCTCGCCGCCGCCGAGGAAGGGCTCCATGCCCTCCAGCAGCTCGCGGCGTCCGACCAGGACGCCGATGCCCGTGGGCCCGAGCATCTTGTGGCCGGTGAAGGCGTAGAAGTCGGCGCCGATCGCCGGGACGTCGACCGGCATGTGGGGGACGGCCTGCGAGCCGTCCACGACCACCAGGGCGCCCCGCTCGTGGGCGAGCCGGGTGATCTCGGCCACCGGGTTGATCGTGCCGAGCACGTTGCTCACGTGGACCACGCCCACGATGCGCGTGCGCGCGGTCAGCAGGGAGGCGAAGGCGTCCATGTCCAGCTCGCCCTGGGGGGTGACCGGCGCGAACCGCACCGTCGCGCCGGTGATGCCGGCCACGATCTGCCAGGGGACGATGTTGCTGTGGTGCTCCATCTCGGTGACGAGGATCTCGTCGCCGGCCGTCAGGTTGCGGACGCCCCAGGCCCAGGCGACGAGGTTGATCGCCTCGCTGGCGTTCTTGGTGAACACCACCGTGTCGCGCGGGGCGGCCACGAGGCGCGCGACCGCGTCGCGACCGGCCTCGTAGCGGGCGGTCGCCTCGGCCGCGAGCTCGTAGACCCCGCGATGGACGTTGGCGTTGGTCTCGCGGTAGTACGCGTCCATCGCGTCCAGCACCGCGGTGGGCTTCTGCGAGGTGGCCGCCGAGTCGAGGTACACCAGCGGGGCGCCGTTCACCGTCCGCGACAGGATCGGGAAGTCGGCCCGCAGGGCCGCGACGTCGATGGCGGCCGCGGTGCTCATGGCGCGATCAGGCGCCCGCCGGCGCCGCGGCCTCCTCGGCGGCACCGAACTCGACGTAGCCGTGCTCCTCGAGGTAGTCGGCCAGCTCCGGGCCCCCGGTGCGGGCGATCCGCCCCTCGAACATCACGTGCACGACGTCCGGCGTGATGTAGCGCAGGATCCGCGTGTAGTGGGTGATGATCAGGACGCCCAGGTCCGGTCCGCGCATCGTGTTGACGCCCTCGGAGACCACCTTGAGCGCGTCAACGTCGAGGCCGGAGTCGGTCTCGTCGAGGACGGCGAACTTCGGCTCGATCATCGCCATCTGCAGGATCTCGTGGCGCTTCTTCTCGCCGCCCGAGAAGCCGGTGTTCAGATAGCGGTCGGCGAACGAGCGGTCGAAGCCCAGGAGCTCGGACTTGGCGTCGAAGAGCTTGATGAAATCGCGGGGCGAGATCTCCTCGCCGCGGATCGCGTTGAGCGACGTCCGCAGGAAGTTCATGACCGAGACCCCCGGCACCTCGACCGGGTACTGCATCGCCAGGAAGAGACCGAGGCGGGCGCGCTCATCGGCCTCCATCTCGGCGATGTCCTGGCCGGCGAACAGCACCGTGCCGCCCGTGATCTCGTAGCGCGGGTGGCCCGCCAGGGCGTAGGCCAGGGTGCTCTTGCCGGAGCCGTTGGGCCCCATCAGCGCGTGCACCTCGCCCTGGGGCACCGTCAGGTTGACGCCCTTCAGGATCGGCGTGCCGTCCACGGCGACCTCGAGGCCGCTGATCTGCAGGATGGGTTCAGCCACGGGACTCCTCAGCGAATCAATGGGTGTTCACGGCTCGGCGTCGGGTCGACCAGGACGCGACCGTCCTGGACCTCGACGTCGAAGGTCGGCAGCGCCCGCGAGGCGGGCGGGGTGAGCGCCTCGCCGGTGCGCAGCGAGAACATGGCGCCGTGGCGGGGGCACTCGATGCGGTCGCCCTCGACCCAGCCGGCCGAGAGCGACGCGAGGGCGTGCGAGCAGACGTCGTGGACGGCCAAGACCTCGCCGTCCACGTTGACCAGGCAGACCGGCGTGCCCGCGACGTCCACGAGGCGCGGCTCACCGGGCGGGAGCTCGTCGATGGAGATGACATCGATCGGGCCACTCAGGAGAGCTTCTCCTGCACGGCCAGCTCGAGCTCGGAGCGGAGCTCCTCGAGGCTCACCATCTCCAGGACCTCCTGGAGGAAGCCCATCACGATCAGGCGCTTGGCCTCGGCCCGCGGCACGCCGCGCGACAGCAGGTAGAAGAGGTGCTCGTCGTCCACCCGGCCGACCGCGCCGGCGTGGGAGCACTTCACCTCGGCCGTCTCGATCTCGAGGAACGGGATCGTGTCGGCGCGGGCGCCCTCGTTGAGCACCAGGTTCCGGTTGGTCTGGTACGCGTCGGTGCCCGGCGCGCCCGGCGGGACCACCAGGTTGCCGTAGAAGATCGTGTGGGCGTGGTCCTGGATGGCGCCCTTGTAGAGCAGGTTGGAGTAGGCGTTGGGCGCCTCGTGGCGCGACACCACCCGGTGCTCGAAGTGCTGGTCGCCGCCGGCGAAGTAGAGGCCGAGCGCGCGGGCGTCGGCGCCGGGGCCGGCGCAGACCACCGTGGGCTCCACGCGCACGACGTCGCCGCCCAGGGTCACGACCACCGAGCGCACGCGCGCGTCGCGGTCCACCCGGGCGCGCAGGAGCGCGTGGTGGCGGACGCCGGCGCCCCAGTCGATCACCGAGACGTGCTCCAGCTCGGCGCCCTGGCCGACGTACAGCTCGACGACCGACGAGGCGCTGACCGGACCGGTCAGGTCGCCCGAGGCGTAGCGCTCGATCACCGTCGCCTTGGCGCCCTCCTCGACGACCACCAGGGACCGCCCGAAGACGCGCCCGGAGGCGCCGGTGGCCGACAGCAGCGCCTCGACCGGCAGGGTCACCTCGACGCCGCGGGGGACGTAGACGAACAGGCCGCCGTCCCAGCGCGCCGCGTTGAGCGCACCGGGGCGCTCGTCGAAGCCGATCAGACCGTAGAGCCGCTCGCGGACGAGGGCCTCGTGCTCGCCGAGCGCCGCGCCCAGCTCGGCGACGATGACGCCGGCGGGCAGGTCGCCGAGGACCGGCGCGGAGGGCGCGCCGTCCACCAGCTCGAGCCGCGCCGCGCGCTCGCCGCCGGGGATCCCGGGCAGCGTCGAGGTGCCGGGGGCGTCCGGCTCGGAGCCGACCAGCCCGAGGTCCGTCGGGGGGGTGAAGCGCCAGGCCTCCTCCTCGCCGGTCAGCTCCGGCAGGGAGGAGAGGGATGCGGCCGCGGCCTCACGGACCTCCGTCGCCCAGCTCGGCTGCTCAGCCAATCGAGCCCTCCATCTGAAGCTCGATGAGCCGGTTGAGCTCGACGGCGTACTCCATCGGCAGCTCCTTGGCGATCGGCTCGATGAAGCCGCGCACGATCATGGCCATCGCCTCCTCCTCGGAGAGCCCGCGGCTCATGAGGTAGAAGATCTGGTCGTCGGCGACCTTGGAGACCGTGGCCTCGTGGCCGATGGAGGAGTCCTCCTCCTGGATGTCCATGTACGGGTACGTGTCCGAGCGGCTGTCCTCGTCGAGGAGCAGCGCGTCGCAGACCACGGACGCCTTGGAGCGCTTGGCCCCGGGCTGCACCTGGACCAGGCCGCGGTAGCTGGTGCGGCCGCCGCCCCGCGAGATCGACTTCGAGACGATCGTCGAGGAGGTGTCGGGGGCGACGTGGACCATCTTCGCGCCGGCGTCCTGGTGCATGCCCTCGCTGGCCATGGCCACCGACAGCACCTCGCCGTGCGCGCCGCGCCCGGTGAGCCACACCGCCGGGTACTTCATGGTCAGCTTGGAGCCCAGGTTGCCGTCCACCCACTCCATGGTCGCGTTCTCCTGGGCGACCGCGCGCTTGGTGACCAGGTTGAAGACGTTGGTCGACCAGTTCTGGATGGTGGTGTAGCGGCAGCGCGCGCCCGGCTTGACGATGATCTCGACCACGGCCGAGTGCAGCGAGTCGCTGGTGTAGACCGGCGCCGTGCAGCCCTCGACGTAGTGAACGAACGAACCCGGCTCGCAGATGATGAGCGTCCGCTCGAACTGGCCCATGTTCTCCGCGTTGATGCGGAAGTAGGCCTGCAGCGGGATCTCCACCTGCACGTCGGGCGGCACCCAGATGAACGAGCCGCCGGACCAGACCGCCGAGTTCAGGGCGGCGAGCTTGTTGTCACCGGGCGGGATCACGGTGGCCCAGTGCTCGCGGAACAGCTCCTCGTGCTCGCGCAGGGCCGTGTCCGTGTCGCAGAAGATGACGCCCTTGCTCTCGAGGTCCTCGCGCAGCGAGTGGTAGACGACCTCGCTCTCGTACTGGGCGCTCACGCCCGAGAGGTACTTCTGCTCGGCCTCGGGGATGCCCAGGCGGTCGAACGTGTTCTTGATGTCGGCCGGGACGTCGTTCCAGTCGGTGCTCTGCTTCTCCGACGAGCGGATGAAGTAGAAGATGTTCTGGAAGTCGATCTCGTCCAGGTTCCCGCCCCAGGTGGGCATGGGCTTGCGCTCGAAGATCTCGAGCGCCCGGAGACGGAACTTCAGCATCCACTCGGGCTCGCCCTTGAGGAACGAGATCTCGCGGACCACGTCGGCGCTCAGGCCGCGCTTGGGCTCGAACACGTAGTTGGCCGGGTCGTGCCAGCCGAACTTGTACTGGCCGAGATCGATGTCGGGCGGCTTGACTGTGGACACGGGCCCTCCCCGGTCGCGGTGAAACACGTCGGTCTGTCTAAAGGATACGCCCATTGCCGGAATGAGGACGACGCGATCGCGCGACGATCGTCCTCACCGGCAGGTGCCGGCGACGAGCGCGGCTCAGACTAGCCGTTGTCCGCCGATCGGGAGGTGAGCGACGGGGGCGCCGTCGTGCGCTCCACCACCGAGCGCCCCCCGACCACCCGCGTCCAGAAGACGATCGAGGAGCCCGGCGGGTCCATCGCAACCGCGGGCGCGCCGGTGGCGGGGACGCCGCGTCCCGAGATCGCCATGCCCGGGCGTGACCGAGCCGTCCAGGCCGCGGGTGGAGGCCACCACGCGCCCGTCGCTGACCCAGGCCATCACGCCGCGGCGCCCGTCGCCGACGGCCACGCGCGCGCCGTGGGAGTCGCGCGAGAGGCCGGACAGCGTGACCGGCGCGCCGACTCCGAGCCCCGAGGCGATCGAGGCCGCGCGCGAGCGCCCCACGCGGTCGATCCAGCTCGAGAGGGCGTCGCCGTTGCCGTTGATCGCCACGGCGGCCGGACCGGCCTTCGGATCGATCATCTCGCTCGACCCCAGGGCGGGCAGGCCGCTGAGCGCCAGCACCGTGCCCACGTCGCCGCGCCACCAGTCGAGGGTGCCGCTGCTGCCGGTGCTGACGGCCACCGCGCGGCCGCTCGCCGACACCGAGAGGTCCGCCGACACGTCACCGACGGTGCGGAACGGGAGCTCGCGCTCGGCTCCGAAGACCTCGCCCGGGCCGCGGCTGACGCTGACGGCGGTGCTGCGCCCGCCGGTCAGGTTGCACTGCCACCAGATCACGGCGTGCCCGCGCGTCCCGACGGCGACCCGGGGGTCGTCCACCGACGTGCACAGCCGCGAGGACGACATCCGCCGGGCGATCGTCCACGAGCCGTCCGGCATGCGCTCGGACAGCTGGATCTCGCCGACGTAGCCGCGCTGGGAGGGCGGGGTGCCCGTGCCCCAGTGCCAGGCGGCGACCGCGTCGCCGTCGTCGTCGATGCCGAGCTCCGGGCGGCCCACCTTCTGGCGATCGCTGGAGAGCACCGTCGCCGGCCCCCACATCACCTCGTTCACCCGCTTGTCGCGCGCGCGGACCACGTAGACGGCCTGACGGCGCGCGACGCCGCGCACGCGGACCGTCCGCGTGCGCACGGCCTGGCGCCACACCACGACGATGCGGCCCGAGGCGTCGACCGCGACCTGGGGGTCGATCGCCCGGCGGGCGCTGCCGGAGATGACCTGGGGCGCACCCCACTGGCCGCCCGCCGGCCGGGCGCTCACCGCGATCCGCTCGTGGAGGCGGCGGCCGACCACCCAGGTCGCCACCGCATCGCCGGTCGCGTTGACCGCGACATCGGGCGAGTGGGCGGGCTCCGACCCGCGCGAGGCGCGCTCCGGCGCGCCCCAGGCGCCGAGCGCCGGGGCCGTTGCCAGGAGGCTCAGGAGGCCCGCGACGGCGATGACGGGCGTCGACCGCATGTGAGGACGGTACAACGGAGGGGTGTAATCTGGGTGTCGGCCGGCCAAGGGGGTCGTTGGCATGCAGGACATGGTCGAGCACGAAGGCGCTGATCGCGACATCGGCCGGTTGGTCGCCGCGCTGGGGGATCCGACCCGGCGGCGCGTCTTCTACGACGTCCGCTCGGCGGGCACCGACCGGAGCAAGGACGAGGTGGCCCAGGCCGTCGGCATCGACCGCCGCCTCGCGGGCTTCCACCTGGACAAGCTGGTCCAGCACGGCTTCCTGACCGCGGACTTCCGCCGCGCCGAGGGGCGCTCGGGTCCCGGCGCCGGCCGCCCGGCCAAGCGCTACTCGCTCGCCGACGCCGAGGTGCTGGTGGCCCTTCCGGAGCGCCACTACGACCTGCTCGCCTCGCTGCTCCTGCAGGCGTCGCGCGACCGCGGCGCAGGCGATCCGCAGGAGGTGCTCGAGAAGGTGGGGCACGACTTCGGCTTCGAGGTGGGGCTGGCCGAGGTGGCCGCCGGCCGGGCGACCCCCGGGGCCCCGCTCACCCAAGCCGTCGAGGGGGTGGTGCGGCTGCTGTCGCGCTACGGCTTCGCGGCGCGCCTCGAGGGCGAGGGCAGCCTGCGCGCGTGCGCCTGCCCGTTCGAGGAGCTGGCCTTCCACGACCCGGAGCGCATCTGCGGCCTGGACCGCGCGATCTGGCGCGGGATGCTGTCGGCCCTGGCCCCCGAGGGGGACCTGCGCGTCTCCACCACCCGCGCCCACGGAGACGAGGCCTGCGTGGCCACCGTCCAGGCGGAGCAGGACGAGGGCTAGCCGCTAGTCCTTGATGCGGGTCGTGGCGAAGAGGTAGGTCATGATGAAGAACACGACCGTCATGATCCCCGCCGCGATCGGATCGGACCCGCGCTGCTCGATCGTCGCCTGGATCGTCTCCACCAGGAGCGCGATCCCGATGAGGCCGAAGAGCCAGAAGCCGAGCCAGTTGGCCCAGCCCACCGGAAGGTACTTGCGGGTGCCCACCTGGTCGGGCGCCGGCGCGTAGTTCGCGCGCCGACCGCCGCCCTTGCGGTCGTTGGTCTTCTTCTTGCCGGGGAGGATCGCCACGACGAGCAGGGTACCAGCCTGCCCCGCTAGCCTCCCGGCGATGCCCGACGAGCACCCCGACGACTGGAGGCACATCCTCCTGGTCCACGCCGCGATCGAGAGCGGGCTCCTGGCGCGCTTCGCCGAGCCGGCGACGCCCCTGGACGCCGCCCGCGGTGCCGGACTCGACCCGCGGGCGACGCGCATCGTGGCCTCGGCGCTGCGCGACGCCGGCGTCCTGGTGGCCGGGGGCGAGGACGGCACGCTGCGCGTGACCGGCGCGGCGGCCGCGCTCCTGTCGCCGGGCCCGGGCGAGGACGCGGCGGCGGGCCTGGCGCTGGAGGCGCGCGCCATGCGCAGCCACCTCGGCCTCGCCGAGACGCTGCGCAGCGGCCTGCCCCAGGACGAGGTCTCCGCCGGCGACCGGGCGACGCGCGAGCGCTTCATGCGCGCCATGCGCCAGGTGGCGGCTCCGCGCGCCGAGTCCACGGCCGCGGCCGTCGGGCCGCCGCCGGAGGGCGGCCGCCTCCTCGACATCGGGGGCGCGCCCGGGACGTACGCACTGGCGTTCGCGGCCGCCGGCTGGGAGGTGACCGTCCTCGACCTGCCCGAGACGCTCGAGATCGGTGCGCCGCCGCTGCGCGAGGCCGGGGTCGCCACCGTCGCCGGCGACGCCACCGAGGCGATCCCGCCGGGCCCGTGGGACGCCGTCTACATCGGCAACGTGCTCCACCTCCTGCCGCCCGCCGCGGCCGCGGCGCTGGTGGCCCGGGCGGCGGACGCGCTCGCGCCCGGGGGGCTCCTGGCGATCCAGGAGGTGCTTGGCGACCTGAGCCCCCAGGGGCCGTCCTTCGGCGTGATGATGCTGGTGTCGACCGCGGGCGGCGACGCCCACCCCGAGGGGGCCTACCGGGCCTGGATGGCCGACGCCGGGTGCCCGCTGGAGCGGACCGTCGCGATCGAGGAGGGCTGGCACCACCTGCTGCTCGGGCGGCGGACGCCGTGAGGGTCGCGACCGCCGACGCGGGGCCGAGCGACCGCGTGCCGCCCTTCCGCTTCAGCGCCCGCTCGCGGGTGGACGTGGCGGAGACCGATCTCGGCGCGGTCGTCTACTACGCGCGCTATCCGCACCACATCGACCGGGGGGTGCTGGCCCATCGCCGCCACCTCGGCGTGCCCCTGCTCGGGCCTCCCGGCCACCTCTTCGTGGTGCGCTCGCTCACCGTCGACTACCACGCCTCCGCGCGTTTCGACGAGGAGCTCGAGGTGTTCGTGCGGATCGCCGAGATGGGGCGCAGCAGCCACACCGTCCAGGTCCGGATCGAGCGGGTGGGGGAGGGCGAGCCGCTCCACGTCGCGGACGCCCGCCTGGTGGTCGTGGGGCTCGCCGAGTACGGCGGCCGCCCCTCGCGGATCCCGGAGGGGATGCGCGCGGCGATCGCCGGGTTCGAGGGGATCGCCGGGACATGAGGCTCTGGGGCGAGGACGCCGCGCTCCTCGAGCGGGCGGGGGCGGACCTGGTGGTGCTGGGCCGCCTCGAGGGCGCGGTCGAGGATGCCTGCGCCGCCCTGCCGCGCACCGGCGTGGTGGACGCCCACGTGCACCTCGGCGCCGACGCCGACGGCCACCGCCTGGAGGCGACGGCCCTGCTGGACGACATGGAGCGCTGGCGCATCGACGCGGCCGTGTGCTTCCCGCCCAACGCGCCGGGGGAGGACGGCCAGTTCGCGGAGGCCAACGCCGCGGTGGCGGAGGCCGCCCGCGTCGCGCCGGGGCGGATCGTGCCGTTCTGCCGGGTGGACCCGCGCGCCGGCGGCGCCCTCGCGGCGATGGAGGCGGCCGCGGCCGACGGGGCCCGCGGGCTGAAGCTGCATCCCGTGGCCCAGCGCCTGCGCCCCGAGGCGCCCGAGGTGGTGGAGGCCGTCGCCGACGCCACCGCCCGCGGATGGCCGGTCACGATCCACGCCGGCTACGGCGCGCGCGCCCTCGCCGGGCCGATTGACGCCCTTGTCGACGCGGTGCCCGGGGCGCGGCTGATCCTGGCCCACGGCGGGCGGGGCGACGCGCGCGCCATCGCGGAGCGCCTGGGCGGCTGGCCGGGGGTGATGCTCGACACGTCGCTCGCCGCGCTGGCCGACCTGGTGGCCCTGCCCCCCGAGCGCCTGGTGTTCGGGTCCGACCGCCCCTACGGGGAGCACCCCACCGCCCTGCGCCTGGTGGCCCTGGCCGCCGAGCTTGCGGGCTGGAGCGCCGGTCAGGTGGCCGGTGTCATGGGCGGCAACCTGCGGCGGTGGCTCCCGTGACCGGCGACGAGGCGGTGCGGCTGTCGGCCGCCCTCGCCCAGTGCGAGATCGCGCTCGTGCGCCGCGACGTGGTGGCCTCGGCGCTGCTCGCCCAGGCCGCCCGCCACGCCGACGGCCTCGAGGTCGGCGAGCTCGTGGCCACGGCCGCGCGGATGGCGCGCGCCATCGATCCGGCCGACCGCCGCCCGGACCAGGACGCGGCCCGCAAGGTGGTTCAGGCACTCTGCCGGGCGGCCGCGTGCGAGGTTGAGGCCGCCCTGCTGCGGAAAGGATGAGGGCATGACCCAGGTGATCAGGGATCAGGTGCTCGCGGCCAACCGCGGCTTCTACGACGCGCTCGAGTCGCTCGACATGGCCGCGATGGAGGCCTGCTGGGCCTCCGGCACCGAGGTCGCGTGCCTGCACCCGGGCGGCGCCTGGCACCGCGGCTGGGACGAGGTGAGCGCGGGCCTCGAGGGCATCATGGCCAACACCGGCTACATCGAGTTCGAGATCGCCGACGTCGAGGTGACCCTGGTCGACCCCCTCGCGTGGGTGACGTGCGTGGAGAGGATCACCTCGGCCGCGGGGGAGGGCCGCCACGTCGTCGCCGAGGTCGCGGCGACCAACCTCTTCGTGCTCGACGCCACCGGATGGCGCCTGGCGCTCCACCACGCCTCGCCCATCATCCGCATGGCGGTGGAGGAGTGAGCGACCCCCGCCACCCCCTGGAGCGCGCGGCCGGCGTCGGCGTCGACATCGTCCGCCGCCGCGCCGCCTTCTACGCGGGCGTGGTCACCGCGGTGCTGCTGGGCGTCCTGGCCCTGCTGGTGATCGCGGTGCTCGCGCTGGCCGGGCACGCGCCCGGCCCGCTCACGTGCCTCCTGATCGTGGTCCTGGCGGCGGGCATCGGCGGCATCGGCGCGCGCGCCGTTGTGCTGCGCATCTCGCTGATGGCCGCCCTCGCCATGGCCGTCCGCTATGTGACCCGCCGCCGCGTCGGCCGCGGCGGAGGCTGACTCAGATCAGGCCTTGCTCGCGAGGTAGGAGGCGACCAGCTTCTCGCCGGCCTCGTGGCCGTCCTCGAAGTAGACCTTGTTGATCTCCTTGAAGACCTCCCAATTGTCCGGGACGTCGTCCTCGGACATGGTCGCGTCCACGGGGCACGCCTCGACGCAGGCGTCGCAGTCGATGCACTCGGCGGGGTCGATGTAGAGCATCGTGGCTTCGTCGTGGTTCTCCTCACCCGCGGACGGGTGAATGCAGTCCACGGGACAGACGTCGGCGCAGGAGGTGTCCTTCGTGCCGATGCAGGGCTCCGTGATGATGTAGGTCATTCAGCATTCCTCGGGGCGTCGTGGACGAAGGTGTCCGCCGCGGACGGCAGACCCCGCGAAGCGGCGATCTTACCAGCGCCGCGCGGCGCTCACGACGCCGCCACGACAGGTCGCGGAACGGCGGCCGCGACGGCCCGCGCGGCGTCCAGCAACGCCCGCGCCGCGGGGCTCTCGGGATGCGAGGCGACCACGGGCAGGCCCGCGTCCCCGGCCTCCGCGACTCCCGGCTCGAGGGGGATGCGCCCGAGGAGGGGGACGCCGAGCTCGGCGGCCAGCATCGCGCCCCCGCCGCCCGAGAAGACCTCGTAGCGCGTCCCGGTGTCGGGCGCCTCGAACCAGCTCATGTTCTCGATCACCCCGGCGACCGGCAGGTTGACGCGCGCCGCCATCGCCGCCGCCCGCCGCGCCACGCGCTGGGCGGCCAGCTGGGGGGTCGTGACGATGACGAACGACGCCGTCGGCAGCAGCTGGGCGAGCGAGAGGGCGACGTCGCCGGTGCCCGGAGGCAGGTCGACCAGGAGGTAGTCCGGGTCGTCCCACCAGACCTCGGTGACGAAGCTCGTGAGGGCCTTGTGCAGCATCGGCCCGCGCCAGATGACCGGGCTGTCCTCCTCGGTGAGGAAGCCGATCGACATCATCCGCACCCCGTGCGCCTCGATCGGCATCATCAGGTCGTCGACCGCCACCGCGGGCCGCTGCACGCCCATCATCCGCGGGATCGAGTAGCCGTAGACGTCCGCGTCCATCAGGCCGACCGTGGCGCCGTCGCGGGCCAGCGCCAGCGCGAGGTTGGCCGTGATGCTGGACTTGCCCACGCCGCCCTTGCCCGACGCGATGCCGATCACGGTCGTGCGGCCGCCGGGCTGGAAGGGGGAGGGGCGGTCCGAGCCGCCGGTGAGGCCGCTGCGCAGCGCGTGGCGCTCCTCGTCGGTCATCGCGTCCATCGTGATCTGGACGACCTCGACGCCGTCGAGCGCCGACAGGGCGTCGGTGACGCGGCGCTGGATCTCGGCCTTGAGCGGGCAGCCGGCGATCGTCAGGCGGATGCCCACCGCGACCCGGCCGCCCTGGATGTCGATGTCGCCGACCATCCCGAGGTCGACGATGCTGCGGTGCAGCTCCGGGTCCTGGACGGCGCGCAGGACCGCGAGCGCCTCCTCCCGCGACGGCGGGGTCACAGGAACATCCTCGCGAACGTCTCCGCCTCGGCGAGCGTCACGCCCCAGGGCCCGTGGCCCGGGTAGATGCGCGTGCCGCCGGGGATCTCGGCGAAGATCCGCTCGAGGCTGCGCACCATGGCCGCCGGGTCGCTGCGCGGGAAGTCGGTGCGGCCGATCCCCTGGGCGAAGATCAGGTCGCCCACCAGGGCCTCGCCGTGCGTCTCCTCGACGAGGACGACGCAGCCGGGCGAGTGCCCCGGGGTCGCCAGCAGGCGGAATCGCAGGTCGCCCAGCTCGAGGACGTCGCCGTCGCGGAGGATGCGCGCGGGGGTCACGCCCGGGGTGGGCGGCGGGTTGCCGAAGAGCGCCGGGTTGAAGGGCGCGGGCGCGGCGACCCAGTCCTCGTCGCCCTCCGCCACCCAGACCGGGAGCCCCTCGGCGTCCCAGACGTGGTTCTCGACGACGTGGTCCCAGTGGCCGTGCGTGTCGACGCACCGCGACCGGCGTCGCCTCCAGGCGCTCCAGGGTCTCGCGCACCCACGCCGAGCCGCCCATCGCCGGGTCGACGATCCACGCCGAGCCGCCGTGCGCGTCGGCGACGACGTACGTGTTGGTGGCCACCGGGCCGAAGGTTCCTCCGCGGATGATCATGCTTGCGAGACTAGCGGCGAACTGCGCGGAAGGACGTGCGATGAGGATCGCGGTGGGATCGGACGAGGCGGCGGCCCTGACCGACGAGGTCGTGGCCGCCCTGCGCGAGGCCGGCCACGAGGTGGAGCTCCACGGACCGCTCGCCGGCGGCGACGAGGAGTGGGCCGAGGCCAGCGCGGCCGTGGCCCGCGCCGTGGCCGACGGCCGCTGCGCGCGGGGCGTCACCTGCTGCTGGTCGGGCACCGGGGCCTCGATCGCGGCGAACAAGGTGGCCGGGGTCCGGGCGGCGCTCTGCGCCGATCCCGAGACGGCCCGGATGGCCCGCCGCTACAACCACGCCAACGTCCTGGCCCTGTCCCTGCGCGCCACCAGCCCGCCGATGGGGCGCGAGATCCTGGCCGCGTTCCTCGAGGAGCCCGACGGCGCCGACGACTTCGACATCCGCAACGTGGAGCGGCTCACGCGCCTGGAGCGGGGCGACTAGCCGCCGATCAGGCTGCCCAGGTTGTTCAGGTCGAGGGGCTTGGCGTTCTGCGGGCGCCGTGATGTCCACCGGCTCGTTGAAGGCCGAAAGGTTCACGGTCAGGTCGAGGTTGATGTCGCCCAGTCCGCGCTGGAGCCCGGCACCGTCCGCGGCCAGCACCACGTGCACGCGGCCGGGGCAGCAGGTCCTCGGTGCCGATCCAGGCCTCGAAGCGGCCGGTCGCGCACCGCCGCGGCGGCCTTGGCCGGCGTCGACGCCGGTCACGCCCAGGGCGGGGGCGAGGGCCGTGAGCGCCGCCGCGGGTCGAGGCCGGCGTCCACCTTCACCGTGGAGGTGCCGTCGATCTCCTCGGTCCCCGCGGCGACGGGGTCCTTCGCCCAGTCGACGAGGGTGGGGTAGAGGGAGCCGAGGTCGAGCAGCGCCACCTGCTCGGGCGGCAGGTCGACCTGGAAGTCCTGGCCCAGGAAGCCCAGGTACACGTTGTCCCCCACGCGCGTGACGTTGCCCTGGAGGGGCAGCCCCGACAGGCCGAGCTTGACGTCGAGCGACGCCTTGTCGGGCGGGCTGCACCGGCCCCTCGCCGGAGATGTCGAGCGGCCCCTTGAGCAGGCTGCCGACTCCGTCGCCGCCCGTGCCGGCCGGCAGGTCGATCTGCCCGACGGCGGTGAGAGCGACGCGGAAGGAGGTCAGCGCCTCCGCGGCCGTCGGAGCTCTGTGCCAGCAGCTGGGCGGGGGTGAGGCCCTCGGCCTTGTTCTCGCCGCCGCCCCCGCCGCCCCCGCCGCTTCCGCCGCACGCGGCGAGCCCCATGGCGATCAGGGCGACCAGCGCGAGGCCGATCAGGAGGCGTGCGAGTCGGGCCACCCAGGCGGTATAGCATGGCCGCCGATGCGCGGGCGATCTGAGGGAACGTGAGCGAACCCCGCCTCGAGCTGGTGCCGGTGGGCGTGGGCAGCGCACTCCCCGCGCCCGGGATGGCCCAGAGCTCCTACCTGGTCCGCGCGGGGACGACCGCGGTCGTGATGGACCTCGGCTCGGGCACGTTCGGCCTCCTGCAGACCCACATCGCCCCGGAGGACGTCGACGTCCTGTTCATCACGCACCTGCACCCCGACCACTGCGTCGACCTGATGGCGCTGCGCATCCACATGATGTGGGGCCCGGGGAGCGGCCGCCGCATGCGGGTGATCGGCCCGCCGGGGCTGCGCGAGCGGCTCGCGGCCTTCACCGAGTCCGACACGTGGGACACGCCCTTCATCTTCGAGGAGTTCGCGCCCGGCGCCGGCGTGATCGACCTCGGCGGCGGGCTCACCGTGCGCCACCGCGAGGTGCCCCACCTGCCCCCGACCAACGCGCTCCGCCTGGAGCGGCGGCGGCGCGTCGCTGTGCTTCGGCGCCGACTGCGCCCCCGGCCCGGAGCTGCCCGAGCTGGCGGCGGGGTGCGACGTGCTGGTGGCCGAGTGCACCTTCGGGCCCGGGGACCCGATGCCCGGGGTGCCCCACCTGACCGCGCGCGAGGCCGGGGAGATCGCCGCCCGCGCCGGGGTCGGGCGCCTCCTGCTGGTGCACTGCTCGCCCGAGCACGACCCCGATCGCACCCTGGCGGCCGCCCGCGAGGCGTTCGACGGCCCGGTCGACTGGGCCCGGCAGGGCGAGCCGGTCACGCTGTGAGCGGGCTGCGCACCCGCCGGCACCCCACCGGGCGCCGGGCGATGATCATCGCCGTCCTGCTCAGCCTGCTCCTGCCCGGCCTCGGCCACGCCTACGCGATGCGCTTCCTCCGCGCGCTGATCTGGTTCGGAGGCACGATCGTGATCGGTCTCGTGCTGGGCGGCGGCGAGGAGAACCGGAACCTCGCCCTGGCGATGGGCGCGGTCATCGCGGTGCTGCGCCGCGGCGGACGTCGCCCTGCTCATGTGGCTCGAGTCCCGCCCCGGCGGCGGGCGGAAGCGCGGATGATCCCTCGTCGTTCACTAGACTCGGCGCGATGAGGCCGCCGCTGATGTCACGCCCGCGATGACGTGGGACGCCTTCAATCGAGGTGGTGCCGGGGCCGCGCAGGGCGAGGAAGAGCTCCGCATGCTCTGGCGGCGGTACAAGGACCACAAGGATCCGGCCGCTCGCGACCGGCTCATCCTGACCTTCGCCCCGCTGGTGAAGTACGTGGCCGGCCGCATGAACAGCCACCTCCCGGCGCACGTGGAGGAGACCGACCTCATCTCGTACGGCCTCCTCGGGCTGATCGGCGCGGTCGAGCGCTTCGATCCCGGCCGCCAGGTGAAGTTCGAGACCTACGCGGTCGCGCGGATCAAGGGCTCGATCATCGACGAGCTGCGCTCCCTGGACTGGGTGCCGCGCTCGGTGCGGGCCCGCTCGCGCGAGATCGAGCGCAAGGCGACCGAGCTGGAGCACCGCCTCCAGCGCGCCCCCACCGACGAGGAGCTGGCGGCGGCCCTCGGGATGACGCTCGAGGAATTCCAGGCGGCCATCACCCAGATCTCCAACTCGTCGATCGTGGCGCTCGACGAGACCTGGAGCGTCTCGTCCGGCGGAGAGCCCCTGTCGCTGATCGACACGATCGGCGACTCGCGCCTGACCAACCCGGCGGACCTGCTCGACGTCACCGAGCTGCGCGACACGCTGGCGGACGCCATCGCCCGCCTGCCCGAGCGCGAGAAGATCGTGGTGGCGCTCTACTACTACGACGGGCTGACGCTCCGCGAGATCGGCGAGGTCCTGGGCGTCACCGAGAGCCGCGTGAGCCAGCTCCACACCAAGGCCATCCTGCGCCTCAAGGGCCGCCTGCAGGGCGACGGGGAGGTTGACCAGGGCTAGCGGCTGGTCGAAACTGCGTCTCCCGGCCTTGTAAGGAAAGGCACAAGCTGATGGCGCACCCCGACCCTGCTCAGCTTCGGAACGTCGCGGTCCTCGGACACCGCGGCAGCGGCAAGACCAGCCTCGTCGAGGCGATGCTCTTCGCCGCCGGCAACACCACCCGCCTCGGGCGCGTCGCGGACGGCACCACCGTCTGCGACTTCGACGAGGACGAGCAGCGCCGCGGGATGAGCATCGCCGCCGCGCTCTGCCACCTCGACTGGAACGGCGTGAAGGTCAACCTGATCGACACGCCGGGCGAGCCCTCCTTCCAGGGCGACACCCTGGCAGCGCTGCGCGCCGTGGACGCCGCGCTGATGGTGGTCAACGCCGCCGCGGGCGTCGAGGTCCAGACCGAGCGCTACTGGGACCGCGCCGCGGAGCTCGGGCTGCCGCGGGCCGTCGTGATCAACATGCTCGACCGCGAGCGCGCCGACTTCGACGCCGCCGTCGCCGCGGTGGGTGAGCTGGCTCCGGGGGCCGTGCCGATCCAGATCCCGATCGGACGCGAGGAGGGCTTCCGCGGCGTGGTCAACCTCGTCTCGATGACGGCCACCACCTACGAGGGCGAGCCGGCCCAGGCGACCACCGGGCCGATCCCGGACGACCTCGCCGACGCCGCCCAGGCGGCCCGCGAGCACCTGATCGACATGGTCGCCGAGATGGACGACGCCCTCATCGAGAAGTACCTCGAGGGCGAGGAGATCTCCACCGACGAGCTGATCGCGGCGATCCTCGTCGGCGTGGCCGAGGGGCGGATCTTCCCGATCGTGTGCGCGGCCGGCGGCCCGGGCATCGGCGTCGACCGGGCGCTCGACCTCATCACCGAGGCGCTGCCCTCGCCGGCGCAGGCCGGCGGCGCGCGCGAGGACGGCCCGGCCGTGGCGCTCTGCTTCAAGACGCTGGCCGACCAGTTCAGCGGCCGGATCAGCCTGCTGCGGGTGTTCTCCGGGGTGCTCCCCAGCGACAGCCACGCCACCTGCGCCCGCGCCGACGCCAAGGAGCGCGTGGGCCAGCTCTTCACGCTCCAGGGCAAGGAGCACGTGCCCCTCAGCGAGATCGGCCCCGGTGACATCGGCGCCGTGGCCAAGCTCAAGGAGGTCGGCACCGGCGACGTGCTCGTCACCGGCCCCACGGAGCTCACCTTCGACCCGATCACCTTCCCGCCGGCCGCTGATGAGCTTCGCGGTCACGGCGCACGACGCCTCCGACGAGGACCGGCTCCACACGGCCCTGCGGCGCATGCGCGACGAGGACCCGACCCTCGACGTCCACCACGACGAGCAGACCGGCGACCTGATCGTCGGCGGCCTCTCGCAGATGCACGTCGAGGTGATGGCCAGCCGCATCGAGCGCCGCTTCGGCGTCGCCATGGACCTGGCCCCGCCGCACGTGCCCTACCGCGAGACGATCACCCGCTCCGCCGAGGCCGAGGGCAAGCACAAGAAGCAGAGCGGCGGGCGCGGGCAGTACGCCGACTGCTGGATCCGCGTCGAGCCGCTCCCGCGGGGCGCCGGCTTCGAGTTCGTGGACAAGGTCGTGGGCGGCGCGGTGCCGCGGGCCTTCATCCCCGCGGTCGAGAAGGGCGTGGTCGAGGCGATGCGGGCCGGCGAGCTGGCGGGCGCGCCCGATCGTCGACATGCGCGTGACGCTCTACGACGGCAAGCACCACCCCGTGGACTCGTCCGAGATGGCCTTCAAGATCGCCGGCTCCCTGGCGCTGCGGACCGCTGTCGCGGCCGCGGGCCCGGTGCTGCTGGAGCCGATCATGGTGGTCGAGATCACGGTCCCGTCCGACCACGTCGGCGACGTGATGGGCGACCTCAGCGGCCGGCGCGGCCACCCCCTGGGGATGGAGGCGCGCGGGCACGACGAGATCGTGAAGGCCGAGGTGCCGATGGCCGAGATGCTCGGCTACGCGGCCGACCTGCGCTCGATGACCGGCGGCCGGGGCGACTACGCGATGGAGTTCGACCACTACGCCCAGGTGCCCGCGCACCTGGCCGAGAAGGCGGCGCTGGCGGCGGCCGTCTGAGGGGGCGCCGCCGCATCACGCTCTAGAGTGGAGCGATGCTCGTCGCCCAGCTCCTCGCCGCGGTCGACCGGCTCGCCCCCGCGTCCCTGGCCGAGGACTGGGACAACGTCGGGCTGCTGGTGGGGCGCTCCAACCAGCCGGTGCGGCGGGTGCTGGTGGCGCTCGAGCTGCGCGACGAGGTGCTGGGCGAGGCGCGCGAGCACGGCTGCGACGCGGTGGTCACCCACCACCCGCCGATCTTCCCCGCCCTGAGCGCGCTCACCGACGACGGCACGGCCGCCGAGCTGGTGCTGCGGGCCGCCGAGTCGCAGGTGGCGGTGGTCGCCGCCCACACGAACCTGGACGCGGCCAAGGGCGGCCTCAACGACCTGATGGCCGAGGTCCTGGGCATCGGTCCCGCCGAGCCGCTCGCGCCCCACCCGGCGGACCCCTCGGTCGGCCTCGGGCGCATCGGGGCCGTGCGCCCGACGACCCTCGCCGGCCTGGTCCAGCGCGTGACCGCCGGCTTCGGCAACGGCCTGGTGACCTACGCGGGCGATCCCTGGACGCGCCTGGAGCGGGTGGCCTGCTGCACCGGCTCGGGCGGCTCGATGATCGGCGACGCCCGGGCGGCCGGCGCCGACGCCCTGGTCACCAGCGACCTCAAGTACCACGACGCCGACCGCGCCGAGGGCCTGCCGCTGGTCTGCCTGCCCCACGCGCGCGCCGAGCGGACCGTGCTCAAGCGCTGGACGAAGACCCTCGAGCGCACGCTCTCGCCCGAGGGCGTCGAGGTCCGCTTCGCCGAGGCCGACACCGATCCCTGGCAGGCCGCGTAGGGCCCTCGGAGATTGAGGCTCCCGGGCCGGGCCGGTACACTCCCCCGGCTTCGCGGATGTAGCTCAGTTGGCTAGAGCGTCTGCTTGCCATGCAGAAGGTCGTGGGTTCGAGTCCCATCATCCGCTCTGAAGGGCCCCCGGAATCGGGGGCTTTCGTCGTTCTATCGGGCATCGAGGTCGAGCCCCATCCGGCGTCGCGCAGCCCGAGCACTCCTCGGCTTGACGTATGCCGATATAGGAATATGATTGCGCCATGGCACGAGCGGCGACGACGTCGGACGTCTTCAACGCGATCGCCGAGCCGCAGCGCCGGGAGATCCTGGTGCTGCTGCGGGCGGGGGAGCGGCCGGTGACCGAGTTGGCCCAGGAGCTGGGGATGACCCAGCCGGGGGCGTCCAAACACCTGCGGGTGCTCCGGGAGGTCGGACTGGTGCGGGACCGCAGGGCAGGCAAGCAACGCCTGTACGGCCTTGACGCCCGCGGGCTGCGACCGCTTCACGAGTGGACCGGCGGGTTCGAGCGGTTCTGGAACGAGAGCTTCGACCGGCTGGACGAGTACGTGCAGGACCTCACGCAGGCACGGCAGGAGGAGTAGCCGATGAGCGCGACGGGACGAGGAGCGGCGGCGCAGTCCGCGACGGCCGACCGCGAGGTCGTGATCTCCCGGGTCATCGGTGCCCCACGGGAGCTGGTGTTCGAGGCGTTCACCGAGGTGCGGCACCTGTCGCGGTGGTGGGGACCGGACGGGTTCACCACCACCACGCGGGCGTTCGAGTTCCGCGTCGGCGGGGAGTGGGACTTCGTGATGCACGGACCGGACGGGACGGACTACCAGGAGTGGATCTCCTGGACCGAGATCGCCCCGCCGGAGCGGATCGCGCTGCTGCACGGTGAGTCCCGCGGCGACCCGAACGCCTTCGAGTCGGTCGTGACGTTCGCGCCCGACGGCGCGGCGACCCGGATCGAGATGCGCACCGTGTTCCCCACCAAGGAGCTGCGCGACGAGGCGGTCGAGAAGTACCACGCGATCGAGGGCGGCCAGCAGACCCTGGGCAACCTGGCCGCCTACGTCACCGAGATCGTTCGGACGGGAGTCGAGGACTGATGGCCGGGAAGGTGTTCTTCAGCGTGACGATGTCGCTGGACGGGTTCATCGCGCCCGAGGAGCGCATGGACGACCCGGATCTGCAGCGCTGGACGGCGCAGTGGATGGAACTGCAGCGGTGGATATTCCCCCAGCGGTTCTTCCAGGAGAACCTGAAGCTCGGCGAGGGCGGCGAGGAAGGGCGCGACAACGACATCGTGCGGGAGACGTTCGAGCGCACCGGCGTGAGTGTGATGGGCAAGCGCATGTTCGACCTCGGCGAGCAGGCGTGGCCGGAGGAGGCGCCGTTCCACACGCCGGTCTTCGTCGTGACGCACGAGAGGCGTGACCCCTGGGAGCGGCCGGGCGGGACCTCCTTCCACTTCGTCAACGACGGCATCGCGCCCGCGCTCGACCAGGCCCGCGAGGCCGCCGGCGACCGCGACGTCCGCATCGCGGGCGGCGGCGCAACGATCCTGGAGTACGTGAACGCCGGCCTGATCGACGAGTTCACGATCGCGCTCTCACCCGTGCTGTTCGGCTCCGGAATCCGCCTGTTCGAGGGCGTGGACGCGGGCCGCGTGGCCCTGGAGCCGGTCCGCGCGGAGCCGACGCAGCGGGTGACCCACCTGACCTACGCAGTCCGGGAGCGGTGACCGTCCCGACCTCGGCGTTTGCCGCCGGGTTCGGACCGTCAGGCCGACAGGGCCGCGTCGAGGAACCCCGCGGCGTCGTCGCTGTAGAGCCGGCAGTGCGCGATGTTGGTGGCGGCGGCCGTCGGTTCCGGGACGATCTTGAGGTAGGGCTTGTCGCCGTCACGCTCCACCGTCATGTCGGAGGCGCGCGCGGACAGCACGGAGTAGCCGGTGGTGTAGAGCCCGCCGCTCATCTGGCCGAGCTCGGCCGGCGCGTCGTCGGCTCCGCTCAGGTGGACCATGTGCGTGATCATGTAGCGCCGGGAGAGGAGGGCCCTGGTGGCGATGACGAATCGCCTGTCGGTCAGGACGGCATGCGTGCGCCGGAGCCGGGCGAACGACATCACCTTGGCCTGGCCCAGCCGCGGGACGACGTAGTAGTCGGCCGCCGGATCCTCCCGCAGCCGGCGCTCGCCCGGGTCGGGGCTCCACGCGTCGAGGTAGTGCGCCCGGGAGCCGCGGACCCTGTTGACGACGATCGCCACCAGCACGATGGCGACGAGCGCTCCGACGAAGGCCAGGACCGCGATCATGCCCGCACCCAACAGCGCCCATCGGGCACCCGCAAGCGCCACCGGCGACCGGGTGCGCGGCGCGCCCGCGCCGTAGACTCGGCGCATGTCCTCCGACTGGCCGACCCTTCCGCCCTACGAGGCGTGGCACGAGACCTGCGACACGCTCCACGGACACACCCAGACGCTCGGCAAGCTGGCGGTGGCGCTCGCCCCGCCCGAGCCGCAGCTCCAGCACGCGGCGCTGCGCCTGACCGCGCGGGGCTGGGAGACCCCGGCCCTGCCGGCGCCCGGCGGCTCCGGAGCGATCGTGGCCACGCTCGACCTGCGCGCCCACGAGGCCGTGATCGAGCACACGGACGGGGGCGAGCGGCGCATCGCCCTGACCCACGACCGCTCGGTCGGCGAGGCGACGCGGGCGGTGCTCGGCGCGATCGAGGAGCTGGCGGGCCCGGTCGAGGGCTTCAACCCGACGCCCCAGGAGGTGTCGTGGACCGTGCCGCTCGACGAGGACGAGGAGCACGCGCGCTACGACGCCGCCGCCGTGGCGACCTACTTCGCGGGCGCCACGCGGGCCGCGCTCGTCCTGGCCGCGTTCCGGGCGCCGTACCGGGGGCGCTCGACGCCGGTCAACGCGTGGTGGGGCTCGTTCGACCTCGCGGTGAGCCTCTTCTCCGGGGCGCCGGCCGACCCGCCGTCGGAGGACTTCATCATGCGCAACGCGATGGACTCGCAGGAGGTGGCGGTGGGCTGGTGGCCGGGGGACGCCCGTTACGGCACGGCCGCCTTCTACGCCTACGCACACCCGGCCCCGGCGGGCTTCGATGGGGCGACGCTGTCGCCGGCCGCGGCCCACTGGGACGGGGCGCTCGGCGAGTACATCCTCGACTGGGAGGACGCCCGGGCGACAGGCGACCCCCACGCCGCCGCGCTGGAGTTCGCCCGCTCGGCCTTCCTCCACTCCTGCGAGGTCTGCGCCTGGGACCCGGCGCTCCCCGCGAGCCTGAAGGGAACGCCGCCCCCGATCGTGTGAGGCGCGGCGCTCCCTCCGGAGCCTCGGCCCTGGGTCAGCCGCCGGCCTTGGCCAGCTGCTCCGCGACCTTCGACCAGTTGACGACGTTCCAGAACGCGTCGAGGTAGTCGGGACGCCGGTTCTGGTAGTTGAGGTAGTACGCGTGCTCCCACACGTCGATGCCGAGGAGCGGCGTGTGCCCGTCCATCAGGGGCGTGTCCTGGTTCGGGGTCGAGAGCACGACGAGGCCGGTGCCGTCGTGCGCGAGCCACGACCAGCCGCTGCCGAAGCGCTTGAGCCCCGCGTCCTTCATCTGGGCCTTGAGCGCGTCGAGGCTCTCGAAGGTGTCGTCGATCGCCTTCGCCAGGGCGCCCTCGGGCACGCCGCCGCCGTCGCGGGCTCATCGTCTCCCAGTACAGCGTGTGGTTGGCGTGCCCACCGCCGTTGTTGCGGACCGCGGTCCGGATGCCCTCGTCGAGGAGGTCGAGGTTGTCGAGCACCTGCTCGAGCGGCTTGCCGTCCCACTCCGTGCCCGCGATCGCCTTGTTGAGGTTGTCCACGTAGGTCTGGTGGTGCTTGTCGTGATGAAGCTTCATCGTCTGCTCGTCGATGTGGGGCTCCAGCGCGTCGTACGCGTAGGGAAGCGGGGGGAGCTCGTAAGGCATCGCGTGGTCTCCGTTCGTCGTTTGATCCCGGCTCGTCACCTCACCGTACCGCGCGGTCACGACCAGGGGTCCGCGAGGACCTCGTCGGTGTGCTCCCCGAGCCGCGGGGCCGGGCGCCGGGTGGCGGCGGGGGTGCGCGAGAGGCGGAGCGGGGGCCCGGTGACGGTCTCCGGGCCGACGCTCGGGTCGTCCATTTCCACCACCAGTCCGAGCGCGCGCGCCTGCGGGTGGTCGAGGAGCGAAAGGGGCTCCGCGACGACCGTGCCGTGGGGCAGGCCGGCCTCCTCCAGGCGCCGGTGCCAGGCGTCTGTGGTGTCGGCCGCAAGCGTCTCGGCGATCAGGGGGGCGAGCTCCTCGCCGTGCCGCGCCCGCGCGGCGACGTCCGCGAAGCGCGGATCCTCCAGGAGCTCCCCCAGGCCGATGGCGCGCAGCAGCGGCTCCTGCAGCCGTGGGGCGTAGCACGCGATCGCGATCGCCCCGTCGCGCGTCGGATAGGTGCGGTAGAGGGCGCCGACGAAGCGGTTGAAGAGGGGCTCGCCGGAGCCGTCGCGGACCAGGCGGTGGGCGGCCAGCGCCCCCGCCGCCTCCAGCAGCGACGTCTCGACCACCTGGCCGCGACCGCTGCGCTCGCGCTCCAGGAGCGCGGCCAGGATGCCCGACACCATGATCCAGGGGACGATCGTGTCGTGGACCGGCAGCGGCACGATGCGGCCGTCGTTGGCGGCGATCAGGCCGGACTCGGCCTGGACCGCGATGTCGCTGCCGCGCCCCCGGTCCGGCCCGAACGCTGACAGCGCGCAGTAGACGAGGCGGGGGTTGCGCGCCATGACCTCCTCGGCGCCGAACCCGAGCCGCTCGGCGACACCGGGCGAGAGGCTGTGCACCAGCACGTCGGCTCCGTCGATCAGCCGCGCGAGCGCGGCGGCGCCCTCGGCGCTCTTCAGATCGAGGACGATGCCGCGCTTGTCGCGGTTGACGGCGTGGAACAACCGGCTCTCGCCGTCGACCTCGTCCACCGAGCGCCACTCGTCGCCCCCGGGGGCCTCCACCTTGACGACGTCGGCCCCGAGCTGGCCCAGGGCCATCGTCGCCAGCGGGCCGCCCAGGTGATGGGTCAGGTCGACGACCCGGATCCCCTCCAGCGCGCCGTTGCTCATCCGAGGTCCTCCGCGGGTGCCGCCATGGGCCCAACGTAGAGTCGGGCGCGGCCGACCGTCAATCACCCGTCTACGATTGCCCGATGACCGATGGCGACGCGCGGGTCCCGGTCGAGGTCACGGTCCGCGACAACTCCGAGGAGTCCCGGTACGAGGCGGTCGCGGGCGACGAGCTCGCGGGCATCGCCGTGTACGAGCCGCGCGACGGCGCCCTGGTCATCACCCACACCCTCGTGCTGCCGGGCTGGGAGGGCCGCGGGGTCGGCGGTCGGCTCGCGCGTGGCGCGCTCGACGACGCCCGCGCCCGGGGGGTGGCGGTCGTGCCCGTGTGCCCCTACATCGCCGCCTGGATCCGCCGCCACCCCGAGTACGCCGAACTCGTGCCCGAGGGCGAGCGCCACCGCTTGGAGCGCCCCGCCCTGGGTTAGAGGTCGAGGTCGCGGACGGCGGTGACGAAGGCCTCGGAGAAGGTGGGGAACTGCGCGATCGTGTCGCGCAGTTCCTCCACCGGGATCCGGGCCTTCACCGCCAGCACCGCGAAGTGGATCCACTCGGAGGCGAGCGGCCCGACCGCGTGGGCCCCGATCAGGACGCCGCGCTCTCGGTCCGCCAGGACGCCCGCGACGCCGCCGATGTCGCGGCCGTAGGTGCTCGCGCGCTCGACGTCGGCCAGATCGACCCGCGCGGCGACGGCCGCGATGCCGGCCTCCTCGGCCTGCGCCGCCGTCATGCCGACCGCGGCGACCTCGGGATCGCAGAACACCACCCGCGGCACGGCGCGGTAGTCGGCGCGCACCTCGCGGCCGAGGACGTCGCCGCAGACGATGCGCCCCTGGTAGGCGGCGACGTGGGTGAACTGCCCCTCGCCGGTCACGTCGCCGACCGCCCAGACGCCCTCGGCGGCCCGGCAGCGCTCGTCCACCGCGATCCCGCGCTCCCCCGGCACGATGCCGACGCTCTCCAGCCCGATGCCCCCGGTGCGCGGGCGCCTGCCGGTGGCGACGACGACCCGCGCGACCTCGATGTCGCCGCCCTCGCTCATCTCCAGGGTGGCGCGCACGTCGCCCCGGGGGATGATGCGGGTCACCTCGGCGCCCACGCGGACATCGACGCCCTCCCCAGACAGGGCCGCGGCGATCGCGTCGCCCAGGGCCGGGTCCTCCCGGACCAGCAGGCGCTCGGCCGATTCGACGATGTGGACGCGGCTGCCGTAGCGGGCCAGCATCTGGCCGATCTCGATCCCCACCGGTCCACCCCCGAGGATCGCCGCGCTCTCGGGGATCTCGGTGAGGGAGAGGGCCTCGCGGCTGGTCCAGCTCTCGATCGCGTCGAGCCCGTCGATCGGCGGGAGCACGGGCGCGCTGCCGGTGGCGATGACGATCCGGGCCGTGCGGTGGGCCTCGCCGTCAACCTCCACGACCCCGGGCCCCGCCAGGCGGCCGTGGCCGCGCAGGATGGTGACGCCACGTTCCCGGTAGGCCGCGCTCTTGCGCGTGTCGTCCCAGCCCGCGGTGATCCGATCGCGGAAGGCGAGCACCTCCTCCCAGCCGTCGATGCGGGCGGCGACCCCCGGGACCCGGTTGGCCGACGCGACCGCCTCGGGCGGGCGCAGGAGGGTCTTGGCCGGCATGCAGGCCCAGTAGGGGCACTCGCCGCCCACCAGCCCCGACTCGACCATGGCCACCGACAGGCCGGCGTCGGCCAGGCGTCCGGCCACCGCGCGCCCGCCGGAGCCGGAGCCGACGACGATCGCGTCGAAGCGGTCGGTCAGGGAGCGGTCCCGACCGGATCGGCCACGCCGACCCGGCCCGCGACCTCGGCCAGGATCTCGAACGACCTGACGCGGGCCTCGTGGTCGTGGATGGCCGAGACGACCATCAGCTCCTCGACGCCGGTCAGCGCGGCGAACGACTCGAGGCCGGCGCGCACCGTCTCGGGCCCGCCCACCACCGAGTGGCGCAGCATGCGCGTGACGTGGTCGCGCTCGCGCGGCGACCAGTAGGCCTCGATGTCGTCGAGGGGCGGGCGGTAGGGGCCGGGGGTGCCGCGCAGCAGGTCGGTGAAGGCGCGCTGGACCGAGGTGAACAGGCGCCGGGCCTCCTCGTCGCTCTCGGCGGCGAACACGTTGACCCCGGCCATCGTGTGCGGTGCCTCCAGCCGTTCCGAGGGCTCGAAGCGGGTGCGGTAGATCGTGAGCGCCTCGGTCAGCATGTCGGGCGCGAAGTGCGAGGCGAAGGCGTACGGCAGGCCGAGCATGGCCGCCAGCTGGGCGCCGTAGGTGCTCGACCCCAGGATCCAGAGCGGCACCTCCAGCCCGCCGCCCGGCACCGCCTGCACGGCCTGGCCCGGCTGCACCGGGCCGAGCAGCGCCTGGAGCTCCAGCACGTCCTGGGGGAAGTCGTCGGCGGCGCTGTGGTTGCGGCGCAGGGCGCGGGCGGTGAGCTGGTCGGAGCCCGGGGCGCGCCCGAGGCCGAGGTCGATGCGCCCGGGGTAGAGCGACTCGAGCGTGCCGAACTGCTCGGCGATCACCATCGGCGAGTGGTTGGGCAGCATGATCCCGCCGGCGCCCAGGCGGATCGTGGCCGTGCCCTCCGCGAGGTAGCCGAGCACGACCGACGTGGCGGCCGACGCGATGCCCGTCATGTTGTGGTGCTCGGCCACCCAGTAGCGGTGGTAGCCGAGGCGCTCGGCGTGGCGGGCGAGGTCGCGGCTGTTGTGGAGGGCGTCCCGGGGGGTCGATCCCTCCGTCACCGGCACGAGGTCGAGGACGGAGAGCCGAGGGAGCGCTGGGCGGGCGTCGGGCATCGGCCTCCGAGGCTAGGCCATACGGGCATCGTGATGCCCGCCCGGGAGGCCAGGACCGCGGCGGCGACCCCGGTGCCGATCACCAGCCCGCCGGCCAGCGCGTCCACGACGAAGTGGTTCGCGGTGGCCACGATCGTGAGGAAGACGACGGCCGGGTAGAGCGGAGCGGCCAGGCGCACGGCGGGCCGGCGCGCCAGGGCGGCGACGCTGACCCCGATCAGCAGCGCGTAGCCGAAGTGCATGGACGGCACCGCCGCGTAGGGGTTGAAGAGGCCCGAGAGTGGGCCGCCGTGGAGGTCGACGCCGCTCATCCGGTGGAGGGTGTCGACCAGGCCGTCGGCGCCCGTCATCCGCGGCGGCGCGACCGGGAACGTGATGAAGACGGCCAGGGCGAGGGCGTTCGCGGCCAGGAAGCCGTTGCGCACCACCGCGTAGCGGTCCCGGTGCGACCTCCACAGCCAGACGAAGAAGACCGCCGTGACCGGCAGGTGGGCGAGCAGGTAGAAGGCGTTCAGGCCCCGGATCAGGTCCGGATGGGCGGTCGCCCAGGACTGGATCGCCGGCTCCCAGAAGATGCCCGCCGCGCGCTCCAGGTCGATGACGTCCCAGGCGTGCCGCACCGCGCTGGTCGCGTCGCCGATCACCAGCGCGCGCGACACCTGGTAGGCGACGAGGGCGAGGCCGAACAGGGCCAGCTGGCGCACGCCCGCCGGCACGCGCGCTCGGCGCGCGCCGGTCTCCTGATGCGGTGTCGTCGTGCTCACGGGGTCCTCCGTCGCCGGTGTGCCACGACGCTACGTCCCGCCGTCCCCGGGGGAATCGGTGAGGTCCCTCGTCGGGACCCTGGTCGCGACCAGGGTCGCCGCGGGCGGCATCCGGGCCTCCATGGCGCGGGCGTAGGTCATCGCGAACAGCGTGATCGCGGAGCGCACCTCCTCGCCGGTGCGGACCGGCGCGGAGACCCAGCCCGAGCCCGGCACGACGTGGTGCTCGCGCGCGCGACCCTCGGCGATGAGGGCGTCGTGCTCGGCGCGGGTGAAGGGGAGGTCCGCGACGCACTCGCGGTCACCGAGGCCGTGGAGGTGGCCGATCGCGCGCCGCCCGACGCGGAACTCGACGCCCCCGAAGACGTGGGGGTGCGACGTCACCTCCGGCCACGCGCCGACCCGGCGCGCGACGGCGTCGAGGGCGGAGTCGCCCCGCATCCGCACGTCGTCCATCGGTCCCTCCGTTCCTCGTCGAGTCCGGCCTCCGGGGCATCCTCCAACCTCAAGCACACTTGAAGTCAAGGGCCCGGATGTGATGCCATGTCCCCGTGGACGACGTGCTCACCATCGGCGAGATCGCGGAGCGCAGCGGCGTGGCCGCCTCGGCGCTGCGCTTCTACGAGGAGCGCGGCCTGATCACGGCTGAGCGCGCCCCCTCCGGCCACCGGCGCTACCCGCGAGCGGTGCTGCGGCTGGTCGCCTTCATCGTCTTCGCCCAGCGGGTCGGCCTCACGCTCGAGGAGATCCGCACCGAGCTCGACACGCTGCCCGACGGGCGGGTGCCCAACCGGCGCGACTGGTCGCGGCTGTCGTCCTCGTGGAGCACCCGCATCGACGCCCGCATCGCCGAGCTCGAGCGCCTGCGGGCCGGGCTGGCGGAGTGCATCGGCTGCGGCTGCCTGTCGCTCGACCGCTGCGCGTACGCCAACCCGGGCGACCGGGCCGGCGCCGCCGGGCCGGGCCCGCGCTACTGGATCGGCGACCCGCGAACGCCCATCTGAGGACGCGGCGGCGCTGCTACCCTCCGGGCCGCGGCGACGTGGCGAAGTGGCTAACGCGGCGGTCTGCAAAACCGTTATTCATGGGTTCGACTCCCATCGTCGCCTCTCTTCGGATCGCCCTATGCACTTCGACACTCCGACACTTTGGCAACGTGTCCACTTTCCTGTCGGAGTCGGTGGTCCCGCCAGATACCCACGGCGCTTCCGGCTGTGAAACGGCGCTCAGCCTTCCTCGGCTTGAGCCTCGAGCACCGTGAGGTCGGCGATCTCCCACGCCTCGATGATCTTGCCGTCGCGCAGATGCGCGATGACCGCCTGATCGATGCGGAAAGGACGCCCGGTGGCGTGGAGCCCGCCAAAGCTGCGGCGCAAGGTGCCGGTGACGACGACCCGCGCCATCTCCACGTCACCATCGACGACGACCTCCCGCACGTCGTGGCGCAGGTCGGGAATGGCGTCGCGCGCCCTCTCCCATACCGCTCTCTCGTCGTCGCAGCTCGTGGTGGACAAACCCCGCGGAGCGTGAACCACCACCTCGGGATGCAGGAGGTCGTCGAAGGAGTCCAGGTCCCCGTCATCCCCTGCCGCGAGCCATCGCCAGACCACGGACGAACGCGGGTCACTCACCCCGCCATCCTTCCACAGTTCCCGAGAGCCCTGGGTCCGGTCTGTGTTCGTTTCGCCGGCCGCAGGGAATGAGGGCCCGCCCCGGCTCAGCCTGTCCGTAGGCGCAGCGCGAGTGGCGCGGAGGCAACCTGAGGCCACACGAGCCATTTCGTGCTGCACCCCCGCGGGAGGTGCCGGTCTGCGTCCGCCGCGGCGCGGGCGCCTCGCGCCGGAGGGCCAGGAACCTTGGTCTCCAGGCTGGGGCGGCCGCGACGAGCTGATGGACACGCTCCCGCTGAAGCGTCGCCGCGCTACCCACACCCGCACCCGGCGCGGCGCCCCGGACCCAGGCCAAACTCGGCCGTGTGAGTCTCTGGACCCTGTTCCTGATCGTTGCCGGCGCGGCGCTTGTCCTTGACCGCACTCTGGTCGGCGCGCCCCTTTCTCAGCGGACGACGCGCGGACGCACGAGCCTGGGCCGGGTTGTGCCTGACCGCCTCGTGCTGGTCGGCGGCGACTCACGGAGCCCAGCCTCACTCGGCGCGAGAAGCTGCCCCTCGGCCCGCTCATGGCCTATCTGGCTCTGCCGTTCGACTGAGCCCGCGACTTCATTCCAATGGTGGGGCCGCTCGATGACGTGACCATGGCCATCTGGGTGCTCCGCCGATTGGCGCGCAGTGCAGGCCACGAACTGATCTCCATCAACTGGCAGGTCCGGTGGACTCCCTGGCCGTCGTGCTGCGTTTCTCTGGGCTGCCCTAAGACCCTTGTCCTGGTCGTGCCCGAGCCGGCGTTGCCGGGGCGCCGACCTGGCCGACGCGTACAGGAGCTACGGCCTTTCGACTCCGGGCGGCTCGGTGGGCGACGTATACCCGCGGGCTGATCCCGTCTAGGCTCGGGCCATGGTCGTCCCGTACGAGCTCCCGACCGGCGTGAACGCCCGCTACGACGAGATCAGGGCGGCAGGCTGCGAGGTGGAGATCGGCGAGGCCCAACCCAGGGGCGTACCGAAGCGCGACTTTCCGCAGATCTCGTACTGGTGCGAGATCACCTGCCCGGACGGCCGGAGGGTTTCCGGGAGTGGCAACACTCCCGAGGAGGCGTTTGGCTACGCGGCCGAGAGGCTCGGGGCGCTCGCCTAGCGAGGCTGGCTTTGGGTCGGAACCTGTCGCGCTGAGGAGTGACCCAGGTGAACGCCTGCACCGATTCGCCCAGAGTGCGCTCGGCGGCTGCCCCCGGCGCCTGAGGGTCGCCGTCGCCCTGGTCGTCAGGCGAGGAGCACCGCTGAGCCACGCGCATCCGCCAGTCGCGAACGAGCAGGACCTCGCACGGGGATCAGGTCCCGCTCGCCCCGCCGGGGCCTGGCAGCGCGTGCGCCCCCGCGCCAGGCCTGACGGATACGGTTTCGAAGGTATCCGCCAGCGCGACCGTAGTCTTGTCGTCCTCGGCCGAGCAATCATCCTCAGGACGGGTCTCGCTAGGTGAGCCCGCGCATCCGCAATCCTCGCACCGGCACGAGTGGCCTCCTGGGCATCGGCTGAGAGGCGCTGCTCGGGCGCGGTCGCGCCGGATCCAGCGATGGTCGTGATGATTCTTGCGAGTCGGTTGGGCCGAGGATACGATCCTGCGGGGTCCGCCCACGGGGCACGTCGCCTCGCATGCGGCCGTCAGCGGTGGAATGTCAACGGGCAGACCGAGCGGGCCTTCGGCGTGCGCCGGGTGCGCGACCAGGAGGCGAATTGCCCCGCAAGAGCGTCGTGATCAGGCTCGCCGGCGAGTCCGGTGAGGGAGTCATCTCATCAGGGGACATCCTCACGCAGGCCGCGGCGCGGGGCGGGTACTGGACCCAGACGTTCCGCACCTACCCGGCCGAGATCAAGGGCGGCCCGTGCATGTACCAGGTGCGCATGGGCGAGGAGCGGATCTACAGCCACGGCAAGTGCGTGGACCTGCTGGTCTGCTTCAACCAGGAGGCCTGGGAGCTGCACTGGGACTCCCTCGGGCCGGACGGCGTCATCCTCTACGACGAGACCGCGGTCGAGATCCCGGAGGACTTCGCGGCGCGCGCGCGGCCGGTGCGCATGGAGCAGCTCGCCAAGGAGATCGGCGGGTCGCTGCGAGCCAAGAACATGGTCGCCGTGGGCGCCGTCGCGGGCGTCATCTCCTTCGACACGACGCCCATCGAGGAGCTCGTGCTGCGGCGCTACGCCCACAAGCAGGGTGTGGCCGACGCCAACATCGCCGCCCTGCGGGCCGGCGGGGAGGAGAGCGGCGACCTCCAGGGATCGCTCGAGATCACGAGGGCCGTGGAGGTCGAGGAGGAGCGCATCCTCCTGTCGGGCAACCAGGCCATCGCCGTCGGCGCGATCGCCGCGGGCCTCGATTTCTTCGCCGGGTACCCCATCACGCCGGCGTCGGACATCCTCGAATGGCTCTCCGCGAAGCTGCCCCAGGTCGGCGGCATCACCATCCAGTGCGAGGACGAGATCGCCTCCATCTGCGCGGTCCTCGGCGCGTCGTACACCGGGGCGAAGGCGATGAGCGCCACCTCCGGCCCGGGGCTCTCCCTCATGACCGAGGTGCTCGGGTACGCCGGGACCGCCGAGATCCCCTGCGTCATCGTCGACGCCCAGCGCGGCGGCCCGTCAACCGGCCTGCCGACCAAGACCGAGCAGTCCGACCTCCAGCACGCGCTCTACGCCGGCCACGGCGAGGCGCCGCGGGTGGTCATCGCCCCGATCACCGTCGAGGACTGCTTCTGGGCCACGATCGACGCCTTCAACTACTCCGAGCGCTACCAGGTGCCGGTGATCCTGCTCACGGACCAGGGCCTGGCGACCCGGATGGAGGTCATCAACAAGCCGGACATCGGCGACGTGGAGCTCTGGGAGCGCACGACGGCCGCCGAGGTCGAGGGCGAGTACAGGCGCTACGAGCTCACCGAGGACTCGGTGTCGCCGATGGGGATCCCCGGTGAGGAGAACGGGCAGTACGTCGCGACGGGCATCGAGCACGACGAGTACGGGCACCCGTGCTACACGCCCGAGAACCACGTGGCGATGCAGACCAAGCGGTGGGCGAAGCTCGATCCGCTGAAGAACGGCGCCGCCCGCCACGAGATCTACGGAGACCCACAGCCGGAGATCGCCCTCATCGGGTTCGGCTCGACGTACGGCGCGGTGCGCGAGGCGGTCGACCTCGCCCGTGCCGAGGGCCTCTCGGTCGGGGCCTTCTACCCCAGGGTGCTCGGGCCGTTCCCCGCCGACCAGGTCGAGCGCTTCGCCGCCAATGCCCGGCGGGTCGTCGTGGTCGAGGTCAACTTCACCGGGCAGCTCGCGCGCCTCGTGCGCGGCGAGTGCGACCTCACGGTCGAGAGCCACGCCAAGTGCGACGGCCTGCCGTTCGCCGCCGACGACGTGTTGGACGTCATCATGGAAAGGGTCACCACGTGAGCACCACCCCCCCGCGCAAGCCCACGGACTACAAGTCGGACCTGAAGCCCATCTGGTGTCCGGGCTGCGGTGACTTCGGTGTCCTCGCCTCGCTCTACCGGGCGTTCGCGCAACTCGACCTCGACCCGGCGAAGACCGTGGTCGTCTCGGGGATCGGCTGCTCGAGCCGGCTGCCGGGCTTCGTGTCAACGTACGGCTTCCACAGCCTTCACGGGCGTCCCCTGCCGGTGGCGATGGGCGTGAAGCTCGCGAACCCCGACCTGAACGTCATCGCGGTCGGTGGCGACGGCGACGGCTTCGCCATCGGCGCCGGGCACTTCCCGCACGCCGCGCGGCGCAACGTGGACATCACCTACCTCGTGATGGACAACGAGATCTACGGCCTCACCAAGGGCCAGGCGTCGCCGACGTCGCTCACCGACCAGAAGGCCCCCTCCACCCCCTGGGGCAACCTCGAGACGCCGCTCAACACGCTGGCCTTCGCCATCGCCTCCGGAGCCACGTTCGTGGCCCGCGGCGCCTCCTTCAGCACCAAGGTGCTCACCGAGCTGATCGTGGAGGCGATGGAGCACCGCGGGTTCTCCTACATCGACGCCATGTCCCCGTGCGTCGTGTTCAACAACCACCAGGACGAGTGGAAAGAACTGGTCACGGACGTGTCGCCCGATCACGACGCCTCCGACAAGTCCGCGGCGTTCAACCTCGCCCTGCAGGGCGGGTTCAAGCTCGGCATCGTCTACCGCGAGCAGCGCGCCACGCTGAACGAGCAGTACGCGAGGCTCCTGGAGGCCTCGAAGGAGAGCAGCGTGGAGCAGATGCTCGAGGGCTTCAACGCCCGCAAGGGGGCGGCGATCGGCAAGCCCACCGCCTGAGGGCATATCCCTCAATCTGAGCTCCACGCCCGCAGTTGACGAAGCAGGCTCGTCTTCTTGCTGCAGTGGGTGGCCGTGGCGCTCTCGGCCGTCGGCGGCCAGCCAACCGTGAGCGGTCGGGGCGTCCATGACCCTCGAGTGCGGCGTGCGGTCGTCGTTACGCCACCGAGCGGGATTCCGCCTGCAGGGCTGCGGCATCCGCTCGAGGACCCCGCGGTCCGGGCCTCAGTCGCTCGTGTATGCCCGCGCGGCGTGCTCCGCGCGCTTGAGCGTCTTCCGGAGCGCCTTGCTCTCGTCCAGCGTCAGGACGAGCCGCTCCTCGTTGCTCGGGTCGAGGATCTCGATCGGGGCCAGGTAGTCGCTGTCGGCGGTGATCAGGCGGCGCTCCCCGGCGCCGCCGATCCTCAGCGACTTGTTGAAGATCGTCCTCACGCCTCCGTCTCCTTGCTGTCGGCGGGTCAATGCCGGGGTACTCGGCCGCATCGCGCATGACTAAAGATCCGTGGTGCCGATGTTGCAGAGGCGTCCCAACGCCCCTCCACGGCGTCAGGACGTCCCGGCGTCACTCGCGGCTACAGAAAGCGGTGACGGCGCAGGATCGCGGCCCGCTCCGAGTCCCACCCTCGCACCGGGCGCTGTTTCAGGCCCTCGGGGCGCAGCTCGCCTTCTTGGACCTGCCCGGCGCGCACACGGTCGCGCCACGCGGCCTTCACCGGCGGGTAACACCCCGGCTTCAGGTCTTGTCGGGGCCGTCCCCGACGCCCTAGCGTCCCCCGAAGAGCCGGGACGTTGAGGCCATCGCGACCCGGTGGAACCACGGCTTCTCACCCCTTGGGAGGTGGGCCCCTTCGCCTCCCAAGGGGCCGAGAGGCGCGGCGACCGCGTGGACGCCCACCGGGAGTTCCGATCACGCGCTCCGTCCACGGGCGCCGGTTCAGGCCTCGTCCCCCTCGTCCCGCGGTCGGGCGACGTATCGGCGCGGCGGTCAGACCCTCCCCTCGTCGCGAAGACGCTCGGCCTCGAGCCGCTCGGCCGCCCACTCGCGCGCCTTCGCCTCGCGCGCATCGGTGGCCTCCTGGGCCTCGCGGACCTCGTCGCCCCACCCGTCGGCGGCCCATTCGTCGAGGAGCTGACGGACGTAGCGCGCGTGGTGGCTCTCGTCGGCGATGATCTCCCCGATCCGCTCGGCGATCACGGGATCGGCGTTCTCGAACGTGCGCCGGTGGGCCTCGAATGAGATCAGCGCCCGGCTCTCGACGGCCTGGAAGAGCGTCAGGATCGGGATGACACGATCGAGCCCCACGGTCTCGCCGCGCTGAGGGAGGATCTCCTCGATGTCGTTGAGGGTGTCAACGATCAGGCGGCCGCCGATGGTGATGTGGTCGGGCTCGTCGGGTGGATCGAAGGGCTCGACCCCGAGGCGCCGCATGATCTCGCCGAAGTAGGCGCCGTGCTTCTCCTCGTCGGCCGCGTGGCGGGCGAACTTCTTCGCGAGATCCGGGTCGTCGGTCGTCTCGGAGAGCACGCGCAGCTCCTCGGCGCCCTGCAGCTCGGCGCAGCGGAAGCTGTTGATCATCTCGATGCGCTTGTCGAAGGGCATCCCCGAGAGGAAGTCCGCGTACTCCTCGGGGGTCTGCATCACGTGGGCGGCGTCGGTCGGGTCCATCGCGTCTCCTGTTATCCGGTGGCGGGGGTGAGGGCGGCGAGGCGTGTCTCGGCCGCACGGCGGAAGCGGGCCGGCGAGAACGTGCCTCCGAGCAGGGGATCGAGACCGGCCGGGCCGATCTCGGCCAGCCGGCCCGGCCGTCCGGCCTCGGTGTCGATCTGGGCGTCGTGCGGGATCGCGCCGAGCAGCGGCACGGGTGTGAGCCGCGCGAGCGCCGAGGGGTTGGTGAGGGCGTCGAGCCCGGGCTCGTCGGGGTAGCCGCTGATGACCACGCCCAGCACCGTGAGGCCCCGGCGATGGAGCGCCTCGAGCGTGAGCAGCGTGTGGTTGAGCATCCCGAGGCCCGGCGCCGTCGCGACGACCACCGGCAGGTCGAGGCGAGAGGCGAGCGCGGCCATGTCGACCCCGTCCGAGAAGGGCACCAACGCACCGCCGGCCGCCTCGACCAGCACGAGGTCGTGGCGCGCCGCCAGCGCCTTATAGGCCGCGACGACGACGCCGGGGTCGAGGCGCACACCCTCGATGCGCGCCGCGACGGCGGGCGCGAGCGGGGCCCGCAGGCGATACGGGCACAGCGCCTCGGCCGGCTCGTCCAGCCCGATCAGCGCCGCGACGAACTCCGCGTCGCCGACCAGGTTGCCGTCGTCGCCGGTCTGTGCCGGCTTCAGGGGCGCGACGGTGCGCCCCCGGGCGCGAGCGGCGAGGGCGATCGACGCCGTGACCACCGTCTTGCCGACGCCGGTGCCGGTCCCCATGACGAATATGCCCGGCTCGTCCAGCATCAGCGCGCGGCGCGGGCCGCGAGTGGCCGCGCGGCCGCGAGGGCGTCGAGGGCCCAGTCGATGTGGCGGTCCTCGTGGGTGGCCATCACGGTCAGGCGCATCCGGGCCGTTCCGACCGGAACCGACGGTGGCCGAATGGCCGGCGCCCAGACCCGGTCGGCGCGCAGCGAGGCCCCCACCGCGAGGGCGTCGGCAGCCTCGCCGATGAGGACCCCGACAACGGCCGAATCGGTGGGCAGGACCTCGTAGCCCAGTTCGCGCGCTCCCGCGACCAGCCGGGCGACCAGGGCGTGCAGCCGCGTTCGCCGCTCCGGCTCGTCGCGGACGATGTCGAGGGCCGCCATGGCCGCTCCCGCCGCCGCCGGGGCGAGCGCCGTGGTGAACACGAAGCCGCGATCGCGGGTGCGCAGGTAGTCGCAGAGGTCGAGGTTTCCGGCGACGTAGCCACCCTGGGCGCCGAGTGCCTTGGACAGGGTCCCCATGACCACGCCCACCCGGCCCTCCAGGCCGAAGTGCTCGAGTGCGCCGGCGCCGCTCGCGCCGAGCACGCCGGTCGCGTGCGCTTCGTCAACCATCACCATGCAGCCGTGGCGATCCGCGAGCTCGACGATCGCCGGCAGCGGCGCGAGGTCCCCGTCCATGCTGAAGACCGTGTCGGTGACGATGAGGCGCCGCCCGGCGCGGTCCCCGGGGGTCGACGACGCGCGGATCGCCGCCTCCAGGGCGTCGGCATCCGCGTGGGCGTAGCGGACGACCTCGGCCCCGGACAGGCGACACCCGTCGATCAGGCTGGCGTGATTGAGCTCGTCCGAGAAGACCACGTCCCCTCGCCCGACGAGGGCCGGGATCGTTCCGACGTTGGCCTGGAAGCCGGTGGGGAAGACCAGGGCGTCCTCGCAGTGCTTGAGCGCCGCGATGCGCTCCTCCAGCCGGCGGTGCAGTTCGAGGCTGCCGGTGACCAGTCGCGACGCCCCGGCGCCCGCGCCGTACTCCTCGAGCGCCGCCCGCGCCCCGGCCACGACGGCGGGGTCGTTGGCGAGCCCGAGGTAGTTGTTGGAGGCCAGCAGCAGGTGGGGGACGCCGCCGATCACGACCTCGGCGTCGGGGGCGCTCCTGCAGTAGGTGAGGACCCGCAGGAGGTCACGGTCGCGCAGGTCGCCGAGCGCCCCCGGCAGCCACTCGAACCCGACCCTGGCGCTCACGCGGCCACCGCGCAGGAGGCCATGGCCGCCGCCACCACGGCCTCGCCGATCCGCTCCAGCTCGTCCGAGGTCGTGATGTACGGGGGCATGGTGTAGACGAGGTCGCGGAAGGGGCGCAGCCACACCCCGTGACTCAGGGCGGCGCGGCTCGCGGCCTCCATGTCCACGTCCCGGTCGAGCTGGACCACGCCGATCGCGCCGAGGATCCGGACGTCGGCGACCCCGGGGATCTCGCGCGCGGGGGCGAGAGCGGTCCGCAACCCCGCCTCGATGCGCGCCACGTCGGCGTGCCACGCGCCCTCCCGCAGGAGGTCGATGGAGGCGTTGGCCACGGCGGCGGCGAGCGGGTTGCCCATGAAGGTGGGCCCGTGGGCCAGCACGGGCACCTCTCCCGGGAGATGCCCTCGGCCACCGCGGTGGTGCAGAGCGTGGCCGCCATCGTCATGTAGCCGCCGGTCATCGCCTTGCCGACGCACATGATGTCGGGCGCGACGCCGGCATGCTCGGCCGCGAACATCGCTCCGGTGCGCCCGAAGCCCGTGGCGATCTCGTCGAAGACCAGCAGGATCCCGTGCTCGTCGGCGATCTCGCGGAGGACGCGCAGGTACGCCGGGCTGTGGAAGCGCATCCCGCCCGCACCCTGTGCGACCGGCTCGACGATGATCGCCGCCAGCTCGTCGGCGTGGGCGTCGGCCGTCGCCGCCAGCTGTGCGACGTAGTCGCGGTCCACGGGGGCCTCGACGCCGTCGGGCGGAGCCCCGGCGAAGACCTGGCGCGGCAGGATCCCGCTCCAGAGGTGGTGCATGCCCCCATCCGGATCGCACAGCGACATCGGACTGAGCGTGTCGCCGTAATAGCCCCCCCGCCACGTGAGCAGGCGGTGGCGTTGGGGGCGGCCGCGCGACCGCCAGTACTGGAGGCACATCTTGACCGCGACCTCCACGGACACCGAGCCCGAGTCGCAGAGGAAGACGTGCTGCAGGGGTCCCGGGGTGATCTCCACCAGCCGCGCCGCCAGGCCGACGGCCGGCTCGTGGGTGAGGCCGCCGAACATGACGTGGCTCATGCGGCCGATCTGGTCGATCGCCGCGGCGTCGAGCGCGGGATGGCGATAGCCGTGGATCGCCGACCACCACGACGACATCCCGTCGATCAGCTCGGTGGCGCCCTCCACCGGTTCGGCGAGGGTCAGGCGCACCCCCCGCGCCGACTCGACGACGAGCGGCTCATGGCGTCCGGGCATCGCCGCGTAGGGGTGCCAGACATGACGCCGGTCGAGCGCGCGGATCTGGCCCGCGTTCACCGCGGATCGCGCAGGGGCGCCCGAGCGCCGGGCACCACGCTCATTCCGAGGTCGTGGGCGAGGCGCACGTCCTCGGCCGCCGGACGTCCCGGCCGTCGTCAGGTAGTTGCCGACGATCATCCCGTTGATCCCGCCCACCAGGCCGAGGGCCTGGGCGTCGCGCAGCACCAGCTCGCGTCCGCCCGCGTAGCGGATGATCCGGTCGGGGAACACCAGCCGGAAGATCGCGACCGCCCTCAGGGCGTCGTGGGCCTCCAGCGGCCGGCGCCCGGCGAGCGGCGTGCCCGGGCGGGGGTTGAGGAAGTTCAGGGGGATCTCGTCGGGGCCCAGCTCGCGCAGCTCGAACGCCAGCTCGAGCCGCTGCTCCCAGGTCTCTCCCATCCCGAGGATGCCTCCGCTGCAGAGCTTGATGCCCAGCTCGGTCACCAGGCGGCAGGTCTCGGCGCGTTCCTCCCAGGTGTGGGTCGTGACGATCTCGGGGAAGAAGCTGCGGCTGGTCTCCAGGTTGTGGTTGTAGTGGTGCACCCCGGCGTCGCGCAGGGCCTCGGCCTGGGGCCGCGTGAGGATTCCGAGCGAGCAGTCAACGTCGAGGCTGGTCTCGGCGTGGATCGCCTCGATGGCGCGCAGGACCTGGTCCATCAGCCGCCGGTCCGGGCCGCGGACCGCGACGACGATGCAGAAGGCGCTGGCGCCCGACTCCTCGGTGGCGCGCGCCGCCGCCATCACCTGATCGAGGGGCAGGAACGCGTGGCGCTGCGCGGGGGCGTCGTAGTGCATCGACTGCGAGCAGAAGGCGCAGTCCTCCTGGCAGCCGCCGGTCTGGGCGCTGATGAGGGATTCCAGCTCGACCCCCTCGCCCCACCAGCGCCGGCGGACCTCGTGCGCCAGCCCGAGCAGTCGCGGAAGCTCCTCCGGGGGGAGCTCGACGAGCGCGCGGGCCTCCTCGACCTCGATGGAACGCTTCTCGTCGAGGAGCGAGCCCTCGAGCCGGTCCAGGATGTTCATTGGCGCGAAACCCTCGTGTCGGAGGTCGTCACGGCGCGACGCTATCAGGCGTGACGACTCCCGTAGGGGCCTCCACGCAACGGGGGCGGATCCGGGCGGACAGGACGATCTGCGGACCGACCGGGGCGAGGCCCGTCCGGTCCGGACGACGCCGGTCTCCTCGGCGAGCACGACTGCCTGGGTGCGGTCGCGCAGGCCGAGCGAGCGGCAGCCGCCGGGAGTGAGTCCAGGCGGAGACCCGGAGTAGTCTCGTGGCGTGCCCAGGATCCCCCGCCCGCGTCCGGCCGCTCGAGACGTCGGGCCGGCAACGATCGCCCTCGTGGTGGCCGCCCTCGCGGTGCTCTGGGCTGTCGCCAAGCCCGCCGGGGAGTCCACGGGCTCCTACATCGGCCAGCTGCTGGGCGCCGAGTCGATCCTGCTCCTGTCGATCGCGCTGGTGCTGATCTCCACGCTGCCGTGGGTCGAAGTCTGGTTCGACGGCATCGACCGCGCCGCGATCTGGCACCGGCGGGTCGCGATCACCGGCCTCGTGCTGCTGGCGCCGCACATCCTGCTGTCCAGCAACCCCGAGGGAGGCACCGCGCTCGGCGGGCCCCTGGGGGTGATCGGCGCCCTCGGCCTGCTCGGCCTCGTCCTGTGGGCCATCCTGCCGCGCTGGCGCTCGGTGGTGCCGAGCCCCCTGCGCGGGCTGGTGGTGGCCGCGCGCGATGCGCCGCTCATCCGTGACGTGCGTCGCATCTTCGGCGGCTATGAGCGCTGGCGTGCCCTGCACCGCACCACCGGACTCTTCGTCGCGGCCGGGTTCCTCCACGGCGTGCTGGACGGATCGCCCTTCGACGATTCCGCGGCGCTGCGCTGGAGCTACATCGTCATCGGCGGCATCGGCCTGGCCTTCTACGTCTACCGCGAGCTGCTGGCCCGCTACTTCCTTTCGCTGCACGACTACCAGGTCGCCGGTGTCGAGCAGATCGACGAGGGCCTGGTCGAGATCACGCTGGCCCCCATCGGCCGGCACGTTGACTTCGTCCCCGGCCAGTTCGCGATGGTCTACATCGAGAGCAAGGACGGCTGGCACCGTCACCCCTTCACCATCGCCAGCGCGCCCCGCGAGGGTGTGGTCCGGGTGACGGTCAAGGCGCTCGGTGACTACACCTCGCGGCTCCAGGAGATCCTCGAGCCGGGCATGCCGGCGGTCATCGGCGGTCCCCACGGCCGCTTCAGTCACACCAAGGGAACCGACCGGCAGGTGTGGATCGCGGGAGGCGTGGGCGTCGCCCCCTTCCTCAGTTGGCTGCGATCGCTGGACGGCCACCTGTTGCAGCGCGTCAACTTCTTCTACGCCGCCGACGGCGACGCCCCGTTCGGCGATGAGATCCGGAGCATCGCCGCCCGGCACGACTCGTTGAGCGCCCATGTGATCGACACCAGCACCGCGGGACGCCTGACCACCGACGACGTTCTGGCCACCGCCGGCGGCGACGCCGGCGGGCTGTCGGTGTTCATGTGCGGGCCCCAGGGGATGCTGCGCACGTTCCGATCGCAACTGCGCGTGGCGGGAGTACCCGCGCGCAACATCCACCGCGAGTACTTCGACTGGCGCTGACCGCGGCGACCGTGCGACGGCCATGACGGAGACCGGGCCGCTCACCGCGCACGAGAGGCGCCTGCGCCGGGCGCTGATCGCGACCGCCGTCCTCGCCGCCCTGATGGTGGTGGCCGTCGGCGTGGTGGTCGTCTACTGGTTCCGGTACGTCCTGCCGACCAAGCCCGACCCGTTCACGCGCGGGCCCTACCTCGTCCGGGTCGGCACCACCACCGCGACCCTCAGGTGGCGCGTGGCGGGCGACCGCCCGGTCGAGATCGTCGCCACCACGCCCGACGGGCGCACGCTCACCAGCACCGACGGGCGCCTGCGAGGGCTCGTCCCCGGCGCCCGGCAGGGGTGGGTGGCGGTCGTGGACGGCCAGGCGCGGGCGTCGGGGACGATCACCACCGCGCCCACCGACCCGCGCGCAGCGATCCGGTTCACGGTCTTCGGCGACTACGGCGCCGGCGGGGAGGACGAATGGGCGGTCGGGCGCGTCGCGGCCGCGCAGGGTCCGGCGTTCACGGTGGTTCCCGGCGACAACAGCTATCTGGTCGCCGCCCCGGCGTTCTTCGACCACAACATCTTCGCGCCGATGCGCGCGCTCCTCGCGCAGGGGCCCTTCATCGCGACGCTCGGCGAGCACGACATCGCCTACCTGGGCGGCCACGACGTGGCCCGTGCCCTGGGGTTGCCCAACGGCGGTGATCGCTACGTGCTCGACTACGGGCCGTTGCGCTTCGTGGTGCTCGGCCTCGAGGCCGATTCCGCCGACCTCCCCGTGCTGCGGGCGGCCCTGGCCCGCACGTCCGCGCGCCACGTCTACATCGTCGTCCATCGCCCGCCCGAGCACGGGAACCCGGTGCTCGCGGTCGGCTCGCGGACGGGTGACGGCGGTGCTCGCGGGGCACAACCACCGCTACGAGCGCCGGGTGATCGATGGCGTGCCCACGCTCACGGTGGGCACCGGCGGTGCGCCGCGCAGCGGCGACGAGGCGCTGACGCCACGGTCCTCCGGGGCCCTGTCCTCGCTCGCGGAGTTCGGGCTGGTGCGGGTGGACGACGGCCCGGGCCGCACCGTGATGGCCTTCCTCGACTCCGGCGGGCGGGTTCGCGATCGCGTGGTGGTGCCCTGATGCGCATCGCCGGTGGCGTGCTGGCGGCCGCCGGCGCGGTGGGGGCCCTGGCCGTGCCGCTTCTGGGGTTTCCGGGGGCATTCCCCGTGCTGCTGGGCGCGGCCGTCATCCTGTGGCTGGTCGGGGTGGGCGCCGCGGCCGCGTGCGTGGCGCCACCGCGGCGCGCGTCCGGCCTCGCGGCCCTTTCGGCGGGGTTCCTGGGCTGGGCGCTGGTCCTCGTCTACGCGCTGGCGCCGCTGTGGGGGGTCGCCGCCGCGGCGTGCGGGGTGGTGGTGGTGGCGTCCGGTCGCCTGCGGGCACGTGCGTGACCCGGCCGGCGCGGGGTATCCGGAGTCACCGCTGTGCGACTGACAAAGGACGCTTACGCCGGGGCGGTGGTCTTCTGGCGTAGTCGCTCGTAGGGAGTCTGCCCTCCCAGGCTCGCCGTGCGGGCGGTCGAAGTTGTAGAAGTCCTCCCATTCGCGAAGGCGATCGTTGAAGAGCTGGGAGTCGTCGATCACCACCCCCTCGAGCCGGCGGTAGAACTCCTCGGCGTCAGTGCGGTGCGAGCGCTCAACCTTCCCGTTGAGCCGCGGCGTGGCGGGCGTGATGTAGACGTGGCGGATGCCGCGATCGAGCAGATGCCAGTGAAAGCCCGACGGCGAACTCCGAGCCGTTGTCGGTCTGGATCGTCTCGACCGGAAACGGCAGCCGGGCCAGGAGATAGTCGACGAAGGCGATCGCGGTCTTCTGGTTGTTCTTGGGGAAGATCCGCAGCACGCGAAGCCGGGTGCAGTCGTCGATGGCCGTGTACTGGTAGTAGCGGCGATCGCTCACGCCCTCGATCGGCTCGATGAACTTGACGTCCACCTGGACCTGGAGGCCGGGAAGCGGCTTCTCGTAGCGGCTCCAGCGCCGCTCGCGGCGGCGATGGCGCTGTGAGGCGGGCAGCTGGTTGACGCCCAGGCGCTTGAGGATCCGCCAGACGCCCGAGTCGGAGATCGTGATGTCGTGGTACCGGCGCAGGTACATGGCGATCTTGAGCGGGCCGAAGTGGTAGTTCTGGCGCAGATAGAGGATCTTGCCGACCACGTCCGCCTCGGTCTCTCGAGGAGAGCTCTTGGGGCGTGATGACCTGTCTCGAAGGCCATCCTCGCCCAACTCCTCGTAGCGGTTGCGCCACTTGTAGAAGGTCGGCCGGCTGATCCCGTAGTAGCGACAGGTGCGGGCGACGTTGCCGGTCACCTCCTCGGCATGGGCCAAGCACCGCCAGGCGATGCCGGATCTTGCGCTGCTGCTCTGGCTCGGTCATACGGGCCTCCTCTCACAGAGGCCCCGCGCTGTAAACGACCCTTCGTCAGTTCTAGATCTAGCGCGCGCTGGCAGCGCACACGTCGGGCACGCATCGCTGCCACACCGTGGTGCGCGAGGTGCGGACACACGGGCGACGTGCTCAACCCGCTGACCTGCGACCACATCACCCCGGTGGCGCGAGGTGGCGACCCGTTCGACGTGGCCAACCTCGCGGTGCTGTGCCTGCGATGCAACAGCGCCAAGGGCGCGCGGTAGAGAACCTGACGCTGTAAGGGCACGTGCGGCGATTCTAGGTGTGCAGACGCGAGGGCATGGGCGGCGCACCGCGTGCCGTCCTGTGCCCGCCGAGCCCCGCGCATGGGCAGCGCCCGCTCAACAACCGGGGGAGGGGGCCGCGCCTAACACGTGCCCTCCTGAATCACATCCCGCGCCATGCTTCTGACGGATATTCAACCTGGGCGCACCGGCAACCTGTGCACGCCCCTTGCACCCCCACTGGGGGAGCGCCCGGCTAGGCCGCCCGCGAGCGGCGCGCGCGGCGCTTGGCCGGCGGCAGTGCCCAGCCCATCACCTCACCTCGCGGGCGGCAGGGGCATCACTTCCCCACCGCCCGCAAGGGTGGCCGGCGGCTAGCCGTCCGCCGACCCTGCCAGGCACCCGCCGGGAGGTGTGACGGGTGCCCATTCGGTGCAGCTGGTGCACCTACGGCTTCATCGCCAGCTTGACGAGGGCGGTGGGGTTGGTGACCACGCTGCCCACGCGCCAGCGGTAGAACAGGCCCCGGCTGCCGGTCGGCATGTTGCGCGCCGGCCCGATCACGTTGGGGATCAGCTCGACGGTGCCGCCCAGGCGGTCCGCGATGGTGAAGCCGCTGGCGAAGTCACCCAGCACGCCCACCTCGGTGGTGGCCGGCGCGCTCTTGCAGGTGGGCAGGTCGTTGCACTCGTACAGCGGCCGGCCCAGCAGCTCGCTGCCGTAGCTGGCCATCACCATGGCGTTCTGCTCGTCGCCCACGGCCACCAGCTGCCAGGCGAAGTCGATGGAGCCCTCCGCCAGCAGCCACGACGCGCGCGACTTGAAGCGGTTGGGCACCTTCTCCTTGGCCCCGTACAGGTCCACGATGTCCAGGGTGGCCCCGGCGGTCACGCAGGTCTGGCCGGCGGCCAGGCCGTTGAGGATGCCGTCCGGCTCATCGGTGCCGTCGCCGTTGACGAACTTGTCGGCTTCCAGCACGGCCTTGGAGTCCGCGAACAGGCGGCCCATCTCGGTGGTGATGCTGGCCCAGTCGTCGAACAGCTCCGAGCTGGCCTCGATGTAGCTGCGGGCCATCTGGGTCTCGATGGTGGGCTGGTCGAAGGTCGGCGTGCGGTCGCCGGCCTCGGTCAGCTCGGGCTCAAAGGTGCTGATGACGCCCGTGCTGGACAGGCCCTTCCACTCCCTGGTGCTGATGGTGATGACCCGCGCCAGCTGGCGCACCGGGTTCACCACGCCGGCTGAGCTGAGGATGATGCTGGGGTCCAGCGTGAAGGGCAGCGCGTAGGAGCCGGTGGGCGCGCCGCCGACCAGCGCCGCGCGCAGGCCCTCGACACGGGCCACCTCGCGCATGGCCTCCAACTCGTCGGCCTCCATGCGGGCCGTGGCCGTCACCGGGTCGCGCAGCACCCAGTGGAAGGCCCTCTCGTACGCCGGGCTGCCCACGGCCGCCAGGTAGCGCGCGTCCAGGCCCTCCGGCGTGTCGTTGTGGCGCACGTGCGTGTCCAGCCGGTCCGCCGCCGGGGCGCTGAGCGCGCCGTCGCGGGTGTGGGCGTCGATGGCCGCCAGGGCACGGTTCACGTGCTCCGGGCCGTGCTCGCGGTTGTCCTCGCGGCTCGGGCCACGCCGCCGGGCTCACGGCCGCCACCGCTGCGGTACAGCTCGGCCAGGCGGTCCCGGCGCACCTCGCGCTCGGACTCAGCGATGGCCTCGTTGAGCGCGTTCCATTCACTTCTGGCCTTGGCGCTGAAGTTGCGCCCGGCCCACTCGGCGTCCAGCTCGGCCACGCGCGCCACCAGGGCAGCGTGGTCCGGGTAGGAGCGCCCGTAGATCACATGCATCAGGCACCTCACAGGATCGGTTGTCCTCTCGATCCCGGCAGGTGGTGTCCGCGTCCGTTCTCACTGCGGCCCGGCGTGTCGGGGCGCGGGGCGGGGCCGGGTGGACGAACCGGCGCGGCCCTTCCGCGCGAGGGCATCGTAGCGCGGGTCTCTGACGGGGCTCAGTTGCGCGTGGCGCAACCCGCTGGGCGGGTTCGTTGACGGTCCGCCGGCACAGGGCTAGGACAGCGGCATGAGCGAGTCCGAGATGCTCTCCTGGACGATCGCCGGCGCGCCGGTCCTAGTGCTCTACCTATGGGGTGGGGGCCGACTCCTTGATGCGATCGAGCGCGGTCTTGCCGAAGCGTCCGCGCGGGCACTGGATCGGGAGCGGAACGACCCCAGCCCGCGAACTGACCTCGACAGGCTCCTCCGACGACAGCTTCCGTAGGAGCACGGCAATGGACCTGCTCTTGACAGTCGCGCTCATCGCAGCCGTTCCCCTCGGGGTGTACGTCGAGCACCGGCTGGGGTGGGGGCCTCCACCGGACCCGACCTACGAGCAGAAGTTCGGGGCCTTCCACGAGTTCCTGGGGGATCGAGAAGAGGGCGATTCAACCCCGCGAACCGACCTCGACAGGCTCCTCCGGCGTCAGCTTCCATAGGGCCGCCCGAGTTGCGCGTGGCGCAACCGCTGGGCGGGTTCGTTGACGCACGCGGGGCCGAGGGATACGACGGGACCATGGAGGAGGCGGTGGTATGGGGGCTGGCCGTTGTAGCGGCCATTATCTGGGTCCTCGTCACCGAGGCGGGGGAGCTGTTCCGGGACGCCATCGAGCGCGATCATGCCGAGGCGTCCGCGCGGGCACTGGAGAGAGAGCGGAACGACCCCGTGCCCCGGACTGACCTCGACAGGCTGCTCCGGCGTCAGCTTCCGTAGTAGGAGGACCGCATGGATTGGGTTGGCATTGGGGGTGCCATCCTCCTCGGATGCATCGTCCTCGCGGCTGTCGCGGCGAGTCTTCTCAGCGGCGCGTTCATGGGGTCAGGACCACCAGACGTCCGGTGGAGCCGTCTCTGGGGCCGCCTAAGGAAGCTGCTCACGTCGGGGAAACGACCGTGACGACCCGCTCACCTGACGCCTGGCGGGTCTAGCCCTCATCCAGCCCCTCGGCGTACCGGCGGCGGATGCGCTCCGCGATGTCGCCGGCGAAGTCGGCGGTGGCCTGAGCTTCCTCCATCAGGGCGATGTCGGAGGCCATGCGCTCGGCATCCGGCAGCCCTTCCAGCGCGCGGGCGACCTCCTTGGCGGCCTCGTTGTGGCGCATCACGCCCTCGACCTGGGCCGCATACTCCTCGCCGCCGGCCGCCAGCGCCTTCCCGACCACCTCGGCCTGCCCGTAGCCGCTGACCATGCCGGCCTCCTTCATGGCCGCGATGCGCTCATGTGCCAGCTGGTCCTCGGCGCTGCGCCTCGGCAGCCCGTGCTCGTCGGTGACGCCCATGCCCGCCTCTTCTATGCCGGTGGTTGCCCCAGAGTACGCCCGGCGTACCCTCACCCCACCGCGTTACCTTCGACGGCGCGGGAGGTGCTGGGGCCCGCGCCATCGGGCCCCGGTGCCGCCGCTCTCGGCCACGCGAGTAGGTCATCAACATCACCGGACGGGCCGGGCTCCTGAGCGGATGCGGCCAACAGCTCGACTCAGGCGCGACCGGAGGGGTCTGGGTCGCCTGGCGGGTCCCCGTGCCTGGAGGCGTGCCTGGCGTGCCTCGCCTCCCGCTCTTGGCGATTGACTTCGACAAAACCCATGCCGATCTGCCGCGCAAGCTCCACAAGAATCCCGATGCCGATGATGATGTAGAGAACGGTGAAGAGCTTGATCCACGCGCCCTCGATCGTGAGCGAGGGGTCGGCGATGCTGGAGGTGGTGAGGGTCGCGACGGCGAAATAGAAAGCGTTCACGAGGCTCCAGCCTTGGCTGGTCCAGTAGACGAACGTCCCGAGCATCACGAGGAGGAGGCCCGCGCCAGCGATGGGGCCGAACCCGTCGTTCTTGTGCGCCTCGCTCAGCGCGTGTCGAAACCTCTGGAGCATGCGCATCACGGACAACATGCGGTCATATTCGGCCCGTGGTGAGGCGACTCCTCCCGCCGAGGAAGGCGTCGAGCGACCCCGGCGCGCGCAGTCCAGCGGGGTTGTCGTGCGGAGCCCCGATCAAGGGACTTTCGCTCAGGCCACGCCACCCTCCTGGGGCGTGGCAGCTCGGTGCAGTGTGTGACGCGGCCTTGTGGGTTGGTGTCCCCACGGGGCCGCTGTGCGCTCCGGGCAGGCTGGTACCCTCGGAGGGCCACGGTTGGTCGGCACACCCGCCGCTGGTAGGACACGGCAGCGCCACCCGAGCGAGTCGTCCACCCCGCTCGGACGCAGCCGTTGCAAGGCCCGGCAGCTGGGGTTAGAGCGCCGTTCCGTTCCGTAACGCCGCTCACCCCCAGCCGCCCACATAGCGCGTGCGCGCGTAAGTGAAAACCCTGATAGCCAAGCGGCTTGTGGGGAGGCCAAACTATGGCCAGCAGGTAACGCCGCCCGTGCCGGGCGGCCAGGCAACGTGCTGGCCGCGCTGCGGCGCGTGCTGGGCAGGCAGGTAGAGCTGGACGTGCTGGCGGCCAACCCGGCGGCCGGCGTGCGCGCGCCCAGCGCCGACACCTCCCCGGCCCAGTTCCTGACGCCGGCCGAGGCCGACCACCTGCAGCTGGTGGCCGATGCGCGCAGCGCCGGCACGCTGGCGGTGCCCGGCAAGCGCGGCCCGTTCCTGGCCACGGGCAACCCCGCAATCGGTCCGATGGTGGCCATGGCCCTGGCCACCGGCCTGCGACTCGGTGAGCTGCAGGCCGTGGTGTGGGGGCCAGCAGGCGTCGACCTTGACGCCCGCCAGGTGCGCGTGGCCGGCACGCGGGACCGCGCCGGGGCCATCGTGGCCACCAAGAGCCGCCAGGTGCGCGTGGTGCCGCTGGGCGAGGACGTGGTGGCCCGCATGCGCCGCTACCGCATGGCCGCCCCGGACAGCGCGGACGGGCAGCGGGTGTTCCCCCACAGCATCGAACGCGCATGGCGGCAGGTGCGCGCCGCCGCTGACCTGCCCACGCTGCGCTTCCACGACCTGCGGCACAGCGCCGCCACCTTCTGGCTGGCCGCCGGCCTCACCGTGCACGCCGTGGCGGACCTGCTGGGCCATGCCGACGCCCACCTCGTGCTCAGCCTCTACGGGCACGCCCTGCCCGCCGAGCACGCAAGCGCCGGCCAGGTGCTGGACGCCTGGCGCGCCGCCCAGCGCGGTGCGTGAGGGGCGCTGGGCACGACCGCCCCAGCGGTTTTGCCCGGCCCCCGTTCTCCCCATCGTTCTCCCCATTAGGCTCCCCAGCGTCCCCAGAACCCGCATGTCTACGGGGTCGCGGCTGTTCGTCTACTACACGCTGCGCGGCCTGTCGCTCGCGCTCCTGCCGTCGCTGCTGGCGGGGCCGCACGCGGCGCTCCTGGCCTTCGCGCTGGTCTACGGCCTCGACTGGGTGGCCACCGTCCCCCGACGGTCGCCCTCACCAACCTGGTGTTCGGGCCCGAGCGCGCCGGCGTCGTCTTCGGCTGGATCTTCTGCGCCCACATGCTCGGGGGGGCGGCCGCCGCCTGGCTGGCCGGAGCCCCCCGCACGGCCCTCGGCGACTACGTGCTCGCGTTCGCGGGCGGCGGGATGCTGGCCATCGCCGCCGGGTTCGCCTCGCTGACGATCGCCGGCGGGCGCGTCCGCCCCCGCGTCGCCGTGGCGGAGGCCGACCAGGGCTCCTCGCCCGCCGGAAGGTCGCGCCCGAAAGCCAGGAAGCGACGGTCGCCGCGCCGCCAGTCCCGCGCCGGGAGCCGCGTGAAGCCGGAGCGGGCGTAGAGGGACTGCGCCGCCGTCATCGTCTCCTGGGTGGAGAGGACGATCCTGGCGTGGCCCTCCGCGCGGGCGTGCGCGAGGGCCGCGGCGACCAGCTCGCGCGCAATGCCCCGCCCCCGCCACTCCGGGCGCACGGCCAGGAGGTGCAGCTCCGCCTCCGGACCGGTCGCGATCTGGCGTCCGGAGGCGCCCGGGGGCACGACCACGATCATGCCCGCCACCTCTCCCGACTCGGGGTCGCGCGCCACCAGGATCGTGCCGCGGCGGCGGACGCTCGCGGGCGAGAACAGCTCGTCCGCCAGTAGCGGGTCGGTGTACCCCTCCTCCACGAAGACGCCGCGCAGCAGCGAGGCCAGCTCGTCGTCGGTGACCTTCGCGCTGCCGGCGGTGTTCGGCGCGTCGTCGATGGGTGCGACGCTAGCGCGCCAGCGGCACCTCGCCCAGGACCTTGCCCGAGGCGTCGCGCGCCTCGGCCGTCGCCGGGTTGTCCGCGTCCTTCGGGTCCTTCAGGTTCAGCGTGGCGGTGTGGTAGAGCCAACCGCCGGCGCCGACCGTGGCGGGGAGGCGGGCGCCGGACCTCGTGATCACGTCCACCGAGACCACCGTGGGCGCGACGTGGCCGCCGAGGAGGAGCGTGCTGGGCAGCACCGCCACCCCTCCGCACCGGTCGATGGCCCCGGCGAACTCGCGGGAGCAGCCGGACCAGCTCAGCCCCCGGTCGTCGGGGCCGAGGATCACCGTCAGGAGCCGGCCCTCGGCGGTGGCGGACCAGAGGGAGTAGCCCCCGGTGCTCGGGCCGCCGGGGACCAGGCGGCTCACGTCTGCGCTCGCGACGGTGAACCCGCTCTTCGTCGCCTGCGCCGCGGCGGCGGCCTTCTCCGCCGTGCTCGCGGGGCCGGCCGGGGTCCTCGGGGCGGTCGTCGTCGCCGCTCCGGGGGCCGTGGTCGTGCGCCCGGCGGTGGCGGAGGGGGGCGCCGTGCGCGCGGTGGTGGAGGCCGGGGCCGACGACGAGGTCGACGACGAGGAAGAGGAGGAAGACGAATCGTCGCCCCCCAGGGAGCATCCCGTGACCGCGACGAGGAGCACGAGACCCGCGATGGCGGCCGCGACGCCCCTCATCGGAACCCGACCGGCCGCGACGCGCGCCCGGCGAGGCCGGCGCGCGCGCCGACGCGGGCGCGGTAGACGCCGGCCGACTCGAGGGTGAACACCGCCCGTCCGCCGGCGAGCGGGCGGCGCGCGACGCCGCTCCAGCGGCCCGGCCCGGTCGCGCCGCTCCAGGTGGACCACCGCCCCGGAGGCCGCCGGCGTCACGCGCACGGTCAGCCGGGGCGCCCGAGCGGCCGACCGACACCACCTGGCGCACCTGCGCCGGCACGGCGGGCCCCACCGCGTCGGCGGCGAGCGCCCGGAAGACGGTGCCGGTGGTGAGCGGGGGAGAGGTCGCCGAGAAGGCCCCCGCCGGGTTCGCGGTGGTGTCGGCGATCGTGACCCACGCGCCGGCGACCCGCTGCTGCACGCTCACCGGCGCGCCGGCGGCGCCTCCTCGGAGCGTTCCCCGGAGCCGGACCCTGCGGCCCACGTCGACCGGGCCGGGCGCGGCCAGGCTGACCGGGGAGACCGTCACCGTCCCGCGGATGTAGTTGTGGAAGATGCAGTGGTAGGCGTAGACGCCCGGCGCCGTGGGCGCCCTGATCGTGAACGTGTCGCCCGAGAAGAGCGTCCCCGAGCCGAAGCGGCCGTCGTCGGCCGTCACCGTGTGGCGGTTGCGCCCGCGGTTGCGCCAGACGACCTTCGTCGCCGCGGCGACCAGGAGATCCTGCGGGGCGACGGCCTGGTCGGTGACGCTCACGGTCCGCACGGCGGCGGCCGTCGTCGCCACCGGCGGCTGTGCGGCGAGGGCGATCAGCGCCTCGTCCGATCGGCGCCCCTGTGGTGTGGGTGCTGCATTGGCGTGCTCGCGATCCTTCGGTGCGTCGACGTCCGGGCCCCGTGGGGCCCGGACGTCGAGGCCGTTCTACTGCACGGTCAGCTTGCGCACCATGCCGAATTGGCTGTGGTCGTGCCCCGCGCTGTGGCGATCGCTGTTGAAGCAGGCGATCACGTAACGGCCGGGCCTGAGGTGGGTGTTGACGTAGTTGATGCTGCCGGGGTTCACGACCCCGATGATCGTGACGAACTCGCCCGGGAGGCGGGCCGTTGCCGCCGGCGCCGGTCTTGATGTCGGAGACGACCTTGTCGGCGTTCACGCCGGGGTAGAGCCGCAGGCCGATGACGAAGTGGTAGTTGGCGCCGATGTTGTTGACCTTCAGCACCCCGCGGCCGCGGATCGAGGCCGGTGCGGTGATGCCGTAGTCGTAGAGCTGCACCGTGCCCGTGGTCGGCGGCGGCGTTCCACCGGCCGAGCCGTTGGCGATGCTGAACTGCGCGGCCGGGCCGAGCCCTTGCCGCTGGGCGGCTGCGTGACCGCGTAGTCGCCGGGCGGCAGGTTCACCGTGGTGACGAAGCTCCTGCCCGGGGGGAGCCGAAGAACGTGGTCAGCGTCGCCGTCGTGCCTCGGGCACGTCCGGCTGCGGTTCAGTTCGGCCTGGAGGTCGGCGAAGGTCTTGCCCGGCTTGATGCGCGCCAGCGCGAAGTCCATCGGAGCCTTGTCGTGTTCCTTGCCGTGATCCTCGTCAGGCCCGAGACGAGCGCGTCCGTACCGGTGACCGTCGTCGTGCCCTTGCTGAGAGTGACCGTGATGTTCTGGGTGGCCGCCTGCTCACTGCCGAACCCGCTCGCCACGATGAGTGCGAGGCTCGTGAGCATGGCGACCGCGATGCAGGCGCCGATGCCGATGCGACGCCCGTGGCGTTTGCCGGATCCCTGCGCGTCCATGTCGCCCCCTGATTCGGGTGGTCGGAAGACCCGATCCGTCGCGATCATCCGTCAGCCCGATCGAACGGGGCAATACCGCCGGCGGTGGGCCGCGCCCGTCACTCCAGGACGCCGGCCTCCAGCCGCTCGAGGTAGGCGAACTCCGGCGACCGGACGCCGGCGCGCTCGCGCAGCGCGACCAGCTCCGGCGACTCGAAGAACGCGCGCGCGTCGTTCGTCGAGGTCCACTCGGAGAAGTGCACGATCCGCCGCGGCTCGTCGGCGTACCTCAGGACCGTGTAGGCGCGCTCGCCGGCCGCCCGCCGCATCGGCGCGGCGGCGTCGAACACCGCCTTCCACGCCGCGTAGTCGTCGACCTCGTGGGTGATCAGAACGTGGGCCATCGATCTCCGTCCTCCGCGTGTCGGCTCATGTCGCCGTGAACCCCAGGATCAGCTCGGCCGTCTCCAGCGGGACGTCCAGCTGGGGGCAGTGCCCGATGCCCTCGAGCTCGATCCAGTCCGCGTGCGGGAGCCAGTCCTCCCGGAAGCGCACGGCGGCCGAGGGCCAGCGCAGCAGCCGGTCGTGGGTGCCCCACGCGATCCGCACCGGGCAGGTGATCCGCTCGGGCTCGAGTCGGTAGCCCTGCCGCAGGGCGAACGCGATCATCGGCAGCATCCCCTCGCACGCCACGACGCCCCGGATCTGATGGGCCAGGAGCTCCGGCGGGATGTGCTCGTAGTTGGTCGTCGTGAACGCGGTCGCGCGCCGGCGCCCCTCCCGCGTGCCGACGATCGTTTCGGCGTGGGGCGCCGCGGCCCTCAGCAGCTCGCGCATCATCACGAAGTGGTCGAGCGTCTCCCCGAGCCCGGGGTCGCCCGCGGCCCAGCCGCCGGCCGGGGCGAGCGCGACGACCGTGCGCGCCCGGCCGCGCGCGGCGAGCTGCAGGGCGACGTAGCCGCCGAGCGAGTTGCCGACGAGGTGGGCGGTGTCGAACCCGGCCTCGTCCATGGCGCGCTCGACGGCGTCGGCGACCAGCGCGTCGGTGACCTCCCCCTCCAGCCGCGGACCGCCCGCGTGGCCGAGGAGCGTGGGCGCCAGCACGTCGTGGTGGCGCTCGAGCCGCGGCAGCACCAGCTCCCACGTGCGCCACGTGTCGGTGAAGCCGTGCAGGCACACCAGCGGCGGCCCGGAGCCGCCGCGGTGCTGGGGGGTGAACCCGGAGCGCATCCGCCGAAGGCTAGAGGTGCGCCCGCGGGCCGTCCTCAGCCGGGCCGGGGGATCTCCGCGCCGGTCTCCGGATCGAGCCGGACGCCGTCGGTGATGCCACTGCCCGGCGGCGCCCCGATGGTCAGCCAGACCGCCTCGCGGTCGGTGTGGTTCTGGATCCGGCGGGGCGTGTCCTTGTCGAGCCGTAGCCAGTCCCCGTCGGCGACCGACACGACCTCGCCGTCGATCAGGACCTCCTGGGGACCGCCCGCCAGCAGGTGGTAGATCTCCTCCTGGGTCCGGTGCCGGTGATAGGCCATCTCGTGCCCCGGCCCGAAGCGCCAGGTGCGCAGCGCGACGTGCTCGGCGCCCAGCGCCCCGGCGAGGTCGGACGAGCTCGCGCCGCCCCCTCTGCGCTCCCGGAAGGGGACGTCGGAGGCGTGCACCCGCGTGAACCCCGCGTCGTCGCCGCTCATGGCGCGGGCGACGGGATCGCGCAGCTGTCGAACCCCTCGAGCTCGTCGTCGGCGAGCTCGGCGGCGGAGCGGGCGAACGCGGCGCCGCCGTAGGTCTCGTAGAGGTAGCGGACGATGCGTCGCGAGTCCACGATCACCCGGTCGCCGTCCACGAGCACCGGCACCCGGCGCTGGCCGCTGACCGCCTCCACCATGTCGCGTTCCTCGCGCGGGTAGGGCACCTCCACCAGCTCGACCTCGGCGCCGACATTCTCGATCCCTTGGCGCACGGCGGCGCACCAGGGACACTTCCAGCGGTGGTACAGGTGCATAGACCCGGTCCTTCGGGACGAGGAGTAATATGACAACTAGTAATACACCGAGGCGAAACCCCCGGTCAAGCGGCGAGGATCTGCGCCGACTTCCGGTGACGACCTACGCCGTGCTGGGCCAGCTGGCCGGCGGCCCCAGCTCGGGCTACGAGGTCAAGGCGCGCCTGGAGGCCGGCGCGGCGCACTTCTGGCACGCGTCGTACTCGCAGATCTACGCGGAGCTGCGGCGGCTGACCGAGCTCGCGCTGGTGAGCGAGGAGCACGTCCAGCAGGACGCGCGGCCCAACAAGCGCGTCTACACGATCACGCCGGCGGGCCGGCGGGCGCTGCGGGCCTGGCTGGCCGAGCCGTGGGGGCTCGCGACGCTGCGCGACGAGTCGCTGGTCAAGCTCACCCTCGCCGACCCCCTGCCGGAGGAGGAGGTCGTGGCCCAGCTGCAGAGCCTGAAGGCGGCTCACGAGCGCCGGCGGGCCGAGTTCGAGGCCGAGATCGCGGCGCTCCCCGAGGGCACCAACCGCTACCTGATCCTTGCGCTTCGCAAGGGCGTCCACGCCCAGCGCGCGTTCGCCCGCTGGTGCCAGGAGGCCATCGACACCCTCGGCGAGCCGCCGCGGTAGGGTGCGCCACCCCCACCGGAGGCCCGCCATGGCGCTCACGTCCGTCACCCACGAGGGCGTGCACCGCTTCGCCCTCCACTGCGACTCCTGCGACCGCCCGATCACCGACGCGGCCCAGGGCAACAGCGTCTGGGCCGAGGGGGAGGGGTCGGCGCCGGCCTACGTCGTCCACAAGGGCGACTGCCAGCGCGCGATGGCCGCGACGCTCGGCGTCGACGGCAACGGCCTCGGGACCGACGAGCTGGCCTACCTGCCGACGCGCCTGGAGACCGTGATGGGCGTCGATCCGGAGAAGGCGCGCGCCGGCGCCGCCTTCCTCGACCGCCTGCGCGCCATCCCCAGCAAGGGCGTCTAGGACCCCGCTCGCCTCACGCGACGTCCGGCAGGCCGCGCCGGGCGACGACGCGGTCGTAGTTGAGGCGCAGCATCGCCACCACGTCGCGGACGTCGTCCTCGCCGGCGATCCGGCGCGAGCCGTAGCCGGGCGTGCCCGGGAAGACCGGGTGGTGCTCGATCCGTCCCGCGTCGTGGAGCTCGTGCCAGACGTCCTTCGGGAAGCCGGCGTGGAAGACGCGGTCTCCGTGGAGGTGCCCGAGCTCCCGGCGTCCGAGCCGGAACGACCACTCGCCGCGCTCGCCGTGCACCGCCGTCACGCCGGGCCAGGAGGTCACCTCGTCGGTGATCCGCTCCCCGGCCGTCCTGGTCGTCGCCATCGTGCCCCCCGCGTTCGTTGACCGTCCGCGTCGCAGGGTAGGACCTCAAGCGCACTTGAGGTCAAGGGCCGGGACGCACGGACCCCGCCGCGCGGGGTCCGTGCCGCGGCCGCGCTCAGCGGGGGGCGGCCTCGCCCGTCTCGAGCAGCGACTTGAGGTCGTCCAGCACGCCGGGCCATCCGCCGCCGGCCCGCGGGTCCTTGCCCGAGACCGCGCCGGCGTGCACCGGCGCTCCCGCCAGGTCGTGCGTCACCGTCAGCGTGCACTCTCCGTCGGGGCCCTCCTCGATCTCCCAGGTGAGGCGCGTGAGCGCCTCCTCGGACAGCTCCTGGGAGAAGAGCATGCGCCACGTCTGCACCAGCCGGTGCGGTGGATCGACCTCGAGGACCTCGCCCTCGACCACCACCTCGGGCGCCCCGTAGTCGCGCATCTCCGCGGTGGCCAGCGAGTGATAGGCGCCGCCCGGGCGCAGCTCGTAGTGGGCCGGGGCCCTGTAGCCGTAGCGGGCGGTCCACTCGGGGGTGGTGATCGCGTCCCAGATCGCCTGGGCGCTCGCCTTGATGGACACCCGGAAGACCTGGATGGTGCCGTTGGTCGTCGCCTGCGTGGTCATGCCGTCTCCTCCAGTTCGGACTTGAGCTCCGCGAGCGCCGAGACCTGGCGCTCCGTGTACTTGTCGATCCACCGGTCGTGGATGAGCCGGATCGGCACCGGGTTGAGGAAGTGCAGCTTCTCCCGACCCGAGCGCCTGGGCACCACGAGGCCCGCGTCCTCGAGGACGCGCAGGTGCTTCATGACGCCGAAGCGCGTCATCTCCAGCTCGGACTCGAGCTCGGTGAGGCTCCGTCCGTCGCGCTCGAAGAGCCGGTCGAGCAGGAACCGGCGCGTCGGGTCGGCGAGGGCCTTGAACACGAGATCGTCGTCCGTCATGCGGAGACCATAGGTGACCATTTAGTCACATGTCAAGCGATCGGACAGAATGGCGCGGGCGGGACATCCGCCGGGTCTGCGATCGAGCGGAGGTGGCCGTGACGCACGTGGCGCTGAAGGACGAGCTGCTCGACGCGCAGACCCTGCGCGCGATGGGGGCGGGGCTCGCGGGAGGGGCGGATCTGGGGGAGTGCCTGGCGACCGCGCGCCGCGTGAAGGGCACCGACCTCGACAGCTGGCACGACGAGTGGCTCGCGACCGCCCGCTGGGTCGCCAACCTGGCCGAGGCCGCCGAGGCCAAGGGCCGCCGCGAGACCGCCCGGCTCGCCCACCTGCGGGCCTCGAACTACTACCGCACCGCCGGCGTGATGCTGATGGGGACGCCGCTCGATCCCCGCCTCGTGGCGAGCAACGCGCGCCAGACCGACACCTTCCGCCGCGCCGCCGCCCTGATGGACACACCCGTCGAGACGATCGAGATCCCCTTCGAGGGGGCGTCGCTCCCCGGCTACTTCTTCCGGGTGGACGACGACCCGCGCCCGCGCGCGACCGTGATCCTGACCGGCGGATACGACGGCACCGTCGAGGAGCTCTACTTCTACAACGGGGCGGCCGCGCTGGCCCGCGGCTACAACGTCCTCGCCTTCGACGGCCCCGGCCAGGGCGGCGCCCTGCTGCGGCGCGGTCTGGTGCTGCGGCCGGACTGGGAGAACGTCGTCGGCCCGGTGGTGGACTACGCCCTGGGCCGCCCCGACGTCGATCCCGAGCGGATCGCGCTGATCGGGCTGAGCCTGGGCGCGCACCTGGCCCCGCGCGCGGCGAGCGGCGAGCACCGGCTCGCGGCCTGCATCGCGGACTGCGGGGCGTTCGACCTCTACGCCGGCTTCCTGGAGCGGATCCCCGGTCCGCTGTCCAAGGGGTTCGCCGGCGGCACGCGGCCGGCCGTCGCCGCGGTGCGCGAGATCCTGGAGCACATGGCGAAGAAGCCGACGGCGGGCTGGGCGCTGCGGCGGGGCCTGCTCGTGCACGGCGCGACCGACGTGATGGACCTCGTCGAGTCCTGGAAGGACTACTCCCTGGCCGGGCGCGCCGAGCGGATCACGTGTCCGACGTGGGTCTGCAACGCCGAGGGCGACGCCATCAGCGCCTCGGCACCCCAGCTGGTGGAGGCCCTCACCTGCGAGGCGGAGTTCGTCACCTTCACCGCCGCCGAGGGGGCCGGGGACCACTGCGAGGCGGGTGCCCGGGCGCTGTACCACGCCCGCTCGTTCGGCTGGCTCGACGACCTGCTGCGCCCGTGAACGGCTGGGAGGCCTTCTTCTCCGGTCAGGTGGCGGCCTCGGCCGCCCTGGCCGGGCTGCTCTTCGTGGCGCTGTCGATCAACCTCGACACGATCCTGGCGTACCCCGGACTGCCGGCCCGCGCGGGCGTCACGCTCCTCACCCTGTTCGACGGTGCTGATCGTCTCGACGGTCATGCTCGCGCCCGACCAGTCGACCGAGGCGTACGGGGCGGAGGTGCTCGGCGTCGGCCTCGTGGCGCTCATCGCGGTCGTCGTGGTGCAGCGCCGCGGCGTCGACGTGAGCGATCCCGACCACCGCACCCACGACGCATTCCGCCTGGCCATCTCCCTCACCGCCCACGTGCCCTACGTGATCGCGGGGGCCGTGCTGCTCGCGGGCTGGGAGGGGGGCGTCTACTGGCTGCTGCCCGCCGTGGTGATCTCGTTCGTCAGCGTGCTCCTGAACTCGTGGGTGCTACTGATCGAGATCAAGCGCTGATCCGGGCGTGGTCGCCATCTCGGTGAGCAGGGCCTGGGTCGCCTCGAGCGAGGACGTCAGGATCTGCCGGGCGACCTCCAGCAGCTGGAAGACCCGCGGGTCGCGCGCCCGGTAGAAGACGCTCGTCCCCTCCTTGCGGCTCTCCAGGATCCCCTGGCGGCGCATCACGCCGAGGTGCTGGGACGTTCCGCTGGAATCGAGCTGGAGCGCCGCCTGCAGCTCGCCGACGCTCTTCTCGCCGTCGCGCAGGAGCTCCAGGATCCGCACGCGCGCCGGGTGTCCGAGGACACGGAACAGCTCGGCCTTCACGACGTAGATCGGCTCCTGCGCCTGCGGGTCACGGGCGGGGGACACGGGGGCTCCTCGGGGGCTCTTGCCGGGCCTGGGCAGCTGTGCGATTCTACCACTTAGATTCTTAAAAGTTTTGAAGATTATTGACAAAGAAGCCCGGGGCGGCGCCGGCGTGACGTTCCGGTCCTGACCCCGCTCGACGCCACGCTGGTCGCCGGGGTCGTCCTCCTGATCGCCGGAACGCTGCTCGCCCTGATCCCGGGCCGGCTCGCGCCCGCCCTCGCGCTGCAGTCCGGCGGCGTCGCGCTGATCGGCGCCGGCGGGGCGCTGTGCCTCCTGCTCGACCGCACGGTCGGCGCGGGCTTCACGTCGGGCCTCCGGCCCGCGATGGGGATCGACCCGCTCTCGGGCGCGTTCATCGCCATCGTCGCGGTGGTGGGGGTCCCCGCCGGCGTCTACGCGATCGGCCACCTCCGCGGCCGCCCCGACGCGGTGGCGCTGGCCGTCCTCACCGGCCTCTTCCAGATCGTGCTCGCTGGGCGTCCTCGCCGCGCGCGACATCACCACCTTCCTCGCCTTCTGGGAGCTGATGACCCTCGTGCCCGGCGGCGGCGATCCTGGTCCACGGCGACACGCCCGCGGCCCGGCGGACGGTGTTCGAGTACCTCGCCATCACGCACATCGGCGGCGCGGGCGTCTGGGTGGCGATGATCGTGCTGGCGGGCCAGGGGGCCCTCGGCGACCCCCGCGCGCTCGGGACGGCGCGGCGGCCACGACGGTCGCGATCGCGGGCATCGTGGGCTTCGGGACCAAGGCGGGCCTCGTGCCCTTCCACGCCTGGCTGCCGCGCGCCCACCCGCTCGCGCCGAGCCACGTCTCCGCGCTGATGTCGGGGGCCATGGTCAACGTGGGCCTCTACGGTCTGATGCGGCTCCTGCTGGAGTGGATCGGCGGCCCGGAGCTGTGGATGGGGCTGGTCGTGCTCGCACTCGGCGCCGCCTCGGCGCTGGTCGGGGCGGCCTACGCCCTCTTCCAGCGCGACCTGAAGCGCCTGCTGGCCTTCTCCACGATCGAGAACGTGGGGATCATCTGCCTCGCGCTGGGCGCGGCGGCCGTCTTCCAGTCGCAGGGCGAGGAGCAGCTGGACGGCCGTCGCCGTCGCCGCGGCGCTGCTGCAGGCGCTCGAACCACGCCGCGGCGAAGGCGCTGATGTTCCTGGGCGCGGGCTCGATGGACCGCGCGGCGGGAGGGCTGCGCCTCGATCGGATGGGCGGGCGTGCTGGCGCGTATGCCCTGGACCGGCGCGGCCGTCCTGGTGGGCGCGCTGACCATGGCGAGCGTCCCGGTGCTCGGCCTCTTCGCCTCCGAGTGGCTGGCGTTCCAGTCGCTGCTCGCGCTGGCGCGCGAGGGCGGCGTCGGGCTCGCGCTCGCGGGCGGCGTCGCCGCCGCGGTGCTCGGCGCGACCGCGGCCGTCGGCGCCTACTGCTTCGTCACGGCCGGCGGGCTCGCGCTGCTCGGGCGCCCGCGCACCGAGGGCTATCGCGACGCCGCGCGAGGTCCCGGCCGCCATGCGGATCCCCGTCGTCGCCCTCGCCGCCGTGTGCGTCGCGCTGGGGCTCGTCCCCGGCCTGCTGCTGCCGCGCCTGGCGGAGCTCGCGCCCGGGGGCGTCTCCATCGGCCTCGACGCCGGGTTGGCCGTGCCCGGGGCCTCCCTCCCGACGCTGGGGCTCGGCCTCGCCATGGCGGCCGGCCGCGGCGGCGCTCGTCGTGCTCCGCGGGCGCCGGACGCCGCGGCCGACCCCGGTGTGGAACTGCGGCCAGGATCCCGACCCCCGCCTCGAGTGGACGGCGGCGGGCTTCACCAAGCCCGCGAACCTGGCGTTCCAGAGCCTGCTGCGGCCCGAGCGCGAGGTGTCGACCGTCGCGCGGGAGGGCGTCGTCCACGAGGTCCGCCACCGCGGCGGGGTGCCGCACCTGTTCGACGCCGGCCTCTACGCGCCGGTGCTGCGCGGCGCCCTGGCCGGCGCGCAGCAGGCGCGCCGGCTCCAGTCCGGCAACCTGCGCCAGTACGTGGCGTCGCTGGTGGGGCTCGTCCTGGTGCTGCTGGCGCTCGTCCGCCTGGGGGTGCTCGGATGAGCGCCGGGGACGGGCTGGCGATGGGCGTCCAGGTGGCCGGTCTCGCGGCGGCGCCCCTCCTGCCGGGCGGGATCCAGGCGGCCAAGGCGCGCCTCCAGGGCCGCCGCGGCCCGGGCGTGCTGCAGCCGTACCGCGAGCTCGCCCGCCTCTGGCGCCGGGGCACGGTCGATCCCGCCGGCGCGGGCCCGGTCTACCGCCTCGCCCCGATCGCGGTGGCGGCGGCGCTCGCGGTGTGCCTGCTGGTCGTGCCCGTCGCGGCCTGGGGAACGGGCTGGCCCGCCGGGAACGACGCGCTCCTGGTGGTCGGCCTCCTGGCCCTGTGCCGGGTCGCGATCGCCCTGTCGGCGTGGGACACCGGAGGCGGTTTCGGGCTGATGGGGGCCGCGCGCGACATGACCTTCGCGATCCTCGGCGAGGCGCTCGTGGTCCTGGTGGTGCTCCTGGCGGCGATCCCCGCCGGGGGGACGGACCTGCGGCACATGTGGGCCGCCGCGTCCGGCACCGGGGTGTGGGGGGAGCCGGCGCACTGGTGCGGCGCCCTCGCGATGGCCCTGGTGGTGCTGCTGGAGACGGGGCGCCAGCCGATCGACAACCCGGACACCCACCTCGAGCTGACGATGATCCACGAGGGGCCGCTCCTCGAGTACGCCGGCCGCGACCTGGCGCTGCTCACGTGGGCCGCGGCGGCCCGTCACTGGGTGGTCCTGGTCCTCGCGGCGGGGCTCTTCCTGCCCCACCCGGCCGCGCTCGTCCCCGGCCTCGCCGTGCTCGCCGGCACCCTGGTCCTGCTCGTCGTGACGCTGGCCGTGGTCGAGACCGTCCAGGCCAAGATGCGGCTGCTCCGCGTGCCGGCGACCGTGCTCGCCGCGATCGCCGTCGCCCTGGTCGGCGTCGCGAGCGCGGCGATCGGGGCGCACCCGTGAACGACGTCCTCCTCGTCGCGCTCGTCGGCCTCGGGCTCGCCGCGGTCGTGGTGCGCGGCCCCGCGATCGCCGCCGTGCTCGTCACCGGCCAGACCCTCCTGGTCGGCATCGGCGCGCTGACCGTCGACCCCCGGCCGCTCGGGGGAGTTCCTCGTCGCGGCCCTGCTGCTCGTGGTGAGGGCGATCGCCGTGAGCGCCATCACCTTCGTCGTGGTCGCGCGGGTGCGCGACGCGCGGATCCACGACGACATCAGGGGACCCCTCCCGCGCCTGTGCGGCGCCCTGGCCCTGGTCGTGGCCATGACCGCCCTGGTGCCCCCGTTCGGGCTCGCGAGCGCGAACGCCGAGCACACCGCCGTCGCCCTCGTCGCCATCGCGCTCGCGCTCCTCCTGCTGCGCCGCGCCGCGCTCTTCGCGGTCCTCGCCTTCCTCGTGGTGGACAACGGGATCGCGGTCGCGGCGGTCGCGGCCCCGGGGGCGCTGCCGCTCGTGGTGGAGCTGGGGGTCGCGTTCGACCTGGTCGTCCTGATCGCGGTCGCCGCGGTCTTCCAGGGGCGGATCCTGCGGGCCTTCGGGACCACGGACACGGCGGTGCTGCGGGGCGTGCGTGACTGAGGCCGCCCGCATCCTGGTGCCCGCGGCCATCCTGGCGCCGGTGCTCCTGGCCCTGGTCCTGCTGCTCGGTCCCTCGGCGACCTGGATCGACCGGGCCGGCCGCTGGGGCGGCGCCCGTGGCGGCCGTCCCGGCGCTGGCGCTGGCCCTCGTGGCCGTGGCGCGCGCGGGCGAGGCGCCGCTCACCGGGCCGTGGTGGCAGCTCGACGGCCTGGGCGCCGTGTTCATGGCCACCACCGCCGTCGTGGGGATGAGCGCGTGCGCCATGTCGCCGGCCTACCTGCGCGCCAACCCCAGCTCGCGCGCGGGCTCGGTGGCCTCCCGCCGCCTCTACTGGATCGTGCTCCTGCTCTTCTGGGCGGTCCTGATCGCGATCCCCCTGGCGGACAACCTCGGCGTCGCCTGGATCCTCCTCGAGGCCACGACGGCGGCGTCCGCGCTGCTCGTCGCGTTCAGCGGCAAGCGCAGCGCCATCGAGGCGGGGTGGAAGTACCTCGTCCTCACGAGCCTGGGGCTCGCGTTCGCCCTGTTCGGCATCGTGATCCTGTCCGTCCAGCTGAGCGCCTCCGGGGGCGGCGCCACCGATCTGGGCTGGGGGCAGATCGCCGCGCGCGCGCCGGCGCTGCAGAGCGCGGCGGTCGTGACGGCGTTCGTCCTGATGGTGGCGGGGCTCGCCACCAAGGGCGGGTGGGCGCCGGTGCACAACTGGCTGCCGGACGCCCACAGCGAGGCGCCGCCGCCGGTCAGCGCGCTCCTGTCGGCGGCGCTCCTGCCGACGGTCGCGCTCGTCGCGTGGCGGCTCGCGCGGCGCCCTCGGGCCGGCGGTGGGCGAGGACACCGTCCAGATCCTCTTCATCGGGTTCGGCATCGCCTCGCTCGCCGTGGCGGTGCCCTTCCTGTGGCGGCCCCTGCCGTGGAAGCGGCTGCTCGCCTACTCCAGCCTCGAGCACATGGGCGTCATCGTCCTCGCCATCGGGATCGACCACCCGATCGCGACCGCCGGCGCGCTGCTGCACGTCGCCGGCCACGGCGTGGCGAAGTCGCTCGGCTTCTCGGCGGCCGTGCCGCTCCAGCGCTACCAGCCGGCCGCGGCGCGCCGTCCGCCGCGCGGCCTCGCGCACCTCGACCGGGCGCTGGCCGGCGCCGTGGGGGTGAGCCTGGCCGCGCTCGCGGGGCTGCCGCCGTCGCCCCTCTTCATCAGCGAGATCCTCGTGCTCGCCGGCGGCGCCGAGGCCGGCCTGACGTGGGTCGTGGTGGTCGCCGCCGGACTCCTCGCGCTGGGCTTCCTGGGCATGGCCCACACGCTGGTCGAGGGCCTCGGGCGGCCGCGGAACCGGACGCCACCCGAGCAGCCCGCGCGGAACGCGGCCGATCCTCACGGTGACGTGCGTCGCGGCGGTGCTGCTGCTGGCGCTGACCGTGCTCGCCCACCGCCTTCCCGACTCGACGCTGGTGCACTCGCTCTCGGGCGGGTTCTCGTGAGGCCGGCGCGAGAGGTGGGTGACGGCGGCCGATCTGCGCGACGTCGTCGAGGGGGTCCTGGCGGAGTCGGGGCGGGTGGACGGCCTCTTCGCGGCCGGCGGCCGGGGCGCGCGCGAGGTCCGCTACGTCTGCGCGGTGCCCGACGGCGACCTGATCGTCCGCTGCCCCGCCGGAGGCCGCCGTGCCGACGCTCGTCGACCGCCTCCCGCACCTGGGCTGGGACGAGCGCGAGGCGCACGACCTCCACGGCGTCTCCTTCGCCGGGCACGAGCCGCTGCGCCCGCTGGTGGACCATCCGGCCGACCTCGCGGCGTGGACCACGCCGGTCGAGGGCGACGACGTCCACCAGGTCGCGGTGGGCCCCGTCCACGCCGGCATCATCGAGTCGGGCCACTTCCGCTTCCACACGGTCGGCGAGCGCATCCTCCACCTGGACGCCCGCCTCTTCCACAAGCACCGCGGCGTCGAGCGGCTCGCCGAGGGCCGCACGCGCGGACGAGATGGTGGACGTGCTGCGCCACGCCTGCGGGGCGTGCGCCGTCGCCAACGCCGTCGCCGCCGCCCAGGCCGCCGAGCAGGCCGCCGGGCGGTGGCCGGCGCCCGCGCTGCGCCGCGCCCGCACGCTGCTGCTCGAGCTCGAGCGCCTCTACAACCACCTCAACGACATCGGGCAGATCTGCGCCGGGGTGGGTCTCGCCCCGGGGGCGATGGCCTTCGCGGCGCTGAAGGAGCGGGCGCAGCGCCTCAACGTGGAGCTGGCCGGGCACCGCTTCCTCTTCGGGACGGTCGCGGTCGGCCGGAGCCGTCTCGTCATCCCCGCCGACCGGGCGGCCGCGGCGCGCGACGACCTGCGGGACCTCGCGCGGGACGCGGCGCGCCGCCTGGCGCGACCTGGCCGACGACGCGTCGCTGCGCGACCGGATGCGGGGCGTCGGGGTCCTCCCGCGCGACGAGGCGATCCTCCTCGGGACCCGGGGGCCCGCCGCCCGCGCCAGCGGGGTCGCCGGCGACGCGCGCGAGGAGAGCCCGCGACTCGGCCTACGACGGCTTTCGCGCCGCCGCGCCCGAGGCGACCGACGGCGACGTGGCGGCCCGGACCGCGATCCGGGCGGTCGAGCTCGAGGCGACCTTCGCCATGCTCGACGAGCTGCTCGACGGCCCGGTGGACCCCGGCGAGACCGCGCCGGCGTCCCCCGGCGGCGCCCACGGCGTCGCCCGGGTCGAGGGCCCCCGCGGCGCGGCCCTCTGCGTCGTCGAGATGGGCGACCGGGTCCGCCGCGTCCACCTGCGCACCGCCTCCTACGCCAACTGGCCCGCGGTGGCCCGGGCGGCGACCGGCGCGATCCTCCCCGACTTCCCCCTGATCAACAAGAGCTTCGAGCTCTGCTACGCCTGCGTGGACCGCTGATGTTCGTCCTCCTCCGCCAGCTCCGGCGCAGCCGTCGGTCGGCCTCGCTCGAGCGTCCCGCGGGCGGCGCGGGCGCGCTCCAGCTGCGCCACGTGGACGCCGGATCCTGCAACGCCTGCGAGCACGAGCTGCAGGCCGCCGCGAACCCCTTCCACGACCTCTCGCGCCACGGGCTCTCCATCACCGCGTCGCCCCGGCACGCCGACGTGCTGCTGGTGACCGGTCCCGTGACGACCCGCATGGCGCCGGCGCTGCGGCGCGCCTACGAGGCGATGTCGGAGCCCCGCCGGGTCGCCGCCCTGGGGGACTGCGCCCTGGGTTGCGGGCTCTTCTCGCCGTCGGCCGACGTGATCGGCCGGGTCGAGGACGTGCTGCCGGTCGATGTCAGGATCCCGGGATGCCCGCCGGACCCGGAGACGATCGTGAGCCACCTGCTGATCCTGCTCGCGCGCCGGTGACATCGGTCGTGGAGATCGCCGCTGGTGACGCGGCGGCGCCGCGGGTGGGCGCGCTGCTGGCCCCGACGCCGCTGCAGCACAGCCCGGTGCTCTCCGAGCTGTTCGGCGCCCCGGTCCACCTCAAGTGCGAGCACGTGCAGCCCACCGGGTCGTTCAAGGTGCGCGGCGCGGCCGCGGTCAACGCGGCGGTGCCGCGGGTGGGCGCGCTGCTGGCGCCGACGCCGTTGCAGCACAGCCCCGTTCTCTCGAGCTCCTCGGCGCCCCGGTCCACCTCAAGTGCGAGCACGTGCAGCCCACCGGGTCGTTCAAGGTGCGCGGGGCGGCCAACGCGATGACCCTGCTGCGCGACGCGGGGCACGACCGGGTGGTGACCGCCTCGACCGGCAACCACGGGATGGCGGCGGCCTGGGTGGGCGCCCGCCTCGGCCTCGCCGTGGAGGTGCACGTCCCGGACGCCACCGAGCCGGTCAAGCTGCGCGGCCTGGAGGCGCTCGGCGCGCGGGTGCGGCGGGTGCCCGGGACCTCGGCCGACGCCGAGCGCCACGCGCGCCGCGCGGCGGGGCGGGCCGGCCTGCCCTACCTGTCGCCCTACAACGACCCGGCCGTGATCGCGGGCCAGGGCACCGCGGGCGTGGAGATCGCCGCGCAGCTGCCGGAAGCCGCCGCGGTCTACGCGTCGGTGGGGGGCGGGGGGCTGCTGTCGGGGATGGGGGCCGCGGTGCGCGCGCGCCTGCCGCGCACCGAGATCGTGGGCTGCTGGCCCGCCGCGGCCCCGACCCTGCTGCGCTGCATCGAGGCCGGGGCGCCGGTCGAGGTGGCCGAGGGCCCGACCCTGTCCGACGGCACCGCCGGGGGGATCGAGCCCGGGGCGATCACCCTGGGGCTCGCCGCCCGCGTGATGGGTCGCGGCCGTGAGGTGTCCGAGGAGGCGATCGCCGACGCCCTCCGCACCCTGCTCGAGAGCGATCGCTGGATCGTGGAGGGCGCGGCCGGGGTCGCGCTGGCGGCCGCGATGGCGGATCCCTCGCGGCTGCGGGGCCCGATCGTCGTGGTGCTCTGCGGGCGCAACATCGGCCCGGCCGCGGCCCGGCGGGTGTTCGGCGGCCCCTGAGCGGGCCCGCTCCGGTGGCGGCCGTCGCCGTCGGGCCGGGGCATTCGTCCTCGCGGAAGGCGGAACCGGCGCGCCGTGCTCGGGTAGCGTCCGCGGCGGGAAATCCAACATGACACGCGGGGTGGCGTTATCTCCCGGATGAGCAATCCATGCATCGCTGGGAGGTGACCCTCCTGCACCGTGTCGCCGCGGGCAAGCGCCCGCGGGTGGCCGGCCGGGTGACCCTCGTCGCGCGCGACGTGGACCGCGCCCAGGAGATGGCGCGCGAGGCCCTGCGCGCGCGCTCCGACGGCGACGCGCTCTGGTCGCTCGGGGTGCTGCGGCCGCTGACGCCGCTGGCCCCGGGGACCCAGCGCTACCGCGTCACCTTCGCCGAATGGTCCGACGAGGACGACGGCTACGTGCGCCGGGACGTGCACGTGATGCACGTCTGGGCCATCGACGCCTCGGGCGCGCGCCGCCTCGCGCAGGAGGACGTCCAGCGCGTGCCCCACTACCGCGGTCCGTGGCGCATCCGCGAGGTCGTGAAGGTGGCCCCGCCGGTCTGATCGTCCCGGCGGGCCGCGCCGTCAGCCGCGGGGCGTCTCCCGCCCGCACGCCGGGCAGCGCCAGGTCTCGACGACCTTGTCCATCGGGACGGCCTGGCCGCTGGTGATGTCGTGCGTGCGCATCTGGCGCCGCGATGGGTAGGTCGTGACCCCGCAGCGCTCGCAGGGCGGCGGCGTGGCCTGTGATGTCTCGGTCTCGGTCATGACGGGACCCTAACCGACGGGTCGATTCACAGGACCAGGCGCGCGACGAGGTGGTCCAGCATCCGCCCGGGGTCCTCGCAGAGCCCGGTGTGGACCTCCGAGGGCTGCACCGCGGTGCTCGCCGGCGCCACGAGCCAGTGGAAGCGCTGGGGCGTGGTGAGGCGGGCGATCGGCCCCGCGGAGGGGTCGCCCTCGCCGATCCGCGCCAGTCCCCGCAGCTGGGCGGCGATCGGCTCGGGGTCGACGTCGGGATCGAGGGCGCGCAGGCGCTCCTCGTCCAGCGCCACCACCACGCCGAGGAAGTCGAGCGTGCGCGCGAACAGCACCACGCCGGCGTTGAGGCACTCGCCGCGCTCGATGCGCGGGACCACGCGCAGCATCGCGTACTGGAAGGGGCTAAGGGGCACGCCGGGCACCCTCGGCCTCCGCGACGAACGCCCGCGGCGCGGCGAGGCGGCGGACGAGGTGGTCGACGTAGGCGCCGCGGCGCTGGTCGGGCGTCGCGGCGTCGCCCTCGTCGAGCAGCCAGTCGTCGGGGACCGCGCCCACGATCGCCTCGATCGTGTCCCGCTCGACCAGCGCCGCCGAGCCGCTCGTCGGCCTCGGTGATCGGTCCGGCCCCCGGCAGCAGGACGTGCTCCGCGATCATGGGGAAGGGGCGCTTCCAGGCATCGGTGAGGCGCCAGTCGTTGTAGTGGGCGTAGAGCGCGGCGCCGTGGTCGATGAGCCACAGCCGGCCGTGCCACACCAGCAGGTTGGGGTTGCGCCGGGCGCCGGTCGACGTTGGTCACGAGCGCGTCGAACCAGACGACGTCGGCCGCCAGCGCCGGGTCGATCTCCCGCCCCGCCGCGGGATCGAAGGTGAGGCGACCCGGGGAGGTAGTCGATGCCCAGGTTGATCCCGGGGCTCGCCTTGCAGCAGGTCCTGGATCTCGGGGTCGGGCTCCGCGCGGGCCAGGTCGGGGTCCAGCTCGATGCGGCGCATCTCGGGCATCGCGCAGGCCCAGCGCCCGGCCGAGCTCGCCGGCGATCCACTCGGCCACGAGCGACTTCGGCGCCTGGCCGGCGCCGGTGAACTTGACCACCCAGAGGCCGTCGTCGTCGCCCTCCACCAGCCCGGGCAGCGAGCCGCCCTCCCGCAGCGCGGCCACGTAGCGCGTCGCGAGGACCGTCTCGTTCGTCGTCGAGTAGGGAGGTGCTCACCCGGTGGATCCTATGTCGCCCGTCGCGCGGCGGCGATGCGTCAGGTGGCGGCCCGCGGGTACGCTCGACGCCGTGGCCGACACCGTGATCGTCGGGGGAGGGATGGTGGGCATGACCCTCGCGCGCCTGCTGCGCGCGCGCGGTCACGCGCCGGTCGTGCTGGAGCGCTCGCCCGCGGGCGTCCACCAGAAGCGCCCCTTCATGCTCGGCTTCCAGGGGTTCACCGCCCTGGAGGACCTCGGGCTGATGGAGCGGGTCCGCGCCGAGGGCTGGGACATCGCGCCGGGCCCGGACGGGGTGCCGGTCGCGGTGTGCATCGAGGTCGGGATCCTGCTCGACGCGCTCGCCGAGGGCGTTCCGGTGCGCCACGAGGAGACCGTGACCGAGCTGGTGCGCGACGGCGAACGCGTCGTCGGCGTCACCACCGAGGGGCCGGGGGGCGCCGCCACCGTGGAGGCCGGCCTCGTCGTCGCCTGCGACGGCGTGCGCTCCCCGGTGCGCGCCATGGCCGGGCTCGAGGCCGAGGTCTCATCCCTGGCGGACGCCACGCTCACGTTCATGAGCCCGGCCGTGATCGACCGCTCGTTCTCCATGCGCTACCTGTCCGACGGCGGCCAGATGGGGCTGCTCGGATGGCCGCAGGGCTCCGCGGGCTGGCGGACCATCGACCGCGTGGGCCGGGACGCCGCCCTCGCCCCGGGCGTCGAGGCCTTCCGGCGCACCGTTCGCCCACCTCATGCCCGAGGCGGCCCCCGCGCTGGAGGGCGTCACGTCGGTCGACCAGCTGCTCTACCAGGAGCCGGCCGTGCTGCGCGCCGCGCGCTGGTGGACGCCGGGGGTGGTCCTGATCGGCGACGCCGCCCACTTCTTCGGCCCGGAGACCGGGGTCGGCGCGGCGCTCGGCCTGGGCGACGCGCACGCCCTGGCCACCGCCATCGACCGCCACCCGCACGATCCGGACGCCGCCTGCGCGGCCTACGAGGCCTGGAGGGCCCCGGTCATCCGCCCCTACGAGGCCGCCGACCCCGCGGCCGGCCGGATGGCCGTGCCGAACGTGGACCGGCCCTCCGAGGAGCGCTGGCCCCCGGCCTAGGCGGGCGGGTCGACCTTCGGGGGCTCGTCGTCGTGGTGGTCCTTGCCCGTGATGCCGTCCTTGAACTCACGGATGCCGCTGCCGACGCCCCGTGCGATCTCCGGGAGGCGCTTCGAGCCGAAGACGAGCAGTACGACGATCAGAAGGATGATGATGTGCCATGGGGCGAGTTCGCCCATCGGGAGGTCCCCCCGGTTCGATGCCACCGAACGCCCTCTCCGTCGGAGGACGTTACTCCAACTACCGGTTGCGCACCTTTGCATCGGCAGTCCGGGCCGCCTCCGACATCTCCGCGCGCGTCGCGGCGATCCGGTGGGCCAGGGCGGGGTCGGACAGGGCCAGGATCTGGGCGGCCAGCAGACCCGCGTTGCGCCCTCCGTCGATCGCCACCGTCGCGACCGGCACGCCGCGCGGCATCTGGACGATCGACAGGAGCGAGTCGAGGCCGTCGAGGGAGGAGCCGCGGACCGGGATGCCGATCACCGGCAGCGTCGTCACGGCGGCCAGCATCCCCGGCAGGTGCGCGGCGCCCCCCGCGCCCGCGACGATGACCTTCAGCCCGCGGTCGGCGGCCTCGCCGCCGTAGGCGATCATGTCGTGGGGCGTGCGGTGGGCCGAGACGACGCGCACCTCGTGGGGCACGCCGAGATCGCGCAGCACGTCGGCCGCGCCGCCCACCACGGGCAGGTCGCTGTCGCTGCCCATCACGACGCCGACGAGCGGCTCGGCCGGGCTGCTCACAGCCCCACCGCCGCGGCCGCGCGGCGCGCGATGGCCAGGGCGCTCGCGGGGGACTCGCCGAGCGCGGTGACGTGCCCCATCTTGCGCCCGGGCCGCACCTCGGCCTTGTCGTAGAGGTGCACGTGGGCGCCCTCGACGGCGAGGGCGGCCTCGAGGTCGGGCACGCGCGGGGCCGGTGGCGGAGCCCAGGAGGTTGACCATCGCCGCGGCGGGCGCGCGCAGGCGCACGTCGCCCAGGGGCAGGTCCAGCACGCCGCGGAGGTGGTTCTCGAACTGCGAGGTCTCGCAGGCCTCGATCGAGTAGTGGCCCGAGTTGTGGGGCCGGGGCGCGAGCTCGTTGACCAGGATCGCGCCGCCCGCGACCTGGAACATCTCCACGCCGGTCACGCCGAGGCCCTCGGCCGCCTCGGTGGCCGCGAGGGCGACCTCGCGGGCGCGGCCGCGCGCGTCCGCCGGGATGGGGGCGGGGGCGACGACCTCGTGGCAGACGTGGTTGCGCTGCACCGTCTCGACCACCGGGTAGGCGGCGCGGCCGCCGCTCGGCGTGCGCGCCACCATGACGGCGAGCTCGCGCTCGAAGGGGACGAAGGCCTCGGCGAGGACCCCCTCGCCGGCGTCCAGGCGGGCGAACGCGGCCCGCGCGCTCTCCTCGTCGGCGCAGGCGGCGTTGCCGTAGCCGTCGTAGCCCAGGCGACGCGCCTTGAGCATCAGCGGCCATCCCAGCTCGCGGCCGGCGGCGGCGACCTCGCGCGCGTGCTCGAGCACCACCGAGGGCGCCGTCGGCAGGCCGGCGGAGCGCACGAGCTCCTTCTGGAGCGCCTTGTCCTGGACCTTGCTGAGCACCGAGGCGCCCGGCCGCACCGGGGTCCCGGCGGCCTGGACGGACGCGAGCGCCCCCGCGTCCACGAACTCGTTCTCCAGGGTCACCACCCGCGTGGCCGCGCCGAGCGCCCGAACCGACTCGGCGTCGTGCCAGTCGCCCTCGATGAGCCCCGCCGCCATCGGCGCCGCCGGCTCGCTCGGGCTCCCCAGCACCGCCACCCGGATGCCCAGGGGCCATGCGGCGAGGCACGTCATCCGCGCCAGCTGGCCGGCGCCGGCGATGCCGACGTCGAAGCGTCCATCCGCGGACTCTGCCGCGAGGCGGGGGGCGGCGAGCGGGTGGGACACGGGCACGCAGCCACGGTACACGCGGCCCGCGGCCCCTCGCAATTCCCGTACATCCCGTTCACGGGGGGCTCACGAGGCGGCGCCCGCCCGCCGATAGGGTCGCTGACGTGTTGCCTGCGATGGTCGCCCACCCACCGCTCGCCGCCACCGCGCCGCCCGCGCGCGTGCTGGTCTTCGCGGACGAGTTCCGGTTCGCGTTCAGCCGCAGGGCGTTCCCCGCGGGGCGCCTGCGCCTGCAGCTCAAGAACATCGGCGAGGACGACCACGACCTGCGGATCGTCGGGCCGAAGGGCGTGGTGCGCGCCGAGTCGGGCGTCGTCGCCTCGGAGCAGCTCGGCGAGATCCGGGTGCGCCTGCCGCGCGGCCGCTACACCTTCTACTGCACGCTCGGCGACCACGCCCAGAGGGGCATGAAGGGCGCGTTCACCGTCCTGCCGCCGAAGAAGACGACCGGCCTGATGGCGGTGCGGGCGGCGGACAGGGCCAAGGCCCACCGGCTCCTGTGGCGGGCGGGCTTCGGTCCCCGGCCGGGCGAGGTGGAGCGCACGGCGCGCGCCGGCGTGGCGCGCCAGCGTCGAGGCGCTGCTGGCGCCGAAGGGCCGGCCCCTGAGCGGTCCCCCGGCGCGGATCGACGGCGCCCCGCTCGATCCCGATCAACGCCTACGGCCACGACGTCCTCTGGTGGCTCGACCGCGCCGTGCGCACGCGCCAGCCCCTGCTCGAGCGGATGACCTTCAACTGGCACGACCACTTCGCCACCTCCAACAACGGGGTGGGGGACACGCGGCTGATGCTGGCCCAGTACTGGACCCTGCGCCGCGGCGCGCTCGGCAAGTTCCGCAATCTCGCGCGGGCGATCGCCAAGGACCGGGCGATGCAGCTCTTCCTGAGCCTCGCCAACTCCGAGAAGGGCGCGCCCAACGAGAACTTCGCCCGCGAGCTGCTCGAGCTCTTCACGCTGGGCGTCAACAACGGCTACACCGAGCGCGACGTCCGCGAGGCGGCGCGCGCGCTCACCGGCTTCACCTTCGACTACGACACCAAGCGCTTCGGCTACGACCCCGAGCGGCACGACGACGGCGTCAAGCGCATCCTCGGCCGGGTCGGCCGCTTCACACCCCTCGACGTGGTGGACCTCGCGGTCGAGCACCGGGCCCACGCCGAGTTCATCTGCGACAAGCTCTGGGGCTACTTCAGCCCGCGGCCCTGCCCGCCCGCGCTGCGCCGCGACCTGGCGCGCACCTACCGCGCGCGCCGACACCGACGTGCGCCCCGTGCTGCGCGCGATCCTCACCAACAAGCTCTTCTACGCGAGCCTGGCCGAGCCGGACATGGTCAAGCCGCCCTTCGTCTACGTGGCCGGGATGCTCCGCGCCACCCGCGGGCGCGTGGACGACGAGGGATGGACCGGGCGCCTCGACCAGATGGGGCAGCTCCCGTTCCACCCGCCCAACGTGAGCGGCTGGGAGGGCGGCACCGCCTGGCTGTCGACCAGCTCGATCCGCGCCCGCTTCGACGCCGCCACCGCGGTGCTCTACGAGACGATCAAGGACGGGTCGATCTCCGGCAAGGAGACGCCCGACCAGGCCATCGCCCGCGCCCGGGCGGCCACGGGCGACCCGCGCGTCGGCCCGCGGACCGCCAACGCGATGCGCCGCTACGCGGTCCAGTCGGTGGCGGGGCGCACCGACCCCTGGGAGGTCAAGCACTACTTCCCCGAGCGCCAGCGCGTGCTGCGGCACCTGCTGCTGGCCGGCCCCGACGCCCAGGTCTGCTGAGGAGGACCCCGTGACCGGACCCGTCAGAGGCTGCCGTGACTGGCACTCGAGCCGCCGCGCCCTCCTGGGGCGCGCCACCGAGGTCGTGCCGGTCCCGGCCGACGCCCTCGAGGGCCTGGCCGCGTTCGAGCGCTCCGGGGGGATGACCCGGCGCAACCTCCTGGAGCGCGGCGTCGGCCTCTGGATCGGCACCGGCGTGCTCGCGGGCCTCTCCACGCGCAGCGTGCTCGAGGCCGCGTCGGCCCAGGCCGCCGGCGCGCCCGACGCCACGATCCTGGTGTCGCTCTACCTGGACGGCGGCAACGACGGGCTCAACACGCTCGTCCCGCTCGCCGACCCGCTCTACCCGTCGCTGCGCAGCCACACGGCGATCGCGCCCGAGACGACGCTCTCCCTGTCGGACAGCACCGCGTTCGGCTGGAACCCGGCCCTCACCGGGCTGAAGACGCTCTACGACCAGGGCAAGGTGGCCGTGCTGCCGTCGGTGGACTTCGCCGACGCCGACCAGTCCCACTTCAACTCCGCGGCCTACTGGCGCCGCGGCATCGTGGGGCAGTCGTTCGAGACCACCGGCTGGCTCGGCCGCACGCTCGACGTGGTCGGGTCGGTCGACAACCCGCTCCAGGGCATCAGCGTCGACTGGTCCCCGGATCCCGTGCTCTCCTCGCACCGCGCGGCGACGGCGACGGTCTACGACCCGAGCAGCTTCAACTTCTCGATCGAGGGCGTCTGGAGCAACGACTTCACCAGGGCCTACCGCGACGCGAGCTCCGGCCGCACCGCGTCGGGCGCCCTGGCCGCCGCGCGGCGCACCTACTCCAACGCCTTCAAGGTGCAGGACCAGCTGGTCCCCCTGCGGGTGGACGACCAGCACCCGCTGCCGCCGGTGCCGGTCGAGTACCCCGACAGCAACCTCGGCAAGAGCCTCAAGAACCTCGCCCGCCTCCTGGGCGCCGGCTTCGGGACGCGCGTCGCCGCCCTCTCGATCGGGGGCTTCGACACCCACGACAACCAGCCCGACGAGCACACCACGCTCCTCAAGGACCTCGGCGACGGGCTGCTCGCCTGGCAGGCCGACCTCGCCGCCCGCGGCCTCTCGGGCCGCGTCCTGACCCTGGTCTGGAGCGAGTTCGGGCGCCGCCCGGAGGACAACGACTCGCGCGGCACCGACCACGGCGCCGGCGGCCTGGTGATGGTGGTCGGCGACCGGGCCAACGGCGGCATCCGCAGCGAGTTCCCCGGCCTGGCGCGCCTGGACGAGGACAGCAACCTGCTCGTCACGACCGAGTTCCGCACGGTCTACGCCACGCTCCTCGAGAGCTGGCTGGGCGTCGAGGCCGCGCGCGTCCTGCCCAAGATCGACGCCGCCCGCCTGCCCCTGGTGAGGTAGGGGACCCCCCGGGACCGGCTGCTATGGTCCCGGCCGCGGGGCGTTTAGCTCAGTTGGGAGAGCACCAGCTCGACAAGCTGGGGGTCACTGGTTCGAGCCCAGTAACGCCCATACGGAAAACCCTGCCACGGCGGGGTTTTCGTGCGTCTGGGGCCACGCTTCGGTAGTTTGCCGCCCCGCGCGCGCGCAGGTCCCGGATGCCGCTCGACCCACGGGCAGAGATCGTGGGTCGAGAAGGAGGGATCCCCGTGGGCACCGCACCCGAGTCCTCCCGTCGCGACGCGACGTGGCGACGCCGGTTCAACGACCCGCAGGTCAGGGTGGCGTTGGTCGCCGCCGTCTGCCTCCTCGTCGAGGCGGTCGTCACCAAGAACGTGCTCGACGTGGAGCTGGACATCATGAGCCAGCTCGCGCCGATGTGGATCTTCATCGTCTTCCAGCTGAGCGGCCTTCGTGATCGCAGGAGCGAGGTCTCCTTCATGATCGCCATCGTCCTTGTCACAGCGGCCATTCTCGTCCTGTACGCGTTCTGAGGCGTCGCCCGGGCCTGTCAACGTCGCCTCCGGCGATCAAGTGGACCCCCACGATCGGTCGTCCGACCGGCCGTACCTGTGATGCGTCGGTTCTCCACAGGGGCTCACGGTCGCCGTGGAAACCGAGCGGGGGGAGCGTGCAGCGCGTGGCCACTGGTTCGAGCCCAGTAACGCCCATACGGAAACCCTGCCACGGCGGGGTTTTCGTGCGTCTGGGGCCGGTACGCGTCTCGGGCCGTTGTGCGTCTGATGTACGTCTGATGACCAGGCGAATACATCCGAGACGGTGCGGGAGACGGTGCGGGGGCACCGGCCTCAGCCGGGCGGGCGCGGCACCAGGAAGTCAGCGGCCTCATCGCGGAATGCCTCACTCCCGGATCGCTCCGGGTTGAGTTCCGGGGGCGTGGCGAAGAGGAACTTCCGCATCGCGGCCAGGTGATCGTTCAAAGCCCCGACCGGTTTGCGCTTGGGCCGCAGGGGAGCGCATCACCTTCGCCTTGTGCGACGTGCCGAGGGGGCCGCCGTCGATCAGGTGCCGGGCCAGGGGCGCGCGTTCGTCGGCGGTGACCGTGCGGGAGAACGCGGCGTGAGCCGAGAACCGCATGGACAAAGGTGTTCCCAGGAGGTATACCCGCAACTCGATAAGCTGGGGGTCACTGGTTCGAGCCCAGTAACGCCCATACCCGAAAGCCCTGCTCATGTGGGGCTTTTCGCGTTCCTGGGGTCGCGTGCCCCGCCGGTCGGAACGCATCCGGGTTGCCGGCAGAGCGGGACACGGGAGGTCCGAGATGAGCCCGAGCGTGCGCGTCGCGGTGGTGCAGGCGACGCCGGTGGTGCTCGACGCCGAGGGGTCGGTCAGCAAGGCGTGCGACCTCATCGGCGAGGCTGGCGCGGGCGGCGCGCGCATCATCGCGCTGCCCGAGGCGTTCGTCGCGCTCTATCCGAACTCGCGCTGGGCTCACGCCTGCGCGGGCTTCGGTTCGGCCCCGGCCGAGCTTCACCGCCGGCTCTGGGCGAACTCGGTTGACGTGCCTGGGCCACTCACCGAGCGGCTCGGCGCGGCCGCCCGGCGCGCCCGCGCCTGGGTGGCGATCGGCGTGAACGAGCGCGACTCCAAGCGGCCCGGCACGCTCTGGAACACGCTGATCTGGCTCGCTCCGGACGGCACCCTGGCCCGCCGGCACCGCAAGCTGATGCCGACGCTGCACGAGCGGGTCTTCTACGGGCAGGGGGACGGCGACGACCTCGACGCGATCCCGAGCGACTACGGGCGCCTCGGCGGGCTCATCTGCTGGGAGAACTTCATGCCCGAGGCCCGCCGGCACCTGCACCGCGAGGGCGTCGACTTCTACGTCGCCCCGACCGCCGACGACCGCGACATCTGGGTGGCGGCCATGCGCACGTATGCGTTCGAGGCCGGAGCGTTCGTGCTCTCGCCGGTGCAGTACCTGCGCCGCGATCACTTTCCCGACGACTTCCCCCTGGCCGAGGAGCTCGCCTCCTGCCCGGACGAGCTGCTCTCCGGCGCCAGCCTGATCGCAGACCCGTGGGGCAATCTCCTGGCCGGGCCGGTGTCGGGGCGGGAGGAGATCCTCTACGCGGACTGTGATCTCGGGCAGATCATCGCGGCCCGCCGGGTGTTCGACACCGCCGGCCACTACCGCCGTCCGGACGTCGAGCGCGCGTGGGAAGGACCGCCGGCCACCCCCTGAGCGACAGGTGAGGATGGCCGGCATCGCGGTCTCGGCGTCTGGACGAGGGTCAGAGGCCGAGCCCCCGGACCAGCCAACGAACGCCCATGCTCGTCGGCTGCGTCCCCACGTTCCCGGCATCACGGCGGACGAGTCCAGGATTCGCCGTGAGAACGCGGGAGACGATGACCTCGCCGCATTCCACGCAGAGATCGAAGGCGTAGCGCTGTCTCGGGTTGTCACGCAGCCCGCGGACGATCGCCGCCCGACCGCACGCGGGACACGGTGCGGCGGCGGGCTCCCAGGTGACCCACGGCGATGCCAGGGTCGCCAGGCGGTAGACGCCGGCCCACGGGTTGGGAACCGGCGCATCGTCCGGCCCGCCGAGCTCCGAGACGAGTGTGATCGGGGTGCCGTGGGGCGCGCTCGCGTCGTCAGCGGCTCGTCCGCGACCGATCCACCCGCAGGGACGACAGAAGCCCATCCAGCGGGACAGGTCGTTCTCGAGGTACTGCCAGGTGGGACGCGCGCCGCAGTGCGGGCATCGTCGCCGTTCGAGCGTGGTGGCCATCGTTGCCGCCTCGGCCCCTTAGAGGGCCTCCTCGAAGCCGGCACGCCACGCCTCAGGGAGCCCCCCCGGCGGCGCGTACGAGGGGGCGACGACCTTCGCCAGCTCGAGAGAGGCGCGCGCCTCCTCGCTGGTGAGCAGGTGCACCGTCTTGATCGCCGCCACGCGGCCGCTGGCCGAGATGGCCGCCGAGACGCCCGCGGCCGCCGTCGCGTCGGGCACATCGAAGATCACCAGGCCATCGTGGTCACCGAGCATCCAGTAGAAGGCCGAGAGGCTGGCCTCCGGCGGACTCGATCACCTTGGCGGCGGCCGCCTCCCGGTCCTCGGGGCGCTGGACCATGCCTCGCCAGGCGTCCTTGGTGTAGGTGAAGTAGGTGACGTAGGTGGACATCCTCGACCCCCCGACGCAGTGCGGCGAGAGGCCCCGAGCGGCGCGTGGCCAACGGCGGCGACTCCAGGCCCCCCCTTGTGCCAGGCATATACCTCCGGGGAGAAATCGGCCAGCCCGAGTGGCGAATCCGTGCCGTTCCGGAAGCCGCCGAGGTCCGCTAGTCAACGGGTGTCGCCCGCACGGTGCGCCACGAGTCCCATGTGATCTTGAGGATGAACAGAGCGATCCCCAGGCCGATGAGGGGGTCCGCGACCTGGATGCCCAGCGCCACCACGACCGCGCTGCCCACCACACCGAGGCTCACGAAACCGTCCGCCCGCGCGTGCTGGCCGTCCGCGAGAAGCGCCGGACTGTCGAGGCGGTGGGCCGCCCGCAGCCGGATCCGGGCGGCGACCTCGTTGCCGACGAAGCCGATCGCGCCCGCCGCGGCGAGGATCCAGAGGCCCGTCAGATCCTCGGGGTGGATCAGCCGGTAGACGCTCTCGTAGGCGGCCACCAGGGCGCTTGCCAGGATCGCGAGGACCACGGCGAGCCCCGCCCACCGCTCCGCCCGACCGCTGCGCAGGAGGAAGGCGACCCCCACCGGAACGGCCGTGAGCGCGTCGCCCGCATTGTGGATCAGGTCGGCCAGCAGGGCGACGCTGCCGGTGCTGAGGTAGATCGCCAGCTGGATCGAGCGCCGTGACCCCCAGCACCGCGAGGCTCCACCCGACTGCGCGCAGGCCGGCGCGCGACCGCATGATCGACCGGTTGACCAACCCGTGGGAGTGCCCGTGGCCGTGTGAATGGTCGTGCGTGTGGCCATGCGAGTGCGGACCCGTGTGCGCGTGCGCGTGCTCGGTGCCGTCACCGTGGCGGTGCCGCTCTCCGCCGAGCGGCGTGTAGTCAAGGACGGCGCAGCTCATGGCTCCGACGCTACTCCCTCGGCCGCTGAGGCCCGGCGAGGACGACGCCGAGGGCCACGAGCCTTGTGGCCGCCGGTGTACTCAGCACGACGCAGCAGCATCGCGACGAGCATGCTGGGCAGCATCGCGGCGTGCTCGATCGTCATCAGCGTGCCGACGCCCTCGACGACACCGGCGCCGAGCAGCGCGAGCGTTCCGAGCGTCGGGATGATCATCGAGGCGGCCATCTCCACGGACGGCCGCCAGCCGTGGCCGCGGAAGCGCATCCAGGCGACCATCGGCAGCGTCATCGTCGCCGCCATCTCGATCAGCATCGGGCCCGTTCCTTCCACGTGGAAGACGGCGTCGGCCGGTGCGCCGAGCACGACCATGCCGAGCACCATCACGACGATCATCTCGAGGTAGTGGCGGGCGAAACGGCGGGTCGCGGCGCTCACGACCGCACGACGGCGCCGCGCCACCAGGCCCAGGGCGGTGAGCGCGCCCGCGGCCGCGACCGCCGCGGCGGTCGCGAGGGCGGCCTGGAAGCCATCGGTCATCGCGGCGAGGTCGCCGGCCCGGTCGGCTCCGTTGGCGGCCGCGACGGCGGTCGCCGCCGCCAGTCCGAGTGCGGAGCCCACCTGGTAGGTCGTGTTGAAGATGCCCGAGGCGAGGCCGGCCTCCTGCGGCGCCGCGCCCGAGACGGCGGCCATCATCACGGGGATGTAGGCGAGCGACATGCCGGCGGCGGCCACCAGCGAGGCCGGCAGGACGTCGGCGGCGAAGCTGCCGTCGGCGGGGGCCAGCGACAGCCACCCGATGCCGGCCGCCAGCACCGCGAGGCCGGTCACCGAGACCCGGGCGACGCCGAAGCGCGCCACGACGCGGCCGGTGACGCCGACCATCAGGATCATGATCGCGGCGGTCATGGGGAGCAGCGCGGCGCCGGCCTCGAACGCCCCGTAGCCCAGTACCTGCTGTAGGTAGAGGTTGAGGAAGAACCACATCGGGATCCAGGCGGCCCCGAGGAGCGCGCTCACCACGTTGGCCGGCGTGAGCCCGCGGCGCGCGGAAGATCGACAGCGGCACGAGCGGCTCGCGGCGGACGGCCTGCAGGGCCGTGAACCAGGTCAGCAGTCCCGCGGCGGCGCCGAGCGCGGCCAGGGTCGCCGGCGAGGTCCAGCCGGTCTCAGGGGCGCGGACGATCCCGAGGACCGCCAGCGAGATCGCGCCGGTGATGGCGGCCGCTCCGGCGAGGTCGATGCGCCCGCGGCGCGCGACCCCCGCGGGCAGCAGGCGGCCGGTCGCGGCCAACGCGACGAGGCCGACCGGGACGTTGACGAGGAAGACCCAGCGCCAGTCGGCCCATTCCGTGAGGACACCGCCGAGGAACACCCCGGCGGTGCCGCCGGCGGGAGCGGCGGCGCCGTAGATCGCGAACGCCTTCGTCAGCTCGCGCGGCGCGTGGCCGAACAGCCCCATGAGGAGGGCGAGCGCCGAGGGGGCGATCAGGGCGGCGCCGACGCCCTGGAGCGCACGACCCGCGATCTCGAGCTCGGCCGTGCCCGCGAGGCCGGCCAGGACGGACGCGGCGGTGAGCACGGCCCAGCCGGCGGCGAAGACCCGCCGCGCGCCGAGCAGGTCGGACAGGCGCCCTCCCAGCAGCAGCAGGCCGCCGAACGCGACCACGTAGGCGTTGAAGATCCAGGAGAGGCCGCTCTGGGAGAAGCCGAGGGCGCCTTGGATCTCGGGGAGGGCGACTCCGATGATCGACGTGTCCATGATCACCATGAACTGGGCCGCCGCCAGCAGGCCGAGTGCCCACCAGCGGCGCGGATCGGGTGAAGCGATGCCCCGCATGTCATGCCTCCTATACTGGGGGGGAGTATCTGATGGACGCGACGGTTCCATACTCCCCCCTGTATGTCAAGCACGCGCGCGCGGGCCGCGGGTCGTCGAAGCGCTCCTCGGCCCTCGGGGAGCGGTCTAGCCGCGCCCTGCCATTGCGAGGCGGTTGCCGACGCTCACGGCACCCGGCCCGGTTGCCCGGTCTCGGCGAGCGCGCCGATCCTCTCCGCGAGGTATCGGGCGTCGTCCTTGACCCAGCCGAGGAGGGCCGAGCCGCGGGTGTGCTGCCACGGGAGGCCGAGGAAGTACAGGCCGCGAACCTCGGTCACGCCGCGCCGGTGCACCACCTGCCCGCCCCGGTCGAAGACAGGTAGGTCGACCAGCGAGTGGTCGAGTCGGAAGCCGGTCGCCCACACCACGGCTGCCACCGAGAGGTCGGTGCCGTCGGCGAACGTCACCGTCGTGCCGTCAGCCGCGGTCGCGCGCGGACGCGTCTGGATGCCTCGCCTGCGCGCCGCGCGGGGACTGGAGCCGATGAGGGTGTCCCGGTCCTTCATCCGCCGCCCGATGCGCGAGTTCGACGGTCGTGCCGATGAGACCGGTGGCCTCGAGGTAGCGGAACAGGTCTCGGCCGAGGAATCGCTGGGGCAGCGGTGTCTGGCGCGCGCCGATCGCGAGATGGACCGCGCGCGTCCGCGCGAGCTCCGCGGCGATCTGGAAGCCGGTGTTGCCGCCGCCGACAACGAGCGTCGCGCCCGCCGGCAGGTCGGCCGGCGAGCGATAGGCGCTGCTGTGCAGCTGCACCACGTCGCCGTTCAGGCCGGCGGCGAGGGGCGGCGTGAACGGCACCTGGAACGGCCCGGTCGCGATCGACGACCTGGCCGGCCCGATAGCGCGCGGTCGGAGAGCTCCACCAGGAAGCCGCCCTCGTGGGCGCGCACCGACAGCGCGCGACTGTCGAACTCGACGGGGAGCTCGAAGTGGCGGGCGTAGTCGGTGAGGTACGCGACGACGTCATCGCGACCGGGATAGCTGTCGGGCTCGCCCGGGAAGGCACGGCCCGGGAGGCTGTCGTAGCGCACCGGCGTGAACAGCTCCAGCGAGTCCCAGCGCTCCCTCCAGGCCGCGGCGGGCTCGCTCGCGGCCTCGAGGATGGTGAAGGAGCGCCGCTGCCGGGCGAGGTGGTAGCCGATGGCCAGTCCGGCCTGACCGCCGCCGATGACGACGACCTCGCGCTGCGCGGTGGCGGTGCTCACTCCGTCACCTCGAACGAGAACATCATGCCGCTCTCGTGGTGCTCGGCGATGTGACAGTGAGCCATCCAGCGGCCGACGTTGGTGACGTCGAGGAGGATGTCGACCGTCTCGCCCGTGCGGACCAGCACGGTGTCGCTCCACACGAGGTTGGGCTCCACGGCGCCGTCGCGCGCGAGAACGAGGAACCGGCCGGCGCCGTGGATGTGGAACGGGTGGTGCATCGGGTGGTCGGAGTCCATCTCGTTCACCAGCCGGATCTTCACCCGGTCGCCGACCCGGAACCGCCAGTCGATCGCGTGGTTCTCCGCGTCGTCGGAGCGGTCCACGAGCTTCCAGCGCATGTTCTCGGGGGTGGTCAGCTTGTTGACGTTGACCATGTCGTCTTCCCACTCGATCCCGTCCGCGTCCCCGTGGCCGTGGCCGTGCCGTGTCGTCTCGTGGCCGTGCTCGTGCTCGTGGCGGTGCTCGTGGTCCCCATGGCCGCCGTCCTCCGCGTGGACGAGCCGGGCGGGGACGAGCCTCATGCCGCACTGCGGGCAGTGGTCGGCCGTCTCGCTCGTGACCTCGGGATGCATCGGGCAGGCGAAGCCCGCCGGGGCGGCCTCGGCGATGAGCTTCATCCCGCACTCCGGGCAGCGGCCCGGCGCGTCCTCGACGACGTCGGGGTGCATCGGGCACGCGTAGACGACCGCGCCCTCGATGTCGGGGCCGCCCATGTCCATCTCCGCCACGAACGCGAGCGTCTTGTCCGGCGGCGCGTCGAGCAGCGGCGCCAGCCGTTCGCGCTCGGCGGTCAGCTCGGGGTCGGTCCGCAGGACCGCGAACGCGTCGCCGAGCGATGGCGCCGCCGCGTCCTCCGTGACGGTCACCTCCGCCAGCGTGTACGTCCGCGCGGGCGTCCGGTGCTCCAGGTGCGAGCCGGCCGGGAGCCTCGAAGAGGACATCCACGACCGCCCGCTCCGACGGGGCCAGCACGACGTCGTCGATGAACTGCTCGCGCTCGACGCGGCCGCTGTCGCCGCCGACGAGCTTCAGCCGCGCTCCCGGCAGCGCGACCCTGAACACGCGGGTGTTGGCGGTGTTGGTGAGGAACAGCCGGACCACCTCACCGGCCTGCGCGCTCAGCGCCAGCTCCGGCTCTCCGCCGACCAGCAGCACGTTGCCGAAGCGACCCATCGCGGCGTGCGTGGTCTCCGAGCGGCTGAACGACGCGACCCGGCCGTCCTCGATGAGGATGTCGTCGAGCGTGAGCGCGAGCTCGCGGTGCACCGGCGGCCAGTAGTCGGGCTCGGCCGGGACGACGATCACGTTGCCGTAGAGGCCCATCTCCTTGCCGTGGTCCTCGCGGATGTGCGGGTGGTACCAGTACACGCCGGCATCGGGGAACGCGATCCTCGCCGTGAACGAGCCGCCGACGGCCACGGGGTCCTGGGTCTCGTGGGTGCCGTCGAAGCGGTTCTCGAGCCGCAATCCGTGCCAGTGCACGGTCGCCTCCATGTCGCCTTCGTTCTCGATGTCGACGAGGACCTCGGAGCCCTGCGGGACCCGCAGCGTCGGGCCGGGGATGGAGCGGTTGTAGGCGAGCATCCGCACCGTCGCGTCGCCGATGCGCTTGACGACGGGCGCGATGCGGAGCGTGAACCGGTCCCCATCGGAGAGTTCGACGACGGGGGTGGCGGACACGGCCGGTAGGCCGGCGGTCTCGCCTGGGAAGTCATCTGCCGGCATGGTCATCCCCTTCGCTGGTTTCGGGGCGCGGCGATGCTCGTGGCACGCGTCGGGAGGCGATCATCGGCCTTGTCCGGCAGGCGGACAAGGCCCGTCCCCCTGGTTGCGCGTGGCGCAACCGGCGGGCCGCGTTCGTTGACGGGAGGGACGGCCCAGGGCTAAGTGGGGGCATGGATTGGTTCTGGGCGGGTTTCGCCGGCTCCCTGCTCACCCTCGCGAGTCTGCTGTTCGAGAGGGCGATGACGCGCGAGCCGGGGAGAGGATGGGGCGATGGCCGCCGTTCGCCGCGGCCTTCTCCACCCGGAGCGGGACCACTCCGCGCCTCGGACAGAGCTGGAGAGGCTGATCAGACGTCAGCTCCCGTGAGGAGGGGGCGCGGACGAAAGGCGGGCGTCGCTCTTGCGCTCGCGCTGCTGGTCGCCGCCCCCGCGGCGGCCCTGATGGGACCGCCTCAGGCCGCGACCCCCGAGGGCGATCCCGCGAATCCCATCACCCAGTACCGCGCCGACCGCGCCGACCCGCTCGTGTGCTCGGCCAACTCCCTCCTGGTGTTCCGCGTGCGCGGCTCGGGTGAGGGCTACGGGAGCGACCGGCTGGCCGCGTGGTCCGACGCCGTTGTCCGGTCCGCGGTGGACCACGGATGGCGGGTGCGCGAGCTCCAGGGCACCTATCCGGCCCCGGGAGCGCCCTCTCGGCTCCAGGTCGCGCTCGACCCGGGAGCCGTGCGCGCCTACGTGCGCGCCTCGGAGCGGGCCGGCCCGGTGATCCGGCGCGCGATCGTCCGCGCGTACGCGCGCTGTCCGAGCCGGCCGATCCTCGTCGCCGGCTACTCCTCCGGGAACATCGTCCTGCGCTTCGCCCTCCCGGGTCTTCCCGCGACGGTCCGGGCGATGATCCGCTCGGTCGATCTCGTGGCCGATCCGGCCGCGGACCCGCGGACCGATCGTGAGATGCGGCATCCGGCGGGCCTGCACGGGCGCCTCGGTGCGGAGGGCGCCTTCACGGCGCTGGTCCCGAGCGCCGGGAGGCCGTATCCCCTCGCGGGCGGCTTCCGCCGGCGCGTCGCCCAGTTCTGCAACCGGGCCGACGCGGTGTGCGACTACCACCCCCCGGCCCGCGCCCTGCTCTCGGCGCTGACGGCGCGGACCCACGCGAACTACCCCTTCGCCGCGATCGGACGCTGGAGGGCGGGGTCGCTCCCGGACGCACCGATGCCCCCGGCCGGACCGCCGCTCACCGCCGACCTGAACCTCGCCGACGGCGGGCCCGCGAGCGTCGCCATCGGTGGCGTGGAGCTCCTCGATCCTGCGACGGGGCAGGGCCGCCGGGACGGGGGTGCGTCCCTCGACGCCGTCTTCGGCGCCGGTGTCTGCCGCGTCAACCCGGGGACCTCCGGGGCGGGCCCGCCGTTCCGCGAGCGCTGGTGGGACGCGTGGGGCATCGGCGCCGTCCTCGGGCCGCAGGTGGGCGGAGCTCCTCCCGCCGACTGCGGTCCCGGGGCGCAGGTGACGGCCGTCTACGCGACGTCGCCGCGGCTGGTGGTGCGGGTTCGCCGCCGCCGGAGCTCTCGCGGCGTCCCTTCAGGTGGGCCAGGAGGCACCGGCATCCGTCACCCGCAGGCCGGTCCCGGGCCTTCGTCCCGGCGGGGAGTCCACGTTCACCCTTCCCGACGGGCCGGTCCCGCCGTGCGGAGCCGGGGCCGGAGGCATCGCCAACGCCCGCGGACACCTCCGCGTGGTCGAGGTCGTGCTCCCGGCCCCGACCACCGCGGTGTGTGGCGGCCCCTAGGCGGACATCGCCACCTCGCCCAGGTGGACGTCGGGCGCGCTGATCGACAGGTTCGCCAGGTTCGCGGTGATCCAGTCGCGCGCGACCCGGTTCGTGGCCTCCGCGCCGGCCTGGTCGTCGCAGACCGTGATGGAGGTGGCGCTCACCGGCCCGGTCTTGACGATGTAGTAGCTGCGGAAGCCGCTGATCTCCCCGAAGAGGCCGAGGATCTCGGCCCTGTTGGCTGCGACCGCGTCGGCCAGCCCCTCGGCCTCGCTGTAGATGCGGATGGTCGCGTACATGGAGCCCCCGATCTCGTGGAGTCCTGCGAGAAGTTCGAGCCTATGCCCGCACTCATCCCGCCCGCCATACCGGGGCCCGGGAGGGGACCCCCCGGCGGCCGACCGACCGACTAGCCGTCCGGGTGGCGCATCGTCTCGACGCGCGGGCTTACGGTCGCCCCCCGGAGAGCGAATGGGAAGTGACCGTGCGGCGCGTGACGGGACCCATCCTTGCGGCGGTCGTGACGGCGACGGCACTGGCCGGGGCCGGCCTGCCGGCCGCCTCGGCCTCACCGACCCCCTCGCAGGGCCTGGAGCGGCTGGCGACCGGTCCCTCGTCGCCCCGGGCACTGCGCGCGGAGGCGCGGCTGCGGCGGCTCGAGAGCCGGCTGCTCGGTTCCGAGCACGCCGCCGAGCACGCGCAGGTGCGCGCCCGGATCCGCCGCGTGAAGACGGCCCGCCAGCGGGCCGGGCTCAGGCCGCTGCTGCCGCGGTCCTCCCGGCCGCGGGCCGGGCTGCGCTCCCAGGCCCTCGGCGACCCGGCCCAGGTCGGGCGCTGGGGCACGCCGACGAACGTGCCGGTCGTGGCCGTGCACGCGATCCTGCTGCCCACCGGCAAGGTGATGATGGTCCAGCAGGACACCAACGGCGGCGTCGCCTACATCTGGGACCCGGTCACCGGCCAGGGGCATCGCGCCGACCCTCCGGCCAACATCTGGTGCGGGGGGCAGGTCTACCTGGCCGACGGGCGCCTGCTGTTCATCGGGGGCACGCTCTCGTTCAACGGCGGCCAGAACTACTCCGGGCTCAACCAGCTCTACATCTTCGATCCCACCACCGAGACGTGGACCCGCCAGGTCGACATGCGGCACGGGCGCTGGTACCCGACCGGCATGAGGATGCCCGACGGGCGCGTGCTGATCACGAGTGGCTGGGACGAGACCGGCACGATGACGATGAACGGCGACGTCGAGATCTTCACGCCCAGCGGGACGACGGGGAGCATCGAGCGCGTCACCGGCCGGCAGATGCAGTTCTACCCGCACTGGCAGGTGCTGCCCGACGGACGCGCCCTGCTCGCCGGTCCCGGCCGGTCCGACTCGGCCTTCTTCGACCTGGCGACCTACGCCTTCGCCGACCAGGGCCTCCTGCCCGAGTCGCGGGTCGGATACGGCAGCGGCATGCTGCTTCCGGGCCCGCCCTCGGGGTCGTCCAAGATGTTCGTCGTGGGCGGCGGCAGCACCCCCAACACCCACATCTTCGACGTCACGAACCCCTCGGCGGGGTGGAAGCAACGCCGCCCCGCTGCCGCAGACGCGGCGCGACCTGAACACGGTCCTGCTCCCCGACGGGACGCTCCTGGCCGTCGGCGGCAACAGCAGCGGCACGGAGGGCCTTCCCCAGCGCGAGACGCTCCTCTACACGCCGGCGGCGGACACCTGGACGCCGCTCGCGGACCAGAGCGAGCAGCGCGCCTACCACTCGACGGCGCTCCTGCTCCCCGACGGTCGCGTCTGGTCGGGCGGCGACAACACCGCATCCGGCGGCGGCAACGACAGCGACGTCGACGAGATCTTCGAGCCGCCCTACCTCTTCCGCGGCCCGCGTCCCGCGATCGTCTCGGCGCCGACGCAGCAGTCCTACGGCACGTCGTTCACGATCCAGACCTCCGGGTCGCCCACGCGCGCCGTGCTGATGAGCCCGGGCGCCACGACGCACGGCAACGACATGAACCAGCGCCACGTCGAGCTGGCGGTGACGCCGACGACGGGCGGGCTCACGGCGATCGCCCCCGCCAACGCGAACCTGGCGCCGCCCGGCGACTACATGCTCTTCGTGCTGAACGCCGACGGCGTCCCCTCGGTCGCCCGCTGGGTGCGCCTCGGCGGCACGGCCCCGCCGCCCCCGCCGCCCCCGCCCAACCAGGCCCCGACGGCCTCCTTCACGGTCGCCCCGGCCACCCCCCAGACCGGCCAGCAGGCCACCTTCAGCGACACCTCGACCGACAGCGACGGCACCATCGCCGCCCGGGCCTGGGACCTCGACAACGACGGCGCCTTCGACGACGGCACCGGCGCCACGCGCGGCCCGCAGCTTCGCGGCGGCCGGCACCTACACCGTGCGCCTGCAGGTGACCGACGACGACGGCGCCCCGGCGGTCGCCTCCGGCCAGGTGACGGTCTCCGACGCGCCGCCGCCTCCGCCGCCTCCGCCGCCGCCGCCGCCGGGCAACCTGGTCGCCAACCCCTCCTTCGAGACCGGCACGGTCGGCTGGAGCGGCTTCCAGGGAACGCTCGCGCGCGAGGCCCAGGCCGGGGCGCCCAACGGCGCCTACGTGGCCCGCGTCACCCGCGCGAGCGGCACCTACTTCACGATCGACGGCGGCACCAACGTCAGCCCCACCCTCGCGGCCACCTACACCGCCACCGCCTGGGTCCGGGCGGCCTCGGCCTCCTCGGTGGGCAAGCCGATCCAGATCAAGCTGCGCGAGCGCACGGCCTCGGGCACCCAGGTCGCCGACGTCAGCTCGGCCAACGTGCTGCTGACCACCTCCTGGCAGCAGCTGACCGTCACGCGCACGGCGGCCGCGGGCAACCAGCTCGGGGTGCGCCTCAGCCACGGCTCGGCCACCACCGGCGACGCCTTCTTCGCCGACGCGTTCGCGCTCTCCACGGGCACGGCCCCGCCGCCCCGCCGCCCCGCCCAACCAGGCCCCGACGGCCTCCTTCACGGTCGCCCCGGCCACCCCCCAGACCGGCCAGCAGGCCACCTTCAGCGACACCTCGACCGACAGCGACGGCACCATCGCCGCCCGGGCCTGGGACCTCGACAACGACGGCGCCTTCGACGACGGCACCGGCGCGACGCGCCGCCCGCAGCTTCGCGGCGGCCGGCACCTACACCGTGCGCCTGCAGGTGACCGACGACGACGGCGCCCCCGCGACGGCGACGCGCCAGGTGGTCGTGTCGGCGCCCCCGCCGCCCCCGCCCAACCAGGCGCCGACGGCCTCCTTCACGGTCGCCCCGGCCACCCCCCAGACCGGCCAGCAGGCCACCTTCAGCGACACCTCGACCGACAGCGACGGCACCATCGCCGCCCGGGCCTGGGACCTCGACAACGACGGCGCCTTCGACGACGGCACCGGCGCGACGCGCCGCCCGCAGCTTCCCGGCGGCCGGCACCTACACCGTGCGCCTGCAGGTGACCGACGACGACGGCGCCCCGGCGGTCGCCTCCGGCCAGGTGACGGTCTCCGACGCGCCGCCGCCTCCGCCGCCTCCGCCGCCGCCGCCGCCGGGCAACCTGGTCGCCAACCCCTCCTTCGAGACCGGCACGGTCGGCTGGAGCGGCTTCCAGGGAACGCTCGCGCGCGAGGCCCAGGCCGGGGCGCCCAACGGCGGCTACGTGGCCCGCGTCACCCGCGCGAGCGGCACCTACTTCACGATCGACGGCGGCACCAACGTCAGCCCCACCCTCGCGGCCACCTACACCGCCACCGCCTGGGTCCGGGCGGCCTCGGCCTCCTCGGTGGGCAAGCCGATCCAGATCAAGCTGCGCGAGCGCACGGCCTCGGGCACCCAGGTCGCCGACGTCAGCTCGGCCAACGTGCTGCTGACCACCTCCTGGCAGCAGCTGACCGTCACGCGCACGGCGGCCGCGGGCAACCAGCTCGGGGTGCGCCTCAGCCACGGCTCGGCCACGACCGGCGACGCCTTCTTCGCCGACGCGTTCGTCCTGACCAGGGGCTGACGGGCGCGGCGGCGCGACCGGGGGCCGGCTCCCTGACAGGATGCGCCGGTGTTCTTCTCCCTGAGCAGCTGGGCCGTGGCGCTGATCCTCCTGGTCGTGATCGTCGGCGCCACCGGGCTCGGCCTCATCACGGGCCGCCGTCTGGGCACCCGGCAGGACTCGCTGCGCGAGCCCTTCGGCGTCCTTCAGGCGGCGACGCTCGGCATCGTCGGGCTGCTGCTGGCCTTCGGCCTGACCCTCGCCATCGGGCGCTACGAGAACCGCCGGGCCGCGGTCGTCGACGAGGCCAACGCGATCGGGACGACCTACCTGCGGGCCCAGACCCTGCCCGAGCCGGTCCGGACGCGATCGCTGGACCTGCTGCGCCGGTACACGGACCAGGCGATCCGCATCTCGCACGAGGTGCCGGGAAGCGCGGGGATGCGCAGGACGACCGCGGCGGAGGGGGTGCTCCAGCGCCGCCTCTGGCGGCTCGCGGGGCAGGCGCTCGACGAGGAGCCCGTGGGGAGCGCGACGCGTCTGTACGTTGACAGCCTCAACGAGACCATCGACCAGCAGTCGGTCCGGCTCGCGACGCTCAACAACCGCGTCCCGAGCACGGTGCTGCTCCTCGAGGTGGTGGCCGCGGCGGTCGCGCTCGGGCTGCTGGCGCTCTACCTGTCCTTCCTCGGGCGCGGACCGATCACCGTCCTGCTCGCCGCCGTGCTGGTGACGATGCTGCTCTTCGTGACGTTCGATCTCGATCGTCCGACCCGGGGCCTGGTGACGGTGCCGGACACCCCGTTCGTCTCGCTGCGCGCCTCGATGGAGCTCCCGCCGGCCGCGGAGTGAGCACGGCCCGCGCGGGGACTGGTCTCCTCCCGCGGCCGAGGGGAGAATCCGGCTCACCTGACAGCCTCGACGACATGGGTCCTCCCGGCGGTCGGACCCATGAGGGCGCTCTGCCTGGCGGTGGTGCTCGCGGTCGCGGCGATCCTGGCGGGTCAGGCCACGGCCGCGACGACCTCCGAGAAGGACGCCGCCCGGCGGCTCGCCGAGCGCTACGCGCCGATCGTCGTGGTCCGCGACCAGGCCGAGGCGTGCGACCGGGAGGGGGAGGCCTACCGGCCGGTGCCGGTCGAGACGGTGCTCGACACGCCCGACGTCGTGCTCCTCGACGCCGACGGGAAGGTCGTCACGAAGGGTCCGAGCGCCCAGGACCTGGCGGGCCAGGGCCCGGAGACATCGCTCGACTTCCCGGGGAACCCGCGCCGGCCCGCAGACCACGGACGGGTGGAGCGCTCCGATCGTGTGGCAGGACTCCCTGCGCGACGGCAGCTTCGCGGTCCCGGCGGCGTTCACCATCGGTCCGACGGCGACCGGCGCGTTCTGCTCGTTGGTCAAGGTGGGCGGACGCATCTACACCTAAGTGACCTCGACCTGGGCCCTCCTGCTGATCGTCCTGGGTCTCGTCAGCGTCGGCGGGGTCTCGGTCCGCTCGACCCACTGGTCACCGTCGGTGCCCGTCCCGCTGCGGCGCCGGATGGCGTCCGGCCAGATCCTGCGCGACGCCTGGGTGCTTCACCGGCAGAACCGCCGCCCGATCGTCTGGCTCGGCGCCCTCTTCGTGCGGGCGGCCGTCGTCGAGACCGTCGTGCAGGAGTTCGTGTTCTCGTCCACCTCCCTCGGCGACCTGGTCGACACCGCCGGTCACCGGAGCCTGGTCTCGGCCGCGCTCGCCCTCCTGGTCGCGGGCGCGGGCCACCTCGTAGCCGCCGCGATCGTCCTGAACGGCGTGCCGGGTGCGATCGGGATGGTCGACGAGGGGCGTCGCCCGCGCGTGCGTGACGCGGACCGGCTCCTGGGAGCGCGCCTGAGTCCGGCGTGGGGGTCGTGGGGCTCGCCGCTGCCGCCGCGATCGTCCTGTCGCTGACCGTCGTCGGGATCCCGCTGGCGGTGTACCTGATCGTGCGCTGGGCCGTCGCCGAGCAGGCCTGCGCCGTCGAGCGGCTCCCGGCGCGCGCCTCCCTGCGCCGCAGCCGCGTGCTCACCCGGCGACGGTGGTGGCGCACCGCCCGGCTCGCGGCGCTGGTGAACGTGCTCGGCGCCATCAGCGGGCCCGCGGTGGGGATCGTGCTGCTCTTCGTCTCCGACCTGTCGCTCGGGGCGATCAACGCGATGAGCTCGCTGATCTTCGTGGTCACGATGCCCTTCGTGGGCGTCGCGATGGCGCTGCTGTACGGCGACCTCGTGGCGGCCGAGACGGAGGCCGCTCCGGCCACCGCCGCGGGCGACCGCCGATCACCGGGGTGAACCGCCTCGGCGCCCTTGATCGCGTCGACCGGCGCCGAGCGAGCCTCTGGTCATCCCCGGACGCACGGCGAAAGGACCACACAAATGGCCATCGGACCTGTCCAGCTGCTCGTGATCGGCTTCGAGCATCCGGACTTCCACGGCGAGATCATCGAGGAGCTCGAGCGGCTGCGCGAGAGCGACACGGTGCGGGTGATCGACGCCCTCGCGGTCCACAAGGACGCCGACGGCGAGATCGAGGTGCTCCACCTCAGCAACCTCTCCAAGGACGAGGCGATCGAGCTCGGCAGCAAGGTCGCGGCCCTGATCGGCCTGGGCATCGAGGGCGAGGAGGGCCTCGAGGAGGGCGCCATCGTCGGTGCCGAGGCGGCCGCCGACGGCATCAGCGTCTTCGACGATGACGACGCCTGGGACGTGATCGAGGAGATCCCCAACGACTCGGCGGCGGCCCTCCTGCTGATCGAGCACCACTGGGCGGTGCCCCTGCGCAACGCGATCGCGCGCGCGGGCGGCTTTCGCATCTCCGACGGCTTCATCAGCCCGCTCGACCTGATCGCGATCGGGCTCGTCGTCGGCCGAGGAGGCCGCCGAGCTGCACGCGATCGAGGCCGGCGCGGGCGGCTGAGGCCGACCACCCTTCGGCGACCACGAAAGGAGGCTGGCCATGATGGGAGGACGCAGGGTCGCGCGGCGCACGTCACGTCGCGTCGCCCGTCGCAGGTAGCCCCGCCCCGGTCCCCACGGAGGTGGTGGATCACCAGGGTGAACACCGCCGCCGCCCATTGATCTCGGGCGGCGGCGGCGGGAGCCTCGGGGACGTGCCGTCATCCGCTCGGAATGGAGGAGGCGTTGGGTGCATCGTGTGCGACAGCCATCCTCGCGGGGCGGGGCATGCCGTCTGAGCGCGTGTCCGCGGGCATGTCGCCGGCGCGGGCGATGGGCATCGCCGAGGCCGCCCACCGCGGGCAGACCGAGCCGAGCGGCCGGCCCTACATCGATCACGTCCGGCGGGTCGCCGCGGCCGTGCCGCCCGAGGCCGTCAGCGTCGCCTGGCTGCACGACGCCCTGGAGCGCTCGGAGGTCTCCGAGGAGAGCCTGGTGGCCGCCGGCCTCTCCCCGCACGAGCGGGCGGCGCTGCGCCTGCTCACCCACCGCGACGACGGAGGAGCGCGACGACGCCACGTTCCTCTCCCACGTGCGGATCATCGCCGCGACGCCCGGCCGCGCCGGGCGGATCGCCCGCGCCGTGAAGCGCGCCGACATGGAGGACCGCATGCGCTTGCCCCGAGACCCCGGCGCCGCCTGGCGGCCGCCCTACCGCGAGGCGCTCGACCTCCTCGCCCGCGAGGGAGCGGACCGATGAGTACCGCATCGCACCGCTCGCGGCTCAACGAGCTCTTCACCCTCGAGTTTGGCGACGGCCCCGACTTCGACGACCCCCATCACGAGTGGCGACGCCTGTTCGCGGAGCTGCTCGGCACCTTCTTCCTGGTGCTGGTGGGCGCCGGCGGCGCGCGTGGTCAACGCGGCCTCGGACGGCGCCATCAGCCGCACCGCCGCCGTCACCGCCCCCGGCCTCATGGTGATGGCGATCATCCTGTTCATGGGCGCGGTCTCGGGGGCCCACCTCAACCCGGCGGTCACGCTCGCCTTCTCGGCCCGCGGCGCCTTCCCCTGGCGGCGCGTGCCCGGCTACATCATCGTCCAGCTGGCGGGGGCGACCCTGGCCTGCCTCTTCCTGTGGGCGGTGCTCGGCAAGCTGGGAGACCTCGGCGCCACCGAGCCCGGGCCCGGGCTTCTCGAGCACGGACGCCATGTGGATCGAGCTGGTGCTCACCGTGGGCCTGGTCAGCACGATCCTCGGCACGGCCTCGTCGGCCCAGAACGTGGGCCCGCTGTCGGCGCATCGCGGTCGGCGGCTACATCATCCTGGCGGGCCTCTGGTCGAGCCCGGTGAGCGGCGCGTCGATGAACCCGGCCCGCTCCTTCGGTCCGGATCTCGCCAACGGCGACTTCTCCGACTACTGGGTCTATGTTGTGGGCCCCATCGCCGGTGCCCTGATCGCGGTGGGGATCGCCTTCATCCTCCGCGGTCGCGGAAGCCTCGGAGGGCTCCGGGCGGCGCGCGGCCTGACCGGCGAGGACGCGTCGCTCACCACCACTCCCGACGATCCCAAGGGGACCCCGACATGACGCACGACCGCACGCCAGTGACCGCCGTGTTCCCGCCAAGCTGAAGGTCGAGCACCTCACGGTCGCCGAGCGCGCGGCGAGCGGCAAGGCCGCGCGCGCCGCGGTGCCGCGGGCCTCCCACGCGGAGGTCGGCGGCGGGCGCCGGCCGGCCGGACCCGGTCGCCCTCCTCGAGGGCCAGGCCGAGACGCGCGTCCCCGAGCTGGTGCCGATCCGCTACGGGCGGATGCTCGTCTCGCCGTTCACCTTCTACCGCGGCGCGGCGCTGATCATGGCCGACGACCTCGCCACGCACGCCGAACACCGGCCTGCGGGTCCAGCTCTGCGGCGACGCCCACCTGTCGAACTTCGGCGTCTTCGCGAGCCCCGAGCGCCAGCTGGTGTTCGACATCAACGACTTCGACGAGACCCTGCCCGGCCCGTTCGAGTGGGACGTCAAGCGCCTGGCGGCGAGCCTCGAGGTGGCGGGCCGCGATCGCGGCTACTCCGACGCCGACCGCGACGCGATCGTCATGACCTGCGTCGAGCACCTACCGCACGGCGATGGCCGACTTCGCGACCCAGACCAACCTCGACGTCTTCTACGCGCGGCTCGAGATCGAGCGAGCTGATCGCGCGCTACCAGGCGACCGCGTCGGCCAAGATGGCCAAGCGCGCCGAGAAGGGCATCGCCAAGGCGCGCACCAGGGACAGCATGCAGGCCTTCTCCAAGCTCACCCACGAGGTCGACGGCGAGCCGCGCATCCTCGCCGACCCGCCGCTGATCGTCCCGGTCGCAGACCTGCTCCCCGACGACCGCGCCGAGCGAGTTCGCCGAGTGGGTCCGCGCCCGCCTGCGCGAGTACCGGCGCACCCTCGACACCGATCGCCGCCGCCTGCTGGAGCGCTACCGGTTCGTCGACCTGGCGCGCAAGGTGGTCGGCGTGGGCAGCGTCGGCACGCGGGCCTGGATCGCGCTGATGCTGGGCCGCGACGACCGGGACCCGCTCTTCCTCCAGATGAAGGAGGCCCAGCCCTCGGTCCTCGAGGCCTACGCGGGCCGCAGCGACTACCGCAACGCCGGGCACCGGGTGGTCTCGGGGCAGCGCCTGATGCAGGCCTCCGGGGACGTCTTCCTCGGCTGGATCCACGTGAAGGCCGGGCATGGACGGCAACGAGCGCGACTTCTACATCCGCCAGCTGCGCGACTGGAAGGGCTCGGCCGACATCGAGGCGATGGTCCCCGCGGGCATGAAGATCTACGCCCAGATGTGCGGCTGGACGCTCGCCCGGGCCCACGCCCGCTCCGGCGACGCCGTCGCCATCGCCGCCTACCTCGGCAAGGGCGACGTCTTCGACCGGGCGATCGCGGCGTTCTCGGCCGCCTACGCGGACCGCAACGATGCCGACTACGCCCTGCTCAAGGAGCGCCGTCGACAGCGGACGCCTGGAGGCGCTCACCGGGCTGTGAGGGCGCGCCTCAGCCGTCGCGGCGCTCCCACTGCCGCTGGGCCGCGGCCTTCACCTGGGCGGAGCTGACCGTGCCCGGCGGTGCGGCGGTGCCGACCACGTAGGCGAAGCGCCCGTCGGTGAAGAGGACGTTCCACGCCTCGGTTCGCCCGTCGGGCGTCGTCAGGGTGGCGTGGGTGAGCACGCCGTGGGGGAGCCCGGCGAGGGGCGCGGTCGAGTAGCTCGTCTGGGTCACCCCCGACGGGACGCAGTCCTTCAGTGGGCGGGGGATCTGGTCCAGGACCGCACGGTTCCAGCGCGTCGCGCCGGCCGGGGTGGCGAACTGCCAGACCGCGCTCAGGCCCCCGCCGCCGTCGGCGTCGAAGGGGCGCCGGACGCCGGCCTGGAAGCCCGCCGACCCCAGCACCTTCAGCGAGGCCTCGCGCTCGGCGGCGCAGGCGCCGGCCTGGAGGCCGTCCGCGTCCTGGGCGACGACCGGCTCGCGCGAGGCGGTGAAGCCGGGGATGCCCAGCTCCTCCGTGCTCAGCACCCGGTCCGTCAGCGCGGCGCCCGGCGCCGCCGGGACGCTCACGGCGTCGGCGCCCGCCCCGCATCCCGACACCACGGCCGCGGCCGCCGCCGCCGCGCTCAGCGCGCCGGCCCAACGAGCAGCGCGTCTCATCTGCGCCTCCGATCTCGGGGATCTCGTCGGGGCCGATCGTAAGTCCGGCCCCGGGGCCGGGGGAATCCGGGCGCACCCCACTCTTCGCGGGCCCCGCAATTGCAGGGCTGTCCCCGATGGACAGGGTCGCGGTGCAGGCACGAACATGGGCCGATGAGCGTTCGCGTCCTCGTGGTCGACGACCATCCCGAGGTCCGGGCTCTGATCCGGCGCGTCCTCGAGGCGGACGGCCTGCGGGTGGTGGGGGAGGCGGGCGACGGCCCGGCCGCCCTCGCGGCCGTCGCGGCCCTGCGCCCGGACCTCGTGCTGATGGACGTGCTGCTGCCGGGACCGGACGGGATCGCCGTGGCGTCGGAGCTGGCGCGGCTGGGCGACGCGCCTCCGGTGATCCTGACGTCGAGCCGCGACGCCGCCGATCTCGGCCCCCGGCTCACGCGGGCGGAGGCCGTGGGGTTCGTGCCCAAGCGCGACCTCTCGGGCCCGGCGCTGGCCCGGATGCTGGGGGAGGGCGAGCGGTGAGGCCGGGGCCCCTCCTCGTGGCGGTCGCCGGGGTCGGGTTGAGCGCGGGCGCGATCCGCGCGCGGTCGTTGGAGGGTGATTCGCCGGGCCGGGTCGTGGCGATCACCTTCCTCGGGGCGGCCCTGGTGGCCACCGGGATCGCCCTCTGGACACGCCGTCCCGGCTCCGGGGGGCCGCTGCTGGCGGCGAGCGGGCTGGCCTGGCTCGGCTGGAACCTCCGCGAGGTCGCCTCACCGTGGGGCTTCACGATCGGGTGGAGCCTGGTGGGCCTCTACCTGGGGCTCCTCATCTGCCTGGTGCTGGCGTTCCCCCACGACCTCCCCCGCGGCTGGCCGGCCCGCACGCTCGCCGCCCTCGCGCTGGGCTCCGCCGTCCTCGCCGGCCCGGTCGCGATGCTCGTGTGGGACTCGCGCACGAGCCGGACCACGGAGGTCGTCAACCAGAACGGGTTCCTCCTGACCTCCGATCCGGGCGCGCGCGACGCGCTGCTGCTCGCGGCCATCCTGATCGACCTGGCGGTCGCGGCGGCCACCCTGGTCCTCTGCGGATGGCGCTGGCACCGCGGGGGGCCGGCCGCCCGGCGCGCGTTCGCGCCCGTGCTGATCGGCTTCGCGATCCTGACGACGTTCCTCGTCGTCTGGCTCGCGACGGAGGCGCACCGCCGCACCGATCCCGACGCGGGGACCCTCGGCTGGGTGGCGCTCGCCGCCATGGCCGCCGTCCCGATCGGCGTCGTCGTGGGACTGGCCCGCGCCCGCGCCCGCCCGGTGGCCGTCGCCGACCTCGTCAGCGGCCTCGAGGGGCGTGTGGGGCCGGCCGCCATCGAGCTGGCCCTGGCGCGGGCGCTCCACGATCCCTCGCTGCGGGTGCTCGTTCCCTCCGGCCCGGACGCGTGGGTCAACGCGCACGGGCGCCCGGCCGACCCGGCGGCGGCGAACGGGCACGCGCGCACCACGCTCAGCCAGGGCGATCGCGTGGTGGGCGTCCTGATGCACGATCCGTCGCTGACCTGGCGCCCGGAGCTGCTGCGGGCCGCCGGTGCCACCGCGGCGCTCGCCCTGGACAACGCGCAGCTGGGCGAGGACCTGCGGGCGCAGCTCGTGGAGGTCCAGGCGGCGCGGCGGCGGCTGCTGGAGACGGGGGACGCCGAGAGGCGCCGCCTCGAGCGGGACCTGCACGACGGCGCCCAGCAGCGGCTCGTCGGCCTGGGGCTGGTGCTGCGCATGGCGCGCTCGCGCGCCGCGACCGACGAGGACGTGGCGCCCCTCCTGGAGGAGGCCGAGGAGGGCCTGCGGCTGGCGCTGGACGACCTCCGCAACCTCGCCCGCGGCATCCACCCGGCGGCGCTGGCCGAGGGCGGCCTGTCGCCCGCGCTGCGGGTCCTCGCCTCGCGCGCGCCGTTCCCGGTCGCCGTCGAGTGCCCGGACGAGCGCCTGCCGGCCGCCATCGAGACCGCCATCTGGTTCGTGGTGTCCGAGGCGCTCACCAACGTCGCCAAGCACGCGGAGGCCTCCCGGGCGACGGTGCGCGTCGCGCTCGGCGACGGGCGCGTCCGCGTGGAGGTGGCCGACGACGGCCGCGGCGGAGCCGAGGCCGGGGCCGGGTCCGGGCTCGGGGGCCTGATGGAGCGGGTCGCCGCGCTCGGCGGCACGCTCACGGTCTCGGGCGGCGCCGGGGGCGGGACCCTCCTGGCCGCGGAGTTCCCGTGCGGGTGATCGTCGCGGACGACTCGCTGATCGTGCGCGAGGGCCTCGCGCGCCTCCTCGGGGACCAGGGGATCGACGTCGTCGGCGCCGCCGCCGACTCGCCGACGCTGATGGACCTGGTCGCCGCGACGGCTCCCGACGTCGCGATCGTCAACATCCGCATGCCCCCGACGCACACGGACGAGGGCCTCAGGGCGGCGGTCGAGATCCGCGAGCGCCACCCCGCGACCGCCGTCCTGGTGCTCTCCCAGTACGTCGAGGTGGGCTGGGCGCTGCGGCTGCTGCGCGGCGGCGGCGGGGTGGGCTACCTCCTCAAGGACCGCCTGCTCGACATCGACGAGGTGGTGGTCGCGCTCCGCCGGGTCGCGGCCGGGGGGACGGTCATCGACGCGGCCGTGGTCGCGCCGCTGCTCGCCGGAGGGCGGGCGGCGCCGCAGCCCCTGCTGAGCCCGCGCGAGGAGGAGGTGCTCGGCCTGATCGCCGAGGGCCTGTCGAACCGCGCGATCGAGGAGCGCCTCGTGGTCAGCCCCAAGACCGTCGAGGCCCACGTCTCGCGCATCTTCGCCAAGCTCGACCTGCCGCCCTCCGGCGACGTGCACCGGCGCGTGCTGGCCGTGCTCGCCTATCTCGGGGGGAGCGTTACAGTCACCTGAGCCACGGCCCCAGGGAGGACCCAGACATGGCGGACGATCGCGTGGAGGCGGAGCTCGAGGCGCTGCTGAGCGCCGGCGAGCAGCAGGGCTGCCTCAACCTGGCGCAGGTCAGCGAGACGCTGGCCGAGCTGGAGGTCGACGACGAGGGCATCGCCGGGCTCTGGGAGCAGGCGCGCGAGCGCGGACTCGACATCAACGACGACTGCGGGCGCATCGCGGTGCCGGCCACCCGGGTGTCGAACGGCGCGGTGGCCGAGAGCACGACCGACGCGATGCGGCTCTTCCTGAACGAGGTGGGCCGCCACCCCCTGCTCACGCCCGCCGAGGAGGTCGAGCTGGCCAAGCGGGTGGAGGCCGGCGACGCGGCCGCCAAGGAGCGGATGATCCTCTCCAACCTGCGCCTGGTGGTCTCGATCGCCCGGCGCTACCAGGGCCAGGGCGAGCTGACCCTGCTCGACATGATCCAGGAGGGCGTCCTGGGCCTGACGCGCGCCGTCGAGAAGTTCGACTGGCGGCGCGGCTTCCGCTTCTCGACCTACGCCACGCTCTGGATCCAGCAGTCCATCCAGCGCGCGCTGGCCAACCAGTCGCGGACGATCCGCCTGCCCGTCCACGTCGTGGAGCGCCAGCAGCGGGTCTCGCGCGCGGAGCGCACGCTCACCTCGCGCCTCGGCCGCGATCCCACGGACGCGGAGATCGCCGCCGAGAGCCGCCTGCCGCTGGAGCGCGTGGCCGAGGTCCGCGAGCTGCCCCGCACCATCACGAGCCTCGACCGCCCGGTGGGGGAGGACGGCGACACGTCGTTCGGCGACCTCATCGCCGCCGAGACCGAGGAGCCGCTCGCGGACATCGAGGTGAGCCTGCGCGAGGAGGTGCTCGGGCGCGTCCTCGACGAGCTGCCCGAGCGCGACCGGGAGGTGATCGTGTCGCGCTACGGCATCGGCGCGCACGAGCCCCAGACGCTCGACCAGATCGGCCGCCGGCTCGGCGTCAGCCGCGAGCGGGTGCGGCAGATCGAGCGTGGCGCCCTGGAGCGCCTGGCCCGTGCGCGGGAGAGCGAGTCGCTGAGGGACCTGGCGGCCTGACCCCTCCCGTGCTCAGGGCAATCGATGGTCACCGGCCGAGAGGCGAGGGGGCCCTCCGGCCGCGGTGACCTGCCCGGCCGTCGCCCGCCCGGCGGCAGTCGCCGTGGCTCGCCGCCATCTACTGCCAACGCGACCCCTGGTGGCCTCGCTGGTGATCCGCGTCGAACGACACCGCGCCTCGACCACTCGATGGGGGCCGGGGCAGGCCGCGAGATGGGGCCCGGGCCCTCCGCCCTGGCGGGCTGCCGCAGGACGGGCGCCCGGGCTCCGCCTAGCCCGTCGATGCGTCCCCGACAGGGCCGCTCCGCACCCGCGGGGTGGCTGAACGGAGCTTGGAGAGGAGCGCCTGTGGAGTGACATAGGAAAGGAGCGGGGCAGTGCTGTATCCCGTCTGGCTCAATCCGGGCGACAACTCGTGGCAGATGACCGCCGCGACCCTCGTCGGGCTCATGAGCATCCCCGGCCTCGTCGTCCTGTACGGGGGGGTGATGCAGAAGCGATGGTCGGTGAACAGCATGATGCTGGCGTTCGTCGCCTTCGCGCTCATCCTCCTGATGTGGGTGCTCTACGGCTACAAGATGGGCTTCGGGCACCCGATGCACATCTTCGGCCAGAAGGACGACAGCTTCTTCGGCAACTTCCTGGGCAAGCCCGGCCCGGTGCTCGACCACACGGCCGAGCAGGGACAGGCCACGATCCCCAACCTCGGGGACGCCGGGGTGCTCGACTTCCCCCAGTCGTCCCTCGTCTACTTCCAGTTCGTCTTCGCCGCCATCACGCCGATCCTCATGCTCGGCGCGATCCTCGGCAGGGTGAACTTCAAGGCCTGGATCCCGTTCGTCCTGCTCTGGTCGACGTGCATCTACACGGTCAACGCCTTCCTGATCTGGGGCGGCGGCTGGTTCGCCCAGCACGGGGCGGTCAACTTCAGCGGCGGGTACGTCATCCACCTCGCCGCCGGCGTCTCCGGGTTCGTCGCCGCCTGGGTCATCGGACCCCGCCTCGCGCGGGACCGCGAGATCGACGCGCCCAACAACCTGGCCATGGTCGCGCTCGGCGCCGGCCTCCTGTGGCTGGGCTGGAACGGCTTCAACGGCGGGGACCCCTACAACGCCGGCGCGGACGCGTCCGCCGCGGTCCTCAACACCAACCTCGCCGCCGCCGTCGCGTTCCTGGTCTGGGTCACCTGCGACTACGCGACCAACCGCAAGCCGTCGCTGCTCGGGAGCGTCAACGGGATGATCGTCGGCCTGGTGGCGATCACCCCCGCGGCCGGATTCGTCAACGGCTACGGCGCGATCATCATCGGCGCGGTCGCGTCCGTGATCGTCTACGTCGCCTACAACTACCTCGCGCGGGTGCGCCCCTTCCGGAACGTGGACGACACCCTGGGCGTGATCTACACCCACGGCTTCGCGGGCCTCCTCGGCGGTCTGCTGACCGGCCTGCTGGCCGACTCCGCGATGGAGATCGTCCCGGGGACCTCGGTGTCCGGCGGGCTGCACCTCCTGAAGTGGCAGGCGTTCGCCGCCCTCTGGGTGATCGTCTTCTCCGCCGTCGGCACGTTCATCCTGCTCCGCCTGGTGGGTCTGTTCATCCCCCTGCGGATGAGCGAGGCGGACATGGAGGCCGGAGACGTGGCCGTCCACGGGCACGAGGTCTACCCGGCCGACATCCCGTCGCTCGGATACCCGTCGGGCGTCTCCGCCGCGCGTCCGCGAGGGCGGCGCGTCGCCCGCCCCCTAGCGGCAGCACCATGACGGCGTCACGCAGATCGCGAGGAACCGCATGACCACCCAGATGATCGTCTCCTACGACGGCACCGAGAACGACGACGACGCGCTCGCGCTCGGGCGGCTGCTCGCCGGCGCGGGCGGCGCGCTGGCGCTCGCGTACGTCCGCCACGCCCACGAGAGCGAGACCGGGCGCGAGAGCCTCGCCGAGAGCGAGGCCGAGGCGCTCCTCGAGAGAGGGGGCGCCGCGCTGGGGCGCCCCGATGTCGCCGCGCCACGTCGTCCTCAGCGGCTCGACGCCCGAGGGGCTGCGCGCGCTCGCGCTCGCGCAGCACGCCGACGTGGTCGTCTTCGGCTCGGAGTACCGGACCGCGAGCGGCCACGTCTCCCCGCAGCCCTCCGCGCGGCGGCTGCTGGAGGGCGGCCCGGTGGCCGTGGCCCTCGCCCCGGCGGGGTTCGCGAGCCGGGGCGACGTCGAGGTCCGCACGATCGCGGCGGTGGGGGAGGACGGCGACCCGTGCGCGACCGAGACGGCCCAGGCGCTCGCCGCGGCGTTCGGTGCGACGCTCGCCGAGCGCCCGGGCGGGGAGGTCGACATGACGAAGGCGTCGAAGCTGCCGGCCGGGCGTCCGAGCAGATCGGGTACGTCCGGCGAGACCCCGCCGGCGTGGCCGGTCTCGTAGAAGGCGCTGAGCTCGGTGAGCCCGTCCGCGATCCACTCCGGGAGGCCCATCCGGATCATCCCCTGGCGCACGCCCTCCGGCGGCACCTGGACGTGGCGGACCTCGCGGTCCAGCACGCGCGTGAAGCGCGACGCGATCTCGTCGTCGCTGAGCGGCTCGGGCCCGGTGAGCGTGTACGCCGCGCCCTCGTGGCCGGGCTCGGTCAGCACCAGGGCGGCCACGGCGCCGATATCCTCGGCGTCCACGTGGGAGACCACGGCGGCGGGCGACAGCGACGAGTAGAAGGCGCCGTCCTCGCGGATCGACCGCGCCTGCCCCAGGTAGTTCTGCATGAAGCCGTTGGGGCGCAGGAACGTGGTCGCCATCCCGGACTCCCTGGCAACGGCCTCCAGGTCGCGGTGGGAGGCGCCGAAGCGCATCGCCGCGATGCCGGGCTGGTCCGCGCCGACCACCGACAGCCGCACCAGGTGCCGCACGCCGGCCTGCGCGGCGGCGGCGATGAACGCCGACTCCGAGGCCACCTGCGCCTGCGAGCCCGGGTGCACCAGGAAGGCCCTCTCGACCCCGTGCAGCGCGGACGCCAGCGCCGCGGGGTTCTCGAAGTCGCCGATGGCCACCTCGACGCCGTCCGGCACCCTCCAGCCCGCCGGGTTGCGCACCAGCGCGCGCACCCGTGCCCCCCTCGCGAGGAGCGCCCTCAGCGTGGCGCCGCCGGTCGTTCCCGTCGCTCCGGTCACCAGGATCACGGTCGTCCCCCGTTCGTCACGCGCCATGGGCGATCTCCCATGGCCCCGCAGCCATTGAAGCGGTCGCGGATGCGGTGGCGCCCGGGGTCCGCCCGGTGGTGAGATGAGCCCGGTCTCCGGCGCCGGGCCGGGCGCGGCGGCAAGGGGGCGGTCGTGGCGGAGCTGAACGAGCTGCAGGAGCGTCAGTGCGCGGAGTCCCGCTGGGACTTCTCCGATCTGCGGGCGCTCTTCATCAACTGCACCCTCAAGCGCTCACCGGAGGTCTCGCACACCCAGGGCCTCGCGGACATCGCGGTCGCGATCATGGAGCGCAACGGGGTGGCGGTGGAGACGATCCGGGCGGTCGACCTCGAGATCGCCACCGGCGTCTACCCGGACATGACCGAGCACGGCTGGGAGCGGGACGACTGGCCGGCGATCGCCGCGAAGGTGCTGGCGGCGGACATCCTGGTGCTGACCACGCCGATCTGGCTGGGGGAGAAGTCGTCGGTCTGCACGCGCGTCATCGAGCGCCTCTACGGCGACAGCCACCTGCTCAACGACGCCGGCCAGTACGCGTTCTACGGCCGCGTCGGCGGCTGCGTGATCACGGGCAACGAGGACGGCGCGAAGCACTGCGCGATGAACATCCTCTACTCGCTCCAGCACCTGGGGTACGTCATCCCGCCGCAGGCCGACTCGGCGTGGCTGGGCGAGGCCGGCCCGGGGCCGAGCTACCTGGACCCGGGGTCGGGCGGGCCGGAGAACGACTTCACCAACCGCAACACCACGTTCCTCACCTGGAACCTGCTGCACCTGGCGCGCCTGCTCAAGGACGCCGGCGGCATCCCCGCCCACGGCAACCAGCGCTCCGAGTGGGACGCGGGGTGCCGCTTCGACTTCCCGAACCCGGACTACCGCTGAGGGTCGAGCCCGCCGGCCTCCTCGGTGACCCCGCCCAGGAGGCTCAGCCCGGCGCGGCGCCCGTCGCACCAGTGCTCGATGGCGACGGCGTCGGCGCCCTCGCCGATGAGGAACTGTCCGACGATCTCGGCCGTGCGCGGGTCGATGAAGTAGAGCGTGCCGCCGGTGTCGGTGGCCAGCTCGATCGTCCTCCACCATTCACCGGCCGGAATCAGTTCGTGCGTCAGGGTCGCCTCCATGCGGAAGAAGTCCTGAGGAATCTTCCAGGCGGCGGGAATCGCCGCGCCCTCCGAAGGTCGAGGTCGGGGGCGCCGCGCGCACGGTCCGGTCGGCCTACCGCAGGGGCATCGCCGCGCGCCCGCTGAGGCGCGCGATGGGGGCCGGGTCGCGCGCATCCTCCGTCGTCCGGCCCTCGTCGAGGTAGGCCAGGAACGCGTCGAGCACCCGGGTGTCGAACTGCGTGCCCCGCCCGTTCTCGAGCTCGCACCGCGCCACCGCGGGATCGAGGCTCCGCCGGTAGGGGCGGTCGGCCGTCATCGCCTCGTAGGCGTCGGCCACGCCGAGGATGAGCGACTCCAGCCGGATCCGATCGCCCCGGAGGCCCACGGGGTAGCCGCGCCCGTCGGGGCGCTCGTGGTGCTGCAGCACCCAGACGCGCACGTCGGCGATGCCGGGATGCACGAGCAGCTTGGCGCCGATCTCCGGGTGGCGCCGCATCTCCGCGTTCTCGGCCTCGCTGAGGCCGCTGGGCTTGTGGAGCACGGCGTCTGAGACGCCCACCTTGCCGATGTCGTGCAGCAGGCCCGCGATCCGGATCTCCTCCACTCGGTCGCCGTCCAGTCCGAGCCGGGCGGCGATCTCCGCGGCGTACATCGCGACGGTGGTGGAGTGGGCGTGGGTGGACGGGTCGCGCGCGTCCATCGCCGCGGCGAGCGCGAGCACGGACCCGAGGTAGCCCTCGTGGCTCGCCTGGGCGCGCCGCGTGCTCTCCGTGCGCGACCGGGCCCGGGCCGGGTCGAAGACCACGCTGCGGTTGCGCCCGATGGCCTTGGCCGAGTACATCGCGCTGTCGGCGGCGCGCACCAGGGCGCCCGCGCTCTGCGCGTGGAGCGGGAAGCTGGCGACGCCGAAGCTCGCGCTGAGCTCGACGCCGGGGGCGGTGGGGAGCTCGGCGATGCGCGAGCGCAGGCGCTCGGCCACCAGCCAGGCCCCCTTGGGCCCGGTCGAACGGGAGGAGGATCAGGAACTCCTCGCCCCCGACGCGCCCCGCGCGGTCGCCGGGCCGCAGCGACGCCTCGATCGTGCGGGCCACGGCGCGCAGGCAGTCGTCGCCCACCCCGTGGCCGTGGCGGTCGTTGATCTGCTTGAACTCGTCGAGGTCCAGCACCAGCACCGAGAGGGGCTCGGAGCGCGCCGCCGCCCGCGCGGCGAGCGACTCCAGGCGCTCCTCGATCACACGCCGGTTGTGGAGCCCGGTGAGCTCGTCGGTTCCCGCCTGGTGCTCGGCCGCCTGCAGGCTGCGCAGGGTCTGCGCGTGGAGGCGCGCGTTGGCCAGGGCGAGGGTGGCGAGGTTGGCCAGGCCGCCCGCGATGGAGCGCTCCTCGGTCGAGATCCGGCGGGGGTCGGTCTCGGTGGTGTAGACGCCCGAGACGACCTGCTCGTCGATCTCGTTGACGACGTCCAGCGAGGCGCAGATGCGCGCCGCCGCCTCGCGCACGATCCTGTCCGGATTCTGCCCGTGGATCACCGCTGCCCACCCGTTATTCGTTCCGGCATCGTATGGCAAAACATCGGCCGATCGGCCCCCGGGCTGTAATGCGGCGGACACCGCGCACACAGAGGGCTCGCGGGCTCTACGGTTCCCGGGGACCGGATGCCCGAACCCGAACACCACGCGCCGCGGCGCGCCCGCATCGAGCACGCCGGCCGCCTCGGGCTGATGCTCGGCGCCCTGGGCGTCGTCTTCGGCGACATCGGCACCAGCCCGCTCTACGCCCTCCAGACGGTCTTCTCGCTGGACGGCGGGGTGGTGAAGCCGACGGACACCGACGTCTACGGCGTCATCTCGCTCGTCTTCTGGGCCATCACGCTGATCGTGAGCGTCAAGTACGTCACGTTCATCCTGCGCGCCGACAACGACGGCGAGGGCGGGCATCATGGCCCTCACGGCGCTGGTCGCAGCGCGCCAACTCGAGCGCCGCTGGCGCTGGTGCTGCTCGGCATCTTCGGCGCCGCGCTCTTCTACGGCGACGGCGTCATCACCCCGGCGATCTCGGTGCTCTCGGCGGTGGAGGGGCTCGACGGTCGCCGCCCCCAGCCTCGCGGACTTCGTCGTCCCCATCACGATCGCGGTCCTCTGCGTGCTCTTCGCCGTGCAGCGCTTCGGCACGAGGGTCGTCGGCAGGTTCTTCGGTCCGGTGATGGTGGTCTGGTTCGTCGTCATCGGCATCGCCGGACTGCGGCGAGGTGGTCAGCGACCCCGCGGTCATCAAGGGGCTCTCGCCGACCTACGCCCTCGAGTTCATCGTCGCAGGACCCGTTCCTGGCCTTCATCGCCGGCGGGCGCCGTCGTCCTCGCGATCACCGGCGCCGAGGCCCTCTACGCGGACATGGGCCACTTCGGCGCCTCGCCGATCCGCCGCGTCCTGGTTCCTGCTGGTCTTCCCGGCGCTGACCCTCAACTACCTCGGCCAGGGCGCGCTGATCCTGCGCGACCCCTCCGCGATCGAGAACCCCTTCTTCCTGCTCTGCCCCGACTGGGCGCGGCTCCCGATGGTCGTGCTCGCGACCGTCGCCACGGTGATCGCGTCGCAGTCGGTCATCTCGGGGGCCTTCTCGGTCACCCGGCAGGCCGTCAGCCTCGGCTTCCTGCCCCGCGTGACGATCCGGCACACGTCCGCCCGCGAGATCGGCCAGGTCTACGTGCCGCTCGTCAACTGGACGCCTGTTCGTCGCCGTGGTCGGGCTGGTGCTCGCCTTCCGGCTCCTCGCAGCGCCTCGCCGCGGCCTACGGCATCGCGGTCACCGGCACGTTCATCGTCAACACGATCCTGTTCCTGGCCGTCGCGCGCTGGATCTGGAAGTGGCCGACCTGGAGGGCGACCCTCTTCGGCGTCGTCTTCCTGAGCATCGAGACGCTCCTCTTCGCCGCCAACACGACCAAGATCGCGCACGGGCGGCTGGGTCGCGCTCCTGATCGCGGCGGCCATCTTCATCGTCCTCACCACCTGGCGGCGCGGGCGCGAGATCGTGACCGAGCGGCGCACCGAGGTGGAGGGCCCGTTGCGCGACTTCGTCGCCCGCATCGACGCCGCCTCGCCGCCGGTCGAGCGGGTGCCCGGGCACCGCCGTCTTCCTGCACCCCACCCTCGAGACCACGCCGCTGGCGCTGCGGGCCAACTTCGAGCACAACCACGTGCTCCACACGAGCATCGTCATCCTCACCGTCGAATCGGTGAACGTGCCCCACGTGTCCGCCGAGCGATCGGATCCGCATCGATCCCCTCGGCGACCCCTCCGACGGCATCACCCACGTCACCGCCCGCATCGGCTTCCAGGACCGCCCGGCCGTTCCCCAGGCCCTTCGCCTGGCCCGCGCCCAGGGGCTCGAGTGCGACGCGGACATCGCGCACGCGACCTACTTCCTCTCGCACATCACCATCCAGCCCCACCGGGGCCCGGGGATGAACATCTGGCGCAAGAAGCTCTTCTCGACCGTGGCGCGCAACGCGGCCAGCCCGGTCGAGTACTTCGGCCTGCCGCCCGAGCGCACGGTGCAGCTGGGCTCGGAGATCCCCCTCTAGGGACTCCGGCCGCACGACCCCCAGGTCGTCGAGCAGGCCCTCGACGCGGCCGCGGATCTCCTCCCGGATCGCACGGACCTCCTCGATGGAGCCGGCCCGGGCAGGATCGGCGAGCTCCCAGTCCTCGTACCGCTTTCCCGGGTAGAAGGGGCAGGCGTCACCGCAGCCCATCGTCACGACCACGTCGGCGGCCCGCACCGCGTCGTCGGTGAGGAGCTTCGGGAACGCGAGGGACATGTCGAGCCCGAGCTCGGCCATCGCCTGGACGACCAGCGGGTTGAGCGCTGTCCGCCGGGATCGGACCCCGCCGAGCGGACGTGCACCCGCCCCCCGCTCAGGTGCGACGTGAAGAGGGCCGCCATCTGGGAGCGCCCCGCGTTGTGCACGCAGACGTAGAGCACCTCGGGCCGGGGGTCGTCCGTGGTCATCGCACCGCCTCCTGGGGTTCTCCGATCGCCGCGGGTGCGGCGGCGGGTTCGCGCGCGTCGCGCAGGAACTGGTAGATCAGGGCGCCGACGAGGCCCCGGACCGATCGGGCCCCACCAGGTAGATGCCACAGGTCCGTCCAGTCGCCGCCGACGAGCGCCGGCGCCAGCGAGCGGGCCGGGTTCATCGACGCTCCGGTGATCGGCCCCATCACGAGGGCCTCGACCCCGATGGTCGCGCCGATCGCGATCGCCGCCATCGAGCCGACCGCGCGCGTGTCGGTGGCCACCGCCAGGACCACGATCATCAGCACGGCCGTCAGGCCCGCCTCGAGCGCCAGCGCCCCGAGGTCGCCGACGTGGTCGGGATGGGTCGCGCCGAGCCCGCCCGCGAGGCCGAAGAGGCCGCGCAGCGACAGGGAGGCGAGGATCGCGCCCGCCAGCTGGGCGCCGACGTACGGCCCGACCTCGCCCGGCGGGAAGTGGCGCGACGAGCAGAAGGCGACGGTGACGGCCGGGTTCAGGTGGGCGCCCGAGAGGTGGCCGAGGCCGAAGATCATGACCGCCACCACCAGGCCGAAGGCCGCCGCCACGCCGCCGTGGCCGAGGGGGTTCCCGGCGACGGCGTTCACGACGATCGCGCCGGTGCCGGCGAACACCAGGCAGAAGGTGCCGAGCGCCTCGGCCGCGAGACGACGAGGGAGGTTCGGACGGGCGCTCACGCCGCCGCGACCAGCTTGGCGGCGAACTCCGGCGGGAGGCCGACCGCCTCGACGTCGCGCGCGACCGCCTTCGGCGTCGTAGGGCACGCGTTCAATCGAGACCGTGAGCTCCCCGCCGGCATCCTCGAGCACCGCGAAGGCGCCGCGCGGATCGCCGTCCTTGGGCTTGCCGACGGATCCGCAGTTGACGAAGAGGACCCCTCCGTACTCGCGCACCCACGGCTTGTGGGTGTGCCCGAAGACGAGGACGTCGCAGTCGGCCTGCGGGGCGAGGCGCTCGTAGAGCGAGGCGGGCTTGTCCTCGAAGAGATACTCGTTGACCTTGCGCGGCGATCCGTGCACCAGGCGTACGCGCCGCGCCCCCAGCGAGAAGCGCAGGTCGAAGGGCAGGCCGGCCATGAAGGCCTTGGAGCGCGCGTCGGTGTGGGCGAGCGTCCAGTCCACCGAGCAGCTGTCCCAGCTCACGATCGTGCGCCGTCACGTACGCGCAGCCGCAGTCCTCGAGGTCCCGGGCGATCGCGTAGTCGTAGTTGCCGTAGATCGTCGGGATCGCGAGCGCCTCGATACGGGCGCAGACCTCGTTCGGGCGTGACCCGTAGCCGACGAGGTCGCCCCCGCAGTAGGTGGCATCCACCGCGATCTCATCGACGCGCGCGAGCGCGGCGTCGAGAGCCGGCAGGTTGGCGTGGATATCGGTGATGACGGCGATGCGCATGTGAGTCTTCCTATCGGGTTCGGGTGTGCCTCGGCCCGCGCGCGATCAGCGGTTGACGCACGCGTTACCGTCGCGATCGCGCACGGCCGCGAGCTCTCCGAGAGCGCGTGATCGCACCGCCGCTCCCACCGGCGCGTAGTTGGACGCCGGCAGCGTCGCCTGACCGTGCGACGAGAGCACCCACCGCGCGGTCCGGACGACCTCGTCGCAGGTCCTCACGTCCGCGTAGCGGTCGTGGACGATGAGGTAGGTCGTGGCGGCGATCGGGTACGCGCCCGGGACGGATGAGTCCAGGATCCGCGAGCCGTAGGAGGTGAGCGGCGTCCCCGCGTCAGCCGGGCGGTTCCGGCGAGGGCCGTCGAGGCCGGGCGTCGGGGCCACCCATTCGACCGCGCCGTCGCGCTCGACTCCGATGCTCCGCCAACTGGTTGACCCGCTCTGCCGGCGCCCCCTCGCCGAAGATCGTCACGGCGTCGGCGAGATCGATGTAGCCGATCGCGTTGTCGCGGTCCTGCAGGCAGGCGCCGACGCCTTCGTTGCCCGGGAAGCGCTCGATACGGGGTCCGGGCCACTCAGGAAGACGCGACACCCCGACCGCGCGACGGAAGGCGGGATCGGCGTTCGAGAGGAACTCGGTGAAGACGGCGCTCGTGCCCGAGCTGTCCTTGCGAACGCATCGGGCGATCGTCGCGTCGGGAAACTCCACGCCCGGATTCTCCTCGGCGATCAGCGGATCCGTCCAACGGGCGATCTGGCCGGAGAAGATCCCGGCGAGCGTGCGGCCCGAGAAACGGAGGCGATCGCTCGTGTAGTCGATGCCGCGCACGTTCGTGGCGACGGTCACCGCGCCGATCAGGACGGGGACCTGGATCGGGGACGTGCCCTCGGGTGCAGCGTCGCCGGCGGTCCGCGCGAATGCCCCCCGCTCGTCGTCGGTCAGGGGGACGTCGCTGGCGCCGAACTCGGTCGTCTGGTCGATCACCTCCTCGACGCCCGCGCCCGAGCCGACGGCGCGGTAGGTGCAGAGGTCGGATTCAGCGCACCACGTGGCGAATGCCTGGCGGGCGAATGTCGACCCGGAGCCCTCCGCGCGCGCGGGGTCACCGCCCTCCTCGCATCCGGCGAGAAGACCGAGCGCGAGCACGCCCGCGGCGAGCGCCGCACGCAGCCGTCGCGGTGAGCCGGGGGCGTCTGCAAGGTCTGCGAGCTTCATCGATCGGGACGCTAATCGATTGACAGATGTTGCTTCAATCGATAATTGTAAATCGATGCCGGTCGATTTCGTCCTCACGCCCAAACAGAAGCGCCCCGTCGGCGAGCCCTGCTGCGTCCCTGTCGTCTATCCCGATGTCGAGCGCGAGACCGCGGAGCGGATGGCCAGGGTGGCCAAGGCCCTGGGGGATCCGATCCGGCTCCAGCTGATCGACGTGCTGCGCAAGCACGCCGGGAAGGTCTGCGTCTGCGAGCTGACCCCCCTCTTCGACGTGGCCCAACCCACCGTCTCCCACCACCTGAAGGTGCTGCGCGCGGCCGGGCTGGTGGACTCCGAGCGCCGGGGCCTCTGGGCCTACTACTACGTCCTGCCCGACGCCTTGGCGGAGTTCGGCGCCTGGGTGAGCACCACCCCGTCCGTCGCCGAAGGAGCCCTCGCATGAGCAGCAACGAGATCCACGACGCCGTCCGTGAGCGCTACGCGGCCGCGGCCCGCGAGGCCGCCGCCGGCGCGCAGCCCGGCATCGTCGGCGGCTGCGGAGAGGGCGGCTGCTGCGCGCCCTCCGAGGCCGTCTTCGGCGGGGCCCTCTACGAGGAGGCCGATCGCGGCGATCTCCCCGAGACGGCGGTCCTCGCGAGCCTCGGGTGCGGCAACCCGGCCGCCGTCGCCGAGCTCCGCGAGGGCGAGGTGGTGCTCGACCTGGGGTCGGGCGGCGGCATCGACGTCCTCCTCTCGGCCCGTCGCGTCGGCCCGGCCGGCAGGGCGTACGGACTCGACATGACCGAGGAGATGCTCGCCCTCGCGCGCCGCAACGCCGCCGAGGCCGGGGCGACCAACGTCGAGTTCCTCAAGGGCCGGATCGAGGAGATCCCTCTGCCGGCGGAGACCGTGGACGTGGTCATCTCCAACTGCGTCGTCAACCTGTCGCCCGACAAGGGCGCGGTGCTCGCGGAGGCCTTCCGCGTGTTGCGCGCGGGGGGAGGCTCGGGATCAGCGACGTGGTCGCCGAGGATCGCCTCACCCCGGCCGAGCGCGCCGAGCGCGGCGACTGGGCCGGCTGCATCGCGGGCGCGCTCTCGGTGGGCGAGTACCGCGAGCTCCTCGCGGAGGCGGGCTTCGCCGCGGTGGACGTCGACTTCACCCACGAGGTGGCCGACGGCCTGCACGGCGCGATCGTCGCCGCGGTCAAGCCCGTCGATGCCCCGAGCATCCTGGCGGCGCCCGCGGCCACCGGGACCGCGCGGCCGGGCTGCTGCTGAGCACCGGGCCGGCGGCTGAGCGCAGGGGGGCGAGCCTCCGGGTCGCGGCGATCGCCCCGGGCGTCAGCGCCGCCGTCCCCGCCTCGGCCGCCCGTCGGACCTGGGCGTCATCACACCATCGGCCCCCTTCGCGCCACCTCCGTTCGGATGGTCGGCCTGACCGTTCGGCCTATGTCACGTCGGTGGTGGGGTGAGGTAGTCAGGGTCCATGCACATCCTGACCAGGACCTGAACATGCCCCGGACGCGCCGAGTCGCCGCCCTGTTGACCGCCGCCGCCTCCCTGGCGCTGGCACTGCCGGTCGCCGCCGCCGCCACGCCCGTGATCGTCGACCTCGCACCGGGCGCGGATCCGTCGGTCGTCGCCGCGAGTGTCGGCGTCGTGCCCGAGGTCGTGTTCACCGAGGACGGCGCGGGCTTCGCGGCCGACGTCTCTTCGGAGCAGCAGGCGCGCCTTCGGCGGACTCCCGCGGTGACCAAGGTGGGGGGCGACCGCATCGTCGGTCGCATCGCTGCCACCGGGCGCCGGGCCGTCCTCCCCGAGCAGCCCGAGCAGACCGTCAAGGTGGCGCTCCAGCGCGTCGGTGTTCTGCTGAGCCCGACCGCGGATGTCGACGGGCGAGACGACCGGCGAGTGGACGTGGACATCGCAATCTTCGACACCGGCATCGACAAGCGGCACCCCGACCTGAATGTCGCCGGAGGCGTTGACTGCGCGAGGGGGAAGGGCTGGGACGACTTCGATGGGCACGGCACGCTCGTGGGGGGATTCGCCGGCGCGATCGACAATCACATCGGTGTTGTCGGGACCTCGCCCGGTGCGCGTCTCTGGGCGGTGCGCATCGTCGATCCGGATCTCAACATCCGGGAGTCGGCCCTCCGTTGCGGCCTGGAGTGGCTCATTCACAAGCGCGGGGCCATCGAGGTCGCCAACTTCAGCTTCTCGGAGGGAGACCCCTACGTCGGGCCCTGCGGCAGGGTCGGTGGCAAGGTCCTGGATCGGCAGCACCATCTCGTCTGCAAGGCGGTCGACGCCGGCATCACCATCGTTGCGGCGGCGGGCAACGACGCGTGGGACGCCGGCACCGTGAGCCCCAGCGCGTGGCCAGAGGTCATCACAGCCTCGGCGGTGAGCGAGACCGATGGACTTCCCGGCGGCCTGGGCCCTGTGCCCGTCTGCCTCGAGGGGCAGCTGGACGACCACATGGCGACCTTCTCCAACTTCGGCTCAGCCGTTGAGATCGCGGCCCCCGGCGTGTGCGTCACGTCGACCTATCCCGGGGGGCTCTACGCGTACGACAGCGGCACCAGCTACGCGTCCCCGATCGTCGCCGGGGGCGCGGGGCTCATCAAGGCGAAGCACCCCAACGCATCGCCGTGGGCCGTGAGAACCCGCCTCCTGGCGGCCGCCGAGCCCGGGCCCATCCCGGGTGATCCGGACGGGTTTCCCGAGGGGCTCCTCAACGTCGCGGGGTTCTGACCGCCGCCGGCGCCCCGTCCGGGGCCGCCTGTAGCGTCGCGGCGATGGAGGGCGATCGACCCACCGCCGAGGCGACCGTCGCGGCACCGCGGTGCCCGCTGTGCGGGGGCGGCCTGGTGGACATCCGCAGCAAGGCCGTCTGCTCCTCCTGCGGGCGGATCGCCGAGGGGTGCTGCGAGGGCGCCCCGGGGGCCTGCCGGCCCGCCTGAGGCCCCGGCCGCGCCCGGCGCATCGGAGGGCGATTCCCGGAGCCGCCGGGCGTGGCGCGGAGACCGCCGTGTCGGGTACGCTCCCGGCCTCTGAATCCTGACCGGTCCAGGCGTGTTCGGGCGCGCCGGGCCTCTCCCTGGGGGTCTCTATGACGCGTCTCCGCCTCGTCCTCGCCGCGGCCCTCGTCGCGGTGCTGGCGATCACGCTGGCCGCCTGCGGCAGCGACAGCTCGAGCTCGGACGGCGCCGCCGCCGACACGACGGCGGCGAGCGACGTCTCGTGCGCCAAGGACCAGCTCGACACCCTGACCGCCGGGACCCTCACGGTCGGCACGGACAAGCCCGCGTTCCCGCCCTACGTCATCGACGACGACCCGAGCAACGGCAAGGGCTTCGAGAGCGCGGTCGCCTACTCGGTCGCCGACAAGCTCGGCTTCACCAAGGACGAGGTCACGTGGACCGTCGTGCCCTTCAACTCCAGCTACGCGCCGGGCGCCAAGAAGTTCGACTTCGACATCAATCAGGTCTCGATCAACCCGTCGCGCGCGAAGGCCGTGGACTTCTCGACGCCGTACTACACGACGCCGCAGGGCATCCTCGTGCCCAAGGACTCCCCCTACGCCACGGCGACCTCGGTCGCCGACCTGAAGGACGCCACCTTCGGCGTCCAGGTGGGGACCACCAGCCTCGACGCGGTGAACCAGGTGATCAAGCCCTCCAACGAGCCGCGCGTCTACAACGACTCCAACGACGTCGTGCGCGCGCTCAAGTCGAAGCAGGTCGATGCGATCGTCGTGGACCTGCCGACCGCGATCTACCTGCGCGACGCCGAGGTCGAGGGGTCGTCCGTCGTGGGCCAGTTCGAGGCCCCCGGCGGCGACGACTGGGGCCTGGTGCTCGCGAAGGGCTCGGCCCTGACCGCCTGCGTCGACAAGGCCATTACCGAGCTCAAGGACTCGGGTGAGCTGGCGGCCATCACGGAGCAGTGGATCGGCGCCGAGGCGCCGGTGCTCGCCCTGAAGTGATCGCGGGCGCCGGTCACCCTGGCACCGTGACATGACCACAGCGACCGACCGCCGGATCGCCCGCGAGGCGATCCGGCGGCAGCGCGCCCGGCGGGGCACGCTGATCGCGGCGCTGTCGAGCGTCATCGTGCTCGGGGGGCTGGCGCTCTTCGTGGTCACCCGGCCGGGGTGGCCCGACGTCCAGGAGACCTTCTTCTCGTGGGACGTCTTCGTGGAGTCGTTCCCGGCCGTCCTGCACGGCTTCTGGCTCGACGTGAAGCTGTTCGTGATCGTCGAGATCGTGGTGCTGGTGCTGGGCCTCGTCGTCGCGATCCTCCGCACCACCCGGGCGCCTGCGCTCTTCCCGATCCGCCTTCTCGCCACCGTCTTCACCGACGTCATGCGCGGCGTGCCGGTGATCCTGGTGGTCTACCTGATCGGCTTCGGCATCCCCGCCCTCGGCGTCACCGGGGTCTTCGCCGACCCGGTCTTCCTGGGCGGGTTCGCGCTGGCCCTCTGCTACACGGCCTACGTCGCCGAGGTCTACCGCGCCGGGCTCGACTCGGTGCACCCCAGCCAGCGGGCCGCGGCGCTCGCCGTCGGGCTCACCGAGGGCCAGGCGATGCGCCACGTGGTCGCGCCCCAGGCGGTGCGCCGCGTCATCCCGCCGCTGCTCAACGACTTCATCTCCCTCCAGAAGGACGTGGCCCTGGTCTCGATCCTCGGCCCCCAGGAGGCCTTCCGGGTGGCGCAGATCGACGCCGCGTCGGACTTCAACTACACGCCCTTCATCGCGGCGGCGCTGCTCTACCTGGCGGTCACCGTCCCGCTCGCGCGGATCGTCGACCGCCAGCAGGCCAAGGCGCGCCACCGCCAGGGGCACGCGGTGCCCACGTGAGCGAGGTCCCCGTCATCGAGGTCCGCGGCGTGACCAAGGCCTACGGCGAGCGCGAGGTGCTCCGCGGCATCGACCTCACGGTCGGCGAGCACCGCGCCGTCGCCCTCATCGGCGCCTCCGGCTCGGGCAAGTCCACGCTCCTGCGCTGCATCGACCTGCTCGAGGACATCGACGACGGCGACGTCTTCCTGGACGGCGAGGTCATCACCGACCCGTCCTGTCCGACGGTCGCCACCCGCCGGCGCCTCGGGGTGGTCTTCCAGGCCTTCAACCTCTTCCCGCATCTGACGGTGCTCGAGAACATCGTGCTGGCGCCGATGCGCGCCCACGGGGTCCCGCGCGGACAGGCCGAGGCGTCGGCGCGCGAGCTGCTCGCGCGCTTCGGCCTGGCCGGGCGCGAGCGGGACTACCCGGACCGCCTCTCCGGCGGCCAGCAGCAGCGGGTCGCCATCGTCCGGGCCCTGGCGACGCGCCCGCGGGCGCTGCTGCTGGACGAGGTCACCAGCGCCCTCGACCCCGAGCTGGTGGGGGAGGTGCTCGCCCTGGTGCGGGGCCTCAAGCAGGAGGGCATGACGATGGTGATCGCCACCCACGAGATGGCCTTCGCCCGCGAGGTGGCCGACGAGGTCTGCTTCCTCCACGAGGGGCGGATCCTGGAGCGCGGCGACCCCGAGCGCATCTTCCGCGAGCCCGAGCACCCCGAGACCCAGCAATTCCTGCGCCGCGTGGTGGCCGCCGGGCGCATCTGAGTGCGGGCCCCGAAGACCATCGACACGCCGGCGTAGATACCCATCGCCCGCCCCCGCTCGTCCTGGGGGAAGGTGTTGATCACCAGGGATCCGGAGGGCGGGATCATCAGCGCCGCGCCGACCCCCTGCAGGGCGCGCGCCGCGATGATCATGGTCTCGTCGTCCGCCATACCCGTCGCCGCGGAGCCGACGGCGAAGACGATCACGCCCAGCTGGAACATCCGCACGGCGTTGAACATCGTTCGACAGGCGCCCGCCCACCGCGACCAGCGCCGCGATCGCCAGGAGGTAGGCGTTGACGACCCACTGGACCTCGGTCTGGGTCAGGTCGAGGTCGCGCTGGATCGAGGGCAGGGCGACGCTCACGATCGTCTGGTCGAGGAGGATCATCGACAGCGATCCGGTCATCGCGACCAGGATCCACCAGCGCCGGTTGGCCTCGGTGATCAGCGCCATCTCCGCCTCCCCAGGATTCCGTCGGCGGAGCCTATCATCACCCGCGCGGGCTCAGGCGGTGGTGCGGGCCCTCGGTGGGCTCGGCGCCGGCGGGCGCTCGACCGGCGGGGTGGCGGCGAGCCAGCGCGGCGCCCACCAGTTGGCGCGGCCCGCGAGGCGCATCGTGGCGGGCAGCAGCACCATGCGGGTGATCGTGGCGTCCACCAGGACGGCCACGGCCAGCCCGAGGCCCACCATCTTGACCACCGGGTTGTCCACCAGCACGAAGGCCAGGAACACCGAGACCATGATCCCCGCGGCCGCCGTCACCAGGCGCGCGGTGCGCGCGAGGCCCACGGCCACCGCCTCGGACGTGTCGCCGCAGCGCAGGTACTCCTCGCGGATGCGGGAGAGGATGAAGACCTCGTAGTCCATCGAGAGCCCGAAGAGGATGGCGAACATCATCAGCGGCACGAAGGCGACGATGGGCATCGTCTGATCGACGCCCACCAGGCTCGCGCCCCAGCCCCACTGGAACACCGCCACCAGGACGCCGTAGGAGGCGCCGATCGACAGCAGGTTGAGGATGGCGGCCTTGGCCGCGAGGAAGGGCGAGCGGAAGACCAGCATCAGCAGGATGAAGGCGATGGCGACGACGGAGAGGATGAACGGCGCCATCCGGTCGCCCACGCGGTTGTCGAGGTCCACCCAGGCGGCGCCGACGCCGCCGACCTCGACCACGAGGCCGCTGTCGTCGGCGATCGGCGGGATCACGCGTCCGCGCAGGTCGGCCACCAGCGCGGGCGTGGCCGGCGCGTCGGGGCCCGAGCGGGGGATGACCGTGGCCATGGCGGCGCGGCCGCCGTCCGCGATCCGGGGCGGGCCCACGAACGCCACGTCCGGGGCCGTGCGCAGGCCCTCGAAGAGGCGCGCCGCGTGCTCCGCGGTGATCGCCGACACGCCCCGCGGGGCCTCGGCGATGACGAACAGGGGATCGTTGGCGCCGGCGCCGAAGCCCTCCGAGATGAGGTCGTAGGCCTGGCGGGTGGTCGAGCTGCGGGGGTCCGAGCCCGCGTCCTGGGGGCCCAGCCGCATGGCCAGCAGCGGCGACGCCAGCAGCAGCAGGAGGCAGACGCCGGCCGGCAGGTACCAGGCGGCCCGGCGGGTCACGTGGCGGGCCCAGCGCTCCGAGGGGGTCGGGCGGTCATCGGCGCGTTCGCGCGCGCCCAGGTGGGGCACGTGCAGGGAGTTGACCCGGTTGCCGAGGGCGCCCAGCAGGGCGGGCATCATCGTCAGGGCGGCGACCACCATCACGAGCACCGCGACGCCCGAGGTCAGGGCGATCGCCGACACCAGCGGGATCTGCACCAGCAGCAGGCCCAGCAGCGCGACGACGACGGTGCAGCCGGCGACCAGCACGGCGTGGCCGGCGGTCGAGAGGCTGCGTCCGACGGCCTCCACCGGATCGTGCCCCTGCGAGAGGAACTCCATCTGTCGGCTGAGCACGAACACCGAGTAGTCGATGCCGACGCCCAGGCCGATCATCGTGGCCACCTGGGGGGCGCTCACCGGGATGTCGAGCAGCAGGGTCATGAGGGCGACCAGCGAGCTGCCGGTCGCGACCCCGAGCAGGGCGACCACGAGCGGGAGCCCCATCGCCACGATGGTCCCCAGGGCGATCAGCAGGATCACGACCGCGGCGACGAGGCCGATCTCCACGGAGTGGTCGCTGCCGCCCGACTGGGTGGCCTCGATGAGCGTGCCGGTGAAGGCCACGCGCAGCCCGCCGACGTCGACGGCGCCGAGCGCGTCTTCGAGCCGGTCGGCCGCGGGTGCGCCCAGGTCGCCCACCGGGCGCGCGTAGTTGACGGTGATCATGGCGGTGCGGCCGTCGGGCGCGAGCGAGCCGAGGGCGAAGGGGTCGCTCACCGCGACCACGTCCGGCAGCGTCCGGGCCCGCGCGGCGAGCCTCTCGACGCGCGCCCGGTCGGCGCCGGCGGTGAGGGTGCCCTCGTCGGCGCGGACCACCACGGTGGCGCTCGCGCCGGCGCCGCCGGGGAACTCGTCGCGCAGGATGTCGGAGGCGCGCTGGGTCGGCGTCCCCGGGATCGAGAACGAGTTGTTGAAGTGGCCGCCGAAGGCGACGCCCATCCACACGATCGCCACCAGGGCGACCGCCCAGGCGCCGAGCACGGCCCAATGGTGGCGCGCGCAGCCGCGGCCCAGCCGGTACAGCAGGCCGTCGAGGCCGGTGACGCTCGCTGCTCACCCCGTCTAGGTCGGCGGTTCGCCTCCGACCGTGCATGCGCCGTCCCGAAGTCACGTCGCCTCGCGCTGCAAGTCATCGCGATCCCCCGACCTCGGTCGACCGCATAGGCATGCTATGCGGTCTTCCTGCGTCCTCGGCCCGCGGGACTTTCGCGACCGGGGCACGATTCGACCGGTCGCGCCCGGCGGGCCGCAGCGACAGGCAGGCGCCGACGACCGCGATCACCGCGGCCACGCCCATCGCCACGCGGTAGCCGTCGAGGTAGGCGGCGGCGTTGGCGAGGCTCGCGGTGTCGCCGAACAGCACGCCCGCGCCGGCCGCGCCGAGCGGGGCGGCGGCCAGGGTCCCGAGGATGGCCAGGGAGAGGGTCTGGCCCAGGGTCCGCATCATGGCCAGCACGGCGGCGGCCACCCCGAGGCGGTCGCGCTCCACCGCGCCCATCACCGCCGAGGTGTTGGGCGAGCTGAAGGCGGCCATCCCCAGCCCGCTGACCGCCAGCCCGAGCACGATGTGCCACAGCGGCAGGTCGCTCGGCGTCATCGCGAGGATCGTGAGGCCCACCGCCAGGGTCAGCATCCCGCCGCTGGCCAGCGCCCGCGATCCGAGCGTGTCCGACAGGTGGCCGGCGACCGGGGAGAGGGCGACCATCACGACCGGCTGGGCCATCATCACCAGCCCGGTCTGGGAGGGCGTGTAGCCGCCCACCACCTCGAGCAGCACGGCGGTGAGCGCGATGGCCCCGAACATCGCGGTGTAGTTCAGCAGCGACGCGGCGCTGCCCAGCGCGACGATGCGGCTGCGGCGGAACATGTCGAGGTCGATGAGCGGCGCGCTGACCCGGGTCTCCACCACGAGGAAGGCCGCCAGCAGCACGGCGCCGCCGGCGATCAGACCCACCACCCGGCCCGAGCTCCAGCCCCAGATCGGGCCGAACGTGAGCCCCACCATCAGGCTGCACAGGGCCGCGCCGAGCGTCAGCGTGCCGGCCGGGTCAAGGCGCACGCGCCCGTGCTCGGTGCGGCCCTCGTGGAGCGGCAGCCCGAGCAGCAGGCTCGTGGCCGCGACCGGCAGCGAGGCGAGGAAGATCCAGCGCCAGCCGGCGTGGTCCACCAGCAGGCCGCCGATCAGCGGACCGGTCGACAGGCCCAGGTAGAGCACCATGATGTTCAGGCCGAGCGCGCGACCGCGCTCGCTGGGCGGGAAGGCCGCGGTCACGAGCGCGGTGGAGGTGGCCGCGAGCATCGCGCCCCCGCCACCCTGCACCGCCCGCCACGCCAGCATCCACTCGATGTTGGGGCTGAGCGCGGCCATCAGCGACGTGAGGGCGAACACCACCATCCCGATCCTGAACACGCGCAGGCGCCCCCACTGGTCGGCGATCCGCCCGGCCGGGATCAGCACCAGGGCGTAGGGGAGGAGGTAGCCCGCCTGGATCCAGATGGCGCCCGAGAAGGTCAGGTCCAGATCCCGCCCGATCGCCGGCAGCGCCACCGCGGCGACGCTGACGTCGAAGGGGCCGAGGAAGGCGCCCATCCCGGTCACGGCCAGCAGCCGCCAGCGACGCGCGCGCAGCGTCGCCATCGGATCGGGCGGCCCCGGGGTGGTCGTGCTCATCCCGCCGATGCTAGAGCCCGCACGCCGCGACGTGCCCGGGTCCGAGTGCTATACTTGCCACACGGCAAGCAATTGATTTACGGAGACACGTGGACGAGGAGTCGGTCAACCGCCTGAGGAACGCGATCATGCGCACCGGGCGCCGCCTGCGCACGACCGCCAGCGACGAGGGGTTGACCGCGACGCAGTCCGGGGTGCTGGCGACGCTGGTGCGCGAGGGCCCGCGCCGCGCCGGCGACCTGGCGGCGGCCGAGGCCGTCAACCCCACGATGCTCTCGCGTGTGCTCGCCCACCTCGAGGGGGAGGGGCTCGTCGAGCGCGCCCCGGCTCCGGACGACGCCCGCTGCACGCAGGTGCACGCGACGGCGGCGGGCCGGCGGCTCATCACGCGCCTGCGCGCGCGCCGCGCCGCTCTCCTGGTCGAGTGGCTCGGGCACCTGCCCGAGCACGAGGTCGCGGCCCTGCTCGACGCGCTGCCCGCCCTCGAGTCGCTGGCCCGGATGGACGAGGACCGATGATGCGCCGCTGGGTGGACGACACCTTCGCCGCGCTGAGCGTCCCCAACTACCGCCGCTACTTCGCCGGGCAGGCCGTGAGCCTCGTCGGCACCTGGATGCAGACCGTCGCGCAGGGGTGGCTCGTGCTGGAGCTGACCGGCTCCGGAACGGCCCTCGGCCTCATGGCCGCGGCGCAGTTCCTGCCGATCCTGCTCCTGGCCCCCTACGGCGGCGTGCTGGCCGACCGGCTCGACAAGCGCCGCCTGCTGATCGCCACCCAGGTCGGCCTCGGGACGATCGCGCTCGCCCTCGGGCTGCTGGTCGTGACCGGCCTGGTCCAGCTCTGGATGGTCCTGGTGCTGGCCCTGCTGCTCGGGCTGATCACCGCGGTCGACAACCCCGTGCGCCAGGCGTTCGCCCAGGAGATGGTGAGCCCGGCGCGCCTGCGCAACGCCGTCAGCCTCAACAGCGTGCTGGTCAACACGGCGCGCGCCGTGGGCCCGGCGATGGCGGGGATCCTGATCGCCACCACCGGCACCGGCATCTGCTTCCTGATCAACGCGGCCAGCTACGCCGCCGTGGTGTTCGCCCTCGCCGGGATGAACCGGGAGACGCTCCACCCGACCGCCTCGGCGGGGCGCGAGCCCGGCCAGGTGCGGCAGGGGCTCTCCTATGTCGCCCACACGACCGAGCTCCTGGTGCCCCTGATGATGCTCGCGCTGGTGGGGACGCTGGCCTACGAGTTCCAGGTCGTGCTGCCGCTGATGGCGCGCGGGCCCCTGGAGGGCGGCGCCGGGACCTACGGCCTGCTGACCTCGGCGATGGGGGCCGGTGCCGTCGTCGGCGGCCTGGTGGTGGCCGGGCACGGCCGCACCGGCCTCAGGCCCCTGACGGTGGCCGCCGCCCTCTTCGGCGCCGCGATCCTCGCCACGGCGGCAGCGCCCTCGGTGGCCGTCGCCCTCGTCGCGCTCGCGGTGGTCGGGGCGACCAGCGTCACCTTCCTGGCCGTCGGCAACACCACCCTCCAGCTGACGTCGGACTCCCGCTTTCGCGGCCGGGTGATGGCGCTCTGGACCGTGGCCTTCCTCGGCAGCACTCCCCTCGGCGCCCCGATCATCGGCTGGGTGTCCGAGCAGATCAGCCCGCGCGGCGGGCTGGTCGTGGGCGGGCTCGCCTGCCTCGCGGCGGCCGGCGTCGGGGCCATCGCCATGGCGCGCGAGCACGGCGGAGGCGCCCGCCACCAACCGGCCTAAAGAAGTTCTAACAAGGGCGTCGGCGATTCGGGACCACTCGAACCGCCGATTTCCCCGAACCCCCGCGGACGGCTCTTTACTCCGCGACCCCTGCGTGGTCCCGTGATCGGCGGCCCCGGCGGGGGTCGCACGTGCGCACACACGACGAGGAGGATCCATGGCCGGAACGACCACCACGCGGGTTCGGATGCGGCGCCTGGGCGCACTCGCCGCCATCGGTGTGATCGGCACCGCGGGCGCGGGGATCGCCATGGCCGCGAGCTCGAACCAGTCCGGCGTCGGCATCACCTGCGAGGGGGTCCTCGCGACCATGGTCGGCACCGACGGGCCCGACACGCTCGTCGGCACCCCCGGCCGCGACGTGATCGTGGGCCTCGGCGGCAACGACACGGTCACCGGCGGGGGCGGCGACGACGTCATCTGCCTCGGTCTCGGCAACGACTCGGCCAACGGCGGCGACGGCGCCGACCGGATCTTCGGCGAGGACGGCGACGACAGCATCAACGGCGCGGCCGGCGCGGACTACATCGACGCCGGCACCGGCAACGACCTGATCGTCGGCGGCATCGACGACGACATCGGCATGGGCCGGGCGGGCGACGACCGCCTCGAGATGGGCGCGGGCGTCGACGTCGGCGACGGCGGCCTGGGCAACGACACGGTCCTGGGCGAGGACGGCAACGACAAGCGCCTCAAGGGCGGGGACGGCCTGGACACGGTCGACGGCGGTCGCGGCCGCGACCACATCTTCGGCGGCGCCGCGAAGGACGTCCTGCGCGGCGGCGACGAGAAGGACGTGATCGTCGGCCAGCAGGGCCCCGACGACATCGACGGCGGCCTCGGCGACGACCGGCTCGACGGCGGTCCCGGCGCGGACGTCATCCGCGGAGGCCCGGGCGCCGACCTGATCCACGGCGCGGCCGGCAACGACAGCCTCCGGGGCGAGGGCGGCAGGGACAGCCTCCTCGGCCAGCGCGGCAACGACCTGCTGGACGGCGGCGCGGGCCGGGACGTCGGCAACGGCGGCCTCGGCATCGACCGCGGCGTCAGCATCCAGGTCGCGACCTCGATCGAGGGGTAGGCCGCTCCGGACATGCCACCGGCGCCGCGTGGGCGGCGCCGGTGGTGTGGTCCGGTGAGGTGAGCGGGGCGGCTACTCGTAGCGCAGCGCCCGCAGGACGTTGAGGCGGCTGGCGCGGCGGGCGGGGAGCACGGCGGCGATGACGCCGACCCAGATGGCCACGACGGTGAAGGTGACCAGCATCCCGACCGGGATCGAGAGCTCGACGCCCCACTCGGCCAGCGAGCGCGTGGTGAGGGCGGCGATGCCGATGCCCAGCGGGATCCCCAGGGCGGCGCCGATCAGAGCGGTGATGATGCTCTCGCCCCGCACCATGCTGCGGGCCTGGCGGCGCGTCATGCCGACCGCGCGGAGCATGCCCAGCTCGCGGGTGCGCTCGTGGACGGCCAGGGCCAGCGTGTTGACCATCCCGAACAGGCTCACGACCACCGACAGGGCAAGCAGCACGTAGAGCAGGTTCAGGATGACCGAGAGGTCCTCGGTCTGGCTCGAGACGAACTCCGGGACCGTGTCGAGGGCGGTGTTGGGGAAGCCGTCCAGCGACGCCCGCAGGTCGGCGGCGGTCGCGGCCGAGGGAGCGCCGTCGGTCGCCACGAACGTGTACAGGTCCTTCGCGTGCTCGAAGGTGCCGTCGAAGGCGTCCTGCGACACCATCACGGCGCCCAGGAGCGGGCTCAGCCGGGGCTGGGCGACGATGCCGGTCACCGTGCGGGTCATGGTGTCCCCGGACGGGCTGGTGATGTGGACCGGGTCGCCCACCTGCGAGGTTCTGGTCGTCGGCAAAGCTCTCGTCGACGATCGCGCCGCCGTGGTCGAGGGTGTCGAGCGTGGCCTCCGAGCCCTCGCTCCAGGTGAAGTTGTAGACGCCGGCGATCGTCGCCGGGTCGATGCCGCTCACGCTCTGGGCGGAGCCGTCCACCCGCGCGCGGTCCTGGCGGACGCCGGAGACGACGGCCGACGGGACCTCGCGCGAGATGGTGCGCGCGACGGCGGGGGAGATGGTCTCCCAGCCGCTGGCCGAGGTGACCACGTAGTCCGCGCCGACCTGCTCGCGGATGTCCGAGCGGGCGGTGCCGGCGAGCCCGCTGCCGAGCACCGAGACGAAGGTCACCAGCGCCAGGCCGATCATGAGCGCGGCGGCCGTGGCGGCGGTGCGCGACGGGTTGCGGACCGCGTTCTCGCGGGCCAGCTGGCCGGTGGTGCCGCGCAGGCGGGCGATGGGCCAGCCGACGACGGCCGCGATGGGCCGGACCAGCGAGGACGAGATCATGGCGACGCCCACGAACAGCGCCAGCGTGCCGATCGCCGAGGGTCATCATGCGCTCGGAGGTGCCGACGCCGTCCACCAGCAGGCCGCGGACCATCAGGCCGCCGGCGACGGCGATGGTGGCCAGAGCGATGACCGGGGTGAACCGGGCGAAGCGGCCGCGGGGCGGCTGCGCGCCCTCGCGGACGGCGTTGATCGGGCGCGACGCGCGTGGCGCGGATCGCCGGGACGACGCCGGCCAGCAGGGTGACCACGTGCCCACCAGCAACGAGACGATGATCGTGCGGACGCGAAGACCGTCGGCCCTGCGGCATGTCCAGCCCCATGGCGCCGAACAGGGCGGTCAGGCCCTTGGCGAGGCCGTATCCGGCCGCGAGGCCGACCAGCGACGCGGCCAGGCCGATGATGGCGGCCTCGGCGATCACCGAGCGCAGCACCTGGCGCCGCGAGGCGCCGAGGGTGCGCAGCGTGGCCAGCTCGCGCGACCGCTGCGCGACCGTCATCGACAGGGTGTTGAAGATGACGAAGGCGCCGACGAACAGCGCGATCCCGCCGAAGGACGAGCAGGAAGCCGCGGATGAACGTGATGAACTGCGAGATGCCGGCCTTGTCGCGAGCGCTCTGCTCGGCCGAGGTCGCGACGTCCACGCCATCGGGCAGCAGCGGCGCGATGCGGGCGGCGAGGGCGCTCTCGCTGACGCCCGGCGCGGCCGCGACCTGGATGGCGTCGAAGCCGGTCTTGCCCAGCACGGAGCGGGCGGTGGGGATGTCGAAGACGGCGATCGTCGCGCCGCCCAGCGAGTCGACCCCGCCGAAGCGGGCGAGCCCGGTGACCGTGAAGGTCCGCACGGGGCCCTCGGCGGCGACGCCGACGCGGTCGCCGATGGCGAAGCCGTGCGCCTGCGCGGTGCCGACGTCCAGGACCACCTGGTCCGGGCCGGCGGCCCAGGAGCCGGAGGCCAGCTGCATCGGGTTGAAGCGCGGCTGCGCCGGGTCCACCCCGAAGCCGAAGGTCGGCATGTTGTTCTGGATGACCTTGCCGTCCTTGCCGATCAGCTTGGCGGAGGCGGCCGAGCCGGAGCCCGAGAGATCGGTCAGCGTGCCGCCCGCCACCGCGACGCCCGGCACCTGCCGGATCTCGGTGAGGAGCTCGGCGGGGACGGTGGGGGCACCGGCGAACGAGTCGGAGACCACGGGGGTGCTGCGCACCACGAGGTCGGTCTGCGTGTAGGAGCTGCTGAAGATGTTGGTGAAGGCACGATCGATGGTGTCGGTGAGGATCAGGCTGCCGGCGATCATGGCGACGCCCAGCACGATGGCCAGGGCGGTGAGCGCGGCGCGCATGCGGCGCTCGGAGAGGCTCTTGAGGGCGACCCAGGTCATCGGGTCACCTCCGACAGGGTCTCGAGGACCTCGGTCGCGGTGGACGGGCCCTGCGTGCGGACGATGTGGCCGTCCGCGAGGAACACGATGCGGTCGGCGATCGTGGCCGCGACGGCGTCGTGCGTGACCATGATCGTGGTCTGCCCCATGTCCTCCACGGACCGGCGCAGGAGATCGAGGATCTCACCGCCGGAGCGGGAGTCGAGGTTGCCGGTCGGCTCGTCGGCGAACATCACGGTCGGCTGCCCGAGGATGGCGCGGGCGATCGCGACGCGCTGCTGCTGGCCGCCCGACATCTCGGCGGGTCGGTGCCGGCGCCGCTCCTGGAGGCCGACCGAGTCGATCACCTCCTCGAGCCAGGCCCGGTCGGGCCGCGTCCCGGCGATCCGGAGGGGGAGGGTGATGTTCTCCTCGGCCGAGAGCGTCGGGAGGAGGTTGAAGAACTGGAAGACGAACCCGATGTGGCGACGGCGGAGCTTGGTGAGGGCGTTGTCGCCCATCGCCGTGATCTCGTGGTCGCCGATCCACGCCGATCCCCCGGTGGGCCGGTCGAGGCCCGCGAGGATGTGCATCAGGGTGGACTTGCCGGAGCCCGAGGGCCCCATGACGGCGACGAGCTCGCCGGGCGCGACCGAGAGCGACACGCCGCGCAGGGCGTCCACCGCCGCGTCGCCCTCGCCGTAGCGGCGGACGAGGTCGCGGGCCACGACCACGGGGCGCTCGGCGCGCTCCGGGGGGACCGGGACGATGGTGGGTGCGTGAGCTGGAGCGTGAGTCATTTCGGTGCCTCCGAATGGGGGTGACGGGTGATGGGGCGACGCTATGAGGGCGCCGCCGCCCCGCCATCGCCCGCTGCTCCGATTCGCGGCCACCCCTGGGGATGGTCCGCACTCCCCCCGCGCTCCGCCATCCGGACCCCGGCGTCATCCCCAGGGATGACCGGGACCGCCCGCGCGGACGACGCCGCCGGCGGGCGCCGGGAGTAGCGTCAGCCTCATGCGGTCCACCCTTCGCGTCGCGCGCTCGTACTGGCCGGAGGCCGTCTTCGTCTTCCTGACGGTCTTCGGGCTGCTCGAGGTGTGGCTCTCGGAGGAGATCAGGGGGTCGCTGGCGGGGCTGACGCTCTTCACCCTGGCGTGGGGCGGCGCGCTCCTGTGCCGCCGCCGCGCACCGCTCGTCGCACCATCCGCGGTCCTCGCGATCGTCTTCGCCGAGGCGATGATCTGGCCGGAGTCGGTGACCCAGTCCGCGGCCACGTTCTTCGCCGGCATGATCGCAATCGGCCTCATCGGCGCGCTCGGGCCCGGCCGCACGCGCATCGTCGCGGGCGTCGCGGGCCTGGCCGTCGTCACGGCCGTGACCCTGCGCGACCCGACGGGGAGCGCCACCGATCTCCTCAGCGTGGTGCCGGTGGCGGCCCTCTCGTGGGGCATCGGCTACGCCTACGACAACCATCGCCGCCGCACGGCCGAGCTCGTGGAGCGCGCCGCGCGGCTCGAGCGCGAGCAGGCCACCGAGGCGCGCGCGGCGGTCGCCGAGGAGCGATCGCGCATCGCGCGCGAGATGCACGACGTCGTGGCCCACAGCCTGAGCGTCATGGTGGTCCAGGCCGAGGCGGCCGAGGCGATGCTGGACGTGGATCCCGAGCGGGCCCGGCGTCCGCTGTCGGCCGTCCAGGACACCGGGCGCTCGGCTCTGACCGACCTGCGGCGCATGCTCGGCGCGCTGCGCGCGCCCGAGGAGGGCGGTCCCGCGCTGGCGCCCCAGCCGGGCCTGGCCGGCCTCGACGCCCTCGCCGAGCACGTCCGCGACGCGGGCCTGCCGGTGGACGTGCGCATCGAGGGCGAGCCGCGGCCGCTGCCGGCCGGCGTCGACCTGTCGGCCTTCCGGATCGTGCAGGAGGGCCTCACCAACGTGCTCAAGCACGCCGGCCCGGCCCGGGCGGAGGTGCGCGTGCGCTACGACGACGACGCGATCGCCCTGAGCGTCATCGACGACGGTCGCGGCGACCAGCGCGACCGCCAGAACGGGGGCCACGGCCTGGTCGGCATGCGCGAGCGGGTGGCGGTCTACGGCGGCGAGCTCACGGCGGGCCCGCGGCCCGCGCCCGAGCGCGGCTTCGCGATCTCGGCGCGGCTGCCCCTCAACCCGGGGCCGCGCGCGTGATCCGGGTGCTGATCGCGGACGACCAGGCCCTGGTGCGCGACGGCTTCGGGATGATCCTCGACGCCCAGGCCGACATCGAGGTGGTGGGGCAGGCCTCCGACGGGCGCGAGGCGGTCGACATGGCCCGCGAGCTGCGCCCGGACGTCGTGCTGATGGACATCCGGATGCCCGAGGTCGACGGCGTGGAGGCCACCCGCCGCCTGATGGCCGACCCGGAGTCGCCCCGGATCCTGATGCTCACCACCTTCGATCAGAACGAGTACGTCTACGACGCGATGAAGGCCGGCGCCAGCGGCTTCCTGCTCAAGGACGTGCGCCGCGACGAGCTCGTCAACGCCGTCCGCTCGGTGGCCGCGGGCGACGCGCTGCTGGCCGCGTCGCTCACACGGCGCTTCATCGAGGACTTCGTCCGCCGGCCCCCGCCGGGCGCCGCGCCCACGGGCGCGCTGGCCGAGCTCACCGACCGCGAGGCCGAGGTCGTGCGCCTCGTGGCCCGCGGCCTCTCCAACGCCGAGATCGCCCAGCGCATGGTCGTCAGCGAGGCGACCGTCAAGACGCACGTCGCACGGGTACTCTCCAAGCTCGGCCTGCGCGACCGCACCCAGGTGGTCGTGATGGCGTACGAGACCGGCTTCGTCCAGCCCGGGGAGGGCGAGTGAGGCGCATCACCAAGGAGGACCTCACGATCGTGGACGAGACGGGCGAGCGCTACCCGCCCCGCCGGATCCTCAAGGGCCTGGTCAACACGATCCTGCTGACCCTGGTGCTGATCGCGATCCTCTACGGCATCGCCCTCCTGTGGGCCGTCTTCCACTAGGTCCCGAGGCGTGCCGCCCGCGGATCGGCGACGTCATCGCCCTGGAGGTGCTGGGGCTCGGGCGGGTGGACGCCACGGTCGAGAGCGTGACACGAGCTGGTGCAGGAGGGCGTGCGCGGACTGGCGTGGCGCATCACCTTCTCGCTGCCCGACGGCACCCGCGCCGCACGGGCATCCAGCGCGGCAACGCGCGCATCGCCTTCCTCGACCCGCGTCACCGGATGGCCTGAGGGGGGCACCATGAGGGCGATCGTCCAGGACCGCTACGGCTCCTCCGACGTTCTGGAGCTCCGCGACATCGCGACCCCGGCTCCGGGGGCGGGCGAGGCGCTCGTGGCCGTGCGCGCGGCCGGGCTCGATCAGGGCGTGTGGCACCTGATGGAGGGCGTGCCCTACCCCGTGCGCCTTGCGGGCTACGGGCTGCGCGCGCCGAAGAATCCCGTTCCGGGCTCCGACCTGGCGGGGGTGGTGGAGGCGGTCGGCCCCGGGGTCACCCGCCTTCGGCCCGGCGACGAGGTGTTCGGGATCGGCATGGGCACGTTCGCCGAGTTCGCATGCGCTCGCGAGGACCGGCTCGCGCCCCGTCCGGCCCGGCTCACCTTCGTGCAGGCCGCCGCGGTCGCGGTCTCCGGCACGGCCGCCCTCCAGGCGGTGCGCGACCACGCCCGGGTGCGGCCCGGCCAGAGTGTGCTGGTGGTCGGCGCGTCGGGGGGCGTCGGGCACCTACGCCGTGCAGCTCGCGAGGGCGTTCGGCGCGGAGGTGACCGGCGTGTGCCGGACGGAGAAGGTGGACCTGGTCCGGTCCGTGGGGGCCGATCGCGTCATCGACTACACGCGCGAGGACTTCGCCGAGGCGACCCCGCCCCACGACGTCATCCTGGACGTCGGTGGCAACGCCTCGCTGTCGCGCCTTCGCCGCGCCCTCGCCCCGCGGGGAACCCTCGTCATCGTGGGCGGCGAGACCGGCGGCCGCTGGCTCGGCGGCACCGACCGTCAGGTCCGGGCGCGGCTCTGGTCGCCGTTCGTGCGCCAGAGGCTGACCACGTTCATCGCCCGGGAGAACCGGGAGGACATGCGTCGTCCTCGCGGACCTGATCGCGACGGGCGCCGTCACGCCGGCGATCGACCGGACCTACCCGCTCGACGCGGTGCCCGACGCCATCCGCCACCTGAGAGGCGGGCACGCCCGCGGCAAGGTCGTCATCACGCCGTGACGCCTCAGTCCGGGGGCGGTCGGATCCCGGCCTCGTCGCGCTGGTCCGAGCCGGGGCGGCGCATCCAGCGGTACCAGCGCCCGTAGGGGCCCGCGAGGGCGAAGCAGCCCACGCACGTGGCGGCCAGGATCGCGACGATCACCAGCTGGTCGCGCAGGGCCTCCGGCCCGCCGCCGAGCGCCCACGCCAGGGCCGCCACCGCGAACGAGCCGCCCACCGCCAGCAGGTAGTCCAGCGGCAGCCGGCCGACCCAGCGTCCGGGGTACCACCACACCTGGCCGCGGCGGAAGCGCGCGACGCCCCAGTAGGGGTTGAGGACGAACCAGAGGTAGTCCCAGGCGATGATCCAGGCCAGGAAGACCGCGATCGTCGAGGCCTCGGACGCCCAGCTCCAGTCGGCCCCGGCCACGTAGGGGTAGTGCAGCATCAGGAGGGGGATCGGGAACATGGCCAGGTGGTAGCCGGTCAGCGGCCGGCCCCCGATGAGCCCGTAGAGGCGGCCGGCCGGTCCGCGCGTCCGGTACCAGGTGGGCAGGGACTCGGCCCAGCCGTGGCGCCCCTCGATCTCGATCTCGACGAGCGCCATCAGCAGCGCCCAGGCCGCCAGCACCAGCCCGCGGCCGACCTCGCTCACGCCGCCGCGCCCCCGCCGGTGGCGCGCGCGATGGCCGCCTCCAGCGCGGTCACCGCGCCGCCCGGGTCGTCGGGCGGCCGCGCCGCGAGGGCCGCGGTGAACTCGTCCAGCCGCTCGAGGAACTCGCCCACGGCCGCGGCGGTCAGCACCGGGCGGGCCAGCCCGTAGCCCATCCGCTCCAGGTAGCGGGCGTTCATCACCTGCTCGAACTGGCCGGTCACCGGCACCGACAGGACCGGCCGGCGCAGCCCGACGCACTCGCTCATCAGCGTGAAGCCGCCCGCCGTGATGACGCCGCGCGCGGTCCGCAGGTCCTCGATGAAGCCGTCCTCGGAGAAGGGGCGGTAGCGCAGGGCGCCCTCCACCTGCTCCTCGGTGATCGTGCGCCGCACCCCGTAGACGCGGCACTCGACGCCCGAGGGCCCGAGGGCGGGGGCGAGGTCGGGGCCGCCCTCGGCGGTGCTGTAGACCAGCAGGTGCCCGCCGGGCTCGGGCGCCGCCGCCCAGATCTCCGGGCGCAGGATCGGCGGCACCAGGGCGGTGTCCGGCCGGCGCGCCGGGGCCGTGAAGAAGGAGGTGATCAGGTACGCGGCGCACCCCGGCACCTTCATGCGCACGATGCCCTGCGCCACCCGGTAGTCGGCCTGGTGCCCCGCCACGATCTCGGGCGCGTGCTCCAGCCGGTCGATGGCCTGGATGTTGTCGAGGCTGATCACGGGGATCCCGTGGAGGCGCCCGTAGAGGTGGCTGAGGCTCTCGAAGTCGGTCACCACGACCTCGGGCGCGAAGTCCTCCGCCGTGCGCATGCAGGCGCGCACGTTGCGGGGCCACCCGCTCATGGCGCCGCTCAGGTTCTGCGCGACCGTGGCCCAACGGCGCACCGCGTTGTCGTCGTAGGCCAGCGTGAGGCCCCAGACGTCGCGCACCTCGACGGTCTCGGCGAGGTAGGCGCGGGCGCGGCCCGAGGCCATCACCTCGACGTCATGGCGCTCGAGGAGGCGCTCGATGATCGCGCGCGAGCGCACCGCGTGCCCCATCCCCTCGCCCACAACGCCGTAGAGAATCCGCACGCGCCACCCCTCCGTATCGCGGCCGTGACCACGATACGCGCGCGCTGCTCAGTTGGAGGCGGCGACCTCGGGCGTGCCGGCGGGGCCGGCGGCGGGCGCGCGCTTGGCGCGGCGCGGGCTCCAGAAGAAGGCGATCAGCACCGGGATCAGGAAGCCGAAGTAGACGACCACCTGCTCGGCGCTCGGGCGCGGGTCCCAGCCGAAGATGCCGGCGAGGACCTTGCCGGACTCGGTCGAGATCGTCAGCCACTCCGCGCCGGTGACGTCGTAGAACGCATTGTTCATCGTGCCCAGGTCGCCGGCGGCCTGGAAGAACTGGACCGAGCGCGACAGCAGGCCGGCGGCGAACAGGATGATCAGCACGCCGGTCACCTGGAAGAAGACCTTCATCGGGACGATCCGGCTGCCGTGGTAGACGGCGACGCCGAGCGCGACCGCGATCGCCAGGCCCATGAGCCCGCCGATGAGCACCTCCCGGCCGTTGGCGGCCGAGGTGGTGGACACCAGGAAGAGGGCCGTTTCCAGGCCCTCGCGGGCGACCGAGATGAAGGCGACCAGCGCCAGCGCCACGACCGACTGGTTGAGGGCGCGCTCCACCTGCCCCTCCAGCTCGCCCTTGAGCGAGCGGGCGTGAGCGCGCATCCAGAAGATCATCCAGGTGAGCAGCGCGGCGGCCGCGAGGCAGATCGCGCCGAAGGTGCGCAGCCGCGCGACGCCGGTGAGGTCGTCGATCGTCACGTGGAGGGCGATGCCCGTCACGATCGACAGGAGCACGGCGCCCCCGGTGCCGATCCAGATCCAGCGCGACAGCTCGGGGCGCTCGCTGCGGCGGACCGCCGCGAAGAGGATCGCCACGATCAGGGCCGCCTCGAACCCCTCGCGCAGCGTAATTAGGAGTGCCTCACCCACGGAGTTCAGACTAGCGAAGAGCGTAGGGGGGCGCGGCGGCGCCGACCCGCGTTCAGGTTTCTTTCAGGACTCCGGGGTCAGTTCTCGCGCGAGCGCGGCGACCGCTGGCGGCTGATCATGTGGTCGATGTGAAGGGCGGTGGCGACCGCGTCGACCTTGACCTCGCCGCCCACCCGGTCGGCCACGTTCCAGGCCTCGCGCTGGAGGTAGGCGAGCCGGGCCGGGGCGTCGGGGAGGCCCTTCACGCGGTCGGCCTCGCCCTCGAGGTAGGCCAGGATCTCCCGCGTCTCGTCCTCGCTCCACTTGACCGGGCGCCCGGGCCACTCCTTGTTGCGCACGATGAACCACCACAGGAGCGAGATCAGCGGGAGCTTCAGCATGATCACCGAGAACATCACCCAGAGGGTCTGGAAGCCCTCGTGGCCGCTGAAGACCGGCGTCAGCACCAGCAGGAAGCTGCCGAAGAGGGCGAAGGTGATCACGACGGCGAAGACCCCGATGATCCGGCGCGGCCGGGCCTTGCCGTGCTCGTCGTAGAGGAACCGCGCCAGCATCGGGCGATCATCCCCCCGTTGCACGATGCCCACAAGGCCCCCCGTCCCCGGGATGGCCGTTGGTAGCATCCCCGCGATGACCGTGACACTTCCCGACGGCAGCCGCCTCGAGTTGCCCGAGGGGGCGACCGGCCATGACGCCGCCGCCGCGATCGGCCCCGGCCTCGCGAAGGCCGCCGTCGCCGTCCGCGTGGGCGACGAGATCCGCGACCTCGCCCGGCCCCTCGACGAGGGCGACGAGATCCAGATCGTCACGCCCAAGAGCGGCGACGACTACCTCTACGTCATGCGCCACTCGGCCGCGCACGTGATGGCCGAGGCCGTCCAGAGCGTCGTGCCGGGCGCCAGGCTCGGCTTCGGGCCGCCCATCGAGGACGGCTTCTACTACGACTTCGACCTGCCGCGGCCGCTCACCGAGGACGACTTCCCGGCCATCGAGGCCGAGATCGCGCGCATCATCGCCGCCAAGGCCCCGTTCCAGCGCAGCGTCATGAGCATCCCCGACGCGCACGCCTACTTCGCCGAGCGCGGCGACACGTACAAGGTCGACCAGGTCGATCAGCTGGCCGGCCAGGGCGAGACCACGGTCTCGCTCTACCGCGACCGCGACTTCGTCGACCTCTGCCGGGGGCCCCACCTCCACGACACCGGGCGCGTGGGCAAGGTCAAGCTCCTGTCCGTGGCCGGCGCCTACTGGCGCGGCAGCGAGAAGAACCCCCAGCTGACCCGGATCTACGCCACCGCCTTCCCCAACCAGACCGAGCTCGACGCCTACCTCGAGCGCATCGAGCAGGCCAAGGCCCGCGACCACCGCCGCGTGGGCCGCGAGCTCGGCCTCTTCCACTTCGACGACTACGGCCCCGGCTTCCCGTTCTTCCTGCCCCGGGGCATGGTGATCGTCAACGGCATCAAGGGGGCCGTGCGCGAGGAGCTCGCGCGCATGGACTACGACGAGATCCAGACCCCGACGATGCTCTCGGCCGAGCTCTGGAAGATCAGCGGCCACTGGGACCACTACCGCGAGAACATGTACTTCTCGGAGGTCGAGGGGCAGAACTTCGCGATCAAGCCGATGAACTGCCCCGGCGCCTGCCTGGTCTACCGCAGCCGCCGTCACAGCTACCGCGAGCTGCCGATCCGCTACGCCGAGTTCGGGCACGTCCACCGCCACGAGCTGTCGGGGGTGCTGCACGGGCTGTTCCGCGTGCGGGCCTTCACCCAGGACGACGCGCACGTGTTCTGCCGCCTGGACCAGGTGCAGGACGAGGTGCGCGCGGTGCTCGACCTGACCGACCGCTTCTACGCCCGCTTCGGCTTCCCGCACGTGGAGCTCAAGCTCTCCACGCGCCCCGAGAAGGCCGTCGGGACCACCGAGATGTGGGACCGGGCCGAGGAGGCCCTGCGCGCCGCCCTGGGCGACCGGCCCCACGGCATCAAGGAGGGCGACGGCGCCTTCTACGGTCCCAAGATCGACTTCGAGGTCACCGACGTGATGGGCCGCTCCTGGCAGCTCGGCACCTGCCAGCTCGACTTCAACTTCCCCGAGCGCTTCGACCTCACCTACACCTCGGCCGACGACACCGAGGAGCGCCCGGTGATGATCCACCGGGCCATCACGGGCTCCATCGAGCGCTTCCTCGGGATCCTGATCGAGAACACCGGCGGCGACTTCCCGCTCTGGCTCGCCCCGGAGCAGGTGCGCGTGCTGCCGGTGGCCGACCGCCACACGCCCTACGCCGAGTCGGTGCGGGCGCGGCTGCGCCAGGACGGCCTGCGCGTCGAGGTCGACGCGCGCAGCGAGTCGGTGGGCCGGCGCATCCGCGACGGCGAGCTGGCCAAGGTGCCCTACCTGCTGATCGTGGGCGACAAGGAGGAGCAGGCCGGGACGGCCTCCGCCCGCGCCCGCCACGGCGACGACCTGGGAGCCGAGCCGCTGGACGCCCTGGCGGCCCGCTTCGCCGCCGAGGCGCGAGGGTAGGCGCGGCGGTGCGGATCAACTGGGTCGGCGTCAGGAACTTCCTGATCATCGCCGCGATCGCCGGCCTGGTGTTCGTCTCGCAGGAGGGCTTCGGCGCGGCGGCCGTCTCGGCCGAGCTGATCATCCAGGTGCTGTTCGTCGCCGCCCTGATCGCCTTCGGCTACAACTACTTCCGCCAGAACGAGCTGGCCTGGCTCGTCCTGAAGCCCTGGCAGCGCTACGTCATCATCATCTGCGGCCTCGGCATCGCCTTCCTGCTGATCGGCGGCTTCCCGCTGCTGGGCGACCGGCTCACGCCCCTCGGCGTCATCGCCCTGATCGCGGTGCTCGCGCTCATCATCGTCTGGGTCGTCCGGGAGAGCCGCCGCTTCCGTTAGGGGGTCGAACCCACCTCGGCGCCGAGCGGTGACGGAGGTCGCGCCTAGCGTCGGGTCATGGCGCGCAGGCGGGCACAGGACGGTCAGACGCTGGTGGAGCTGGTGGCCCTGCTGCCGGCGATCGTCCTGCTCGGCCTGGTCGGGTGGCAGCTCGCGGTCGCCGCCCACGCCTGGACCCTCGCCCAGGGGTCCGCCCGCGCGGCCGCGCGGGCCCACGCGGTGGGCGCCCCCGCCGAGCGGGCGGCGCGCGCCGCGCTGCCGTCCGGCTACGCCGCCCGGGCCCGGGTGGTCACGGTCGCCGGCGCGCGGATCCGGGTGCGCCTCGCCGTCCCGGGCGTCCTGCCCGTCGCGCCCGCGCCCGGCGACGTCGTCGCCGAGGCGCCGCTCGACGGCGGCGCGCCGTGAGGCGGCGGGGCGAGCGCGGCCAGGCGTCGATCGAGCTGCTGGCGATGGTCCCGCTCGTGATCCTCGCCGCCCTGCTGGCCTGGCAGCTCACGGCCGTGCTGGCGGCGGGGCTCGAGGCCCAGGAGAGGGTGCGCGCCCGGGCCCTGCGCGTCGAGGGCGGCGCGGCGACCATCCGCGTCGTGACCGTCTCGGTGCGCCGTGCCGCGGGTCCTGCCCGGCGCCGGCGGCCTGCGCCTGACGGCCCGCGCCGGCGTGCGGACGCCGTGAGGGGCCGGCGGGCGGCCCAGGGCGGGCAGGCGGCGCCCCTCGCGCTGGCCGTCGGGGCGCTGCTGGTGCTCGGCGCGGTGGCCCTGTTCACGCTCGGGCGGGTGCAGCTGGCGGCGGCGCAGGCCCAGACCGCCGCCGACCTCGCGGCGATCTCGGCGGGCCGCGAGCTGCGCGCCCACCTCGGCGACATCGCGATCGACGGCCCCGCGGGGGCCGCCCGCTGGCGCGCCCGCCTGGCCGCCGTGTCGGACGCCGCCGCCCGCCCCGCGGGCGCGCGCCTCGAGAGCCTGCGGATCCCCGACGGCGCCTGGCCGCCGACGGCCGTGGAGGTCGTGGTCTCGCACGCCGGGCCGCGCGGATCCCGGGTGCGGGCGGTCGCGCGCGCCGGGGTGGTCGCCGCGGCCGCCGGCGCGGCCGGCCCCGCCACCGGCTGGGCGCGGGGCGGCGGCTACTCCGGCCCGCTGGTCCACCGCGACGGCAAGCCGATGTGCCCGGTCGTCGGAGCCGCCTTCGACCTCATGGACGCCGCCGCGCACGCCGACGGCGTGGACCTCGTGGTCACGAGCGGCTTCCGCAGCGACGCCGAGCAGGCCGTGCTCTTCGCCCGCCATCCCGACCCGAAGTGGGTCGCGCCGCCCGGCCGCAGCCGCCACCGCGACGCCACCGAGCTCGACCTCAACATGGGCGCCGGCGGAGCGGCGCACGCCTGGCTGGCGCGCAACGCGACCCGCTTCGGCTTCGTCCAGCGCTACAGCTGGGAGCCCTGGCACTACGGCTACGCACCCGGGCTGCGGCGCGGGCGCGCCGCGCGCGGCCGCCCCGCCCGCGCGCCGGAGCGGCCCTGCCGGCCTGGGTCCCGGCCCGCCTGCGCGCCCCGATCGCCTCGGCCGCGACGGCGAACGGGATCGCCCCGGTGGTGCTGGCCGCGCTCCTGCGCTCCGAGTCGGGCTTCGACCCGCGCGCGGTGAGCCCGGCCGGGGCGCAGGGGATCGCGCAGTTCATGCCGGCCACCGCCGCGCGGCATCGGGCTGCGCGACCCCTTCGACCCCGCCCAGGCGATCCCGGCGGCGGCCCGCCTGCTGGGCGGCCACGTGCGCGACTTCGGCTCCGCTCCCGCTGGCGCTGGCGGCCTACAACGCCGGGCCCGGGGCGGTGAGGCGGTACGGCGGCGTCCCGCCCTACCGCGAGACCCAGGCCTACGTGGCGCGCATCCTCGCGCTCGCCGGCGGCGCGGGGGCGAGCGGGGCGGCCGCCGGGGTGGGCGGGGTGGTGCTCCTGCGGGTCGAGGGCCGCCTGGTCTGAGCGCCGGCGCGGGCCGTCCGGATCACTCGCAGGGGACGCCCGGGAGCAGGTCCCTGGCGACCCTGACCCCGACGATGGGCAGGGTGCTCCGCCGGAGCCCTGGGTCCGGATGCGCCAGCGCTTGTTGGGCTGGAGGCGGAGGACGATGTAGCCGTCGCCCACGACGCAGCCGCCGATCCGCTGCGGCGCGCCGGTTGTTCTGGGTCCAGAGGGCGTAGCGCGCGTCAACGGTCGACACGCGCACGATCGAGGCCGCGTCGCAGCGCCGTGGGGCCTGCCCGACGTACTCGTTGCCGCTTCTCACGGCGTCGATGATCGCCCGCCGCTCGGCCTTCGTCGGAGCCCGCGCCGACAGAGCGCTGCCGGCGAGCGTCAGCGCGAGCAGGGCGCCGCAGACGATCACGAGGGGTCTCGAGAGGTCAGTCACCCATGCAGCGGAACACCCCCGGCCGTCTGCGGTCAAGCCATTCGAGCCGTATGGTTGATATTGACTATTTGGTACTGGATATTAGGCGGCGACCATATACTCCGCTCCGGAGGAGGAACATCGATGAGCACCCAGGCCGCCGACACGCCCGTCCGCATCCAGGCCCACAACGACTCCCAGAGGCGACTCGGGAACTGGACCACCGCGCGCTCCTTCCAGATCCGCTCGCGCCGCGGCTCGGTGGTGATGGACCTGCGGTCGCCGCGGATCCCCGCCGGCGACATCGAGATCGAGCTGGACCTCGACCACGCGACGCTCAAGCTGCTGGTGGCCGACGACGCGGTCATCGACCAGTGGGACCTCTCCTGGAGCGGGCGGGGGAGGGTGAAGCAGACCTTCCATCACGACTCCGACGGCACCGGCCGCCGCATCCGTCTGACCGGCCGCGTCGGCGGCGGCGAGGTCCGGGTCAGCAGCGGCGGGATCGCGCGGCTGTCGGCGATGCTGTCCCGGGAGTACCTGACCGACGCCCGCCGCGCGCACGCGGAGGGCGGCGCGCCCACCCTGGACGATTCGGCCCGCGGCGACTGATGGCCGAACGGCGCACCGTCGGCAACCCGCTGGCGCTGGCGGTGCTCGCCTACCTCACCCAACGCCCGATGCACCCCTACGAGCTCGGGCGGACCCTGCGCGACAACGGGGACGCCCGCAGCATCAAGTTCAACCACGGATCGCTCTACATGGTGGTCGGCCAGCTGGAGAAGGCCGGGTTCATCGCCGAGCAGGGGACCAGCCGCGACGGGCAGCGGCCCGAGCGCACGGTCTACGCCCTGACCGACGCCGGCCGGGAGGAGCTGCGCAGCTGGCTCCGCGAGCTGGTCGGCGAGCCCCGCCACGAGTACCCGGCCTTCGTGACCGCCCTGTCGCTGATCGCGGCCCTGCCGCCGGGCGAGGTGGGCGACCTGCTGCGCCACCGGCTCGAGCTGCTCGGGCGGGAGCGGAGCGAGATCCGCGCGCTCATCGACACCGCCCTGGCCGGCGGGGTGCCGGAGCTCTTCCTGATCGAGGAGGAGTACCGGCTGGCCGTGCTGGAGGCGGAGGCGGCGTTCGTCGAGCGGCTGGCCGAGCGTCTCGGCGACCCCGGGACGGACTGGGTGGCCCGGTGGGCGGGCTTCCACGGCGAGACGACGGACCCCTGAAGGGGGGTCGGTCTGGGGGGTGACACCCCTGCCATACTCGATGTCGAGTGTCGGATTCCGCCCCCCTTCGCGAGCAGCTCGCGGGACTGCCGACGGGCCCCGGCGTCTACATCTACCGAGACGCCGCCGACCGCGTTCTGTACGTGGGCAAGGCCAAGTCGATCCGCAGGCGCGTGCTCTCCTACTTCCAGGCCCCCCTGCGGCCCGACGAGGCCCGCGCCTCGGCGCCGATGGCCGCCCGCGCCGGGCTGCACCCCAAGACCGACGACCTGGTCGCGCGGATCGCGCGCGTGGAGGTCTTCGTCACCGGGAGCGAGAGCGAGGCCCTCATCCTGGAGGCCAACCTCGTCCGGACGCACCGGCCGCCGTTCAACGTGCGGCTGCGCGACGACAAGAGCTACCCCTACATCGGGATCAGCCTGGACGAGGAGTATCCGCGGGTCTACTTCACCCGCGAGAGCCATCGCCGCGACCGCCTCTACTTCGGCCCCTTCTCGAACGCCTACAAGGTGCGCGAGACGCTCAACCTGATCGGGAAGATCTTCCCGAGCCGCCCCTGCGAGGGCCGCGAGCCGGGCAGGCCGTCGGGCGTCCCCTGCCTCGATTACCACATCAAGCGATGCCTGGCGCCGTGCGTCGGCTACATCTCCAGGGAGGACTACCGGGCCCTGATCGACCAGATCATCGCCTTCCTGTCGGGGCGCTACCGCGGGCTGGAGCGCGAGCTCGAGGAGCAGATGCGCGACGCGGCGGCGGCCCAGGAGTTCGAGCGCGCGGCCGCCATCCGCAACCGGCTCTCGGCGGTGCAGCACCTGATGGAGCGCCAGTTCGCCACGGCCGGCTCGGTGGGGACGGCGGACGTGCTCGGCATCGCGATGGAGGGCGACTCGGCCAACGTCCAGGTACTGCAGGTGCGCGACGGCGTCCTGCAGGACCGCCAGTCGTTCTTCCTCGACACCGCCGGGGCCGACGACGAGGCGACGGTGCTGATGCAGTTCGCCTACGAGTTCTACGCGATGGCGCTCGCGATCCCGGCGCTGGTGGTGGTCGCGCGCGACAGCCTGGCCGGGCCGGACCTGGAGTCGATGCTCTCCGAGCGGCGCGGGCACCGGGTCGAGGTGCGGGCAGCCGCGCGCGGCGACAAGCGCAAGCTGGCCGAGCTGGCCGAGCGCAACGCGCGCTTCGCGCTGGACCAGGACCGCCAGCGCCACGAGCAGGCGCGCGGGCGCCGCCGCGACGCGCTGCTCGACCTGCAGCTGCGCCTCGACCTGCCGGCGCCGCCGGTGCGGATCGAGTGCTACGACATCTCGAACCTGGGCGAGACCTACGCCGTCGCCTCGATGGTGGTCTTCGAGGGGGGCGCGCCCGCCACGTCCGCATTACCGCACCTTCAGCATGCGCTACGAAGGGGGCCCCGACGACTTCACCCGCATGCGCGAGGCGCTGCGGCGCCGTTTCGCCCGGCTGCGGGACCCCGAGGACGACCCGTCGTTCGCGTCCGTCCCCGGGCTGGTGGTGATCGACGGCGGCAAGGGCCAGCTGGCGGCCGCCATGGAGGGGATGCGCGAGTCCGGGGTGAACGGGGTGCCGATCGTGAGCCTGGCGAAGAAGCGCGAGGAGGTCTTCCGGCCCGGGCGGTCGGAGCCGCTGCTGCTGGAGGAGGGCTCGGCGGCGCTCCTGGTGCTGCAGCACATCCGCGACGAGGCCCACCGCTTCGCCCTGCGCCACCACCGCGGCCGGCGGGGCAAGGGGATGACCGAGAGCGTGCTCGACGCCCTCCCGGGGGTCGGCCCCGCGCGCAAGGCGGCCATCCTGCGCCACTTCGGATCGGCCGACCGATTCCTGGCCGCCACGCGCGAGGAGGTGGAGGCCGTGCCGGGGGTGCCGTCGAAGGTCGCACGTGACATCTACGACCGCCTGCACAAGACCGCGGGTCCCGGGGGCGCCGCGGCGCCGGTCGGAGCGGGCGGGGAGGACGCGTGGAGCTGACGATCATCACCGGCATGAGCGGCGCCGGGAAGAGCACGGCCATGGGCACCTTCGAGGATGCCGGCTGGTTCTGCGTGGACAACCTGCCGCCGGGCCTGCTGCCGGCCTTCGCCGACCTCGTGCTGCTCGAGGGCTCGCGCGTGGAGCGGGCCGCCGTGGTCTGCGACGTGCGCGGCGGGGTCTGGTTCAAGGAGCTGGAGCCCGTCCTGCGCCGGGTGGAGGAGGCGCGCGGCGTGCGCCCGCGGGTCGTCTTCCTCGAGGCCTCCGACGAGGCGATCATCAACCGCTTCCGCGAAACGCGCCGGCCGCACCCGCTCTCGGGCGACGGCACGGTGCTGGACGGCATCGTGCGCGAGCGGGCCGAGCTGGCGGAGGTGCGCGCCCGGGCCGAGGTGGTCATCGACACCACCGGGCTGTCGATCTGGGACCTGCGCCGGCGGGTGGCCGAGGCCCTGATGGCCCCGGGGAGCCGGCCGCGGCTCCACGTCCAGTTCGTATCGTTCGGCTACAAGCACGGCGTTCCGCGCGACGCGGACCTGCTCTTCGACGTCCGCTTCCTGCAGAACCCGCACTACGTCCCGTCGCTCAACCCGCTCACCGGGCTCGAGCCGGCCGTGGCGGAGTTCGTCGCGGCCGCGCCGGGGATGGACGAGTTCCGCGCCCGCCTGGAGTCGCTGCTGGACTTCCTCCTTCCGGCCTACGCGGACGAGGGCAAGGCCAGCGTGGTGATCGGCATCGGCTGCACCGGGGGTCGCCACCGCAGCGTCGCGATCGCCGAGATGCTCGCGCGGCGCTACTCGCGCGAGTTCGACGTCAGCACCTCGCACCGCCACATCACGCGCTCGACCGGCGCCCCCACGGAGCCCGCGTGAGCCGCCTGCCGCGCATCACCGCCCTCGGGGGCGGGACCGGCCTCGCGTCCCTCCTGCGCGGGCTCAAGCGCTCGCCGCTCGACATCACCGCGATCGTCACGGTGGCCGACGACGGCGGCTCCTCGGGGCGCCTGCGCCGCGAGCTGGGGGTGCTCCCGCCGGGCGACATCCGCAACTGCCTGGTGGCGCTGGCCGACGACGAGTCGCTCATGGGGCGCCTCTTCCAGCACCGCTTCGCCGACGGCGACCTCTCCGGCCACCCCTTCGGGAACCTCTTCCTGGCGGCGCTGGCGGAGGTGACGGGCAACTTCGACCTCGCCATCGAGGAGTGCAGCCGCGTCCTCAAGATCCGCGGCAGCGTGCTGCCCTCCACGCTCCAGAGCATCCGGCTGTGGGCCGAGCGCGAGAACGGGGAGCTGGTCTGCGGCGAGACCAACATCGCGGCCGGCGAGGGGCCCTGCCGGCGCGTCTGGCTGGAGCCCCAGCCGATGGTGCACCCGCCCTCGATCGCGGCGATCAACGACGCGGACCTGCTGCTGCTCGGGCCGGGGAGCCTGTTCACCAGCGTGCTTCCCCACCTCTCGGTGCCCCGCCTGGCCAAGGCGGTCATCAACTGCTCCGCCCAGCGGGTCTACATCTGCAACGTGATGACCCAGCCCGGCGAGACGGACGGCTTCTCGGCGGCCGACCACCTCGAGAAGGTCCTCGAGGCCGCACCCGGCGGGGTTGACGTGATCGTGGTGCACGAGGGCCCGCTCGACCCGGCCGCCGCGGCGGCCTACGCGGCCCAGGGGCAGGAGCCCGTGCGGGTCGACGTCGAGCGCCTGGAGGCCATGGGCGTGCGGGTCGTGGCCGCGGATCTGGCCGAGGAGGGGCGGATGGTGCGCCACTCTCCGACGGCCCTCGCGGGCGTCCTGATGGAGCTGGTTCGGGGGCTCGTCGGGCGCTGAGGTTGCAATGTTGCGCTCCTGAAAAAGAGGGCATGCAACGGTTGCCACGAACACTTGGGCACCCATAGACTGGCCGCGCAGATTCGGGCCCGGTCCCGCTGTGGCTACGCCGTCACCTCATCCTTCTCACCGACGGCGTGTCTCCCGTACTTCTCTCATAAGGAGCAAACGCCTCAATGAGCGCTCGCGCAAAAGCGATCGCGCCTCTGGCGATCGTCATCGGAATCCTCTCGTTCCTCTGGACGGAGCTTTCCCTCAACTTCACGTTCCACTGGGTGACCGTGCAGGACGGCGCCGATGGCGCTCTCGGTATTCCCGAGAAGTTCCACCTGATTCTTCCTGTGGCGTTCATCTCGTGGGGCCTGTTCTTCGCCGCGGGTGGCGACAACGCCGCGTTCGGCAAGATCTTCATCGCGTGCGTCTTCGGTTCGGTGGCCGCTCTGATCACCATGCCGCTGGCATTCAAGACGGCTGACGCTCCCGACTTCTGGGGCATCTCCCTCTGGGTCGGCATCTTCGCGTTCATCCTCGTCCTGATCCTGATCGCGGGCGACTGGTACTACGTCGCGGGAACATTCCCCGCATTCGCAGCAGTGTTCCTCTGGTGGATCGCGACCGGCCTCGACGGCTGGGTCCCGAACGGTGGCGGCGTCGGCAACAAGGCTACGGCCCTTGCGGCGGCGGACGGTTCGGCCGGCATCGGCGCGGGTGCCGGTCTCCTCTCGACTCCGTGGCCGTGGGTGTGGTTCGCAGTCTTCGTCACCCTGGTCTGCGGCATCGTGCTCGGCATCCTCTCCGCCAAGATCACGGCGGCGATCACGCCCAAGCCCAAGGCGGCTGCCGAGGCGGCCTAGCCACCTCGCACCACCTGCACCACGTTTGACGACGGGGGGCCTTCGGGCCCCCCGTTCGCATTTCCGGGTCGCCCAGGGTCAGAAAGAACCGGGCGCTGCCGATGTGTGAGAGGTACACGCTCATCATCCGCCAAGGAGCGGCTTCGTGGACCTCAAGCACCTCTACACCAGCATCGACGGCCGCATCGGTCGTCAGCAGTTCTGGTTCGGCATCATCCCGCTGGTCATCGTCGGCCTCATCGCGTCCTTCATCAATCCCATCGCCGGCTTCGTCGTCGGCATCGCCCTCATCTACTTCCACGTCTGCGTGCAGGGCAAGCGCTGGCACGACCGCGGCAAGTCCGCCTGGTGGGTCCTGATCGCCTTCATCCCGCTCGTCGGCCCGATCTGGGTCATCGTGGAGTGCGGCTGCCTCGCCGGCAGCCCCGAGCCGAACGAGTACGGCCCCGCCCCGACCGGCGGCGTCACGGTCAGCCCCAGCACCACCTGAGCAGCACTCAGCCGCCGCGGCGGCAGGCGTCCCACAGTCCTCGGCGCGCGGCGCGCGCCGAGGACTGTGCGCGTCGCAGGGCCGGCAGCAGCCGGGCGCGGCCGTCGCCGCGGAAGACCTCGGCGTAGCCCCCGGCGATCAGGCGCTCGTTGACCGTCGTGGCCTGGCCGTTGACCGTCACCTCGGCCAGCAGCCGGCCGAAGCGGTCGCGCCGTCCCTGGGTGGGGTCCCCGACGAGCGTGATCGCGGCGCCGCGCGGCAGCAGGCGGGCGGCCTCGCGCCCGGCCTGCGGGCCGAAGCACTCCACGGCGCGCTCGGGCGTGACGCTCTCGGGCGCATCCACGCCCAGCAGGCGCACGCGCTCGTCGGCGCCGTCGACGCGCGCGATCAGCGTGTCGCCGTCCACCACCCGCACGACCGTCGCGCCGCGGGCCGCGCCCTGGGCCGGCGGCGCGGGCTCGTCCCGGGTCGCGCAGCCCGCCGCGGTCGCCAGCAGCAGGGCGGCGACGATGAGTAGGGCCGGGCGCACCTGCGGATCCTGACATGGGCCCCGGAGCGGGCCTGGTAGATTGGCCGTCCTTTTCCACAGGGAGGCCGGATGAGCGTACGAGTGGGTATCAACGGGTTCGGCCGCATCGGCCGCAACGTCTTCCGCGCGGCGGCGCTGGGCGACTCGGATGTGGAGATCGTCGCGGTCAACGACATCACCGACTCCAACACCCTCGCGCACCTGCTCGACTACGACTCGGTCTTCGGCCGCTACCCGGGCCACGTGCACGCCCACGGCGACCACCTCCACGTGGACGACAGCCACATCCAGGTGCTGGCGGAGCGCGACCCCGCCAAGCTGCCCTGGGGCGACCTCGGCGTCGACGTGGTCATCGAGAGCACCGGCTTCTTCACCGACCGCGACAAGGCGGCGGCCCACCTCGAGGGCGGGGCCAAGAAGGTCATCATCTCCGCGCCCGCGAAGAGCCCCGACATCACGATCTGCCTGGGCGTCAACGACGACCAGTACGACCCCGCCACGCACGACGTGATCTCCAACGCCTCGTGCACCACCAACTGCCTGGCGCCGCTCGCCAAGGTGCTGGTGGACAACTTCGGGCTCGAGCACGGCTTCATGACGACCTGTCACTCGTACACCGGCGACCAGCGCCTGCTCGACGCGCCCCACAGCGACCTGCGCCGCGCGCGCTCCGCCGCCCTCTCGATCATCCCCACCTCGACCGGCGCCGCCCGCGCCATCGGCGAGGTGCTCCCGGCGCTCAAGGGCAAGCTCGACGGCATCGCGCTGCGCGTGCCGACGCCCGACGGCTCGGTGGTGGACCTCGTCGCCACGGTCGGGCGCGAGACCAGCGTCGAGGAGGTCAACGCGGCGTTCCTGGCGGCGGCCGAGTCCGGCCCGCTGGAGGGGATCCTCGGCTACACGGAGGACCCGATCGTCTCGCGCGACATCGTGGGCGACCCCCGCTCGTCGCTGCTCGACGCCAGCCTCACGATGGTCAGCGGGACGACCGTCAAGCTCATCTCCTGGTACGACAACGAGTGGGGCTACTCGTGCCGGGTCGTGGAGCTCGCCGAGCGCGTCCTCCCCGCGTAGGGGACCGGAATGCCGCATCTCCTCGGGATCGACGATCCCGGCGTGGACTGGTCGGGCGCGCGCGTGCTGGTGCGCGCCGACCTCAACGCGCCCCTCGAGGACGGGCGCGTCACCGACGACGCCCGCATCACCGCGTCCGTGCCCACCCTCGAGCGCCTGCTGGCGGCCGGCGCCGGGGTGGCGGTCTGCTCGCACCTGGGACGGCCCAAGGGCGTCCGCGTCGATGAGCTGAGCCTGAAGCCGGTGGCCGAGCGCCTCGGCCGGCTGATGGGCCGCACGGTCGAGCTGCTGCCCGACTGCGTCGGGCCCGAGGTGCGGGCCCGCGCCGAGGCGCTCGCGCCCGGAGACCTGGTGATGCTCGAGAACCTGCGCTTCCACCCCGGCGAGGAGGCCAACGACCCCGCGTTCGCGGATCAGCTCGCCGCCGGCTTCACGCACTACGTGAACGACGCCTTCGGCGCCGCCCACCGGGCCCACGCATCGACCGAGGGCATCGCCCGCCGCCTGCCGGCCCGCGCCGGCCTGCTGCTCTCGCGCGAGGTGGAGGTGCTCGAGGGCCTGCTGGTCAACCCCGCGCACCCGTTCGTGGCGGTGCTCGGCGGCTCCAAGGTGAGCGACAAGCTGCCCCTCATCACCAGCCTCCTCGAGCGCTGCGACCGCGTCCTCGTGGGCGGGGCGATGTGCTTCACCTTCCTCGCCGCCATGGGTGAGGGCGTCGGCGCCTCGCTGCACGAGGGCCCGGAGGGCCAGGCGCAGGCACACGAGCTGATGGAGCTCGCCGTCAAGCTCAACTGCTCGCTGCAGCTGCCGGTGGACGTGCTGGTGGCCGACCGCTTCGCCGCCGACGCCGACCTCGAGGTCGTCCCGACCGACGACATCGGCGACGGCTGGATGGGCGTCGACATCGGCCCGCGCACCTCGGCCTCGTACCGCGAGGCCATCGCGGACGCCGGCACCACCTTCTGGAACGGCCCCATGGGGGCCTTCGAGATCGCGCCGTTCGCCGACGGCACGCGCGCGGTGGCCGAGGCCATGGCCGCCTCGTCCGGCGCGACGATCGCCGGCGGCGGCGACTCGGGCGCCGCGCTGGCGGCGTTCGGCCTCGTCGATCAGCTGACCCACGTCTCCACCGGGGGCGGTGCCGCGCTCGAGCTCCTCGAGGGCAAGACCCTGCCGGGCGTCGCCGCCCTGCCGACCGCGTGAGCGCCGCACGGCGGCCCCTCGTGGCCGGCAACTGGAAGATGAACAAGACGGGCGTCGAGGCGCGCGAGTACGTCGCCCGCCTGGTCGCGCACCTGGACCGCGGGGAGCTGCCGGTCGACGTCGCGGTATGCCCGCCCTTCACCGCGCTCGAGGCGACCGCGCGGGCGGCCTCCGGCAGCCCGCTCAAGGTGCTCGCGCAGGCCGTGCACGAGGCGGCCTCCGGCGCCCACACCGGCGAGGTCTCGGCCGCGATGATCGTGGCGGCCGGCGCCGACGGCACCCTGGTCGGCCACTCCGAGCGGAGGGCGGCGGGGGAGACCGACGCCCAGGTCGCCGCGCGCGTCCGCGCGGGGCTCGACGCGGGCCTGTTCGTGGTGCTCTGCGTGGGCGAGTCGCTGGAGCAGCGCGAGGCCGGCGACACCGAGACCTGGCTCACCGCCCAGGTGCGCGCGGCCCTCGCGGGCGTGCGCGCGGACGAGGTGGGGTCGCTCGCGATCGCCTACGAGCCCATCTGGGCCATCGGCACCGGCCGCACGGCGACGCCGTCGATCGCCCAGGAGGCCTGCGCCCACGTGCGCCGGGTCGCCGCCGAGTCGATCGACGGCGAGGCGCTGCGGGTGCTCTACGGCGGCAGCGTCACCCCCGACACGGCGCCGGCCCTGATGGCGCAGCCGGACATCGACGGCGCCCTGGTCGGCGGGGCCAGCCTCGACCCCGACGCCTTCGCCGCCATCGTCCGCGCGGCGTGAGCGGCCCGCGGTGAGCGCCCTCCCGCGCGGCCCGCTGGTCCTGATCGTGATCGACGGCTTCGGGATCGCCCCGGCGGGCCCGGGCAACGCGGTGCGCCTGGCGCGCACCCCCCACCTGGACGCGCTGGCGGCCGAGGGGTCGGGGACCCGCATCGAGGCCTCCGGGCTGCCGGTCGGCCTCCCCGCCGGGCAGCAGGGCAACAGCGAGGTGGGCCACCTCAACCTGGGCGCGGGGCGCCGCGTGCCGCAGATGCTCGTGCGCGTGGACGAGGCGATCGCGGACCGCTCGGTGCTCCAGCTGCCCGCCCTCCAGGCCGCCCTCGAGACCGGCCGGCGCAGCACGCTCCACCTGATCGGGCTCGCCGGCGACGGCGGCGTGCACGCCAGCCAGCGCCACGCCCTCGCGCTGATCCGGATCGCCCAGGAGCAGGGCGTGGAGCGGATCGTCGTCCACGCGTTCACGGACGGGCGCGACACCCGCCCCGACGCCGCCCTGGAGGCCGTCACCGAGCTCGAGGCAACCGGCGCCCGCGTCGGCCACGGTCTGCGGCCGCTACTGGGCGATGGACCGCGACCGGCGCTGGGACCGCACCCGGCGCGCCTACGACGCGATGGTCAAGGGCTACGGCGAGCGCCGCGCCAGCGCCCGCGAGGCGGTCCAGGTCTCCTACGACCTGGGGGTCACCGACGAGTTCATCGAGCCGGCGGTGATCGGGGATCCCGAGGAGAACCGGATCCGCCCCGGCGACGCCGTCCTCTACTGGAACTTCCGCCCCGACCGCGCGCGCCAGCTGACGATGGCCCTGGCCGAGCCCGATTTCGACGGCTTCGAGCGCGGGGACGCCGGGCTGCCCGCCCTGACCACGATGACCCGCTACAAGGCCGAGTTCCACGCGCCGGTGCTCTTCGAGGCGCAGGACGTCCGCCAGGGCCTGGCCGAGACCGTGTCGGGCGCCGGGCGCCGCCAGCTGCACGTGGCCGAGACCGAGAAGTACGCGCACGTGACGTTCTTCTTCAACGGCGGCCGCGAGGAGCCGTTCGAGGGGGAGCGCCGGGTGCTGGTGCCCTCGCCCCAGCACGTGCCCACCTACGACCACGCCCCCGAGATGAGCGCGGCCGGGGTGCGCGACGCCGTCGTCCAGGCGCTGGCCGAGAACGCCGACCAGCTGCTGGTGGTCAACTTCGCCAACGCCGACATGGTCGGGCACACCGGCGTGGTCGAGGCCGCGGTCCGGGCGATCGAGACGGTCGACGCCTGCATGGGCGACATCCGTCCGGCGGTGGCCGCGGCGGGCGGCCTGCTCTGCGTGACCGCCGACCACGGCAACAGCGAGTTCATGATCGAGCCGGACGGCAGCCCCAACACCGCGCACACCAGCAATCCGGTGCCCCTCTGGATCGATCGCCCGGGGCTGCCGCTGCGCGAGGGCGGCGCCCTCGGCGACGTGGCCCCGACGCTCTGCGGCCTGATGGGCTGGGACGTCGGTCCGGCGATGGTTGGCAGGCCGCTGCTGCCGGGGTAGGATCGCCCGCGTTCGGGACCACCCGACGCGAGGAGGGCCACGCAGCATGGACAGAGCGCTGATCGCCCGGACGGCACCGCCGTCCGGAGCCGCCGTGTCCGTCTCGGGCGCCTCCATGCCACTCTCGGCCTAGCCGGGAGCCGGTCCACCGCGGGGCGCCCCTCCTCGAAGGGAACCCCGAAGTGAGCTCAGTACACCCCGGCGCGCCTCTCGCGCCGATCGGATGGAACACCGCTCGCGCCCGCGAGCTGGAGGGCCTCCGGCTGGCCGGCTCCGTCCCGGCCCGCATCACGCGCGTCGACCGCGGCGCCGCGGTCGCGCTGGCCGAGGCCGGGCCGGTGCGGGTTGCCGGCACGGGACTCGCGACGGGCGACTGGGTCGCCCTGGACGGCGACGCGATCGCCGCGGTCCTCGCGCGCCGCACCGTGGTCGCCCGCCGCGCGGCCGGACGGGCCGACGCCGAGCAGGTGATCGCCAGCAACGTTGACCTGGTGGTGGCCGTCCACGGCCTGGACCGGCCGCTGCGCGAGGGGCGCCTGCACCGGGCCGCCGCCCTGGCGTGGGAGGCGGGTGCGACCCCGCTCGTCGCTCTCACCAAGGCGGACCTGCCCGAGCGCGAGGCGGTCGAGGCCCGCATCGCCCTCGCCCTGCCGGGCGTGGACGTCATCTGCACCAGCGCGCGCACCGGGGAGGGCCTCGACCGGCTGCGCGAGCGGGCCCGGCCCGACCGCACGCTGGTGCTGCTGGGCGAATCCGGCGCGGGCAAGTCCAGCCTCGCCAACGCGCTCCTGGGCGCGCAGGAGCTGGAGGTGGGGGAGGTGCGAGCCGGCGACGCCAAGGGGCGCCACACCACCACCGCGCGCCACCTCGTGGCGCTGCCGGGCGGCGGCGCCCTCATCGACACCCCGGGCACGCGCGCGGTGGGCCTCTGGGGCGGCGAGGAGGGCGTCGCCGCGACCTTCGCCGACATCGACGCCCTCGCGCGCGACTGCCGCTTCGCCGACTGCGCCCACGCCGGCGAGCCCGGCTGCGCCGTCCTCGAGGCGCTCGCCTCCGGTGCGCTGACGGCCGAGCGGCTCGACGGCTACCGCGGCCTGACGCGCGAGATCCGGGCGCTGGAGCTGCGGGCCGACGAGCGCGCCCACCGCGCGCACGGGCGGCGCGGATCGCGCATGGCGCGCGAGGCGAAGCGCCACAAGCGGGGCGGGAGAGGGGGCTGACGCGGCGAAGATTGCGTGCGTGGACGGGAAACCCAACCTCGCCGAGCGCCTCGACGCGGCGCTCTTCGACGACCACTCGCCCCACCTCGACCGCTTCGGCCTGCTGCTGCTGACCATCGTCGTCTCGCTGGTCGTGCTGTCGCTGGTGGACATCGCGCCCGAGGACGCCGACGTCCGCTCGGGTCTGGCCGGGATCGTGATCGCGTTCACGGTGAGCGCGATGCTGATCCTGGCCGTGCGCGCCTCCGGGGTCCGGCGCACGTGGAGGCGGGCGGCCGACGTGGTGGCGGTGGTGGCGATCGTCGCCAGCCTGGTCGTGCCTGGTCGGCGACATCGCCGGGTGGCACTCGGCCGATCCCGGCGACGCGACGCCGCTGCCGTCGCCCCTGTGGGTGGTGCTGTCGCTGTTCCTGCCGATGATCGTCGTCCGCCGCATCCTCCAGCACCGCCAGGTCTCGGGCTCGACGCTCCTGGGCGCGGTGTGCGCCTACCTGCTGATCGCGTTCACGTTCACCTTCGTGTTCCTGACGGTCAACGTCCTCGACACCGAGCCCTTCTTCGGCCAGGAGGAGCCCACGACGAACTTCATGTACTTCAGCCTCGCCAGCCTCACGACGCTCGGCACCAGCGGCGACCTCCAGGCCGGGTCCGACCTCGGGCAGCTGCTGTCGGTCACCGAGACGATCATCGGGCAGATCTTCCTGGTCACGCTGGTGGCCGCCCTCGTCGGTCTCTACGCGGCCCGGCGCCGCGAGCAAGCCTAAGGGTCTACAGGAGGCTGAGCTGCTCCGGCGCGGGCGCCGCGGCGGGCCCCGCGGCCGCGCGTCGCGCGGCGAAGCGTCCCGGCGCGGTCGGGCGCAGGCCGCCGTGGGCGGTGACCATCTCCCGCACCATCCCGGCCAGGTCCCGGCGCTCGTCGGCGGGGCCGTAGGCGCCGGCGTAGCGGCGGTCCGTCGCCTCGGCCAGCTCGGGCCGCGTCGCGCGCAGCCAGGCCAGGTAGTGCTCGCGCACGCCCGGGCGCAGGTGCAGCATGATCGGGGTGATCGAGGTGGCCCCGGCCTCCACGGCGGCGCGCACCACGGCCTCGATCTGGTCCGGATCGTCCGAGATGCCGGGCAGGACCGGGGCGATCATGACGCCGCACGGCACCCCGGCCGCGTTCAGCTTCGCCACCGTCTCCATCCGCCGCAGCGGGTGCGGGGTGTGCGGCTCGGCCTGGCGCCAGACGGCCTCGTCCAGGCAGCCGATGGAGAGCGCCGTGTGGACGTCCATGTCGCGGGCCGCATCGGCGAGCAGGTCGGCGTCGCGCCCGATCAGGGTCGACTTGGTGAGGATCGAGAACGGGTTGCCGGCGTCGGCGAGCGTCTCGACGATCCCCTGGGTCAGCCGGTAGCGGCCCTCCACCGGCTGGTAGGGGTCGGTGTTGGTGCCCATCGCGATGGTCTCGCCCGCCCAGCGCGGGCGCGCGCAGCTCGGCCCGCAGCCGCTCGACGGCGTTGATCTTGATCACGATCCGGCGGTCGAAGTCCTCGCCGATGCCGAAGCCCAGGTACTCGTGGGTCGGCCGCGCGAAGCAGTAGACGCAGGCGTGGCTGCAGCCCCGGTAGGCGTTGATCGTCCAGCGGAAGGGCAGCTGCGACGGCCTCGGGCGTCCGGTTGATGATGCTCTTGGCCCGCACGTGGAGCAGCTCCAGCCCGGCCAGCTCGTCGCGGCCGGCGCGGCGCTCCACCTCGCCGAGCAGCCCCGGCTGGCCGCCGTCGTCATCGGCCAGGCGCCAGCGGATCTGCTCACGTCCGCCTGCGGGTGCGGGGCGTCCCATCGCGGGAGCATAGCGAACATGTGTTCGTGTACGAGTCGGCTCGGCGTGCGAGGCTCGTCGCGGAGAGGAGAGCGACATGACGACACCGAGCAGCGTCGAGGAGTACCTGGCCGGCGTCCCGGCGGCCGAGCGCGCCGTCCTGGAGGACCTGCGGGCCACGATCCGGGCCGCGCGCGCCCGACACGACCGAGACGATCAGCTACCAGATGCCGACCTTCAAGTACCGCGGCGCGGGCGCTGGTCGGGTACGCCGCCTTCACCCACCACTGCAGCCTGTTCCCCTACAGCAAGGGGGTCCTCGAGACGCTGAAGGAGGAGCTGGGCTCCTTCGACACCTCGGGCAAGGGCGGGACGATCCGCTTCACGGTCGCCGCGCCGCTGCCGGACGCGGTGGTCCGGGCGATCGTCCGGACCCGGATGGAGGAGATCGAGGAGCGCGAGCGCGGCCGCCCGGCCCGCTGAGCTCGCCGGACGGGTGCGCGGGCCATATCGTCCGGCCATGAGGCGGATGCTCCCGGTGGCCCTCGCGCTCGCGGCCGTCTGCGCCGTCGTGGTGGCGTCGGCCTCCGCGGCGCCGTCCGTGATGCGCGGCTGGCCGCGCGCCGCGCCCGCCGGACCGCTGATGCAGGGGCCCCAGGGTGGGGTCGTGGTGGCGGCGCAGAACGGCTTCGTCGGCACGGTCGCCGCCTACCGCCGCAACGGCACGCGGCTGTGGCTGTCGGCGCGCACGCCCTCGTGCGGCAACTGCGACGACGGCCCCCAGTCGCCGGCGCTCGAGGCCAACGGCACCTACGGGCCGATCGGGCCCGAGGGCGACGACATCTGGGCCGTGGACGCGCGCGGCCGGATCGTCGCGGGCTGCGCGGGCGTCGTGCTGGCCGACTCCACCTGCATCACCGGCATGAGCGCCATCGATCCGCCCGCCTACCAGGGGTGGCCGGCCATCGCGGCCACGACCCCCGGCGGCCCGCCGTGGCGGATCGTTGACCGCGCTACCTGTGGCGGGACGAGTTCGACGTCCCGCCGATGACCGTCCGCGACGGCTCCGGCCTCATCTACGCCGCCTTCGCGAACCCCCGCGACGCGACGACCGGGGCCGCCCTGCCGGGCTCCTGATCGCCGTCGACCCGGTCGCGCGCGCCGTCGTCTGGACCCGCGTCGGTCCGAGCCAGGTGCTCGCCGGCATGACCTCCGGCGTGCTGGTGGCCGAGGGCGGCGACATCCTCTCGATCGGCCCCGACGGCGCCGATCGCTGGTCCCGCGCCCTCGCCACCACTCCCGACCAGACCGTCGTGGACGCGGCCCGCGATCACGTCTACATCGGTCCCCGGGTCGGCGACGTGCCCGTCGTGAGGGCCCTCCGCGCGAGCAGCGGCGCCACCCTCTGGCGCACGCGCACGAGCGACCGGGCCCGCGTGATGTCGGTGGGCCGCGGCGGCCGGGTCTACCTGGCGGTCGACGCGCCCGGCCGCCGCGCCGCCCGCGGCGTGCGCCTGGCCAGCGGGTCCACCGTCTGGGAGCACCGCACGAGCCTGCCGGTGCTCGGCGTGCGCGAGCTGGTCAACGGCACCGTCGCCGTCTCGGCGGGCAACCGCTTCGCCGGGACCTCCGGCGGGCGGATGACCCTCCTGGATCCGCGCTGACCGTCCTCAGCGCGGAGGGCGGGCTCCGCGGTGTGGTCCGAGTCGAGGTCGCAGGCGGCGACCAGGCGGGTGGTGTGGACGTAGGTGCCGGGGGTGCGCCCGGGCTTGATGCGCTCGCCGCAGATGGCGCACACCAGCATGCCGGGGTCCGGGATCGAGGGGTCGATGCTCATCCGCCGGCCCCCTCGAGCCCTCCGCGGCGCGGCCCGAGGCGCACGGCCAGCGCCCGCCAGCCGACCAGCAGCACGCCGAGGGTGAGCAGGGCGACGACCATGAACGCCGGCGCGATGCCGCGGTCGAAGACCAGGCTGCGCAGCGCCAGGCCGCCCGCCACGGTCACGAGCCAGATGATCAGCGCGCTGCGCGGGGTCAGCGGCGCCCGCCAGGCCCGGGCGACGAGCCAGCCGATCGCCATCGCGATGAGGAAGGGCGCCGCCACCTCGACGATGCCGCCGATGCTGGAGCCCTCGTCGTGGCTGCGGCGGCCCAGCGCCGCGAACCCGAGGATCACGACGGCGTCGATGGCGAAGGCGGGAGCGGCGCGCACCGACCCAGAGTACGCCCCTCAGTCGGATCCGGGTGCCGGGGCGGCGGCGGCCACCCGCGCGGCGACCTCGGCGCGCGATCGCACGCCGAGCTTGGTGAACACGCGCGAGAGGTGGCTCTCGATCGTCTTCTCGGAGAGGTAGAGCCGCTCCCCGATCTCGCGGTTGGTGCGCCCGGCGGCGACCTGCTCGGCGATCTCGCGCTCGCGGGGGGTGAGGGAGGCCAGGCCCTCGCCCGCCGGGGGAGCGGGCGCCGCCCCGGCCCGCCCGGTGGCCCTGGGCGCGCAGCTCGCGCTGGACCTCGTCGCGCAGCCGCGGGGCCCCGCAGTCCACCGCGCCGGCCTCGGCCGCCCGGAGCTCGCGCAGGGCGGCCTCCGGATCGGCGGCGGCGAGCGCCCGCCCGGCCACCAGGTGGGCGCGGGCCTCGTCGAGCGCGCACCCCGCCGCGCGCGCGGCGTCCGCCGACGCCGCGGCGAGGGCGGCCGCCCCGTCCGCGTCGCCCTCGGCCAGCGCGACGAGCGCCGCCGCGCGGGCGGCGGTGGCGCGGGCGCCGGCCAGGCCGATCCGCGCGGCGTGCGCGGCGGCGCGGTCGGCGTGGGCGCGGGCCGCGGCGAGGTCGCCGTCGGCGAGGTCCGCCTCCACCAGCGGCGGCGACCAGCGGCAGAGCCATCCCGGGTCGATGTCGTAGCGCGCGAGCAGCTCCCGGCCGCGGGCGTGGTCCCCGCGCGCGGCGAGGGCGGCGCCGAGCACCGTGCGGGCGATGACCGTCAGGGCCGAGTCGTCGAGGCGCTCCCCCAGCGCCACGCTCTCCTCGGCCGCGGCGAGCGCGGCGTCGAGCTCGCCGCGGTCGATGAGCACCCACGCGCGCATCCAGAGCGCCCACTGCACGGCCTGGTCGTTGCCCGTCACGCGGGCGGCCTGCTCGGTGCGGTCGGCCAGCTCCGCGGCCTCGGCGGTGCGTCCCAGCAGCCCCAGGGCCAGGACCGTCACGATGTCGTGGGCGACCGCCGCGGCGCCGTTGCCGGCCGCCCGGGCGGCGTCCCGCGACCCGGCGGCCGACCGCGTGGCCCGCCTCCAGGCGCTCCAGGGCGACGAGGCCCCACGGCACCGCCGTGAGGAGCTCGGCGGCCCCCGCCAGCTCCCCGTCGTCGGCCGCATCGACGGCCGCGAGCACCACCGCGACGTCCGCGTCGGCCGCGTCCATCTCGCCCGTGAACGCGTGCCCGGTGGCCTCCATCGCCGCCGCCGCGGCCGTCACCACGCCCGGTGCGCCGGGGATCGCGCGGGCGCGGGCCGCCCACTCCAGCATCGCGAGCTGGTCGCCGCGCTGGTAGGCGGAGAGGGCGAGATCGGCCATCAGCCGGGCCGCGGCCGGGCCGTCGGGAGGCGCCTCGGCCAGGGCCCGCTCCAACCGGCGCCGCGCGGCCTCGTGCCGGCCGAGCAGCCGCTCCACCGCCGCACCCGCCAGCGCCAGGCGCGCGCGGCCGTCGCCGGCCGCCCCGCGCGCGGCCTCGGCGTCCACGATCTCCAGCGCCTCGCCCAGCCGCCCGGCCTCGACGAGCGCGCCCGCGAGGGTGGCCAGGTGGCCGCCCTCGGCGTCGGGATCGGCCCGCTCGGCCGCCAGCATCCAGTCGGCGGCGGTGCCCGGCGCCTGAGGCCTCACCTGGACGGCGGCGGCGCGCAGGGTCGCGGCGGCGGCCCGGTCCCCGGGGGTCGCCGCGTGGGCCAGGTGGCGGGCGACGATCGGCGCCGCCGCTCCGGCGGCCGCGAACGCGACCGCCGCCCGCCGGTGCCCCTCCAGGCGGCCCCCGGGCGGGATCGAGGCGTAGACCGCGCTGCGGAGGACCGGGTGACGGAACGCGAAGTGGCGGGGCGTCGCCGTGGCGCGCACGATCGCCCGCTCGGAGAGCCGGTCCAGGGCGGAGAGGCCCGCGGCGGCCTCGAGGTCCGCGACGGCGACGGCGATGTCCAGGTCGAAGGGATCGCCCGCGATCGCGGCCGCCTCGACGAGCGTCAGGGCGTCGCGGGGCAGCCCGTCGATCTCGGCGCGCACCGCCGCCACGATGCCGTCCGGCACCTCGCCGTCGCCGGACGCCCGGACCAGCTCCTCCAGCAGCAGCGGGTTGCCCCCCGACTCCCGGTAGAGATCGGCGCGCCGCCGGGCGTCGGGGATGCCGGCCATCAGGGCGTCGGCCGCGGCGGGCGCGAGCGGCCGCCAGGTCGCGCGCCACCACCCCGGCCGATCCGGTCGCGCGGCGGGCGGCCACGATCCGGTCGGCGGCGTCCCCCGGCCGCAGGGCCAGCACCACGAGCAGCGCCGCCCGCGGCGGGCGGCGGACGAGGTGCTCCAGCAGCTCCAGGGTGGCCGGATCGGCCCAGTGGACGTCGTCCAGCAGCAGCGCCGTGGGCCGGCCCCGGCCGATCACGGCGAGCAGGTCGCCGATCGCCCGGTGCAGGCGCCAGCGCTCGGCGGCGTGCGCCGGGCCGGCGCCCGCCGATGGTGGGCCCCAGCTCCGGGAAGACCGCCGCGAGCCGCGCGCGCCGCTCGTCGCCGAGGGCCGCATCCGCGGTGGGCGGCAGGTCGGCGAGGTGGGGCTCGATGGCGTCGATCACCGGCACCAGCGGGACGTCGTTCTCGAGCTCGGTCGCGCGGCCCTCGAGGATCACGAAGCGCCGTGCCCGCGCGCTCGCGCGCAGCTCGGCCAGCAGCCGGGTCTTGCCGATGCCGGCCTCGCCCCGCAGCACCAGCGTCCGCCGCTCGCCGCCGGCGACCGCATCGAGGACGCCGGCGACCGCCGCGAGCTCGTCGTCGCGACCGTGGAGAGGGATCCCCGACACGGGGCGAGGCTAACCGAGGGATCCCCCTGATGTTGGCGCCGCGGCCCGCTGCGAGCGTGCTCCTCGTCCCGCACAACCGCGCCACAGGAGAGCACCATGACCACCACCAGCACGCCCGTCGCCACCAACGAGGCCGTCTGGCGCGCGTCCGCCGACCACCTCTACGCCGGACGGATCGAGGAGTTCCTGGCCCACTGGACCGAGGACGCCCGCTACGAGGTGGCGTACCCGATCGGCGACTTCCCCGCCGTCGTCGAGGGCCGCGACGGGCTCGCCCGGATGTTCGGCGGGTTCGCCACCATCGCCACCCGGATCGCCGTCCGCGACGTGCGCTTCCACCAGACCGCGGATCCGGCGGTCGCCTTCGTCGAGGAGACGATGGAGGCCGACCTGGCCGCCGGCGGGGACTACGAGAACCGCATGGTGATGCGGGTGACCTTCCGCGACGGCCGGATCGCGGAGGTGTTCGAGTACTACGGCCAGACCGCCCACGAGCAGATGCTGCGCCGGGCGGGGCTGGTGGCCTGAGCGTCGGTCAGGACACCCGGACCCGGCCGACGTAGGAGGGGCCGTCCGCGCGCAGCTCCAGGAGCGTGTTCCCCGAGGTGTGGCACCACGCCGGCAGGTCGATCTCGATCAGCGGGTCGTCGGCCAGCAGCTCGAGGACGTCGCCGGCCTGGGCGCGCCGGGCGGCCCGGTCGATCAGGTGGATCGGCACCGGGCACCAGGTGCCGAGCGCGTCCACGATCCGCGCGCTCACGGCAGCAGCGGGCTCATCGCGCGCAGGGCGGCCACCGACTCGGCGAAGGCCGCCACCGCGAGATCGATCTCGGCCTCGGTCGTGGTGGCGCGCAGGGTGAAGAGCACGGCCGAATGGGTCCACGGCGCCTCGAGGCCGATCGCCTCGAGCGCCGGCGCCGCCTTGCCGGCGTGCGCGGTGCAGGCCGATCCCGGCGACACGGCGACCCCGCGCGCGGCGAGGGCGAGGCAGAGGCTCTCGCCCTCGACCCAGCCGGCCGAGACCTGGACGTGCCCCGGGATGCGCGCGTCGGGGTCGCCGTTGAGCCGCACGTCGTCCACCGCCAGCAGCCCGGCGGTCAGGCGCCGCGTGAGGGGCTCCATGATCGCCGCCCGCCGCGCCATCTCCGCGCGCGCGATCGCGGCGGCGGCGCCGAGGCCGACGATGGCCGCCAGGTCCTCCGCGCCCGCGCGCTTGCCGTGCTCCTGCAGGCCGCCCTCGATGAGCGGGTGCAGGCGCGCGCCGGGCCTCAGCACCAGGGCGCCGCTCCAGCGGGGCCCCCCGATCGGCCCGCCGCCGAGCACCACGGCGTCCGCCCCGAGCGCGTCCGCGTCGATCGGCGCCAGGCCGGCCACCGCGCCGGCGTCCACCACGATCCGTGCCTCGGCCCTCCGCGCCCGCGCGGCGGCGATCAGCGGGCCCGGGTCCTGAAGGGTGCCGATGTCGGGCTGGCCGTGGACCAGCGCCACGAGCGCCGTGTCGTCGCGGACGGCCCGCGCCAGGTCCCGGGGGTCGACGCGGCCGCGGCCGTCGACCGGGACCAGGTCGAGCGACGCCCCGTCGCGCGCGGCGCTGCGGCAGGCGGCGAGGGTGGCGGGGTGCTCGACCGCGCTGGCCACGATGTGGCGGCCGAGCGCGCGGTTGCCGCCGAGCAGGCCCTTCACGGCCAGGTTGCGCGCCTCGGTGGCGCCGGAGGTGAAGATCACCCGCTCGGCGTCGCACCCCACCAGGGCCGCCACCCGCTCGCGCGCCCCCTCGAGGGCCTCGGCCGGGCCGCGCCCCCACTCGTGCAGGCTCGACGGGCTCCCGAAGGCCTCGCCGTAGTAGGGCGCCATCGCCTCGCGGACGCGCGGGTCCAGCGGCGAGGCCGCCGCGTGGTCGAGGTAGGCGCTCGGGGCGCTCACCGGCCCTCGGCCAGGCGGTGCGCGAGCAGTGAGGGGAGGCCGGCCTCCAGGATGGCGTTCTGGGCGCCGGCGACGTCGTAGGGGGTGCGCCGGAACGTGATCGTGCCCGCCTCGGGGTCGTAGAGCGCCCACGCCGCCCGCGCGTCGCGGTCGCGCGGCTGGCCCACCGAGCCGGGGTTGACCAGCCAGCGCCCGGGCGTGAGCTCCAGGACGCCGTCGGCCGGCACGCCCGGACTCTCCATCGCGCCGTCGGGGGTGAGGCGCCAGGCGAAGGGAATGTGCGTGTGGCCCACCAGGGTGAGCGGCACGCGGCGGTGCTCCAACGCCGCGCGCGCCTGCTCCACCGACACGATGTACTCCCACACCGGGTCGCGGGGGCTGGCGTGGTAGAGCGGGACGCCGTTGTCGGCGTCCTCGGGGCGGAGCTTGCGCAGCTTGGCCCGCCCGACCGGCCCCAGGGTCTCGCGGGTCCAGATGACGGCGTCGTGGGCGAGGTCGGCGAAGACGTCCAGCGAGACCTCCCCGGTGACGCCGAGGTCGTGGTTGCCCGCGATGCAGCGCTCCGCGCCGCTGATGGTGGTGGCCAGGCAGTGGACCGGGTCGGCCCCGTAGCCCACCAGGTCGCCCAGGCACCACCACGAGCGCGCGCCCGACTCGCGCACCGCGCGCAGGGTCGCGTCGAGCGCCTGCCGGTTGCCGTGGATGTCGCTCAGGATTGCGATGGGGGGCGTGGCGGGCCTTTCGGATGCCGGGCGGACCGGAGGCTACGATAGACCGGTGCCCCGACCGCGGCTGAGGCCAACCCGATGGCTGCCGAGCGAGCGCGGGCCGCGCTCCGCCGCACTCGCCGCCGTGGCCGCCCTCGGAGCGGGCGGCGCCGTCGCCCTGATGCGCTGGCGCCTGTGGAGCCAGGGCGTCCCGAGCGTCGATCCGGCCCCGCTCACGGACTGGTTCGACCCCGCCGAGCTGGCCCGCAACCGCGACTACCGCCGCGGCGTCTGGGCGATGGCGGTGGCGGGGATCCCGCTGGCGGCGCTCACCGCGATCGGCGTCGCCCTGATCGGCGGACGCTGGCGGCCGGGCGTGGTGCGTCTCGCCCGCGGGCGCCCCTGGGCCGCGGGGCTCATCTTCGGCGTCGGGCTGTCGGTGATCACCTTCCTGGTCGTGCTGCCCCTGTCGGCGGCCCGCTACGCCTGGGGCCGCGACTACGGCATCGTCACGCAGGGCCTCGGCGCCTGGCTGCTGGACGCCGCCAAGGGCCTCGGCATCGAGGCGGTGATCGCGGCGATCCTCGGGGCGGGCGCGGCGGTGCTGATCGCCCGCGCGCCGCGGCTCTGGTGGCTCGCCATGGCGGTCGTGGTGGCGGCGTTCATCTACCTCTCCTCGCTGCTGTCGCCGATCCTGATCGAGCCGCTGTTCCAGCGCACCGAGCCGCTGCGCGATCCGGCGCTCTCCGCGCAGATCCTCGACCTGGCGCATCGCGCCGGGGTGAGCGCCGACGACGTGAAGGTCAACGACGCCAGCGCCCGCACCACCGCCGCCAACGCCTACGTCTCGGGGCTCGGCGACAGCCGGCACATCGTCCTCTTCGACACCCTGCTGCGCGACTTCCCCCCCGACCAGGTGCGCATGGTGGTGGCCCATGAGCTCGCCCACGTCGAGCGGCGGCACGTGCTGAAGGGCAGCACCTGGGGCGCCGTCCTGGCCGTGCCCGGCCTGCTGCTCGTGTTCGCGGTCGTGGGGTGGCGCACCGGCTACGGCAGGGCGGGCCGCGACGCCGCCGGCTGCGACCTGGTGTTGCGCCGGCTGGCGATCGCCGCGGCGTCGGCGGCCGTGATCTCGACGCTGAGCGCGCCGCTCGCCAACTGGGTCAGCCGCGCCTACGAGCGCGAGGCCGACTGGCGCGGCCTGCAGCTGTCGCACGACCCGGGGGCCGACATCCGGCTCCAGCAGGGGCTCACCGAGCGCGGCCTGGGCGTCCCCGACCCGCCCGCCGCGATCCGCTTCTGGTTCGGGACCCACCCCGCGTCGCTCGAGCGCATCGCGCTGGCGCTCCGCTACCGCGATTCGGAGCGCTGAGCTGGGACGCCGGACGCCGCGGCTCCAGATCGCCTGCGTGGGGAAGCTGCGCCCGCCCCACGACGCGCCGGGGCGGCTCTACGAGGAGCGCGTCGACCGCCTGGTGGGCCTGCGCGTGGACGAGGTGGCCGCCGAGCCGCTCCAGCGCGGCGAGGACCGCGCCCGCGCCGCCGAGGCCGAGCGCCTGCGGGCGCGCCTGCTGCCCCGGGCGGCGACCGTCGCGCTCGACCCCCGCGGCCGCGCGCCGGCCTCGAGCGAGGTCTTCGCCGAGTGGCTCGAGCGCCGCATGCGCGACCGGCCGGTGGCGTTCGTGATCGGCGGCGCGGTCGGCATCGCCTCCGACCTGGTCGAGGCCTGCGACGAGCGCCTGTCGCTGGGCCCGCTCACGATGCCCCACCAGCTCGCGCGGGTGGTGCTCACCGAGCAGCTCTACCGGGCGCTCTGCATCACGTCCGGGCACCCCTACCCGCACTAGACGGGGTCGCGGGGTCATCGGCGCCACGCAGTAGTAGTCCGCAGCACGGCTGCGGGACCGCGCCAATGACCGCGCCTCCAGAGCGTGATGTCCTCACGGGGTGACTGCTTGGCCATCAGACGGCGCGGCACGCGGACGAGTCTCATGAGAGTCCTCGTCGTCTACGCGCACCCCAATCCCGGCTCGTTCTGCGGGGCGGTGAAGGAGCGGGTCACCCGCGGGTTGAGGGATGGCGGCCACACGTTCGAGGTGATCGACCTGCACGCGACGGGGTTCGATCCGGTGTTCCGCAACCGGGACTACAACCAGTTCATGCACCCGTCCCTGCCCGACGAGATCGTCGAGGCGCCGGACCTGCCCGCGGCGGTCCTCGCCCGCGCCGGCGGACCGCTGCGACGCGCGGTCGTGAGGCGCTGGCTCCGGGGAAAGACGAACCGCGAGATCGTCGAGGCGATCGGCAAGCGCACGCCGCGGGACGTGCGCACGCACCAGCGCAAGGTCGCGCGCGCCGAGGGCCTGATCTTCGTCGCACCGGTCTACTGGATGGGCCTTCCGGCCATCCTCAAGGGCTGGTTCGAGCGGGTCTTCGCGTACGGCTTCGCGTACACCCTCGACGCCGACGGTTGGAAGGGCGACCTCGAGGGCAGGGTGCCGCTGTTGACGCAGGCTCGGGGCGTCTTCATCACCCCGACGTTCTTCACGGAGGAGGAGTACGCGAAGGGCTGGCGGCAGGCGATGGACACGATCGTCTGCGACTGGGGGCTCACGATGGCCGGCGTCCAGCGCGCCGAGCACGTCTACCTCTACGCCGTCGGGCGCCGTCGACGACGCCACCCGGGCCGGCTACCTCGATCGCGCCTACCGCCTCGGCAGGGACTTCTCGCTCCCGCAGGATGCGGACGACGACACCGCGGCCTGAAGGAGGTCTCATGACCACGCTCATCCTGGCCGGCGCGGCGCCCGGTGGATGACCGGGGCGGAGCGGAGGTGTTCCGCGCCGCACCCGCGCACCACACGCCGGGACCGGCCGAACGGCTCATCGAGTTCCTCGATCCGCCCGAGGCGTTCGACTACGCCCACTTCCGCATGCGCCACATGGGGGCGGAGCTCCTTCGCCACGGCCTGCCTCCGGGAATCGAGGCGCCCGACTTCGCGCTCTCGTCAACCGGTGGAGAGCGACTGCGCCTCCGCGATCTGCGGGGACGCCCGGTTCTGCTGCACTTCGTGAGCTACACCTGCCCGGTGACGCGCGGCGGGCTCGACGCGATGCGCGAGCTCCACCGGCTCTACGGCGATCGCGTCCGATTCGTCGAGGTCCTGGTCCGGCAGGCCCACCCGGGCGAGCGCCGCGGCCCCTACCGCAGCTACGAGGGAAAGCGGGCCGACGCCGAGGCCTACGCGAGCGAGGAGTCGATCCCGTGGGTGGTGCTCGTTCGACGATCTCGGCGCGACCGTCCAGCGCGCCTACGGAGGGCTCGCCGCTGCCGCGTACCTGATCGACGCCCAGGGGGCGATCGCCTTCTGCGCGACCTGGGGCCAGTCCCCCGCGCTGCGGCGGGCCATCGACGCTCTCCTGTCGCGCCCGGGTGAGGGCGTTCGTTCAGCCCCTCGGGTTGACCGCCGGCCCCACCTCGCCGCCGCCATCGTCGCCGGGCAGCGCGGCCCGCTGAAGGGCGGGCGTCTCGCTCTCCTCGACCTCGAGCTGGGCTTTCCCGGCGCGATGTTCCTCATGGTCGTCGGCAGGGTCCTGAGGCCGCTGCTTCGGCCCGTCGCGGTGCGCACCACTCCGCTGCCCGGTTGGGCGCGGGCCGTCCTCGTCGTCGCCGTGGCCCTCCCGCCGCTCGCGTTGGCGGCGCGTCGTCGACGACCTCCTAGCCCTTCAGCGCCTCCGCCAGGAGGTCGTAGCGGGCGATCCGGCACCCGTCGGTGCGGGTGACCTCGGCGCTGTAGGGATCTCCGTAGAGGGTTCCCTCCACCACCATCCGCTCGGGGCCGCCGTAGATCTCGGTGCAGGCCTCGTCCGGCTCGGGGCGCAGGCGGGGGAGCACCGCGACCACGCGCGCGCAGACGCCGTCCGCTTCGGAGCAGTCGTCGAGCGGGATCGTCCTCACCAGGCGGTCGCCGTCGAGCTGGCGCACGGCCAGGCGCGTGTCGCCGCCCGGCGCATCGCCCGAGCCCCCCGAGCACCCCGCGACGGCCAGTCCCAGTAGGAGGAGCGCCGCGGCTCGGTAAGCTCCCCGTCCGTGGCGGACGCCCCCCTTCTCGCATCGATCCGGAACGCCCTGGCCAGCGCCGCGGCCGCCGCGATCGGCTCCGACCCCCCGGCCGTGCCGCTGGCCGCTCCGGCCCAGCCCGAGATGGGCGACCTCGCGAGCCCGGTGGCGATGACCCTGGCCAAGTCCGGCGCGCCGCCCGCCGCGCGAGATCGCCGAGGCCATCGCGGCCCACCTGCGCCAGGACCCCGGCGCCGCGGCGTGGCTGGGCGGGGTGGAGGTTGCCGGCCCCGGCTTCCTCAACATGACGCTCACGCCCGCCTGGTTCGCCACCGCGGCGGCCGCGGTGGCCGAGGTCGGCGCCGAGCACGGCGCGGGCGGCACGGAGCGCCCCCTGAAGATCCTGCTCGAGTTCGTCTCGGCCAACCCCACCGGCCCGCCTCACGTGGGGCACGCGCGTCAGGCCGCCTACGGCGACTCCCTCGGCCGCATCCTCACCTTCGCCGGTCACACGGTCACCCGCGAGTACTACGTCAACGACCACGGGCGCCAGATGCGCCTCTTCGGCGCCTCGGTGGCGGCGCGCTACGCCGAGCTCTGCGGACGCCCCGCGGAGGTGCCCGAGGGCGGATACCACGGCGACTACGTCACCGCGATCGCCGCCGCCGTGCGCGAGGAGATCGGCGACCGCCACGCCGACGACGCCCTCACCTCGCCCGAGGCGCTCGACCTCTTCACCGCGCGCGGCGAGGACCTGATGCTGGCGGCCATCCGGGGCGACCTCGACCGCTTCCGCGTCCACTTCGACAGCTTCTTCTCCGAGCGCGACCTGCACGCCGCGGGGACGGTCGCGGCCGGGGTCGCCGCCCTCCAGAAGGCCGGCGACGCCTACACCGACGAGGGCGCGGTCTGGTTCCGCACCACCGACTACGGCGACACCAAGGACCGGGTGCTGGTGCGCGGCGACGGCGACACCACCTACCTGGCCGCCGACGTCGCCTACCACCTCGACAAGGCCGGCCGCGGCGACGACCTGCTCATCAACGTGCTCGGCGCCGACCACCATGGCTACGTCGCGCGCCTGCGCGCGGTCCTGGCGGCCGGGGGCTACGACCCGGACATGCTCGAGGTCCCCATCATCCAGCTGGTGAGCCTGCTGGAGAGGGGCGAGGCCAAGAAGATGAGCAAGCGCGCCGGGACCGTCGTGACGCTGGGCGACCTGCTCGACGACATCGGCGTGGACGCCGCCCGCTTCTTCCTGGTCCAGCGCAGCCACGAAACCCCCCTCGACCTCGACCTGGACCTCGCCCGCGAGCAGAGCCAGGAGAATCCGGTCTACTACGTCCAGTACGCCCACGCGCGGGTGCACAGCATTCTGGCGCAGGTGCCGGACCGCCCCGGCGGCGCGGCGGCGGTGGGCGCGCCGGCGGAGCTCGACCCGGCGGAGCGGGCGCTCGTGATGCGGCTGGCCGACTGGCCGGTGGCCCTCGGCGAGGCCGAGGAGCGCCGCGCCCCCCACCGCGTCGTCGCCTACCTGATCGAGCTGGCGCGCGAGTTCCACGCCTTCTACCACCGCTGCCGCGTGGTCGGCGAACCGCCCGAGATCGAGTCGTTCCGGATCGATGTCTGCCGCGCCACGGCGGGCACCATCCGCGCCGGCCTCGACCTGCTCGGGGTCGAGGCGCCGGAGCGGATGTAGCCCGCGGCTCACGGCGGGGGCGACCACCACCGTCTGCAGGTAGTCGTAGTGCACGAGGAGCCCGCCGCTGCGCGGCGTCGCCATCGCGCGAAGAACTCGCCCAGCGCGGCGAGCATCGGATCCCAGGTGCCGGCGCCTCGAAGGCCGGCCGCGCCATCACCAGCGGCGCCGAAGCTGGTCGCGTAGGTCGTCACGGCGTCGTCGAGGGAGTCGAAGACGACGGTCACCCGCTCGGTGGGTCGCCGCTCACGCGCGCCCCGGCGCGCCGTCCGCTCGAACAGTCCGCGCACGTGCGCCTCGTCGCCCCAGGCCATCGGGTTGCCCGCCACGCGGGCGGCGGCGGGCAGAACGACCCACCACCTGCAGGAACCGCCCGGCGTCGCCGTCGGGCGTCCAGCCGGTGAACCCGATCCGCCCTCCGGGCCGCACCACCCGCACCAGCTCGGCGGCCGTCCGCGCCTGGTCGGGCGCGAACATGCACCCGAACGTGGACAGCGCCACGTCGAACGAGGCGTCGGGGAGGGGGAGGGCCTGCGCATCGCCCTCGAGGCAGGTCACATCCATCGTGCCTCGCGCGCGGCCGCCGCCCGCGGCGCCCTCCAGCATCCGCGGGCGTGAGGTCGACGCCGATCACGTTGGCGCCGAGCCGCGCCGCCGCCAGCGAGGTGTTGCCGGTTCCGCAGCCACGTCCACCACCTCGCTCGCCCGGCATCACGCCCGCGGCGTCCACCAGGCGGCCCGACGAGGGCAGCAGCATCTCGGCGAACGGGTCGTAGTCGCCGGCGGCCCACATCGCGCGATTGCGCTCGCGTCACCTGCGCCAGTTCATCCACTGATCCCCCTCCCTCAGACCGTGATCGGCAGGGTCCCCCAGCGGCGGGCGCAGGTCAACGGCCGTGGTACGGTTTGCCCCCGCGCGGATGTAGCTCAGTTGGTAGAGCGTCGGCTTCCCAAGCCGAAGGTCGCGAGTTCGAGCCTCGTCGTCCGCTTCACGAGAGCCCCGGCCACAGCGGGGCTTTCGTCGTGTTGGGCGCGGTGGCGACTGACCTGGATGCATCCGCATATGACGCTCGTGTAGAGCGGCACTCCTGGACGACGCCTCAGGCGCAGAACCCGAACGCTCGGAGAGGGAAACCCCCGATGCCTCGGTATCGGCACCGCTCCTACGCTGAGCCCCAGCCTGCGTCTTCATAACGGAGCCCGCGATGATGGGGGAGTACGGTACGAGCGGCGGCTGGGGGTGGGGCTCTTGGCTGCTGATGAGCCTGATGACGCTGGTCATCCTGGCCTTAGTCGCTTGGGGACTGTTCCTGATCTGGCGCGCCTCGAGCGGCGAGAAGGGGACCGGACAGCCGCAATCCGGCCAGCAGACGCCGGAGGCCATCCTGGGAGAGCGATTCGCGCGCGGCGGAATCGAGGCCGATGAGTACCGGCAGCGCCTAGAGGCCCTGCGCGGCGCGGCCCCTTCGGCCAAGCCCTAGCCGGTTCCCACCGCGGTGTGCGATCGCGAGGGGAGAGCAACCGGCTCATCGAGGGGTCGCCTTCGCCGGGCCAGGCCGGCGGCGGGCGCATCGGCGGCCGAGCCGCCCTGCTTCGTGCGGCAGGACGACGCCCAAGGCTTGGGGGCGCTGTGGGACCGCTTCGCGGGACCTAGCGCGTGTCGCCATGGCGGGGAGGGCTAGGACCGCGGCGACGGGCCTGCGGACGGCGAGGGGGGGAGTGGGCATGCGTTGACCCATACATCCATACGGATGTTAGGATGATTGCCATGGCCGCCCCCGGAGACCGTTGTGAGCTGCTCTGTCTCGATTTGCCGAAGGCCGAGGCGGTACGAGCGCAGCAGCCGAACCAGATCGAGTTGGCCGAAGCCGCGGCGCGCGCGAAGGCTCTGGGTGATCCAACCCGCCTGGCGGTGGCCGTGGCCCTGCGTGACGGCGAAGAGCTCTGTGTCTGCGACCTGGCGTGGGTGGCTGAGCGGTCCGACAAGCTCGTCTCCCACCACGCCCGAGCATTGCGGGGAGCGGGCCTCGTCGGCTCGCGCCGCGACGGGAAGATGATCCTGTACTCGTTGACCGACACCGGGCGGGAACTGCTCGAGGCGGTCCTGCCATCGAGGGTGCGAGCGTGACGACCCTCGCCCCGGTCCGAGTCCGGCGAGAGGACGAGGAGCGTCTTCGGCTGGCGGCCCGAGTTCGGTGGCTGTCGTGGTTCAGCCTCGCCTATATGACTGCCGAGGGGACGATCGCGATCCTCGCCGGCGTTGTCGCCGGCTCCGTCGCCTTGGTCGGCTTTGGACTCGACTCGGCGATTGAAGGCTTCGCCTCGGCGATCATCGTCTGGCGCTTCACTGGTCACCGCATCTTCTCGGACGCGGCTGAGGTGCGTGCCCAGAAGCTCGTGGCCATCCAGTTCTTCTTGCTGGCGCCCTACGTGGCGTTTGAGTCGGTGCGTGCCCTGGTGACCGGTGAGCATGCCGACGTGAGCGTCGTGGGGATGGCCCTGGCCGCATCGAGCCTGGTGGTGATGCCCTACCTGGGCATCGCGAAAGCACGGCTGGCCGATCGACTCGGCTCTGCTGCCACCAAGGGTGAGGGTCGCCAAAACATGCTCTGCGCCTACCTGTCGGGCGCGTTGCTTCTCGGCCTGGGCGCAAACGCCCTCTTTGGTGCCTGGTGGCTCGACCCCGTGGTCGGTCTGTTGATCGCCGGCGTGGCGGTGAAGGAGGGCATGGAGGCGTGGCGAGGTGAGGGCTGCTGCGTCGGGGATCCCCTCGCGGGCGCTGTCATTGCAACGCCCGGTGGCACGGTCGTCCCCACGCTCGACACCTGCTGCGACGACGACTGTTGCAAGGGCTGACCACCGAGGCTCGTAGGACCGCTTCGCAGGGCCGAGGGCGCGTCGCCGTGGTGGGGAGGGGCTAGGCCGGCAGCCGTTGGGTCGCGAGCAACGGAACCCAGGGGTCGCCCGGTGCACGTCGCGTCGCACACCCCAGTAGCCCGTCCCGGTCATCGCACAGGCGGTGGATCACCAGGGTGAAGACCGCCCCCGCCCATTGATCTGGGTCGGCGAAGCGACGAGCGTTATGTCGCCGCGTCACCCCAACCGAGGGGAGGAGGACGCGTTGAGCGGACTGCATTCGGGATCGGCTGTGTCGGAGTCGGGCCTCGGCCTCATCCATGGGGCTCGGCCCGGGGGCTCTCGCCCGCGACCGCGCATGGCGGCTGGACGGGCGCCCCGCGGCATATCCCGCGTCAGGGCGATGGCCATCGCGGAAGAGGTTCACGCGGGTCAGGTGGAGCCGAGCGGCCGCCCCTACATCGACCACGTCCGGCGGGTGGCCGCCGCCGCGCCGCCCGAGGCGGTCGGCGTGGCCTGGCTGCACGACGCCCTGGAGCGGTCCGAGGTCTCGGAGGAGAGCCTGGTGGCCGCCGGCCTCTCGCCGGAGGAGCGGGCGGCGCTTCGCCTGCTCACCCACCGCGACGTCGCCGAGGAGCGCGACGACGCGACGTTCCTCTCCCACGTGAGGATCATCGCCGCCACGCCCGGCGGCGCCGGGCGGATCGCGCGGGCCGTGAAGCGAGCCGACATGGAGGACCGCATGCGCATGCCCCGGGATCCGGACGCCGCGTGGCGGCCTCCGTATCGCGAGGCGCTCGACCTGCTCGCCCGCGAGGGCGGCCTCATCGGCGGGGATGCCTCGCCCGCCACCACTCCCACCGATCCCGAGGGGACCCCGAGATGACGACGACCACCGGCAGCGACCGGCGCGTTCCGAAGAGGACGACGGTCGAGCACCTCACGACGAAGGAGCGCTCCGCGCGAGGGAAGGCCGCGCGCGGCGATGTGCCGCGGGCCGCCCATGCCGACTTCGCTCCCGGGCCCGAGCGGCCAGACCCCGTCGGCCTTCTCGAGAGCCAGGCCGCGAGCCGTATCCCCGAGCTGGTCCCGATCCGCTACGGGCGGATGCTCGTCTCCCCGTTCACCTTCTATCGCGGCGCGGCCCTGATCATGGCCACCGATCTCTCGACCACGCCGACGAGCGGTCTGCGCGTCCAACTCTGCGGTGACGCCCACCTGTCGAACTTCGGCGTCTTCGCGAGCCCCGAACGCCAGCTGGTGTTCGACATCAACGACTTCGACGAGACCCTGCCGGGCCCGTTCGAGTGGGACGTCAAGCGGCTGGCCGCGAGCCTCGAGGTGGCCGGTCGGGATCGCGGGTACAAGGACGCCGACCGCGACGCGATCGTCACGACCTGCGTCAGCACCTACCGCACGGCGATGGCCGAGTTCGCCGCCCAGTCGAACCTCGACGTCTTCTACGCGCGGTTCGACGTGGAGGAGGTGGTGGCCCGCTACCAGGCCACGGTGCCGCACAAGGCGGTCAAGCGGGCCGAGAAGAACATCGCCAAGGCGCGCACCAAGGACAGCATGCAGGCCTTCTCGAAGCTCACCCACGAGGTCGACGGCGAGCCGCGCATCACGGCCGACCCGCCGCTGATCGTGCCGATCGGAGACCTGCTGCCCGACGAGAGCGCGGCGCAGTTCACCGAGTGGATCCACGCCCGCCTGCGCGAGTACCGGCGCACCCTCGACACCGATCGCCGTCGCCTGCTGGAGCGCTACCGCTTCGTCGATCTGGCACGCAAGGTGGTGGGGGTGGGCAGCGTCGGGACGCGCGCCTGGATCGCCCTGATGCTCGGCCGCGACGAGCGGGATCCGCTCTTCCTGCAGGTCAAGGAGGCCCAGCCATCCGTGCTCGAGACCTACGCGGGTCGCAGCGACTACCGCAACGCCGGCCATCGCGTGGTGTCCGGCCAGCGCCTGATGCAGGCCGCCGGCGACATCTTCCTGGGCTGGGCCCACGTCACCGAGGGCCCGGACGGCGGGAATCGCGACTTCTACATCCGCCAGCTCCGCGACTGGAAGGGCTCGGCCGACATCGAGACGATGATCCCGAAGGGCATGAAGATCTACGCCCAGATGTGCGGCTGGACGCTGGCCCGCGCGCACGCCCGCTCCGGCGACCCCGTCGCCATCGCGGCCTACCTCGGCAGGACCGACACCTTCGACCGAGCGATCGCCACCTTCTCGGCCGCCTACGCCGACCAGAACCAGCGCGACTACGACGCCCTGAAGGCGGCCGTCGCCGACGGCCGGCTCACGGCCCAGGAGGGTCTGTAGATGCCATCGATCCCGAACCGCCAGGAGGCCTCCCCATGAGCCAGCCCGACCGACGTAGGCTCCCGATCGGCAGGCAGCCGTTCCAGGGCGTGGCCAACCGGACGCTGGAGGGGTCGCAGCCGGACTGGGAGGCGATCGGCCACGTCGATGCCCCCGACGGCGCCCCGAACATCCTGCTGGTGCTGATCGACGACGCCGGCTTCGGCAACGCCGGCACGTTCGGCGGGCCGATCGACACGCCGAACTACACCCGGATCGCCCAGGGGGGTGTGCGATACAACCGCTTCCACGTGACGGCGCTCTGCTCGCCCACGCGGGCGGCGCTTCTGACCGGCCGCAACAGCCACGCGGTCGGTTTCGGCTCGGTGGGAGAGTTCTCGACAGGGTTTGCCGGCTACACGGCGTTCGTGCCGGACGACTGTGTTCCCTTCCCGAGGATCCTGAAGGACAACGGGTACAGCACCGCCGCGTTCGGCAAGTGGCACCTGACGCCCGACGGTCAGCAGGGCCCGGCCGGGCCCTTCAACCGCTGGCCCGTCGGCTGGGGCTTTGACTACTTCTACGGGTTCCTCGGGGGCGGCTCGGGACAGTGGGATCCGTGTCTGACCGAGAACCAGAAGATCATCGGCACGCCCGCGGAGTTCTACGACGAGGAGAACCCGTACTACCTGCCCGACGACATGGCGGACAAGACGATCGAGTGGCTGCACGCGGTCCGGGCGCAGGACGCGACCAAGCCGTTCTTCGCCTACTTCTCCACGGGGTGCAGCCACGCCCCGCACCACGTGCCCCCGGAGTGGGCGGCGAAGTACAAGGGCAAGTTCGACCAGGGCTGGGACGCGTTGCGCGAGGAGACGTTCGCCCGGCAGAAGGCGCTCGGCGTCATTCCCGACGACGCGGAGCTGACCGCGCGCGACGACGCGTTCCCCGCCTGGGCCGACGTTCCGGACAAGCTCAAGGCGTACTACGCGCGGCAGATGGAGGTCTACGCGGGCTACTCCGAGAACGCCGACCACAACGTCGGCCGCGTGATCGACGCGATCGACGAGCTCGGCGAGCTGGAGAACACGCTCGTGATCTGGATCTGGGGTGACAACGGCGCCAGCATGGAGGGCACCATCACCGGCTCCTTCAACGAGCTGACGATGCAGAACGGGATCCCGCTCACCGACGAGATGCAGCTGCAGCTCGCCGAGCGGTACGGGGGCATCGAGGCCTGGGGCAACCAGATGATGGCGCCCCACTACTCGGCCGCGTGGGCCTGGGCGGGCAACACGCCCTTCAAGTGGGGCAAGCAGGTGGGCTCGCATCTCGGCGGCACGCGCAACCCGCTGGTCGTCCACTGGCCCGAGAGGATCAAGGATGACGGCGCCCTGCGGACGCACTTCACCCACGTCATCGACGTCGGCCCGACCATCCTCGACATCGCGGGCATCCCGATGCCGACGCACATCGACGGCATCGCGCAGCAGCCGATGCACGGTGTGACGTTCGCCGACTCGCTGACCGACGCGGACGCCCCCGAGCGCCACACCCAGCAGTACTTCGAGACGATCGGCAACCGGTCGATGTACAAGGACGGCTGGTGGTTGTCGATGAAGACCGAGCGCATCCCGTGGGTCTTGACGCCCGACGCGCTGAAGCCCTATGCCCCCGGCGTGTGGGACCCCGATCGCGACCCCGTCGAGCTCTACTACCTGCCCGACGACTTCACCCAGGCGCGGGACCTCGCGGCAGAGCACCCCGAGAAGGTGCGGGAGCTCAAGGACCTCTTCTGGCAGGAGGCCGAGAAATACAACGTCCTTCCGCTGATGGCCACGCTCGCAGGGTTCTTCGGCATGGTGCCTCCGCTGCCGGCGATTGCCAGATACGAGTTCCGCGGTGACGTCCAGAACGTCCTCTCCGGGATGATCCCCCGGATCTACAACCACTCCTACTCGATCAGCGCCGAGCTGGTGATCCCGCCGGGAGGCGCCGAGGGGGTGATCGTCGCCGAGGCCGACCACATGGGCGGATTCTCGCTGTTCGTGGACGGCGGCAGGCTGACGCACACCTACTCGATGATGGGGGTGTTCGTGTTCCGCCAGCAGGCCGAGGAGCCGCTGCCCGAGGGCGAGGTGACGGTGCGCATGAAGTTCGCCGCCGACGCGGCCAAACCGGCCACCGGCGGTGAGGTCACGCTGTTCATCGACGACCGGCCGGTCGGCAAGGGGCGGATGGACCACAGCGTCCCGATCCGCTTCTCCGGCTATGCGGGCATGGACATCGGCCGCGACAACGGCGGGGTGGTCGATCTTGGCTACGCGAGCAGGAAGCCGTTCGCGTTCACCGGCACGATCAAGAAGGTCGTGTTCGACATCGATCCGCACTCGTCGGCGGAGGAGGCACGCGAACTCAACACCGCCGTCCACCACGGTCACACGGCCCATGCGCTCACGGCGTAGGGCGGATGCCGGTATGGGGAGGTTGCCATGAAGCTGCATGACACGATCGACGTCCTGATCGGCGGGTACCTGTCGAAGGACGCCGCCGAGGAGGACTACAACGCGGTCCTCGGCTGCGGCGGGCACCTGCAGGGCGCCGTGGTCGTCAGCAAGGACCTCGAGGGCAATCTCTCGGTCGAGCAGACCGATCACATGGTTCGCGAAGGGGCGGAGGGCCTGGGCGCCGTCGGGTTCGCCGTCGGGCTGTTCGCGCCACCGTTGCTGGCCGCCACCGCGATCGGCGCGGCGATGGGCGCCGGCGCGGGCGCGCTGCTGCACCACAAGACCGCCGACAAGCTCGGCGAGCAGGCGGGAGCGACCATCCCCATCGGTGGCGCCGGCCTGATCGTCGCGTACTCGCACTCCGAGGCGGAGAAGGTCGAACCCGCCGTGACGCGCGCAGTGCAGAAAGCCATCGGGGAGGCCGAGGGCAGCCACGTCCAGGCGCTGAAGGGCGCGCTGGCCGACGCGCAGCAGAAGATGACAGGGGGCGGCGCCTGACCGGGTCCGGCAAGGTGGTCGGAGGGGGCGACGCGAGCGGCAGGACCCCCGCGTGAACATCCTCTGGGCCGGCCTGATCGTCGTCGTGGTCGCCGCGGCGGCCGTCGGCGTGATGCTCTCCGTCCGGCGCCGGGCCCCCGACGGGAGCTACTTCGCGGACGGCGACCGGGCCTCGGCGGTGTTCGGCGTCCTGGCGACCGGCTTCGCGGTGCTCATCGGCTTCGTCGTCTTCCTCTCGTTCGAGAGCTTCGACACGTCCCGCAGCGGCGCGGAGGCCGAGGCCCGCGTGGTGGCGCAACAGCTCGAGACCGCCCAGTTCCTGCCGACGACGGTCCGCGCCAAGCTCTCGGGAGAGCTCGTCTGTTACGCGCGAGAGGTCGTGCACGGCGAGTGGCCGCGCTTGGAGGCTGGGGATTTGGGCAACACGGTCAACCCCTGGGCGGCCGAGATGTTCCGGACGATCCACACGGTCGAGCCCGTGAGCCAGTCCGAGCAAACCGCCTACGGCAAGTGGTTCGACCAGGTCTCCGACCGCGAGTCGGGGCGCTCCGACCGGATCCACGGCGCCGCCGGGGTGATCCCCGCCCCGCTCTGGATCGTCCTGTTCGTCAGCGCCGTGACCATCTTCGTCTTCATGCTGCTGTTCGCCGACAGCGGCGAGCCGGCCTTCGTTCAGGCGACCATGATCGGCGGGGTGGCGATCGTGATCACGTCCACGCTGCTGCTGCTCTGGTTCATGGACAACCCCTACCACACGGGCGTGGGGGGACTGCGACCGGTCGCGATGGAGCGGACGCTCGGGATCATGCAGCAGGAGCTCGCCGTGGTCGGCGGGGTCACGCCGCCCTGCGACGCGGCCGGGATCGCCCGTGGCCGATGACGGGCGTGCCTGGTACCTGCGACACATCGAGCTGCTGTTCGACCGTACTGCTGGCCCTCGCCGCCGTCGCGACCGCCTGGGCCACCTACCAGGGCGCGCACTGGCGCAGCGAGCAGGGCCTCGCCGGCAACCGCTCCACCGTCGCGCGGGTCCAGGAGAACCGCGTCGCCGCGGTCGCCAACCGCGAGATCCAGAACGACGCCCTGACGTTCACCCAGTGGGTGGACGCGTACTCCACCGGGAACGCCGAGCTGGCGACCTTTTACTTCCGCCGCTTCCGTCCTGAGTTCCGCCCGGCGGTCACCGCGTGGATCGCGACCAAACCGCTTGTGAACCCGAAGGCCCCCCTCACGCCCTTCGCCATGCCCCAGTACCGGTCGGCGGCCCTCGCCAAGGCCGACCGTCTGGAGGCCGCGGGCGCCGCGGCGTCCCTCGTCGCCCAGGCCAACGTCGATCGGGCCGACCGCTACACCCTGTGCGTCGTGCTCTTCGCGACGTCCCTGTTCTTCGCGGGCATCAGCACCCGGCTGGGCACCGACCGCACGCGGCTGGCGGTGCTCGCGATGGGGTGGTTCATGTTCCTCGGCACCCTCGCATGGATGCTGACCTTCCCCGCTCACCTCGGAGTCTAGGGCTCGTTCATCAGGTTCTCGGCCGGAAGTGCCGTGCCCGAGGCTGATGCCTCCGACGGGATTCGAACCTGCGCCGCCGCAGTGAGGGGCACCGCTTCGTCGGTCGATGGAAGGGTCCCTCACGGATTGTCCCCGCCTGGCCCGCTATGGCCCCGTCTTGGGCCTTCGGGCGGTCTCCTTACTTTCAACAATCACCCGTTGTCGAGAGCGCGATGGCTATCGGTCTCCGGGGCCGCGAGCGGCTTCCCACGCCGAAGGTCGCGACTTCGAGCCTCGTCGTCCTCCACGCATCGCCGGCTCGGCGGCATGGCACGCGGCCGGGCGATTGATCGGCATCGGGCTCGGCGTGGCCCTGGCACCCGAGAGCATTGCGGTGGGCCTCGCCCAGGATCCCGCGGTCGTCGCGAGGCCGCTGGCGGACATGCCCGTCCGGGAGCTGAGGCTGATCAGGGCCCCTCGCACGCGCCGGACGCCTGCCGAGCGAGACCTCGAGGCGCACCTGCGCGAGGCCGCGGGCCGGTTCGCGAGCCGGCCGGATCGGGAATCGAGTAGCTGATCCGCGATGGGCCAGGTGGCGGCAACCTTGGGCATCGCGGATCTGCTCGCGGGCCGACCTCGGAGCGTTGACTCGTCTTGCCGTGCAGCCTGCCGCAGGTCGTCGTCACAGCCCGACGATCAGGTCGCGGACCGCGGCGGGCCGGGAGAGGAATGGGTGGTGGCCGGCGTCGAGTTCCACGACGCCGGCCGCGCGGCCGGCGAACTCGCGTTGCAGGTGGGCCGGGGTGCCGCGGTCCCGCGCGCAGACGAGGTAGGTCGAGGGGACGTGCTCCCATGCCGCCGACCGCACCGACTGCCCGAGGACCGCCAGGCTCTGCCGGGCCGTCTTGCCCATGGCCTGTCGCTGGATCTCCGGATCGCAATCCTGCAGGAACGTCTCGGCCAGGGCCTCCGGCCGGACGGTGAACGTGCCGCCCTCGGGATCGATGTCGAGAAACGGGGCGGGTCCCTCACCGCCGAATGAGGAGAGGCTCTGCCCGACCTCGGGCAGGTAGCTGGACACGAACAGCAGATGGCGCACGGCGTTCGACTCCCGCCGCCGCCTCGGCGGTGACGATGCCGCCGTAGCTGTGGGCGACCACGACGGTGGGCTCATCGCTCGCGCTCAGGACGTGCCGGACGGCGGCGACATCCTCGGCCAGTCCGGGTCCGTGCGCACCCGCCGGCTCACCCGTCTCGCCGCAGCTGGGCAGGGCGGGCGCCTCGCTGGCGATGTCCCGCTCGGCCAGCAGCTCACCGGTTCGGTGCCACCACCACGTTCCGTCCTTGACGCATGCCCCGTGCACGAAGACGACCCTCACCATGACCTCCTCATCGTGTCTCGATCCGATCTGGAGCCACAGTAGACGTATTATGTGTTACGTGAAAAAGTCACACCATGGGCAGGCGGCGCCAACCGCAGATCAAACAGCGGCTTCTCGCCGCGTGCACCGACTACGCGCTCGAGCACGGGCTCCCCGATCGGCTCGGGCCGCTGGCGGCCGCCGCGGGCACCTCGAGCCGGATGCTGATCTACCACTTCGAGACCCGTGACGGACTGCTGCGCGAGGTCCTGGGACAGGCCCGGCAGCGCCAGGTCGCGGCCTTCACGGACCTCATACGCCTGCGACCCGACGAGCCCTACCCGGTGACCCTGGCCCGCGCATGGTCGGCGATCTCCGGGCCGCAGGGCGAGCCCTACCTGCGCATGTTCAGCCGGCTCCACGACACCGCGGGAGAACCACTCTGGCCCGGCTTCCGGCGGACCGCGACCACCGACTGGCTCGCGCCGCTCGAGGACGGCATGCGCAGCCTCGGCCGACCCGAGCTGGCCACCGTCGTGCTCGCCGTCATCCGCGGCCTCCTCATGGACCTCGACGCAACCGGCGACACCGCACGCACGCACCGGGCCTTCGCCGACTTCCTCACCACGATCGACGGCGCCTGACAACCCGGAAGGACGCGTTGCCGGACGCTCGCTTCCCGCCATGGTCCTGCCGCGGCGCATCTGGTCGTCGAGATCGGCCGCACAAAATCGAGAGGCGAACGACGCGCGTGGTGGACCCGCCGCTAGTGTGGCGGCGCCATCGAGCAGAGGGGTCCCGGGTCCATGTCGTCGCACATCCACACGAGCCACGAGTCGGTCGCGGGCGGGTTCACCGAGACCGCGTCGGACTACGAGGACGCCGTCCGCTTCAACATCGAGGGCGCCCAGCGCCTGGTCGCTCTCCATCCCGCCGGGCCGCTATGACGACGTGCTGGACGTGGGGTGCGGCACCGGGTGGGCGACCCAGGCCCTGATCGATCGCTTTCACCCCGCGCGGATCACCGGCGTCGATCCGGCGGAGGGGATGCTCGAGAAGTTCCAGGCCAAGCTCGGGGGCATCGAGGGCATCGAGATCACCCTCGCGCAGGCCGACGTGGAGAACATGCCGGTCCCCGAGGGCTCGTTCGACCTCGTGATCTGCTCGATGGCCTACCACTGGTTCCCGCACAAGTGGGAGGCCGCGAAGGCGATGGCGCGGGCCCTGAAGCCGGGCGGCGTGGTCGCGATCCTGATGTCCGGGCGGGGCGGCGAGCAGGCCTATCGCGACGTGATCTCCAACGTCGAGCCCATCAACTACCGCTGGGTGGGGGCGTTCGACGGCAACCTGCGCAGCGTGCCGGAGATGGAGGACTACCTCGTCCAGGCGGGGCTGGAGCCCATCGACATCTGGATGGAGACCCGGGTGCGCCACACCACGGTCGAGGCGTACATGGAGCGCATGCGCGTCGTGGCCGGCCACATGATCGGCGACCAGTCCGAGGCCGAGGTGGCCGACTACGTCGCCAAGATCGAGGCCAAGCTGCGCGAGAAGGCCGGCCCGCGGGGCTGGAGCTACGAGTTCGCGAAGCTCTTCGCGATCGCGCGCAAACCGGCCTGACTCCACGTTCGCGCCGTGACATGGCGTCGGATGCAATGAATACGTGCAGATCGTGCGTCTTCCGCCATGATGCCCTCGCAGCCTACGGTCGTCGCGGGTCCGCTCTTCGGATCGGACCCACCCCACCGTCCCAGCGACAGAGCGGAGGTTGAGATGAGCACAGAACGGTGGTCGAACGACCGGCGGACGTCATTTGCCGCGGGGGTGCTCTTCCTGATCACCTTCATCACGTCCATCCCCGCGTTGGCCCTCTTTCAGCCGGTTCTCGACGACCCCGCCGGATTCATCGCCGGCGGCGGCGATGACGGCCTGGTCTACCTGGGGGTGCTGCTGGAGCTGATCCTCATCGTCGCCAACATCGGGACCGCCGTCGTGCTGTTCCCGGTCCTCAAGCGGACGAGCGAGATGCTGTCGCTCGCCTACGTGACCGCCCGGATCGTCGAGTGCGTCTTCATCGCGGCGGGGATCCTCTGCGTCCTCGGGATCGTCTCGCTGGCGCAGGACGACCCCAGCGCCGGCTCGCTCGCCGTGTCCCTGGCCGCGATCAAGGACTGGACGTTCCTGCTCGGGCCCGGCGTCATCGTCGGGATCGGCAACGGCCTGATCCTCGGCTACCTGATGTACCGCTCGGAGCTGGTGCCGCGGCGGATGGCGATGCTGGGGATCATCGGAGGCCCGCTCCTGCTGGCCGCGGGGATCGGCGTGATGTTCGGCGGTCTGGAGCAGGGCGGCACGGTGCAGAGCCTCGCCACGGTCCCCGAGTTCATCTGGGAGCTCTCGCTCGGCATCTACCTGACCGTCTGGGGCTTCAAGGGAGCGCCGGCCGCCCGCGACGCCCGCGACATCGCGGCGCAGCCGCAGCCGGCCGCCTGAGGCCCCCTCACCCCGACGCCGGCCGGGCGCGCTCAGCGCCCGGCCGCGCAGGCGGCCCGCAGGACGCCGCGCAGCCAGCGGTGCGCCGGGTCGGCGTCGAGCCGCGGGTGCCAGAGCAGCGACACGGTGAACTCGGGGGTCTCGACCGGCAGCGCAAAGCTGTGCATGCCCTCGCGCAGGTTCGCCGTGTGGCGCTCGGGAACGCTGGCGATCAGGTCCGAGCCACGGGCGAGACCGACCGCGGTCGCGAAGCCCCCGACGACCGTGACGACCTCGCGCGCGAGCCCGAGTGCCTCGAGGGCCTCGTCGATCGGCCACTGCGCGAGCCCCTCGCGCGAGACGGAGATGTGCCGGCCGGTCGAGGTAGCGGGGGCGCGTCACCGTGGCCCGGGCGAGCGGATGGCCGGCGCGCACGACGCCGACGAGGTGGTCGCGAAAGAGCGCCTGGGCGCGCAGCTCGGGGCCGGTGGTCGGCTCGATGACCCCGGTCTCCAGGTCGACGGTCCCCTCGCGCAGGGACGCGGCCTCCTTGTCCGGCTTGGGCACGAACCGCAGGCGCACGTGCGGCGCCTCGGCGCCGACGCGCGCGATCAGCTCCGGGCCGAAGTTCTCGACGAAGCCCTCGCTCGTGCGCAGGGTGAAGGTCCGGGTGAGCGTCGAGAGGTCGGGCTCCTCGGCGGGGCGCAGGACCGCCTCGGCGTCCCGCACGAGCCGAGGCACCCGCTCGCGCAGCTCCAGCGCCCGCGGAGTCGGGACGAGGCCGCGCCCGGCGCGCACGAGCAGCGGGTCGCCGGTCGTCTCGCGAAGGCGCGCCAGGGCGCGGCTCATGGCGGAGGGGCTCAGGCCGAGCCGGCGGGCCGCGCCCGCGACGCTGCCCTCGTCGAGGAGGACATCGAGGGTCGCGAGCAGGTTGAAGTCGGGGCGCGCGATGGCACGAACCCTGCCATGACATGGCGTCCCACGCAACGACTACGTGCAACTCATGCGTCTTCCGCCATGCCGCCCACCCGCCTAGCGTCGTTCACATGTCAGCGGACGCAACTCAGCCGAGGGACCCGGGGCCGGGCGCCGTCGCCCCGGGGACCGCGCGCGTGGGATGGGCGCTCGCCGCCCTCTCGCTGTCGATGCTGCTCGCGTCGCTCGGCACGAGCGTCGCCAACGTGGCCCTGCCGACGCTCGAGGAGGACTTCGGCGCCTCGTTCGGCCAGGTCCAGTGGGTCGTGCTCGCCTACCTGCTCGCCGTCACCACCCTGGTCGTGAGCGCCGGCCGGCTCGGCGATCTCGTCGGCCGTCGCCGGCTGCTCCTTGCCGGCCTCGCCGTGTTCACCGCGGCGTCCGCCCTGTGCGCGGTCGCGCCGAGCCTGACCCTGCTCGTCGCCGCGCGCGCCGCGCAGGGGGTGGGTGCGGCGCTCATGATGGCCCTCACCCTGGCCTTCGTGGCCGAGGCCGTCCCCGCGGCCCGGACCGGCGCCGCGATGGGGCTGCTCGGCACGACCTCGGCGATCGGCACCGCGCTCGGACCCTCGCTCGGGGGCGCGCTGATCGCCGGCCTCGGCTGGCGGGCGATCTTCCTCGTCAACGTGCCGCTCGGCCTGCTCGCGCTCGCCCTGGCGCACCGCCACCTGCCGGGCGAGCGACGCGCGGCGGACTCCGCGCGGCCCCGCTTCGACGTCGTCGGCACCGTGCTGCTCGCCCTGACGCTCGGGGCCTACTCCCTCGCGATGACGATCGAGCACGGCCGCCTCGGGCCGTCGAGCGTGGCGCTGCTCGGGGCCGCGGTCGTCGGAGCCGCGTCGTTCGTCGTCGCCGAGGCGCGTGCGAGCGCGCCGCTCGTGCGGGCGACGATGCTGCGCGATCCCGTCCTGCGCGCCGGCCTCGCGACGAGCGCGTTGGTCTCGACGGTGATGATGGCGACCCTGGTCGTCGGGCCCTTCTATCTCTCCCGGGCGCTCGGCCTGGACGCGGCCCTCGTCGGCCTCGTGATGTCCGTCGGCCCGGCCGTGGTCGTCCTTGCGGGTGTGCCCGCCGGCCGCCTCGCGGACCGGGTGGGGGCCGGGCGACTCGGCATCGCCGGGCTGACCGCCACGGCGGCGGGCGCGCTCCTTCTGGCGGTGACGCCGACCCGGCTCGGGGTTCCCGGCTACATCGGCCCGATCGTCGTCGTGACGCTGGGCTACGCCCTCTTCCAGACCGCCAACAACACCGCCGTGATGTCCGGCGCACGTCCGGAGCAGCGCGGCGTCACCTCCGGGCTGCTGAACCTCTCGCGCAACCTCGGGCTGATCACCGGCGCCTCGGTCATGGGCGCCGTCTTCACCCTCGGAGCGGGGACGGCGCGCCTGTCGAGCGCACCGGCGGAGGCGGTCGCCGCCGGCATGCACGTGACCTTCGGCCTCTCGGCGGTCCTGATCGGGGCCGCGCTGGCGATCGCCGTCGGGGGTCGTCGCGCCCTGACGTCCGTCCGCATCGGCGCATAGAAACCCCCGAAATGGGGATAGCTCAGCCGCCGACCGGGTCGGCCCTCGTCGGCGCAGCCCTCCTGCTGGCCGCCCTCTGGGTGAGCGTCCCGGCCTCCGCCGTCGCCGCGGAGCCGCGGCTGACGACGGGGCTGGGCTCCGTGGTCTCGCCCGCCGACAACGGGCTGGCCAGCGCGTCGGCCGGGGCGCTGCAGTCCGGATGCGGCTCGCGAAGGGCGCCGGGTCACCACGCTGGTGCTGAACGGCAGGGTGATCACCGGGCGGCTGAGGCCGTCGGCGACCAGCTCGCCTCGGACATCCTCGATCGCGCCGATCAGATGCAGCAGGGGATCGGCAACCTCGGGGCCATCATCGTCGCGGACCCGGCCAAGCTGACCCAGGTGGCCACGCTCGCCAGCGGCCCGTGGGCGCTCACCGACAGCCAGGAGAACGTGCTTGAGGACGCGGTCGAGACGGGGCGGCGCAGACCTTCTACACCGGCCTGATGCCCCTGGCCTACTCGGCGTGGCAGGTGACCGGGGTGAGCCTTACGCCCCAGCCGGCGGCGGCCAACTGGTCCTGCACCATCGGCCGCAATCCGGCCGGAACGCCGTTCAAGGGCATCCCCGGCTCGGGGCAGATCGTGCTGGGCGTCCCGGTGGTCCCCGGTCTCCCCGGCGGGACGAGCCAGGTCTTCGCGCTCTACGAGGCGGGGAAGAACCCGGCCAGCGGGGCGAAAGAGAACTCCGAGGACGGGCAGGCGCCGGCGAGCCTCACCAACGACCTCTTCGCCGCCGCGAACCCCGACACGCAGGCGGCCGGCCTCTACCCGTCGTGGTTCTGGGAGCGGGCCTACCTGCGCCAGGGCGCCGAGGTCCTGTCGGCGACGGGCGGCTTCTGCGCGGACTGATCGCGGGGCGCGGTCTCGACACGGGCGCCCCGTCCACCTCATCGGTGCGCGCCGTCACACCTCGGACGAGTGCCCCGACGGCCGCCGGCCGCGACAGAAGTAGAGCAGCGGGCCGATGAAGTTCACGCAGATCGCGGCCGCCCAGAGGGGCTTCCTCCCGTTGACCTGATCCGCGGGACGCCGCGCGAGATCCGCCCACGCGGCCAGCGCGAGCGATACCTGGACCACCCCCAGGAACACGACGAGCCCCCGCTGCGTCCCCGAGAGGTCCTTCCACCGCCGTGCGCGCACCCCATGCCCCCTTCCGCTCGCAGGAGGGCCAGTATGCACCGGCCCGGCGGCGCGCATCGTCGGGTTTCCCCGGTCTCACTCGGGGTTTTGCCGGACGACGCGATCCCGCGGACGAACGAGGCTCACGGTACGACGTCGATCCGAAACGGGGCATCCGATGGCAACCTGGGAGTCACTTTCGCGTCACCTGAAGTCCGGTTACCGGGTCGTGGCCACCGACGAGCTCGACATGCTCTCGCTGCGGATCCCGCTCGGGGACGGCCACACCCAGCAGGTGGCCGTCCGCAAGATGAACCTCGAGGGCGCCGAATGGGCCGAGGTCTCGGCCGTCGTCGCCGAGGTCTCGCAGGTGGATCCGCGCCACTGCCTGGAGCGCAACGCGAGCCTGCTCGGCGCCGGTCTCGCGTTCTCCGACGATCTCGTCATCCTGCGCCGCTCGCTCCCCCTCGCCGGCCTCGAGGAGAGCGACTTCGAGCCTCCCATGCGGGTGGTGGTGGAGCTCGGCCACCGGCTCGCGGGCGAGCTCACCGCGCACGCCGCCGGTGCCCCGCCGCCGGCCTCCGGGGCGCCCCCGAACAGGCGATGACGCCCCGGGCCGCCGCCGCCCGGTCCCTCCGAAAGCGATTCTCGCTGCCGACGTTCGAAAGGGTGCGCGCGCCCGGGGCAGGGCAGGGGTTGCGGCGTTGCTCGATATGGGCGCTTGTCGCGTTGACCGCCCTCGTGGCCGTCCGCGCCGGCGCACCTCCCGGCATCGCCGCGGCACGTTCCCGCGGTGCCCAGCAGACGCTGCCGCTCCTGACCGCCACCGGTCCCGACGCGGTCTGGTTCAGCGAGATGAGGGCGTACCGGGACGGGAGGACTGAGTCCTGGATCGGCCGGATCACGCCCGCCGGCCTGGTCACCGAGTTCCGGGCCCGCCTTCCCTACCCTGCGGAACTCCCGATTGCGCCTGAGGACCCATCACTGACTGACCTGACGGTGGGCCCCGACGGCAGGGTCTGGTTCGTGGCGGGCACCCCCTGGATCGGACGGTTGGCCCCGAACGGGGCGCTCACCCGGCTCCCGACGCGGATCGCCGGCCCGAGGGGGTGGGAGTCCGCCGACTCGATCACCGGGGGCCCCGACGGCAACCTCTGGTTCACCACCGGCTGGGCTATCGGGCGCATCACGCCGGAGGGCGCGGTCACCCCGTTCCCGCTGCGCCTCGGCCAGACCGCCACCGACATCACGAGCGGGCCGGACGGCAACCTCTGGTTCGTCCTCTCGGTCCAGGGGCGGAACGGCTGGGTCGAACACCTGGCGAAGATGACGACCGCGGGCGCGATCACGGCCTTCGCCCCCATGACGCCACCGATCTACGTCAGCGTGCTTGCCGACCTCACCGCAGGACCGGACGGGAACGTCTGGTTCACACGACGGGGCCAGATCGGCCGGATCACCCCCGAGGGCCGCGTGCGGATGTTCTCGCTGGGCCTCAGGAGCGGGGACGAAGTGTCATCCCTGGCAACCGGTCAGGACGGCAATCTGTGGTTCACGACGCTCAGCGAGTTCTTCGACCTCGATCGACCCGCCAATCGACCCATCGGGCGGATGACGCCCACCGGGGCGGTCAGGTTCTTCCGGACCGAGGTCGAGTCCTTCGCGATCACCGCCGGCCCCGACGGGAACCTGTGGTTCACCGAGCCCAACCTGGAGCGCATCGGCCGCATCACCCCGGCGGGGGTGGTGAGCGAGTTCCCGCCGGCTCCGCGGGTGTCCGCGCTCCGTCAACGCGGCGCCGACGGCATCACCGCCCGCCTGCGCTGCCCCGCTGCGGCGCCCATGCTGTGCCGCGGGACGGTGAGCCTCGAGCAGGAGGATCAGCGGGGTCACGCCCGTCGATACGGGGTCGCCGGCTACGCCGTCGCGCCCGGGGCGGCGGCGACCGTGCACGTGCCCCTTTGGGCGCGAGGCCGACGACAGCTCGCGGCCCGTGGCACGCTCACCCTCAGCGTCGTCGCTCGCCCGCGCTCGCTGCGCACCAAGGGCCTGGGCGGGCAGATCGAGCAGACGGTCGTCTTCCGGTCTCCGGCGCTTCCCCCGGTCACCGGCTGAGGCGGGCACAGGACCCCGGTCGCGGAAATGTACGAACGCGGTATCGGGGGCAGGCCTGTCGTGACGATCACCCGGTACTCCTAGCGTGGGCGCAGGCAACGACCGCGACGGGGGGCCCACCATGGCCGACGACAGCGACCGCGATACGGGCGAGGCGCCCGGCGAACCCGGCCAGGGGGACGAGCCGAGGGCGATCGATGCTGAGCTCGAGCGGCGCCTCCACGCCGATGAGCAGCGCATCCTCGGCGACGAGATCCGGTTGGCGCGCGATGAGCAGCGGATCGAGCAGGAGGAGCGCTGGATCCGGCGCAACTGGCGCCTCGCGCTCGCGCTGAGCGGACTCCTCGCGCTGACGATCGTGGCCCTCGTCATCAGCATCGTGGCCCTCAACCGCGACATCGACGCGGCGGCGGCCGCCGCTCCGAAGGACGGCAGCGTCGGCACCGCCGCCCTGCGCGACGGGGCCGTCACGCGGGCGAAGATCGCCCCCGCCGCCATCGGCGGTGCCGTCGTCGCCGACGGGGCCGTGACGGGGCGCATGGTGGCGGCGAACACCCTCACCGGCGCCCAGATCCAGGAGTCCTCCCTCGCGATCGTGCCGCGGGCGACCCGGGCCGACGCGGCCGGGCGGGCCGACGACGCATCCCGCCTCGCGGGCGTCGCGGCGGGCGAATACCTCCGCGGGCTCACGGTGGCCCGGGCGCAGTCCCAGACGAGCACGCTCGACGCGAAGGGGCCCATCACCGCGAGCTGTCCCAACGGGACGACGGTCATCGCCGGCGGCGTCGCCATCGACGGTGCCGCCCGGGTCGCCCTCACCACCAGCGCCCCGGACGGGACGTCCGGCTGGGTCGCCGAGGCCGCGGCGCTCGGGACCGGCTCGGCGCCGTGGAAGATCGTCGTCACCGCCATCTGCGCGAGCGGCGGCTGATTCACACCCACCGCCCGGTGCGGGTTACCCCCACGAGAGGGGGGGTGTCCACGGAGGTGGGCGTCTTCGGTGGCGGCGATGCTCGCTACAGATGAGGCCACCCCCGGATTCCCTGGAGATCACGATGCCTGCCAATGACGACCGCCGCCGCCGTGGGGGCCTCCGAGGCCTTCTGACCTGCATCGCGGCGGCGGGGCTCGCACTGGCCGCCGCGGGCACCGCCGCCGCCGCCGATCCCATCCTCCCGCTCTCGGACGTCCGCCCCGGAATCGTGGGCGAGGCCCGGACCGTGGTGAGCGGAACCGAGATCGTGACCTTCCCGGTGACCGTCATCGACGTGCTCCGGTTCGCCGACGGACCGGGCGGCACCCTCATCATGGTGCGCGCGTCGGGTCCGCTGATGGACCAGACCGGGGGCGTCGCCGACGGGATGAGCGGGAGCCCGGTCTATGTCACGGGCGCCGACGGCGTCCCTCGGGTGATGGGGGCCGTGGCCTACGGGACCGGCGACCAGGCCGGCGTGGTCGCCGGCGTGACGCCCATCGAGCAGATGATCGACTCCAACTCCGGGCTGCGCGCCAACGAGCGCGCAACGCCCGTGGTGTCTCCGGGGCCCCTGCGCCGTGCCGCCATGGTGCGCGACCGGGGCGCGGCCCGGGCCCTCGAGGTGCGACGGCCGGACAGCATCGGGGTCTTCCCGCTCACCCGGTGGAACGTGGCGGGCGTTTCGCGGGCCGTGGTCGGCCCCCTCGCCAGACGGCTGTCCCGGATGGGCGTCCGCCTCACGTCCATCGCCCCGCGCATCCCGCTCGCGCCCACAGCGCTGGTGCCGGGAGCCTCGCTGTCCGTCCTGCTGGCGGGCGGCGACGTCTCCGTGGGGGCGATCGGAACCGTGACCTACGTCGACGGCTCCACGATCCTCGGGTTCGGCCACCCGCTGCTCGGCTCCGGCCGTTCGCGGTTCCTCATGGGCGGCGCCCACGTCTACCAGACAATCTCGGCTCCGATCATGAACGGGAGCTACAAGGTGGCCGAGCCCGGCGCGCCGCAGGGAATGGTGGTGGGCGACCGCACCGACGGGATCACCGGGGTCGTGGGCGCCGTTCAGGGGATCAGCGGCGTCGCCACGGCGACGAACGTGGGCCGCGGCACCCAGAGCACGGTGCGCGTCACCCTCGCCCCCGACGAGCGCACGGCGCCGGAGATCAGCGAGGTCCTGCAGGCCGAGCCGGCGTTCCGCGTCACCGACGGCGCCGCGGCGGGGACGCTGACGCTCAGGATCTCCATCACGAGCCCCGACCTCCCGCGCCCGTTCGTGTATCGGAACGTCTACGCGTTCACGGAGTACCTGCCCTGGGCTGCTCAGTGGCAGCTCCCCGGCCTCGTGTACTACCTGTTGAGGAACGGCCTCCGGCCGATCCCGATCTCTGCCATCGAGGTCAGTGAGCGATTCGAGCCCAGCGTTCGCGCGGCCACCCTCGTCGCCGCCGGGGTGCGTGGCGCGACGCGCCCCGGCGGGAGGGCGACCCTCATCCTGCGGGTGCAGCCGTGGCGGTCATCGACGGTCCTGGTGCGCGTGCCGGTGAGGCTGCCCTCCGGGGTCGATGCCTCCTCGCCCCAGTTGCGCGTCCTCCCGAAGGTCCCCGACAGCTTTGGCGGGCCCTCCGGGGGCGGCGGGGGTGACGAGTCCGACTCCACGCGTCCTGTCGGATCGCAGCAGAACCCACTCGTGATGCGTGCGAGGCGGCTGAGCCCGCGGACCACCAGCGTCCGACTTCAGCGGGTGATGTCGGATCTCGCATCCGCCACCGACGACCGCCACGACGCGGTGCGGCTGCTGGCCGCCGGTGACGATGCGGACGATCCGTCGGCCGGGGTGACGGTGGCCGTGCCCTACGTCATGTTCGGCGACGGCGTGAGCACCCGGGTGACCTTTCGCTGACGCCCGAGCCCGTCCGTTCACGACCCCGGACCGCCACAGGCGGTCCGGGGGTCTCGGCGCTACTGTCGCGCCATGTGCAGGCGCAGCTCCGCCTCGTCGTCGGTGATCAGCTCGCCGCTGACGTCCACCGTGACGCTGTGGAGCGTCCCCGTGAAGGCGAACGGGCCCACGTAGTCCGGCGTCACCGGTGATCCCGGATCGGCGCCGCAGGTCAGCGCCCCGGGGTTGAACGCGAACGGCGTGGTGACGGGCACCTCGGCGTTCCCGACCAGCGACCCGTCCACGTAGAGCTGGCAGCGCCCCGGCGCCCCCATGCCCTTCGCCATGTCGGGCGGGCCGGTGGGCTCGAACTCGAATCGCAGCTCGTGCCGGCCGGCCGGCACCGGCGTGTCGGCGCGTCACCCCGTGGAGGCCCCGGCCGACGTAGTTGTGGACGTAGCGCAGCACCCCGTCCTTGACGAAGAACGAGAAGCCGCCGGCCGCCGTCCCCTGGCAGAGCAGGACGCCCTCGGCGCCGCCGTCCGGGATCTCGACGTCGGCCGTGATGCTGTGCGGGCGGTTGAGTACCCGCGGGCCCGCGAAGAACGGGATCGACTGGGTGTTCGGGAAGTAGCGGTAGCGGTCGCGGGGCGGCGCGACCATCGGCTTCTCGGCCACCATCCGCGCGAGGCCGCTGCCGTCGATGGGCATCACGTCGTACTTGCCGGCCTCCACGTACCAGGTGCCGATCATCTCGATCAGCTTGTCGCGGTTGTCGGCGCCCACGTCGTGGTTCTCCGCGAAGTCCTCGGCCACGTGGTACAGCTCCCACCTCCCGCCGTCGAGCTCCGGCGAGCGTCTGCGCGGAGATCGGCTGACCGAAGGGCATGCCGGCCTCGGTGAACGAGGGTCCCGGCCACGGGCAGACCGCCCTCCAGCCGTCGTGGTAGATGGCGCGGTGCCCGAGCATCTCGAAGTACTGGGTGCGCCGCCGGCGACTCGGCGGCGGCGTCGTCGAGGGCGTGGGCGAAGCTCACGCCGTGCAGCGGCGCCTGGGTCACGCCGCGGATCGCGGTGGGCGGCTCCAGGCCGAGCAGGTCGAGCACGGTCGGCACCATGTCGATGATGTGCGCGTACTGCGTGCGCACCTCGCCCTTCGCCGTGATGCCCGCGGGCCAGTGGACGAGGAACGGGTCGCAGGCGCCGCCGCGGTAGGTCTCGCGCTTCCAGCGCCGGAACGGCGTGTTGCCGGCCCAGGTCCAGCCCCACGGGTAGTGGTTGAAGTGCTTGGGGCCGCCGATCTCGTCGATGTGCGCCAGGCTCTCCTCCAGGGGCTCCTGCGCGTTGTTGAAGAACTGGGCCTCGTTGGTGGTCCCGGTCGGCCCGCCCTCCGCGCTCGCGCCGTTGTCGGAGATGACCATGATCAGCGTGTTGTCGAGCTGGTCGATCGAGCGCAGGAAGTCGAGCACTCGCCCGAGGTGGTGGTCGGTGTGGCTGAGGAAGCCGGCGAACACCTCCATCATCCGGCTGTAGAGGCGCCGGGCGTCGGCCGGCAGCGATCCCCAGTCGGGCACGTCGGGGTCGTGGCGCGAGAGCTCCGCGTCGGCCGGCACGATGCCGAGCTCCTTCTGACGGGCGAAGACGTGCTCCCGGTACGCGTCCCATCCGTCGTCGAACTTGCCGGCGTACTTGTCCGCCCATTCCCTGGGCACGTGGTGGGGCGCGTGGGTCGCGCCGAAGCACAGGTGCAGGTAGAAGGGCTTGTCCGGATCGACCTGGTTGGCGTCGGCGATGAACTCCATCGCCTTGTCGGCCAGGTCCTCGCTGAGGTGGTAGCCCTCCTCGGGCCGGCGCGGCGGCTCGACCTGGTGGTTGTCGTAGACGAGGTCGGGATCCCACTGGCTCGTGTCGCCGCCGAGGAAGCCGTAGAAGCGCTGGAAGCCGCGGCCGAGCGGCCAGCGGTCGAAGGGGCCCGCGGCGGTCTCCTCGCTGCTCGGCGTCAGGTGCCACTTGCCGACCATGAAGGTGGCGTAGCCCTGCTCGACGAGCATCTCGGACAGCATCCCGTTCTCGAACGGCATGCTGCCGTTGTAGCCCGGAAAGCCCGTGGACAGCTCGGTGATGGCCGCCATGCCGTTGCTGTGATGGTTGCGGCCCGTGACGATGCACGAGCGGCTCGGCGAGCACAGCGCGGTGGTGTGCATGTTGTTGAACCGCAGGCCCCCGGCGGCGAGCGCGTCGAAGGTGGGGGTCTCGATCGGGCTTCCGTAGCAGCCGAGCTGCCCGAAGCCGGTGTCGTCGAGGACGACGAGGAGCACGTTGGGCGCCCCCTTCGCCGGCCTCGGGGCCGCCGGCCACGCGGGGCTGGACTCCTCGGCGGTGCGTCCGATGACTCCCGGGAACGGCGAGTCCTTCGGATACTCAACGATTGACACGAGCGGCCTCCGTCGTCGTCCCGGCCCGGCACCGGCCGCCGGGCTCCCGATCGTCACGCTAGCCCGGGGACGCGTCTCCGGTCGACCCATTGCCCGCGGATCACACGGGTGAGTTCGCGGCCCCGCCATCGCCCGGGGTATCGTTCGGCCGACGAAGGAGCGCGACCATGAGCACCGAGACCGACGCGTCCCACCCAGCCGGCCCGCGCTGGCGCCGGATCACGGCGGGGGTCCTCCTCGGCCTGGCGATCCTCGCGATCATCCTGGCCCCGATCATGCTCTACCTCCGGTCGCAGGTCCTCGACACCTCCGAGTTCCGCAGCCGGGCGGAGACGGCGCTCGCCTCGCCCGACGTCCAGGACTACCTCGCCGACGCCCTGACCGCCCGGCTGGTGGCCCGCGGCGGCCCCGAGGCCCAGCGCGCCGAGCCGCTGGTGCGGGCCGTGGCCGGCGGCGTCGTCGCGAGCGACCGCTTCGCGGACGTCTTCGGCCGGGCGGTGGATGGCCTGTACGGCCGGATCATCTCCGGCCAGACCGCGTCGCGCGTGATCGATCTGCGGGAGGCGGTGGACCGGGCATCCGCGGCGATCGCGGTCGCCCGGCCCGAGCTCGCCCAGCGCATCTCCGCCGCCTCCGGGGAGATCCCGGTGGCACAGGGCACGGCCGGCGAGAAGCTGGCGGAGGTCGCCCATCGCGCCCATCAGCTGCGGGTGCTCGGAATCGTGCTGCCGATCGTCGCCTTCGTCCTGCTCGTGGCGTCGGTCGCGGTTGCCCCGGATCGGCTGCGGGCCACCCGCCGCGCGGGGTGGGGCCTCATCGCGGGCGGCATCGTGATCACCGTCGTCGTCGCGCTGACGCGCCGGATCATCGTCGGAATCCCGAGCGACGCCGAGGTGCGCGGGGCCGTCGGGCAGGTCGAGAGCGCCTACCTGTCGGACCTCGGGCACTGGGGCGCCTGGGTGACCGCCATCGGGGTGGTGACGCTGGCCACCGCCGTCTTCCTGGGCAGCACCCTCACCCTGCGCGAGCACGCCGCGCGGGCGTGGGGCGGCCTGACGCGCCGGCCCGCGCGCACCTGGGTGCTGGTGCTGCGGCTGCTCGTCCTGCTCGTCGTCGTCCTGCTGGCGATCTTCGCCCTGAACGCGGTCCTCACGCTCGTGGTGGCGGTGGCGATCGCCCTCGTCGTCGCCTACGGGATCTCGGAGATCCTGCGCCTCGCGGGAGTGAACCCCCGCGATTCCGACTCGGAGTCGGGGAACCCGGCGGCGCGGTGATGCCGGGCCCGACGACGACCCCGGGGCATCTGGCACGGTCCCGAGAGCGCGTTCGTCGAGCGGGATGCGCCCAACGGGATTCGAACCCGTGCCGCCGAAAGGGCGCCGTTTCGTGCGCCCGTCGGGACCACTCCCGACGGACTGGGCCCAGACGGCCCCGCGTCGCCCCGGGTGGCCCCGGGTGGCCCGGGCGCAGCACTGGGCGGTGTGCAGGCCAATCCGCCGACCCAAGCGGATCGAGGACGATTGGCTTCCGGCGCCGCGGGCGGCTTTCCAGGCCGAAGATCGCGAGTTCGAGCCTCGTCGTCCGCTTGGCATTTGCAGACAGTTCCCAGGGGAGCGGTTCCTCGACGTCTCCCGGTCCCGAACGGGGAATCCTCGCGTGGTCGGGACTCGCAGAATGCGTCCGGCTCAGCGACGGCGCAGGCTGATCGAGATCGAGGCGGTGCCGTGGGCCGTCGTCTGGGAACTCGTGTCGTCAAAGAGCCGCGTCGTCGTGACGGAGAACGATTGTCCGCGAGCGAGCTTGCGCGCCATCGCCGGGCTGCGCTGCTGGCGCTCCGAGAAGTCGCCATGAAGCGCCGTGTTCGGCGGCCCGAGCGCGCCGCCCGGGACGGTGAAGTCCCTGGAGAAGATCGCGTCTGCTGAGGCGTCGTAGCCGGGCAGGCCGTCGAACACCCCCGCGTTGGAGAGGCCGGGGTCCTTGTTGCACACCCCGCCGTGCTTTGCGCTCAGGATCGACTGGAGCACCTCGAATTGCGCGGTGGTGAGACGCGACGAGACGAAGGCCCCGCCATGGCCCCGCGAGGTGAACCCTCCGACCTCCACCTGAGCGCCCAGGCCGGTCACCGCCGTGGCGAAGGCGCACGGAGGCGGTCGGCCGGTCTCCGTGCTGCGCACGCTGTCAGACCAGGTGTAGCCGAGGAGCGCGCCGGTGCCCGGGGCCGTCCTGGCGCCGCCGGCCGGAAGGTCGAGGGTCGTGCCGCCGCCACAATCCTCGGTCACGCTGAGCCGCACACCGGGGTACGTGACGATGTAGGTGTAGGAGATGCTGAAGTCGCCCTGATTGCGGAACTCGGGCCGCCAGGTCTCTCTCACGGACTTGCTGCCCTTGACGGTGATGTCGTAGCGGTAGACGGTGCGGCGGTCGCAGCCCGCACCCCCCGGCCCGGGTGAGCCCGAGCCGCCGCCGCTCGGCGGAGGCGAGGGCGCAAAGGCCCGGACGATGACCACGCCGTCTCGCCCCGCCGCCGTGTAGCGGTAACGCCCCGACCGCCCGAAGCGGCGCTCGCCGTCGGCCCCTGGGGCAAGCGCGAGGTCGTCGAAGATGGGCCTCCCCACGCTGTCGATCGTCACCGCGGCGCCGGTGAGGTTGGTGAAGGAGACGCGCTGGCCGGTGAAGATGCGCGTCTGGGGATCCCGCAACCCCGCGTCCGTGACCGCCACCACGGCAGCCTGGGCGGGCGCCGCGACCAGCGCGACCGCCAGGACCCCAACGGCGAGGGCGAGTCTCATCCCGTTGAGGACACTATCCCCCGACGGCGAGGGCATCCAGAGGAGGCCCTTCGACGCCTTTCGGGGGGCGATCCTCCCCACCTGGCCGCCGGCTCGCAGCAGGCCCTATGTCAGGACCCCTGGCCGTCGCGCGATGAGGCAGGGATCGGGCGATTCGACTCGCAAGCGGCAGTCATGACAGCCTAGGCATGCACGATCTCTCGATGAGCGCCGGGGCTCCGAGTGAATCCGGCCGGGCCTTCCTCGCCGGGACGAGCGCGGGAGGACGCTCATGCACGAGAAGGCCACCAATGGACACCCCCGCCTCTCCCATCGCGGACCGCGCCGTCGTCAGGGTGGACGCACGCACCGTCGTGCTGGTCGCCACCGTGGCGATCGCGTTCCACGTCGCCGACGACAACTTCGTCCAGCCCCGGCCCGGGACCTCGGCCGCCGACCACCTGGTCAGCGGTCTGGTCGTGATCGCGGCGCTGGTCCTAGCCGCCGTCGCGCTGACGCGGCTCCGCGCCGCTCCCCGGGCCGTCGTCACGATCGCGATCGGACTCGTGGGTCTGATCGTCGGCAGCGAGGCGGCCTACGACGCCGCAACCGGCCAGTTCTCCAGCGACGACTTCAGCGGGATCCTGTCGCTGCTCGCCGGCCTGGTGCTCCTGGCGCTCGGTGTCGCCGCCCTGTGGCGGTCGCGGCGGCGTGACGGTTCGCGCGCATGGCGCTGGACGCGACGCGTCCTGCTGGGCGCCGCGACGGTCCTGGCGGGCGTCGTGGTCGTCTTCCCGGTCGCGATGGGGTACGGCGCGACCCACATCGCCTCGAGCGACGTCGCGGCGGCGGAGCTCGGCGCGTCCCACCAGGACGTCACCTTCACGACCGACGACGGGGTCGCGCTCTCAGGCTGGTACGTGCCCTCGCGCAACGGAGCCGCCGTGATCGCCCTCGGCATGTCGCGCGAGAGCCCGCAGGAGCACGCTGCGATGCTGGCACGACACGGCTATGGCGTGCTCGTCTACGACCAGCGCGGCTGGGGCGCGAGCGAGGGAGACCCGAACGCGTTCGGCTGGCGCGGGTCACACGACGTGGCGGCCGCCGTGGATTTCCTCTCCTCGCGCCCGGAGGTTGACCCCGGCCGCATCGGCGGGCTCGGGCTCTCGGTTGGAGGGGAGATGATGATCACGGCCGCGGCGGAGTCCGAGGGGCTCGCCGCCGTCGTCTCCGAGGGTGCGGGTGAGCGCTCGGTCCGCGAGTTCGTTGACGGCGCCTCGGGATCGGAGTGGCTGAGCCTGCCGACCTACGCCGGGCTCACCTCGGCGCTCACGGTGTTCTCGAACGGGGGCCCGCCTCCGAGCCTCGCCGATCTCACTGGCAAGATCGCGCCGCGACCGCTGATGCTGATCTACGGCGAGAACGGCCAGGACCTCGAGCGGGTGCTGAACCCGATCTACGCGGCCGAGGCCGGGGAGCCGACGACCCTCTGGGAGGTGCCGGGCAGTGGGCACGCCGGCGGCATGAGTGCCCGCCCGCGCGAGTACGAGCGCCGGGTGGTCGAGTTCTTCGACGGTGCGCTGCTCGGGGGGTGACCGACTGCCGGTGCCTCCAGGAGCGTGCTCCCCTGACCCGCCGCGGCCCGGGCGGCCGTGGCGATGCCATTCCGCCTCGGCGCCTTGGCCGGTACGACGACCGTCGGGGGGAGGGGGCTTCCCAGGCCGAAGGTCGCGAGTCGCCCGGGGGGTCGAAACGTGTTCTGCGCACCTCGCGCTGTGCAGAGGACCCGCCCGCAGGTTGGGGTGGAGTGGTGCCCCGGTATCTCACTGTTTTCGATCCCCGGGGAGGTGGGTACCCGGGTGCACGCGCCCACCAGGGAGAATCCGTGCCGGACCCAGAGGAAGCCCACGTCCACATCGCTCAGCGCTCGCTGGAGCCCTTGCTCTGGGAGCTCCAGAGCGTGCTGGACAGCGAGGACGTGAGCGCTCACGGGAAGGACCAGATCCTCACCCTCATGGCCAGGATCTACGTGGCCGGGCACCGGGACGGTCAGCGCGAGGCCACGGGCCAGATCGCCGTTCACGCGTCGCGGGTCGGCCTTCACCTCGCCCTCGCGCCCGACCTTGAGGAGCCACCGGTCGATCCCGGCTGACTCCGGCTAGTTCGCGGGGGGAAGTCCTAGGGCGTTGCGCAGGACCGTCGCCTTGCCGGTCATCTCGTAGAGCGCGGTCTGCCAGATCTGCAGTTGCGCGCGCGGGAGGTCGCCCGCGCGGAACTGGCGGACCAGCTCGTCCAATGCCAGCTGATGGGTGACCGAGGCCGCCACCGTGTCGTCCGCCTGGCGCTGGACGGACGGTGGGAAGTCGATCGCCATGAGCCCCTTCTTGAATGCGGCGGTCTCGGTGCTCAGATCCTCGAGGATCGGGATGTAGGCCGAGAGGTCTGAGCCGGAGCGTGCTTTGGCGATCCGGGCGTTGATCCCCGTGATCCCGGCGTTGAGCGGCTTCACGAGGGCGACGTACTCCGCCGCCGCGCGGGCGAGGGTCGGCGCGGTCTTGGCGGGCGCCGTCGTGGCCGCCGCCGAGGAGGCGGTCTCAGCGTCGGAGCCGCCGCACGCGGCCGCCGCCAGGGCCACGGCCACGATCGGGATCGCGAGAGCGATGCGGCATCGCCGGGTCATGTCGGGAGCTTCGGCGTGCGGGGGACGGAACTGAGGTCGGGGGCTGCGATCCCTCCCCCCTCAGGCGCCGCCCGAGCCTCCGTCACGAGGACGTCGAGCGCCGGGACCTGGCCCCGCCACGAGCCTGCTCCGGGCGCCGTCGAGCGGCATCCACTCGGCGCGGTCGATCTCGGGGAAGCTCTGCGTCCGGCCCGAGCGGGGCGGCCACTCCATCTCGAAGTGGTTGCTCCGCATGTCGGACGCGTCGAAGTCCGCCGCGCGCGCGAAGACGATGACCCTCTTGCCGTTGGACTGGCGGAACTCGCCCAGCGCCACCGTCGGGCCCTCGGGCGCCGGCCGGCCGAGCTCCTCGGCGAACTCGCGGAGCGCCGCCGCGAGCGGCTCCTCGCCGTCGTCGAACTCGCCCTTCGGGATCGACCAGGCGCCCTCGTCCTTCTTCGCCCAGAACGGGCCGCCCATGTGGCCGATCAGCACCTCCGGGCCGTCGCGGCCGGGACGGTGCAGGAGCAGGCCGGCGCTGCGCGCGGGCATCAGCGCAGCGTCGTGACGGCGCTCGCGCGCGCCAGCGCGACCGCCTCCCAGCAGTAGCGCGCGGCGACGGTGCGATAGGGGTGGAAGCGATCGCCCAGCGGGCCCAGCCGGCGGGCCGACGGGGGAGGGTCGATCCCCCAGGCCAGGCCGTAGCCCTGGCGCACTCCGAGATCGTCCACCGGCCACACGTCGAGCCGGCGCAGCTCGAACATCAGGTACATCTCGGCCGTCCAGCGCCCGATTCCCCGGACCGCGGTGAGGCGGGCGATGATCTCCTCGTCGTCGAGGGCGCGCGTGTCGTCGAGGATGACGGTGCCGTCCAGGACCTTGGCCGAAAGATCGCGGAGCGAGGCGAGCTTGTTGGCCGACAGACCGGCGGCCCGCAGGTCGGCGTCGGGGATCCGCGTGAGCGCGGCCGCGTCGAGGGGCCCGTCGACCAGCGCCCGCACCCTGCCGTGGATCGCCGTCGCGGCCGCCCCGGCGAGCTGCTGGAACACGATCGAGCGGACCAGCGCGCCGAAGTGCCCGTCCGGATTCCGCGGCCGGTACCGGATCGGCCCCACGCGGTTGATGAGCGCGTCCATCACCGGGTCGGCCGCGGCGACCGCCGCGATGGCCGTGGCCAGGGAGGCCCGCCGGGACGCCGGCGGGAGCGCCGGGGGGCTCGCCGGGTAGCGCGCCTGCGCCAGGTCCACCCGCGCTCCGCGCATCGGCACGCGCTCGCGCCTCAGCAGCTCGGCCTGGCGTTCGCCCATGGGCACGCTGCCGTCGGCGCGCACCACCCGGTGCCAGGGCACCTCCTCGTGCGTGGTGGCCAGGACCCGGCCCACCTGGCGCGGCGCCGACGGATCCACGTCCGAGTAGGCGCGCACGAACCCGGCCGGGATGACGCGCACCTCGTCGAGGATGCGCAGGGTGCGGGCGTCGGGATCGGGCACGGTGGCAGCCTGCCAGTCGGCGGCCCCGGTCGCCCGCGTCGAGGCCGTCGGACGGCACGGCAGGTCTCGTCCGCGTCCGTGACGGTGACGGACCGCACCGACCGACCGCCGACGTCACCCGGGCTGGCCTGAGACCTGGTCGGGCGCCCTGCTCGGGGCCGCCGACGCGGTGCCGGCGGCGCTGGTCGTGCTCAACGATCCGTCCAAGGGCGTGGCGATGTCCGTGGGCGTCCTGCCCGCGGCGATCATCGGCGTCGCGCCCCGGCGCAGGGGCGGCTCGCCGTGGTGCTCCTCGGCGTGCTGACCGGCGGCCGGTGCCGATGCTCGTCGACTCGGCCTCCTCGTCGGCGCGTTCCGGTCCTCGCTCGTCGCCGCGATCGCCCTCCTGGCGATCGGCGTCGTCCTCCTCGCCCGCCGCTCGCGCCTCGGGCGGATCGTGATGGTCCTGTCGCTGCCGATGGTGGCTCGGGTCGGGCTCAGCTACAGCGACGTGGGGGAGGCGGCGGCGCTCGCCGCGCTGATGGTGGCGGGCTCGGTCTTCGCCTGCCTGGTCTCGATGCTGTGGCCGCAACGCCCGGCCGCCCCCCATGCGACCGCGGCGGAGCCTCCGGGCCTGGAGTACGGACTCCGCCTCGGCGCGGCCGGGCGAGCGCGGCGGCGATCGGCTTCCTGCTCGACTTCGAGCACGTCGGCTGGGCCTGCGCCGCCGCCCTCCTCGTGATGCGACCCGCCGAGGAGATGCAGCGGCTGCGCAGCGCCGGGCGCGTGATCGCGGTCGTCGTCGGCGCCGGCCTGGCGATCGCGCTGCTGCGGATCGACCCGCCGGTGGCCTGGTACGCCCTGGCGGTGATCGCGGTGGTGGCGGGCGCCGCCGCGACCCACCGCAGCCGCTGGTACGTGACCTCGGCTTTCACGACCTTCCTGGTCTTCGTGCTCCTGCTGTACGGCTCACCCCAGGACGCGGCCTCGCGCTTCGACGAGCGCGTCGGCGAGACGCTGCTCGGCGTGGGCCTCGCCTACCTCTTCGGCGTCGTCGTGCCCTCGCTGACCCGGGGAGCGGCCGGCCGGCGGACGCCTGACGTCGGTCCGCGCAGCCGGTCGCGTGGGACCGGCTGCGCTGACCGTGCGCTACCAGAGCGCCTGGATGGCCGTTCCGGCGTGGAGCGTGGCCACCGTGCCCTTGGCGCTCCACTCCACGAGGGCCCCCACGTCCTCCCAGTTGGCCAGGGCGTCCTCCCAGTGCCGGGCGACGCCGGCGGGGGTCTCGTAGAACTCGTCCAACAGGAAGATCGTCTTACCGGTGGGCTCGGAGTTCGGGTCGAGGGGATTCGCGAGCTCCGGTCCCTTGGAGATGGAGTACGACAACAGCGCGGTGTCCCCCTCGCGGGGGTGCCCCGTCATCCAGGTGGCGTGGCTGGCGAAGATCCGGTCCCCCTCGGCCACCTCGCCGGGGCCCATGGTCCACATGATGATGATGTGCGTCTTGCCCATGTTGGACACGTTAACGTCCTTTCGTCATTCGGGTCCGCGTGGTCCGGGGGTCAACTAACCCGCGACCGGTCCGGCCACGTCAACGCGCGTCTCGTCTGGCGACACGCGGGGGCTCAGGACCCCAGCGCGCGCCGCGCCGGGCCGATCGCGCGTGCGTGGCGCGCGATGTCGCGCCACGGGTCGCCTCCGTCGGCCAGCCGCCGCCCGATGGTCGTGATGGTCCAGCCCCGGGGATCGAGCGACGCGTCGTCGAGCTCCTCCCAGCGCAGTGGCGTGGCCACCGGCGCCGTCGGCAGCGGCCGCACGGCGTACGGCGCCACCGCGTGCTGGCCGTAGGCGGTGCGGTTGACGTCGACGAAGATCCGCTCGCCCCGGCGCTCGCGGCGGAACTCGACGGTCAGCCGGTCCGGATCGGTCTCCACCAGGGCGAGGGCCACGCGCCGGGCGAAGTCGTGGACCGCGCGCGAAGTCGGCGGTGCGGCGCAGCGGCACGGTCACGTGCAGGCCGCGCGAGCCGGTCGTCATCGCGAACGGCGCGAGGCCGATCGCGCGCAGCAGCTCGCCCAGGCTCCGGGCCGCCGCGCGCACCTCGTCGAAGCGGTGCGTCGTGGGGTCGAGGTCGAAGACCAGCCGGTCCGGCCGCTCCAGGCGATCGGCGCGGCTCGTCCAGACGTGCGGGGTGACGACGTTCTGGCCCGCCAGGTAGACGAGCGTCGCGGCGTCGTCGGCCAGCACGTGGTGGATCGCCCCGCCCTCGCGCTTGGGGACCTCGGCCGTCCGGATCCACGCCGGGAAGTGGCGCGGCGCGTCCTTGATGAAGAAGCCCTCCGCCCCGATGCCGTGGGGGAAGCTGTGGAGCGCCAGCGGGCGCCCGCGCACGTGCGGGACCATCACCGTCGGCCACGTCGGCGTAGTGCCGGGCGAGGTCGCCCTTGGTGAGCCCGTCGTCCGGCCACACGACGCGGTCGGCGTGGCTGATGGGGATCGTCCGGCGACCGACCGTGATCGCGTCGCTCATTCGCGCACCACCTCCTCGGCGGCCTTGTCGTCGCGCAGGCCGAGGAAGCGCGGATGGCGCAGGCGGCCGTCGCGCGTCCACTCGGTGAAGCCCACCTGCGCCACCAGCCGCGGCTCGACCCAGGTGGCGTCGCGCAGGCGCGGCGCGTCGGCGAACGGCGAGTCGTCCCGGCGCAGCGGCGCGAGGCGCGCGGCGAGGTCGCGCAGCGTCGCCTGCGTGAAGCCGGTGCCCACCTTGCCGGCGTAGCGCAGCCGTCCGCCGGCGAAGTGCCCCAGGAGCAGCGCGCCGAGGTCGGTGCGGCTGCCGCGGGGCGCGGTGTAGCCGCCGATCACCAGCTCCTGCTCGGCGGAGCACTTGAACTTGAGCCAGTCGCGCGAGCGGCCGTGCGTGTAGGGCGCGTCGGCGCGCTTGGCGATCAGCCCCTCCCAGCCCGCCGCGCAGGCCCGGCGGAACAGCTCCTCGCCGTCGCGGTTGCGGTGCGGCGTGAGGCGGATCGGGCCCGAGAACGCGAGGGCGCGGCGCAGCAGGCCCTTGCGCGCGCGCAGGGGGAGCGCGCCGGTGTCGTACCCCGCCAGGTGCAGGATGTCGAAGACGTAGAGGAAGGCCTCGACCGGCCGCTCGCCGCGCTGCTGGAGGCGGGCGAAGCTGGTCTGCGCCCCGTCGAAGGCCACGATCTCGCCGTCCACGACCACGGGGCGGCCGAGCCCTCCGCCAGCGCCGCGGCGATCGCCGCGAAGCGCGCGCCCAGGCTCAGCCCGTTGCGCGAGAGCAGCCGGACCCCGTCGTCCCCGGCGACCGCGATGCAGCGGATGCCGTCGAGCTTGCGCTCGAACAGCCACGCCGGGTCGGAGAACCGCTCGTCCGTGAGCGTCGCGGCCATCGGCACGACGAACTCCGGCAGCGGCGCGGGGACGAGCAGCGCGCGCTCGCCGTCCGACAGCTGAGCAAACGGGTCCACTCTGACCAGCTTCCCCCTGGAGGCCGGGGCCGATCCTCGTCGCCGGATAGTCTCACCCCGTGGCGCCATCGGAACCAGATCCCCTCGCGGGCGCCGGGCCGCTCGGGCGCGTGGCCGACGGGGCGCTGATGCTGAAGGCCGTCCTCGACGCCCCCGACCTCTCGGACTACCAGCGCATGTTCGGCCAGGGGGTCGTCTGGAGCCGGCTGCTCGGACCGTCGCTGGAGCGGGTGGACGCGCACGGCCTGGCGGTCATCCGGGCATCGCTCGAGGTGGCCGAGGCGGCCCTGGCCTTCCGGGAGGCCGGGGCGGCGGGCGGACCCGAGGGCGCCGCCTCCGTCGCGGCCGCGCTGGGCCGGCTCGACGCGGCGACCGAGCGCCTCGAGGCCCTGGAGCCCTCGGGCCGCGCCGACCACGCGGCGCGCACGCGGGAGTTCCTGGAGATGCTGCGCGCGGAGATACCCGCGGAGGGTTAGCGATCGTCGGCCGTGGCCGCGCCGGCCGGGTGCGGCTCGCCGGCGGTGCGGGCGGTGGGCGTGACCCGCGCTAGCTCCGGAGCCCGGCTCCGTCGCGCCGATCCGGGCCAGCGACCCGCGTCTCCGAAGATCACGATCAGCGCCGGCACGAGCACCGAGCGCACGACGAAGGCGTCGATCAGGATCCCCACGACCATCACGAACGCGAACTGGTGCATGGCCTCCAAGGGGATGATCGCCAGGAGCGCGAAGCTCGCGGCCAGGACGAGCCCGGCGACCGCGATGGTGCCGCCCGCGCGCCGCCCGGCGTGCCGGACGGCGCTCGCCATGCCTCCGGGGCGGGCCTCGTCCCACACCTGGCCGACCAGGAAGATGTTGTAGTCGGAGCCGAGGGCGAGGAGCAGGACCGCCGTCGCGAAGGGGATGTAGTAGACCAGCTGGCCCTCTCCGAGCAGGTCCTGGAAGACGTAGGTGGCCAGGCCGAGCGACGCCGCGACGCTGAGCGCGCTGGCCGCCAGCAGATAGAGCGGCGCCAGGACGGCCCGAAGGAAGAGCCCGAGCAACACGAGGTTCACGAGGGCCGCCACGATTCCGACCCGCAGGAGCTCGCCGCTGGTGGCGTCGACGGTCGCCGTCGCGAGCGCCGAATCCCCCGCGAGCGCGGCGGTCGTGCCGCGGAAGCCCGCGTCGGTCAGAAGGCGGGGGAGCCCGTCCTCGAGGCGGCGGATCGTGGCGATGGCCTGGTGCTCGGTCGGATCGTCGCGCAGCACGACCAGCATCCGTGCGGCGTTGCCGTCCGATGTCGTGAGCACGTCGGAGAGGGGCGTTCCCTGAAGCGGCGCTCCGGCGCCCACCACACCGGCCACCCCCGGCTGCGAGCGCAGGGCCGTCTCCAGCCGCGCGAGGGCGGAGGGATCGCTGCCCACCCCGGGTCCCTCGAGGAGCAGCTCGGTCGGCCCGCGCACTCCGGGCGGGAAGCCGTCGTCGATGGCGTCGGCGGCGACGCGGGCCCCGGCGTCCGCCGGCAGGCCGCTCGTGAGGCCCGAGCCGAGCGTCGTGTCGCGCAGCCCGCTCGCGGCGACGAGCAGCAGTCCCACGGTGACGATCGCCGCCGCGACCGCGACCGGCCTGCGGGTGAGCAGGCGCAGCGGCGCCGGGGTCCGCTCGGCGGCCTCCCGCGCGCGCGGTCGCCGCCGTCCCACGCGCCCACCCACGATCGACAGGAGCGCGGGGACCAGCGTGATCGCGACGGTCATGCCGACCAGGGCGGTCACCGCGAGGCCGGGGCCGAACGAGCGGAAGAAGTCGATGCCTCCCACCAGGAGGGACGCCGTTCCCGCCGCGACGGTGACGCCCGCGGTGGCCACGATCGGCGTGTAGAGGCGCGCGGCCGAGCGCGCGGCGGCGCGCGGGTCGTCGCCGTCCTCCAGCCGCGCCCTGACTCCGAAGAGGTAGAAGAGCGAGTAGTCCGTGACGATCCCCAGCAGCAGTGCCGCGACCACCGGTTCGAGGTCGGCCGACGCGGGGATCCCGGTGCGCTCGCCCACCCACGCGATGACCCGCAGGTCGACGAGATAGGCCACCGCGGCGGCGGCGAGCGTCACGAACGGCGCGACCAGCGACCGGAAGACCAGCCAGACGACGAGGGCGATCGTCGCCAGCGTCGCGAGGACGACCCAGCCGATCCGATCCTGGATGACCTCGAACTGCTGGTTGCGCGCGGGCCCGGCGCCCGTCACGCCGGAGAGCGTCCCCCGCCCGCCGCGGAGCGAGGCCGCGAATCGGTCCGCCACGGTCTCCGCGCGCGCCGGTGAGATCTCGGGGCGGAAGAACAGGTACGTGATGGCCGTCGTCCCCTCCTGGCCGGGCGAGGCGGCGAGGCCGAGGTCGTCGACCAGGGGGACCGCGGCGGCGATGTCACGGAGAGAGGCGTCGCGATCCCGATTCACGTCCAGGACCCTCCGCACGAGTGCGGCGCGGTCCGCGGCCGAGAGGCCCGCGGGATCGCGTTGCACCACGAGGGTCCGCGAGATCAGCGGATAGCCGAACAGCGCCGCCGAGCGCGCCTCCGCCCGGATCGCGGGTGCGTCGTCCGGGACGGGGACGCCCATGTCCCCCTGACCGGTGCCGAGTGTGGGCAGGTAGATGGTCGCCATCGCGGCGATCGCGATCCACGCGATGACCACCGGATAGCGGAGGGGGCCGGCGACCACCGCCGCGAGACGCCCGAGAACGCCCCGGGGCGGATCCGGTTCGGCCCGCCGCGGGATCGCGGGGTGCGTGGCGTAGTCCGGGATCTGGGCCATGCGCAGAGATGGTTACCCCTGGGCGCTGATTCCGATCCCTCGGCGGTGACGCGCCCGGGGTGCGCCGCGGCCTCACCCCAGCGAGTCGTAGCCCGCGCGCCACTCCGTGACAGGCCCTCCCGGGGGCGAGTACGAGGCGGCGACGACCTTCGCCAGCTCGAGCGAGCCGCGCGCCTGGCGGCTGGTGAGCAGGTGGACGGTCTTCAGGTGCGACACGCGACCGCTCGCCGAGATGGCGGCCGAGACGGCCGAGGCGACGGTCGCGTTGGGCACCTCGAAGATCGAGAGGCCGTCGTGGTCGCCGAGCATCCAGTAGAAGGCGACCAGCGAGCCCCCGGCCGCCTCGATCACCTTGCGCGCGGCCTCCTCGCGGTCCTCGGGGTTCTGGACCATGTTGCGCCAGGCGTCCCTGGCGTAGGTGAAGAAGGTGAGGTACGTGGACATGCGTTCGGCTCCTGGCGAGGTCGGCGTGGAAGCGCGCCGGGGGCACCCTCTCCCGTCCCCGGCCGCGCAGGCTCAGCCAAGCACCGTGCGACGTAACTCGCCTAGAGGGTGCACCGCCCCCGTACGTATGTGACCGACATAACTGGCGGTTGCGATCAGTGACCGTGCCGGTGACGGGCCGCGGCGCCGAAGCACCTTCGCGCTGGCGACGCAGAAGTTGCTCACCCCGAGGGGTCCGCGCGTGAACCGCTTTCCACGCCAGGGCCACACGCGCCACACGTAACAGTTGCGCGGCTTCAGCGTCCGTGCGGGCACCCGGAAGGCGAGGCCGCGCGGGAAGGCCGACAGCACCTCCTCGACGGCCGTCGGGCGGCCTCCCGCGCCCCGCGTGAGCCGGAAGATCTGAACGTTGTAGAGCTTGGTGCCGCGCGGGCCCTTGATCCAGCGCAGGAGCGGCGTCCGCGTGCGAAGGAGCAGGCCGGCGTGCGGGCGCATCCGGTGCGAGTGGAGGCGCAGCAGGGAGGGCGTGCGGGCCGCGGTGGCCGCGCTCCCGATGACGACGGTCGTCACGCCCCCGGTCGACGGGCGCGTGATCGGCGCGGAGGTCACCTCGCGCGACAGCCCGGCGTTGTCGTTCACGTCGAGGACGAAGCGGATGGTCTCGCCCGGCGCGGCGTAGTCGGACAGGTCGAGGTCGCGCGTCTCGGTCCCAGTGGCCCAGGAGGCCACCGTCGGGCCGTCGGGTCCGCGCGCCCGCAGGGTCCAGTCGCGCACCCCGCTGGTCGCATCCGAGACGTTGGCGGTCACCCGGACGCGCCCGCCGGGCAGGCCGAGCAGGCCGACGCTCGGCCGAGGGCGGGGTCCGGTCGAGCCGCAGGGTGGCGTCTTGGGCGGGGGCGCCGGCGGTGCCGTCCCCGTCGACGGCGAGCCGCAGGGTCTGCGCTCCGTCGGGGAGCGACGCCACGTTGAGCAGCGCGATGTGTGCGCCATCGCCGGGCGTGCCGCCGTACAGCGTGCGGCCGGCGGCCTGGATGGTCTGCTGGCCGATGCCGTCCGAGCCGACGTTGTCGGAGGCCTGCCAGGCGACCTGGGCCTGGTCCGACGTGATCCAGCCGGTCGGCACGCTGGTCCAGCGCGCTGAGGGCGCCTCGGTGTCGCGGACCAGGATGGTCGGGTAGAGGAAGGTCCAGACGCGGTTCGGCTGCTGGCGCGCCTCGGTCTGGTACAGCAGCAGCGACGCCGTGAGCGCCCGCATCCCGATCTGGTAGGTCTTGAGCGGCGCGGGGCTGACCGGGATGTCGGCCTCGGCGTCATGCCAGGCGAGGGCGCCGTCCGCCAGGACCCGCTGCTCGATCGAGGTCGCGTTCTGGTGGTAGCGCACCGAGCTCCAGCGAAGCCCCTCGATCACCGAGCCGGGGAGCGGGGTGCGCAGGTCGATCTGCCACTTCGCGCCGGTCAGGGACGTCGTGACCGGCGGGCAGGTGACCCCGAAGCTCGCGCCGGTCTGGGCGACCGAGCACTGTCCGTCCGGGACCGCCTGGCCGACGAGCGACTCGACCCCGAACGCGTAGAGGCTGCCGTCCGTCGCGGTCGCGGTTCCCGCGCCCACGGCCCCGGCGAGCGCGAGGACGGCGAGACCGCACACCCCGGCGAACGTTCGGGCGACGAGGGGCGAACCGCGATCTCACGGGACGGGGTGCCGTCAACGTCGCTGCCTCCATCGTCGGTGACGGAGTGCACCCACGCGCTACAAGAGCACCGGTAACTGAGGTGCGCAAGGCCCGTCCGTCTAGTAATCACTTTCCGGCACCCGGAGCAGTAGGTTTGCCGCATGTCAGAGGTCACTCCCGGGATGCACATCGCGATGTTGACCGTCGCCAACCTGCGCGACATCGGCGGATGGCCGGTCGCGGGAGGGGGACGGGTGCGCTCGGGGCTCCTCTATCGCTCCACCGACCTCAGCCGTCTCGCCGGCGACGATCTGGCGCCCTTTGGCGCGCTCGGCATCCGGACGATCATCGACCTGCGCACCGAGCCGGAGCGGGCCGCACAGCCCGACCGGGTGCCCGCGGGCGCCGACCTGATCGTCGCGGACGTGCTGTCCGACTCGGCCGACGGCGCCCCGGCGCAGCTGATCGGCCCTGCTGACCGACCCGGCGGGCGCCGAGAAGGCGCTCGGCGGCGGGCGCGCGGCGGCGCTGTTCGTGAACGGCTACCGCGAGATCGTGAGCCTGCCGAGCGCGCTCAGGGCCTACAACCTGTTCTTCTCCGAGATCGCGAAGGAGCCGCGGCGGCCGGTGCTCTTCCACTGCACGACCGGCAAGGACCGCACGGGCTGGGCGGCCGCCTCCACGCTTCTGCTGCTCGGCGCGTCCGAGGACGACGTCCTGGCCGACTACGAGCTCACCAACCGCGATCTGCTCCCCGCGCTGGGCCCGGTCTTCGACCGTTTCCAGGCGGCCGGGGGCGATCCCGAGCTGCTGCGGCCGGTGCTCGGCGTCGATCGCCGCTATCTCGAGGCGGCCCTGGACGAGATGAACGCGCGGTTCGGTTCCATCCAGGGCTACTTCAGCGACGGCCTGGGGATCGACGGGGACGTCCAGGACGCCCTGCGCGAGGCGCTGGTCGCCCCGGACTGAGGGCCGCGGGGCTCAGTCGGGCACGGGGGAGAGGCCGCGGGGCAGCCGGTCGGCCAGCCAGCGGTGGAGCTGCGTCCGCTGCTGATCGTCGAGCCAGTTGGTGAGGGCGTGCTCCAGGCGTTCGATCGCCGAGCGGTCTCCGGCCATCGCCTGGTTGCGGCCCGTCCGCCAGGCGATCCAGCCCACGAGGCGCTCGGCGTCGCCCTCCGAGACGTAGAGGCGGGCCAGGTTGAGCAGGTCGGTCGTGGTCGCGTCCGGGGGCATCGGGGCCGGTGATGCTAACCGAACACATGTTCGGTTGGAATGGCCCGCCGGCACCTTTCGGCGGCGTCGCCGCCCGGCCGGGCGCGTCGGAGCCGAGGCCGGCGCGGGCAGGCCCACGTCGGGATAGCCTCGGCGCCCGTCGCCCGGTGAAGGAGAGGACATGACCCGGAACGCGTTTCGCCCCCGGCGGCTCGCTGTCGCGCTGGTCGTGGGGGCGCTCTCCTGCCTCGTGCTCCCCGCCGTGGCGTCCGCCGCGGACTGGCAGCTCCAGGAGTACGACGGCGACGTCTACGCCGACGCGGCGCTCCTCGATGCCGACGACAACGGCTACGCCGAGCAGTACTGGTTCGACATCGACAACGACGGCGGCTGGGACACCCACCTCTACAACACGCGCCGGGCCGACAACTTCCTCGAGGTCGTGACCTACGACATGAACGAGAACGGCCGGTCGGAGTACCTGCTGCTCGACATCGACCAGAGACAGGGCTTCGAGTGGGTCTACTTCGACCCGGACCAGGACGGCCGCTGGAACTTCCGGCGCATCATCCCCGGCTCGACCCTCGACGCGACGACCCGTCTCAACAACCTGAACGCCACCCGCGAGCAGCTGCGCGCCTTCCAGTACCGCACCGGCCAGTCGGTCCGGAACGTGACCTACCCCATCCTGTAGCGCCCGCCGAGGCGCGCCTCAGGCGGGGGCGGGTTCCCCGGTCGGGTCGGGGCTGCGGGCCGATTCCTCGGTGGACGAGATCACGACCGCGCCGAAGAGCGCGAGCGCGAGGCCGGCCACGCCGACGACGGCGCCCCAGGGGGGGTCCGTGTCCAGCCGCTCCTGCAGCACGAGGGCGCCGAGGAGGACGCTGACGACCGGGTTCGCCACCGAGACCGTCGCCACCGACGGCACGAGACGGCCCGTCGCGAGGGAGAGCTGCTGGATGACGAAGCCCACGAGCCCGCCCGCGATCATCACCCAGACCTCCCAGCCGCCGAGCAGCGAGGCGAGCCCGTCGGCGTGGAGGGTCTCGACCACCGGCTTCATCAGGGTCGCCGAGAGCCCGTAGAGCACCCCGGCCAGGGTCCCGAGCGTCGCGGCCCTCGCGGTCGGCCCGCCCCGGTTGGAGAACAGCGCCAGCGCGCCGCAGACGGCGCCGATCACCACGATGGAGGCCGCCCAGTCGTACCAGGGCGCGTTGTCCACCCCCTGGGCGGGGTCGCCGAAGACGGCGAACACGGCGAGGCCGACCACCACGATCGACGCCCCCACCACCATCCGGGCCGTGATCCTCTGGCGCGTCAGGAAGTAGCCGAGCGGAAGCGCCCAGATCACCGCCGTCACGAGGAGCGGCTGGATGATCGAGACGCGCCCCCGGTCGAGCGCCGCGGCCTGCAGGACGAGGCCGACGCCCTGCGCGCCGAGGCCGATCAGCCAGACCACGCTGGTGAGCAGGCCGACGAGCGTCCCCGGGTGGCGGAAGGAGACGTCGGTGAGGCTGAGCGTCGCCTTCTGCCAGAGCGTCGCCGCCAGCGCGAAGAAGAAGGCGGCGAGGATCGCGAGAAGGGCGGCGATCTCATCCACGGGGGCACCTCGTGGATCCGCACGCCGTTCCGTCGGGGGGCTGCACGGCCCGCAGACTATCCGTGGCGCGCGGTCGCCTCCCGCGAGGCATGACGCGGACGCGGGTCTGACCTAGACTCACCCGCGGAGGCTTGGCCGTGGAGGAGTCCGCCGAGAAGGTGGGTCTACGGAATGCGTGGGGGCGGATCGCCACCACCTACGACGACGCGTGGGCGGCGCGCCTGCGTGACGTTCACCGAGCTCGGACTGGACCTCCTCGGCCCGGCCGCCGCGGGGCGGGGGCTCGACGTCGCGTGCGGGCCCGGGCACACCACCGCCGCCCTCGCCGCGCGCACCGGAGAGGCCCTGGGGGTGGACTTCGCCCCGGCCATGGTGGAGCGGGCGCGCTCGCGGTTCGGGGACCGTCCGGGGGTGAGGTTCGCCGTGGACGACGCCGAGGCGCTCGGCCAGGAGGACGACTCCTTCGACGTGGTCATGTGCGCGTTCGGGCTCATGTACTGCTACGACGCCCGCGCGGCGCTGGCCGAGATGACCCGCGTCCTGCGCCCCGGCGGGCGCCTGCTGCTGGTGGTGTGGGGGAGGGCGCCCGACGTCTGGTGGGTGCCGGTCATCGAGCTGGTCGAGAGCCGGGCCGAGTACTACGCGACGATCTGCCCGCTGATGTTCTTCTACGGCCTGCCGGGCGTGGCGGAGCGGATGCTCCAGGAGGCGGGGCTCGACGTCGTGGCCCGCGAGACCGTCGCGGGCCGGATGCGCTTCGGCTCGGTCGACGAGGCCGTCGCGGCCGCGATCCACGGCGGGCCGCTCGCGGGCCTCTTCGAGAACCGGCTCGGGCCGGCCGCGCAGGACGAGGTGCGCGACGCGCTGCGGTCCCACATCGAGTCGGTCGCCGAGCCGGACGGCGAGGAGGTCTCCCTGCCGGCGCAGGTGGTGCTGGCGGTCGGCGGCCGGCCCGCCGCCTGAGCGGGGGAGGCCCGGCTCAGGCGGCGTACTCCACGTCGTCGCGGTAGACGTCCCAGGCGGCCGAGTACTCCATCACCCGCGCGACCTCCGCGATGAGGTCCTCGTCGTAGCCGGCGCGGCGCAGCAGGTGGAAGCCCATCTCCATGCCCGAGGCGATGCCGCCCGCGGTCACGATCCGGCCGGCGTCCACGACCCGCGCCCGGCTGATCGTGCAGGCCGGGCGCGATCTCGGCGAGACGGTCGATCGGCACCTTGCCGGCCGCGCCCGGCCTCGACGCGATCGGGCTCCTTGCGGTTGGTCGCCGTCACGCCGTCGAGCAGCCCCATCACCCCGTAGATCCACGAGCCGGTGCAGACGCTGGTCAGGAGCGTGGTGGGCGGCTGCGACGCGATGAAGTCGTGCAGGCGGCGGTTGTGCATCTCCTGGCGGGTGCCGAAACCGCCCGGGATGAGGAACGCGTCCATCGCGGGGAGGTCGCTGAAGCTGTAGTTGGGCAGCACGGTGAAGCCCGCCTGGGCCTGCACCGGGCGCGCGGAATCGGCGACGAGGAAGGCGTCGAGCTCGGGATCGAAGCGGCGCGCGACCGAGAACACGCCGTGGGGCGCGGCGAAGTCGACGATCTCGGCGTCCTTGAACACGTAGATGCCGAGGCGGAATCCGGCGGTGCGGGGACTCATGCGTCCTCCCGGGACGAGGGGGCGGGGCGGTGGATGAGCCGCTCGGCCGCGGCGCGCGCCCGGCCGGCGGGCGCGGCCGAGCCCTCGACGAGGGCGCAGACGATGGCCCCCTCCACGAGCAGGAACAGCGCCGCGGAGGCGCCCTCCGGATCGTCGAGGGGCGCCTCGCGGCAGAGGCGGGTGATGTGCTCGGCCAGCAGGCGCTCGTGCTCGCGCACGGCCGCGCGGGCCGGGTGGTCGGGATCGGTGATCTCCACGGCGGCGTTGATGAAGGCGCAGCCGCGGAAGTCGTCGGAGGCGAACCACTCGTTCAGCGCGTCGAAGACCGCGAGGGGGCGGTCCGCCGGGTCCGGCGCCAGCCGCGACCACCGCGTCGGCGAACCACTCGCGCCAGCGCCGGTCGCGACGCTCCAGGAACGCCTGCACGAGCGCGTCCTTGGACGGGAAGTGGCGGTAGAGGGTCGCCTTCGCCACCCCCGCGTCGGCGATGACGCTGTCAACGCCGACGGCCCGGATCCCGCGCCGGTAGAAGGCGGTGGACGCCGCGTCGAGGATGCGCTCGCGGGCAGCGCCGCCGGCCGTCGTGGTCACCGGCCGAGCCTAAGACAGACAGGTCTGTCTTGTCCAGCCCCCGGACCTCTCACGCAACCGGGGCCGCCCGCCAATACCTGCGACGAACGGCCCCTTCATCCATTTCCTTCTGCGATGCCCGGCGCGTGGGCGGATCGGTGAGGACCGCTCGCGCAGGCATCTCGTTGCGTGGGGTTCACGGACGCCCCCGCCGGCCCTGTGATCAGGGGGCGAGACCGCCCTTCAACGCGGCATCCATAGGCGTTACCTCCCTGCGACCACCGCGCCCCGGGGGGCGCCGCTCGTTCGGCCGCGTGGACGGGTTCGTCCTGTCGGGTGCGCCGCTGCCCGGCGCGCGTTGGGAGTGTCGTGCGGCATCGGGATGTCTCCCGTGGCCATCCGAGCGGCCGCCACCCGTGAGCCGTGCGACGGCTCTGCCTCTCTGCCCGGGCTCGACGCCCATCGAGAGACGATGTCTGCGTGGCGGTGCCGCTGGGGCTGGTGCATCACGATGGCGCTCGATTCCCACGGTTCGAGCGTGCAAGCGCCGGATCGAAACGGTGCCCCGGGGCTCACGCCCGTCACCCGGGACCATGGCCCCCGGGCGCCGATCCGTCAAGGGTGTGCCGGCGGATCTGCCCGGTCCGGCGCCCGCTCTGCGCGGGCGGCCGGTTTACGTCCCGCCCCCGTTCAGCACGGCCGCCGCGCGGTCGATATGGGCGGTGGACGCCGACCACCAGGAGGAGCGATGACCACTTCCGCCCCCGGGAACGGCGGACCCCCGGGCCCCGAGACGCCGGCGCTGGTGCGGGCGCTGGAGCGCCGCCGCGCGCGGGTCCTCAGGCACGAGGAGAACCGGCCCTACTGGGCGGTGGTCACGGGCGTGCTGGGCATCTTCCCGGTGGCCATCTTCCTCGGCGTGCGCGCCCTGGGGGACCGGCGGCGGGCGCTGACGGAGGGGCGGCGGTACAAGGGCTTCGGCACCGCGTCGGCCTGGATCGGCATCGCGCTGGGAAGCGCCACGGGGATCGCGCTGATCCTGGCCGTGGCGGGAGCCCTGGCAGGCCCGATCGACGATGCCCAGGCCGAGGGGGACGGCACCCTCGAGCCGGTCGGCTACCGCTACCTCGGCGAATCGTTCCGGGACGGCAGCTTCGACTACCGGGTGATCGAGATGCGCGAGGTCAACCGGTTCGCGGGGTCGCCCGCCCCGGCCGGCTTCGCGCTCGTGCGGGTCGAGGTCGAGGCCACCAACCTCACGGCGCGATCGGTGGCCGGGCCGATCTGCGCCCCCGGCTACGACGGCATCGTCCTCGTGGACGACGACGACGTGAACTACCGGGTCGGGTCCATGACGGGCAGGGTCCCCGACACCGCGGCCGGATGCCGGAGGCCGGTCGCGGCGGGGAAGCGGACCTCCACCGTCCTCGCCTTCCAGGTCCCCGCCGCCGCGGTCGCGGGCATGGCGGGGGTCGCGGTCTGGGATCCCTCCGAGGCCGGCGATCCCGGCGGCGTGAGCTACTACTTCGTGGAGAGCCGGCTGGACGGGAGCGGCCCCGCGGCGCCCGGGACGGACGACGTGCAGGGCGCCTGAGGGCTCCTCACTTGCGTGCGGGGGTCCGCCGCGGTGCAGTCGGCGCGGCGGGTGATCGAGCGCGTCCGCGCGGTGAGGATCTGGGCCTCGTTGCTCACGGTCAGCGTCACGAAGTAGGTGCCGCAGAGCGGGCGCCGCGGGGGGATGAGGGAGGCGCGCAGGGGTCGCCCGGGCCGGAAGGTGCCCTCGCCGGAGTAGGTGACGCGGCCGCTGGAGTGCTCGACGATCAGGTCGTACAGCAGCTGGCTCGAGTCGGCGTCGCGCGCGGTCCAGCCGACGTCCATGCAGCGGAAGTCGCTCTCGGCGCAGGGCGCCACGCGGGCGGAGAACGACGTGATCACCGGAGCCGGGAACCCCCCGCCGGCGAGGGCCGTCGAGGCTGCCGCGCCGAGGGCCGCGGCCGCCGCGCAGAGCGCGAGGCCGCGGGTGATGGATCGGGCGAGGGGGGCGGGCATGTCGCGACCATATGGCCGCCCCGCCGCCGCGCCCCACGCCCAACGGCCTGTTGGCGCCCGCCCCGGTCAACTAGTCCCGCACCAGCTCCTCGAGCAGGCGCTCCAGGGAGGTGACGACGGCGCCCCCGGAGTGGACGATGAACGACTGGACCTGCAGGTTGACCAGGGCTCCCCGCTCGCCGCTCTCGCGCAGGTCGGTGCGCAGGCCGACGCAGCGGATCCCCAGGGCGCTCGCGTAGCCGACCTCCGAGGCCGTCCCCGAATCGACGTCGGAGCCGTCGAGGCACGCCACCAGGAGCGACGAGCGGCGGATGGCCTCGGCGTTGCGGCGGCCGACCTCCAGGACGAAGGCCTCCAGGGTGCCGCCCTCGATGGCCGCGGCGAACTCGTCCGCGCCGCTGATCGCCCAGGGGTCGACGACCTCCACGACCTCCGCGAGGGCCGGCACGAGGGTGTCGTAGTAGTACGCCCGCCCGGCCTCCGAGAAGCCGAACGGCGAGGCGACGTAGCAGGCGGGCAGGGCCACGCCGGCAGGCTAGCCGTCGCTCCGGATGCCGCGTGTTTCACGGGTGGGCGGACGGCTTCACGGGCCTGGAACACCACCGCGCGGGACCTTCGTTTGACTCGGCCGCGCCACGGAATCCACGTCGTCATCTTCCTGCTCGGCGACGGCATGGGCGACTCGGAGATCACCGCCGCGCGCTACTACGCCTACGGCGCCGGCGGATCCCTGCCGGGGATCGACGCCCTGCCGCTCACGGGCGAGGCGACGACCCACTCGCTGATCGAGGACTCCGGCGCGCCGGACCACGGTACGCCCAACTACGTGCCCGACTCGGCCGCCACGGGCACCGCCTGGGCGACCGGGTCCAAGACCTCGAACGGGCGCATCTCCACCGACATCGACGACAGGAGCCTGCCGACGATCCTGGAGCAGGCCCAGAAGGCCGGCTTCGTCACCGGCAACGTCTCCACGGCCGAGATCACCGACGCGACGCCGGCGGTGCTCGACTCCCACATCAACGACCGCGGTTGCCAGGGCCCGGCCAACATGGTCAACTGCCCGGCCTACGTGAAGCCGGCGGGCCCGGGATCGATCGCGGAGCAGACGGTCGACCACAAGGTGGACGTCGTGCTCGGCGGCGGCAAGGCCCGCTTCGACCAGACGGTCACCGGCGGCCCCTACGCCGGCGGGACGGTCATCCAGCAGGCCCAGGAACCTGGGCTACGCGGTGGTCACCGACGCGGCGGGCCTCGCCGCGCTCCCGTCCCGCACCTGCTCGAAGGTGCTCGGGCTCTTCAACCCGGGCAACATGACGCTCGAGTGGTCCGGCGCCCTCGCCCCCCACCCGGCCAGCGGGCCGCAGGTCTGCACGCAGCACAACCGCCTCACCACGGCCCCGGGCGAGCCGAGCCTGTCGCAGCTCACCCAGAAGGCCATCGAGATCCTCGCGTCCAAGGCCACGAGGGCCAAGGGCAACCGGGGCTTCTTCCTCCAGGTGGAGGGCGCGTCGATCGACAAGCAGGACCACGCCGCCAACCCGTGCGGCCAGATCGGCGAGACCGTGGCGTTCGACAAGGCGATCCAGGTCGCCCGTGCCTGCGCCGCGGACCACCCCGACACCCTGATCGTCGTGACGGCGGACCACGCCCACACGAGCCAGATCGTGGAGGAGGTGGACGCCACCACCCCGGGCGTGCAGAGCATCCTGACGACGGTGGACGGCGCGCCGCTCTACCTCAACTACGCCACCGTGGCACCCGGCGGGTCCCAGCAGCGCACGGGCTCCGAAGTGCGCATCGCCGCCCAGGGACCGCAGGCGGCGAACGTGGTCGGCGTCATCGACGAGACCGACGAGAACGCGATCATGCAGCGGGCTCTCGGCATCAGCCTCACGAAGTAGGTCGCACCGGGGATCCACGGGCCCGCCCTCGCGGCGGGCCCGTGGCCTCAGCGCCCGGGTCCCGGCTGGTCGATCGGCTCGGCCCGGAAGTGCGGGTTCTCGATGATCCCGAAGGGGCCGGCGCCCGGCACGAGGACGCGCGCGACGCGGATGCCCTCGCCGACGTCCCGGACGGGCATGACGTTCTCGGCGCCCGCGGCCAGCAGGTCCGCCAGGGCCTCGTCGGCGTCGGGGACCCCCCAGTACGCCACCGGTCCTCGGGCGGGGTCGGCGTCCGGGTCGAGGCCGAGCTCGTAGCCGGCGACCGCGAAGCCGACGTAGAAGGGCTCGTCGAAGTAGGGCGGGACGCCCAGGATGCGGGTGAACAGGGCTTTGGTGGTGGCGAGGTCCGGCGCGGGGTGGATGACGGTGCGCAGTCCGAGGAACATGTCGTGTCCTTACCGGTCGGTGTCGCCGGCCCGGCCGCAGGCCTGCTCCCCGAGTGTCTCAGAGGCCGGCGGCGGCCTCACATGGCGACGCCGCCGTTGACCGACAGCACCTGACCGGTGATGAACGAGGCGGCCGGCGAGGCGAGGAAGGCCACCGCCTCGGCGATCTCCTCGGGCCGCGCCGCCCGGCGCATCGGCGTCGCCTTGATGGCGCCCTCGACGATGCGCGCCCCGATCGGGTCCTCGCGCAGCCGCTCCTCGAAGGCGGTCGCGGTGACCGACGGGGAGACGCAGTTGACCCGGATGCCGTCGCGCGCGAGCTCGCGGGCGAGCGACTTGGAGAACGCCACCACGCCGGCCTTGGCGCCGGCGTAGACGGCCTCGCCCCAGCCGCCGACCCGGGCGGTGTCGGAGCTGATCGAGACGATCGCGCCGCCGCCGGGCGCGGTGCGCAGGCCCGCGATGGCCGCGCGGCAGCCGGCCAGCACGCCCAGGTAGTTGATCTGGAGGATCTCGAGCCACCGCTCCGGGTCGCTCTCGGCGAAGAGGCCCGGGCGGTCCCAGCCCGCGGCGTTGACCCAGACGTCCAGGCGCCCGTGCCGGGCCAGGACCGTGTCGGCCACCTCCGTGGCCGCCGCCGGGTCGGTCACGTCGTGCTCGAGGGCCTGGGCGCACGGGCCGATCGAGCGCGCCACCTCCTCGCAGCGGCGGTCGCGATCGGTGAGCACGACACGCGCGCCGCGCGCGACCATCAGCGACGCGATGGCCTGGCCGATGCCGCCGGCTCCTCCGGTGATGACGGCCACGTGCCCGTCCATGCGGGTGGCGTCCACTACGCCGGCTCCGGCAGGGCGAAGGCCTGGAAGGTCCCCTGCGCGCACGCGACCATGCCGCCGTCGGGGCCGTGCGCCTCGTCGCCCCGCCCCACGCCTGCCTCGGCGAGGCCCGCCGCCATCACGCCGGCGCGACGGGCCAACTCGCCGAGGCTCCAATCCTCGCCCTCTTGCCGAACGGCGGGCCCGTCGCCGTACCGCGCGAGGCGTTCGTCCTGCAGGAGGGCGGAGAGGTTCACCGCGGTCCTAGCGCGCGGTCAGCTGACCGTGAAGTCGGCGTACATGCCGCTGGCGTAGTGACCGGGGAGGTTGCACAGGAGCACGTACTTCCCGGCGGGAAGCGTGACGGTCAGGCGAGCGGTCTTGCTCGGCGCCAGGTCGGCGACCTCGCCCTTGGCGCCGGCCTCGCTGGCCGTGCCGTCGGGCTGCTTGAGCCCGGCCGCGCCGTTCGGCGCCGGGACCACGACCATCTCGTGGACCACGTTGCCGACGTTGGCGACCGCGAAGGTGACCTTGCCGGCAGGCTGCGACGCCGGGGTTGCCACCAGCTTGAACTCGCTGGGCTTTCCCATCACGACCGCGACCTTGGCCGCCGTGGTGGGGGCGGGGGTGGTCTGGTTCTTCTCGGTCTCCGTGTCGACCGTGGCCGGCGCCGTCGTTGCCGGCGCGGTTGTTGCGGCCGTCGTGGTCGAGCCGGCGGCGCTGGTGCTGCTCGAGCTGCCGCATCCCGCGAGCGCCAGGGACGACGCTGCGACGGCGACCCCCACGCTCAGGATGGCGACGCGATGGCGGGTCATCGGAACTCCTCGATCGATTGCCGGAATGCCAGGGGGAAACCCACCCCTCGCGTCGAGCCTGCTCTCCGCGGCCGACCCTCACATCAGGGACCCGCTTCGCTCCGGCTGCGGCATTCCCGCACCCGATCGGCGGCCGACCGGCTTGGCTCGGGCGGGCCCCAGGGTGTAAGTCTGGCACCGGGGAGATGCGCACGGCGCGGCTCCCGTCGCCGGCGCGCATCTCGGGTCCCGCCATTCACGGATGGAGGCCAGGATGCACACGTATCTGACGTTCTTCACGTACTCCAAGGAGACGTGGAGGGCGATGGTCCAGAAGCCCGAGGACCGATCGGAGTCGGCCCGCAAGGTGATCGAGGCGGCCGGGGGGCACCTGGTCGCGTTCTACTGGATGCTCGGCGAGTACGACGGGCTCGCGATCTTCAGCGCGCCCGGCCCGGAGGACGCGGCGGCCGTGTCGGCGGCCATCTCCGCCAGCGGCCGGATCGCCACCATGCACACCATTCAGCTGCTCACCAGCGACGAGGCGTCGCGAGTCCTGCGGCTCGCGCAGGTCGTCACCAGCTCCTACGACCCGCCGGGCGGTCTCAAGGAGTGGCGCGCCGGCTACGACCAGCTGGGCTGAGACGCACGCCCGCCCGCGTCGTCGCGCGGGCGGGCTCCTGTCTCAGTCGTGATCGCCGCCCGCGGACGCGCTCGCGGCCGGGAGGGTGCTCCAGGTGGCCTTCGCGCCCTCGTGGCCGGTGCGGACGACCCAGACCGTGGTCAGCAGCGCGGTCGCCACCAGGACGACGCCGAGGGCCACGCCGACGGCGCGCGGCGCGAGGAGGGCGTCGAGGCGCTCGCCGCCCGGCAGCCGGTCCTTCCACTCGCGGACGACGAAGGCGACGGCGGCGAGGAACATCAGGATCGCGAACGTCCGCGTGGCCTCGCCCAGCTCCGCGTGCTGCTGGACGACGGGGGTCTCGCGGACGCGCTCCTGGAGGGACTCGCCGCTCATCACCGCCAGCTGGGCGCCCAGCATGCTCGCCGTCGCACCGATCAGCACCACCACGCTCAGCACGCGCCGTCCGCGCGGCCAGGCGACCGCGAGGATCGCGAGGATCAGGGTCAGCGGGATCAGCATCACCGGCAGGTGCACGATCAGCGGGTGGACCGGCAGGCCCTGGAACTGGTCGATCATGGATGGGAGTCCCCTCGGAGGCGTCGCCTGACGCGTGGATGCTGCGGGCGCGGGGGTAAGGGCTCCAGTCGAAGCGGGTAAGGGATCGTCCAAGGTCCCGCCCCGGCGCCCGGGAGGGGACGGGTGTCAGTGCGCGGCGCTCGCCACCCGCGCGGCGAGATCGACCACCACGCGCAGGCCCCCGCCGTCGCCCTCGCGCAGGGCGACCGACCCCGCCGTCGGCCTCCACCAGGCTGCGGACGATGGCCAGGCCCAGGCCGGAACCGGGGCGGTCCTCGCGCCCGCGCCAGAAGCGGTCGAACGCGTGCTCGCGCTCGGCGGGGTCCATCCCGGGACCGGCGTCGGTCACCTCGACCCGCACGCCCCCGCCCGCCCGGCCCGCCGCCGAGACGTGCACCGCGCTCCCCGGCGGCGCCACGTCGAGGGCGTTGGCGATCAGGTTGTCGAGCACCTGCTCGAGCGCGCCGGCCGACAGGGTCGCCCACAGGCCCGGGGCGGTGGCGGCGTCCACGGTGACGTCGCGCTCGGCGCCCAGCGCCTGCCACGCCTCGGCCCGCTCATCGACGATGGGGCCGACCTCCAGGTCCGCGCGCTCCGGGGCACGGCGGTCGGCGCGCGCCAGGGCGAGCAGCCCGTTGACCAGCCGCGAGAGGCGGTCGACCTCGGCGAGGGCGCTCGCGAGCTCGTGGCCCACCTCGGGGCCGACCTCGTGCTCGAGGTTCTCGATCCGGAGCCGCAGCGCCGTGAGCGGGCTGCGGAGCTGGTGGGAGGCGTCGGCGACGAACTGCTCCTGGGTGCCGATCAGCAGGTCCAGGCGCGACACCATGTCGTTGAACGCGTGCGCCAGCTCGCGCACCTCGGCGGGCCCCTCCGACGGGTCGGCGCGCACGGTCAGGTCCCCGCCCTCGGCGCGGCGGGCGGCGTCGCGCAGGTCGGTGAGGGGACGGCTGACCCACAGCGCCAGCCAGCGCCCGGCCACGGCGACCGCGACCAGCACGACGAGCGCGACGCCGCCCAGGATGAGCCAGTAGCGGAGGATCTGACGGTCCACGCGCGACGTCGGCACGCTGACGCGCACGGCGCCGTGCAGCACGCCCGCCCGAGGTCACCGGCACCGCGACGTAGAGCAGGTTCTGATCGAGCGTGTCCGAGCGGCGCGTGCCGGTGGCGACCTCACCCTCGAGGGCCGACGCGATCTCGGGGCGCGAGGAGAAGTCGCGCGAGAGGGCGCGCGTGCCGTCGGAGTCGGCCAGCAGGCGCCCCGTCGGGGCCGGTGATCACCACCCGCGCGCCGGTGGACGCCGCGTAGCGGTCCACGATCCGCAGGAGCGCCGGGTCGCCCGGCGGGGCCCCCTCCTGGAGCGTGTCCTCCACCAGCGCGCCGAGCGCCACCGCGTCGCGCTCGACCCGGGTCTGCAGGTCGTCGCGCTGGCTGCGGGCGTGGACGATGCCGAGGGGCACCTCGAGCGCCACCAGCACGACCGCGGCGAGGATCAGGTAGGTGGCGACGAGCCGCCGGGTCACGGGGAGCGCAGGCGGAAGCCGACGCCGCGGACGGTCTCGATCCACCCCGGGTCGCCGAGCTTGCGGCGCAGCGAGGAGATGTGGACGTCGATGGTCTTCGTCGGCCCGTACCAGCGCGTGCCCCAGACCTCCTCCAGCATGCGGCGGCGGTTGACCGCCGCGCCCGGGGTCGGCGGCCAGGAGGCTCAGGAGATCGAACTCCTTGGGCGTGAGCGCGATCTCCTCGCCCGCGAGCAGCACCAGGTGCTGGCGGCTGTCGATCTCGAGATCCCCCACCACGAGGACCGGGTCGGGCTCCGGCGACTCGGCCACCCGGCGCATCACCGCGTTGATGCGCGCCACCAGCTCGCGGAGGCCGAAGGGCTTGACCACGTAGTCGTCGGCCCCGAGCTCCAGGCCGACCACCCGGTCCACCTCCTCGCCCTTGGCGGTCACCATGATGATCGGCACCCGGGAGCGGGCGCGCATCGCGCGGGCGACGCTGTAGCCGTCGATGTCGGGCAGGCGCAGGTCGAGCAGCACCAGATCGGGCTCGGGCGCGTCCAGGGCGGCGGCGCCGGTCGCCACGCGCTCCACCTCGAAGCCCTCGCGGCGGAGTCCGCTCACCAGGGGCTCGGCGATCCCGTCGTCATCCTCCACCACCAGCAGTCTCATGGGCCGATCATGCCCTCCCGCGACGGTCCCGGGGCGGCACCCGGGCCACCTTTACCAATCCCTGGACATCCGGAGCGGCCGCCGGCCGTCGCCCGGCGGGCGTGCGCGGGGTGGGAGGAGCCGTCAGACTGCCCCGATGGCCGACCCGCCCGACCGTGGTGCGACGGAGAGCAAAGCCCGCGGGGGCGGCCCCGGTCGCCGCCGCTGGCTGCGCCCGGCCCTGATCGGGATCGCGGTGGTCGCCGTCGCGGTCGTCGCGGCCGGGGCCAACATCGCCCTGCTCGGAGCCGTGGGCGAGGACCGGATCGGGCTACTGCGGCCGGTGGACCCGACGCTGGCCAACACCCGGGGCATCACCGCGACGGCCCCGGACCTCACCGGGCTCGCCCCGCCCGCGGACGACGACGACGGATCGTCGGGCCGCGGGCGGGGCCGGGGCCGCTCGGGCGAATCGGACGACGACTGAGCCGCCGCCCGCGCCTCAGCTCGCGCGGGCGTGCTTGGGGGGCAGGATCGCGATGACGATGATCGCGATGATGGGGAACAGGAAGCCGAGGATCGTCCAGAGAACGGGTCCCCGCCCCTTGCTCACCGCGATCCTGTGACAGAAGTACGCGAAGACGATCGCGATGATCAGGGAGACGACACCGGTGATGGCGATTTCCACGTCCTGCAACCTCCGCCTGGGGATTGGCCGCGGGCGCGCGCCGCGGGCGCGGCGAGACTAGTGAGCGGGCAGACCCCCCGCCATCGTCCCGCGGCCCGTCGTCGCAGCCCGCTCAGGGACTGAGGGCCTCACCGGATTCGATCGCGACGCCGTCGGCCCCGGCGAGGATGGCCGCGTAGTGGCCGCCGAGCGCCACGAGGTCGTCGTGGGAGCCGCGCTCGACCACCCGTCCCTCGTCGAGGAGGATGATCTGGTCGGCGTCGCGGATCGTCGACAGGCGGTGGGCGATGGCGATCACGGTGCGCCCCTCGCCCAGGCGGTCGAGCGCCTCCTGGACGGCCCGCTCGGTCTCGGTGTCGAGCGCGCTCGTGGCCTCGTCGAGGACCAGGATCGGCGGGTTGCGCAGCACGGTGCGCGCGATCGCGATCCGCTGGCGCTCGCCGCCCGAGAAGCGGTGGCCGCGCTCGCCCACCACGGTGTCGAAGCCCTCGGGAAGGGCGGCGATGACGTGGTGGATCTGGGCGGCGCGGGCCGCCTCCTCGATCTCCTCGTCGGTCGCCTCGGGGCGGGCGAAGCGGATGTTCTCGCGGACGCTGGCGTGCATCAGGTAGGTCTCCTGCGACACCACGCCGACGGCGTCGGCCAGCGAGCGGAAGGCCAGATCGCGCACGTCCACGCCGTCGATGGACACGCTGCCCGACTGCACGTCGTAGAGGCGCGCCACCAGGTAGCCCAGCGTCGTCTTGCCCGAGCCGGTCTCGCCGATGATGGCCGTGGTCGAGCCGGGCGGGACCACCAGCGAGACGCCGTCGAGGATCTGGCGGTCGGGTCCGTAGGCGAACGCGACGTCGTCGAAGATCACCTCGCCCCGGAGGGAGGCGCGGTCGATGACGACGGGGTCGGCGCGCTCCACGATGTCCACCGGCAGGTCCAGGTACTCGAAGATCCGGTCGAAGAGGGCCAGCGACGTCTGGATGTCGATCTGGACGCCGAGCAGGGACATGATCGGCCGGAACAGCGCGACCTGCAGGGTGGTGAAGGCGACCACGGTGCCGACCGAGACCGCCGATCCCATCCAGCTCTGCCCCGCGAACCAGAACACCGCCGCGGGCATGATCGCGAAGCTCGTCTGGATGGTGGCCATCACCCAGCGGCCGGCCATCCGGGAGCGCACCTCGAGGTCGGCCAGGCGCTCCGACTCGCCGTGGAAGCGCTCCGCCAGGGCGTCCGAGCGCCCCATCGTCTTGCCCAGGAGGATCCCGGAGACCGAGAGCGACTCCTGGACGATGCTCGACATGTCGGCGATCGTCTCCTGCTGGCGCGTGGTGATGACGCGTGCGCTGCGCCCCGACGCGCCGCGTGAGCATCACGAACAGCGGCAGCAGCGCCGAGCGAGATCAGGGCGAGGCGCCAGTCGAGGACGAACATCGCGAACACGCTGGCGACCACCGTGGTCACGTTGGAGACGATCGACGTCGCGGTGGAGGTCACCACGCTCTGCACGCCGCCGATGTCGCTGGCGATGCGGCTCTGGACCTCGCCGGTGCGGGTGCGCGTGAAGAAGGCCAGCGACAGGCGCTGGAGGTGGCGGTAGACGGCCGAGCGCAGGTCGTGCATCACGCGCTGGCCGACCTGGTTGGACAGCAGCGTCTGGTAGACGCCGAGGATCCCGGTCGCCACCGCGATCCCGATCATCCCGCCCACGAGGAGGGTCAGCAGGGCGTTGTCGCGCTCCGGGAGCGCCGTGTCCAGGATCGCCCGCAGCAGGAAGGGCGATGATGATGTCGAGGCACGCCGACAGCGCGATCAGCCCGAGCACCACGCCGAGGCGGATGCGGTAGGGGCGGAACAGGGCCACCACGCGACGCAGGTTGGCCGTGCGCACGGCAGGGTCGGACGGACGCTCCGGCGCCTCGTCCCGCTGCATGCCTCTGCCGCCGGCCCACGTGCCCATGTCGGTCTCCTTGCGCCCCCAGAAGGGGATACCACAGCGCGGGCTCGCACCGCCGGGCATCCACGCGCCGTGCGGCCGCGGCGCTACCGTGATCGCGTGACCCGCCGTCCGACACTCGACACGACGCGCGCGCGCCGGGATACGTCGTCGGGCTGGTCGGCGTCGCGCTCGTCACCTGGCTCATCCAGCTCGCCGCGCGCCGAGGTGAACGTCCTGTCGATGGCCGTCTGCTTCCAGCTCCTCGTCCTGGTGGTCAGCGGGGCCTACGGGCTCGTGCCCGGGCCTCGTGACCGAGCGTCGTCGTCGGCGCTCGCGTTCAACTGGTTCTTCGTGCCGCCGGTCTACACGTTCACGATCGCCGACACGCGCAACTGGGTCGCGCCTCGCGATCTTCGCCGCGACCGCCGTCATCACGAGCTACCTCGCCGACGGCTTCCGCCGCCAGCGGCGCGAGGCCGAGGAGCGCCGGCGCGACGCGGAGCTGCTCGCGGAGATGGCCCAGACCGTGCTCGGGCGAGATCACGCCGGCCCGCCGGGCGACGAGGTGGCGCGCGCGGCCGCCGCGCGCCCTCGGCGTGCGAGCGCTGCGCGATCCTGCTCGGCGCCCGGCCCGAGGACGACGGCGCCGGAGCGGGGCGCCGACGGCGCTGACGCCCTCCGCGGAGGGCTTCATGGTGCCGCTGGTGAGCGGCGACCGCGTGTCGGCCTGCTCGAGGTCGGCCCGGCCCTGCCCGACGCCGAGCCGCGCTGGGCCACGCCGGGCTTCGCGACGGCCGTCGCCGGCCTCGCCGCGGTCGCCGTGGAGCGCGGCCGCCTGATCGAGGCCGCCCTCGAGGCCGAGGGCCTGCGGCGCAGCGACGAGCTCAAGACCGCGCTCCTGCACGGCGTGTCGCACGAGTTCCGCACCCCGCTCACCGCGATCCGCACGGCGGCGCACACGCTCTCCTCCGGCGACGCCGTGTCGCCCGCGCGACGCCGCGGCGCTGCTGGAGGTGATGGGGGAGGAGACCGAGCGGCTCGACCGCCTCGTGGCCAACCTGCTCGACCTCTCCCGCCTGGAGGCCGGGGCGCTGGTGGCGCACCTGGACTGGTGCGCGCCGGCGGAGATGGTGGCCGGCGCCATCGACGCGGCCGCGCCCGTTCCTCGACGGCGCCGACGGTGCGGACCGACGTCCCGTCCGGACCTGCCCCTCGTCCGCGCCGACGCGGTGCTCTGCGAGCGGATCCTGGTCAACCTGCTCCACAACGCCGTCCGCCACGGCGCGCCGCCGATCGCGGTCGAGGGGCGGGTCGCCGGCGGGCGCCTGGAGATCGCGGTCGACCGACGCCGGGGCCGGGCATCGACGCCGCCCCTCGCCGACCGCGTGTTCGACCCCTTCGTCGTCGGGCGACGCGCGGCGGCGGCACCGGCGTCGGCCTCGCCCTCGCGCGCGGCCTGGCCGAGGCGCAGGGCGCCACGCTGCGGGCCGAGCCGGCGCCCGCCGGGGCCCGCTTCGTCGCTGGCCTTCGCCCTCACGACCGTTCCGCAGGTCGCCTGATGGCCGCCGGCCCGCCCGCATCCTCGTCGTCGACGACGAGCCCCAGGTGCTGCGGAGCCTGACCGCGGCGCTGACGCGCGGCCGGCTACGAGGTCAGCGGCGCCGCGACCGCGGCCGAGGCCGTCGAGGCGGCTGCGCTGCGCCCGCCCGACGCCGTGGTGCTCGACCTGCTGCTGCCCGACGGCACGGGCGTGGACGTCTGCCGGCGCCTGCGCGAGTGGAGCCAGGTGCCGATCGTCGTGGTGTCGGCCGTGGACGAGGAGACCGAGAAGATCGCGGCGCTCGACGCCGGCGCCGACGACTACGTCACCAAGCCCTACGCCGTGGGCGAGCTGCTCGCCCGCGTGCGCGCGGCGATGCGGCGGGCCGCGGCGCCGGCCGGCGAGTCGCCGACGGTCGACCTTCGGCGACGTCAGCGTCGACCTGGCGCTGCGCGAGGTGCGCGCGTGGACGACGAGGTCGTCCACCTCACCCCCCACGAGTACGGCCTGCTGGCCGAGCTGGCGCGCCACCCCGGGCGCGTCATCACCCACCGGGCGCTCGCTGTCCGCGGTCTGGGGGCCGGGCTACGCGGACGAGACCCACTACCTGCGCGTCTACATGGGCAACCTGCGCCGCAAGCTGGAGGCCGATCCCTCCCGCCCCGCGCACCTCGTCACCGAGACCGGGCGTGGGGTACCGCCTGCGGCTCTCTGACGACATCTTTGACGGGCGCGGCGCGGAGTGCCTCTGAGGCCGGCTTGAGATCGCGGCGGCCTAGCGTCGCCGGCCGTGGGTGATCTCGCCGCCATCGCCATGCGTCGCGGCGTTCGCCGGTCTTCGCTGTCCGCGCTCTGGGCGATCGGGGAGATCTCGTGACGTCCGGTCCGTGAGACTCTGCCCGGCGTCGTGCCCGCGCGTGCCTCGGCCCGTCCGCGTGGTCGCGTGGGCGAGGCGCGCTGATGGGCATCGCCGACTGGGCCGCCCTGATCACCGCCGTCGCCGTCTTCGTCTACCTCTGCTACGCGCTCTTCTTCGCGGAGCGCTTCTAGATGTCGGCCAACGGCATCGCGCAGATCGTCTTCTACCTGGTGGTCCTGACCGCGCTGACCCCGCCCCTCGGCGCCTACATGGCGCGCGTCTTCGAGGGCCGCCGCGTCCCCGGCCTCACCCGGGTGCTCGGCCCGGTGGAGCGCGGCACCTTCCGCCTGCTGCGCATCGACCCGGAGCGCGAGCAGGCCTGGAAGGCCTACGCCACCGCGGTGCTGGCGTTCAGCGTCGCGAGCTTCGCCGTGCTCTACGCGATCCTGCGCCTCCAGGGCCACCTGCCGCTCAACCCGAACGACTACCCCGGGATGAGCTGGAACGTCGCGTTCAACACCGCGGCCAGCTTCATCACCAACACCAACTGGCAGTACTACGGCGGCGAGTCGACCCTCTCCTACCTGAGCCAGACGGTCGGGCTCACCGTCCAGAACTTCGTCTCGGCCGCGGTCGGGCATGGCCGTCCTGGCGGCCGTCATCCGCGGCTTCGCGCGGCGCGGGACCGGGGCGCTGGGCAACTTCTGGGCCGACCTGGTGCGCATCACGCTCTACATCCTGCTGCCGCTCGCGATCGTCGTGACGCTGATCCTGGGCTCCCAGGGCGTCATCCAGACGTTCTCCGACCCGGTCAGCTACCAGACCCTCGAGGCGCGCACGCTCGGCGTCACCGACGACGACCGGCGCAGCCCGCGACCCAGTCGATCTACCGCGGGGCCGTCGCCTCGCAGGTCGCCATCAAGCAGCTCGGCACCAACGGCGGCGGCTACTACAACGCCAACTCGGCCGTGCCCCTCGAGAACCCGACCGGCGCTGACGAACTTCGTCGAGGTCCTGCTGATCCTGCTGATCCCGGCCGCCCTGACCTACACCTTCGGCGTCATGGTCGGCTCGCGCGGCCAGGGCTGGGCGCTGTTCGCCACCATGATGGTCGTTCTCGTCGCCGGCCTCGCCGTGGCCCTGCCCTTCGAGCAGCAGGGCTCCCAGGTGCTCAAGCAGACCGGCGTCGAGCTGTCGGCCACGGCCGACTCGAGCGGGCGGCAACATGAGCGACAAGGAGGTCCGCTTCGGCGTCGCCAACTCGGTCCTCTGGGGCGCCACCACCACGGCCGCCTCCAACGGATCGGTCAACAGCGGCCACGACGCCTGGACCGGCGGCGCCGCGGTGGTGCCCCTGACCCTGATGGGCATGGGCGAGGTGGTCTTCGGCGGGCGTCGGGTCCGGCATGTACGGGATGCTGCTGCTACGTCCTCGTCGCGGTCTTCGTCGCCGGGCTGATGGTGGGCCGCACCCCGGAGTACCTCGGCCGCAAGATCGAGGGCCGCGAGATCAAGCTCGCCATGACCGGGCTCCTGGTGATGCCGATCGGCGTGCTGGTGATGCTGTCGGCGGCGATCGTCACCCAGGCGGGCCTCGCGTCGATCTTCAACGCGGGGCCCCAGGGCTTCGCCGAGGCCTTCTACGCCTACAAGTCGCAGTTCAACAACAACGGCGAGCGCCTTCGCGGGCTACGGGGCGACCGAGTTCTCCACCACCCTCGGCGGCGTGGCGATGCTGTTCGGCCGCTTCGTCCCGATCCTGGCGGTCCTGGCCATCGCCGGTGCCCTGTCCACGAAGAAGGTCGCCCCGATCACCGCCGGGCACCCTGCGCACCACCACGCCCACCTTCGTGGTGATGCTCCTGATCGTCGTGATCATCCTGGTCGCCGCGCTGACCTTCGTGCCGGCGCTGGTCCTCGGCCCGGTCGCCGTCGCAGATGTCGGGGGTCGGCTTCTGATGGGCCGCCGCGTCCTGCGCATGGCCGGCGTCGCGCTCGGGATGGTGATCGTGCTGACCGTCATCACTCGGGATCCTCTACCCGCTGGTGATGACCGGCGCCGCCCAGACCCTCTTCCCGTCGCAGGCGGACGGCAGCCTCGTGAAGCTCGACGGCCAGGTCGTCGGCTCGGAGCTGGTCGGCCAGGACTTCACCTCTCCCGCCTACTTCCACTCCCGTCCGTCGGCGACCACGCCGGCCGTACAACCCGTCGGCCACCACCTTCGCCAACCTCGGCCCCGACACCCTCGCGCTCAAGCAGGCGGTGGACGGCTACATCGCCGACGCCCTCAAGCTCGAGCGTCCCTACAACCCCGGTCTGCGCGCGAAGGACCTGCCCGTGGACATGATCACCACCTCCGCCTCGGGCATCGACCCGCCGATCTCGGTCGCCAACGCCGACCTGCAGGCCCACCGCGATCGCCGCGGTCCGCGGCGTGCCCGCTCGGCCGTGCGTGGCCTCTGATCGACAGGAACACCGACGGCCGCGTCGCTCGGCTTCCTCGGCGAGCCCGGCGTCAACGTCCTGCTCCTCAACCTCGACCTGGACCGGCTGGCCGGTCCGCCCCGGCGCGCATGAGCACCGACGCCGACCGCCGCAAGCCTCTTCACCGCGGACATCGTCGTCCCGGCGCTGTGGGCGTCGCTCCGCAAGCTCGACCCGCGGATCCAGATCCGCAACCCGGTGATGTTCGTGGTCGAGATCGGCGAGCGTCGATCACGACGGGCATCTTCCTGGCCGACCTGGTCCGCGGCGAGCACCGACGAGCCTCGCCTTCATCGGGCGTCGTCGCCCTCTGGCTGTGGCTGACGGTGATCTTCGCCAACCTCGCCGAGGCCATCGCCGAGGGGCGCGGCAAGGCCCAGGCCAACGCCCTGCGCGCGACGCGCAGCGAGATGACGGCCCGCCGCCTCGGCGAGTCGCGGGCTCGGAGGAGAGCGTGCCCGCGGCCGAGCTCGCGCCCGGGCGACCTGGTGGTCTGCGAGGCCGGGCGACCTGATCCCGGGCGACGGCGACGTCGTCGAGGGCGTCGCCTCGGTCGACGAGTCGGCGATCACCGGCGAGTCGGCCCCGGTCATCCGCGAGTCGGGCGGCGACCGCAGCGCCGTCACCGGCGGCACGCGCGTGCTCTCCGACCGGATCGTCGTGCGCATCACCCAGGAGCCCGGCGCAGAGCTTCCTCGACCGCATGATCGCCCTCGTCGAGGGCACCGAGCGGCGCAAGACGCCGAACGAGATCGCCCTCAACATCCTCATCGCCGGGCCTGACCGTCGTGTTCCTGGTCGTGGCCGCCACCCTGCGGCCGATGGCGACCTACGCGGGCAGCCGAGGTCTCGATCACCGTGCTCATCGCCCTGCTGGTCGCGCTGATCCCCACCACCATCGGCGCGCTGCTGTCGGCCATCGGCATCGCCGGCATGGACCGCCTGGTGCAGCGCAACGTGCTGGCCATGAGCGGGCCGCGCCGTCGAGGCCGCCGGCGACGTGGACACCCTGCTGCTCGACAAGACCGGGACCATCACGCATCGGCAACCGCCAGGCGTCCGAGTTCATCCCGGCCGACGGGGTCAGCGAGCGCGAGCTGGCCGAGGCCGCGCAGCTCTCCTCGCTCGCCGACGAGACGCCCGAGGGCCGCTCGATCGTGGTCCTCGCCAAGGAGCGCTTCGGCCTGCGCGAGCGCGACGAGCTGCTCGGGGCTGGAGTTCGTGCCCTTCAGCGCGGAGACCCGCATGAGCGGCGTCCACTCCAACGGCATCGGACATCCGCAAGGGCGCCGCCGACTCGATCGCAGACCTGGGTGACGGCCCGCGACGGCGTCGGTGCCGCGCGAGCCTCACGGACGACGTCGAGCGCGTGGCCCGCTCGGGCGGCACGCCGCTCGTGGTGGCGCGCGACGCGACGGCCCTCGGCGTGATCCACCTCAAGGACGTCGTCAAGGAGGGGATGACCCAGCGCTTCGCCGAGCTCCGGCGCATGGGCATCCGCACCGTGATGATCACCGGCGACAACCGCCTCACCGCCGCCGCCATCGCCGCGGAGGCCGGCGTTGACGACTTCCTCGCCCAGGCGACCCCCGAGGACAAGATGGCCCTGATCCGCGAGGAGCAGGGCAAGGGCCACATGGTGGCGATGACCGGCGACGGCACCAACGACGCGCCCGCGCTGGCCCAGGCCGACGTCGGGCGTGGCGATGAACACCGGCACCTCGGCCGCCAAGGAGGCCGGGAACATGGTCGACCTCGACTCCAACCCGACCAAGCTCATCGAGATCGTCGAGGTCGGAAAGCAGCTGCTCATCACCCGCGGCGCGCTGACCACGTTCTCGATCGCCAACGACGTCGCCAAGTACTTCGCGATCCTGCCCGCGATCTTCGCGACCAGCTACGCGGCGTCGGGCGAGAGCACGGGGCCGCTCGACGCGCTCAACGTCATGAACCTGGGCAGCCCCGCAGAGCGCGATCATCTCGGCCGTCATCTTCAACGCCCTCGTCATCCCCGCCCTCGTGCCGCTGGCCCTGCGCGGCGTGAAGTACCGTGCGATCGGGGCGACGCGCCTGCTGCGCCGCAACCTCCTGATCTACGGACTCGGCGGGGTGATCGTGCCGTTCGTCGGGATCAAGCTCATCGACCTCATCGTCCACAACGTGTTCGGGGCGTGACCACGTGGGCGGCAAGCTGACCGTCTACGTCGGCATGGCCGCCGGCGTCGGCAAGACCTACGCGATGCTCGAGGAGGGGGCAGAGCGGCAGGCCGCAGGGCGAGGACGTCGTGATCGGATGGCTCGAGCCCCACGGCCGGCCCGAGACGACGGCGATGGCCGCCGGGCTCGAGGTGGTGCCGCCCCTGGTCGTGGAGCACCGCGGCGTCGCCGCTGCGCGAGATGGACACCGACGGCGTGCTCGCGCGCGCCCCCCACCTCGCGCTGGTCGACGAGCTGGCGCACACCAACGTGCCGGGCATGGCCCGGGCCAAGCGCTACGAGGACGTCGCCCTCCTCCTGCAGGCGGGCATCGACGTCATGTCGACGGTGAACGTCCAGCACCTCGAGAGCCTCAACGACCGCGTCTTCGAGCTGACCGGGGTCCGCGTGCGCGAGACGATCCCCGATCAGGTGCTGCTGGACGCGGACGAGGTGATCCTGGTGGACCTCACCCCCGAGGCGCTCCAGGCGCGCCTGCGCGCCGGCAAGGTCTATCCCGCCGAGCGGGTCGAGTCGGCGCTGCTGAACTTCTTCACCGACCCCCAACCTCGGGGCCCTGCGCGAGGTGGCCCTCCGGGAGGTGGCCGGGGCGGTGGACGACCAGAACCAGCGCTCCGCCCCGCCCGGGCACGGCGGCGTCGCCGCCGATCATCGAGGAGCGGGTGATGGTGGTCGCGCGTCCGGTGCTCGGCGCGCAGCGCCTGGTGCGCACGGCCTGGAGGGCGGCCCGCCGGCTCGGGGCGGAGCTGGACGTGGTCGTCCCCGAGGGCCGCCTCGACGAGGAGGCCGCGCGCCAGCGCGACCTGATCCGCGAGCTGGCCGTGATGCTGGGAGCCCACTTCATCGCGGTCCCCGAGGACGAGCTCGGCGCCACGGTGGTGCGCCTGGTCGCGCGAGCACGACGTGACCCGGCTGGCGATGGCGGCCCCGCGGGGCCGCGGGGTGATGTCGCGCCTGCGCCGCGACCTGCTCACCACCCTGCTCGCCGAGCTGGAGGGCGTCGACTTCCTGCTGATCGCCGACCGTCCCCTGCGCGGCGCCGAGGTCGAACCGGTGAGCCGTCGCCGCATCCTGGTCGCGACCGACCTGAACTACCCCAGGCCGCCCTCGACGTCGCACTGCGGCTCGCCGGCCCGACCGGCGAGGTGGTCCTGGCGTCGGTCGTCGTGGTGCCCCACGCCCAGCCCCTGGACGCGAGCCTCGACCGGGCCGTGGCCGACGCCTGCGCCGTGCTGGACGCGGGCGAGCGCGCCGGGCGCGGAGCGGCGGTGTTCGACACGCGGCTGCTGCGGGCCCGGTCGTTCGCGGAGGGGGTGCTCGGCGCGCTCGAGGGGGAGCGCTTCGACATGCTGGTGCTGAAGATCAGCCGCGAGCCGCGGAACGGCATGCGCGCCCAGGTCGAGACCCTCCTGGAGCGGGCCGGGCCGCCGGTGGTGCTGGTGCGGGCCGCCGCGGCGGCGCCTACTGCTTGAGGCAGGCCGCCCGGGTGTAGGTGACCAGGGCGTCCCACATGATCCACTCGTGCACGCCCTCGGCCTTGGCGCCGTCGATCTGGGCGCAGACCTCCTTGGGCCCGTAGTGGACCGCGAGGGAGAAGTCCTGGAGCCAGGGCACGACGCGGGCGCCGCTGCCCTCCACCAGCTTGTTGAAGCGGACCAGGGACTCCTCGATGATCTTGCGCGGCTCGCGCTCGGGCACCGGCGACCCCGTAGACGCCGGGGCCCCAGTGGGACGGGTAGATCAGGGGCGCGACGTAGTCCACGTTGCGCGCGATCTGCGGGCACGTTCTGGGCGACCTCCTCGGGGCGGTCCGCCGCGATGCCGAACAGGGACGCGCCGAGGAACGCCCCGGTGGGGTCGAGGGCCTTGCGGGCGTCGCCGAGGAAGGACACGATCGACGCCTGGGCGCCGCCCTTCAGGCCGGGGAAGACCATCGTGTCGAGGGGGCCGTCGGGACGGCGGACGTAGTCGTAGAGGATGTCGTCCACCCCGAGGCGCGCCGCCTCGGTCGCCACGTCGATGTTGTACTGGCGCACCACCGGGTCGGCGAAGTTCGTGAAGCCGCCGTAGCCCTTGTAGGCGCTGCCGCCCGGGGCCTGGATGACCTGCTCGCGGTCGCCGTGGTCCCAGGCGTAGCGGGCCAGGACCGGGTCGCGGAAGGCCACGATGCGGCCGATCACGCGACCGCCGAGGTCGTGGATCTGCTTGACCGCGTCGCGGATCTCGTACTCGGGCTTCACCGCGCCGATCTTCTTCGCCAGCGGGATGGTCGAGTCGTAGCCGATCACCCCCGACTCGTCCTTGAGGTCGAGCTCGATGGTGTTGATGTCGCCCGCTCGGAGCATCGCCAGCACCGGCTTGCGCAGGAAGTCGGTGTTCCACGAGATCGCGGTCATGTGGACCGCGCGCGTCGGGACCATGGGCTCGCGCGGGGCGATCGGGATCTCGGTGCGGACGCCGCGCACGTTGCCCGCGCGGTCGGTGGCGCGCACCGTGACGGCGGCGGAGGGCGGGGTGGGGAAGGTGACCGAGAAGGTGCCGTTCTGGGCGACCTTCACCTCGGAGTCGTCCACCGTGACCTGCGCCGGCTCGTTGACCGTGCCCGAGAGCGTCACCGGGGCGCCGCGGACGGCCGGATGGGTCGGCCCGGTGATCGTGATGTCGGGGCGGTCCGTGTCGACCGTGAAGGTCCAGCTGCGCCGCACCGGCCACGGCACGAACGGCTGGTCGATGCTGAAGTCGAGGGTGTGGGTGCCCTCGGAGAGGTCGCGCGGACGGTAGGTCAGCTCGCCGTTGCCGACGTGGGCCTGGTCGAGCACGTCGCCGTCGTCGTAGTCGAGGGTGGCGGTCTCCATCAGGCTCGGCAGGTCGGACGAGATCCGGAAGAGCAGGTCGTCGCGCGCCTGGGCGCCCAGGAAGGCGTCCTGCGGCGGCCCGGTGGTCGAGATCTGGGGGCCGGAGCCACGCAGCGCGAAGCCGGAGAGGAAGCCGAACAGCACCGCCCCCAGGCCGATCGCGAGCATCTTCGGCCACCTGCGGCGGGGCGCGCGAGGCCCCGCGGCGCCATCCGGATCGGGCCGGCGCGGGGGTCGCTCATCTCTCGCGGACGCGCGCTCGCGCTCCGGCGGACGGTGGGTCGCCATCCCGGGGAGGCTACCCGAGCCCCGCTATTCCGGACAATCGGGTCGTCCCGCGGCCCGGGGGAGGACCCCTAGAACGTCTCCCGGTCGGGCGGCCCGAGGTCGTTGGCGTAGTCGAAGTGGTCCGACGGCAGGTCCGGGGCGGGGGCAAGCCGTCGCTGGTGCTCCACAGGCCGTCGGCGAGCCGCCAGCAGGCGGTCAGGACGACGTCGCCCAGCGCCACCGGCGCGCGCACGAAGATCGAGTAGACCGCCCACCAGAACGGCCCGAACTCGCGCGGGCGCACCTGGGCCCGCCGCGGGGCCTCGACCCCCCGCTCATCGACCAGGGCGAACGAGCTCAGCGGCGGCCGGCCGCGGGCCCACGCACGGCCCGAGCGCAGGCTGAAGAGCGCGGCGAGGATCACCGCGACGAACCACCACCAGCCGATCAGCCAGACGCCGCCCAACGTGGCGAGCGCGAGGAGCGCGACGAACGTCGCGACGCCCATGAGAAACGAGGCCCACCGCCAGAGCGGGTCCTTGAAGTCCGGTCCGAAGGGGATCGGCCTCGCTCGATTCACGGCCGCCCGGTGGAGATGGTGACGGTCTCGGTCTTGTCCAGCTTGACGCCGCCGCCGCCGTCGGAACGAACGCAGCCCACGCCCTGGACGCACAGCCCGCCCGCGAGTCCACCGCTCGAGAAGAGGATCCCGAAGATCACGACGACGCCGATGATGACGAAAATGGTCTTCATGTGGGTCGCCATTTCGCCCTGAGCGGCGAGGTTCCTTTGCCACATCGCCGAAACCGGTCCCCGCGCGACCACCCCGCGGTAGGTTCCGGGCCTCCATCCCCTCCCGGGCAGGCGGACAGTGGCGCTGCGGGTCGCGATCATCGGGTACGGCCTCGCCGGCCGGGTCTTCCACGCGCCGCTGGTGGCGGCGGAGCCCGACATGGCCGTGGCGGCCGTCGTGACCGGCGATCCCGAGCGGGGCGCGCAGGCCCGCAGGGACCACCCGGATGCCCGCGTCGTGGCGAGCGCCGACGAGCTGTGGGCCGCCCCCGGCACGATCGACCTGGCCGTCGTGGCGGCGCCCAACCGGGCCCACGTCCCGCTCGCCCGCGCGGCGATCGCGGCCGGGGTGCCGGTCGTCGTCGACAAGCCGCTCGCGCCGGACGCCGACGACGGCGCGTCGCTGGTGCGCGAGGCGGCCGCGGCCGGGGTGCTGCTGTCGGTCTTCCAGAACCGCCGCTGGGACGGCGACTTCCTGACGGTGCGGCGGCTGCTGGCCGAGGGCGCCGTGGGCGACGTGGTCCGGTTCACCTCGCGCTTCGACCGCTGGAGGCCGACGGTCAACGCCGAGCGCCTGGCGCGAGCGGCCCGACGCCGAGGACGCCGGGGGCCTGCTGGCCGATCTCGGCAGCCACCTGATCGACCAGGCGATCGTGCTCTTCGGGCCTCCGCTCTCGGTGTACGCCGAGCTCGCCCGCGCACGTCCCGGAGCGCGGGTCGACGACGACGTCTTCGTGGCGCTGACGCACCCCGGCGGCGTGCGCAGCCACCTGGGGGCGACGATGCTGGCGGCCGCGCCGGGTCCGCGGATCCGGCTGGAGGGCACGGCGGGGACCTACGAGAAGTCGGGCCTCGACGGCCAGGAGGACGCCCTGCGCGCCGGCGGCCGCCCCGACGATCCGGAGTGGGGGCGGGAGCCCGGCGAGGCGTGGGGGCGCCTGTACGACGGCGGCGAGCCCCGCGCGATCCCGACCGAGCGGGGCGCCTACCCCGCCTTCTACGCCGGTGTCGCGCGGGCCCTGCGCGAGGGCGGGCCGCCGCCCGGTCGACCCGCGCGACGCCGTCCGCGTCCTGCGCGTCATCGACGCCGCGCGCCGCAGCGACCGCGAGGGCGGGCCCGTCGCCCGGAGGGAATTTCGAGGGCCGATCCGCCACACGCGTGACATTGTTACGAACGTTGCATAGTGTGGCCCGAAATCGGGCCGCTGGGCAGCCCAGCACACAAACGTAGAGGCCCACGCGGGTCGCAAGAACAAGGGGGGGTTCGTGTCACGTAAGTCAAGGGGGCGCGCGATCGTCGCCGCCATTGCCGTGGGAGCGCTCGCGCTCGGCGTGCGCGGCGTGTGGCAGCAGCAGTGACAGCAGCGGTAGCTCGGACACGACGGCGGCGGCGGGCGGGGGCGGCACGATCGCCCTCCTGCTGCCGGAGACGAAGACCGCGCGTTATGAGACCCAGGACAAGCCGCTCTTCACCGCCAAGGTCAAGGAGCTGTGTCCTGACTGCACGGTCATCTACTCGAACGCCGATCAGGACGCCGCCAAGCAGCAGCAGCAGGCGGAGGCCGCGCTGACCAACGGCGCGCAGGTCCTCGTGCTCGACCCGGTTGACGCCGCGTCGGCCGCCGCGATCGCCAACCAGGCCAAGGCCAAGGGCGTTCCGGTCGATCAGCTACGACCGTCTGGTCGCTGACGCCGACCTCGACCTCTACATCTCGTACGACAACGAGAAGGTCGGCCGTCTCCAGGCCACCTCGCTGGTCGACAAGATGACCGCCGACGGCAACGGCAGCGGCACGATCGTGATGATCAACGGCGCGCCGACGGACGGCAACGCCAAGCTCTTCAAGGCCGGCGCCCACTCGGTGTTCGACAAGAGCACGCATCAAGATCGGCGCGGAGTACGACACGCCCGACTGGAGCCCGGACAAGGCCCAGAGCGAGATGGACCAGGCGATCACGAAGCTCGGCAAGACCGGCTTCCAGGGCGTCTACGCCGCCAACGACGGCACCGCCGGCGGGGCGATCGCCTCGATGAAGGGCGCGGGCATCGACCCGAGCACCCGTCCCACCACGGGCCAGGACGCCGAGCTCGCGGCCATTCAGCGCATCGTGGCGGGCACGCAGTACATGACCATCTACAAGGCCCCCAACCCGGAGGCCAGCTCGGCCGCCGAGGCAGCCGTCGCGCTGGTCAAGGGTGAGCCCCGCCGGAGACCACCGGGACGACCAACAACGGGACAGATCGACGTTCCCAGCATCATCTTCGACCCGGTCGTCGTCACGGTGGACAACATCAACGAGACCGTCATCGCCGACGGCACGTGGAGCGCCGCGCAGATCTGCACGGCTCCCTACAAGTCCGCCTGCGCCGCGGCGGGCATCGAGTAACGACCACTCCGAGCGCCGGGCGGGGGTTCATCCCCCCGCCCGGCCGGGGTTGAAAGGACCCACATCGACATGAGCGCTCCCGTCCTCGACCTTCACGGCGTCAACAAGAGCTTCGGCGCGGTCCAGGCGTTGACCGACGTGGACTTCCACGTCGACGCCGGTGAGGTCGTCGCCCTCGTGGGCGACAACGGTGCCGGCAAGTCCACCCTCATCAAGGCCATCTCCGGGGTGAGCCTGGCCGACTCGGGCGAGTTCCTCTTCGAGGGCAAGCCCGCCCACATCAGCACCCCGCAGGACGCCACCGCTCTCGGCATCGCGACCGTCTACCAGGACCTCGCGCTGGCCGACAACCTCGACGTCGCCGCCAACCTCTTCCTCGGTCGCGAGCGGTTCCTGCCCGGCCTGCTTCGCAGCGTGTACATGCTCGACGACCTCAGCATGGAGAAGCACTCGAGCGAGCTGATCCGCTCGCTCTCGTCACGCATCCCCAGCGTCACGACGCCGGTCGCCTCGCTCTCGGGAGGCCAGCGGCAGGTCGTCGCGATCGCCCGCTCGCTCCTGGGCGAGCCGAAGCTGGTGATGCTGGACGAGCCCACGGCCGCCCTGGGCGTCGCCCAGACGCGGCAGGTGCTCGACCTGATCATGACCCTCAAGGAGCGCGGCCTGGCGGTCGTCGTGATCAGCCACAACCTCGGTGACGTCTTCGAGGTGGCCGACCGCGTCGCGGTGCTCTACCTCGGCCGCAACGCCGGCGACTTCCTCGTCAAGGAGACCACCCGCGAGGAGGTGGTCGGCGCGATCACCAGCGGTCCGACCGTCGCGGCCGCCGGCGGCGGGAACGGGGTGACCTCATGAGCACGAGCGCACCGCGCGATCCGCGCCTCCAGGTCGACGCCGAGGGCTTCTCGGGCCTCTGGACGCGCTTCACCCGCCGCGCGAAGGAGGGCGAGCTCGGCTCCCTGCCGGTCATCGTCGGCCTGATCGTCATCTGGCTGTTCTTCTCCTTCAAGGAGGAGAACTTCCTCACCGCCGGCAACATCACCAACCTGATGCTCCAGATCACGGGGGTCGGGATCATCGCCACGGGCATCGTGCTGGTGCTGCTGCTCGGCGAGATCGACCTGTCCGTGGGCATCGTCAGCGGCCTCGCCGCCTCGGTGATGGCGGTCCTGAACGTGCAGCACGGATGGTCCGGCTGGGCCGCCATCCTGGCGGGCCTGGCCACGGGCCTGGCGTGTGGCCTCGTCCAGGGCTTCTTCATCACCTACTTCCAGGTGCCCTCGTTCGTGGTCACCCTCGCCGGGTTGCTCGCCTTCCAGGGGCTCCTGCTCTGGGTCCTCGGCTCCACCGGCACGGTCAACGTCTCCGACACCACGATCACCGACCTGGCCAACACGTTCTTCAGCCCGGTCGTGGGGTGGATCATCGCCCTCGTCATCCTGGTCCCGTACGTGCTGCTGACCCTCTTCGGGTATCGCCGTCGCGTGGCGTCGGGCCTCGATGTCGTGCCGTTCGTCCTGATCCTCATCCGGCTCGTGATCGTCTGCGGCGGTGTGATCATCGGGGTGGCCGTCCTGAACGCCGACCGCGGGGTTCCCCTCGCCACGCTGATCTTCGTCGGCGTCGTGATCGCGGTGGACTTCCTCACCCGGCGCACGGCCTTCGGCCGCCACGTCTACGCGGTCGGTGGCAACGCCGAGGCGGCGCGCCGCGCGGGCATCTCGCTGTTCCGCATCCGCATGGTCGATCTTCGCCATGTGCTCGACCATCGCGGCGCTCGGCGGCATCATGCTCGCCTCGCGGCTGTTCGCCGTGAATCAGAGCGCGGGAGGCAGCGACCTGCTCCTCAACTCGATCGCCGCCGCCGTCATCGGAGGCACCAGCCTCTTCGGCGGTCGCGGTACGGCATGGTCGGCGCTCCTCGGTGCGCTGGTCATCGGGTCGATCGCCAACGGGATGGACCTGATGGCACTCGACTCGGACATCAAGTACATGGTCACCGGAGCGGTGCTGCTGCTCGCGGTGACGGTTGACGCCACGGCGCGCCGTGGCCGTCAGTCGTCGGGGCGGGCCTAGCCCGCAGCGGCATGTCGCACCCCCCGCTCCCTCCGGAGCGGGGGTGCGCGCACGCCCGGGTCTATCGGGTGGCGCTGAGCCTCTCGAGTGCGCGCAGGCCGAGGATCAGACCGTCGCGCTCGCCGGCGTCCATCCGGGCGAGGGCGGCCTCGATCGCCGCGGGGTCGGGCGCCGGGGGCGCGTCGTCGCACACGCGCCGGCCGCGATCGGTGAGCGCGATGCGCACGCGACGGCGATCGTCGGCGTCGCGCTCGCGCTGGGCGAGGCCCATCGACTCGAGGCGCGCCGAGAGGTCGGCGACGACGGGACGTGACACCTCCAGGCGCTGCGCCTGCTCGGTCACGCTGAGGGGCCCGTCGGCCAGCAGGCGCATCAGCACCAGCAGCCGTGGCGTGACGCCGGTGCGGTCGCTCACCCGGGTCAGGGGCCGCAGCCCCTCGAGGAGCGGCGCGAGGCCGGCGAGGGCGACCGACTGATCGCGCACGTCGGCCGGCTCCGGCGCGACGGCCGGCTCCGGGATGAACACCGGCTCCGGCGCGGGCGCGGGGATCTCCTCGGCGACGGGCTCGATCCACTCGGCGACGGGCGGGGCGGGGACGGCCTCGGGCTCCGGCTCCGGCTCCGACGGCGTCTCCAGGTTCCAGACGACGGGCTGCTCGGAAACGGGGTCGGGCGCGGGGATCTCCTCGGCGACGGGCTCGGGTGCCTCGGTCACCACCTCGTCGGCGGGCCAGCTGATCTCGTCCGCGGGGGGCGTCCACAGCGGCGGCCCGGACTCGACCTCGGGCTCGGCCGCGGGCGGCGCCCAGACGGTGGCGGCGGCCTCGACGGCGAACGCCTCCTCGGCGGGCGCCGGCTCCGGCTGCCACTCCTCGTCCGGCGCCGGCTCGGCGGCGACGGGCGGGGCCGGGTTGACCGGGGGCGTCCAGGCGACGGCGGGCGTCTCGGGCATGAGCCACTCGTCGGCGCTGTTGACGAAGGGGGACGCGACGGGGGTGGGCGCCGGCTCCGGCATCTCCACCACGGCGGTCGCCGCCGGAGCGGGCTCGCGGATGGCGGCGGCGGCTCCGGTGTCGGTCGTGACCGGCGACCAGGCGCCGGAGATCTCGCCGGGGAGCGGCCAGCCGGGCTCGACGATGGTCTCCTCCGGGATCCAGTTGGACGGCGGGGGAGGGGAGTGCACGGGCGCCGAGGCCACGCCGTCCTGCACGGCGGCCGGGCGCGGCAGCGGCGCCTGCGGGGCGGGTGCGGGCGTGGGCACGGGCGCGGCCGCTGTCACGGCCAGGGTGCTCTCGGTGCGGGCCTCGGCCGCGCGCTTGCGGCGGCTGTAGACCAGGACACCGATCAGGATCACGATCAGGCCGATGATGAGGAAAATGTTCATCCCGCTGCAGCTCTCCTTGCCCACAGGCCGAGTGCCGCCGGTATCGGTACGCGCACGTCGATCTTGACTTCCGCGCCCATCGCGGCCGGACGACGGCCGCGGCCGGGCGCACGGCTATCCTGAGAGCCGGATCGGTCAGGACGGGCGACGGGGGAAGCGGTTGGCGGTCCAGCGCGGGCTTCGGGGCGAGAGCGTCTACCGGCGCATGCGGGCGGACCTGCTGCGCGGTCGCATCCGGCCCGGCGACCGCGTCACCGAGCACTGGGCCGCCGAGATCTACAACGTCAGCCGCACGCCCGTGCGCGAGGCGTGTCGCCGCCTCGCCGAGGAGGGCCTCCTCGCCCACCGGCCGCGCCACGGGTACAGCGCCCCGGTCATCGACCCCCTGGAGATCGAGGAGTTCTACGAGGTCCGCCGCGCGCTCGAGATGGTCACCGTGCGCCGGGCGGCCGACGCCCCGGGTCCGCGCCCGGTGCTGGCCTCGCTGCGGCGCGCGTGGTCCGGCGACATGCCCGAGCCCGGCGTGGAGATCGTCTACCGCGACGAGGCCTTCCACCTGGCGCTCGCGCGCATCAGCAACGCGCGCGTCGCCCTGCAGATGCTCGAGAGCATCAACGCCCGCATCCGCCTGGTCCGCGTCCACGACTTCCTGGACCAGGACAGGATCCGCGCCACGGTCGACCAGCACCTCGCGATCATCGACGCCATCGAGGCCCGCGACGGCGCCGCCGCCGCCGCCCTCATCGACAGCCACATCACCGAATCCGCCCAGGTCGTCCAGGAAGCCGCCGGACGAGCCCTGGCGGAGCTCTGGGCCGGGACCGCGAACGGTTTGTGAGCCCTGGGGGTTTCCGAGCTTCGGGGTTTCAGAGCTCTGAGAGTCTCCTCTGAGGGCCTGATCGTCTGTCGACGCGCTTTGTCCCTCACGCGTGCGAGGCCGGCCTCTTGCGGGCCGGCCTGGCCGCGGCAAATGGGCCCTGGCCGGGCCCATTTGCATTCGGTGGCCGCCTTCGGCGGCGACCTTGTACGCCAAGGGCCGGGTTTCCCCGGCCCTTGGCGTCTCGTCGCCTTGGGCGACATCGGATCAAGAGCCCGCACCTCGGGCGCTGCCCGGTTCGCGGTGGTTCTGATGTTTCCGGCGGCCTGGCCCGGCGAACAGCCGGTGCCGCCGGTCTGCCGATGGCCCCGGCCAGGGGCCTTCGGCGCGTCGGGCCGGCCCGCTAAGAGGCCGGCCCCACGCCGTGTCCGCCCAATCCTTGTCGCAGAGCTCGGACACGCTCAGAGCTCAGCGACGCTCAGAGCTCACAAACCTCGAGGTTCGAAACGCTCAGAGCTCACAGACCTCGAGGTTCGAAACGCTCAGAGCTCGGAAACGTTCAGAGCTCACAGACCTCGAGACTCGTAGCGCCTCGCCGCTCCGGCCAAAAGGGTCACGCCATCTTTGGCCATCGTGGCGCTGCCGGTTTGGTACACAACGTTGTATACAACCGGTGTGCTTCGACCCGCCCAGACGGTGATCGCGGATCCGGTCCACTGCGACGACCTCGGGCAGGGGCCTCCGGTGCTGCTGGTCCACGGGGTCGCCTTCGGGCCGGCCGCGTTCGGGACGGTCGCCGCCGCCCTCGTGGACGATCACCGGGTGCTCGTGGTGCACCGGCGCGGCTACGGCCGCTCGCCGGCCCAGAGCCCCACGCCGACCACGGAGGAGCACGCGGAGGACATCCGCGCGCTGCTCGACCGGCTCGGTATCGAGCGGGTCTCGGCTATCGGCGTCAGTGGCGGCGCGACGGTGCTGACCGCGTTCGCGCTGGCGCATCCCGAGCGGCTCCGGCGGGCGGTGCTGCACGAGCCCGCGCTCGGCCCGCTGGCCCCGGGGGTCCACGCCCTCATCACCGGCCTCGCCCACGCCTCCAGCGCGGCGGCCTCGGACGCGGCCGGGGCGGACATCATCGCCTCGACGCTCGCCGGGCCGGCCACCTGGGGATCGCTGGGCACCTCCGGCCGGGGCGAGGCCCGCCTGTCGGCCGAGGTGGCCTGCGCCGAGGTGCCGCGCTTCGCCGAGTTCGCGCCGTCGCCGTCCGAGCTGCGGCGGCTGCGCGAGGTCCCGGAGGTGGTGGCGTCGATCGGCGCCCGGAGCGGCCCGGAGCGGCGGGAGGCCGCGGGCGTGCTCGTCCGCCTCGGGGGGGCGACGGCCGCGCGGATCCCGGAGTCCGGCAACCTCGCCCATCTCGACAACCCGGCCGCCCTGGCCGAGCTGGTGCGCCCGGAACGCGGGCCGGCCAGATCCCACGCGCCCGCGAAGGAGGAGCGATGACGTTCGGAAGCCTGGCCGCGAACCCGTACGACTGGCCCTACGACGGCGTCATCGACCCGGCGCACACCGCGCTGATCCTGATCGACTGGCAGATCGACTTCTGCGGACCGGGCGGCTACGTCGACGCGATGGGCTACGACCTCGCCCTCACCCGCGCCGGCCTCGCAGCCGACCGCGCGGGTGCTGGCGGCGATGCGCGAGCGCGGCTTGCACGATCATCCACACCCGCGAGGGCCACCGCCCCGACCTGACCGACTGCCCGCCCAACAAGCTGCTGGCGCTCGCAGCGGATCGGCGCCGGCATCGGCGACGCCGGGCCGTGCGGGCCGGATCCTGGTGCGGGGCGAGCCGGGCTGGGAGATCGTGCCCGAGGTCGCGCCGCTCGAGGGCGAGCCGATCATCGACAAGCCGGGCAAGGGCGCGTTCTACGCGACCGACCTCGACCTGATCCTGCGCACGCGCGGGCATCACCCACCTCATCCTCACCGGCATCACCACCGACGTCTGCGTGCACACCACGATGCGCGACGCCAACGACCGCGGCTACGAGTGCCTGCTGCTCGAGGACTGCACCGGCGCCACCGACCACGGCAACTACCTGGCCGCGCTGAAGATGGTGACGATGCAGGGCGGCGTGTTCGGCGCGGTCGCCCCGTCGGCGGCGCTGCTCGACGGCGCTGGAGGCCGAATGACGGCCCGCCGGCAGCTCGCGCGGCGGAGGCGTTCGCGCGACGCCCACGCGCTCCTCGGCGCGTCCGAGGCCGCGGCCCGCCGCGGCGGCCGGCCTTCGACGCCGCGGCGGCGCTCGCCGTCGCGCGGGCCGGCGCCGCCGCTCCGGCCCCGGCCGCGGAGCCCGACCCCGACCACGGTCCGCGCGGCGGCGCTGGCGGCGCAGGAGGCGGGCGTCGTCATCGTCCGTCGGCCTGACTCGAGGCGGCGCTCGCGGCCGCCGACGACCCACGCCGACCTCGGCGGCATCGTGCGACCTCGATCCCGAGCGGCGCGCTGGCCGAGGCCGACGCCCGCGACGCGGCAGCGCGCGGCGGGCGGCCGGCTCGGGCCGCTCCACGGCATCCCGGTGACGGTCAAGGACGTCATCGACGTCGCCGGCATGCCCACCCGGGGCGGGTCGGCGGCCTACGACGAGCTCCCCGCCGTCGACGCGGCCGGGGTGGCGCGCCTGCGGGCGCGCGGGCGCCGTGGTGCTCGGCAAGGCGACCACCCACGAGTTCGCGCTCGGGGTGACCACGCCCCAGAGCCGCAACCCCCACGACCCCACCCGCATCCCGGGCGGCTCGAGCGGCGGCTCGGCCATCGCCGTGGCGACCGGCATCGGCCTGGCCTCGCTCGGCACCGACACGCGCGCGTCGATCCGGGTGCCGCCGCGCTCTGCGGCGTCGTCGGGCTTCAAGGCCGACCTACGGCCGGGTGCCGACCGACGGCGTCGTCACGCTCTCCTGGACGATGGACCACGTCGCGCCGATGGCGGCGACCGTGGCCGACGCGGCGCTGATGCTCGAGGCGCTGGCCCCGCGGCGTCGCCGGCCTGGCCCGGCTGGGCGCACGTCGCGGTGGACGGAATGCGCGTCGGCGTGCCCGAGGCCGCCTTCGCGGGCGCCGACGCCGATGTGGACGCGGCGGTGCGAGGCGGCCCTCGCGGCGCTCGGCGGCGTCGGGCGTGCGCGCGGAGCCGGCGCTCCGGCCGGACGCCCTCGACCTCGACCGCGCCAACGGCGCGGGCCTGGTGATCAGCCGCGCGGAGGCGGCCGTGGTCCACCGGGACCTGGGCCTCGACCGGGCGCTCTACTGGGACGAGACGGCCGACCAGCTGGCCGAGGCCGAGCGCCTCACGGCGATCGACTACCTCGACGCCCAGCGCATCCGGGCCGAGCTCGCCGACGTCCTCGCTCGACGCGTTCGCCGGCCTCGACGTGCTGGTGATGCCGACCACGCCGGTCGTCGCGCCGCCGGTCGAGGACTTCGCCGAGCTTCCTCATGCGTGCTGTCGCGCAACGCGATCCCGTGGAGCCTCGTCGGCTTCCCGGCGATCTCGGTGCCCTGCGGCTTCACCTCGGAGGGGCTGCCGGTGGGCCTCCAGATCGTGGCTCCCCCGGGCCGCGAGGACATCGTGGTCGCCCTGGGCGCGGCGGTGGAGCGGGCGACGCCGGTCCCGCGCTTCGCGGCGCTGAGCTCGGCCCCGACCGGATGACGCTTACAAACTCTTCATAGTCCGGGCGTGAGGATCGTGGCGGCCCCCCGTTATTGGAGGGGTGAGGGCCCGCCAATCGAATCCCCAGGGGCGGCATGTCCGATACCCGAGACACGATCGACGACCAGATGGCGGCCGATTGGGCCTCCGTCGGCATCCGGCGGCTCGAGGATTACCTCGCGCGTCACGCCGCGTTCTGCGATTTTCTGACCGGGCGACGGCCGCACGACGCCCGCGGGGACGAGGACCGATGCCACCAGCCCGACGCGCCGTGAGAGGGGGCCCGCTCACCGACGATCAGCTCGCCCAGCGCGCGCTCGACGGCGACCGGGAGGCCTTCATCGAGCTCTTCGGCCGGTACGAGAGCGGCCTCTACAACGTCACCCTGCGCCTCACCGGCAGCCGCGAGGACGCGGCCGACATCACCCAGGAGGCGTTCCTGCGCGTCTTCGCGCGGCTGGACGACCTGCGCGGTCGCGACGTCGCCCTCGGGCCCTACCTGCACCGCACGGCCCGCAACCTCGTCTACGACCACGGCGCCCGCCGCGGCCGCGAGGTGCCCCGGGCGGACATCGCGCGCGCCGCGGGCCCCGATCCCGGGCTGGCCGCCGACCCCGAGCTGAGCGCGCTGGTCGCCGCCCAGGGGGAGGACGTGCGCGCCGCCAACGCCCGTCTGCCCGAGCGTCAGCGCCTGGTGCTCGCCCTGCGCGAGCTGGAGGGGATGAGCTACGCGGAGATCGGCGCCGTCCTCGACATCACCGAGGGGGCGGTGGCCGCAGCTGCTGGCGCGGGCCCGCTTCGGCCTGCGCCGCGAGCTGCGGCTCGGGCAGGTCAACCTGGAGCGGATGGATCCGGCCTGCCGCGCCCGCCTCGGCTACATCGGTGGGCTGATCGACGGGGAGCTGCCGGCCGAGGGGGCCGAGGACCTCGCGGAGCACGTGAGGCTCTGCCCGACCTGCCGGGCCAGCCGCGCGGCGTTCGAGGACGCCCAGATCCGCTACCGCGCGTGGCTGCCGCTGCCCGTGGTGGGCCTCGGCCTGGGCGCGTCCGCCGCCCGCGCCGCCGACGCCCGCGACGCGCCGCCGGCGGACGATCCGCCGCGCCCGCCCGTCGCGGCAGCCGAGCCGCTGCCGCCCATCGTGCCCCCGGTGCGTGGCGGGCGCATCGCCCTGGTGGTGGGGGGCGCGACGCTCCTGATCCTGCTGGTGGCGGGCTCGACGCTGGTGGGCGATCCGCTCGGGCGCCGACGACGCGCCGCCGCCCGTGCAGGCCAACATCGCCGAGGCGCCGGCGGCGGCGGCTCCGGCCCTCGCCACGCCCCGCCTGCCGGCCACCACGACCGCGGCCACCACGACGACCACGGGCACGGTGACGGGCGCGACCACGACGACCGCCGGCGTCGTCTTCATCCCGCCGTCCGTGGTCGCCCTGCCGCGGGGCACCACGGCGCCGACGGGCGTGGCGCGCGTGACGCCGCCACCCGCGACCACCCGGCGCCCCCGCACCCAGCCCACGGCCCCGGGCGGCGGCACGCCGCCGGGGGCGGCCGTCGGAGCCGCGCCCGCCAACCCCGGCGCGGCGACGGAGCCGGGCGGGTCCACCGACGGTCCGGCGACCACCACCCGGACCGACGAGCCCACCACGCCGACGACCGACACGACGCCCACGACCACTCCGGATCCGCCCACGACGGAGGCCCCGCCCACCACCGACGCGCCGACGACGACCGACCCGATCCCCTCGTTCTGATGGTCTGGTCGCGCCGCACCGTCGCCCTGCGGCCGCGACCCCGGGGGGTGCACCTGATCACGCGCGAGCTGGTGGAGGCGCTGCCCGACCTCGGCGCCGTCCGCATCGGCCTCGCCCACCTGTTCATCCGGCACACCTCGGCGTCGCTCGCGCTCAACGAGAACGCCAGCCCGGACGTGCGGAGCGATCTCGAGACCTGGTTCTCGAGCGCCGTGCCGGACGGCTGGCCCGCCTTCCGCCACACCCTGGAGGGGCCCGACGACATGCCCGCCCACGTCAAGGCCGTGATCGTGGGGGAGTCCCTCACCCTCCCGGTGGAGGGCGGCCGTCTCGACCTCGGCACCTGGCAGGGCGTCTACCTGTGCGAGCACCGCGATCACGGCGGCGCGCGATCGATCACCGCCACCGTGTGGGGTGAGGACTGAGGGACCAGACCCGCGGGTAGGATCGGAGGATGGCCTCGCCCCTCCCCACCCGCCGTCTCGGCGCGGACGGCCCCGAGCTCAGCGCCGTCGGCTTCGGCGCCTGGGCCATCGGCGGCGGCGACTGGTCGTTCGGCTGGGGCCCGCAGGACGACCGGCGACTCGGTGGACGCCATCCACCGCGCGCTCGAGCTCGGCATCAACTGGATCGACACCGCCGGCGTCTACGGGCTGGGCCACTCGGAGGAGGTCGTGGCCCGCGCCCTGCGCGACGTCGCGGAGCGGCCCCTCGTCTTCACCAAGTGCGGGATGGTCTGGCACGACCAGCCCGACGGCGTCCCGCGGCCCAACCTGCGCCCCGAGGAGATCCGCCGCGGATGCGACGACTCGCTGCGCCGTCTGGGCGTCGAGCGCATCGACCTCTTCCAGTTCCACTGGCCGGACGCGAACACGGGCACGCCGGTCGAGGAGTCGTGGGGCGTGATGGCCGACCTCGTCGCCGCGGGCAAGGTGCGCTGGGCGGGCGTCTCCAACTTCGACGTGGCGCTGCTCGAGCGCTGCGAGCCGATCCACCACGTTGACAGCCTCCAGCCGCCGTTCAACGCGATCGACCGCGCCGCCGCGGCGGACCTGCTGCCGTGGTGCGCCGCCCACGGCACCGGGGTGATCGTCTACAGCCCGATGATGTCGGGGCTCCTCACCGGCCGCTTCAGCCACGAGCGGGCCGCCGCGCTCGACGAGGCCGACTGGCGCCGGGAGTTCCCGCCCTTCGTCGAGCCGGCGCTCTCGCGCAACCTCGCGCTGGCGCGACGCGCTGCGCCCGGTCGCCGCGCGCCACGACACCTCGGTCGCCGCGGTCGCGGTGGCCTGGACGCTGACCTGGCCGGGCGTGAGCGCGGCGATCGTCGGCGCTCGCTCGCCCGAGCAGGTGGACGGCTGGATCGGCGCCGCCGACATCGCGCTGAGCGCCGCCGACCTCGCGGAGATCGCCGCCGCCATCACCACGACCGAGGCCGGCGCCGGGCCGGTGAGTCCCGACGCCTGACGAGCCCGCCAGCGTCACCGCCGACGACCTCCGTCGCTCGCGGGAACTGCTCGACACCCTCATCGCCTGCGCGCCGCTCGGATTCGCGCTCTTGGATCGGGAGATGCGCTACGTCCGCGTGAACGTCGCCCTGGCCGAGATGCACGGGCTCCCCGAGGAGGAGCACGTCGGGGTGCGGGCCACCGACCTGGTGCCGGGCCTCGCCGAGCAGGTGCTCGGGGTCTTCCGCCGCGTGCTCGACGCCGAGGAGCCGGTGGAGGACGTCGAGGTGAGCGGCCGGCTCCCGGGCGATCCCGGCGTCGAGCACCACCTCCTGCTCACCTGGTACCCGGTCCGCGAAGACGGCGAGGTGGTCGGCGTGGGCGTCTTCGTGGCCGACATCACGGCGCGGGTGCGGGCGGAGCGCGGACTGAAACTGCTCGCCGACGTGGGCGAGGCGCTCGACACCGCGCTCGGGGTGGATGAGCGCCTCGAGCGCCTCGCCGAACTCCTGGTACCCACCCTGGCCGATTTCTGCACCATCGACCTCGTGGCGCCCGACGGCGACACGACCCATCGGGTCGCGAGCGCCGAGGCCCCGGGCCTCACCGGCGGGGGCGACGGCAGCCCCGACCCGGCGCGGCTGATCGAGACGCCCCTGGTGGCCCGCGGGCGCCCCCTGGGCGTGCTGACGGTCGGCACGGGACCCTCGGGCCGCCACTTCGACGACGAGGACGCCGCGCTGGTGCGGCAGCTGAGCGCGCGCGCCGGTCTGGCCATCGACAACGCCCGGCTCTTCGAGGGCCAGCAGCACATCGCGGCGACCCTGCAGCGGAGCATGCTGCCGCCGCGCCTGCCCGACATCCCCGGCGTCGAGGCGGCCGCGCGCTTCTCGCCGATGGGGGACGGCCTGGAGGTGGGGGGCGACTTCTACGACCTCTTCGCCGTGGACGACGCGTGGGTCGCGGTGGTGGGGGACGTCTGCGGCAAGGGCGTCGAGGCGGCCGCCCTGACCTCGCTCGCCCGTCACGGCATCCGCGCGGTCAGCCGCGGCAACCCCGCTCCCAGCGCCGTGCTGCGGGCCCTCAACGAGGTGATCGTGCAGGATCGCGGCCTCGACCCGCGCTTCTCGACCGTCGTCTACGCCCGGCTGGCCCTGGGGGCCGGCGCCGTGGTGGCCACGGTGGCGAGCGCCGGCCACCCGCTGCCCCTCGTGGTGCGCGCGCGCGGCGCCGTCGAGACGCTCGGCGAGCCGGGGATGCTCCTCGGCCCCTTCGCGGACGTGCGCGTGACGGACCGCTCCGGCGAGCTGCGACCCGGCGACGCGCTGGTGCTCTACACCGACGGGGTGACGGAGGCGCGCCGCGAGGGCGAGATGTTCGGCGAGGAGCGCCTGCGCGACCTCGTCGGCCGCCACGCCGGGCGCGGCGCCGACGAGATCGCCGAGGCCATCGAGGGCGCCGTGGAGGCCTTCCACGGAGGGCCGCTCGCGGACGACCTCGCCGTGCTGGTCCTGCGGGTGCTCGACCGTCCTCTGAGATGATGTGCCGGTGAGCGAGCTTCCAACCCCCCGCACCCGTCGTCGCGATCCGGCCTGGCTCTACTACGCCGTCGCCGTGGTCGTGCTCGTCGTCGTCGCGGCCCTCGACCTCGTGGGCGTGTTCGACAGCCTCGGTCCGTAACGGTGCCCGGGGCGCCGCTGCGCCTGCTGGTCGTGCACGACGACGGGCTGGGCATGCGCTTCGGCGGGGACCACCCGACCGACCGCCGCCGCCATCAGCTCGCCGTGGCGCTCTGCCGCGAGGCCGGCCTGCTCGACGCCGACGGCGTGGAGCGCCGCGACGCCCCCGGGCCCCTGGGCGACGAGGCGCTCGCCCGGGTGTTCGCCCCGGCCTTCATCCGCGCGGTCCACCGCTACAGCGACAACCCGATCCTGGCGGCCGCCCCGGAGGCGGCCCAGTGGGGCATCGGCGGCGACAACAACGCCTATCCGGGAATGCACGACGACTCGGCCCGCGCGTGCGCCGCCTGCGCCGCCGCGGCCCTCGCGGTGGCCGGGGGCGAGGCCCGCTCGGCCCTCGTGCCCGCCGGGGGCGCGCACCACGGCCTCGCCAACCGGGCCTCGGGCTTCGGCATCTACAACGAGACCGCCATCGCGGTGCAGGTGCTCCTGGACTCCGGGATGGAGCGGGTCGCCTACATCGACCTCGACGTCCACCACGGCAACGGCACCCAGTGGATCTTCTACGACGACCCGCGCGTGCTGACGGTGTCCGTGCACGAGAGCGGCCGCCACCTGTTCCCCGGATCCGGCTTCGCCGCCGAGACCGGGGGCGCGGACGCCCCGGGGTCGAGCGTCAACGTCGCGCTGCCGCCCTTCGCCGGGGACGACGCCTACCGCGCGGCGATGGACCGGGTCGTCGTCCCCATCGTGAGCGCGTTCGCGCCGGACGCGATCGTGGCCCAGTGCGGCGTCAACCACCACCACGCCGATCCGCTCAGCCACACCCTCACCACGATGCCGCTCTACCCGGACCTCTGGCGCCGCCTCGTCGGTCTCGCCGACGCGGCCTGCGAGGGCAGGCTGGTCGCCCTCGGCGGTGGCGGCTACGAGCCCTGCACCGCCCCCCCGCGCGCCTGGGCGGCCCTGGCCGCGCAGATGGCCGGGGTGGCGGTGGGGGACGAGCCGGTACCCGAGAGCTGGCGCCGGATCGCGCTCGCGGCCGGCTGCCCGGAGCCGGCGCACGGCTGGTTCGAGGACGCCGGACCGGTGCCGGACCCGGAGCGCGACCGGCGCGCCGCGGCCGAGAGCGAGGCCGCCATCCAGCAGACCCTCGTGGCCCACGCGCGCTTCTGGCCCGTGGGCTGACAGCGACGCGCGTGGGCACGGTCGACGACCACCGGGCGGCGCTCGCGGAGCTGGACGACTGGACCGGGTACCTGGCGGCCAACAGCAACCTGCCGGGGCCGCGGGGGAACCTCGAGCTCGTCGCCGCCGCGGGCGAGGTGGCCGACCGCGGCCGCGCCGCCGCTCTCATCGCCACGGGCGACGAGTTCTCGGTGGTCTGCGGCCTCGTGGCGTCGGGCCGGCTCTTCGGCGAGGGGGACGACTCCCAGGCGGCGGTGCTCCGGCTCCACGCGCCGGATGGGCGCTGGCGGGTGCGCGAGGGGGTGGCCATGGGAGTGCAGCGGGCCGGCGACGCGGATCCCGAGCGCGCCTTCGCCCTCGTGGAGGGCTGGGCGTCGGACCCCGACCCCCTCGTCGAGCGGGCCGTCGTGGCGGCGGTCTGCGAGCCCCGTCTCCTCAGGGATCCGGCGTTCGCCCGCAGGGCGCTCGCCCTGCTCACCACCATCACCGGCGCGCTGGCGGGGCGGCCTCCCGACGAGCGCCGCCAGGCCGAGGTCCGGACGCTGCGTCAGGCGCTCGGCTACGGCTGGTCGGTGGTCGTCGCCGCGCTGCCGGACGAGGGCCTGCCGGCCTTCGAGCGGCTCGCCCGGAGCCCCGATCCGGACGTCGCGTGGATCGTCCGGGAGAACCTGAAGAAGGCCCGGCTGAAGAGGGTCCTGGCCCGGTGAGCTCTGAGGGTTCTGAGCTTGGAGCGTTTCGTGCTTCGAGGTTTGTGGAGCTCTGAGCGTTCCGAACCTCGAGGTTTGTGAGCTCTGAGCGTCGCTGAGCTCTGAGCGTTGGCGAGGAGTGCGACAAGGATTGGGCGACAAGGCGTAGGGCCGGGCCTCTTAGCGGGCCGGCCGACGCGCGAATCCGACCCTGGCCGGGCCCATTCGCAACCGGCGGTACCGGCTGTTCGCCGGGAACGACCGCCTTGCACGGCCGGCCAAAGGCCGGCCGTCTCGTCGCCTGTGGCGACATCGGAGCCAAGGCCCGCACTTCGGGCGCTGCCCGGTTCGCGGTGGTGTTGACCTTTCCGGCGGCCTGGCCCGGCGAACAGCCGGTGCCGCCGGTCTGCCGAGGGCCCCGGCCAGGGGCCTTCGGCGCGTCGGGCCGGCCCGCTAAGAGGCCGGCCCCACGCCGTGTCCGCCCAATCCTTGTCGCAGAGCTCGGAAACGCTCAGAGCTCAGCGACGCTCAGAGCTCGGAAACCCCGAACTTCGACACGCTCAGAGCTCACAAACCTCGAAGCACGAAACGCTCGAAGCAAGGGCGCCGCGCGCCCCCGGCACCACCCGGCAGGGCGGTCCCGGCCCCGATGTCGCCGAAGGCGACGAGACACCGAGGGCCCGGGTTTCCCCGGCCTTGGTGTACAAGGTCGCCGCCGCAGGCGGCCACCGAATGCAAATGGGCCCGGCCAGGGCCCATTTGCCGCGGCCAGGCCGGCCCGCAAGAGGCCGGCCTCGCACGCGTGAGGAATTACCTCTCGACCGGAACCCCGACCAGGCTGCCGTACTCGGTCCAGGAGCCGTCGTAGTTGCGGACGCGGTCGTAGCCGAGCAGCTCGTGGAGGACGAACCACGAGTGGCTCGAGCGCTCGCCGATGCGGCAGTAGGCGATGACGTCGGTGTCGGGGGTGACGCCGACGTTCTGGTAGAGCGCGGTCAGCTCGTCGTCGCTCTTGAACGAGCCGTCGTCGCGCGCGGTGCTGGCCCACGGCACGTTGGCCGCGCCCGGGATGTGTCCGGGGACCTGCGCCTGCTCCTGCGGCAGGTGCGGCGGCGCCAGGACCTCGCCCGAGAACTCGGCGGGGCTGCGGACGTCCACGAAGGTGTTGCCCGCGCCGCCCAGGTGGGCGAGGACGTCGTCGCGGTAGGCGCGCAGCTCCTCGCGCTCGGGGGCCAGGGCGCCCGGCTGCGCGGGCGAGGGGGTGGGGACCTCCGTCACCAGCTCCCGGTCCTCGAGCTCCCACTTCTTGCGGCCGCCGTCGAGCAGGCGGACGCGGTCGAAGCCCTTGTAGCGCAGCACCCAGTAGGCGTAGGTGGCGAACCAGTTGTTGTTGCCGCCGTAGAGGACGACGGTGGTGTCCGGGCCGACCCCCGACGTGGCCAGCAGCGCGCTGAGCGCCTCCTGGTCGAGGAACTCGCGGCGGAGGCCGTCGTGCAGGTCCTCCTTCCAGTGCCACGCGATCGCGTTGCGGATGTGACCGCCCGCGTAGGCGGTGGTGTCCTCGTCGACCTCGACGAGGCGGAATGCGGGGTCGTCCAGGTGGGACGCGACCCAATCGGTGTCGACCAGGACCTCAGCGCGTTGGCTCATCGATGCTCCCTTTTCGTTCCTCGGCGTTCACACGAGACCACGGTCCGGATCATACTGCGTATAACCTCCGGAGTTCCCGTATATCGATGAGGCAGCGGTGGGGAGTTTCGGGGATGATCGTCCCCGGTGCAGCGGGGAGGGGGGGTGTTAGCATCGTCCCCGATGCGCTCCCGACTGAGGTTCGTTGTCGCGATCAGCCTTGCCGTCGTCCTCGGCGGGTGGTTGGCGTACACGAGCCTGGGCGGGACGATGGAGACCTACGCCGCACCCGGCCAGCTCTCCGCGGCGAAGACCTACCGCCTCAACGGCAAGGTCGCCGACGGCTCCCCGAAGGACGCCGCCGGACTCGCCCAGAGCGAGAAGGGCCTCACGTTCACCGTGGTCTCCAAGGACAACCCCGCGGAGTCGGTGAAGGTGCTCTACCGCGGCTCGGTGCCCGACCAGTTCAAGGACGGGCGCGAGGTGGTGGTGACCGGGAAGCTCGAGAACGGGACCTTCGTGGCCAAGACGGACTCGCTGGTCACGCTGTGCCCGTCGAAGTTCACCGATCAATCGGACCAGCCGACGTCCACCTGACATCGTGAGCATCCTTGGGCGCGCCGCGCTGTTCCTCGCGTTGGTCGCCGCGGTCTACGTGGTCGTCGTGGCGCTGGCCTCGCGCCGCCCCGGCCGGCGGGCGTGGGAGCTGAGCGCCGAGCGCGGCGTCTACGCGGTCTTCGCCTTCACCAGCCTCGCCATCGGCACGATGTGGGCGGCGCTGCTCACCGACGACTACTCGCTGCGCAACGTGGCCGAGTACACGTCGAGCACGCTGAGCCCGGAATACAAGATGACCGCGCTCTGGGGCAGCCAGGCCGGATCGCTGCTCCTGTGGGCCTGGATCCTCTCGGCGGTCTCCGCGGTCGTCGTCTGGACCAACCGCTCGCGCAACCGCCAGCTGATGCCCGTGGTGATGGCGGTGCTGATGGGCATCGGCGTCTTCTTCCTGGGCCTGCTCACCTTCGTCACCAGCCCCTTCGAGACCCTGGCGGTGGTGCCCACGGAGGGGCGGGGCCTCAACCCGCTGCTGCAGAACTTCTACATGCAGATCCACCCGCCGATGCTCTACCTCGGCTACGTGGGCCTGTCGGTGCCCTTCGCCTTCGCCATGGCCGCGCTGGCCACGGGCAAGCTCGACACCGCCTGGATCACCAGCGTCCGCCGCTGGACGATCCTCTCCTGGATCTTCCTCGGCGCCGGCATCCTCCTGGGCGGCAAGTGGGCCTACGAGACGCTCGGCTGGGGCGGCTACTGGGCCTGGGACCCGGTCGAGAACGCGGCCTTCATGCCCTGGCTGGTGGCCACGGCCTTCCTGCACTCGGTGATGGTGCAGGAGCGCCGGGGGATGCTGAAGGTCTGGAACATGGTCCTGGTGATCCTCACCTTCAGCCTGTGCCTGTTCGGCACCTTCCTGACGCGCTCGGGGATCATCGCGTCGGTCCACGCCTTCGGCGAGTCGACGCTGGGACCGTTCTTCCTGGCCTTCATCGCGATCGTCCTGATCGGCTCCTTCAGCCTGCTGATCAGCCGCCTGCCGCTGCTGCGCTCCCAGCACTCGCTCGAGAGCTACCTGTCGCGCGAGGCGATCTTCCTCTTCAACAACCTGCTGCTGGTGGGGCTGGCCTTCGCGGTCTTCTGGGGCACGATGTTCCCGGTGCTCTCCGAGGCGGCCCGGGGTGAGCGCATCACGGTCGGCCAGGGCTACTACGAGCAGGTCGCCGTCCCGATCGGGATCGCCCTCCTGATCCTCACCGGCGTGGGGCCGCTGATCGCCTGGCGCAAGGCCTCGGTGGCCCAGCTGCGCCGCCGCTTCGTGGTGCCGGTGACCGTGGCCGTGCTCTCGATCATCCCGATCGCCATCCTCACCGACGTCACCTCCAACTGGATCGCCGCGGCGACCGTCGTGGCGGGGGTCTTCGTCACCGCCTGCATCACCGGCGAGTTCTGGCGCGGGATGAAGGTCCGCCACGCGCTCGGTGGCGTCTCGTGGCCGGGGTCGCTGCTGTCGATGATCGCCCGCAACCGGCGCCGCTACGGCGGCTACATCGTCCACCTCGGCATCGTCGTCCTGTTCATCGGCATCGCCGGCTCGAAGGGCTTCGTGACCGAGGCCGACATCGCGCTGAGCAAGGGCCAGCGGACGCAGGTGGACGGCTACACCCTGGTCAACGAGGGCGCCGCGCGCGTCGTGAGCGTCCACAAGACCACCACCAGCGTCAGGCTCGGGGTCTACGACGGCACGAGCCGGATCGCCACCCTCACCCCGGGAATCGACCAGTTCAAGGTCGACGACACCCGGGCGTCCGACGTCGCCATCGACTCGCGACCCAGCCGCGACCTCTACGTCGTCCTGGTCCAGCTCGAGGACGGCGGGGTGGCCCGCCTGTCGGTCTTCGTCAACCCGCTGGTCCTGTGGGTCTGGATCGCGGGGATCCTGGTCGTCGCGGGAGGGACGATCGCGGCCTGGCCGGGCTCGCCCTCCGCGCGCCGCGTGCGCGCCGCGGCCCCGGCCCCGGACGGCAGCGCCCGGGTGTGATCGCCGGGGCGATCGTCCTCGCGGCGGTGACGCTCGCGATCGTGGTGGCCGTGGCGTGGCCGCTGGTCGTGCGGCGATCGGATGACCGCGACCCGGATCCGGCCGTCGCGGCGCGCGCGGCCATCGACGAGGACCTCCAGCGCTCCCTCGAGGCGATCCGCGAGATCGAGATGGACCACCGCGCGGGGAACCTCTCCGACGACGACTTCGCCCAGCTCGACGCGGCGGAGCGGGCGCGGGCGGTCGAGCTGATGCACCGCGCGGACACGCTCGAGAAGCCGTGATCCGGCGCGCCGGGCTCGTCGTCGCGCTGGCCCTGCTCGCCCTCCTGCTCGTCGGCTGCCGGGCGGCCCTCGACGTCAACGTCAACGTCGACCGCAACGGCCGCGGCAGCGTCACGCTGCGGCTGACGATGGACGCCGAGGCCCAGCAGGCGCTCGGCCTCTCGACGACGGAGGATCCGGAGGTGGCGGCCCAGCGCTTCGAGCCGCTGCTGGCCGACGGGGGCTGGAGCGGGGGCGACGGCGAGATCGCCGCGAGCCGCGACGCGGAATCGGGCGAGCTGGTGCTCGAGACGACGCACATGATCGACTCCACGGAGCAGCTGGACAAGGTGCTCTCCTACCCGCGGCCCCTGGCCGGCATCGCGCCCGACGCGGCGACCCTCGCGGCGCTCACCGACCTGCCGCCGAAGGCGCCGCTGCTCAACTCGCTCGACTTCCACCTGGGCGAGGGGAGTGGCGACAACCCCGGGTTCGACCTCTTCGCACGCGGCGGGGTGGGGGAGATCGGCCAGGAGACCTGCGCCGGCAACGACATCGTCGGCTTCGGCAAGACGATGCGCGACTCCTTCGAGTTCACCTACCGCTTCAAGCTCCCCGGGGGCCCCGGCAGCACCAACGCCGACGAGACGCCGGCCGGTCGCAACGTGTGGCTGGCGCGCTACGGCGACTGCCCTCCGCTGCGGGCGTCGTCGGGCGGCGGCAGCTCCAGCACCCTGGTCAACGGGATCATCCTGGCCGTCCTGGCGGGCTTCCTGATGATCGTCTTCGGCCTCCGCGCGCTCCGTCGGCGACGGCATCGCCACGGGTCCGCTTAAACAGGTGTTTATGACGCACATTCGGGGGATACGTACCTGGGACACCCGTCCCCCGGGACCCCCCTCGGCTTGACCAACCCGTCACAAAGCCCTTAGAGTGCCGCGCGTTCCCTAGCTGTCTCCCCGCACGCCCGCCACGAGGTGCCCCTCGTCGGTGGGTGTCAGCCCCGGACTCATCCGTGGCGGAAAGGAGCCGAAGGATCAGAGCCCGACCGCGTTTCCCGTTCGGTCCCGGCACCCCGCGTCGCCTCAGCGCGATCGTGGTCGCCGCGTTGGCCACCCTCTGCATCGCCGCCGCACCGGGCTTCGCCCAGGATGTGGAGGTGCCCACCGCCCCGTCGACGACGCCGGCCGCCGGCGCCGCTCCGGCACCGACTGCGGCGGCTCCCGCGCCCGCTGCGGCCGCGCCCGCCGCCGCCGCGCCCGCCGCCGCCGTTCCGGCCACGCCCGCGGCGAGCGCCGCCGCGACGACGCTCAAGGTGGGCGCCCGCGGCCAGTTGGTGCGCGACCTGCAGCGCGAGCTGCGTCGCCGGGGGATGAGGGTGAGCGTGGACGGGGCCTTCGGGCCCGCCACACGGGCCGCGGTCAAGAAGCTCCAGAAGCGCATGCGCCTTCGGGCCACCGGCATCGTCAACGCGGCGCTGCTCAAGAAGCTGGGCATCACCGTGCGCACCGCCGCCGCGGCCACCACGCCGGTCGCCCGCACGATCGCCCCGGGCGCATCGCCCTACCTCAAGGTCTTCCCGCTCGTCGGGGCCTACAGCTACTCGGACGACTACGGCGCCCCGCGCCACCAGGGTCGCCACGAGGGCGTCGACATCATGGCCGACCGCAACACGCCGATCGTGGCCGTGGACGACGTCACGGTGAAGCGCCTCACCCGCGTGGAGACCGGCCTCGGGGGGATCTGGGTCTGGCTGCAGCGCGCCGACGGCACCGAGTACTACTACTGCCACATGAGCAGCATCGCCGCCGGGGTCGACGTCGGCACCAAGCTCGCCGCCGGCCAGGTCGTGGGCGCGGTCGGCAACACCGGGGACGCCCGCTACGGCGCCACGCACCTGCATTTCGAGGTGCACCCGGGAGGAGGCGCGTCAACGGACCCGTATCCACACCTTGTGGCCGTGGACCCGACAGCCCGCAGCTAGCTCGCCCCGGCTCGGATCGAACGCGGGGCTCATCGCCCTCGCGGTTGGCGTCATCGGCGCGCTCGGCCTCCCGGGCGTGGCGGTGGCCGCGCCGGCCGACGAGAAGGCCCAGGTGGACCAGCGCCTCGAGCGGGCCCAGCAGAAGCTGCAGCGCGAGCGCGACCGTGAGCGGGTGCTGACCCAGGACGTCGCCGGGTACGGCGCGCGCATCCGGGCGCTGGAGGCGCGGCTCGCGCCGCTGCGGGCGCGCTCGGCGCGCCTCCAGCGCGAGCTGTCCGCTCTGCGCGCGCGGCTCGCCGCCCTCAACACCCGCCTGGCGGCCGAGCGGGCCCGGCTGAAGGAGGCCGAGGCCACCCTCGCCCGGCGCCAGGAGTTGCTGGGACGGCGCCTGCGCGACCTCTACGTGCGCGGGGAGACCGACCCCGTGCTGGTGCTCATGGAGTCCGGCAGCCTCGCCGCCGCGGTGGAGGCCAACGACCTGGTGCAGTCGATCGCCACGCGCGACGGCGCGCTGGCGCGGTCCGTGTCGCGGTACGCCGACGAGACCCGCGCCACCCGCGACGCGATCGCCGAGGTCCGCGCCGACGTGGCCGCGTCCGAGTCGCGCGCCCAGACGGCCGCCGAGCGGGCGATCGCGGCCAAGGCCGAGCTCGAGACCCAGCAGGCCGGGCAGGCCAGGCTGCGGGCGGGCCGCCGGGCGCTGCTCGCCCGCGTCAGCGGCGATCGCGAGGACATCGAGGCCGAGGCCAAGGGCCTCGCCGAGCGGTCGGCCGCGCTGGGCGCCCGGATCCGCGCCGCCCAGGGCCTGCCGGCCGCGCCCAGCGGCGCGGTGGCCACGGGCGCCCCGTCGGCGGCCGGTCTGGTGTGGCCGGTCAGCGGCACCCTCACCTCCGGCTTCGGCCAGCGCTGGGGGCGCATGCACGAGGGGATCGACATCGCCGGCGCCAGCGGCACCCCGATCGCCGCAGCCGCGGCCGGCACGGTCATCGTCGCCGGCTGGAACGGGGGCTACGGGAACATGGTGGTGGTCGACCACGGCGGCGGCATCAGCACCGGCTACGGCCACATGTCGAGCATCGCGGTGTCGGTGGGCCAGAGCGTGGGGCAGGGGACCGTCGTCGGCGGCATGGGCACCACCGGCCACTCCACCGGCGTCCACCTGCACTTCGAGGTCCGCGTCAACGGCGCGGCGACGAACCCGCTCGACTACCTCTAGAGCACCGCGACGGCGCGGCAGCGCGCCAGGACCGCGTCGATCATCGCCGGCGTCAGGCGCCCGGTGAACACGTTCTGCTGGCTGGGGTGGTAGCAGCCCACCAGCACCCGCCCCGCGACCTCCGCCTCGGCGCCGTGGCCGAAGCGCGGCCAGGGGCGCGGCGGCGCCAGCGTGCGCAGGACGGCGTCCCAGCCGATGGCGCCCAGCGCCAGCAGCACGCGCGCGTCCGGGCAGAGCGCGAGCTCGCGCTCGAGGAAGGGCCGGCAGCGCTCGCGCTCGTCCGGCGTCGGGCGGTTGGCCGGGGGCGCGCAGCGCACCGCGGCCGTCATCCGGCAGCCGATCAGGCGCAGCCCGTCGTCGGCGTGCGTCGATGTGGGCTGCGACGCCAGGCCGGCGCGGTGGAGGGCCGCCACCAGGAAGTCGCCGCTGCGGTCGCCGGTGAAGACGCGTCCGGTGCGGTTGGCCCCGTGCGCCGCGGGCGCCAGGCCCACGATGACGATCGCCGCGTCCGGGTCGCCGAACCCCGGCACCGGCCGCGCCCAGTAGTCCTGGCCGGCGAAGGAGCGCCGCTTCACGCGGCCGACCTCCTCCCGCCACGCCACCAGCCGCGGGCACGCCCGGCAGGCGACGATCTCCCGCGCCAGCGCCGCCTGGGCGGCGGCCGCGCTCATCGGGCCGACAGGTCGCTCGGCGAGGAAGGCGACGGTCGCGGCGATCACCGCGGGATCGTGCTGCAGGCTGCCGTGGTCCCCGCGCGAGGCGATGCGCAGGCGCATCGGGATCGGCGGTGAGGCTCGCCAGCGCGAAGGTCGAGCTCCAGGGCACGCGGTCGTCGCCCATCGCGTGCCAGTAGCCGCGCGCCACCCCGTCGGCCGTCTGCGACGACGCCCTCGGGGTCGAACTCGAAGGGCCAGGGGTCGTCCACCATCCGCGGCGAGGCCGTCCGGACGGGCCGGGGCAGATCGCCACCACCGCGCGCACGCGCCGGTCGCGATCGGGCGCGTGCAGGGCGAGCAGCGCCGCCCATCGACGACCCGCGCACGCCCGAGGCGGCGCGTGGCCGCGGTCGGCGAGGGCGTCGAGGCCCGGCGAGCACGTCGTCCATCGCGCCGGCGTCGAGCGCGCCCTCGCTGTCGCCGTGGCCGCGCAGGTCGAGCGCCAGCGCGGCCATCCCGCGCCGCCGCGACGGCCTCGCCGAAGTCGACGTGGTTGTCCTTGCGGCTGCTGAGGCCGGGGACGATCAGCGACGCCCGGCGCGCCCGGTCGGGCGCCGGCCAGGCCAGACCGGCCAGGCGCGGGTCCGCCCGGGCGCGCGGAGGGAGATGGGCCGGGCGGAGGACAGGCGGGGAGGATAACCAGGGCGATCTGGTACCGTCCCGCGCGCTGATGATGCCGCTCGAACAGGTGCTGCCCCCCTCCGCAGCGGTCACTGCCGAGGGCCACCTGTCGATCGGCGGGTGCGACCTCGTGGCGCTGGCCGAGGAGCACGGCACCCCCCTCGTCGTCTACGACGAAGGCGCCCTGCGCGCGATGGCCCGTGCCTACCGCGAGGCCTTCGCCGCGCTCGCCCCCGACGTCGACGTGATCTACGCCAGCAAGGCCTACTTCGGCCAGGCGATGCTGCGCCTCGCGCGCGAGGAGGGCCTGTGCGTGGACGTCGCCTCGGGCGGCGAGCTGTTCGCGGCCCTGCGCGCCGGCTTCGACCCCGGCGCGCATCTACATGCACGGCAACAACAAGGACGCCCGCGAGATCGGCGAGGCGCTCGACGCGGGCGTCGGCACCATCATCGTGGACAACCTCGACGAGATCGCCCTGCTCGAGCGCGAGGCCGCGGCCCGCGGGGTGCGCCAGCGCGTGCTGGTGCGCGTCACGCCCGGCGTGAAGCCCTCGACCCACTCCTACATCTCGACCGGGCAGCTCGACTCGAAGTTCGGCTTCTCGATCGAGGGCGGCCCGGCGGCCGAGGCCGTCGCGGCCGTGCGCGCCGCCCCGTCGCTGGACCTCGTGGGGCCTGCACTGCCACATCGGCTCCCAGCTGTTCGACCTCTCCGGCTTCCCGGCGGCCGCGGCCATCGTGGCCGACTTCGTCGCGTCGGTGCGGCGGCGACGACCTCGCCGTCATGGACATGGGCGGCGGCCTCGGCATCGCCTACACGCGCGACGACCGGCCGGCCGCGGTCGAGGACTACGCCGAGGCCGTGGTCGAGGCCGTCCGCGGCGAGTGGGGGAGGATCGGCCTGCCGATGCCCCGCGTCCTGGTGGAGCCGGGCCGCAGCATCGTCGGCCGCGCCGGCGTCACCGTCTACCGGGTCGGCGCCACCAAGATGATCCCGGGCGTGCGCACCTACGCGGCGGTGGACGGCGGCATGAGCGACCTGCTGCGCCCGATGCTCTACGGCGCGGTCTACGAGCCGCTGCTCGCCAACCGGGCCGACGCCGAGCCCACCCAGACCCTGCGCCTCGTGGGCAAGCACTGCGAGAGCGGCGACGTGCTGGTGGGCGAGGCGTCCCTGCCGCCGGTCGGGCCCGGCGACCTGGTGTGCCTGCCGGCCACGGGGGCCTACGGTGTGTCGATGGCGTCCAACTACAACGGGGTCACCCGCCCGGCCGTGGTCTTCGTGGACGGCGGCGAGGCGCGCCTCGTCACCCGCCGCGAGACCTACGACGACCTCGTGGCGCGGGACGTCTGATGGCCGTCCGCGTCCCGACGGCCAGGCCGGTCACGGTGGGCCTCCTCGGCTGCGGGACCGTCGGCCAGGCCGTCGTGCGCTCGCTGATCGAGGGCGGCGCGCACCATCGAGCGCGCCTCGGGCCACCGGCTCGAGCTGGGCCCGATCCTGGTGCGCGACGCCTCCAGCCCCGCCCGGGCGTCGATCCCGCGCTGATCACCACCGACCCGGCCCGCGTGCTCGACGACCCCTCGGTCGTCGATCGTCGTCGAGGTGATGGGCGGCCTCGACCCGACCCTCCGACTACCTGCGAGCGGGCGCTCGCCCGCGGCGCGTCGGTCGTGACGGCCAACAAGCAGCTGCTCGCCCGCCACGGCCCCGAGCTCCTGACGGCCGCCGAGGAGGCGGGCGCCGAGCTGCGCTTCGAGGCCTCGGCCTGCGCCGGCGATCCCGGTGATCAAGGTGCTGCGCGAGTCGCTGCTGGCGGCCGAGATCACCGCGGTCACGGGCATCGTCAACGGCACCACCAACTACATCCTCACCGAGATGGCGCGCAGCGGGCTCGCCTACGAGGAGGCGCTCTCGCGCGCCCAGGAGCTCGGCTACGCCGAGGCCGATCCCGACCGAGGACGTCAACGGGGCCGACGCCGCGGCGAAGATGGCGATCCTCTCCTCGATCGCCTTCCACTCGCGGGTGCTGATCGACGACGTGCCCTACGAGGGCATCGACCGCCTCCAGGCCGAGGACATCGAGCACGCGCGCGCGCTCGGCTTCGTCGTCAAGCTGCTCGGCGTGGCCCGCCTCCTCAACGGCGCGGTGAGCGTCCGCGTCTACCCGGCGCTCGTCCCCCAGGGCCACCGCCTGGCGGCGATCGGCGGGCCCGACAACGCGGTGCTGCTCGAGTCGCGCACCACCCGCGAGATCATGCTGGTCGGCCCGGGCGCCGGCGGCGACGAGACCGCCTCGGCCGTGGTGGCCGACATCCTCTCGATCCTCGGCACCCACCAGGGCTCCTTCCTGCACAACGCGCTCGCCGACTCCGGGCGCGGCATCGCCCCCCCGGGGACGGTGGCCTCGGCCTTCTACCTGCGGATGTCCGTCGCGGACCGGCCGGGCGTGCTCGCCCGCATCGCGTCCATCTTCGGCGACGAGGGCCTCTCGATCCGCTCGGTGGTCCAGAGCGGCGCGGGGGACGAGGCCAGCCTGGTCCTGATCGTCCACGCCGGCCGGGAGGACCGCATGGATGCCGTGGTGAACCGCCTGAGGATGCTCGACGACGTGCGCGGCGAGCCGGTCCTGCTGCGCGTGCTGGGCGACGGGCAGGGGGGCGGCTGATGGCGGCGCTGATCGAGCGCTACCGCGAGTTCCTGCCGGTCAGCGCGACCACGCCGATCGTCTCGCTGGGCGAGGGCGGCACGCCGCTGGTCCCGCTGCCGCGCCTGTCCGAGCGCTTCGACCTCGAGATCTTCGCCAAGCTCGAGGGCATGAACCCCACGGGCAGCTTCAAGGACCGCGGCATGACGATGGCCGTGTCCAAGGCCGTCGAGGAGGGCGCGACGGCGGTCATCTGCGCCTCCACCGGCAACACCTCCGCCTCGGCGGCCGCCTACGCGGCCCGCGCCGGCCTCACGGCCGCGGTGGTGATCCCGGAGGGCAAGATCGCCGCCGGCAAGCTGGCCCAGGCGCTGATCCACGGCGCGCGCGTGCTGGCCCTGGACGGCAGCTTCGACGACGCCCTGGTCGTGGTGCGCCAGCTGGTGGAGCGCCACAACATCGCCCTGGTCAACTCGCTCAACGAGTACCGCATCGACGGGCAGCGCACCGGCGCCTTCGAGGTCTGCGACGACCTCGGCGACGCGCCCGACGCGCTCTGCATCCCGGTGGGCAACGCCGGCAACATCAGCGCCTACTGGCTGGGCTTCCAGGCCTACCGCGAGGCCGAGCGCTCGCGCAGCCTGCCCCGCCTCTACGGCTTCCAGGCCGCCGGCGCGGCGCCCCTGGTGGAGGGCGCCCCGGTGGCCCGGCCCGAGACCGTGGCCACGGCCATCCGCATCGGCAACCCGGCCCGCGGCGACCAGGCCCTGGAGGCCATGTCGGCCTCGGGCGGCGGCGTGGCGGCGGTCACCGACTCCCAGATCCTCGACGCCTACCACCGGCTGGCCAGCGAGGAGGGCATCTTCTGCGAGCCGGCCTCGGCGGCGTCGGTCGCGGGCCTCATCCAGCGGGCCGAGGCGGGCGACTTCCGCACGGGCGAGCGGGTGGTCTGCGTGCTGACGGGCCACGGCCTCAAGGACCCCGACACGGCGATCGTCAACGCCGAGCCGGTCCGCCGCCTGCCGGCCGACTTCGCGGCGGTGGAGGAGGCGGTCTTTGGCTGAGCTCGAGAACCTCACGGTCAGCGCCCCGGCCACCTCGGCCAACCTCGGCCCGGGCTTCGACTGCCTGGCCCTGGCGCTCGACCTGGGCAACGCGGTCGTCATCGAGCGCCGCCCCGGCCCCCTCGAGGTGACGGTCACCGGCGAGGGCGCGGGCGAGGTGCCGGCCGACGCGACCAACCTGGTCTGCCGGGCCCTGGCGTCCGGGCTCGGCTCGCTCGACGACCTGGCGATCGAGTGCAAGAACCGCATCCCCCTCGGCCGCGGGCCTCGGCTCGTCGGCCGCCGCCGTCTGCTCGGGCCTGATCGCCGCCAACGCCCTCGGCGGCCTGCGCTGGACCCCGGACGACCTGCTCGCGCGCGCGACCGAGATCGAGGGTCACGCGGACAACGCCGCCGCCTGCCTCAACGGCGGGCTGGTGGCCGTGGTCCCCGGCCCCGTGGCCCAGCAGGTGCCCCTGCCCGAGGGGCTCGGCTTCATCGTCGTCGTCCCGGAGTCGCGCACGAGCACCGAGGAGGCGCGCAGCGCCCTGCCCGCGACCGTGGCCCTGGCCGACGCCGCCGCCACCCTCTCGCGCGCCGTCGGCCTGACGCTCGCGCTCTGCGAGGGCCGCCTCGACGACCTGCCGCCGCTCCTCGAGGACCGCCTCCACGAGCCCCACCGCGGCCCGCTGGTGCCCGGCATCGACGCCATCCGCGGGCTGGTGGACGGGGAGCGCTGCCTCGGCGCCACGATCTCGGGCTCCGGCCCGTCGATGCTGCTGTGGGTCCGCGAGGACGACGCAGCGCGGAGGTCGCCGCGGCGGCCGAGGCCGCCCTCGCGGCCGCGGGCGTCTCGGCCAAGGTGCGCCCCTCCAAGTGCGCGCCGGTGGGCTGTCGCGCCCGCTGGACCGGGGGGTCCGACCTGCGCCTCGCGCGCGCGCGTGGGGTGAGCGCGACCGACCTCGTCTGGACCCACGCGGGCGGGTCGATCGACTGCGCCCGCGGGCGCCTGGTGGGGATCGTCAACGCGAACCCCGACTCGTTCAGCGACGGCGGCGTCAGCGCGGGCACCGAGCGGGCCGTGGCCCACGGCATGCGCCTCGCCGAGCTGGGCGCCGACGTGGTCGAGGTGGGGGGCGAGTCGCTGCGCTTCTCCGACCACACGCCGGTCGAGGTGGAGATCGGCCGCGTCGTGCCGGTCATCGAGCGGCTGGCGGCCGCCATCGACACCCCCGTCGCCATCGACACCTTCAAGCCCGCCGTGGCGGAGGCGGCGATCGCGGCCGGCGCGGTGATCCTCAACGACCCCACGGGCCTGCGCCGCGCCCGAGATGGCGGGCGTGGCGGCCGCCGGCGGCGTCGGCGTGGTGCTGACCCACTTCTTCGGGCCCCCCAAGGTGCGCCCCACCTCGTTCCCCGACGTCGACGTGCCGGCCACGGTCTGCGCCTGGGCCCGCGAGCGGATGGCCGACGCCGCGGCCGCGGGCATCCCGGCCGAGCGGATCGTGGTCGACCCGGGGGTGGGGCTCGGCAAGTCGCCGCCCCAGGACCTCGACCTGCTGCACCGCATCGGCGAGGTCGCGGCCCTCGGGCGTCCGGTGCTCGTGCCGATATCCAACAAGAAGGTGCTCGGCGCGATCACCGGCCATGCCGGCGGCGGAGCGACTGGCGGACACGACGGCCGGAATGGTCTGGTGCCGGACCCGCGGCGCGACGATCTTCCGGGTGCACGACGTGGAGTTCCTGCGGGCCGCGCTGCAGGTGTGCGAGGCCCTCATGGCGGGAAGTCCTGAGGCGTGGCACGACGTGGAGAAGTAGTCCGAGCCGGTGGTAGCCTCGCCGGTGGGGGACGACCCAGGCAAAGAGGAAGGGTGGACGGTATGAAGCTCTTCGTGGACACGGCCGACCTGGCCGACATCGAGACGATCGCCGGGTGGGGAGTGCTGGCGGGCGTCACGACCAACCCGACGCTCCTGTCCAAGGTGGAGGGGGAGCCCGACGAGATCTACCGCCGCGTCTGCGCGCTGGTGGACGGGCCGATCTCCGCCGAGGTGGTGGCCGACTCGCGCGGCGACATGATCGCCGAGGGCCGGCGCCTCGCCGCCATCCACCCGAACATCGTGGTGAAGCTGCCGATGGGCTCCGAGAGCCTGGCCGCCACGTCCGCCCTGGCCGCCGACGAGATCCGCGTCAACATGACCCTCGTCTTCACCGCGGCCCAGGCGCTGCTCGCCTCCGCCTCGGGCGCCGCGTTCGTGTCGCCGTTCGTCGGCCGCTTCGACGACATCGGCCACGACGGCATCGGCTGCCTGCGCGACATCGTCGAGGCGCTCGCCAGCTCCCTCTACGACACCGAGGTGCTCGCCGCCTCGATCCGCTCGCCCCACCACGTGATCGCGGCCGCCCAGATGGGCTGCGACATCGCCACCATCCCCCCGAAGGTCTTCTACCAGATGCTCCAGCACCCCCTGACGGCCGCCGGCATCGCCTCCTTCAACGCGGACGCCGAGGCGCGCCTGGCCCGCCAGACGAAGGCATAGGGCCCGGGTTGGAGGGGACGCAGGAGGGCACAGGGGTCGCGGTCGCGGCCGTCGATTTCCTGAAGGTCACCGAGCGCGCAGCCATCGAATCGGCGCGCTGGCTCGGCCGGGGCGACAACAACTCCGCCGACCAGGCGGCCGTCAACGCGATGCGCGCCGAGCTGGGCGAGATGCCCATCACCGGCACCGTGGTGATCGGCGAGGGGCAGAAGGACGAGGCGCCCGAGCTCTACGTGGGCGAGGTCCTCGGCCGCGGCGGGATGGAGTGCGAGATCGCGGTCGACCCCCTGGAGGGCACCGACCTCGTGGCCCGCGGCGACAGCGGCGCGGTGGCCATCTGCGCCATCGGCGAGCCCGGCGGCCTGATGCCGGCCCCCGACATCTACATGCAGAAGCTCGTCGTCGGCGCCACGGCCCGCGGGCGGGTCAGCATCGACGCCCCGATCGCCGAGACGCTCGACGTGGTGGCCCGCTGCTACGGCCGCGCGCTGCGCGACACCACCGCCATCGTGCTCGACCGGCCCCGCCACCAGGAGCTGATCGAGGAGATCCGCTCCGCCGGCGCCCGCATCCGGCTGATCCCCGACGGGGACATCACCGCCAGCATGTCGGTGGCCGTCCGCGGCACCGGCGACCACCTCTACGTGGGGATGGGCGGCTCCACCGAGGGCGTCATCACCGCGGCCGCCCTCGAGTGCCTGGGGGCCGAGATCCAGGCCAAGATGTGGCCCCGCCACGACGCCGACCTGGCCAAGATGGCCGAGTTCGGCATGGAGGGGCCGGCCGACCGCGTGTTCAACACGCGCGACCTGGCGCCCGCTCCGCTCTATGTCATCGCCACCGGCGTGACCGACGGAAACCTCCTGCAGGGGGTCCGCTATTTCGCGGACGGGGCGCGAACGCACTCGATCGTGATGGACTTGGTGGGGAACACGGTGCGCTTCATCGACACCGTGCACCTGTTCAGCCCCACGATCATCCGCGAGATCCGGCTCTGAGAGCAGGAGGGACGCAAGCGTGAGCGACGATCCAGAGTTCCCCTTCAACTTCGCCTTCGGCGAGGGCGCGGGGGAGGAGTTCAAGGAGCGCCTCAAGGAGCTGATGCGGGCTCAGAAGGAGGCCTTCGAGGAGATGCAGTCCGAGTCGGGCGGGCAGGCGACGCCCGTGGACCGCTGGCAGGTCATCCAGCAGGCCGTGGTGCTCACCACCGGCGCGCTGGCCACCCTGCAGCCCCAGCCGGGCCCCGACGAGGCCGCCGACGCCATGGGCCTGCTCTTCGCCCGCTCCATGACCGCCCTTCAGGGGGCCCTGCACCCCTCCGACTAGCGGGGCCCGCCCTCCCGGTGGCGCGCGACGGTGACGCCGGCGCGCCACCCGGGCGCGCGCCCGCCGCGCGGCGGGCGCACCTGCTCGGCCGCGAGGCCGGCGCGCTTGACCAGCCACGCGATCACCGAGTTGGAGTTCCACATCTCGCCCGCGTTGCGCTCGTCGCGCCCCCAGGTGAGCGGCGGCACGTCCGGCGCCAGGGCGATGATCCGGCGCGCGTCGTCGGCGCTGTCGCTGAGGCGGAGCGGATCGCCCCCGCCTCGCCGATGTCGCTGATGCTCCCGTCGCGCCAGCAGCGGATCTCGTAGCGCAGCAGCTTGACGCCGGCGACGCCGCGCACGCCCGACCGGCCCGGTCACCACCACCCCGCGGTCGGTGCCCGGCCCGCCGAAGCTCGGCGTCATCTCCACCACGGTCCGCACGCCGGCGCGAGTGGAGGGTGAGGGCGGAGTGGTACAGGTCCATGGGCGTCGCGCCCGTCCAGGTGCGCCTGCGCGGCCTCGAAGGCGCGCCCGTTCAGGCGCACGAAGGAGCCGCCGGCCCCCAGGGGCAGCCAGTGCAGCTCCACCCCGTCCGGCGCCGCGGTCAGTTGGGCTCCGGGCCCATCCCGTTCGCCGCGGCCGGCTCGAAGCGGAACTCCAGCTTCGCGCCCCGCAGCCCGCCCGCGGCCTCCTCGGCGAACGCCCGCAGCCCCGCGACCTCGGTGGCGAGCGCGGCGATCTGGCGGTGCGTCGACTGCCAGCTGGTGCCGATCAGGTCCACCAGCCGCTCCATGTCCTCCACGAGCTGCTGGCGCTCCCGCGCGGCGTCGGCCGCGATCCCCGCCCGCAGGTCGCTCAGGTCGCGCTCGCGCTCGCGGGCCCGCGAGCGGATCGACTCCAGGTCGGCCTCCAGGCGCCGGACGGCCTCCAGCACCTCCTGGGGGCTCTGCGCGTTCACGCCGGGCTCCGGTAGGCGATCGGGGTCCAGTCCGGCACCGGCGGCGGCTCGGCCGCGGGCTCGCCCGAGACCACGTCGCGGAAGCGGAAGCCGGTGCGCTCGTCGAACTCGGGCACCAGCTGGCCGTCGGCCACCTGCTGGTCGATCCACGCGCCGCGGAACACCAGCCGGCGCAGCCAGTGCACCAGGTCGGCGTCCCCGGCCAGCAGGTCGGAGCGGTGCAGCTCGATGTGGGCCGCCAGCGGGCTCAGGGGGTTGGCGATCCGGCCGTGGGCGGTCAGCGCCACCAGGTCCCGGGTCTCCTCCGGCGAGAGCTCCTCGCGTCCCACCAGGCCCAGCTGGACCGCCGCCGCGCGCACCCGCGAGGCGAAGTCCTCGCTGCTGAAACGGAAGCGGACGCCCTCGACCTCGACGGCGAAGTCGCGGCCGCTGGAGTAGCACGGGGAGAGCGGTCCCTGACCCACGGAGTCAGCCTAGCAACGCCCCTCGGACGCCCACCGGGGCCCGGCGTGCGGGCCCGTCTGCGGCGGGCGGGCGTATCAGGCGGTCCGCCCGGTTCTCCTATCGTTAGCGCGAAAAGCGCAACCGAACGATTCAACGAGGCGATCGGAGTAGCCCTTGTCCACCAGGCTCATCGTCTGCTGCGACGGCACCTGGAACAGGCCCGACCAGCCCTCTCCCACCAACGTCGCCAAGATCCGCAACGCCCTCCGGGCCGTCCCCATGGTGGACGGCGTGCAGCAGGTGGCGAAGTACGTGGAGGGCGTGGGGACCAAGCCGTGGGAGAAGAGCATCGGCGGCATGTTCGGCTTCGGGCTCTCGGCCAACGTCGAGGAGGGCTACCGCTTCCTCATCGAGCACTTCACGCCCGCGGCCGACAACCCCGACGGCCGGGACGACCAGATCTTCCTCTTCGGCTTCAGCCGCGGCGCGTTCACGGCGCGCAGCCTCGGCGGGCTGATCCGCAACTCGGGGCTCCTGCGCCGCGAGCACGCCGGCCGGGTCGGCCAGGCCTACGAGCTCTACCGCGACCGCACCGACGCCACCCACCCGAACTCCGCCCGGGCGAAGGCCTTCCGCGCGGCCTACTCGTACGAGCCGCGCATCCGCTTCATCGGCGTGTGGGACACCGTCGGCGCGCTCGGCATCCCGGCAGACCGCTTCAAGCTGTTCGGGCTCATCAACCGTCGCTGGAGCTTCCACGACACCCAGCTCAGCCGCTCGGTCGACAACGCCTTCCACGCCATCTCGATCGACGAGCGGCGCGGCCCCTTCCGTCCGACGCTGTGGATCCAGAACGCCGACGCGGGCGACCAGGTGGTCGAGCAGGTGTGGTTCGCGGGGGCCCACTCCGACGTGGGCGGCGGCGAGAGCGACCCGTCCCTGTCCGAGCTGCCGCTCCACTGGATGGTCGGGCGGGCCGAGGCCTGCGGCCTGGTCGTCGACGGCGCCTACTTCCAGCTCCGGAAGCCGAGCGAGCCGCCCGTCATCGACGCGCCCCGCCGCACCGGCAACTGGATCGCGCCAGACCCCACGGCCCCGCTGCACGACTCCTACACGGGCATCTGGAAGGTCCTCGGCGCCTACGCGCGCCATCCGGGCACCGAGACCGGCATCGCCGACGACGGCTCCACGGCGGTCGGCTCCCGCCAGTCCCTGTCGTCGGCCGTGCCGCCCCGCGTGGAGGACGATCCGTCGTACCCCACCCCCGAGCTGCGGGCGTACCTGGCCGCGCCGCCGCCGATCACGGCCTGGTGAGCGTCCCGCGGGCCTGAGGGCTCGATCGCGCCGTGTTCCGTGACGCGGCCGGGGCCATCCTGGCGCGATGGGTCGCCTACGCATCGACCGCATCGCCGGCCCGGCGGCGCCGCTGCGCACGGGGGACGGCAGCCTCGTCGCCCGCCGCTGCCACCGGGCCACCTCCCGGGCGGCCCGCCTCATCGGCCTGCTGGCGACGCCGGACCTCGCCGACGACGAGGCGCTCTGGCTCGAGCCGTGCGCCGGCGTGCACGCCCTCGGGCTGCGGGCGCCGATCGGCTGCGCCTTCCTCGACCGCACCGGCCGGGTGCTGCGGGTGGTCGATCCGCTGCCGGCCGGCCGGGCGGCCGCGGTCCGCGGCGCCCGCGCCGTCGTCGAGTGCCGCGCCGGCCGCCTCGCGGCGGTCGCCCCGGGCGACGTGCTGAGGCGCGAGAGCGCCCCGCCGGCTAGCGCCGAAGCGCCCTGAGGCCCCGCAGCAGCAGGAAGGCGGCGACGGCCCCGGCGACCATCGTGGCCGGCGAGACCGGGAAGCCGATCGGCGTGTAGCGCGCCGTTCCGCCCGAGATCTGGATGTAGCCCACGGGCGCCGCGACGGCGCCGCCGCCGCCGCCCGAGCCCTCACCCTCCATCTCCCCGCTTCCTCGGCCCGCTCCGCCTCCGCCCCCTCCGCCGAAGCCCCAGCGCACCCTTCCCACCGGGATCACGGTCACGCCATCGCGCTCGACGGGCTCGCCGAAGATGGCGCTCACCCCCGCGCGGGACCCCACCCGCTCGGCGAGCGTCGCGGCGACCTGGTCGGCGCGGCGCGTCGATTCCTCCGCCTTCTGGATCGCGTTCTCAGAGTCGTTCATCGCGCCCTCCTCCGTCCGTCCGCCGTCCGTCCAGATTGCTCCCGCCCGCCGCGGATCGCAATGGTCGTCGTCCGGGCACGATCCGGCGCCCGGCGCGCGGAAAACCCCGCTCGTTGCGGAGATCGTGTGACGCGGTGGGGGGCGACTCCGTGACGTCCCGGGCCTCGTGTCTGTGCGGATCGGGACGCCATCGGGGCGTCCGGGGCGCGTGGCCGGGAGGTCGTCATGTCACTGGGACTCGGGCGGGCGGTGCCCTCCGTCCTTCTCGTCGAGGACGATGCGCCCACGCGCATCTTCCTCGCGGAGAACCTGATCGCCGACCGCTTCGCGCCGGTCTCTGCGACCACGGCGGAGGAGGCGGTCGACGTGCTCTCCACATCGCGGCCGGACGTTGCCGTCGTGGACGTCGGCCTGCCGGGCATGAGCGGCCTGGACCTGGTCACCCGCATCCGCGACGGCGGCTCCGACGTGCCCTGGGACATCGGGATGCCGATCCTCCTGATCTCGGGTGAGGCCAGCCCGCTCGCGGCCGTGAGGGGCATCGACCGCGGCGCCGACGACTACGTCGCCAAGCCGTTCCACTACCCCGAGGTCCTCGCGCGCCTCTCGTCCCTCATCCGCCGGGCGCGGGGCGCCACCCTCAGCGAGGAGATCCGGGTCGGGACGCTCACCGTCGACCGCCACGCCCGGCGGGCCACGATCGGGGGGCGCTCGCTGGACCTCTCGGCCAAGGAGTTCGCCCTCCTCACGGCCCTCGCGAAGGACCCCTCGCGCGTCTTCACCAAGGCCGAGCTGCTCCGGGACGTGTGGGGCTACCGGGCCGCGGCGCGGACGCGCACGGTCGACAGCCACGCCAGCCGCCTCCGGCGCAAGCTCGCCGCGCTGGGGGGCGGCGAGGGTCTCGTCGTCAACGTCTGGGGCATCGGCTATCGCCTGCTCCCCGAGGAGGTCTGACGTGATCGGCGCCCACGCGCCGGCCACCGCCCGGGGGGCGGCGGCCGAGGCGATCGTCCACGACCTCCACGCGCCCCTGACGATCATCCGCGGCCTCTGCGTGATCCTCGCGACGGATGACCCGCGCTTCGAGCGCCGGCGGATCGCCGAGATGCTCGACGCCGAGGCCCTCCGGCTCGCCGATGGCCTCCGCTCCCTCTCCCACGCCGCCGCCGGTCCGGCGACCGACGCGCCGGCCACGGACCTCGCGGAGCTGGCGCGGTCGGCGGGTGAGCGCTTCGGCCCCCCGGCCGCGGTGCGGGGGATCACCGTCGTGGTGCGCGGCGCGCGCCACCCCGCCTGGGTGTCCGGGGGAAGCGATGAGATCGCGCGCGCCCTCGACAACCTCATCCAGAACGCCGTGCGCCACGGCGCGGAGGACGGCACGGTCCTCATCGGCCTCTCGCGGCGGGCCGGCGTCGCCACCCTGAGGGTCCGGGACGACGGCCCCGGCGTCCCGCGCGCCGACCGCGAGCTCATCTTCCGGCGGGGCGAGCGTGGTTCCGGCGCGATCGGACCGGGCAGTGGTCTCGGCCTTGCGATCGCCCGCGAGATCGCCGAGGCCAACGGAGGCCGGCTGACCCTCGATGCGGTGGGGGACGGTGCCTGCTTCCGCCTCTCCCTGCCGCTGGCACCCACGCCTCCCGACGGGGCGCGGGCGGCGTGACGCTCATCGTGGTCGATCAGCGGCTCGCCGTCGTCGCCGGGGTGGACGAGTCGCCGCGGCTGAGGGTCATCGCCCGGCCCCGGCGCCGCGGTCGCTGGCGCCCCGTCGACGGCGACCGCGTGGTCGATGGCGCTGTCGGAGCTCGGGGGCGATGCCGTGGTCGTGGCGCGGCCCGCGACGGCGGATCCTGGCGCCTCCGCACTGGCCGCCATCGGTGGCCTGATGGGGGCGCCGGTCGTCCGCCTGCCCGCCGACGAGCACGCCGCCGGGTGGGTGGTGGCCATCGCCGCCCGTCCGGACGTCCCGGCGACGGCGCGGGTGCTCGAGGTCGTCGTGGGCCTCGCGTCGTGCGGCGGCGCCGTGCCGCCCATCCGTCCGGCCGTGCTCGCGCGGTGGGCGGCCCGCGCGTGGCGTCCCTGCGGCTGGTGCGGCGCCGGCGGGCTGGCGGGGGCCTCGTGCGGCTGTGGGCGTTCCATACCCGGCGGATCGGCGTGAGGCGGCCCCGGCTGACGGCCCGCGGGCGCCGGGGCGGCCTCTGGCTCGTCCTGGCGCTCGTCGCCGCGATGGCCGCCGCGGGCCTCACGCTGCGGGCGGCCGCGCGGCCCTCGGACCAGGGGCGCGTCGTGGTCGCCGCGGAGGCGCTGCCGCCGGGCCTCCTCCTCGATTCCGCCGCCGCGGCGCACGCTCTGTCGACGGCGGCCGTCCCGGCGTCGCTCGACCTTCCCGGGATGCTCGCCGATCCGAGGGACGCGGTGGGACGGCGCATCGCGGTGCCGGTCGCCGCCGGCGAGCCGATCACGGAGGCCGCCCTCGGTGGCGCGCCCGGGGCCGGGCCGGCGCCGCTTGGCGGTGGGGGAGCGCGCCGTGGCGGTCCCGCTCTCGGCGGCGGGCGGTGCGGCGGCGGGTCTCACCGCCGGCGCCCGCGTCGAACGTGGTGGCCTCCACCGGGGAGGGGCCGGCCGGGCGGACGGCCGTGGTGGTCGGCGACGCCGAGGTGCTCGCCGTGGCCGAGGCGCCGTCGCCCGACGGCGTCGCGCCGACGGGCGGGGAGGTGCTCCTGAGGGTGTCCGCCGCGCAGGCCCTCCGGATCACGGCGGCGCTGAACTTCGCCCGGGAGGTGCGTCTCCTGGTGCGGCCCCGCGACGAGATCGGCGAGAGCGGCCCGCGGGAGGTCCCGGCGCCGTGAACGCGCCGCACGCGGAGGGCGGCACCTTCGTCGTCGTGGGGGCGTGCGGCGGAAGCGGGGCGAGCCTGATCGCGGGGGCGCTCGCGCTCTGCTGGGCCCGGGACGGGGCCCCGGTCTGGCTCTGGAGCTCGACCTCGAGCGCGGGGACCTCGGCGGGGCCTGGGACCTCCCCGCCGCCCGCACGCTCGCCGACCTCGCGGCGGTCGTGGACGAGGTCAACGCCGGGCAGCTCGATCGGGCGGCGCACGACCACGCGTCCGGGGTGAGGGTGATCCTGGCGCCCGCGGCGCCGGCATCGCCGGAGACCTGGACCGCCGCGGCCGTGGCCCGGCTGGTCAACGCGGGGCACTCCGCCGGCGGAGTGCGGGCGCGGGTGGTGATCGACGCCGGGCCGGGGTGGCTCCTCGCCGCCGGCCTCGCCGCGGCGCGGAGGGTCAGCGTCATCCTCTCGAGCCCGGCCACGCTCGCGGGGGCGCGGCGGGCACGCCGACTGATCGAGATGCTCGCGGGCTCGGGTGCGGACGCACGCTGCGGCCTCGTCGTGAACGCCGGGCCCGAGCGCCCCGAGCTCGGTGTGCGCGCCTTCGGCAGGGCGGTGGGCGCCCCGGTGCTGGCCGAGCTTCCCTGGGCGGAGCGCGAGGGCGCGGAGCTGGCGGCGGGTCGATGGCCGGGCGGCCGGAGGGCGCGCCTCACGGGCGCCGTGGAGGAACTGGCGCGGGTGGCGGGATGAGCGCGCCACGCTCCCGGACCCGGCCCTCGTGGAGCACCTGCGCGCCCGCGCCGCCCGCGACCCCAGGGTCGGAGGCCGCGGCATGCGCCGGGAGGACCTGGCCGAGATCCTCGAGGACATGCTCGACGAGGAACGCCGGATCCTCACGGGCGCCGGACGCGAGGCGCTGGTGCAGGCCGTCCTGGACGAGGCCCTCGGCCTCGGGCCCCTCGAGGCCCTGCTGCGCGACCCGTCGATCACGGAGGTGATGATCTGCGGGCCCTCGAGCGTGTTCGTCGAGCGCGGCGGGCGGATCGCTCCGTCGGAGGCCCGCTTCCAGGACGACGCGCACCTGCTGCACGTCATCGACCGCATCCTCGCGCCGCTCGGTCGCCGGGTGGACGAGGCGAGCCCGATGGTCGATGCCCGCCTCCCGGACGGATCGCGCGTGAACGTGGTCATCCCGCCGCTGTCGCTCGACGGCCCGGCGCTGACGATCCGGCGCTTCTCCGGACGTCCCCTGACCGGCGACGACCTGGTCGCCCTCGGCACCATCGATGCGCGCATGCTCGACCTCCTGCGCCGCGCGGTGCGGGCACGCCGCAACCTGCTCGTGACCGGGGGCACCGGCAGCGGGAAGACGACGACGCTGGCGGCGCTCGCCGCGTTCGTCCCGGCGCGGGAGCGCGTCGTCACGATCGAGGACGCGGCCGAGCTGCGGATCGCGCTTCCCCACGTGGTCCGCCTGGAGAGCCGCCCGCCATCCCTCGAGGGCGCGGGCGCCGTGCCGATCCGGGCGCTGGTGCGCAACGCGCTGCGGATGCGGCCCGACCGGATCGTCGTCGGCGAGGTCCGCGGCGGCGAGGCCCTCGACATGCTGACCGCGATGACCACCGGCCACGAGGGCTCGCTCTCGACGCTGCACGCCTCGTCGCCCGGCGACGCGATCCGGCGGGTGCAGACCCTGGCCCTGATGGGGGACCTCGACCTCCCATACCGCGCCGTGGCCGATCAGGTGGCGAGCGCCCTGGACGTGGTGGTGCACCAGGCCCGGCACCCCGACGGCGCGCGCCGGGTCGTGGAGATCGCCGCGGTCCGGGCCTCGGCGGAGGGGCCGGTCCTGACGAGCCTCGTGCGCTGGAGGGCGCACCCCGGAGCGCCCGGCGGCGTTCGAGTGGTGCCCGCCCGCGGAGGAGTGGATGCGAGGGCTCGTGGACGCCGAGCGGAGAGGAGGAGGTCGCGTGAGCGCGACGACCGCCGCCTCCGTCGCGGCGCTGTCCGCGGTGTGCGCCGTGATCGGCGCCCGGCGCATCGTGGGGGATACGCGATCGCGCCCCCGTGGTCCCGTCCGGGACCGGCGGCCGGGGCCAATCGCCCGCCGACCGGCGGGCCAGCGCCTCGGGGCGCGGCTCGCCCGGGGCGGACTGCCGGTCGGGCCCGACATGTTCGTGGCGCTCGCGGCGGCGGGCGCCGTCGTCGCGGCGGTCGTCGGCTACGCGGCGCTGCGGCTGCCGTTGGCGGCGCCGGCGGCGGGAGCGGCGGTGGTGGCGGCTGCGGTGGCGCTCGTTCGATCGGCGGACCGGCGCCACCTCGTCAGGGTCGAGGAGCAGCTGCCGGGGATCGCCCAGCAGATCGCCGCGGCGCTCGCGGCCGGGCTCTCGCTGCGCCAGGCGCTCACGCGCGCGGCGCGCGACGCCCCGGAGCCGGCCCGGGCCGAGTTCGCCCGCACGGTCGCCGAGCTCGAGCTCGGCAGTCGCCTGGAGGCCGCACTCGAGGGTCTCGCCGAGCGGGTGCCGGCGCACGACCTGCGGATCATGGTCACGGCGATCCTCGTCCAGCGGCGGACCGGCGGGAACCTGGCGCGCGCGCTCGGGCGCGCTGTCCGACCGGCTGGAGGAGCGCGCGCGGCTGGCGCGCGAGCTGCGGGGCGCGACGGCGCAGGCGCGCATGACCGCCTGGCTGGTGGCCGCTCTTCCGCTCGGAGGCGCCGTCATGACCGAGATCGCCGCGCCGGGAACGCTCGCGCGGACGCTCGGCCAGGGGATCGGTCCCGTCCTCCTGGCGACGTCCGCCGGGCTCTACGCCCTCGGGGTGCTCGGCATCCGGCGCATCGGCCGGGTGGAGCCGTGAGCCTCGCGACCAGCCCGATCGCGATGTGGGCGCTCGCGATGGTGTGCGCGGTGATCGGGCTGCGCGAGAACGGCCGCCGGTCGCGTCCCGCGACCCGACGCGCCGGCGCCGGCGCGTCGTCCCGGGCTGGATGAGGGCCGCCGCGGCGGTTCCGAGCCCCTCGGGCGTCGCCGCCCGTCTGGCGCGGGCCGGCGACGGTGCCGCGATCGAGCGGGCCGGCATGGAGGCCGTCCTCGCCGCCGCGACGCTCGCGCGCGCCCGGGCGGGGTGCGCGCTGGCCGGGCTGGCGCTGGCGCTGCCGCTCGCCGTGGCGGCGGCGCCCGCCGCCGTCCTCGGACCGGCCCTCGCGGCGTCGGGTGCGTGCCTGCCCGGGAGGTGGATCTCCGCCCGTCAGCGGGCGCGGCGCGGCGCCATCGTGAGGGAGCTTCCCGACCTGCTGGACCTTCTCGGGATCTGCGTGGAGTCGGGGATGGCGCTCGACCCCGCGCTCGGGCTCGCGGCGGACCGCCTCGGGGGCACCCTCGGCGCCGAGGTCGGGCGCGTGCTCCACGACCTCTCCCTCGGCACCCCGCGGCGGGCCGCCTATCGGGGTCTGGTCGACCGCGTCGGCGCTCCCGAGCTCGCCCGCACCGTCGGTGCCCTGCTCCAGGCGGAGGAACTCGGTGCGCCGCTGTCGCGGGCCCTCCAGGGGCAGGCGGCGGCGCTGCGGGCCGGGCGGCGCCAGGCCGCGCGCGAGCGGGCCGCGACGGCCGCGCCGAAGATCCAGCTGGTGGTGGCGATGGTGATGGTCCCGGCGGTGCTGATCCTCGTGCTGGGCGTCCTCCTGATCGAGCTGTCCCGCCAGGTCGGGGCGGTCGTCGGGTGAGCGCCCACCCGCGCGGCCGGGGTTCGGCGACGGTCGAGTACGTGGGGGTCCTCGTCGCGGTGGGGGTGCTGATGCTGGGTCTCGTGGCCGTGCACGACCACCGGCCGCAGCGCCGCCCGCCGGTCGATCCGGTGGCCCACGTCCGCGCGCTCGTCGCTCCGATCGCGCGGCCCCGCGTCACTCCGCGAGCGCGGGCGGCCGCGCCGCGCGCCCCGCGGCGCCGCGCCGCGCGCCCGCCCCGTCCGATCGTGAGGGCGCCGGTGTGGGCCGTCGGGTGGTGACGGCCCCGCCGTTCCGACATCGGCGGCGCCTCGGCGCGTCCACGGCCTGCGCCTAGTGGCTCCGGACGAAGGCCAGCTTGTCGGGGACCCGCTCCAGGTGGGCGGAGATCCCGGAGCGGCGGGCCTCGATCCAGGCCCAGCGCGGGCGGCGGTCGCCCTTGTTGGCCTCGCCGACGCTGCCCGGGTTGACGAAGACGCAGCCGCCGACGTTGCGGACGAGGGGCTCGTGGGTGTGCCCGTTGACGATGCAGTCGGGCTTGCCCAGCTTGGCCACCAGGCGGGCGAGGTCGCGCTCGCCGGTGTGGGCGTCGACCGCGTCGCGCGGGTCGTCCATGCCGCCGTGCATGAGGACCACCGTGAGCGACTTCACCTTGAGCCGCACCACCATCGGCAGCTCGGCGAGGTAGGCGAGGCTCTTGGGGCTGAGCTGGTTGAGCGTCCAGGCGCGCGAGCCGACCGACTCGGCCTTGGGGTGGTCCGGGTCGGGGTCGGAGCGCTGGGAGACCTTGAGATCGGTGTTGCCCATCACGCAGGGCCAGCCGAGCGCGCGGAGCTCGGTGACGCACGCCTCGGGCTCGTCGCCGCGCATCACCAGGTCGCCGGTGCACGCGCCGCGCGTGATCCCGGCGTCCTCGATCGCCCCGAGCACGGACCTCAGGGCGCCGATGTTGCCGTGGACGTCGCCGAACAGCGCGAGCCGCTCAGGCATGGCCGATCCCGAGGGCCGACTCCAGCCGGTCGCGGAAGTCCTCGTCGGCCATCCGGCGCCACTCGGCGATGAAGCGGGCGTAGAGCTCGCCGCGCTCGCGCCGGCGGCGGCCGATGAGGGCGTGGACGCCGAGGCGCTCGGAGCCCCGCCGGCCCACCTCGAGCCGGCGCTGGAAGGCGCGGAAGTCGTCCTCCGAGGGGGCGCGCGGCGGCCGCGGAGGCGGCCGTGCCGGCCGCGCGCGCGGCCGTCTCGGTCACCAGGCGCCGGGCGGCGCCGGCCTCGCGCTCGGTGAGCCAGGCGAGGTGGGCCTCGAGCATCGGCACCTGGACGTCGCAGTCGTGGATGTCGCCGAGCAGGTCCTGGAGCTCCTTGATCTGGTCGATCTGGGGCTCGAGGTCGGTCGGGAAGGCGATGCCGAAGATCTCCAGCACGTAGCGCAGGCGCTTGCAGGCGATGCGCATGTCGTGGAGCTCGCCTGACGTTGGCCGGGTCGCGCACGGCCTGGTCGTAGGCGTAGACCTCGTCGATGCGCACGGCGAGCACCTTGCGCGCGTTGGGGAGGAGGCGGTCGTCGGGATCGAGTCCCTCGACGCGGCGGGGCTTGGCCATCCTCAGTCCACCGGGGGGCCGGGCTTGAGCTTGGAGAGCTTCACGCCGGTGTGCTTGGCCATGTAGGCGGCCAGGCGCTCCTCGAAGCGCTCCTCCTCGATCTTGGCCATCAGCGCGGCGATCTGCGGATCCTCGGCCGAGCGCTCGTCGCGGTAGCGGGCGATGAGCCCCTCGATCCCCGGCCGCTCGTCCTCGGGCAGGCTCGGGCAGCACGTCGAGGAGGCGCTCGACCGCGACGTCGAGGTCGCGCGCGTCGCCCAGCACGTCGGTGATCTCCTTGACCTGCGCCAGCAGCTCCTTGAACGACTTGGCGGGGAAGGCGCCGTCGAAGGCGTCCATCGCCGCGCGCAGGCGCCGCGAGGAGACGCGCATCGCGTGCAGCTCCTCGATGTCGTCGCCGGCGAGGGTGCCGTCGCGGTAGCTCATCATCTCCCGCCAGCGGGTGAGGATGACCCGCCCCGCCGCGTCGCGGAACCGCGAGCCGGCCGTGAGCCCCGGCACGTCCCATGCCCTGGCCACCCGCTGCTACTCGGCGGTCCGGCGGCGCACCATCACCGATTCGCGCACCGCCCGGCGCAGCTCCCCGCCCTTGGAGATCGCCGGCCAGTCGATCTCGAGCTCGCTGCCCAGGTCGACCAGCGCGCGCAGGACGGCGCCCTCGTCGATCGGCGCGCCGGAGTCGCGCACGGCGCCCTTCAGCCAGCGGCGCTGGGCCTTGGAGAGCTCGACCCTCACCTCGTGGCGCGCGGCCTTGCGGCGCGTGGAGATGGCCTCGTCGCCCAGGCGCACGTAGACGCCCAGGGTCTCCTGGCGTGGCGTCGCCGAGCGCCGACTGGTAGCTGACGCGCCTCACGCGGCCTCCTCCGGCTCGGGCAACGAGGCCTGGAGGCTCATGCGGTGGTCCTCGGCCAGGTCGCGGATGATGTCCTCGCCCACCTGCGCGTCGCCGCGGCTGCCGGCGACGAAGAGCGCGTTGGCCAGCAGGAGGTTGACCAGGCGCGGCACGCCCTCGGTCTCCTCGAACACGGCCTTCGACGCCTTCTTGGAGACGATCCGCTTGGACGCGCCGGCCACCCGGATGCGGTGGAGGGCGTAGGCGTCGACCTCCTCGGCGGTCATGTTGCCGAGGTGGTAGCGCACCACCACGCGCTGGGCGACCTGGGGGTGGCGCTCGATGTGGGTGGTCAGCTCGGGCTGGCCCAGCAGCACGACCGGCGCGCCCGGGCCCTCGGCGCCGGGGTTGGTGAGCAGGCGGACCTCCTCGAGCGCGCGCGGGTCGAGCCGCTGCGCCTCGTCGATGGCCAGCACCACGCGCCGGCCCTCGTCCTCGGACTCGCTCAGGCGGGCCCGGATGAGGCCCGAGATGCGCGCGGTGGAGCCGCCGGCCCGGTCGGCGCCCATGGCCGGCAGCATCGCCGAGAGCAGGGCGGCCGGGGTGCGCGGCGGGTTGGGCACCTCGGCCACGCGGAAGCCCTCGCCGTCGAGCGTCTCGCGCAGGGTCTGGGAGAGCAGGGTCTTGCCCGCGCCGATCTCCCCGGTGATCACCACCAGCCCGCCGAGCTGGGTGATGCCGAAGAGGATGCGCGCCAGCCCCTCGCGGTGGTCGGCGCGCTCGTAGGCGAAGCGCGGATCCGGCTCCAGCCGGAAGGGGCCCTCCGCCAGGCCCCAGTGGGCGAGGTAGGAGGGGCGTGGCGCTCACCCGGCCATCTCCAGCACGAGGCCCTCGCGCAGGCCGGCCTGGGTGACCTGGAGGGCATCGACGCCGAACGAGCGCCGCACCGCCTCGAGCACGGCCGCGCCGGCCAGGCACAGCCGCACGCGCGCGGGCCTCGAGGCCGGTCTCGTCGGCCAGGTCGTCGGCGGAGGCGCCCACCAGGCGGTGGACCGCCCGCTCCAGGGCGTCGCGGTCGAGGAGGGTGTCGTCGGCCAGCGCGCTGAGGGCGGCGGCCGATCCGCCGGTGGCGACGGCCCGGCTCACCGCGCACCGGCAGCTCGACCGCGTCCACCATCTCGCGCACCTCCGCGATCATCGGCTCGAGCACGTCGATGTCGGGCGGGTCGTTGACGACGAAGCGCTCGGTGAGCGCCGCGCACGCCGATCGGGATCGAGGTGGCCCAGGTCAGGCGCCCGCCCGTGCCGACCATCACCTCCATGCTCCCGCCGCCGGGGTCGATCGGCGACCAGCGGGTCGGGGGCGTCGGCCGACAGCAGCCCGCGGAACGAGAGCTCGGCCTCCTCGGCGCCCGACAGCACCCGCGGCACCACGCCGGCCGCGGCCTGGAGCCGGTCGAGCAGCTGGGAGGCGTTGGCCGCCATCCGCCCGGGCGCGGTGCAGGCCACCACCACCCGGCGGGCGCCCAGGTCGCGGGCCTCGCTCGCCATCCGGCGAACGGTGAGGGCGACCAGGTCGAGCTTCTCCATCGGAATGGTCCCGCCGGGGCGCAGGCCCGCCGCGAGGGCGGTCATGGCGCTGCCGCTCGCCAGGGCGGAGATCTGGCCGTGGTCCGCGCGGGCCACGAGCAGCCGCGTGGTGTTGGAGCCGACGTCGATGGCGGCCATGGGCGCGGTGGTGACGCCGGTCTCCGGGGCGTCGCTGCTCACGTGGGTCCGTGCACGGTCGGGGGCAGTCTACCCCCGCCGCCCTCGGCCCGATGCGGTGTTACAGGGAGGCCGGGCGGCCGCGGCGGGCCGGGCGGCGCCGGGCGACGGCGCGGGCCCGCACCAGGGCCAGGCCGCAGACCACGGCGGCCACCAGCGCGAGCTGGAGCTGGATCGACACGACCCACGCGCCGCCCGGGGCGGACGCGAGGGCGGCGAGCAGGAAGCCGGCCACCAGCCCCATCGCGTAGAGGGCGACGGTGGCGGCGCGCGGCAGGCGCCGGCGGCGCGGCGCGGGGACCGCGCGGAGGCGGGGCCGGGCGGGGCGGGGCGGGTGCCTCGGCGAGGTGGGTGCTGCGGGCGGTTGCGTGCATGGGGGGAACAGTAGTTCGTGCCTCGGACGCGAACAAGTGTTCGGCAACGTTCGCTGCACGGCCGCCGTGCAACGCTGCGTGCAGGGACGACACCTGCCGCTCGGCGTTGCGAGGAGGGCTCGTGGGGGGAGAACGCCCTACGCCATGGGGGGAAAATGGATTGTCATGTGGGGCTGCGTGGGGTAGCGTGGGGAAATGCAACGGCGGCTGCTGAGCGGGACGTATGAGTGCAGCCTCGACAACCGGTTCCGGTTGGCTATTCCGGCACGACTCCGTGAGCCCTTCGCGGCCGGTGCGACCGTCGGCTGGTGGATCGACGACTGCCTCATCGTCGTGCCGTCATTGGAGTGGGCCCCTCTCGTGGAGAGGAACTTCGGAACGATGAGCCTCTTCGACGACGCCGCCCGCGACATGAGCCGCTTCCTGATCGGCAGCGCGCAGCACCACGACCTGGACCGGCAGGGACGGATCCCCCTGAGCGCCGAGGTCCGCGAGCACGCCGGCATCGGCGACGGCAAGGTCAAGCTCGTGGGAGTGGGCGAGTACCTCGAGGCCTGGGACCCCGAGCGCCTCGCCGAGCGGTTCGAGAAGTTGCGTCGAGAGGGGGTGTCCGTCCATGCCAAGCGCCTTGCCGATCGAGTCGCGTAGACCCGCGCGCGGGCATCGAGCCCGTGCTCGCCGACGAGGTCGTGCGCCTGCTGGCGCCGTGCCGCGGGGGAGACCCTCGTCGACTGCACCTTCGGCGCCGGCGGCCACGCCCGCCGCCTGGCCCCCGCCCTCGGGGAGTCGCGGCCGCTACGTGGCGATCGACCAGGATCCGGAGGCCGCCGCCTGGTTCACCGACCTCGCCGACGACGTGGTCTGCGAGACCCGCTTCATCCGGGCCAACTTCGCCGACGCCCTCCCGCGCCTGGTGGACCAGGGGCTGCGCGCCGACTGCGTCCTGATGGACCTCGGCATCTCCTCGATGCAGGTGGACCAGACCGAGCGCGGCTTCTCCTACTCGCGCCAGGCCCCGCTCGACATGCGGATGGACCCCTCGCGCCCGGGGTCGGCCGCCGACCTGGTCGCCACGGCCTCCGAGAAGGAACTGGCCGACATCATGTTCACGTACGGGGAGGAGCGCTACGCCCGCCAGATCGCGCGCGCCATCGTGCGCCGCCGGGCCACCGCCCCCATCACGACCACCGCGGACCTCGTGGACGTGGTCCGGTCGGCCGTGCCGACTCCGGCCCTCTTCGCCGGCGGGCACCCGGCGAAGAGGGTCTTCCAGGCCCTGCGGATCGCGGTCAACGACGAGATGGGCAGCCTCGAGCGCGGCCTGGAGGCCGCCTTCGCGCTGCTGGCCCCGGGCGGACGCCTGGCCGTGATCTCGTTCCACTCGCTCGAGGACCGGATGGTCAAGCGCTTCATGCGGGCCCGCAGCCAGGGCTGCATCTGCCCGCCCGAGATGCCGGTCTGCGGCTGCGGCCGCACCGCCGAGGGCGCGCTGCTGGCCGCCAAGGCGCAGCGGCCCAAGCAGGCCGAGCTCGACCGCAACCCGCGCGCCCGCTCCGCCCTGCTGCGCGGCATCCGCAAGGTCGAGGCGTGAGCACCCGCGCCGCACCGGATCCCCGCCACCGCCCGTCCGTCGAGCCGCGCACCCGGCCGCGCCCGCGCACCCAGCCCGCGCCCGGTCCCGCGCCGCGAGCCGCGCGTCCGCGATGGCGTACGTCGTCATCCCGCTGATCGCCCTGGTCCTGGGCGGCATCGTCCTGGTCAACGTCGCCAAGCTCTCGCTCACCAACCGCACCGGTGAGGTCATCGAGCGCGCCCGCAGCGTCGAGGCCGAGACCGCCCGCCTGAAGAGCAACCTCGAGCGGCGCGACTCCTCGGTGATGCGCGACGCCCAGAAGCGGCTGGGGATGGTGGCGCCCCCCAGCGACGGCGTGACCTACCTCGACCCGGCGGCGGCCCCGTAGCGATGCCCCCGCAGGATCGCCGCCCGCGCCGCCCTCCGCCTCGCCGACCTGCCCCGCGGAGAGCGCCGGCGGCACCCAAGGTGTCGCGCCGCGACCGCTCGCGGCGGATCCGGGTGCTGGTGGGGATCGCGGTGCTGCTGCTGAGCCTGCTCGGGCTGCGCGCGGCCTTCCTGGGCACCGTCGAGGCCGGCCAGCTCTCGGCCCGCGCGGTGAGCCAGAACCGGGTCGAGACCCAGGTGCTCGCCGAGCGCGGGTCCATCCTCGCCCGCGACGGCACGGACATGGCGACGGATCGCCTGGCGGTCGACGTGACCGCCTCGCCCAACCTGATCAAGGACCCGCAGGCCGTCGCCGCGCAGCTGGCGCCGATCATCCACCGCGACCCCAACACGCTGGGCAACACGCTCTCGAAGCCCGGCCTCTACGCGATGCTGGCGCGCGACGTGGCGCCCAACGACGCCGACCGGGCGCGGGCGCTGAAGATCCCCGGCATCTACTTCTCGGACACGTACCAGCGCTTCCTGCCGGGGGGCTTCACCGCGTCGCAGCTGATCGGCCTGACCGGCGACACGCACCAGGGCCTCACCGGCATCGAGCTCCAGGAGGACACGGCGCTCACGGGCACGCCCGGGCGGCGGGTGGAGGTGCGCGACGTGTTCGGCCGGCCGATCCAGGTGCTCGCCGACAAGGAGCCCAGCCCTGGCACCGACGTCGCGCTCACGATCGACCCGGCGATCCAGGCCCAGATCGGAGACCGTCCTCGCCGCAGACGCGCGAGAAGTTCGCCGCCAAGAGCGCCATGGCCATCGTGATGGACCCGCGCGACGGCGTCGGTGCTGGCGATGGCGACGGTGCCGCGCTTCAACCCCAACAAGCGCGAGACGATCAACCAGGAGCTGGTGAGCAACCGCCCGGTGACCGACACCTTCGAGCCCGGCTCCACCTTCAAGATCGTGACCATGGCCGGCGCGCTCGAGGACGGCAAGGTGACGCCGTCCACCTCGTTCAACCTGCCGGTCGAGTACAAGCTCTACGACCGGACGCTGCACGACTCGCACGACCGCGGGCCCGTGCACCTACACCGCGTCCCAGATCCTGGAGCAGTCGAGCAACGTCGGCACCGTCGATGATCGCCCGGCGGCTGACCCAGACGCGCCTGCAGGCCTGGATCAAGCGCTTCGGCTTCGGCTCGCCCACCGGCATCGACTATCCCGGCGAGGTCAAGGGACTCGTGCTGCCGGCGACGAAGTGGTCGGGCACGTCGATCCTCAACATCCCGATCGGGCAGGGCGTCGGTGTGACACTCACGCAGCTCACGCGCGCGTACGCGGCGATCGCCAACGGCGGCCGGCTGGTGACCCCCCACGTCATCGCCTCGGTCGGCGGCCAGCCCGAGGAGCACCCGGCCGGCCGGCGGATCATGAGCGCCGCGACGGCGGCCAAGGTGGACAAGATGCTGCGCAAGGTCGTGTCCGACAACGGCACCGGCACCGCCGCCAAGATCAGCGGCTACCGCGTGGCCGGCAAGACCGGCACCGCCCAGAAGATCGACCCCCAGACCGGCGAGTACAGCAACACCCTCTACGACGCCTCGTTCGTCGGCTACGCGCCGGCCGAGAACCCCCAGCTGCTGGTGGCCGTGGTCGTGGACGAGCCGACCACGGGCTCCTACTACGGCGGCGACGTGGCCGCCCCGGCGTTCGAGGACATCGCCGAGTTTTCCCTGCGCTCGACTGAGAATCGCTCCCTGAGTCCGTGCCGGGATCCTCTGTTAGGATCCCGGCCCGCATGACCCTCCAGGAGCTCATCGGGAGTGGGCCGGCTGGGGCGTGTGGCCCGGCGCTCGCCGACTCCGGCGACACGGCGATCACCTCCGTGGTGCACCGCGCGCAGGACGCGGAGCCGGGCTCGCTCTTCTGCGCGATCCGCGGCGCTGCGGGCCGACGGGCACGACCATCGCCGCCGAGGCCGTCGCCCGGGGGGCCGTGCGCGCTGATCGTCGAGCGGCCCCTGGACCTGCCGGTGCCCCAGATCGTCGTCGACGACGTCGCGCCTGTCGATGGCCCTCGCCGCCGCCGCCGTGCGCCGGCGACCCGTCGGCCGACCTCGACGTGGTCGGCGTGACGGGGACCAACGGCAAGACCACCTCGGCGTTCCTGCTGCGCGCGGTGCTCGAGGCGGCGGGCCGGCCCTGCGGGCTCATCGGCACCATCGAGGCGCGCGTGGGCGGGCGCCGTCGTGCCGATGACCCACACCACGCCCGACGCGATCGACCTCCAGGCGCTGTTCGCCCGCATGCGCGACGCCGGCGACGGGCCTGCGCGATGGAGGTCTCCTCGCACGCCCTCGACCCAGCGGCGGGTGGCCGGCACCCGCTTCGCCGCCGCGCTGTTCACCAACCTCACCCGCGACCACCTCGACTACCACCCCGACGTCGAGAGCTACTTCGCCGCCAAGCGCGGGCTGTTCGCGCGGCCGGCGGGGGAGGGGGGCGACCCGCCCGGCGCCAGCAACCTCGACGACGAGTTCGGCCGCCGCCTGGCCGCGGGAGACCGGCGCCCTCGGCTACGCGGTCAGCACGCCGGCCGAGGTGCGGCCGAGTCGACGTGCGCGGCCTCGAGACCGGCATCGCCGCCCGCATCGAGCACCCCCCGCGGGCCCGGTCGACATCGAGACCCGCCTGCGCGGGCGCTTCAACCTCTCCAACCTCCTCGGCGTCGCCGCCGTCGGCGAGCTGCTGGAGCTGCCCCACGACGCCGTCGCGGCCGGCGTCGCGGCGGTCGCCAGGCGTGCCCGGGCGCTTCGAGGCCGATCGACCGCGGGCAGCCCTTCCCGGTGATCGTCGACTACGCGCACACGCCCGACTCGCTCGACAACGTGCTGCGCGCCGCGCGCGAGCTCGTGGACGGCGGGCCGCCTGATCGTCGTCTTCGGCTGCGGCGGCGACCGCGACCGCGGCAAGCGGCCCCAGATGGGCGACGTGGCGCGACGGCTCGCCGACGTGGCGGTGGTGACGTCGGACAACCCTCGCAGCGAGGACCCGGAGGCGATCATCGCCGAGATCGTGGCGGGCGCCGCGGGCGGCGCGGCTCGGAGCTCGTGGTGGAGGTCGACCGTCGCGCGGCGATCGGGCGCGCCCTCGCGCGCGGCGCAACGCGGGCGACGTCGTGGTGATCGCCGGCAAGGGGCACGAGCAGGGGCAGGAGCGCGACGGCGTCGTGACGCCGTTCGACGACCGCGAGGTGGCGCGCGAGGTGCTGGGCGGCGCGGCATGAGGCTCACCGTCAACGACCTCCTGAAGTCCGTGCGGGCGCGCGCATCCCGGTGGGCAAGCCCGACGTCGAGTTCGAGGGCGCCTACGTCGACTCGCGCGGGAGCCGCTGCCCGGGGCGCCTGTTCGTGGGCATCCGCGGCGAGTTGGCCGACGGCGGCCAGCACGCGCCCGACGCCCTGCGCGACGGCGCCGCGGCGGCGGTGGTCACCGAGTCGGCCTGGCGCTGGATCGAGGGCGACGCCCAGGCGATGCGCCGCCCGGTGCTCGTGGCGAAGGACCCGCTGGCCGTGCTGCAGGCCGTCGGGCGCATCGCCCTGGAGCGCAGCGGCGCCAAGGTGGTCGGGGTCACCGGCGCGACCGGCAAGACCACCACCAAGGACATCATCGTCGCGATGCTGCGGGCCGCCGGCGTGGCGGTCGAGGGGACCCCGGGCAACCGCAACACCGAGGTCGGCGTGCCGCATGTCCCTGCTCGGCCTGGCCGAGGGCTCGCGAGGTCGCCGTCGTCGAGATGGGCATGCGCGGCGCTGGGGCAGATCGCCGAGCTCGCCGCCCTGGCGCCGCCCGACGTGGCGTGCATCACGGCCATCGGCGCCGGTGCACCTCGAGCTGCTCGGCACCGTCGAGGCGGTGGCCGCCGGCGAAGGCCGAGATCCTCGAGCGCGCTGCGCCCCGGGGGCGTCGCGGTGGTGCCCGCGGACGAGCCGCTGCTCGAGCCGCACGTCGCCGCCCTCGACCCCGGGGTGAGGGTGGTGCGCTTCGGCGCGACCCCCGACATCAGCCTCGACCTGAGCCTGAGCAAGGCCTGGGAGCTGCGCAACGCCGCGGCCGCCCTGGCCTGCTGCCGAGGCGCTCGGCACGGCGCCCCCCGAGGGGGCGCGGATCGAGGTCGAGATCTCGGCGCTGCGCGGCCAGGAGCGCCCCCTCGCCGGCGGCGGCCTGCTGATCGAGGACTGCTACAACGCCAACCCGATCGCGATGCGCGCCGCGCTCGCCGACCTCGCGGGACGGCGACGGGCGCCGGGTGGCCGTGCTCGCCGACATGATGGAGCTGGGCCCCGACGAGGAGCGCTACCACCGCGAGGTGGGCGAGGTGGCGGCGGCCGAGGGCATCGACCTGCTGATGGCGGTGGGCGAGCGCGCGGCCGCCTACGTGGCCGGGCGCGAACGGCCTGGCGGCGGTGCACATCGCGACGCGTCGAGGAGGCCGTCGAGCGAGTCCCCGGCGCTGCTGCGCGGACGGCGACGTCGTGCTGCTGAAGGGCTCGCGCTCGATGCGGCTCGAGCGCGTCGGCGCGGTGATCGCGCCCCAGTGAGAGCGGCCTGTTGCCCCGCGTCCTGATCGCCGCCATCTCGGCGGCCACGCTGCTGATGTTCCTCGGCCCGAAGTTCATCGCCTGGCTGCGCGCCAACGAGGTCGGCCAGTTCGTGCGGCCGCCGGGGCTGATCCCCGACGGCCACGCCGAGAAGCAGGGCACGCCCACCATGGGCGGCCTCCTGATCCTCGTCGCCACCACGCTGCCGTTCGTGATCCTGTCGAGCCGCAGCACCGAGGCGATGCTGGTGCTCTTCACCACGCTCGCCTGCGGCGCGATCGGCTTCCTCGACGACTTCATGAAGATCGTCAAGAAGCGCTCGCTGGGCCTGTCGGGGCGCTGGCGGATGCTGGGCCTGCTGGCCATCGCGGGCGTGCTCGTGTCCGTCGCCGTGAGCGTCGTGGGCCTGCCCACCACCCTGACGCGTGCCGGTGCTCGACGAGTCGTTCGAGATCGGCGTGGTCGCGTTCTTCGTGATCGTCTTCCTGGTCGTCGCGGGCGCGGCCAACGCGGTCAACCTGACCGACGGCCTCGACGGGCTGGCGGCCGGCATCTGCGCCACGGTGCTGCTCTGCTACACCGGCATCGCCTTCGTCTCCAACCAGCGCGACCTGGCCATCTTCGGGGCCACGCTGGTGGGGGCGTGCCTGGGCTTCCTCTGGTTCAACTCGTTCCCGGCGGCCGTCTTCATGGGCGACACCGGCTCCTACGCGCTCGGCGGGGCGATCGCCGCGATGGCGGTGATGACCAAGACCGAGATCCTGCTGGTCGTGATCGGCGCGGTCTTCGTGGCCGAGGCGCTCTCGGTCATCATCCAGGTCGTCGTGTTCAAGCGCTTCCGCCGCCGCGTCTTCCTGATGACCCCGGTCCACCACCACTTCGAGATGGCCGCCTGGAGCGAGACCAAGATCATCGTCCGCTTCTGGCTGATCGCCGCGATCTTCGCGGCGGTGGGCTTCACGCTCTACTTCCGCGACTTCCAGAACCTCCCCGGGTGAGCGGCGTCGTGACGGCCTCCGCCGCGACCTTCGCGCCCCGCTCGGTGAGGGCCTTCCGCTTCACCGGCTGGAGCGCCGACTGGGAGGCCGGGGTGATCGACGTCGCGCTACGCGCTCGACGACGCCCACCGCTTCACCGAGTCGTACCGCCTTCCCGGTCTTCGCCGAGCGCCACCTCGAGCGACGCGCGCCGGGCGGCCCTCGACCGCGCCGCCCGCCTGCTGCACCTGGTGGCCGGCGTCAGCTACTACAAGGCCGCCGTGCCGCCGCGCATCGAGATCGAGGGGACGCCGCCGAGCCCGGCGACGGCGCGCTTCCTGGGGCGCCTCTACACCCAGGGCCTCGGCGAGTTCGCCTGGAGCAACGGGCTGCCCGAGATCGGGCGCGGGATCGTCTTCCCGTCGGCCGCCGGCCGCCCGCCGCGGCGATCGCGCCGGCCGGGCTCGAGGCCCGCTCGCTGGTGCCGGTGGGCGGCGGCAAGGACTCGGTCGTGAGCCTGGCCGCGCTGGTCGCCGCCGGCGAGGAGGCCGTCGCCTTCTCGGTGGGGCGCAAGCCCTCGGCCGACGCCGCCGCCCGCATCGAGGGCGTCCCGCATGATCCACGTCGAGCGCCACATCAGCCCCGAGCTGTTCGCCCTCAACGCGGCGCGGCGCCTACAACGGCCACGTCCCGATCACGGCCATCGTCTCGTGCCTGGCCGTGATCGCCGCGCTGCTGGAGGGCTGCGACGCCGTGGCGATGTCCAACGAGCGCTCGGCCAGCTCGGGCAACTTCGACTGGCCGGCGTTCGGCGGAGACGATCAACCACCAGTACTCCAAGAGCTGGGAGGTCGAGCGCGGCCTGGCCGAGGTGGTGCGCGCGCGAGGTGGCGCCCGACCTCGCCTACTTCTCGCTCCTGCGCCCCTGGTCCGAGCTGGCCATCAGCCGCGCCTTCGCCGGCCTGCCCGCCCACCACGCCACCTTCATGAGCTGCAACACCGGCTTCCGCATCCACGAGCCGTCGGTCCCGGGCTGGTGCGTCGACTGCCCCAAGTGCCGCTTCGTGTTCCTGGCGCTCGCGCCCTTCATGCGCCCGCGCCGACCTCGTGGCCGCGATGGGCGGCGACCTGCTCGACGACCCCGCCCAGGAGCCCGGGCTACCGCGCCATCCTCGGCATCGACGCCGAGAAGCCCTTCGAGTGCGTGGGCGAGACCGACGAGGCGCGGGCGGCCCTGCGCGCGCTGGCGCGCCGTCGCCCGAGTGGGCATCGGCGCGCGGTCGTGGCCGATCTCGCGCCCCGCGATCGGCGGTCCGGACGCCGCGGCGCGTCGCGCCCTGGCTCGCCCCGGCGGGCGAGCACGGCATCCCGGAGCGCCACGCGCGGGCCATCGGTGCGTTTCTCGGAGCTTGAGGGCCGGCGGGTCGGCGTCTGGGGCCTCGGGCGCGAGGGCCGCAGCGTCGCCCGCGCCATCGCGCGCGCGCCTGCCCGGCACCGACGTCGTGCTGGTCGACGAGGGCCGCGATCCGGCCGCGGACGGGAGCTGGGAGGGGATGCCCGTGCTGGGCGACCCCGCGGCGCTCGGCGCCTGCGACGTCGTGATCCGCTCGCCCGGGATCAGCCGCTACCGGCCCGAGGTGGCGGCGCCTGCGCGACGCGGGCGTGGAGCTCACCACCGGCACCCGCCTCTGGTTCGCCGAGCACCCCGGCGCGCGCGCCATCGGGGTCACCGGCACCAAGGGCAAGAGCACCACCAGCGCCCTGATCGCCCACCTGGCCTCCGCGCGCGGGCTGCGGGTGCGGCTGGCGGGCAACATCGGCCGCCCGCTCGCCGACCTGCTCGACGAGGACCCGCGCCGGTCGAGGCGGACCTCTGGGTGCTGGAGCTCTCGAGCTTCCAGACCAGCCGACCTCGACGCCTCGCCGAGCGTGGGGGTGCTGCTCAACCTCTACCGCGAGCACACCGACTGGCACGGCACCCAGGAGCGCTACTGGGACGACAAGCTCAACCTCTTCGCGCACCGCCCGGACATGACGCTCGGTGCTCAACCGGGCCGACCCGGCGCGTGCGCGAGCGCGGGGCGGCGCTGCCCCACCCGCGTCTGGTTCCGCGCACCGGAGGGCTTCGACGCCGGGCCCGCGCGGCGTCACCCGGGCCGGCGCGCCCGTACGCGCCCCGTGACGCCGTCGCGCTGGCCGGCGAGCACAACCTGGACAACGTCTGCGCGGCCCTGGCGGCCCTCGAGGCCGTGGGCGTGGAGGTCGACGACCTGGTGGACGCCCTGCGCGGGTTCCGGCCCCTGGCCCACCGCCTGGAGCCGGTGGCCGAGCGCGACGGCGTCCTCTTCGTCAACGACAGCATCGCCACGATCCCCGAGGCGACGGTCGCCGCCGCGCGCGCCCTGGCGCCGCGCCCGACCGTGCTGCTGGTGGGCGGCCGCGACCGCAGCCAGGACTACGGCCCGCTGGCCGACTTCCTCGCCGGGCCGACGCGCGGTGGTCGGGCGTGGTGGGCCTCCCCGGCAACGGCCCGGCGATCCTCGGCCCGGGTCGGCGAGGCCTCCGGCGTCGCCACGGCGACGGCCGAGGACATGGAGGACGCGGTGCGGCGCGCCCGCGGCGATGGCTGCCCCCGGGCGGGGTGGTGCTGCTGTCGCCGGGCGCGCCCTCGGGCGACGACTTCGGCGACTTCCAGGTGCGCGGAGAGGCCTTCCGGGCGCTCGTCGGGGTCTGCGGGAACTGATTCCGGCCCGACGGGGGAGGGGAGGTCGCGCCCGGCGGCGAAGACCCATGGGCCGTGGCAACCTCCCGATCCGCAGCGCGCGAGCCGCCCCTCCGGCGTCGCGCCCGACCGCCCGTTCCGGCGGCGGCCCGGTGACGGGCGGATCTCCTGCTCACGGCGCACCGTCCTGGCGCTCGTCTGCTTCGGCCTGGTGATGGTCTTCTCGACCTCCAGCACGACGGCCCTGCTCAACGACGGCGACCCGCTGGGCCTGGTCGATCCGCCAGGCCGCTCTACGCCGTCGTCGGGCTGCGGCGCCTTCACGGTCTTCACGCGCATGAGCCCCGAGGGCATGCGCCGCCTCGGGCCGCCGGCGCTGGCCGTCTCCGGCGTCCTGCTCCTGCTGGTGCTGATCCCGTCGATCGGCATGACGGTCAACGGCTCGCGCCGCTGGATCCCCCTGGGCGGCCTCGGGCCAGCTCCAGCCCTCCGAGATGGCCAAGCTCGCCCTCGCGCTCTGGATCGCCCAGGCGGTGGTGCGCCCGCCCGCGGCCATCACCACCTGGAAGGGGCTGGTGCCGTTCCTCGTGGTGACCGGGCGGCTTCGGCTTCCTGATCCTGATCGAGCCCGACATGGGCACCGCGGTCAGCTTCTGCGCGATCGCCTTCGCGATGCTGATCGTGGCCGGCGCCCGCCTGCGCCACCTGGGCGGCGCTGGTCGCGATCGGCGCTGGTTCTGGCGAGCGTCGCGATCCTGCCGAGCCCTACCGGCGCGAGCGCCTGTTCACGTTCCTCGACCCCTGGAGCGACCCCAACGGCGCGGGCTTCCAGAGCGTCCAGGCCCAGGTGGCGATCGGCGCCGGGCGGCCTCCACGGCGTCGGCCTGGGGGACGGCGTCCAGAAGGCGTTCTACCTGCCCGAGGCCCACACGGATATGATCCTCGCGACGGTGGGGGAGGAACTCGGCCTCATCGGCGTGATCGCGGTCCTCGTGGCGTTCGCCCTCTTCGCCATCGCCGGCTACCGCATCGCGCTGGGGGCCCGGGACCTTCACCAGCAGGTCCTCGCCGCCGGCCTGACCACGCTCGTGGTGATGCAGGCGGCGATCAACATCGGCGCCGTCGTGGGCGTGCTGCCCGTCACCGGCGTGCCGCTGCCGTTCGTGTCGTTCGGCGGCAGCAGCCTCATCATCCTTCTGGCCTGCACGGGGATCCTTGTCAACATCGGACGACGATCCCATGCCCAATCCAGCCGTCTCGTCGCCGTCACGCCCCGTGAGGGTGATGATCGCCGCCGGGGGGACGGGCGGTCACGTGATGCCGGCGCTGGCGGTGGCCGACGCGCTGCGCGCGCGGGGGGCTGAGGTCGGGTTCATCGGGGTGCGCGGCACCGGCGCGTCGGGCCGCGTGCGCGACGCCGGCTACCGCGAGGACCAGATCCCGCTGCGGGGGCTCGTGCGCCGGGTCTCGCTGCGCAACGTCTGGGCGGTCGTCGCTGGCCGTCGCGGCCACGCCGCGGGCGGCCTCCCTGCTGGTGCGCCGCCACGCCGACGTCGTGGTCGGCGGGGGCGGCTACGTGGCCGCGCCCGTGGCGCTCGCCGCCTGGCTCACGCGCCGCCCGCTCCTGCTCACGGAGGCCGACTCGCACCTCGGCATGGCCAACCGCCTCGCCGCGCCGCTCGCGCGGCGGGTGACCCTGGCCTTCCCGCTCGCCGGGCGCTCGGGCTCCAAGTACCTGGTCACCGGGCGGCCGGTCGGGGCGCGCCGTGACCCAGGCCACCCGCACCGCCGGGCGGCGGGCGTTCGGGATCGCCCCCGAGTCCACCGTCGATCCTGGTGGTGGGCGGCAGCCAGGGCGCGCGGACCCTCAACCCGCCGCCGTCGAGGCCTTCGGCGACGACGCCGCCGGTGGACGTGATCCACGTCGCGGGGCCGGGCCAGGTGGACGAGACGCGCCGGCTGCTCGAGGCCCACCACGCCGGGCCGGCGCTACCGCCTGCGTGGGCTGGCTCGACAACCTGCCCGAGGCGATCGCGGCCGCCGACCTGGTGATCTCGCGCTCGGGCGGGTCGGTCTTCGAGCTCGCGGCCATCGGCCGTCCGTCGATCCTGGTGCCCTACCCGCACGCGACCGCCGATCACCAGGCCAAGAACGCCCGCTGGCTCGCCGAGGCCGGCGCCGCGGTCGTGCTGCCGGACGCCGACTGCACCGGCGAGCGCCTGCGCGGCCTCGTCGGGGCGCTGCTGGCCGACCGCCGCCGCCTGGAGGCGATGGCCGAGGCCGCCCGCGCGGTGGGCCGGCCCGACGCGGCCGACCGGGTGGCCGACGAGGCCCTCGCCATCGCCCGCGGCGGCCGGCGGCGCTGGTGGCGGCGGCTGCGGCTGCGAGGTTGGCGGCGCGGGTGAGCGGACCGCGGCCCATCCACCTGGTGGGCATCGGCGGTGCGGGCATGAGCGGACTGGCCCTGCTGGCCCGGTCGGCGGGCTACCGCGTGTCGGGCACCGACCGCGACGAGTCGGCCGACGCTGGCCGCCCTGCGCGCCGCCGGGGTGGACGCCCGCGCCGGTCACTCCGCCGCGGCCCTGCCGCCCGACGCGGCGGCCCTCGTGGTCTCGACCGCGATCGCCGCGGACAACCCCGAGCTGGTCGAGGCCGCGGCGTCGCGGGCTGCCGGTGCTGCACCGCTCCGAGCTGCTGGCCGAGCTGATGGCCGGCCGCCGCGGGCTCGCCGTCGCGGGCGCCCACGGCAAGTCGACCACCAGCGCCATGCTCCTCGCCGCGCTCGGCGACGCCTCGGCGTGCGTGGGGGCCACGGTCGAGGGCGGGCGAGGGGACCGGCGCCCTCTGGGGCGACGGGCCCGTGGTTCGTGGCCGAGGCCGACGAGAGCGACCGCTCGCTGCTCAACCTGTCGCCCGAGGGGGCGATCCTCCTCAACGTCGACCACGACCACCACGCCACCTTCGCGACCATCGAGGACGTCCGCGAGGTCTTCCGCGCGTTCATCGCGCGGCTCCCGTCCGACGGCGTCCTGGTGGTGGGCCCCGACCCCGAGGCGCGCGCCTGCGCCCTGGCCGCCCCCTGCGCGGTGCGGCTGGTGGGCGACCTCCCCGGCGCGTTCTGCCGCGTCGAGCGCAGCCCCGGGGTCCCCGGCTTCGCCCTGGTCCTGGCCGACGGCCGCCGGATCGCCGTGCCGCTCGCCGCGGCCGGGCGCCACAACGCCGAGAACGCGGCCTGCGCGCTCGCGCTGGCCGACTGGTGCGGTGTGCCTCCGGAGGTGGCCGCGCCGCGCCTCGCGGGCTTCACGGGGGTGGGGCGGAGGATGGAGGCCCGCGGCATCGCCGGCGGCGTCGAGGTCGTCGACGACTACGCCCACCACCCGGCCGAGATCCGGGCCACCCTCGCCGCCGCCCGCGAGCGGGGCGCCGGGCGGATCGTCGTGGTCTTCCAGCCCCACCTGCCCTCGCGCACCCGCGCGCTCGGGGCGGAGCTGGCCGAGGCCCTGGGCGCCGCCGACGTGGTGGTGGTGACCGAGATCTACCTGGCCCGCGAGCCCGCCGACCCCGCGGTCACCGGGCGCGCGGTGGCCGACCGCGTGCCGCCGCCGGCGCGGGCGATCTTCGCGCCGACGCTGGCCGACGCGGCCGCGGTCGTCGTCGACCTCGCCCGCTCCGGCGACCTGGTGCTGACGATGGGCGCGGGCGATATCACCACGCTCGGGCAGGAGTTGGTGGCTCGCCTGGAAAGACATCTCGACGATGGGAACGATCACGAGCGCACCGACCCTGCCTGAACTCGAGCCCGACGCTCCGCTCGCTCCGCTCACCACCATCCGGGTCGGGGGCACCGCCGACTGGCTCTGTCGGGCGGCCTCGTTCCGCGACGTGGTGGCCGCGCTCGCCTGGGCCCGGGAGGCGGGGGCGCCGGTGGCGGTCGTCGGGCGCGGATCCAACCTGCTCGTCTCCGACGAGGGCTTCCGCGGCCTGGTGCTGCGGCTGGTGGGCCGCCTGACGGCGATCTCGGTGCGCGGCGACGACCTCTGGTGCGGCGGCGGCGCCTCGCTCCCGCGCGCCGTGCAGCGCGCCGCCGCCCACGGCCTCGAGGGCCTGGAGTTCGGCGCCAGCATCCCGGGCACGGTGGGCGGGGCGGTCGCGATGAACGCCGGCGCCCACGCGGGCGAGCTGGCCCAGGTGCTCTCGCTGGGCGGTCATCTGCGGACCCGACGGCCGCCGCCGGGTGGACCGCGCCGACCTGGAGCTCGGCTACCGGCGCTCGTCCGTCCGCCCGGGAGAGGTCGTCGCGGCCGCCGGCTTCCGCCTGCGCCCCGGCGACGGCGCGGCCATCGCGGCGCGGCTGGCCGAGTTCCGCGCCCACCGGCGCGCGACCCAGCCCCAGGGCGTGAGGACCTTCGGCAGCGTCTTCACCAACCCGCCCGGCGACTCGGCGGGCCGCCTGCTCGAGGCGGCCGGGTGCAAGGGCCTCGCCGTCGCGGGCGCGCGCTTCTCCCCGGTGCACGCCAACTTCATCGAGGCCGCCCCCGACTGCCGCGCGACCGACGTGCTCGCCCTGATGGCCGAGGGGCGCCGGCGCGTCCTCGCGGCCGGCGGTCCGGCCCTGACCCCCGAGGTCCGCTACCTGGATCCGGCGCGCGGGATCGTCCACGCGCCCATGCCCGAGGCATGAGCGGCTCGACCCCCGTGCCGGGCCCGCCCGCGCGGCCCCATCCCGCGGTGCAGGAGCGCCGCCGCTCGGTGGCGCGCGCCCGCGGGCGCCGGCGCCGCTCGTGGACCCTCATCGTCCTCGGGGCCGCCGCCGGGCTCGTGGCCCTCTACTGGCTGGCGACCGGCCCGCTCCTCGCCGTCCACCAGGTCGACGTCAGCGGCTACACCCGCGACGACAGCGCCCAGCTGGTGCAGGCGCTCGAGAGCGCCGCGGGCGACGGGACGGTGATCGTGCCCGCCACCGCCGAGATGCGCCGGGTGGCCGCGCGCTTCCCCTGGGTCGAGTCGATCTCCGTGAGCCGGACCTGGCCGCGGGGGCTGAAGGTCGACGTGGTCCAGGCGCGTCCCGTGGCGGTCGTCTCGTTCGGCGGCGCCGCCGCGATGGTGTCGGCGTCGGGCCGGGTGCTCGGGCCGGTGGAGCCGAGCCGCCGGCTGGGCACCCTGCGCCTGCGGGCCGCCCCGCCCGGGGCGGGCGGGGCCGTGCCGGCCCAGGAGCGCGCCATGCTCGATCTGCTGTCCGCCTCGCCGCCCAAGGTGGCCGCGCGCATCCAGGACCTGCAGGTCGACCGGGCCGGCCGCGTGACCGCCGCGCTGGCGGACGGGCCGCCGCTGCGGCTGGGCGCCCCGGAGCGGATGGCGGCCAAGGCGAAGGCCCTGCGGCTGATGCTCGAGGACGTGCCGCCGCGGGAGCTGGACGCCGCGGGCTACCTCGACCTGAGCGTCCCCGAGAACCCCGCGCTGGGGGAGGCGGTCTCGTCCGCCGCCGGGACCACTCAGTAACACTCAAGTGGATATTGAGGCTTAGGAGAAGATCTCCGCAAAGTCTCGACTTACACATGAGATTCGCTTGACACCCCGTGACGGGGCCTCTAGCTTCCAGGCTGGTGGAGCCGTGCCTACGCCAGGTCGAAATCGGCGTGACGGGGCGTTCACCAGCCTCGATCATTGATTGAGGCTTTCCTGAATCACCGCATGAGCAGTGCCGATCGGGGGAGTCCGGTGGAGCAGAGCAACTACTTGGCGGTCATCAAGGTCGTGGGTGTCGGCGGAGGTGGGACCAACGCCGTCAACCGGATGATCGACGCGGGTGTCCGGGGCGTGGAGTTCATCGCCGTCAACACCGACGCCCAGGCGCTGTCGATGTGCGACGCCGACGTCAAGATCCACATCGGCGGCACCATCACCAAGGGGCTGGGCGCCGGCGCCGACCCGCGTGTCGGGTCGCGACGCGGCCGACGAGAGCCGCGAGGAGCTCAAGGAGGCCGTCCGCGGCGCGGACATGGTCTTCGTCACCGCCGGCGAGGGCGGCGGCACCGGCACCGGCGCCGCGCCGGTCATCGCCCAGATCGCCCGCGAGCAGGGCGCGCTGACCGTCGGCGTGGTGACGCGCCCGTTCTCCTTCGAGGGCGCCCAGCGGACCCGCCGCGCCGAGGACGGCATCGAGGAGCTGCAGAAGCAGGTCGACTCGGTGATCGTCATCCCGAACGAGCGCCTCATCGAGGTCGTCGAGCGGCGCACCTCGATCATCGACGCCTTCCGCATGGCCGACGACGTCCTCCGCCAGGGCGTGCAGGGCATCACCGACCTGATCACGGTGCCCGGCCTCATCAACCTCGACTTCGCCGACGTGCGCACGATCATGCAGGACGCCGGCGCCTCGCTGATGGGCATCGGCACCGCCTCCGGCGAGAACCGCGCGGCCGAGGCGGCGCGCGCGGCCATCTCCTCGCCGCTGCTCGAGACCACCGTCGCGGGCGCGACCGGCGTGCTGCTCAACATCACCGGCGGCACCGACCTCGGCCTGTTCGAGATCGACGAGGCCGCGGGGATCATCCGCCAGGCCGCCCACGACGACTGCAACGTGATCTTCGGCGCGGTCATCGACGAGACCAGCGGCGACGCGATCCGGGTGACGGTCATCGCGACCGGCTTCGACGGCGCCGACGCGGCGGCGGCCACCGAGGCGACCGAGCCGCGCTTCGGCCGGCGCGAGCGCGAGCGCGAGCCCGCCAAGGCCCCCGCGCGCCGGGCCCCGGCCGAGGCGCCGCGCCCCTCGCTGACCCTGGATTCGTCCGAGCGCAAGGACTTCGAGATCCCCGACGACGCGCTGGAGATCCCCGACTTCCTGAAGTAGCCCGGGGTCGGCTGACGGCCGACCCCGCGTGGTACCGTCCGGCCGGATGGCAGACCGGTCCGCGCACACCTCCCTGCACGAACGCCACACGGCGCTCGGAGCACGGATGGGGGCGTTCGCGGGCTGGGACATGCCCCTCTACTACTCGACCGCCCGGGCCGAGCACGCCGCGGTCCGCGAGGGCTCCGGCGTCTTCGACGTCTCCCACATGGGGCAGCTCGAGGTGTCCGGGCCCGGCGCCCGCGAGGGCCTCGCGCGGATCCTGACCAACGACCTCGCGATCGCCCCCGGGCAGGGCCAGTACACGCTGATGCTCGAGGACGACGGCGGCGTCATCGACGACCTGATCGTCTACGAGCTGGCCGACCGCTTCCTGCTGGTGGTCAACGCGTCCAACATCGCGCCCTGCCGCCGCGCGCCTGCGCGACCGCCTGCCGGACGACGCGACGCTGGTCGACCGCTCGCCCGAGACCGCGATGCTCGCCCTGCAGGGCCCGGCCTGGGCCGAGGCGCTGCGCCCGCTCTGCGCGCGCGGCGACGCCTTCGCGCTGGACTACTTCGCGATCGGCGAGGACCTGGTCGCCGGCGTGCCGTGCCTGATCGCGCGGACCGGCTACACCGGCGAGCCCGGCGTCGAGCTGATGTGCCCCTGGGACGAGGCGCCCGCGCTCTGGGACGCGCTGATGGCGGGCGAGCACCCGCCCGGTCCCGGCCGGCCTCGTGGCCCGCGACACCCTGCGCCTGGAGATGGGCTACCCGCTCTACGGGCAGGAGCTCTCGCGCGAGCGCACGCCGATCGAGGCGGGCCTGCGCTGGGCCTGCGACATCGAGGGCGGGCCGCTTCTTCGGGGCCGACACCCTGCGGCGCCAGGTCGCCGACGGCACGCGCCCAGCGGCTGGCCATCTTCCGCCTGACCGAGCCGGGCATCCCCCGGGCCGGCCAGGACGTGGTCGTCGACGGCAGCCCGGCCGGTACCGTGACCAGCGGAACCCTGTCGCCGTCCCTCGACGTCGGCATCGGCATGGCGTACGTCCCGTCCGCCGTCGCCGGGCCCGACAACGACCTGGTCATCGATGTGCGCGGGAAGCCCAAGGCCGCCCGCACCGCCCGCCGCCCGCTCGTGGCGACATCCCCGAAGGAATAAGGAGACGCCGTGGCCGCCGAGGAGACCTACCCCACCGACCTTCGCTACCACCCCGAGCACGACTGGGTGAGGGCCGACGGCGACGAGGTCGTCTTCGGCGTCACCTGGTACGCCCAGGACGCGATGGGGGAGGTCGTCTACTACGACCCGCCCGCCGTGGGCGCGACGGTCACCAAGGACGCGCCCTACGGCGAGCTGGAGTCGGTCAAGGCGGTCTCCGACATCGTGGCCCCCGCCAGCGGCGAGGTGCTCGCGGTCAACCCGGCCGTGTCCGACCGCCCCGAGGTGGTCAACGAGGACCCCTACGGCGAGGGCTGGCTGATCCGGGTGCGGCTCTCCGACCCGGCCGAGCTCGACGCGCTGATGGACGAGCCCGCCTACCGCGCCTACCTGGCGGGCCTGTGAGCCGCTACACGTCACTCACCGACGACGACCTGCGGGTGATGCTCGCGGAGATCGGCGTCGCGTCGATCGAGGAGCTCTTCGACTCCATCCCCGAGGCCGTGCGCCTGGGGCGCCCGCTGGACCTGCCCGCCGGGCCTGTCCGAGCAGGAGGTGCTCGCCCACCTCAGCGAGCTGGCGGCCCGCAACGTCAGCGCGGACGACGAGATCACCTTCCTCGGCGCCGGGATGTACGACCACTACGTCCCGTCGCTGATCGACTCGATCCTCTCGCGGTCCGAGTTCCTCACCCCGTACACGCCCTACCAGCCCGAGATCTCCCAGGGCGGCCTGCAGGTGATGTTCGAGTACCAGACCGCGATCAGCGAGCTGACCGGCCTGCCGGTGTCGAACGCGTCGCTCTACGAGGGGCCCTCGGCCGTCGGCGCGGCGGCCTACCTCGCCCGGCTCGCCAACGGCCGCCGCGACGTGGTGGTGTCGCGCGGCGTCCACCCGCACAGCCGCGGGACGCTCGCCACGCTCGCCCCGGGGTACGGCCAGACGGTGGTGGAGGCCCCGCTGCGCGACGGCGTCACCGACCTCGCGGAGCTCGACGGCCCTGATCGGCCCCGGACACCGCGGCCGTGATCGTGCAGCAGCCCAACTTCCTCGGCGCGGTCGAGGACCTCGAGCCGATCGTCGCCGCGGCCAAGGCCGTCGGGGCCCTCGTGGTGTGCTCCTGCGATCCGCTCCCGCTGGCGCTCCTGCGCTCGCCCGGCGAGCTGGGCGTGGACGTCGCGGTGGGCGAGGGCCAGTCGCTCGGCAACCGGCTCGACTACGGCGGCCCGTCGTTCGGCTTCTTCGCCGCCAGCCAGGAGCACATCCGGCGCATGCCCGGCCGCATCGCCGGGGAGACGCGCGACGTCGACGGCCGGCGCGGCTTCGTGCTGACGCTGCAGACCCGCGAGCAGCACATCCGGCGCGAGAAGGCGACCAGCAACATCTGCACCGCCCAGGTGCTGAACGCCCTGGCCGGCGTGATCTACCTCTCGTGGCTCGGCAAGCGGGGCGCCGTCGAGCTGGCCGAGCTGATGCTGCGCCGGGCCGACTACGCGCGCCGCACCCTCGTCGGCGCTCCCGGGCGTCCGGGCGCTCCACGAGCAGCCGATCGCCCGCGAGTTCGCCCTGGCCCTCGACGCGCCCGTCGAGGCGGTGATCGAGCGCTGCGCCGCCGAGGGCGTCAACCCGGGCTACGCGCTCGGGCGCGACTACCCCGAGTACGCCGACGGGCTGCTGGTCGCGATCACCGAGCGGCGCTCGCGCGCCGACATCGACCGGCTCGCCGACGTGCTCGGCCGGGCGGTCGCGGCCGAACGGTCCGCCGCGCTGGCGGGGGCGCGCTCATGAGCGTCCAGACGCAGACCCCGCAGCAGCGCGAGGAGGTCGCTGACGATCTACGAGCGCTCGCGCCCGGGCCGGCGGGCCTTCACGCCCCCGGACCTCGACGTGCCCGAGGTCCCGCTCGACGAGCTGCTGCCGCCCGCGCTGCGCCGCGCCGCGCCGCCCGAGCTGCCCGAGGTCGCCGAGCCCGAGATCGTGCGCCACTTCAACCGGCTCAGCAAGCGCAACTTCGACCTCGACACCGGCTTCTACCCGCTCGGCTCCTGCACGATGAAGCACAACCCCAAGCTCCACGAGCGGGTGGCCGCCCTGCCGGGCCACGCCCGCCTGCACCCCCTCCAGGCGCCCGCCCGCGCCCAGGGGGCGCTGGAGCTGATGTGGAACCTCGAGCGCGCGCTGGCCGAGGTCTCGGGCCTGCCGCACGTGTCGCTGCAGCCGAGCGCCGGATCGCACGGCGAGCTCGCGGGCGTGCTCCTGACCCGGGCCTACCACGCGGACCGCGGCGACGAGCGCACCCTGGTGCTGACCCCGGACACCTCGCACGGCACCAACCCGGCCACGGTGACGATGGCCGGCTACGAGGTGGTGAAGGTGGCCACCTCGCCGGACGGGGGCGTCGACGTGGAGGACCTGCGCCGCAAGGCCGACGACCGGGTCGCCTGCCTCATGCTCACCAACCCGAACACGCTGGGGATCTTCGATCCCAACATCGAGGAGATCGCCCGCATCACGCACGAGGCGGGGGCGACGCTCTACTACGACGGCGCCAACCTGAACGCGGTCATGGGCGTCAGCCGCCCGGGCGACATGGGCTTCGACATCGTGCACTTCAACCTGCACAAGTCGTTCACCCAGCCCCACGGCGGCGGCGGCCCCGGGGCCGGCCCGATCGCGGTCTCGGACCGGATCGAGCCCTACCTGATGGTGCCCCGGGTGACGCGCGAGCAGGGCGAGGACGGCGCGCCGCGCTTCGACCTGGAGGAGGACCGCCCCAAGTCGATCGGGCGCCTGCGCGGCTTCCAGGGCAACTTCGGCGTCTTCGTGCGCTCCTACGCCTACATCTGCTCGCTGGGCGCCGAGGGGCTGCGCGAGGCCTCGGAGATCGCCGTGCTGAACGCGAACTACCTGCTGGCCCTGCTGCGCCGCCCCGAGGTCGCCCCCTACCTGCCGCTGGCCTTCGGCGAGCGCTGCATGCACGAGTTCGTCCTCTCCGGCGCGCCGATGAAGCGCGACCTGGGCATCCGGACCACCGACCTCGCCAAGCGGCTGCTGGACTTCGGCTACCACCCGCCGACGGTCTACTTCCCGCTGCTCGTCGAGGAGGCGCTCCTGGTGGAGCCCACCGAGACCGAGACCCGCGAGACGATCGAGGCGTTCGCCGACGCCGTCGCGGAGATCCTGCGCGAGGCGGCCGAGGATCCCGAGATCGCCCGCAACGCCCCGTACAGCACGCCGGTGCGCCGCCTCGACGAGGCCGCCGCCGCCCGCACCCCCGTGGTGCGCCAGCCCGCCGCCGGCTAGCGGCGTTCCGCGCCGGGCCCCGCGGGGCCCGGCCTGTACGCGCGGATGGGGTGCCGCCATCCGTCGGTCGAGTTGCCCGCGTCCTGGCGTGATCCTAAGGTCGCCAGAACTTGCAGAACTACAGCCACACTCCGTGGGCACGGATCTGAGCGCCGCGCTGGCCTTCATCCGCGAGGCGGGCGAGGCGCCGGACTCCGACGGCTTCCGCCGCCACGTGCTGCGCGGCATGCCGCGGCTGGTCGCGTCGGACCTGACGTCCTACAACGACATCTCCGCGCGACGGCGATCCCCTGCTGCTGCTCGATCCGCCCGACGCCTGGAGCGCCGAGCGCGAGCGCGACTTCCTGCGGCTGGCGCCCGCAGCACCCGCTCATCGCCCACTACGCGCGCACCCACGACCCGCGGACGCTGAAGATCTCCGACCTGATGGACCGGCGGGCCTTCCGGCGCACCGAGCTCTACCGCGACGTCTACGGGCCCGATGGGGGTGGAGTACCAGATGGCGGTGACGCTCCCCTCGCCCGCCGGGATCGGTGATCGGGATCGCCCTCAACCGCGACCGCCGCGACTTCGGCGAGCGCGACCGCGCGATGCTCGACCTCCTGCGCCCCCACCTGGCCCAGCTGCGGCGCGACGCGGCCCTCCGCGACGCCGAGCGGCTCCTCTCGTCGCTCGTCGACCGCGCCCTCACCGACCGTGGGCGCGCCGCCGCTGGCCGTGGAGAGGGGATCCGCGATCGCCTTCGCGAGCGTCGGCGCGAGCGACCTCCTGCGGGCCTACCTACGCGCCGCCCGCGCGGCCGGCGGCTGCTCCCCGAGGCGATCGCCGCGTGGTGCGGTCCGCGAGCGCAACCGGGGGCTCGAGCCCTCGCGCGACCTGGTCGTCGACGGCCCGGGCGGCGCCTGATCGCCCACCTGCTGCCGTCGCCCGAGCCCGGCGGCCACGACGTCGATCCTGCTCGAGGAGCACGCGTGGGGCGCGAGCGTCGCGCCCTGATGGACCTCGGGTTGAGCAGCCGCCAGGCCGAGGTGCTCGCGCGCGTGGCGCTCGGGCGGACCAACGCCCAGGTGGCCGCCGACCTCCACGTCAGCGCACGGACGGTCCAGAAGCACCTCGAGAACATCTACGACCGGCTGGGTGTGCGCTCCCGGTCGGCGGCGACGGCGCGCGCGGTGGCGGCCCAGGCGGCCGCGCGGCGCTGACCGCATACGCCGATCGGCGTATGGACACGGGCGTCCCCGTCACGGGACGCTCCGCCCCGCTGACGGCCCAGGAGAGAATGCACATGCGCCTAACAACCGAAAACGACACACGCCCCGCCCGACGACCGCCCCGTCGTCGCGCGGCGCTCGCCGCCGCTCGCGGTCGGTGTGCCTGCCTCGCGGCCGTCCCCGCCGCCGCCAGACGGCCGGTACGGCCCCGTCGTGCTGGCCGCGGTCGCCGGCGGCCGAGGACGGCGCGACGACGTGGCCGCGCGCACGGGCTGCCGCTGCGCGGCCGTCGATCCCGGAGATCGGCTGGGCCGTCTACGGCACGGGGGCGACGCCGCCTCCGCGCATCTGACCGCTGCTGCGCGACCCCGCGTCTGCGCGCATCGACTTCAGGCGCGCCCGGCGAGTCAGCTCGGACCTCGACTTCACGCCGCGCGACACGATCTTCAGCAGCCGGGGACGGTCTCGCTCGACGGGCAGCTCGTCGCCCCCTGGAACTGGCACTGGCTCAAGACCAACTTCCCGGCGGCGTGGGACGTCACCCGGGCAGCGCCGCCGTGCGGGTGGCGGTGATCGACTCGCGAGTTCGACACCGAGCATCCCGACCTCAAGACGAAGCTCGCGACCGGCAAGAACTTCGACTCCGGCACGTCCAAGTACCACACGACCGACGTCCGCGCCAGAACATCCCCACCGGCCCACGGCACCCACGTGGCCGGTCTGGTCGGGGCCGCGACCGACAACGGGGTCGGGGTGGCGGGAGCGTGCTTCGACTGCGTCGTGATCCCCTACAAGATCGGCTTCGGTGGCGCATCGAACGTGGACGCGAAGTTCGTCGCCGACCTCACCGAGGCGCTGGTCGAGGCCGGCAACAGCGACGCCGTCGTCGATCAACATGTCGCTGGGCACCTCCCGCGACCACGCTCCGCTGCGCGCGGCCGTCAACTACGCCCGCTCGTGCGGCAAGGTGGTCGTGGCGTCGGCCGGCAACTCGCAGCTCGGCCAGCAGGGCCCCTCTGGCGTTCCGAACTACCCCGGCGCCTACCCGGGCGTGATCGCGGTCGCCGCGACGATGTCCGACGACAGCATCGCCCCGTTCTCGACCAACGGCGACTTCGTGGACGTGGCCGCCCCCGGCCACCCGATCCTCTCGACCTGGGACACCCGCCTCACGACCGGCGCTGGCACCCAACCTGGCGCCGACCCACGGGCTCGGCTACAAGGTTCTCGCGGGCACCTCGATGGCCTCGCCGATCGTCGCGGGCCTCGTCGCCCTCATGAAGACCGTGCGACCCGACCTCAACCCCGACGAGGTGGAGGCCCTGCTCAAGCAGAGCACGGTCAACCTGGGTGCGGCCGGCCCCGACCCGGTGTTCGGCGCCGGGCGGATCGACGCCCTCGCGGCGGTGCGCGCCGCGCAGGCCTACGTGCGCCCGGCCCCGCCGGTCGCGCCGGCCCCGCCTCCGGTCGTCAGGCGGAGCATCAAGTTCGTCTGGTCCTGCTCGGCGGGGGCGACCACGGTCGCCTCGGGCAAGCGGGTCTACGCCCGGGTGCAGCTCAAGAGCACGCTGATCTGCAAGGGGCGCACCGTGCCGGCACTCCGCAACGCGCGGGTGTACGTCCAGCGCTTCGCCGCCAAGCGGGGCTGGAAGGTGATCGGGACGTTCCGGACCAACAGCCGGGGGCGCTTCGGGTTCACCCGGAAGCTCACCACCCTCGGCGGATGGACCCTGAGGCCTTCCTTCCCCGGGGCGACGGCCGTGCTTCCCTCGTCGGGCGCCGGCGTCAAGGTCCAGGCGATCAAGAAGAAGTAGTCCGATCGCCGCACCGCGCGCGTCCGCTCCCGGCTACCATGTCCGCGGCCCGGGGGCGGACGCGCGACCACGAGGAGGGGCTGTGAGAGGACGATCGGTGGTGCTCGCGTGTCTGGCGGGTGCGGCGCTCATCGCGGGCGCCGGCGCCTCGGCGTCGGTCGGCGCGACGCCGCACGCCGCGAAGACGGTCACCGTGAGCCACGTGCCCACCGGCTTCAGCGCCAAGGTGCCGCCGGGCTACCGGCTGAAGGTCGTCGGCGGGGCCTACCGCATCACCGGCGGCGGCCTCACCGTCACGGTCCGGATCGTCGCCACCGGAAAGGGCGCGCGGGCCTACGGCCTCACCCTGCGCCGCCGCGGCGACGCGACCGTGTCGAGCGCGGGCAACGCGACCCGCTTCCGCCTGGCGAGCAACGGCAGGGGCCAGCGCCGGACCGTGCTGGTGGTCCGCCGCGGGGCGAACCTCGTGGTCACGATCGCCCTGCGCCCGCAGGGCCGCCCGGGCCTCGGCCCGGTGGCCGACGGATCGCGGCCTCCGTGCGGGGCGGCACGCCCCGCGCCGTCGCCGCGCCGGGGGCGATCGCCCCGGCGCCCGGAGCGCCGTCCTCGGGCCGCCTCCTCCCGCTGACGCCCTTCCGCGCCCCGGACGGCGGCGCCACGGCCTGGGTCCCGTCGGACCCGGACTGGACGATCTCCAGCAGCCAGGGCGCGCTCGAGGGCTCGAGCCCCCGGGGGAACTTCCTGTTCGGGCAGACCTTCAGCATCGTCCTGCCCGGGGCCGCCCCCGGTCCGCTGCCCTCGACCGGGGTCGTGGCCCCGTTCATGAGCGCCGCGGACGCCCTCCAGACCGTCTGGCCCCTGATCAACCAGGGGGCCGGCATCCCCATGGCCAACGTGCGCATCCGCTCGCTGCTGGCCGACGCGACCCTGCCGACCTTCCGGTCGTCGGGGATGATGGTCTTCGACTACACGATCAACGGCCGCCCCTACGCCGGCGTGGCGAACGTGGGCGTCGAGGACCGCCTCAGCTCCTACTCGAACTTCTTCTGGCAGATGTACATCTCGGTGATCGGCGTGCCGGCGGACGGCGACCCGACGGTCGGGGCCGCGCTGCGCCTCGTGTGGCGCAGCTGGAACCCGAGCGGCGCGATCGCGCAGCGCAACACCCAGGCGCGTCAGATCCTCAACGAGATCAACGAGACCTGGAAGGGGGTGGCGGAGTTCCGCTCCCGGACGGCCGACCAGCAGAGCCGCGACGTGAGCTGCCTCCTGCGGACGGGTCCGTTCATCGACGACAACGCCCGCCAGCTGGGCCTGCCGCCGCTGCTGGACTGCGACAGCACCTACGTCCGCACCTCGTGAGACCCCGGGCGGGGCCCCTCACCGTCAGGTGAGGGGCGTCCCGCTCGCGAGCTTCATGGAGGCGTTGATCTCGTAGTCGGACGAGCCGCCGGTCTTCTGGGTGATGTCCCAGGCGACCGGGAGCGAGAGCTTCTGCGACCAGCTGACCGTGTCCGTGCGCGTGCCGGGGGTCGAGCCGGTGAAGGTGCTCTTGGTCTGGATCACGAAGACGGGGACCGACGCGCCGTCGAGCTGGAGGGTCCGCTTGGCGGTGACGGTGCCGGTGTACTTCGTGTCGATGTCGCCCATGGAGTAGCTGCCGCCCCAGGTGGCGCCGACCTTGAGGGTGCGCGGGTGGTCGAGCGACGGGGGGTCGACCGGGGTGCGGTCGTCCGCGCCGACGCCGAGGAAGGTGATCTTGGTGCGTCGCCACGTGGCGGTGTTGCCCACGTCGTTGACCAGGAAGCGCGCCTCCTCGACGTGCTCCTCGGACAGGCGCAGGTCCTCGTGGTAGCCGCCCGCGATGGGGGTGATGATGTAGACGGCCTCCGCAGGCAGCTTGCGCTCGGCGGAGAGCACGCCGCTGCCGGCCTTCTCCTTGCCGGTCACGGCGTACCGGTAGACGCCGGCGGCGGGCTGGCCGACGGGCCGGTCGGTGTCGGAGATGTTCTTCGCGCGGAATTCCGCGAGGGCGCCGGTCTCGTTGGCCGCGGTGCTCGTCTGGGCGTTCGTCCAGAGCATGTAGGCGCCGACGGCGAGGCCGACCAGGACGACCCCCGCGATGATCGCGGCGAGCCGTTTGGGGCGAGACGTGATGGAGGTCACCGGAGTCCTGACGATGAGGGTGCGGGAAGCATCTGGTGCTTCCATCGGCGCCGATGCCGTGAACTTTCGCCGCGGGGACCCACCGGCTCCCCGCTAGGCGTGGGCGGCGTCCGAGAGCTCGAGGAGCGCGCTGCTCCAGGGGGCCGGCGTGGCCTTGCGGTGCGGGCGCGCGAGCAGGTAGCCCTGCCCGAGGGGCACGCCGAGCGTGCGCAGCGTGCGCAGCTCGTCGGTGGTCTCGATGCCCTCGGCCACGACCCGCGAGTGGAGCTTGTCCTCGAGGCTGACCATCGACCCGACGATCGCCTGCTTGGCGACGTCGAGGTGGATGTCGTGGATGAGGGAGCGGTCGATCTTGATGTAGTCCGGCGTTGAGCTGCGTGACGTGGCGCATCGACGCGTGGCCGGCGCCGGCGTCGTCGATCGCGACCTTGGCGCCGCGGCCGCGGTAGTCGGCCAGGCGGGCGGAGAGGCGCGCGTAGTCGCTGCACCGCGTCGTGCTCCGTGATCTCGATGACGATGCCCTCGAGCGTGTCCGGGCCGAGCGCCAGCTCCATCTCGGGCGAGAGGATGGCGTCCGGGCTCATGTTGACCGACAGGTAGGCGTCGTCGGGCACGGTGTGGCGCAGCGCCATGGCGCGGCGGACGCACTCCACCTCGATCTCCAGGCCGAGCCCGACGGCGTGGGCCTCGCCGATCCACGGTCCGGCGGGCGCTGGGGCTTGGCGCAGGAAGCGCGAGAGCGACTCGAAGCCCATGCGTGCGGCCGTCCTCCAGCGAGACGATGGGCTGGAAGACCGTCTGGATCGTCTCGGGGTCGCTCAGCACGGCGGTGATCGCGTCGCGGCGGCGCTGGGAGCGAGGCGGTGTAGCCCGCCATGTAATCGACGCCGTCGAGGCGGCCGCGGTCGAAGGCGACGACCTGGAGCTTGCCGGCCTTGGCGGCGGCCAGGCCCTCCTCGGCCGCGCTCATGGCGTTGGCGGCGGTGTCGGCGTCGTCGGGGAGGATCACGAAGGTGGCGCGGGCGCGTGAGGCCGCCCTCGTTCTGCGAGGCGATGCTCTGGACGAGCTCCGCGAGGTGGCGGCCCGACTCGGCGTCGTGGCCGATGCCGATCCAGGCGAAGCGGTCGGCGTGGAGGCGGCTCCACACGCCGCCGGCGAGGCCGGAGTCCTCGAGCCTCCGGCCGAGGTCGGAGAGGAGGCTGTCGCCCTTGCTGAAGCCGTTCTGGCCGTTCCAGAGGCCGAAGCCGTCGATGTCCACGGCCACGAGCAGCGCCCGGTGGCCCGACGAGGCGGCCTGGATGACACCGCCGACGTGGCGGCTGAAGGCGCGGGGCTCGAGGAAGCCGGTGAGCTGGTCGGTGTCCGACTGGCCGTGCTGGCGCAGCAGGGCGCAGAGCCTCCAGAAGAGGGCGGCGGCGACGAGCCACACCAGCGGCCGCAGCGCGGCGGGGGCGAGCACGCTCGCCGGGCCGCTCAGCATCAGGCCGATGGCGGCGAGGAGGGTCTTCGAGGGGCCGAGGACGGCCTGCGCCTCGGTGACCCGGATCGGCCGGCGCGCGGCGAGGGCGAGGAGGGCCATGGCGAGCATGTAGCCGAGCATCGTCGGGCCGATGACCGCGGCGTCGTGGCCGCGGGTCACGAGGAAGGTGACCAGCCCGTCGGTGATCGCGAGGGCGATGAACGCGAAGGCGAACCAGATGAACGCCGTCTGGCGGCTCAGGGAGGAGCGGCGGATCGCGTTGTAGAGGGCGGCGAGGAGGAGCAGGTCGAGGACCACCGGCACCAGCAGCGCGATGTTCTCGACCGCGGGCAGCGACGACTCCCAGATGGTCCCCACCACGATCACGAAGAGCATCGCGAGCACCGACAGCTCGATGGCCCAGCCCTCCCAGCGCTCGCGGCGCGACTCGTCCAGCGCCGGCTGGCGCAGGAGCCACAGGGCCCGGTACCAGAAGGGGTAGGCCAGCAGGAAGCCGAGCTGCGACCAGGCGGCGGGCGAGCTGACGTCGCCGCCCGTGGCGAGGAAGAGGAGATAGGGGACGCAGCCGAGGGTCCAGCTGCCGAGGCCGATGGCGAACAGGCGCCAGACGCGGCGCTCGAGGCCGTCCGTCAGGAGAGCGATCCTCGGCCCTGCGGGCGCAGTAGAAGCCGACCGCGGCGACGGTGCTGATGAGGAGCACGCCCGCGCCGGCGGCGACCGAGGTGCTGACCACGCCGGACTGCGCGAACGGCACCAGGATGAGCATGACCGTCGCGGCACAGAGCAACGTGGCCACGATGGCCCAGTCGCCTCGTGTCGGCGTGGGGGAGGGAGAACCTGCGGAGCGCGGTCACGTGGAGCGTATCGGCACTGCCCCGTAATGCCCTGAGAAACGGGGCATCCGGGCAGTTCCGGCACGCTCAGGCGGCGGCTCTGGTGCTCGCCGCGTCGAGGACGCGCGCGAGCACGTCCGGGTACCTCTCGGCCAGCAGCCCGATCTGGGCCGCGAGCGCGCCGGTCACGCCCTGCTCGTCGAGGAGCGTGTTGAGCCAGTCCGACGGGAGCGGCAGGCGCGAGCGGTGGTCCGTGAACCACTGGGGGTTGCGCTCGGTCAGGAGGGCGTCCATCGCGCGCTGGGTGGGCGTCGCCCGCAGCGCGCAGTGCGCGGCCAGCGCGGTGGCGCCGGTCTGGAGGAGCACCGCGGGCGCCCCGTACAGCGGGCGCGGCCCCGCCACATCGAGCGCGCCCGCCATGGCGGTGTAGAAGCGCCGGTTCTCCGGCATCACCGCCAGGGGCACCGGGGCGTCGGGGAACTCGACGAGCGCCACCCGGGTCATGGCCGCGAAGAGCCGCATCACGATGCGACGGGTGGCGCGGCGGTGGTCGGCGCGGACGGCCAGCGACCCGGCCTCGTAGATCGGTCCCCGCGACGCGCGCCCGCAGGATGTCGTTCTCCTCGGCGAAGGCGCGGTCCGACGGCAGGCCGAACGGGCCGTCGGCGATCAGGGCGCAGGTCCCGACGGTCTCGCCGTCGATGCGGGCCACGAAGAAGATCGTCCCCGGGTTGAGGTAGGACGCGTGCATGCGCCGGCCGGAGGGCGTGGGGGCGAGGTAGCCCGCCTCCACGAAGCCGTCGTGGACCACCGTCAGCGCCTCGTCGATGTCCTCCACGCGGTCCGACGCGATGACGTCGATCTCCTCGACCGACGGCATCGCGTCGACCCGGTCGGGGCACGGTGGTCGTCACGCGCGGGACCTCTCGACGTAGGTCGGTCTTGTGCTGGAAGTCGCCGGCCTCGTGGTAGGGGTACTCGCGGTAGCCGTGGACCTCGACCCGGGCCGGGACGCCCGCGGCGACGGTCACCATGTGCTCGCAGGGCGGTCTCGATCCCGGGCCCCGGGAGCGCGCCGTCGCGCAGCTGCACGTGCAGCACCGGCCGGCCGCCCTCGGCCGCGATCCGGAAGCGCCCGGTGAGGGCGCCCGCGTGGGCGGCCGTCGTGAAGAGGCCCTCCTTGACGATCTCCGGGCGCAGGCTCCAGCCGTCGCCGCGTGACGGTCCGCGCCGCGGCGGCCCCAGAGGGCCACGGCGGGGCGCTCGAGGCGGAGGTCGCTGCCCTGTCGGCCAGCTCGGCGTTGGCGGCCGCCGGCGTCGATCACCTCGGCCTCGTCGTCCAGGTCGTAGCGCACGAGCGGCAGCAGGCGGCGGGTGAGGGCGGTGAGCACGAGGGTGCGGACGCCGTCCTCGTGCAGGCGCTCCTCGACGAAGAGGCGGTTGGCGTCCCAGGCGAAGAGGGTCGGCGAGTAGCCCGGGTCGCGGCCGAACAGGGCGGTGCGCGCGCCGGGGCTGTCGAGGATCTGGCGCGCCAGGCGCAGCGTCCGGCGTCTCGTGGAGCACGTGCAGGCCCACCTCGGCGGCGCCCATCGACACCATCAGGCCGAGGCGCTTGGAGGAGCCGTCGGTGAAGCCGAAGAGCTCGGACACGTAGCGGCGCCAGCTCTCGGCGACCCACTCGCCGCCGACGAAGCAGGCGACCACGCGGTCGGCGAAGTCCGGGCCCGCGCTCGCGCAGCGCCGTCTCGCCCAGCTCCTTCAGGAACAGCGGCTCGGCCGCGATGATCACCCGGTCGAAGCTCGGCCCGGTCCGGGCGAGCAGCTCGACCGCCATCTCCAGGTGCACCGACGGCGTGGCGACCGTCGCCAGCTTGGTGGGGATCGAGATGCCCATCGGCAGGCAGTTGAGGAGCAGCGTCGAGGTGTCCTCGCCGCCGCCCAGCGCGCGCAGGGTCAGGTCGAACGTGCGCTCCTGCGCGCGCCGCTCCGAGCGCGAGGTGACGCCGACCGAGAAGAGGCCGGTCTGCGCCGCTCGAGGTGAGCAGCTCCGCCGCCTCGGTGACCCGTCCGCCGTCGAGCCAGAAGTCGATGTGGTCGCCGAAGACCGAGCGCTTGTCCGTGTAGGGCACCTGGGAGAGCCGCGTGACCGTGCGGTGGTCGACGCCGAGGTGCTCGAGGTGCGCGCGGTAGCCGCGCGAGGTCAGCGCGGCCCGGCGGAAGGAGCGCAGCGCGGCCCGCTCGCTCGCGTTGAGCGGGGTGTCGGCGCCGCTCACGTGACGCGCCTCCGGTGTCGATAGCTCCATGGTCCGCCTTGTCAGGTCCGTCGTGACGAGGCGCACGCTATCGGCAGCGGTACACGGTAATCATGGTCAGAAATGACCATCGCCCGCGCTGCCAACCGGTGTCTCGAACTTATGTGAATCGCCGATCCGTGCGGACCGGCGTCACTCATCGGGCGTGACACCCTCCGTCTGTGACAGCAGGCCGCGCTCGCGGCCGGCGCGCACGGCCGCCGTGCGGTTGGAAACGCCGAGCTTGGCGTTGATCTGCACGAGGTGGCGCGCGACCGTGCGCTCGCTGATGAACAGGCGCTCGCCGATGTCGCGGTTGCGCAGGCCGAGGGCGAGCTGGGCGAGCACCTCGTGCTCCCGCGCCGACAGGCCGGCGCCCGGCGTGCTGGGCGGCGTGCGCGGGTGGGGATGCGCCGCCCGATGGCGCGCAGGCGCGCCTCGGCGCGCCGCCGCCAGCCCGTCGGCGCCCATCGCGCGGAACGCGCGCGCGGGCCTGCAGCAGGTCCGCGGCGGCCGGCGTCCGACGCGCCGTCCGCGAGCCCGGCGCCGAACAGCGCGCGCGCGGCCCACCAGCGCAGGCCGAGCCCCTCGAAGCGGGTCGCGGCCGCGCGCAGGCGGGCGCGGCGGTGTCGTCGCCGCGGCGCCGGGCGCGGGCGCCCTGCGCCGTACGAGCGGGCCGCCGCGGCGAGCGAGCCGCCGCCGGCCGCCATCTCCGCGAGGGCGGCGACGCACTCGTCGGCGTCCGGCCCGGTCAGCACCTCGGCGCCGGCGGCCAGCAGCGGGATCGAGGTCAGCCGGTCGTCGGTCGCGCGCCACGCCTCGAGCGCCGACAGCAGCACGCGCGTCGCCTCGGCCGTCCTCGCCCGCCGCGGCGGCGGCCAGCGCGTGCCCGGCGGCGACCGGCGCGATCTGCTCGAACAGCAGCGCGGCTCCCCGCCGGGGACGGGCGCGAGCTCGCGGTACCGCGCGAGCGCCCCCTCGATGTTGCCCTCGGCGAACAGCAGCCAGGCGAGGCCGGGGTCGGCGGGCGAGAGGGCGTCCCGCTCGAGCTCGCCCCAGCCGCTCGCCGCGCGCTCCAGCTCCTGGCGCGCCTCGGCCAGCTCCCCCGCCGCGGCGAGCGCCTCGCCGAGGTTGCCCGACAGCACGAGCTCGTGGTCGATCAGCCCCAGCTCCCGGGCGCGCGCGACGCCGCGGCGGGCGCAGGCGGCGGCGTCGTCGGGGCGGCCGAGCGCGAGCAGCACGTGGCTCTCGTGGATCATCGCGAGGGTCTCGTTGCGCTGGGCCGAGCCGCTCGCCTCGCTCGCCCTCGCGGCGGGCGCGTGCCAGGTGCAGCAGGCCGCCCGGCGCCGCCGCGCCCGCTCTCGGCCATGCCCATGAAGATCAGCGCCCGCGTCCCGATCTCGGACGCCCCGGCTGGCGCGGGCCTCCTCGCGGGCCTCGCCCGCGAGGGCCATCGCCTCGCCGAAGCGGGAGGTCTGCACGGCCATCCCCGCGGCCTGGGTGAGCGCCTCGGCGCGGGCGGCCGAGGGCGGCTGGTCGGGGATCGCGGCTGCGCGCGAGGTGGTCCTGGAGCTCGCCGAGGGCGACGTCGTGCTGGCCGAGGCTCCAGCGCGCGCTGGAGGCGGCCGAGACGCTCGCCAGGGCGGCGTCGCCCTCGCCGACGGCGCGCAGGCCCTCGGCGGCCGCCTCGAGCTGCTCGGCGGCCTCCTGCCACGACGAGGAGTCGAGCAGGGCCATGCCGCGCTCGTGCACCGCGCGCAGGCGGGGCGACTCGCCGATCTCCGGGCTCCACCAGGCGAGGGCGCTGGCGGCGTGGGCCAGCGCGGCCTCCGGGTCGCCGGCCTCGCGCGCGGCGATCGCCGCGCGGGTGCCGTAGGTGACGATGGACGGGCGGGTCGGCCGCGCCGATGGCGTGGCGCAGGAGCTCGCGCGGGCGGCGCCCCCGGCGGAGCGGCCCGCGACGAGCGCCGCCGCGTGGCGGATGGCGGCGCTCCGGCCCGCCCATGCCGGCCAGGACGACCGCCCGCACCAGGTGCTCGCGGAAGGCCCAGCGCGTGGCCGGCGGCCCGGGGATCTCGGCGAGCACGCCGGCGTCGACCAGGGCGTCGAGCCCCCGCTCGAGGCGCGGGGGGTGCTGATGGCAGACCCGCGCGAGGGCGGCGGGCGTGGTCGGGCTCGTCGACCACCGCGACCCAGCCGGCCAGGTCGGTCAGCCAGGGATCGAGTCCGTCGAGGGGCGCCCTGGCCCAGCGCGACCAGCTCGTCGGGCATCGGGAGCGGGCGCCCCCCGCCGGGCCAGCGGCGGGCGGCGTGGGCCAGCGGCACGATCCGCCCGGGCAGGCCGTCTCCGAGCTCGGCGACGGCGCGCGCCGTGGGTCCGCTCAGGCTGGGCGTCACCAGGCGGGCGAGCACGGCGCCCGTCCTCGGGCGAGAGACGGTCGAGGACCAGGGCCGGCGCGTCGCCCGGCGGGCTCGCGGCGGTGATCAGGACGAGCGCCCGCGAGCCCGCGAGCCGCCGCGCCAGCTCCCCCGCCAGGTCCGGCTCGCCCGGGCAGGGGCCGAGCAGGACCACGATCGGTCGCAGGCGCGCCGCCCGCGCCGGGTCGGGGTGGTGCCCGGCCTCGGTCATGCGCCGCCTCGAGGCGGGCCAGCGCGGGCCCCGTGCCCTCGGCGGCGACGATCACGGCGCCGTCGAGGGCCATGCCGCGCGGCCGTCTCGCGCGCCATCCGCGCGCGGCCCACCCCCCGCTCTCCGGCGATCACGATCGCGCCCGGCCGGGTCGCGGCCAGGGCCACGACCTCCTGCGAGCTCGTCGGCCCGGCCCACGAGCCGCGGTGCCGAGGTCACGTATGCCGGTGGGTCGGGCACGGTGGGATCGTAGGGTGGGCGCCGGTCGTCCCGAAATCGCGGGCACCCGCCGTGACAGAATCCGGTGATGCTCTCGGGCTTCGCTCACCGGATGGTCGATGTCGGCGGAGACGACGGTCGCCCTCTCGACGTCCGGCGACGGGCCCGCCGCTGCTCCTGCTGCACGGCTACCCGCAGACGCGCGTCCTGCTGGCACCGCATCGCCCCCGCCCTGGCCCGGCGCTTCACGGTGGTGGCGCCCGACCTGCGCGGCTACGGCCAGAGCTCCAAGCCGCCGGGCGGGGAGGACCACGCCGCCTACTCCAAGCGCGCCATGGCGGCGGACGTCGTCGCCGCGATGGCGGCCCTCGGCTTCCCGCGCTTCGCGGTGGCCGGGCACGATCGCGGCGGCAGGGTCGTGCACCGGATGGCCCTGGACCACCCGGCCGCCGTGGAGCGCGCGGCCGTGCTCGACATCGTCCCCACCCGCACCCTGTTCGCGAACACGGATCAGGCCTTCGCCACGGCCTACTACCACTGGTTCTTCCTCATCCAGCCCGACGGTCTGCCCGAGGCGATGATCGGGCGCGACCCGGAGTGGTTCCTGCGCGAGACGATCCGGCGCTGGAGCGGGCGCGCGGAGCCGGTGGCCGAGGAGGCGGTGCGCGAGTACGCCCGCTGGTTCGGCGACCCGGCGGCGATCCACGGCTCGTGCGAGGACTACCGCGCCGCGGCCGGCATCGACCTGGTCCACGACGCCGAGGACGCCGGGCGCGCGCATCGCCTGCCCGCTGCTGGTCCTGTGGGGCGAGCACGGCGCGATGCACCGCCTCTACGACGTGCTGGACACGTGGCGCCCGATGGCCGACGACGTGCGCGGGCGCCCGCTGCCCGGCGGGCACTTCCTGGCCGAGGAGTGCCCCGGGGAGACCCTGGCGGCGCTCGAGGAGTTCTTCGCGGCCTGAGCGCGGGCGGGGGACTCGTCCGGGGAGGTGGAGCCCGGGGGCCGCGCGGCCGATAGAGGTCATATGCGGGTGACCCCGACAGGCGGTCCGGGGCTCGTCGTCGCCGACCTGCACTGCGTCGCGACGAGGGCGACGCTCTGCTTCTCGGACGACGCCCTCGACCCCGACGAGCTGACCCGCCGCCTGGGCGTCGCGCCCACGAGCGCCTTCCGCCGGGGCGACACCGGGCACCGCCCCGACGCCGACCGTCCGGCCGTGACCGGGGCCTGGCTGCTGGGGACCGATGAGGCCGGCATCGCCCCGGCCCTGGACGCGCACCTGGGCGCGCTGCTCGACGTGATCGAGCCCGCCGCCGAGGAGGTGCGGCGGATCGCGGGCGAGGTGCAGCGCGCCGAGATCTTCTGTCTCTGGATGACCGACTACGACGCGGGTGCCGGGCCGGTCGTGGAGCCCGCGACCCTGGCCCGCATCGGCCGGCTGGGCCTCGCGCTCGGCTTCGACTTCTACGAGGTCGGCGCCCGCCCAGAGGGCGCGGCCGCCTGACGGATCAGGGCGGCGGCGCGGCCGCCCCCGACGACGAGGTCGTGGAGCCCCCGGGGGCCGCCGGCGCGGCGGGCGTCGAGGTGGTCGTCCCGGCGGCCGGGGGGGTCGGCCCGGTCTCGGGCGCCGTGGTCGTGCCCTCGGGGGTGGTGGAGGACTTCGGCGCCGGCGGCCCCACCTCGACGAACGCGTTCACCGGGCTGTACTTCCAGGTGAAGGTCTCGTCGCTGCGCAGCGTGTCGCCGGCCCAGACCTTGCGCGTGTAGCTCACCGTGAAGCCCGCCCCGCCCATGCTCTGCTCGACGACCCGCTCGCCCGGGGCGAGGTCCGGGTTGACCGTCTCCTTGGTGGTCGGCTCGACCACGTCGTGCGGCTCGCCGGTCTCGGTCTCGACGCGCCTGCCGAGCGGGGACGAGAAGAAGCGGATCGTGATCCCGTTGGACCCGGCGTAGGCGTTGATGAGGATGGCGGCGTCCCAGTCGTTGGTGAAGATCAGCTCCGGCCCGCCGAAGGACACCGTCGCCTCGCGCCCCTTCGGGTAGCGCGAGATCCAGAACTGGTGGGGCGTGTGCGCGTCGAGCTGCAGGCCCGCGAAGAAGGCGGCGTTGTAGAGCGTGGTCGCGACCTGCGACACCCCGCCGCCGATGGCGTCCTCGAGCTTCCCGGCCGCGATCTGCGGTGCGAGGACGAAGCCCCGGCCCGTGGTCCGCTGGCCGAGGGCGTCGTTGAGCGAGAACGTGTGCCCGGCCGGGATGATCGTGCCGTTGAGGATCTCGGCGGCGCGCTGGATGTTGGTGACCCGCGGCTCGCAGCAGTTGTACGGCGTCGAGAACTCGGACACGAGGTCGGTGACCTTGTACGCCTTCACCTGTGCGGTCGTGGTCGTCGGCATCGTCACCTTGAACCGGGCCCGCACGGAGGTCGCGTCCGGGTTGGCGACGATCGCGGCGGCGATGGCGTCCATGTTGAGGCTGCGGCCGTTGCGCGAGGACACCACCCGCACGGTCGAGCCGACGACCCGCAGCGACGCGTTGCGCACCGGCTGCTCGCGGGTGGCGTAGGCCGACGAGATCCGGTCGTAGAGGGTCTTCGTGTCCAGCCGGACGGCGAGGGCCGTCCCGGACCGGACGAAGCGCAGGGCCGACCGCAGGACCTCCGGCTCGATCGGGACCCCGCGGCCGTCGAGGGTCACCTCCACCGGGTGCGAGACGATCCGCAACGCCACGGCCCGGGCCCTCTCCGCCGCGGCCTCGCTGACCGGGGGCGGCAGCGGCCCCGGCGTCAGGACGATCTTGTCGGGCAGGCGCCGGATGTCGGCGCGCAGGGCGTCCGGATCGACGCCGAAGCCCGCCGCCCCGGGGACCACCGTGAGGTCGGAGTCGCTCACCTCGACGGCCGCCGCCCGCGGGTCCTTGTTGATGCGGTCCGTGATCCGGTCGACGAGGGCGTCGACGCGCTTGGCCCGGAGGGCGAAGGTCAGGGGCACGTCGCGCGCCGGCGCCAGGCCCACCGTCGCGAGGACGCGGCCGGCGTAGGTCCGCGGCTCGAGCGCGGCGTTCACCGCGGCGGCGATCCGGGGCGTCGCTCCCAGCTCCCGCCGCGCGATCGCGATCCGGAACGCCGGCGCGTCGGTGCGCGTGATCACCAGGGGCGTGGCCAGGAGCTCGCGGGCGCGCTCCCGCGCGACGACGGCGATGCCCTTGGCGTCCTTGCCGCTGACGTCCGCGCCCGCCACGTTCACCGACGCCGGGCGCGTGGCCCCGGTCGTCGCCGCCGAGGGCGACGGCCGCGCCCAGCCCGGCGACGACCAGCACGACCAGCCCCGCCACGGCGACGAGGGGCTTGCGCACGACGCGCCGCCAGCCGCGCGGCGGCGGGGCACCGCCCCGCGCTCGTCCCGTGCGGCCGTCGCCGTCGGGTCGAGTGCGCGGTCGGTCAGCCATTCCCGAGCGATCCTAGTGCGTATTGCGGCCGGCGCAGACCGCCCGGGGCACCCCGTGTCAATACGTGACGGCGGCCTCGGAGGATCAGCCGTCGATCGTCATCTGTGACGGACCCCACCATGTGAGAAATATCACGCCGTCATCCGAGGGCGATGGGGAATGCTGATCGCGTGGCTGATCCTGGAACCCCGCTCGGTGATCGGCTCGCCGCGACCCGCGAGCGGACGCTGGCGCTGTTCGCGCCACTGCCCCCCGAGCACCTGGTCGCGCAGGTCAGCCCGCTCCTCAGCCCGCCGCTCTGGGACCTCGGCCACATCGGCGCCTACGAGGAGCTGTGGGTGGCGCGCCGGGTGGCCGGCCACCCGGCGCTCCATCCCGAGCTCGACGAGGTCTACGACGCCTTCGAGACCCCGCGCCCGCGCCGAGGGGACGCGGAGATCCTGGACGAGGCCTCCGCCTACGAGTACCTGGACGCCGTGCGCGAGCGCTCGCTCGAGGCGCTCGCGACCAGCGACCTGGAGGACCCGGGCGCACCCCTGCTGGCCGGGGGTTTCGTGTTCGAGATGGTGGCCCAGCACGAGGCCCAGCACACCGAGACCGTGCTGCAGTCCCTGCAGATGCTCCCGGCCGGCGCCTACCGGCCCCCCGCGCGGCGGCCGCTGCCCCCGGGAGGCCCGGCGGGCGGCGGCGAGTGGTGCGAGATCCCGGCGTGCTCGTTCGAGATGGGGGCCGGCGACGAGGGCTTCGCGTACGACTGCGAGCGCCCGCGCCACTCCCGGGCCGTGGACGCGTTCCGGATCGCCCGCGATCCCGTGACCGCCGGGGAGTGGATCGCCTTCATCGACGACGGCGGCTACCGGCGCCCGGAGCTCTGGAGCGACGCCGGGTGGGCGTGGCGCCGCGCCGAGGACGCGCGGGCGCCCCTCTACTGGGAGCCCGACGGCGAGGGCGGCTGGGCCGCCCGCGCCTTCGAGCGCGTCGAGGCGGTCGACCCGGATCGTCCCGTATGCCACGTCAGCGCCCACGAGGCCGACGCGTTCGCCCGCTGGGCCGACTCCCGCCTGCCGACCGAGGCCGAGTGGGAGCGCGCCGCGCGGGGCGCCCGGCCCGCGCCCGACGCGGCCAACGTGGACCAGCTCGCGTTCGGCACGGCCCCCCGCGGCGCCTACCCGGCCCTCGCCAGCGGCTGCCGCCAGATGATCGGCGACGTCTGGGAGTGGACCTCCACCGACTTCGGGGGCTACCCGGGCTTCCGCGCCTTCCCGTACCGCGAGTACGCCGAGGTCTTCTTCGGCGGGGCCTACCGGGTGCTGCGCGGCGGATCCTGGGCGACGCAGCCGATCGCGGCCCGGGCGACCTTCCGCAACTGGGACCTCCCCGAGCGCCGTCAGATCTTCAGCGGCCTGCGCCTGGCCCGGGACGCGCGATGACGGTCGCGCTGCGCCCCTACCGGCTCGACGTGCACCCGTCCCTCGACGAGGGCGCCGGGCTCCGCGAGGACGCGCGCGTCGGGCTCACCGCCGCCGTCAAGTCGCTGCCGCCGAAGTACTTCTACGACGAGCGCGGCTCGGATCTCTTCGAGCGCATCACCCGCCTGCCCGAGTACTACCAGAGCCGCACCGAGCTGCGGATCCTGCGGGCGATCGCCGACGGCGTGGTGCGCCGCCACCGGATCGGCGAGCTGGTCGAGCTCGGCTCCGGGTCCTCGCGCAAGACCGCGGTCCTCCTCGACGCCATGCGCGAGGCGCGGACGCTGCGCCGCTACGTGCCCTTCGACGTCTGCCCCGAGGCGGTCCTCGCGGCGGCCGGGCGGCTGCGCGGCGAGTACCCGGCCCTCGACCTGCACGGCGTCGCCGGCGACTTCGACCATCACCTGGGCGGCGTGCCCGACCCCGCCGGCGACGGCGCCCGCCTGGTGGCCTTCCTGGGCGGGACGATCGGCAACCTCGAGCCGGCGGCCCGCGCCCCGTTCCTCCGCTCGGTCGCCGATCTGATGGGCCCCGACGACATCCTCCTCGTGGGCACGGACCTCGCCGGCGACCCGGCGCGGATCCTGCCGGCCTACGACGACGCCGAGGGCGTCACGGCGGAGTTCAACCTCAACGTCCTGCGCGTGCTCAACCGCGAGCTGGACGCCGACTTCGACCTCGACGCCTTCGCGCACGTCGCGCTCTACGACCCCGGCCCGCCCTGGATCGAGATGCGGCTGCGCGCCGAGCGCGCCCAGCGGGTCCACCTGGGGGCGCTGGATCTCGACGTCGCGTTCGCCGCCGGGGAGGAGCTGCGCACGGAGATCTCCTGCAAGTTCACCCGGGAGGCCGTGGAGGAGATGTACGCCGAGGCCGGGCTGCGCCTGGTCGAGTGGCACGAGGATCCGCGCGGGTGGTTCGGGGTCTCGGTGGCCCGCCGCACGGGCTGACCCCTCCGCTGTCGCGCGTGATGGCGTCCCGCGGGCGCGGTGCCGATCCAAGGCGCATGAGACCCCTCGCTCCCGCGGTGTTCGAGTTGCGCGTGGCGGGCGCCGCGATGCTCGTCGCGGCCGCCCTCCTGGCGACGCGTGCCGGCCAGGGCGAGGCCGACCTGCGCGCGGGGGCCGCCGGCCTCGCGGGCGCGTTCCTGGTCTTCTGGTGCCTGTGGGGCGCGCGCGCCGTGCGCCGGGCGATCCGGCTGGCGCTGCCGGTGCGCCCGCGCTGGGAGATGGAGGCCACCGGCGCGACGATCGTCCGCGTGCTGGCCGCCCAGGTGCTGCCGCTGGTCGTCGTCGTGGTGGCGGGCGCGATCGTCGCGCGCGGCCGCGGGGTGGAGGGGACGTGGGCCGCCGCGGCGGGGGTGATGGCCGGCGCCGGGATCTCGGCGCTGCTCGCCGCCCAGCGCGCGCGGCGGGCGGACCTCGCCCGCGGGCGGCGGCTCCTGCACGAGCCGCGCCGCGGCGCGCCGCTGGGCCGGCGCGCCTTCCACCTCGAGCCGCAGTCCCTCTCCGAGCGCCCCGCCGGGCCGTCGGCCGGCCCGTGGCCGGCCCACCGGGCGCCCACGCCCGTACAGCGCTCCGTGGTGGAGCTCGATCCCGCCAACGGCACGGCGCAGCACCCGGTCGGGGTGCGCGGCGTCCCGCGCGCGCCGCGCCGGAACCCGCCGCCTCCGGGCTAGGGCGCGTACGGCCCGTCGTCGCGCGGGGTGCGGATGATCAGGTCCCGGCGGCGCACCTCGATCTCGCCGGCGTCGGCGAGCTTGCCCAGGGCGATCGTGACCGATTCGCGCACGGCGCCGATCATGTTCGCCAGCTCCTGATGGGTCAGGCGCAGGTCGAGGCGGATGCCGTCGGGCGTGACGCGCCCCCAACGCTCGGCCAGCTGGCGCAGCTTGAGCAGCAGCCGCCGCTCGACGCGCGGCTCGAGCGCGATGGCCACCGCCAGCTCGCGGTCGGCGATCTGCGCGCTCAGGACGCGCACGAGGTTGGCCGCCAGGGCCGGGTCGCGCAGCCACGCCTCCATCCGCTCGCGGTCCACGAGGTGGAGCTCGGAGGCCTCGATGGCGAAGCAGCGGACCCGCGGATCGGACGAGATCAGTCCGTCCAGCGGGCGGACCACCACGTCGCCGCGCTCCAGCATCCCGATCGTGCGCTCGGCCTGGTCGGCCAGGAGCACCGACAGCGCGAGGCGGCCGGCGCCGACCACGCAGCAGGCCGCGCGGGCGTCGTCGAAGTCGAATTCGTCGCGCGGCTCCATCGCGATCGCCTCGAGCCCGTCGACCGCCGCCGCGAGCGCGCGGTCGTCCAGGTCGGCGAAGAGCTCCAGCGTGCGGAAGTCCGCGAGGTCGCTCACGAGCTCACGACGAGCGCGATCGCGGCGACGACGTTGACCGTCGCGTGGGCGCTCACCGACGACCAGTAGCCCCGCCAGCGGTAGACCCAGGCGAGCACCAGCCCGGTGCCGATGAGGGCGATCGCCCGCGGCCACAGGACGTACGAGTCGGCGTGCGCCGAGGCGAACAGCACGGAGCTGATCAGGGCCGCCGGCCAGAACGGCATGCGCCGCGCGAGGCCGCGCAGCAGCAGCGCCCGGAAGAGCAGCTCCTCGCCCAGCGGGGCGAGCACGACCAGCGCCGTCACGGTCAGGACGAGCTGCCAGGGCACGGTGCCGATGCTCTCGACCTCGTTGAGCCGGCGCTCGACGTTCGAGTCGATCGCCGAGCCGGCGACGAGGATCAGCCCGGCGCCGACCACCAGGGCCAGGCCGACGCCGATCCCGACCCCGACCGCCTTGGGCAGCGTGCCCTTCACGGCCAGCGCCACCCGGCGGTTGGCCGAGGGCAGGCCGCGCCACAGGAGGACCGCGAACGCCAGCAGCAGGAGGCTGGTCGAGAAGACCAGGATCGCCTCGAAGGCGTCGTCCGAGAGGTCCGTGAAGCTCAGGACGCCCGCGCCGATCACGAGGACCACGAACGCGCTCAGCACCGCCCCGATGGGGGAGAGCACCCGCCACCAGAACCCCGGCACCTCCTCGTCGGAGCGCCGGCCCGTGTGTTCGAGCGTGGCCACGCGAGAAGTGTAGGGCGGCCCCGGGACGGGGGCCGCGCGGACCGGCCCTAGTCGATGCCGATCGCGGCGCGCACCCCGGCCAGGAGCGTCGTCGCGCGCGCCCGGGCGCGCTCGGACCCGGCCACGAGGATCGCGTCGAGCTCGGCGCGGTCGCCCATCAGGGCGTTGTAGCGCTCGCGCGGGCCCGAGAGCTGGGCGTCGAGGGTCTCGAAGAGGATGTCCTTCATCTCGCCCCAGCCCATGCCACCCGCGGTCAGCCGCGCGCGGACCTCCTCCAGCTCGCCCGCGCTCGCGAACTGCCGGTAGATGGCGAACACGGCCGAGCCGTCGGGGTCCTTCGGCTCCTCCACCGGGCGTGCTGTCGGTGGTGATGCGGCGCACCAGCTTGCGGAGCGTCTTCTGGTCGGCGAAGAGCGGGATGGTGTTGTCGTACGACTTGCTCATCTTGCGGCCGTCGAGCCCCGGCATCGTGTTCTCGTCGCGGTCGTCCGAGGTCACGTGCTCGGGCACCGTGAGCGCGAAGCGCTCGCCGTAGGCGGTGGTTGAAGTACTGGGCCATGTCGCGCGCGTACTCGACGTGCTGCACCTGGTCGCGCCCCACCGGCACCACGTCGGCGCTCATGACGAGGATGTCGGCGGCCATCAGCACCGGGTAGTTGAAGAGCCCCATCCCGATCCCGGCGTCGAGGTCCTCGACCCCGGCGTCGCGGTTGCGGTCGCGGGCGGCCTTGTAGGCGTGCGCGCGGTTGAGCAGTCCCTTGCCGGTGAGGCACGAGAGCACCCACGTCAGCTCGAAGGTCTCCGGGACGTCCGACTGGCGGTAGAGGGTGACCGTGGAGGGGTCCAGCCCGCAGGCGAGCCACGAGGCGGCGACCGATCGCGAGTACTCGTCGAGCAGCGCCGGATCGCGCACGGAGGTCAGCGCGTGGTAGTCGGCGATGAAGTAGAAGGCGTCGTAGTCCGCCGCCAGCGCGATGGCCGGGCGGATGGCCCCGACGTAGTTCCCGAGGTGGGGGATGCCCGTCGGCTTGATGCCGGTGAGGGAGATCCGGCGGGCGGGCGGCGTCATGCCCCCATGCTACGGGGCGACCGTGACGACGGGTGACCCGGCTACACTGGCGGGCACCGGAATGCCCGCACCCGACGCCCTTCAGCAGCCGATCGAGCTGGACCTCTTCGAGGGGCCGTTCGACCTGCTCCTCACCCTCGTCCTCCGCGACGAGGTCGAGCTCCTCGAGCTGCCGCTCCTCGAGGTCGTGACCACGGCGCTGGGCGAGAACGCGCGCGAGCGCTGGGACACCGACACCGCCGGCGAGCTGATCGTGCTCCTGGCGGCGATGGCCGAGCTCAAGGCCCGGCGCCTGCTGGGCGAGCCCGGCGAGGAGGAGCCCGACCCCGACACCCTCGAGGCCCGCGAGGCGCTGGCGGCCCGCCTGGTCGCCTACGCCCCCTTCCAGCGCGCCGCGGGCTGGCTCGCCGAGCGCCTGCGCGACAGCGCCGGGCCGCGCTACCGGCGCGTCCCCCTGGCCGGCGCGCCGCCGCCGCCCCCGCCGGCCGAGGACCCGGCCGAGCTGCGCGCCGCGATGCTGCCGCTGCTCGCCGCGCCGCCGGCGCCCTCGCTGGCGCACCTCACCAACCGCCGCGTGAGCCTCCAGGCGGCGCTCGCGCGCCTCCAGAGCGCCCTGGCGACGGCGCGCTCGGTGAGCTTCGACGCGATCGCCGCCGGCCTCGAGCCGCTGGAGGAGGCGATCGCCCTGATGGCGGCCCTCGAGCTGGTGCGCCGCGGGGAGGTCACGCTGACCCAGGCCGAGCCCTTCGGCGACATCGCGATCACCGGGGCGCGCTCGTGACCGAGCTGACCCGCCAGATCGAGGCCCTGCTCTTCCTGTCGCCCGAGCCGCTGCCGGTGGTCACGCTCTGCGAGGTGACCGACGAGGCGCCCGGACCGGTGCAGCGCGCCCTGGCCGAGCTGGCCGAGCGCCACGGGCCGGACGGCGGTCTGGAGGTCGCCGAGATCGCCGGCGGCTACACCCTGCGCACGCGCGCCGACCTGGCGGGCGTCTGCGACCGGCTGCGCGAGCGTCCGGCCGACGACCGGGTGTCGCCCGCCGCCCTGGAGACCCTCGCGGTGGTCGCCTACCTCGAGCCGATCAGCCGCCCCCAGATCAGCCGCCTGCGCGGCGTCTCGGTCGATTCGACGGTGGTGTCGCTGGTGGACCGCGGCCTGCTGGAGGAGGCCGGCCGTCCCGCGGACGGCGGCGCGATGCGCTACCGCACCACCCGCCTCTTCCAGGAGCGCTTCGGCCTGCGCGGGGCCGGCGACCTGCCGCCGCTCGAGGGCTTCGAGCTCAGCGGTCCCGAGGCCGAGCGCGTGCGCCGGCAGCTGGTCGAGGCGGGGCACCTTCCCGAGGAGGGCCCCCATGACGCGTGACGACGACCGCATGAGGGTGCACCGCGCCCTCGCCCTGGCGGGCGTCGCGAGCCGCCGCGCGGCGGAGACGCTCGTGGCCGAGGGCCGCGTCACGGTCAACGGCACGCTCGCCACCGTCGGCCAGCTCGTCGGGCCCGAGGACACCCTGGTGGTGGACGGCGACAGCGTGCGCGGGGCCGAGCCGCGGCGGGCCTACCTGCTCAACAAGGCCGCCGGCGTGGTCTCCACCGCGAGCGACCCGCAGGGGCGGCCCACCGTCCTCGACGATCTGCCCGAGGGGATCCGCCTCTACCCGGTCGGCCGCCTCGACATCGACACCACCGGGGCGCTGCATCGTCACCAACGACGGCGAGCTGGCCGCCCGCCTCATGCACCCGGCCTCGAAGGCGCCCAAGACCTACGAGGTGCTCTTCCGCGGCCAGGTCTCGGCGCAGACGCTGCGCAAGCTGCGCCACGGCGTGGAGCTGGAGGACGGCATCACGGCGCCGGCGCGCGCCGAGATCATGGACCGCCGCGCCCCCGGCGGGACCTGGGTCCTGATGGAGCTCACCGAGGGGCGCAACCGGCAGATCCGCCGGATGGGCGACGCCGTCGGGCACCGCGTCATGCGGCTCCACCGCGCGCGCTACGCCGGCATCGGGGTCCAGAAGCTCGCGGCCGGGCGATGGCGCCCGGTGACGCGGGCGGAGTGGCGCAAGCTCGGCGCGATGGTGGGGCTGGAGCGCTGAGCGAGTCGGTGGTCAGGGCGATCCGGGGGGCCACCTCGGTCTCGGAGGACACCAAGGAGGCGATCCTCGCGAGCACCTCCGAGCTCCTGACCGAGGTCCTCGAGCGCAACGCGCTCGCGCCCGACGACCTGATCTCGATCATCTTCACCGTCACCCCCGACCTGACGGCCGAGTTCCCCGCCGTCGCCGCGCGCGAGGCCGGCCTCACGAGCATCCCGCTCCTGTGCGCCAGCGAGATCCCCGTGCCCGGCGCGCTCGGGATGTGCATCCGGGTGATGCTCCACTGCAACGCCCCGTCGGGAGCGCGAGATCCACCACGTCTACCTGCGCGAGGCGCGGAGCCTGCGCCCCGACCTGCGCGAGGACGCCCAGTAGCAGGCGTCAGCCGAGGTCGATGTCCAGCCCCAGGTCGAGCGCCGGGGCGGAGTGGGTGAGGGCGCCGACCGAGACCGCGTCCACGCCGGTCGCCGCCGCCGCGGCCGCCCCCTCGAGCGTCATCCCGCCCGAGGCCTCCAGGCGGGCCCGCCCGGCGGTGAGCGCGACGGCCTCGCGCAGGGCGGCGGGGTCCATGTTGTCGAGCAGGATCCAGTCGGCCCCGGCCTCGAGCGCGTGGCGCACGCCGTCGAGGTCGTCGGCCTCGACCTCCACCAGCACCTCGGGCATCTCGCGGCGCGCCCGGGCGACCGCGTCCACCAGGCCCGCGCCGGCCAGCGCCAGGTGGTTGTCCTTCACGAGCACCCGGTCGAAGAGGCCCATCCGGTGGTTGACGCCGCCGCCGGCGCGCACCGCGTCCTTCTCCAGGGCGCGCAGCCCGGGCGTCGTCTTGCGCGTGTCGAGCACCGCGGCGGGCGCGCACACCGCCACGTAGGCCGCCGTCAGGGTCGCCACCCCCGACAGGTGGCAGAGCAGGTTGAGCAGGGTGCGCTCCGCGGTCAGCACGGCGCGCGCCGGGCCCGAGATCTCGCCGACCACGGTGCCCGGCTCCAGGGCGTCGCCGTCCGCGGCGCTCCAGACGGCCTGGACGCCGGTCTGGCGGCAGCACCTCCTCGGCGGCCGCGCGTCCGGCCAGGACGCCCGCCCGGCGGGCGACGATCCGCGCCGTCGCGCGGGCGTCGGCCGGCACGAGCAGCGCGGAGGTGATGTCGCCGCGCCCGCCGAGGTCCTCGGCCAGGGCCAGCGCGACGACGTGCTCGGGCGTCACGCCAGGGCCAGCATCCGGTCGAGGGCGAGCCGTCCCTGCCGGCGCATCTCCTCGTCGACCGCCACCACGTTGACGATCTCGCCGGCGGCCAGCGACTCCAGGCACCAGGTCAGCTTGGGCAGGTCGATCCGGTTCATCGTCACGCACGGGCAGATGTCCTCCTTGCAGGCAGGAGATGCTCTTGTCCGGGTGGCGCAGCCGCAGCCGGTTGACCAGGTTCCAGTCGGTCCCGATCACGATGTGCGCGCCGGCCGGCAGCTCCTCGCAGCGGCGGATGATGTACTCGGTGCTGCCGTCCTCGTCGGCCGCCTCGACCACCGGCCGCGGGCACTCCGGGTGCACGATCACCCGCACGTCCGGGTCGGCCTCGCGCTCGGCCGCGATCTGCGGCACCGTGAAGCCGGTGTGGACGTTGCAGAAGCCCTTCCACAGGATCACCCGGGCGTCGGCGAGCGCGTCCCCGTCGATCCCGCCCAGCTCGGCCATCCGCGGGTTCCACACCAGCGGGTCGCCGGGCGCCATCCCGAGGCGGCAGGCCGTGTTGCGGCCGAGGTGCTCGTCGGGGAAGAAGAAGACGGCGTCGCCCTCCGAGAGCGCCCAGCGGAAGGCCTTCTCGGCGTTGCCCGAGGTGCAGACGGCGCCCCCGTGCTCGCCGACGAACGCCTTCAGGTCGGCGCCCGAGTTCATGTAGGTCAGCGGGATCACCCGGCGCCCGGGCAGCGCCGCGGTCATCTGGTTCCAGGCGTCGCGCACGGTGTAGATGTCCGCGCACTCGGCCAGGTGGCAGCCCGCGCCGAGGTCCGGCAGCACGACGGTCTGGTGGGGCGCCTTCAGCACGTCGGCGGCCTCGGCCATGAAGTAGACGCCGAGGAAGACGACCAGCTCGGCCTCGGTGGCGGCGGCGCCGCGCTGGGCCAGCAGGTACGAGTCGCCGGTCACGTCGGCGAAGGCGATCACCTCGTCGCGCTGGTAGTGGTGGCCCAGGATCACGGCGCGCGATCCGAGGGCGCGCCGCGCGGCCCAGGCCCGCTCCCAGAGGTCCTCCCTGCCGGCCGCCGTGGCGGTGTCGGGGAGCGCGCAGGCGGGGGTGATGGCGGTGGTGGTCACGCGGCCTCCATGGCGAGCGGACGGGCGGGCTCGGCGAGGGACGGGGGAAGGATGGACGGGCGGCCGCCGACCCAGGCGATGCGCCGGGCCCAGGCGGGGTCGGGGAGGGGTGGTCGCGGCGGAAGTGCGCGCCGCGGCTCTCGGTGCGCAGCGCGGCGGCGGCGGCGGCGAGGCGCGCCACGAGCAGGAGGTTGTCGGTCTCGGGGTCGGACCCCTCGGGGACCGCCGCGAGGTCGCGCGCCGCGGCGGCGAGCCCGTGGGCGTCGCGCTCGACGCCCACCCCGCGCCACATGGCGGCCTGGATGGCGGCGCGCGCGCCCGGAGTCGGCCGCGGCCGCCGCCGGCGGGCCGACCGCGGCGCGCCACCGGGCCCTCGGGCCAGGCGTCGAGGTCGCGGCGCAGGGCGTCGGCGGCGCCCGACGCCAGGACGGCGGCCTCGAGCAGGCCGTTCGAGGCGAGCCGGTTGGCGCCGTGGGCCCCGGTGGCGGCGCACTCGCCGACGGCGAACAGGCCGGGAAGCGTGCTGCGGCCCGGCCATGTCGGTGAGGACCCCGCCGATGGCGTAGTGGGCCGCCGGGGTCACCGGGATCGGATCGCGCGCCAGGTCGAGCCCGTGCGCGGCGCAGAGGGCGGCCACGGTCGGAAAGCGCCGCCGGACGGCCTCGGGGTCGAGGTGGCGCATGTCGAGCGTCACGTCGCCGCCCCCGGTCGCCGCCCGCCGCGCGATCGCCCGCGCCACGACGTCGCGCGGCCCGAGCTCGGCCATCGGGTGCTCGTCGGGCATGAAGCGGTACCCGTCGGCGTCGCGCAGCAGGCCGCCCTCGCCGCGGACCGCCTCGCTCACCAGGGCCAGGGGCCCGTCGCCGAGGGCGAGGGCGGTGGGGTGGAACTGGATGATCTCCAGGTCGGCCAGCGCGGCGCCGGCGCGCGCGGCCAGCGCGGCGCCGTCCGCCGTCGCCCCCAGGGGGTTGGTGGTGTGCGGGTAGAGCTGGCCCATCCCGCCCGCCGCCAGGGCCACCGCCCGCGCCGGGCGGACCACCTCGCGCCCGTCCGCCGCGACGCTGCGCAGGCCCGCGACGCGGCCGTCGCGGACGATGATCTCGCGGGCGCGCTCGCCCTCGGCGAGCTCGATCGCCGGGTCGGCGCGGAGCGCGGCGGTGAGCGCCGCGACGATGTGGGCCCCGGTGGCGTCGCCGCCGGCGTGCACCACGCGCGCGGCCGAGTGGGCGCCCTCCCGGGCGAGCCGCAGGCGGCCCTCGCTGCGGTCGAAGCGCACGCCGCGCGCCAGCAGCGTGGCCACCTGGGCCGGGCCCTCGCGGCAGATGTGCGCGGCGGCCGCGACGTCGCAGAGCCCGGCGCCCGCGGCCAGCGTGTCGGCCAGGTGGGCCTCCACCGAGTCGTGTCCGTCGATGGCGGCCGCGATCCCGCCCTGGGCGCGGATCGTGCTGCCGTCCCCGAGGACGTCCTTGGTGACGACCACGACGGGACCGGTCTCCCGCGGCCGACAGGGCCAGCAGGGAACCGGCGATGCCGCTTCCGATCACGATCACGGGGTCCATCTCGGGCGCTGGAGCCATTTTGTGTCCCCTTGACGCAAACACGGCGGCCAATTGATGTCAACTGGACAATAGCGAGCGCGGGGCCATTGGCAAAGCGGTCCCTACAATGGGCGCGTGAGCATTCGCGTCTCTCCCCGCCTCGAGGCGATCCCCCGCTACGAGCCCGGCCTGACGACCGCCGAGGTCCTCGCCCGCTTCGGCATGGAGAGCGCGGTCAAGCTCGCCTCCAACGAGAGCCCGTTCCCGCCCCTGCCCGAGGTGGCGGAGGTGGTGGCGGCCGGCACGGACGCCCTCAACCGCTACCCGGACGGCCCGGCCCGCGCGCTCCGGCGCGCCCTGGCCGAGCGCCACGGGGTCGGGCCGGACGAGGTCGTGATCGGCAACGGCTCCTGCGAGCTGATCCTGCTCGCCGGCCAGGCCCTGCTCGATCCCGGGACGACCGTCGTGCACGCCGACCCCGTCGTTCGCGCTCTACCCGCACCTGGCCGCGGCGGCCGGCGCCGAGACGGTCGCGGTGCCGCTGGCCGACGACGACGGCCACGACCTCGACGCCATGGCGGCCGCGGTCGACGAGCGCACCCGCCTGGTCATCGTCTGCAACCCGAACAACCCGACCGGCGTCTACCGCTCGGCCGACGAGATCGAGCGCTTCGTGGACGCGCTCCCCGAGGACCTCGCGATCCTCATCGACGAGGCCTACTACGACTTCGTGGACCGGCCGGACGTCGGCCGCACGATGTCCATGGCGCGCGAGCGGCCCAACCTGCTGGTCACCCGCACGTTCAGCAAGGCGCACGGCCTCTGCGGCCTGCGCGTGGGCTACGGGGTCGGCGGCGCCGGGTGGATCGACGCCATCGACCGGGTGCGCCAGCCCTTCAACACGAACGCCCTCGCGCAGGCCGCCGCGCTCGAGAGCCTGCGGCACCCGTCCGCCCTCGAGCGGCGCGTCCGCGAGGTGATGGCCGAGCGCGTCCGCGTGGAGGCGGCGCTCGCGGATACGACGTGGGGCTTTACCCCCAGCCAGGCCAACTTTATCCTGGTCCGACCGGATTCCGATCCGGCCGCCGGATCATCCGGTGTCCACGAGCAGCTCCTGCGCCTGGGCGTCATCGTCCGCGACGGCGCGTCGCTGGGATGTCCGGGGCGCCTGCGGGTCTCCATCGGGACCCCGGACGAAAACGCGGCATTCCTCTCCGCGCGGGCGCAGGTCGCCCGCTCGGCTCCTCGAGAGACCCAACCAGGACGGACGCAAACATGATGATCGTGATGCAGGAGGGCGCCACCGAGGAGCAGGTGCGCCACGTCGTCGAGCGGATCGAGCAGGCGGGCGCCCGCGCGCACCCGTCGCGCGGCGAGTTCGTCACGGTCATCGGCGCCATCGGCGACGACCGCCAGATCGTCGCCTCGCTCCAGCTCGAGGGCGAGCCCGGGGTCGAGAAGGTCGTCCCGATCCTCAAGCCCTACAAGCTCGTCTCGAGCGACTTCCGCGGCCACGACGCCGTGGTCGAGGTCGCCGGGCGCCCGATCGGCGGCGGCTCCTTCGGCCTCATCGCCGGCCCCTGCGCCGTCGAGTCGCGCGAGCAGACGCTGGCGTCGGCCCGGGCCTGCAAGGCCGCCGGGGCGACGCTGCTGCGCGGCGGCGCCTACAAGCCGCGCACCTCGCCCTACGCCTTCTCGGGCCTGGGCAAGGCCGGCCTCGAGATCCTGGCCGAGGCGCGCGAGGAGACCGGCCTGCCGATCGTCACCGAGCTGATGGACGCGCGGCAGCTCGAGGACGTCCTCGAGGTCGCCGACATGATCCAGCTCGGCGCCCGCAACATGCAGAACTTCGACCTCCTGCGCGAGGTGGGCCGCACCTCCGACGCCGGTCCTGCTCAAGCGCGGCATGGCGAGCACCGATCGAGGAGTGGCTGCTGTCGGCCGAGTACATCGCCCGCGAGGGCAACGGCGAGATCGTGCTCTGCGAGCGCGGCATCCGCACCTTCGAGACCGCCACCCGCTCGACGCTCGACATCTCGGCGGTGCCGGTCGCCAAGTCGCAGTCGAGCCTGCCGGTGATCGTCGATCCCTCCCACGCCGCGGGCAAGCGCGACCTGATCCTGCCGATGGCCCGCGCGGCCGTCGTCGCGGGCGCCGACGGGCTGATCGTCGAGGTCCACCCGGCCCCCGAGACCGCCCTCTGCGACGGCCCGCAGGCCCTGCACGCCGACACCTTCGGCGCGTGGGTCGCCGACGTGAAGCGCTGCATCGACCTCATGGGCAAGGTCCTCTCCGGCGCCGCCCCGGTGGCCGTCGCCGCCTCGTGACCCCACGGTGAGCCCGGTCGCCATCGTCGGCGTCGGGCTCATGGGCGGTTCGCTCGGGCTCGCGCTGCGCGCCCAGGCGGGCACCCGCGGTCATCGGGGTCGACCCCGACCCCGAGGCGCTGCGGGTGGCGCTGGCGGTCGGCGCCATCTCGGAGGCCGCCGACTCGCTCGAGGAGGCCGCCGCCGGGGCCGACGCCGTGGTGCTCGCGGCGCCCGTGCCCCGGATCGCCGAGCCTGGCCCGGCGGGCGCTCGCCGCCTCGGGGCCGGCTGCGTGGTGACCGATCTCGGCTCGACCAAGTAGGGCGTGCATGGCGGCCCTCTCGCCCCGGAGCGCGCCCGCTTCATCGGCGGCCACCCGGTCTGCGGCGGCGAGCGCACCGGGGTGGCGTTCGCCCGCGAGGAGCTCTTCCGCGGCGCCACCTGGTTCCTCACGCCCGCGCCCGAGGCGCGCTCGGACCTCTTCGAGCGCCTGCACGGCCTCGTGGCCTCGGTCGGCGCCCGCCCGGTGGCGATCGACGCGGACGTCCACGACCGCCTGATGGCGCTCGTGTCGCACCTGCCCCACGTCCTGGCCGGGCGCGCTCGTCAACCAGGCCGCCGACACCGCGCCGGCGGGCGCGAGGCCCTGCGCTCGGCCGGGCCGTCCTTCGTCGACCTCACGCGCGTCGCCGGCTCGAACCCGCCCCTGTGGGCCGACATCCTGCTGGCCAACGCCGCGGCGGTGCTCGAGGAGATGCGCGCCTACTCGGCGCGCCTCGCCGACGTCGAGTCGGCCCTGGAGCGCGGCGACCGCGAGTGGCTGCTCGGCTTCGTCGGCGACGCGGCCGAGGCCCGCGGGCGCCTGCGCCGGGCCGAGGACCGCGAGCCGGCCGACGCGACCCGGGTGATCGTCGGCGTCCCCAACCGGCCGGGCGCCATCTCCGAGATCGCGACGGCGCTCGGGCACGCCCACATCAACATCGAGGACCTCAGCCTGCGGCCCGGGCCGCCCGACGGCGAGGGCGAGCTCGTCCTGCTGCTGGAGAGCCCGGCGGCCGCGCGAGGAGGCCGTGCGCCTCGTGGGCGAGCGCGGCTACCGCGCCCGGGAGGCCCGGGCCTAGCCGGGGCCTCCCGGCGTCCGCCGTCAGCTGCGCACCACCTGCACGGTGCTCATCATGCCGTGGTCCTCGTGGAAGAGGACGTGGCAGTGGATGACGAACTTGCCGGTGAAGTCCGTGAAGCGGGTGCGCATCGTCACCGAGCCCCCGTAGGGCCCGACGACCACGTTGTCGTCCCAGGTGATGCCCTTCACCGGCTTCCCGTCGATCTTGGTCACCTGGTACGGGTTGATGTGGATGTGGAAGGTGTGCCACTCGTCGGTGGTGTTGACGATCGTCCACTCCTCGAGCGAGTTCAGACGCATGGTCTGATCGACGCGCGCGGGGTCGAACTCCTTGCCGTTGATGTAGAAGTTCGGCGAGGTCTTCGACTCGCCGAAGACGATCCTGCGACGGCGGTCGACGTGCTCCGTGCGCAGGTCCTCGACCTTCATCAGGTGGCGCGGGATCGCGCGCGGCGTCACCGGCGTCCCCCGGACGCGCATGGTGGCGATCACGCGGGTCGGTGAGCTGTAGCTCGGTTGCGCGCGCACCGGGACGAAGAACATCGACTCCAGCTTGAAGTCGCCCGCCGTGGCGCCCGCGCGGACCAGGAACTCGCGGCGCTCGCCCGGCCCGATGAACTGGGTGGTCACCCGCTCCGGCACGGCGCGCGGGTTGCCGTCGTCGGCCACGATGTACATCCGGTGGCCCTGCAGGCGCAGCACCAGGAACTTGTCCGAGCTGGCGTTGAGGATGCGCCAGCGCTGGGTCTCGTTCGGCCGGATGTCGATGGTCGGCTCGAGCTGGCCGTTGATCAGCTGGAGCTGCTTGGCGGGATCCGAGTCGGACGGGGTGCGGATCGGCCGGCCGTCCTTGTTGAACTGGACCGCCTGGAACACCAGCAGCCGGTCGCGCACGTCGCCGACGCCGGGCAGGTCGTCGAGCCCGCCGCGGACCTCGATGGCGCCCGCCTGGCCGGCGAAGACCTGGGTCTGCGTGTACTCGTGGCGGTGCGGGTGGTACCAGAGCAGGCCCGGGACCTGGTCGGTGGGCACCTGGTACCGGTACGAGTGCTCGCCGCGGGTCGGGATGTTGAGGAACACGTTGTCGCCCGGGTTCTTGGGGTCGACGTGCATCCCGTGCGTGTGGAGGTTGGTCGGCTCGTGGTACTGGCCGTCGTTCCTGAGGTTGATCTCCAGGCGGTCGCCGGGATCGATCTCCACCGTGGGGCCGGGGAAGAGGCTGTTGTAGACGTTGGAGATCGCCTTCGAGCCGGCGATCTTCGTGACGCTCGTCTTCGACGAGAGGTCCAGGCGGACGACCCCGTTGCGCGGCCGGACCACGGCCGGCTCCACGAGCGGCTGGCCGCGGACGATCTTCACCTTGAGGGCCTGCTCCGCGGAGAGGGTCGGCGCGTCGCCGTCGATGGCGAGGCCCGCCGCGGCGAGCGCGCCGGCGCCCAGCGTCGCGAGGCCCAACGAGATGCCGGCCGCGGCGACGAGGCGCCGCCGCGTCCTGGGGGTGCCGGGGGTCATTCGTGTCCTCACTGGTCGGCGAACGTCACGTTTCCGCCCGGGACCCTATTTCCTGGCCCGGACGCCGGGACAGCCCCCGTTCGCGCACGCGGCCCGGAAGCCGGACGGCGAGCAGCAGCGAGCCCGGCGGCCGTCACGACGGCCCCCACGGCGAGCACCCCCGCGATCGAGCCGTCCGTCGCGTGGCCCGTGGGCGAGAGCTGCTCGATCAGCATCCCGCAGGCCGTCACCGCGATCGCCGCGGTCATGATCAGGGCCGTCATGGTGACGCCCTGCGCCGCTCCCGTCTGGCCGGCGGGGGCCGCCTCGGCCGTCGCGAAGATCGCGGTGCTGTAGGCGAGGCCGACCCCCACGCCGGTGACCGCGAGCGCGACGAGGAAGGGCGCGTCGGTCGGCAGCGTCGCGAGCCAGCCGATCCCCCCGGCGCTCAGGGCCAGGCCCAGCGCCATGGTCGGGGCGACCGAGACGCGGCGCGCGAGTCGTCCGGAGAGCGGGCCGCCCACGGCGGTGCCGGCCGAGAGGGCGAGGAAGGCCGTGCCGGTCGCGACGGGGGAGAGGCCGCGGACCACCTGCAGGAGGAGCGTCACCGCGAAGACGCAGGCCGCCCAGCCGTAGTTGTCCAGGCACCCGGCTCCGACGATCCTGCGCAGCCCGGGGCGCCGCAGCAGGGACCGGTCGAGGATGGGGACGGGCACGCTCTTCTCGACGCGCAGGAAGGCGGCCAGGAAGCCCGCCGCGCAGGCCGCGGTCAGGGCCACGGACGGAAGCGGCCACTCGCGCGCCCGGTCGATCGCGATCGTCACCGCCAGCAGCGCCGCCGCCAGCAGCGCGGCCCCGGTCCAGTCGAGCGCCCCGGTGGCGCCCGGGTCGCGGCTCTCGTCGAGGGCCACGACGCACATGACGATGGCGGCGATCATCACCGGCACGTTGATGAGGAAGACGGAACGCCAGCCGAAGGTCCCCGCGAGCGCGCCGCCGACGAAGGGGCCGACGGCGGTGCCCACGCTGGTGACGCCGACCACGACCCCGACGGCCCAGCCACGCCGGTCGCGGGGGAAGGCGTCGACGAGGGCGGCCATGCTCGCCGGCACGACCAGCGCGGCGCCGATCCCCTGGACCACCCGGAAGGCCACGAGCAGCGGGATCCACGGGGCCAGCCCGCAGAGGGCCGACGCGACCCCGAAGACGGACACCCCGACGATCAGCACGCGCCGCCGGCCGTACCGGTCGGCCAGGCGGCCGCCGAGGATCAGCAGCGACGCGAACCCGAGCAGGTAGCCGGTGAGCACCCAGTGGAGGTCGGTCGCGCGCACGCCGAAGTCGCGGGCCATCTCGGGCAGGGCCACGGTGAGGGCGTAGTAGTCGAGGACGGTCGTGATCTGGGCCAGCGAGACCGCGACCAGGACCGCGGTCGCCCCGCGGCGGCCGACGCGGGCGCCGCTCACGCGGCGGGGGGGCCGACGTTGAAGCGGGCGCGCACGTCGGCGAGCGGCTGGTCGGCCAGGCCGAAGTGGTCGACCCCGCCGAGCACATCGACCCCGCAGCGCGTCCCCCGGCGCAGCGCGTCGGCGAAGCGCCGCGGCGCGCCCGGCGCGTCCATCGTGTCCACGCCGCCGACGGGCAGGCGCCGCCCGAACATGTGGCGCACCGAGCCGTTCTGGAAGATCCCGAGGGTCACCACCAGCAGCACGAAGCCCTGCGGGTCGGGCATGGCGGCGGCGATGAAGGCGAAGACGTCGATCTCGCCCTCGGGGCTGGTCCCGTAGTCGGTGAGCACGTGGACCCAGTCGTGCTTGGCGCCGACCTCGTAGATGCCGTGGCGCTCGCCGGGGAACGGGAAGCCGTTGGTCCGGTAGAACTCGAAGACGCCGTGGCCCCAGGTGCCCTCGGGCAGGTCGCCCAGCGCGCGCCAGCGCCGGGCGATGCGCTCGTCCTTCGCCGCCGCGTAGTAGGCCAGCTTCGAGCCCAGGAGCTCGAAGAGCTGCCCGTTGCGGATGCTGCGCCGCGTCTCGGCGGGGTACCAGCTGTTGCGCTGGATGCACATGTACATCAGGGCGGCCTGATCGTGGGCGAGCAGGCGCGCCGCCCGCACGGTGGGCTCGCGGACGCCGAGGACGCGGGCGTAGTCGCGCACGTGGTCGCCCACCTCGCGCGGGAGGGGGTGCAGCAGGAGCTCCAGCGTCACCATCAGCTGCACCAGCCGCCGCCGGTCGGCGGGGTCGGGCACGGCCGCGCCCAGCTCGTCGGGCCGACAGGGGCGCGAGGCCGGAGGGGTCCATGTCGTAGCCCCACAGCTCCGAGACCACGGCGTAGAGCGTGTCGTGCTGGACGCGCGAGAGGCCGCGGCCGCCGGGGCAGAGGGCCCCGATGACGCCGCGCAGGCACGCGTCCGCCGTCGCGCTGTCGGCCGGGGCGACGTCGAGGCTCACGAGGCGGAGCGTACGGCCGCGGTTGGACGGAGCGGGTCGCCCGAGACGCCGCGTAGACTGCCGCGCGGTTCCGGCGGTCCCAGGGAGACGCGATGGCCGAGGTGAGCTTCAGCGACGATCCGGGGTTCGACTTCGCCGTGCGCTGCGCGCTGAACGGCGTCGCGTACCGCATGGCGGAGGTCGGCGAGGTGATCGCCACCGGAGCGGGCGTCGCGGCGGGCGACATCGACGGCTGGTTCGCCGCCTGGACCGACCGGGCGCGGGCCCTGCGCGCGGTGGCCGAGTCGTGCGAGCGCGCGGGGCGCCGGGCGAGCGCCGCCGGCGCCTGGCTGCGCTCCGCCAACTACGCCTTCGCGGGCTTCTGGTACGTCCTCGGGACCTCGCGGCCCGAGCGCGCGGCCGCGGCGTGGGAGGACCACCGCCGGGCCTTCGAGGCGGCGGCGCGGCTCTGGCCCACGCCCATCGAGCCGCTCCGCGTGCCCTTCGAGGGGACGGCGCTCGAGGGCTACCTCTTCACGCCGCCGGCCGCCGCGGGCCCCCTGCCGCTGGTGGTGATCGTCAACGGCCTCGACACCCCGGTGTCGGACGCCCTCATGATCGGCGCGGAGGACGCGGTCGCGCGCGGGTACGCGGCGGTCACCGTGGACGGCCCCGGGCAGGGGGCGGCCCTCTACCGGCAGGGGCTCGCCGCCCGGGACGACTACGAGGTGGTCCTGTCGGCGCTGCTCGACCACGTCCTCGCCCGGCCCGGGATCGACGGCGACAGGATCGCGCTGATCGGGGTGAGTCACGGTGGATACCTCGGCGCGCGCGGGGTGGCCTTTGAGCCGCGGGTCAGGGCCCTGGTGCTCGACCCCGCGGTGAGCCGGGTGGTGGACGCGACGCTGGGCCAGTTCCCCGACGCCGTGGCGGACGCCTTCCGCGCGGGCGACCGCGACGCCGTCGCCGCCGCCCTGGCCGGGGCGGAGTCCCCCGACGTCGCCTTCGCGGCCGCGAAGGCGTGCGAGCCCTTCGGCCCCGGGGCGACGCCGTTCGACGCGCTCTCCGGCCTCGCGCGCATGGACCTCGGGACCCTCGCCGGGCGCATCGAGATCCCGGTGATGGTCTGCGATCCCGAGCAGCAGGAGGCGTGGAGCGGCCAGGCCCCCGAGGTGGTCGCGGCGCTCGGCGGCCCGGTCCACGTGGAGCGCTTCGCGGCGGCCGACGGCGCCGGCCTGGACTGCGAGATCATGGCCCCGCAGGTGAGGAACCAGCGGGTCTTCGACTGGCTCGACGCCACCCTGGGCACGCCCGCCACGACCGCAGGAGGCAATCGATGAGCGCAGACGAGCCGACCCCCGTCGGGTGGGTGCGCGCCCTGGTGTTCGAGGCCGAGGACCTCGGGCGCGCGGCGGAGTTCTGGCAGGCCCTCCTCGGGGTCGGCGCGGTGGACGTGCGCCCCGACTGGATCCAGCTCGAGCGCGACCGCGGGGGCCTCTACCTGGCCTTCCTGCCGGCGGGCGCCGAGCGGCCGGCGTCGGTCAGGGCGCGGCCGGACGTCGAGGTGGCCGACCTCGACACGGCCCAGGCCCGGATCGAGGCGCTCGGCGGGCGGCTGCTCCAGGTCGACCTCGACCCCGAGGGCGAGCACCGCGTGATGGCCGACACCGAGGGCAACGAGTTCACCATCCTCGGGCCGCTCCCCGCCGACGAGGCCCGCCGGATCGGCCTCTCGCCCTAGGGGACGTCCTCGAGGGCCGCGAGGATCTCCTTCGACAGCGACCCCCCGCGCCAGGCGAGCGGCGACTCGCCCTCCCGCTCCACCACGAGCCGGGCCCCGGGGATGAGCCGGGCGTACTCCTCGGCGACCGCCAGCGGATGGTCGGGGTCGGTGTCGTCGCGGCTCCCCACCACCAGCGTCGGGACGCGCAGGCGCGCGAGCGCCTCCATCCCGTCGAAGGCCGCCGAGCGCGGGATCCAGCGCAGGGCGTCGGCCACCGCGTCCGGGTGCCGGTGGCGCGCCATGCGCTGGAGGATCACGGTCCCCACCACCTCGCGCCAGCGCTCGTCCACGCTCTGCAGGCCCATCGCGGCGAGGAAGCCCTCGGGCCCGCCGGCCTCGAGGCCGTCCGCCAGGCGGTCCCAGTACTCCAGGTTGGGGCTGGGACGGCCGCGGTGGGCGGGCGTCACGATCGTCAGCTGGCGCACGCGCTCCGGGTGGGCGAGCGCCACGGCGACGGCGGTCGCGGAGCCCATCGACTGGCCCGCGAGCACGGCGCGCTCGATCCCGAGGTGGTCGAGGACCGCGACGGCGTCGGCGGCCAGGACCTCGTAGCGGTAGGTCGACGGGCTCGTCGGCGGGCGACGACTCCCCGTGGGCGCGGGCGTCGTAGGCCACCACGCGGTGGCCGGCCCTCTCGAGCGCGCGCGATCCGTGCACCACGTAGCGGCGCGTGGCCGTCAGGCCGTGGAGCAGCAGGACCGGCGCGCCGTCGCCCGCCACCTCCCCGTGGAGCGTCGCGCCCTCGTGCGCGAGGACGAACGGCTCCGGCGTCCCCGCGGGGGTCAACGGGTCAGGCGGCGATGCCGAGCGGGGCGGCGCACTCCGGGCAGTAGGGCTCGCCGGAGTCCTCGTCCGGCCGGCCGTCGTCCGGGGCGCGCCAGACCTCGAGTCCCTCGGGGACGGGCGCGCCGCAGTCGTGACACAGGATCGTGGTCATGCGGGGCAGGATGACGGGGGCCCCGGACGGATACCATTGCCCCCTCCGGGCGAACCGAGGATCCCGTGTCCGCAGATCGATCGATCGCCGAGGCCGCGCTGGGCCATCCGGTGCCTCACCTCCTTGCCGCCACGGATCGCACGCCGATCGTCGCGGCCTCCGTGCACCGGCGATCCGCCGCGCGCCCGGGTGGCCTGGGTCGATCAGGACGGCGCCATCGTCGCCCGGGTCGCCTGCCCGCCGGGCCGCCCGAGCCGCTGGCGGCCGGTGGTGGCGACGGTGGTCACCCTGGACATGGCCCCCACGATCGAGGACCGGGTGCTGGTGGCCCGGACCGCGCTCGAGGCCCGCGCGATCGTCCCGATCCTCGCCACCGAGGAGCCCTCGGCGCCGGTCGCGGTGGGCGACGAGGGCCTGGTGCTGGTGCGCCTCCCTCCGGAGGCCGCCGTCCTGGGGGTGGACGCCCTCGACGCCTACGGCGAGCCGATCGGCCGCCTCGCGCGCCCCGGGGTGGCGGAGCTGCGCTTCGACGGGTCGACCGTCAGCGGGCGGCTGGGCGCGACCCACGGGATGGGGGCCGGGATCGGCGCCGGGCGCTGGACCCACAGCCTCGCCGACGCCGCCTTCGAGGTCGGCTACGACCCGTGGCTGCCCTCGTGGCTCCCGCCGGGCCTGCACCGCGGCCGGCCGCGCGTCGAGCCGGACGTCTCCTATCCGGTCGCGCCCGCGGCCCTGGTCCTGGCCTGGTCCGGCGACGACGGGTCGCGCATCCTCCTGCGCCAGGCGCCCGCGCCCCTCGCGAGCCCCGACACCGGCGGCCGCGGGGCGCGCGCGGTGGACGTGGGCGAGGACCCCGGCGTCCTGCGCGGCCGCGGCCTCGTGACGCTCGTGTGGGAGACCCCCGAGCGCGCCTTCGGCCTCCAGGTGCGCGGGGTCGGCGAGGCCGAGGAGGTCGCCATGAGGGTCGCCCGGTCGATCTCCCCGCGCACGCTCTCCTGAGCGCCGTCCCCCGGCCGGGCCACTAGGGTTAACGGGATGGCGGTGGTCCGTGTCGCGCCCGTCCCCCTGCTCCGGGGCACCCTCCAGGTGCCGCCGGACAAGTCGCTGACCCATCGCGCCCTCCTGTTCTCCGCCGTCTCGTCGCGGACCGTCCGGATCGGGCGGCCGCTCGACTCCGAGGACACCGGGTCCACCCTGGCCGCGATCGAGGCCTGCGGCGCCTCCGTGGAGGGCCACCTCGGCGACGCCCTCACGGTCGAGGGCCGCGGCCTGCGCGGCCTGCGGCCGCCCCCGGCGCTCAACTGCGACAACGCCGGCACCCTGATGCGCCTGATCGCCGGGCCTCCTGGTGGGCCAGCGCGTGGACCACGTGGTCCTGGACGGCGACGCCTCCCTGCGCACGCGGCCCATGACCCGCATCGCCCGGCCGCTGCGGGCGATGGGCGCCGGCGTCTTCACCGCGCCGGGCGGGACGCCCCCGGTGGTGGTGACCGGCGGGGCGCCGCTGGTCGGCATCGAGCACCACCTCGAGGTGGCGAGCGCCCAGGTCAAGAGCTGCATCCTCCTCGCCGGGCTGTTCGCCGAGGGCGTGACGTGGGTCCACGAGCCGGCCCCCTCGCGCGACCACACCGAGCGGATGCTGGAGGCGGCGGGCGTGACGCTCCTGCGCGAGGGCGGGGCGGTCGGCCTCGCGGGCCCGGTCGAGGGGATCGCGCTCCCGGACGTCGACGTGCCCGGCGACTTCTCCTCGGCGGCCGCCCTCCTGGTGGCCGGCGCGCTGCTCGGCGACCCCGAGGTCCGCCTCGACGGGGTCAACCTCAACCCGGGCCGCACCGGCCTGCTCGGGGTGATGCGGCGGATGGGCGTGGACGTGCGCGAGGAGCCGGGCCCGCCGGTCGCCGGCGAGCCCTGCGGGGCCCTGATCGTGTCGCGCAGCGAGGGCCTGCGGGCGACCGAGGTCGCGCCCGAGGAGGTGCCCGCGATGATCGACGAGCTCCCCCTCGTCGGGCTGCTGGGGGCGGTCGCGTCCGGCACGACCGTGGTGCGCGGCGCCGGCGAGCTGAGGGTCAAGGAGAGCGACAGGATCGCCTCGGTCGTGCGCGCCCTGCGCGCCCTCGGCGTGGACGCCGAGGAGCGCGAGGACGGCTTCGCGGTGCGCGGCGGCGGGTCGGTCGCGGGCGGCGCGATGGAGTCGGTCGGCGACCACCGCCTGGCGATGCTCGGCGCCGTCGCCGGGCTCATCAGCCGCGACGGGGTCAGCGTCGAGGGCTTCGACGCGGTCAACGTGTCCTACCCCGGCTTCGCCCGCGACCTCGCCGCGCTCGGGGGCGTCCCCGCGTGATCGTGGCCATCGACGGCCCCGCCGGCGCGGGCAAGAGCACCGTCGCGCGCATCGTGGCGCGCCGCCTGGGCGCGGCGTACCTCGACACCGGGGCCATGTACCGGGCCATCACCTGGCTCGCGCGCGAGCACGGGGTCGCGCCCTCGGACGGCGAGGCCCTCGCGGCGCTGGCGCGCGCCAACCCGATCGAGATCGAGCCGACCGACGACGGCGACCGCGTGCGCGTGGCCGGCACCGACGTCACGCACGCGATCCGCGCGCCCGAGATCGCGGCCGAGGTCTCGGAGGTGTCCGCCCACCCCGGGCGTGCGCGCCGAGGTGGTCACGACCCAGCGCGCCCTCCTCTCGCGAGGGGTCGTGGGTCTCCGACGGGCGCGACGTCGGCAGCGTGGTCTGCCCCGACGCCGACCTCAAGGTCTTCCTCACCGCGTCGCTCGAGGAGCGGGCGCGCCGCCGCCGCGAGGACCTGCTGGCCCGCGGCATCGACCACTCCGTCGAGCGCGTGGCCGAGGACGTGCGCCGCCGCGACCACATCGACAGCACGCGCTCGGCCAGCCCGCTGCGGGTCGCGGACGGCGCCGTGGTGGTCGACTCGTCCGCCATGGAGATCGAGGAGGTCGCCGACCTCGTCGTGCAGCTGGTCGAGGACATCCGCGCCGGCGTGGAGAGCCCCCGCCCGTGAGGGACATCGACCTGGACGTCGCGCCCACCGTCGGGCGGGGCTGGTGGGTGGCCGGGCACATCCTGCTCGTGCCGCCGGTCCGCTGGGGCCTGCGCCTGCGGGTGATCGGGCGCGAGCACCTGCCCGCCGAGGGCCCGGTGCTCGCTGGTGAGCAACCACATCTCCCAGGCCGACCCTCCGATCATGGGGGTCGCGGCGCTGCCGCGCAGGATCCACTACATGGCCAAGGCCGAGCTCTTCCGCACGCCGGTCCTGCGCCGGGTCGTCTACCGCCTGGGCGCGTTCCCGGTGGAGCGCGGCGGCGCCGACCGGCGCGCCCTGCGCCTGGCCAAGGACGTCCTCGGCGCGGGACGACATCCTGCTGATGTTCCCCGAGGGGACCCGCCACGTCGACGGCCGCCTGCGCCCCGGCATGCCCGGCGCGGGGTCGCTCGGCCTCGAGCCCGGGGTCACCGTGGTGCCGGTCGCCCTGTGGGGCAGCAACCGCCCCTTCCGGCGGGTCTCGGTGGCCTTCGGCCCCCCGGTGGACCTCTCGACGCTGGCCCCGGGATCGCGCAGCCAGCGCTCCCGGGAGGCCGTCGACCGTATGATGGCGGCGATCGCGGCCCTGATCCCCCAGGCGGGTGGGCCGCGCACCGAGCCCCCGGGGCATGTCGATGGCTGAGAAACGCGCCGAGCGCGCACGTTGGAAGCCGCGCCAGGCCGCGGCCAGCACGCTGGCCACCGATCAGCCCGTCGTGGCGATCGTCGGCTACCCCAACGTGGGCAAGTCCACGCTCTTCAACCGGCTCGCCGGACGGCGCGACGCCGTCGTCGACGCCCTGCCGGGCGTGACCCGCGACCGCCGCCAGTCCGGCGCCGAGTGGAACGGGCGCGCCTTCCAGCTCATCGACACCGGCGGCATCGACGACGCCGACCCCAGCGCGGTGGGCAAGCAGGTGGCCGCCCAGGCGATCCGCGGCATCGACGAGGCCGACCTGATCCTGTTCGTCGTCGACGTCCAGACCGCCCCGACGGCCGGCGACCTCGAGGTGGCCGACCGGCTGCGCCGGACGGATCGCCCGATCATGCTGATCGCCAACAAGTGCGACGACTGGGCGCCCGAGGCGGCGGCCCAGAACCTCGCGAGCTTCGGCTTCGGCCCGGTGCACGCCGTCTCCGCGCAGCACGGCCGGGGCATCGGCGACCTGCTGGACGCCCTCGTGGAGCGCCTGCCCGAGGCGCCCCGCATCGCGGCCTCGCGCCGAGAAGCTGCCGGCGATCTGCATCATGGGCCGCCCGAACGTCGGCAAGAGCTCGATCCTGAACGCCCTCCTGGGCGAGGACCGGGTCCTGGTGCACGACGCACCCGGCACCACCCGCGATCCGATCGACACGCTGATCGAGGTCGACGGCCGCCGGGTCGTCCTCATCGACACGGCCGGCCTGCGCAAGCGCGGGCAGATGCGCGAGGGCGTGGAGCACTACAGCCAGATCCGGGCCCTGCAGGCGGCCGAGCGCAGCGACGTGGCGCTGGTGGTCGCCGACGCGGTCGAGGGCCTGACCGAGTCCGACCTGTCCGCCGTTGACCGGTCGGCGCGCGCCCACTGCGCCACCCTGCTGGTCCTCAACAAGTGGGACCTGGCCCAGCCGGACCTCGAGCACATCCGCGGGCGGCTGCGGTCGAAGTCGCGCCAGCGCCCGCCGATCGAGGTCTGCTCGGCGGCGACGGGGGAGGGGCTGCACCGCCTGCTGCCCGCCGCGCTGCGCCTCGAGGCGCGCTTCCGGGCGCGCATCTCGACGCGCGAGCTCAACGAGGCGCTCCGCGAGCTCGCCGAGGAGCGGCCCGGGCCCGCGCCGCGGCCCGCGCCGCCTGTCGCTGCGCTACCTGGTCCAGACCTCCGAGGCGCCGCCCACCTTCCGGCTGGAGGTCAACGACCGCTCCCTGATGACGCGCGACTACGGCTTCTGGCTCGAGAACCGGCTGCGCCAGCGGTTCGATCTCGACGGCGTGCCGCTGGTCATCGAGGTGCGCGGCCGCACCTGATGCGCCGTGCGCTCATGCCCGGTCCCGAAGGGGCCGAGGGTATGTGTGAACGGGGCCGTCCGGCCATCTGAACCGTCCCTTTACTCCCACCCCCGGGTGGGGCCAAGGGCCGTTGCTACTGTCGGACGACCGCGCCGCACCCCGACCCGGAGGTTTCCCCGGATGGCCGTCCAGATCAGCGACAGCCTGCGCCGACGCAGGTCGATCGTGCTCCTCAGCACCGCCCTCGCCGGCTCTGCACTGGCGGTCGCCGGCTGCGGCGGCACGTCCCAGACCGGGGCGAGCCCGAGCGAGACCGCGTCGTACGTCCCGGCCGGCAGTCCGTTCTACCTCGAGGCGACCACCGAGTTCGACGGCCCGCAGTGGACGCAGGTGGACACACTCGCGAAGCTCTTCCCGGCCTACCCGGAGCTGCGCGCCGAGCTCAACGACTCGCTGCGCTCCGACAAGGTGAACTTCGAGACCGACGTCCGGCCGCTCCTCGGCGCGCGCGCCGCCATCGCCGGGCTCGCGCTCCCGAACACGAAGGCCCTCCAGGGCACCCTCACGTCGCCCGGCGCCGACGCCGCGGGCGGTGCCGCCGCCGCGACGGCCGCGGCCGACGACACGCCGTTCGTCGGCGGTCGTGGAGATCGCCGACGGCAAGTCCGACGGGGTCGAAGGCCCTCCTGGTCAAGACCGGCGCCACGAAGGCCGGCCAGCACGACGGCTCGGACTACTACACCGACACGGACGGCACGGTCGCGGCCGTGACCGAGGACGCCCTGGTGCTCTCGGACACGCAGAAGCAGGTCTTCGCGGCGCTCGACGCCCACCAGGCCGGCGGCGACAAGACGCTGGCCGGCACCTCCCGCTTCTCTGACGCCATCGGCAAGCTGCCGGCGGACGTCTTCGGCCAGGCCTACTTCGACGTCGGCGGGGCCGTCCAGCAGGTCGGCGCCTCCTCGCCCCAGCTGAGCCAGATCGGCCTGTCCCAGTACCAGAACGCGGTCATCGCGGCGTCGATCGCCGCGGAGCCCGACGGCGTCCGGGTCAAGGGCGTCCTGACGGGCGCCCCGGACACCGGCGCGAGCGAGTTCTCGCCGTCGCTGACCGAGAAGGCGCCCGGCCGACGCGATCGCCTACGTCGGCTTCAGCGACGTCTCGACGACGCTCGCCAACGCCTTCAACCAGATCAAGGCCGCCCAGGGCGCGGACGCGCGCAAGCAGTTCGACGCGCTCTCCGGCCAGCTGCCCCAGCTCCTCGGCGTCTCGCTCGACGACCTGGCGGCGCTCGGCTCGGGCGAGCAGTCCGTGGTCGTGACCTCCGGCGCCAAGGACCCCGGCGTGGCGCTCACGAGCGAGGTGAAGGACGGGGCCGCAGGCGACGAAGACCCTCGACGCCCTGCGGGTCGGCCTCCCACCCTGCTGAGCACGCTTCAGCCAGGGCGCGCAGGCGCCGGCCGCGACGAAGGTCCCGCTGGCGGCCGGCGTGACGGGCTGGAAGATCCCGCTCAGCGCCGACCAGAGCGTGGTCTACGGCGTGGACGGCGACCGCGTCGATCATCGGCAGCAGCGTGCCGGCGGTGACCGCGGTCCAGCGTCCGACCTCGCCGCTGTCCGCGTCGTCCGACTTCCAGGCCGGCACCAACGGCATGCCGAACGACGTGTCCGGCGTGCTGTGGGTGAACGTCAACCAGGCCCTCGCCGCGGCGCAGAAGGCCGGCGCCCTGACCGGACGCGGACGCCAAGGACCTGGCCCAGCTGCGCCCGGTCAAGAGCGTCACCGCGTGGACGACCGGCGGGGACACGCCCACGTTCGAGGTGTTCGTGCACATCGCCGGATAGCGACACGACGAGGGCGCGGCGACCGGGGGTCTCGCGCCGCGCGCGGGGCCCCCGCGTCGTCTCCGGGGGCCGTCGGACCCCCTGTTATGCTCGTCGCCGCCTCCACCCGCCAAGGAGTTCACGCCGCATGGGACAGCACCTCTTCACCTCGGAGTCCGTCACCGAGGGGCACCCCGACAAGATCGCCGATCAGATCTCGGACGGCGTCCTCGACGCGGTCCTGACCGACGACCCGATGGGGCGCGTGGCGTGCGAGACGCTGATCACGACCGGCCAGGTGATGGTGGCCGGTGAGATCTCGACGTCCACCTACGTCGACATCCCCGCGATCGTGCGCGCCACCGTCCGCCGGATCGGCTACACCCGCGCCAAGTACGGCTTCGACGCCGAGACCTGCGGCGTGTCGGTGGCGCTCGACGAGCAGAGCCCCGACATCGCGCAGGGCGTCAACACGGCCTACGAGACGCGGGCGGGCGCCGACGGGCGACCGCGTACGACCTGCAGGGCGCCGGCGACCAGGGCCTGATGTTCGGCTACGCCACGCGACGAGACCCCCGAGCTGATGCCGCTGCCGATCACGCTGGCCCACCGGATCTGCGAGACGCTCGCCGAGGCCCGCCGCAGCGACGCTCGGGCTACCTGCGCCCCGACGGCAAGTCGCAGGTCACCGTGCGCTACGTGGACGGCGTCCCGACCGAGGTCGTCTCGGTGGTGGTCTCCACCCAGCACGCGCCCGAGATCGCGCTACGACGAGCTGCGCGAGGACGTGATCCAGCAAGGTCGTCAAGCCGCGTGCTCGAGAGCTTCGGCATGTGGAACGACGACATCACCTTCTACATCAACCCCACGGGCATCTTCGTGGTGGGCGGCCCCCTCGGCGACGCCGGCCTCACCGGCCGCAAGATCATCGTGGACACCTACGGCGGCATGGCGCGCCACGGCGGCGGCGCCTTCAGCGGCAAGGACCCCTCGAAGGTGGACCGCTCCGCGGCCTACGCGGCGCGCTGGGTGGCCAAGAACGTCGTGGCGGCCGGCTTCGCCAAGCGCGCCGAGGTGCAGGTGGCCTACGCCATCGGCGTCGCGCGGCCGGTGTCGATGAGCCTGGAGACCTACGGCACCGAGACGCTGGCCGCCCGAGAAGATCGACGACTGGATCACCGAGAACTTCGACCTGCGCCCGGGCGCCATCGTCGAGAAGCTCGACCTGCGCCGGCCGATCTACCAGAAGACCGCGGCGTACGGCCACTTCGGCCGCCCGGACCCCGACTTCACCTGGGAGAGCACCGCCGTCGGCCTCGAGGCCGGCGGAAAGCTCGCCGCCAAGGCCTAGCAGCGGCTGAGGTGAGCGCCGCCGCCCAGGTCTTCCCCCTGGTCGCGGCGCGCGGTCTCGACCGGATACTCGACTACGCGGTGCCCGCCGAGAGCTCGAGGGGGCCGCGCGGCCGGGCGCGCTGGTCGTCTGCCCGCTGGGCCCCCGGAGGGTCCTCGGCGTGGTCGTGGGGCGCGAGCGCGCCGACCCACGCCGGCCGGCTGGTCCCGCTCGCTGGCGTGGTGGACGTACCGCCGGTCCCGGTGGAGCTGCTGGAGCTGGCGGGCTGGATGTCCCGCTACTACCTGGCCCCGGTGGCCGCCTGCCTGAGCCTCGTCCTGCCGCCCGGGGGCGGAGGGGCGCTGCGGCGCGGCCCGGACGGGGGATGGGTGCTCGCCCCGCCGCCGGGGCGCGGCGCGGAGCGGCTGGTGGCGCGCCTCACCGGGGAGCCGACCGACGGGCTCACGCCCGCGCCGGCGCGAGGTGGCCGCGGAGCTCGCGCGCGGCCGGCGGCAGCCTTCCTGCGGCGCGCCTGTGCACGCTGGCCCGGACCACGATGGGGACGCTGCGCGCGATGGCCGAGGCCGGCGCGATCGCCCTGACGGCGGAGCGGTCCGGCCCCGGGGACGCGCTGACGGCGGCCGGCGGGGTGGCGCCCGGGCCGGACACGGCGCCGGCGCCGACCGCGCCCCAGGCCGCGGTCGTGGCCGAGATCGAGCGGCTGATGGACGCGGGCGGCGGGGCCCTCCTGGTGCACGGCGTGACCGGCTCCGGGCAAGACCGAGGTCTACCTGCGGGCGATCGAGGCGGCGCGGGCCCGGGGGCGCGGCAGCCTGGTGCTGGTGCCCGAGATCGCGCTGACGCCGCAGCTCCTGCGACGCCTGCGCGCGCGGCTCGGCGAGAGCATCGCCATCTGGCACTCGGCGCTCACGCCCGCCCAGCGGGCGGCCGAGCACCGGCGCGTGCGCGAGGGCCGCGCCGACGTGGTGCTGGGCGCCCGCAGCGCCGTCTTCGCCCCGGTGGTGAACCTCGGCCTGATCGTGGTGGACGAGGAGCACGACGCGTCCTACAAGCAGGACTCCTCGCCGCGCTACGACGCGCGCCAGGTGGCCGCCCGCCGGGCGCGCCCGGCCGGCGCCGTCGTGGTCTACGGCAGCGCGACGCCGCGTCCCGAGGCCTGGCAGCGCGCTGCCGCGCCTGAGCCTGCCCGAGCGCGCCGACGGATCGCCCCTGCCGACCGTCGAGATCGTGGACATGCGGACCCAGGGGGCGGGGCCGGTGTCGCGCCCGCTCGCGTCCGCCCTGCACGCCGCCGCCCTGCGCGGCGAGAAGGCGATCGTCCTCGCCAGCCGGCGCGGCTTCTCGCTGATGGCGCTCTGCCGCGTCGTGCGGGTGGATCGCCCGCTGCCCGGACTGCGACGTGGCCCTGGTCCAGCACGAGTCGCCGCGGCGGCTGGCCTGCCACCACTGCGGTCACGAGGAGCCGGTGCCGGGTGTCTGCCCCCGCTGTCACGAGCGCCGACATCGCGCGTCAGGGGATGGGCTCTCAGGGGGTCGAGGCGGCCCTCGCGCGGCTGGTCCCGTCGGCGCGCCTCGTGCGCATGGACGGATCGAGCGCCTCGGGACGGGGCGCGGTCGCCCGCCTCCTCGACGAGTTCGCCCGGCCCGGCCCGGCGATCCTGCTGGGCACCCAGATGGTGGCGAAGGGGCACGACCTGCCCGACGTCACGGTCGCCGGCGTGATCGACGCGGACGCGCCCCTCCAGTTCGCGGGCTTCCGCTCCGAGGAGCGCGCCTTCGCGCTGATCGTCCAGCTGGCCGGGCGGGCGGGGCGCCGGGGCGAGGCGTCCCGCGTCATCGTCCAGGCCTACGAGCCCGCGGCGCGCGCGGTCCAGCTCGGCGCCCGGCACGCCGTCGAGGAGTTCCTCGAGGGCGAGGTCGCCCGCCGGCGGGCCCACGACCTGCCGCCCTTCGCCCACCTGGTCCGCATCGTGCTCGACGGCGACGCCCCGGAGGCCGTGGTGCGGGCGGCCGTCGACCTGGCCGACGCGCTGCGCGTCGCGGCGCCCGAGGTCGGGGTGCTCGGACCGTCTCCGCTCCACCGCCTGCGGGGCCGGACGCGCCGCGCGATCCTGCTGAGCGCGGGGAGCACCTCGGACATCACGCACCCGCTGCGGGCGGTGCTCGACGCGCGCGCCCCGGCGCTGCGGCGGGCCGGCGTGCGGGCCGCCGTCGACGTGGACCCGCAGGAGGGGTGAGGCCGCGAAATCGGGGATGGTGGCCGTAGTTTCGCTACGCTTGCCGGCGGACCGATCCCCGTCAAGGAGCATCTTCACATGCCGGTACCCCGTCTGTTCGAGGCGTCGAACGAGCCTCGCGAGCAGTGGGTCCATGTCCTCGCGACCCTCCTGACCCTGGGTGGCCCCGAGACGAGGACGGCGCTGGTGGAGGAGATCTCCGGCGAGGCCCTTCCCGGAGCCGACGCCCTCCTGGTGTTCGAGCAGCGCCCGATGCGCGGCGGGCCCGAGGGCCTGCTCGCCGACATCATCGCCCGCGGGGCGGGCTGGACGATCGCCATCCAGAGCACCCTGGCGTTCGACGCCGACGAGGAGGAGCGCCTGGTCGCGACCCACGACGCGCTCTCGGAGGTCGTACGACAAGGTGATCCTGGTCGCGGTGACGCCCGACCGGAAGCCGTCGCCGGCCGTCGAGCGGGCCGCCGCGGGAACCCGCGACATCCGCCACCGCAGCTGGCTGCGCGTGCGCGACTGGGTCCAGGAGCGGCCCGAGCGCGGTCGGGCCCAGGGCACGGACCTCCTGCTGCTGCGGGAGGCCGAGTACTTCTTCACGCCCCGCGTCGCCGAGCTCTACCGGCTCGAGGGGCTCATGCCCATGGTCGCGCAGTCCCTGCGCCCCAGCCTCGCCGGCATCTTCTTCGACCTCAACGAGCTGGCCCCGGCCCCGCTGATCCAGAACGAGGACGGCGCCGCGCGCGTGGCCTTCCCGCGCACCGGCGACGCCGCAGGCGGAGATCGCGCTCGGCAAGGACGGGATGACCGTCAACATCGCCAGCGCCGACGCCGGTCCGGGCTACGCGGACGCGGGGGAGGGCTGGAAGCGGCTGGTCGTGGGCGACGCCGGCGACTACCTCGCGGCGCGCGCGTGGACCCAGTCCACGGCCAAGAGCCTGCTCCCGGCGCGGCGGTGATCGCGTGACCGTCGTCGCCGAGGCGAGGGTCGTCGGCGACTGGCTCCTGGAGGAGCGGATCGGCGGGGGCGGACAGGCGATCGTCTACCGGGCCCGGCACGTGGGGCCCGGCGGGACCGCCGCGGTCAAGGTCTTCCACCGCTCGGTGTGGGCCGATCCGTCCTTCCGCGCCCGCTTCCGGCGCGAGTGCGACGCCCTGTCGGCGCTGCACCACGCGCACATCGTCCCGATCCGTGACTGCGGCGAGGACGGCGGCCGCGGCTTCCTCGCGATGGGCCTCGCCCGCGGCGGCACGTTCGGGCAGCGCCTGGCCGCCGGTCCGATCTCCCCGCGCGAGGCGCTCGGGCTGCTCGAGGGGATCGCCGACGGGCTGGACGCCGCGCACCGCGCGGGCCTCGTCCACCGGGACGTCACGCCGAGCAACATCCTCCTCGACCCGGACGGGCCCTGGCTCGCCGACTTCGGCATCGCCCGCCGCGTGGACGCCACGACGATCACCGCCGACGGCCTGCTGGTGGGGACCGCCGGGTTCCTGGCGCCCGAGGTGATCGCCGGCGAGCGCGCGACGGCGGCGTCGGACCGCTACGGCCTGGCCGCCGTGGCCTTCCAGGCCCTCGCCGGGCGGCCGCCGTTCGAGGCCGAGGCCCTCGCGGGCCTGCTCTACGCGCACGTCAACAGCACGGCGCCGCTGCTCTCGAGCGTCCGGCCCGGGCTGCCGCGCGCCCTGGACGTCGCGATGGCGCGGGCACTCTCGAAGGATCCCGACGAGCGCCCGCGGACGGCCACCGAGGTGGTCGAGGGGCTCGCGCGCGCCCTTCGCGGCGACGTCGCGGAGGCGACCCGGGTCATGGTCCGGCCGCGCCGCCCCCGCCGGCGGCGGCGCGTGCGCAGGGGCGTGGTGGCGCTCTCCGCCGTGGCCCTCATCGGGATCGGGGGCGCGACGCTGGCGGTCACCGCCGGCCTGTCGGGCTCCGGCACCGAGGCGGCCGCTCCGGCCGCGTCCGCACCCACGCCGCCGCCGCTCACGGTGCCCGGCCCGGACGGCCCGGTGCTCGCCGACCCCGCGACGTCCTCCGACCTCCCCGGCATCGCCCTCTCCGCCCGGGCCGGCACGGTCCAGGTGGGCGACGTCACGGCCTCCGCCGCGCCGGGTGGATGGACCGAGCTCGCGGGAGCGCTCGACGACCTGCGCGGGAGCTTCCACAGCGCCGACACCCTCGAGGTGGACGGCCGCACCGTGGGCCTCGTGGCCCGCATCCCGACCGATCTGGCGGGGCTCGCCGACCGCTGGGTGCTGATGGCGGTGGAGGGCGCGGACGGCCCGCGCGCGGTGGTGCTGCACGGCCCGGGAGACAGCGCCGAGGCCTACGGGCGGGCGCTCGCCGCCCGGACGGATCTGAGCGTGGTCCCGGTCCCCGAGGGGCTTCTCCCGGACTTCTGGGGCTGATCGCGGCGCCCCGGCGGCGCGTGCGCGCCGGCCGGTCGCATGGGCCGCGCTGCTAGAGTCGAGGGGTGTCTTCTCGCGCCCTCGACGACCCCGTCCTCGAGCGCCGGCGTCTCGCCGCGCTCGACAACATCCGCCAGCTCGGCGACCCGGTGCTGCGCTCTCCCGCGCTCACGATCACGGACTTCGACCAGGCGCTGAAGGACGAGGCCGAGCGGATGATCCAGGTGATGGTCGACGCCCGCGGCGTCGGCCTCGCGGCTCCCCAGGTCGGCTCCCTGCGCCGTCTCGCCGTGGTGTTCGCCGGCGAGGACGAGCCGCCGCTCGTGCTCTGCAACCCGGAGATCGTCTGGCGCTCCGAGGAGCAGGAGACCGACAACGAGGGGTGCCTGTCCATCGGCGAGATCTCCGTGGAGGTGTCGCGGTCGGTGGCGATCCACGTGCGCGCCCAGGACGTCGAGGGCAACACCTTCGAGCTGGCCCCGGAGGGCTTCGCGGCGCGGGTGATCCAGCACGAGCTCGATCACCTCGACGGCGTCCTCATCCTCGACCGAACGGCGCCCGAGCAGCGCCGGGAGGCCCTCAAGGCGCTACGCGACGGAGGCTGACGCCAGATGCGCGTCGCCTTCGCGGGCAGCCCGGAGGCGGCGGTGGATCCGCTGCGGGCCCTGGCCGCCTCCCGTCATGAGGTCCCCCTCGTCATCACCCAGCCCGATCGCGCGCGCGGCCGGTCGCGACGCACGTCCCCGACGCCCGTGGCCCTCGCCGCGCAGGAGCTGGGGATCGCGGTCGTCCGCCCGGCCACGATCAACGCCCCCGAGGTCATCGAGCGGATCGCCGACTCCGGCGCCGAGGCGCTGGCGGTCGTGGCCTTCGGCCAGATCCTGCGCGACGGCATCCTCTCCCGCTGGCCCTGCATCAACGTCCACTTCTCGCTGCTGCCCGCGTACCGCGGGGCGGCCCCGGTGGAGCGGGCCCTCATGGACGGCGTCGAGGAGACCGGGGTGACCATCATGCGGATGGACGCCGGGCTCGACACCGGGCCGATGCTCGTCAGCGAGAGCGTGCGGGTGGGCGAGCGTGAGGACGGCGGCTCGCTGGTGGCGCGCCTGTCGCGGATCGGCGGTCCCCTGCTGGTGGAGGCGCTCGACGGCCTGGAGGCCGGACGGCTGACGCCGACGCCCCAGCCGGAGGAGGGCGTGTCGTTCGCCCCCAAGATCACGGCCGAGGACCGGGCGCTCGACCTCGCCCGGCCCGCGGTGGAGCTCGAGCGGCGCATCCGGGCGCTCGCGCCCCAGATCGGGGCCGTCTGCCGCATCGGCGGCGAGCCCTTCAAGATCTGGAGCGCACGCGCGCGGGACGAGAGCGCGGCGCCCGGCCTGACGGCGGTCGACGGGCGACTGATCGCCGGCTGCGGCGAGGGCTCGCTCGAGCTGCTCGAGCTGCAGCCCCCCGGGCGCGGGCGCATGGACGCGGACGCATTTCTGCGCGGTTGGCGCGGGGGTCTCGAATGGGGAGTGGACTGATGGCCGACACGGCCGCTGGTGGAGGTGTCGCGCGGGAGCGCGGGGTGGCGCTGCGCGTCCTGCGGCGCGTGGACGACGGGGCCTACGCCGACCGCGCGCTGGCCGCGGAGGCGCGCCGTGCCGACCTCGACCCGCGCTCGCGGGCCCAGGCCACCCGGCTGGCGTACGGCGCGGTCCAGCGACGGCGCACCCTGGACTGGCTGATCGACGGGGCGCTCGACCGCCCGGCCGCCCTGGAGCCGGCGGTGCGGGACATCCTGCGCATCGGCGCCTACGAGATCGCCTTCTCCGACGGCGCGCCGGACCACGCCGTCGTGGATCAGGCCGTCCGCCAGGCCCGCGCGCTGCGCGGCCCCAAGGCGCGGGTGTCGGCGCGTGCCGGCGTGGTCAACGCGGTCATGCGCCGCATCGCCAGCGACGCGGGGACCCGCCTCGCCACCCTCGAGCGGGGCGGCGCCGACACCGCCGCGCTGCGCTTCTCGATGCCCGACTGGATCGCCGAGCGGCTCGTCGCGTCGCTGGGCTCCGAGGAGGCGATGCGCGTGATGGAGGCGGCCGACGAGCCCGCCGAGTCGGCGCTGCGCTGGAACCCGCTGCGCGGGCCGCGGATCGGGCTGGAGTCCGAGCTGCCGGAGGGCTGGCACCGCGACCCCCTGATCCCCGAGGCCTACGTGGTCCCGGGGGGCTTCGCCCTGGAGGACTCCATCTCGTGGGCGCGCGGCCTCGCGATGGGGCAGAGCCGCGCGTCGCAGCTCGTCGCCCACGTGGTGGACCCCCGGCCGGGCGAGCGGATCCTGGACCTGTGCGCGGCCCCCGGCGCCAAGGCCACCCACATCGTCGCGCTCTCGCGCGGGGCGGCGCGGGTGACGGCGGTGGAGCTGCGTCCCGCGCGGGCCCAGAGCCTGCGGACGCTCGCCCGGCGCATGGGGGCGCCCATGGACGTGGTGGAGGGGGACGCGCTGACCGTCGACCTGCCGGAGGGCGGCTTCGACGCGGTGCTGGTGGACCCGCCCTGCACCGGCCTGGGCGTGCTGTCGTCGCGCCCGGACGCCCGCTGGCGCCGCCGCGAGGAGGCGCTCGCGCCGCTCACGCGGCTGCAGTCGGACCTGCTCGGCCGCGCGCTCGCCCTGGTGCGCCCCGGCGGCCGGGTCGTCTACTCGACCTGCACCCTGATCAGCCCGGAGAACGAGGACGTGGTCGGCGCGGCCGGCGCGCCCCTCGACGACCTCGGCGCGTTCTACCCCGGGTACGCCCACCCGCGCGCGCCGGGGGCGCTCCTGACGCTGCCCCACCGCCACGGCACCGACGGCTTCTTCATCGCCCGCCTGCGCCGCCCGGGGGGCGACGCGTGAGCGCGCCCCTGTCGCACGCCCCGCTCGTCCTGCCGTCCGTGATGTCGGCCGACATGCTGCGGCTGGGAGCGCAGCTCGACGGCCTGATCGCGGCCGGCGCGCGCGCGGCCCACGTGGACGTGATGGACGGCCACTTCGTGCCCAACCTCACCGTCGGCCCGGATTTCGCGCGCGCCGTCGCCGGGCCGATCCAGGCGGCGGGCGGGCTGGTGGACGTCCACCTGATGGTGTCGCGCCCGTCCGAGATCGTGGGCCTGTTCACGCCGATCGCCGACGCCATCACGTTCCACGTGGAGGCGGAGCCCCACGCCCATCGCCTGCTCGGCGCCGTCCGCGAGGCGGGCTGCCGCGCCGGCCTGGCGATCAACCCCGGGACGCCGGTCGAGCACGTGGCCGAGCTGGCCGCCGAGCTGGACTACGTGAACGTCCTCGCCGTCAACCCGGGCTTCGCGGGCCAGTCCTTCATCGGCACCACGCCGGACCGGATCGCGCGGTTGCGGGCGCTGCTGCCGGACCGGGTCGTGATCGAGGTCGACGGCGGGATCGGGATGGCGACCCTGCCCGCCGCGCGGGCCGCCGGGGCGACGATGTTCGTCTCGGCCTCCGCGATCTTCGGGGCCCCCGACCCCGACACGGCCTTCCGCGAGCTCTCCGGACGGGCGGCGGGGTGATCGTGGCGGCGGCGCCGGTCTCCGCGCGGGAGCGTGTGGCCTTGTCGCGCGCGCTGGGGCTCGCCCTCAACGGGCGCGGCCGCGTGAGCCCCAACCCCCTCGTCGGCGCCGTCGTGCTGCGCGACGGCGAGATCGTCGCGGAGGGCTGGCACGAGGGTCCGGGGCTGCCGCATGCCGAGGCGATGGCCCTCGCCGCGGCCGGCGAGGCGGCGCGCGGCGCCACGGTGGTCTGCACGCTGGAGCCCTGCTCGCACACCGGCCGGACGCCACCCTGCGCCGACGCGCTCGTCGCCGCCGGGGTCGCGCGCGTGGTCATCGGCCTCCTGGACCCGCTCGAGCGGACCCGCGCCCAGGGGCGCGATGTGCTCCGCGCCGCGGGGATCGAGGTCGCGGTCGCCGACGGGCCCGAGGCGGCGGCCTGCGCAGAGCTCAACGCCCCCTTCCTGACCGCGGCCATCACGGGCCGCCCCCACGTCACGCTGAAGCTCGCCACCAGCCTGGACGGCAAGATCGCGACGGCCACGGGGGAGAGCCGCTGGATCTCGGGGCCGGCCTCGCGCAGCCTGGTGCACCGCTGGCGGGCCGACAGCGACGCCGTCGCCGTCGGTCTGGGCACCGCGCTCGCCGACGACCCGCGGCTCACCGCCCGCGACCTCGCGGGCCCGGTGCGCCAGCCCGCGCGCGTGGTGTTCGACTCCGGGGCGCGCCTGCCGCTCGCGTCGGCCCTGGTCCGCGACGTCGGCGACGCGCCGGTGATCGTGATCGCGGCCGCCGACGCCGACGCCCACCGGGTGGGCGCGCTGCGCGCCGCCGGCGTCGACGTGGCGCTCGTGCCGCGGCGACCGTGGCGAACGCCTCGGCGCCGGCCTGGACGCGCTCGGGGAGAGGGGGATCCAGTCCCTCTTCGTCGAGGGCGGGGCCGAGCTCGCCGGATCGCTGGTGGCCGCCGGGGCGGTCGACCGGATCGCCTGGTTCCTCGCGCCGATGCTGATCGGCGGGCGCGGGGCGCCGTCGGCGATCGGAGGCGACGGGGCGGCGGTCCTGGGCTCGGCGCCGCGCCTGGCCGGCATCGAGACCGAGCGCGTGGGCGACGACATCCTGGTCACGGGGCGGCTGCGCCCCCTCGCGGGGGTCTGAGGGCGGATGTTCACCGGCCTGATCGAGGAGGGCGGGAGCATCCGCGAGGTGCGCCCGGCCGAGCGCGGCGCCCGGCTGGTGGTGGCCGCCCGGCGGGTGCTGGAGGGCCTGCAGATCGGCGACTCCGTCGCGGTCAACGGGGCCTGCCTGACCGCCGTCGAGATCGACGGAGGGGGCTTCTCGGTGGACTGCGTGGCCGAGACGCTGCGCCGCACCACGCTGGGAGGGCTCGGCCCCGGCGACCGCGTCAACCTCGAGCGGCCGATGCGCCTCGGCGACCGCCTGGACGGCCATCTGGTGCAGGGCCACGTGGACGGCGTCGGGCGCGTCCGCGACGCGCGGGCGGAGGGGGAGAGCACGATTCTCGAGATCGAGGCGCCCGCCGACCTGCTGCGCTACGTCGTGGAGAAGGGCAGCATCACCGTCGATGGCGTTAGCCTGACGGTCGCGGCCCGCCTTCCCGGTGCCTTCGCCGTCGCGCTGATCCCCCACACGATGGAGGTCACGACGCTCGGCCCTCAGGCGCGCGAGAGGCCCGTGAACCTGGAGGTCGATGTGGTGGCAAAATACGTTGAATCGTTGGCGGCGCCGTACACGCCGGAAGGGACGGGTGGATGACCAGCACCGCTGCCGAGTTCGCGACCATCGCCGAGGCGCTCGAGGAGATCCGGGCCGGGCGGATGGTCGTGATCCTGGACTCGGAGGACCGCGAGAACGAGGGCGATCTCGTCATGGCGGCGCAGTTCGCCACGCCCGAGGCCATCAACTTCATGGCCACCCACGGGCGGGGCCTGATCTGCCTGGCCCTCACCGAGGCCCGCTGCGACCAGCTCGGCCTCAAGCAGGTCGTGAAGCGCAACGAGGCGCCCTACGCGACCGCCTTCACCGAGCCGATCGAGGCCCGCCACGGCATCACCACCGGGATCTCGGCGCCGGACCGCTCGCGCACGGTCATGGTCGCGATCGACCCCGACGCCGGGCCGGACGACCTGGTCAAGCCGGGCCACGTCTTCCCGCTGCGCGCCCAGGAGGGCGGCGTGCTCCGGCGCGCCGGCCACACCGAGGCCGCGGTCGACCTCGCCCGCCTGGCCGGCCTGATCCCCGCGGGGGTGATCTGCGAGATCAGCAACGAGGACGGCACGATGGCGCGCGTCCCCGAGCTGATCCCGTACGCGGCCCAGCACGGGCTCAAGATGATCACGATCGCCCAGCTGATCGAGCACCGCCGCCGCACCGAGCGTCTCATCGAGCGCGGCACGGCGGCGCGGCTGCCGACCGAGTACGGCGACTGGAGCGCGGTGGGCTACCGCTCCATCCTGGACGGCAAGCACCATCTGGCCATGGTCAAGGGCGAGGTCGACGGCAAGCGCGACGTCCTGGTGCGCGTCCACTCGGAGTGCCTCACCGGGGACGTCTTCGGCTCCCAGCGCTGCGACTGCGGCGAGCAGCTGCGGGCGGCGATGCGCATGATCGCCGACGAGGGGGCGGGCGTGCTCCTCTACATCGCCCAGGAGGGCCGCGGGATCGGGCTGCTCAACAAGCTCCGGGCCTACGAGCTGCAGGACCGCGGCCTGGACACGGTGGAGGCCAACATCGAGCTCGGCTTCCCGCCCGACCTGCGCGACTACGGCATCGGCGCCCAGATCCTGGTGGACCTCGGGCTCAGCGCGATCCGCCTCCTGACCAACAACCCCAAGAAGATCGTGGGGCTGGAGGGGTACGGTCTGTCCGTCATCGACCGCGTGCCGATCGAGATGTCACCCGGCGACGACAACGTCAACTACCTGCGGGTGAAGCGCGACAAGATGGGCCACATCCTCCACCACCAGGACCTCCGCTTCGACGAGGAGCCCGCCAACGGCGCGACCCATGCCGTGGGCGAGGTCGACGCCTGATGGCCCGCTCCGGGCCCCCGCCCCCGGCTCCGCGCCTGGAGCACCCGGGCATCCGGATGGCGGCGGTCGTCGCGGGCTTCCACCGCGAGCTCGGTGAGCGCCTGCTGGAGGGTGCCCGCCTGCGGCTGGCCGAGGCCGGCCTGCCCGCCGGCCACCTGGAGGACCACTGGGTGCCGGGGGCGTTCGAGCTTCCGCTGGCCGCCAAGTCCCTGGCGATGCACCGGCGCTACGCCGCGATCATCGCCCTGGGCGTCGTCATCCGCGGCGAGACCGCGCACTTCGACCACATCTGCAACGCGGCCGCGGCGGGGCTGAGCGCGGTGGGCCTGGAGACCGGGGTCCCCTGCGCGTTCGGCGTGCTCACCTGCGAGACCCACGAGCAGGCCGAGGCCCGCTCCGGGCGGCGACAAGGGCAACGCAGGGTCCGACGCCGCCGACGCGGCGGTCGTCATGACCAACATGCTCGCCGACGGCCGCTGACCGACCGGCCCCGCGGGGCCGGCGGGCGCCCGCCGGGGGTCAGCCCGCCTTGCGGACCTTCCCGGCCTTGAGGCAGCGCGTGCAGACGTAGGCCCGGACCGGCGTGACGCCGTCCAGGATGCGGACCTTCTGCACGTTGACGTTGAAGCGGCGCGGCGTGGCGCGCATCGAGTGGCTGCGGTTGTTCCCGAACTTCGGGGACTTGGCACAGACACTGCAGACCTTTGACATCTCCGCGCTCTCGCTTCCGTCGCTGTCGGTGAGGACGCGGCAGCGTCCGAGCGGCCCCGGATTATGCTCGTTTCATGCCCCCGAGCGCAACCGCGGCGGACACGTCGCCCGCACCGACCCCTCCGCTCGGCCTCGGCAGGGGCGCTCCCTGGCCCTCGCCGCCGCCGCCGCGCCGCCCCGGGCCGGGGTGGTGGGACGCGCCGCTCACCGATCTTCCGGGGGTGGGCAGCACCACGGCGCGCCGGGCGGCGGCCCTCGGCATCGACGTCATCGGCCGCCTCCTGGAGCACCTGCCCATGCGCTACGAGGCCTTCGACCAGGACGTGCGGCCGCTCGCCGGACTGCGGGCGGGGGAGGAGGTGACGGTCCGGGTGGTCCTCGACGACATCTCGGTGCGCCCCACCCGCCGCCGCGGCCTGCGGCTGGTGCGCGCCCGCGTCCGCGACGCGAGCGGGACGATCTCGGCCACCTGGTTCAACCAGGAGCACCTGGCGCGGATCCTCCAGCCGGGCGACGAGCTGCTGCTGCGGGGCAAGGTGGGCGGCGACGGCCGGAGGGACATCGCGGTCCGCAGCCACGAGGTGCTGGGGGAGGGGGTCCGAGGGGCTCCACACCCACGGCCTCGTCCCGGTCTACCCGGCCACCGAGCAGATGCCGGTGCGGCGCATCCGCGAGCTGGTGGACCTCGCCCGCCCCCTGGCCCGCGCGGCGCCCGAGCGCCTGCCGGCGTGGGTCCGCGAGCGCCTCGGGCTTCCGGGGGTCGCGGACGCGCTGGTGGCCGTCCACTTCCCGCGCTCGCGCCGCGAGAGCCGCCTGGGACGCCGCCGCCTGGTGGTCGAGGAGCTGCTGGTGCTCCAGCTCGGGCTCGAGGCCGTGCGCCGGCGCCAGGCCACGACCGGCTCGGCCCCGGTCCTGGTCGCGACCGGCGAGCGGTCGGAGCCCCTGCTCGCCGCGCTGCCGTTCACGCTCACGGCGGCGCAGCGCCGGGCCGCCGCGCCAGATCGCGCGCGACCTCGCCCGGCCGGTTCCGATGCGGCGCCTGCTGCAGGGGGAGGTGGGGTCCGGCAAGACCCTCGTCGCGGTGCTCGCGGTGTGCCAGGCCGTCGAGGCGGGCGCCCAGGCGGCGATCCTGGTGCCCACCGAGACGCTCGCCGAGCAGCACCTGCGCACGCTCGACGCCCTGCTCGCGCCGGCCGGGCTGGCGCCGGTCCTGCTCACCGGCCGCGTGCCCAGGGCCGAGCGCGAGCGCCGGCTGCTGGCGATGCGGTCCGGCACCGCCCCGGTCGTGGTCGGCACCCAGGCCCTCCTGTCCGAGGGCGTCGACTTCGCGCGCCTCGGGCTGGTCGTGGTGGACGAGCAGCACCGCTTCGGCGTCGAGCAGCGCCAGGCGCTGGCCGAGCGGACGGCCGGGGGCGACGGGGCGGCCCACATCCTCTACATGACCGCCACGCCGATCCCGCGGACGCTGGCGCTGACGGCGTACGGCGACCTGACGGTCTCCACCATCCGCACGCGCCCGCCCGGCCGCTCGCCGGTGGAGACGCTGTGGGTGCGCGAGTCGGACCGCGAGGAGGCCTACGAGCGCGTGCGCGCCGAGCTGCGGGCGGGACGCCAGGCCTACGTGATCTGCGCGCTCGTCGAGGAGGGGGCGGCGGCCGAGGCGCGGGCGGCGACCACGGAGGTCGAGCGGCTGCGGTCCGGCCCCTTCGCCGCCTTCTCGGTCGGGCTGGTCCACGGCGCCCAGCACACCGACGAGAAGCGGGCGGCGATGCTCGACTTCGCCGAGGGGCGCACGGACCTCCTGGTGGCCACCACGGTGGTGGAGGTGGGCATCGACGTCGCCAACGCCACGATGATCCTGATCGAGGACGCCGACCGCTTCGGGCTGGCCCAGCTGCACCAGCTGCGCGGCCGCGTCGGCCGGGGGGAGCACCCGGGGCTCTGCATGCTCTTCTCCGAGCCGCTCACGGAGGACGGCGCCCGCCGCCTGGAGGCGCTCACCCAGACGACCGACGGCTTCCGCCTGGCCGAGCTCGACCTGGAGATCCGCGGCGAGGGCAGCATCCTGGGCCTGCGCCAGGCCGGCCCCACGGACCTGCGCTTCGCCCGCCTCTCGCGCGACCGCAGGGAGCTCGCCGAGGCCCGCTACGTCGCCCGCCGGATCCTGGCGGCCGACCCGCACCTCGAACTGCCCGCCGACGTCCTCCTGCGCGCGGCCGTGATCCAGCGCTTCGACGCCCTGCCGCGGCTCCTGGACGCATGAGGATCGTCGCCGGCACCCACAAGGGGCGGCGGATCGTCGCGCCGCCGGGGGACGAGACGCGCCCGACGGCCGACCGCGTGCGCGAGGCGCTCTTCTCGATCATCGGCCCGGTGGACGGCCTGGACGTCATCGACCTCTTCGCGGGGTCGGGCGCGCTCGGCTTCGAGGCGCTCTCGCGCGGGGCGCGGTCGGCCGTGCTGGTCGACCGGTCGCCGCGGGCCCTGGCGTGCATCCGCGGCAACGCCGCGTCGCTCGGGTTCGGGGACCGCGTGCGCGTCGTCGGGCGCGACTGGCGGACCGCCCTGGGGGGCGAGCGGGCCGCCGGCCGGACCTTCGGGTTGTGCCTCTGTGACCCGCCCTATAGCCTCACGAACCGGGTCGTGGAGGTGATCGGCGCCGCGCTCGCGCCACTCATGGCGCCCCCCGGAATCGTGGTGATCGAGCATTCCGCCGCGCTGCCCCCACCGGAGCCGAGCGGATTGGAGATCGCCTCGCGAATCGATCGGACCTACGGCGACACGGCCGTCAGCGTGTTGCGTCTGGAGCTCGGATGACCGCCTCGCAGCGCATCGCCGTCTGTCCCGGCACGTACGACCCCGTGACGTTCGGTCACATCGACATCATCGCCCGGGCGGCGGGGATCTTCGACGAGGTCGTGGTCTCGGTGACCACCGGCTCGTTCAAGAAGCTGCCGATGTTCGACGCGGACGAGCGGATCGCGTTCGTCGAGGCGAGCGTCGAGCACCTCGACAACGTCCGCGTGGTGGGCTTCAACTCCCTCATCACGGAACACGCTCGCGCGATCGGCGCGTCGGTCATGGTAAAAGGTCTGCGCGCCATCTCGGACTTCGACTACGAGTTTCAGATGGCGCAGCTGAACAGGCATCTGGCGGCGGAGATCGAAACCGTCTATCTGCCGGCATCGCCGCAGTACAGCTTCGTGAGCTCGAGCGGGGTGCGGGAAGTGGCGGCATGGGGGGGTTCGGTTCGACGACTGGGTCCCCGCGCTCGTCGCGGACGCACTGCGTGCACGACGCCCCCGAGGCGTTGACTCGATCCCTTGAGGAGGGTTCGTTGGACGTTCTGGAACTGATCGACAAACTGGACGACCTGATCCACAACGCCAAGCCGGTCCCGCTGACCGACCAGGTGCGGATCGATCGCGAGGCGATCTACGACCTCCTGGACCAGATGCGGGCGACGATCCCCGAAGAGGTCAAGCAGGCGCGCTGGATCGTCAAGGAGCGGCAGGAGATGCTGGCCGAGGCCAAGCGCGAGGCCGAGCGCCTCGTCACCGACGCCCGCGACAAGGCGGCGCAGGAGGCCTCCGAGCAGGAGGTCGTCAAGCGGGCCGAGCGCGAGGCCGCGGACATCCTCGAGGAGGCCCGCCAGCGCGAGCGCGAGGTCCGTCTCGGGGCCGAGGACTACGCCGACGAGGTGCTCGGGACGCTCGAGGTCAACCTCGGCAAGTTCCTCCAGGCCGTCCAGCGCGGCCGCGAGCGCCTGCAGGGCCGCTCCGACGACAACGACAACGGGGAGCCGCTCTCCCCCGACTCGCCGCTGTAGGCGCCATGGCGGGAGGTCGCCACCATCGACCTCCGGGCGCTCGGCGTCGCGCCGGGCGCCGCCACCCGCGTGCGGGTGGTCGTCCCGCCGGTCGAGCTGCGCATCGGCGGGCAGGACTACCGCACCGACCCCGCCTCTCCGGAGGTGGAGGTCGAGGTGTCGCGCTCGCTGTCCGGCCTCCACCTGCGCCTGCGGGCCGACGTCGTCCTGGTGGGGCCCTGCGTGCGCTGCATGGAGGAGGCCCGCGTCCCCCTGCGACATCGACGCGAGCGAGTTCGTCGCCGACGACCGCCCGGACGACGCCGAGTTCGACGAGGACGTCGACTCGGTCTACGTCGAGGGCGACCGGCTGGACCTGGCCCTCTGGGCGCGCGACTCGATCGCCGAGGTCGTCCCGGTCACGATCCTCTGCCGCGAGGACTGCGCCGGGCTGTGCCCGACCTGCGGCGCCAACCACAACCTCGGGGCTGCGACTGCGTCGTCGAGGAGGTCGACCCGCGCTGGGACGCCCTGAAGGAGCTGGCCGAGCGGCTGACGGGGGACCCCGGGACCGGCTGAATGGAAAGCTGACTTGACACGGCGGTCGTGTCAAGCGTACTTTCCATCCATGAGAAACGCCGTCCGCGCGCTGCGCGCCGAGCTCGGCCTCACCCAGGGGCAGCTCGGGCAGGCGATGGGGGTCTCGCGGCAGACGATCAACGCCATCGAGACCGAGCGCTACACGCCCTCGCTGCCCCTGGCGATCGCGCTGGCGCGCTACTTCGGACGGCCGGTCGAGGAGGTCTTCGATGGAGACGACGGTGCGTAGCGGCCCCGCTGCCCTGAGATCGCGCTGGACCCTGCCGGCGATCAGCGTGCTGCTGGGCGTGGCGATCCTGGTCGCCCAGTGGATCGGCGGCGATCCGGCGGGGGCCTCGTCTCGCTGGCGATCATGACGGCGGTCGGCGCCCTGTTCCTGTTCGGCGCCCGCTGGGACGCGATCCGCCAGCTCCGCGCGGACACGCAGGACGAGCGCGGCGCGGCCATCGACCTGCGGGCGACCGCCTTCGCCGGCATGGTCGTCATCGCCGTCGTGATCGGCGGCTTCATCGTGCAGCTGGCGCGCGGCGTCGATCCGAGCCCCTTCACCTGGATCGGGGCGATCGGCGGCGTCGCCTACATCGCGGCCCTGATCGTGCTCCGCCGCCGCTCCTGAGGGCGCCGCGGACCCGCCGCCCCTTCCTCACGGGGCCTCGGACCGCTACCCTTCCGCGAGCTCCCCGACCGGTGGTGACCACGTGGCTGTTCCGAAGCGAAAGACCTCCAAGCAGCGTCGCGACACGCGCCGCGCGACGCACGCGATCGAGGCGACCCGTCTCGGGCGCTGTCCCCGCTGCGCGAGCCCGGTGCGGCCGCACCACGTCTGCGGCGTCTGCGGCTACTACCGAGGCCGCCCCGTCGTCGAGATCGAGGGGTAGGACGACCGAGCCGACGGTCGCCCTCGACGGAATGGGGGGCGACAACGCGCCGGCCGCCCCCGTCGAGGGCGCGATCGACGCAGCACGGGACGGGATCCACGTCCTTCTGGTGGGCGACGAGCGTCGCCTGACCGCCGAGCTGGAGCGCCAGGGCGCCGCCGGCGGCGTCCGCCATCGAGGTCGTCCACGCCCCCGACGTCGTCTCCTCCCACGAGGAGGGCGCGCGCGCGGTGCGGGCCAAGCCCGAGGCGTCGGTGTCGAAGGCGTGCCGGCTGGTGGGGGAGGGGCGCGCGAGCGCCGCCGTGTCGGCCGGCAACACCGGGGCCATGCTGGCCGCGGCCTCGCTCTACATGCGCCGGGTGCCCGGGCGTGATCCGTCCGGCGATCGCGGTGGTGCTGCCCAGCTCGCGCGGGCCGGTGGTGCTCCTCGACGCCGGCGCGAGCGCCGACGCCCGGCCCGAGCACTTCGCCCAGTTCGCGCTCATGGGGCGGCTCTTCTCCCGCGACGTGCTGGGCATCCCGGTGCCGCGCGTCGGCCTGCTGTCGATCGGCGAGGAGGAGGGCAAGGGCAGCGACCTCGTGCTCACCGCCCACGGCCTCCTGCGCGACACGCCCGGGTTCATCGGCAACGTCGAGGGCCGCGACATCTCGGCCGGCGCCGCCGACGTGGTGGTCACCGACGGGTTCACCGGCAACGTCGTGCTCAAGACCATGGAGGGCGTCGCCACGTTCCTCCTCGGCGAGGTGCGCAGCGCCGTCGCCTCGACGACCCTGGGCCGCATCGGCGGCCTGCTGGTGCGGCCCCCGCTGCGCCGGATGCGCGACCGCATCGATCCCGAGACCTACGGCGGCGCCGTCCTGCTCGGCGTCCGCGGGCTCGCGGTGATCGGGCACGGCAACTCGAGCGGCCGGGGCGTGGCCAACGCCGTGCGCGTCGCCGCGCGCGGGACCCGGGGCCGCCTCGTCGAGCAATTCGGCACCGCGCTCGCCCTCGAGGGCGCCGAACGCGCGTCGCGCCACGTAGGATTCCCGCGTCCGCCGGAACGTCGGCGGTTCGTCCGAGACCGTGTGTAGGTTGACCTGCCAGAGCCGAGCGGCCACTGGCGTGGCGAAGAACCAGAGGGGGACTGTGTTGGACCGAGAGAAGGCAGTGGAAGAGGTCCGCGCCATCCTGGTGGAGCAGCTCGGAGTCGATCCGGCAGAGGTCACCGTGGAATCGTCCTTCCAGGAGGACCTGAACGCTGACTCGCTGGACCTGGTCGAGCTCATCATGGAGATGGAGGACCGGTTCAAGATCAAGATCCCGGACGAGGAGGCGGAGAAGATCGCCACGGTCGGGTCAGGCGGTGGACTTCGTCATGGCGAACAGCGCCTGAGCGACGGTGGCGCCGCCGGCTCCGGCCTCGCCCGGCTGGTCGCGGGCCTCTCGGCCGGTCGGCGGCGCCAGGTCTTCACCCACAGCTCGTGGGCGCCTCGCCGGGAGGCGTCGTACGAGCGCCTCGAGTTCCTCGGTGACAGTGTCCTCGAAGTCGTCGTGAGCGAGGAGCTCATGCGCCGTCATCCATCGGTTGACGAAGGCGAACTCTCCTGGATGCGCCAGGTGGTCGTCGCCCGCGACTCGTGCTCCGCCGCCGCGGTGGCGGCCGGGCTCCCCGAGCGCTCTCGTCGCGGCCGCGCCGGCCTCCCGCCGCGAGGGCGCGACCGAGCTCGCCACGCGCCCGACCGTGCGCGCGGCCCTCGCCGAGGCGGTCATCGGGGCGTCGTGGCTCGACCTGGGCGCCGAACCGACCGCGCGCGGCGGTCCTCGAGGCCTTCGCGCCGGCCCTCGACGCCGCCACGCCGGGCTCCCGCGACCCCAAGACGGCCCTCCAGGAGCTCGTCGCCCGGCGCGGCCGCGCGACCGTCGCCTACGAGGTCATCGCCACCAGCGGGCCGCCGCAGGACCCCACCTTCACCAGCCGCGTCCTCCTGGGCGGCGACGTGCTCGGGGAGGGCTCCGGACGCTCCAAGCAGGCCTCCGAGCAGGCCGCCGCCGCTCGGGCCCTCGCTGCGGCTCTCGGGCGGCGACTGATGCTGAGCCGCCTCTCGCTGCGCGGCTTCAAGTCGTTCGCCGACAGCACCTCCCTCGAGCTCGGCCCCGGGGTCAACGTGGTGGTCGGCCCCAACGGGTCCGGCAAGAGCAACCTGGCCGAGGCGGTGGTCTGGGCGCTCGGCGAGCAGCGCGCGGGGCGCCTGCGCGCGGGCGGGATGGCGGACGTCCTCTACTCGGGCGGCGACCGCCGCCCGGCGGCCCAGTTCGCCGAGGTCGCCCTGCTGCTCTCGAGCGACGACGAGGACGGGCGGCGGGCCGGCCGAGGTCGAGGCCAGCCGCCGCCTCACGCGCGCCGGCGACGCCGACTACCGGCTCAACGCCGCGTCGTGCCGGCTGCTCGACGTCCAGGAGGCGCTGGCCTCGCGCGGCGTCGGGCCGGACGCGCTCGCCGTGATCCGCCAGGGCCAGGTCGAGGCGCTCTGCACCAGCACGCCGGTCGAGCGGCGGGCCATGGTGGACGCGGCCGCCGGCGTGGCCGTCGCCAAGCGCCGCCGCCGCCGCGCCGAGCAGAAGCTGGCCCGCGTCGGCGATCGCCTCGACCGCGCCCGCGACCTCGCCGGCGAGGTGCGCTCGCGCGCCCGCGCCCTCGACCGCCAGGCGCGCGCCGCGGAGCGGGCCGAGGCGCTGGACGCCGAGATCGCCGCCGCCCGCGGCGCGGTGGCGGCCGCCCGCGCCCGGGCGGCCGATCGGCGCGCTGCGCGAGGCCACGCAGGAGCTCCGCCGGCTCGAGGCGACGGCGCTCGAGGCGTCGCAGGTCCTCGACCGGGCGCGCGCCGAGCGCTCGGCGGCCGCCGAGACCCGGGCCGCGGCCGGCGGCGAGGCCGCGCGCGCCCAGGAGCTCGCGTCCACCCTGCGGACGGCCGCGGACCGCAGCGCGGGCCGCGCCGAGCTGGCCTCCGAGCGCGTCGACGGCCGCCGAGGCCGAGCACGGCGAGCGCGGCGCGCCGCCGCCAGGCCGCGGCCGAGCGCCTCGGGTCCCTGGTCGCCGCGGCCTCCGCCGCCGCGGAGGACGTCGCGCGGGCGCGCGCCGCCGCCGAGGCCGCCGACGCCGCCGCGGCCGAGGCCGAGGCGGCCGACGCCGCCGCGCGCGCCGAGCACCGCCGCCTGGAGGACGCGGCCGCCGCCGAGTCCGCCGCCCTGCTGGCCGCCGGAGCGGGAGGGCGCCGAGGCCGCCCGGCGGGCGGCGGAGGCCGGGGCCGCCCTGGCGTCGGCGCGGGCGCGCCTGGCCCAGCTGGAGGCCGACGCCGTCGAGGCGGGCGCCCTCGCGCGGGCGGAGCGCCGCGACGAGATCGCCGTCGGGCGGGCGACCCGCTGGGCCGAGCGCCTGCAGGAGGCCGAGCGGGCCGCCGCCGACGCCGACGCGGCGCCGCGGCGTGGCCGACGTGCGCCTGCGCGAGGCCCGGGTGGCGGCGCGCGCCCTCGCGCCGGTCGAGGCGGGGCACCCGGCGGCGGGCCGGGCGCTCGGCGACGGCCTCGAGGTCGAGCCGGGGACCGAGCACGCCGTCGCGGCCGCCCTCGGCGCGCTGGCCGAGGCCGTCCCGGCCGCGACGATCGACGCCGCCCGCGAGGCCCTGGAGGCGGGCGCCGACTGGGCCGTGGTCCCGGCGCCGGCCCGCGGACGCCGGCGATCCCCCGCCCGGCGGGCGTCCGGCTGCTCGACCTGGTGGTCTCGCTGCTCCGACGCGGCGCGCCCCCACCTCGAGCGTCTGCTCGCGGACGCCTGGCTCGTCGACGACCTCGCGTCCGTCCCCGCCGGCACGCGCGGGCATCGTCGTCACCGCGCGACGGCCTCGCCCTGCGTCCCGTCCGACGGGCGTCGTCTGCCGCTCCGCCGGGGCGTGGGCGCGGCGCGCCCTGCACGGCCGGGCCCAGGAGGCCGAGGAGCGCGCCGCAGGAGGCGGTCGCCGAGGCCGAGGCCGCGGCCCGCGACGCCGCGCGCGCCCTGGAGGGCGTCGCGCCGCCGCCGCCGCGCGGCCGAGCGCAGCGCGACCCGCGCGCGGCCGAGGCGCTGGCGCACGGTCCGGGCCCAGGTCGGGCGGGCGGGCCACGCGCGCGGCCGAGGCGGCCGAGGCCGTCGAGCGGCTCGAGGGCGAGCTGGCGGGGCTCGCGGCGGCCGCCGAGGCGGCCGGGCCGCGCGGCGGAGGCGGCCCGCGCGGCCGCGACGGCGCGCGTCGGCGGCGGCCGTGGCCGCCCGCGGCGTCGCCAGACGGCCACGCGCGACCCTGCGCACCGCGAGCTCCGACGCCGCCGACGCGCGCGCCGAGCTGGCCGCGGCCGCGCGCCCTGGAGGCCGAGACCGCCGCCCGGGCGGAGTCCACCGCGCGCCCTCGCCGCGCGAGCCCGAGACGGCCCCGGACCTCGGCCCCGCCCGCCGCGCCGCCGCGGCGCTCGACGCCGCGGCGCGCGGCCCTCGCGCCGGCCGCGGCGAGGGCGCGCCGAGCTCCACGCCGAGGCCGCGGCCGCGCGCGAGGGATCTCGACGGCGGCGTGGCGCTGGCCGAGCGCGCGGTGGAGGCCGCCGAGCGCGGCGGCCGCGGCGGCGGCGGGCGAGGCCCACGCCGCCGAGGTCGCACGCCGCGGTGGCCGCCGAGCGCGCCGCCGAGGCCGGGCCGCCCCCCGCCGAGGGCGCGGAGGACGTCGATCCCGAGCAGGCGGCGGCGCAGCTCGTGGATCTGGAGCGCCGTCGGGGCATGATCGGCGCGGTCAACCCGCTGGCGGCGGCCGAGCGCGAGGAGCTCGACGAGCGCGAGTCGGAGATGGTGGCCCAGATCGACGACCTGGAGTCGACCGCCGAGGCGCTGCGCTCCCACCTCTCGGAGCTCGACGCGGCCGTGGCCGAGGGCTTCGACTCCCTCTTCGACGCCTTCCGCGAGCGCTTCACCGAGGTCTGCGGCCTGCTCTTCCCGGGCGGCGAGGGGCGCCTGCGGGCGGTCGATGGACGACGACGGCGAGGCCGGCATCGAGGTCGAGGTCGTCCCGGCCGGCAAGCGCCCGCGCTCCCTGGCGCTGCTGTCGGGCGGCGAGCGCTCCCTGGTCGCGCTGGGCTTCTGCCTGGCCCTGGCGATGGCCCGGCCGGCGCCCTTCTACCTCCTCGACGAGGTCGAGGCGGCCCTCGACGACGTCAACCTGCGCCGCTTCCTGGGCGTCGTGCGGCGGCTCTCCGAGACGACCCAGTTCCTGCTCATCACCCACCAGCAGCCGACGGTCGAGATCGCCGACACCATCTTCGGCGTGACGATGGGCGCCGAGGGCGTCTCGCAGGTGGTCGCCCGGCGGCTGCGCCGCGACGTCGAGGGCCCGGCCCGGCCCTACGTGCGCCGCGCGCTCCACGCGATCCCCGGCGGCCTCGGGTGAGCGACGTCGCGGTCGACGGCGATCGCGAGGCGTGGGCGGAGCTCCTCGGGCTCGCCCCGCCGGAGGCCGAGGAGGAGACGCCGCGCCGCCGCGGCCTCATGGCGCGCCTGCGCGAGAACCTCACCAAGCCGCGCCAGACGATCTCGCCCGCAGCTCGCCGGGCATCTTCGCGCCGACGCCTCGTCAGCGCCGAGACCTGGGACGAGCTCGAGGAGGCGCTGATCGCCGCGGACTGCGGCATGGACGCGACGATGGCGCTGGTCGACGAGCTGCGCGGCGAGGCCGAGCAGGGCCGCATCCTGAGCGGCGTGGACCTCTCGCGGGCGCTGTGGCGGGCCGTGGCCGCCCAGATGGCGCCGGAGCCCGCCCGCATCCCGCTGACGGCCTCGCCGACGGTGATCCTGGTCGTCGGCGTCAACGGCAGCGGCAAGACGACCACCGTCGGCAAGCTCGCCCACCGGCTCTCCGAGCTCGACCAGACGCGTCGTGATCGGCGCCGCCGACACCTTCCGCGCCGCCGCCATCGACCAGCTGGCGGTCTGGGCCGAGCGCTCCGGCGCCCAGCTCGTGCGCCAGGCCCAGGGGGCCGACCCCGGCGCCGTGGCCTACGACGCCGTCGCCGCCGCGACCGCCCGCGGCGCGGACGTCGCCCTCATCGACACGGCCGGGCCGCCTCCAGACCCAGCACAACCTGATGGAGGAGCTGCGCAAGGTGCGCGCGGTGGTCGGCAAGCTCGACCCCGACGCGCCCCACGAGATCCTGCTGGTGCTCGACGCCACGACCGGCCAGAACGGCCTCAGCCAGGCGCGCCTGTTCCACGACGCGGTCGGCGTCACCGGCGTCGTCCTGACCAAGCTCGACGGCACCGCGCGCGGCGGCATCGCGGTCGCGATCCGGCGCGAGCTGGGCATCCCGGTGAAGCTCGTCGGGTCCGGGCGAGAAGCTCGAGGACCTCCAGCCGTTCGACGCCCAGGCGTTCGCGCGGGCGATCTTCTCTCCCGAGGAGTAGGGCCGTCCTCTAGAGTGAGCGGTTGCCGATGTTCGACGCGCTCACCGACAAGCTGCAGGGGATCTTCTCCGGCCTGAAGGGCCGGGGCAAGCTCACCGACTCCGACATCGACCAGGCGATGCGCGCGATCCGCCTGTCGCTGCTCGAGGCGGACGTCAGCCTGCCCGTGGTCAAGCAGCTGACCACGGCGATCGCGGCGCGCGCCAAGGGCGCCGAGGTGATGGACTCGCTCACGCCCGGACCAGCAGGTCGTGAAGATCGTGAGCGAGGAGCTCACGACCCTCATGGGCGAGGCGAACGTGGCGCTGCCGCTGGCGTCCAAGCCGCCGACGATCGTGCTGATGGCGGGCCTCCAGGGCTCGGGCAAGACGACCTGCAGCGCCAAGCTCGCGCGCTACTTCCGCGCCCAGGGGCGGGCGCCGATGCTCGTGGCCTGCGACGTCCACCGGCCCGCCGCGGCCGAGCAGCTGGCGGTGCTGGGCGAGCAGATCGACGTGCCGGTGCACCGCGAGGACGGGCCGCGACGCCGTCGCCATCGCCCGCAACGGCATCGAGGCGGCGCGCCGGACCGGCCGCGACCTGGTGATCGTGGACACCGCCGGCCGCCTGACGATCGACGCCGAGATGATGGACGAGCTCGTCCGCATCAAGGACGCCGTCGAGCCCACGAGCGTCGTGCTGGTGGTGGACGCCATGACCGGCCAGACCGCGGTGGACGTGGCCAAGGCCTTCGGCGAGGCGGTCGATTTCGACGGCGTCGCCCTCACCAAGCTCGACGGCGACGCCCGCGGCGGCGCGGCGCTGTCGGTGCGCGCGGTCAGCGGCAAGCCGATCCTGTTCATCGGCACCGGCGAGAAGCTCGAGGCGCTCGAGCCCTTCCACCCGGACCGGATGGCCTCGCGGATCCTCGGCATGGGCGACGTGCTCAGCCTGATCGAGAAGGCCCAGACGACCGTCGACGTCGGCGACGCCAAGAAGCTCGAGGAGAAGATCCGGGGCGGCTCGCTGACGCTCGAGGACTTCCTGGAGCAGATGCACCAGGTGCGGCGGATGGGGCCGATGTCCCAGGTGCTCGGGATGATCCCCGGCTTCCGCAACGCGACCAAGGGCAAGGACCTCAACCTGGACGATCGCCAGATCGACCGCGTGGAGGCCATCATCAAGAGCATGACGCTCCAGGAGCGCCGCCACCCCGAGATCATCAACGGCAGCCGCCGGCGCAGGATCGCGTCGGGGAGCGGCACCAGCGTGCAGGAGGTCAACCAGCTCCTGTCACAGTTCAAGCAGATGCGAAAGCTGATGAAGCAGATGGGCCGTGGAGGCCTGCCCGCCCTCTTCGGCACCTAACCGAGACACCGAGCAAAGGGAGCACCGTGGTCAAGATTCGCCTCGCCCGAGTGGGCGGCAAGAAGAACGCCATCTATCGCGTCGTCGTGGCGGACGTCCGCTCGCCGCGCGACGGCCGCAACATCGAGACGATCGGGCGCTACAACCCGCAGACCGCACCCGTCGATCGTCGAGATCGACGTCGCCAAGGCGGACGCCTGGATCTCCAACGGCGCGCAGCCGACGTCGGCGGTCAAGAAGCTGATCAAGATCGCGAGGGCCGCAGGCCTGAGCGCCGAGGAGATCAGCCCCCTCTCGGGCATGGTGGGCGCGCTGGCGCGCGGCCTGGTGGACCACCCCGAGCAGGTGGAGGTCAAGGAGGAGGGCGACGCCGACGGACGCGTCATCTCCCTCTACGTCGCCGACGAGGACCTCGGGCAGGTCATCGGGCGCGGCGGCCGCATCGCGCGGGCGCTCCGGGTCATCCTGAGGTCGGCGTCCACCGCGCGGGGCGAGCGGGCGAGCCTCGAGATCGTCGACTAGTCCGCCGGGCGCAGGGGGGCCGGTGAACGCCGCCGGTGGTCATCGGCCGCATCGGGCGGCCCCACGGGATCCACGGCGCGGTCCACGCCCGGGCGTCGGGCCCGACCCTGGCCACCATCCGCGCCGGCGAGGCCGTGGAGGTGCGCACCCGCGACGGCGCCGCCCGGCGCCTGGTGCTGGAGTCGCGGGCCGGGCTGCCGGATCAGCCGATCCTGGCCTTCGAGGGCGCTGGCCTCGCGCGACGACGCGGCGGTGCTCGCGGGCGCCGAGATCGCGGTGGACGGAGAGCGGGTCGGCCGGCCCGCGGATCCCGACACCTTCTTCGTGCGCGAGCTGGTGGGCTGCAGCGTGCTCCTGGGCGACCGGCCCCTCGGCACGGTGAGGGAGGTGCTCGCCGCGCCGGCGAACGACGTGCTCGAGGTCGCGACGCCCGCCGAGGTGCTGCTCGTGCCCTTCACCGCCGACGCCGTGACCGGCCTGGACCTCCCGGGCCGTCGCATCCACCTGCGCGCCGACCTGTTCGGCGACGGGTAGCCCGTGCGGATCGACGTCTTCACGCTCTTCCCGGAGTGGTTCGACTGGATGCGGCGCCCGCGCCACATGGCCAACGCCGCCCTCTCCGCGGGCCTGGAGCTGCGCTGCTTCTCCCCCCGCGACACCACGCCGCTGGCCCACGGGCAGGTGGACGACTCGCCCTACGGCGGCGGCCCGGGGATGGTGATCCGCGTCGACGTGATGGCGGCCGCCCTGGAGGCGGTCTACGGGGAGCCCGCCGAGGCCGTCCGCGAGCGGCGGCGGGTGGTGGTCCTCACCCCGCGCGGGCGGCCCTTCACCGACGCGGTGGCCCGCGAGCTGGCCCGGGAGCCCGAGCTGGTGCTGCTGTGCGGCCGCTACGAGGGCTTCGACGAGCGCGTCCACGACGTGCTGGCCAACGACGAGATCTGCCTGGGCCCGTTCGTGCTGGCCGGCGGCGAGGTGGCCGCCATGGCGGTCATCGACGCCGTCGCCCGCCGGCTCGACGGCGCGCTCGGCAACGCCGACAGCCTGATCGCCGAGTCGTTCTCCGAGGGCCTGGGCGGCCGCATCGAGCACCCGCACTACACCCGGCCCGCCCGCTTCCGGGAGCGCGGCGTGCCCGACGTCCTGCTCTCGGGCGACCACGGAGCGATCGCCCGCTGGCGCGACGAGCACACGCGGGCGCCCCGCACCTCCTAGGGATTCGCCGCCGGCTTCGGACTCCGCCCGATCCCTTGCTATGCTCCCGGTCGTTTTGCCGGGTCCCCGGCCCGGGCACGCCGATCGAGGAGCACGCGCCATGAGCGTCATCGAGAGCCTTGAGCGCGAGCAGCTGCGCACCGACATCCCCGAGTTCAAGGCCGGGGACACCGTGAAGGTGCACTTCCGCGTCATCGAGGGCACGCGCCAGCGCGTGCAGGTCTTCGAGGGCACGGTCATCAAGCGCCAGGGCTCGACCAGCCGCGAGACCTTCACGGTCCGCAAGCAGAGCTTCGGCGTCGGCGTGGAGCGGACGTTCCCCGTCCACTCCCCCAAGATCGAGCGCATCGAGCGGGTGATGGAGGGCGACGTCAGCCGCGCCAAGCTGTACTACCTGCGCGGCAAGGTCGGCAAGAAGGCCCGCATCCGCGAGAAGCAGCGCTCCTAGCCCACCTCCGCGGCCGATGGGGACGCGGCGACGGCCCGGCGCGCACCGGCCGTCGGCACGGCTGTTCGCGTACGACCGCGCTCTCGGGGTGCGGCGCGTCGCGGGCGCCGACGAGGCGGGGCGCGGGTGCCTCGCCGGGCCGCTGGTCGTGGCGGCGGTCTGCCTCGACCTCGAGGGCCTCGGGCCGAGCGCCCGCCGGGCGCTGGGCGACCTGGACGACTCCAAGCGGCTGACGCCGGCCGTGCGGGAGCGCGTGGCGCAGGCGATCCTGCGCCACGCCGAGCAGGTCGTCGTCGTGAGCGCGTCGTCCGCGACGATCGACCGCGACGGCCTCCACCGCACCAACCTGAGGCTGCTGGCGCGCGCGCTGGCCGCGATCACGCCCTGCCCGTCCCTCTGCCTGGTTCGACGGCTTCGCGCTGGGCCCCTCGGCCCCCGCGCACCGTCGGGTGGTCGGGGGGGACCGCACCAGCGCCTGCATCGCCGCGGCCTCCGTCGTGGCCAAGACGACCCGCGACCGGCTGATGCGCGGACCGATGGCCACGGCCTATCCGGGCTTCGGCTTCGAGCGCCACATGGGCTACGCGACGCCCGACCATCACGCCGCCCTCGCGGCGGAGGGCATGTCCCCGATTCACCGCCGCTCGTTCAGGTCGGCCGCGTATCCGGGGTGATGGCGCACCCGGGAGCGCAGGCGCCGGGCGTGCACGGTGATCAGGTCGATCCGCACCCGCCGGCCGGCCAGCGCCGGGCGGGCGGCCAGGTAGGCCTCGGCCGCCCGGGCGATCCGCGCGCGCTGGGCGGCCGTGAGCGGCTCGATCAGGGCCTCCGCGTCGCCGCGGGTCTTGACCTCGCAGATCGCCACCAGGCGTCCCCCGGGCCAGCACCAGGTCCAGCTCGCCGCCCGCCCCGCGCCAGCGCCGGGCCAGCACGGTCCAGCCGCGCCGCACCATGTGGCGCTCCGCGGCGCGCTCGCCGGCCCTGCCCCTGGTGCTGCGCGCGTCGGCCACCGCGCCACCCTGATCCCCGCACCGGTCACGGATCGACCCGCGACGGTCACTGCTCCCAGCGGAATCCGATCGGTGCGACGGCGACCGGGAGGGGGCTGGCCGGAAGGCCGGGCGGCGGCGAGGGCTCGTTGTAGCCGCGCGGGGCGACGTCGTTCGGGGTGTCCGGGTGGAACAGCGAGGCGAGGTACTGGATCTGCCCGCGGCCCGGGCCGAGCTCGGTCTGCCCGCCCCCGTAGGCCCCGATGCCGCGGGCGGCGAGGTGGTCGTAGGTGGCGAACAGCTCCCGCAGCGGGCCGAAGCGCGACGGCTTCATGTTGATCATCCGCGGCGTGTGCTCCAGGGCCAGGACGTCGGCCACCGAGTGGATCGGCGCGTCCCAGGTCACCCGGTCCTCGTGTCCGGCCAGCTCGGCGCGGATCTCCGGGGTGAGGCGGGGGTCCTCGATCCAGGCCTCCGGGGAGGCCCGTCACGAGGCGCCGGTAGAGCGCCGGGTCGTAGCTGCCGTCGACCGGGGTGCCCGTGTAGCAGCCCTTCAGGTCGATGGTCCGCACCACGTCGAGCTCTCGCAGCTCCGCGATCAGCTCCGGCGGTCCAGGTGTCGGTGGGGTCGAGCTTGAACCGCAGGGACGGCTCCCGCGCCAGCCACGCGTGGACGCGTCCCGCGTCGGCGGGCTCGTCGAGGCGCGTGGACACGACGAAGGTGACCGGCCGCGGCGTGATGCCGAGCGCGTCCGCCAGCGAGGTCCCGGCCTGGCGGCAGGCGAGGTCCAGCGCCGCGCTCTCGAACGCCCAGCGCCGGTATTCGCGCGAGCCGGGGTATCCCGGCTCGGAGCCCGTGAAGAGGTCGAACGGCTCGAGGTGGCGCGAGAAGCCCTCGATCGTGTGCGCTCCCGCCAGCGGCAGCCAGGGGCCCGCCGCCTCCTGCGCGAGGTGGTCGGCCGGGTCGTAGCAGACGTCCTCGCCCAGGCCCTCCTCGCCGCCGCCGTGGAGGTGGATGACCGTGGTCAGCCGCTGGAAGTCCTCGGCCAGGTCGAGGCGCAGCACCTCGAGCGCGTAGCCCTCGATCCGGACCGGCAGGCCCGCGATGCGCTCGTAGGTGCTCACTGGGGCCGGCAGGCGACGGTGCGGCCGCCGGCGAGCGCGCAGCGGCGCGTCTCGATCGCGGCGCCGAGGCTGACGCGGGTCGCGCTCGGGACCAGCCCTGGGCCCGCGGCCCGCACGAGGATCGTGGAGCCGTTCGCGAAGAGGTACGGGTGGCCGTGGCCGTCGGTGAACAGCGGCGCGACATCGACCAGCGCCCGCCCGCCCCCGCGCCGGACGGTGAGGGAGACCGACCCCGAGCGCGCCCGCGACGCCGTGCCCCAGAAGCTGCCCCGGGGGCCGGGAACGTGTTTCACCTGCGCGACCCGGCCGCCGAGGTCCACCGTCTGGGAGAGGCGGCAGCCGCTGAGGCACGAGACGGTGAGGCGCGCGCGCCGCAGGATCGCGTGGCGCCGCGACCGACCGGCCGCTCCTGGCGCTGACGGTGCGCACGGTCACGTCGAGCCCCTTCAGCGAGGTGCGCGTGCCCGTGCCGGGCCCGCGGACGGCCGCCACGTCCGCGACGACGCGGATCCGACGGGCCACGAAGCTCATGATCTTGCCCTCGGCGCGCCCCCCGGGGCTCTCGACGACCACCCGGTAGTGGTAGCGGTGATTGGGGGTGAGGTCGTCCAGGACCGCCCGGACGCCCACCTTGTCGCCGGTCACCTTCCGCGGCGGGGTGCGCGAGGTGAGGGCGCTCGCCTTCGCCCCCCAGACGAAATAGGCCTTCCCGGCGACGCCCCGCGTGCCCACGATGCCGGTGAGGAGCGCCGACCGCGCCCCCGTGACCGTGGCGTCGGATGTCTGGGCGGTGGGCACGGGCCCGATGGTGGTGGCCGCCTGATTGGGCCCGAAGGTGGTCCCGGCGGCGTTGGTGGCGACGACCCGGAAGTTGTAGGTGGTGCCCGGCTGCAGCCCGGTCACCGTGGCCGTGACCGGGACGGGCGTGGTGCCCGCGCCGGCGTCGCCGGTCGTGGTCTCCGAGCCGTAGGCGGCGGTCGTCCCATACTGGAAGCGGAAGCTCGTGGGCAGGCCCCGGGGATCGACCGTGGCGCCGACGGTGAGGCTGCTCTCGCCCGCGGCGACGGTCGCCGCCGACGCGGCGACCACGGGCGCCGTGGGCGCCGGCGGGATCGCGAGCGTGTACTGGGGCGGGCGGTCCGGGGCGTAGTCCCAGGTGCCCGCGGTGGTGGTGGCGCCCAGGACCACGGACAGGGTGGAGCCCCGCGCGACCCCCAGGTCCGCCCGGGGAACCTGCACGCCGACGATCCCCGAGAGCTCGGAGATGACCAGCTCCGAGGAGGTGAGGTCGCGGACCACGGTGAACGTGAGGCCGTTCCAGCGCGAGATCTCCACGTCGGGGCTGCCCGAGGTCATCCCGAAGAGCCCGACCCGGTACTCGGCGCCGATGGCCGAGAAGCCCGGCACCGTCGCCGGCCCGCCGGTGGCCGGGTCGCTGTCGGTGTTCAGGTACCAGAGGACGATGTCGCCGTCGGAGAAGCGCGCCCCCTGGCCCGCCCTGTCGAGGCGTGCCGTGAGGAGCAGCTGGTCGTCGTCGGCCGTCGCCGCGTTGTTCTCGACGTGGGTCACCTGGCTCGAGATCAGGTCGATCTCGGCTCCCGGCTCGGCGCGCGAATCGAAGAACACGGGCGTGGAGGTGTCGGCGGAGGCGGCCCCGGTCAGGACCCCGGCGGCGCAGAGCGCGCCGGCGAGCGCCGCGGCCGTGCGGCGGCGGATGCGCGGGCGTCGGGCCCTGCTGTCAGCCGCCGGGAGCGACATGGGACGTGGTGCCTCTCGTGGTTGGTGGCGCTGCGACGCGGAACGTGCGGGTCAGGATCGTCGGGCGCGATCCCGTCACGCGGATCCGCAGACGGTACTGCCCGGGGCGAAGGGCACCCAGCCCAATCCGCCGGATTCCTGCGTTGTAGGCCTTCGGACGCACCCCGGAGACCACGACGAAGCGCGCGGGGCGCTTTCCGAGGGCCGGAACGCGGCGCTCCAGCACGACGCTCGCCCGCGTGCGCTCACCGAGCTTCAGCGACACGAACCAGCGCCGCGCGCTCGTCCGGATCGTCGCCGTGGGGCGCGTGTGGCGCGTCACCTTCACCGTCGGGAGGTCCACCGTGGGCGACGAGGGCGCGGCGCCGGCGGCCGGCGGGGGGACGCCCCCGCCCCCGGGCGTGCCGAGCGGGGCCAGGCCGAGGGCGCCGGTGATGCTCAGGCGCCCCCCGCTGGCCACCTTGCCCGCCAGGGCGGGGAGCGGCTGGACGCCGTTCAGGATCGCGGCGCGCAGCTGGGCCGTGGTGGCCCCGGGGTTCGCCGCCAGCACCAGCGCCGCCGTGCCGGCCACGAGCGGCGCGGCGAACGACGTGCCCGAGAGCGGCGAGTACGTGTAGCCGTCCGCGGCGGTGCGGGTGGTGCTGAGGATGTTGACGCCCGGCGCGGCCAGATCGACCGAGGTGGCGCCCCGGTTGGCGAAGGAGGCCAGCTGGTCCGCCTGGTCGGTGGCCGTCACGCAGAGGATGTTCGGCAGCGGCAGGTTGCAGGGGAAGACCGCGGTCGTGTCGTTGTCGTCGCCCCGCCCGTCGCTCCCGCCGTTGCCGGCCGCCACCACGAACAGCGAGTCCGGGGCGTCGGCGATCGCGTTGGAGATGGACTGCGAGAACTCGTCGCCCCCGAAGCTGGCGTTGACGATGCGGGCACCCCGCTCGGAGGCGTAGCGGATGGCCCCGGCGATCGCGCTCTCGCTGCCGGTCCCGTCCGAGCCGATGGCCCGGATCGGGATCACCTGGGCCCCCCACGCGACGCCGGCCATCCCCAGGCCGTTGTCGCCGCGTGCAGCGATGACCCCCGTCACGTGGGTCCCGTGGCGCTCGGGGGTGGTGTCCTGGGGGTCGTTGTCGTTGCCGACGAAGTCCCAGCCGCGCCAGTCGTCCACCTTGCCGTTGCCGTCGTCGTCGATGCCGTTGTCCTCACGCCCGTTCCCGGTCTCGCCGGGGTTCGCGCCGGTGATGTTGGGCGCCAGGTCGGGGTGGCCCGCCTCGACGCCCGAGTCGATCACCGCGATCCGGACCCCCGGGGCGCCGCCGGTGGTGACGTCCCAGGCGCGGACGGCTCCGATGGTCGGCAGGCTCCACTGCGTCCCGTAGTACGGGTCGTCCGGGACCTCCATGGTCCGGTAGCGGTGCTCGACCGGGGCGGGGGCGCCCAGTGCGGGCGCGGCGGCCACGACGAGGGCCGCCGCGGTGGCGGCGATGGTCGTGAGCAGGGGAGTGGTTGGCACTCTCGGCGTGGGTCCTCGTCTCGCGCGGGTCGTCGAGGCCGGCCAGACGTTAGGGATCGGGGGCGCGTTCGTCACCTGGCCTGGGGTCCAGGACGGCCGAACGCCCCGTCAGGCCGGGTCGGGCTCCGGGTAGGTGATGATCTCGGTGGCGAGCGACCCCGGGCCGGTGAGGTAGATGCTGCGGGTCGCGTCCCGGTGGGTCGCGATGGCCACGCCGTTCTCGGCGGCCAGGCGCTCGAGTTCGGCCGCGTTGACGCGGAACGCGAGGTGGCTGGGGTGCTGGCCGGGCAGGACGAAGGCGAGCTTGGCGCCGCCGCTCTCGACCAGGGCCCAGGTCGGATCCTGGTGCAGGACGGTGGTGCCGGGTACTGTCCGCCGCTGCCAGGCCACGGCCTCGGCGATGTCGGGGACCTCTTGGGCGACGTGATCGAACTCCACGGGAAACCTCCTCGGTCCCGTCAAGACTAGGCTCTCGTGCACGGCGCATGCCGGGCGATCGGAGGACGGACGATGCACGGCGGCCCCTGGGACGCGATCGTGATCGGCAGCGGGCCCCTCGGGGCGGCCGCGGCCCGGCGGCTGTCGGAGCACGGCCAACGGGTCGCGATCGTCGAGCGGGGCGGGCCGATCTCGGATCCCCCCGGGGCCCACGTGCGCAACGCGGAGCGCTTCCAGAGCGATCCCGACGCGTTCCTGCCCGGCATCGAGCGCTTTCTCGACTACCTCGACGCGGACGCCCCGCCGGAGGGCCTGCCGGGCGCGTGCGTCTCGTCCGCCCTGGGCGGCCAGGGCGTCCTGTGGACCAACAACTGCCCCCGGCCGGTCGCGGGCGCGGGCCGGCCCGACGTGATGGACGATGCCGAGTGGGATCGCTATCTCGCGTGCGCCGAGGCCTACCTGGGCGCGCGCGCCGACCAGTACGGCGGCTCGATCCGCCACCGGCGCGTGGCGGAGCGCCTGCGCCCCGGTCTGGAGGCGTCCGGCCGCGCGCTCGTTGACCAGGCGATGGCCGGGCGGCTGATCGATGCCACCCACATCCACTACGGGGCCACCGCCGACATCCTGAGACGATGCCCGGCCGGCGTCGTCGTCCACCGCGGCGAGGCCCGCCTGCGGCTCGAGGGGCGCCGCTGCGCCCTCACGGTCGACGGCGTCCGCATCACCGCCGGCGCCATCGTGGTGGCGGCCGGCGCGATCGACACCCCCCGGATGCTCTGGGACGCGGAGATCCGCCCGGGGGCGCTCGGGACCCACCTCACCTACCACCCGGTCATCGCCGCCCAGATCGTCCTCGACGACGGCCTCTGGAGCGACGCGTCCGCGCCCGACCCGCCGCCGCGGCTGCAGATCCCGCCGACGCCGGACCACCCCTGGAACACGATGGTGCTGCGCGACGTCACGCCCTTCCCGCCCGATCCGGTCGACGCCGCCGTCCCGGCCAACCGGCTGATCGAGGTGCAGCAGTTCTGCTCCGTGGAGCCGCACCGGGACAACCGGATGGCGTTCGGCCCCCACGGCGACGTGACGTTCGACGTGCCTCTGCGCCCCGCCGACGTGGAGCGCCGCGCGCGGATGATGGACGACGTCCACGTGCTCGGCGCCGCCCTCGGGCGCTTCCGCCGGGGGTGCGAGCCCGGGGGGATGACGCCCGGGTTCGCCCACCTCATGGGGACCTGCCGCATGAGCGTCGAGGACGACGGCTCGGGCGTCGCCGACGCCGACGGGCGGGTGTGGGGGATGGACAACCTCTTCCTGGCGACGGTCGGCCTCATCCCGACGGCCATGGCGGTCAACCCGACCCTCACCGGGGTCGCGCTGGCCATCCGCAGCGCCGATCGCGTCGCCGGGGTCGTGCCGGTGGTGAGCCCGGCGGCGTGACACCCGCGGGCCGCCTCCGGCGCGTCCCGGGGGCGGATCCGCGCGCGGCGCCCTGGGAGTCTCGGGGGGTGGTCGCGCAACTCCTCAGCCCCGCCGTCCTCGGTCTCGAGACATCGACCGTCCAGGTGGAGGTGGACCTGCGCGCCGGCCTGCCGGCCTTCTCGGTGGTGGGGCTGGCCGACGCCGCCGTCCAGGAGGCGCGCGAGCGCGTCCGCTCGGGGCTGATCAACCAGGCCTTCGCGGTGCCGGCGCGGCGGATCGTCGCCAACCTGGCCCCGGCCGACCTGCGCAAGGCCGGCCCCCAGTACGACCTTCCCGCTCGCGTTGGCGATCCTCGTGGCGTCCGGCCAGCTCCGCCCGGACGCGGTCGCGGGCGTGGGGGCGGTGGGCGAGCTGGCGCTCGACGGCTCCCTGCGGCCGGTCGCCGGCGCGCTGGCGATGGCCGAGCACGCGGCGCGCTAGGGATGGTCGCGGATCATCGTGCCCCGCGCGAACGCCGCGGAGGCCGCGCTCGTCCCCGGCATCGAGGTGCTCGGCCCTCCGACCCTGCGCGCCGCGGTGGACCTGCTCGAGGGGCGGGCGGAGCCGCGCCTGATCCCGCTGGACGCCGAGGAGCTGCTCGGGCGGGCGGGCGGCGGCGGCGGGCCCGGACCTCTCCGAGATCCGCGGCCAGGGCGCCGCGCGGCGGGCGCTGGAGGTCGCCGCGGCGGGCGGCCACTCGATGCTCATGATCGGGCCGCCCGGCGGCGGCAAGACGATGCTCGCCCGCCGGATGGCCGGGATCCTGCCCCCGCTGCGCCTGGAGGAGGCCATCGAGGTGACGCGCATCCACTCGGTGGCGGGTCTGCTCGACGCCGGCTGCCCCCTGGTCGTGCGCCGCCCCTTCCGCGCCCCGCACCACACCATCTCGGCCGCGGGCCTCGTGGGCGGCGGGCGCGTCCCGCGCCCGGGCGAGGTGAGCCTGGCCCACCACGGGGTCCTGTTCCTGGACGAGGTCTGCGCCTTCGCGCCGTCGGCCCTCGACGCGCTGCGCCAGCCGCTGGAGGAGGGGCGCATCGACGTGACCCGGGCGATGATGAGCGCCCGCTTCCCGGCCCGCCCGCTGCTGGTCTGCGCCGGCAACCCCTGCCCGTGCGGCTTCGACGGCGACCCCGTGCGCCGCTGCGTGTGCCCGCCCGGTCGCGCCGAGGCCTATCGCGCGCGCCTGTCCGGCCCGGTGGCCGACCGCATCGACCTCCACGTGGCGGTGCCGCGCCTCGAGCGCGAGGAGCTGATGGGCCGCTCGAGCGCCGAGCCGAGCGAGGTCGTGCGGCAGCGGGTCGCCCGCGCCCGGGCGCGGGCGCGCGCCCGCGGCCAGGAGCGCCCGAACGCGGAGCTCGGCCCCGTCGAGGCCCGCTCCGCCGCCGTCGCTGGCCCCCGCGGCGCGGTCGCTCCTCGCCCGCGCGGTCGACCGGCTGGGCCTGTCGGCGCGCGCCCACGACCGCCTGCTGAGGGTGGCGCGCACCATCGCCGACCTCGACGACGCCGACGGCGTGGCGGCGGACCACCTGGCCGAGGCCCTGGGCTATCGCGCGGCGACGGGCCCCGCGTGAGCGGCGGCGCCGAGTGGCCCCTCGGCCTCGCGCGGCTGTCGCAGGCGCTGGGGCGGGACCTCCAGCGGGCGGCGCGCGCCGCCGGGGGCCCGGAGCGCCTCTGGCGCGCCGGGCGGGCCGACCTCGGGCGCTGGCTGCGCAGCGGCGGGCGCCGAGCTCGACGGCTCCACCGCATCCGCCGCGGCATCGACCCCGCCGAGGACGCCCGCCGGCTCGCCGCCGCCGGCGTGACCCACATCGGCCTGCCCGAGGGCGCCTTCCCGGCGGCCCTGCGCCAGCTGCCCGATCCGCCCTTCGGGCTGTTCGTGCGCGGGGCCGTGGAGGAGGCGATGCCGCCTGCTGGCCGAGGCGCCGGTGGTGGCGATCGTGGGCAGCCGCCGCGCGACCCCCCAGGGCCTGGCGCTGGCCCGCGACCTCGCGGCGGCCCTCGTCGAGCGGGGCGCCGTGATCGTCAGCGGCCTGGCCCACGGCATCGACGCGGCCGCGCACGAGGGCGCGCTGCGCGCGGGCGGGACGACGGTGGCGGTCCTCGGCTGCGGCGTGGACGTGCCCTACCCCCGGCGCAACCGCGACCTGGCGCGGCGCATCCGCGAGCGGGGCGCGCTCGTGTCGGAGTACTGGCCGGGGACGCCGCCCGCGCCGTGGCGCTTTCCGGCGCGCAACCGCATCGTGGCCGGGCTGGCGGGCGCGGTCGCGGTCGTCGAGGCCGGGAGGCGCTCGGGGGCGCTCATCACCGCGGATTTCGCGCTGGAGCTCGGCCGCCCGGTGCTGGCGGTCCCCGGCTGGCCCGGCGCGGTGGCCTCGGAGGGCTGCAACGCCCTCCTGCGCGCCGGGGCGGCGCTCCTGGAGACCGCCGAGGACGTCATCGCGGAGATGTCCGGACGCCGTCTGGCGCGAGGCCGCGCCGGCGCGCCCGGCCCGAGCTCGACGGGCTCGCCGGGCGCATCCACGACCACCTGGCGCGCGAGCCCATGGACGCGGACCGCCTCGGCGAGGAGCTGGGGGAGGACCCGGCGACGGTGGCCGGCGCCCTCGCGCTGCTCGAGGTGGAGGGGGTCGTGGTGCGCGGGCGACGGCCAGCGCTTCTGGGCGACCCCGTCGGTCCGGGCCGCCGGCCGGGGGCGGTGACGGGGGCCGGCGGCCCTCGCGCCGGTGCCGTCTATCCTGGACGTTCGTGGCCGGAATCGACCCGATCGCCGACCCCCGCGGAGCGCGGTGGGAGCGCCGCCTCCAGAAGCCCGTCCTCGCGGCCGCGTGGCTCGCGATCCCCACGGTGCTCCTCTACTTCTCCTCGCTCGAGGGCGGGGTGGCGATCCTCGCCGTCTCGCTCGCGTGGCTGATCTGGCTGGTCTTCATGGCGGAGGCCGTGATCATGCTGCGGGTCGTCCGGGACCGGCGCGCGTGGGCGCGCGGGCACCTGTTCGGCCTGGTCGTCCTGATCGCGACCTTCCCGCTCCTGACGAACATCCTTGAGGGGCTCCTGGCGGCCCGGGCGCTGTCCAGCATCCAGGGGATGCGGGTGCTGCAGGTGCTCTATCTGGCCAAGGCCGCCAAGCTCATCAAGTCGGCGATGATCCTGCGCCAGACCGGCGCCGCGCCGCGCAATCCGGCGCTGGTCACGCTCGCCGCCCTCGTGGGGGCCGCCGGGCTGGTCGGCATCCTGGACCGCATCATCTCGGGCGACAAGCACCCGACCCCGTTCCACGGCACCTACGACCTGCTGGCGGACATGCCGCTGTGGGGGCTGGCGGTCACCGCGGCGGCCGCGGGGCTGGCGGTGGTCGCGGCGCGCGCCTCGCGCCGCCGCGAGGAGCCCTAGGTCCTACCCGGAGACGCGGGCGGTGGTGCGGCGGTCCGCGCCGTAGCCGTCGAGGACCTCCTCGGCGAGCTCGGCGACGGTGCGCCGCAGGGCGACCGGCTCGAAGAGCACGGCGTCGCCCTGGTACTTGAGGAGCTCCTTGACCAGCCAGTCCTCGCTCGCGTAGGGGATCTCGACGAGGACGGAGCCGTCCGCGAAGCGCTCCCGCGAGCGGTGCTTCTCCAGCATCCAGCGGGCGAGCGCCGGGTTGCACCAGACCGACGCGCTCTGGGCCACGGTCTCGCCGGGCTGGGGGTGCGCGCCCCAGGGCATGTAGGGGCCCGACATCGCGATCTCCGGGCGCCGCGTGAAGCGCTCCTCGAGCAGCACGGCGCTGCGGATGCGGTCGAGGCGGAAGGTCCGCTGGCCGTCGGCGCGGCGGCAGAAGGCCACGACGTACCAGGCGTCCTGGGCGTTGACGAGCAGGTGGGGCTCGATGGTGCGCTTGGTGATGGCCCCGCGCGACTCGGTCCAGTAGTCGATCTCGAGCAGGCGGTCCTCGCGGATGGCGTGGCTGACGGCCGCCGCGACGCCGGAGTTGGCGACCTGGGCGCGGCCGAGCTCGACCGTCGGCAGGCCCTCGCCGCCCATGGCGGCCTCGACCTTGGCCCGCACCGAGCTGAGCGATCCGCCGGCCTCGATGGGCAGGCGGTCGCCGATGAAGTCGAGCGCCCACAGGAGCGCCTTGGCCTCGAGCGGCGAGAGGCGGGCGGGGCGCGCGAAGCGGTCGCCGTAGGTCTCCTTCTGCACCGCGACCGTGTCGCCCTCGATCTGGGCGTAGAGCGCGTAGCAGCCGCCGCCGAAGTTGATGAGGTTGAGCAGGCCGATGTCGTCCTCGAGCACCCGCCGGTCGAGGTTGAGGGAGGCCCGCAGCTCGGCGATCGGGATGTGGGCCTCGGCGGAGTCGCCGCAGGCCGCCAGCAGGCGGGTCATCAGCGCCAGCAGGCGCGCGAAGCGCTCGGCCGGCACGACCCGCTCGGGCGTCCCCTGGCCGCCGGCCGCCGCGGCGGAGGCCGGCGGGCGCCGGCGCCGGGGCTCGGCGGCGGCGGGCTCTCGGGGGCCGGGGTGAGCGCGGTCGGCGCGCCGCCGTCGACCTGGTGGCGCTCGCCGACCAGCTCGAGCGCGTCCACGACGGCCTCGCGCAGCTCCGGCGGGCTCAGCACCTGCGCCTCGGCGCCGAGGCCGAGGATCCAGGACACGAGCTCGCGGCGGTTGTTGAAGGCGGTCGTGTAGACGCCGGAGCCGTCGGCGCCGATCTCGGTGGTGCCGTAGGCGCCGAACATCTGCTCCACCCACCAGGCGATGGTCGGCGTGAGCGCGATGGTCGCGGTCTGCTCGGCGCCCTCCAGCTGCCAGGGCGCCCGGTCGCGGTAGCGCGAGAGGTCGAAGTCCTGGGGCGCGGGGAAGTCGTGCTCGGCGCGGGTCTTGAAGGTGATGCGCCCCTCGATGCGCGAGAGGCGGAAGATCCGCGTCGCGTTGCGCTCGTGCGAGAAGCCGACCACGTACCAGTTGCCCGCCGAGTACAGGAGGCTGTACGGGTCGACCTCGCGATCCGAGCGCTCGTCGCGGCCGATCGAGTAGTAGGTGAAGCGGATCGTCTTGCGGCGGCTGATGGCCGACTCGATCTTGGTGAGGTGGGCCGCCACCTCGGGCGAGTAGTCGCCGCCCGAGCAGGTTGACCGAGACGGTGCGCGCGGCGTGGTCGTCGAGCGGGCTCGGCCGCCCCAGGGTCAGGTGCTGCAGCGCCAGCCGCAGGGGCTCGGCGTAGGCGAACTGCCCCTCCAGCAGGTAGAGGCAGGTCTGGAGGGCCGACAGCTCCGCCTGGTCGAAGTCGAGCTCCGGCAGGTAGTAGTTCTCCGGCGGCAGCGCGTAGAGGTCGCCCTGGAACGGGTCGTCGCCGGGGCGCTCCACGGCCAGCCGCAGGCCCATGGCCTCGATCTCGGAGCGGTCGGCGTAGAACCGGCGCAGGAAGGCCTGCTCGGTCATGCCGCCGTAGCCCTCCACGGCCTCGTGGATCTCGTCCGCCGTCACCGGTCGCTGCTGCGACATCAGGAAGGCGAGCAGCGAGAGCTGGCGGACCAGCTTGTCGTCGTCTCTCATGGCCATGGGTGCGTGCGAAGAATCCGCTCTTCGGGGCGTCCGATGATAGCCCAGGCGAGCCGCGCCAAGCCGCGTCCGGCCCGTCCGCCGATGTCGCTCCGAGCGGGGACGCGGCGCGGATCGCTACGGCCCCGCTCTCCGCGGGCCGCGGGCGCGCCCGCGCGGTCATGAGATCGCGGTGGGCCGCGCCCGGACAGCACGAGCTCCAGCGGGCACCAGCACGACGGCCGCCACCAGCGCCCAGGTCATGGCCGGCGCGAGCGCCGCCGCGGTGGTGAGGCCGCCGGCCATCGCGACCAGGATCACCCCGAGCTCGCAGCGCGTCACCGAGGTCGCGTCGTCGGGATCCACGACCAGGTGGAGGACGAGCGCGGCGGCGAAGCCGGCCGTGAGGATGGCGAAGCGCTCGTCGACGAGCGCGGTGAGGGCGACCGCCCCGGCGAGGGCGATGACCGCCCACACGACCGCGTAGCGGCGCCCGGATCGCCCGAGGAGGACGATCGTCGTGGTCTTGGGGGGGAAGGCGCGGCTGTCCGGACCGCGGTCCAGGTAGTGGTGCATCATCAGCATCGCCACGCACGAGGCCCCGTAGGCGATCCCGGTGAGCGCGACGCCGCCCGAGATCTCGCCGCGCTGGAGCACGTAGGCGCCGGTGGCGCACCCCCAGATGCAGACGAAGGCCACCGTCTCGCCGCTGAAGGGCCGGTAGGCCGCCCGCAGCGGCGGCAGCGTGTAGAGCACGGCGCCGGCGAGGCCGGCGACGCCGTAGATCAGCAGCACCCAGCCCCAGGTCGGCCGCCGCGACCAGGCCGATCACCGCCGCGGCGACCGCCGCCGCGACGCCGATCAGCGCGAGGTCGCGGGGCCTCAGGAGGCCGGAGGCGATCACCTTGCTGCCGCCGGAGATCACCCGCGGCGCCGGGTCGCGGTCGGTGCCCGAGCGCCAGTCGGCGATCTCGTTGACCGAGTGGGCGACCAGGCCCTGGAGGAGCACGCCGACGGCCACGGCCGCCAGGTAGCCGGGGATCGACACACCGCCGCCGTCGTGCCACGCGAGGGCCGTGCCGAGTGTGATCGCGGTGAAGGACCACAGCAGGACCGGGATGACCCGGATCTCCAGCCAGAGCCCCAGCAACGCGCGCCGGACTGCCTCCATGGGTCATCGTAGTCCGGCGTCGGGCCTCGCTGATACCCTGCCGGTCGTGTCCGTCTACCAGCACGTCCACGACATCCCCACCGAGGACGAGCTCGCGCAGCTGGTCGGGCGCCGCGACGCCCCACTTCGCCTTCCAGATCCGCGACCGGGTGGCCCAGTACGCGGCGGCGCTGCCGCCGGACCATCCGCGCCAGGCCGAGCTGGCCGCGCCACCTCGACGACCTCGACCGCCTCGGCTACGAGGGCGAGAACGCCGGGGTCACGTCGCTGGACCTGCCCCCGCGGCCCTCCGGTGACGGGCCCGTCCCCTCGGGGCTGAGGGCGCACCGCACCACCCTGCTGAAGGTCCGCAGGATCCGGGCCGTCGCGCCCCACACGTCCTCGCCGTCGAGCGGGTAGCGCAGGAACGGGACGCCCGGGTCGCCGATCATCGCGGCGTCGGCGCTCAGCAGGTCGGCCAGGCGCGCGTGCACCAGGCGCGCCACCTCCGCGTCGCTCGCCACCGCGGTCATCGGCCCCTCGAGGACGGCGACGAACGGCCGGATGATGAAGCCCGTGACCATCGTGTTGACGTCGTCCAGCTCGCCGATCACCCGCAGCGACGTCCGCGCCAGGCCGACCTCCTCCTCGGTCTCGCGCAGGGCGGCGTCGCGCGCCGAGTCGTCCTCCGGATCCACCGTGCCCCCGGGCAGCGAGATCTGGCCCGGGTGGGACGGGAGGTCGTCGCTGCCGCTTGGTCAGCAGCAGGTGGGCCTCGCCGTCGAGGTCGTAGAGGACGATCAGCACCGCCGCGCGCCGGCCGGGCGAGGCGAGCTCCGACCGGCGCCGCGCCGCCGGAGGACGCGCCTCCAGCGCGGCCGCCAGCGGCGCGGCCGCCGGGCAGGTCCGACGGGGGAGGGGGAGGACACGCGGCGGCCATCGCGGCGAGTGTACGCCGGGCCCGCCCGGCTCCCGGCGCGTCTCGGTCTGCAACAGTTGGACCATGGAGACGCCGCTCCACCGAGACCGTCGCGGTGCGCGATCTGGTCGATCGCCTCGCCGCGGCCCGCGACGCCGCGGACCGGATCGCCGGGAGCGCCTCGCTGGGCCTGCGCGCGGTGGAGCGCGGCCGGCCGCCGCAGCTACGTGGCCGCCTTCGAGGGCGCCGTCCTTCCTCTGCCTGCACGGAGGACCTCTCGGCCGAGACGAGCGCGCGGCGCGCGCGCGAGGCCGCGTCGGCCAGCCTCCTCTGGGAGCACGCTGAGGCTCTGGTCGACGCTGAGGCTCTGCGCGAGCTGGTCCGCGCCATCGGGCGCCTGCTGGCGCTGGGCGGCGAGCCCGCCGAGGTGGCCGAGCCCCTCGAGGTCGTCGCCGCCCGGGCGCTGGAGCTGGCCGCCTGGCGCGACGAGCCCCGGCGGGTGGTGGCCTCCCTGCCGGACCTCGATGTGGCGTCGCGCCTGCAGGAGCGCCTGGTGGGCGCCTACGCGCGCTTCGTGCGCGCCTCCGACCCCCTGGTGGAGGCGCCAGGACTCCCTCGACCCGGAGCTGATCGCGGCCCTGCGGGCGGTGGAGGAGGCCGCCGGCGCGCGCCGGCGCGGCCGAGCGGCTCGCCGACCGGCTCGCCGGCGCGATGGAGGAGTGCGACGAGGGCGCCGGCCAGATGGTGGCCGCCAACCTCGTGCGCCTGCGCGCCGAGTGAGCGCGGGCTTCGGCACCGAGGTCTCGTTCCGCCTCGGCCCGGGCACCCTCGACGAGGCCCGGGCCATCGCGGCGCGGCTCGCCGCGGCCGCCGCGGGCTGCCGCCGGCACGTCCTGTTCGTGGACGCCGACGCGGGCGAGTACGGCTGCCTGGCGGAGTGGGACGCGGCGCGAGGAGGCCGAGGGGTTCGGCGAGCGCCCCGCGACCCGCTGCCGAGCTCGCGGCCCTGGCCGAGCGCCTCGGAAAGGCTCCCCGGGTTCGGCTCTACGCGATGGAGGAGTCTAAGCTCCGCTCGTGAGCCTCGACCAGCAGCCCTCGACCCTGGTCGTCATGGAGGGCGACCAGACCGGCCAGGAGCTGCTCGAGGAGGCGCTGCGCGTCCTCGATCCGGACGTCACGGGCCTCCCCATCGCCATCGAGCGCTACGACCTCTCGCTCGAGAACCGCCGCCTGCACCAAGAACCAGGTCGTCTTCGACGCGGCCGCGGCGACGGTCCACCACGGCTTCGGCCTGAAGGCCGCCACGGTCACCCCCGAGGGCGCGGGCGACGTCGGCAGCCCCAACGCGCTGCTGCGCGAGGCGATCGGCGGCAAGGTCATCATCCGCACCGGCCGCCGCCTGTCCGGGGTGCGCCCGATCGGCGGCATCCACGCGCCGATCTCGATCGTGCGGATGGCCGTCGACGACGCCTACAACGCGCGCGAGTACCGCGAGACCGAGGGCGACGACGAGATGGCCTGGCGCGTCGAGCGGATCTCGCGCCGCACCTGCCGCGCGGTGGCCGAGTTCTCGTTCCAGCAGGCCCGCCGGATGCGGGCCACCGTCTTCGGCGGCCCCAAGTGGACCGTGTCGCCCGGTGTACGAGGGCATGCTCAAGGAGGAGCTCGACGCCGCCGCCCAGCGCCACCCCGACGTGCGCTACAAGCCGATGCTCATCGACGCGCTCTACGCGGCGCTGATCAGCCACACCGGCGACGCCCTGGTCGTGCCGGCCCTCAACCGCGACGGCGACTGCCTGTCGGACATGGTGCTGCAGCTGTTCGGCTCGATCGCCGGGCGCCGAGTCGCAGCTGCTGGCCTTCGACGACGACTTCCACGCGGCGGCCGTGATGGCCGAGGCGCCCCACGGCACCGCGCCGACGCTCCAGGGCAAGAACGTCGCCAACCCGCTGGCGATGATCCTGGCCGGCGCCTCGGTCCTGCCCTACATGGAGGGACCGCGCGCGCCGGTGGTGTCGCGGGCGATCTACGAGGGCGCGCTCGAGGCGGTCGCCGAGGACGTGCGCACCGCCGACCTCGGCGGCGACGTCGGCACCGACGAGTTCACCGACGAGGTGATCAAGCGGGTCCGCACCAAGCTCGACGTCTGGTCGGCGCTCGGGGAGACCACCCTCCGCTACTGAGGCGCGGCCGCGCGGTCAGGGATCGCGGCGGTTGCGCACCACGATCAGGATCACGATCAGGCTGAAGAGGGCGATCACCGTGACCACCGGGATGAGGACGACGACGCTCAGGACTCGTCCTCGCGTCGGGCCCTCGGCGAGGAACGCGAGCAGGTCCTCGACCGTGAAGCGGCCGCTCTGCATGGACGCCACCAGGCCGTAGACCGTCGCCGTGTGGGGGCGCTCGATGACGTAGGCGCGCATGGCCTCGTTGGCCTCGTCCTCGAGGGTGGCGGCCCGCTCCACCCCGGTCTCGGTGATCTCGACCCCGCTCGCCTGCACCCGCGCGAGGTGCAGGTCCACCAGCCGGCCGCAGAGCCCGGCGACCTCGTCGGGGCTCGCCGAGAGGCGGCCGGCCAGCTCGGTGACGGGGTTCGGGCCCGGGTGCGCGACCAGCTCGCGCAGCACCAGGTAGGAGCCCGGCCGAGAGGCCGGCGGCGCTCACGGTCTCGTCGAGAACCCCGCCGAGCTCGGCGAGGAGCTGGAGGTCGTCCTCGTCGCGGAGCACGCCCGGGCCCTAGGGGCCGTAGCGGTGCGGCGGCGCCGGGCGGGTGGACGTCCGCGTCGCCCCGCCCCAGGTGCGGCCGCTGATGCTGCGGTCGTCGAGGATGCGCAGCGCCGAGCGCACCACGCCGGCGCGCGCCCCGTGGCCGTGGGTGTTGGCGACCGTGATCTCGAAGTCGTGGTCGCCGGTCACGTAGACCGGGCGGGCGTTGGCGCGCGCCAGCGAGACGCGGGCCTCGGACAGCTTGCGGGCGTCGTCGAGGGTCACGTAGACCTCGAAGAACGACCAGTCGGACGGCTGCTCGGCGAGCAGCTCGTCGAACGCCTCGGTGTGGTTCATCCCGTCGCCTCCCGCGTCGTCGAATCGAGCCGCTCCACGATCTCGCCCTGGGCGAGGTCCCGGCTCACGATCTCCGCCACGTCGCCGGGGGCGACGCCGGCGTACCAGGCCCCGGTCGGGTAGCAGCAGACCACCGGCCCGGTCCCGCAGAGCGGTCGCACGCAGCCGGTCTCGGTCTGGACGACGTCCTCGTCGAGGCCGGCCTCGTGGACCGCGGTCGCGAACGCCGTGTAGACGTCGTGCGACCCGCGCGAGGTGCAGTCGGGACCGCGGCAGACGAGCAGGTGGGTGCGGCTCACGCGCCGACCCCGGCCGCCGCCAGCGCCGACTCGACCCGCGCGGCCGCCGCGGCGAAGTCGTCGTCCGAGAGCGCGGGCACGAGCGCGGCCGGGCGCGCCGATCGTCGCGGGCAGCTCCACCCAGCTCACGCAGCCCCCGTGCTCGGGGCCCACCTCGAGGACCGGCGGCTGCGGGACGGTCCACACCCGCAGGACGGCCGCCCAGAGGGGGTGCTTGCGCCGCCAGCGCAGGCGCTCGCGCGCGTAGTCGGGGGTGAGGATGTGGAGCGGGTCGATCGCGTCCAGCGCCTCGGGGTCGGCGATCGGGTGGGAGGAGTGGAGCTCGGCGTAGACGGCCAGGGGGAGCCGCGTCGGGCTCCTCGCGCTGGGCGAGCGGATCGCCGAAGCGCTCCCGGCCCTCGGGCGGCGACCAGCTCGGGCCGCTGGTGGGCGTAGGTGGGGAAGAGGTAGAAGCGCGGGTGCGGGAGCTCGAAGCGCTTCTCGCCGATGCCGCCCTTGCGGACGATCAGCACCTGGTCGCCCGCGGCGAGGGCGGCGATCGTCACCGCCCACTCCTTGAGCGCATGCTCTGCCACGGGACGCAGACTAGCGCGGGACGGGTGTCCGATCATGCTGACGGTAGGCCCTGGTAACGTTGGGCCAGATGATCGACGCCATCCTCTCGCGCGCCGCCGACGGCGGGCGCATCACGCCCGACGAGGCCGTCGCTGCTCTACCGGGACGCGCCGCTCGAGGAGCTCGGAGCCGCCGCGGACGCCGTGGTGCGCGCGCCGCTACGGCGACGAGATCACCTACAACGTCAACGCGCACCTCAACCCGACCAACATCTGCGTCGTCGGGTGCGGCTTCTGCGCCTTCGCCGTCTGGACCGAGAAGGACGAGCGGGCCTACGCCTACAGCGTGGACCAGCTGGTCGACCGCGCCTCCCAGCTGTCCGAGCTCGGCATCACCGAGCTGCACATCGTGGGCGGCATGACCAAGGAGTACGACCTCGCGTACTACGAGGAGCTCTTCACCGAGCTGAAGGCCGACGCTGCCCGCACGTCTCGCTCACCGCGCTGACCGCGGTCGAGGTGGACTTCATCGCGCGCCTCTCGAAGGTCGACCACGCCGAGGCCCTGCGGCGCCTGCGCGCCGCCGGCCACGACACGATGCCCGGCGGCGGGGCCGAGGTCTTCAGCCCCCGCGTCCGCAAGATCATCGCCGACCGCAAGGTGCCGGCGGAGACCTGGCTCGACGTGCACCGCGAGGCGCACGCCCAGGGCATGCGCACCAACGCCACCCTCCTGTTCGGGCACTTCGAGACGCCCGAGGAGCAGGTCGACCACATGCGCCGCCTGCGCGAGCTGCAGGACGAGACCGGGCGGCTTCCAGGCCTTCATCCCGCTGCCGTTCCTGCCGGGCAACACCGACTTCGCCTACCTGCCCGGGCCCGACCCGCGAGGAGAAGCTGCGCACCATCGCGGTCGCGCGCCTCTTCCTCGACACTTCCCCCACATCAAGGGCCACTGGGTGATGCTCGGCGAGGAGATCACCTCCGAGGCGCTCTGCTACGGCCTCGACGACCTCTCGGGCACGCTCACCGAGGAGCGGATCGCCCACGCGACCACGGTCCAGACGCCGCTCGGGCTCTCGCAGGAGCGGATGGAGAACCTCATCCGCGCCGGCGGCAAGGTGCCGGCCGAGCGCGGCACGCTCTACGAGCCGCGTCGACGCGCGACGAGGTCGCCGCCTGACCGCCAGCCGGTGCGCGCCGGCCTCAGTTGAAGGGCGGCGGCGCAGGCCGGCGGCGCAGAGCAGCGCGAGCAGCACGCACCAGGCGAGCGTCCAGACCACCGTGTCCCAGCCGGCGGCCGGGACGAAGACCGTGTTGCTGGTTGATCTCGACCCGCGGCGCCGCGGCGCCCGCCGCGTCGCGCAGCTGCAGGTCGGCGATCATCGGCGAGGTCACCGTGCGCGGGGCGATGTAGTAGAGGAGGTTGACCCCGGTGTCGGCGGTGCCGATCAGCCCCTGGGTCGGCCGCGGCCTTCAGGTTGACCGCCGCCTGGGCGAGCACGTAGACCCCGCCCCCGAAGAGCCCGGCGGCGGCCGGGCCGACCACCGAGCTCGCGGCCGCGCAGGCGATCATCGCCAGGACGAGGCCCTCGCCCACGGCCAGCGTGTGCACGGCCAGCGGGCCGTCGAAGCCCAGCCGCAGGGCGACGCTGCCGGCCTGCAGCACGACGGCCCAGGCGGCGAGGATCGCGATCAGCGCGCACCAGGCGGGCGCCGACGGCGCCGACGACCAGGGCCGGACGCGACGCCCCGGACCCCAGGAGGAAGCCGAAGTGGCCGTTCTCGGCGTCGTGGTTGAGCGCGGCGCTGCCCAGCGCGATCGCCAGGGCCAGGCCGCCGAGCAGGAGGAGGGTGGCCGCGCCGCGCCGCAGGCTGTCCTCGCGGGCGAGGTCCTGGTGGGTCGCGGCGATGCCGTGGACCAGCAGGGCGAGCAGCATCGCCCGCGATCGCCGCGGTCACGATCCAGGTGCGTCGCCACAGGCGCCGCGCCTCCAGGGCGATCAGGGTGAGCGAGCGCCCTCATCGCGGGGCTCCGTCGGCCAGCGTGATCCGGCGCCCGAGGGCCGGCGCCAGGCCGGCGGGGCGGATGGCGGCCACCAGCACGGCGGCGCCGCGCCGGCGCGCCTGGGCGATCTCGCGCAGCGTGTCCGAGAGCACCCACGGGTCGTCGAGCACCACGAGGTCGGGGTCGCCGGCGATCGCCAGGGCGAGGCTCAGGCGCCGGAAGCCCTCGGCGTCGAGGCGGCCGGTGCGCCAGTCGCTCACGTACTGCGAGGCCCGCGCGCGCGATGGCGTCGTCGGCCGCGGCCCGGGGCGCGTCGAGGCCGCGCACCGCGGTCGCCGCCCGCACGGTCTCGTCGACGCGCAGCTCGGCCGCGAAGCGGTCGCCCTGGGGCCCGTAGCCGATGCGGCGCCGGACCGACGGGCGCGCCGACCGGCTCGCCGAACAGCGACGCGGCGCCGTGGTGGCCCACGAGGCCGAGCAGCGCCGCGCAGCAGGCTCGTCTTGCCGGCCCCGGCGCGCCCGGAGATCATCAGCCCCTCGCCGGGGTCCAGCCGGAAGCTGACGCCGCGCACGGCCGGCTCGGGGCCCCCGTGGTAGCGCACCTCCAGATCCTCGGCCTCGACCACGGCCCGGGTGTCCGACGACCGGGGTCCGGTCACCCGGAGAGGATCACCTCGAGCACCTCGTCACGGCGGCGCTCCATGTCGGCCTCCGAGACCAGCGACTCGAGGTTGAGGCGCAGCAGCGGCTCGGTGTTGGACGAGCGGACGTTGAAGTGCCAGTCGTCGTAGTCCACCGAGAGGCCGTCGATCTCGGCCTGGCGCGCGTCGGCGTAGCGCTCGCGGATGCGCTGGATGGCGGCGGGCGCGTCGTCCACGGTCGAGTTGATCTCGCCGGAGATGTGGTACCTCTCGCGGAACTCCGCGACCCGCTCCGACAGCGGTCCGGTCGCCGGTGGCGATCATCTCCAGCACGAGGAGCGCCGGGATCAGGCCGGTGTCCGAGTAGGAGAAGTCGCGGAAGTAGTAGTGGCCGCTGACCTCGCCGGCGAAGACCGCGTCGATCTCGCGCATGCGGCGCTTGATGAAGGCGTGGCCGACGCGGTACATGTCGGGCGTGCCGCCGGCCTCCAGGATCGTGTCGCGCACGGCCCAGGAGGCGCGCAGGTCGTAGATCACCGCCTCGGGCCCGGTCCGGGCCAGGATGTGGCGCGCCAGCAGCGCCGTGAGGAAGTCGCCCGCCACGAACTCGCCGGTGTCGTCGATGAAGAAGCAGCGGTCGGCGTCGCCGTCGAAGGCGATGCCCAGGTCGGCCTTGTCCTCGCGGACCTTGCCGATGATGAACTCGCGGTTCTCCGGCAGGAGCGGGTTGGGCTCGTGGTTGGGGAAGCGGCCGTCGGGGTCCAGGAAGTAGGGGACGGCGTCGATGTCGAGGCGCTCGAGGACCGGGGGCAGATAGACGCCCGACATCCCGTTGGCCGAGTCGAAGACCACCCGCAGGCCGCGGATCGCGTCCGGGTCGACGAAGCTCCAGGCAGCGCGCCACGAAGCGGTCCAGCAGGCCCTCGTCGCGGCTGCGCGTGCCCGGCGCGGCGGCGCGCGGCGGGCCGGCGATGCGCGATCCGGCCGACCTCCGCCGATGCCCGTGTCGCCCGGACAGCGGCACGGCGCCGGCGCTGACCATCTTCACGCCGGTGTACTGGGGCGGGTTGTGGCTGGCCGTGATGCAGGCCCCGGCGTCGTAGCCGCCCTCGGCGACCGCGAAGTAGAGCATCTCGGTGGCGCAGAGCCCCAGCTCGACGACGTCGGCGCCGGCCGAGAGCGCGCCCTCCGCGAAGGCGGCCGCGATCGAGGGCGAGGAGAGGCGCACGTCGTGGCCGACGGCGATGCGCGTCGCGCCGGTGACGGCGATGAAGGCGGCGCCGACGCGCTCGGCGCCCTCCTCGTCGAGCTGCTCCGGGTAGAGCCCGCGGATGTCGTAGGCCTTGAAGGCCGCCTGGTCGATGGTCATGCGGCGAATCCCCCGCGCAGGAGGGCGTAGGTCTCGTCCAGGTGCTGGGGCATCACGCGTACGTCTCCGAGGGCCGGCATGAAGTTGGTGTCGCCCACCCAGCGCGGCACCAGGTGCATGTGGACGTGGTCGGCGATCCCCGCACCGGCCGCGCGACCCTGATTGATACCGAGGTTGAAGCCCTGCGGCCGCATCCGGTCGGCGAGGACCGCCTGCGAGCGCTGGGCGAGGCCCATCAGCTCCGACATCGTGGGCTCGTCGAGCGCGGCGAGCGAGTCCACGTGCGCGTACGGGACCATCATCAGGTGCCCGTTGTTGTACGGGTAGAGGTTCATGATCACGAACGCGCGGGCGCCACGGTACAGGATGTACGTGCGCTCATCGTCGTCCCGCGCCGGCAGGTCGCAGAAGACGCAGGCGCCCTCGGGCGGGTCGGGATCGTGCTCGGCGTTGATGTAGGCCATCCGCCACGGCGACCACATGATGTCGGGGCCATCGCCCGCGGCGCGCGGGCACCTACAGCCACCGCTTGTGGCGGAACCACAGGACGAGCGAGCCCGCGATGACCACCATCAGCGCGAGGGGGAAGACCAGCGACCACGCGCCGTGGTGGCTCAACGGCAGCGCGTCGATGTTCATCCCGTAGACGCTCGCGATCAGGGTCAGCGGGAGCAGCACGGTGGACAGGATCGTCAGCAGGCGGATGATGTCGTTGAGCTTGTGGGTGATGACCGACTCGTTGGTCGCCTCGAGCGCCTCGGCCACCTCCTTGTAGTTCTCCAGGAGGTCCCAGATGCGCTCGCTCTTGTCGACGATGTCGTCGAAGTAGATCTCGAGGTCCTGGGGGGCGTAGCGCTGGTTGCTGCGCTCGAGCAGGCGCAGCGTGGACCGCTGGGGCTTCACGATCTTGCGGTAGTTGATGATCTCCTGCTTGATGTTCGAGATGTCGCGGACGAGGTCGTCGCTCTCGCCCTCGAACAGCTCGTCCTCGATCGAGTCGAGCTTGAAGCCGATCTTGTCGAGGATCGGGAAGCAGTAGTCGTACATCGTGTCGACGATCTCGTAGAGCAGGTAGCCCGAGCCCTTGCTCATGAACTGCTCGCGCGCCGGCTCGCCGCGCTCGCAGCGCGACCAGAGCGCGCTGAGGGGCTTGAGCGGCTCGTTCGGGCAGGGTGATCACGAGGTCCTCGGCCACGAAGACGTTCAGCTCGGCGGCCTGGAGGCGTCCGGTGCGCTTGTCGAAGCGCGGGAAGTGCAGGACGATGAACAGGTAGTCGGCGTACTCGTCGATCTTGGCGCGCTGGCGCCGGCGCGAGAGCACGTCCTCGAGGTCGAGGGGGTGGAACTCGTACCGCTCGGCGAGCCAGGCGGTCTCGATCTCCGTCGGGCGACTCGATGTTCAGCCAGGTCAGGCCATGGGCCTCGAGGCGCTGCACATCGGGGCGCGCACGCTCAGATTCGGAGGCGTTCGCGGGCCCCTGCCCGCGCCCCTGGCCTCGGCGGATCTTCGGAAGGTTCGCCATCGTCCGCCCGGGCGGGGAGAGGGGGTCAGCGGGTGCAGGGAGATCTCGGCCACCCGGGGATTCTGGCACACGGGGCACGCAAGACCGCGCCGACTGACACGCGAGCCCGCAGGCGCGTCTCGAGGCGCCCGCGCCGGGCCGGGCCCCGGGGGGACCGGCGCCCTATTCGATCAGGCCGTTCCGGTAGGCGTAGCGGGTCGCCTCGGTGCGGTTCCCGACGCCGAGCTTGCGGTAGATGTTCGACAGGTGGAACTTCACCGTCTGCTCGGTCACGTAGAGCTTGCTGGCGATGTCGAGGTTCGAGAGGCCCTCGGCGACGAGGCGCAGGATCGACAGCTCACGGTCGGTGAGGCCGCCGGGGTGTCCGCCGCCGCTGCCCGCCGGTGCGGAGCCGCCCTGCGCCGCCGCTGCCGCGGGGGTGGTAGACCGTGCCCTCGACCACCTGGCGGATGGTGGACGGCAGGTCGAGCGGGTTGATCGACTTGACCACGTAGCCGGACGCGCCCTGGTGGAGCGCCTGGTCGATGTGCTCGGAGTCCTCGAACATCGACAGGATGATGATCTTCAGGTCCGGGTAGTCCTTGCGCAGCGCCGCGAGGGTGGTGAGACCGTCGCCCTTGGGCATGCGCAGGTCCAGGATGACCACGTCCGGGCGCACCCGGGGGACGAGGGTCAGCATCTCCTCGCCGCTCATCGCCTCGCCGACGACCTTGATGTCCGGCGCCGTCTCGAGTGCCCGCTTGATGCCGTCGAGCATGAGCCGATGGTCGTCCGCGATGGCGACCCGGAGGGGAGTCGTGGTCGATGAGGTGGGATTCGGCACGTTGGTGGTAGCCACGAGGGGTCTATCGGCGCGCAGGCCAGGCCACCTTGAGAAACGGGACCCGAACCCTAACGCGCTCTGGCGGCCGGCGCGACGCCGGACCGGGTCGGCGTCGACGACGCCGGGCCCCCGTCGGAGGTTTAGGCGGTTCCGGGCACCGGACCGTAGCGCTTGATCGCGTCCACGATCTCGCGGGCGGGTCCGCCCTTGACCAGGTACTCGGCCGCGCCACCGGCGAGGCCGGCGGCGATCTCCTGTTCCTTGTCGCCGACCGACAGCATCAGCACGGTCACGTCCGGGTGCTGCGCCTTGAGGGCGTAGGTGGCCTCGAGACCGTCGAGTCCGGGCATCGACACATCCATGAGAACCACGTCGGGAAGCAGTTCCGCGGCGGATTCGAGCGCCTCGACCCCGTCGGCGGCCTCGGCGACGACGACGATGTCAGGGTCGCGTTCGAGGAGGCGCCGGAGCACTCCTCGGAATCGCGCGTTATCGTCGGCCAGGAGCACACGAACCAACGGGTCGGACCCTCCTTCGGTCACCATGGACAGCGCGGAGTACACGGCTTCCGCGGCAAAAATCCTACGCCCCGTACATCGTCAGGTCGCCTAGACGCCTTGGTAGTTCGGAGCATCAAGAGGTATAGGCGATGGTGTCGATTCGCGAGGCCCACCGGGCCATATCGGTACGATTGGCGGATATGACCGCCGCCGACCCACCGTCCCCGCACCGCGGTCGCGGCTCTCGTCGCCATCACCTCCGCGCGAGGCCGATCCGGCCCGCGGCGACGCGGCCGATCGGCGATCTGGCCGACGTGATCCGCGTCGGCGACCGAGGCCAGCGTCTCGGTCGTCTGGACCCACGACCCGCGCGAGGCCGCGGGCCGGCTCGTGTGCGCCGTCGGCGTCGCCGAGGACGGCGCCGCGACGGTGGCCGCCGCGATCGAGAGCGACGGCCGCGAGGACGAGCGCGAGATCGACCCCGGACGACAGCGGCGCCCTGGCGGACGCGCTCGCCGCGGTGGGCGCGCCCTGCGGGATCGCGGTGCCGGTCGCCGCGCTCCGGCGCCGTCGTGGTCGTGGCGGGGCCCTCGCGGCTCTCGCGACGACCCTGTCGCGCGCCACGCGGTGCGGGTGGGGGCCCGGCGGATCGGGCACGTGCTCGACATCGTCCGCATGCGCGACAACCTGGAGCGCGCGATGGCCCAGATCCTGGCCACCGACGAGCGCATGCTCGGGCGCATGGGCCTCGACATCCACGACGGGCCCACCCAGCAGCTCTCGGTCGCCCTGCTCGAGGTCCAGCTCCTCGAGGCCGACCTGGCCGACGCCGAGGAGGGCGGCCTGCCCACCCCGGAGTCGATGCGCCCGGCGCTCGGGCGCATCTACGAGACCGTGGGCGGCGCGCTGCACGAGATGCGCGAGCTGATCGGCCACCTGCGCCCGGCGCAGTTCGAGGACCGCCGCCTGGTGCGACATCCTCCAGGACGCCGTGACGGCCTTCGAGGCGCGCGACGACGTGCGAGACCACCGCCGAGTGGGTCGGCGAGTTCCCGGTCAACGGTGTATCGATCACCCAGCGGATCACCCTCTACCGCATCCTCCAGGAGACGCTCACGAACGCCCAGCGCCACGGCCGCGCCACGAACGTGTACGTGCGCGCGATCGAGGACGAGCCGGGCGTCACCCTGGAGGTGACCGACGACGGCGCCGGGTTCGACCCGGACGCGTGCAGCGGCGCCGCCCCGGGATGCCGCTCGCGCGCTTCGGCCTCTACGGGATGCGCGACCGCGCCCAGATCCTGGGCGGGTCGTTCGACGTTACCAGCGCGCCCGGGCGCGGGCACCACGGTCCGCGTGTTCCTGCCGCGCTGGGACGGGGCCCGTTCCGGAGGTGTCCGGTCGATGTTGCCTGAGGGCGTCCGCGGTCGCCGTCAAGGTCTGCGGCCTGACCACGCCCGAGGACGCGGCCGCCTGCCGCGGCGCTCGGCGTCTGGGGGATCGGCGTGGTCTTCGCGGACGAGCAGCCCGCGGCGCGTGGACGCCGCGACCGCGGCCGTCGTGCTCGCCGCGGTGCCCGCCGGCGTCGCGCGCGTGGGCGTCTTCGTCGGCGCGTCGGCCGCGGAGATGGCCCGCACGGCGCGTCGCGTCGGGCTCACGCACCTCCAGGTGCACGGCGACGCCGACCCCGACGAGGCGCGCCGCGTCAGCGGGCTGCCCGTGATCCAGGGGATCGGGGTGCGCGACGAGGCCTCCCTCGAGCGGGCCCGGGCGAGCGCCGCCGACCTCGTGCTGCTCGACGCCGCCGTCGCCGGGCTGCACGGCGGCACCGGCACGGTCTTCGACTGGTCGCTGCTCGAGGGCGGCGCGCTCGGGCGGCCCTTCGCGCTCGCCGGCGGCCTGCGCCCCGAGAACGTGGCCGACGCGGTGACGGCGCCTGCGCCCCGTGATCGTGGACGTCTCGAGCGGCGTCGAGAGCGTCGCCCGGGCGCAAGGACCCCGAGCGCGTGCGCGCCTTCGTCGACGCCGTCGCCGCGGTCGGCGCGGTGCGGCCGCATGAGCGACCCGCGCGCGGCCGACGGCGAGCTGGCGGCGCGCTTCGGCGACTTCGGCGGCCGCTTCGTGCCGGAGACGGTGATCGGCGCGCTCGACGAGCTCGAGCGAGGCCTACCTGCGCTACCGCGACGACGTGGCCTTCCGGGCCGAGCTCGAGGGCCTGCTCGACCGCTACGTCGGCCGGCCGACGCCGCTCTACCGGGCCCGCGGGCTCGAGGCGCGCCTACGGCGTCGAGCGGCTCTACCTCAAGCGCGAGGACCTCTGCCACACCGGGCGCGCACAAGATCAACAACGCCCTCGGGCAGGTGCTGCTGGCCTCCAAGATGGGCAAGCGGCGCATCATCGCCGAGACCGGCGCCGGCCAGCACGGCGTGGCGACGGCGACGGCCGCCGCGCTGCTCGGGCCTCGAGTGCTGCGTCTACATGGGCCGCGTGGACATGGCCCGCCAGCGCCTGAACGTGATCCGCATGCGCATGCTGGGCGCCGAGGTGCGCCCGGTCGACTCGGGCATCGGCACCCTCAAGGACGCGCTCAACGAGGCGATCCGCGACTGGGTGACCAACGTGCGCGAGACCCACTACGTCATCGGGACGGCCGCCGGGCCGGCGCCCTACCCGGAGATCGTCGCCGAGCTGCAGTCGCGTGATCGGCGTCGAGGCCCGCGAGCAGATGCTCGCCGAGGAGGGCCGCCTGCCCGGCACCGTCGTCGCCTGCATCGGCGGCGGCTCCAACGCGATCGGGATCTTCCGCGCCTTCCTCGAGCGACGCCGAGGTCGCCCTGGTCGGCGTCGAGGCCGGCGGCGAGGGCATCGAGACCGGCCGCCACGGCGCCTCGCTCGGGCACGGCCGCCCGGGCGTGCTGCACGGCACGTACTCGTACCTGCTCCAGGACGCCGACGGGCAGGTGACCGAGCCGCACTCGATCTCCGCCGGCCTCGACTACCCCGGCGTCGGCCCGGAGCACAGCCACCTGCGCGACACCGGCCGGGTGCGCTACGAGAGCGCGACCGACGCCGAGGCGCTCACGGCCTTCCAGGCCTGCTCGCGCGCCGAGGGCATCATCCCGGCGCTCGAGAGCTCGCACGCGCTCGCCCTGCTGGCGCGCGAGGGCCGCGAGCTGAGCGGCGCCGGGCCGGTGCTGGTCTGCCTGTCCGGCCGCGGCGACAAGGACGTGGACGCCGTCGGGCGTCGCCCTGGGCATCGATGACTGAGGGCGGGGCGCGCATCCGCGCCGCCTTCGCGGACGCCGGCCGGCCGCTGTTCATGCCCTACGTGATGGGCGGCTATCCCGACCTCGCGGCGAGCGCGGCCCACGCGCGCGGCGCTGCCGCCCGCCACGCGGACCTGATCGAGCTCGGCATCCCGTTCTCGGACCCGCTCGCCGACGGGCCGACGATCCAGGCCGCCGGGCAGCGGGCGCTCGAGAGCGGGACCCGGCCGGACGACGTGATCGCGATCGCCGAGGAGCATGCGCGGCGGGCCGCCCGTCGTGCTGATGACCTACGTCAACATCGTGCTGGCCGCGGGGCCGCGGGCGTTCATGGAGCGCGCCGCCCGCGCCGGGGTGGCCGGCGTGATCATCCCCGACCTGCCCGATCGACGAGGGCGACGAGGTGCGCGAGCAGGCGCGCCGGGCCGGCGTGAGCGTCGTGCCGCTCGCCGCGCCGACGACCGACGTCCGAGCGCCTGGCGGCGATCGGCCGGGCGGCCGACGGCTTCGTCTACTGCGTCGCGGTGACCGGCGTCACCGGCGGCGAGGTGCAGGTGGACGACGACCTGCGCGGCTTCCTCGCCCGCGCCCGCGCGGCAGATCGACGCGCCGCTCGCGGTGGGCTTCGGCATCCGCACGCCGGCCCACGTGGCCGCCATCGGGGCGATCGCCGACGGGGTGATCGTGGCGAGCGAGCTGATCCGGCGCATCGACGAGGCCGCCCGACGCGGAGGCCGCGGAGGCCGCCGTGGAGGCGTTCGCCGCGGCGGCGGTCGACGCGCTGCGCGGCATGGCCGCCGCGCGCCCGATGATCGCGGCCCACGGCCACCCCGCCCGCGCCCGATCGTCTGGGTGCAGGCCGGTCACGAGGGCCCGCGCGAGCCCGGCTACACCGCCCAGACCGGCGCCGGCTCGGGCCCGTTCGGCAGCGAGGTCGGCTTCACCACGCGCCTGTCGGCCCGCGTCGTCACGCGCCTGCGCGCCGCCGGGGTGGACGCCCGCCGCACGCCGGGACGCGTCACCCCCTTCGGCGCGCGCGGCGCGGTCTTCATCAGCCTCCACCACGACGCCGCCGGCGGCCACGCGTCGATCGGCCACGCGATCAGCGGGGCGGGGGAGAACTGGTACCACGGCGAGGGCTTCGGCACCGCGAGCCCGGTGCCGTACTCCGACAGCGCGCCCCACCGGCCCGCGACGACGGTCTCGCGCGCCGTCGAGCGCAACTCACTCGACCTGGCCGACCGTCTCGCGCCACCTTCGGCGCCATCCACACCGGCGCCAACGGCGCGCGCGGCGCCTTCACCGGCGTCGAGCCGCGCAACGGCAACGTGCGGATGATGCGCTACTACGGCTACTACCGGACCCAGGCGGGCGCCCGCGTGCTGCTGGAGGCCGGCGCGCCGGGCGTGGACGACGCCTTCCTGCGCAGGGTCGATCCGATCGCCGCGGCGGTGAGCACCGCCATCACCCGCTACCTGCGCGCCCGGGGGCAGCTCGGGTAGCTCGGCTAGCAGGGCCCGCTGAGGACGGTGCCGCCGCTGACCGCGTAACACGTGCGGGCGTCCGTGGCGACCGGCTGAGAGCTGGAGACCACCGGCCCGCTGCCGTCGGAGCCGACCTGGACCACGTACCAGCCGGGACCGAGGCCGTTGAGCGCCGTCGACCGGCCGGTGGCGATGCCCGAAGCTGATCCCCGCCGTGCGGCCCTCGGCGACGCCGGCCTTCTTGCCGGCGGCGAAGCCGGTCTGGCGGCCCTGGGCCAGGCCCTCCTTCTTGCCCGCGATGCGGCCCTCGCGGACGCCGGCGGTGGTGCCCGCCGCCTTGCCCGCGCTCACGCCGGCCGCGTACCCCTCGGCCTTCGCCCCCGAGGCGTCGGCGCTCGACGAGCCGAGGATCCAGCCCCCGACCCCCACGGTGATCAGAAGGACCGCGGCCGCGATGCCCGCGGCGATGGCCACGTCGCGCTTCATCGCGATCCCGCGACGGCGGGCGGCGTCTCCGAACGCCTGGGTCAGCCGCTCCGGGACGGGCACGAAGCCGCCGCCCGAGCCGCCGTTGCCGCGCGACGCGGCCGCGGCCGCGTCGCCCTCACCGAAGTGGACCATGGCCGCGTCCCAGGGGTCGGCGACCGCGCCGGCGGCGCCCACGCCGAGCGCCGCCGGGCGCAGGGCGCGGGTTCCCAGGGCGGCGCGCAGGTCGCCGATCAGCTCGCCGGCGCTCTCGGGGCGCTCCTGCGGGTCCTTCGCGAGCCCGCGCGCGAGCGCCTCGTCCACCGCCGGGGGGAGCGAGGGGACGATCGCGGACGCGTCGGGCACCGGGTCGCGCACGTGGGCCAGCAGCACGGCGCTGGGCTCGCGCCGCACGAACGGCGGGCGCCCGGTGAGGGTCTCGAAGGCCACCACGGCGAGCGAGTAGAGGTCGGACCCGGGCGGTCGCGGGCTCGCCCTCGACCTGCTCCGGCGACACGTACTCGGCGGTGCCGAGCCAGTCCCCGCGCCGCGTGAGGCCGGGCATGTCGTCCAGGCGGACGAGGCCGAAGTCGCTGAGGTAGGACGCGCCCTCGGGATCGAGGAGGATGTTGCCCGTCTTGACGTCGCGGTGCACGGTGCCGCGGGCGTGGGCGAAGTCGATCGCCTCGCCGATGTCGGACAGCACGGCGAGCGCCTCCTCGGGAGGCAGCGGGCCCGTTGCGGGCGATGCGCTCGGCCAGGCTGTCGCCCGGGCATCGAGCCGCATCGACATGAAGGCCCGCCCCTCGATCTCGCCGGCGTCGTAGACCGGGACGATGCGCGGGTGCTCCAGCCGCCCGGCGGCGATCGCCTCGCGGCGGAAGCGCTCGAGTGCGCCGGCGCGGTTCGAGGTAGCCCTCGTCGAAGACCTTCAGCGCCACCTGGCGGTCCAGGTCGAGCTGGGTCGCGCGGTAGACGACCGCCTGGCCCCCGCGGCCGATCTCGGCCTCGATGCGGTAGCGGCCGAACTCCTCGCCCGGAACGAGCCTCAGTGCTGATCCCCCCGCGATTCGGTTGTGCTGACCCCCATGATTTCGCGGTGAGGGCCCACCCTCCTCGCGGGAGGGTCCTACCGAACCACCAATACCGACGCGTGGGCCTTGTGGGCGACCCGCTCGCTCACGCTGCCCAGCGCCCGCAGCCCGTGGAGGCCGCGGCTGCCGACGACGATCAGATCGCAGTCGGCGTCCGAGAGCGCGTGGACCGGGTTGTGGCGGTCGTGCACCACCTCGTGGGCCGGCAGGTCCTGGGCGAGGTCGCCGATGCCGTCCGCGGGTCCGCCCTTGGCGATGATGATCCTGAGCTCCGCGCCCCGCTGCACGGCGATCTCGCCCGCCGTCCGCACGGCGGCGGCGGAGGTGGGCCCGCCGTCGAAGCCCACCGCGATCGAGCGCGGGAAGAGCTCCGGCCGCGACGCGGCGCGCGCCAGGAACACCGGCTGGCTCGTCTCGTGCAGCAGCCAGCTCGCCGGCTCGCCGCCCATCAGCCCGAGGGTGCGGCGCTCGCGGGGCGCGTCGAGGGCGAGCAGCGCGCCGGGGTCCTCGCCGGCGGCGTCCTGCATGGCCACGATCAGCGGCCCCTCCACCAGCGACGTGGTGACGTCGGCGATGTCGGAGAGCGCGGCGCGGGCAGCCTCGAGGTCCTCCTTGACGGCCTCGGTCAGCACCTCGGCGGTCGCGGCGGGGATCGGGGCGATGAGCTGGCCGGTGTCCATCTCGCCGGAGATCGGCTGCATCGCGCGCTCGGCCGCCTCGAGGTTGACCGCTCCGACCAGGACCACCGGCACGCCGGGAGGCGCGAGGGAGATCGCCTGCCGGGCCAACAGGCCACCCTGCGATCCGGCCTCGATCGCGCACACCACTCGGCTGATCCTCACTGCGGTCCTCTCGTCGGCAGGCCGGTCGGCGTACCGTACGACACCGCGTCGGTCGGAGGCGACCCGGCCCGGGAGCGACGCACCGGCGCACGGCGGGCATCCGTCCGGCGTGACTGCCACTCTGGACCGATGACCACGGCCGCCGCGCAGACGGGCACGATCGACGGGGCGGAGCTGCCGCTCGCCGAGCTGGCCGGAGCTGGCCCGCTGGGTCGAGGCGCGCGAGATCGCAGGGGTCGAGCCGCCCGAGGCCCACGCGCGGATCGAGGGCGCGCTGGCCGCGCTGCGCGACGCGTGGACCGACCTCGCGCCCCGGCGACCGCGCGGTGCTCGGGCTGCTCGTCACCGCCCTCGTCGACCGCCGCGTCGCCGAGGGCCCGGGCACCGCCGCTCCGGCCGCAGCCCGGGCCTCGAGGACGCCCTGGCGCGCCTCGGCGTGCGCCGCCTGCGCCCCGGTCAGGACCGCGCGATCGCGGCGGCCCTCGCGGGGCGGGACGCCCTCGTGGTGATGGCCACCGGATCCGGCAAGTCGCTCTGCTACCAGGCGCCGGCGGCGGTGCTCGGCGGTCCTCACGGTGGTCGTCTCGCCGCTGATCGCCCTGATGACCGACCAGCTCGCGGGCGCTCGAGCGGGCGGGCATACCGGCGGCGGCCCTCCACTCGGGCCTGGCCGACGACGAGCAGCGCGCCGCGCTCGCCCGCGCCCGCGCCGGCGAGCTGTCGCTGCTCTACGTGGCCCCCGAGCGCTTCCACTCGTCGGCCTTCCGCCGGGCGATGGCCGAGGCGCGCGTGGCCCTGCTCGTGATCGACGAGGCCCACTGCGTCTCCGAATGGGGCCACGAGTTCCGGCCCGACTACCGGCGCGTCGGGCCAGTTCCGCCAGGAGCTGCGCCCGCGCGCGACCATGGCCCTGACGGCGACGGCCACGGCGCGGGTCCGCGCCGACGTCGCCCGGCGCCTGGGGCTCGATCAGCCGCTGGAGATCATCGGCGGCTTCGACCGCCCCAACCTCACCTTCGACGCCCTCTGGGTGGAGGGCCGCGGCTCGGTGGCGCGCAAGCGGCAGGCGATGCTGGCCGCCCTGGCCGGGGCCGACGGGGGCAAGGCGATCGTCTACTGCGGCACCCGCCGCGCCGCCGAGGAGACCGCCGCCGCGGTCGAGGCGGCGGGACACACCGCCGTCGTCTACCACGCGGGCCGGTCCGACCGCGGGGCGGCCCAGGAGGCGTTCTCCGCGCGGCCGGGCGCAGGTGGTGGCCGCCACGAACGCCTTCGGCATGGGCGTCAACGTCCCCGACGTCCGGCTCGTGGTGCACACGGCGCTGCCCGGACTCCCTCGAGCAGCTCTACCAGGAGGCGGGCCGCGCGGGCCGCGACGGCGAGCCCTCGCGCCACCTGATCGTGGCCGGCCCGGCCGACGAGATGACCATCCGGCGGCGGATCTCGAACGCGCGCATCGACGTCTCCGAGATCGAGCAGCTGCTCGCCCGGCTGGCCGACCGCGCCGACGCGGACGGCGACCTTCACCCTGGACCGCCGCGAGGTGGACGACGAGACCGGCTTCCGCCTCGCCATGGCCGAGCGGGTCGGGCGCGCTGGAGGTGGAGGGCGCGCCGGGCGGCGGCCGGCGCGGGCGCCTGGCCACGCGCCCGGCTCTGAGCCCGGACCAGCGCGAGGACCTGGAGGGCCAGGTCGCCGCCGAGCTCCGCCGCCGCTACCGCAGCCTCGACCAGGCCACCGGCTACATCCGGGTGAGCGCCTGCCGCCGCCAGACGTTCCTCAGCCACTTCGACGACCCCGCCGAGCCCGCCCCGGAGGAGCGCTGCTGCGACGTCTGCAGCCCGCCCCCCGACCTCGTCGCGCTCAGCGCCATCCCCCAGGACGCGCCGCGCGCCCGCGCCGCCGCGGCGCCGGCCGAGGCCCTCTCGGTGGACGAGCGCCGCACCTTCGACGCCCTGCGCGCCTGGCGCGGCGAGGTGGCCAAGGAGCTGGGATGGCCCGCGTTCCGGGTGGCCTCCAACCGCACGCTCTCGGCGATCGCCCAGGCGGCGCCCCGCGACGAGCGCACCCTGGCGGCCGTCCGCGGGGTGGGGCCGTGGCTCATGGAGACCCACGCACCGCGGATCCTCGACATCGTGGCGTCGGCCGATGGCTGACGGGGCCGACGGGCGCTACCCCGAGACGCGGATGTGCCAGTTCGTCTTCCCGGGCGACACCAACCACCTGGGCACCCTCTACGGGGGCACCCTGATGGCGTGGATGGACTCGGCGGCCGCGGTGGCGGCCGTCCGGCGGGCCGGCTCCGCCGCGGTCGTGACCGCCGCGGTCGACACGCTCACCTTCCGGGTGGTGATCCACCAGGGCGAGCTGGTCGAGCTGGTGGCCCGCGTGGAGTCGGTCGGGCGCACGAGCATGAGGGTGAAGGTCGAGGCCCACCGCGAGGACCCGGCGGCGCACACCCGCGAGCTCTGCACCGAGGGGACCTTCGCGATGGTCGCGGTCGACGCAGAGCGGCCGCCCCACGCCCGTGCGGCCCTAGGGGAGCCGGGCCCCCAGGCCGCGCAGCGTGACGTCGGCCACGCGCTCCTCCCAGCCGTCGTCGAACGGCGTCTCCGGCGAGGTAGCGGGCGTAGTAGGCGCCGATGGCCGTCTCGATCGCGACCTCGATGTCGCCGTCGCGGGTCGATCTCGCCCCGGTCGCGCGCGGTCACCAGCGCGGTGCGCAGCAGCTGGCGCCCGGGGATCAGGCTGCGCGTGCGCAGCTCGGCGATCAGGTCCGGCAGGTGGGGCTCCTCCGCCAGGCAGGTGCCGATGAGGGACATGCCCGTGCGCTCGTAGGTCGCGCGCAGGTGGCGCAGCTGGGCGACCAGGTCGGCGCGCAGATCGCCGGTGAGGGCGGGCGCGCCCCCCACGCCGCAGGTGCACCAGGACGGCCACGACGAGCTCCGACTTGGACGCGTAGCGCAGGTAGAGGGTGGGCTTGCTGACGCCCGCCGCGGCGGCCACGCCCTCCATCGACATCCGCGCGAAGCCGAGGTCGCGCAGCAGCGCCGCGGCGGCGGCGAGGATCGCCCCGTCGTTCTCGGCCGAGCGGGGCCGGCCGCGGCCGCGGGGGTTCGTCATCGTGGGGGATCGGGGTGGGGGGTCATGGCGTCCATCGTACGGTGAGTTACTATACGCTGCGTAAAGCTCAGCCCTGGACGACCGCACCGGAGGGTCATCCATGGCTCCACCCAGCGCCGCGCGGGCCGCCTCGGACGCCGCGCGCAGACTGCACACCGGTCGCATCCTCGTGGCCCTGACCTGTGCGTCGGGCACCTTCGCCCTGATGCAGGCGGTCATCGTCCCGGCCCTCCCGGTGGTGCAGCAGGACCTGGGGACGAGCACGGAGTGGGCGGCCTGGACGATCAGCATCTACCTCCTCAGCGCGTCCGTCGCGACGCCGCTGCTGGGCCGCCTGGGCGACCAGTTCGGCAAGGACCGGATGCTCCTCGTGACGCTCGCGCTCTTCACGCTGGGCTCGATTCTCTCGATCTTCGCCTGGAATATCTCCTCCCTGATCGTCTTCCGAGCCCTCCAGGGGGTGGGCGGCGCGGTCTATCCGCTCAGTTTCTCCATCATTCGCGACGAGGTGCCGCCCGCGCGCATGGGCGTCGCGATGGGGCTCATCTCGTCGATGCTGGGCGTCGGGGGCGGGCTCGGCCTGGTGATGAGCGGCGTGATCGTGGACCACGGGTCGTGGCGCCTGCTGTTCGTCGTCGGCGCGGTCATCGGCCTCCTCGCGATCATCCTGGTCGCGCGCTTCATCCCCTCGTCGCCCCAGCGCAGCGCGGCCACGCTCGACATCCCCGGCGCGCTGCTGCTCTCGGGCGGCCTGATCTGCATCCTGGTCGGCCTCACCGAGGGGCGCAGCTGGGGCTGGGACTCGGCCCGCTTCGTCGGCGTCGTGGGCGCCGGCCTGCTGATCCTGCTGATCTGGGGCTGGGTCGAGACCCGGACGAAGCAGCCCATGGTCAACATGCGGATGCTGGCCCGCCGCCCGGTGCTGTTCACCAACCTCGCCGCGCTCTTCTGCGGCTTCACGATGTACGCCATCTTCACGGTGCTGCCGCTGTTCTCGCAGATGCCGAACGGCCTGCCGCCCGACGTGGCGTCGCTGGTCACCTACGGCTTCGGGGCGAGCGTGACCGTCTCGGCGCTCTACCTGCTGCCCGGGGCCCTGGTGATGCTCCCCGCGGGACCCTTCGGCGGCGTGCTCGGCCGCTGGGTCACCTTCCGGATCGCGCTGGCCATCGGCCTGGTGGTCACGGCCCTCGGTTCGGCCCTCCTCGCCGTCTTCCACGCCGCGCCCTGGCAGCTGATGCTGGGCTACGCGATCGGGGCCGGCGGCGTGGCCATCGCCTTCGGCGCGATGCCGAAGCTGATCGCCGACGCGGTGAGCCCCACCGAGACCGGCATCGCCACCGGCATGAACACGGTCGTGAGGACGGTCGGCAGCGTCATCGGCAGCCAGGCCGCCGTGACCCTGATCGCCAGCAACACGATCCCCGGCACCTCCGTGCCCTCGGAGGCCGGCTTCAGCACCTCGCTGTGGCTCGGCGCGATCGCGGCGCTCATCGCGGCCGGGCTCGCCCTGGCCATCGCGCCCCGCCGGCGCCGCCAGCGGCAGGAGGCCGTCGCCCCCTCCCCGGGCTGAGCCCGGGGAGGGGAGGGGCCGTCAGTTGGGCGAGGGCTCCGGGTCGAGGGTCAGCGGCACCTCGCCGCGCTTCTCCGGTGGCGGGTTGCTGGGCGGCACGCGCAGGATGCGGGCGGCCCAGGTCGGCATGTACCAGTTCCAGCGGCCGAACAGCGAGACGAAGGCGGGCAGCATCATGCTGCGCACGATCGTCGCGTCCACCAGGATGCCGATCGCGAGGCGCGGTGGCGAACACCTTGATGTCCGTCTCCGGTCCGGACGCCAGCGCGGTGAAGGCCAGGAACAGGATCAGGGATCCGGCCGTCACCAGCCGCCCGGTGCGGGCCAGCCCGGCCACCACGGCCCGGTCCGTCGATCCGTCGCGGTCGTACTCCTCGCGCATGCGGCTGAGGATGAACACCTCGTAGTCCATCGAGAGCCCGTAGAGGAACGCGAACACCATCAGCGGGATCCAGACGGTGAGCGCGCCGGTCGGTTCGATGTCGAAGATCGCCCCCGACCCGTTGCCCTTCTGCCAGAAGAACACCATGAAGCCCCACACGGCCCCGATGGAGATCACGTTGAAGATGATCGCCTTCAGCGGCAGCAGCAGCGAGCGGAAGACCCGCGCGAGCAGGATGTAGGTCACGACGAGGATGACCAGGATCACCCAGATGAAGTTGCCGTACACCGCGTCGTTGAAGTCCACCACCCCCGGTGTGCCTCCGCCGACCAGAACCTTGCCCGGGCCCACGTCGACGGCGTCGCGCACCGCCGCCACGGTCGAGGAGGCGTCCTCCTTGGCGGGGAAGACCTGGACGATCGCCGTGTCGCCGCGGCGCCAGGCCTCACCGGTCGGAGCGACGGCCCCGAGGACGCCCTCGACGCCCGCCGCGGTCTTCGCCGTGGCGTCGGCGTCGCCCTTGACGACCACCACCTCGTAGGGGTTGAGGACGCCGGCCCCGAGGCCGGAGTCCTCGAGCGAGGTCGAGGCCCGTCGCGCGCGCTCCCGCTGCTGGCGAGCGCGTCGGCGCGCGGCGAGCCGGTCGAGAAGTCCAGGACCGGCACGAAGAGCAGGCCCATGATGCAGAGGGACGCCAGCCCCACGATCCAGCGGTGCTTGACCACGAACCGCCCCCACGGCACCCAGCCCTGGCCGGCGCTCGAGGTGCGGCGCGAGAAGCCGATCTTGTCCAGGCGCGGGGCGATGGTGGCGAGGATCACCGGCAGGAGGGTGATCGCCACCAGCACGCTGATGATCGGGATCAGCAGGCCGCCGTAGCCGATGCTGCGCAGGAAGGGCACCGGCAGGACCACGAGGGCCAGGAGGCCGATCGCGACCGCGATGCCGCTGAAGATGACCGCCCGCCCCGCGTGGTCCATCGTCTCGAGGACCGCCTCCTCGGGGCTGCGGCCGTTGGCCGTCTCCTCGCGCCAGCGCATGACGATCAGCAGCGCGTAGTCGATCGCCACGCCGAGTCCGATCAGCGCGATCAGGAACTGGACCACGACCGAGACCTCGGTCGCCTCGGCGAGCGGCCAGAGCACGAGGAAGGTGGTGGGGATGGCGATCGCGGCCATCAGCAGCGGGACGAACGCCATCAGCGACCCGAAGACGAACGCGAGGACGATGAGGGCGCCGAGCCCTCCGATGAGCGTCTCCACGAGCACGCTCGGGCCCGTCGAGGCCTGGTCGTCGGCGCTGCTGAGGGCGTCGATCCCGGTGATCCGCACCTGCGCGCCGTCCACGGTCGAGGTCCGCCGCCGCGGCGCGCGCCTGCTTCAGCGCCGGCCCCGCCGGATCGAACGCCACGTCGGAGGGCGGGTACCAGACCACCCCGAAGGTGGTGCGGCCGTCCTTGGAGACGAAGAGCGGATCGCCCGTGCTCGCGTAGTCCGCGGCCCGCGATCCGGGGATGGCATCGGCGACCTTCGCGAAGGCGGCACCCACCTCCTCGCGCACGCCGGGCGACGACATCGTGGTGCCCTCGGGGAGCTCGACCACGGTCACGATCGGTCCGTTGACCCGCGGCCCGCCGTTGCCGTACTGCTGGTAGATGATCGCCGCGGCCTCCGAGCTCTCACGCCCGGGGAGGTTGAACTCCGACGAGAGGGCGCCGGCCGACGACGACGTCGAGGCGAAGGCGACGACGGTGATGATCACCCACGCCACGACCACCCACAGCTTGTGGTGCAGGACCCACCGGGTGAACGCTCTCATTGAACCCCTCCCGATGCACGTAGCGCTCTGGCCCGGGCAGGGTACCGGAGGGTCCGGCGGGCGAGCCACCCCGGCGACGGTCACATCCGCCGGGCCCGCTATCGTGCCGCGCTCGCAATGGCTCACACGATCCGACTCCGCCGCTGGCAGCGGTCCGCACTCGAGGACTTCCAGGCGCGCCGCGGCGCCGACTTCCTGGCCGTGGCGACCCCGGGCGCGGGGAAGACCACCTTCGCTCTCGCGGCGGCGCGCCAGTACCTGGGCGAGCATCCGCGCCGGCGGCTGGTGGTGGTGGCGCCGACGCAGCACCTGAAGACGCAGTGGGCCGACGCGGCCGAGGCCCTCGATCTTCACCTGGAGCCCGGCTGGACGGCGGCGGACGGCCGGCTCCCCTCCGACATGCACGGGATGGTGACCACCTACCAGCAGGTGGCGGCGAGCACGGGCGCCATCGCCGAGATCGCGCGCGACGCGTTCGTCGTGCTCGACGAGGCCCACCACTCCGGGGAGGAGCGCGCCTGGGGCGACTCCGTGCGGGCCGCCTTCGCGGGCTCCGCGGTCCGCCTCAGCCTCTCGGGGACCCCGTTCCGCTCGGACACGCGGGCCATTCCGTTCGTGCTCTACGACGACGACGGCCTCGCGCGGGCCGACGTGGAGTACGGCTACGGCGACGCCCTGTCGGACGGAGGCGTGGTGCGCCCGGTGCGCTTCCCGCGCACCGACGGCCAGATGGAGTGGATCGGCAGCGACGGCCTCTACGCCACGGCGAGCTTCCAGGACGCCCTCGACCCGGTCGCGACGGCGCAGCGCCTGCGCACCGCGCTGTCACCCGACGGCGACTGGCTCCCCGATGTGCTGCGCCGCGCCAACGAGCGGCTGGTGGCGGTCCGCCGCGGCCACCCGGGGGCGGGCGGGATGGTGATCGCCGTCGACCGCGATCACGCCCGTGCCGTGGCCGAGCTGATGCGGCGCAGGGTGGGGGTGACGCCGACGCTGGTGACCTCGGAGGACGCCGGCGCGTCGGCGCGGATCGCGGCCTTCGCCCGCGGCACCGACCCGTGGATCGTCGCGGTGCGGATGCTCTCGGAGGGCGTGGACATCCCCCGCCTGCGAGTGGGGGTCTTCGCCACCACCACCACCACCGAGCTCTTCTTCCGCCAGGCCGTGGGGCGCCTCGTGCGGTGGACCCGGGGCCTGGGCCCCCAGCCGAGCCACATGTTCATCCCGGACGATCCCCGTCTGCGGGCGCACGCGCTGGCGATCGCCCAGCAGCGGCGCCACAGCCTGCGGCGCGCCGAGAGGGCGGCGGACCCGGAGGAGTTCGACGACCCGCTCGAGCGCGAGGCGCCCGAGCCCGTCGACGACCAGCTCTCGCTCTTCGCCGCGATCTCGGCCGTCCCGGTGGGCGCGCCGACCGCCCACCCCGACGACCTTCCGGCCGGGGGCCCCCAGGATCACGGCGACGGCGGCGAGGAGGATCTGCTGATGGAGCTGGCGCCGGCACCGCTTCTGGCCGCGCCCCCGCCGCCCGGTGACGAGGGCGGCGAGGTCCTGCGGCCGCGCGAGCGGCGCAGCCGCCTCCGGGACGCCAACGCCTCGCTGGTGCGCCACATCTCCCGCATCACGGGCCTCTCGCACTCGCAGGTCAACGCCGAGCTCAACCGCCGCACCGGGATCGAGCGGGTGGGGGAGGCCACCCTGGAGCAGCTGGAGCGCCGCCGCGACCAGGCCGCGCGCTGGCTGGCCGCGGCCTAGCGGGTCCGTCAGCTCGTCGGGCCCACGCCCTCGAGCGTGTCGCGCAGGCTTTCCAGCCCGGCGGTCATGACCCCGCTCAGGCGGCTCTCGATGTCGTAGCCCTCGACGTCCGAGGTCGCGATCTGGCGCCAGAGAACCCGCGAGCCGCCGGGCGCGTCCTCCACCCGGATCGTCGCCCGGTGGCTCGTCAGCCCGGGGATGCCGGACTCGACCACGTAGGAGTACCGCCTCGCGGCGGCGTCGCGATCCACCAGCCGCTCCACCAGCGCCGCCCCGTTGCCCATCGTGACCCGGCGCTCGTCGCCCACCACGTCACACTCCACCACCGCCGTGAACCACTCGCCGACGCGGGCGGGGTCGCCCGCCAGCTCCCACGCGGTCTCCGGCGGCACCGCCACATCGACGCCCACCTCGAAGTCGTTCGCCATGCCCGCCCCCCGGTCGTTGCGATCCGGGGCGGATCATGGCATCCGCCCTCAGGCCGCGCGCTGCTCCAGGATCTCGCGCACCCGGCGCGCCGCGGCGATGGTGCGCTCGTAGCGCAGCCGACGCTCGGCGGCGTGCGCGCCGAGGCCGTTGAGTCCGTCGCTCAGGTCCTCCTCGACCCGGCGGGCGCCGTCCAGGAGCACCACCGCGTCGTCGCTCGACACCAGGACCAGCGACGGCTCGGGGTCGGTCTCGGTGCCCAGCGCGTGGACCACGCGGGCGTGGGCGAGCACGGCGTCGGCCTCGACACCCGGATCCCCGGTGTCCGTGGCGGCCATCTCGCCGACGGTCAGGACCAGGGCCTCGTGCGCGCAACGGCGCGCCGCGGCGAGGTCGGCCTCGTCGAGCGCCAGCCCGTGGACGGCGTCGCTCATGTGTGTGTTCCCCGGTGCGGACATCGCGTCGAGGGTAGCGCGGTCCGGCGGCGAGAGGCGAACGCCGGTTCGTAACGCCGTGTGTCGGTTTCGTATCAATGCGCCCGCCGCCGGCCGCCCTCGGATGTCCCGCCCGAGGGCGGCCGGCGGCGCGCCCGTCCCCTACGAGCGGGGCACCTCCCCGCGCCAGGCTCCGCTCTCCCGGCCCCGTGACTCCATCATCTCCTTGAAGCGCTCGAGGTCGCCCCGGACGCTGCGACCGGGGACACCGACCGCGCTCGCCGCCTTCTCGAGGAGTCCGTCGGGCTCCGTGTCCATGAGGACGACGATCTGGGTGCGGTCATCGCTCAGTTTGTGGAAGTTGACGACGCCCGCGTGCTTCGGTCCCTTCTCCGTCGCCCACGCCACCCGGGCGTCCGGGATCTGCTCGGTGATGATGGCGTCGAACTCCTCCCGGTGTCCGCCGGCCGACACCACCCAGTGGAGATGGGTGTCGTCGATCTGGTGGATCTCATCGACCGTTTCCATGAACTCCGGGAACTTCTCGAACTGGGTCCACTGGTTGTAGGCGGTGGACACGGGCACATCGACCTCGATGGTCTCCTCGACCTGTGACACGGATCGCTCTCCTCGCTCGGGGTTGCCGTGCCCCAAGCCTTCCCACGCCCTCCCGTCCGAAACGGGGATCGGTGGCCGACGTGCGCGCGGACCCGGGCGGGGGGCGCTCAGCGCGCCCCCCGGGGAGGGTCGGCTACGAGCGACGCTCCGCGTCCGCCTTCTGCCCGCTCGGCCGATCGCGAAACGGTGACGGGGGGACCTGGCCCTCCCGCGGGGGGTCGTCAGTTCAGGCGGGAGGTCTCGACCCGCTGTGCCCACGGCTCCGCGAGCACCGGCCAGCGGGCGAGGATCTCCGCGTGGCGGATGTGTCGGTAGTTGCCTCCCTGCGCGGGGATGAACCGGCTCGGGTCGCCCGCGTCCTGGATCCCCGCCGCCCCGAGGCCCATGAAGGCGCCCTCGCGCGCCCGGCCGTTCGTCTCGCCCGCGGTGGGTCCGCCCATGGCGGGATGCTAGGGCAGGGCCGCGCGGGCGGTCTACTGCGCCGTCCAGCCCCCGTCGACGGGGATCACGGCGCCGGTCACGAAGCTCGCCTCGCCCGAGCACAGCCAGGCGGCGGCGTTCGCCACCTCGTCCGCGGTGCCCATCCTCCCGATGGGCTCGCCGGCCGCGAGCTGCGCCTCGACGCCCGCATCGCCGTGGGAGTAGCGATCGATCATCGCGGTGTGGATGATCCCCGGGCAGATCGCGTTGACGCGGATGCCCCGGCTCGCGAACTCGAGCGCCGCCGTGCGGGTGAGGCCGACGACGCCGTGCTTGCTTGCGACGTAGGGCGCCGCGCCGGGGAAGCCGACCATCCCGGCGATCGAGGCGCAGTTGACGATCGCGCCGCCTCCGGCCTCGAGCATGGCCGGGATCTCGTGGCGCATGCAGAGCCAGACCCCGGTGAGGTTGATCGCCAGCACGCGGCCCCAGTCGTCCTCCGAGACGTCTTCGGTCGTGGCGGTGGAGCCCTCGATACCCGCGTTGTTGAAGGCCCAGTCGAGCCGGCCGTACCGGCTCACCGCCCGATCGACGAGCGCCTCGACATCGGCGGCCCGCGACACGTCGGCGGCGACGAACAGCGCCTCGTGACCGTCGGTCCGCAGCCTCTCCGCCGTCCGCTCGCCCTCGCGCTCCTCCACGTCCGCGACCACCACGGCGGCACCGCGGCGGGCCATGGCGCCCGCCGCCGCCCGGCCGATCCCGGCGGCTCCGCCGGTGACGAGCGCGACCGGACCAACATGCGTCGTTCCCACCGTGACCTCCCTGGTTCGATGGGCCGAGGCTAGGGCGGTCCCCCGGCCCGCGGCGTCCGCGAGCGCCCGGATCCGCCGTGCGGGCATCCCGGGACCGGCGGCCGGCGTCAAGGGATTTGCGGTGGCCGGGAATCCGTGTTGTTATCGGGTGAACCCCGACGAGGATGGTCCTGTGTCGAAGCCCCCTGCTGATGTCGTCGAACTCGTGGACGCGGAACTCGACCGCTCGACGGTCCTCACCGCCGAGGTGCGCGATCACATTCGCGCGTCGGCGCACCTGCTCTGGAACGACTCCGACGGCCTCGGCGCGACGGGGGAGGACGGTTTGCTCGTGCTCGCCAACACCCCCGAGCCCCTGTCCGGAGATCGCCAGATCGAGGCCCTGGTCAGCTTCCTCCTCGGCGAGCGGGCGACCCTCACGGGGCGGGACTCCGCCGCGCTCGACTGGTATTCGGACGCGGCCGACAAGGCTGAGTCCGGCACCGACCTCGCCGCCCGCGCGTCGGAGAAGGCCTCGGACGCCGAGGCCCGCGTCCGCGAGTTCGAGGCCCGTAGGGCCTCGCGCTGGCGCCGCGTCCCCACCCCGAGCAAGCCCGTCGCCCTCGGCTCCGTGCTCGCGATCATCCTCGCCATCGGCCTGATCGCGGCGCTCCTGTTCGCGCGGGGTGACGACGACTGAATCGCGGCCCGCGGCGATCCGTCGCCGCGGGCACAGGGAGGACGGATGGCCAAGGTCCGGGTTCTCGTGGGGACCAAGAAGGGGGCGTTCGTGCTCACCGCCGACGGCGCCCGCCGCGCCTGGACGGTGGACGGCCCGCACTTCGGCGGGTGGACCGTGATGCACGTCGCCGGATCGGCGGTCGACCCCGACCGGCTGTACGCGTCGCAGTGGACCGATTGGCACGGCCAGGTCGTCCAGCGCTCGGACGACGGCGGGCGCCGGTGGCGGCCCGTCGGCAACGACTTCTCGTACGCCGGCGAGACCGGCACCCACCAGTGGTACGACGGCACCCCCCATCCGTGGGACTTCAACCGCGTCTGGCACCTCGAGCCGTCCCCCGACGACCCGGACACGGTCTTCGCCGGGGTCGAGGACGCGGGCCTGTTCCGCTCGAGCGACGGCGGCCAGAGCTGGCACGAGCTCGCGGCGCTCCGCACCCACTCGAGCGGGTCGGACTGGCAGCCCGGGGCCGGCGGGATGTGCCTGCACACGATCATCATCGATCCCTCCGACACCCGCCGCATGTTCGTGGCGATCTCGGCCGCGGGGGCGTTCCGCACCGAAGACGGCGGCGATTCCTGGGAGCTTGCGACCGCCGGGTTGCGATCGAACTTCCTCCCCGAGCCCGAGGCGCAGGTCGGGCACTGCGTGCACAACATGGCGATGCACCCCTCTCGTCCCGAGACGCTCTTCATGCAGAAGCACTGGGACGTGTGCCGGAGCGACGACTCCGGCGGCCACTGGACCGAGATCAGCGGCGACCTGCCGAGCGACTTCGGCTTCCCGGTGGCGGTGCACGCGCACGAGCCGGAGACGGTCTACGTCGTGCCGATCCTGAGCGACTCCGAGCACTACCCGCCGGAGGGGCGGCTTCGGGTGGCGCGCAGCCGCAGCGGCGGAGGGGAGTGGGAGCTGCTGACGAACGGGCTGCCACAGAGCGACTGCTACGTCAACGTGCTCCGCGACGCGATGGCCGTGGACGCGCTCGACGACTGCGGGATCTACGTCGGCACCACCGGCGGGCAGGTCTATGCGTCGCCGGACGCCGGGGACACCTGGGCGCCCATCGCCGAGCACCTCCCCGCGGTGCTGTCGGTCGAGGTGCAGACGATCGTGTGACCGCGATCCGCGTCGCACTCCCGCCGCATCTGCGCACGCTGGCGGCCGTCGGGCCGGAGGTCTCCCTCGATGTCGGGGGCGCACCCACGATCGGTTCCGTGCTGGACGCGCTCGAGGAAGCCCACCCGGCCCTGCGCGGAACCATCCGCGACCGGGCCACCCGCGAGCGCCGCCCCTACATGCGCTACTTCGCCTGCGGCCGGGACCTGTCGCACGAGCCGCGGAACACCGCCGTCCCCGCGGCCGTCGCCCGGGGCGAGGAGCCCCTGCAGGTGATCGGGGCGATCGCCGGCGGCGCCTCCGGCGTCGTCGTGACCTACGGGACGATGTTCTTGCGCACGACCGCGTAGTCGGCCGTCTCGCCCACGATCGTCTCCACGGCCTCCACCTCGTGGCCGTGGAGCACGACGTACTGGTCCGGCTCGCGGTGGATCTCGTCGAACCGGGCCGGCGTCAGACCGATCCGCCCCCGGCAGTCCAGGTCGGAGCACTCGCAGAAGAACATCACGGGGGCCTCGCGGTCCTCGTCGTCCTCGGTGCGCACCTCGGCAGTCCGTTCCTCCAGGCGCCGGTTGAGGGCCTCGGCGATCTCCTCGTTCTCCACGAGCCGCCGCGCCGAGTGCCGCCCCGCCGGCTCAGCCATGCCGGTCCACGGCCGCCTGGAGCTGCGCTTTGTTCATCTTCGAGCGACCCCGGGATGCCCTTCCTGCGGGCCTCGGCGTAGAGCTGGTCGCGGGTGCGGCCGCGGGGACGGTCGGTGCCCGAGCGCAGACCGCCGCGTCGTCCGGAGGAGATGTCCTCGGTGGAGGTCCGCGAGGCGGTGCGTGACTCGCCCGCCCGCGCGCGCTCCTTGTTCACGGTCCGCGCCGCGATCTCCTCGGCCTTCTTCGCCGGCTCTCCGCGCTCCTCGAGGCTGTCGCGGATGTGCTCGTACTGCCGCTCGCGCTTGGCGTTACTTCCCCGTGGCATCGCGGCCTCCCTTCGCCGGCGCCTTCTCGCCCTCCGGCTCGTGGTCGGTCGGCCGGGCGGTGTAGCCCAGGCCGTCGGCGCCCTCGTCGTCGTGGATCGTCTGCTCCGGGACGCCGTCCTTCCCGGTGGTGGTGCGCGGCGGTTTCTCGTCGCTCATGGTTCCTCCCTGTGGGGCGGTTACGGAGGAGACGTACCCGCCGCCGGGCCCGTCCTCACATCCGCGCGTCGTAAGATCCGCCCCTCGGAGGCGTGGGGAGGAGCGCGCGTGAGCGAGGGGCCCGGGTCGCGGCACGAGCCGGAGGGGCGGAACGAGTCGCCGCAGCAGCGATCCGACCGCCAGTTCGGGGAGCTCCTCCAGGAGCTGCGCGTCGTGCTGCCCGGCGTCCAGGTGCTGTTCGCCTTCCTGCTCACCATCCCGTTCAGCTTCCGCTTCGACCAGACGACCGACTTCCAGCGGGGGGTCTTCTTCGTCACGCTGCTCAGCACGACGGTCGCGACCGTCCTCCTCATCGCCCCCGCGGCCCTGCACCGGATGCGCTTCCGGCAGGGCGTGAAGGGCGACATCGTCGAGATGTCCCATCACCTCGCGCTGGGGGGCCTCGCGGCCCTCGGCATCGCGATCACATGCGCCCTGCTCCTGGTCACCGACGTCCTCTTCGAGCTCTGGGCGTCGCTGGTCGTGGGAGCCGCGGTCTTCGCCCTGATCGCCTGGCTCTGGTGGGCGCTTCCCCTGTCGCGCGCGGGGCATCGGCCCCCCGCGGACTGATCCCGCCCCGCCGGCGCCTAGACGGGTCGGGCGCCGGCGAAGAACACGCGCGGAGCGCGATCCTCCGCGGTCTCCTCCGTGATCGCCCGTGGGGCGAAGCCCGCGTCGGCGAGGAGGGCGAGCCAGTGGTCGCGCCCGAACAGCCCGGTGAGGTGGGTCTCGTTCACCACGCGCACGGCACCGGCCGGATCGCGCAGCACGAAGGCGTACTCGGTCCGGATGGACGTGTCGGCGGGGTCGGGATCCCAGGTCCAGTGCACGAAGCGGACGCCACGGCCGTCCGGCGCCGTCGCTGCCGCCGTGTCCCGAGTCCGCCTCGAAGGTCTCGGCGACGTGGTCGGGGACGAACACCGCCACCCCGCCGGGCCGGCAGTGCGCGAAGGCCGTCGCGATCGCCCGGCGCAGGTCGGCCTCGGTGGTCATGTAGTCCACCGCGTCGTGGAGGAAGACCGCGTCGAAGGTCCGGTCCAGCCGCAGCGTGCGCATGTCGCCGCGCAGGTGCTCGCACTCCGGGTTGAGCGTCCGCGACACGGCGAGCATGTCCTCGGAGCGGTCCACGAGCGTCATGCGTGAAGCGCTCCTTCAGGTGGACGGCGTTGTGTCCGCCGCCGCTCCCCAGCTCGAGCACGTCGCTGACGGGCACCGCGGCGGATGCCAGCAGGCCGGCCGCGAAGGCGGCCTCCTCGGCGTACTCCTCCGGGGGCGAGATCAGCGGCCACCACTCGGCCAGCTCACCGTAGAAGCGATGCTCGATCGGGTCGGGCATGGGTCATCTTCGCCGATGCGCCGGCCGTGACGCCCGGCGGGCGCCACGGCCCCGCGTTTCGTCAGGCCGCGGGCTTCGGCGTCGGCGGATGGACCAGCAGCACCGGACACGGCGCGTGGTAGCCGACGTAGGCCGCGAAGCCGCCCAGCATCGTCCGGTCCACGATGCCGCGGTGCGCGGATGCGACGATCAGGTCCGACGCCCGACGCGCGGGCGTACTGGCAGGCCGCGTGCGGCGGGTAGCCGCGGAGCATGACCGCCTCGGCGCCGGGAACCTCGCCGACCGTGGCCTCGAGCCACTCCTGCGCGGCGGGGCCGACCTCCAGGACGGTCGGCGCCGGCCCGGCGAACGGCGCCGACAGCAGCAGCGCGGGCTCGGCGATCACGTGGACGATCTCGAGCCGTCCCCGCGAGAGATCGCGGAGCGCGACGGCCTCGGCGAGCGTCGGCGCGCACGCCGGCCCCTTCTCGATGAAGCAGGCGATGGTCGCGTAGGGCGCGGGCATGGTTCCTCCTCTCGGCGCGGCCGCCGGGACGGGCCGCGGCCTCGTCCGCGAGGCTCCCAGCCCGTCCGCCCGCGCGTATCCGGGGTGGCACGCGTGTCCGGGGGGATGGACCACGACCCGGTTGCGGCTCTTCCGCCGTCGGACGGTGCCCCCCGACCGGTCGGGGGGCCCTTCTCCGTTCGGGGGTGCCGCCGCGCGGGCGCGGGCGGAATCCTCGCGCCATGTCCCCCGACCCGCCCGCGGAGCGGCGCTCGACGCCCCTCGGCACCCTCGCCGCGGCGCTGCTGCGCACGATCGCCTGGGTCTACGGCGCCCTCTGGCTGATCGTCGCGGCCACGGCCCCCTGGGGCCCGCCGGGCCTCCTGGCGGTCGTCCTCCTGCTCCCGGTCGCGCCGCTGGTCCTGCTCGCCACGCTGCGCTCGCTCACGCGCCGGCCGGAGGAGGGTCTCCGGAATCCCGCGCCGGACGGGGGAGGGGAGACCGCCGCGGCGCGGGCGCAGGCGTTCCTGTCGTCGCCGCCGCGCCGACCTTAGGGCGGCCGACCCGCGCGCTACCCTCGCGGCGATGTCCGCCCGCCACCTCGCGCTCAGCGTCGTCGCGTCGGCCGTCGTCGGCATCGGCCTCGGCTCCACTGCCGCCGCGGCGCCCGGCCGGGGGCGACCGGCCCGTCCGGCGTCCTCGCCCACGCGGGGTGGCTCTTCCAGGCCGAGGGCTCCGCGCCCGTCCAGACCGCCCCGCTCCTTCCGGCCCTTCGCTTCCCGCCCGGCACGACCTACCGGGTCGCCCTCACCGCGCTCGTGCGCTCGGTCGCGGCCAGCGGCCGGCTGCCGAAGGGCGCGGTCGTCGTGGGCCATCTCCCGCGCGGCGCCGTCTGGGCGCCCTCGCGCACGGGCCCCCGGCTGGACCTCACCGCCCCGGCGAGCTACGCCATACCGCGCGGCGCGATCCTGACGCCCACGTTCACCTTCCCGCCGAGCATCTCCCTCCAGCAGGCCGGCAGGATCGTGCGGGACCTCAACGCGGGCCGGCCCATCGGCGCGGTGGCCGCGAAGCTCGGCGTCGGCGTGCCCCGTCTCGCCGCCTGCCAGCGGCTGCCCCGCACGCGACCGTGCGACCTCGCGCCGGTCGCCCGCTGGAGACGGCTGACCGCGAGTCTCCGGCCGGCGCCCGTTCGGATCCGCTAACCTGCACGTTCATGCAGGAACATGCACAAACACGCAAGTTGAGCGCGGAGCGCCGTGACGCCATCCTGGCCGCGCTGGCCAGGGACGGGAAGGTCGTCGCCGCCCGCCTGGTGGACGAGCTGGGCGTGTCGGAGGACACCGTGCGGCGGGATCTGCGCGAGCTGTCGGCGCGCGGGCTGGTGCAGCGCGTGCACGGCGGCGCGCTCCCGCCGGCGCCCCAGCCCGGCAGCTTCGCGCGCCGGCGCGAGACCGCCACGGCCGAGAAGACGGCGATCGCGCGGGCGGCGGTGGATCTCGTGGCGGGCGCACGGGTGCTGCTGCTGGACGGATCGACCACCAACCTCGAGCTCGCGCGGCTGCTGCCGGACGGGCACGTGGGCACCGTGATCACGAACTCGCCGCCGATCGCCGTGGAGCTGGCCGGGCGCGGCGGCATCGAGGTGATCGTGATCGGGGGCCGCATGGACCTGGACGCGCAGGTCACGCTCGGCGCCTCCGCCGTCGACTTCATCCGCACCATCCGGGCGGACGCGTGCGTGCTCGGCGTCTGCGCCCTCCATCCCGAGGTGGGGCTCACGACGGACGGCCTCGAGGAGGCCGAGGTGAAGCGGGCGATGGCCGAGAGCGCCGGCGACGTGATCGCGCTCGCCACGGCCGACAAGCTTCGCGCCGCGAGCGCGTACCTGGTGGCCCCGGTGCGCCAGGTGACCCACGTCGTCGCGGAGCCGGACGCCGACGAGGGCCTGCTCGAGGAGTACCGGGCGCTCGGCCTGACGGTCGTCCGCGCGTGACGCCCCGCGTCGCCACCACCGGGCTCTTCGTCATCAACGGAGCCGTGATCGGCCTGTGGGTCTCGCAGATCCCGGAGATCCAGCGGCGCTTCGACCTCTCGACCGGCGCGATGGGCCTCGTGGTGCTGTGCATGTCCGTCGCCGTGATCCTGGCCGTCCCGGTCGCCGGCCAGGCCGTCGCCCGCCGCGGGTCGGCGCCCGTGGCCGTCGCCGGCGGGGCGGCGTGCCTCCTGGCGGTGAACCTGCCGGTGCTCGCGCCCACCGCGCTGCTCGTGGCCGGTGCCCTCGTCGTGCTGGGCGGGGCGAGCGCGGCGATGGACGTGGCCATGAACAGCCACGGCGTCGAGCTGGAGGTCGCCGAGGGCCGGCCGATCATGTCGTCGCTGCACGCCGGCTGGGCGCTCGGGGGCGCGGCGGGCGCCGGGGCCGGGGCCCTGGGGGCGGCGCTCGGTCTGGACGGCTTGGTCACCGTCGCCGTCACCTCGGTGGCCCTCGCCGCCCTCCTCGCCGTCTGCGCCCGCCACCTGGGCGAGGGCTCGGTCGCGGAGGGGGACGAGGCCGCGCGCTTCACGCTGCCCTCGCGCGGCGTCGCCCTGCTCGCCGCCCTGTGCCTGCTCGTGATGATGACCGAGGGCGCGATGGCCGACTGGAGCGGCATCTACCTCGGCAACGACCTCGGGGCGAGCGCGGCACTCGCGGCGCTCGCGTACGCCGTCTTCACCTCGGGCATGACCGTCGGGCGTCTGGTCGGGGACCGGCTCAATCGCTGGATGGGTCCCACCGCGCTGCTGCGCGTCGGCGCGCTCCTCACGGCCGTCCCGCTGGCGGTGATGCTGCTCAGCGGCTCGGTGGCCGTCGCGTTGCCCGCGCTCTTCCTGGTGGGCCTCGGCGTGGCCAACGGCGTGCCGCTGATGTTCAGCGCCGCCGGCCGCCGCCCCGACACGGCGCCCGGACCCGGCATCGCGGCCGTCTCGTCCACCGGCTCGATCGGCTTCCTGCTGGGCCCGCCCCTGATCGGCTTCCTCGCGGGCGCCACCTCCCTCGCCGTGGGCCCTCGCGGTGCTGGTCCCCGCGGCGCTCGCGGTGCTGCTGCTGGCGCGCCGGGCGGCCGGGGTGAGCGGCGCGTCGGCGCCGGTCGGCGGCCACCCCGTCGTCGGGATGGGATGACCGTGTTCGTCCTGTCCGATCTCGACGGCGTGCTCGCCGACTCGGTCGCCTCGTCGCAGCGCGCGTGGGCCGCCTGGGGGGCCCGCCACGGCATCGACGGCGTCGCTCTCCAGGCCGCCAACCAGGGCCGCCCGGCGCGCGAGGTGATCGCGGAGGTCGTCCATCCCTCGCTCGTCGACGCCGACGCCGAGTTCGTCCACGAGGCCGAGGTGTCCGACGCCGGCTCGCTCACGGCGTTCCCGGGGGCCGCCGAGGTGCTCGCCCTGCCGCGGGTCGCCGTGGTCACCTCGTGCGACCGGCCCCTGGCACTCGCCCGCGTGGCGGGCGCGGGGCTCGCGGTGCCCGAGGTGCTCGTGACCTCCGACATGGTCCGCGCCGGCAAGCCCTCGCCGGACGCGTATCAGCTCGGTGCGGCGCTTCTGGGCGCCGATCCGGCCGACTGCGTGGTGCTCGAGGACGCGCCGGCGGGCGTCGCCGCCGGCCTCGCCGCGGGGATGACCGTCTGGGCCGTCACGACGACCCACCCGGCGGCGGACCTCCGCGCCGCGCACCGGCTGGCCTCCGGACTGCCGGAGCTGCTCGAGGGGCTGCGGGCCGCCGTGTGAGCCGGCGCGCGCCGAGGTCCGAGCGGGTCTAGGGCCCCTCGACCGAGGCCGCGGCGACCATCTCCGGGCGCGCTGCGGCGACGCGCGCGCGGCGCTGGGGACGGCGGACGCGTGCCTCCTCCGCCCAGAAGTAGCTCACGAGGACGAGCCCCACGGCGATCGCCTGGGCCGCCAGCCCCTCGACGTTGGGGAAGATGGCCAGCCAGGTGCCCATCCAGTGCGGGAGCCCGGTCGCGATCGACGTCGTGCCCATCCAGCCGGCTGCCTGCATCTCCTGAACCTGCTCGCCCACCATCACCACCAGCACGATCCCCAGCATCACCCCGGTCACCACGAGCATCCGCTTGTACGGCAGCCGGGCGTGATTGAGGAAGGTGATCGCCGCCACGGCGGCCACCAGCACCCCGGCGAGCGCGACGCCCTCGAGCACGGTGACCTGCCCGTACTGGAGGCGCATGTTCTGCAGGAAGAGGACGATCTCGAAGCCCTCCCGGTACACGCTGAAGAAGCCCAGCACCGTGAGGCCGATGAACACCTTCCGCTCGGCCCCCGGCCCCTCGAGGCTCAGCAGCCTGCGCTTCTTGCGGTTCTGGTGGCTGATCCAGCCGGTCCAGTAGACCTTGTGGAAGAACCAGTTCATCACCACCAGCAGCACCATGATCGCGATGAGGCCGGTGATCGCCTGGATCTGGAGGCCGGAGCCGCCCATCTGGCCGATCAGCAGCACCGCGAGCACCCACGTGATCGCCGTGGCCCCGAGGCCGGCGGCGGCGCCCACCGTGATGGGGGTGCGCAGCGACTGGTTGACGCCCACCAGGCTCGCGACGACGGCGGCGAGCACCAGGATCGACTCGAGGCCCTCGCGGAACACCAGCAGCCCGCTGTCGAAGATCACGGCACCGCTGCTGAGCTGGGTGCCGGCCGTCGGATCGCTGACACCGCCGTCCACCGCCTGCAGGATCATCACCACGCCGAGAAGGGCGACGAGGGTGATCAGCACCCAGCGGTGTCGTTGTGCGAAGGCCATCCGGCGGGAACCCCAGGTGTCGTCCTATTCGGCCCACCGAATATCCGGGATGAGCCCGCCCACTTCAAGGAGTCCGGCCAGGACATGCGTCCCTCGTCAGGTGCCCAGGCCGCCTCCGCAGCTCGCCTTCGCCGTGATCCGATTGAGCTGGACCTCGGTGATCACCGGGAAGAACGCCTCGGGCTTCTTGAAGTGGTAGGAGCCGGCCTCGTGGACCACCCAGGCGTGGCCCTTGGCGGCCCGGTCGATCTCCTCCGACCCCGGTCCGAATCCGCGCCGGGACAGGGGGCCCTTCGAGACGACCCCGCAGGTCGAGTTGGACGAGGAGACGTGGAGGCGTCCATCGATGAACGCGGCTCCCTGCGCGTTGCTGCCCACCTCGAGGGCGCCCATCGCATCCGCCCGCGAGAGCCCCCCCGTCCGCCCGCGCGGAGTGGTCTTGGCCCGCAACTGGGCGTAGGAGAACTTGAAGAGCGACGATGGTCTGCCCTTGCCGAAGGTGCCGATCCAGAGGTGGACGGGCGAACCCTCCGTCAAGAACGAGCCGTCGATGCCGCCCTGCAGCTTCACCCACCCCGTCACCGTCTGGTCCGCCCCCTTGCCTGAGAACAGGGCGCCCGAATCGATCCGGTAGAGGTAGCGCGTGGTGGCGAGCCAGATGTCGCCCGTGGCGTCGATGTGGAGCCCGCCGCCGTGCTCGCACCGGGGGTGCCCGGCCTTTCTCACGCGGAAGTCGGCGGTGCCGATGCGGGCGCCGCTCGTCAGGTCCACGGCCACGATGCGGCAGGGGCCGTCGTTATCCCCGTAGCCCTTGAGGCCGGCCCAGCGCGCGTCGTAGCCCGATACGAGCGCCGTCCCGTTCGTACGGACCGCCAGCCCCTGCGGCACGAAGCCCTCGTCGAGGGTGGGGACCCAGATCGCGCGGCAGACGGCCCCGGAGTTCGGAAACGAGGCGAGCTTCCAGCCGGCCGAGTACGCCGGCCGGGTGCCGCGCACCTCGGCCGCCGTCACGCCGTCGCAGACGACCGCCCCGCCGGTCGGAGTGGGATCACGCCCGTCGGGGATGCCGTCCCCGTCGGTGTCTGTCTTCAGCGGGCTGGTGCCGCCCGCGACCTCGGTGCCGTCCGGCAGCCCGTCGCCGTCCGTGTCGCCGCTCCGGGGATTCGTCCCGATGGAGACCTCCTTGCCATCGCTGAGGCCGTCGCCGTCCGTGTCCGCGCTCCGGGGATCCGTCCCGAGCGTCACCTCCTGATCATCGGTGAGGCCGTCGCCGTCGCTGTCAGCCCCGGCCCCGGGCCCCCCGTCGGACACGAGGGGGTCCCGGCCGCGCTCCTGTTCCTCACAATCACCCATGCCGTCGCCGTCGGTGTCCACCGAGCGAATGCAGTTGACCCTCTGGGCGCTCAGCGTGAGCCTCTCGGTGGAGGAGACCGTGACCCCGCCCGAGACCGAGTTGCTCTTGCACCCGCGCGAGTTGTTGATGGCCTGGACGCTCGCCGGCGCCACGATGGTCCTGAGGTCGGTCGTGGTGCACAGGCTCCCGAGCGGGTACACGATCGTCCCCTGGGAGATGACGGTGGTCATCCCGGCGCAGGAGAAGTTGGTCAGCGTGCCCGGCCAGACCGTGGTGTCTCCCAGCTGGATCGACAGCGCGTTCACCCCCGAGGAGATCGCGAAGCGCGATGCCCCGCCCGCGGTCGTCGCCTGGTCGCTGGTGGACTGTCCGCCCGGGAAGCACTTGTTCACCACGTGACTGCTGAAATATCCGGTGATGGAGGCGGGGGTGCCGGTGGTGTAGACCGCCGATTGATCCTCCTGGCGGCCTCCGACGGTGTCGCTGGTGTTGTAGGTCGCGGTGTGGGTCGCCGTACCCACCCATCCGGTGTCGGAGGGAGCGGGCGCCGCTGCGGCGAGCGTCGCGAGGGACATGAGGAGGGCCATGGCCGCGCACGCCGTGACAAGCATCGAAAGGCCAGGCCTCGTCCACGTGGTCATCGTGCTGCCTCTCCGGTTCGTGGCGGCGGGGCCGCTCGATGTCGGCGCGATGCCACCACGAACCACGGGCGCGCGCCACTCCCCGATAGGGGGGCTATCGCAGGGCGCCGCGCCCGCCCGGGACATGCGTCCCTGTCGAGGGCGTCGGTGCTCGCCCTCCGATGCCCCAGACCCTCTCCGTCACCGGCGGGACGTCAGTCCGGCCGGTGACGGCTCGATGCCGCCGAGGGTCCTTACCGTCGGCTCTTCCACTCGAGCTCCGCCTCGGCCTCCATCTCGGCGAGACGTGTGTAGTAGTCGGGGAACTCGTTCAGATGGGCGAGGGCGATCCTGCCCGTCATGATCGGATCGCCGCCGGTCACGTCGGTCGCGGGATCGCGGGGCCCGTGCTCCATCTCCACCTCGAGCCCCATCCTGAACTGCTCGACATCGAAGGGCACCTCGGCCCAGTCGATCCCGATCCGCCCGCCGATCTCACGCGCCTGATCGGCGCTGAACCCCTGGGCCTCGCTCATGGTGCCTCCACTCGTGACGGTGCTGCATCACCAACGTCCACAGGAACCCAGTATCCCCGTTGCGCGCGCCCCGGCCGCCCGGGGCGTCACGGTTGCTGATCGCGGCATAGCCGCAGGTTCCAATCCTGCCGGGCGCGCTCCAAGACACGACGACCGTTGCTGTAGAAGTGCCCCATGTCGATCTACGCGCTGAACCTCTTCGACTTGGCCGACAACGAGGACTACCTCGCGTACTCGCGCCGATCACCGGCGGCCGTCGAGCGCTACGGCGGCAGGGTCGTCGCGCTCGGCCACCGTGGCGCCGAGGTCACTCCCGGCGCGACACCGGCGCGCAACACGATCGTGCTGGTCGAATGGCCGGATCTCGGGGCCCTCGAGGCCTACCGGTCCGACCCCGAGTTCGGCGACCTGCACCCGCTGCGCGAGGGGGGGACCCTGAACTACCTCTGGTGGACCTTCGAGCGGCTCGACTCCCTGCGCCCGCTGCTGCGGCCCTAGGTCCGAGTCGGCGACGGGGCGGGGCGATGCCCGGTCCGCGCGTGACGGGCGGGCGGGTCAGGAGACGGCGGCTGCGCTGGGCGTCCCGTCGGCGCCGAGACCCTCGTGGGCGACAAGGGCGGCGAGTTCGGTCCGCGAGCGCACTCCGAGCTTGCGGTAGATCCGGCCCAGGTGCGCCTCGATCGTCTTGGCGGACAGGAACAGTCGGGACCCGGCTTCGCGATTGGTCGCCCCGGAGGCGACCATCAGCGCCACCTGAAGCTCCTGCGGGGTGAGGGCATCCGATCTCGGGCCCGAACGAGGGGCGGCCGTCTCGCCGGTGACGCCCAGCTCGCTCCGCGCGGTGGCGGCCCAGTCGACCGCGCCGAGACCCTCGAACGTGCCGAGGGCAGCCCGCAGGCGTACGCGGGCATCAGCGCGCCGCCGCGCTCGGCGCAGGCGCTCGCCCAGGCAGAGGAGCGTGCGGGCCTCCTCGAACGGCGCGTCGACGTCGCGGTGAAGCCGGAGCGCCTCCTCGAACGGTCCATCGAACGCGTCGTCGCCCGCCAGCAGCCCGCGACAGCGCGCTGCGATGGCACGCGCGCCGATCCGGTCGGCGCGCCGCGCGAGGTCCTCGAAGGTGCAGAGCGCATCCTCGGCGTCGGCCCGGTGTCCCGTGCGCACCAGGCATTCCACCAGGTCTCCGCCGGTGAGCACGACGCTCGGCTCTCTGATGCCACCGCGGGCGAACGCCGTCGCCACCACGGCGAAGTGCGGGGTGGCCGCGTCCGGCCGCCCCCGGCCGAGCTCGAGGAGGCCGAGAGCCGGGCTGCCCCACGCCGAGATCGGCGAGTCCTCGCCCCCCAGGCGCCGCCCGATCTCGGCGGCCTCCTTCGCCGCCGCACGGCACGCGGCCTCACGGCCGAGGCAGGCCTCGATGCGGGCCTGGCAGGCCAGGGCGAGCCCGCGCGCGTGGACCTGCTCGAACGCCGAAGCCAGGGAGGCCGACTCGGTGGCGTCGGCGAGCGCCACGGACCACCGGCTGCGGCGGTAGCCGAGCTCGGCCCGCATCGCCAGAGCCATCGGGAGCGTCCCAGGAGCCCGCGAGCGTCCATGGGTCACGGCGTGCTCGAGCAGCCGGGCGGCGTGCCCGTACCGCTCGGTCCAGATGTGGAGCCAGGCGACCTGCTGCAGGAGCGCCGCGGTCTGCGCCTCGGGCGGGTCGACGCGCAGCAGGCGCTCCCCGACCTCGAGCAGGCCGTCGACCGCCTCCGGTGCGCGCGCGTCGGACACGCGGGCGAAGAGCACGGCGACCGTGACCGCGTCGTCGGGCCGCCCCTGCGCATGGGCCAAGGCCAGGGCCAGGGCACGCTCGGCCATGTCGACGCCCTGGCTCATGGACGCCGAGCGCATGAGGGCGGTGGCCGCCTCGGCCAGCATCCGCGCCGCGCGGGCCGGGTCGAGCGCCGCGGTGCGCTCGGCCTCCGCCGAGATCGAGTGCGCGGTCGCCACGGGCGCGCTCCATGCGTCGATCTGGAACAGGAGGGCCAGGGCGTCGGCGCGCACGAGCGGGTCGGACGTCCGCTCGCGGGCCTGCGCGATGGCCTCGCGGGCCCGATCGGTCATCCCGGCAAGGCGGGCCGCTCCCGCGCCCCGCAGGAGACGCCGGGCCGACTCGTCGGCGTTCTCGCTGAGGGACGCTGCCCGGTCGAACGCGCGCAGGGCCGAACTCGGCGCTCCGCGCGCCAGGGCGTCGTCTCCCCAGCTTTCGAGGGCGGCCGCTGCATCCTCGTCGGTGCCGACGGCGGCGGCCGCCAGGTGCCAGGCCCGCTCGGCGGATCCCGCGGGCGAGACCTCCCCGAGCGCGCGGTGGGCCTGCCGTTGCTCCGCGCCGGACGCCGTCGCGTAGACCGCCGAGCGGGTCAGCGGGTGCTCGAACGCGACCGACCCGCCCCCCAGGTGCAGGATGCCGGCCGCCTCGGCCGCGTCGAGTGCCTCCAGCTCCAGCCCCGCCGTCGCCAGGGCCGGGCCGACAAGCGCGCACGGCGCCTCCGTTCCCGCCGCCGCGGCCGTGAGGACCGCCGTCCGCTCCCGCGCGCTCAGGGCGGCGAGGCGGCGGTCCACGCCCGCGCGGATCCGGTCGGCCACCGGCAGGGGCAGGATCACGCCGGCCAGGGCGTCGCCCGCTCCGCCGAGGCTGCGGGTCGCCTCGATGATCGCGAGCGGATTCCCTCCCGTGCCGATGAACAGCGCCTCCACGTCCTCCTCGTTCAATCCGCGGCCGGCGACGCGGCGGGCGAGGTGGGCGGACTCACGCCGTCCGAGCGGCCCGACCTCGATGCGGTCGATGCCCTCCAAGTAGCCCGGGGCCAGGTCCTCGGGCCGCGCGCAGAGCAACATCGCGATCCCCTCGCGCCACAGCCGGCGCGCGGCGAAGAGGATCGCCTGGGCGGACGGCGGGTCGAGCCAGTGCAGGTCGTCGACCGTCACCAGCAGAGGGGCGTCGGCGGCCGCCAGGCCCAGGATTCCCAGCGTCGCAGCCGACACGCTGAAGCGATCGGTGCCCGCCGCGGGCGCCAGCGCGAGGGCACCCTCCAGCGCCTGCGCCTGCGGCCCGGGCAGCCGGGGGATGAGGTCCGTGACGGGTCGTACCAGTTCGAGAAGGCCGCCGAAGGCAAGCTCCGCCTCGCTCTCGATCCCTCGCACCCGCAGGACCCGCACGCCGGACTCGCCGCGGGCGACGAGGGCCTCCGCCTCCCGCAGGAGGGTGGTCTTTCCGGTACCCGCCGAGCCGATCAGGGCGAGCGCGCCGCTCTCGCCGGCCGAGGCCCCCGCGATGAGGCCGCCGATGGCCGCGACCTCGGCCTCCCTCCCGACGGGCGCCCCTTCGGCGCGCCCGCTCATCGCGGCCCCCCAGGGCCCGCGGGGGGCGCGAGGCCGAACAGCCGGCGCGCCCGCGCATGCCGCTCGCCGTCGCCCGCGGGGTCCGGGGCCATGACCCCGAGCCCGGGATCGGACAACACCGAGCGGAAGGGCGCCTCGTCGTCCTGCACGGCCGCGACGATCGCGGTGGCGACGTCACGTGCCTCGAGCCCGCACTCCTCGCGGATCCCGCGGAGGGTCCCGAGGACGCCGGCCCTGGCGTCGGTGTAGGGCGACTCGGGCTCGCCGGCCGCGCCGCTCACGATCGTGGAGCGAGCGAACTCGGTCCGTACCACCCCCGCCTCGATCAGCACCGCCCGCACGCCGGCCGGGCCGAGCTCGAGCGCCAGCGTCTCGAGGATCGTGGCCAGCGCCATCTTCGACGCGCTGTACATGCCGAAGAGCGGAACGGGGATCCGGCCGGAGAGGGAGGAGACGCCGACGACGACCCCGGAGCCGGCCCGGCGCATCGCCGGGAGCACCGCCTGGATGACCGCTACGGCTCCGAAGAGGTTGGTCTCGAACTCGCGCCGGGCGAGCTCGAGGTCGACGTCCTCCACCGCCCCGAAAAGCGCCCAGCCCGCGTTGTTCACGACGCAGGCGAGAGGACCGCCGGCGATCTCGTGCGCCGCGCCGACCGCAGCGCGGACGCTCGCGGGGTCCGTCACGTCGAGGCGCACGACGTGGCGCCCGGGCGCGTACGTGGCGTCCGCCGGGTCGCGCATCCCGGCCACCACCCGCCAGCCTGCGGCGCCGAAGGCGTCGACGGTCGCCAGGCCGATGCCGCGCGAGGCGCCCGTGACGAGCACGGTCCGAGGTCGGATCTCCACCACTGCCCCGGCGTCGCGAGTGCAAGGTCCCCGGAATCTACTCCAGCGTCCCGGCTCTCCGGGTCGAGACCCGGAGAGCCGGATCCAGGGTCACTGGATGCGCGTTTCGTGCCCCGCCCACTCGTGCTCGCGGAGCAGGTACTTCTGCACCTTGCCGGTCGAGGTCCTGGGCAGCTCCCCGAGGCGGACCGCTACCGGGCACTTGTAGTGGGCCATGCGCTCCCGGCAAAACTCGATGATCTCCGTCTCGTCCACGTCCATGCCGGGCCGCGGCGTCACGAACGCCACCGGGCGCTCGCCCCAGTACTCGTCCGGTGTGGAGACCACGGCGCACTCGAGCACCGCCGGATGGCGCATGACCATCTGCTCTACCTCGATGGTGGAGATGTTCTCTCCGCCGGAGATGATGATGTCCTTCATCCGATCGCGCAGCTCGATCGCGCCGTTCGGGTGCCAGACGGCCACGTCGCCCGAATGGAACCAGCCACCTCGGAAGGCGTGGGCGGTGGCCGCCGGGTCGCGGAAGTATCCGCCCATCACGATGTTTCCCCGCATCACCACCTCGCCGGGGGTCTCGCCGTCCCGCGGCACGTCGTTCATCTCGTCGTCCACGACCCGGACGAGGTCGGCGGTGACGTGTGCCTGGCCCTGACGCGACAGGAGACGTGCCCGCTCCTCGTCGGCAAGGTCCTCGAGCCGGGAGTCGAGGCAGCGCGTGATGGGGGCGTACGTCTCGGTGAGCCCGTAGACGTGGACCGGACTGATGTTGAGCTCGCGCATGCGCCCGAGAAGCGTCGGCGACGGCGGGGACCCGCCCGTGACGACGGTCAGCCCGGAGGCCACCCGGTGGGCGGCCGGGTCGTTGACCATGGCGATCTGGACGGTTGGCGCGCTGTTGAAGTGGGTCACACCCTCCTCGTCGATCAACTGCCACATGTGGGCGGGATCCACGCGGCGCAGGCAGACGATCGTCGCTCCGACCGCCACCGCCCCCCACGCGAAGCACCAGCCGTTGCAGTGGAAGAGGGGGGCGACGAGCAGCAGCCGGGACCTGGGCGTCAGGCCGGCCTCGATCACGTCGGCGAGCGCGTTCAGGTAGGCCCCGCGGTGCGTGTAGATCACGCCCTTGGGGTCGCCGGTCGTGCCCGAGGTGTAGTTGATGGCGATGGCGTCCTCCTCATCGCGCGGCCCGCCCAGGGGGAACTCGGGAGAGCCGGACGCCACGAATCGCTCGTAGGGGTCATCCGCCGCCCCGCTGTCGGCGATGCGGATCACCTCCACCGAGGAGGTGTCGAAGGTCGAGAGCAGCGCCTCGAACTCGACGTTAACCAGGATCACCCTGGGGTCGGCGTGCTCGAGCAGGCGGGCCACCTCGCCCGGGCTCTGGCGGATGTTGAGGCACACAAGGAGGCCACCCGCAGCGGGCACGGCGAAGTGGGCCTCGACCATCGCCGAGGTATTCGGCGCGAGCATGGCCACCCGGTCCCCGCGGTCGATGCCGAGCCCGCGCAGGGCGGACGTCAGTCGGGCGACGCGCTCGTTCAGCTCGCGATAGCTCAGACGACGAGCGCCGTGCACCAGCGCCGGCGCGTCGGAGTACACCTCGGCCGCCCGGGCGAGGAAGCTCACGGGCGAGAGCTCGGTGCGCCACACGCGCTCCCCGGCCTGCTCGCCGTCCTGCGCCCGCGGCACGATCTGAGTGGATGCCATGACTTCTCCTTGCTCTCGACTCCACGGTCGCGACGACGCTATGAGTCCACCCCCGTGCTCGAATCGGGGATGTCCCTACGGGGCGACGGCTTGACATGGTTCCGTCGACGAGGCAGAGTTGACCGGTCAGTCAAGAGGAGGAGGGGCAGGGTGGCACCGAACAGCGACACCCAGGAGCGGCTCATCGAGGCGGCCTCGGGCCTCTGGCACGCGCGCAGCTACGCGGACGTGGGCGTGAACGAGATCTGCGAGGTCGCCGACGTCCGCAAGGGCAGCTTCTACCACTTCTTCTCCTCCAAGCAGGAGCTGGCCGTGGCGGTCATCGACCGCCATTGGAGTGAGGCGTACGAGACGGTCCTGCTCCCCGCCCTGGCGGCGGGCGAGACCCCGATGGCGCAGCTCCACCAGCTCACGATCGGCATCGCCGGCCAGGTGGGCCGGCTCACCGACGAGTTCGGGCTCATGCCCGGATGCCCGTTCGGCAACCTGGCGGGCGAGCTCAGCACCATCGACGGCCCGGTCCGCGAGCGGCTGCAGCGCCTCTTCGAGAGCCAGCGCGCGGTGCTGCAGGACCTGCTCGATCGCGCGATCGCCGCGGGTGAGCTGCCCGAGGCCACCGACACCGATGAGGCGGCGCGGGCGATGCTCGCCTACATCGAGGGCGTCCTGCTCATGAGCAAGAGCGCCAACGACGCCTCGATCGTCCGGCGGCTGCTGCCGCTGGCCCTCCGCCTGGCGGCGCCCGGCACGCCCGTCGAGACCGCCTCGGTCTGACCTCGTATCGGTCCGGGCCCGAGGCGCCCCCCTCTTTTTCGTTCCATGAACCGACCGGTCAACTACTCCACACGAGAAAGGTCTGAGAATGAATACCCGTGACACACCGGCGACGACGAGAGCGGGGCTGATCCTCGCTCTCGTCTGCGCCGGCCAGTTCATGGTCGTCCTCGACGTCGCGATCGTGAACGTCGCCCTCCCCTCGATCCAGCTGGATCTCGGCGTCAGTCAGAACGACCTCCAATGGGCCGTGGTCGCCTACGGGATCTTCCTCGGAGGATTCCTGCTCCTCGGCGGACGCACCGCCGACCTCATCGGGCGCCGGAAGGTGTTCGTCACCGGGGTCCTCGTCTTCGCGGGGTCCTCCCTCGTCGCCGGCCTGTCGACGACGCTCGGGGTCCTGGTCGCCGCTCGTGGCGCCCAGGGTTTCGGAGCCGCGTTGACCGCGTCGGCCGCGCTCTCGATCCTGACGGCGACCTTCGAGGAGGGCCCGGCCCGGACGAAGGCGCTGGGCATCTGGGGGGCGATCTCGGCGTCGGGCGCGACCGTCGGCGTCGTGATGTCCGGCCTGCTGACCGACGGCCCCGGCTGGCAGTGGATCTTCTTCATCAACGTGCCGGTCGGGATCGCCCTGGCGGCGGGAGCGCTCCGGTTCCTCTCCGAGACCTACGGCGAGCGCCAGCGGAGCTTCGACGTCCTCGGGGCGGTGACGATCACGGCGGGCCTCCTGCTCCTGGTGTTCGGCATCAACCGCGGCGAGATCTGGGGCTGGACCGACCCGCGCACGATCGGCGTGCTCCTGGCATCGCTCGTGCTGCACGGCGCGTTCCTCGTGGTCGAGAGCCGCGTCAGCGAGCCGCTCGTCCCCCTGGGGCGCATCGCGAACCGGACGGTCGGCCTCGCCAACGTCGTGGCCTTCCTGCTCCTTGCCGCGTTCTTCTCGCTGATCTTCGTCGGGACCCTCTTCATGCAGCAGGTCCTCGGCTACAGCGCCCTCGAGGCCGGGCTGGCCTGGCTCACCGTCTCGGTGCCCGCGCTCCTTGCGGCGGCGACGACCGGGGCGGTGCTGGTCGAGCGGATCGGCGTGCGCCCCATCCTGGTCTCCGGGCTGACGATCCTCACGGTCGCGCTCTTCGGCCTGTCTCAGCTGGGTGCCGGGTCGACCTTCGCCAGCGGGCTGCTGCCCTGGTTCCTCCTGTCCGGCCTCGGCATCGGGCTGTGCTTCCCCGCGGCCCAGGTCGCGGCCTTCACCGGCTTCGACGAGAGCGACAGCGGGCTCGCCTCGGGTCTGGTGAACACGTCGCAGGAGGTCGGGGGCGCCGTCGGGGTCGCGGTGCTGTCCGCCATCGCGATCGCCGTCACGGATGACGCGGCCGCCACGGGCACGGGCCAGGCCCAGGCCCTGGCCGACGGGTTCACACGGGCGTTCCTCATCGGCGGGTTCATCGCGATCATCGGCATCGTGATGGCGCTGCTGCTGCGGCGGCCCACCGCCGCCGCGATGGCCCGCGAGCAGGTCGACGCTCCGGTGGTCGAGGGCGTGATCGCCGCCGAGAGCACCTCGGCGGCGTGATCCCCTGACGCGTGACGGCGGTGCGGCGCCCTTATGGACGAAGGCCGCACCGCCGCCTTAGCCTGCCCGACGCGGGGCAGCGCGAGGGCTGACGCACACGTGCCTTTCGCGCTGCACCACCCCACGGGTGCGGTGCCGGTCTCCGTCGAGGACCGGTTCCCGGCACCGCCACCGGGGGCCATGGGGTCAGGTCCCCGGGAGCATCCGCGGGGTCGCCTCGGGTTACCCGCGCGGCCGGAGGGAAAGGAGTGGCCGTGAATCCCTCTCCGCCCTCGACGCCGGACACCGAACTGCGGGTGCTCGCCGACCCGACCGCGCCGTCGCTCGCCCGGCGAGCCCTTCGCTCCGCACTCGAAGACGCCGTCCACCCCCAGGTCATGGTGGACGTCCTGATCGTGGTGAGCGAGCTGGTCGCCAACAGCGTTCTGCACGCCGGTCAGTCGCCCGACGACGCCATCACGCTTCGGATGTGGAGGGGCCCCCTGTTCGCGTCGAGGTGGAGGACGACGGCCGGGGTCTGGCGGACGAGCCCCCCGAGGGTAGGGGCGGATGGGGTCTGAGCATCGTGGGCACCCTCAGCGAGAGCTGGGGCCTCAGGCTGGGCCGTGGGGCGCTGGCCTGGGCCGTCCTGCGCGCCCGTCCCGAGACCCGCGTGGCGGCGTGACAGGCCTGGAAATGTGAGCTTCTCCGGCTTCTCTGGACAAGTCGAAATCGCTCTGCGATAACCGAGGTGCCTGACCCCACTGACGGCTTCCCACGCCACCCCGGACCCCGGTCGCGTCGGCGTTCTCCATGAGTTTCCGCTTGCCATCGCGACCCGTGACCCGGTCGCCACATCTCACGGACTGGAGGGTTGCCATGCCGGTCTCCGATCACCCGCAGCCCTTCGAGGTGCGCGTTCAGCGATCGGGAGGAATCACCCGGCTCGCACTTTTCGGTGAGCTGGACCTGACGACGGGAGAGGAGTTCGCGATGGCCTTCCAGGACGCCGCCCTCGCCTCCGACGCCGTCCTCGTGGATCTTCGCGAGTTGGCCTTCATGGACTCGACCGGGATCAGGGGTCTCATGCGCGCCCAGGCGCTCGCGGATGGATCCGGAGTCCGGCTCGCCGTCCTGAACGGCTCCGGTCCGCCCCACCGCGTGCTGGAGTTGTCCGGCGTGGACGTGGCGATCGAGATGGTGGACGACGAGTCCCAGCTGGACCCGCCCCTCGGGGGCTGAACAACGGGGACCGGCTTCGTCACCCACCGCGACGAGGCGCGGCGGTGGATTGACAAGGAGCCGGCCCGGCCACTAAGTAGGTTGGTGCCCGGGCGAGGCCAAGCCGAGGGGGGAGCGATGGCCGAGAGACACGAGACGGAGCGCGGGACCTCGAGGGTCCGGACGAGGACGCGAGTTCTCGAACGGGCGCGCCGAGATCCTCAGCGTCGGCGGAGGAGAGGTCGGAAGGCTTGTCTTCGAGCCCGGCGGGCGAAGGGGCGGCTGACGGAGCCGCTACCACGCGGCCCAGCGGTCGTTTCAGGATCGCTTCGACACGCGACGGCTCGCGGACCGGCTGGCCGAGACCACGAAGCCCGTCATCGGTCCGAAGCACAAGGCGTTCATCGAGCGGCGCGACATGTTCTTCCTCGCCACCGCCGATTCGGAAGGCTGGCCTCAGTGCTCCTACAAGGGTGGCGAGCCCGGGTTCGTGCGCGTCCTCGACGAGACGACGCTCGCCTTCCCGAGCTACGACGGGAACGGGATGTATCTCTCGGCGGGCAACGTGATCGTCAACCCCGCCGTCGGCCTCCTGTTCGTCGACTTCGAGGTCGGTACCCGTCTCCGTCTGAACGGCGTCGCGTTCAACCGATGAGGACGACCCGCTCGTCGCGACCTATCCGGGCGCGCAGTTCGTCGTGCGCGTGCGCGCGCACCAGGTCTTCGCGAACTGCCGGCGCTACGTCCACCGCTATCAGCTCGTCCAGCCCTCGCCCTTCGTGCCCTCCGGCGCCGAGGAGCCACCCGTCCCGGACTGGAAGCGCGACGAGTGGTTCGCCGGAACGCTCCCTGCCGGGGACCCGGCACACGACGCGGACCGGCCGAGCGCCCCCTCGATCCCTGAGTTCTGAGCAATCGTCCGGGGAACGGGAAAACCCCGCCGATAGCGGGGCTTTCGTCATCTACTCCTCGGGCAAGACTCGAACTTGCAACCCTCCGGTTAACAGCCGGATGCTCTACCATTGAGCTACCGAGGAACGCTCAATCGCCAGTCTATCGGACCTCGGCGGGGGCGACTCAAGCCGGCGGGGACCAGCCGGTGGAGCCGGATGACGGAGCCCGACTCGTCCGGCGCGCCGCGCGTGGTGCACGTCCTCGGACGCGTGCGACCAGCCCGCGGCGATCAGAGGCTCCAGCAGGGCCGCGGCGTGGGGCCGGCGGGGGTCGGCGATCAGCACCTCGCCGGCCGGGCGCGACGAGGCGGGGCAGGAGGGCGGCGAGGGCGGGCCCGTTGCGCTCCTCGTAGACGACGTCCGCCCCGACGACGAGATCCGCGCGGGGGCGGTCCACGAGCTCGGCCGGGGGGTCGTTCCAGTCCACCAGGAGCGTCTCGACCCGGGCGCCGGACGCCTCGGCGTTCGCGCGGGTGAAGGCGAGCGCGGGCGCGTACCAGTCGGTGGCCAGGCGTGCGCGCCCCGACGAGGGCCGCGGCGACCGCGGGGACGCCCACGCCGCAGCCGATCTCCACCACCCGGCGGCCCGCCAGGTCGCTCCGCGTCGAGCGCGCTCCGCCAGCACGAGGGCGCTCGGCCAGAGCTCGGCCCAGTAGGGCAGCCGCTCGTCGCGGGCGTAGTCGTCCTCGTCGATGAGATCCTCGGCGGACCGCGGGCGGGCGATCGGCAGCCGCAGCGGGCCGATCTCGAGGTCCTCGCAGGACCACGTCGAAGTCGGAGAGGGCGTCGTCCACGATCGGGAAACCTAGACGGATGCACCGCATTCGTCCCGTCGGGCCCTTTCGTGACACCCGTGTCATGCGTAGGCTCCCGAGTCCAACATGGCCCTGCATCCGATGCCCGATCGGCGCCCGCCACTCCCGGCGGCCAGCGACGAACCCCTTGACGTTGCCCTTGCGGCCGTGATGGATCGGCGCGGCATCTCCGTGTCGGCGCTCGGGAGCCTGCTGAGGGCCGAGGGCATCGCGATCAGTCGCACCCGGCTGCACCAGCTCTGCTCGGGCAGCGGCGCGCCTCCCACGGCCGAGCAGCTCGAGCGGCTGGCCAGCGTCCTCGGCGTGAGCCCGGGCTACTTCGCGGAGTACCGCCTCTGGCGGGTGCGGGCGCTGCTCGATCCCGCGGTGGTCGGTTTCGACCGCGCGATGGCGAACTTCGACCGTCTCCGCGGCCGCCGCGACCTGCCCGTGGGGGAGGAGAGCCAACCGGATTCCGCCTCGCGCTATCCTTCCCCGGTCAGACGTCAGTCGAAGGAGCGCGCATGAGCGAGACCGAGCAGACCGCGGACGCGGTCGCTGAGGAGCCGGTGGCGGAGGAGCCCGTCGCCGTGGCCGAGGCCGTCGAGGTCGAGCCGGCGCAGGACGAGCCGGCCGCCGAGGCGGAGGCCGTGGCCGAGGAGCCCGTGGCCGAGGAGGCCGTGGCCGAGGAGCCCGTGGCGGAGGAGCCCGAGGTCGAGGAGGCTCGTCCCCGACGCGCCCGTGGCCTTCGAGGTGCCCGCCGGCGGCCGTCAGGCTCGGATCCTGCTGTGCGAGCGCGGCCACCGCACCGCGGCGATCTGGAGCGAGCCGACGGTCTGCCACGCGCGGCCGACGCGCAGCGGCCCGGAGTGCGGCCGCCCGCTCTACCCGATCGGCGAGCTGCCGGAGCAGGTCCAGAAGGCGCTCAACCCGCTGAAGGCCTCCAAGAAGGCCTCCAAGGGCTGATCCTCCGGAGGGGCCGAGGCGGGCGTCAGCCCGCCTCGGCGACCTCCACCATCCGCTCCATCTCGCGGAAGCCCGGGCTCCCAGGCCGCGGGGTCCTCGAGGTTCACGCCCAGGCCGCCCAGCAGCTCGGTGGGGGTCCGGGAGCCGCCGGCCGACAGGAAGTCGATGTAGCCGTCGACGAAGTCGGCGCCGGCCTCGCGGTAGCGCGCGTAGAGCGCCAGGGTCGACAGGTGCGCGAACACGTAGGCGTAGGTGTAGAAGCGCGTGGGATGAAGTGGGGGATGTAGGACCAGCCCAGCCGGTACCTGTCGGGCAGCCCGACGCTGTCGCCGTAGTACTTGGCGTTCTCCTCGAACCAGATCTCCGAGAGCCGGTCGGCTGGTGAGCGTGCCGCCCTCGCCGCGGAGGGCGTAGGCGCGCTGCTCGTAGCGGGTCAGCACGGTCTGGCGGAACACCGTGGCGAAGGAGCCCTCGACGCGCTCCGAGATGAGGGCCCGCCGGGTGACCGGGTCGCTCTCGGTCTCCAGCAGGTGGTCGAAGGCGAGCAGCTCGGCGAACGTGGAGGGCACCTCGGCGAGGGCCAGCCCGGTGCCGATCGAGAGCGCGGTCTGCGCGCTCGGCGGACAGGGTGAAGTGCATGCCGTGGCCGAGCTCGTGGGCGAGCGTCATCACGTCGTCCATGCGGTCCGTGAAGTTCATCAGCACGTACGGCGACGCGTCCTGGGCGACGGAGGCGCAGAAGGCGCCGCCGCGCTTGCCCGAGCGCGGCTCGGCGTCGATGCGGCGCTCGTCGAAGAACCCGCCGGCGATGTTCGCGATGCGCGGTGAGAAGCGCCCGAAGGACGCGTCGATCAGGCCGCGGGCCTCGGGGTAGTCCACGGAGCGGCCCTCGCCGATCGGCGCGTACTGGTCGTGCAGCTCGAGCCGGTCGAGGCCGAGGATGCCGGCCTTCACGCGGAACCAGCGGTGGGCGATGGCGTAGTGGCGCTCCACGGCGTCGAGCATCTGCTCGACCACGGCGGCCGGGCAGCTCGTTGCGCAGGTGGGTCGGCCTCCATCGGGCCCGCGTAGTGGCGCAGCCGGTCCATCGCCAGGCGGTCGCCGACGAGCGTGTCGTAGCAGTGGGCCAGGGTGTCGGTGTGGGGCTCGAGGGCGTCGTAGAGCGTCTCGAGCGCCCGCCGGCGCAGGTCGCGGTCCGGGTTGCGCACGTGGGCGAGCAGGCGGTCGATGGTGTGGGGCTCGACGCCGTCGCCCTCGCCGGCGTCGAAGGGCACCTCGAGCGTCGAGGTGATCTGGCCGAACAGCGTGTGCCAGGCGCTCACCGCCGCGGGGCTGCGCTCGGAGAGCATGCGCTCCTCGGGCTCCGAGAGCGTGTGGGGCGCGAAGCGGCGCAGCGCGATCAGGTAGTGGCGGTCGCGCGCGACCTCCGGGGCGTCGTGGAGCGCGCCGGGCGGTCTCCTCCGGCAGCGCGATCCACTCCAGGTCGAAGAAGCGCAGGGCGTTGCCCGCCTCCACCAGGCCGCGGTCGACGGCGGCCGACAGGTCCTTGTTCTCCTCGCTGGTCACATCGACGGACTCGCGCAGGTGGGCGTAGGAGCTCACCCGCGACAGCTCGTTGTCGATGACGGCCAGCTCCGCGAGGGCCTCGGCCAGGCGCGGCGCCGTCGAGGCCGGCCAGCGCGCCGCGGTAGCGCGCCTCGAAGGCGCGGCAGCGCGCGAGGGACTCGGCCAGCCGCGCGCGGGCGGCGTCGGCGTCGGAGACGAGGGGGGAGAGGTCCCAGTGGACCCCGGCGGCGCGGCGGCCGGTGGGTGCGGAATCGATCGATGTGGTCATGGCTCCACGGTACCGGAGAGGAGGCGGTCGATGACGTCGACGGGCAGGGGCGGGCGGCCCGTGTCGCCGGGCCGCAGCTCGTCCTCGAGGCGGTGGAAGTCCGAGCCCCCGGTCGCGATCAGGCCGTTGCGGCGCGCGAGGCGCGCCAGGGAGGCCCGCCGCTCGGGCGTGTGGTCGGGCCGGTGCACCTCGATGCCCGCGCAGGCCCCAGGCGGCGAGCCGCTGCACGTAGGCCCGCGAGCTCGCGCTCGGGCATCCGCAGCGAGGCGGGGTGGGCCAGCACCGGAGCGCCGCCGGAGTCGGCCACGAGCGCGATCGCCTCGCGCGGCTGGAGCCCCTCGTGGGGCACGAAGCCCGGTCCGCCGTCGGCGAGGTAGCGGTCGAAGGCGTCCTGGCGATCGCGCGCGTGCCCGGCGGCCACGAGGGCGTCGGCGACGTGCGGGCGGCCGATGGCTCCCGCGGCCCGGGCGCTGACGTCGTCGAACGACGACCGGCGCGCCGGCCGCGGCCAGGCGCTCGACCATGCGGTGCGCCCGCGGTCTCGCGGGCCGCGCGCAGCCCGGCGAGGCGCGCCCGCGAGCGGCTCGGGCTCGCCGGGACCGGGGAAGTAGCCGAGCAGGTGGAACGATCCCGAGGGCGCCGGACCGACAGCTCGACGCCGGCGATCACGCGGACGCCCAGCTCCGATCCCGCCGCCATCGCCTCGGGGACACCCGTCCATGGTGTCGTGGTCCGTCACGGCCAGGACCCCCACACCGTGCTCCCGCGCGAGCGCGACCAGCGCCGCGGGCGCCAGCCGGCCGTCGGAGGCGACGGTGTGGGTGTGGAGGTCGGCCCGGGGGGCGGTGTCTACGCGGTGACCGCCCCGCCGATGAGGCCGCGCGCCTCGAGCTCGGCGATGACGAGCGCCGCGCTCTCCTCGGGCGTCTGGGACTCGGTGGTGATGTGGACCTCGGGGCTCTCCGGGCGCCTCGTACGGGTCGCTCACGCCCGTGAACTCCTTGATCTCGCCCGAGAAGGCCTTGGCGTAGAGCCCCTTGACGTCGCGCTTGGCGCACTCGTCGACGGAGGTGTCCACGAAGATCTCGACGAACGGGCCGAACTCCTCGACCATCTCGCGGGCCGCGGCGCGGGTGTCGGCGTAGGGGGAGATGGCGGACACCAGCGTCACCACGCCGGCGCGCGTGAAGCGGCTCGCCACCCAGCCGATGCGGCCGATGTTGGTGTCGCGGTCCTCCTTGGAGAACCCGAGGCCCTTCGAGAGGTGGGTGCGCACGACGTCGCCGTCGAGGTACTCGACCAGCTGCGCCGCGCCGCTCGAGCTCGGGGCCGACGAGGTCGGCGATGGTCGTCTTGCCGGTGCCGGACAGGCCGGTGAACCACAGGGTCGCTCCGCGACGATCACTCACTCTCATCCAACCCTTCTTCGGGGTGCGCCCCGATCGATGTCAGCGTTCGGAGGAGGGGGCCGCGGTGAGCGAGGGCAGGTGCAGCCCGCACTCGGTCTTCTCCGCGTCCGCCCAGCGACCGGCGCGAGAGTCCTCGCCCGGTCGTACCGCGCGGGTGCAGTGGGTGCAGCCGATCGAGGGGAAGCCCTGATCGTGGAGCGGGTTGTAGGGGACGTCGTGGGCGAAGAGATAGCCCTTCACGTCCTCGTCGCTCCATCCGGCCAGCGGCTGGACCTTGACCACGCCGCGCGGATCGAGCTCCAGCACCTTCGGCGTTGGCGCGGGTGACGCTCTGGGCGCGGCGGATGCCGGTGATCCAGGCGTCCATGCCGACCAGGGCGCGCTCGAGCGGCTCGACCTTGCGCAGGGCGCAGCAGCGGTCCGGGTCGCGGCTCCAGAGGGCCGGGCCCTCGGTCTGCTCCTGCTCGGCCACGGTCTGGACGCGGGTCGATCCGCTCGACGTCGAGGTCGTAGCGCTCGATGAGCCGGTCGCGCGTCGCGTAGGTCTCGGGGAAGAGCAGGCCGGTGTCCAGCTCGACGATCCGGATCTTCGCGCCGAGGCGCCAGCAGCATGTCCACGAGGATCGACGACTGGTGCTGCCAGGAGCACGTGAGCACGATCCGACCGTCGAAGCGCTCGACCGCCCACGCCAGGAGGTCCTGCGCCGACCGGGTCTCGAACTCCTCCGCCAGGGACTCGACATCGGCGCGCGAGAGGGACAGGGTGCTCACCGGACGCAGGCTACCAGAGTAAATTTGGATCGATGCCTGGAAGAAGAGAATCGAATACACGGCTGGTCTATTCGAGCGAGGGCGGCGCGCCAGCAGGAGCGCCCCGGCGGGCCGGCCCGCCGGCGCCCGGCCGGCGACGGCGTCGTCCGGGTGAGCCGCACCTCGTCGGGGCGGCGCGGCAAGACGGTGACCCTGGTCGCGGGCCTCCCGGCGCGCCGACGTGGCGGGGGTGGCGAAGGAGCTCAAGAAGCTCTGCGGCTCGGGCGGCGCGGTCAAGGACGGGGTGGTGGAGATCCAGGGCGACCAGCGGACGCGGATCATCGCCCACCTGGAGGGGCGCTACCGGGTCAAGGCCGCCGGGGGCTAGCCGCCGGCGCCGTCCACGGAGATCTCCAGGCGCCGGCCGAAGGCGCGCTGGAAGGCCGGGGTCTCGAGCGCCGCCGACCAGACGGCCACGGCCGGATCGCCCTCGGCCCGCACGATCAGGCCGCACCGCCCCGGCGGGGGCCTCGAGGCGCACCTCGCGGACGCCGCCGGCGCGACCGCGCTCCAGCTGCTCGGCCACGCGCAGGCAGCAGGCCAGCCGCGCGAGGCGGTCCTCGTCGTCGGCCTCCAGGGCGCCCTCCAGCGGGCGCGGGGTTCGGCAGCGCCTTGCGGTGGGCGCGCACCAGCAGGGCGATCATCGCCAGCTCGGGGTGGCGGTAGCCGGGCAGGCCCGCGTTGAGGACGAGGTAGAAGCCGTGCTTGTGGTGGTCGTTGTAGTCCACCAGCACCCCGGCGTCGTGGAGCATGCCGGCGGCCCAGAGCAGCTCGCGCTCGCGCCGGTCCATCGTCTGGAGGCCGAGCCGCGCCAGCTCGTCGTAGACGGCGAGGGCCAGCTCGGTGACCCGCGCGGCGTGGGGGACGTCGCAGCGGTAGGTGTCCACCAGGTTGAGCACGCTCTGGCGGCGCACGTCCGCCACCAGCGGCGGGTCGGCCGGCGCCAGGAAGCGCTCGTAGAAGATCGCCCTCGCGCAGCCCCTGGCTGCAGATCTCGATGCCCTCGACGCCCACCCGGTCGAGCACCGTCGAGATGACGACCGCCCCGGCCAGCGTGATGTCGGCGCGATCCTGCTTCAGCCCGGGCAGGCGGCTGCGCTCGTCGGCGGGCAGCGCCGCCATGTCGCGCGATCAGGTCCTCGATGCCCCGCGCGCGTGAGGATGTAGCCGTGCAGCTCGTCGAGCGTGTAGCGGCTCGCGGCGCTGGTGCATGCTCGCCAGGGTCCGGATCGTGCCGCCCACGCCCACCATGCGGCCGCCGGCCCCCTCCAGCCAGCCGACGTCCGCGAGCGCGCCCTCGGCGTGGCGGCGCAGGGCCTTGATCTGGGAGCGGGTGGCCCGCTGCCCCGGCAGGAAGGCCTCGGTCATGCGGACGGCGCCCAGGGGGCGCGAGACGACCCGCCCCAGGCTCCGGCCCACGACCTGCGACACCTGGACGCTGCCGCCGCCCAGGTCGAGGACGTGCCCGTCGCCCAGGGTGGTGCTGTTGACCGCGCCGAGGTAGCCGTACCAGGCCTCCTCCTCGGCGGAGAGCACGCGCACGTCCAGCGCCGCCGTCGGCCGACAGGGCGGCGAGGGCCTCCTCGCGGTTGGCCGCGTCGCGCACGGCGCTCGTCGCGACGGCGGCCACCGTCGTCCACCTCGGAGGCGGCGCAGAAGGCGGCGTAGAGGCGGGTCGTGTGGGCGGCGCGCTCGAGCGCCTCGGGGTGCAGGCCGTCGGGCCCCGCGCCGCCCGACAGGCGCACGGCGTCGCGGATCTCGTCGACGAGCTGGAACGACCCGCCCGGGCGGTAGCGGAACACCACGAGCCGGAAGGTGTTGGAGCCCATGTCGATCACGGCGAGGCGCCGCTCGGCCTCGCTTCCCGGCGGCGCTAACCTAGATGCCATGGCAGCCACCCCGCTTCGTCCACCGTCCATCAGCGACGTGGGTGGTGAGGGGCCGTCGAGCGCGTCGGGGCAGGCCTGGCCCGGGACCTTCGACGCGCGCGGCCACGGTCGAGCGCGTCTGGACGGACTTCGTGGCGGCGCTGCCCGACCCGGAGGAGCGCACCGCGCTCCAGCAGGCCCTGGCCTTCGCCCGCGCGCGCCACGACGGCGCAGACCCGCCGGGGCAGCGACACGCCCTACTGGGTGCACCTGGTCCGCGTCGCCATGGAGCTGGACGGCTGGGGCGAGCACGCGCCGGTCCTGCTGCAGGCGGCCCTGCTCCACGACACCGTGGAGGACACCCACACCACGATCGAGGAGATCCGCACCGGATTCGGTCCCGAGGTCGCCGACATCGTGGACTGGCTCACCGCGCCCGCCGACTCGGAGTCGCTGCGCGCCTACTACGAGCGCCTGCGCACCAGCGCGCCCTTCGAGGTGCAGGTGCTGAAGATCGCCGACCGGGTGGACAACCTGCGCAGCATCCAGGCCCTGGTGATGCGCACCGGCGAGCGCTACCGCGCGTGGGCCGGCGCCTACCTGCGGCGCACCGTGTGGCAGGTGCTCCCGCTCGCCGCCGGCGCCCCCTCGGTGGCCCGCGTGGCGCTGGTCACCGCGATGGCCGACCTCGCTCCGCTGGTGGACGACGGCGGCTTGTCCGAGCCCTAACGCGCGGCGCAACCGAGCTGACACGGTGGACGGATTGGATGCCCCCGACACGTTGACCACCGAGTTCGGGAGATGACATGAAGGCAGAGATCACGTCCGCTGACACCGCCCGGATCGAGGCCCTGCTTTCACGCCTCGACCCCGAGCCGGAGGCCGTCTGCACCGTAAAGGGCTGTCTGCACCTGCACCAGAGGCCCGCGGCACGGGAGGACACCGCACCGGCGCTCGCCGCGTAGCGGACGACCTTCGGCGTCACCCTCACGGGCGGCGGGGCGTCACGGCCCGCCGCCCGTCGTGCGTCCGGACCCGGGACCGGCTCTCAGCTCGCGTCCTTGGGAGGCTGCGTGAGGAGCACGGCGCTCGGGGCGTGGTGGCTGAGGTGCCCCGCGAAGCTGCCGAGCAGCGTCCGCTCCACCAGGCCCGTGTGGCGGGTGGCGATCATCACGTCGACCTCCGCCTCGAGCGCCCACTCGCAGGCCGTCTTGGGCGGGTTGCCCTCGAGCAGGACGGCCTCGGCCCCCTCGATGTCGTGCACCAGCTCGTCCAGCCACATCTGGGCCGCCTCGTTCTCCATCGCGTCGTCGTGCGGCGCCCCGCCGCCGAGGGTCGCGGCGAGCGACATCAGGAAGGCCGGGCTCGGCACGATGTGGACCACGCTCAGACGCCCCCCGCTGAGCGCGCGGAGCGCGATGCCGGCCTCGAGGGCGGTGTTCGCGGCGGCGGAGTCGTCGACGAAGGCCGGCGATGTGGTCGAAGTGCGTCGTCTGAGGTGCCATGTGATCGGAGCTCACTCTACTCAGGGGTGGCGGCCGCGCTCTGGGGGAGCTCGACCAGGTAGGGACGCTGGGCCGTCGCGCCGAGGGCGATCCGTCCCGCGGCGAGGTCGATGAGGGCGGCGCCCGGCCAGCTCGTGGCGCCAGCCCGCGCCCAGCGGCAGGTCGTCGGTCTCGCCGCGGATGGCGGCGAGCAGGAAGGAGGCGATCTCGTCGCGGGTCGCCAGCAGGCTCGGCGCGAGGTCGACGGCCGCCGGCGCGGGCGCGTCACCAGCACCGCCCCGAGCGGGTCCGAGCACGTCCAGCCGCTGCTGCAGCTCCGGCGAGGGCGGCGGTGCGACCGGCGGGGGCGGCGCGCTCTCGCCCTCGCGCAGCGCGGCGAGGAGCGCCGTCGGCGTCGGCGCCGCGGATGCGGTCGGGCAGGCCGCGCTCGCTTCTCCAGCGCCGCCCGCGAGGCCGGGCGGCGGTGGGCGATCTCGACCAGGGTGCGGTCGGGGATCGACCCACGAGGTGGGCTTGTCGCGCCGGGCGCGCCTCGCGCTCGCGCCAGGCGGCGAGGGAGACGAGCACGGCGCGGTCCTTGCCGTTCAGGCGGCCGGCGCCCTTCACCTTGCGCCAGGCCGTCTCGGGGTCGGGCAGCAGCTTGGCGCCCGGGCCGTAGCGGCGCTCGTGCTCCTCGGCCACCCACTCGGTGCGGCCGAGGGCCGCGGCCCGCCGGGCGAGCTCGTCGGCGAGCGCCAGCAGGTGGATCACGTCGCCGGCCGCGTACTCGAGCTGGGCGGCCGACAGCGGGCGCCGGCTCCAGTCCGTGTAGCGCTCGCCCTTGTCGAGCTTCACCCCGAGCACCCGCTCGAGCAGGTTGCCCAGGCCCTGCCCGGCGCCCAGGCCGACGAAGCCGGCGCGTGAGCTGGACGTCGGTGAAGCGCCTGGGGGCGCACGCCGTAGGCCATGCCCAGCAGCGTGAGGTCGGCCGAGGGCGCGTGCATGACCACGTCGACGTCGGGGTCGGAGACCAGCTCGGCGATCGGCTCCGAGCGGCGCGCCCTCGATCGGGTCGACCAGGTGGACGCCGACCGGCGTCGCCAGCTGGGCCAGGCAGGCGATCGGGGCGTAGGTGCGCTCCCAGAGGAACTCGAGATCGATCGCCACCCGGCCCTCGGCGCGCGCCTCGCGCACCACGGCGTCGACCCCGTGAGGGTCGGTGATCGTCTCCGGGCTCGACACGCCCGCTACCCTAGCCGGTCGTGCAGGCCATCCAGATCAGCAAAGCCTTCGGCGCCCGTGACGTCCTCAAGGACGTCAGCTTCCGCGTGGACGCCGGCGACCGCCTGGCCGTGGTCGGGCGCAACGGCGAGGGCAAGACCACGCTGCTGCGCATCCTGGCGGGCCGGCTGGCGCCGGACGCGGGCCAGGTGAGCCTGCCGCGGGGCTCCACGGTCGCCCTCCACGACCAGCGCCCGCCCCTCGACTCGGGCCTCACCCTCGAGCAGTACGTCGCCGCAGGGCATGGAACCGGCCCAGCGGGCCGAGGCCGAGCTGGCCGCCCTGGAGGCGCGGATGGCCGGCGGCGACGCGGGCCCCGAGGTGCTGGCCGCCTACGAGGACGCCCAGGCGCGCCTCGAGCGCGCCGGCGGCTACGCGTGGCGCGCCTGGATGGAGCGGGTGCTGCGCGGCCTCAGCATCGACGAGGACCAGCTGCCGCGGCCGCTCGAGGGCTTCTCGGGCGGGGAGCTGACGCGCGCCTCGCTGGCGCGGTCGCTCGTCTCGCGCCCCGACGTCCTGCTCCTGGACGAGCCCACGAACCACCTCGACCTGACCGCGGTGGAGTGGCTCGAGCGCACCATCGCCGACCTCGGCGCGACGATCATCTTCGTCTCGCACGATCGCTGGTTCCTGGAGTCGGTCGCCACCGGGGTGCTCGAGATCGAGCGCGGCCGCGGCAAGCTGTGGCCGATGCGCTACTCGGCGTTCCGCCGCGAGCGCGCGCTGGCGATCGACCGCCAGGGGGCCGAGGCCGAGCGCCAGGCCGCCGAGATCGCCCGCCTGGAGCGGTTCGTGACCCGCTGGAGCGCGGGCACGAAGGCGCGCCAGGCCTCGTCGCGCAAGAAGCGGCTGGAGCGGATCGAGCGCATCGAGGTGCCGCGCAAGGCGAGCCACCTGGCGTTCGGGTTCCCCAAGGCCGAGCGCAGCGGGCGGGTGGTGATGGAGGTCGACGGCCTCGACGTCGAGGTGCCCGGGCGCACGCTCGTCGCGGGGGCCGGCTTCACCCTGGAGCGCGGTCAGCGGCTGGCCATCGTCGGCCCCAACGGCACCGGCAAGACCACCCTGATCGAGACGCTGATCGGCAACCGGCCGCCGGCGCGGCGGGCGCGTCAGCGTCGGCCATCGCGTGGTGCCCGCCTACTTCTCGCAGCAGGGCGAGGAGCTGGACGGCTCGCGGACCGTGATCGAGACCGTGCTCGCCGAGAGCGACCTCACCCCGTCGCAGGCGCGCACCCTGCTCGGCGGCTTCCTCTTCTCCGGCGCGGCGGCCGAGAACCGCGTCGAGCGCCTCTCGGGCGGCGAGCGGCGCCGGCTGTCGCTGGTGGCGCTGATCGCCCGCGGGGGCAACCTGCTGGTCCTCGACGAGCCGACCAACCACCTGGACACCGAGAGCCGCGAGGCGCTGGAGAGCGCGCTCGAGGCCTTCGACGGCACGGTCCTGATGGTCTCGCACGATCGCGCCCTGATCGACGCGATCGCGACCCACACGCTGTCCCTCGAGGACGGCGGCGCGGTGCTGCGCTTCGGCGGCTACGCCGACTTCCTGCAGGCGCGGGCCGAGGCCCAGGCGCCGCCCCCGACCGCCGCCGCCGGCCCGCTCGGCGCCCCGCGGCCGCGACCGCCGCGCCGACGCCGGCGCGCGCGAGCGCCGCCCGTCGCGCACCGGCGGCCAGCGCGAGGTGCGGCGGCTGGAGGGGGAGATCACGCGCGTCGAGTCCAGCATCGCCGAGGTCGAGGCGGCCCTGGCCGACCCGGCGACCCTCGCCGACCGCGAGGCCGTCGCGACCCGCGGCGAGGAGCACCGCAGCCTGCAGGAGGAGCTCGCCTGGCTGCTCCGCGAGTGGGAGCGCGCCGCCGAGCTCAGCGAGGGCTGACCGCGGGCTCCTCCACGGGGCCCAGGGTCATGGACACCGCGCCGATGGCGGTGCAGGTGAGGGCGATGGCCGATCCGGTCAGGATCAGGCTCAGCCCGATCTCCATCTGGAAGCCCGAGAACGCGTAGGCCGCCCCGGTGGAGAAGGTGAGGCACGCCGCCGCGAGCGCCGCCGCGCAGGTGCCGAAGTAGAGCGCGGCGCGCCGGTCGCCGGCGCGGGCGACCGCCAGCGCGAGCACCGAGGCGACCACGACCGCCAGCGAGAGCACCACCAGCCAGCCGCCGGCACCGACGCTGTCGTCGAAGCCGCCGTAGTCGGTGAGGCCGGACGAGATCCAGTCCAGCGGGCTGGCGATCGTCACGATCAGGCCGCCGACGGTGCCGCCTGAGGCCACCAGCAGCACCGGCCCCCGCGGACACCGGCGACGCCCGGTGCTCGCCGGCGATGCGGGCGACCCCGGCCACCGCGCAGGCCAGCAGCACGATCCCGCCGACCGCGAACACCGTGAGGCCGAGCTCGCGGCTCGCCCCGTCGACGTCCACGGCGGCCAGGAACAGCGGGAGCCCCGCCACGAGCCCGCCCGCGACGGCCGTGGCCACCGCCAGCGGCAGGCGGAGGCCGTCCAGGTGGTCGTGGGTGGCCGCCTGGAGCCATCCGGCCGCGGTCGCGCCGGCGATGAGGGCGGCCAGGATGCCCTGGATCCGGAAGCCCGCCGGATCGAGGCTCCAGAGGCTGTCGGTGCCCGTGGCCGATCCCGAGGACCGGCATCCACACGCAGAGCAGGCAGAAGCCCGCCAGCGCCAGGCAGGCGATCGGCGAGCAGCACCTCGGGGCGCACCTGCGCGAGGCGGCGCGTCCGCGGCGGGCGTCGCGCGCCGGAGCGGCCGGCGCCGGCGGCGGGGCCGGGGGAGGGCGCGACCGGCGGCTCGGGCGGCGGCTCGGGCGCGAGCGCGACGCTGCCCGACGGCGTCCAGAGCACCGTCAGCTCGGTGCCCCCGACCACGACCCGGTCGCCCGGCCGCGAGCGGTGGTCGGCCCGGCGATGGTCGTCCCGTTGACCGCGGTGCCGGCGCTCGAGCCGAGGTCCTCCACGGTGAGCGCGGTCCCCTCGAGCCGCACCACCGCGTGGCGCCGCGACACGCGCGGATCGGTGAGGACGATGTCCATCACGGGCCCGCGCCCGAGGGTGGTCTCGGGACCGCGGAGCCCGAAGCGGGCCCCGTGGTCCTGACCTCCGGTGACGCCGAGGACGTCTGCCGGCGCCGCCGAGCGGATCGCTCCGCTACTCCGTGGAGATGTTCGGGTCGGCCTGCTGCGTGACCGGGTTGATCGACGACGAAGTGCTCGGCCGGGTCGTCGATCAGCGGCTGCGAGCGCCTCGGCCGTCTCCGTCCTGCCCGCCCTCGCGCAGCGCCTCCTGGTAGCTGCCGAGCAGGTCCACCACGTTGGCGACGTCCGACGTCCTCCAGCGCCGCGAGGCTGACCTTGGCCGCCTTCGAGAGGCGCCGCCGCACGGCGGCCGCGTCGAGCCCCCAGTCCGGGTTCTGGCGGACGTAGACCACGCCGCCGGTCATGCCGCTGCAGAGCCACGGGCCGGGGTCGCCGAGCACCACCGCCCGCCCGCCGGTCATGTACTCGAAGGCGAAGCCCTTGCAGTTGGCGCGCGCGGCCAGGGTGCCGAGCCGGTCGTCGAGCGGCCCGGCCGGCTCGCCGCCCAGGACGATGTCGGCGCCCGACAGGCGGATGCCCGCCCGCGCGTCCGCGTTGCCCTGGATCAGGAACAGGCCGCGCTGGGCGCCGTAGGCGAAGCTCTTGCCCACGTGGCCGCCGACCCAGCGCCCGGCGCTGTTCTGCGCCTTGAGCACCTGGATCTCGCCGCCGAGCGCGCACTTGCCGACGCCGTCCTGCGCGCCGCCGAACACGCGGATGCGCACGCCGTCGAGCGTGAACGCCGCCAGGCCGCTGCCCGCCGCCGCGCCCTTGGTGAAGGCGAGGTCGACGAGCGTCGGCAGGTGCCCGTTCGGCCGTCTTGCCGTTGCCGTTGCCGCCGTTGCGCGCCGCGCCGTTGCCCGCCGCGTCGCCGGTGCCGTTGCCCGAGGGTCGTCGCCGTTGGTCGCCGGCTCCGGGGCCGCTCGCGCACCCAGGCGTTGTTGACGCCGGTCGTGGCGCGGGCGATGAGCCCGGCGAGGTCGGTTCCGAGGTTGCGGTCGGCGGCGGTCGTCGCCTCCTCCTCCACCGCCAGGGCCGAGCCGGCGGCGAGCCGCTCGGCCGCGACCTCCGGGCGCCCGGTGGGGCGGCGGCGGGTGGAAGGGCCGGAAGAAGCGGGGCGTGCCGGCCGGGGAGGTGATGACGCGCTCGTCGACCGGGGTGAGCAGGCTCGTCAGGTCGAGCCGGTCGTGGTGCGAGACCTGCACCAGGCGGTCGGCCTGGCCGACGAGCTCCTGGACCTCGCGAGACGCCCATCTGGCCGGCGAGCTCGCGGAGCGCCTCGCCCATCTCGGTGAAGTAGCGCACCAGGGCGTCGACCGAGGGGTCGAAGACGCGCGGCACGAAGCGCTTGAGGCCGCGCTCGTGGGCCTCCTCCTCGTCGATCTGGGTCGCGATGCCGACGTGGCAGGTGTCGAGCTGGCAGCCGCGGCAGATCGTGCAGCCGATGGCGACCATCGACGCCGTGCCGAAGCCGAGCCGGTTGGCGCCCATGCAGATCAGCTTGATGCAGTCCACCGCGCTGCGCAGGCCGCCGTCGGCCCAGATCTCGACCCGGTCGCGGATGCCCGCCTCGGTGAGCGCGTGGTGCGCGAGGACCGTGCCGATCTCGCAGGGCAGGCCGGCGCGCCGCAGCGCGTGCTGGCGCGCGGCGCCGGTGCCGCCGTCGTAGCCGGAGATCGTGATGACGTCGGCGCCCGCCTTGGCGATGCCGATGGCGATCGTGCCGATGCCCGGGACCACCGGGACCTTGACGATGACCTTGCCGTGCGGGTTCGAGGTCTTGAGCTCGTCGATGAGCTGCGCCAGGTCCTCGATCGAGTAGAGGTCGTGGTTGTTCGACGGGCTGATGAGGTCGCTGCCGACCTGCGCGTTGCGGGCCCGGGCGATCGCCTGGGTCACCTTCGAGCCCGGCAGGTGGCCGCCCTCGCCGGGCTTGGCGCCCTGGCCGATCTTGATCTCCACCCACTCCGAGGAGTTGATCAGCAGCGCCGAGACGCCGAAGCGCCCGCTGGCGATCTGCTGGCCGCGGTGCTTCGGGTAGCGGCCGTACATGTCGTGGATCTCGCCGCCCTCGCCGTTCATGCAGAGCATGTCGGCCTGCGTCGGCCGCCTCGGCGTAGGAGCGGAAGGCGATCTCGCCCTGGCTGCCGAAGCTCATCGAGCTGATGAGGAAGGGCAGGGTGTGCTCGCCGACGCGCGAGCTCACCTGGTCGGCCGGGATGCGGTGCCTCGGGCTCGGCGAGCTGCGGCTGCACCGCGTGGCGCAGCGCCACCGGCTGCTCGGCCTCGAGCTTGTCGAGCGTCTCGGCGTACTCCTCGTAGCCGCGCTCGGAGGTGGCGACCCGCGCGAGGGCCTTCCACACCTTGGGGTACATGCGCGGCAGCTTGACCTTGGAGGGGCTCTCCTCGCCGGCGCGGATCTGGCGGCCCTGCTCGGCGAGCGTCGTCGAGGCCGCGTCGAGCCCGAGGCCGCGGCCCTCCGAGGCGCAGAAGCCCGGGATCGCGAGGACGTCGAGCACCTCGGGGGAGACCCCGATGGCCGACACCAGGCGGCCGTAGCCGCGCAGCTCGTGGATGCCGAGCGTGGAGAGGACCTTCTCGATGCCCTTCTGGAGGGCCTCGAGCACGTTGCGTGGCGACGGCGGACGGCTCGGGCGAGCCGTCCATCGCCTTCTCCATCATCGCGTAGGGGCACAGCGCCTGGGCGCCGAAGCCGAGCGCGACCATGACGTCGTGGACGTTGCGGATGCCGGCGGCCTGCAGCACGAGGCTGGCGTCGCGGCGCCAGGACGAGCCGTCCTCCTTGCGGGCCTCGCGCAGGGCCTTGTCGACCGCGGCGACCGCGAGGTGCGGGTCGCAGACGCGCTCGTCCGGGCCGGCGTTGAGGTCGTGGAGCACGATCAGCTCGGCGCCCTCCTGCGACGGCCGTCGACGGCCGCCGCGGAGAGCTGCTCGAGGTGCTCGCGGACGCTCAGGTCCTTGCGAGAAGCTCAGGGGCAGGCGCGTCGCCCGCCAGTCCCAGGCGGCGAGCACGTCCTCCATGCAGGCCACGCCGTGGCCGACGGCCACGCGGCGCAGCTCGGGCAGCGACAGGGTCGCGAGGCCCGCGCGCATCCCGCCCAGGATGATCGGCATGCGCAGCTCGCAGCGCTGGGGCGGATCGGGCTCGACGCCCTCGATCGGGGGCCGGCGGCCGAGCACGACGCGGGTGGAGAAGTGCTCCACCTCGCGCTCGCGGTCGATGGCCGGGTTGGTGACGACGGCGACCGTCTCCTGGAGGTAGTCCGAGAGCGGCATCGGCCACCGGGCGTGAACGGGTCCCGAGGGGGCCGTCCCAGCCCAGCGAGCCGATCGGCTCGGCGCCGCGGTCGGCGTGGAACTGGAGCTGCTGCTTGTCGCTCTCGATCCACCCGGCCGAGGCCAGGAGGAGGTCGAGGTCGAGCTCCGGCGCGTCCAGCTCCTCGTCCGGGTACTCCTCGACGGCGACCGGGTCGAGGCCGCCGGCCAGGCGCGCGCGGGTCTCGGCGGTCGGCAGGGCGCCGCGGCTCTTGGCCCGCGCGTAGACCTCGCGCTGGACCTCCCAGTAGTCGAGCACGCGCGGCACGCCGTCCTCGCCGGTGACCAGGGCCACCTTCTCGCCGGGGGCGAGCGGGGCGGGGTCGCAGGTCAGCTCGGCGACCGGCACGATGCCCGGCTCGGACGAGACGACGTAGAACTCGTCGGTCTCGATCCACCAGAGCGGGCGCAGGCCCATCGCGTCGACCGCGAACACCATCTCGTCGGCGGCGCGGCAGGCCAGGCCCACGGGGCCCTGCGCGTACGGGCCGAGCGCCTCGCGGTAGTGGACGTAGAGGTCCTGGAGCTTGGCCGGCAGGCGGTGGACCTCGCCGAGGATCGGCGGCAGGGCGAACTCGACCGCCTCGAGCAGGGACAGGCCCTTCTCGAAGATCAGGCCCTCGAGCAGGCGGTTGAGGTCCTGGCTGTCCGAGCCGCCGCGCGTGGTCGGCAGGCCGAGCTGCTCGCTCTGCTCGCGCAGCTGGGCGATCGTGTTGATCTCGCCGTTGTGGCCGAGGATCGAGAACGGCTGCACCCGGCTGAAGGTGGGGTAGGTGTTCGTCGAGTAGCGGTTGTGGGCGATGATCCGCGACGAGGTGAACTCGGGCTCGGCCATCTCCGGGTAGAAGCGCGGGATGACCTCGGGCTGGCCCTGCACCTTGTAGACGACGTCGTTCGCCGAGAACGAGGCGACGTGGCAGTCGAGCTCGCGCTCGATCTGGACCATCGCCCGGTAACAGCTGTTGGACGCGTCGGCTGCCCGGCTCCGAGGCCAGGCAGGCGATCTGCCAGAAGATCGGCGGCGTCTCGGAGGCCCGCGGGCCGAGCGCCCCGCGGTCGATGACGCCCTCGGCGCTCCAGAGGACCTCGAAGCCGTGCTCGCGGAGGACGGCCTCGACGCGCGGCACCTGGGCCTCGGGCGTGCTCGTCGTTGTCGAAGAAGATGTGCGCGACCGTGAAGCGCCGGTCGTCGGCGGCGGCGGGGTCGAGGCCCGCGACTCCTCCAGCCGTCGCCGCCACGACGGCCGCGGCAGGTCGACCAGCAGCCCGCTCCCGTCGCCCTCGCCGTCCACGCTTCCGGATCGGTGGACCATCATCTGGAGTGAGGTCAGGGCGCGCTCGACCATCGTCCTGCTGGGCCGGCCGTCGCGGGTCGCGAAGGCCGCCAGGGCGCAGGCGTCGTGCTCGATCAGATCCGGGAGGCCGCTGGGCGGCGTGGTGGCGAACGGGGGCGGAACGGTCATGCGCGGGCCTCTCGGTCGGGGGTCCGGCGAACAGAGCGGACACGCTGCCTGCGGTCCTATGGGGACCGGCGGGCGAACCTCCAGTTAACCCGCCCGCGGCGTGGCCGTCAACGTGAGCGCCACCACCTCTCAAGTTCTCGCGGCTGCTGCCGAGAAGCCCGACGAGATGGCCACGCAGAAGATCAGCGATGACGAGCTCCTGATTGTCGCCCGGATCGCCCAGCGCGAGGGGTGGAGCGACCTCGCGCACGCCCCCCGAGACCACGCCCCGCGGTCGATCGAGGAGGAGCTGGCCGTGAGCCGCTTCGCCGAGGCCGTCCCGCGGCGCCAGAACGAGCGGGTGAAGAGGATCCGCGTGCGCGTGGCGATGGTCGCCGTCGGCCTCTCGGTGCTCGGCGTCTGCTGGTGGGTCAGCCCCACCCGGACGGCGATCGGGCTCATCGGGGCCGGGCTCTTCAGCCTCATCGCGCTCCGCCGCTCGCGGCGCCGCGGGGTCCGTCTGCGCACCGGCTGAGCCCCGGCGCCCGCCCGGCGCGCGCGGTCGCTCACGGGACGGCGCGCTACCATCGGAGGCCGATGGGGACGCCTCCCGAGATCAGCGCTCCCGGACACGATGCGCTGCTACCGCCACCCCGGACCGCGAGACCCTCATCTCGTGCTCCAACTGCGACCGGCCGATCTGCACCGTCGTGCATGACCTCGGCGGCCGTCGGCGTCCGCTGCCCCGAGTGCGCCGGGCGCGGCAGGCCGGCGTCGGCCGTGCGGCGGCTGCGCCGCGCGCCGTGCGGGCGCCGTCGCGACCTGGCCACCACGATCCTCGTCGGCGCTCAACCTCCTCGTCTACCTGGTCGGAGATCGTCCAGGCCGTCGAGCTTCCAGACGTCGGCGACGCAGCGATCATCCACGACGGGGCGCGTCTTCGGCCCGGCGGTGGCCGACGGCGAGTGGTACCGCATGGTCACCGGCGGGTTCCTGCACGCGAGCCTGATCCACATCGGCTTCAACATGTACCTGCTCTGGATCCTCGGGGGCGCCCTCGAGCGCTACGCCGGCGCCGGCGCGGATGCTGGCGATCTACTTCGCGTCGCTCCTGTGGGGCTCGGCGGCGGCGCTGATCATGTCGCCCGACGCGCTCACCGTCGGCGCCTCGGGCGGCGGTGTTCGGGCTGATGGCCGCCCTGCTCCTGCTCGAGCGCCAGCGCGGGCATCGCGCTGCTCGGCTCGTCGGTCGGGGCGCTGCTGCTGATCAACCTGCTGCTCACGTTCCGATCCCGGGATCTCGATCGGGGGCCACATCGGCGGCATCGCTCGGCGGGGCGGCGGCCGGCTTCATCCTGTCGGGCTACGGCCGCGGCCACATGGCCTACGGCCGCGTCGGGGTGCCCGGCTGGGCGCGCCATCGGCGCCCTCATGGCCGCGCCGTGGTCGTGTCGCGGTGCCGTCGCGTGAGGGGTCCGGCGGCCTGGCCTCGAGCTCGCCGACGCGCTCGATGAGCGCGGCCACCAGCCGGATCGAGGCGTCGATGTCGTCCGGGTGGCAGGCCTCGACGCTCGAGTGCACGTAGCGGGTGGGGATCGAGACGCAGCCGGCGATCGCGCCCTCGCCCGACAGCTGGAGGCTCCCGGTGTCGGTGCCGCCGCGGTTGGCGACGTGGAACTGGTGGGGGATCTCCAGCGTCCGTCGGCGATGCGCGTCGAGCAGGTCGACCAGCGCCGGGCGCGCCGATCGCGCTGGCGTCCATGATCGCGGATCGCGGTGCCCTGGCCGAGCCGGGTGGTCGGCGCCCGACGGCGGCGCGCCCGGGCCCGTCGTTGGCCGGGCAGGTGTCGATCGCGAGGGCGATGTCGGGGCCGCACCCGGGCCGTGGCGACGCGGGCGCCGCGCAGGCCGACCTCCTCCTGGACCGTCGCGACCGCCACGACCTCGGCGGGCGAGGCGCCCGCGGCCCGCAGGGCCTCGATCATCACGAACACGCCCACGCGGTCGTCCAGGCCTTGCCGGTCACCAGCTCGCCCAGGCGGCCGCAGCGCGCGGATGCGGGTGGCCACGTCGCCGGGGCGGACCAGCTCGCGCACCCGCTCGGCGGGCAGGCCCACGTCGATCGCCAGGTCGGTCACCTCCAGCGCCTTCGCGCGGTCCTTCTGGTCGAGCAGGTGGACCGGGGTCAGCGCCCACGACGCCCTCGACGTCCTCCCGCCCGTGCACGCATCACCCGCTGGCCCACCAGCGTCCGGGCGTCCCAGCCCCCGAGGGGGATGACGCGGATGAAGCCGCGGTCCTCGACGTGGGTCGCCATCAGGCCGATCTCGTCCATGTGCGCGGCGAGCATCAGCCGGCGCCCGGCGCCCTCGCGGGTGCCGATCAGGTTCCCCAGCGGGATCGACCTCGACCCGGTCGCACAGGGGCTCCAGCTCCGCCGACACCACGTCGCGGACGCGCTCCTCGCGCCCGGAGGGGCCGGCCGCCTCGGCGAGGGCGGTGAGGAGGGGGAGGTTCACGCCCCTCCAGCCTAGCCGGGCGGCCCGGGCCCCGCGGGGGTCAGCCGATGGAGAGGACCAGCTTGCCGAAGTGCTCGCCGGCCTCCTCGCGGGCGTGCGCGTCGGCGACCTCGGCCAGCGGCCGCACCGAGTCGATGACCGGCGTCCAGGTCTGGTGCGCCACCGCGGCCAGGAGGCCCGGCGAAGTCGCGCGGGCTGCCCATCGTGGTGCCGAGCAGCGACACCTGGCCGGTCGTGACCGGGCGCACCATCAGCTCGACCTTGCCGCCGCCGGTGCCGCCGAACACGACCACCCGTCCGCCCGGGCGCACGCAGTTGATGCTGTCGGCCCAGGTGGAGCCGACCGAGTCGACCACCACGTCCACGCCGCCGCCGGACAGCTCCTTGACCGCGGCCACCCAGTCGCCCTCGGTGTAGTTCACGCCCGCCGCCGGCGCCCAGCTCGCGGGCGCGGGCGAGCTTCTCGTCGGACGAGGAGGTCACGATCACCCGGCAGCCGGCGGCCCGCGCGAGGTGGAGGGCGATGGTCGCGACGCCGCCGCCGATGCCGATGACGAGCACGGTCTCGCCCGGGCGGATCCCGCGCGCGGCTGACCAGCGCCCGGTAGGCGGTCAGGCCCGCCAGCGGCAGGGCCGCGGCCTCCTCGAACGAGAGGCGCGCGGGCTTGGGGAAGACGTTCTCGGCCGGGATCCGGATGAGCTCGGCGTAGGTGCCGTCGTCCGGCCCGCCGAGGATGCGGAAGCCCGGGGCGGGCGCGGCCTCGCCGCCGCCCCAGCCGAGCGCGGGCAGGATGATCACCTCGTCGCCCTCGGAGAGGCCCGAGACGCCGGCGCCGATCGACCGCACCGTCGCCGGCGCCGTCGGAGCCCGGGGATCACCGGCAGGGGGCTCGGGGCGATGCCCTTGCGCACGAACACGTCGCGGCGGTTGAGGGCGGCGGCCCTCAGGGCGACGACCACCTCGCCCGGGCCCGCGACCGGGATCGGGGGCGGTGCCCACGCGGAGGACCTCAGGGCCTCCGGTCTCGCTCAGAACGACGGCGTCCACGTTCGGCCTTTCGTCGGGATCGAAGGGCCGCAGACTACGTTCCGCGCGCCGCGCCCGCTCGTCAGGAGGAGGGGCGCGTCGCCTGGAGCAGGGGGAACGGGTTGACCCGCTGGTCGCCGCGCTCCCAGGCGATCCGGACCCAGCCGGCGGAGGTGCCGAGCGGCTGCCCGGCGCTCACCGCGGTGCCCTCGCCGATGCCCGCCGCGTACGACGCCAGCGGCCCGTAGCCGAGCCGGTCGCCGCCCGGGGTGGCGATCCAGAAGGCGATGCCCTCCTCGCGGTCCGCGGCGTCCCCGGCGTGGAGGGTGCCGGCGACCATCGCCACGGCGGCGTCGCCCGGGGCGCTCTGGATGGTGAGGGCGCACTGGAGACGCGCGCCGGCGCAGTCGACCGTGCCGGGCTCCGCGAAGGCGTCGCGGTAGCTCGCCGTCGCCGACGGGGCGAGCGCGAGCGGGAAGACGAAGCCGTCGAGGACCGCGGGGGCGCCGGTGGCGGGGTCGGAGCCCTGCGGCGCCGCGGGCCCGGCGACCGCCGGGGCCGCGCCGCCCCAGGCCACGACCACCGGCGGGCCCGCCGGGGCCGGCGTCGTGGACGGGGTGGTGGCGAGCGGGTCCGTCGCGCGCGGGGGCGGAGCCGCCGCCGGAGCACGCGGGCGCGGCGTCCTGCGCCTGGAGCAGGATCGGCCGGGCCGGGTCGCCCCCCATGGCGGCGTAGTAGGCGCCGACGCCGGCGGTCCAGTTGTCGTTGAGCCCCGCCGGGTCGTTGGACGCGCCGATCGGGGCCCACTTGGCGCCGATCTGCGGCGATCGTCGTGCGGCCCTCGGGGATGTACATGGTGGCCAGGGTGCTCGCCGCGCGGGCGATCGCGTCCGCCTCGGAGGCGAACGACCAGTTCGGGCCGAGGCCGAAGGGGTTGCGGATCGCCTGCGCCGGGCCGTAGGTCTCGAGGATCGTCTCGTGGGCGGCGATCGCGACCAGCGCCCGCGGGTCGATGCCCGTCGCGGTGCCCTCGCGGACGAACGTGGCGCCCTCGCCCGCGAGCGGGCTGCCCGCCCGCTGCAGCATCGCGTCGATCCCGCCCGCGTCGCCCGGGGCGATGCACGTCATGCTCTGGACGACGCCGGTCGCGGCCGTCGCGGGCGCGGCCGTCACGACGGCGGCGGCGATGGCGGCGCCGACGAGGGTGGCGATCAGAGGGGAGCGCACCGGGCGCAGTGTAGGGGAGGTCCTCCCGGGAAACGGTGAACGGCTGTCACACGCACTACGCTGGCCCGCGTGGAGCCATCGGCCGACGACACCCGCAGGCGCCGCGTGGGGATCATCCTGATCGCCTGCGCCCTCGCCCTGTTCGTCGTCCAGATGGTCGCGCTGGCCCTCGGTGCGCTGGAGGTCGCGGCGTCCATCTTCATCGTCTACGTCATCGGCTGGTTCGCGCTGCGCTCCTACCAGCGGCGCACCGGGCGCATCCCCTAGCGCGCCGTCCCGAAAGTCACGTCGCGCTACCGCCGGGCCAGGCCCCCGAGGCCCGAGAGCGCCCACGCGCCGAGCAGGCCCACCAGGATCGCGACCGCGGCGATCCCCTTCCAGAGCTCGTCCCAGCCGAGGTACGAGAGCTCGGCCGCCCGCGAGGCCTCCATCAGGTAGGTCACCGGGTTGAGGTTCGAGACGTGGCGGAGCCAGCCGGTCAGCGCCTCGCGCGGGGCGTAGGCGACCGACATGAACACCGACAGGAACACGACCACCTGCATCAGCGGCGCCGCCTGGATCGTGCGGGCGCGCAACGCCACGCCCATCGACCAGCACGCCGTCGCGGCGGAGAACCCGACCGCGAGCAGGTAGACGACCACCGTCCCGGCGACGCCGGGCAGGCCGACGCCGCCGATGAGGCCGGCGGTCAGCACGACCGTCGTGGTGAAGAGGCTGCGCACGCCGGCCGCCATCAGCGGGCCGAGGATCAGCGTGATGCGCGGCGCCGGGCTCGCGATCAGGCGGTCGACGAAGCCGCCCTCGATGTCGCGGGCCAGCGTCATGCCCGCGTTGATGCCGGCGAAGCCCGCCCCCATGATCGTCGCGAGCGGGATCACGAACGCCAGGTAGGAGTGGCCGTCGAAGACCGGCAGCAGCGAGATGCCCCGGAAGGCGCCGGACGTGGCGACGAGGATGAACAGCGGCATGATCAGCGACGGCAGGAAGACCGACGGCATCCGCCGCACCAGGATCAGGCTGCGCCAGGCGAGGCCCCAGCTGACGCGGAGGGTGTGCATCACTCCGGCGCCCCGCAGCCGGCGCTGGAAGGCGGCGTAGCTGCCCGCGACGGCGAGCGCCGCGAGCCGATGACCACGGCCAGCCCGATCAGCGTCGGCCGGGCGTCGACGCCCACGATCACCTGCTCGCGCATCGCCTCGACCAGGTACGAGATCGGGTTGACGTCGGCGACCACCTTGAACCAGCCGGTCATCGTCTCCCGCGGGAAGAAGGCCGACGAGAAGAAGAGCAGCGCGAAGAAGAGCGGGAACGTGCCCTGCACGGCCTCCGCCGAGCCCGTGCGCAGCGCCAGGAACGACGCCGAGGCCGCTGACCGCGACCGACAGCAGCGCGGCCAGCACGCAGCAGGACGAGCACCCCGGCGACGCCGCCCTCGACCCGCGCGCCGAAGACGATCCCGACCGCGAGGAACAGCAGCGTCTGCGCCATCGCGAGGACGACGCCGCCCGGCCAGGCGCCCGATCAGGATCGCCGTGCGCGAGACCGGCGAGGCCACCAGCCGGTCGAAGAAGCCGCCCTCGATGTCGAGGGCGAACGCCGACGCCGGCGGTCGTCCCGCCGATCAGGATGCCCTGCAGGATCGCCCCCGCGAGGGCGAAGTCGAGGAAGCTGCGCACCGGCGGGAAGCCCGGGATGGTGCCCGGCGCGCCCGCCGAACGACGCCGTGAAGATGGCCATCAGGACCAGCGGGAAGAAGAGGCCCGGCAAGAGCGCCTGGGGCGTGCGCAGGGTGCCGACGACGGCCCGGCGCGCGAGGGCCGCCGGTCTGGACGAGGGTGAGCCTCACCCGGCGGCCGGCGCGGCGGCCGCGCCTCCTCGGCCGTCTCGGCCTCCAGGTGGCGGCCGGTCTTGGCGACGAACACGTCGTCGAGGCGACGGCTGGGCCAGGTCCAGGCCCGTCGGCGGCGACGCCGGCCTCGTCGAGCGCGCGCACCACGCCGGCGAGCGCGGACGCGCCCTCCGGGCAGGCGCACGGCGATCGTCCCGTGCGGCTGGGAGGGGAGCGATCTCGCCGAACGGCGCAGCAGCCGCGTCGCCGCGCTCCGTGTCGGCCGGGTCGGCGAGCGTGACGGTGCAGGGTCGGGTCGCCGACCTGCGGCCTTCAGCTCGGCCGGGGTGCCCTCGGCCACGATCCGGCCGCCGTCGATGATCCCCACCCGGCCGGCGAGCTGGTCGGCCTCCTCCAGGTACTGGGTGGTGAGGAAGACCGTGGTGCCCGTCGCGGTTGAGGCGGCGGACCTCGTCCCAGAGGGTCAGGCGCGAGATCGGGTCGAGGCCGGTGGTCGGCTCGTCGAGGAAGAGCACCTCGGGCTCGTGCACCAGGGCCAGCGCCAGGTCGAGGCGCCGCCGCATGCCGCCCGAGTAGGTGCCGACGCGCCGGTCGGCGGCGTCCACCAGGTCGACGCGCTCGAGCAGCTCGACGGCGCGCGCGCCGCCCGCGGCGCGCGGTCGAAGCCGTGGAGCACCGCCTGCAGGTGCAGCAGCTCGCGGCCGGTCATGTAGGGGTCGATGGCGGCGTCCTGCAGCGCGACGCCGATGCTGCGGCGCACGGCCGCCGGCGTCGTGCACCAGGTCGTGGCCGGCCACCGACGCGCGCCCGCCGGTCGGCCGCAGCAGCGTGGCGAGCATGCGCACCGTCGTGCTCTTGCCGGCGCCGTTCGGGCCGAGGAAGCCGAAGACCTCGCCGCGCTGCCACGGCGAGGTCGACGCCGTCCACCGCCCGGATGCCGCCCTTGAAGACCCGCTCGAGGCCCTCGGCCTCCACCGCCAGGTCACCCGCCATCCCGCACCTCCCGTCGCGACGCCGCTCGCGGCAGGCTAGCGCGCGCCCGGCCGGGCCGCCCTGCCCGGCCGCGGGAGGCTCGCTACCATCGGCCGATGGCGCGAGGACCAGCCACCCCGGCCGAGCGGCTCGAGCGCCTGCGGCGCGAGGTGACCGCGGCCCTGCAGCAGCGCGACCTGGCGCGCGACGCCGAGGAGCGCAGCGACGGCCACCACCACCCGGCGGAGGCCGCGACGGACGCCGACCTGCGCGAGCGCGAGCTGCGCGAGCAGCTGCGCTGGCGCGAGCGCGAGGCGCGCCTGCGCGCGGCCCTCGCGGCGATCGACGCCGGGACCTACGGGATCTGCGTCGACTGCGGCGCGGAGATCCCGGAGGGGCGGCTGAGGGCGCTGCCCGACTCGGTGCGCTGCGTCCCCTGCCAGAGGGTCGCCTCCCGCCGCCCGTAGACCGCGCGGTCGGCGACGCCGGGCGCGCGACGCCCCAGCAGGCGGCGACGATGACGGCCCACACGAGCGGCCGCCATGGTGACGTGCAGCGGCCACGACCTGCCAGGGCAGGCCGTGGCGGTACTGGTACTCGCCGATGCCGATCTGCAGCGGCGACGAGCGGGAGGGCGACGGCGGCGAGGCGCGCGGTGAGCGCGGTCGGCGCCGCCCTCGCGCCAGACCCACGCGACGAGCACGGCCGCGAGCAGCGGAATGCCGATCGCCGCGCGCACGTGGACCTGCGAGTCGCCAGCGAGGAGGTCGCCGAAGCGCTTGGTGACGTCGTCGTCGCCCGAGTGCGGGCCGGCGGCGGTGACGACCACGCCGGTGACGAGCGACCACGGCCGCGCCCAGGGCGACCACGGCCGCCAGCGGCCCGCGGCGGCGGTCCCAGCCCCGCGTCGCGGTCGGCGCGCCAGTCGCACGCCCGCAGCGCGAGCAGGGTCGCGAAGGCCAGGGCGACCATCGAGAGCAGGAAGTGCGAGCCGACGGCCATCGGGTGCAGGCCGCGAGAGCACCGTGATCGCCGCCGAGCGGCATCTGGGCGACGGTCGCGACGGCGAGCGGCGGCGGCCCAGCGGCGGATCGCGGCGCGGGGCGCCGGGCATGCGGCGGGCGACGATCCAGGTGACGACGGCCACGACCGTGACGACGCCCGAGAGCAGCCGGTTGGTGTACTCGATCCAGCGCGTGAGCCGGCGCTCGCCGGCACGACGCCTCCGTCGCAGGTCGGCCAGTCCGGGCAGCCGAGCCCCGACGCGGTCAGGCGCACGATCGCCGCCGCTCGGCACGATCACCCACAGGGCGGCGAGGGCGACCAGCGACAGGCGCGAGAACGCGACCGGCGTCCGCAGTGCGCTCAACAGGCGTCTCAGGTGCCGCATGGCGGCCATCGTAGCTGCGGTCGTGCGGCCCGACCGGTGTCAAGATCCCCCGATGGCCGCGTCCGACGACCCCGCCGTCCCGCCCGCCCGCCGCGGTCCCCGCGCCGCCCGCCCGGCGGCCGAGCCGCGCAGCCGGTCGGGACCGCCCTCGGGGTCGCGATCACGGTGATCGCCGTCGTGCTGGCCGTCTCCTACGGCGTGGGCCGCGGCGACGACGACGCGCGGATCGTGATGGAGGTGGTGGATCTCCACGAGCTGGCGCCCGACGTCGGCGGCGCCGCGCCGACCCCGCCGCCGCGTCACGGGCTTCGCGGCCAACGCGGCGGCCGACGGCTGGGTGCCGATCGGGACCGCGGACGGACCGGGTCGAGGGCCGTGACGACCACCACCACCTTCTGGGAGCAGGCCGGGCAGCCGCCTGGCCTACACGACCGTCTCCGGCGATCCGGTGGAGATCCCCCAGACCGGCCGCCAGACCGGCCGCGCGCGGCGTGCTGCTGCGGAGCTTCGACGACGGACGGGCGGACCGCGGTGACCTGGACCGAGAACGGCCACACCGTGGTGATCTCGGCGCATCGGCATCTCGCGGGCGTCCCTCTACAACCTCGCCGGCGGTCCGGCGCGCCGGCCGCGTCGCGATCCGGCTGAGGCACTCCCCTGTCCGAGGGATAAGGAGGGAGGTCGTGACTGCCGACACATGTGGGGACATTCGTCTTCCACCCGCCGGAGTCACGGTGATCCTTCGAGATGCTCGTCTCGCCGCGGGGAGCTTCGTCCTCACGTCGCTCCTCATCGTCGCGCTCCACCTGCTGACGAACTAGGGATCGCCCGCGCTCGGCCGGGGCGCGGGCTGGTAGCGTCGCGGCCGTGCGCGCTCGCCGGTGGCTCGTCGCGGTATCTGGTCGCGATCGCCGTCGTGCCGGCGGCCGCGTCGGCCCACTCCGACGCTGCGTCTCGGCCGAGCCGGCCCCGGGCGCGCGGCTCGAGGCGCCCCCCGACCGCCGTGCGCCTGGTGTTCTCGGCGCCGCGTCGAGGAGGCGTTCCTGCACGCTGCGGGTGCTCGACGCCGACGGGCGCGTCGTCTCCGGCCCCGCCGCGGCGCGACCCGCGCGACTCGCCGCGCGCCGTCGTCGCGCCCGTCCGTTCCGCTGGCGGCGGGGGCGCTGCAGGTGGAGTGGCGGGTGCTCTCCCAGGACGGCCACCCGTCGGGCGGCGTCTTCACCTTCGGCGTGCGCCGGCCCGCCCGGCCTCGTCGCCGGCGGCGACGCCGGCCCGCTCCGACCACGGTCCGCTCGCCGGTGGTCGCGCGACTGCTCGCTCTGGTCGGCGCCGCTCGGGCTGCTCGGCCTGCGTCGGCGCTGGCGGCGCGGCGTCGTCGGGCCGGCCGTGCGCGACGGGCGGGATCGTCGGCGCCGGGCGAGCGCTCCGCCGACGCGGCCGAGGGCTTCCGCGCCCGGGCCGACGGCGGCCCTCGCGGGCGCGTCGCGCGGCTGGTGGTGGGCCTGGTGGGCGCTCGTCGCGGGCGGGTGCGTGGGCCTCGCCCTGACGCCGGTCGCGCTGCTGCGCGGGCTGCGCGAGGGGCCGGGCGGGCTCGGGGACGCTGCTCGTCGACACCCGCTTCGGCGTCGCGTGGTGGGTGCAGGTCGGCGGTGCCTGGCCGCGGCCGCGGTGCGTCGCGGCCGCGCTGGCGCGGCGCGACCGCGCCATCCCGGGCGCGCCTCTCGTCGGGCTGCGGCGCTGGGCCTCGGCGCGCCGCCGGCCGTCGCCCTGGTGGCGATCGGCTGGTCCGGTCACGCCTCGAGCGGGTCGGCGACCGGACGGCCAACATCGTCATCGACGCCCTCCACAGCGGCGCCACCGCCGCCTGGCTCGGCGGCCTGCTCGGCCTCGCCGTGCTCGTGCAGCCCCGCCGTCGGGCGGCTCGGACCAGGGCGACCGCGTGCGCCTGGCGGCCGCGGTGGTGGTCCGCTTCTCGGCCGCTGGCGCTGACGGCGGTGGGCGTGCTCGTGGTGACCGGCGTCTACCGGGCGCTGGCCGAGGTGGAGCTCGGCGAGGTCCTGCGACACCGGGCTACGGGCGGGCGCTGCTGGTCAAGCTCGGCCTCTTCGCCGTGCTGCTCGTCGGCGGCGCCTACAACCGCATGGTCGTGCACCCGCGCCTGGAGCGGGCCGCGCTCGGGCCTCGACCCGGACGACCGCGGCGCGGCGGCGGCCCTCCGCGTGAGCGTGCGGGCCGAGCTCGTGCTCGCCGCGGCGCTGCTGGTCAGCGTGGCCGTGCTCATCAGCCTCCCACCGCCCGGCGTGAGCGCAGTTGTCGGTACGCATCCGCCGCCGTGATCGACGACGCGACCGTCCGGCACGTCGCCCGCCTGGCGCGCCTCCACCTGGAGCCCGACGAGGAGGCGCGGATGGGCGCCGAGCTCTCGGGCATCCTCGACCACGTCGACCTGCATCCAGGCGCTCGACCTCGACGACGTCCCGCCGACGACCCACGTCGTCGCGCTCGAGAACGTGATGCGCGAGGACGTCCCGCGCCCGAGCCTGTCGGTGGAGGAGGCCCTGCGCGAGGCCCCCGAGGTCGTGGAGGACCGCTTCGCGGTCGTGAAGTTCGACTCGTGACGCCGCCGCACGAGCTGACCGCCGCAGCGAGTCCGTGCGCGCCCTCCACGCGGGCGAGGTCGTCGTCGGCGGACCTCGTCGAGGCCGCGCTGGCGCGGGTCGAGGACGACCGCTGGGGCAGCTTCCTGGCGGTCGACGCCGAGGGCGCCCGCGCCCGCGCGCGCGGAGATCGACGCCGCTGCGCCGAGCGCCCGCCGCTCGGCGGGCGTCCCGATCGCGATCAAGGACGCCCTCTCCACCCGCGACCTCACCACGACGGCGGGCTCGCGGATCCTCGAGGGCTTCCGCCCGCTCTACACGGCGACCTGCGTCGACCGGCTGGAGCGGGCGGGCGCGGTGGTGATCGGCAAGACCAACATGGACGAGTTCGCGATGGGCTCGAGCACCGAGAACTCGGCCTACCAGCTCACCCGCAACCCCTGGGACCCCGAGCGCGTGCCGGGCGGCTCGAGCGGCGGCTCGGCCGCGGCCGTGGCCGCCTTCCAGGCGCCGTGGGCGCTCGGCAGCGACACCGGCGGCTCCATCCGCCAGCCGGCCGCGCTCTGCGGGATCGTCGGGCATGAAGCCCACCTACGGCGCGGTCTCGCGCTACGGGCTGATCGCCTTCGCGTCGTCGCTCGACCAGGTGGGGCCCTTCGCCCGCACCGTCCGCGACGCGGCGCTGCTGCTCTCGCCACATCGTCGGGCACGACGAGATGGACTCGACCTCGCTGGAGTGGCGCGAGCCGATCGCGGTGCCCGACGCGCCACGGACCTGCGCGGCGTGCGCATCGGCGTCGTGGACGAGCTGATGGGGGAGGGGGTCGAGCCCGGCGTCCGCGACGCCGTCGACGCGGCGCTCGGCCGCGTCGAGGAGCTCGGCGGGTCCGTCGCAGCGGGTGAGCCTGCCCACCAGCGAGCACGGCATGGCCACCTACTACCTGATCGCGCCGGCCGAGTGCTCGGCCAACCTCGCCCGCTTCGACGGCATCCGCTACGGGCCCCGCGTCGACGGGGCGCGAGGACATCCTCGAGCACTACGAGAGCACGCGCGGCGCGCCGCTTCGGCCCCGAGGTGAAGCGCCGGATCATGCTGGGCACCTTCGCGCTGGCCTCCGGCTACTACGACGCCTACTACCTGCGCGCCCTGAAGGTGCGCACCCTCATCCGGCGCGACTTCGCGCGCGCGTTCGCGGACGTCGACTTCGTGGTGTCGCCGACGTCGCCCTCGGTCGCGTTCCGGATCGGCGAGCGCATCGACGACCCGCTCCAGATGTACCTCTCGGACGTCTGCACCATCCCGGTGAGCCTCGCCGGCCTCCCGGCGATCTCCATCCCCTGCGGCCTGTCCGACGGGCTGCCCGTGGGCCTGCAGATCGCCGGCCCGGCGTTCAGCGAGAACCGCCTCTTCGAGGTGGCCCACGCGCTCGAGGGCGCCCTGGGCTTCGACCCCTCTCCTCCGGGCGTCGCATGAGCACCCCGGGCTGGGAGCCGGTGATCGGCCTCGAGATCCACGTCCAGCTGGCGACGCGGACCAAGATGTTCTGCGGCTGCGAGCTGAGCTTCGGGGACCCGCCCAACACCCACACCTGCCCGATCTGCCTCGCGCACCCCGGGCGTGCTGCCGGTGCTGAACGCCGAGGCGGTGCGGCTGGCCATCATCACCGGCCTGGCGCTGGGGTGCGAGATCGCCCCGCACTCGCAGTTCCACCGCAAGAACTACTTCTATCCGGACCTCTCGAAGGCGTACCAGATCTCCCAGTACGACGAGCCGATCTGCGTCGGCGGCCACGTCAGCGTGCTGCTGCCCGACGGGCGAGTTCGCCGTGGGCATCACCCGCGCGCACCTCGAGGAGGACGCCGCCAAGCTCGTCCACGGCGGGCGCCGGCGGCCGCCGCCACGGGCGCCGAGACCTCCTCGGTGGACTTCAACCGCGGCGGGACCCCGCTCCTGGAGATCGTCACCGAGCCCGACCTGCGCACCTCCGCCCAGGCGGGGGCCTTCCTGCGCCAGCTGCGCGCCACCCTGCGCCGGCTGGGCGTGAGCGACTGCAACATGGAGGAGGGCTCCATGCGCGCGGACGCCAACGTGAGCGTGCGCCCCGCGGGGGCGACCGAGCTCGGCACCAAGACCGAGCTCAAGAACATGAACAGCTTCCGCTTCCTGGAGCGGGGCATCGACGCCGAGATCGCCCGCCAGATCGCCATCCTCGAGGACGGCGGGCGCGTGGTCCAGGAGACGCTGCACTTCGACCCCGAGACCGGGGAGATCCACTCGCTGCGCAGCAAGGAGGAGGCGCACGACTACCGCTACCTCCCCGAGCCGGACCTCGTCCCCGTGGTGCCCGACCGCGCCTGGGTCGAGGAGCTGCGCGCCGGGCTGCCGGAGCTGCCGACCGACCTGCGGCGGCGCTGGACCCGGGACCTGGGCATCAGCTTCGAGGACGCCGAGGTCCTCTCCGAGACCCCCGAGCTCGCCGCCTACTTCGAGGCGGTCGCCGCGCTGCGTCGATCCGAAGACGGCCGCCAACTGGGTGCGCGGCGAGCTGCGGGCGCAGCTGCGCGAGCTCGGGCAGGAGCCCTGGGAGAGCCGGGTCACGCCCGCCCACCTCGCCGAGATCATCGGGCTGATCGACGACCGCACGCTCTCGGTGCCCCTCGCCAAGGAGGTGCTGGCCGAGGTGATCGCGAGCGGCGCCGCGCCGCGGGACGTCGTGGCCGACAAGGGCCTCGGGCAGATCTCCGACGAGGGCGAGCTGGTGGCGCTGGTCGAGCGCCTGCTGGAGGAGAACCCCGGCCAGGCCGCCCAGCTGCGCGAGGGCAAGGACAAGCTGGTGGGCTTCTTCGTGGGCCAGGCGATGAAGGCGACCGGCGGCCGGGCCGACCCCGCCCGGGTGGGCGAGCTGGTGCGGGAGCGCTCCGGGCTCTAGGTCATGGGACGCGACGCCGAGCCCCTGCCCGGCGGGGCCCACTCGCGTCTGTGGTCGCTCCCCGGACCGGCCGGCGACGTCGTGGTGAAGCTGGGGCCGCCGGCGCTGATCGCCCACGAGGCGTCCGCCCTGGAGCGGGTCGCCGGCCTCGGCGTGGCGCCGCCGGTCGTCGCCGTGGGGGAGGGGGTGCTGGTGACCCCCCGCCTTCCCGGCGAGGTCCACCGGCTCGCCGACCTCGATCCGGCCCGGCTGGGGGACCTGGGCGCCCTGGTGCGCCGGGTCCACGACCTGGAGCACTCCGACGCGGGCGCCCCGCCCGGCTGGGCGACGGCGGTGACCACCCTCGCCGCCTACCGCGCCGGGCGCGCGCGCGAGCTCCTCGCCGCCGCCGGCCCCCGGGCCGCGCTCGCCGCCCGCGTCGTGGCCGCGACGGTCGATCGGGACCCGCCGGCCGAGCGGCCCTTCCGCCGCCTCCACGCCGACGTCTGGGGCGGCAACGTCGTCTGGGACGGCGCGCGCCCGGCGCTGGTGGACTGGGAGTACTCGCACCTGGGAGACCCGGCCCAGGAGCTGGCCTACACGGCCGCGCTGGACGATCTCGACGCCCCCCGCGTGACCGCGCTGCTGGCGGGCTACGGCGCCCCCGACCTGACAGACCGTGTCAGGGCCTGGCGGCCCGCTGTGCGCGATCGAGGCGGCGGTCTGGTACGACGCGGTCGGCGACCGCGAGCGGGCCGACGCGCTGGCCGCTCAGGCCCAGCGCCTCCTGGGCGGCTAGGCCGGCGGCGGGTCGCCCCGCGGCAGCCGCACCTCGAAGCGGGCGCCCGAGGGCGAGGGCACCAGCCGCAGGCTTCCGCCCCAGCGCTCGGCGGTGGCCCGCGCGATCGGCAGCCCGAGCCCGGCCCCGGGGGCCCCGCGGCGCTCCGGCGCGCGGTAGAAGCGGTCGAAGATGCGCTCGCGATCGGCGTCGGGCACGCCCGGGCCGTCGTCGCTCACCTCCAGCACGGCCTCCGACGGCTCGGCGCGCAGCGCCACGCTCACGCGGCCGCCGTGGTTGCGCCCGTTGTCGATGAGGTTGACCAGCATCCCCCGGAGCGCCGCGCGGTCGGCGCTGACGACGACGTCGGGCGCGACCTCGGCGATCTCGTCGCGGGTCGCGATCTCGCCGATCATCTCGCTGACGTCCACGCGCTCGACCTCGCGGTCGTCGCCGTCCACGCGGGCGAGCCCCAGGAGGCCCTGGACCAGGCGGTCCATCCGGTCCACCGACGCGGCCATGTCCGAGAGCGCGACCTCCCGCTCGGCCGGGCGGCAGGTCGTGCGCCCGCATCGTCTCGATGTCGCCCCGCAGCGCCGTCAGCGGCGTGCGCATCTCGTGGGAGGCGTCGGCGGCGAAGCGGCGCTGCTCGGAGAGGGTCGTCCGCAGGCGCCCCTGCGCGTCCTCCAGGCGCCCGAGCATGCGGTTGATGGCGCGCGAGAGGAGGCCCACCTCGTCGGGCCGCCCCTCGGGCACCCGCACCGAGGGGTCCTGGCTGGCGGCCACCGAGTCGGCGGCCTGCTGGGTGCGGGTCAGCGGGCCGCAGGGCGCGGCGGACGATCAGCAGCGCCAGGCCGGTGGCCAGCAGCGCGGCCGCGAGGGCGGCGACGACCAGGCCGAGCGCCACCTCGTCCAGCGTCTGCTCGACGTCGGTCAGCGGGCGGGCCACGGCCACCGTGCGCCGGCTGCCGTCGGACGCCGGTGGGCAGGGCGCGCACCAGCAGGCGATAGCGCTCGCCCTGGAGGGTCACGGTGCGCGGCCCGCTCGGCGGCGTCCTGCCGAGGGGTCCAGCTCCACCCGGGTCCCGGCGGGGTCGGCGCCGGCGCTGGGCGTGGGCTGGGCGGGCTCGCCCGGCGTGGGGGGCTCGGCGAAGTCCCGCCCGCCGACGTCCGGGCCCGCGAGCTCCGCCGCGACGCGGTCGGCCGTGTCGCCCAGCGAGCTGTCCAGGCGGTCGTAGGCGCGCTCGGAGATCAGGTAGTACGCGCCGGCGCCGAAGAGGGCCACGGCCGCGAGCACGGCCGCGGCGGCCGAGAGCGCGATCCGGGTCTGCAGCCTCATCCGGCCTCGCCCGAGCGGTCGCGCCGCAGCACGTAGCCGACCCCGCGCACGGTGTGGATCAGGCGCGGCTCGCCGCCCTCCTCGAGCTTGCGGCGCAGGTAGCCCACGTAGACGTCCACCGCGTTGGTCTCGACCGTCGAGGAGAAGCCCCACGCGTCGGTCAGGAGCCGCTCGCGGGGCATCACCGCGCCCGGGTTGTCGAGCAGCAGCGCGAGCAGGTCGAACTCGCGGCGGGTCAGCTCCAGCTGGCGCTCGCCGCGGTGCACCTCGTGCGTCGACGCGTCGAGCGTCAGGTCCGCGAAGCGGCGCCGCGGGCCCACGGTGCAGGTCGCGCGCCCGGCGCAGCAGCGCGCGCACCCGGGCCACCAGCTCCGCGGTGGAGAAGGGCTTCACCAGGTAGTCGTCGGCGCCGGCCTCCAGGCCGACGATCCGGTCGCGACACGGTGTCGCGGGCCGTGAGCATGAGGATGGGCACCTGGCTCGCCGGCGTCGCGCAGGCGGCGGCAGACATCGACGCCGTCGTCGTCGGGCAGCAGCAGGTCGAGCAGCAGCAGGTCCGGGCGCCCGGCGCGTACTCGGCCATCGCCGTCGCGGCGTCGTGGCGCGGTGACCACCTCGAAGCCCTCGTAGCCGAGCGCGCGCGTCAGCATCGCCCGCACCTGCGGGTCGTCCTCCACCAGCAGCAGACGCCCCTCCATGGCACAAGCGTAGAGGCTGTCGGGGAGCGCTCCGGAGCGGAGCACATCCCGTCGGGTATGCTGCCCGGTCGTGAAGCACACTCTTTCGGTCCTGGTCGAGAACAAGCCAGGGGTCCTCTCCCGCGTCGCCGGGCTCTTCACCCGCCGCGGGTACAACATCGACTCCCTGGCGGTGAGCCCGACGGAGGACCCCGATCGATCCCGCATGACCATCGCGGTCGATGCGAGTCGCTTCCCGGTCGAGCAGATCACGAAGCAGCTCGACAAGCTCATCAACGTCATCAAGATCCGCGACATGGACCCCGAGAACATGGTGTCCCGCGAGCTGGCGCTGATGAAGGTGGCCGCCGACGCGCGCACGCGCAGCGAGGTCATCCAGCTCGTCGAGATCTTCGAGGCCCACATCATCGACGTCACCCCCGAATCGCTCACCATCCAGGTGACGGGGGAGACCGAGGAGCTCCTGAACTTCGAGCAGCTCCTGCGGCCGTTCGGGCTGATCGAGCTCGTGAAGACCGGCGTGGTCGCGCTCGGGCGCGGCTCGCACCACACCTGAGCCCTCCCGGGCTCGCGTCCGCCACACCCCCGCCCCCGGAGCGCACACCGTGCCGATGTTCTACGACGACGACGCCGACCTCGAGCTGCTGACGGGCAAGACCGTCGCGGTGATCGGGTACGGCAGCCAGGGCCACGCCCACGCCCTCAACCTGCGCGACTCGGGGGTCTCGGTCGTGGTGGGCCTGAGGCCGTCGTCCTCCTCGGTGGCCGCCGCGCGCGAGGAGGGCCTCGAGGTCCTCTCCCCGGCCGAGGCCGCCGCCAAGGGCGACCTGGTGATGATCCTGGCGCCGGACGAGTTCCAGGCGCGCCCTGTTCCTGTCGGACATCGGCCCGGGGCTGAGCGCCGGCAACACGCTGCTCTTCGCCCACGGCTTCGCCATCCACTTCGGCCAGGTCGTCCCGCCGCCCGGCGTGGACGTGGTCATGTGCGCCCCCAAGGGCCCGGGCCACCTGGTGCGCCGCACCTACGCCGAGGGCGCCGGCACGCCGGGCCTCGTCGCCGTGGCGCAGGACGCCTCGGGCACCGCCATGGCGACCGCCCTGGCCTACGCCAAGGGCATCGGCTGCACCCGCGCGGGCGTCATCGAGACCACCTTCGCGCGAGGAGACCGAGACCGACCTCTTCGGCGAGCAGGTCGTGCTCTGCGGCGGCCTCACCGAGCTGGTCCGCGCCGGCTTCGACACCCTCACCGAGGCCGGCTACAACCCGGACCTCGCCTACTTCGAGTGCCTCCACGAGCTGAAGCTGATCGTGGACCTGATCTACGAGAAGGGCATCAGCGGGATGCGCTACTCCATCTCCAACACCGCCGAGTACGGCGACCTCACGCGCGGCCGGCGCATCATCACCGACGAGACGCGCGCGGAGATGAAGAAGATCCTCGCCGAGATCCAGAACGGGCAGTTCGCCAAGGAGTGGCTCACCGAGAACCTGGTCGGGCGGCCGCAGTTCAACGCCATCGAGCGCCGCGACGCCGAGCACCCGATCGAAGAGGTCGGCCAGCGCCTGCGCGGGATGATGAGCTGGATCGACACGGAGTTCTGAGCTGACCCCCTCCGGAACCCTCGCGCCCGCGGACCTGCGCGTCCTCGTCTGCGAGAAGATCGCCGACGCCGGCGTGGCCCACCTCTCCGAGCTCTTCAGCGTCAACCTCGGGCTCGACTGGACGCAAGGAGGAGCTCGTCGACCGGATCGCGGACTACGACGCGATCGTGGTGCGCAGCGCCACCAAGGTCACGGCCGAGCTGATCGCGCGCGCCGACCGCCTGAAGGTGGTCGGCCGGGCCGGCACCGGGGTCGACAACGTCGACGTCCCGGCGGCCACCCGCCGCGGCATCGTGGTCTGCAACGCCGCGGGCTCCAACTCGCTGTCGGCGGCCGAGCACGCCATCGCCCTCCTCGTCTCCCAGGCCCGCAACATCCCGCAGGCGCACGCCAGCCTGGTCCAGGGCAAGTGGGAGCGCTCCAAGTTCGGCGGCATCGAGGTCACCGGCAAGACGCTCGGCGTCGTCGGGTTCGGCCGCATCGGCCAGATGGTGGCCGAGCGCGCCAAGGGCCTCGGCATGAACGTCATCGCCTACGACCCGCTGGTCGGCGAGGGGCGCTACCGGGAGCTCGGCGTCGACAAGGCCGACACGCCCGAGGACCTCTACGCGGTCAGCGACTTCATCTCCCTGCACCTCGCGTCCACGCCCGAGACGCGCGGCTTCGTCGGGACCGCCGCCTTCGCGGCCATGAAGCCCGGCGCCCGCCTCATCAACGCCGCCCGCGGCGACGTGGTCGATCAGGACGCCCTGGTGGAGGCCCTCACGTCCGGGCACCTGGGCGGCGCCGGCATCGACGTCTTCCCGCAGGAGCCGACCACCGAGAGCCCGCTCTTCGGGCTGCCCGGCGTCGTCGTCACCCCGCACCTGGGCGCCTCGACCGAGGAGGCGCAGGACCGCGCGGGCGTGGTGGTGGCCGAGCAGGTCGCGGCGGCGCTCACCGGCGGGGTGGTCACCTCGGCCGTCAACATCCCCTCGGTCGGTCCGGAGGCCCTCGCGGTGCTCGGGCCGTTCGTGCCCCTCGCCCGCCAGCTCGGGCAGCTGATCGTGGTGCTGAGCGGCGGCGGCCCCTCGCCGCTCGAGATCACCTACGAGGGCGAGCTCGCGAACCTGGACACCCGCCTGCTCACCTCCGCGGTGCTGGCCGGGATCCTCCAGGGGCACGTCGAGGAGGCCGTCAACATCGTCAACGCGCCCTCCCTCGCGGCCGAGCGCGGCATCGAGTGGACCGAGACCACGACGCCCCGCTCGCGCGACTACACCAACCGCGTGTCCCTGCGGGCCGGCGACGTGAGCGTGGGCGGCACCACCGTCGGCACCACCTCGCGGCCGCGCCTGGTGGAGGTCTTCGGCGAGGACATCGACATCGAGCTCGCCCAGCACCTCGGGATCATCCGCAACCTCGACGTCCCCGGGCAGATCGGCCGCGTCGGCACGATCCTCGGCAAGGCCAACGTCAACATCGCCTCGATGGCCGTCTCGCGCTCGCGCAGCGAGGGCGGCGCGGTCATGGCGGTCACGCGTCGACTCGCCGGTGCCGCCGGCCGCCGCCGAGGAGCTGGCGCAGGTCGACGGCTTCGAGCGCGTCTGGTTCGCCACGCTCGACCTGGAGTAGGGCCTAGGGCCGCGCCACCACCGGCGTCTGGACCAGGCACTCCAGCGACCCGTCCTTGGCCGAGGTCGACCAGGCCTCGAGCATCGCGGGAAGCGCGGGCGGCGTGCCGACGGGGCGGCGATCGCGAACGGGAGGCTCCCGCTCCAGCGGCCCGGCGACCGGTAGCCCGAGAAGTCGGGCAGGAAGACCCCCGCGGTCGCGGTGACCGGCGTCTGGGCGATGGTCCGCGCCCCGGCGTCCGCCTCGCGCAGCGACAGCACCAGGCCGTGCTCGAACAGCGGCTCCAGCTCCAGGCCGCGGATCACGGCCCCGGCGTGCCCGCTCCAGCGCGTCAGGCGCAGGCAGCCGTCGTCGAGGATCCGCGCGGCGGAGGAGGTGGTGGCGCGCCAGAGGCGGATCACCAGGTGCCGGTGGGTGCCGTCCACCGCGTACGAGACGAACTTGAAGCGCCCCGGCGGCGCGTCCAGCAGCACCAGGACGTTGCCCGGGCGCCGCGCCAGCCGCGCGCGCACCCCCGCGCGGGTCGCCGGCGCGGCGGTCGCCGTGATGCCCCGGCCGTTCACCCGCACCACCGCGCGGCCGTCCCCCGGGGCCGGGTCGAGCGCGTCCACCTGGCGCTGCAGCCCGGACAGGGTCCCGCCGCCGAATGTCACGACCACCTGCTCGTAGGCCGCCCGTCCGTGGAGCGACACGCTCGGTCGCGGTGAGCGCGCCGAGCCCGGTGGCGGGCGCGACGAGGCCCGCGGCGACGGCGGCGGCCGCGAGGGCGGTGAGGCGGCGGCGGGAGGATGTCCGGGCCACGTCGCCGAGATTCGTCCAGGCGCGGGGCGATGTCAACGTCGGCCCGGTTTGCCCGTCCCCGCGCGCGCTTGTATCCTCCCGCGCATGCTCCCCGTCGTCGCGCACACACCGCTGCCGTCGCGCGACCTCCTGGCGCTTCGTGGGCTCCTCCCCCGGTAGGGGGAGCTTGCCGACACCCATGCCCGGATGTGCCGGGCCCGATCGCCCCGAAGCCCCATTCGTGAGGAGCTCACTTCCGTGACCGCAGACGAGCACGCAGCAGCACCGCAGGACCCCGCCAAGCGGGTGATGATCTTCGACACCACCCTCCGCGACGGCGAGCAGTCGCCCGGCATCCACCTCAACACGCGCGAGAAGGTCGAGATCGGCCAGCAGCTCGCGCGGCTCGGCGTGGACGTGATCGAGGCCGGCTTCCCGATCTCCTCGCCCGGCGACATCGAGGGCACCCGCGCCGTGGCCGAGGAGGTCTCGGGCGTGATCGTGGCCGCCCTGGCGCGCGCCAACGAGAAGGACGTGACCGCCGCGGGCGAGGCCGTGCGCGGCGCGGAGCGCCCGCGCATCCACACGTTCATCGCCACCAGCGACATCCACCTGACCTACAAGCTGCGGATGGACCGCGACGAGGTGCTGGCCGCGACCATCGACGCCGTCCGCCTCGCGCGCTCGATGGTCGAGGACGTCGAGTTCTCCTGCGAGGACGCCACCCGCTCCGACCGCGCCTTCGTGGCCGAGGTCATCGCGGCGGCGATCGAGGAGGGCGCGACCACGATCAACATCCCGGACACGGTCGGCTACACCATGCCCACCGAGTTCCAGGGCTTCCTGATCGACCTCTACGAGCGCTGTCCGCAGCTGCGCGACGTCACGCTGTCCGTGCACTGCCACAACGACCTCGGGCTGGCGGTGGCCAACTCGCTCGCCGGCGTCCAGGTGGGCGCCCGCCAGGTCGAGGGCTGCATCAACGGCATCGGCGAGCGCGCCGGCAACGCCAGCGTCGAGGAGATCGCGATGATCCTGCGCACCCGCGCCGACGCGCTCGGCGGGCTCTGGTGCGGCGTCGTCACGCCCGAGATCACGCGCACGAGCCGCCTGGTGAGCCGGATGGTCGGCTACCCGGTGCAGCCCAACAAGGCGATCGTCGGGCGCAACGCCTTCGCCCACGAGGCCGGCATCCACCAGCACGGCATGCTGAGCAACCCGCTGACCTACGAGATCATGGACGTCGCCTCGGTGGGCCTCACCCAGAGCGAGATCGTGCTCGGCAAGCACTCCGGCCGCCACGCCCTGCGCAACGCGCTGGAGGAGCTGGGCTACGAGCTGGACCGCGACGAGCTGGACCAGGCCTTCAACCGCTTCAAGGTGGTCGCCGACCGCAAGGGGCGCATCTCGGCGTCGGACCTCGAGGCGATCATGTCGCGACGAGATGCGCGTCGAGGCCACCGGCGAGGGCTATCGCCTCGACGGTCTGCGATTCTCCGGGGGCATCGGCGACGAGCCGCGCGCCACGCGTCGTGCGTGAGCGACCCCGAGGGGGGCGTCCACGAGGCGCGAGGCGGTCGGCGACGGGCCGGTGGACGCGGTGATGAAGGCGATCGACGCGGCGGTGGGCAGCTCGGGCACCCTGCTCGAGTACCAGGTCTCCGCGGTGACGAGCGGCAAGGACGCGCTGGGCGAGGCGCGCGTGGTGTGCGAGATCGGACGGGCGCCGGTTCGCCGGCCAGTCCGTCTCGACCGACGTGCTGGAGGCGAGCGCCATCGCCTATGTGAGGGCAGTCAACGCAAGCCGCCACGCCGAGCACGGCGAGCGCGTCGCGGCGGGGGGTGTGTGAGATGGGCAAGACGCTGTTCGAGAAGATCTGGGAGGCCCACGAGGTGGTCCCGGAGGGGCGCGGCCAGCAGGCCCTGCTCTACGTGGACCTCCACCTGGTCCACGAGGTGACCTCGCCGCAGGCCTTCGACGGCCTGCGGCTCGCCGGCCGCAGGGTGCGCCGGCCCGACCGCACCCTCGCGACGGTCGACCACAACGTCCCGACGATCGGGCGCGAGGCGGGCATCGCCGACCCGCTCTCGCGCGGCCCAGGTCGAGGCCCTCGAGCGCAACTGCGCCGAGTTCGACATCCCGCTCTTCTCCCTGCGCAGCGCGCGCCAGGGGATCGTCCACATCATCGGCCCCGAGCTGGGCATCACCCAGCCCGGCATGACGATCGTCTGCGGCGACAGCCACACCTCCACGCACGGCGCCTTCGGGGCGCTGGCCTTCGGCATCGGCACGAGCGAGGTCGAGCACGTCCTCGCCACCCAGACGCTCCCGCAGGCCAAGGCCCGCACGATGCGCGTCAACATCGAGGGCGAGGCCGGCGTCGGCGTGGGCGCCAAGGACCTGATCCTCGGCACCATCGGGGCCCTCGGGGTCTCCGGCGCCGCCGGGCACGTGGTCGAGTACGCCGGATCGGCGATCCGCGCCCTCTCGATGGAGGGCCGCATGACCGTCTGCAACATGTCGATCGAGTGGGGCGCGCGCGCCGGGCATGATCGCGCCGGACGAGACCACCTTCGCGTGGCTCGAGGGCCGCCCGGGGCGCCGGCGCGACCTCGAGGCCGCCGTCGAGGCGCTGGCGCGCGCTGCCGAGCGACGCCGGACGCGGTCTTCGACCGCGAGGAGGTCATCGAGGCCGGCTCGCTCGCGCCCCAGGTGACCTGGGGGACCCACCCCGGGCATGGTGGCGCCGATCACCGGGCGCGTGCCGACCCCCGACGACACAGCGAGCCGTCACGACCCGCGAGGCGTCCGTCGCGCGCTCGACTACATGGGCCTGCGCGGAGGCGAGGCGATCGAGGACATCGCGATCGACGCCGTCTTCATCGGCTCGTGCACCAACGGCCGCCTCCCGGACCTGCGCGCCGCGGCGTCCGTGGTCCGCGGCCGGCGGGTGGCCGACGGCGTGCGCGCGATGGTCGTCCCGGGCTCGATGCAGGTGAAGGCCGAGGCCGAGGCCGAGGGCCTCGACGAGGTCTTCCGCGCGGCGGGCTTCGAGTGGCGCGACGCGGGCTGCTCGATGTGCCTCGCGATGAACGACGACGTCCTCGAGCCCGGCGAGCGCTGCGCCTCGACGAGCAACCGCAACTTCGAGGGACGACAGGGCAAGGGCGGTCGCACGCACCTGGTCAGCCCGCCGATGGCCGCCGCCGCGGCCATCACCGGGCCACCTGGTGGACGTGCGCTCGCTCGACACCGAGCTGGCGGAGGTGGGCTGATGGACCCGGTGACGCGCATCGAGGGCGTCGTCTGCCCGCTGGACCGGTCCGACGTGGACACGGACCAGATCATCCCCAAGCAGTTCCTCAAGCGGATCGAGCGCACCGGGTTCGGCGAGTTCCTCTTCTGGGACTGGCGCGGCGAGGAGGGCTTCCCCCTCGATCGCCCCGAGTACGCGGGCGCGCCGATCCTGGTGGCCGGTCGCAACTTCGGCTGCGGATCGTCGCGCGAGCACGCGCCCTGGGCCCTCGAGGACCACGGCTTCCGCGCGGTCATCGCGCCGAGCTTCGCGGACATCTTCCGCACCAACTGCACCAAGATCGGCCTCCTGCCGGTGACCGCTGCCCGAGGACGAGGTGGCCGACCTGATCGACCTGGCCACCGCCAGCCCGGGCGTCACGGCGTCGGTCGACCTCGAGCGCCAGGTCGTGGTGACCTCCGACGGGCACGAGATCCCGTTCGCGATCGAGCCCGGCGTCCGGGAGCGCCTGCTCAACGGCTGGGACGACATCGCCCTCACGCTCCTGCAGGAGGACGAGATCGCGCCTACGAGTCCGACCGGGAGCGCGACGGGCCGGTCACGACGCCGTTCAAGTAGGGGGTCTGCGAGCTCTGAGCGTTCCGAACTTCGAGGTCTGTGAGCTCTGAGCGTTTCGAAGCTCGCGGTCTTCGAGCTCTGAGCGTCGATCGGTGAGCTCTGAGCGTGCTGAGCTCGAGCGTTCCGAGCTCTGCGACAAGGATTGGGCGGACACGGCGTGGGGCCGGCCTCTGGCGGGCCGGCCCGACGCGCCGAAGGCCCCTGGCCGGGGCCGTCGGCAGACCGGCGGCACCGGCGTTCGCCGGGCCAGGCCGCCGGAACATCAACACCACCGCAGCCGGGCAGCGCTCGAAGTGCGGGCTTTGCTCCGATGTCGCCAAGGCGACGAGACGGCCGGCCTTGGCCGGCCGTGCAAGGCGGTCGTCCCGGCGAACAGCCGGTACCGCCGGCTGCAAATGGGCCCGGCCAGGGTCCATTGCGCGTCGGCCGGCCCGCTAAGAGGCCGGCCCACGCCTTGTCGCCCAATCCTTGTCGCACTCTCGCCAACGCTCAGAGCTCAGCGACGTTCAGAGCTCACGATCAGCTCAGAGCTCAAGCCCCGAGCTTCGGAACGCTCAGAGCTCGCAAGCCCCAGGCGTAGCCCCGCCCCTCCCGGGTACCCTCCGGCCATGGCGGATTTCACCCATCTCGACCTGCGTCGTGACGTGGTCGACATGGCGGCGACGCAGGGCATGGACGGCGTCGAGGGCCGCTTCGCCTCGCGGGATCTCGAGCTCGAGAACGCGGGGATGAGCTACCAGCGCCTCGACCCCGGCGTCCGACAGGCGTTCGGCCATCGCCACACCACGCAGGAGGAGGTCTACGTGGTCGTCGAGGGCGGTGGCCGCGTGAAGCTCGGCGACGAGATCGTGGACCTGGCGGTCTGGGACGCGGTCCGGGTGCCGGGACCCACGTGGCGCTGCTTCGAGGCCGGCCCCGACGGGATGGCCTTCCTGGCCCTGGGGGCGCCCCCCATGAAGGACCTGCGCGCGGAGTCCGAGATGCAGCCCGGCTGGTGGCGGACGACGACGGCTGACGGCCGACCCGCCCGTCCTCGGTAGCCTCCCCGGGCTCGTCGTCGACGCAGGGGGGTCGGTGTGCCGGAGGTGTCCGTAGCGCTGCTGCCGGGTGACGGGATCGGCCCGGAGGTGGTCGCCGAGGCGCGTCCGCGTGGTCGACGCGATCGCGCCGGACCACGACCTGACGATCGACTGGCACGAGCACCTGATGGGCGGCGTCTCGATCGACGCGCACGGCACGGCGCTCACCGACGAGGTGCTGCGAGGCGTGCGCCGGCTCCGACGCCGTCCTGCTCGGCGCGGTCGGCGGGCCCAAGTGGGACACCACCGACCCCGACAAGCCGCGCCCCGAGCAGGGGCTGCTCGGCCTGCGCTCGGGCCTCGGCCTCTACGCCAACCTGCGCCCGGTGCGCCCCTGGCCCGGCCCTCTACGACGCGAGCCCGCTGCGGCGCGAGCGCATCGAGGGCACCGACCTGCTGGTGGTGCGCGAGCTGACCGGCGGCCTCTACTTCGGCGAGCGCGGGCGCGAGCCCGAGCGCGCCTTCGACACCTGCGTCTACACCAAGGCCGAGGTGCGCGCGGCTGGCCGAGTGGGGCTTCCGCGCCGCCGCCGGGCCGCCGCGGCAAGGTCACCTCGGTCGACAAGGCCAACGTGCTCGAGACCTCGCGCCTGTGGCGCGAGCAGGTCATCGAGACCGCCGCGGGCCACCCGGACATCGCGCTCGAGCACATGCTGGTCGACAACGCCGCGATGCAGCTGGTCAGCCGCCCGGCCGACTTCGACGTGATCATCACCGAGAACCTCTTCGGCGACATCCTCTCGGACGAGGCGGCGATGATCACCGGCTCCATCGGGATGCTGCCCTCGGCGAGCCTCGGCCCGGGCACGCTCGGGCTCTACGAGCCGGTGCACGGCTCGGCGCCCGACATCGCCGGCCAGGGCATCGCCAACCCGATCGCCACGCTGCCTGTCGGCGGCCATGATGCTGCGCTACTCGCTGGGCGCCCCGGAGGCGGCCGACCGCATCGACGCGGCCGTCGAGAGCGTGCTCGGCCAGGGCCACCGCACGCGCGACCTCGGCGGCGACCTCGGCACCCGCGCGGTCGGCGACCTCATCCTGGCCGCGCTCGCGGGCTGATGGCCGAGGTCGCCGGGCTGGGAGGGGCGCTTCTTCGAGGACTTCGCGGTCGGCGACGTCTACGTCCACCGCCTCGGCCGCACGGTGCTCGAGGTGGACAACGCCTGGTTCACGCTGCTCACCCAGAACACGGCGCCGATCCACTTCGACCGCCACTACGCGGCCGGCACCGAGTTCGGCCGGCCGCTGGTCGACTCGACCTTCACGCTCGCCCTGGTCACCGGCCAGAGCGTGGCCGACGTCTCCCAGAACGTGATCGCCAACCTCGGCTGGGACGAGGTGCGCCTGCCGGCCCCGGTCTTCGAGGGCGACACCATCTACTCCGAGAGCGAGGTCCTGGCGGTCCGCGCGTCGCGCTCGCGGCCCGAGGTCGGCATCGTCACCGTCCGCACCACGGGGTCGAACCAGGACGGCGTCGTGGTCATCACCTTCCCCGCACGATCATGGTCTACCGCCGCGGCCACGGCCCCGCCGGCAACCGCCCGCGCCCGCCGTCGCCGCCCGCTGGACCCGCCCGGTAACCTAGATCCTCGGTCCGCCCGAGCGGGCCGCCCCGCAAAGGACGCTGAGCATGCAGGAAGCCGAGAAGATCTGGATGAACGGCGCGCTGGTCGACTGGCCGGACGCACGGGTGCACGTCCTCTCCCACGGCCTGCACTACGGCACCACGGTGTTCGAGGGCATCCGCTCCTACGACGGCCGAGAAGGGCACGGCCGTCTTCCGGCTCGACGACCACCTCGCAGCGGCTCGAGCGCTCGGCGGCGATGTACCACATGCCGATCCCGTACTCGCGCGAGGAGCTGCGCGCCGCGGTCCACCAGGTCATCTCCTCCAACGACCTCGGCGGCTGCTACATCCGCCCGATCGTCCTGCGCGGCTACGGGACCATGGGCCTCTTCCCGCTGGAGGCGCCGGTCGACGTGGCCATCGCCGCGTGGGAGTGGGGCGCCTACCTCGGCGAGGACGGCCTGCGCGACGGCATCCGGGCCAAGATCTCGAGCTGGCGGCGCATCGGCTCGACCACGATCCCGGCGACGGCCAAGGCCGGCGGCCAGTACCTCAACTCGATCCTCGCCAAGATCGAGACCCACAAGGCCGGCTACCAGGAGGCCATCCTCCTCAACGAGGCCGGCTACGTGGCCGACGGCTCGGGCGAGAACCTCTTCCTGGTGCGCGACGGCGTCCTCATCACGCCGCCGGTGCAGGCCTCGATCCTCGAGGGCATCACCCGCGCGAGCATCATCACGCTGGCCCAGGACGAGGGCATCCCGGTGCTCGAGCGCGAGGTGGCCCGCGGCGAGCTCTACACCGCCGACGAGGTGTTCATCACCGGCACCGCGGCCGAGGTCTGCCCGATCAACGAGGTCGACGATCACGCCGCTCGGCCCGCCCGGGCCGATCACCAAGCGCCTCCAGGCGCGCTTCTTCGCCGCCACCGAGGGGCGCGACCCGCTGCTCGGCCGACGTGGCTGGACTACGTGGGCGCGGCCGCGCCTCGACGCTGTCGCCGTGACCCGATGAGCGAGCGCGTCGTCATCTACGACACCACGCTGCGCGACGGCATGCAGCGTGAGGGTCTGAGCCTGTCCGTCGGCGAGCAGCTCGCCGTGGCCGTGCGCCTGGCCGAGTTCGGCGTCGAGTACCTCGAGGCCGGCTTCCCGGCCAGCAACCCGAAGTACGGCGAGCTCTTCAACCTGCTCGAGCGCGAGGACCTGGGCGAGACCCGGCTCGCGGCGTTCGGCATGACCCGCCGCCGCGGCGTGGCGGCCGCCGACGACCCGGCGATGCGCGGCCTGGCCGAGAGCTTCGCCCCGGTCATCACCATCGTGGGCAAGACCTGGGACCTGCACATCGAGAAGGTCACGCGCGTCACGCCGCGAGGAGAACCTGCGGATGATCGAGGAGTCGGTGGCCTTCCTGGTGCCGCAGGGCAAGGAGGTCGTCTACGACGCCGAGCACTTCTTCGACGCCTTCGACGCCCACCCCGAGCTACGCGCTCGACTGCCTGCGGGCGGCCGAGGCCGGCGGCGCGGCGCTGGATCACGCCGTGCGACACCAACGGGGCGACGCTGCCCGGCCGCGTCGCGCGCGATCGATGCGCGGCGGTGCGCGCGGCGCTGCCGGGCGGTGGCGCTCGGCATCCACACGCACAACGACGCCGAGTGCGCCGTCGCCAACAGCCTGGCGGCCGTCGAGGAGGGCGCCCGGCTGGTCCAGGGCACGATCAACGGCTACGGCGAGCGCTGCGGCAACGCCAACCTGGTCTCGATCATCCCGTCGCTCGCCCTCAAGATGGGCTACGACGTGCTCGAGCCCGAGCGCCTGGCCGAGCTCACGTCGCTCAGCAACTTCGTGGCCGAGACGGCCAACCTGCAGCCCGACTCCTGGGCGCCCTACGTCGGCCGCAACGCCTTCGCCCACAAGGGCGGCATGCACCAGCAGGGCATGAACGCCGACGCGCGCAGCTACGAGCACGTCGACCCGACGCGGGTCGGCAACGACCGCCGCGTGCTGGTGTCCGAGCTGTCGGGGCGCGGCACGATCGTCGCCAAGGCGCGCGAGCTCGGCGTCGACGTCGAGGACGACCCCGAGCGCATCGCCGGCATCCTCGCGCGGCTCAAGGAGCTGGAGCACCAGGGCTACCACTTCGAGGTGGCCGACGGCTCGTTCGAGCTGCTGGTCGAGCGCGAGATCGGCGTCTACGAGCCGCTCTTCACGCTGGAGAGCTTCCGCGTGATCACCGAGAAGCGCGCCGACGGTCAGGTCGAGACCGAGGCGACGGTCAAGATCCTCCACGACGGCGAGCGCCTGGTGGCCACGGCCGAGGGCAACGGCCCGGTCAACGCCCTCGACGCCGCGCTGCGCCGCGCGCTCGGCGACCGCGGTGCCCGAGCTCGGCGAGATCTCGCTCGTCAACTTCAAGGTCCGGATCCTCGACGAGACCAAGGGCACCGGCGCGGTCACGCGCGTGCTCATCGACTCGAGCGACGGCCACGAGACGTGGGGCGCCATCGGCGTCAGCGAGAACGTCATCGAGGCGTCCTGGGAGGCGCTGCTCGACAGCATCGAGCACGGGACGCGGCGCATGGCGCGCAGCCGGGCGGCGGCCGCCGGTTGAGCGTCGACGAGGAGCGCATCCCGCTCGCGAAGCCGGTCATCGGCGACCGTGAGCGCGAACTGGTGGACGAGGTGCTGCGCTCCGGCCAGCTCTCGCTGGGCCCGATGGTGCCGCGCTTCGAGCGCGCCTGGGCCGAGCGCATCGGGGTCAAGCACGCCGTCGCCGTCTCGAGCGGCACGGCCGGCCTGCACCTGTGCCTGCACGCGCTGGGCCTGGGGCCGGGCGACGAGGTCATCACCTCGTCGTTCTCGTTCGTGGCCTCGGCCAACGCGATCCTCTTCACCGGCGCGACGCCGGTGTTCGCGGAGGTCGATCCGCTCACCTTCAACATGGACCCGGCGGCGGTCGAGGCGGCGATCACGCCGCGCACCAAGGCCATCCTGATCGTGGACATCTTCGGCTACCCGGCCGAGGTGCCGGCCCTGGTGGAGATCGCCGAGCGCCACGGCCTCGCGCGGGTCGAGGACGCCTGCCAGTCGATCGACGGCGCCCACGACGGCCGCAAGCTCGGCACCTTCGGCCACCCGGCGGTCTACGGCTTCTACGCCAACAAGCAGCTCACCACCGCCGAGGGCGGCGTCGTCCTCACCGACGACGACGAGCTCGCGCGCGTGCTCTCGAGCCTGCGCAACCAGGGGCGCTCCGACGACGGCGCCTGGCTCGTGCACTCGCGCCTCGGCTTCAACTACCGGCTCTCGGACGTGCACAGCGCCATCGGCGTGGCCCAGCTCGAGCGGCTGACGGACATGCTCCGGTCGCGCGCCCGGGTGGCCGGCTGGTACCAGGCGCGCACCGCGGAGATCGACGGCGTCACCCCGATGTACGAGGGCCCGCAGGAGCGGTCGTGGTTCGTTTACGCGCCGCGTCTGGCGCCCGAGTTCGACCGCGACGAGGTCATCGGCGGGCTCGACGAGCTCGGCATCTCCGCCAAGCCGTACCTGCCGTGCATCCACCTGCAGCCCTACTACCAGGACGCCCACGGGCACGGCCCCGGCGAGTTCCCGGTGACCGAGGCGATCAGCGCCTCGACCATCGCGCTCCCGTTCTTCCCCGAGATGACCGAGGCCCAGGTCGACCGCGTCTGCGGCGCACTCGACGCCGTCCTCGAGGCGATGAGCGACGAGGTGCGCCTCTGGGGCGGCCGCTTCGGCGCCGGGCCTGCGGAGGCATTCGACCGCCTCAACTCCTCGCTGGCGGTTGACCGGCGCCTGTGGCCCCAGGACGTCGCGGCCTCGCGCGCCCACGCCCGCATGCTGGGCGCGCGGGGGATCATCCCGCCCGCCGACGCCGCCGCGATCGACGCGGGGCTCGCCCAGATCGCCGAGGAGCTCGCCTCCGGCGACTTCGTCTTCCGCGAGGCGGACGAGGACATCCACACGGCCGTCGAGCGGCGGCTGACCGAGCTCGTCGGCGACGCCGGGCGCCGCCTCCACACCGCGCGCAGCCGCAACGACCAGGTCATCACCGACACGCTCCTGCACCTGCGCGAGCACGCGACCGAGCAGATCGCCCTCCTGCGGGAGCTGGCCGAGGCCCTCCTCGTGCAGGCCGAGGCCCACCTGGACACCCTGCTGCCCGGCTACACCCACAGCCAGCGCGCCCAGCCCGTGCGCCTGGCCCACCACCTGCTGGCGTACGTCTGGATGCTCGACCGCGACCGCGCGCGGCTCGGTCACGCCATCGAGGCAACGGCCGAGTGCCCGCTCGGATCCGGCGCGCTGTCGGGCGTGGGCTTCCCGATCGACCGCGAGCAGACGGCGTCCGAGCTCGGCTTCGCCCGCCCCAGCCGCAACAGCCTCGACGCGGTGGCCAGCCGCGACGCCCTCATCGACTACCTGCACTTCGCCGCCCAGCTCGGCGTGCACCTGTCGCGCCTGGGGGCCGAGATCGTCACCTGGGCCGGGGACGAGACCGGCTTCGTCGTCCTCGACGACGCCTTCACCTCCGGTTCGTCGATGCTCCCCCAGAAGAAGAACCCCGACGCGGCCGAGCTCGCGCGCGCCAAGGCGCCCCGCCTGCAGGCCGACCTCGGCGGCCTCCTCGGGGCGATGTCCGGACTGCCGCTCGCCTACAACAAGGACCTCCAGGAGGACAAGGAGTACCTCTTCGACGCGATCGACACGGTCGACCTGCTCCTTCCGGCGATGGCCGGCATGATCGCCACCGCGCGCTTTCGCACCGACCGCATGGCGGCGGCGGTGTCGGGTGGCTTCCTGGCGGCGACCGACCTCGCCGACCATCTCGTCGGGCAGGGCTGGCCCTTCCGCCGCGCCCACGAGGCCGTCGGCCGGCTGGTGCGCGCGCTCGACGAGCGCGGGCTCGGGCTGGAGGACGCGACCCCCGCCGACCTCGCGGCGGCCGGCATCGAGGGCGTCCCGATCCCGACGCTCACCGCCGAGAGCTCCGTCGAGGCCAAGGCAACGCAGGGGGGCACCGCCCGCGCCGCCGTCGCCGACCAGCTCGCCGAGGCGCGCGCCCGGGTGGCCGCCTGGTGAGCACCGCGGTCGCACCCCCGCGTCTGGGGCCGCGGCTGGGCGCCGACTTCTTCGCCCGGCCGGTGGCCGAGGTCGCCCCCGGGCTGATCGGGTGCACCCTCCTGGTCGACGGCGTCGGCGGGGTGATCGTCGAGACCGAGCGCTATCAGCAGGACGACCCCGCCTCCCACAGCTTCCGCGGCCCCCGCGGACGCGCGGCCGTGATGTTCGGGCCGCCGGGCCGGGTCTACGTCTACCGATCTACGGGCTGCACTGGTGCGTCAACCTTGTGTGCGAGGGAGAGGGCCGCGGGGCCGCCGTGCTGCTGCGCGCGCTCGCGCCCGACCGAGGGCTCGACTGCATGCGCGCGCGCCGGGGGGCCCTTCCCGATCGGCTGCTGTGCGCCGGCCCGGGGCGCCTCAGCCAGGCGCTGGGCATCGATCGAGACCTCGACGACGACCTCGGCCATCGACACGGGGGCCCGGGTGGCCGTGCACGCGCGCACGGCAGCGGTCGAGGTCGTCAGCGGCCCCCGCATCGGCATCTCCGTGGCCACCGAGATCCCCTGGCGCTTCGGCCTGGCCGGCTCGCGCCACCTCTCCAAGCCCTTCCCCCGGCCGTGAGCGACGCCGCCGCGCGCCTGGCGGCGCGGTCCGTCGAGTGCCTGCCGCCGGGCGAGCTGGCGGCGAAGCTCGCGCTCGGGCGGCCCCTGCGGGTCAAGCTCGGGGTCGATCCGACGGCCCCGGACATCCACCTCGGCCACGCCGTGGTGCTGGGCAAGCTGCGCGAGTTCCAGGACGCCGGCCACCTCGCGGTGCTGATCATCGGCGACTGGACCGCCCGCGTCGGCGACCCCTCGGGGCGCACCTCCACGCGGCCGATGCTCGACGAGGCCCAGATCGAGGCCAACGCGGCCTCCTACCGCGACCAGGCCTTCCGCATCCTCGATCCCGATCGCACCGAGATCCGGCCCAACGGCGAGTGGTTCGCACAGATGGGGATGGAGGAGCTCTTCCGGCTCGCCGGCTCGGCGACCGTCAACCAGCTCCTGCGCCGCAACGACTTCGCCGAGCGCATGGGCGCCGACCGCCCGGTCTCGGTGCTCGAGCTGCTCTACCCGCTGATGCAGGCCTACGACTCGGTGAAGGTGGAGGCCGACGTCGAGCTCGGCGGCACGGACCAGCTCTTCAACCTCATGCTCGGCCGCGACATCCAGGCCGCCTTCGGCCAGCCCAGCCAGGTGGTCATGACGATGCCGATCCTCCCCGGCCTCGACGGCGTCCAGAAGATGAGCAAGTCCCTGGGCAACCACATCGGCGTGGCCGAGGCCCCCGAGGAGCAGTTCGGGCGCACCATGCGCATCCCCGACGACGCCCTGGCCGAGTGGTACCGGCTGCTGGCCCCGGCCGAGGCCCCGCCGGCCGGCCATCCGGGCCAGGACAAGCGCCGCCTGGCGTCGCTGATCGTCGATCGCTTCCACGGCCCGGGCGCCGGCGCGGCCGCCGAGGAGCACTTCAACCGCACCGTGCGGGATCATCAGGTTCCGGACGACATCCCGGTCGTGGCCCTCCCGTCCGGCCCGGTGCACCTGCCGGCGCTCCTCGTGGACGCCCTCGGCGTGGCCTCGCGCAGCGAGGCGCGCCGCCTCATCGCCGGCGGGGGCGTCAGCCTCGACGGCACCCAGATCGCGAGACCTGGACTGGGATCCCGCCGCGCTGGACGGCAAGGTCCTGAGGGCCGGCAAGCGCCGCTACGCCCGCCTCGAGGCCGGGGCCTGACGGCTCCGTCACGGGAACCGGTCCCCGGGCCGGCCCGGGCTTGACCTTCACCCTCGCGGCGCTATAGTTCCACGACTGCCGAGGGGGCATTGGCCCCGTCGGACGGAGAAAAGGAACCGATTGAGACTCCATCTCTTCGACCTCTGCTCCTGGAGACGCCCGCGTAAGAGGCGCGTTATGCGCCCGCGCTGGGAGCCTCTGGGGATACCAGGGGCCGCGAAGGTGGAAATCGGTTCGATCCGACGGCCGCGCTGAGCGGTGCGCCACGATCCTTGAAAACTGAACAGCATGCA
>CAWAQS010000009.1:0-192500 GCA_963784365.1 uncultured Thermoleophilia bacterium | reverse complement strand
AGAGCCCCGTAGGTGAAAGCTCATGCCCTCCCCCGTCACCACCTGAGTACGACCGGGCACGGGAAACCCGGTCGGAATCTACGGGGACCACCCCGTAAGGCTAAGTACTCTCTGACGACCGATAGCGAACTAGTACCGTGAGGGAAAGGTGAAAAGTACCCCGGGAGGGGAGTGAAATAGTACCTGAAACCGCGTGCCTACAAGCGGTAGGAGCCGACTTCGGTCGGTGACTGCGTGCTTTTTGCATAACGAGCCTGCGAGTTACTCGTGTCCGGCAAGGTTAAGTAATCGGAGCCGTAGCGAAAGCGAGTCTGAATAGGGCGACATAGTCGGACGCGGTAGACCCGAAACCGAGTGATCTATCCATGGGCAGGTTGAAGCGGGGGTAAGACCTCGTGGAGGACCGAACCCACGTCGGTTGAAAACGGCGGGGATGACCTGTGGATCGGAGTGAAAGGCTAATCAAACTCGGTGATATCTGGTTCTCTCCGAAATATATTTTGGTATAGCCTCCTGCGTTCAGTCGTGGTTGTAAAGCACTGTTTGGCCTAGGGGCCCTACCAGGTTACCGAAGTCAGATAAACTCTGAATGCCATGACTCTAGAGCAGGGGAGTCAGACTGCGGGGGATAAGCTTCGTAGTCGAGAGGGAAACAGCCCAGACCACCAGCTAAGGGCCCTAAGCGCTGGCTAAGTGGAAAACGTTGTGCGAGTGCACAGACAACCAGGATGTTGGCTTAGAGGCAGCCATTCGTCTAAGGAGTGCGTAATAGCTCACTGGTCAAGTGCTCGTGCGCGGATAATGTAACGGGGCTCAAGCCAGCCCCCGAAGCTGTGGGCTTCGTCTTTGACGGAGCGGTAGGAGAGCGTTCCTCGTGCAGTGAAGCGGCAGCGGTAAGCTCCCGTGGAGCGCGGGGAAGTGAGAATGCAGGCATAAGTAACGAAAGAGGAGTGAGAAACTCCTCCACCGGATGCCCAAGGTTTCCTGAGTAAAGTTAATCTGCTCAGGGTTAGTCGGGACCTAAGCCGAGGCCGACAGGCGTAGGCGATGGATAACAGGTTGATATTCCTGTACTGCGTCTTCCGCGCTATCACCGATGGGGGGACGGGGAAGGGTAGGCGAACCGTGGCGCTGGTAGTCCACGGACAACCCGGTAGGAGGAACCCTAGGAAAATCCGGGGTTCATATACTCCGAGAGGGGATGTCGGTCAGCGTAAGCCGGCAAGTCGTCGAGCCCATGCCTCCGAGAAAAGCCTCTAGGGAGTGGGAACGCACCCGTACCAAAACCGACACAGGTGGGCAGGTAGAGCATACCGAGGTGATCGAGAGAACCTTCGTTAAGGAACTCGGCAAAATTGTCCCGTAACTTCGGGAGAAGGGACGCCCCGGTAGAGTGATCGGCTTCGCGCCAGGAGCTCGAGGGGGCCGCAGAGAATTGGCCCAACCGACTGTTTACCAAAAACACAGGTCTCTGCGAAGTCGTAAGACGACGTATAGGGGCTGACGCCTGCCCGGTGCCGGAAGGTCAAGTGGAGAGGTTAGCCCTTGAGGCGAAGCTTTGAAACCAAGCCCCGGTAAACGGCGGCCGTAACTATAACGGTCCTAAGGTAGCGAAATTCCTTGTCGGGTAAGTTCCGACCTGCACGAATGGCGTAACGAGTTGGGCGCTGTCTCAACGAAGGACTCGGTGAAATTGTAGTATCGGTGAAGATGCCGATTACCCGCCACAAGACGGAAAGACCCCGTGAACCTTTACTGCAGCTTGATATTGGTGTTTGGGACATCCTGTCCAGGATAGGTGGGAGGCTGTGAGACGGTGACGTCAGTTGCCGTGGAGCCACCCTTGGGATACCACCCTGGATGTTCTGAGCTTCTAACGGGAGACCGTAATCCGGCTCTCGGACAGTGTCAGGTGGGCAGTTTGACTGGGGCGGTCGCCTCCCAAATTGTAACGGAGGCGCGCAAAGGTTCCCTCAGCACGGTTGGAAATCGTGCGTAGAGTGTAAAGGCATAAGGGAGCTTGACTGCGAGACTGACAGGTCGAGCAGGTACGAAAGTAGGCCTTAGTGATCCGGCGGTAGAGAGTGGAATTGCCGTCGCTCAACGGATAAAAGGTACTCCGGGGATAACAGGCTTATCCTCCCCAAGAGTCCACATCGACGGGAGGGTTTGGCACCTCGATGTCGGCTCGTCGCATCCTGGGGCTGGAGTTGGTCCCAAGGGTTGGGCTGTTCGCCCATTAAAGCGGTACGCGAGCTGGGTTCAGAACGTCGTGAGACAGTTCGGTCCCTATCTGTGGTGGGCGCTGGAGATTTGAGAGGAGTCGTCCCTAGTACGAGAGGACCGGGATGAACAGACCTCTGGTGTATCAGTTGTCGTGCCAACGGCACTGCTGACTAGCTACGTCTGGACGGGATAACCGCTGAAAGCATCTAAGCGGGAAGCCCACCTCAAGATGAGATCTCCCACCCCTTTAAGGGGGTAAGGCCCCAGGTAGACCACCTGGTTGATAGGCTGGATGTGTAAGCGCAGCAATGCGTTCAGCAGACCAGTACTAATCCGCCGAGGGCTTGACCAACACCAGAGCACACCGACGCCGCTATGCAGTCTTGAGGGTACGTTCCTCAAGGGTTCCCGGTGGTTCTAGCGAGAGGGAAACACCTCTTCCCATTCCGAACAGAGTCGTTAAGCCTCTCCGCGCCGATGGTACTCCGAGTGAAGACTCGCGGGAGAGTAGGTCGCCGCCGGGATTGATGTAGTACGAAAAGCCGTTGGGTGCGCCCGGCGGCTTTCGTCGTCGACGGGTACGATGCGGCGCATGTCGGCGACCACTCAGACGGGCCCGGAGACCGACTGTCTCATCGTCGGCGGCGGCCTCGCCGGGCTGGCTGCGCGCACCGGCTGGTGGTGGCCGGCCGCAGCGTGCACGTGCTCGAGGCCGAGGAGTCCCCGGGGGGTCGCGCGCGCACGGTGTGGCACCGCGGCCGGCCCGTGGACCGGGGCTTCCAGGTGATCTTCCGCGCGTACCCGCGCACGCGGGAGCTGGCTGCGGGCGATCGGGCTGCCCCGGCGCGACCTGCGGCCCGGTGGCGGGCGGCGCGGTGTTCGTCGACGACGGCGCGGCACGCAGCGCTTGGGCGGCGTCGCGGCTGGGCGCTGCCGCGCTTCTCGGGGCTCGCGGCCGCGCCGACCGGGCGCGGCTGGTGCGGCTCGGCGCGTCGGTGGTGGCGCGGCGGTCGCCCGACGAGCTGCTCGACGACGACGGGGACGCTCGGCGACGACCGAGGAGCTACCTGCGCGAGCTGGGCTGTCTCGGACGACGGCGCATCGAGGGCGTTCTTCCGGCCCGCTCTTCGGCGTGATCACGCTCGACCGCACGCCTCGAGCGCCGACCCGGGCTACTTCCGCTTCCTGATGTCGATGCTGGTGCGCGGGCCGGCGGTGATCCCGAGCGACGGCCTGGGGATGATGGCCGAGTGGACGTCGGCGGCGGTGCGCCAGGCAGGGCGGGGTGGTGGAGCTCGGCGTGCGCGGGTCGAGGCCCTGGAGACCGACCCGGAGGGCCGGCGGGTGGTCGGGGTGCGCGACCGACGGGACGGCCGTGCTGGTGCGCCCGGCAGGTGGTGCTGGCGGTGGAGGCGCCGGCGGCGCGGTCGCTGCTGGAGCCGATCGACGCCGCGAGCGCGGCGCGGCTGCCCGAGGACTACGCCTCGTCGGCTGAACGCCGCCTTCGCGCTGCGCCGGCCGCTCTACCGCGGCCGGTCGATCCTCCTGAACGCCGACGCCGGCGGTCCCCGGAGGCGCCGCGGGTGGACCTGCTGTGCCAGACGAGCAACATCACGCGCCCGGGCGCGCCGGAGGGGCCGCACATCCTGCTGGCGACCAGCGTGACGACGGGCGGGCCGGCCGCCGCGGACTGGCTGGCCGAGGCGTCGGGGCGCTGGTGCGCGCGCTGGGCGCCGCGGTACGACTGGGACGGGCTGGCGGAGCCGCTCGGGCGTCTACGAGCACCCCTTCGCCCAGTTCCGGCCGCTGGCCGGCGTGCGCGTGAGCTGCCGGGCCCGCGGACCGTCGGTCGAGAACCTCGTGCTGGCGGGCGACCCGACGACCCACCCCTCGATCGAGGGCGCCGTCGTCGAGCGGGGTCCGCGCCGCGGAGATCGTCGACGCGCTGACGCCGTGAAGGAGGTCGCGGGGCGGCGGGTGTTCAGCGTCGAGGACGTGAGCGCGCGCCTGGCCCAGATGTTCGAGGACCTGCGCTCGTTCTGGGTGGAGGCCGAGGTCCAGGACCTGCGTCCGGGCGGCGGGCCAGACCTACTTCACGCTGCGCGGCGAGCACGTCCTGCGACGCGTCCATGAACGCGTCGTGTTCGAGCGCCTCGCGCACCGGCCCGGCAACGGCACCCTGGTGCAGGCCTACGGGCGCATCGAGTTCTGGCGCGCCCGGGGCGAGATCTCGATGCGGGTGGAGCGGCTCGAGCTGGCCGGCGAGGGGCTGCTGCGGGCGCGGGTGGAGGAGCTGCGCGCGCGCCTGGAGGCCGAGGGCCTGCTCGACCCCGCGCGCAAGCGGCGCCGCGCCGCTGCTGCCGCGCCGGATCGGCCTGGTCACCAGCCCGGACGGCGCGGCCCGCGACGACGTGCTGACCACGCTGTGGGCGCGCTTCCCGGACGCCGACGTCGTGCTGGTGAGCGTCGCCGGTGCAGGGCGACGCCGCGCCCGGGCTGATCGCCCGCGCGATCCGCCACCTCGACCGCCCGCCCGGAGGTCGACGTGATCGTCGTGGCGCGCGGGGGAGGGTCGCTGGAGGACCTGATGGCCTTCAACAGCGAGGCGGTGTGCCGTGCCGTGGCCGGCGCCGCCGACCCCGGTCGTCTCGGCGGTCGGCCACGAGCGCGACGTCACCCTCTGCGACCTGGTGGCCGACCTGCGCGTGTCGACGCCGACGGCCGCCGCCGCGGCGGTGGTTCCGAGCCTGGAGGCGCTCGAGACCCGGCTCGGCGACGCGTCGGCCGCGATCGCCCGCGGGCTCGAGCGCGCGCGCGGCGGAGGCCCAGGGCGGCGCTCGGGCGCCGCGAGCGGGAGCCCTGGTGCGCGCGCTGCGGGCCCGCGGGGTCGGTCGGGCCGCGACCGCGTGGAGCGCCTGGCGCCGCGCCTCGGACGGCGCCCTGCGGCGCGCGGCGGCGCAGGCGCCGGCGCGGCTGGACGCGCGCGATCGGACGCGCTGCGGCGGGCGGTCTCGGCGCGCCGGGACGAGGCCGGCGGCCGGGTGGAGCGCGCGTCGTCGCTCCTGGCGCTGCTGTCGCCCGAGCGCACCGTGGCCCGCGGCTACGCCATCGTGCGCGACGCGGCGCAGCGGCGCGCGTGATCGCGTCGCGTCGCGGGGATCGCGGCAGGGTCAGGACCTGCGATCCGCCTGCGCGACGGCGTCGTGGCGGCCCGCGCGGCCGAGGGGACGGCGTGAGCGAGCCGGCCGACGACCCCGCCGGTCACCTTCGAGGAGGCGCTGCGGCGCCTGGACGAGGTCGTCGCCGCGGCTCGAGAGCGGCGAGGTGGGGCTCGAGGAGGCGGTCGCGCTGTTCGAGCAGGGCCAGGGCTACCTGGCGGCCTGCCGGGAGCGCCTCGGCGCCGCTCAGCGCCGGATCGAGGAGCTGACCGCGGAGAGCCTGCCGGCGCCGAGACGCCCGGCCCGTCCGAGCCCACGGGGGCCGGCGAGCCGTTCTGAGCGCGCCGGCGCGCGTGCCAGCGCTCGAGCCGGGTGATGTCGCGCTCGACGGTGCTGAGCGGCACCTGGCAGCCGGCGCCGCCGACGTTGGCGTAGGCGAGCAGCCGGTCCTCGTCGGCGCGCAGAGTCATCCACTTGGCCAGGACGTCGTCGCCCGCCGGCAGGAGCGTGGTTCCGCCGGGGGAGCTGCGGTCCGGGAACTGGACGCAGTACTCGCGCACCGGCGCCATCGAGCGCGGCAGCAGCGCGACCACCGGCAGGTGGGGGTAGATGAGGTAGCGGTAGCGGGGCGGACCGTCCGGCGCGCGCCCGGGCCGCCGGCCCGCGACGCAGATGAAGCCCAGCTCGGTGAACATCTCCCACTCGTCGGCGTTGACCACCGAGCGCAGGAGGTCGAGGGAGCGCTGCTCGGCGGCCTCGCGGCTGAGCGGGCGGCTCCGAGACCCACTCGGGCAGCGCGGGCTCGGCCCGCCTGCGGCCGCGCGCGGCGCGCGCGGGGCGGGTCATGGCCATCGCGAGGCCGCCGAGGGCCATCACGAGGGCGATGACCCAGAGCCCCGCCACCGGCCCGCCTAGCGGCCCGGGTCCGGCGGCGCGCCGCCGGCGGCGCGCGGCCAGAAGAGGACGCGGTCGGCGTCCTCGGGGATGTCGCGGAAGTCGGTCACGAGAAGCGCCTCGCGGCGGCCGCTGCCCGTGTCGGTGAGCGGGACGGCGGCCCACATGCCCTCGTCGAGCTGGGCGCGGAACTCGCGCAGCAGCGTCTCGCGCTGGTCGTCGAGGCGCGGGTCGCCCTCGCAGATCGAGCGTCTCACCGTAGCCCGGCATCATCCGCAGCAGCCTCATGACCCGCGGTTATACCGATGCGGACCTCCCTCGCGCAACGGGCGACCGACAACCTGTCACGGGATCCGGCGATCCCAGCGGCTACGATCCCGCGGTGCCACCCGACCCCCCGCGGTGCGAGCCCTGCTGCCGTCGCTCGCGCCCGACGCCTACCTGAACACGGGGGGCTGCGGACCGCTGCCGGGCCCGCCGCCGAGGCGATGGCGGACTGGATCGCGCTGACCGCGCGCACCCCGCGCGGAAGCGCGGCGGGCTTCGAGCGGACCGCCGCGGAGGCGCGCCGCGCTGCGGGCGCGCGATCGGCCGCACGATCGGCGCCCCGGCGGAGAGGATCGCCCTGACCGGCAACACGACGGACGGCCTCAACGTCGGCCGCCTGGGGCATCGACTGGCGCGCCGGCGACGAGATCGTGGTCCCGGCCCTCGAGCACCCCGGCCTGTCCGTCCCGCTGGGCGTCATCGCGCGCCGCCACGGGGCCGTGATCCGGCTGATCGACCCCGACGGGGACGCGACCGACCTGGAGGAGGCGGTGGCCCGCGCGAGCGGCCCGCGCACCCGCCTGGTGGCACTGTCACACGTGTCGTGGGCCACGGGGGCCGTGCTCGACGTGGCCGGGGCCGCGCGGGCGGCGCGGCGGGTGGGGGCGCTCGTGGCGGTGGACGGCGCGCAGTCGGTGGGCGCCATCCCCGTGGACGTGGCCTCCCTGGACGTGGACGCCTACGCGTTCCCGGCCCACAAGTGGCTGCTGGGGCCCGAGGGCCTCGGCGCCCTCTGGATCGCGCCCGCGGCCATCGACCGCATCGGCCTGACCGCGTCCGGTTTCGAGAGCGGCACCGACCACGCGATCGGGGGAGGGCTCGACCCCGCACGCCGGCGCGCGCCGCCACGAGGTCTCGACCCTGCCCGCGGCGCTGCTGGCCGGCGTGGCGGGCGGCGATCGAGTGGCTCGAGGGCCTCGGGTGGGAGTGGGTCCACGCGGCGCACGGCGGAGCGCCAGGCGGCCGCGCGGGCGGGGCTGGCGGGCCTGCCCGGCGTCGCGGTGGTCACGCCGCCCGGCCGTCAGGCCGGCCTGGTGACGTTCATCGGTGGGGGACGCGGACCCGGTCGCGGCCTGCGCCGCCCTCGCCGCGCGCGGCGTGATCGTCCGCTGGCTGCCCCACCCCGCGGCTCTCAGGGCGTCGCTGGGCTTCTTCTCGGACGAAACCGACCTCGCACGTCTCCTGGAGGGCGTCACCGCGATCGGCGGCGACTGCTAGCTTCCTCGGACGTGAGTCAGGACAGGCTGGTTATCCGGGGCGGCCGTGCGCTGTCCGGCACGATCGTGCCGAGCGGCAACAAGAATGCGGCTCTGCCGATCCTGGCCGCATGCCTGCTCACGGACGAGGAGGTCGTGCTCGAGAACGTCCCCGACATCCTCGACGTGCACGTGATGCTGGCCCTCCTCGACGATCTCGGCGTGAGCGTCCGCGACGAGGGTCCCAACAGCCTCGCGCTGAGCGCCGGCAACGTGCGCACGACCCACCTCGACCCGGACCTCTGCCGCCGCCTGCGGGCGTCGCTGCTGCTGGCGGGGCCCGCTGCTGGCGCGGTGCGGCGCAGGTGGAGCTGCCCCTGGCGGGCGGCGACTTCATCGGCCGCCGCCGCGTGGACACCCACCTGCTCGCGTTCCGCGGGCTCGGCGCCGAGACCGAGGTCACCCGGAGCTACAGCCTGAGCCACGCCGGCCTGCGCGGGCGCGGAGATCTTCCTCGACGAGGCGTCGGTGACGGCCACCGAGAACGTCCTGATGGCGGCGGTCACGGCGACCGGCCGGACGACGATCCTGAACGCGGCGAGCGAGCCGCACGTGCAGGACCTGGCCCACTTCCTCATCGTGCTCGGCGCGCCGATCGACGGCATCGGCACCAACCGGATGATCATCGACGGCGTCGACCGCCTCCACGGCGGCCGCTTCCGGATCGGGCCGGACCACATCGAGATCGCCTCGTTCATCGGGCTCGGGGCCATCACCGGCTCCGACCTGACGATCAGCGACGTCCGCGCCGAGGACCTGCGCATGATCAACCTGACCTTCGAGCGCCTGGGGATCCGGGTGGAGATCGACGGCGACACGCCTGCGGGTGCCGCCGGACCAGGACCTGCGCGTCGTGGCCGACGAGGGCGACGCCATCCCGAAGGTCGACGACGGCATCTGGCCGGCGTTCCCCGCCGACCTCACCAGCATCGCCACGGCCGTCGCGACCCAGACCCACGGCACGGTGATGATCTTCGAGAAGATGTTCGAGAACCGCCTCTTCTTCGTGGACAAGCTGGTCGCGATGGGCGCGCGGATCGTGCTCTGCGATCCCGCACCGCGCGGTGGTCAGCGGCCCGGCGCAGCTCTACGGCGAGCGCCTGGAGAGCCCCGACATCCGCGCCGGCATGGCGATGCTGATCGCCAGCCTCGCGGCCAAGGGCGAGAGCGTGATCGGCAACGTGGGCCAGATCGACCGCGGCTACGAGCGCATCGACGAGCGCCTCCAGGACGTGGGCGCCGACATCGAGCGTGTCCGTGAGTGACATGCAGCCGGGTCGCGGCGCCCCGGCGCCCGCGGCCCTGCCGGCCGGCGCCAAGGACGTCCTCGCCGTCGAGGCCGCCGAGCTGCGTCAGGTGGAGGCCGCCCTGCGGGCGGCCTTCGGCGCCTTCGGCTACCGCGAGGTGATGACGCCGGTGCTCGAGTTCGCCGAGGTCATCGACCGCGCCCAGGAGGGCGGGCCTGCGCGACGCCTTCCGCCTCTTCGACGTCGAGGGGCGCGTGCTGGTGCTGCGCCCGGACATCACGATCCCGATCGCCCGCCTCGTGGCGACCCGGATGGCCGACCACCCCGGGCCGGTGCGCGTCTCCTACGTGGCGCGGGTGTTCCGCCCGCCGGCCCCCGGGCGCCCGCGGGCCTCGGAGCAGCGGCAGGCCGGCATCGAGCTGGTGGGGGAGGCGGGCCCGGGCGGCGACGCCGAGGCGATCGCGCTGCTGGTCCAGAGCCTGCGCGCCACGGGCCTCGAGGGGCTGCGCGTGGGCGTGGGCGACGTGTCGCTGACGCGCGCCGTGCTCGACGGCCTCGGCATCGCGCCGGCGACGCGCGCCGAGCTCAACGGGGCGCTCGCCGCGCGGAACTTCGTCGAGTGGCGGCGGCTCGCCCGCGAGGCCCGGCCCGACGGGCCCGGCGCCGAGCTCCTGCGGGAGCTCCCCTCGCTGCGCGGCGGCCGCGAGCTCCTGGAGCGGATCGTCCGCGAGGTGCCGCCCGCCGCGCCGGCCTGCGATCGCCTCTCGCGGGTGCTCGACCTCGTCGCCGCCCACGGCGCGGGCGACGCGGTGATCCTGGACCTGGGCGTGCTCCGCGACTGGCCCTACTACTCCGGGGTGGTCGTCGAGGCCTATGCGCCGGGCGTCGGCGCGCCGATCGCCGTGGGGGGGCGCTACGACGAGCTGGCCGCCCGCTTCGGCCGGCCCCGCCCCGCCGTGGGCTTCGCGATCACGCTCGACCTGCTGCACCAGGCGCTGATCGCCGCGGACGGCGAGCCGGTCCCGCCGCGCGCCGGGGTCGTGCTGGTGGGCGCCCTCGACGACGATCCCGCCGCGGCCGCGGCCGTCCGCGCGGCGGGGCTCGCCGGTCGTCGCCCTGCCGGACGCCGGGGTGGACGCCGAGGCGCTCGCGGCCGCCGACGGCTGGCGCTGGGTGGCCCGCCCGGTCGCCGAGGGGCTACGCGGTGCTCGATCGCGCGACGGGGGAGTCGCGCGTGCACGCGCGGCTCGAGGAGGCGGTGTCGTCGTGGGTCTGAGGATCTGCGTGCCGCTGGGGGCGCTCTTTCCGGGCTCCGTGGAGATCCTGGAGGCCGCCGGCGTGGACGTCGCGCCGCTGCGGGACGCGGGCCGCCGCCTGATCATCGAGAGCCCCACCGGCACCACCTTCATCACCACGCGCCCCAGCGACGTGCCGACCTACGTCGAGGCCGGGGCGGCGGACATCGGGATCGTCGGCAAGGACGTCCTCACCGAGCGCGCCCCGGACGTCTACGAGCTGCTCGACCTGCGCTTCGGCGGCTGCCGGATGGTCTACGCGACGCGGGCCGGCGAGGATCCCACCCCCGGCGCGCTCGAGCACCTGGGCGTCGTCCGGGTGGCGACCAAGTACCCGGTGAGCGCGACCCGCCACTTCACGGCGACCGGCCGCCAGGCCGAGGTGGTGAAGGTGAACGGCTCGGTGGAGCTCGCCCCGCTGGTCGGGCTGGCCCACGGGATCGTCGATCTGGTCGCCACCGGCCGGACGCTGCGCGAGAACGGGCTGGTCGAGCGTGAGCAGATCTTCGACTCCTCGGCGCGCCTGATCGCCAACCGGGTGAGCCAGACGCTGCGCGCGGAGGAGCTCGGGGGCCTGGTGGATCGGATGGCGAAGGCGCGGCCGTGAGCGGCGCACCGCGTCGAGCGCGCCTGCGCGCGGGCGGGGCCCAGGCGGTCGCCCACACGCTGCGGCCGGACGTGGACGTGGCCGGCCTCGCGGAGGGGGTCGCCGCGAGCCTGGAGGCCGTCCGCACCGGCGGCGACGACGCCCTCGTGGAGGGCGTGCGGCGCTTCGACCAGCCCGGACTTCACGCACGACCGCATCCGGGTGCCCCGCGTGGCCGTCGAGCGCGCCCTCGAGGGCCTCGACGACGACCTGCGGGCGGCGATCGTCACCGCGGCGGCCCAGGTGAGGATCGTGGCCGAGGCGCTGCTGCCCGACGACCGCCAGGTGACGCTCCCCTTCGGCCAGCGGATCCAGGTGCGCCGGGTGCCGGTCGACGCGGCCGGCGTCTACGTGCCGGGCGGGCGCGCCGCGTATCCGTCGAGCCTCATCATGGGCGTCGTCCCCGCCCAGGTCGCCGGCGTGGAGCGCATCGCCGTGGTCAGCCCGCCCGGGCCGGACGGGCGTCCCTCGCCGGTCATCCTGGCCACCGCGGCGATCCTGGGCGTCCACGAGGTCTACGCCGCCGGCGGCGCGGCGGCCATCGCGGCCCTCGCCTACGGCACCGCGACCATCCCGCCGGTGGCGGTGATCGTGGGGCCCGGGAGCCCCTGGGTGCAGGAGGCCAAGCGTCAGGTGGTCGGGACGGTGGGCATCGACGGCGTGGCCGGGCCCAGCGAGGTGATGATCATCGCCGACGCGTCCGCCGATCCGGAGGCGATCGCCCTCGACCTGCTCGCCCAGGCCGAGCACGGCGCCGACTCGCCGGCGGTGCTCGCCAGCGACGACCCCGAGGTGATCGATTCCGTGGCCGCCGCGCTCGCCGGCTTGCCCGAGGGCGCCGGACCCATCACCCTTGTCGAGTGTGCCAGCATGCCTCTGGCGATCGAGCTCGCGGAGGCGTTCGCCCCCGAGCATCTGGAGATCTCCACGCGTGAGCCCGACGTGATCGCATCGCGGATCTCACGCTCGGGCGCGGTGTTCATCGGACCCAACTGCGCGACCGCTTTCGGCGACTACGTCGCCGGCTCCAACCACGTCCTGCCCACCGGGGGCGCCGCGCGCTACGCGTCGGCCCTCGGGCCCACAACGTTCCTGCGGAGGATGTCCGTGGTCGAGATGACCGACGAGGCCGTCGAGGCCCTCACGCCCCACCTGGCCGCGCTGGCGGACGCCGAGGGCTTCACGATGCACCGCCGGTCCGCCGAGGCGCGGAGGCGGACGTCGTGAGCCGCACGGGGGAGGCCCGCCGGACCACCGGCGAGACCGACGTGCGCGCGCGCGTCGATCTGGACGGCACCGGCTCCGCGCTCATCAACACCGGGGTCGGCTTCTTCGACCACATGCTCACGCTGCTCGCCCGCCACTCGCTGATCGACATCGAGATCGAGGCGCGGGGCGACCTCGAGACCGGCAGCCACCACACCGTGGAGGACGTGGGCATCACCCTCGGCCAGGCGCTGAGCGCCGCGCTGGGCGACCGCGCGGGCATCGAGCGGTACGGGTCGGCCGTGATCCCGATGGACGAGTGCCTGACCCAGGCGGCCGTCGACCTCTCGGGCCGCCCCTTCGTGGCCCTGGACGTGCCCCTGCCCGCCATCGTCATCGGGGGTTTCGAGACCGAGCTGCTCGGGGAGTTCATGCGGGGCCTCGCGAACCACGCCGGCCTGACCCTGCACGTCCGAACGCTGGTGCCCGGAAATGTCCACCACACCATCGAGGGCAGCTTCAAGGCGCTCGCGCGCGCGCTCGCCGCGGCCGTCGCCCCCAACCCACGCGTCTCGGGCGTGCCCTCCACCAAGGGGAGTCTGTGACGCCTCGGGTGGCGGTTCTCGACTACGAGATGAGCAACCTGCGTAGCGCCACGAAGGCCCTCGAGCTCCTCGGAGCGGACGTCACGGTGGTCCGCGCGCCGGAGGCGGTGGCCGGCGCCGACGCCGTGGTGCTGCCGGGGGTCGGCAGCTTCGGCGAGGCCATGCGGCGCATCCGCGAGCACCGGCTCGACGTCGCCGTCCACGACGCCGTCGCGCGCGGCGTGCCCGTGCTCGGCATCTGCCTCGGGCCTCCAGCTGCTCTTCGACGAGAGCGAGGAGAGCCCGGGCGTGCAGGGCCTCGGCGTGCTGCCCGGCGCGGCGCGGCGCCTGCGCACCGCGCTCAAGCTGCCGCACATCGGCTGGAGCAGGGTCACGTGGGCGCCGGACTCGCCCCTCGCCCCGGGGCCCGCCGACGAGGGCGGGTCGATCTACTACTTCGTGCACACCTACGGCTGCGAGCCCGAGGACCCGGCGCTGATCCTCGGCCGAGGCCGATCACGGCGTCACCTTCTGCGCCGCCGCCGGGCGACCCGGCGTGTCGGGCGTCCAGTTCCACCCCGAGAAGTCGAGCGCCGCCGGCCTCGGCCTGCTCAGGCGCTGGCTGGCCGCGGTCCCGACCCCCACGCTCTCGTGATCACGCTCTACCCCGCGATCGACCTGCAGGGCGGGCAGGCCGTGCGCCTGCGCCAGGGCGACTTCGCCCAGTCCACCGTCTTCAGCGACAGCCCGGTGGACCAGGCCCGCGCCTTCGCCGAGAGCGGCGCCACCTCGCTCCACGTGGTCGACCTCGACGGCGCCCGGGCGGGCGAGCCGGTGCACGCGGCCCTGGTGGCGAGCATCGCGGCGGCGTTCCCGGGCACGGTCCACCTCGGCGGCGGGCTGCGGTCCCGGGCGGCCATCGAGACGGCGCTCGCGACGGGCGTCAACCGCGTGGTGGTGGGGACGGCCGTCGTGGACGACCGCGACCTGCTCACCTGGGCCATCGACCGCCTCGGCGACGGCCTGGTGGTCGCGCTCGACGCCCGCCAGGGCAAGGTGGCGACCCACGGCTGGACCCAGGTCTCCGACCGCGACGCGGTCGAGGTGGCGACCGGCCTCGTGTCGCTCGGCGTGCGGCGGCTGGCCTACACCGACATCAACCGCGACGGCACCCTCGGCGGGCCGAACCTGAACGCGATGCGGCGCCTGGCCGAGGCGGCCCCGCCGCTGCGCCTGATCGCCTCCGGGGGCATCTCGTCGCTCGACGACCTGCGCCGGCTGCGCGACCTGGGGCTCCCGACGCTGGACGGGGTGATCGTCGGGCGCGCCCTCTACGAGGGGCGCTTCTCGGTGACCGAGGCCCTCGACGTGCTCGGGGCGGGGAGCCGGACGTGATCCGGGTCATCCCCTGCCTGGACGTCAACGCCGGGCGGGTGGTGAAGGGGGTCAACTTCGTGGGCCTGCGCGACGCCGGCGACCCGGTGGAGCTGGCCGCCCGCTACGACCGCGAGGGCGCGGACGAGCTGGTGTTCCTGGACATCACCGCGAGCCACGAGGAGCGCGGCACCATCGTCGAGCTGGCGCGGCGGACGGCCGAGGAGGTCTTCATCCCCTTCACGATCGGCGGCGGGCTGCGCTCGGAGGAGGACATCCGGGCCGTGCTGGCGGCCGGGGCCGACAAGGTCTCGCTGAACTCGGCCGCCGTGCGCGACCCGCAGCTCATCGAGCGCGCCTCCGCGCGCTTCGGCGCCCAGTGCATCGTGGTGGCGATCGACGCCAAGCGGCGCGAGGACGGCAGCGGCTGGGAGGTCTTCCTCAACGGCGGGCGCCTGCCGACCGGCCGCGAGGCGGTGGCCTGGGCGGCCGAGGCCGCCGAGCGCGGCGCCGGCGAGCTGCTGGTGACGAGCATGGACCGCGACGGGACCCACGACGGCTTCGACGTGCGAGCTGCTGGCCGCGGTGGCGGAGGCCGCCCCGGTGCCGGTCATCGCCTCGGGCGGGGCGGGCAGCCTGGAGCACTTCAGCGACGCCGTGACGCGCGGGCGGCGCCGACGCCGTGCTGGCCGCCTCCGTCTTCCACGACGGGGTGTACTCGATCGCCGAGGTCAAGCGGGCCATGGCGACGCGCAGGGGTCGCGGTCCGCCAGTAGGCTTGGCGGCGTGAGGATCATCCGCACCGAGTCCGCGCCCGCGCCCGTCGCCGGCGCCCCCTACAGCCAGGCCGTGGTGGCGCGCCGCGGGGCGGCTGGTGTTCGTCTCGGGCCAGATCGCCGTGGATCCCGCCACCGGCGCGCTCGTGGAGGGCGACGTGGGCGAGCAGACGCCGGGTCGTGCTCGGCCACGTCGCGGCGATCCTCGCCGAGGCCGGCGCCGCGCCTGGCCGACGTCACCCGCACCACGGTCTACCTGCACGACCTCGCGGGCGACTTCCCCGCCATGAACGCGGCCTACGCCGAGGCCTTCGCCGGGCACGCCCCGGCCCGGGCGACGGTCGGCGTCGCGGCGCTGCCCGCTCGGCGCACGGGTCGAGATCGACGCCGTGGCCGTCATCGCCTCCGCCTGAGGCCCGGCGGCGTGCGCGGAGCTACTCGGCCCAGGTCCGGCGCTCGAGCAGGCTGTCGAGCGCGATGCGGTCGAGGTAGTCGGGCGCCTCGGCGATCGGGCGTCCCTCGTTGGCCGGATCGCGCACCCACTCCTGGAAGCGCGCGTCGGCCTCCTCGAACCCCGCCCGGAGCTCGAGCAGCGTGAGCCCCTCGTACTTCTCGAACACCTCGAGCAGCTCGGGCGCGACGGGCGCCACGTCGGCGAGCTTGCGGGAGACGGGGTCGTAGGCCACGACGTCGATCCTAGTGCCCGTGCGGCGCTCGTGGACGACTCACCCGCTCGTCCGGGTCGTCCGTCCCCGACCTGCGCGGCGATGTGAGCGCGGTCGGCGGCGCGGTCCGCGACGCCCTGCTGCGCCGGCCGCCGGGCGAGGAGCTCGACCTGGTGGTCGAGGGCGACGCGATCGCGGTGGCCCGGGCCCTCGGGCGACGCCCTCAGCGCGCGCGTCGTCGCCCACCCGCGCTTCCGCGACCGCCGTCGTGCACCTGGAGGGTGGCGGCACGTCGACCTGGTGTCGGCCCGCACCGAGACCTACGCCGCCCCCGGCGCGCTGCCGACGGTGGGCGACGGCACGCTGGCCGACGACCTGGCGCGGCGCGACTTCACCATCAACGCCATGGCCGTCGGGCGCTGAGCGGGGATCGCGCCGGCGACGCTCGTCGATCCCGCACGGCGGCGCGGCCGACCTCGCCGCCGGCCTCGTGCGGGCGCTGCGCGCCGGACGCCTTCGTCGAGGATCCGAGCCGGCTCGTGCGCGCCGCGCGCTACGCCGGCCGGCTCGGCTTCGCCCTCGCGCCCGAGACCGAGCGGCCGCGCGGCGGGCGGCGCCGGAGCTGGACCCGGCATCGTCGCGGGTGATGGAGGAGATGCGCCGCCTGCTGGACGAGCCCGCGACGGGCGCCGGGGCCTGGCCGCTGCTCGCGGGCCTGGGCGTGCCCTGGGTCCTGCCGGACGCGGCGGCCGGCGTCGCCCGCATCGACGCGGGCCGCTGGGGCGCGCCGGCGCGCCGGACCTGCCGCCGTGGGCGCTGCGGCTGGGCGCCGCGGTGGCCCCGGAGGCGCTCGGCGGTCGCCGCCGTCCCCGGCTGGGCGCGGGAGATGGCGCGCGACAGCGGCGGGCGCCGGGGACCTGGCCGCCGGCGCTCGCGCGCGCCGGGACGCCGTCCGAGATCGATCGCCTGCTGGCGGCGGCCGACCCGGCCACCGCCGTCGCCGCGCTCGCCGCGGGGCCGAGGCGGTCGCGGGGTGGTGGGCCGGCCACCGCGACCACCAGATCGCGGTGACCGGCGCCGACCTGGTGGGGGAGGGCGTCGCCCCCGGGCCGGCGATCGGGCGCGCGCTCGCCGAGGTGCGCGCCGCCGATGCTCGACGGGCGCGTCGGCGGCCGCGACGAGCAGCTCGCGCTGGCGCTGCGGGTCGCCCGGGAGGCGCGGATGAGCGGTCCGGAGCTGATCGTGATCGCGACCGACGCCCCGGCGGGGGCGGTCTTCACCACTCGCCGCGGCGGCGTGAGCGCGGGCCCGTTCGCCTCGCTCAACCTCGGCGCCGAGCGCGGCGACGCCGACGCCGACGTGCGGGCCAACCGGGCGCGGGTGTGCGAGGAGCTCGGCCTGGACGGCGCGGCCGTGGCCATGCTCAACCAGGTCCACGGCACGCGGGTCCGCCGGGCGGCGCGGGGCGGACGGGCGCTTCCTCGGCGAGCTGCGCGGATGGCCCGACGGCGACGGCCTCGTGGGCGACGCGACCACCGGGGCCGCTCGCCGTGCTCGGCGCCGACTGCCTGCCGGTGCTCCTGTGGCGCCGGGACCGCCCCGAGGTGGCCGCGGCGCACGCCGGGTGGCGGGGGCTGGTGGCGGGCGTGCTCGAGGAGGCCGTGGCGGCGCTCGGCGCCCCGGAGAGGGTGGCCGCCGCCGTGGGTCCGGGCATCGGGCCCTGCTGCTACCCGGTGTCCGCCGAGGTGCGCGAGCGCTTCGCCGCGCGCTTCGGCGCGGGCGTCGTGGCGGCGCCCGCGGTCGACCTGGCGGCCGCGGCGCGCGTCGCGCTGGTGGGCGCCGGGGTGCCGGACGCCGCGATCCAGACCGTGGAGGCGTGCACCTCCTGCGACGCCGAGCGCTTCTTCTCGTACCGCCGCGACGGCGCCGCGAGCGGGCGCCAGGCGGGCCTCGTCTGGGCCGTCGGCCCGCGGGAGGGGGGCCCGTGATCGACCCGGACGCCCTGCGCGCCGTGCTGGCCGAGGCCCGCGAGCGGCTCGACGAGGCCGCCGGCCGATCCGGCCGCGCGCCCGGATCGGTGGAGCTCGTCCTCGCCGGCAAGTACGTGCCGGCCGAGGACACGCCGGCCCTCGTCGCCGCGGGCGTGACCGTGGTGGGGGAGAACCGCCTCCAGGACCTCCAGGCCAAGGCGGCGCTCGCGGAGGGGCGCCTGACCTTCGACTTCATCGGCCACCTGCAGCGTCGCAAGGTCCGTGACGTGCTGGCCGCGACCCGCCTCATCCACTCGGTCGACTCGCCGCGCCTGGCGGCGGAGATCGCCTCCCGCGCGGAAGGTCCGACGCGGGTTCTCGTCGAAGTGAACGTCGCCGAGGAGCCAACCAAAGGTGGTATCGTGCCGCCCCAACTTCGGGCATTCGTGGATGACGTGTCGGTTCACGCCGACCTCGTGATCGGTGGTCTGATGGCCATGCCCCCGCACCACACCGACGCAGAGATGAGCCGACCCCACTTCGCCGCACTCCGGCGGCTGGCCGGCGACCTCGCGATCGAGTGGAGCGGCCGTCACGACTTCAGCGATCTCTCGATGGGCACGAGTCAGGACTATCTCGTGGCCGCCGAAGAGGGCGCCACGAAGGTCCGCGTGGGGCGGGGCCTCCTCGAGCGCGTTCAGACAACCACCCAGGGACTTGCGTAGATGGCCGTCACCGACCTCTGGCACCGCACCCTCGTCTACTTCGGCATGGCCGACGAGCCGGACGACTACGCCGACGACTACGACGACGAGCCCGAGCGCCGCGGTACGAGCGCGAGCGCGACCGCGACCGCGAGAACCGCTCGAGCGCGCACGAGGACCTCGAGCGCACCTACCGCGAGCGGCCCAACGTGCGCCGCCTCGGCCCGCGCCGCCGCGACGCGGACTTCGACGACATCTTCGCCGACGACACCCGGACCAGCAGCCGGCCCGGTGATGCGCTCGGTGGAGTCGCGTCCCGCAGCCCGCCGAGGTCTACCTCGTCGTGCCCAAGAGCTTCAACGACGCGCAGCAGATCGCCGACAAGTTCAAGGGGACGATCCCGGTCATCCTCAACCTCCAGAGCGCCGAGACCGATCTCGCCAAGCGGCTCATCGACTTCTCCAGCGGGCTCACCTACGCCCTCGACGGCGGCATGCAGCGTGTGGCCGACAAGGTCTTCATGCTGACCCCGCGCAACGTCGAGGTGTCGGCGGAGGAGAGGGCCCGTCTCCTGGAGAAGGGCTTCTTCAACCAATACTGACCGTGGGGGGCTGGCCGGCCAGTATCGGGCTCGTCGGGGCGGGCGCAATGGGGCGCGCCCTCGCCGCCGGCCTCGTGCGCGGGCGCCCGGACGTCGCGGAGCGGCCTCGTGATCGCCGACGCCGTCCCCGCCGCCGTGGAGGCCGCGATCGCCGACGCCGGGGGGCGCGCCGCGGCGCCGTCGAGGAGGCGGCCGCCGCCGACCTCGTCTGCGTGGCGGTCAAGCCCAAGGACGCGCGGCGAGGTGCTGGGCGCCGTGGCCGCCGGCCTGCGCCCGGGCGCCGTGATCCTGTCGGTGGTGGCCGGGCTGGGACCTCGACCGCCTCGCCGCCGCCGCGCCCGGCGCGCCGCTCGTCCGCACGATGCCGAACCTGGCCGTCCGCCACGGCGCCGGGATCGTCGCCGTCGCCAGCCGGGGCCTGGACGACGGCGCGCGACGAGGACGTCCGCGCCCTCCTGGCGCCCCTCGGCGCCGTCGTGCCCCTGCCGGAGAGCCTCTTCGCGGCCGCGACGGCCCTCGCGGGCAGCGGCCCCGGCCTGGTGGCCGTGGTGGCCGAGGGGCTCGAGGAGGGCGCCGTGGCCGCGGGCCTGACCCGGGCCCAGGCGCGCGAGATGGTCGCCGCGGTGCTCGGCGGCACCGCCGCGCTGCTCGCGGACGGCACCGATCCGGCGGTCCTGCGCCAGCGCGTCAGCTCTCCGGCGGGCACCACGATCGCCGGCGTGGCCGTGCTGGAGCGCGGCGCCGTCCGCGCCCACGTGGCCGACGCGGTCCTCGCGGCCGCGAAGCGCGCCCAGGAACTCTGAGCCCGTGGACGCCCTCCAGACCTATGTCTCCGCCCTCTTCACGGTCTTCATCATCATCATCTTCGTCCGGATCCTGCTGTCGTTCCTGCCGATGGGGCCCGGATCGCGCTGGGCGGCGCGCGTTCTTCGACTTCATCTTCCAGAGCACGGAGTGGTTCCTCGGCTTCTTCCGGCGCCTCATCCCGCCCCTGGGGATGTTCGACCTCTCGCCGATCGTCGGCGATCATCGTGCTGTACATCCTTCGGGACCTCGTCCTGACGCTCCTGGACGCCTTCTGACCGATCCCCCCTCATGGGTCACCCGACGTGGTGACGGCGTGACCGTCGCGGTGAAGGCCGTGCCGCGCTCGCGGAGCACGCGCGCCGTGGGGGTCCAGGACGGCGCGCTGAGGGTCCAGATCGCGGCGCCGCCCCACCAGGGGCAGTCGAACGCCGCCCTCTGCGGCTACCTGGCGCGAGGCCGCCGGGGTGCGGCCGTCGGCCGTCCGCGTGCGGCGCGGCTCCTCGGGGGCGCGCAAGCTGATCGAGGTGGACGGCGACCCGCAGGCCATCGTCGCGCGGCTGGTCGAGAGCCTCGGCGCGGTGGGGGCCGACCTCCTGACGACCCGGGGCCCCAGCACCCGCGACGCGGTGGTCAGCGCCACGGCGCGCCGCCACCGCCGCCAGACCCAGGCCCGCTGGTGGCGCTTCGGCCTGCTCGCGCTGCTCGTGCGTGATCGTCGATCAGATCACCAAGCTCATCATCCGCGGCCAGCTGGCCCCGCGGGAGAGCATCGAGGTCATCCCCGGCTTCTCGATCTCGCGCGTCTCCAACGAGGGCATCGCCTTCGGCCTCTTCCCGGGCCGCCAGGCGGTCGTGGCCGTGCTCACGGTGATCGCGCTGTCGGCGATCGCCATCGCCCTGGCCGGGCTCGTCGCGCGCAACGCGATGGTCGCCGTCGGCGCCGGCCTGCTGGTGGGCGGCAGCCTGGGCAACCTGATCGACCGGCTCGTCCACGGCGCCGTCACCGACTTCATCGACCTCGCCCGCTGGCCGGCGTTCAACCTCGCCGACTGCGGGATCACGATCGGGGCGGTCCTGATCGTCCTCGGCCTGCTGCGGGATGCCGACGAGGCGGACGACGACGCCGGTTAGCGACCCACCGCCCCTGCGGGTGGTGGTCGGGCCCGAGGACGCCGGGCGGCGCCTGGACGCCGTGGTGGGGTCGCTCGAGGAGGTCGGCAGCCGCGCCGAGGCCCAGCGCCTGATCGACGCCGGCCGCGTGACGGTCGACGGCGAGGGCAAGCCCAAGCGCCACCTGCTGGCCGCGCGGCCAGACGCTGGACGTCCGGCCCACCCCGGCGCCGACCTCGACGCTGGTGCCCGAGGTCGTCCCGATGACCGTGCGCTACGAGGACGAGCACCTGCTGGTGGTGGACAAGCCCGCGGGCGTCGTCACCCATCCCAGCGCCGGGCACGCGGGGGGGACCCTGGTGCACGGCCTGCTCGCCCACGCGATCGCCGGCGGCCAGGATCCGACCCGCCCGGGCATCGTGCACCGGCTCGACCGCGACACCTCGGGCCTCCTGGTGGTGGCCCGCTCCGAGCGCGCCCACCGGCGCCTGCAGCGCGCTCTGCGGGACCGGCACGTGGAGCGCAACTACCTCGCCATGGTCCACGGGGCGACGCCCCCGGCCCTGACCGTGGACCGCCCCATCGGCCGCGACCGGCGGGTGCGCACGCGCATGGCGATCGACGACGCCGAGGGCCGGGCCGCCGTCACCCACATGCGCCGGCTGGAGGACCTCGGCCGCTTCACCTACGCGGACGTCCGCCTCGAGACCGGGCGGACGCACCAGATCCGCGTGCACCTGGAGTCGGTGGGCCACCCGGTGGTGGGGGACCGCGTCTACGGGCGCCGCGAGGAGACGCTGGGCCTGGACCGGCAGTTCCTGCACGCCGCGCGGCTCGCGTTCCCGCACCCGGAGACCGGCGAGCGGATCGAGGTCGAGAGCCCGCTTCCGCACGACCTGGAGCTCGCGCTGAGGCGCGCCCGCCGCGACGCCTGAACGCGGGGTGACCCGGGCACGCTAAGATGGCCGACCGCAGTACCCAATCGACCCCTCCCCGGTGCACTCCACCTGATGGCGGTGCCCGGGCGTTTTCGCGCGTTCACGCGCGGTCGCCCGGAGACCATCAGGCCCGCGCCGGCGCTCCACACGACATCAACCGTTCGCAGTAAGGGGAGCCACCCATGCCCAGCGTCACCATGAAACAGCTGCTCGAGTCGGGGGTCCATTTCGGACACCAGACCCGCCGCTGGAACCCGAAGATGAAGCGCTACATCTTCGGTGAGCGCGGCGGGATCTACATCATCGACCTGCAGCAGACGATCGTCCTGCTCGAGCAGGCGTGCGACGTCGTGCGCGAGATCTCGCAGCGCGGCGGCACCGTGCTCTTCGTGGGCACCAAGAAGCAGTCGCAGGACGCCGTGGCCGACCAGGCCCGCCGCTGCGGCATGCCCTACGTGTCGCACCGCTGGCTCGGCGGCCTGCTGACCAACTGGGGCACCATCTCCCAGCGCATCCGCCGCCTGCACGAGCTGCGCAACCAGAAGCGCGAGGGCCAGCTCGAGCTGCTGCCGACCCGCGAGCGCCTGGCGCGCGAGGGCGAGCTCATCAAGCTCGAGACCAACCTCGGCGGCGTCGCCGACATGCAGCGGCTGCCGGACGCCGTGGTGATCGTGGACCTCAAGAAGGAGGCCATCGGCGTGCGCGAGGCGAACCGCCTCGGCCTCGCCGTGATCGGCCTCGTGGACACGAACTGCGACCCGGACGAGGCGACCTACGTCATCCCGGGCAACGACGACGCCATCCGCGCCTGCGGCCTGATCCTCGGGGCGCTGGCCGACGCGGTGCTCGAGGGCAAGGGCACGCTGCCCGAGTCCGGCATCCCGGCGCCCGCCGCCGAGGGCGAGGCCGAGGCCCCGCCGAGGCGCCGCCGAGAGCCGCCCGCCGAGGGCGCCGCCGAGGCCCCCACCGCCACCGCCGAGGAAGAGGTCACCGCGTGAGCACGACGATCCCCGCCAAGCTCGTCAAGGAGCTGCGCGACAAGACCGGCGCCGGGATGATGGACTGCAAGAAGGCGCTCGAGGAGGCCGGCGGCGACCTCGAGGAGGCCACCAAGTCCCTGCGCACCAAGGGCCTCGCCGACGCCGCCAAGCGGGCCGGCCGGGCGGCCAACGAGGGCATCATCGACAGCTACATCCACGCCGGCGGCCGCGTCGGCGTGCTGGTCGAGGTGAACTGCGAGACCGACTTCGTGGCGCGCACCGAGGAGTTCCAGTCGTTCGTCCACGACGTCGCCCTCCACATCGCGGCGCTCAAGCCGCGCTTCGTCAGCAGCGAGGACGTCCCGGAGGAGTACGTCGCCTCCGAGCGCGCGATCTACGAGGCGCAGGCCCAGGACATCCCCGAGCACGCGCGCGACCGCGCGGTCGAGGGCAAGCTCAAGAAGCACCTCAGCTCCATCTGCCTCCTGGACCAGGAGTACGTGCGCGACCAGGCCGAGAAGAAGCCGCGCACGATCGAGCAGCTGCGCGTCGAGGCCTCCGCGAGCCTCGGCGAGAACGTCACCATCCGGCGTTTCACGCTGTTCGAGCTTGGCCAGTAATCCCGAGGAGGCCGACCCCTCCCGTCCGGACGCTCGCTCCGGGCGGGTCGGTGTTCCGCCGGGTGGTGCTGAAGCTCTCCGGCGAGGCGCTGATGGGCGACGAGCCCTACGGCATCGATCCGGAGCGGATCGCGGCGATCGCGCGCCAGGTGAAGGACGCGCACGACCGCGGCATCGACGTCGCCATCGTCGTGGGCGCGGGCAACATCTTCCGCGGCCTGCAGGGGATGGCGATCGGCATGGAGCGCGCGACGGCCGACTACATGGGCATGATCGCGACGATGCTCAACGCCCTCGCGATCCAGGACGCCCTCGAGAAGCTGGGCATGACGACGCGGGTGCAGTCGGCGATCGCCATGCAGGAGGTCGCCGAGCCCTACATCCGGCGCCGCGCGATCCGCCACCTCGAGAAGAAGCGGGTGGTCATCTTCGCCGGCGGCACCGGCAACCCGTTCTTCACCACCGACACGACGGCCGCGCTGCGGGCGCTGGAGATCGGCGCGGAGTGCCATCCTGATGGCCAAGAACGCGGTCGAGGGGGTGCTCGACGCCGACCCCCGCGTGGTCCCGGACGCGAAGCTGATCCCCCGGATCAGCCACATGGAGGCGATCGAACGCGGTCTCAAGGTCATGGACACCACGGCGCTCACGCTGTGCATGGACAACGGGCTGCCGATCTTCGTCTTCAACATGGGTGACGAGCGCAACATCGGCCGCCTGCTCGACGGTGAGCGCATCGGCACGATGGTCGTCACCGACGGCCCCGAGTGAGGAGGCGCTGATGGAGGACCGGCTGAAGGACGCCAAACGGCGGATGGAGGGCGCGGTGGCCGCGCTCACGTCCGAGTTCGCCTCGGTGCGCACCGGCAGGGCGTCGACCGCCCTCCTCGACCGGATCACCGTCGACGCCTACGGCACCCGCACCCCGCTCAACCAGCTGGCCACGATCCACGCCCCCGAGCCGCGCCTGCTGACGGTCCAGCCCTTCGACCGCAGCGATCCTGCCGGCCGTCGAGAAGGCGATCCAGGAGTCCGACCTCGGCCTCACGCCGAACAACGACGGCCAGATCATCCGCCTGCCCGTCCCGCAGCTCACCGAGGAGCGGCGCAAGGAGATGGTCCGGCTCGTGCACAAGATGGCCGAGGAGGGCCGCGTGGCCGTGCGCAACGTGCGCCGCGACGTGCTCAACGAGCTGAAGCGCGCGGAGAAGGACGGCGACCTCTCCCGCGACCAGCTCAAGAACGCCCAGGACGCCGTGCAGAAGCTGACGGACGCCGAGGTGAAGGCGATCGACGACCTGATGGCCCGCAAAGAGGCGGAGATCCTCGAGGTCTAGACCTCGAGGACTCGCGATGACCCTCCTGACCCGGCTGCGCACGGCCCGGACGGTGCTCGGCCTCGGACGCGGAGCGCGCCGTGAGCGACCCGCGGGCCTCACCGAGATCCCCGAGTCCATCGCGATCATCATGGACGGCAACGGCCGCTGGGCGCGTGAGCACCACCTGCCGGTCGGCGCCGGCCACCGCGCGGGGGCCAAGGCCCTCAAGCGCGTCGTGCGCGCCGCGGGCGACGCCGGGGTCAAGGACCTGACGATCTTCTCGTTCTCGACCGAGAACTGGTCCCGCCCCGACAGCGAGGTGGGCGAGCTGATGGGGCTCTTCTCCGAGCTGATCGATCGCGAGGTGCCCGAGCTCAACGAGGAGGGCGTGCAGATCCGCTTCATCGGCCGGATCGGCGACCTGGACGCCGCGCTGCGGGCCCGGATCGCGGCCGCCGAGGAGCTGACGGCCGGCAACACGCGCCTGCGCCTGTTCGTGGCCATGAACTACGGCAGCCGGCGGGAGATCGTCGACGCCGCCCGGCGTTTCGTCGTCGAGTGCGGCCCCGAGGCCGGCGAGGCCGAGTTCGCCCAGTACCTCTACGCGCCGGACCTGCGCGACCCGGAGCTGGTCATCCGCACCAGCGGCGAGCAGCGCCTGTCGAACTTCCTGCTCTGGCAGAGCGCGTACGCCGAGCTGCACTTCTCGCCGCGGCTCTGGCCGGATTTCTCCCCCGAGGACCTCGACCTCGCGATCGAGGAGTACGGGCGGCGCCACCGCCGCTTCGGTGGTCGCTGAGCGCTTCGCCTCGTCGGCGCTGACCAGCCGGCTGGTCGTCGCCGTGCCCGGGCGTGATCGTCGCGATCGTCGTCGTGGCGGTCGGCGGCCTCGCGTTCGCCGCCGTGCTGGCGATCATCGCCGTGCTGGGCCTCTACGAGCTCTACAGCCTGCTGGCGGCCACGCGGCCGCTGCGCTGGGCGGGCTACCTGGGCACGCTGTGCGTGATCGGCTTCACCTGGGCGCTGAACGACCCCGAGCACGGCATCCTGCTGGGCCTCGCGCTGAGCCTCGGCTTCGCGGCCGTGGCCGGCGCTGATCCTGGCGCGCCGCGAGGACATCACCGTGCGGATGTCGACCACGCTGCTCGGGGTGATCTACCTGGGCCTGCCGCTGGCCCTGCTGGTGAGCATGCGCGAGCTTCCCCACGGCGCGGCGGCGATCGTCTGCGTGCTGGTGGGCGTCTGGATCTTCGACACGGCCTCGTACGTCGGCGGGCGGCTGTGGGGCAGGCGGCCGATCGCGCCGCTCACGTCGCCCAAGAAGACCGTCGAGGGCGCCCTGGTCGGCCTGGTCGTGGCCACCTTCGCCGTCTGGGTCGCCGGGCTCTACATGGACTGGATCGACGGCTGGCAGTCGCTGCTGCTCGGGCTGGCGATCTGCCCGGCCGCGTTCCTGGGCGACCTGTTCGAGTCGATGATCAAGCGCGACGCCGGCGCCAAGGACTCCGGCCGCCTCCTGATGGGCCACGGCGGGGTGCTCGACCGCTTCGACGCCCTGCTGTTCGGCGGCACGGCGGCATACTTCGTCCTCGATCTGGCTCGGTGTTCTGAAGGTGCCCCTCGTGAACCTCGACCTGCTCACCGACGCTGTGCGAGACCCCCGGCGCCCCGGGGCGCGAGGAGCGCATCCGCGAGGTCGTCCAGCGCGAGCTGGAGCCCGCCGCCGACTCGATCGAGGTCGACCCGCTCGGCAACCTCATCGCCCGCCGCGCCGGCGGCGGCGGGCCGCGGCTGATGCTGTCGGCCCACATGGACGAGATCGGCTTCATGGTCACCCACGTCGAGGAGGCCGGGTACCTGCGCCTGATCCCGCTCGGCGGCTTCGACCCCAAGACGCTCACGGCCCAGCGCGTGATCGTCCACGGGCGCGAGGACCTGCTCGGGGTGCTCGGCACCAAGGCCGTGCACCTGATGAGCGACGAGGAGAAGCGCCGGGCCCCGAAGCTCGAGGACTACTTCGTGGACCTCGGGCTGCCCGTCGAGCGCGTGCGCGAGCTGGTGCGCCCGGGCGACGTGGTCACCCGCGAGCGGGCGATGGCCCGGCTCGGCGACCTGGTGACCTGCAAGAGCCTCGACAACCGGGCCGGCCTCTACGTGATGATCGAGGCCTTCCGCGCGCTGGGCGAGCACGCCTGCGAGGTGGTGGCCGTGGCCAGCGTCCAGGAGGAGGTCGGCCTGCGCGGCGCCCGGGTGGCGACCCAGCGGGTGCGGCCCCGGATCGGCCTGGCGATCGACATCACCCTGGCCAACGACGGGCCCGAGGCCAAGCCCCACGAGCGCATCACCCGGCTCGGCGGCGGCGCCGCGATCAAGGTCTACGACACGAGCGCGATCGTCCCGCGCGCGGTGGTCGATCACCTGGTGGCGGTGGGGGAGGAGCGCGGCATCGCCACCCAGCTCGAGGTGATGGTGCGCGGCGGCACGGACACCCGAGAGCTCGGCCTCTCCGGCGACGGCGCGGCGGCCGGCTGCGTCTCGATCCCCACCCGCTACGTGCACCAGGTGGTGGAGGCGTGCCACCCGGACGACCTGGACGCCTGCGTCGCGCTGGTGGTCGCCTTCTGCGAGACGGCCGAGGCCCTCGTCCCGAGAGACCTTCTCAGCCGAAGGTGAAGGCGTAGGCGCGGGTCCCCGGCGCCAGCTCGATGCGCATCCGCCCGGAGCGGGCGCGGGGGAGCTGGAGCAGCCGGTAGAGGCGGGGGCCCTCCACCACGAGCCGCCCGCCGGGACCCACGTCCGCCCCGGCCTGCATCCGCCGTCGGCGGCCGGCCGTCGAGGAGCACCCGGCCCACGCGGCGGCGCCCGTCGCCGTCGAGGACCAGGTAAACGCCCGCGGCGCGGAAGCGGAGCTCGAGCGCCGCGCCGTCCTCGGCCTGGGCGGCCTCGTCGCCCACCAGCCAGCCGCCGTCGAAGGCGAGCTGGTCCGGGGCCAGGCGGGCCGGCGCCGCGTAGCGGGCGCTCGCGCCCGGGGCGAGGGTCTGATCCGGTGTCAGTCGCTGGACGCGCAGGGCTCCGACATATGTCTCGGGGGTGCGGACGGCGTGCGGTCCCGGCGGCGCGATCGCCCGGCGCGGGGCGGCGGGGCTGTCGCCCGGCACGGCCAGCAGGCGGCGGATGATCGCCTCGGTGCGGGCCTCGTCGCCCTCGCCGACGTGGAGGTCGCGGACGTGGCCGCGGCGGTCGATCAGGTAGGTGGTGGGCCAGTAGCGGGTGCCGAAGGCGTCCCAGGTCGCGAAGCGGGGATCGAGGACCACCGGATAGGTGATGCCCAGGTCCCGCACCGCCCGTCCGACGTTGCCCGCGTCGGCCTCGAAGCGGAACTCGGGCGTGTGGACGCCGACGACGGTCAGCCCCTGGTCCCGGTAGCGCCGGTAGAGGGACTCCTGCTCGGGGATGGTGCGCAGGCAGTTGATGCAGGAGTACGTCCAGAAGTCCACCAGCACCACCCGCCCGCGCAGCGCCGCGAGGGAGACCGGCTCACCGCCGGTGTTGAAGGTCGCGGAGATCCCGGTCAGATCGGGGGCGGTACCGCCGTCGGGGAGGCCGAGGTCGTCCCCGGGCCCGGGCGCCGATCCGCGCGCCGTGTCCGATGAACGGCGGGATCGTCGTGGCGGCGGGCCGCGAGAGGCCCGCCAGCTCGCGCCTGACCGTGGACGTGCGCTCGAGGGACTGCAGCGTGTCCGTGTAGGCGGGGGCGTCGCGCACGAGCGCGGTGGTGAGCGAGGTGTCCCAGCCCAGCGCGATCATCACCCCTGCGGCCACCATCAGGATGCCCAGTGCCGGGCGCACCGCGGCCCCCGCCGGGCCGCGCAGCCGCCCGAGCAGGCGGCGCCCGCCGGCGGCCACCAGGCAGAGCGGCACCACGGCGCCCACGGCGTAGGCCGTGAGGACCACGAAGGCCCGCCCGCCGGCGTCGCCGGTGGCCGCGACGGCGGCGACGGCGGCGAACACCGGTCCCGCGCAGGGCGTCCAGACCAGCCCGAGGGCCGCGCCCACCAGCAGCCCGCCGGCGAGCCCGGCCCGCCCGCGCGGGATCCGGTCGCCCAGGCGCGCCACCGGCGCCAGGGCGCGCGCCACGCGGTCGCCGAGCGCGGGCACGACCAGGGTCAGGCCGAAGACCACGAGGGCGGCGATGGCCAGGTCGCGCAGGGCGGTGGCGCTCAGCCCGATCGCGTCGAGGGCGGCCGTGAGCGTGAGCGTGAACAGCACGAACGAGGCCACGAAGCCGATGGCGATGCCGCTCACCCGCCGCGCGCCGCCCCCGGCGGATCCCGCGACCACCACCGGGAGGGCCGGCAGGACGCACGGCGAGAGCGCCGTCACCACTCCGGCGACGAACGCGACGGCGATCAGGGCGAGCACACCCAGCAGGGTAGCCGCGAGGCCTTAAGCGACCCTTACCACGGGCGCGCGGAGGTCCTCGCTACACTCGACCGGTGGCACGTGTACTCGTCTTGGGCTCCACGGGCTCGATCGGCGTCCAGGCACTCGACGTCATCGACCGTGCCCCCGACCTCATGGCCTGCGGGCTCTCCTGCGGCAGGCGCGACGACGCCATGGCGGCCCAGGCCGCAGCGCACGGCATCGCGCACACCGCGTCCGCGGCGGGCGGGGGCACGGTCCCGTTCGACCCGGACCTGGCCGCGCTGATCGACGCCAGCCGCCCCGACATCGTGCTCAACGCGCTGGTGGGGGCCGCCGGGCTGCGCCCCACGCTCGCGGCGCTGGAGCGGGGGATCACCGTGGCGCTGGCCAACAAGGAGAGCCTCGTCGCGGGCGGGGACCTCGTGGCCGCCGTCCGCGCGCGCACCGGCGCGGCCCTGGTGCCGGTGGACTCCGAGCACTCGGCGCTCTTCCAGCTGCTGGAGGGGGTGCCCCGCGAGCGCGTCCGGGCCGGGGTCCTGACGGCCTCCGGGGGTCCGTTCCGGGGCAGAACGGCCGATGAACTGGAGGGGGTCACGCGCGACGACGCGCTCCGGCACCCCACCTGGACCATGGGGGCGAAGATCACCATCGACTCGGCGACCATGATGAACAAGGGGCTCGAGCTGATCGAGGCGCACCACCTGTTCGACCTGCCCTACGAGCGCATCGAGGTGATCGTGCACCCGCAGTCCCTGGTCCACGCGCTGGTGCGCCTGGACGACGGCAGCGTGCTGAGCCACTGCGGCCCGCCGGACATGCGCGTGCCGATCGGCCACGCCCTGCGCCACCCCGCGCCGCCGCCGCCGGGCGAGCCCATGGACCTGGTCGGGCGCACCCTCGACTTCGAGGCGCCCGACGAGACCGCGTTCCCGTGCCTGGCCCTGGCCCGCGCCGCCGGCGCGGAGGGGGGCACCGCGCCCGCCGTGCTGAACGCGGCGAACGAGGTGGCCGTCGAGGCCTTCCTGACCGACCGGATCGGCTTCATGGACATCCCGCGCGATCGTGGCCGGCGCTCTCGACGCCGTCCCGGTCACCGCGGCCGACGAGCTGGATCTGGTCCTCGAGGCCGACCGGCGCGCCCGCGCGTCCGCCGATGCCGCGATCGCGGCGGTGCCGGCCTGATGGGCGGACCGATCGTCAACATCTTCTGGTTCGTCCTGATCCTCATGGGCCTCGTGCTGATCCACGAGGCCGGCCACATGGTCGTGGCCAAGTGGTGCGGGATGAAGGTGGAGCGCTTCTCCATCTTCTTCGGGCGCCCGATCGCCAAGTTCACGCGCGGCGAGACCGAGTACGCCATCGGATGGCTGCCGCTCGGCGGCTACGTGAAGATCAGCGGCATGACGGTGGGGGAGGAGCTGGCCGACGAGGACGCCCACCGCGCCTACTCGTCCGCCGCGATGTGGAAGAAGGTGCTCACCATCGCGGCCGGGCCGGCGGTCAACATCATCCTGGCGATCGCGATCTTCTCGGTGATCTTCTGGATCGGCGTCCCGACCGTCAACCCGACCACGTCGGTCGCCGGCGTCGTCAAGGACTCCGCGGCCCAGACGGCCGGCCTGAAGGCCGGCGACACGCTCCTGGCCGTCAACGGCGTCCCCGCCAAGGGCGACCCCGAGAGGATCCGCGCCGAGCTGCAGTCGGGCGCGCCCGGCGAGACCGTCACCCTGCGCCTCTCGCGCGACGGCACCGCCATCACCCGCACCGCGACCCTGCAGGAGCTCAAGGACGCGAGCGGCGACGTGCGCACGGACCCCGAGACCGGCCGCCCGCTGGCGGGCCTGGGGTTCACCTTCGGCTTCACCGAGGGACCCACCGTCAGGTCGGGGCCGATCGAGGGGCTCCAGCAGGGCTGGGACTTCTCCTGGTTCATCATCAAGACCAACGCGCAGGTGCTGCGCGACGTCTTCGTCAGCAGCGAGGCCCGCGGCCAGGTCTCGAGCGTCGTCGGCGTGGGCGCGGTCTTCAACCAGGTGGCCGACGAGGGCTGGGTCACCGTCCTGCGCTTCATCGGCGTCATCAGCCTCGCGCTCGGCATCTTCAACCTGATCCCGATCCTGCCCCTCGACGGCGGGCACATCCTGTTCGCGGTGCTCGAGAGGCTGAAGGGATCCGCCTTCAGCGCGGCCACCTACGGGCGCGCCTCGTTCGTGGGCCTCGCCATCGTGATGCTGATCTTCGTCTTCGCGCTCCAGAACGACATCGGGCACATCACGGGCGACGGCTTCCAGCTCGACCGCTGAGGGGATCCCCGGGGGGACCCCCTCAGCGCAGTGCCTAGTCGTCCCAGGCCTGGACGATGGTCTGCTCGGTGATGCGGCCCGAGGCGTCGAACGCCGCCACGGTGAGGCAGAGGACGCGGGTGCCGTCGGGATAGCGGCAGTCCTCGGCGAATGCGAGGCGGCCGTCGCCGAGCACCTCGTCCCGCAGCGTGTGGGTCATCTCGCGCGAGCAGACGTCGCGCAGGTAGGCGCACGACCTCGCCGTGCCCGTGCAGGACGCGGGGGGTGCTCGGGGGGGTGGAGCGGTCGACGATCGTCACGGACGCGTCGTCGGCGTAGAGCGCCGAGAGGGCCTCGGCGTCGCGGCCCTCGATGGCGGCGCGGACGGTGTCGAGGATGTTGGTCGTGGTGGTGCTCATGATGTGGCTCCTTGTCTCTCGTGTGTGGTGGTGCCCGGGCCCGGACGGGCCTAGGGACGGACTTCCAGGACGATGTTCACGGGGGTCTCGGCGGCCCTGCGGACCTGCGAGAACCCGCCGGCGCGGACGACCTCGGTGAGGGTGGCCTCGCCCGCCTGCGCACCCAGGGCGGCGCGTCCCTCCTGCGCCAGCGATGCGGGGGTGCAGATCATGGTGCTGGCCGCGTAGAAGATCCGGCCGACCGGATTGAGGTTCTCCTCCACCCGGTCGCCGGCCATGGGCTCGACGATCATCCAGGTGCCCTCGGGGGCGAGGGTCTCGCGCACGTGACGGGCGGCGCCGGCCGGGTCGCCCATGTCGTGGAGGCAGTCGAACATCGCGACCAGGTCGTAGCCGGAGCCGGGGAAGCCGTCCGCCGGCGCCACCTCGAAGGTGCACGCGGTCGTCGACGCCCCGCGGCCCGGGCCGACGCGCGCGCGTGCTCGATCGAGGGCGCGTGGTAGTCGAAGCCGGTGAAGGTGGACCGGGGGTACGCCTGGGCCATCAGGATCGTCGAGGCGCCGTGGCCGCAGCCGACGTCGGCCACCCGGCCGCCGCGCCGGAGCGTCGCCTCGACGCCGTCGAGCGCCGGGATCCAGTCCTCCACCAGGTGGAGGGCGTACTGGGGCCGGAAGAAGCGCTCGGTGCCCTCGAAGAGGTCGTGCGTGTGCTCGTGCCATCCGATGCCCTCGCCGGTGGCGAAGCGCTCGGCCACCGCCGGCGAGCCCTCGAGCGCCGCCAGGACCACCTGGCAGGCGCCGGGGACCGAGGGCCCGTCCGGGTCGGCCATCGCGAACGCGACCTCGTCGCTGATCGCGTAGCGGTCGTCGGCCGGCGAGTAGCCCACGTAGCCGGCGGCGGCCATCCCGCGCAGCCACTCGCGGACGTAGCGCTCGTCGGTATCGGTGCGCGCCGCGAGCTCCTCGGATGTGAGCGCTCCCGCTCCGGCCATCGCCGGCCCAGAGCCCGGCCCGCTCGCCGATCAGCACCATGCCGATCCCGAGCGCCGCGCCGACCTCGTCGATCACCTTTCCCATCAGCTCGTCGAGTCGTTCGTGATCCACCGCCATGGCGGTCCTCCTCGTCGTGGTCGTCGGGTGCTGGGGCGACCATCGCCCACGCCCGTGACCCGGCCGTGTCCGGCCGCGTCACGCCAGCGTCAACGCGCGAGCGGCGGCGTTGACGGCTCTCGGCGGGCGGCGCATGATCGGCCCATGCTTCGCGCGCGCGTCTTCGGCGGGCTGGCCGTGTGGGTGGACGATCGGCGGATGCCCGAGATCGGCGGCGTCAAGCCGCGATCGCTCCTCGCCTTCCTGCTCCTCAACCCGGGTCCCCACCCACGCTCGCGGCTGGCGGGCAGCTTCTGGCCGAGCGTCCTCGACACCAGCGCCCGCGGCTCCCTGCGCAGCGCCCTCTGGAGCATCCGGGCCGCCCTCGACGCGGTCGACGGCGCCGACCACCTCAAGGCCGACCGGCTCGGCGTGGGCCTCGACCCGGCGCTCGAGCGCGAGGTGGACGCCCTGGAGGTCCGCCGGCTCCTGGACCTGGGCGACCCGGCGTCGCTCGAGCGGGCCCTGCTGCTGGGCAGCGACCCGCTGCTGCCGGACATCCCGGACGAGTGGGTGCGCGAGGAGCAGGACCGCCAGCGCGACCGCATGATCGACGCGCTCGGCGTGCTGGCCGACGCCGCCGACGCCGGCGGGGACGCCGCGCGCGCCCTGTCCTTCACCCGCGAGGCGCTCGTCCGCGACCGGCTGCGGGAATCCAGCCACCGCGCCCTGATGCGCCGCCTGGCGGCCGTCGGGGACCGCGGCGGGGCGCTGGCCGCCTACGGCCGCTGCCGGGACACGCTGGCCGGGGAGCTCGGGGTGCCGCCGTCCGCGGAGACGCGCGCGCTCGCGGAGGAGATCCGCGCGGGCACGACGGCCGCGCCCGGTCCCGCGTCCGCGCCGGCCCCGCCGGCGCCCGCGCGGCCCCGCGGCCCGGCCCTGGCCGCGATGGTCGGCCGCGACGACGAGATCGCGCGCCTGCGCGGCGCCTGGGCGGGCGCGCGGGCGGGCCGCGGCGGCATCGTCCTGGTGGAGGGGGCCGCGGGCGTGGGCAAGAGCCGCCTCGCGGCCGAGATGCTCGCCACGGCCGAGCGCGACGGGGGCAGGGTGGCCCTCGGCCACGCGCTCGACATCGAGGAGGGGCCGCCCTTCGGCCCCTGGGCCGACGCGCTGCGCCAGCTGGTGCGCGGCACGCCCGCGCCCCCGGCCGCCGCCGCGTGGCCCGAGGACCTCGCCCGCCTCTGCCCGGCGGTCGAGGCCGCGTGGGGGCGCCATCCGGGCCCGGTCGCCACCGAGCCGACCCTCGGCGCGCGCGAGCCTCTTCGAGGCCGTCGCCGAGGCCCTCGACTGGGCGTCCAGCACGACGCCCGCGCTCGTCGTGCTGGAGGACGTGCACCGCGCCGACCCCTCGAGCCTGGCGCTGCTGGCCCATCTCGCGCTCCCGCTCCAGACGACGAGCGCCCTGCTCCTCGTGACCCTGCGCAGCGGGGCGTCCGTCGACGGCGTGGACCGCATGCGCGACGCGCTGGCCCGCCGGGGCGGGGTGATCGACGAGATCCAGCTCGCGGCGCTCGGCCAGGAGGACGCCGCGGCCCTGGCGCGCCGCGAGGCCCCGGGCCTCGACCCGGCCGTCGCCGCCTGGATCGCCGAGCTCTCGGGCGGCAACCCCCTGTTCGCGCTGCGGGCCGCGCGGGCCGCCGCCGCCGGCGACGACCCCGAGGAGGCGCTGCGGGACACGGTGCGGGCGCCCCTCGCCGCGGCTGTCCCCGTCGGCGCGCGAGCTGGTCGCGGCCGCGGCCGCGGCGGGGCGGGCGCTCACGGTGCCCGAGGCCGCCGCCCTGACCGGTGCCGAGCGGCTCGACGACGCGGTCGCCGAGGGCGTGGCGGTGGGTCTCCTCGACCCCGACGCGGGCGTGGAGGTGGCGTTCACGCACGACCTGGTGCGGCGGGCCTGCTACACCGAGCTGTCGGCCGGACGCCGCCGCGCCGCCCACGCGCGCCTGGCCGAGATCGTGGCGCCCCGGGGGCGCCTGCACGCCGAGGTGGCCCACCACCTGCGGCGGGCCGGCGACGAGGGCCGCGCCCGCTCGTTCCTGGTGGCCGCGGCGTCCGACGCCCGCGCCCTGGGCGCCCTCGACCAGGCGGCGGGCTTCCTGCGCGAGGCGGCCGGCTCGGCCGAGACCGCGGGCGAGGCGGCCGCCGGCGGCGAGGCATGGCTCGCCCTGGCCGAGATCGAGGCGTGGCGCGGCGACCGCCCGGCCATGGACGCGGCGTTCGCGCCGTGCGCGGGAGGGCCTGTCGGCCGCCGGCGACGTGCGCGGCCTGGCCGCGGCGCTCGCCGAGCGCGCCCGCTGGCTGCGCACCACCACCTGCTACCCGGAGGAGGCGCTGCGCTCCAGCCGCGAGGCGCTCGAGCTGCTGGACCGGCGCCGGCGTCGGCGCGCCGGAGACGCGCCTGATCGCCATGGCGGGCATGGCGTGGGGTGAGGCCGTGGCCGGGGACCCCGTCCGCGGCGAGCAGCTGCTGGAGATGGTGGACGCGATGCCCGGCGCGATGGAGGACGCCGTCCTCCGCGCCGAGCTGGTGCTGGCGCGCGGCTTCGCGCTGGTGCGGGCCGGCCACAGCGCCGAGGCGCGCCGCCGCTGCTGCCGAGGGCGCGCTGCTGGCCGAGCGGGCGGGGAGGCCGGCCCTCGCGCTGGACGCGCGCATCGGCGAGGCGGCCTGCGCCGCCGCCCAGGGGCGGATCGCCGACGTCCTCGTGGTGCTGGAGTCCGACCCGGACCCCGCCCGCACCGGCCCGAGTCTCGCCTGCCAGAGCTGGGCCGGGCGCGCGCACGCCCTCTCGCGCCTCGGCAGCCACGACGAGGCCGTCGAGGCCGCGGAGGAGGAGCTGCGGGTCGCCCGCCGCTTCGGCATCGCGGAGCTCGAGGAGGCGGCCGAGGCCGATGTCGGCCTGGCGCTGCTGGCCGCCGGCCGCGGCACGGAGGCCGTCTCCTGGCGCTGGAGCGGGCGCTGGACGGCGACGGCCGGACGCGTGCCGCGCGCGGCCCTGCGGCTCGCGGCGGCCGAGGCGTCGCTCGTCGCCGGCGATCCCGGGCGGGCGCAGGAGCACCTGGACCGCTTCCCCTTCGAGCCGGTGGGCGCCGCCGACGATCCCGCGGCCCTGATCGCCCGCCTGGACCGCGTCACCGGCCTGGTGCGCCTGGCGGCGGGGGACGTGCGGGGCGGCCTCGAGCACCTGGCCGCGGCCGAGGAGCGCCTGCGGCGGATCATCGAGGACGTCCGCTCCGACGAGGTGGCGGGGGAGGAGCTGCTCGCCGTGATGCTGGACCTGGGCCGTCCGCCGGTCGCCGGGATCAGCGACCACGCCGGCGAGCTCGCGCGGGTCAGCGAGGAGCGCCGCCGGGCGCTCGAGGCGGCGGGGGTCGCCTGATGCCGGGCTTCCGCGAGGGCATCGTCTGCGCCGCGCCCCCGGCCGACGTCTGGCGGCTCGTGCACGACCCGGCCCGGATGAGCGAGTGGATGACCGACACCGCGCGGGTGGAGCCCGGCGACGCCGAGGACACCGTCACCCGCTACCTGGTGGGCTGGCCGGACTATCCCGATGCCCACGCGCGTGCGCACCCAGAACGCCGGGTCGCGCGTCATCATCTCGTGCCTGGTGTCGGACATCGACTTCCGGATCGCCCTGGCGCCCGACCCGGCCGGCTGCCGCGGTCGACATCGACGTCTCGCTGCCCGAGGAGGAGGCCGCCCGCCTCGACGCCGTCCACGAGCTGGTCGTGGCGTCGCTCGCCCGCCTCGCCGAGCGATCGGCGTCCGCGGCGCCTCTCGGCTAACGTTGACCGCGTGACCACGACCCGCCGGATCAGCCATTCCTGCCGCGTCGGCGACGTCCGGATCGGCGGCGGCGCCCCGGTGCTCGTCCAGTCGATGACGAACACCGACACGGCCGACGCCGTCGGCACCGCCCGCCAGGTGGCGGAGCTGGCCGAGGCCGGGTCGGAGATCGTCCGCATCACCGTCAACAACCGGCGCGGCGGCGGCCGAGGTCGCCGAGATCCGCGACCGGCTGCGCGACGACGCACGGCGTCGAGGTGCCGCTGGTGGGCGACTTCCACTACAACGGCCACACGCTGCTCAGCGAGTTCCCCGACTGCGCCGAGGCGCTCGCCAAGTACCGCATCAACCCCGGCAACGTCGGCCGCGGGGCCCGCCACGACGCGAACTTCGCGACGATGGTCGCGCGCCGCCGTCGATCACGAGCGGCCGGTGCGGATCGGCGTCAACGCCGGCTCGCTCGATCCGCGAGCTGCTCGACGCGCTGATGGACGAGAACGGCCGCCGCGACGAGCCGCTGCCCGCCGACGCGGTCCTGCGCGAGGCGATGGTCCAGAGCGCCCTCTCGCTCCGCCGAGGCGGCCGAGGAGCTGCGGGCTCCCCGCCGACCGCATCGTGCTCTCGTGCAAGGTCAGCCGGCTCCAGGACATGGTCGCCGTCTACCGCGACCTGGCCGCCCGCTGCGACTACCCGCTGCACCTCGGCCTGACCGAGGCGGGGATGGGCAGCAAGGGGATCGTCGCGACCACGGCGGCCCTCGGCGATCCTGCTCCAGGACGGCATCGGCGACACGATCCGCGCCAGCCTCACCCCGGAGCCCGGCGGCGACCGCACGATCGAGGTGCGCGTCTGCCGGGAGCTCCTCCAGGCGCTCGGGCTGCGCTCCTTCCGGCCCGAGGTCACCGCCTGCCCGGGCTGCGGGCGCACGACGAGCACGGTCTTCCAGGAGCTGGCCCAGTCGATCGAGGGCCACCTCGACCGGCGCATGGCCGTGTGGCGCGCCGAGCGCCCGGGCGTCGCCGACCTGAAGGTGGCCGTGATGGGCTGCATCGTCAACGGCCCCGGCGAGAGCCGCGCGGCCGACATCGGCATCAGCCTGCCCGGCACCGGCGAGTCGCCGCGCGCCCCGGTCTACGTGGACGGCGAGAAGGTGGCCACGCTCGAGGGCGCGACGCTCGCCGAGGACTTCATCCGCATGGTCGAGGAGTACGTCGAGGCGCGCTTCCCGCTCCAGGACGCCGCCGCGATCCCCGGATGATGCGGTAGGCTTCCGTTTCTCGGGGCGTGGCGCAGCCTGGTAGCGCACCCGGCTGGGGGCCGGGCGGTCGGAGGTTCAAATCCTCTCGCCCCGATCGATTGGGATGGTGAGCGCCGCGAGGCGCTAGGTGCTCGGCGCGGGGCGGGCGGGGACGCCGGTGACCCGGCGGCCGAACTGCCGGGGCCGCCAGGGGCGCCAGGACCGCCGCGGCACGGCCGGTTCGGTGGCGGCCCGCTCCTCCAGGTCGAAGTAGAGCAGCGTGTTGCCGATCGCGACGTACGGGATCAGCAGCGCGAAGATCACCGCGCCGATGATGGTGATCCAGATCAGCGGCAGGCTCGTGAAGAAGAGCGCGATCGTGAGCGCCGGGCCCGGTGACGACCGTGACGAGGGTGAGGAAGAGGGCCGTGCGCAGGGTGCTCCACCAGCGCCCGCGCACCAGCTCCGAGCTGCCCCGGAAGGCCTCGCGGATCGACTTGTCGGTGAAGAGGACCTCCTGCTGGACGAAGCGCCAGCCCACCAGCTTCCAGATGGCCCATGGCAGGCCGATGATCGAGATCGCCAGCAGCGTCACCCCGAGGGTCGCCCCCAGCTGCGCCAGGACGACCCGCCAGAAGCGCTGGGTCATGCCGCGCCACGAGTCGACGAAGCCGGCGCGCCCGGTCTCCACGAGCAGCCGCACGAAGACGACGGCCACCGCGGCGACGATCGCCGAGGCCGCCGGGTTGCCGAGCAGGGCGATCAGGTCGCCGATCGTGCCCAGGATGCCGGTGTCGCCCCCGATCTGGATCGAGGTCTCGCCGCCCAGGAGCGCGGCGAGCCGGTTGGTCCCGCCGACGATGGGGATCGCGGTGAGCGCGATCGGGACGAGCACCCGCCAGTGGCGTCCGTAGAGCTGGCGGGCCGCGCGGATCAGCTGGCCGAACGAGCGCCGGGCCCGCAGCGGGGTCAGCTCCACCGGGCGCCAGCGGGTGAGGCCGACGAACAGCCCCAGCAGGACCGCGAGCACGACGAGGGTCGCGATGGCGAGCGGCCGCGAGCGGGCGTCCGTGTTGACGATCTCCGAGCCGAAGGCGACCACGCCGCAGAACGCCTCGGCCACCTGCGGACCCACCAGCGCGCCGCCCGGCATGCGCAGGCTGGACGAGCGCTGGTCCGCCATCCAGCTGAAGGGCTCGTTCCACTGGGTCTTGGCCTGAGGGCCGGTCGGCCCGTTGTTGAAGCCCTTCTCCTTCTGGCCCCACTGCCCGTCGTAGCTCAGCCACGCGAACGGGCCCGTGTCCGTGGCCTGGTCCGGCAGCAGCACCGCCTCCGGGCGGACCGTCCGCAGCGGCCCGATCGTCTTGTCGCACCCCAGCCCCGAGCCGTGGCCGCCGTTCTCGACGTAGACGGCCGAGCTGTAGAACGTGGCGTGCGAGCCCGCCGCCGGGTAGACGACCGGGTGGGTCCCCGTCCTTCTCGACCTTCGCGGCGCCCCAGTCGGCGCGCTCGCCCCCGGCGTGCTGGAACAGGATGATCGTGCTCGGTCCGTCCCTCAGCGCCTCGGCCGGGGAGTCGGCGTCGAAGGTGATCTGCAGCCCCTCCCAGTCGCTCTCGTGCAGATCGTTGAACTGGTTGAAGTACCAGAAGGACCAGTACTGCAGGGCGAAGCCGGAGTGCCCGGGCTCGCGCGCGATGTGGGCGTAGACGACGTCGGGCGCCCTGCCCGCGCCCTTCAGCGCGTCGAAGTCGCGTGAGTACTGGCAGGTGTCGCCGAGCGGGTCGCCCCTCAGGTTGAGGTAGTAGTCGCCTCCGAGCCCCGCGATGTCCTGGGCGGTCGGCGCCCGCTTCACCTCCTGGAGCCCCTTCCCGGGGACGTCCCTCTGGAGGGTCACGGTGGGGTTGCCGAGCACCGTGTCGACGCTGGTGGGGTCGTACTGCTCCGCGTCGGTGTCGCAGGGCGGGCTCTTCTGCTCGCGCACCTTCATGATCGGCGCGTAGGCCTGCGCGAGCTGCAGGGCCGCGTCGTCGGGCGGCGCGGCGAGGGCCGGCGTGGACGCCAGGAGCATCACCGCGATCGCCGCGAGTCCCAGCGACCAGCGACGTGTGCGGCCCGCCATGGCGGGAACGTATCAGCGGTCCCGCCGCCGGATGGTCGTCCGTCGGCCAGAATGCGGATCCGTGGACACCTCCGCCCCGCCGGGACGCCCGGTCCGGTTGCACTGGCTGCCGAACGCGCTGACCCTCGCGCGCCTGGTCGCGCTGCCCGTGCTCCTGGTGGTGCTGCTGCGGGCCGAGGGGCCCACCTCCGGGCTCGGCGCGCTGATCTTCGGCGTGGTGGCCGCCACCGACCTGCTCGACGGCTGGCTCGCGCGGCGGCTGGGCGCGGAGACGCGCTTCGGCCGGATCGCGGATCCCCTGGCGGACCGGCTCCTGGTGGGGGTCGCCCTGATCGGCGTGATCGCGCTCGGGCAGGTGGATCCGATCGCCCCGATCATCCTGATCGTCCGCGACGTGCTCACGGTGGTCGGGTTCGCGTGGCTCCTCGGCCGGGGGGTCGAGATGCGGGTCGACATGGCCGGCAAGGTCTCGTCCGCCCTCACCATGGTGGCCGCGGGAGGCGCGATGCTGTTCGAGGGGGCGTGGGTCTCGGCCCTGATGTGGCTCGCCGTCGCCCTGGCCCTCGTGACGCTCGGCCAACTACGTCGAGGATCGCCGCCGTCGCCCTGCGGGCCCGCGATGTCTCGACCCGGCCATGAGGGTTGGCCGGCGGGTCGCTATGCTGACTTCTCTCACCGACGAGGAGCCTCGATGGACGCGCAGCCCGATCTCAGCCAGCTCACGGATGGCGAGCTCAAGGATCTGATCCGCCAGTTGACGGAGGAGGAGCGCGAGGTCTCGAAACAGCGCAGGGTCCTGCACGGGCGCATCGAAATCCTGAAGAGCGAGCTCATCGGGCGTCTGAAGGGGCGCGACGAGGGCGATCTGTCCGTCGTCGACGTCGATGCGCTGAGCAAGATCCTGGCCGGGCGCCTCCCGGATCTGGATCAGCTGCAGGGCGACTGAGCCACCGGACGGCCGGACGAGAGCGAGGGGCCGGGCATCTACTGCTCAGAATGCGGTTTCCATCAGAGTGACGCCCACAAGTTCTGCGGGCGCTGCGGCGCGCTGCTCATCGTCGAGAACCAGGGGACGGGGGAGATCACCGGGCCCCTGTCGGTCAGCGACGAGCAGGCCGAGACCGGCGGCTGGCAGGGGCCGGCCATCGACGGGCCGACCCTGGCGGTGCGCGCCGGCGGCCCGCCCGGCGCCCTCTTCGCGCTCGACCACGACACCGTCACGATCGGCCGCGAGCCCTCGGCGGACGTGTTCCTGGACGACGTGACCGTGTCGCGCAACCACGCGGTCATCACGCGCGGCCCGGAGGGGACCTCGCTCAAGCGACCTGGGCAGCCTCAACGGCACCTACGTCAACCGGCGCAGGATCGAGGGGGACGAGGTGCTCGAGGACGGCGACGAGCTGCAGATCGGCAAATTCCGACTGACGTTCCTGCTCGGGTGAACCAGCCGAGCCTTCTCCCCGAGGAGCCGCCGTCGCCCGACGACATGGAGGGCGCGATCACGATCGGCGCCGTCTGCGACCTGCTGAAGGCCGACTATCCCGTCGATCTCGATCTCCAAGATCCGCTACCTCGAGGACCAGCGGCTGATCACGCCCAAGCGCACCGCGGGCGGCTACCGGCTCTACAGCCCGCTCGAGGTGGAGCGCCTGCGGACGATCCTGCGCCTGCAGCGCGACGAGTTCCTGCCCCTGCGGGTGATCCGCCAGGAGCTGGAGTCGTCCACGACCGGGGCGTTCAGCGTCGCCAACCAGGCCAAGCAGCTCAAGCGCGCCCAGCTGGCCGAGCCGGCCCCGACGCGCCGCTACACGCCGCAGGAGATCCTCGCCACCACCGGCGCCACCGCCGGCCTGCTGAAGGCGCTCGAGGAGTACGGCCTGGTGGGCGAGCACGGCGGCGGCGTTCGACGAGACCGACCGCGAGGTGGTCCAGACCGCCATCGAGCTCGGCCGCTACGGGGTCGAGCCGCGCCACCTGCGCCTGTTCCGCGTGGCCGCCGAGCGCGAGGCCGGGCTGCTGCAGCAGCTGCTGGCCGTGGGCCTGCGCTCGCGCAACCCCGAGCGGCGCCGCGAGGCGCTCGACTCGCTGGAGAGCCTGGCCGCCCTGGCCGTCGCACATGCGCCACCTGATGCTGATCTCGGAGCTGCGGGAGATCGCGAACCCGTGATCACGCGGGGGTTCGACATCGACGGGGCCATCCGGAAGATCCCGGACCACCCCCACGAGGGGATCCTCTTCTACGACCTGATGCCGCTCTTCCAGAGCGCCGAGGGCCTGGCCGCCGGGGTGGACCGCCTCTCGCGGTGGGCGCGGCCCCGGGAGCCCGAGGTCGTGATCGGGATCGAGGCGCGCGGCTTCGTGATGGGCGGCGCCCTCGCCCGCGAGCTCGGGCGTGGGCTTCGCGGGCGCGCGCAAGGCCGGCAAGCTGCCCGCCGAGTCGCTGCGCGAGGAGTACGCCCTGGAGTACGGCACCGACGTGCTGGAGCTGCACCTGGACGCCGTCCGGCCGGGTCAGCGCGTGCTGGTGCACGACGACCTGCTGGCGACCGGCGGCACGGCACTGGCCGCCTGCCGGCTGGTGGAGGGCCTCGGCGGGGTGGTGGCCGGCGTGGCGGTGGTCGCGGAGCTCACGTTCCTCCCCGGCCGCGACACGCTGGAGGGGTATGACGTGGTGTCCCTGGTGACCTATGACAATGAGGTGGCGCGGTCGTGAGAGCTCTCATCGGCGTCGACATCGGCGGGACGGGCATCAAGGCGGGGATCGTCGATTCCCGGCGCGGGGTGCTGGTGGGCGACCGGGTGCGCGTGCTGACGCCGCAGCCGGCCGACACCGGCGTCCGTGGTGGCCGCCACGGCCGAGCTGGTGGCGGGCTTCGGGGCCGACGCCGGCCCGGTGGGCATCGGCCTGCCGGCCGTCATCAAGGGCGGCCACGTCGAGATGGCCGCCAACCTGGACAAGAGCTGGATCGGCGCCGAGGCGGGCGAGCTCTTCTCGGCGGCGATCGGGCGCCCGTGCGTGATGCTCAACGACGCGGACGCCGCCGGCGTGGCGGAGATCCGCTACGGCGCCGGCAAGGGCGTGAAGGGCGTGGTGCTGCTGCTGACGCTGGGCACCGGCATCGGCTCGGCGCTGTTCGTGGACGGCGTCCTCGTGCCCAACCTGGAGTTCGGCCACATCGAGATCCGGGGCAAGGACGCCGAGACGCGGGCGTCGGCCGGGGCGCGGGAGCGGCGCGGCCTGAGCTGGAAGAAGTGGGCCCCGCTGCTCGACGAGTACCTCGACACCATCGAGCGCCTCGTCTGGCCGGACCTGATCATCCTGGGCGGCGGCATCTCGAAGAAGCCCGAGAAGTTCGTGCCCTACCTCGACCACGCGGGCGCCGATCGTCCCCGCGAAGCTCCAGAACGAGGCCGGCATCGTCGGTGCGGCCGCGCGCGCCCGGGAGCTGTCCACGCCGGCGCGCCCGGTCCGGCGGCCGGCTACGCGCGCGTCGGCTCGGACCCGTACCCGGGCAGGATCTGCGCGGTGACCGTCCCGATGCCCGGGAGCCGGAGGGCGGCGGCCGCCGCCTGAGAGAGGTTGAGGTCGCGGCCGTGCACGTACGGTCCGCGGTCGTTGATCCGCACGGTCACGGCCCGCCCGCCGTACGCCACCCGCAGCATCGTGCCGAGGCGCAGGGTGCGCGACGCGGCGCTGTACGCGTTGGGGTCGTACGGCTCCCCGCTGGCGAGGTGCGGGTTGGTGTAGCCCGGGCCGTACCACGAGGCGACCGCGGTGAAGGTGGGGAGGGTCGTCAGGACCGGGCTCGGCCCGGCGGCCGGGCCCACCGCTCCGACGCCGGGAAGGCGCGCGCGTCGCGTCCGGGCCCGCCGGCGCGGGCTCCGCGTCGATCGGCGTCCCGCTCGCCGCGTCCACGGGCGCGTCGCCGGGCAGGCCGCGGCTCTCGACCAGCGACGCGGGCAGGCCGCGACCGCCCTCGGCGTCGCGCGCCCGGATCGGCCGCGGCCGCGGGCGTGGCGACGGAGGAGACCGGCAGGCCGAGCGCGGGCGCGGGGCTCACCGGCACGGCGGCCGCCTCGGCGGCCGCGCGGGCGCGCTCCGCCTTCTGGGCCTTCGCCAGGCGCTCGTCGACCAGGGCGCGCTCCACCTGCAGGCTGTCGCGGGCGGTCACGGCCCGGTCCTTGCGGCGCTGGGCGGCCTCCTCGGCGTCGTTGCAGCTCGAGCGGACGCGCTGCGGTAGGCCTCGACCAGGCCGCTGGTCCTGGCGGCCGAGGGCCTCCAGCAGGTCGAGGCGGGCCTGCGACTCGTCGAGGTCGCCTCCGGTGATGAACTCGATGATCGGCGAGGGCTCGCCCATGACGTAGATGCCGCGCAGGCGCCGCTCGAGCCCGTCCAGCGCCCGCTGGTAGCGGATCCGCGCGAGGTCGAGGCGGCCGCGGCCGCTGGCCAGCGCCTCCTGGCTGCGGGCCGGCCCGGGCGGCCAGGGCGGCGTCGCGCGCGGTGAGCGCGTCGCGCTCCGCGCGCAGGTCGGCGACCGACGGGGCGGCCGCGGCGAGGGGCACGCACACGAGCGCGGCGGCCAGGGCCGCCGCGAGGCGTCCCGCGGCCGCGCGCGTGAGAAGGGGTGCGCATCCCCACTGCTATCGGTCGGACGCGCCCTCATCTGGACCGTCGTGCGCGCCGCGGGCGCGCCGCGCCTAGGACGACGAGATGTAGGAGCGCTCGAGGTGGGCGATGAGGGCGTCCGAGCTCAGCTCGACGCCCGTCGCCTGGCGCATCAGCTCGCGGGTGGGGAGGCGTGGCCCCGTGACGGTGCACGCGCTCGCGCATGAAGCCGAGGATGTCGGCGAAGCGCCCCCCGGCGACGACCAGCTCGATGTCGCCGAGCTCGCGGCTCGGCGGCCTCGGCCAGCTGGGCCGCGTAGAGGTTCCCGAGCGTGTAGGTCGGGAAGTAGCCGAAGAGGCCGTCGGCCCAGTGGATGTCCTGCATCGCGCCGAGGGCGTCGCTCGGGCGGGCGGATGCCGAGCAGCTCCTGCATGCCGTCGGCGAAGGCCCCGGGGAGGTCCGCGACCTCCAGGTCGCCCCGCAGCAGGGCGAGCTCGAGTCTGGAAGCGCAGCACGATGTGCAGGTTGTAGGTGACCTCGTCGGCCTCGACCCGGATCAGCGACGGGCGCACGACCCGCGCGGCGCGGTGGAGCAGCCCGGCGTCGATGCCGGTCATCGCCTCCGGGAAGATGGCGGCGCAGGGCCGGCTCGATCTGCTCCCAGAACGCCCGCGTGTGGCCGATCTGGTTCTCCCAGAAGCGCGACTGGCGACTCGTGGGCGCCGAGGGAGGGCGCGTCGTAGACCGGGGTGCGGTCGGCCGTCGCCGGGGAAGCCCTGCTCGTAGAGGGCGTGGCCCAGCTCGTGCAGCACCGCGCTGATGCTGCCGATCGGGCTGTCGGGCATGAGGCGGGTGGTGAAGCGCACGTCGCCGCGGTGGGGTGAGCTCGGTGAACGGGTGCGCCGACCGGGCGATGACCCCCGCCGACTCGTCGAAGCCGACCAGGCGGGCGATCTCGTGGGCGATCGCGATCTGGCCGGCCTCGCCCCACTCGCGGGGCGGCAGCTCGACCGCCGGGCGCTCCGCGGCCTCGGCGACCAGCGGCGCCAGCCGGGCGCGCAGGTCGGCGAAGACCGGCTCCAGGTCGGCCGCGCGGGCGCCCGGCTCGAACTCGTCGAGCAGGGCGTCGTAGGGCTCGTCGCCGACGCCGACGGCCTCCGCCTCGCGGCGCTTGAGGGCGACCACGCGTCTCCAGCGGGCCGGCGTAGGCGGCGAAGTCGTCGGCGGCGCGGGCCGCCGACCCAGGCGCTCACGCAGCGCGAGCAGGCCTCGCTCAGCTCGCGCACCAGGCCTCGGGCACGCGCAGGGCCCGGTCGTGGTCGCGCGACGGCCAGGCGCACCACGGCGCGGGCCTCGTCGTCGAGGCCCTCGGCGCCGGCGAGCGCGGCCAGCGCCTCGCCGGCGTCCGGCGCGCACGAGCTCGCGGTGGTGGAGCGCGGCGAGCGTGCCCGAGCTGGCGCGCGCGCCCCTCGGCGCCGGCGGGCGGCATCAGCGTCTCGCGGTCCCAGCCGAGCAGGCCGCCCATGCCGCCGAGGTCGGAGAGGGTCCCCACCCACTCGACGACCAGATCCCACTCGGGTGACGTCGGCCCCGGCACGCCGGGGATACTAGACGCCCCCGGCCGCGCCGGAGGCGGGCGTATCCTGGCCCGGTGAGCACGCAACCCGAGCGGCCGCCCCCCGCGTGGCTGCGCCGCTGGGAGGACCTCCACGTGGCGGTCCAGGTCGCGATCGTCCTGCCCGTCACGATCCTCGTGCTGTGGTTCGTGCACGTGGTGTTCCTGAACCAGCCGCTCGGCCGCGGCCTCAGCTACGGCGTCTTCTGGGGCGTCCTGGCGACCGCGGCGATCGTCGGGGCCAGCCGCTCGGAGAAGGCCCGCCGGGACCGGCGCCCGAGGTGGCGGCCTCCGGCGGCGGCCCCGCCGCGGGCCGCCGGCCGGGGCCAGGGCGTGCGGTCAGCCGCCCGTGGCGGCCGCCTGGAACTCGCGTGATCGTCGCGCTGCACCTCGGGGAGCAGCTCGGTCACGGCGGCGATGTCGCCCGCGGCGGCCGCGGTGACGAAGCGGCGCAGGACGTCGCTGACGGCGGGGCCGGTCGCGACGAGACCGGCGCGCTGCTTGTCGAGCTGGGCGGCGGCGAGCTTGTAGGTCCCGAGCTTCGCGATCGCCGTGTCGAAGTCGTCGAGCTTCTTCTGGGCCGCGGCGGCGTTGTTGCCGAGGTCCTGGATGCTCGTGGAGCCCTGGAGCAGTTCGCCGAAGCCCTGGAGGGCCGAGGTGGCCACCTGGACGTCGGCCACGTACGCGGCGGGTCGCCACGGTGGTGCGTGGCGCCGCCGTGGTGGTCGCGCCCGTCGTCGCGCCCGTGGTGCGTCGGGCGCCGTGGTGGTGGCGGGCGCGGTCGGCGTCGTCGCGGCGCGAGTCGCTGCCGCAGACCGTGAGGCCCAGGTCCTTCGCCTTGGCGTCCGCCTGGTTCTTGATCGCGTCGATGTCGTCGCTGACGTCCCTCACGACGGCCTGCGCGCCCTCGCCGCTGTCGATGCGGTCCGCCGCGGCGCTGATCGCGGCGATCTGCTGCTCGCTGGAGGTCCATCGCCTGCGCGAAGGTGTCCTTCATCTCCGAGGGCGGCTTCAGGTCCTCGAGCTTGGTGAGCTGGGCCTGCTGGATCGGGAGCCCGGACCGCAGGTACGAGAGGAAGGCGTCCTCCGAGGTGGGCTCGGGGATGGCGGCGATCTTCGCGTCGGTGTCCTTGCAGATCGCGTCGGCCTGGCTGCGGAACTCGTCCGCGCTCAGGCTGTCGGACCCTCCGCAGCCCGCGATGAGTGCGACCGCGCCGAGGGTGGCGAAGCCGGCGAGGAGGGTGCGGGCGAGGGGCATTGCGACTCCTTGGCGGTGGGGACGCGGGACGATATCGAGCCCGCGCGGCGGCGCGCCGCGGTCACGGTGGGCTTGGTTAGACTCCTCGGCGTTCGCCGCCAAGGAGTTGACGATGCCCGTCGAGAAGATCGTGATCGATGCCCTCAACGCCCAGCTGGGCCGTGAGCTGGAGGCGCACCTCCAGTACCTCTCGATCTCGAGCTGGTTCGACGGCGAGGGCCTCCCGGAGCTGACCAAGTTCTTCGCCGCCCAGGCCGCCGAGGAGCACGCCCACGCGATGAAGTTCCTGACCTACATCCAGGACGTGGGCGGCCCGGTCGTGATCCCGGCGCTCGCCGCGCCGAAGCCGAGCTTCGAGAGCGCCGAGGAGGCCGTCGCGGCCAGCCTCGCGTGGGAGAACGACGTCACCGACGCACATCCACGCCGCGATGGACCTCGCGATCGACCACCGCGACCACGCGACCCAGGTGTTCCTCCAGTGGTTCGTCACCGAGCAGGTGGAGGAGGTCTCCACCATGAGCGAGCTGCTCCAGGTGACCCGGCGGGCCGGCGAGAGCGACCTGCTGCTGCTCGAGGACTACGTCGCCCGGTCGGTGCCGACGCCCCAGTAGGCCGCGGCCGTGGGACTCCGCTCCCGGCCCCTGCGCGGATCGGACTACCCGCGCGCCCGGGAGGTGGTGGACGCCTGGTTCGGCCACCCCGTCGGCCTGGTGATGCACCGGCTGTTCTTCGAGCAGCTCGGCCCCTCCGGCGTGTGGCTGGAGGACGACGACGGGGACGCCCGTCGGCTTCCTGCTCGGCCTGGTGAGCGAGGCCGATCCGGAGCTGGCCTACGTCCACATGCACGTCGTCGATCCGGCCTGGCGCGGGCGCGGCGTGGGCGCCCGCCTCTACCGCGACTTCGCCGCGCGGGCCCACGCGCGCGGCTGCCGGCGGGTGCGGGCGCTGGCGGCGCCCGACCGGGCCGCGTCGCGCCGCTTCCACGAGCGGCTCGGCTTCGCGGGGCGGATGGAGGAGGGTTACCTCGGCGCGGGCGGCGGACCGGATCGTCTTCGAGCGCGCGCTGCCGCTCGTACGACGGCGGCGATCCACCCGCGGCGACTCCGGTAGGATCGCCGGCGACGACATGACGGGGGAGCAGCGGATGCCAGATTCGGCCCCGACACGACGACCGCCGCCTCCACCGCCGCGAGGACGTCGAGCTGGCCGCTCGGATCGTGGCCGGTGACGAGAGCGTCGAGGTGCAGAGCATCAACCTCAGCGAGGGCGGCGATCCTGCTGGCCGGGGCCGACTTCCCGTCGGCGAACACCGGTCCGGATCGAGATCGAGCTCGCGGAGCTCGGGTGGCACGCGATCGACGCCGAGGTCGTCCGCCGCGGGGGCGGAGCCGAGGGCACGCTCGCGGCGCGCTTCGCCGAGGTGGCGACGGAGGGCGGACGCGACGCGATCCGCGCCTTCTTCGCGTCGCGCCTGAGCGACACCACGCACTGACGACGGGGCCCCCGAGGGGGGTTGTGCGCTCGTCGCGGGGTGCCGATGAAGATGGTGAAGGAGCGAGTGCCCCTGGGCTGCGCCTGTGCCCGAGGAGCGATGGACCCGTGACCCACATGGCAAGGAGGCCAGTGAGTCGTGACGAGTCAACCAGACACGGATGGAGCGCCGACGCCGGGCCGCACGATGCGCGCGGCCGCCGTCTGGGCGCTCACGGTGCTCGCGCTCGGGGCGACGGCCACCGCCGCGCAGGCGTCCACGAGCAGCGACTCCGTGCTGGTCAAGGTCGATCCCGGCGCCGGGCCCGCAGGCGCGGGCGGAGGTCGGGGCGGCCCTTGACGCGGACGCGCGGCGTCCCCTGATGGCCGGCTGGGCGGTCTACGACCTGCCCGACGCGGTCACCCTCCCGCAGGCGCGCGACCTCCTCTCCGACGTCCCGGCCGCCGACGCGGTCGCGCTCGATCAGCGCGTGGAGCCCCTGGAGGTCCCGGACGACACCTACTGGGCCCAGCAGTGGCCGCTGCCCAAGATCGACGCGCCCGCCGGCTGGGACGCGTCGGTCGGCGCGGCCCCCGTGACGGTCGCGGTCATCGACACCGGCGTGGACACCTCCCAGCCGGACCTGGCCGGCCGCCTCTGGCGCAACACGGGCGAGATCGCGGCCAACGGCATCGACGACGACGGCAACGGCTACGTCGACGACGTGGGCGGCTGGAACTTCGCCGACTGGAACACCGCAGCTCTACAGCGCGTCGGACGGCGACAGCCACGGCACCCACGTCGCCGGGACGATCGCGGCCCGGCGCGGCAACGCCTACGGCGTGGCCGGGATCGCCGGCCAACGCGCGCGATCATGCCGCTCAAGTTCCTCAAGCCGGGCGGCGGCTTCACGTCCGACGCCATCACCGCGATCCAGTACGCGGTCGCCAACGGGGCGAGGGTCATCAACGCCTCCTGGGGCGGCACGGCCTTCTCGCAGCCCCTCTGCGACGCCATCGCCCAGGCGGGCGTGTCCGGCGTGCTCTTCGTCGCGGCCGCGGGCAACGACGGGACGGACAACGACTCCACCGGCAGCTGGCCGGCGAACTGCCCGGCCCCCAACCTGGTGAGCGTGGCGGCGACGACGTCCACGGACGGCCTCGCGTCCTTCTCGAACTACGGCGCCTCCCAGGTGGACGTCGGCGCGCCGGGCGAGACGGTGGCGAGCACCCTCCCCGGAGGTACCTTCGGCTACAAGTCGGGCACCTCGATGGCGGCCCCGCACGTCACGGGCATCGCCGCGGTCGTCCTCGGGACGCACCCCGGCTTCAGCCCGGGCCAGCTGAAGACCGCGGTCATGTCCGGCGGCCAGACGGATCCGGCCCTCGCGGGGCTCACCGTGTCGGGGCGCCGCGTCGACCTGCTGGGCGCGCTGACGGTGGCCGCCGGCGGGATCGGCCCGGACACCACGCCGCCCGGGCCCTTCGCCATCCTCTCGCCGGCCGAGGGGGCCGCGACCTCGCTCACGGTCCCGATCTTCCGCTGGGCGCCCGCCAGCGACGCCGACAGCGGCATCGCCGGCTACCGGCTGACCGTGGACGGCGCGACGGTGGCGAGCGTGCCCGCGGACGGCACCGCGGCCTCGCCGGGCGCGCCGCTGTCGGAGGGCTTCCACAACTGGAGCGTCGTGGCGGTGGACGGCCAGGGCAACACCCGCTCGGCCGGGACCCGCACGCTGATCGTCGATCACACGGCCCCGACCGTCGCCGCCGCCCAGTCGCCGGCGGCCGCCGCGCGGGTGGCCGGGCCCTCCGTGCGCCTCCGCTGGGCGGCCGCGCGCGACAGCGGGAGCGGCCTCGCCGGCTACCGCCTGATGGTGGACGGCGTCGCGACCTCCAGCCCCGCGGCGGGGGAGACCACCGCCCTGGTCCGGTTCCGGACCGGGCGCCACACCTGGCAGGTCGTGGCGCGCGACGTGGCCGGCAACGAGTCAACCGGTCCGGCGCGGGCCATTGTGGTGACCAGCGGCGGGCTGACCTCCACCGCGCGCGGCCGCCTCACGCTCACCCGTCTCGCGCCGGTGGTGCGCCCCGGGGGGCGCGCGCGGCTGAAGGTGCGGGTGGACCGGTCGGCCCGGGTCTCGTTCAGCGTGCGCCGCTCGAGCGGCGGCCCGACCCTGGCCAGCCAGGCGCGCAGGGTTCCGGTCGGCGTGAGCACGGTGGTGCTGTCACCGGCGCTCGCGCGCCGCATGGCGGCGCCCGGGGTCTACGTCGTCACCGCCCGGGCGGCGGGCATGCGCGACTCGGTGCGGGTCGCGGTGCGCGCCCGGCGCTAGCTCCCGTTCGGCCGAAGCGGGGGCGGGATGCTCGTCCATCGCGGCGGGGCGTGCAAGGGGGTCGGCGCTAACGCGGTTTCGCCCGGTCTTCACGGCCGTGAAACCGGGCGGGCGTGATCGGGTGGTTGGCTCGGGGTCGACATCGACACGACCCGAGGAGAGGCCCCTGTGAGGAAGCGCAACGGTGTTCTCGCCGCGGCGACGGTGGCGGCGATGGCCGCGGCCGGAGCGGCGACCGCGGCCATCGCCCCGATCGACGTCTACGCCGACTCTCTGGTACCCCAGTACGAGACGGTGAAGGTGATCAGCGCCGGGGACACGGTGCCCGAGACGAGCGATCCCACCAAGAGCTACCAGGTGATCGGTATCCCGGACGGACTGGGCGCGATGCCGGGACCCAAGGGCACCCGGATCGTCTACATGAACCACGAGCTCAACGCGTCGTCGACCTCCGAGCCGGTGGTGGGACAGCCGCTCAACCGCGGCGCGCTCGTGTCCCGGCTCGTCCTGGATTCGAGCGGGAAGGTGAAGTCGGGAGAGCGGGCGTACGACACGGTGTACCTGGACGACACTCTGGTCGGCCCGGCGGCCGAGGTCGGCAACGCGACCCGGCCCTTCGCGCGCTTCTGCTCGGGCGCGCTCGCGGGGCCGGCCGAGGGCTTCGACCGGCCCATCTACTTCGCCAACGAGGAGGAGGGCACCCCGGCCAACACCTTCGACGGCAAGGGGGGGCTCTCGGTCGCGATCTTCGACAACCAGGCTCACGCCCTGACGGACCTCGGGCGCTTCGCCTGGGAGAACACGCTCGTCCAGCCCGGCACCGGCAAGCGCACCGTGATCATGGGCATGGAGGACGGGCCGGCCGCCCTCGACCCCGCGGCCGAGAACAGCCAGCTGTACATGTACGTCGGCGAGAAGGACCGCGCCGCCGGAGCCACCGTGCTCGAGCGCAACGGCCTCGTCGGGGGCAAGCTCTACGTCTTCGTCGCGAAGAACGCGCGCATTCTGAGCGAGCAGAACTTCCAGGAAGGAACGATCACCGGGAAGTGGGTCGAGATCCCCGGCGCCGACGCGATGGACGAGGCCCAGCTCGAGGCAGCGAGCGATGCGGTCCACGCGATGGCCTTCGGCCGACCCGAGGACGGCGCCTTCAACACGCGCAACGATGACGAGTACTTCTTCAACACGACCGGCGGCGCCCTCGGCGTCAACGAGCTCGGCCGTGTCTACAGCCTCGACCTCGACAGGCGCGACGCAACCAGGCCGGCGAAGCTGACGGTCGAGGTCAACGCCGACGCGGTCATCGCCGACGGCGGGGACACGGCGATCAGCCCGGACAACATGGCCGTCAGCGGTCGCTACCTCATGGTGCAGGAGGACGGCACGACCGAGAGCCGCGCCGTGATGGCCGCCAAGGGCCGGGACGGCTCGATCTGGCGGTTCGAGCTCGACGGCGACTCGGGCATCAAGGAGGAGTCGGCGACGCGCGTCGTCAGCCTCTCGCCCCCCGGCCGGGACGGCGCCGCCGTCGGTCCGGGCGTCTGGGAGACCAGCGGCATCATCGCCGACCGACAACCTCTTCGGCGGCGGGAGCTGGCTCTTCGACGTGCAGGCCCACGCCCCGACCGCGGCTCCCGGGCCGAACACGGTCGAGGACGGTCAGTTGGTCCTGCTGAAGCGGAAGTAGCGCTCGGCCTGGTCAACCCCGACCGAGGAGCGCCGGCAGTGCCGGCGCTCCACGCGGTCTCGCTCGCGGCGCTAGCCCACCTTCCACCCCAGGTCCACCGTCCCGCCGTGGACGATGGCGTAGATCGGCCGGCCGCGGCGGGGGTGGAAGACGATCGAGAACAGCTCCCCCTCTGAGAGGGCGAGCTCCTGGGGCAGGCGGCGGAAGCTCACCGTGGAGAGCGTCCCCTCGGCGTCCGCGAAGACGGCCTCGTAGCGCAGGCCCATCCAGCGCTTCTCCAGCCGCGGGCGCCCGACGCAGCGCGCGCCGATCATCGCCGGGAAGGTCTCCTGGCAGGCCGGGCAGGCCAGGCGCACCACGGCGCCGCCCGCGTCCGGCACCCGGCAGCGCGTCGCGCACGAGGGGCAGGGCAGCTCCCGCATCCGCGGCGCGGGCTCGGGGGCGGGCGCCACGCGCGACCGGCGCTGGTCGTAGCGCCGCCGCCGCGCGGGGTCGCCGAGCTCCTGCCACGCGGCGTTGACGCGCTTGGTGACCTCCTGCGCCCGGGCCCGCTGGCCCTCGTCGCGGAAGCGGTCGGGGTGGTAGGCGACCAGCAGGAAGCGCCAGGCGGCTCGGATCTCGTCCGCGGTCGCATCCGGCGCGACGTCGAGCGCCTCGTAGTGGTCGTCCGGGGGGTTCACCGTACGCCCTGAGCATGACGGATCGCGCGCGGAGCGCCGAGTATGCGTAATCTGCCGTCGTGGAGGATCCGCTATCGATCGGGGCGACCCTTCGGGAAGCGCGCCTCCGGCAGAACCTGGAGATCTCCGAATGCGCGCACGCGACGCGCATCCGTGAGCGGTATCTCGTGGCGATCGAGGACGGCCGCTTCGAGTCCCTGCCGGATCCGGCCTACGTGAACGGCTTCGTACGGGCCTACGCGTCGCACCTCGGTGTCACGATCGACGGGCCGGTCCAAGAGCTGCCCGACGATCTCCACCCGGGGCCCGCCGCCGGCCGTGCGCGCCCGCGCACCCGCCCGGTGACGGTGCGGGCCACGCGCATCACCGCCCGCGGCGCGGGACAGCGCCGGCCGCGCTGGAGGAGCTGGCCCGTCCTCCTGCTCGCGGCCGTCGTCGTGGTGCTGATCGTGGCGTCGTTGCTCGGGGCCGACCTCCCGCTCATCGGCTAGCGGCCGCAGGCGAGTGGCCAGCGCCCTCTACTGGCTGGGAAGGTGGATCACCGCCCATCGCGTGATCGTGCTGGTCGCGTGGGTGGTCATCACCGTGGGCCTTGTGGCGCTCGTCGGCAGCGTCGGCGCCAAGACCACCAACGACCTGAGCCTGCCGGGCACGGACAGCCAGGCCGCAACGGACGTCCTGGCCGACAAGTTCCCGCCGCAGCAGAACGGCAAGAGCCCGATCGTCTTCCGGGTCGCGTCGGGCAAGCTGAGCGACGCGGACTACAAGGACGCGGTCAACACGTCTGCCGCGGCGCTCGCCAAGTCCCCGCACGTCGTGAGCGCACCAAGTCCCTTCAGCCAGAAGGGCGCGTCGCAGCTCTCCAAGGACGGCAGGATCGCCTACATCCCGGTGCTGCTGGACATCGGCTCGGCGGACCTCAGCGCGGCGGAGGCCCAGGCGGTGCTGGACGTCGGATCGCGCCCGCTTCGGGCGGCGGGCATCACCGACATCGCGGCTGGCGGCGCGATCGGATCGGAGCTCTCCAAGCCCGAGACCGAGAGCAGCGAGCTGGTCGGGATCGTGCTCGCGATGATCATCCTGAGCTTCGCCTTCGGGACGATCGTCGCCATGGGGATGCCGATCGTGACGGCCGTCGTCGGCCTGATCGTCGGGCTGATGGGTATCGGGCTGCTGGGCAACGTGGTCGGCGTCCCCGACATCGCCCCGACCCTGGCGACGATGATCGGGCTCGGGGTGGGGATCGACTACTCGCTCTTCCTGGTCAACCGCCATCGCCGCCAGCTGCAGGAGGGCGTCGAGATGGACGAGTCGATCGCCCTGACGCTCGCCACCTCGGGCAGCGCGATCGTCTTCGCGGGGGGCACGGTGGTGATCGCGCTGCTCTGCCTCGCGGTGGCCGGCATCCCGCTCGTGACGTCGCTGGGCTACGCGTCCGCCGTGGCGGTGGTCACCGCGGTGCTGGCGGCCATCACCCTGCTGCCGGCCATGCTCTCCCTGGTGGGCACGCGCATCGACTCCCTGCGCCTGCCGGCGTTCATGCGCGGCTCGCCCAAGGAGGCCGGTACCGGCATGTGGGCGCGCTGGGGGGTCTTCCTCACGCGCCGCCCCTGGTGGGCGATCGCCGGGTCGCTGGTGCTGCTCGGGGTGCTGCTCATCCCGATCTTCTCGCTCCAGCTCGGGCAGGAGGACGTGGGCGCGACGCCCACCGACACGCAGGAGCGCCGGGCCTACGACCTGATGACCGACGGCTTCGGCGTGGGGTACAACGGCCCGCTGCTGATCGGGGTCAACCTCGACTCGCCCGCGACCGTGGACCCGGCGGTCAAGGCCCAGGAGGACCAGGCCAACGCCCTCAAGGCCGAGCTGGAGTCGGAGCAGGCCGAGGGCCAGGCTCAGGCCGCCGCCCTGCAGACCCAGGCGGCCCGGCTGAAGTCCGAGCAGGCGGACCTGGAGGCGCAGCAGGCGAGCCTCGAGCGCCAGGCGGCGTCGCTCCAGCGCCAGGCCGACGCCCTGAGGGCCCAGCAGAGGACCGTCCAGGCGGAGGCCTCGCGGCTGCGGAGCGAGATCGAAGCCATCGGGGGACGGCGCGGAAACCTCCTGCGGCGCGCGGAGGCCCTGCTCGTGAGGGTGCGCGCCGCGCGCGCGACGGAGGCGACGCTCCAGCGTCAGCTGGCCGCGGTGCAGGCCCAGATCGCCGCCACCGAGCGGCAGATCGCCGCCGAGGTCCGGCCCGAGGTACTGGCGCGGCTTCAGGCGCGGCTGGCCGACCTGCAGGCCCGGGCGGCCGCGCAGCGCGCGAAGCTGGCGACGGCCCGGGCCAACGAGCGCTCGCTGCTCGCCCAGGCCGCCGCGCTGCGCAGGCAGGCCGCGGCTCCGGCCCTGCAGCCGCCGAAGACGCTGCGCGACCAGGCGGCCACGCTCGCCTCCGATGCCCGAAGCCTCGCGGCCCAGGCGGCGTCGCTGGAGCGCCAGAAGCTGTCGCTCGACGCCCAGGCCCTGCGCCTCAAGAGCCAGGCCGCCTCGCTCCAGGCCCAGGCCGCCGCGCTGCAGGAGCAGCAGGCCCAGCTGGAGCAGCTGCAGGCGACGGCCGCCCAGCAGCAGAAGGAGGCCGAGGACCTCCAGCAGCAGCTGACCGTGACCCTCACCAAGGCCGGGGGCGACGACCGCGGCACCGATCCCCGGCTGGTGAAGCTCCAGGACGCCCTGGCGGGCGCCAAAGGCGTGGCCCTGACCTCGCCGCCGCAGATCAACACCCCCGGCAACGCGGCGGTCTACTCGGTGATCGCCACCACCGCGCCGGCCGATCCGGCGACCGCGAACCTGGTCAAGGGCCTGCGCGCGCAGGTGATCCCCGCCGCGACCGCGGGTGAGGACATCCAGGCCCACGTCGGCGGCTCGACCGCGAGCAACGTCGACCTGGCCTCGGAGATCTCGTCGCGCCTGCTCCTGGTGATCGCGGTCGTGCTCGCGCTCAGCTTCCTGGTGCTGATGCTCGCCTTCCGCTCGCTCCTGGTCCCCCTCCAGGCGGCGATCGTCAACCTGCTCTGCGTGGGGGCTGCCTTCGGCGTGATGGTCGCGGTCTTCCAGTGGGGCTGGGGCATCGACCTCCTGCACATCGACACGGCCTCGGACACGGTGCCGATCGCGAGCTACGTGCCGCTGATGATGTTCGCCGTGCTCTTCGGGCTCTCGATGGACTACCAGGTCTTCCTGCTGTCCCAGATCGCGGGCCAGCGCAAGGAGGGGGAGGGCGACGAGAGCGCCGTCGCCCGCGGCGTGGCCCACAGCGCGCCGGTGATCACCGCCGCGGCCCTGATCATGATCGGCGTCTTCGGGAGCTTCGTGCTCAACGGCGACCCCACCGTGAAGCAGTTCGGCGTGGGGCTCGCGGTGGCCGTGGCCCTCGCCGGCTCGATGGTGCTCGTGCTCGTCCCGGCCGTGCTCGTCGTCATGCGGCGCGGCACCTGGTGGCTGCCGCGCTGGCTGGAGAGGGGGCTGCCCCACGTGGACATCGAGGGCGAGCGCCTGCTGGCCTCCCTGGCGGACGAGGAGGAGCCGGGCATCGCCCCGACGCCCTAGGCGTCCTGGGGAGGCCTCAGAGGACGACCCACTCGGTGACGACGGGCGTGTCGTCGGGCTCGGGCCGCAGCGAGACGCTGAAGGGCCCCGGCGTGACGTCGGTGAGCGTGAAGCGTCCGCCGCCGTCGGTGAGGGCGCGTGAGGGGCGGCCGCGACCGCGCGTGCGCACGGGCGTGCGCGCCGCCGGGGGCGGCGTGATGAAGCCCTCGACGCGGTGGCGCCGGGCCCCCTCGGCCGCGGTCACCTCGACGCCCACGATCAGGCCCGAGCAGACGAACACCAGCACCCGCGGCCCCGTGGCCCCGGCGCGGTCGCCGCTGTCGGCGGTCAGGCGCGCCTCGCGGCTCTCGGGGGCCGTCCGCGACGCCGCCGCGAGGTCACGCCCCCGCCCGCGGCGCCGGTCGGTGCGCCCGTTGAGTCCGTTGCTGATGGTCCCGGGTTCCACGGCCTACACCTCCCCGGCGGGTGCGCAGGGCCCGCCCTCGCCGAGCGCCACGCGCAGCTTGTCGAAGACGCGCTCGCGGATCGGACCGATGCTCCCGATGCGGATGCCGTAGCCGACCGAGATCTCGTGGTAGCTCGCGCCGGGGTCCCAGAGATAGGCCGTCAGCACCAGCCGGCCGGTCGGGGAGAGGTGGCGCATCACGTCCGGCAGGACGGAGCGCAGGTGGGCGCGGAGGATGCCGACGTCGAGGTCCATCTCGGCACCGGTCGCCTCCGCCAGGAACTCCGTCTCCATGGCCGACCTGCGGCGTCGCGTCCGTGCGATCCTCAGAGCCTCGCGGTAGGCCGTCGTGGCCAGCCAGCCGCCCACGGCGTCGCCGTCGCGGAGGCTCGCGACGACATCGACCAGGCGCAGCCAGGTGGCCGCCGCGGCGTCCTCGTAGTCCTGGTGCGCGAGGCCTCCGACGGCGCGCACCCGCGACGCGACCAGCCCGTCGTAGCGGTCGACCAGGTGGTTCCACGCGGCCTCGTCTCCGGATGCTGCCGCGGCGACGACGGCGCCCGCGGTCTCGGGGGCGGCGTGGCGGGCGATGGGCCGGGCGATGGTGGGCAACGTGTTCCTCCGCAGGTCGCACGACGTTGTGGAGGCGATGCTCTGCGGCGGGCCGGGGCCGCGAAAGGCACCCTAGGTGGCGGTCGTGTCACACCCCCGCCTCACGGGCGGGTCGCGCGACACCAGCCCCGCCTCGACCGCCAAGACGCACCAGACGGGTGCGCTTCTGGTTCTGGGGCAGATCCTCGATCTCGAACTTCCGGAACAGGTGCCGCAGGTGCGCCTTGACGGCGTCGACGCTCAGGTGGATCCGCGCCGCGATCTCCTCGTTGGTCGCCGCCGGCTCGTAGCGGCCCGCCACCAGCGTGGGGCGGCACAGCTCGTGGAGCACGCGGCCCTGCATCGGCGAGATGGCCTCCGCGCCCATCGGGACGGAGCCCTCCACGGTGCGCTCGTCGGCCTGGCTGGCCGGATCGCGGAAGACGAGGCTGGTGCGTCCCACCTGGATGACGTCGCGGTCCCTCAGGCGCCGCAGCCCCTGGACGCGGGTGCCGTTGACCCAGGTCCCGTTGCGCGAGAGGCCGTCGTCCTCCAGCGTCCAGTCGCCGCCCACCGGCACCAGGCGCGTGTGCACCCGCGACACGCGCTCGTCCCAGCCGATCACCAGGTCGGCGCGCGAGCCGCGCCCGATCACCAGGCCGCCGTCGGCGGCCGCCAGGAACGCCACCTGCAGGTCGCCGTCGCCGTCGCGGTAGTGGACGAACGGGACACGCCGCGCCTCGGCGTCCTGGAGGCGCATGCGCTCCCCCGGTCGCTCGGGCCATGGGGACGGCTGTATCACGGGGTCGCTCACGTGGCTCTTGATCCTCGATGACGCAGCCGGCGGGCGGAACGGGATCGGTCTCGACACCGAGTATTGATGCGGGGAGTCGCCCGCGTCTAGGCTCGGCACGTCGCGGCCGGGGTGGATGACTGCCGTGGGAACCCGACCAGAGAACACGCAGGCCACGCTCGGCGGGCCGTCGCCGACGACCCTCGACGGCCTCGCCCAGATCGGCGAGACCCTCGGCGGCTACCGCATCGAGGCCCGGGCCGGAGCGGGTGGCATGGGGGTCGTCTTCCGCGCCGTCGAGTCCGGCCTCGGCCGCCTGGTCGCCCTCAAGCTGATCCTGCCCGAGCGGGCGCGCGACGAGCGTTTCCGGCGACTCTTCACCGAGGAGTCGCGCCGCGCCGCCGCCCTCGAGCACCCCAACGTCATCCCGATCTACCGCAGCGGCGAGGAGGACGGGGTCCTCTACATCGCGATGCGGTTCGTCGACGGCCCGAACCTGGGCCAGCTGATCGCGCGCCGCGGGCGCCTTCCGCTGGGCGCGGCGGTGCGGATCGTGTCGCAGATCGCCGACGCCCTCGACGCCGCCCACGCGGCCGGCCTGGTCCACCGCGACGTGAAGCCCGCGAACATCCTGCTCGCGGACGCGGCCGGGGAGGAGCACGCCTACCTCACCGACTTCGGCCTCGCGATGCCGATCACCAACGGCGCCTCGGCCGGCGGCGCGCTACGCGGGGACGCTCTCGTACATCTCGCCCGAGCAGATCCGCGGGCTGCCGCTGGACGGCCGCGCGGACGTCTACGCGCTCGGGTGCGTGCTCTTCCACGCGCTCACCGGGCGCGTCCCGTTCCCCGGCTCCGGCCGCCAGGCCAAGCTGGTGGCGCACCTCACCGAGGCGCCGCCGCGGGCCACCGACCTCGTCCCGGGGCTGCCGCGGGCCCTCGACGACGTCATCGCGCGCGCCATGGCGAAGCGGCCGGAGGACCGCTTCCCCACCGCGGGGGCGCTCGCCGCGGCGGCGCGCGAGGCGCGCTCGGACGTCGTGCTCTGCCACCACCCCGACGACGCGGCCGCCGCCCGCGCGGTGGGCGACCGCCTCGTCCCGCACGGGCTCGAGGTGCGCGAGGCCTCCGCCGGCGACCTGGCCGACGACCTGCGCTCGGCGCGCGCCTGCCTCGTCTTCGTGGGGCGGGAGGGCCTCGGGGCGTGGGCCCGTCCCGTGCTGGCCGCGGCCGCCGAGGTGTCGGCGCTCGACCGGCGCTTCTCGCTGACGGCCGTGCTCCTGCCCGGGGCGCCCGAGCCCTACGACCCCGAGCTCTCGTTCCTCGCCGGCCGCTCCTTCGTCGATCTGCGCGGCGACCTGGACGACGTCCACGCCACGGGGGACCTGCTGCGGGCGGTCGGCGCGGCGCCCGCGGCCGCGGCGGGCGGGCCCACGGTCCACGACTGCCCCTACCGGGGCCTGGAGGTCTTCCGCGAGGAGGACGCCCCGCTCTTCCACGGGCGCCGCCGCGAGACGGCGATGCTGATGCAGAAGCTGCGGATGGGCCGCTTCGTCGCGGTTCTGGGCGCGTCCGGCTCCGGCAAGAGCTCCCTCGTGCGCGCCGGCCTCGTGCCCGCGCTGCGCGAGGCCGATCCCCGCGTCGCCGTCGCCCTGCTCACGCCCGGCGCGGCCCCGCTCGCCGCCCTCAGCGCGCGCCTGCAGGCGATGGTCGGCGCCGCCGCGCCGTCACCCTCCGAGATCCTCGACGAGCCCCGCGCGATCGACATCGCCGCCGAGCGGCTCGCCGCCGACGGCGGTCCCGACGCGCGCCTGCTCGTGGTGGTCGACCAGTTCGAGGAGGTCTTCTCCCTCACCGCGAGCGCCCGCGAGCGGCGCGCCTTCATCGAGGCCCTGGTCTACGCGGCGACGATCCCCGACGGCCGGGTCAGCGTCGTGCTCTCGATGCGCTCGGACTTCTACGACCGCTGCGCCGATCACCCCGACCTGCGCGCCCTGGTCGCCGAGCACCAGCTGCTGGTGGGGCCGCTCGGCCCGGACGGCCTGCGGGCGGCGATCGAGGAGCCCGCCCAGAGCGCCGGCCTGGAGCTGGAGCCCGGACTGGTGCGCCGCATCATGGCCGACGTGGCCGACGAGCCGGGCTCCCTGCCGCTGCTGGAGCACCTGCTGCTCGAGCTCTGGCGGCGCCGGCGCGGACGCCTGATGACCCTGGAGGCCTACGCGGCCTCGGGCGGCGTCTCCGGCGCCCTGGCGACGCGCGCCAACGCGGTCTACGGCGGGCTCGACCCCGAGGGCCAGGCCATCGCGCGCCGGGTGCTGCTGCGCCTCACCCAGCCCGGGGAGGGCACCGAGGACACCCGCCGCCGCGCCGCCCTCGCGGAGCTCAGCCTGAGCCCCGAGGAGGCCCCCGCCGTCGAGCGGGTGGTCGAGACGATGGCCGTCGCCCGCCTCCTCACCCGGGGCGTCGACGAGGCCACCGGCGAGCCCACCGTCGAGGTCGCCCACGAGGCCCTCATCCGCGGCTGGCCGGAGCTGCGCCGCTGGGTGGACCGCGACCGCGAGACCCTGCGCCTCCACCGCCGCCTGACCGAGGCCGCGGCCGACTGGGACGGCGCCGGGCGCGACGAGGGCTCGCTCTACCGCGGCGCCCGCCTCGCCGCCTGGGCCGAGCGCGACACCGCCGAGCTCAACCCCCTGGAGCGCGAGTTCCTGGATGCCAGCCGGGAGCGTGCGGAGCGCGAGGAGCGGACGCGGCGGCGCCGGGTGCGGGTGACCATCGGCGCCCTGGGGGCGGGTCTCGCCGTGCTCGCCGCGATCGCGATCTTCGCGCTGGTACAGCGCAACGCCGCGGCCGACGAGCGCGACGTCGCCCGGTCGCGCCAGATCGCCGCCACGTCGCAGGAGGAGCTCGCCCGGGACCCGGAGCGGGCGCTCCTCCTGGCACTCTGGGCCGACGACGTGAGCGACACGCCCCAGGCCGAGCAGGCCGTGCGCCAGGCCACCTTCGCGTCCCGGGTGCGGGACGTCTACCGCGGCGGCGACGGGCGCGTCTGGGGCGGTGCCTTCGATCCCGAGGGCCGCCGCGCCGCCCTGGCGATCGACGACGGCACGGTGCGCCTGTGGGACCCGGCATCGGGTGACGCGCCGCGGGTCCTCGGACGGGTTGCCGCCCCCGCCCGGTCGGTGGCCTTCACCCCGGACGGCCGGCGGGTCGTGGCGGGCGGGGCCGACGGCAGCGTGGTCATCTTCGACGTCGCCGGCGGCCGGCGGGTCGCGCTGCACGCCGGATCGGGCCTGGTGCGGACGGCCGCCGTGACCCCGGATGGACGCACCGCGATCACCGCGGGGGAGGACGGGGTCCTCCGAATGTGGGACCTGGCCGCCGGGAAGCCCGCCGGCCAGATCGCGGGGCCCGGGGGCGAGGTGTGGGGCCTCGCGGTGAGCGCGGATGGACGACGCATCGCGGCGGGCACGGTCAGCGGCCACGTGCGCGTCTGGGATGCCCGCGACCACCGGGTCGTCTGGAGCACCTCCCTCGGCGACGATCCCGTGGGGGGTGTCGGGCTCAGCGCGAACGGCGACCGGTTGATCTGGGCCACCTCCGGCGGCAAGGTGGCCGTCCGCGACCTGGCCCGGCAGCACACCATCGCGTTTCCGCGCGAGCACGGCGGCGAGATCAACGCCGCCGCGCTCAGCCGGGACGGGCGCTGGGCGGTCACCGGCGGCGGCGACGGCTCGGTGCGCGTCTGGCCCGCGGGCGGCGGGCACTCGGCCGCGGTCCTCCTGGGCCACGAGGGTCCTGTCGGATGGGTCGCCTTCGGCTCCGACGGACACACCGTCATGAGCGGTGGCGCCGACGAGACGGCTCGCATCTGGGACTGGGCCGCCGCCGGGGTCGCGAGCACGCCCGGCGACGGAATCGTCCCCGGGGGCATCGTTGCGGGGCCGGCGGCCGGGCAGGCCGTGGTCCTCCGCTACGGCGGCGCCCTGGAGCGAATGGACCTGCGGGCCGCGACATCGTCCACCGTCTCGCTGCCGCGGCCGGGCGACTACCTCGTCTCCGCGGCGATATCGCCGGACGGCGCGCGCGTGCTCGGCGCCGCGCCCGACGGGGTCCGTGTGTGGACCGCGAACGGCGCGCTCCAGAGGATCCTGCCCGTCACCAACGCGACGACCTGGTCGGTGGCCATCGGGGGGGACCGCGCCGCGGGGGCCGAAGACGGCGGTGCCACCGTGCGGTGGCGGCTCGCCGGGTCGGGGCCGGCCGAACGCCTCGGTCGCAGCGCCAAGCCGGCCTTCGCCGTCGGCATGAGCGCGGACGGCGAGACCGTGGCGAGCACGGGCTCCGATGGTCGCGTTCGCGTGTGGCGCGGCACCACCCGCGTCGGCGAGTACGACCTGGGAGCCCAGGGGTACGCGACGGCGGTCAGCCCCGACGGCACGTTCGTGGCCGCCGCCGGTGCGTCGGGCCCAGTGTCCGTGTGGCCGGTCGCGGGCGGCGCTGCCCCCACCGTCCTGCGCGGACACCGCAAGCCGGTCAACGGACTGTCCTTCAGCCCCGACGGCCGCATGCTGGCGAGCGCCGCCGACGACGGCGTGCGCATATGGGCCTGGCCCAGCGGGCAGCTGCTGCTGCACTTCGACGACTTCGGCGGTCCGGTTCGCGCCGCCGTCTTCGGATCCGACAATCGCTCCATCGTCGCCTTCGGATCCGACACCCCCGGCGACCTCAACGGCGGCGTCGTCCGCGCCTGGGAGTGCTCGGTCTGCGGCCCGTTCGCCCCGGTGCGAGACCTGGGTCGCGGTCGCGTGACGCGACAGCTCACCCCCGCGGAGCGCAGCGACGCGCTCGGCGGGTCCTGAGGGACAACCACAGCGAGAGGAGCAACCGTGGCAACCGAAAAGGTCATGCAGGCCCTGAAGAAGGCCTTCGGGCGCGACGCGGACGTCGTGAGCTTCAGCGGTAAGACCGAGGTCGTCGGCGACATGCGGCGCGTCTATCTCTCACCCGATCTGGACGCGTTCATCGCTTTCCCGAAAGACGCCACGCACTTCGTGGCGCCGGTGGACGGCACCATCGACAAGGTCTGGGTGAAGAAGGACCAGGATCTGGTCGTCACCCTCAATCGCCGCCGGACAGGCGGCCTCCTGGTGGGCACCGTGAGCAACGCCTCGTTCACGGCCACCGTGAGCGCCGCCGGCTTCGCGAGCCTGTATCGGGGAGACACCATCTCCATCAAGGTGAACCCGATCACGTCGATGCGTCACACCGAGGCCCTCATGCGGCACGTGTTGGGCGACCCGGAGCCACGGACCAGCACGTGAGGGTGCCGGTTGGGGTCGGGCCCTCCGACCCCAACGGCGAGGCATCGTCCGCGTCCGCGATCATCGTGCGTCTGGTGCGGTGGGGACTCATGGACGCGGGCGACGTCGTCGATCACGGGATGACCGTCCGCCCGATCGCCGGGCGTCATGGGGCCCTGGCCATCGAGTCGCGGGGCGTCGGGCTCGTGGTGAAGGCGGCTCGCGATCCACTTTCCGCGCAGCAGATCGCACGCGAGGCATCGTCGTATGCCGAGCGTGCGTCCCACGAGGCGCTGAAGGAGCTGGGGCCGCGTCTTCGGCACTACGACCGGGCGACATCCACGCTGGTGCTCGACCTCGTGCCGTCCGGACCCGACGACGGCCACGATCCACGGGAGGCCGTCCTCCGCCCCTCGGTGGCGGTGTGGCTCGGACATGCGATCGCCACGCTCCACGCATCCACAGGGAGGTCCGTCCACGACGGTCCGCCACCGGCGCGCGCGCCGTGGCTCACCCGCCTCGGCCGTCTCTCTCCGAGCCTTGCGGCCCAGATGCCGTGGTCCGCCGCCGCCGTCGCCCGGCTCGTCCAGGGCGCGCCGGGCGTGGCGGACGGTCTGGCCGCCCTGCGCGCCGACTGGACGCCCTCGTGCGTGTGTCACATGGACCTCCGCCTGGAGAACGTCGTCGTGCCGCCGGACGGGAGCGGCGCCGCCCCCCGGATCGTCGACTGGGAGGACAGCGCCGTGGGCGATCCCGCCTGGGACATCGGCTGGGCGCTCGGTTCCTGCCTGGCGCTGTGGGTCGACTCGATGCCGAGCGCTGAGGGGGTCCCGGTCGAGGCTCTCATCGCCTGCGCCGACCGTAGCCTGGAGGAGGTGAGCGGGGCGGCGGGTGCGATCTGGGCGGCGTACCGCGGCGGGGTGCCGTCGTCGCCGCCCCTCATCCATGTCATGCGCTGCGCGGCGGTCCGCCTGCTCGCGGTGGCGATGGAGCGGGTGGAGGCGGCCGGCCGTCTCAGCGGCTCGTCGATCCTTCACGCGCAGCTGGCCACCAGCATCCTGGAACGCCCGGACGCCTCTGCCCACGAGCTTCTCGGGACGGCGTGACCCGGCACGAGCGGGCGGTGCGGGACCTGCTCGACGTCCTCGCGGTGCACCCGCGCGGGGGGTGGTCGTGGTTCGGCCGCCGCGTCGATCCCCCGCGGGCCGAGGTGGCAACGGCCTCGGTGGGCCGGAGTGCTGCGGTCCCGCGGCTGCGGGACCATCTCTACGAGAGCTTCTATGTGCACGGAAGCCCGGTCCCGAGCCGCGACGGTGCTCCCGCGGGCGAGGGCGATGGGGGCTTCGCCGCGCGTCTGGCGGCGGCGTGCGCCGGGCGTATGACCCGCCAGCCCGGCTGGGTGATCGTCTCCGTGGGCCCCGACGGGGTGGAACTGGAGAAGGACGGGCTGCGGGTGTGGGCGTCGGCGGACGAGGTGGTGAACCCGGCGGGGGGCGGGCTCGTCGCCGGGGCGCGGGTTGAGGTGCTCGTGCCGTCGGTGCTGGAGGCCGCCCAGGCGGGCTACCTCGTGCTTCTCGGCGACCGGACGCTCGCGCAGGATGATGACGTCGACCGCTTCTACTGGCACGTGCGCGGCAGTGCCGCACCGCGGCTCGCGGGGGAGCTGGCCGCGGAGTTGAACCGGCGCTCGGTCCCATTCCGCTTCAAGGCCCTGGCCGCAGCGGAGGCGTATGTGAGGTGTGATGCCGCCGTTCTCTACGCACTGCGCAGCGATCGCGAGCGCGTCACCACGGTCGCGCGGGCGGTTCGTGGGCGGATCGAGCCGGGTCTGGTTCCGGCGACGCCGGCGCTCACCGAGCGTCTGGCCGACGGGCTCGCCATGGCCGAGGAGCCCCCAGACGGGGAGAGCTTCGGGATGCACCGCTGTGGCCTGATCGCCGAGGCCCTCCTGTCCGCCGCCGAGCGCGATCTGCACGACCCGGACGCGCGGCTCGCGCTGGTGCGGGAGCGGTTCGCCCGCGACGGCATCGACCTCGATGCCCCCTGGCGCTCAGGATCCGCGCGGTGAACACCCATCTCGAAACGGCCGCGCGCATCGGCCGGACGCTGGCGGACGAGGCCGTGTGGCACGAGGGGCGGTGCACCTGGGTGGGTTGCACCGGCGACGACGCTTCGCCGCCTGGGTACGCCACGCTCCCCGCCGATCTCGACGTCGGCGTCGCGGGCGTGGGGCTCTTTCTCGCCCACCTTGCAGAGGCAACCGGGGATCAGGAGGCCCGCCGCGCGGCACAGGGAGCGGTTCGCCAGGCGTTGTGGCTCGTCGCGCGGTCGCCGGACGCCTCGGACGACGGCCTCTACGCCGGGCCGCTCGGCGTGGCCCTCGCCGCGGTCCGAGCCGGTTCGATACTCGGAGACCACGAGCTCCACGGGGGAGGGGTCCGGCTCGCCCGTCGGTGCGCCGGAGCGGACCGCGCAGGTGAGCTCGATCTGGTGCGGGGCGCGTCCGGCCGGATCGTCGCGCTGTTGGCGCTGCGGGACCGGATCGGCGGCGAGGTGGCCATCGACGCGGCGCGCGTGACCTCCGCCGACCTGGTGGCGCGGGCCGGAGAGGTGTCCCTGACGGGGCTCTCGTGCGGCATGTCGGGTGCGGGCCTCGCCCTCCTGGAGCTCTGGGCGGTCACGGGGGAACCCGAGCCACGCGATGCCGGGGAGGCCCTTCTGACCGCGGAGCGGACGTACTTCGATCCCGGTCTGGGCAACTGGGCCGACCTGCGAGACGGCGAGGTTGACGGGGTCCACTCCTATGCCGTCGCCTGGTGCCACGGTGCCCCGGGAATCGCCCTCGCCCGGCTCCGCGCCCTGGAGCTGACCGGCGCCCCGGAGCTGCGCGAGGAGGCGCTGGTCGCCCTTCGCACCACCGATCGTCACGCCCGGGCGGCCCTCCGCGGCGAGGGCTTCGATCTCAGCCTCCGTCATGGCTTGGCGGGACTCGCCGAGGTCCTGGTGGAGGGAGAGGACGCCCTCCGTGACGCCTGGCCCGATGGCCGCGCCTTCGCCGCCGAGGTCGCCGAGGCGGCCTTCGAGCGCCACGCGACCGGCGAGCTCCCCTGGCCGTGCGGCGTGCCCTTCGGCCAGACGCCCGCCCTCATGACCGGTCTGGCCGGGATCGGGCTCTTCCACCTGCGCCTGCACGACCCCACGATCCCCTCGGTGCTGCTGGTGCGCCCGCCTACTGCTCTGCCAGCAGCGGCAGGTCCTTCGCGATCTGCTGAGGCGTGAAGCCCACCGGGTAGGCGGTGGCCAGCTTGCCGCTGGCGGTGACGCCGTAGATCAGGGAGGAGTGCTCGACGAGCTCGGGGTTCTGGCGGTCGACCTGCTCGGCCACCTGCCAGGCGGTCCAGACCGGCTCGAGCTGGGCACGGCTGCCGATGAGGTAGTCCACGAAGCCGGCCACGTGGCGGGCCTGGAGGAACTGGCGCACCACGGCCGGGGTGTCGCCCTTCGGATCGACCGAGACGGCGATCACGCGCATCTTGCGCCCGAGGGCGCCGGACTGCTCCCGCACCTGGCGCAGGTTGGACATGATCAGCGGGCAGACGTCCGGGCAGTGGGCGTAGACGAAGGTCACGAGCACCGGGTGGCCCTGCAGCTGGCGGATGTCCACCCGCTTGCCGTAGATGTTGTCGAGCACCAGGGGTGGCGCGGCCCGCTGGGGCGTGATGACGCCGCCCACGTAGTCGGTCGACGTTCCGGCGGCGTGGTGGTCGGCGCCGGTCGTGCCCGCATCGGCCGAACCGCTCGAGGAGCTCCCGCAGCCGGCGAGCAGGCCCAGGCCGAGGGCGGTCGCCGCGGCGGCGGCGAGCAGGCGGCCCCTCACTGCATGAACGCCTGGGAGCGGAAGGTCACGACCGGTGACGTCGCGGCCGCCAGCGCGCCGTGCGCGTCCGCGCGCCCGCGGTAGACGCCGGGCGTCGCGAGGGTGAACCGCGCGGATCCGCCGGAGAGGGGTCGGGAGGCGATCACGCGCCAACGGTAGCTGTCCAGGTTGAGCTGTTCGAGCCTCACGGTCGCTCCCGGGCTCGCCGGCGACACCGTCACCGTCAGCCGGTTGCCGTGGCGGCCCGCGCGCACCGCGGGCGCCGCCTCGGCGCGCACGCTCGGACTGAGCGAGTCGCCGACCATCGCCCGGAAGGCCGTGCGCCCGCTGAGCGGCCCGCTCATGGCCGAGAAGGCGCCGCTCGCGTCGGTGGTGGCCTGGGCCACGGGCTCCCACGCGCCGGGGACGCGGCGCTCGATGCTCACCGATGCTTCCGGCGGCCAGGCCCGGCGCGGTGCCGCTCAGCGTCGCGGAGCGCCCCACGCGCACCACGGCCGGCGTGTCGAGCGAGACCAGCGAGACCGTGAGCGAGCCGCGGATGTAGGCGTGGAAGCGGCAGTGGTACGCGTAGGTGCCCGGCGTCGCCGGTGCGCTGATGGTGAACTCGTCGCCCGGAAAGAGCGGGGCCGACCCGAACGCGCCCTCGTCGGCGGTCACGGTGTGGCGATTGCGGCCGTCGTTGTGCCACATCACCTCGGTTCCCGGCGCCACCACCAGCGCCCCGGGCGTGACCGTGAGGTCGGTGATCGAGACCGTGCGCACCACGGCCGGCGTGGTCGGCCCGGCGGCCGGCATGTGCTGGGCCGCCTGCGCGATCACGAGGTCACCCGGTAGAGGCCGACCATGCCGTTGTCCTGGTGCGACTCGACGTGGCAGTGCCAGAACCAGACGCCCGGCGCGTCCTCGCGCCAGCGCACCCTGAGGGTGCTGGAGGGCCCCAGCAGCTCCGAGTCGGTGGGCACGCCGTTGCGCAGCCAGCGGTGCCCGTGGACGTGGAAGACGTGGAAGTTCTCCCCCAGGGCCAGCACGTCCCACTGCACCGTCTCGCCCACCTTGGCCCGGAACGTCGGCGTGTTGCCGATGAACGCGTGCCCGTTGATCGTGTCGAAGCCCAGGTGGTTGTTGAGGTAGACCACGAACTCGCGGTCCGGCGGCGGCTCGCCCGGCTTGGGGATGACGATCGCGCCGTAGAGCCCGAGGTCCATGGAGCGGGTCATGCTCGACGAGTGGTCGTGGTAGGGCCAGACCCCGTACGAGTCGCCGACCGCCTTCAGGCGGTAGGTCCAGCGCCCGCCGACGCGGACGTTGCCGCCGGGTCCGCTGCGGTAGGGGATGTAGGCGCCGTCGCTCGAGGGGGCGTAGCGGAAGGCGTGGAAGTGCATGGAGTGGGGCAGGCCGTAGTGGTGGTCCCGGTTCTCGAAGTGGACGATGACCGTGTCGCCCACCTCGGCGCGGATCGTCGGGCCCGGGGATGCCGTCGTTGTCGCCCGAGGCGGACGTGTTGGGCCACGGTCTGGCGAAGTCGCGGGTGTAGCGCCGGTAGACCACCGCCATGAACTGCCGCGTGGCCGGCGGGATGACCGTGCCCATCACGGGGTCGGTGCCGTTGGGCGCGACGTCCCAGGGCATGTTGACCGCCGCGATCCAGTACTCACGGGTGGCCGCCTGCGCGGTCCCCGGACCCGCGATGAGGAACGTCAGGAGCGCGACGAGGACGCCGACCGGCCCGAGGGCCCGCCGGCGTCCCCGCCGGGTTCTCCTAGCCGACAGTGATCTGGCCCTGCATCTCGGTGTGGATCAGGCAGATGTACTTGTAGACGCCGGGCTGCGGGAAGACCATCGTGAACGAGGTCGGAGGCGGCGCCGGAGACGCCCGGATCGCGCAGCACGCCGCTGCTGACGAAGCCGTTGCCGTTCGCCGTCGGGGTCACCGCGGGCGGGCCCAGCGCGGGCGGGTTGGTCGGGTACGAGCCCTCGCCGTCGACCGCGAGGCCGTTGCCCTGGAAGGTGGTCTTGGCGACCGCCTGGAGGTAGGCCGCGGGTCCGAAGGAGACCGTGTGGAACTCGTTGCGCCCGGCCATCTTGAAGGTGACCGCCGTGCCCACCGGCACGGAGCGGTTGGCCGGGAAGAAGCCGAAGGCCTCGCCCTGGTTGGTGCCGGGCGAGATCGTGACGACGTTCGCGGGCGCCTTGCGCGTCTTGACGATCTGCTGGTTGATCGCCTGGCGCTGCGACCGCTTGGCCTTCAGCACGCTCGCCTTGAGCTGGGCCGGCGTGGTGACGGCGCTCGAGCCCTTGGGCACCACGGTCACGGTGCCCTTCATGTTCGGATGGATCAGGCACAGCACCTGGTAGGTGCCCGTCTTCGGGAAGGAGACCGTGAAGTTCGGGTTGTTGTCGGGCAGGAAGCCCGACGAGACCGTCTTGGCGCCCGTCACCGCCGTGCCGCCCGTCGGTGCCGGGAACGGCCGGGTTGATGCTGAGCTGGGGCGTCGTCCCGCCCCACCAGTAGGGCACCCCCGCCGGGTTGTTGGCGGGCGGGTTGAGCGTCGTGCCCGAGATGATGAAGGGCGGCGGCTTGGCGCCCTTCTTCATGAACGTGATCGTGTGGAACCCGAACGCGGAGAACTTCACCTTGCTGCCCTGGGCCACGGTGATCTTGGCCGGGTAGAAGGCGTTGAACTCGATCTCGGGGACCCGGTTGAAGTCACCCACCTGAACCGTCGCGGCCGGGGCCGCACCCACTCCGACGGCGGGCGCGACGAGCGCGACGACAAGCCCCACTCCTCCGCCCGCGACGCATCGCCGCAGCAGCCGACCCTTCGCCATGTCAGCTCCCTCGTCTCGGATCGCCCCGTGCCGGGAACTCGCCGGAATTGCGAGTGACGATCGGCACGATCCTCTGCCGGGAGACCTGAATAGGACCTGAAAGGGAGCTGAGAGGCGTTCGGGGGGAACCCTCCGGATCAGCGCACGACGACGGCCGACCAGGCGCGGCGCCGGTCGGAGATCCTGAGCCCGCTTCGCTCGCGCGCAGAGAGCCGCGGAGCCGCCCGCCAGGGGCCGAGGCGGTGGCCGATCCACTGGCGCGCCATCCGGCGGCTGGCCGGGGCCGCGATCCGCACCGATCGGGCGCCCGTCGCGGCCGTCGCGCCGGCGAGCCGGAGGCTGATGCGGCTCGTGACGCGGCCCGTGCGGGCGATCTCCCGCCGCACCGCCGCGGGCAGGGTCAGCGTGAGCCGCACCGTCCCGGCGCGACGGGCGGTGGCGGGCACGACCCCGATGGCCCGCGACGCGCGTCCGATGCGCACGGTCCCCGTGCCCGTCAGGCGACCGGGGCCCGGCACCCGGACCGTCGCCACGGCGCGGGCGAGCGCGCCGCGCCGCTGGGGCGCCGAGGCGCCCAGGACCAGGCGCCCACCCGCGCCCGGCCCCGACCCCGGAGGAGAGGAGGGGTCCGAGCCGGGCGCGGGGGGTGGCGGGGGCGCGGGCATCGCGCCCGACACGCCGCTGCCGGTGAGCGTGGCGGTGGCGGCCGCGTCCAGCCCCGCACCGCCCACGCCGAGGGTCGCCGACGCCGCGCCGTCGGCCGAGGGGTCGAACGCGACCTGCACCGTGCAGCTGCCCGCCACGGGCAGCGCCCGTCCGCCGCAGCCGTCGTTGACCAGCACGAACGCCGCCGCGGACGCCCCGGAGAGTGTCGCCCCGTCCAGGTCGAGGGTCGTGTTGCCGGTGTTGCGCAGGGTGACGCCGACCGCCGACGGAGGCGCCGGTGCCGGTGACCCGGTCGCCGAAGTCCGCAGCCCGGGGAGACGAAGGCCGCGCCGCTCAGCGCCAGGCCCACGCCGCCGGCGTCCGTGAGACCGGTCACGAGGCCGGGGACGACACCGCCGCCGTCGATGTCCGCCCGCCCGATCGCCCCGCCCGCCGTGTCGCCCCAGAAGATCCCGCCCCCGCCCACGGCGAGCCCGCGCATCGTGGGGGCGGCCGGCACGAAGGAGAGGTCCACCCCGGAGCCGTCGAGATTGGCCCGGGAGACTGCTGTCCGTGGCGTCGTTCGTCCAATAGAGGTGGGCGTCGTCCACCGCGAGCCCGAACGGGCTGCTTCCGACGGGAGCCGGCGCTCATGAAGCTCGCGTCTGGCGCCGAGCCGTCGAGGTTGCTCTGCCCGATGGTGTCGCGGTCGTCACGTTGGTCCAGTAGAGATGATCGGGACTGGTCACCGCGATCCCGCTGGGAGGCTGACGCCGGCCCCGTCGCCGAGAAAGGTCTGAGTGACCGCCGTTCCGTCGACGTTTCGGCTCGTCCGATCCGGTTCGTGAGTGGGATGGTCCAGTAGATGTGTGACTCGTCAACAGCGAGTCCGAATGGGCTCCCGGTGATCCCGCCAATGAACGCTCTGGTTGGCGCCGGTGCCATCGAGGTTGGCCCGGCCGATCGATCCCGCCGGTCCCGTTGGTCCAGTAGATGTAGCGCCCCCGGACGACCACCGCGTTCGGTGAGGACCCACCGCCGATGAAGCCCGGGACGGCGCCGGCGCCGGTGAGCCCCGCGCGCCCGATCGTGTCGTCGGTGGTGTCCGTCCAGAGCAGGCTCGAGGCCGCGTCGGCGGACGGGGCGCCCATGGCGGCGGTCGTGGCCGCCAGGAGCCCGATCAAGAGCGCGCGACTTCTCGGAACTGTGCAGGACGGCATCGGCTGCTCCCCTCGACGACGGATTGCGGATCTTCCATGGCATCGGCAGGGGAGGGCCTGTTACTGAACATTAATCAGACGGAATCTAATAGCGGGGGCGGTCATCACCCGTCTGCGTGGAAGGGGGGTCCGCGGGCCGTCCCTTCCGCATGACCGCGACATGACCACGGCGCGCGGGCTCTTGCGGCTCCGGCGGACGTGTGCGCCGAATAGGGGGATCCGACTCCCGAGTATTGGAGGATCCTCCATGAGCATCGTCGTCCGCTTCACGCCCACCGGGCTCACCGCCGAGCAGTACGACAAGGCCATTCGTCTGCTCGGGGAGAGCGGGGCGATGCCGCCGGACGGGCTTGACTACCACGTCTGCTTCGGCTCGGACGGCAACCTGCTCGTGAGCGAGATCTGGGATTCGCAGGAGCAGTTCGAGGCCTTCGGCGCGACGCTGATGCCGATACTCAAAGAGGCGGGCATCCAGTTCTCGGGAGCGCCGGAGCCCTTCCACGTCCACAACATCATGAAGCGCTAGCGCGCAGCCTCGTCGAGATGTGCGCACGCCACACGCCCACAGACGATCTCGAGCTCGGGTCCTACATCAGGTCCGAGAGGGCGAAGGCGACGCCGACCCAGAAGGCTACGCCGGCGGCGAGGACGACCACCCACGTGGCGACCCACCGCACTCCACGCCACGGAGCGGCGCGGGCCTTGCTGACAACAACCGACCTCTTGGAGCCGAAGGACACGGGTGTCGAAGACATCTGGCGACAATCTCCCCCGCCCGCGGTGCGCGCAACCGCTATCGATGCTTCTTACGTTTTTCTCCCAAAGGGCTCCGCGCCCGATCGCCGTTGCGCGCTCCGGCATTCGGGGATTCGGTCCCGGAACGGGAAAAGCCCCGCCGGAGCAGGGCTTTCCATTTCGAGTAGCGCATACGGGATTTGAACCCGTGTTACCGCCGTGAGAGGGCGGCGTCCTAGGCCCCTAGACGAATGCGCCACGGACCGACCCTGCGACCGGATGAAGTTGGGGGAGGAGGATTCGAACCCCCGCTACCGGGGCCAGAACCCGGCGTCCTACCGCTAGACGATCCCCCACCACCGGACGGGCCTCGGCGATCGTACCAAACCGGGATCGCCCCTCAAGCGGTGGCCGACGCCCAGTCGTCGTAGAGCTCGGCGTAGCGCCCGCCGGCCTCGAGGAGCTCGTCGTGGGTGCCCTGCTCGACGATCCGGCCCGTCCTCCAGCACGACGATCCGGTCGGCGTCGCGGATGGTGGAGAGGCGGTGGGCGATGATGATCGCGGTGCGCCCCTCGAGCAGCCGTGTCGAGCGCCACCTCGATGCGCTGCTCCGTGCGCAGGTCGACCGAGGAGGTGGCCTCGTCGAGGATCAGCAGGCGCGGGTCGGCGACCAGGGCGCGGGCGAAGGAGATCAGCTGGCGCTGGCCGGCCGAGAGCCCCGAGCCGCGGTCGCTGATGACGCGTGTCGAAGCCGTCGGGCAGGGCCTCGATGAACTCGGTGGCGCCCACGGCGTCGGCCGCCGCCCGGATCTCCTCGTCGGTGGCGTCGGGGCGGCCGAAGGCGAGGTTCTCGGCGATGCGTGCCGGCGAACAGGTGGCCCTCCTGGGGCACGATCGAGAGCTGGTCGCGCAGCGAGCTGGGTCGAGACCTCGCGCAGGTCGTGGCCGTCGATCAGCACCGGCGCCCGCGGCCGGGTCGTAGAAGCGGGCGATCGAGCTTGGCGAGCGTGGACTTGCCGGCGCCGGTCGTGCCGACCAGGGCGATGGTCTCGCCGGCGGCGATCCGCAGGTCGATGTCGCTGCAGGACCGGGGTCGAGGTCGTAGCCGAAGCTCACGTCGCGCAGCTCGACGTCGCCGACGATGCGGGGGCAGCGGCACGGCGCCGGGGGCGTCGGTCGAGCTCGGGCTCGGTGTCGAGCACGCCGAAGATCTTCTCCAGGGCGGCCATCGCCGACTGGAACGTGTTGTAGAGCTGCGAGAGCTGCTGGATCGGGTCGAAGAAGCTCGACAGGTAGCCGATGAAGGCCACCATCACGCCGATGCTCATGTCCTGGTCGAGCACCCGGGTCGAGCCGAAGTAGAGGATGATCGCGGTGCCGATGCCCGACAGCAACTCGACGCCCGGGAAGTAGATGCCCGAGAGGCGGATCGTGGACATGTTGGCCTCGCGGTACTCCTCGTTGACCTCGCGGAAGAGGCGCTTGGTGGGCTCCTGGCGGCCGAAGCCCTGCACGACCGGATGCCCGAGAGGGTCTCCTGGAGCGTCGCCAGCACGTCGGCCACGCGCTCGCGCGTGCGGCGGTAGGCGCGCGTCGAGTAGACCCGGAAGAGCGCCGTCCCGATCGCCAGGGCCGGGAAGATCACGAACGTCAGCAGGGCCAGCTCGACGTCGTAGCGAACAGGATCACGACGACGCCGAGGAACGTCAGCCCGTTGACCACCAGCGAGGTGACGCCGTCGGTCACCAGCTGGTCGAGCGCCTCGATGTCGCTGGTGAGCCGGCTGACCGTGCGGCCGGTCGGGCGTGCGCTCGTGGTAGCCCAGCTCGAGCCGCATCAGGTGGCGGAAGGTGTCGGTGCGCAGGTCGAGCAGCACGCGCTCGCCGACCCAGCTCGAGAGGTAGGTCTGGTAGTAGCCGGCCAGCCAGCCGACCAGGCCGAGCACCACGAACACGCCCACGGCCAGCACCAGCACGCCCTTGTCGCGGGCGGTGATGCCGTGGTCGATCGCGTACTGGGCGAGCGCCGGCACGGCCAGGCCGCAGCCGGTGACGACCAGCATGAGGAACACCGTCGTCGCCGCCCGCCAGCGGTAGGGCCGGAAGTAGGGGAGCAGGCGCCGGAGCTTGCGGCGCTCCACCGGCGGGGCCGAGAGCTCGCGCATGCCGGCGCGGGGAGGCCGTGGTGCTCACGCGTCCCCCGCGATCAGGTCGGGGCGCGCCAGGCCGCCGTCGTGGATCTCGCGGTAGATGTCGCTGGTGTCGTAGAGCTCCTCGTGGGTGCCGCGGGCGACGACCCGCCCCGCCGCGAGCACCACCAGCTCGTCGGCCAGCGACAGCGGTCGAGAGGCGGTGGGCGATCACGATCGTGGTGCGCCCCTCCATCACCGCCGCCAGCGCCGCCTGGATCTCGCGCTCGGTCGACGCGTCCACCGAGGCCGTCGCCTCGTCGAGGATCAGGATCCGCGGGTCGGTGATGAGCGCCCGCGCGATCGCCAGGCGCTGGCGCTGGCCGCCCGAGAGCGTGAGCCCGCGCTCGCCGACCACGGTGTCGAAGCCGTCGGGCAGGGCGTCGATGAAGCCCTCGGCCTGGGCCATCCGCGCCGCGCGGCGCACCTCGTCGTCGGTCGCCTCCGGCCGCCCGTAGGCGATGTTCTCGCGGACCGTCGTGGAGAAGAGGAACGGGTCCTGGGAGACCATCCCGACCGCCCGCCGCAGCTCGCCGAGGCGAGGTCGCGCACGTCGACGCCGTCCACCAGCACGCGGCCCGCCGTGACGTCGTAGAAGCGCGGGATGAGCTGGGTGAGGGTGCTCTTGCCGGATCCCGTCGGGCCGATGAGCGCCACCGTGCGCCCGGCCGGGATCGTCGAGGTCGATGTCGCTGAGCACCTCGGGCGTGTCCGGGCCGTAGGCGAACGAGACGCCCTCGAGCGTCAGGTTGCCGCCGCCGGCCGGCAGGGGCATGGGGGAGTCCGGCTCGACGATCGTCGGGCTCGGCTGTCGAGCACCTCGAAGATGCGGGTGCCGCCGGCCACCGCCCGCTGGGCCTGGCCCACCAGCATCCCGAGGCGTGCGGAAGGGCGCCATCAGAAGGATGAGGTAGAGGTAGAAGGCGACGAACTCGCCCAGGCTCATGCTCGCCGTCGATGGTGAGGATCCCGCCGTAGACCAGCACCACGCCCAGGCCCAGGATCGGCAGGAAGCCCATCAGCGGCTCGTAGAGGGCGCGCAGGTGGGCGGCGTCCATGCTCCGGTCGAAGGCGTGGCGGGCGGTGGCGCCGAAGCGGTCGCTGCGGTCGCTCTCCCGCCCGAAGGCCTTGATCACGCGGATGCCGACCGCGCTCTCCTCGGCCATCTCGGTGACCTCGCGCGACCCGCTGCTGGACGTCGATCAGCACCGGGTTGGAGCGGCGGCTGTAGCGCCAGGCCACCACCAGCAGCGCGGGGCCCATCAGCAGCGCCACCAGCGCCAGCGCCGACGTTCATCCAGAGCAGGATGGCCGGTGACGATGATCAGGGTGAAGGCCTGCATGAACACGAAGACCAGGCCGTAGCCCAGGAAGAAGCGCACCGTCTGCAGGTCGCTGGTGGCGCGCGACATCAGCTGGCCGACCGGCATGCGGTCGTAGTAGGCGAGCGACATGGCGCTGGAGGTGGGCGAACAGGCGCGAGCGCAGGTCGAACTCGACCGCCAGGCTCAGCTGGCCGGACACCCAGCGGCGCACGGCGCCCAGCACGAAGCGCAGCGCGCAGATCGATCGACGACCGCCCAGACCAGCGGCGCGAGCGCGCCGCGGTCGCCCGCCGTCGAGGACGTCGTCGATCACCCGTCCGGTCAGGTATGGCAAGGTGATGGAGCACGCCATCAGGCCCGCGGCGCTGATCGCGGTGATCGCGACCTTGCCGGAGTAGGGCCGCAGGAAGCCGAGCAGGCGGAGGAGAACGTTCAAGGTGATTCACCGGTGAACGATAGGGAAGGCCCCAGGGGCCCACAAGGACGCGGCGCGCTCCTCGACGACGACATGCCGCCGGCGCCCGCGCCGCCCGACCGCGTACGCCGTGCCCGAACGTCAGCGAGGGGCGCGACCAGGCGACCATCCGGCGCGCTCGTCGACGCCTGCCGTCTGCCGCGGGTGCGGGTGCTCGACGTGCACTCCGACCCGGATCACCACCGCAGCGTCATCACCCTCGCCGGCGAGCCGCTGGCGGTCCAGGACGCCCTCGTCGCGCTGGCGGGCGAGTGCGTCAACCGCATCGACCTGCGCCGACACCGCGGCGCCCACCCGCGCACCGGCGCGCTCGACGTCGCGCCCATCGTGGCCCTCGCCGACGACGACATCCCGTTCGCCTCCGAGGTCGCCCTCGGCCTGGCCGGGCGGCTCGGCGACGGAGCTCAACCTGCCGGTCTTCCTCTACGGCGCCGTCGCCACCGATCCCGAGCGCACCCGCCCGCGCGACTTCCGCCGCGGCGGGCTCGACGAGCTCGACGCGGCTGGTCGACGAGGGCGAGGTCGTGCCCGACGCCGGGCCCGCACCGCGTCCACCCGAGCGCCGGCGTCGTGCTGGTGGGCGTCCGCTCGCCGCTGATCGCCCTCAACGTCTGGCTGCCCGACGGCACCCTCACCGAGGCCCGCGCCATCGCGGCCCGCGTGCGCGAGTCCGGCGGCGGGCCTGCCGGGCGTGCGCGCCCTCGGCCTCTACCTGCCCGAGGCCGGCATGGCCCAGGTGTCGATGAACATCGAGGACCGCCGCGCGGCCCCGCCCGCGGCCGTCATCGCGCGCCGTGCGCGCCGAGGCCGAGCGCCTCGGCATCGAGGCCGGCGACGTCGAGCTGGTGGGCCTGATCCCGGCGCGACGCGCTGCGCGGCGGGCCCCTCGCCGGCCGCGCTCGGCATCGCCGGCTTCCGCCCGGGCCAGCATCCTCGACCTGCTCCTGCCCAGCCCGCGCGAGGCGGCCTGATGGCCAAGCGCAAGCGCCGCAAGAGCGTCGGCCCGCCGCCGGTCCGCGGTCCCGAAGCAAGGCCGCGATGAACCCCGAGGCGAGGCGGTCGGCCAGGCCGCCGAGCGCGTCAAGCGCAAGCCCGGCGAGCCGGTGCCGACCTCGTTCGCGCGGCGTGCTGATCGCGCGCCGGCATCGTCGCCGGCGATCTTCTACCCGTACCTGGTCTACGTCGTCGGCGAGAACCCTGGACGGCGCTCGGCTCTCACCGGCATCGCCTTCGCGCTGATGGTCCCGCTCGGCCTCCTCATCGACCGCCTCCGCTACCGGCGGCAGATGAAGCCGCTGGGAGGAGCGGCGGTCGCGGCCGAGGCCCACGGGGCGTTGAGCCGGGGCGGGCCGCCGCGCGGCGGCGCCGCGGGGGACGCGCGACGTCCTGCCCGCGGAGAGCCGGCTGCGCCAGCGCGTGATCGACGTGGCCCGCGACGCGTTCGAGCGCTACGGCTACTCGCGCGTCGTCACGCCGACCTTCGAGGAGACCGAGGTCTTCGTGCGCGGCGTCGGCACCAGCACCGACGTGGTGCGCAAGGAGATGTACACGTTCGAGGACCAGGGCGGCCGCAGCCTGAGCCTGCGCCCCGAGGGCACCGCGCCGGTGGTGCGGGCCTTCGTCCAGCACGGCATGCACAAGCAGCCGCTGCCGGTGAAGCTCTGGTACGTCGCCCCGATGTTCCGCTACGAGGCGCCCCAGGCCGGGCCGCTACCGCGAGCACTGGCAGTTCGGGGCCGAGGCGATCGGCAGCGACGACCCGCTGCTCGACGCCGAGGTGATCGCGCTGCTGGACGGGATCTACCGCGCGCCTCGGGGTGCCGGGCGTGCGCCTGCGGCTCGGCAGCATGGGCGACCCCGAGAGCCGCGGGCCCTACCGCGAGCTGCTGGTGGACTACCTCCAGGGGCACCTCGAGGCGCTCGACGAGGACGCGCGCGAGCGCATGCGCGCTCAACCCGCTGCGCCTGTTCGACACCAAGGACCCGCGGGTGGCCGAGGTCATGGCCGGCGCGCCGAAGCTGCTCGACCACCTCTCGCCGGCGGCCCAGGCCCACCGCGAGCGCGTGCTCGACGCCCTCGACGCGCCTGGGGATCGCCTACGAGGAGGACTCCGACCCTCGTGCGCGGCTTCGACTACTACACGATGACCGTCTTCGAGTTCACCAGCGACCACCTGGGCGCCCAGAGCGCCGTGGGCGGGGGCGGGCGCTACGACGGCCTGGTCGAGGCGCTCGGCGGGCCGCCCACCCCGGGCATCGGCTTCGGCGCCGGCATCGAGCGGATCGTGCTGGCGCTCGAGGCGCTCGAGGGCGCCGAGCGCGAGCCGGCGCTCGACTGCTACGTCGCGGTGCTCGACGACGACCTGCGCCTGGAGCTGCTGCCGCTGCTCGAGCGGCTGCGCGCCGCCGGGCTGCGCTGCGAGAGCGACCTGCGCGGGCGCAGCCTGAAGGCGCATGATGCGGCACGCCGCCGACGCCTGGGCGCCCGCTACGCGGTGATCGTCGGCGCGCGCGAGCACGAGGACGGTGTGGCCACGGTGCGCGACATGGACGAGCGGCGAACAGCGCGCAGGTGCCCCTGGGAGAGCCTCGTCGAGGAGCTGGCGGATGATCGGTGCCGACGCGCTATCGGAGCCACACCTGCGCCGGGGCCGCCGAGGCCCTCGGGCGAGCGCGTGCGCGTCGCCGGGCTGGGTCCACCGGCGCCGCGACCACGGCGGCGTGGTCTTCATCGACCTGCGCGACCGCTCCGGGACTGCTGCAGCTGGTCTTCCACCCCGACGCGACGCGCCGGCCGGTGCACGCGCGACGCCGGCGTCGCTCAGCCCCGAGGACGTGATCTGCGTCGAGCGGCGAGGTCGTGGCCCGCTCGGCCGCAGACGGTCAACCCGGCGCTCGCCACCGGCGCGCGTCGAGATCCGCGTCGACGCACCTGGAGATGCTCGCGGAGGCCGACCCGCTGCCGTTCTCGGTGGAGGACGAGAGCCAGGAGGCCTCCGAGGAGCTGCGGCTGACCTACCGCTACCTCGACATCCGCCGCCCGCGGCGCCTGCGGGCCCTCGAGATGCGCGGCCGGGTGGCCGTCGGCGATGCGCCGGGTGCTCGACGACGAGGGCTTCCTCGAGGTCGAGACGCCCGTGCTGACCCGCTCGACGCCCGAGGGCGCGCGCGACTTCCTGGTGCCCAGCCGGCTGCAGCGCGGCTCCTGGTACGCCCTGCCCCAGAGCCCGCAGCTCTTCAAGCAGCTCCTCATGGTCGGGCGGCCTCGAGCGCTACTACCAGATCGTCCGCTGCTTCCGCGACGAGGACCTGCGCGCCGACCGCCAGCCCGAGTTCACCCAGCTCGACGTCGAGGCCTCCTTCGTCGAGCCGGCCGAGATCCAGGACCTGATCGAGCGCGTGCTGGTGGAGTCCTTCGCGGCCGCGGGCGTCGACGTGACCGCGCCCTTCCCGCGCATCACCCACGCCGACGCGGTGCGCCGCTTCGGCACCGACCGCCCGGACATGCGCTTCGGCATGGAGATCCTCGACTGGACCGGGCCCGCCGGCGCCTCGGGCTTCGGCGTCTTCGAGGGGGCCATCGGGGCCGGCGGCGTGGTGCGCGGCCTGGTCGTGCCCGGCGCGGGCGCCGGGCGTCAGCCGCAAGGTCGGCGACGAGCTGATGGAGGAGGCGCGCGAGCTCGGGCGCCAAGGGGCTGGTGTGGGCCGCCGTCGAGGAGGACGGCGTCGCTGCGCTCGCCGGTCGCGCAGGTTCCTCGGCTCCATCGCCGCCGACCTCGGCGCCGCGCCCGGGCGACCTGATCGCCCTGGTCGCCGACGCCGAGCCGGTGGCCCAGGCGGTGCTCGGCACCCTGCGCGACCGCTTCGCCGAGCGGCACGGCCTGATCCCCGAGGGCGTGTGGGCGCCGGTCTGGGTGGTCGACTTCCCGCTGGTGGAGTGGAACGCCGACGAGGCGCGCTGGGACTCGACCCACCACCCCTTCACCGCCCCGCGCCCCGAGGACCTGGACCGCCTCGAGGACGACCCCGGCGCCGGTGCTCTCGCCAGGCCTACGACGTCGTGCTGAACGGCCTGGAGATCGGCGGCGGCAGCATCCGCATCCACGACCGCGACGCGCAGGAGCGCGTGTTCGCGCTGATCGGCCTGTCGGCCGAGGAGGCGGAGGCGAAGTTCGGCTTCCTGCTGACGGCGCTGCGCCTGGGCGCCCCGCCCCACGGCGGCATCGCCCTCGGCCTGGACCGCATCGTGATGCTGCTGGCCGGCGAGCGCTCCATCCGCGACGTGATCGCCTTCCCCAAGACCGCCACCGGCGCCGACCCGCTCACCGGCGCCCCGGCCGCGGTCGACGTGGCCCAGCTGCGCGAGCTCGGGGTGCGGCCGGCGCGCCTAGCGGCGGCCGCTCAGGTGCGGCCGAACAGGCGCCGCGCGTCGCGGCGGATCTCGGCGGCGAGCGTCACCCGGGCCTCGGCTGCCGCCGGTCCCGGACGGCCAGGACACGTCGCACCGCGCCGCGGTCCTCCAGCTCGCCCAGGGCGGTCATCACCGCGAGCGATCCCGGCCCGGTCGGTCTCGAGGCCCGAGCGCGTCGGCCGCCGACCCGATGGTCACGTCGAGCGCGCCGTCGTCGTCGGCGCCCTCGTCGAGCCACCGCATCACGAGGAGCATCTCGAGCCGCTCGCCCACATCCGAATCGGACACGGGCTCAGGCTATCTCAGGCGACCCGCGTCGAGCGGGGAGCGCGGCGCGTCGCCACGCGCTCCATGATCAGCAGGGAGCCGGCGGGCGTGGCGAGCTCGATCATGTGATGGCTCAGCGTCGTGGCCGCCGCGGTCACCACGACGCCGCTCAGGCGCCCGGTGAAGCCCGACAGGCAGGCCTCCAGGGCCGCCTGCTGACCGGTCGTGAGACCGGCGACGTCGGGGGCGAGCGTGTATGCGGGGCGGGGTGGGGGAACGAGCACCGATCGGCTCCGGCGGAGGGTCGGGGGGGGCGAGGGTCCCCACCATCTCTTTCGGCTCGGGCCGATGCAGAAGTCGAGTAATCGCGCCGTCCGCGTTAAGGCCGCGCCCCCGAGTGCCGACCAACCGGTGTAGCGGCTAGACTCGGAGGTGCCCTGCAGTGTTCGCCACCGGCTCACCCCTTGAGCCAACACGAGTGATGAGGGAAACGGTGTCCGGCCCCCGCCGTGGCGGGTGTCTCCCGGTTCCCACCTGCTACCGCAGGTTCAAGTCACAGGCCGGAACGGCACCGCGGGGCGCGATCCCCTTCGTGTCATGAGGCGCCTCGCGCCCATCGGCGCCGCGTTGGTCGTGTCGGCTGCCCTCCTCGTCGCCGGGCTGCGGCGGCGGTGGGGGACTCCGCCGACCTGGCCCCCGCGGGCACCGTCCCCGCGGCGGCGGCGGCCCCGGTCGCCGTGGCCTCCGTGGCCCCGGGCTCTCCCGTGGCCGCCGGCCCCAACACGCCCAAGAACGTCAAGAACGCGCTCGCCGGCGACAAGGTCGTCGTGGTCGCCTTCCTGGTGCCGGGCACCGCCGACGACGACGACGTCGCCGCCGCGCTCCGCTCGGTGCGGACCGACAAGCGCTGGATCGACGGGGCCCAGTTCTTCGTCTACCGGGTCGGCACGGACCGCTTCGGCGACCTGGCCGATCTCCTCGGCGCCACCAGCACCCCCGCGGTGGCGGTGATCGGGCGCGACCGGATCCTCACCAACATGTGGACCGGGCTGGTCGACGCGGAGATCCTCCGCCAGTCGATCGCGGACGCCGCCGACACGGCGGCCGAGAACCGCATCCCGAAGTGAGCGCCCCGGCCTGAGCCATCCGATCGGCGGGACCCTCCGGGGGCCCGCCGATCGGCGGTCCGGAGGGCGAAAGCCCCGTGGTAGCCTGGCCCCGTGCCGCCCTACCCCCCCGAGGCGATGCGCCACCTCGCGAATCCGGTGGGAGCCGGGGCGATGGAGGGCGCGGACGCCGTCGGCGAGTCCGGCAGCACCGCCTGCGGCGACCTGGTGCGGATCTTCCTGCGCATCGGCGGCGGGCCGGGTGCGCGAGGCGCGCTTCCAGGCCTTCGGCTGCGGCGCGGCCACGGCCGCGGCGAGCGCCGCCTGCGCGCGGCTGGAGCGGCGCCCCGCTCGACGAGGCCCTGCGGCTGATCGGCCGCGGCCCTCGACGCGCGACCTGGGCGGGCTCGGCGCGAGCCGCCGGCACGGGGTGGAGATCGTCGAGGACGCGGTCGCGCGCGCCCTCGAGGCCTGGTACTCGCGCCGCCTCGGCGAGGTGGGCCTGCCGCAGCGCGGCGACCGGGTGGCGGTGGCGATGAGCGGCGGGGTGGACAGCGTCGTGGCGGCCAAGCTGCTGCGCGACGCCGGTCACGACGTGGTGGGCGTGACCATGCGCCTGTGGCACGACCCGGCGGCGGCCGCCGCCGAGCGCTCCTGCTGCTCGCCCGAGACGGTCAGGATGGCCCGCGCCGGCGCCCACGCCCTCGGCCTGCCCGCACATCACCCTCGACGTGGCCGAGCGCTTCCGCGCCGGCGTGGTGGAGGACTTCATCGCCGGCTACCGCGCCGGGCCGCACGCCCAATCCGTGCGTGACCTGCAACGGCCGGGTGCGCTTCCGGGTGCTCGCGGACGCGGCGGCGCTGGTCGGGGCCCGGCTCCTGGCGACCGGCCACTACGCGCGCATCGCGCGCGGGCCCGGCGGCGAGCCGCTCGTTTCGCGGGCCGCCGACGGGGGCAAGGACCAGAGCTACATGCTGGCCATGCTCGATCGCGACGAGCGCGAGAGGATCATCTTCCCCCTGGGCGACCTCCAGAAGGACCGCGTGCGGGAGATCGCCCGGGCGGCCGGCCTGCCCGGCGCCCAGGCCGTGGAGAGCCAGGAGGTCTGCTTCGTCGGCGAGGGCGGCTACGCGCCGTTCCTGGAGCGCAGCGGCGGCCTGGAGCCGCGGCATCGGTCCGATCGAGGACGGCGCCGGCCGCCTGCTGGGGACGCACGGCGGCTACTGGCGCTTCACGGTGGGCCAGCGCAAGGGCATCGGCGTGGCGGGCGCGGAGCCGCTCTACGTCCTCGGCGACCGACGCCGCGCGCAACGCGGTGGTCGTCGGGCCGCGCGAGCGCCTGGCCACCCACTCGGTGGCGCTGGACCCGGCCCGGATCCACGCCGAGCTGGACGACGAGATCCTCGAGGTCCGGGTCCGCTACCGGGGGCGCGCGCTCCGCGGCCGGGCCCGCGCGGACGGCGGACGGGTGGACGTCGAGCTGCTCGATCCCGCCGACGGCGTCGCTCCCGGGCAGACTGCGGCGCTCTATCGCCGCGGTCGCCTGGTCGCGGCCGGTACGATCGCACCCGCGGACCCGCACCGGAGGAGCTCGTAGTGGATTGGTCGGATGTTCTGAAGCTCGCGCTGTCCATCTTCCTGATCGTCACCGGTCTCGGGCTGGCCTATCTGTTCCTGCGCATGGCCGGCGTCTTCGCGCGCCTCGGCGTCTCCGTGACGCGCGTCACCGACGAGGTGGTGCCGATCCTCAACAAGGCCCAGACCACGGTGGACGGCATCAACCTGGAGATCAGCCGGGTGGACGACATCATGAAGACGGCCGTCGGCGCCACGAAGGGCGCCGAGAAGACGGTCCAGACCGTCTCGAGCGCCGTCACCGCGCCGGTCCGCAAGATCCACGGCTTCGCCGCCGGCGCGCGCGAGGCCGTCGCGAGCCTGCGCGCCCGCCGCGCCTCCGACGCCGCCCTGGCCAAGGCCGAGGCGGCGCGCGCCGCCGCCGCGGCGCCCTCCGTGCCCCCGCCGCCCGTGGTGGTGCCGCCCCCGGTCGAGCCCGCGCCCCCGGTCGCGCCCGTGCCCCCGGTCGCGCCCCCCGTGCCGCCGCCCCCCGTGCCGCCGGTCGAGCCGCCCGCGGCGGGCCCGACGCCCAAGGAGAGCCCGTACTGATGGGCCGCCTGCTCAAGATCGGCGTGGCGGTGGGCATCGTGGGGTGGCTCCACTCCATCGGCGCCCTCGATCCGCGGCTCTGGGCGGACACCATCCGGCGCGAGCGCGAGCAGCTGCCCCAGCAGATCAAGGAGGCCATCGCGGCCGGCAAGCGGGCCGCCGGGAAGGCCGAGGAGGACCTCGACCGCGAGGTTCGCGAGGCGTTCGACAGCCGCAGCTGAGCCCGCCGCGGGCGTTGGTACACTCGGCGGTCGGATGACGACGAACGAGATCCGCGCGGCGTTCCTGAAGTACTTCGAGCGCCAGGGCCACCTGCCGATCCCCTCGGCGTCGCTCGTCCCCTTCGAGGACGACCCGTCGGTGCTGCTGACGATCGCCGGCATGCAGCCCCTGAAGTCCTACTTCCTGGGGGCCGACACGCCGCCGGCGCGGCGCATGACCAGCTCGCAGAAGTGCTTCCGCACCAACGACATCGATCAGGTCGGCCACACCGCCCGCCACCTGACCTTCTTCGAGATGCTCGGCAACTTCTCGATCGGCGACTACTTCAAGGACGACGCGATCCGCTTCGGCTGGGAGGTCTCCACCGAGGTCTTCGGGCTCGACCCGGACAAGATCTGGATCACCGTCTTCGAGGGCATGGAGGGCGTGCCGGGCGACGACGAGGCGCTCGAGCGCTGGGTCGAGATGGGCGTGCCCCGCGAGCGCATCCAGCGCCTGGGCGAGGCCGACAACTTCTGGAAGGCCGGCCCGACCGGCCCCTGCGGCCCCAACACCGAGCTCTACCTGGACCGCGGCCCCGCGTTCGGCCCCGAGGGCGGCCCGGCCGTCGGCGGCGACCGCTACCTCGAGTACTGGAACCTGGTCTTCATGCAGTACGAGCGCGCCCAGGACGGGACGCTCTCGCCGCTGCCGGCCAAGAACATCGACACCGGGGCGGGGCTCGAGCGCCTGGCGGCCATCCTCCAGGACGTCCCCTCCGTCTTCGAGACCGACGGCTTCCGGCCGCTGATCGCGTGGGCCGAGGGCGCCTCGCGCCGCAACTACGGCGTCGATCCCGCGCGACGACCGTGCGCTGCGCGTGCTGGCCGACCACGGGCGGGCGATGACCTTCCTCGCGGCCGACGGCGTGCGTGCCGGGCAACGAGGGGCGCGACTACGTGCTGCGGCGCATCATCCGCCGCGCGGTCAGCGAGGCCGGCCACCTCGGCCTGGAGCCCGGCGCGGTGGCCGATCTCGCCGGTCCGGTCGTCGAGGGCTGGGGCGAGGCCTACCCCGAGCTGGCCGAGCGGGCCGGCCGACGTGCGGGACGTGCTGGGCGCCGAGGCCGAGCAGTTCGCGCGCACGCTGAGCCAGGGGCGGCGCCTGCTGAGCGAGGTCATCGAGCGCTCCGGCGGCTCCGGGACGGTGTCCGGCGAGGACGCCTTCCGCCTCTACGACACCTTCGGCTTCCCGCTCGACCTCACCCTCGAGGCGGCGCACGACGCGGGCCTCGCCCTCGACGAGAGCGGCTTCGAGGCGCTGATGGAGGACCAGCGGCGGCGCTCGCGGGCGGGCACGTCCACGGTCGACACGGACGAGGGCCTCGCCGACATGGTCGCCGGCGTCGCGCGCGAGTCCGACCCCACCGAGTTCGTGGGCTGGAACGAGACCGCGATGGACACGCGCATCATCGCCATCGAGGAGCTGGGCGACGGCACGGCCCTGCTGAAGCTGGAGCAGTCGCCCTTCTACCCCGAGGGCGGCGGCCAGGTCTCCGACATCGGCGAGATCGTCGCCGACCACGGGCGGGCGACGGTCATCGACGCCTTCCGGCTGGGGGCCGACCAGGTGCTGCGCGTGCGCCTGGAGGAGGGCGAGCTCCCGGTCGACAGCGAGGTCTTCGCGACGGTCGACGCGCCGCGCCGGCGCCTGACGCGCTCCAACCACACGGCCACCCACGTGCTCAGCTGGGCGCTGCGCGAGACCCTGGGCGAGGGCGTGCGCCAGGCGGGCTCGTACGTGGGCCCGGACAAGCTGCGCTTCGACTTCACCCACCGCGGCCGGATCGCGCCCGAGACGCTGCGCGAGATCGAGCGCATGGTCAACAGCGCGGGTGGACGAGGACCAGCCGGTCACCTGGGAGATCGTGGACCGGCAGGCCGCCGCCGACGAGGGCGCCATCGGCCTCTTCGAGGAGAAGTACGGCGAGCGCGTGCGCGTGGTCTCGACCGGCGACTTCTCCAAGGAGCTCTGCGGCGGCACCCACGTCGCGCGCACCGGCGACATCGGCCCCTTCGTGATCGTCTCCGAGGGCTCCACGGGCGCCGGCGCGCGCCGCATCGAGGCTCTCACCGGGACGGCCGCGGTCGAGTACCTGCGCGAGCGCGAGAGCCAGCTCCAGGAGGAGCTCGCCGCGCGCGACGAGCGCATCCGCGGCCTGGAGGCCGACCTCAAGCGGGCCGCGCTCGGGGCGCACCGACGTGAGCGCGGTGGCCGGCCAGGCCGTCACGGTGGGGCCGGTCACCGCCGTGTCCGCCCAGGTCGAGGCCATGGACATGGACGAGCTGCTGGCCATCTCCGACCGGGTCAAGCAGGCGATCGGCTCCGGCGCCGCCGTGGTCCTGGGCGCGGCCCTCGACGGCAAGGCCGCGCTGGTGGCCAACATGAGCCCCGAGGCCGTGGCCGCCGGCCTGTCGGCCGGCGCGGTCATCCGCGAGATCGCCCCGATCGTGGGCGGCGGGGGCGGAGGCAAGGACGCGATGGCCCGCGCCGGAGGCAAGGACCCGTCGCGCCTTCCCGAGGCACTCGACGCGGCCCGGGCCGTCCTGACGGCGTCCCGGGAGGCGTGAAGGTCCTCGCCCTCGACCACGGGTCGGCGCGCACCGGTGTGGCGGTGAGCGATCCGACCGGGACGATCGCGCGGCCGCTGCCCGCGATCTCGCGCGTCGATTCGCCGGCGGGACGCAGAGAGCTGGACGCCCTGATCGTCCGCGAGGAGCCGTCCCGGATCGTGGTGGGGGAGCCCCGGTCGATGTCGGGTGAGCGCGGCGCCCAGGCGCGCGCCGCCGCGGGCTTCGCGGGGCGCCTGCGCGCGCGCACCGACGGTGCCCGTGGACCTCTGGGACGAGCGGCTGACGACGGTCGAGGCGGGCCGCCGCGGCCGCGAGGGCGGCTCGCGGGCCGACCTCGACAGCCTGGCGGCCTGCGTGCTGCTCGAGGCCTACCTGGCGGCGCACCCGTGACCGGCGGCGATCCCGACACGGACTACCGCCGCTACAGCCGGCCCGAGCGCACGGGACGCGGGCGGACCCTCCTGTGGCTGGTCGTGATCGTGGTGCTGGTGGCGGCCGCGGGCCTGGCGCTGGCGCGGGGGCAGTTCTCGGACGACTCGGCCCCGGTCGCGGTCGACACCTCGACGGTGCCCGTGCAGCGCCTCCTGATCCGCGAGGGCCTGCGCCGCGAGGACATCGCCGCGCTGCTCGACCGCGAGACCTCGATCTCGGGCGCGGCCTACCTGGCGGCCACGGCCCCCGGCCCGCGCGGCCGCGCCCTCGCCAAGACCACGAAGCCCACCTCGCTCGAGGGCTTCCTGTTCCCGGCCACCTACGACATCACGCCGGACACGACGGCCCGTCAGCTCGTGGACCTGCAGGTGCAGGCCTACAAGGACAACACCGCCAACATCAACTACTCCTACGCCCGCTCGAAGAACCTCACCAAGTTCGACGTGCTGATCCTGGCGTCGATCATCGAGCGCGAGGTCGCGCTCCCGAAGGAGCGCCGGATCGTCGCGGGCGTCCTCTACAACCGCCTCCACGCCAAGATGCGGCTCGACATCGACGCCACCACCCAGTACGCGATCGGGTCGTGGAAGGCCGACCTGACGGCGAAGGACCTGGCGACCAAGTCGCCCTACAACACGCGCCTCTACGCCGGGCTGCCGCCGGGGCCGATCTGCAACCCCGGCCTCGACGCGATCGCCGCGGCCGCGCGGCCGGCGAAGCACAAGTTCCTCTACTACGTCGCGCGCAACGACGGCAGCGACGGCCACTACTTCTCGTCCACGCCGGCCCAGTTCGAGAAGGACGTGGCCCGCTCGCGGGCCAACGCCGCCGGATGATCGACGGCACCACGCGGGTGGCGGGGATCATCGGCTGGCCGGTGGAGCACTCGCTGTCGCCCGCCATGCACAACGCCGCGTTCGCCGCGCTCGGCCTCAACTGGGTCTACACGGCCTTCCCGGTGCACCCGGAGCGCGTGCCCGAGGCGATCCGCGGCCTGGCGGCCGCGGGGGTCGCCGGCCTCAACGTCACGATCCCCCACAAGGCGGCGGTCGTCGCGTGCTGCTCGTCGGTGTCGCCGGCCGTCGAGGCGATCGGCGCCGCCAACACCCTGGTGCCCGACGGGGAGGGCGGCTTCCGGGCCGACAACACCGACGCGGAGGGCTTCCTGCGCGCGCTCGACGAGCAGGCGCCGATGTCGACCTGGACGGCGCGGAGGTGCTGGTGATCGGCGCCGGCGGGGCGGCGCGCGCCGTGGTCTTCGCGCCTGCGCGGCGCGCGGCGCCCACGTGCGCGTCGCCAACCGCACGCCCCAGCGGGCGGCCGAGCTGGGCGACCCGATCCCGTTCGTGCGCGAGGTGCTCGACGTCGCCGTCACCCGCGCCGCGCTGGTGGTCAACACCACGAGCCTCGGCCTGCACGGCGACGAGGTGCCGCCGGAGCTGCCCCTGTCGGGGCTCGGCGTGGGGCAGGTGGTGGCCGACATCGTCTACCGCCCCGGGGGCACCCCGTGGCTCGCCGCGGCGGCCGCCCGCGGGGCCCGGCCGGTGGACGGGCTGGGGATGCTGCTGCACCAGGGCGCGGCCGCGTTCGAGCAGTGGACCGGCGTCGCGCCGCCGGTCGAGGTCATGCGCGAGGCCCTCGGGGCCTAGCCGGGCCGGAGGGCTTCGCCGGGGCCCATCAAGCGATCGACGCGCGCGGCCGATTCTGAAGGGGACGCCCACCGCCTCCCAGGACCGCCCACTGCCCCTGTCACAGCAGCCGCCGACGCCCCCGCCGGGGCCATCACCGCCCACGCCCCGGGCCGCCGCGCCCGTGGCCCCGCCCGCCCCCCCGGGGCCGCCGGCGAACGCCCGCGCCCCGCAGCCCCCCGCCCCGCCCGCCCGCACCGCCGGTCCCCCCGCCGCTCCCGCGGCGCGGCCCGCCGGCGCGGCGGCGCCCGCGCCCGCCGCGGCCGGCCCGCCGGCGCTGCGCTCCGCCGGGCCGCGCATCCCGCGCGGCGAGCCCCTCGGGCAGGTGCTGGTGCGGCTCGGCTACATCTCGCCGGCGATCCTCGAGGAGGCGATCGCGCGCCAGAAGACCGACGGGCGCAAGCTCGGCGAGGTCCTGGTGGCCGACGAGCGGATCACCCGCGACCAGCTCGCCCGGGCGATGGCGATCCGGATGGGCGTGGGCGTCTTCACCCTGGCCGACGGCGTCGACCCCGCGGTGGCGCGCCTGATCGACGAGAAGAACGCGCGCCGCTACCAGGCGGTGCCGGTGCGGATCGAGCCCGACGGCCTGCTCCTGGTGGCCATGGCCGATCCGTCGAACGTCTTCGCGATCGACGACCTGCGCATCCTCACGCGCCACGACATCCGGCCCGCCCTGGCGAGCGCCGACGAGATCCAGACCCTCCTGGGCCAGACCTCGCGCATCGACGCCGTGGTCGCCGACCTCGTGCAGGAGAGCGGCGGCGACGACGTCCCGGTCGATCAGGCCGACATCGCCGACGCCTCCGACGACGCCCCGGTGGTGCGCCTGGTCAACTCGCTGATCGCGCGGGCGGTGGACGAGCGCGCGTCGGACATCCACTTCGAGCCGCAGGCCAAGGAGATGGTGGTCCGCTACCGGGTGGACGGCGTCCTGCGCACGGTCACGGCGGTGCCCTTCCGCCTGGCCAACGGCGTCGCGAGCCGCGTCAAGATCATGGCCGACCTCGACATCGCCGAGCGCCGCGCGCCCCAGGACGGGCGCGTGGGCCTGACGGTGGGCGGGCGGCCGCTCGACCTGCGCGTCGCCACGCTGCCGACGGTGTACGGCGAGAAGATCGTCATGCGCATCCTGGACAAGAGCAACGTCCTGATGACGCTCGCCGAGCTCGGGTTCGCCAAGGACGTGCTGGCCAAGTTCGAGGCCTGCTACCGCCGCACCTACGGGGCCGTCCTGGTGACCGGGCCGACCGGCTCGGGCAAGTCCACCAGCCTCTACGGGGCCCTCAACCAGCTCAACTCGACCGACAAGAACATCATCACGGTCGAGGACCCGGTCGAGTACCGCCTGGCCGGGATCAACCAGGTGCAGGTGAACCCCAAGGCCGGGCTCACCTTCGCCTCGGGGCTCCGCTCGATCCTGCGCTGCGACCCCGACATCGTGATGATCGGCGAGATCCGCGACCGCGAGACGGCCCAGATCGCCGATCGAGTCGGCCCTCACCGGCCACCTCGTGCTGGCCACGATCCACACCAACGACGCCCCCGGCGCGCTGACGCGCCTCACCGAGATGGGCGTCGAGCCGTTCCTGTCGGCGAGCGCCGTGGCCGGGATCCTCGCCCAGCGGCTCGCCCGCCGGCTGTGCACCCACTGCAAGGAGCCGATCGATGTCGCCCAGACGGTCCTCCGCGAGACGATGGACGTCCCGGCGCTGCCGCGGAACCTGCCCGACCCGGTCCGCGTCTTCCGCGCCGTCGGCTGCCCACGCTGCCAGGACACCGGCTACCGCGGCCGGCGTGGGCGTCTACGAGATGCTCGTGATGAGCGAGGCCATGGAGCGCCTGACCGTGGCCGGCGCCTCGGCGGAGGACATCTCCCGCCAGGCGCGCCGGGAGGGCATGCGCACGCTGCGCGAGGACGGCCTCCTGAAGGTGCTGGCGGGCCACACGACGGTCGAGGAGATCGCTCGCGCCGTCGGCTAGCAGCGGACTGGCGCCAAACCCTTGAGCCGGAGGCCCCGGCGGTCGATATCCCTTTTGAGCCGGATGGATTCCCGCTCGTCATCCCCCCTCTCGAACACCACGGAAGGTGTCAATGGTCGACTTCGCGGAGCTCATCACCAACGTGATCGCCAGCGGCGCGAGCGACCTCCACCTCTCCGTGGGCGCTCCGCCCGTCATGCGGCTCAACGGTGATCTGGTGCGCCTGGGCGACACGCCCCTGACGGCGCAGGACACCCGCGAGCTCGTCTACGGGCTCCTCAACCAGGATCAGCGCCAGCGCCTGGAGACCGACCTGGAGATCGACTTCTCCTACGCGGTCCCCGGGAAGATCCGCTTCCGTGTCAACGCGTACTACCAGCGCGCGTCCCTCGGGGCCGCGTTCCGGGTGGTGCCCACGGGCCTGAAGACGCTCGAGGAGCTGAGCCTCCCGGCGGCGCTGCGCGAGTGGACGACCAAGCCGCGCGGCCTGGTGCTGGTGACCGGCCCGACCGGCTCGGGCAAGTCCACGACGCTCGCCTCGCTGATCAACGAGATCAACGAGCGCCGGGCCCTCCACATCATGACCGTCGAGGATCCGATCGAGTTCCTGCACCGCCACAAGCGCTCGATGATCAACCAGCGCGAGGTCGGTGCGGACACCCACTCGTTCGCCAACGCCCTGCGCAGCGTGCTGCGCCAGGACCCGGACGTGATCCTCGTCGGCGAGATGCGCGACCTCGAGACGATGCAGATCGCCCTGACCGCGGCCGAGACCGGCCACCTGGTCTTCGCGACGCTGCACACCTCGGACGCGCCGCAGACCATCGACCGCGTCATCGACGTCTTCCCGCCGCACCAGCAGGAGCAGGTGCGGATCATGCTCGCCAACGGCCTGCAGGGCGTCTGCTGCCAGCAGCTCGTGCCGACCATCTCGGGCAGCCGCGTCGTGGCCTGCGAGGTGCTGATGCCGACGCCGGCCGTCCGCAACCTGATCCGCGAGGGCAAGACCCACCAGATCTACTCCGTGATGCAGACCGGGTCGTCACACGGCATGCAGACCATGGACGCGACGCTGGCGGCGCTGGTGCGCCAGGGGATCATCACCCTGGACATGGCCCTCGAGCGCGCCGGTCACCCCGATGAGCTGAAGCGTCAGCTCGGGCTGGTGAAGGCCGCATGAGCGCCACCTTCGTCTACAAGGCGCTCGACCGCGCCGGCGGGTCCACGACCGGCGAGATCGCCGGCGACTCGAAGGCCGCCGTCGCGGCCCAGCTGCGGCTGCGCGGCCTCACGGTGGTGGACGTCAACCAGAAGTCGACGACCCCCACGGTGGAGGAGCTGCTCGACCGCTACCGCGGCCTCAAGTCGCGCCACGTCACGGTCATGGCCCGCCAGCTGGCGACCATGATCTCCAGCGGCCTCTCGCTCCTGCGCGCCCTCTACGTGCTCGAGGAGCAGACCGAGGCGCCCAAGCTCAAGCACGCGATCACCGCCGTCCGCCAGGACGTGGAGGCCGGTCTGGCCCTCTCGCAGGCGATGGCCAAGCACCCCAAGGTCTTCTCGGACCTCTTCGTCGCCATGGTGCGCGCGGGGGAGACCGGCGGAAACCTGGAGGAGGTGCTCGAGCGGGTCGCGATCCAGCTCGAGAAGGACGACCACCTCAAGCGCACCGTGCGCTCCGCGATGGTCTACCCGATCCTGATCGGCGTCTTCGCGGTCGCGGTGCTGATCGGGATGGTGCTGTTCATCATCCCGATCTTCGCCGACATGTTCACGGACCTCGGCGGCAAGCTGCCGGCCCTGACCCAGTTCATGATCGACCTCTCCGACGCGATGAGGACCTACTGGTACCTCATGATCGGGGTGCCGATCGCGCTCATGATCGCCTTCCGCAAGTGGAAGAGCACCGATCGGGGCGGGTTCATGTGGGACACGATCAAGCTGCGCTTCCCCATGCGTATCGGGGACATCGTCCGCAAGATCGCCGTGGCCCGCTTCGCGCGGACCCTCGGAACCCTCACCGCCTCCGGCGTGCCGATCCTCCAGGCCCTCGACATCACCGCCAAGACCGCGGGCAACCGCGTCATCTCCGACCCGATGGTCGAGGTGGCCGAGCGCGTCCGGGAGGGGCAGCCCCTGGCCACCCCGCTCGCCCGCACCGGGGTCTTCCCGGTCATGGTCACCCAGATGCTCTCGGTCGGCGAGGAGACCGGCGCCGTGGACTCGATGCTCCACAAGCTGGCCGACTTCTACGACGACGAGGTCGCCACCATGCTGAAGTCGCTCACCTCGATCATCGAGCCCCTGATGATGATCGGCGTCGGCTGCATCGTCGGCCTGGTCGTGATCTCGATGTACCTGCCGATGTTCAAGATCTTCGAGCTGGTGCAGTAGGGCGACGGTGTAGGTCTCATGCGGGCTCTCAGGTTTCCCCAACCTGAGAGCCCGCATGAGTGCCGGGACCGGGCTCTTGCGCCAAGGACCCGGACGAGCTGGCCCGTAAGACGCCCATCGATCGGCACGCCTGAGCTCCAGAAGGCCGCCCGATCGCGGGTACTCGGTGTGAGGGGCTCGCCGCCGCCGCCGCCCGAGCCGCCGCCCCTTCCCGTCGAAAGCGGGAGCGGACACAGGGTTGCCGCACATCGGTCCGTGCGCGAGGCTCGGACTCCCGACGAGGAGTCGCCGCCATGCCCAACCCGAAGGTCGCCGTCCCGATGCTCCAAGACTTCCTCGACGCGTTCAACGCCCACGACGTTGACGCGATCATGTCCTTCTTCGCCGAGGACTGCGTCCTTGAAATGCCACGCGGGCCCGCACCGGGAGGACGGCGGCTCGTGGGCAAGCAGCGGGTCCGGGAAGGTATTCAGTCCCGGCTCGACGGGATTCCGGACGTCCACTACGGCGACGACAGCCACTGGCTCTGCGGTGACCGCGGCGTCTCCGAGTGGACGCTTCGCGGGACGCAGCGAACCGGCGAGCCCATTGAGGTGCGTGGATGCGACCTGTTCCAGTTCATCGACGGGAAGATCGGCCGGAAGGACTCCTTCTGGAAGATCGTCATGACTGACCGGTTGCCCGCTTCCATGCGACCCGAGCGGCGGGCAGGCGCGGGCGCCAGGGGTCAGCGATACCCCGTGGCGTCCGCGGGCCCTCCGGGGTCCTGGACCTCGACCATGTAGCGCCAGCAGTCCGGGCGGCTGCCGTCGAGGTCCGTGAAGCCGTAGACGGCGGCCAGCCCGCCGCTGGAGAGCGCGGCGCCGGCGAAGCGGGCGCGGTCCGGGTCGGCGGCCAGCGCCGCCACCGCGCGGCCCACGTAACGCGGGCTCTCCGAGATGCAGAAGTGGGGCACGCGCTCCAGCGCGTCGCGCCAGTTCTCCTCGGCGACGCCGAAGGCCTCGAGCATCATCTCGGAGCGCAGCCAGCCCGGGGTGAGGGACACCGCCGTGCCGCCGAAGGGCGCCAGCTCGCGCGACTGGCCCCAGGCGAGGCGCTGCACCGCGACCTTGGCCAGGTCGTAGAAGGCCGACAGCCGGTAGTTGGCGGCGTTGTACTCGCCGGTCCCGTCCGTCATCTCGACCAGCAGCCCGCCCGGGTGGCGGATGAGCAGCGGCAGGGCGTGATGGCTCGTGATCAGGTGGGTGTCGATGGCCAGCCGAAGCATGCGCAGGCCGCCGTCGAGGTCGTGTTCCCACACCGGCACGTTCCACTCGATGAGCCGCTCGCCGCCCCAGATGTCGTTGACCAGCACGTCGAGCCGGCCCGGGTCGGCGTCGATGCGCGCCACCAGGGCCGCGCACCTCGTCGGGCTCCAGGTGGTCGACGCGCACGGCGATCCCGTGGCCCCCGGCGGCGGTGACGAGTTCCGCCGTCTCCTCGATCGTCTCCGGCCGGTCGTACTCGGAGCGCCCCTCCCGGGTGCTGCGGCCGGTCACGTAGACCGTCGCGCCGGCCTCGCCCAGCGCGACCGCGATGCCCCGGCCGGCTCCCCGGGTGCCCCCGGCGACGAGGGCGACGCACCCCCTCAGGTCCGGCGTCACCCCTGGCCTCCGGCGGCGGCGGCGATCAGCAGCACGGCCACCCCGAGGAAGATCAGGATGTCGAGGGTCACGGCCAGCAGGCCGAGGCGAGCGAGGCGTTTGATGCGCCCGTCATCCGTGTAGAGGGCGAAGACCGACAGCATCAGCCCGATCAGGGTGCACATGAAGCCCGCGATCAGGAACGTGGCCCCGAGCGCGCCGAGGCCGGCGCCGTCGTGGAGTGAGACCGCGACCCCCCCGATGATGAGGAGCGGCCACACCGCGAGGCTCATCACCAGCCCCATCACGGCGAACGGGCGCATCGTGGTCCAGCGGGAGAGGATCGGCTCGGCCATCGGTTGACGATCCTCCCAGACCCGCCGCGGCGCCGTCCGTCTTGACACACTGGACCCGCGTCCGGGTGCTCCGCGGCGCAGCGACGATTCGAGGCGGACGACGGATCCCACCCCAGACAGGACGACCTTCGCCGACCTCGGGCTGCGGCCCGAGCTCCTGACGGCGCTCGCGGGCCTCGGCTACGAGGAGCCCACGCCGATCCAGCGCGAGGCGATCCCGCCGCTGCTCGAGGGCCGCGACCTGCTCGGCCAGGCGGCCACGGGCACCGGCAAGACGGCCGCGTTCGCGCTGCCCGCTGCTGCAGCGGATCTCCGCGGAGGGCGGCGGCGGCGGCGCGCCGCGCGCGCTGGTGCTCGTGCCGACGCGCGAGCTGGCGATGCAGGTGTCGGAGGCGATCCACCGCTACGGGCGCGCGCTCGGCGCGCGGGTGCTGCCGATCTACGGCGGCCAGCCGATCGGCCGCCAGCTGCAGGCGCTCGAGCGCGGCGTCGACGTCGTCGTCGCCACGCCGGGCCGGGCGCTCGACCACCTCGGGCGCGGCACGCTGCGCGCTCGACGCGGCTCGCGGTGGTCGTGCTCGACGAGGCCGACGAGATGCTCGACATGGGCTTCGCCGAGGACATCGAGGCGATCCTCGCGGCCACGCCCGAGCGAGCGCCAGACCGTGCTCTTCTCGGCCACGATGCCGCCGCGCATCGGCGCCATCGCCCGCCGCCACCTCGCGCGACCCGGTCCGGATCCAGATCGCGCGCGAGCCGCGGCCGCCGCGGGCGAGGCGCCGCTGGTGCGCCAGAGCGCCTACGTCGTCGCCGCGCGCGCACAAGCCGGCGGCGCTCGGCCGGATCCTCGACGTCGAGGCGCCGACCGCCGCGATCGTCTTCTGCCGCACGCGCGATCGAGGTCGACGAGCTCACCGAGACGCTCAACGGCCGCGGCTACCGCGCCGAGGCGCTGCACGGCGGCATGACCCAGGAGCAGCGCGACCGCGTCATGGGGCGGCTCCGCGGACGGCACGTCCGACCTGCTCGTCGCCACCGACGTCGCCGCCCGCGGCCTCGACATCGAGCAGCTCACCCACGTCGTCAACTACGACGTGCCCTCGGCGCCCGAGGCCTACGTGCACCGCATCGGCCGGGTCGGCCGCGCCGGGCGCGAGGGCGTCGCGATCACGCTGGCCGAGCCGCGCGAGCACCGCATGCTCAAGAACATCGAGCGCGTCACCGGCCAGCGGATCGACGATCGAGAAGGTGCCGACCGTCGCCGACCTGCGCGCGCGCCGGCTGGAGCTGACCGCGCGCCACGCTGCGCGAGGCGATCCTGCGGCGAGCGACCTCGACGGCTTCCGGGTGGTGGTCGAGACGCTCGCCGACGAGTTCGACGTCATGGAGATGGCCCTCGCCGCGGTCAAGCTGGCGCACGAGGCGACCGGCGGCGCCCGGCGACGAGGAGGAGATCCCGGAGGTCGCCCTCCGGGTGGAGCGGCCGCCGCGCCCGCGCACGGGCTCGGGCTGCGGGCCCACGGTCGACGCCGCGCGGCCGGGGGCCGGCGGGGGAGACGGCCCGCCTCTTCGTCGGCGCGGGGCGCAGCGCGGGCGTCCGGCCGCAGGACCTCGTCGGCGCCATCGCCGGCGAGTCGCGGCTCACCGGCCGCGACATCGGCGCCATCGAGATCGCCGACCGCTTCTCGCTGGTCGAGGTCCCCGAGGCCGCGGCCGACGAGGTGATCGCCGGGCTCCGGGCGAGCACCGTCAAGGGCAAGAAGGTCCGCATCAAGCGCGAGGGTGAGGACACCGGCCCCCGCCGCTGACCGCGCTTTCCTGCCCGGCCACCGTGTGGACTCCCGGCCGCCCTGCCGATGCAAGGGGGGAGATCTCGGGAGGGGGTGTCGATGCAGATTGGTGATCCGATCGCCGGCGAGGCGCCGGCGGGCTCCGGCGCCCTCGCCGCCGTGGCGATGGCCTGGCCGGTGGCCGTGATCGAGCCGGATGCGGCGGCGGCGTACGAGAAGGCGCTCTTCGGGCTCGACCTGGACCTCGTGCGCGATGCCGTCGCGTCCCTCGCGCGCGCGGGCAGGCCCGCGCCCAGCCCGGGGCTGCTGCGGACCGTGGTCCTGGCGCGCCGGGCGGCGGCGACCAACTCGGGGGTGACCTCCGACCGGCCGCGGGCCGCGGCGCCGCCCCCCGTCACGTTCCGCCCACCCCGCCGGCCGGAGCCGTCCGCCGAGATCGCCCGGCGCGCGCTCGTCCCCATGATCGTGTCCGGGGTCGCGGCCCTGCTGGCCGTGGGGGGCACGCGGCAGTCCTGGGTGACACTGGGATTCGCGGGGCGCCGCTGGAGCTGGGACGGCGCGGACGTGCCGGGGGGAGGGCTGGTGGAGCTCGCCGCGGTCGTCGCCCTCGTGGTGCTGGTCATCGGCGCCTTCTACGTCCGCTATCGCCGCGGATCGCGGCACTTCCGGGCCGTCTTCGCGGCGCTCGCGCTGGTGGGTGCGGCGTCCGTCATCGGCTGCGCGCGCGGGTTCATGGCGGTCGGCGACGCCAAGGACGACTTCATGGCGGGCGTGGGCGCCGGGCTGGGGGCCGAGCCCCCGCCGGGGACGGAGAGGCTGGTGGCCATCTCGGCCGACGCCGGGCTCTGGGCCAGCCTCACATTCTCGCTGATCGCCGCCGGCGCGGCCGTCTACGGGTTCATGGCGGTCCGGTCCCGCTGAGGCGCGCGGGCGGGGTCAGCTGAAGGGCGTGTTGGGGCGGATCAGCAGCTCGCCGTCGAGGATCACGTCCACCCGCTCGTTGTAGAAGGCCACCATCCCGGCGATCGGGCAGCAGCTGGCGGGTGGGGAAGTCGTAGGCCCACGCCAGGTCGGTGTGGGTCGTGTCCCCGATCGCGACCGACCAGTAGGCGCTGGTCGTGCCCTTGTACGGGCAGGACGTGACCGTGTCGCTGGGCTCCATGCGGGCCAGGTCCACGTCGGTGCGGTCCAGGTAGTAGCGCGTGGGCAGACCGGTCTCGAAGACCATCACCGGCGCGGACGACTCGGCGAGCACCACGCCCTCGAGCTCGATCCGCACGTTGCGGGTCGAGCGCAGGGCGTCGACGCGCGTGTAGGGGTTGCGCGGGTGGACGAAGACCCGCTCGTCCTCCTCGAACCAGGCGTCCAGGGCCTCCCAGGTGAAGCGCGCCGTCCCCGGCAGCCCCGACAGGGCGTCCTCCCCGTAGACGCGCACGGGCCCGGGCGGCCGAGGTCGCCCACCCGCAGCCCGTGGCGGCGCGCCGTGCCGCGCGGACGCCGCTCGTCGTGATCCTCGTCCACCAGCAGTCCACGTCCACGTCGGCCAGCGGGATGTAGTACTGCGGGTAGTTCGGCCACTCCCAGACGTAGAGCGCCCGCGTCGTGTCCAGCACCACCCGCCCGCCGAGGAAAGCGCGCACCCGCCGTGGCGCCGGCTCGATGTGGTCGACGGGGACGATCATCTGCGGGTAGTCGTGCACGAGGCCCGCGGCCCTACGCCTTGCCGTAGACCGGGATCGCCGCCCCGGTCACGGCGCTGGCCGCCAGCGAGCAGAGGAAGGCGATCACGGCGCCGATCTCGTCCGGCCGCACCCACTTCGCCGGATCGGCGTCGGGATTGGCCGCCCTGTTGGCGGGGGTGTCGATGACGCTCGGGAGCACCGCGTTGACGCAGACGCCGTCGCCCTTGGCCTCCTCGGAGGCGGCGGCGACCAGGGCGATCACGGCCGCCTTCGAGGCCGCGTAGGCGCTCGCCCCGGCGAAGGGCCGCAGCGCCGCGCGCGTCCCCACGGCGACGGCGCGGCCTCCGCCGCGCGCGACCATGCCCGGCAGCGCCGCGCGCAGGCCGAGAGCCACCGAGCGCGTGTTGAGGGCGAACTGGCGGTCCCACTGCTCCATGTCCATGCCGTCCAGCGGGGCGCCGTCGAGGTAGCCGCCCACCAGCTGGACGAGCGCCCAGACCCCCTCGGGCTCGCACTCGGCGACGAGGCCGGCCAGGCCGTCCTCGGCGAGGACGTCGACCCGCTCGAGGCGGCACCGCGCGCGCAGGTCGTCCGGGAAGCGCTCGAGCTCGCGCTCCATCACCCACGTCACCACCACGTCGTGGCCGTCCTCCACGAGGGCCCTCACGACGGCCACGCCGAGGCCGCCGGTCCCGCCGGTCACGATCGTCGCGCCGGTTCCTGGTCCCATGGGTCGGGCCTCCTCATCTCGACGGCTGCGCGGACCCTGCCAGTCGCGCGGCGCGCGCGCCACCCCGTCTCCCGGGGCGGCTCACCGCCGCGCCCGGGCTCAGCGGCCGCGCTCCGTCGCCCAGCGGCTCCACGCCGCCGCCCATTCCCATTCGCGCTCCAGCAGATCGCGGGGCCGGGTGCGGGCGGGCGCGGGCCACCGAGGCGGCGAAGGTGCGAGGAGCGTCTCGCGGGGGACCCGCGAGCCCGAGGGGGTGTTGGTCAGGAGGTCCGTCGGGAGCATCGTCGTCACCGGTCCGCCCCCAGAGGCACGAGGAGGTCGTCGAGGCCGTTCGCCGCGAGGGCGCGGCGAACGGCCGGGCGCGGGCCGCGCGCCGCCAGCGTCCCGCCCCATCCTCCGACGCGCTCGGCGGCGCCCGCGATCGTGCCGGCGTTACCGGCGTCGATGGCGCGGAGGCGCCTCAGGTCGAGGGTCACGCGGGCCGCCCGGAGCGCGAAGGCGAAGGCCAGGGCGCCCGAGAGCAGCGGCGACGTGTCCGGGTCCAGCTCTCCGGAGATGGCGAGGCGGGTCTCGCCGGCCGTCGCGTGGGGGGCCACGACGAACGTCCGGCGCTCGAGGTCGACGCTCAGGAGCGCCGGTCCCCGCCGCGGGGCGTGCGCCAGGGCGCCCAGAAGGCCCACCGCGTCGGCGGGGTCCAGCTCGCCGGCCAGGACGAGGCCCGTCAATCCCGCCCCGACCCGGGGCTCCGTGCCGACCGCCGCGGTGGCGGACGACGCGCCGGATCCCGCTGTCACCACACTCATCGCTTCCCCGATCCGCGTCACGCAGGACGCCGCCGGGGTCCGGGGCAGCTGCGGCCACGGTACCACCGATCCGGCGGAGCTAGGGTGTCGTCGCTCCGCCGTTTCGGAGCCGTCCGAGCCGAAAGGCACCACATGCGCATCCGACTCCTCGCGCTCTGCGCGGTCGCCGCGCTGGCGGTCCCGGCGGTCGCCGTGGCCCAGCCCAACACCGTGCGCCTGCAGACCACCGTCGCCCCCGGGGGCGCGGCCACCCTCACGGCGGGCACCTTCCCGCGGGGTGAGTTCGCGTTCCGGCTCCGCGCGGGCAGCGACGGCGCCAAGGTCTTCCGCCTCACCCAGCGCCGCAACGGCGGCGCGGCCTTCACCGTGCTGAAGGTCCCCGGCCCCCTGTCCGATGCCTGCCAGGGCGCCGCCGGATCGCTCATCTGCAGCGGGATCACGACCCCGGCCACCCCGGCCGGCCGCACCTGGACCTTCCGCCTCGCCAACTCCAGCTCCCGCCCCCTCTCGATCGACCTGCGCATCACCTGGAGGCCCCTGGCCTACGCCGGCTAGGAGCCCGGCGGGTCAGCGCCCGTCAACGTGCGCATCCACGACGCGCTGGGTCTCGTCGTGGATGCGCCCGTCGTCGCGCTCGGTGAGCAGCACGAGCCCGATGTAGGCGAAGGCGAGGATCAGGCCCGCGCCGAAGCCGAGGCTCTCGATGGCGCTCCAGCCCAACAGGGACCCCACCAGCCATCCGAGCGCGAAGCTGACCGGCACGATCGCGACCAGGTAGGCGCGCAGCCGCGTGCGCGAACGGCGGCTGTAGACCGGGGTGGGGTGCAGGAGCTCCTGCTCGCCCCGCACGCGCGCGACCAGCTCCTCGCGGGATTCGGATCTCATGGGGCTCCTTCGCTCCGGGGGACGAGGGGGAGGGGCAGGCGTGAGGTGGTGAAGGTGGTCGCGGTGACCAGGATCGCCACGGCCCAGGCGCCGAGCGCCACCGCGGCGGCCTGGGTCCACGTGTCGAGCGCCGCGCCGATGGCCGGGGCCACGGCGGCGCCGGTCCACATCGCCGCGTAGAAGGCCATCAGGGCGGGCTGGCGGTCGTGCTCGCCGGAGCGTGCCGCGACCTCCGCGCTGGCCGGCGGCAGGTAGCCCCAGTAGGCGGCCAGGAAGAGCCCGTAGCCCAGGGCGAAGACCCAGAGCGGGGTCGCGGAGGGGAGGGTGAGCGCCAGCCCCACGAGGCCGACGGCGAGGGTCACCGTCATCGGGATCCGTTGGCCGAGCCGGTCGGAGCTCCGTCCGGTCGCCCAGGCCGTCACCAGGCCCAGCAGGCCGATCGCCGGAAGGGCGCCGGCCTCACCGGCGCTCAGGTGGAAGCGCTCGTCCCTCAGGGCCACCGGCAGCTGGCCCAGCAGGAGCCAGTAGCCGCCGAAGCTCAGGAAGGCCACCGCCAGCACCGGCCACTGGCGCGCCAGCAGGCGGGGCACGTGCCCGCCGGTCGCGGCCCGTGCGGCCCGGGGCGCCGGGGCGGGCGGCATGCTCCGCCACAGCAGCGACGCGACGACGAGCGGCGCGACCACGCACACGACGGCGAGAGCCGTCGCGGCGGAGGAGAGCTCCGCGATGCCGCCGACGATCGCCTGGCCGATGAAGCTGCCCGCCACCACCGCCATCACGAAGCCCGCGATCATGCGGCCGCGGGCGGCCGGCGGGACGGCGCGGGTGATGACCGCCTGGGCGACGGCCGGGTAGCCGGCCGAGGCGAGGCCGACGACGAAGCGCGCGCCCACCGTGAGCGTCGGCGAGCTCGCCGCGAGCAGGGGGAGGCCGCCCGCGGCCACGAGCGCCAGCGACAGCGGCAGCAGCAGGCGCGGCGCGCGGTCGCGCGCGGCGCCGAACCAGAGGAAGCTGCCGACGCCGAAGCCCGCCGCGAACGGCAGCAGGAAGATGGCGGCGCTGCTGCCCGACAGGCCGAGATCGGCGCGGATCTCCGTGGCGACGGGCACGGGGGCGTTCGCCGACGCGTAGATCAGGAACGCGCCGGCCAGCAGGAGTGCGTAGGTCGTCCAGGGCAGTAGCGCGTGCGGCGCACGCGCGATAGCGCTATCGTTCCTAGTCATGTCTGAGGATAGCAGTCCGGAGCGGCTCGCGACGCACCTGCGCGCCCTGGCGCGCGATCTGCCCCCCGGCGGACGGCTGCCGTCCACGCGGACGATCGCCGCCCGCTGGGGGGCCAGCCCGGTGACGGTGCAGCGGGCGGTGCGCATCCTGGTGGCCGAGGGCCTGGTCGAGACCCGCCCCGGCGCCGGCAACTTCATCCGCCACGCCCGCCCCGCCGCGCGGGCCGACTACGGCTGGCAGACGACCGCGCTCGGGCCCGCGCGCATCGACCGGGGGGCGATCGGCTCCACCCTGCGGCAGTCGCCCGACGACGTGATCTCGTTGCGCGAGAGCTATCCCAGCGACGACCTGCTGCCGGTGCGCGCGGTGCGGGCCGCCCTGACCCGCGCGGCCGGCTCGCGCGCGGCGGTCGATCGCCCGCCCCCCGCGGGGCTGCCGGAGCTGCGCGCCTGGTTCGCGCGCGAGCTCGCCGGGGCGACGCCCCACGGCGGCGACGCGCCGACCGGCTCGGACGTGCTCGTGGTTCCGGGCGGCCAGAGCGCGCTGTCGTCCACCTTCCGCGCCCTCGCGGCCCCGGGCGAGGCCGTCGTGATGGAGGCGCCCACCTTCTGGGGGGCGATCGCGGCCGCCCGGCTTGCGGAGCTGAGGATCGTCCCGGTCGCCCGCGACGGCGACGCCGTCGCCCCGGCGGTGCTCGACGAGGCCCTCGCGACGAGCCGGGCAAAGCTGTTCTACGCGCAGCCTCATTTCGCCAACCCGTCGGGGGAGGCCTGGTCGGACGCCCAGGCCGCCGCCACGATGGAGGTCCTCACGGCCCGGGGCGCCTATCTGGTGGAGGACGACTGGGCGCACGACTTCGCGCTCGAGGGGCCCGCGGTCCCGGTGGCCTCGCGGGACGTGGACGGTCGCGTCATCTACGTCCGCTCGCTCACGAAGGGCGTCTCGCCGGCGATCCGGGTGGCCGCCGTGATCGCCCGGGGGCCGGCCCGCGCGCGCATCCAGACCGACCGCACGATCAACGACCTCTACGTCAGCGGCGTGCTCCAGGCCGCCGCCCTGGAGGTGGTGTCGGCTCCGAGCCGGGCGGCCCACCTCCGCTCGGCGCACGCCCAGCTGCGGGCTCGGCGCGACGACCTCGCCCGCCTGGTCGTCGACCTCCTGCCGGAGGGGACGCTGACCCGCGTGCCGCGGGGAGGGCTCAACCTGTGGCTGCGCCTCCCCGAGGACACCGCGGCGGTGGAGCTGGCGGAGCGCTGCGCCCTCGCGGGGCTGCTGGTGTCCCCGGGGGACGAGTGGTTCCCCACGGAGCCCACCGGTCCCTTCCTGCGGCTCAACTACTCGGGGCCCCATCCGGCCCGCTTCGAGGAGGCCGTGCGGCTCCTCGCCGGTCAGCTGGAGCGCCGGGCCTGATCGACGCTCTCCACGGCTCTCCACCGTGGCCCGCGCGGCGCCGGTGGACGCCGGGGCGTCCGAGCCGACAAGATGCGCCACCAACCTCGAGAAGGAGCCCCCATGCAGCTTCCCCGGACCCCGCGCGGCCGCGTCGCCGCGGTCGCCGTCAGCGCCGTCGCCATCGCCTCGATCGCGGGGGGCGCGGTCGCCGCGACCTCGTCGCTGCCGACGAACCCGCCGAGTGATGCGTCCCTCGCCAAGATGACCTACATCAACAAGTCGCTGGTCCCGCAGCCGAAGACCTTCAAGGGCTTCGACGGGTTCCTGACCTACACGGTCAAGGCGCCGGCCGGGAAGTCCGTGCTCCAGGGCTTCGCGACCCTCTCGGGGGGCCAGACCGGCTCGGTGATCATCACCAGCACCCAGGCGACGGCGACCCAGTACACGGTCAAGCTGAAGTTCCCGGGCCAGCAGGGGACCCCGGGCAAGCTCTCCGTGCGCGTGCAGCTCCTGCCCAAGAGCTGAGGGCGGCGGTGCGGGTGGGTCAGGCCGAGCCCACCCGCACCAGCACCTTGATGGCGGTGCGCTCGTCCATCGCCCGATAGCCGTCCGGGACCTCGTCCAGCCCGATCACGACGTCGAGGACGGGGGACGGGTCCAGCGACCCGGCCAGGACGTCGGCGAGCAGGTCGGGGATGTAGCCCCGCACCGGCGCCACCCCGCCGATGAGGCGCACGTTGCGCCCGTGGACGTCCAGGAGCCCCACCGGCTCGGCCGGCACGCCGACGTGGCCGACGACGCCGCCCGGCCGAGCCGCGCCGATGGCCGTGGCGAACGATCCGGCCGTCCCGACGCACTCCAGCACGTGATGGGCGCCGCCGTCGGTCATCTCGCGCACGCGGGCCACGGCGTCGCCGCCGCGCTCCGTGACGAGGTCCGTCGCCCCGAAGTCGCGGGCCAGGTCCAGGCGCGTCGGGTGGTGGCCCAGCGCGATGATGCGCTCGGCGCCCATGCGCCGCGCCGCCAGGACGGCGCAGAGCCCCACCGCGCCGTCGCCGACCACCACCGCGGTGGACCCGGGGGTGACGCCGGCCGAGAGCGCCGCGTGGTGGCCGGTCCCCATCACGTCGGTGAGCGTGGCCACGGCCGCGGCGAGGCGGTCATCCGAGAGGTCCACCTCCTCGGGGAGCGCCACGAGGGTGCCGTCCGCGAGCGGGCAGCGGACCGCCTCGCCCTGGCCGCCGTCGTTGCGCCCGCCCCAGTAGCCCCCGGTGCGGCAGGAGGTGTGGAGGCCACCGCGGCAGTACTCGCAGGTGCCGTCGGAGAAAGCGAACGGGGCGATGACGCGCTGGCCGGGGCGGATGGTGCGCACCTCGGCGCCCACGGCCTCCACGACGCCCATGAACTCGTGGCCGGTGCGCCCCGGGCGGCCGTAGATCTCGAGCTCGCCCCGGTACGGCCAGAGGTCGCTCCCGCAGATGCAGGCATGGGTGACGCGCACGATGGCGTCCGTCGGCGCGGTCAGCGTCGCGTCCGGGACCTCCTCCACGCGGACGTCGCGCGGCCCGTGGTAGACGGTGGCTCTCATCGGGGCTCCTGGGCGGGGGGTGTCATCCGATCCTCCCACCCCGCCGGCGGCGCGCGCCCGCCGGCGGGGTGGGAGGACGTGGAGGGAGCGGACCGTGGCGCGGGGCCGGGGCACTAGAGTGGTGCCCGGCGTGAGCATCGATCCGGATCACCTCGAGACCTGCCTGCGGGTCATCGCCCAGGCGGAGGGGCTCCCGCCCGAACACCCCGACGCGGTCGCCGTCCGGCGCGCGACCGCCGGCCTCTACAAGGCCGTCAAGATCCGGCGCCGTGCCGAGCGGCGCGCCGCGATCGCCGCCAACGACGACGCCGTGACCGCGGCGACGGCCACCGGGGCGCCGGGGCGGATCGACGACGAGACGCAGGGCCTGCCGCTCGCCGCGCGGGCCGGGGGCGCCAGCGCGGGCACCCTGATGCGCGCCCGTGCCTGCTACGTCTGCAAGCAGCGCTACCACGAGGTCGACGCGTTCCACCACCAGCTCTGCCCGAGCTGCGCGGCGCGCAACCGGGCGCGCCGGGACGCGCGCACCGACCTCGCCGGCCGTCGCGCCCTGCTCACCGGCGGGCGGGCCAAGATCGGCATGTACATCGCGCTGAGGCTCCTGCGCGACGGCGCCGACACCACGATCACCACCCGCTTCCCGCGCGACGCGGCCCGCCGCTTCGCCGGCATGCCCGACAGCGCGGACTGGCTCCACCGCCTGCGGATCGTGGGGATCGACCTGCGCAACCCCGGCCAGGTGGTGGCCCTCGCGGACGCGGTGGCCGGGCGCGGGCCGCTGGACATCCTCATCAACAACGCCGCCCAGACCGTGCGCCGCTCTCCGGAGGCCTACGCCCTGCTGGCGCGCGCCGAGGCGGCGGAGCTGCCCGCGGGGCCGCTCCCGGAGATGATCGCGCTCGGCGCCGCCGGCGCCGACGGCGCGCCCGCCCTCGGCGACGCCCCGGGGGGCCACTGGGCGCCCACGCCCCACGCCGTGACCGCGCTGGCGCTGGCCGCCGGATCGGCCTCCCCGGAGCGGATCGCCGCGGCCCGGGCGATCGACGCCGGCGGCCTGGTGCCCGACCTCGACGCCGCCAACAGCTGGAGCCGACGGGTCGAGGAGGTGGACGCCCGCGAGCTGCTCGAGGTGCAGCTCTGCAACACCACCGCGCCCTTCATCCTCATCTCCCGGCTGCGCCCCTCGCTCGCCGCGTCGCCCGCGCGCCGGACCTACGTCGTCAACGTCTCGGCGATGGAGGGCCAGTTCGGGCGCGGCTACAAGGGGCCGGGCCATCCCCACACGAACATGGCGAAGGCCGCCCTCAACATGCTCACGCGCACGAGCGCGAAGGAGATGCTCGAGAGCGACGGGATCCTGATGACCAGCGTGGACACCGGCTGGATCACGGACGAGCGCCCTCATCCCACCAAGATGCGCCTGGCGCGGGAGGGCTTCCACGCGCCCCTGGACCTGGTGGACGGCGCGGCGCGGGTCTACGACCCGATCGTGCGCGGGGAGGCGGGGGAGGACCTGCACGGCTGCTTCCTGAAGGACTACGAGCCCGCGGACTGGTAGCCGATAACCCCTTAACACGACGTCAAGGCGACACTGATCCGGCACTTATCCGCCGCCGCTTTCATGGTTCCGGGCGCCGGACACCATCGGTGAGGCCGGTGCGACCTCAGCCATCGCGATCAGAGGGTGTCCATGTCTCCGGTAGAGAACCCCCGCCGCTTCAGCCGACGCGCGACCGCCACCGCGGCCGTCGCCCTCGTCGCCGCGGTGATCGGCGGAGGCACCGTCGCTGTGGTCGAGTCGACCACGAGCGGCGGGACCGTGATCGAGCGGGTCACCACGCCGGCCGCCGTCACCCCGGTGTCGAGCGTGTCGTCGGGCGCGGCCACCGCGGTGGACTTCAGCAGGATCTACGCGCAGCGGCGCCCGGGCCTCGTCTCGATCACGTCGACCGTCCCGGACTCCCAGGGCTCCGGCGGCCAGGGGGGGACGGCGACCGCGGGCGGATCGGGCGTGATCATCGATGAGGAGGGTCACATCCTCACCAACGAGCACGTGGTGGACGGCGCGACCAAGGTCCAGGTGGAGCTGTCAACCGGCAAGACCGTGACGGCCAAGGTGGTCGGCGCCGACAAGTCAACCGACGTCGCTCTGCTCGACATCGACGTCCCCGCCACCCAGCTGGACCCGGTGCCGCTGGGCGACTCGTCCAAGGTCGCGATCGGCGACCCGGTGCTGGCGATCGGCGACCCCTTCGGCTATCAGGCCAGCGCCAGCGCCGGCATCGTCTCCGGCCTGGACCGGAGCATCGAGGCGCCCAACGGCTTCACCATCACGGGCGCGATCCAGACCGACGCGGCCGTCAACCACGGCAACTCCGGCGGCGCGCTGCTCAACGCGCAGGGTGAGCTGGTCGGCATCCCCTCCCAGATCGCGGACTCGGGCGTGAACGCCAACGTCGGCGTGGCCTTCGCCGTGCCGGTCGACACCGCCGAAGACGGTGATCGCCTCGATCGAGCAGAGCGGCCAGGTGGAGCACGCCTGGCTCGGGGTGAGCACGGCCGACGTGGACGCCAACCTCGCCCAGACCTCCGGCGTCGGGGCGAGCACGGGCGCGCTCATCACCGGCGTCACCGCCAACGGCCCGGCGGCCAAGGCCGGCCTCACGGGCGGCAACCGGGTGGCGACGGACAACAGCGCCCAGGTGTGCGTCGGCGGGCCGGTCGTGACCGCCCTCAACGACACGCCCATCGCCAGCGCCTCCGACCTGCAGAAGGCCGTCGATGCCCAGAAGCCGGGATCCACGGTGACCCTCAGGATCGCCGACTCCGACGGCGCCACCCGGTCGGTGAGCGTCACCCTCGGCACCCGGCCGGCGTCCGCCGCGCAGCCCTCCGGGGCCACCACCGCCTGCGGCTGAGGTCCGCGGCGCCCCCGCCCGCGCGGGCGGGGGCGCCGGCTCAGTCGGTGATCGTGCGGCGGTAGGTCCAGATGGCCAGCGGCGCGCAGACGACGACGATCCCGACGATCCAGAACACCGTGTACGCGACCGGGTGCTGCAGCGACCACGTCGTCTGCCTGATGTCGCCGGTCGGGTTGCCGAACAGCTCGCGCAAGGCCTCGGACATCGTCGTCACGGGGTTCCACTCGGCGAACGTCTTCAGCACGCCGGGCAGGGTGTTGACCGGGACGAAGGTGCTGGCGATGAACGTGATCGGGAAGATCACCACGAAGGCCACCCCCTGCACCGCCTCGGGCGAGGGCAGCAGGCTGCCGAGCAGCACGCCGATCCAGATGACCGCGAACGAGAAGGCGATCATCAGCAGGTAGCCGCCGGCGGCCTCGTAGACCGACGTGTGGATCCGCCAGCCGACGATCAGGCCGCAGAGCGACATCAGCACGATCGGCAGGAGGCTGCGCAGCAGGCTGGACGTGGCGTGCCCGGCCAGCACCGATCCGCGCGCCATGGGCAGCGAGCGGAAGCGGTCGATCGCGCCGTTGGTGCGGTCGTGGGCCAGGCCGATCGCCACCCCGAAGGCCCCGAAGACGATCGTCTGGGCGAAGATGCCGCCCATCAGGAACTCCTCGTAGCCGCCGCCGGACACGTCGATGGCGCCGCCGAAGACGTAGGCGAACAGCAGCACGAACATCACCGGCTGCAGCGTGACGTCGGCGAGCGCCTCGGGCTGGCGCCGCATGTGCAGCAGGCCGCGCTTGGCGACCACCCAGGTGTCGCCGAAGACGTTGCCGCGCCGGGCCGAGGGTGCGGGGACGGAGACGCTCATCGTGTGGCCTCCACGGGGATCTCGTCGTCGATCGGGGCGCCGGTCAGGGTGAGGAAGACGTCGTCGAGCGTCGGCTGGCGCAGTCCGATGTCGTCGACCTCGATGCCGGCGTCGGAGAGCGCGTCGGCCAGCAGCGAGACCATCCTCGGACCGCCTTCGGTGGGCGCCGAGACGGATCGCGCGGCCTCGTCGACCACCGGCGGCGCGTCCGCGATCCGGGCGATCTGCTCGAGCACGTCGGCGCAGCCGGGAGGGGTCCGGGACCGTGGCGAAGACCTGCGCGCCGCCCACCTGCCGCTTGAGCTCGCGGGAGTCGCCGCGCGCGATGACGCGGCCGTGGTCGATGACCACGATGTCGTCGGCGAGCCGGTCGGCCTCCTCGAGGTACTGGGTGGTGAGCAGGAGCGTCGCGCCCGTCCTCCACCAGCGACTCGAGGACGTCCCAGAGCTCGTTGCGGGCCCGCGGGTCCAGGCCGGTGGTGGGCTCGTCGAGGAAGAGCACCTCCGGCCGGGCGACGAGGGTCGCCGCCAGGTCGAGGCGGCGCCTCATCCCGCCCGAGTAGGTCTTGACCAGGCGCCCGCCGGCGTCCGACAGCGCGAACTGCTCCAGCAGCTCGTCGGCGCGCGCCTGCGAGACGGCGCGGCCGAGGTGGTGGAGCTGGCCGATCATGACCAGGTTCTCGCGGCCCGTGAGCAGCGAATCGACCGTCGCGTCCTGCCCGGCGAGGCCGAGCAGCTGGCGCGCGGCCTGCGGTTGGGCCAGGACGTCGATCCCCGCCACGTGGGCCGAGCCGGCGTCGGGGACGCTGAGGGTGGTGAGGATGCGCACGGCCGTTGTCTTGCCCGCGCCGTTGGGCCCGAGCAGCCCGCAGACCGTGCCGCGGGGGACCTCGAAGCTCACCCCGTCGAGGGCGACCTTCTCGCCGAAGCGTTTGACGAGGCCCTCGACCTCGATGGCATGCGTCGTCATGACCCTCCTCGGGGTCGGTGTGCGGCGCCGCGGAGACGGCGTCGGGGGCAGTCTCGCAGGCCTCCGACCGACTTACAACGGTGGTAAATGTCGCACGGAAGTAAAATCTGCCCTAGGATGCGCGCGTGAGCATCTCGGCCGAGACGGTCCCCGACCCCGACCCCCACCCGTCGAGCCTGCGCGCCCGCAAGAAGGCCCAGACGCGCCAGGCGATCTCCGACGAGGCCACCCGCCTGTTCATGGAGCGCGGGTTCGACGCGGTGACGCTCGCCGAGGTCGCCGAGGCCGCCGGCGTCTCGGTCAAGACGATCTTCAACTACTTCGGCTCCAAGGAGGAACTCTTCCTCGACCGCGAGGAGCAGCTCCACGCCGCGATCGTTGCCGCGATCCGGGACCGCGGCCCGGACGTCCGGGTCACCGCCGCCCTGATCGCCCTCTTCACCGAGGAGCGCCTCCCGGACGGCGACGGGTGGACGCCCCTGTTCCGCCCGGAGCGCTTCGCGATGTTCCGGCGCTTCCTCACGGTCTGGCACGAGTCGCCCAGCCTCCAGGCCCGCTACCTCTCCAGCAACGAGCGCCTCGCGGCGCGGGTCGTGGCGGTGCTGGCCGCCGAGCGGGGCAGGGAGGAGGGCGACGACGACGTCCGGATCTTCGCGGCCATGCTCGTCGCGGCCATGCACCAGCGGATGAGCGTCCTGTCCGAGATGGTGCTCGGCGGGGCGACGCCCGAGGAGACCCGCGAGCGGGTGGTGGCGACCACCGCCGTCGCCTTCGCCCGGGTCGCGATCGCGTTCCCCGACCTGGATCTGCCCGGGCGCCCCGGGAGCGGCCGCGGGTAGTCTGATCTCGGGCGGGGAAACCCCCGCGCGACGACGGAGACGACGATGCAGATGCGCTATCTGGGCCGGACCGGCCTGCAGGTCTCGGCCGTCTCCTTCGGGGCGATGACGTTCGGGGGCTCGCGCAGCGACTTCTTCCGCCCGGTGGGGACCACCGAGCTCGACGAGGCCCGGCGCCAGGTGGACCTGTGCCTCGCGGCGGGGGTCAACCTCTTCGACACCGCCGACGTCTACTCGGACGGTGCGTCCGAGGAGATGCTGGGGGCGGCGCTCGGCGACCGCCGCGACGGCGTCCTCCTGGCCACCAAGCTGCACGGCCAGGCCGGGCCCGGCGTCAACGACCGCGGCCAGTCGCGCCGCCACGTGATCCGCGCCGTGCACGCCAGCCTGCGCCGGCTGGGGACGGACTGGATCGACATCCTCCAGGTGCACGGCATCGACGGCCGCACCGATCCGGAGGAGACGCTGCGCGCCCTGGACGACCTCGTCCGCGCCGGCACGGTGCGCTACATCGGCTGCTCCAACTTCAGCGCCTGGCAGCTCATGAAGGCGCTCGCCGTGTCCGAGCGCGAGCACCTCAACCGCTTCAGCCTCCTGCAGGCCCATTACTCGCTCGTGTCGCGCGAGCTGGAGCACGAGCTGGTGCCCCTGTGCATCGATCAGCGCGTCGGGATCCTGGTGTGGAGCCCGCTGTCGGGCGGCTTCCTCACCGGCAAGGTCCGCCGCGACCGTGACGCGCCGGCGGGCTCGCGCCAGTCGGTGATGGGCCCGCCCGGCGGCCTCGCCGACCCCGAGGGCGCGCTCGACGTCGTGGACGCCCTGGTCGAGATCGCCGAGGCCCGGGGCGTCAGCCCGGCCCAGGTGGCGCTCAACTGGCTGCTCGCCAAGCCCGGCGTGTCCTCGCTGATCGTGGGGGCGCGCACCGAGGAGCAGCTGGCCGACAACCTCGCGGCGACCGACTGGAGCCTCGCGCCCGCCGAGGTGGAGCGCCTGGACGCCGTGTCGGCCACGCGCCTGCCGTACCCCCAGTGGCATCAGCTGCGCTACAACTCCGAGCGTGTGACGGAGCCCTGGCTCCTGGAGCGCGTCGCCCGCTCCTCGGCGGGCTGAACCGGAGCGAAGGACAGATGGCGCGCCGCCCACGAGAGCCGATCGAGGTCATCTGCCCGACCTGCGGGCTCATCGCCGAGCTGTTCCGCCCCCGTGGCGCCCGGCGCCCCAAACTCTGCCGGTGCCCCGCGCCCGAGAAGGTGGCCCCCTCGAAGCGGGCGCGCGTCTGCATCAGCTGCACGACGATCCTCAACCGCTACAACCCGGGCCCCGAGTGCGGTCCGTGCACCCGTGCCCGCGGCGCCGGGAGGCCCGCCGAGCTCCGGTAGGGCCGCGGCTCGCGGCCCGATTTCATCGTGCGGTTGGTCTCAAATAGGGGTGCGGTGCTTCTCTCTTAGATGCAAGAGAGAGACCGAGCGCCGTCGAGTCGTCCCGAGGACGAGGCGGTTCGACAACAGGGAGGTAGTGACATGTCGCCATTCCAGGTGACCGTGCGTCGTCGCGGCGTCTCGCCGCTGACGCTGACCATGGTGGTGAGCGCCGAGAACCCGAGCCAGGCGGCCGGGCTGGCCACGACCGTGGCCGAGTTCGAGCGCGGCGGGATGTTCGAGGCCGGCCGCGTGCGGCCCGCCCGCGTCCGCGACCACATCGACGCCGAGGCGGTCGTCTGACCCCTCGCGTGGGGCCCACGGCGCGCGTGGGCTACGTCGCGGGGGAGCCCCGGCTCGACTCGGCGCCCGGCTGCGTCGTCGGGATCCCCCGCGTGAAGAAGAGCGCCACCAGGCTGAAGAGCGCCAGCACCGCCACGGCCGCGCGCAGGCCGTCGATGCGGCTCTTCGCGTTCTCCTCGACGACCGCGTCGGCCGTGGCCGGGGGCACGTTCGCCTCGTCGAGCGCGGTCTTCAGGTCGGCGTCGGAGATGAACGGGATGCCCGCCGCGAGCTCCGTCTGAGCCTGCTCGGCGACGCTCGCGGGCACGTCCGGGTTCCCCTGGATGCCCGTGAAGAACGAGGCGGTGAGCGCGGAGATCAGCACGGCGCCCGCGAGCGCCGTCCCGATCGACGCGCCGAGCTGGGTGCCGGTGTTCTGCAGCCCGCCGACCTCCCCGCTCTTCTCGTCGGGGACGGCGGACACGGTGACGGCGCCGAGCTGCGAGGCCATGGCGCCCAGGCCCGAGCCGGCCAGGAGCAGGGGCCACGTGATGATCTCCGGGCCCGCGCCGACGTCGAGCAGCGCGACCAGGAGCACCAGGCCCGCGAACAGCGTGATGAAGCCGATGTTGACGACCCGCCGCGGTGATGCGTTCGGCCGCAGCTTGGGGACGCCGACGGCGAACGCGAGGAGGGTCAGCGACAGGGGGAGCAGCCGGACGCCCGTCTCGATCGCCGACAGCCCCAGCGCGATCGACAGGAACAGCGGCACCACGAAGAAGGTCGCCGGCCTGGATCAGGAACATGAACAGGAACGAGAGGACGCCGCTGCGCAGCTGGATGTTGCGCAGCAGGGTGGGGTCGAGGAGCGCACCCTCGCCGCGGGCGAGGCGCCGGGTCTCCCACCAGAGGAACACGCCCAGGAGCGCGCCGCCCCCCAGCACCATCCAGATGACCGGCGAGAGGCCGAGCCACTCGGGCGCCTCGGGCTTGGGCTGCACGAAGCCCCAGGTGCCGGACTTCAGGACGCCGAGCACGATCAGCCCCAGCCCGGCCGCCGACAGGGCCGTGCCGACCAGATCCAGCTTCACGCCCTCCTCCGCCGGCCGGTCGTTCATCCGCCGCGCCAGGAGCAGGATCACGAGGATGATCAGCACCTCCCCGGCGAACACCCATCGCCACGAGGCGTAGGTGGTGAAGAACCCCCCGATCACCGGTCCGAGGGCGGCGGCGATCGCGCCGGCGGCGGCCACCAGGCCGTACGCGCGCGGGCGGTCCGGCTTGCCGAAGTTCGACGCGACGAGCGCCACGATGGCCGGCATGATCAGCACCGCCCCGAGGCCCTCGAGGAACGACCAGCCGATGATCAGGACGGTCAGGTTCGGGGCGATGGACGTGGTGAACGACCCGCAGGCGTACACGACGCAGCCGATCGAGAAGGCCCGCTTGCGGCCCAGGATCTCGCCGATCTTGCCCCCGGTGATCATCAGCGAGGCCATCACCAGCGTGTAGAGGGTGATGGCCGTCTGGATGCCGGTGACCGTCGTGTCGAGGTCCTTGGCCACCGTGGCGATCGCCGTGTTCATCACGGTCGTGTCCAGCGCCATGACGAACTGGCCCGCCGCCAATGTCAGCAGGACCAGGCTCGTCGCCCGTCCCGCGCGCTCGGTCGTCGTCACGGCGCGCAGTCTGTCGCATCCACGGGGGCGCCGTGCCGCGGTCCTCCGATTCACCGGTGTGAAATTCGTGCTGAAACGGAGAGGGGCTGGCATTCGGCGCCCGCCCCGAGGAAGATGGCATGGGCGATGCCCCGCCCCGCTCGGGAGCCAGCGATCAGCGATCTCGGCCTGATAGACGTCTCGCCGTGGGCCTCTGAGGAATCCTCAGCCGGCTCACCCGTCGCCGTGCTCGGCGACATCCACTCCAACCTGCCGGCCCTCGAGGCCGTGCTGGAGGAGGTCCGGGCCGCCGGGATCACCCGCGGGATCATCACCGGCGACATCATCGGCCGCGGCGGGCAGACCGACGAGTGCATCAGCCTGGTGCGCTCCCTGGGCTGGCCCTGCGTGCAGGGGACCAGCGACCGCGTGGGCCAGGGCGGCGGCGACGAGATCAGCCGCTCCAACCTGGTCTGGGTGTCGTCCCTGCCGGTGCGCCTGCTCCTGCCCCTGGACGGGGCGATCGTCTACGTGACCCACCGGGTGACCCCCCGCGAGCGGCGCCGCGCGATCGCCGCCGGGGCCGCCTGCCTGGTGAGCGGGCACACCCACCACGCGTCGGCGGGCCCCGTGGAGGGCCTGCTGGTGGTCAACCCGGGGAGCGTGGGCGAGGGGGTGCCCAACGACCCCCGGCCGTCCTGGGCCTGGATCGTGGCGGCGCCGGACGGCGTGTCGGCGGGCGTGCGCTGGAGCACCCGGGCCCTGCGCCCGTACGAGATCCGATAGGCGATCCCGTGGCCCTCGGTCCGGGGGACGTCGTTGACGGCCGCTACGAGCTGGTGCGAAAGCTCGGCGGAGGCGTGCTGGGCGAGGTCTTCGTGGCCTACGACCGTCCGCTCGACCGCCGCGTGGCGCTCCGCCTCGTGGAGCCGGGCGACCCGGCCGGCGACGAGGCGCTGGTCGAGGACACGCGCCGCATGAACGCGGTCCAGTTCAGCTCCCTCAACGCGGTCCCGGTGCTGGACCAGGGCCTCACGCCCGACGGCACCCGCTACGTCGCGATGGAGCTGATCGACGGCCTCGCGCTGGACCAGGTGGTCGTGCGCCGCGCGCCGCTGCCGGCCGACGAGGCGATCCGCTACGGCGTCGAGCTCCTCGACGCGTGCCTCGCCGCCGGCCGCCAGCAGGAGGGGCGCTCCGCCGTCGTCCCCGCCACGGCCCTGGTGACGACCGACGGCCACATCCGGGTAGCGCGCTTCGCCGACGCCCCGGAGCCCGGTCCCGCCGGCGCCGAGCCGGCCTGTGCGGCCGTGGCGACGATCGTCCACCGGCTGCTCACCGGGCGCGACCCCGGGCCCGAGGGCCCGGATCCGGACCTCCCGGGGGCGCTGGAGGACGTGATCGGGGACGCCCTCGACGGCCGCATCCGCACGGCGGGCGACCTGCGATCGCGCCTGCGCGCCGCGCGGCCGCCCGAGCCGTCCACGAGCGTCCAGCAGGGGGGCCGCGCCCCGACCGAGCACACCTGGCTGCTGGTGATCGCCTCGGTGGGCCTGATCGCGGTGCTGATCGTGCTGGTCCTCCTCGGCGCGTATGCGCTGGGCGGCTGGTGAGAGATGTCAAATCGACCGGAGGTGTGACATGGGGGACGACAGGACCACGTTCGTCTACATCGGCGCGTACGACAGCGAGGCCGGTGCGCAGGAGGACTACGACATCGTCAAGGACCTGTTCGACGCGGGCGTGATCGGCACGTTCGACGCCGCGGTGGTCACGAAGGACGCGGACGGCAAGGTGAGGGTCAACAAGGACGAGATCCCGACCCGCCGCGGCGCCTGGGGCGGCCTCGGCGTGGGCGCCCTCCTCGGCCTGCTCTTCCCGCCGAGCCTGATCGCCTCCGCCGCGGTCGGCGCGCTCGCCGGCGGCGTCGGCGCGCACCTCTGGAAGGGTCTGTCGCGGAGCGACGTGAAGGAGCTCGGGGAGATCCTGGACGAGGGCCAGGCCGCCCTGCTGGTGATCGGCGACTGGCGGCTCGAGGAGCAGATCGACAAGGCGTTCGCGCACGCCGAGAAGCGCCTCAGCCGCGAGATCAAGGGGCTGGAGCGGGCCCAGGTGGAGCAGGAGATCGGAAAGCTCGTCTCCGGCCAGGAGTCCTAGCCCGGCGCGTGCCCGGCGAGCGCGATCGACTCGCCGGGCACCAGCAGCCGCACCTCCACGTCCGGCGCGAGGCGGGCCGCGTGGCGCGCGAAGTCCTCGGCCGGGCGTGAGAGATAGGCGCGCCGCCGCGAGGCCCAGGCGTGGGCGTAGGTGCCCCAGTGGATGGGGATCGCGATCCGCGGGCGCAGCATCACGAGGGCCTGGGCGGCGGTGAGGGGGTTGAGGTGGCCGGCGCCCAGCGACGGCCCCCAGCCCCAGACCGGCAGCAGGGCGACGTCGAGCGGCGGCGCGGCCAGGCCGGCCATGCGCCGGGAAGATGTCGGTGTCGCCCGGGAAGTAGATCCGGCGCGAGCCCGAGATGACGTAGCCGAGCGCCGGCGCGCGCAGGCGCCCCCGGGCGCGGCGTCCGTCGTGCTCCGCGTGCACGGCCGCGACGCGGACGCCCTCGACGGCCACCCCGTCGCCGGCCGAGACCTCGATCAGGCGGCGGGCCAGCGGCGCGGGGATGAGCGGGCGCGCACCCACCGGGGCGACGATCCGGACCGGATCGAGGCGGCGCAGGGAGGCCCGGTCGAGGTGGTCGCGATGGAGGTGGGAGACGAGCGCGGCATCGACGCCGGCCGGGATGGGCGGCGGGGGGACCACGCGGCGCAGGTGGGCCACGCGCCGCGTGAGCAGCGGGTCGGTGACCAGCCGGGTCCCGTCGAGATCGATGAGGACGGTCGCGTGCCCGATCCAGGTGATCGCACAGGCCCCCGGGAGCACCGGCGCCGGTCCGGCCTCAGCCACCCTGCAGCATCGCGCGCCAGCCCTTCAGCACCCGGTGCAGCGCCTCGGCGCCGATGATCGGCTCGTCGGGCAGGGGGAAGTGGCGCGGCGGCATCACGAACGGCTCGGTCTGGGGTCCGCCCATGCCGCCGTGGAATGAGATCAGCTCCTCGAATGCGCAGCCCTCGTCGAGCTCGGGGTCGTAGAAGCTGTTGACCATGATGTCCGCCACGTGGGCGAAGCCGTCCGTGCGCAGGAGGTGGCGGGCGGCGGTCGGCGAGAACGGCGCGAGGGGATCCTCGCCCTCCACCTCGCCGGTCTCCAGGTGGTGGACGCCGCGGGCGCCCAGCGCGACCGGCGCCGCCGGAGCTCGAGCGCACCAGGATGAAGCCGATGTGCGGGTGCTCGCGGAGGGCCGGGATCAGGGCGGGGTGGCGCTCCTCGATCTCCTCGAGCGTCAGCCGGCGGGGCTCGTCCATCAGGTAGACCAGGCCCAGGTTGCCCGAGCCGAGGACGATCGCGTCGGTGGCGCCGACGTCCTCGCCGGCGTCCGGATCGACGGGGGCCGCCCCGGTCGCCTCCCGGAAGGCCTGGCTCACCGCGGTGTCGTTCTCGTCGCCGGCTCCCAGATCGGCGACGCTCCCCGAGGCCAGGTTGCGCTCGACCAGGTCCTTGAGGCCGTAGCCGTTGCGCTGCAGGAAGGTGGCGCCCTGGGTCTGTCCGTGGTCCGAGAGGACCACGATCTCGTAGGGGCGCGGCGCGTAGCGGGTGGCCCGCCCGACCCGTCCGAACTGCTGGTCGAGCTTGCGCAGCGCCTCCAGCGTGTCGGCGCGCTCGAGGCCGGAGTGGTGGGCCACCTCGTCGTAGGAGGCGAAGGTGGCGTAGACCGCGGGGCGGCCCTTCATCATGTCGCTGAGCACCCCGAAGATGACCAGGTCGCGGACCGCCACGCACATCGCCGCGCGCAGGAAGGGGTAGATGCCGCCGCGGTGCCCGCGGGGGCGCACGTCGCGCCGGATGCTCCGGATGGAGGCGATCCACTCGAGGATCACCTCCCAGACGTAGAGCACGAGGATCCGGGTCACGTTCATGCCGTTGGCGAAGAAGGCGCGGTAGCCGGGGTTCGCGTCCTTGTCGGCGTCCATCCGGCTCACGGTGAGGATGACCTCGTCCGCCTCGCCCGACAGGAGGTTGCCGCGGCTCGCGCCGCCGTCGATCAGCAGGCCGTCGCCGGTGCCCCGGCGCTGCTCGATCTCGGCGCAGTCGCCCGGCGCCGAGCAGGTCATGACCCGCCCGGTCTCCTTCTCGACCCAGCGGAAGGCCGGGATGTCCTCGTTCGAGCCCAGCAGGATGCCCGCCTGGCTGGCCCCGGTCTGCGAGGAGAGGTCGGTCTCCCACTGGACGAGGTGGTGCGTGTCGTCGGCCAGCCAGCGCGCCATCTCCGGCGCGTTGCCGTCGCGCAGGGCCCGGCGCAGCACGGGCAGGGCGAGCCCGTCGATCTCGAGGAAGATGATCCCGGGCACGTCCGTGTGGGTGGCCCCGCCCGTGCGCTTGGCGATCCGCTGGGCCAGCCGCAGCGTGTAGGTGTCGTCCTCGTTGGTGCCCGTCGCGACGGCCAGGATCATTCCGACCGCCGACATCAGGAGGGCGGCCAGGAGGGCCCACCAGAAGTTGTTGACCGTCAGCGCGTCCGGCGCGATCTCCGCGGCGAGCATCAGCAGCACCGCGTCCAGGATCAGGATCAGGATGAAGCTCAGCCCGACCGTGTAGGGCAGCTTGAGGCCGGCGATGATCGGCGGCAGCAGGGCGTTGAGCGCGGCGATCACCAGCACCGCGAGGAGGGCGCCGAGGAAGCCCTCGATCGTGATCCCGGGGAGGATCCAGGACACCAGGATCAGCGCGACGGCGGAGAGGATCCAGGAGACGATCAGGCGCGCCGGGCGCAGCCGGGGGGTCCCCGGCCTCCAGGCGGTGCTCTCGTCGTAGCGCGGCGGGGCCGCCGGGGTGGTGGTCACGGCCGCGGGGCCCCGCCCGCGCGGGCGTCGCCCAGCATCGCCTTGAGCGAGCGCACCTCGTCGGTGAGCGTCGCGATCTCCCTGCGCATCGCCGCGATGTCGCTCTCGACGTCGTCGTCGTCGGTCAGGCGCCGCTGGCGGGCCGCCTCCACGAACGCGCTGGCCACCGCGGCGGTGGTGACCGTGATGAACCCGATCCCGCCGATCATCACCAGGGCGGCGACGATGCGCCCGGCGACCGAGCTCGGCACGATGTCGCCGTAGCCGACGGTCGTGACCGTCTGGATCGACCACCAGAGGCCCTCCCAGACGCTGGAGAAGTTGTCCGGGTCGGTGATCCTCACCAGGATCCCGCCGGCGACGGTGACCGACGCGGTGATGATCGCCACCGCCCTCCACGCGCCGAGGAACGGATCCTTCTCGATCTGGTCGATCATCCGCTGCGTCGCGCGGTGGAAGAAGTCCGCCATGTGCGCGCGATCCTACTCACGGCCTCGGCGCCAATGCGCCGAACGAGGGGGGTGAACTGTCGATTCACCCGCAGTACCCTTGCCTGACCGCGCGCGGGCGACCGGCCTGTGGCGGGTCATGACCTCCGAGATCTGGGAGAGACGGTGGCCGAGACCCCCGAGACGTACGGATACGACCGCCAGACATGGGATGCCGCCACCGGGGCGCGCGCGGACTCGCGCGCGATCTTCGGCAAGGTGATGTTCCTGGTGGCGATCACCGCCGGCTTCTGCGCCGTCGGCGCGTGGGTGGGGCGCGACCTCACGGGTGGATGGGCGTTGCTGGCGTGGGTCGGGGCCCTCGGTGCTGGTCATCGCCATGGGCTTCGCGCGCAAGCGCGACGAGGTGTCCTCGCTCCAGATGGGGATGCTCTTCGGCCTCGGGGCGCTGCTGGGGCTCGCGATCGGCCCCACGCTCAACAACTACGCCAGCGTCGAGGGCGGCGGCACCATCATCGCCCAGGCCGCCGGGCTGACCGCGCTCTTCATGGCGATCATGGGCGCCGTCGGATACCTCACCAAGCGCGACCTGAGCGTCCTCGGCCGCGTCTCGTTCATCGGCCTGATCGCGCTCCTGCTGTTCGGCCTGGTCGCGATCTTCGTGAACATCCCCGGCGAGGACCTGATCTGGTGCATCGGCGGCCTGATCGTGTTCGCCGGCCTGACGATCTTCGACTTCAACCGCCTGCGCCGGGCGGGCAACGGGGACGTCGTCCTGATCGCGTGCTCGATCTTCCTCGACGCGTTCAACGTCTTCCTGTTCATGCTCCAGCTGCTGGGCGGAAGCCGCTGAACCACGGGCGCCGGCGCCGCGGCAGCGGCACCGGCGCCCACCGGCGGGTGGATCAGAGGAGCCCGCACATGCGGGCGGTGTTCGGCCACGGGGTGAATCCGCGGCCGGGCAGGGCCCGCTCGGCGGTGAGCATCTGCTCCTCCACGGTCCAGTGGTCCGCGGTCCCCTTCGCGCGGTACAGCTCGGGGTCGTAGGTCTGCTGGAACTCCCGGTCCATCTGGAGCCCGCCGTAGTAGGGGCTCGAGTCGGTCAGGTTCCAGGTGGTGTGGGACTCGTAGCGCGCGATGCACATCCACGCGTCGTAGTGCGGGACGCGCTGGGACAGCGGGCGCTCGCCGGGGCGGACCCGCTCCGACTGGTCGTCCAGCCACCCCGCGACCGCGCGCCAGTAGGCGAGCTGCTCCCGGGCCGCCTGCGCGGTCGCCGGCGCCGGTGGCGCGGGCGGGCGGCGGATGCCCAGGCGCACGGCCCGCCGGGCCGCCGCGGCGTACTCGCGCGCCGTCCGCGCCGGCAGGGAGGCGATCGGGCGCGGTGAGGGCAGGGAGCGCTCATCGACGGCGCTCCTGAGCTCGTTGCGGGCCGACAGGAAGTCGACCACGCGGGCGAGGCGGCGCTCCTGGCGCACGAGCCGCTCGGGGCGTGCGCGCGGGCCGCACCGGGGGGCGGGGGCGAGCCCGAGCTGGCGGGCGTGGGTCTGGGCGCGGTTGCCGAGGCGGGTGACGCGGGACTGCAGGTCCTGCACCGACGGGAGCGGGCGCGGCGACCTGCGGTGCGGCCTGGGAGGCCGTGGGAAGCACCGCCAGGATGGCGGCGAGGGTGAGGAAGGACTTCACGTGGATCCTTCGGTCGGGAGCGGGCCCGCACGTCCGTGCACGGGGCCGACGCGGGACGTCACGTCCCGGCCGGATCGCGGGCGATCGGACGCGGCCCTGCGGGCGCCACCCATCCGTCGCGCTGGCATCGTCGCCATCCGCGCAGTGCGGCGGCTCGGAGGGCCACCGACCGCTCCATGGAAGCCCAGGTGCCGCTCCCGTGCAAGTGCCCGTTCGTCATGGTCCGGACACCACGGACCTGCTAGCCGTCCACCGCTATCGCTCTGTGCAGGCGATTCCGTCACGAACCGTCAGGCAATTCGCGAGCCGGGGCTCTCGTCTAGGGTTACCGGCAGTGGCCGCAGAGGACGCCAAGAGCCGTCGGGACCGATTCCTCCGCGAGTTGGCCGCCCGCGACCTGTACGCCTGGTTCGGCATCCCGGAGGACGCGGACGCCGACGGCGATCCGCGCCGCGGCCGAGGCCAAGCGGCGGGAGCTGGCGGCGACGCCGATGCCCCAGAACAAGCGGGCGATCGAGAAGGCGTTCTGCGATCAGGGCGAGAAGGCGCTCCTGCGCCCTGACATCCGCCGTCGAGTACGACGCCCTCCTGCACGCGTCGCGCTCCCCGGCCCGCGCCGCGAACGCCGCCTCGCGGGTGGTCACGAGCGCGAGGCGCGCCTGCGCGCGGCGCGCGACCGCATCGAGCACTACGGGGACGACGACGCGCGGATGGCGCCCGGGGACGCGATGTTCCTGGCCGGCGCCGAGGCCCGCGCCACCCTCGAGCAGGAGCGCGTGGACGCCGCCGGGGTCTCCGACTTCGCCACGGCCCTGCGCGACGCGCGCCGGGCGCGGGTCGAGGGCGCGCTCCTCCACGCCCTCGCCATGGCCGAGCGGGCCCACGCCCTGCGCGTCACCGCCGGATCGCTGACCACCCTGGGCGCGGCCCGCCGCGACGTCGGCGACCTCGCGGGGAGCGAGACCGCGCTGCGCGAGAGCGTCGCCATGCTGTCCACCGTCCGCGAGAACGCCCCCGGCTGGATCGCCCTGTCGGCGACCCTGCGGGCCCGCGGCGACCTCGACGGGGCCGAGCAGGCCGCCCTGCGGGTGATCGAGGAGGACGACGAGGACCCCTACGGCTGGCGGGCCCTCGCCTTCGTCCTCACCGACCGCGGCGAGACCCTGCGCGCCGGCGACGCCTGGGAGCGCACCGCCGGCTTCGGCCTGGACGTGCCCGGCGCCCTCGCCGGGCTCCAGGTCCTGCGCAAGGACAGCCTCGCCCGCAACGACCAGCTGGGCGCCGCCAACATCGAGGACCGGATCGCCCGCATCAGGCGCGGCTGAGAGGAGGTCTCGGAGGGCGAAATGCCGGCCGCCCTTCGAGACCTCCTAGACGGGCAGACCCGCCGTCGTGGCCTCCGGGACCTCGACCAGGCGGCCGGTCGAGACGTCGTAGATGTAGCCGTAGATCGGGATCCGCCCCGGGACCAGGGGGTGGGAGCGGATGCGGGTGACGTCCTCGACCACGCTCTTGGCGTTCTCGGAGATCGTCAGCCAGTCGATGTACTTCGCCTCGGGGATCCGGGGCCGGTGCCCACGTCGCGGAAGCCGTCGGCGCCCAGCTCGGCCGTCTCGAGGCTGCTCTCGAGAAGCTCGCGGATCACCTCGTCGGTGAAGAACTCCATGCCGCAGTTCGTGTGGTGGATGACGAACCACTCGGCGGTGCCGAGCAGCTTGTACGAGATCACCAGCGAGCGGATGGCGTCGTCGCTCGCCCGCCCGCCCGCGTTGCGGATGACGTGGGCGTCGCCCTCGCTCAGACCCGCATACTTGGCGGGATCCAGCCGGGCGTCCATGCAGGTGAGGATCGCGAACCGGCGCGCCGGGGGAAGGGCGAGATCCGCCTTGGCACCGAACGACGCGGCGTACTGCTCATTCGCCTCGAGGACTTCGTCGAGGATCGGCATGGAGCCTCCGTAAGATTTAGAGTTCTTATGGACGCGATAAGTCTTACTGTGGCTCAGCGGCCCGTCAAGGCCGCCCGCCACGTCGGCCCGCGGTGGAGCTCGGGGCCGTGCTCGCGCAGCCAGCGGCGCGCGTCGTCGGTGCGCCGGGATCGACCTCGCGGACGAGCGCCCAGAACGCCGGGGAGTGGTCGGGCCGCAGGAGGTGGCACACCTCGTGCGCCACCACGTAGTCCAGCACGCGCTCCGGCGCCAGCAGGAGCCGCCAGGAGTACGAGAGGCGGCCCCGGCGGCGAGCAGCTCCCCCAGCGTGAGCGCGGATCGCGCACCGTGACGCGTCCTCGAGGTGCGCCCCAGCGCGCCCGCGAGCGAGCGCGAGCGCTCGGCCAGCAGCGCGCGCGCCTCGCGGCGGTACCAGCGCTCCACGGGCGCGTCGAGGTCGGCCGAGCCGGGCGGGCGTGTCCACGACGAGCGACGGCGCCCTCGCGGCCGCACGCGGGCGCGCCCGCTCTCGCGGGCCCGCACCACCAGCAGGAGCTCGCCGTCGAGCAGGGCGAGCCGGTCGCCGCGGCGAGCGGCGGCGGGGGAGGGGCCAGGAGGCCGCGCTGCTCGTCCACCCAGCCGCGCGAGGAGCGCAGGAAGGCGTCGACCTGCGCCCGCGGCGTGCGCGGCGGGATCGTCAGGCGGACCCCGGAGGGCGCCGACCCGGAGCGTCATGCGCCGCGCCCCGCGGTGGCGCACGAGGGTGTGGGGATAGGGCTCGTCGCGGTGCTCCATCGCGGCGAGAGGTTAGTGGCTACCATCGCCCGGATGCCGGGCCGTGGGCGAGATCTCGACGCTGCTGGCGATCGCCGCTCGGCGGGGCCGATCGGCGCCTGGGCGCGCCTGGGCCTGGCCGAGCTGATGCCGACCGAGCCCGGTCGCTGGCCGTGGGGGACGTTCACGGCCAACATCGCCGGCTGCGCTGCTGCTCGGCTACGCCGGGCACGCGCCTGATGGAGCGGCTGCCGCCCAGCACCTACCGGCGACCGCTGGTCGGGACGGGGATCTGCGGTGGCCTCACCACCTTCTCCGCCTTCCAGCTGGAGGTGGTCGAGCTCGGCCGCGACGGCCACGTCGCGCTGGCCGCGGCCTACCTGGTGGCCTCCATCGCCGTCGGCCTGGCGGCGCTCGCCCTCGCGTCCGGCCTCGTGCGCCGGGCCCGGCTGGTTCCCGGGTGAGCGGCGTCGCGGTGTGGCTCGCGGCCGGGGTCCTCGGCGCGGTCGGCGCGGTCGCGCGCTTCGCGCTCGACGGCGCCGTCGGCCGCCGGATGCGCGGCGACTTCCCGTGGGGGACCCTCGCCGTCAACCTGACCGGCGCCCTGGTCATCGGCGTGATCGCCGGCGCGGGGGTCGGCGGCGACGAGCGCTTCCTGGTCGCCGGTGGCCTGATCGGCTCGTTCACCACGTTCTCGACCTGGATGTTCGAGACCCAGCGCCTGGGCGAGGAGGGCGAGGACCGCCTGGCGGCGGCCAACCTGGTGGCTGCCCGTGGCGCTGGGGATCGGCGCGCTGGCGCTCGGCTGGTGGATCGGATCGCTCCTGTGAGCGCGGAGGCGCTGAAGCTCGTGGTGCACCTGGGCGAGGGCGGCCGCATCGGCGGCCGGCTGGCGAGCGACGCGCTGATGGACCTGCGTGGCCGGGGCGGGGGTCGTGTCGGCGGTGCTCCTGCGCGGCGTCGAGGGCTTCGGCGTCCACCACCGCCTGCGCACGGACCGGCTGCTGTCGATGTCCGACGACCTGCCGCTGGTGCTCGTGGCGGTGGATCGCGCGACCCGGATCGTGCCGCTGGCCGACGAGGTCTCCCGGCGGCTGCCGAGCGGGCTGCTGGTGCTCGAGCGGGCGTCCCTGCCGGGCCTGCAGCTGGACGACGACACCCTCGCGGTCGCCGCGTCCGGGCAGGCGAAGCTGACCGTCTACTGCGCCCGCGGCCGGAGCACGCGGAGCCGATCGCCGTCCGCCATGCGGGCCGCGCGAGGCTGTCGCGGGGCCATCGCCCTGACCGGCGTCGACGGCGTGATCCTCGGCGAGCGCCGCCGCGCGCAGGGTCCTCTCGCGCAACCGGGACGTGCCCGCGTTCGTCATGGGCGTCGGCGACGCCGGCCGGGTGGCCGACGCGCTGCCGCGGCTGCGCGCCGTCGCCGGCCGCCACGTCACCACCCTCGAGCGCGTGAGCATCGTCCGCCGCGACGGGGCCGCGGTGGGGCCGCTGCCCGTGGTCCCCCACCAGGACGAGGCCGGTCTCGGCCTCTGGCAGCGCCTGACCGCGACCGGCGGCGCCCGGGACGGCGGCGGCTCGACGCCCTTCCACGTCGGCCTCATCCGCGAGCTGCGCGCCGCCGCCGCTCCGAGGGCGCGACCGCCCTGCGGGGCGCGTGGGGCCACACCGCCGACGACGGCCGCCACGCCGACCGCCTGCTGGCCGTGCGCCGCCGCTCCCCGGTGCTGGTGACCGTCATCGCGCGCCCCGCCGAGATGGCCCGCCTGTTCCCGATCGTCGAGCGCGCGACGGCGCGCGCCGGCCTGGTGACCTGCGAGCTGCTGCCCGCGGTGCGGGTGACCCCTCCCGAGGGGCCGGTGCGGGGCGGGCTCGAGCTCGCGCGCACCGGGCGGTAGGGGTTCCCCGGATCGGCCGGCCTCATCTAGCCTGAGGGCGCCGCACAATCACTGAGGAGGCCACGGTGGACCTCAGCAAGCTGACGGACCAGGCGAAGAAGCTCATCGACGACCGCGGCGGCACGGACGCCCTCAAGGAGGACGCCGAGGAGCTCAAGGACATCGCCACCGGCGAGGGCAGCCTGACCGACAAGGCCAAGGCCGCCGTCGACGCGATCAAGGACCCGGGCGCCGCCGGAGAGGGCAAGTAGCGGGAGGGGCTCAGGCCCCGCGCAGCCGTCGAGGCGGGGAGGTCGTCGGGGAGGGGGATCTCCTGCGGCGGCTTCCCCTCCGTCGCGTCCCAGTCCGTGAAGGCGAGTCGCGTCGCGGCCCTGGTGCTCGCCGTGGCCGCCGAGCGCGAGCAGGCTGCAGAGCTCCGGGCCGAGGTTCTGCACCCGCCGCCGGATCCCCGGCCCGACGCGCATCAGCTCGCCGGCCTCCAGGTCGTGCGGCGTCCCCTCGATCTCGACCGTGAGCCGGCCGCCGCAGCACCAGGTAGACCTCCTCCTGGTTCGCGTGGGAGTGGATCCGCCCGCGCTGGCCGGGCCGCAGGAGCATCTGGTTCATGCCGAAGCTCGTGACCCCCAGCGCGCGGCGCAGGCCGCACGAACCTGTCGGGCGAGGCGTCGTCGAGCCGGGTGGTCGCGATGCCGTCCTCCATCGCCGCGCAGGATAGCCGTGGTTGACACCCGGCGGGAGCCTCACTACCTTGCGGCGCGCCGTGGGGTCTTCTCTTGGACGGGTTGAGACGGAGCGCGCCGTCCTGTTCACCGCGGACCGGCCGCTGACCCTTGCCTCGGGCGCGGTGCTCGCCCCGGTGGAGGTCGCGTTCGAGACCTACGGGACGCTCGACGCGGAGCGCGCGAACGCGATCGTGGTCTGCCACGCCCTCACCGGCGACGCCCACGCGGCCGGCGATCACGGCGATCCGGACCGCCGCGGGTGGTGGGACAACATCATCGGCCCCGGCCGGCCCCTCGACACGGACCGCTTCTTCGTGATCTGCGCGAACCTGCTCGGGGGCTGCATGGGCACCACCGGGCCGTCGTCGATCGACCCGGCCACCGGGCGGCCCTACGGGCTGCGCTTCCCGCTCTTCACGGTCGGGCGACCTGGTGGCCGTCCAGCGGGCCCTGGTGGCCCACCTGGGCATCGCGCGGCCGCTCGCGGCGGTCGGCGGGTCGCTGGGCGGCATGCAGGCGCTCCAGTGGGCGCTCGACGCCCCCGGCGAGCTCGGCTCGGCGATCATCATCTGCGCCAGCAGCCGCCTCTCGGCCCAGAACATCGCGTTCTCGGCCGTCGCCCGCGAGGCGATCATGAGCGACCCGGACTTCCGGGGCGGCGACTACTACGGCACGGCGCCCGCCCGGACCGGGGCCTCGCGGTGGCGCGGATGATGGCCCACATCACCTACCTCTCCGAGGAGTCGATGCGGCGCAAGTTCGGCCGCCGGCTCCAGAACGGCGACACGCCGCGGCTCGGCTTCGACGTCGACTTCCAGGTGGAGAGCTACCTGCAGCACCAGGGCGCCGCGTTCCTGCGCCGCTTCGACGCCAACAGCTACCTGTACCTGACCCGGGTCATGGACTACTTCGACGCCTTCGCCGACCCGGCCGCCACCGCGCGGGCGCTCGGCGGCACCGACGACGCGCTTCCTCGTGGTCTCGTTCGACAGCGACTGGCGCTTCGACACCGCCCACTCGCGCGAGATCGTCCGCACGCTCGCCGCCCACCAGGTGCCGGTGACCTTCCGCGAGATCGCCTCGCCGCACGGCCACGACTCGTTCCTGCTCGAGATCCCGGAGTACCACCGCACCGTGGCCGGCGTTCCTGGACCGCGTCGGCGCGGGAGCGGCGGGCCGGTGAGGGCCGACCTCGGCGTCGTGGCCGACATGATCCCGCGCGGATCGCGGGTGCTCGACCTGGGCTGCGGCGACGGCGACCTGCTGGCCGAGCTGATCGGCGCGCGGCTGCCGCGGACAGGGCGTGGAGCTCTCGCCGGACGCCTTCCACGCCTGCCTCATGCGCGGGATCCCGGTGGTGCAGGCCGACATCGACGAGGGCCTGCCGGACTTCGAGGACGGGTCCTTCGACGTCGTGGTGCTCTCCCAGACGCTCCAGGCCACGCACCGCCCGGCGCTGGTGCTGCGCGAGATGATGCGCGTCGGGCGGGTGGCGGTGGTCTCGTTCCCCAACTTCGGGCACTGGCGCGCGCGCCTGCACCTGGGCCTGCGCGGGCGGATGCCGGTGAGCCGGGCGCTCCCGTACGCCTGGTACGAGACGCCGAACATCCACCTCTGCACGATCCGCGACTTCGAGGACGCTGGCGCGCGCGGAGGGCCTGTCGGTGGCGGCGCGGCGCCTCCTCGACGGCGACGGCCGCGCGGCGTCCGCCCGCAGCCGGCGGCGGCCCAACCTGCTGGCCGCCGGAGCCGTCTACCTGCTCACCCGCTAGGCGGGGCGACCCCGAGCTCGCGCGCCACGTCGGCGATCGAGAGCAGGCCCACGAGGCGCTCGCCGTCCAGGATCAGGGCCCTCTGGAGGTGGGACGAGGCGAGCGCGGCGACGGCGGTGTCGAGCACGTCGTCGGCCGCCAGCGTGGGCACGTGGTCGCGATCGGTCATGTGGTCGGCGACCCGATGGTAGGGCCAGGCCTCGCGCGGGACGGCCTCCATGTCGGCCGCCGTGAGGATGCCGACCACCCGCCCGTCCTCGATCACCGGGTAGGCCGCCGTCGCCGGGTGGCCCGCGATCCGGGCGGCCACGTCGGCGAATGTCTGCCCGGGCTCCACCGCGAGGAGCTCGGTGCTCATCATGTCCCGCACCCGCATCGCCCGGCGGGCCTCCATCTCGACGTAGCGCCCCTCGGCGCCCGCGGCCTGGAGGACGAACCAGCCGATGAACACGAGCCAGATGCCGCTCACCGGGTCCCAGTAGACCGACATCAGCACGCCGAAGGCGATCAGCGCCGACGCGAGCACCTTGCCGGTGGTGGCGGCGATGCGGGTGGCGCGGCGCAGGTCGCCGGTCCACTGCCACAGCGCGGCGCGCAGCATGCGGCCGCCGTCCAGGGGCAGGGCCGGGATCAGGTTGAAGACCAGCAGCGCGAGGTTGGTGATGCCGAGCCACGAGGAGACGGCGTCAACCTGCACCGGGATCCCCGGGATGAGCGCGATGCCGAGGAAGGCCAGCGCCAGGAAGAGCGAGACGAGCGGCCCGGCGATCGCGATCCGGAACTCCGAGCCCGCCGAGCGGAACATTCCGGTGAAGCGGGCGACGCCGCCGAACATCCAGAGCGTGATCCCGTCGATCTCCATCCCGTCCCGGCGCGCCTGGAGGGCGTGGCCGAGCTCGTGCAGCAGGATGGAGGCGAAGAAGGCCAGCGAGGCCAGCACCGCCATCGCGAAGTAGGCGTTGTCGCCGAGCCCGGGGTTGGTCGAGGGGAAGATCCCCGTGGCCAGCGTCCACATGAGGAGCGCCAGCAGCGCCAGGACGCTCCAGTTGATGCCGATCTCGATCCCGGCGACGCGGCCGAGCGAGTAGCTGCTCTTCATGCCTCCAGTGTAGGCCCCGCGCGACAACTGGACGCGCGGGGGGTCGGGCGACCCCGCGCGCGGATGGGGGTGGGCGGCCTCCGCGCTCGCAGACTGGCCCTGCAGTCGCAACGCGGGAGGCACCGGTGGCACGCGAACGCAGGGACACGATCGGCATGCTGCTCGCCGCGACGGCGGGCGCCCTGCGCCGCCGTCACCGTCATGGCGGGCGCCGCCGCCCTCGCCGGCGTGGGTCCCGGAGCCGCCGCGCCCGGCGACGACGCCGTGCGCGCCGTCTACCGCGCCGCGGCGCCGGCGGTCGTGTCCGTCAACGCCGGGGACCGCACCGGATCCGGGTTCCTGGTCAACACGGCGGGCCACATCGTGACCAACGCCCACGTGGTGGGGGACGCCCGCACCGTCGAGGTGTCCGTCGGGGGCCGGCGCGTGCCGGCGCACCTGCGCGGCGTCGAGCGCTCGGTGGACGTGGCGGTGCTGCAGCTCGACGGGCCGGCCGGCGACGTCACGCCGCTCGAATTCGCCTCCGGCGAGCCCCGCGTCGGCGACCCCGTGGTGGCGATCGGCAGCCCCTTCGGCCTGCAGGGCTCCCTGTCGACCGGCATCGTCTCGGGCCTGCGCCGCCAGATCGACTCGCCCAACGGCTTCGCGATCACCGGCACCATCCAGACCGACGCCGCCCTCAACCCGGGCAACTCGGGCGGTCCGCTGCTCGACATGTCCGGCCGGGTCGTGGGCGTGGCCACCCAGATCGCCACCGACAGCGGCCGCAACGAGGGCATCGGCTTCGCCGTCCCGGCCGCCGTGGCGCGCCGGACGGCCGCGCGGATCATCGCGACCGGCAACGCCGACCTCCCGTACCTCGGGATCATGGGCCAGAACACGGCCGACGGCATCCTCCTGGCCAGCGTCTTCGCGAGCGGTCCCGCCGAGGGCGTCCTCGCCACCGGCGACCTCATCACCGCCGTCAACGGCCACGAGGTGATGACCAACGCCGCCCTGGCGTCCGCCCTCGCCGACGCCCACCCGGGCCAGACGGTGCGGATCTCGATCACCCGCGGGACCGCGGAGCGCGAGGTGAGCGTCACCCTCACCCGCAGGCCCGCGGACGGTCCCTAGGTCCCGGGGTCCTGGAGGCGCAGCAGGGCGTCGCACGCCCGGCTGACCGGCACGTCAACCCCCAGCCGCTCGCCCTCGCGCACGACGGCACCCACCAGCGCCTCCCGCTCCAGGCGGCGGCCCGCCTCGAGGTCGAACAGGGTGGACGAGCCGCCCGCGGCGGGGAGGCGGCGGCGGGCGTCGGCGACGTAGGCCCGGGCGGCGTCGGCCGGCGACCGCCACCCCGGCCGCGCGGGCGACGGCGGTGACCTCCTCGCCCAGGCGGAGCATCAGATCGACGGCCCGCGGCTCCGCGAACACCGCGCCGACGCGGGCCCTCCCCAGCGCCGTGACCGTGTTCAGGGCGACGTTGGCCACCAGCTTGGTCCACTGGGCGACGCGCGGGGTCCTCGATCCGCACGGGCACGCCGATCGCGGCGCCCACGCGGGAGAGCGCCTCGCCCGGCGCGCCCGGGCCGCCGCCGGCGAGCAGGTCGCGCAGGCGGCCGGTGGACGGGTCGCGGCTCGGCCGGCGGACGACGTGGTCCGGGGCGAGGCGCTGGCAGCCCAGGTAGACGGCGACCCCGCCGACGGCGGCGCCGGGGCATTCCCGGGCGATCGTCGCCGGGCCGTCGACCCCGTTCTGGAGCGAGAGGACCACCGCGCCGGGGGCGAGCGCGGGGGAGAGGGCGCGGGCGGCCTCTCGGGTGTCGAAGCCCTTCGTGCACACCAGGGCGAGCGCGACGGGCGCCGCCTCCGCCGGGTCGGCGACCATCGTGAGCCGCACGGCGCGCTCGACCCCGTCGTCGCTCACCCGCAGCGGGTCGCGGCGGAGGGTCTCGAGCGTCCGTCCGCGGGCGAGGACGGACACCGGCCAGCCCGCCTCGGTGAGCCGCGCGGCCACGAATCCCCCGATGGCGCCGGGCCCGACGACCAGCGTGCGGGGAGCCTCAGAGGTCGAGGCCGAGCTGCTCCTGATCGCGGGGCGGCGGCGCGGGCGGCGCGGGCGGGGGGGCCGGCTCGCGCCGCGGCTCGGCGTCGCGGGCGGCGTCCTGGGCCAGCCGGTCGGCGCGCTCGTTGGCCTCGTGACCGGCGTGGCCGCGCACCAGCACGGGGCGCACGCGGCGGTGGCGCGCGAGCTCCAGGATCATCCGCTCCCACAGGTCCCGGTTGGCCACCGGCTGCTTGCTCGCCGTCCGCCACCCCTTGCGCTGCCATCCGGCCAGCCAGCCCTTGCTGATGGCGTTCGCGAGGTAGCTCGAGTCGGTGATGAGCTCCACCTCGGCGCCCTCGGGCGCGGCCCGCAGCCCCTCGAGCGCCCCCATGAGCTCCATGCGGTTGTTCGTGGTCGGGTACTCGCCCCCGGTGAGGACGGTCTCCTCGCCGTCGGGGGCGGTCAGGATCGCCGCCCAGCCGCCGCGGGCGTCGTCGGTGCCGTTGCCGGAGCAGGCCCCGTCGGTGACGAGTGTGAAGGTCTCTGGCATGCGTCTGGGGGCAGCCTAGCGAGGGTGGAGGTGGACCGGTCCTAAAGGGATTGCCCCCGGCGAACGATGAGAACTGTGAATCGCGGAGGCCCGGGTCCCGGGCAGGAGGTCCGCGTCATCTCACGTTCTCATGGAGGAGAGCTACATGCTTGAGCGACTCCGACGTCGCAAGGGGCAGGAGGGCTTCACCCTCATCGAGCTCCTTGTGGTCGTCATCATCATCGGCCTCCTGGCCGCGATCGCCATCCCGGCATTCCTCGGTCAGCGCAACAAGGCCAACGACGCCGCGGCCAAGTCTCTGGTGCGCAACGGCGCCACCGCGATGGAGGCCTACTTCTCGGACGGCAACACCTACGTCGGCGCCGACGCGACCAAGCTGCGCGCGATCGAGCCGAACATCGCCTGGGTCGCCACCGGTGGCGAGGCCGCCAACGACGAGGTCGTCCTACGGCACCCCGACCGCGAACGGCTACGTGCTCCAGACCGTCAGCCGCTCCGGCACGACCTACATCTACACCAAGAACCTCACCGCTGCCACGGGCTCGACCGTGAAGCCGGACCTGCGTGCCGACCACGGCCTGCCCGACGACCGGGTGGTAACCCGCCCCACCGTCTGACGACATCCCCACGGGCCCGTCTCCGGGCGGGTCCGTGGCGCTCGTCGCCTCTCCGCCTCTCCACCCCTTTCTCTGCCCAACGCCCCCGGGCCGCGGGTGTGTCACTCGACGCAAGGAAGCGTTCGTGCCTTCGCTCGAACGGACTCGAGACCTGATGCAGCCACGCTCCACCGCCGGCACAGACCGCGTGTCCCGCGCGCGTCCCGCCCGGCCGTAGCGTCGCGTGCCATGCGTCGCTCCCGCCGCCTCGCCCTCGCCCTCTCGGTGTGCGCGCTCGGCGTCCCGGCGATCGCGCAGGCGGCGACGACCACGACGACGACGCCCGCCGCGACGCTCCGGCGACGACGACGCCGTCGCCCTTCAAGGCCGATCGCCTCGCGAGCCAGCCCACGGGGCTGCTCCCCAACTCGGTCGCCACGCCCGTGCGGTATCCGGAGCAGTCGGTGATCCTGACCTGGGGCGACGTCCCGAAGGCCGCCGGCTACACCGTCGAGATCGCGGACAACCCCACCTTCAGCAGCGTCCGGCTGGACCGGCCAGACGCACCCAGGCCATCGCGGTCCCCGAGATCCTGCTGCCCGACGGCAACTACTGGTGGCGCGTGCGGGCGGTGGACGCCGCCGGCACCGAGGGCGTCTGGAGCGACGTCGCCCGCGTCGCCAAGACGTGGCCCAACCAGATCGGCGGCACCCGCTTCTCGGCCACGCCCGCCGGGCCGTCGGCCAGCTTCACCGAGCTCAACCCGTACCTGTTCTGGAACCCGGTCCCGGGCGCCAAGAGCTACGACGTCCAGGTGTCCCCGGGCGACCAGTTCAACAACGTCATCTTCTTCGGCACCGACCTGCCGCAGCCGTTCGCCACGCCGGCGGCCGTCGGGGCCCTGCCCGACGACACCTACAGCTGGCGCGTGCGGGCGCACGACCCCAACGACAACGTCGGGCCGTGGACCGTCGCCTCCACCTTCACCAAGGCCTGGGGCGCGCCCACGGAGATCGCGCCCGCCGCCGGGGCCACCACCGAGCGACCTCGACCTGCAGTGGACGCCGGTCGACGGCGCCCAGCGCTACCAGGTGCAGATCACCGACCTCCAGAACAACTGGGTCGGCGCGCACCTCAAGGTCGACACGACGACCGCGGGGACGTCCCTCACGCCCACGTTCCAGGAGGAGCGGGCGAAGTCGATGGTCTACGGCAACCTCTGGTGGCGGGTGCGCCCGGTCATCAACGGCGTCGTACGGCCGCTGGACGCTCGACCGGCAGCCGGGTCAACTGGCAGTACCCGGGCGGCGGCACGACCTCGACCGCCGCCCTCAGCTCCACCGGCGACAGCGCCACCGGCCTCTCGCCGCGCCTGGACTGGACCCCGGTCACGGGCCAGCGGACCTGTACCGCGTGGACATCGCGACCGACCCCAACTTCAACAACCTGCTGGAGCAGCGAGTCACCACCAGCACCTCGTGGACCTCGCGCGAGCCCGCTGCCCGACAACCAGATCGGCAGCGGTTACTACTGGCGGGTCATCTGGGGCACCGGCGTCACGATCGACGACCCGCAGTGGTCGGTCGCCGAGGACGACGGTCGACAGCGCCCAGTTCCGAAGCAGACCCAGGTCACCCTGGGCTCGCCGGCCAACGGCGGCGTCGTCTCGGACCCGCCCCTGCTGAGCTGGGGCTCGGTGCCCGGCATCGCCCGCTACGACGTCGAGCTCAGCCAGGACGGCAAGTTCGGCACCGGCGACACGCGCACCGCCTCGATCTTCGGCCTCGGCGCCGTTCCCGGCTCGATGTCGAACGGCGAGAAGCGCCTGCCCGACGGCACGTGGAACTGGCGCGCCCGGGCGGTCGACGGCGGCGACAAGGGCCAGTCCTGGAGCTCGACGGGCACGTTCACGCTCAGCTCCCAGCGGCCCACCCAGAAGCTGCCGAACGACGGCGCCTCGGTCGTCTACTCGCCGCTCATCACGTGGTCCCCGGTCGCGGGCGCGTGCTCCTACGACGTCCAGGTGTCGCGCGACTCCGAGCTTCTCGGGCGCCACCGACGACAGCGTCCTGTCCACCGCCCAGACCGCCCTCGTGCCGCCGGCGAAGATGATCACCACCCCCGGCGTCCACTTCTGGCGCGTGCGGGCGGGCTACTGCGCGCGACGTCAAGGGCCAGTGGTGCCCGACGCGGAGCTTCCGCAGCGTCTTCCCGCCGGACTTCAACCTGAACTCGATCCCGTCGAAGGTGGACTTCGGCCGCATGCTCGTCGTCGGCGGCCAGCTCAAGAACAACGGCGCGGCGGTCAAGAAGGCGCGCCTGTTCCTCGAGAAGCGCACCTACCCGAGCGACGACTTCCGCGCCGCGGGCGTCGTCAACACCAACACTCGGGCCGCTTCCGCTTCCAGCTGAAGATGAACCGCTCGACCGACTACCGCCTGATCTGGCGCGAGTCGGCCACGAACCCGCAGGGCGCGGCCTCCTTCGGCATCGACGTCCAGCCCCGCGTCACCTTCCGGCTCGCCACGAGCCGGGTCGTGCGGCGCAAGGGCCTGCTCGTCAAGGGCACGCGTCTACCCGAAGCGGCCCGGCTTCGTCCAGATCAAGACCTCGGACGGCTGGGAGAACCTGCGCAAGGTGTCGGCCCGCCACAACCGCTTCTCGGCGGTCGTCGCGACCGGTCGCCTGGACTCCGGGCAGGTACAAGCTGCGGCTCTACGTGCCCCGTGACAGCCAGCGGCGCTTCGTCAACACGGCCAGCAAGCAGCGCGGCGTGTTCATCTACGACAAGTTCGTGATCCGCTGATGCTGCTCGGCGCCCCCACCGCCTACTGGGTCACCGTGGCCGCCCTGATCGGGCTCGCGCTGGGGTCGTTCTCGACCGTGCTCGCGTCCCGCTGGCCGGCCGGGGAGTCGCTGGCGCACCCGCGCTCGCACTGCACCTCGTGCGGCGCGCACGCTCACGGCGCTCGAGCTGATCCCGGTGCTCTCCTGGGTCGCCCTGCGCGGGCCGCTGCCACGGCTGCGGCGCCAAGGTCTCCTGGAAGTACCCGGCCATCGAGCTCGCGAGCGGCGCCCTGGCGGCGGTGCGCGATCCTCAGCTTCGGCCCGACGTGGGAGGGCCTCGCGGCCGCCCTGCTCGGCGTCGCGCTGGTCCCGGTCGTGGTCATCGACCTCGAGCACCACCTGATCCCGGACGTCGTCGTGCTCCCCGCCGCGGCCCTCGGGCTCGACGGCGGCGATCGCGTCCGACCCGGCCGACTGGTGGGTGCCGGTGACGGCCGCCCTCGGCGCCGCCGGCTTCCTCTACCTCCTCTACTTCCTCTACCCGAGCGGGATGGGCCGCGGCGACGTGAAGCTGGCCCTGCTGCTCGGCGCCGTCCTCGGGGCCTCCGTGGTCCCGGCGCTCTTCCTCGCCTTCGCCCTGGGCGCCGCCCTCGGCGTCGTCCTGCTCGCGCGCTTCGGCTCGCGGGCCCGCAAGATGGCCGTTCCCTTCGGCCCGTTCCTCGCCGCAGGCGCCCTCGTGGCCCTGTGGTTCGGCCCCACGATGATCGGCTGGTACACGGAGCGGCTCGGGTGATGGACCGCCCCGCCGCGTATCCGCTTCTGCCTCTCCTGCCCCCCGAGACACGGACGTCCTCACAATGAGCACCGTCGTTGCACTCGACATCGGCTCCAGCGCCATCGCCGGCGTCGAGCTCAAGACCGCCCGCGAGCGCGTCACGCTCACGAAGGCGGCGGTCGAGCCCCTGCCGCCCGGCCTCGTCCACGACGGCGAGATCGTCCGACCGGACGAGCTCGCCGGCGAGATCCGGCGCTTCTGGCGCTCGGCACGCTTCGCCGGCAAGCGCGTGCGCCTCGGCGTCGCCAACCAGCGCGTGGTGGTGCGCACCATCGAGCTCCCCGCGCTCGACGACGAGCGCGAGCGCCGCGCCGCGGTCGAGTTCGAGGCCGCCGAGCAGATCCCGATCCCCCCGGACCAGACGGTCGTGGACTCGCAGCCGGTGCTGCGCTTCGCGAACGACGCCGGGGACCGCGAGCGCCACGTCGTCGTGGCCGCCCACCGGGACATGGTCGAGGGCCTGAGCAGCACGGTCCGCCAGGCCGGCCTGCGTGCCGGTCGGCATCGACCTGGAGGCGTTCGCGATCCTGCGGGCGCTGCTGCCGCCGCCGTCGGTCATCGACGAGGGCTCCGAGGACACGTCGGCCGTGGCGATCTGCCACGTCGGCGCCGAGGTGACCAACATGATCGTCTCGGTTGACCGGCGCTGCCACTTCACCCGCCTGGTCGGCTTCGGGGGCAACCACCTCACGGCGGCCGTCTCCGACCGCACCGGGCTCCCCGCCGACGAGGCCGAGGCCGTCAAGACGGCCTGCGGCCTGCTCGGCGAGCAGATGGACGGCTGGGACGCCGACACGGTCGCGGAGGTCCGCCACGCGCTGGCGCTCGGATCGCGGCCCCTGGTCCGCGAGATCACGCCGGTCGCTGGAGTACTACCGCTCCCAGAGCTTCGCCCGGCCGATCGGCAAGCTGGTCATCTCGGGCGGCACCTCGCTCTGCTCGGGCATCGACCGCTACCTGCAGCAGGGCCTCGGGATCCCGGTCGAGATCGGCGACCCGCGTCGCCAGATCGACGACAGCGGCGACCTCACCCCCGACGTGGCGGCCCGTGCCGCCGTGGCCCTCGGACTGGCGCTCGACGCCCCGGAGTGGTCATGAGAGCCGTCAACCTCCTCCCGCAGACCCAGCGGCGCCGGCCCGGATTCTCGGGCTCGCGCACCCAGATCGCCGTCGTCGGCGCCGTCGCGCTCGTCGGACTCATGGGCTTCTGGGGCTACTCGGTCCACTCGCAGGTGGACTCGGCGAAGTCCGACGTCGCCGCCGCCTCCGCCGAGCGGGACTCGCTGCGCGCCCAGCTGGGCGCCTACCAGCAGGTCCAGACCCGGCAGGCCGCGCAGGAAGTGCGTCGCGGCGCCGTGGTCGGCCTGGTGGCGGGGCGGACGAACTGGGAGCGCATCGTGCGCGACCTGTCGGCCGTGATGCCCCACCAGGTGTGGCTGACCAACCTCAAGGGCGAGACGGCCATCGCACCGGCCGGGACCGCTCCGGTCACCGCGACGGCCACGCCCGCGGTCAACGACACCGTCGGTCCCACAGGGGGTCCACCTGGACGGCTTCGCCTACACGCAGAAGCAGGTCGCCCTGCTGATGGCCCGCGTCAACACGGTCGCCGGCGTGGGTGAGCCGCGACTGACCACCAGCGAGGTCCAGGACCGCGGCGACCGCCAGGTCATCCACTTCGTCATCGACATGCCCATCGACCAGCGGGCGCAGGACCGGCCGACGCTCACCCCCGTGCCGACCTCCGCCGCCACCGGAGCAACGCCATGAAGATGACCAAGCGCGACCGGATCCTGATCGCGGTGATCGCCGCGGTGGCCGTCCTCGGTGGCTTCTACTGGTTCGCGATCAAGCCGGCCAAGTCCGAGCTGAGCGCGCAGAAGGACCAGCTCGCCCAGATCGAGGAGGAGAACAACTCCCTGCAACGACACCCTCGCCCGCGCCGCGGCGCAGACGAAGGGCAACGCCAAGCTGGCGACCGACCGCCTGCGGCTGGCCAAGGCCATGCCGGAGGACGTCGAGACCCCGAGCGTGGTGGTCCAGATCCAGCGTCTGGCCGACCGGTCGAACGTGGAGCTGACCTCCATCAAGACCAACGCCTTCAGCGACTACGGCGCGATCCGCGCGCACCGAGTTCGAGGTGCAAGATCACCGGCAAGTTCTTCGACGTCGATGACTTCCTCTACCGGCTGCACCGCCAGGTGTCGGTCAACGAGAAGGACCAGCCCGTGGTCAGCGGCCGCCTGTTCGCGACCACGTCGGTGGACCTCACGCTCGATCAGGGCGAGGCGGACTCCACCGGCGGCGTGAAGGCCGACGACCAGGTGGTCGGAACCGTGAAGGTGCTCGCGTTCTCGAGCGTCCCGAGCGGGGCCGCCGCCCCGGCCGCCTCCGCGACCACGGCCCCGGCCGCCGGCTCGCCGATCGCGGCCACCACGCCCCCGACCACCACCGGCGCGACCACCACCGGCGCGACGACCACCGCCGCCCCGGCGACGTCGGCCCCCGGCGCCGCCCAGGCCACCGCAACGCCGAGCTCCGGAGGTGCCCAGTGATCCGCCGACACCACATCGTCGCGGCCGCCGCCGCGGCGGCCACCGCCCTCCTGCTCGTCGGATGCGGCGGCGGTGGGGGCGGGGGCAGCGCGCAGGGCGATGTGCCGGCCCCCGGCACGTCCCTGCCCGTCGCCTCGGGCGCGGGGCCGGAGCAGTCGGCCTCGCTCGCGATCGCCGCCCTCGGCTCGCCCGGAGCGGTCGACCCGGCCGGCGCCGGTCAGAAGCTCTCCGGCTACGACAGCTTCGGAACGCCCCACAACGCCTTCGCCCAGCAGGTGAGCGACGGCTCGGGGTCGGGTTCGGAGCCCGGGACCGCGGCCGCGATCCCCGGCGACACCCCGATCAACGGCGACAACCTCGTGGCCGTCCCGTCCGCCGCTCCCACCACGACGGCGCCGGGCACCGTGACCAACGATCCCGGGGCCGGCGCGCCGGTCCAGAACCCGCGCGCCCTCGAGGCGGACTTCGACATCTCCGGCGAGCCCGTGGTGGCCCGCGAGGGCGACTCGATCCCGCCCGAGACCCAGCAGTTCCTGGTCAAGACGGTCCTCGCGTCCGAGGTCGTCCTCGAGCTGAGCGGCGGTCTGCTGCCCGACGGCACCGACACCGTGACGCTCAAGGAGGGCGAGGCGATCACGCTCTACAACGCCACCGCCAAGCGCAGCTACCGCATCAAGCTCGTGGACGTGCGCGCCGCCTAGACCTAGGCGACGCGGGAATCGAGCCCGGCCAGCGGGGGGGCGACCAGGAGGTCGCCCGCCCGCGCGGCCAGGGCGGAGCTCAGCCAGTCCACCGCGTCCTCGCGGCTGGCGTCCACATCGACGATCGCGATCAGGCGGGTCAGGCCCCGCTCGGCGTCGCGGCGCACCACGCGCGGCGCGGCGTCCCAGGGGCCGCCGGCGCCGGTCGGTCGCGCCGGCCAGCTCGCGCAGGATCTCCAGCGACCGCGTCGGGCTCGTGGGTCAGCAGCTCGAGCCGGTGCGCGCGGCGGCCGTCGGGGAAGACGTGGACGGCGGTGATGTTGCCGTTGGGGATGGTCATGCGCTCGCCGCGCAGGCCGACCATGCACCGTCGTGCGCAGCCCCAGCGCCCGCACGGTGCCGGTGAATCCGCTCGGCTCCACCCGGATGACGTCGCCGACCCCGTACTGGTCCTCGAAGAGGATGAAGAAGCCGGCGATCACGTTGACCAGCAGGCGCTGTGAGGCGAAGCCGATCACGATCACCAGCAGGGCGCCCCCGCCGAGCGCCGCCAGCCCGCCGCCGCCGCCCAGGATCGAGGCGATCGCCGACCGCCGCCGTTATCACCACCAGGTAGCGCAGGCCCGTGGCGAGGGCCGAGACCGCGGTCAGGCGCTGGCGTGCGCGCGGGCCGCCCTGCGGCGCGGCTGCGCGACATCAGGTGCGGCACCAGCCAGCGGATCGCGGCGAGGGCGACGATCGCCGCGGCGAGGATCACGCCGATCAGGATCAGGTTGCCCGCCCACGTCGGCAGGCCGAACAGCGCGGCGGGGAGGAACGGCACGGGGCCGATCATATGCGCCGCGTCCCCTGACGCCGCTGTCAGGCGGCCTCCGCGTCCCGGCGCGTGACGGCGGTGCGCGCGCGCGCGATGCGCACCGCGACGGGGGCGAGGACGGTCGAGTAGCGCATCAGGATCGGCCCGACGAAGGCAAGCACCAGGACGTACGCGGCGGCGAGGGGGCCCAGATCGGCCTCCGTCCCCGCCGCCACCCCGAGCCCCGCGATGACGATCGAGAACTCGCCCCGGGCGACCAGGGCGGCGCCGGCGCGCGCGCGTCCGCGGGCGGCCACGCCGGCGCGACGGGCGGCCCACCAGCCGGTGATGATCTTGGTGACGGCGGTCAGGATGGCGAGGCCCACGGCGACGGCGGCCACCGAGGGGATGCTGCCCACGTCAATACCGAGCCCGAAGAACACGAAGAAGATCGCGGCGAACAGGTCGCGCAGGGGGGCCAGCAGACGCCGGGCGTCGTCGGCGACCTCGCCGGACAGCGCCACGCCCACCAGGAAGGCGCCGATCGCGGCCGACACCTGGAGTTCCTCGGCCGCCCCCGCGACCACGAGCACCAGCCCGAGGACCACCAGGAGCACGACCTCGTCGGAGCGGTGGGCCACGAGGCGGCTGACGTGGTCGCCGAAGCGCAGGGCCAGGATGAGCGCGGCGCCGGCGGCGCCCACGGCGATCGCGACCGATCCCATCGTGGCCAGGGCGCTCCCGCCGACCAGCAGCGCGGCCATGACCGGCAGGTAGACCGCCATCGCCAGGTCCTCGAGCACCAGGATCGAGAGCACCGACGGGGTCTCGCGGTTGCCGAGGCGGCCCAGGTCCTCCAGCACCTTCGCGATGATCCCGGACGACGAGATGTAGGTGACGCCGCCCAGCAGCAGCGCGGCCACCGGATCCCAGCCGAGGGCGAAGCCCACCAGTACGCCCGGGGTGAGGTTGAGCACCAGGTTGACGACTCCGGCGGGCAGGCCGGCCTGGAGGTTGGCGCGCAGCTCCTCGCTGGAGTACTCGAGCCCGAGCAGGAACAGCAGCAGGACGACGCCGATGCCGCTGCCGACCTCCACGATCGTCTCGTTCACGTGCGGGCCGACGCCCCCCAGCACCATGCCCGCGACGAGGTAGAAGGGGATGGGCGAGATCCCCAGGCGGGATCCGAGGCGCGCCAGCACGCCGAGGACGATCGCGGCCGCGCCCAGCTCCAGGAGGATGGTGGCGACGTCCGCCTCGTCGCCGCTCACCGCCATCCGCTGCTACGAGCTCGTCGGAGCCGCCTCGACGGGCCCCCTCAGCACCTCGAACAGACGCCGGACCGCCTCCGGGGTGCCCACCGCGACCGCGGTGTCGCCGTTGAGGAGGGTGAACTCGGGGCCGGGCGAGGGAAATGTCTGCTCGCCGCGCACCACCGCGACGATCGACGCGCCCAGATCGTCGTAGACGCCGAGATCGGCGAGCCGGCGCCCGGTGCAGCGCGCGCCGCCCGTGACGGGGATCCAGTCGATGGTGAGGCCGGCGATCGACTGGAGCTTGGTGACGTCCTCGGTCACCTGCGATCCGCCCAGGATGTCCGCCAGCGTGCGCACGTCGTCGTCCTCGAGGCGCAGCACCAGGCCGCACGAGTCGGGGTCGTCGTGGTCGTACACCAGGAGGTCCTTGTGACCCGAGCGGTGGGAGATCACGCCGAGGTGCTCACCCGATCGGCTCGTGAAGTCGTGCCGGACGCCCACGCCGGGGAGGGGGGTCTTCGACACTTCACCCATGTCGCCGTCCTTCATCCGATCTCATTGCCGGAAACGCTACGCCCTCGTATCGTAGCGCGCGCCCACTCCCCGCACCGTATCGCGGCGCGGTTTGCGGTGGGCGTGAGGAGAGGGTGAATGGCCGACCACGACGAGCTGTCCGGGGTCCGACACTTCCGCGACCGGCGCGGGGGCGAGGAGCAGCGCGCGACCGCGCTCGAGCTGTTCTTCGACCTGGTGTTCGTGTTCGCGATCACCCAGCTCTCGCACCTGCTGCTGGCGCACCTCACCTGGACCGGGGCCCTCCAGACCCTGTTCCTGCTGCTCGTCGTGTGGTGGGGGTGGAACTACACGACCTGGATGACCAACTTCGTCGACCCGGACAGCCCCCCGGTCCGGGTCGTGCTGCTGGTCGTGATGCTGGCCAGCCTCCTGATGTCCATCGCGATCCCGGAGGCGTTCGGGGACCGGGCGCCGCTCTTCGCGATCTCGTACGTCGCCCTGCAGGTGATCCGCAACCTGTTCATCGCCTGGGTGACCCCGCCCGGCAGCGCGCGCCCGGCGCACGTTCAGCGGGATCCTCATCTGGTCGCTGGCCACCGGGGCCCTGTTCGTGGCGGGCGCGTTCATGCCGCCCGCGGCCCGCAACGTGGTGTGGCTGGTCGCGCTGGTGGGCGACTACGCCGGGCCGGCCGCCCGCTACTGGATCCCGGGGCGGGTCCAGCAGGTGACGACCGGCGACTGGACCGTCGACACGGCCCACTTCTCGGAGCGCTTCCAGCTGTTCATCATCATCGCGCTCGGCGAGTCGATCGTCGTGACGGGCGCGACCGCGTCGGACCTGGGGCTCGACCTCGCCCGGGGCGCCGCGGTCGCCGTGGCGTTCGTGGGCAGCGCCGCCCTGTGGTGGCTGTACTTCGACCGGGTGGCGGGCTTCGCCGGGCGCCGCCTGGCGAGCGCGGCCGACGCCGGGCGCCTGGCCCGGGACGGCTACACCTACCTCCACCTCCCGATCGTCGCGGGCATCATCGTGACGGCGGTCGGCGACGAGATCGTCATCCAGCACCCCGGCGACGTGCTCCACGGTCCGGATCTCGTCGCGCTGGTCGCGGGCCCGATCCTGTACCTGGCCGGCCACGTCCTCTTCCGCCTGCGCATGACGGGCACCATGAGCCACACCCGCCCGGCGGCGATGCTGGCGATCCTCGCCTGCGCCCCCCTGGGGCTGGTCGCCCCCGCGCTGGTCACGGCCGCGGCGATCGCCGCCGTGCTCGCGCTGCTGGTTGCCTGGGAGACCCTGCGGGGCGCCCGGCGCGAATACGCCGCCGCGGCGGACGCAGCGCACGGGGCGCTCGACTAGACTCGTCGATCGTGCCATTGACCTACCGCACAGCCGGGGAGTCCCACGGCCCCGCGCTCTTCGCGGTCGTGGAGGGGCTGCCCGCCGGCCTCACGCTCGTCCCCGAGGACATCGACGACGACCTCGCGCGGCGCCAGCTGGGCTACGGCCGCGGCGGCCGCATGAAGATCGAGAAGGACCGCGTCCAGGTCAAGAGCGGGCTCCGCCACGGGCGCACCATCGGCAGCCCCCTCACGCTGGAGATCGCGAACCTCGACTTCCCCAACTGGGCGGCCGACCGCATGTCGGTCTGGGCGCCCGAGGCCGAGGTCGAGCCGATCACCCTGCCGCGCCCCGGGCACGCCGACCTGGCGGGGATGCTGAAGTACGGCACCGACGACCTGCGCCCCATCCTCGAGCGGGCCAGCGCCCGCGAGACCGCCGCGCGCGTCGCCGCCGGCGGCGTGGCCAAGGCGCTCCTCCGCCGCTACGGCATGCAGATCCGCAGCCACGTGGTCCGCATCGGCACCGAGTCGGTCCCGCTGCGCGACGACCTGGTGCTCGCGGACTTCGACGGGGTCGACGACAGCCCGGTGCGCGCGCCTCGACCCCGAGGCCTCCGCGCGGATGCGCGAGGCCATCAAGACGGCCGGCCAGAACCACGACACGCTCGGCGGCGTCTTCGAGGTGTGGGCCTTCGACGTCCTCCCCGGGCTCGGCTCCCACGTGAGCGGCGACGCGCGCCTCGACGGCCGTCTGGGGCAGGCGATCATGGGCATCCAGGCGATCAAGGGCGTCGAGATCGGCGCCGGCTTCGAGCTCGGGCGCATCCCCGGCAGCCAGGCCCACGACGAGATCTTCCACGACGCCGAGCGCGGCTACTTCCGGCGCACCAACCGCTCCGGCGGGATCGAGGGCGGCATGACGCACGGCGCCCCGGTGGTCGTCCGCGCGGTGATGAAGCCCATCAGCACCCTTTCGCGGCCCCTGGCGTCGGTGGACGTCGCCACCAAGGAGCCGCGCAAGGCGTTCAAGGAGAGCGCCGACATCTGCGCGGTCCCCGCCGCGGCGGTGGTGGCCGAGGCCGAGGTGGCCTTCGTCCTCGCCCAGGCGCTCCTCGAGAAGTTCGGCGGCGACTCGATCGACGCGCCTCGACGCGGCCGTCGAGCGCTACCGGGTCGAGATCGCCGCGGCTAGTCCCCGAGCCGCAGCGATGGCGGCGCTCGGCTCGTGCACTGATCGCTGGCGTACTGGGGGCGCCGGCAAGACCTCGGTCGGCCGCCGGGTGGCCTCGCGCCTGGGCTGCGCCTTCGTCGACCTCGACCGCGAGATCGAGGCGCGTGCCGAGATGCCGATCCCCGAGATCTTCTCGCGCCGCGGCGAGCTCTGGTTCCGGCGCACCGAGGAGACGCGTCATCCGCGAGTTGCTCGCCGGGCCGCCGGGCGTGCTCGCCCTCGGCGGCGGCTCGCTGGAGAGCGCCAACGCACGCGCGCCCTGCTGAGCCGCACGGTCGCGGACGTCGTCTGGCTGCGCACGAGCGTCGAGGTGGCGTGGGCGCGGGTCAAGGACTCGGACCGTCCGCTGGCGACCGACCGCGGCCGCTTCGAGCGCCGCGCGGCCGCGCGCGAGGCCACCTACCGGGAGGCCGCCGACCTGGAGGTCGACGCGGACGGCCCGGTCGACGAGGTCGCGGCCCGGGTGGCCGCGTGGGCGCAGCGCGCCGCGACCGAGCCCGCGCGATGACCGCGCCACCTCGCGCCGACCCGCGCTCTGGGCCGAGATCGGCGACGCCCGCTACCCGCTCCACCTCGGGCAGCGGCCTGCTCGAGCTGATCGGCGAGCTCTGGGCCGCGCGCGACCCGGCCGGCCGCCGTGCTGCTGGTGAGCGACGCCCACCTGGCCGAGCCGGCGCGCGCGCCTGGCCGCGTCGCTCGCAGGGCGCCGGCGTGCGGGTGGTCGACGGCGACCGTGCCGCCCGGCGAGGGGTCCAAGACGCCTCGCCCAGGTCGAGCGCCTCGCCGCGCCGGGCGGCCGAGGCCGGGCTGCGCCGCTCCGACGCCGTCGTCGCCCTCGGGGGCGGCGTGGTCGGGGACCTCGCCGGCTTCGTCGCGGCCACCTACCAGCGCGGCATCCGCCTGGTCCACGTGCCCGACGACCCTGCTGGCGATGGTCGACTCGGCGATCGGCGGCAAGACCGGCGTCGACCTGCCCGAGGGCAAGAACTACGTCGGCGCCATCTGGCAGCCGGACCTGGTCGTGATGGACACCGACCTGCTCGCCACGCTGCCGCCGCGCGAGCTCTCGTGCGGGTTCGCCGAGGTCGTCAAGTACGGGCTGCTGTCGGGCGCGGACTTCGCCGCCCGGGTCCAGGAGTGGCCGACGCTGCCCGGGCCCGACCGGACGAGCTCACCGCCCTCATCCGCGCCTGCGTCGACCACAAGCTCGCCGTGGTGGCCGAGGACGAGCGCGACCGGGGCATCCGCGCGTCGCTCAACCTCGGCCACACGGTCGGCCACGGCATCGAGGCCGCGGCCGGCTACGACCGCTACCGCCACGGCGAGGCCATCTCGCTGGGCCTGCTGGCGGCGCTGCGCCTGTCGGAGGAGACCGTGGGCCTCGACCCGGTCGTGGCGCGAGCGCACGGCCGCCGTGCTCGCGCGCCACGACCTCCCCACCCGGCTGGAGCCCGAGGTCACCACGCCGGAGATCCTGGACGCCATGGGCCGCGACAAGAAGGCCGACGCCACGGCGCTCAACATGGTGATGATCGCCGCGCCCGGCGACGTGCGCCTGCGCGTCAGCCCGCCGCACGACCGCCTCGTGGCCGCGATCGAGGAGCTGCGCCGGTGAGCGGCCTCCTGCGCATCGCGCTGCTCCACGGACCCAACCTCAACATGCTGGGGCGCCGTCCGTCGGCCCACTACGGCACGCTCACGCTGCGCGAGCTCGAGGACCGGGTGCGCGGCTGGGGGGAGGAGCGCGGGATGCGCGTCGGCGTGCTTCCAGACCAACCACGAGGGGGCGTTCCTCGAGCACGTGCACGGCCTGGCGGGGCTCGTGGACGGCGCCGTGGTCAACCCGGGGGCGTGGACCCACTACCAGTGGTCGATCCGCGACGCGCTGGAGGTGATGGGCGCGCCGTTCGTCGAGGTGCACCTGTCGGACGTCGAGTCGCGCGAGCCCCACCGGCGGATCTCCGTGGTGCGCGACATCGCCTCCGCGGCCGTGTGGGGCAAGGGCCCCGACGGCTACCGCGACGCCCTCGACCACCTCGCGACGGTGCTCGGCGTGAGCGCGGCCGCGCCCGCACGCCAGGACCGCCTGCTGGTGGCGCTGATCGAGCAGGGCCTCGCGGCGCTCGTCGTGACCGACCCGGCCAACGTCCGCTACCTCACCGGCTACGTGGGCTCGAACGGCATCGCCGTGATCGGGGTCAACGGCCGCTTCCTGTTCACCGACTCGCGCTACGCGGTGAGCGCCACCGAGCAGGTGCGGGGCGCCGAGGTGGTCATCGGCACGCGCGACCTGCTCGCCGACGTGGCCGCCTCGGTCGCCGACGTGTCCGGCGGGGGGCCGATCGGCGTGGAGGCCGAGGACCTCACCCTCGCCCGCCACGCCCGCCTCACCGAGCTGCTGCAGGGCCTCGCCACCGAGCCCACCCGCGGGATCGTCGAGGACCTGCGCCAGATCAAGGACCCCGACGAGGTGGCCGCGATGCGCGAGGCCGCCGCGGTGGTCGACCGGGCGCTCGCCCGGGTGCTCGACGCAGGGGATCGTGGGCCGCACCGAGCGGGCCGTCGCCTTCGCCCTCTACGGGGCGATGCTCGACGAGGGCGCCTCCGGAGCCGAGCTTCCCGACCATCGTCGCGTCCGGCCCGCGCGGCGCCCGGCCGCACCACGTGCCCGGGCCCGACCCGATCCCGCGCGACACGCTGGTCGTGATCGACATGGGGGCGGTCGTCGACGGCTACTGCTCGGACATGACCCGCACCGTGGCCACCGGGCCGCTGCCGGCGCGCCTGGAGGAGATCTACGCGGTCTGCCTGCGGGCCCAGGAGGCCGCGATGGCGGCGGCGCGCGCGGACATGCCGGCCCGCGATCTCGACGCCGTGGCGCGGACGGTGATCGCCGAGGCCGGGTACGGTGAGTTCTTCGGGCACGGCCTGGGTCACGGCGTGGGTCTCGTCATCCACGAGAGGCCCGGCGTGCGACCCGAGGGGACCGAGGTCCTGCGGGCCGGGATGGCGATCACGATCGAGCCCGGGATCTACCTCGAGGGAGAGGGCGGGGTCAGGATCGAGGACCTGGTGGTGCTGGGGGAGGACGGCTACGAGCGGCTCTCCACATCGCCCAAGGAGCTGAGGATCGTGGCGTGAGCGAGAGCGGGGGGCACAGAGGATGATCACCACCAATGACCTGAAGAACGGCTACGTGCTGGACATCGACGGAGAGCTCGTCAGCGTCGTCAGCTTCCAGCACGTCAAGCCGGGCAAGGGCGGCGCGTTCGTGCGCACCAAGCTGAAGAACATGTCGAGCGGGGCCGTCGTCGAGAAGACCTTCCGCGCGGGCGAGAAGGTGGAGCGGGTGACCACCGAGAGCCGCACGATGCAGTTCCTCTACCGGGACGGCGACGAGCTCTACCTGATGGACAACACCAGCTTCGAGCAGATCCCGGTGTCGGCGGGCCTGGTCGAGAACGACGACCTCCTGGCGCCCAACACCGACGTCCAGGTCCTCTTCGTCCGCGACAGCCCGATCCGCGTCGAGCTGCCGACCTTCGTCGAGCTCGCGGTCGTGCGCACCGATCCGGGCGTGAAGGGCGACACGGTGTCCAACGTGACCAAGCCGGCGGAGGTCGAGACCGGCGCGACGATCGACGTGCCGCTCTTCGTCAACGAGGGCGACCGCCTGAAGATCGACACGCGGACCCGCGAGTACAACGCCCGCGCCTAGCGCCGCACGGATAGCCTGGCCCGGACCATCGAAGGGAGATACGTGACGCCTGCACCCGACGCCGTCGGCTACGTCGATGCCACCCTGCGCGACCTCGCCCCGTTCCCCTGGGGCACGGCCGTGGGCACCGACGACCTCGCCGCCGCCGCCGCCGCCCTCTCGGAGGTCGGCGCGCGGGTGCTCGAGGCGCTGGACGCACGCTGCGCCCGCGCCGCGCTCGAGGCCCGCTCCGAGAGCCCCTGGGACCGCCTGCGGGCGGTGCTGCGCGAGGCCGGATCGACCCCGGTGGGCGTCGTCGTGGGCGCGCGCAACCTGTGGGGCGACCGTCAGCTCGAGCCGGACGTCGTCCGGCGCTTCGTGCTGTGCGCGGTCGACTCGGGCGTCTCCCGGATCCGCGCCACCGACCCCCTCAACGACCCGGACGCGCTCGAGCCGATCGCGCGGGCCTGCGTCGAGGCGTCGGCCGAGTTCGTGCCGACGCTGATCGTCGGCCCCGCCCCCGACGCGGACGACGCGCGCTGGGTCGAGGAGGCCGTGGCCCTGGCCGCCCTCCCCGGCGCGGCGAGCCTCTGTCTCTCCGACGGCGCCGGCCACATCTCGCCCGTCCGCCCTCGCCCGCCTGGTCGCCGCCGTCGGGGAGGCCACCGGCCTGCCGCTCGAGGTGCAGGTGCAGGCCCCGGGCGGGCTGGCGCCCCTGTCGGCCACCGCCGCCGTCCTGGCCGGCGCCGCCTCGGTGCAGGCGTCCGCCGGCCCGGTCGCCCTCGTCTCCGCGCGCCCCTCCGCCGAGACCCTGCGCGCCGCCCTGGTGGGCGGCGAGCGCCACCTCGACTGCCAGCCGACGGCCCTCGACCGCGCCGCGCGCGTGGTGGGGCCGATGCTGCCGGCCGACCGCCTGCGCCAGGCCGCCGCGGCCGTCTTCGGCCCCGCCGTCGCCGTCCCGCCGGCGCTGGAGCCGGGCCTGATCTCCCGCCTGGGCCGCCTCGGCCTCTCGCGCAGCCTGGTCGCGGTCGCCACCGAGTCGGCCGCGGTCGCGCGCGACATCGGCGGGGCCACGCTGGCCTATCCGCTGGGCGCCGCGATCCTGTCCCAGGCCGCCGGGCACGTCATCGAGGGCCGCCGCTGGGCCGAGATCGAGCCGGAGCTGGCCCAGGTGGCCCTCGGCCGCGCCGGCCGCCTGCGCGGCCCGGTCGCGCCGGCGGCCCTCGAGGCCGCCCGCGCCGCCGACCCGGGCGCGCCGCCGCTGCGCGACCTGGCCGCCGTGTCCGAGGAGGCCCCACAGGGGCTCTCCGAGGAGGACCTCGTCCTCTGGGCGATGTTCGCCGAGGCCACCGAGCCGGTGGTCGCGCGCCGTCGCTCCCTCGGCGCCGAGGCCGCCAACCGCCCCGGGCCAGCCGGCGATCGACCGCGACCTGCTGGACACGCTGGTCGACGTCGTCGAGGCCTCCGGCGAGGCCGAGGTGAGCGTCGAGATCTCGGGCGCCCGCGTGACCGTCCGCCGCGCCGCGCCGGCCGCCGCCCAGGCCCGCCACGCCCGGCGGAGGCGCATCCGACGCCGCGTCCGAGGACGCCGACGAGGGCATGGTGCGGGTCAACAGCCCGATGGTGGGCACCTTCTACCGCCGCCCCGGGCCCGACCAGCCGGCCTTCGTCGAGGTCGGGCCAACGGATCGAGGCGGGGGAGACCCTCTGCCTGATCGAGGCCATGAAGCTCTTCAACGAGATCGTGGCCGAGCAGGGCGGGGTCGTGCGCAGCATCGCCCTGGAGGACGCGGCGCCGGCCGAGTTCGGCCAGCTCCTGTTCCTGATCGAGCCATGAAGCTCCTCGTCGCGAACCGGGGCGAGATCGCGGTCCGGGTCCTCCGAACCGCCCGCGAGCTCGGGCATCCCCACCGTGGCCGTCTACTCGACGGCCGACGCCGAGACGCTCGCGGTCGACCTCGCCGACGAGGCGGTCTGCATCGGGCCCCCGCCCGCGCGCGACTCGTACCTCAACATCTCCAACGTGCTCGGCGCCGCCGAGATCACCGGCTGCGACGCGATCCACCCGGGCTACGGCTTCCTCTCGGAGAACCCGGACCTTCGCCCGCGCCTGCGCCGAGGTCGGCATCGTCTTCGTCGGGCCCTCGCCCGAGGTGATGGAGCGCATGGGCGACAAGATCCAGGCCAAGGCCGCCGCGCGCGAGGCCGGCCTGCCGGTGCTCGGCGGGCTCCGACGGCCCGGTGGTCGACGTGCGCGGAGGCCATCGCGGCGGCCGACGACGCCGGCTACCCCGTCCTCCTGAAGGCGTCGGCCGGCGGCGGCGGCAAGGGCATGCGCCGCGTGGAGCGCGCCGCCGACCTGCCGCAGGCCTTCGAGGTGGCGCAGCGCGAGGCCGAGGCCTCGTTCAACGACGGACGGCTCTACGTGGAGCGGATGCTCGAGGGCGCCCGCCACGTGGAGATCCAGGTGATGGCCGACGGCCAGGGCGGCGCGCTGGTGGCCGGCGACCGCGAGTGCTCGATCCAGCGCCGCCACCAGAAGCTGATCGAGGAGGCCCCGGCGCCGAACCTGCCGGCCGCCACGCGCGAGCGCATGCAGCAGGCCGCCCTGCGCGCCGTGAAGGCCTGGAACTACCGCAGCGCCGGCACGCTCGAGTTCCTGGTCGACGCGGCCGGCGACTTCTACTTCCTCGAGCTCAACGCGCGCCTGCAGGTGGAGCACCCGGTCACCGAGCTGACCACCGGCCTGGACCTCGTCGCCGAGCAGCTCAACGTGGCCGCCGGCGGCCTGCTGTCGCGCACCGGCGTGGCCGATGCGGTGGGCCACGCGATCGAGTGCCGCATCAACGCCGAGGACCCCTCCCGCGACTTCCGCCCCGGCGCCGGCCGCCTGGACGACTTCCGCATCGCGCAGGGGCCGGGGATCCGCGTGGACACCCACTGCGAGCCGGGCGAGAACGTGCCTCCGCACTACGACAGCCTGCTGGGCAAGCTCTGCGTCTGGGCCGCCGACCGCCCGCGGGCGATCGCCCGCCTGCGCCGCGCGCTGGCCGAGACGTCGGTCACCGGCATCCCCACCACGCTGCCCGCTGCTGCGCGACATCGCCCACGACGCGCCGTTCGTGGAGGGCCGCTACACGACCGCGTACCTCACCGAGCGCGAGGCGCACCTGCCCTCGCTCCACCCCGAACGGGTGGCGTGAGTCTCGAGCCCGAAGGGGGGCGGCGCGCGGCCCGGCGCCAGGCGGTGGTGCTGCTCTACCAGCACGATGTGACGGGGCTGCCGCTGGAGGACCTCGAGGCCAACGCGGTGCGCGACGGCACGCCGGTGGACCCCTTCGCCCGGGCCCTGATGGAGGGCGTCGCGTCGCGACACGGCGAGCCTCGACGCGCTGATCACCGGGCGCCGCCGAGGGCTGGACGGCCGAGCGGCTCGCCCCCCTGGAGCGCAACATCCTGCGGGTTGCCGTCCACGAGATCCTGGACTGGCCCGACATCCCGCCGGCCGTCTCGATCAACGAGGCGGTGGACCTCGCCAAGCGCTACTGCCAGAGCGAGGCCGCGGGGCTGGTCAACGGGATCCTCGGCCGCATCGCCTCCGAGCAGAGCGAGGTCACCCGCTGAGCGGCCGCGACGAGACCGCGGCCCTCGAGGCCGCGGCCGCGCGCCTGGAGGACGTGGCCCGGCGCCTGGGCGCCGACGACGTCACCCCGGACGAGCTGAAGGCGCTGGCCGACGAGGCCCTGGCCCTCGGCGCCGAGATCACCGAGCGCCTGCCGCGCGCGCTGCGCGCCGCCGCGACGGGGCACGAGGGCTGAGCCGTCGCGGCCGAGTCCAACCTCCTGGACCCCCGGGTGCAGGTGGCCGTCCTGCCGCCGAGCGACCCGGAGGCGGCGGGTCACGCTGAGCTGCAGGGGATCGGCTCGGGCGAGGACCGCCCGCCGATGGGCGACCTTGCCGTCCGCCCCTGGCTCACCCAGGGCGCGCCGCTGCGCGGCGCCGAGCTGGAGACGCTGGGCCTCTCCCTCTACGCCGGCCACCCCGAGCTGACGCTGGTCAACGTGCCGACCGCCTTCATCGAGAGCGGCGTGCGCCTGCTCAAGGAGCTCGGCACGTACGTCCTCACGGGCGGCGTCCTGGAGCCCGACGACATCGTGCAGCTGCGGGCGGATCTGCCCTTCCTCGTGGGGATCGCGGCGCCCCCGGAGGCCGCCGAGGGCGACCTCCCCACCCTGAGGGTGGTCCTGCTCGCCTAGGGCGCGCGCCATTTGGCGTGCGCGCGGATGCCAATTGGCGCGGGCGTCAGCCGACCGGGTCGGCCCGCCCGAAGGCCGGGCGCGCGATGAGGGCGTCGCGCAGGGCGTGGAGCGTGGGATGCGGGCTCAGATCGAGCCCCGTGCGCGTGGTGCGGAAGAGGACCGGGGCCAGGGCGCAGTCGGCGATCGTGAAGCGCCCGAGCACGGCGGCGGCGGGGGAGACCAGGTCGTCGAGCAGCCGGAGCGTGGGCTGGATCTCCACCTCGACCGCGGCGGCCCGTTCGAGGTCCGGCGGCACGGCGCCGAAGCCGCCCGCGCCGCGCGCGTAGCCGAGGGCCGGCACCTCGTGGCGGAAGAACGCCGGCCGGAAGGTCGTGTGGAAGCGGTCCAGGAACTCGTCCACGCGCGCCTGCTCGCCCGCGACGGCCGGATAGAGGTCGGCGCGCGCCTGGCTGCGGGCCAGGTAGCGCAGGATCGCGTGCGACTCGGCCAGCGTGAACCCGTCGTCCTCGATGGCGGGGATCCCCCCGACCGGGTTGACGGCGAGGTACCAATCCGGCCGCGGCTGCGCCATGGGCACCTCGCGGCGGGTGTGGGCGAGCTCGAGCTCCGCCAGCAGGAAGCGCACCTTCAGGGCGTTCGAGGAGCCGGGATTGTCGTAGAGCACGAGAGGGGGCATCCATGGGACGATAGTCACGCAGCGTGCCCTCCGGGCATCCGTGTTCGGAGGGGTCCTCTAAGATCGGGGGAATGGCCGTGACCGATCCTCGCTTCCCGATTCTTACCGGGCTCCAGAGTCCGCACGACCTCAGCCGCATGAGCGACGACGAATTGGCGGCGCTCGCGGACGAGATGCGCGGCGCGATCATCGACACGGTCTCGCAGACCGGCGGCCATCTGGGCGCCAGCCTCGGGACGGTCGAGCTCACGATCGCCCTGCACGCGGAGATGGAGTCCCCGCGGGACCGCATCGTCTGGGACGTGGGCCACCAGGCCTACGGGCACAAGCTCCTCACCGGCCGACTCGACGGCTTCTCCACCCTGCGCCAGCACGGCGGCATCAGCGGCTTCCTCCGCCGGGAGGAGAGCGAGCACGACATCATGGGCGCGGGCCACGCGAGCACCTCGATCAGCTATGCCGCGGGCTTGGCGGAGGCCCAGCGCCACGGCCGGCGCGAGGGCCGGGTGGCGTGCGTCATCGGCGACGGCGCCCTCACCGGCGGCATGGCCTACGAGGGGATGAACCAGGCCGGGGCGCTGGGATCCCCGATCACGGTGATCCTCAACGACAACGGCATGAGCATCTCCGAGAACGTCGGCGCGCTCTCCAAGCTCTTCCAGCGCGTGCGCGTCGACCCCGCCCTCACGCGGGTGCGCGAGGAGCTCGAGCGCGGCCTGTCGCGGGTCCCGGGCGCGTCCGGGGTCGGGAGCCACATCCGCGACGCCACCAAGGCGCTCTGGTTCGAGTCGGGCGCCCTCTTCGAGGCCCTCGGGTTCGCCTACATCGGCCCGATCGACGGCCACGACGTCGAGGAGATGCGCAAGGCGCTGCGCTCGACGCTGGAGAAGGACCGCCCGGTCGTGATCCACGTCAAGACGGTCAAGGGCCGCGGCTACCCGCCGGCGGAGGCCGACGGCGAGGCGATGCACGGCGCGACCCCCTTCGTCATCGAGAGCGGCAAGGCCGCGGCCAAGTCGTCCGGCGCGTCGGCGCCCAGCTACACCGAGGTCTTCGGCCACGCGCTGGTCGCCGAGGCCGAGCGCGACCCGCGCGTCGTGGCGATCACGGCCGCCATGCTCAAGGGCACCGGGATCCAGCACATGATGGCCCGCTTCCCGGAGCGCACCTACGACGTGGGCATCGCCGAGCAGCACGCCGCGATCTTCGCCTGCGGGCTCGCCATCGAGGGCTACCGGCCGGTGTGCGCGATCTACTCCACCTTCCTGCAGCGCGCGTTCGACCCGATCATCCACGACGTCGCGATCCAGGGCCTGCCGGTGGTCTTCGCGATCGACCGCGGCGGCCTGGTGGGCGACGACGGGCCGACGCACCACGGGGCCTTCGACATCGCCTACCTGCGGGCGATCCCCGGCCTGACCGTCATGGCGCCGATGGACGAGGCCGAGCTCGTGGCGATGCTCCACACGGCGCTGCGCATGGACGGTCCCGTGGCCATCCGCTACCCGCGCGGCGCCGGGCGGGGCGTGCCGATCCCGGATAGGCCCGAGCCCGTCGAGATCGGCAAGGCCGAGGTGCTCGAGCTGGGCGAGGGCGTGGCCCTCGTGGGCTACGGCTTCGGCGCCGGGCTCGCGCGCGACGCCGGCGAGCTCCTCGCCGCGGCCACCGGCGTGCGCCCCACGGTGGTCAACGCCCGCTTCTGCAAGCCGATCGACGCCGCCCTCATGCGCCGCCTGGCCGAGCGCCACGAGCTGCTCGTGACGATCGAGGACCATGCTCGCATGGGCGGCTTCGGCAGCGCGGTGCTCGAGACCCTGGACGAGAGCCCCACCCGGGTGCTCCGCATCGGGCTTCCCGACCGCTTCGTGGACCACGGCAAGCGCGAGCTGCTGCTCGAGGACACCGGCCTCACGCCGGACCAGGTCTGCGCGCGGGTCGTGCGTGCCCTGCGCGGTCCGTCGCGGATGCTGGTGGCGGAGGGCTGACCGACCGGGGGTGCGGACCGCACCCCCGGCTATCATCCGGGCGGTGGTCACCCGTTCACGACTCGATGTGATGCTCGTCCAGCGCGGGCTGTTCCCGACGCGGTCGCGCGCGCAGGCGGCCGTGATGGCCGGCCGGGTCCAGGTGGACGGCCGCCCGGTGGACAAGCCCGGCACCGCCGTGGCCGAGGACGCCGCCGTGGCGGTGCGCGAGGCGCGCGAGTACGTCTCGCGCGGCGGGCTCAAGCTCGTCGCCGCCCTGGAGGAGCTCGACGTGGACGTCCGCGGGGCCTCGGCGCTCGACCTGGGCGCCTCGACCGGCGGCTTCACCGACTGTCTGCTCCAGCGCGGCGCGGCGCGCGTCATCGCCCTCGACGTCGGGTACGGACAGCTGGACTGGTCCCTGCGCCAGGATCCCCGCGTCCACGTCATGGAGCGCACCAACGCCCGCCACCTGTCGCCCGGCGACCTGCCCTACGCGCCGGATCTGGTCACCTGTGACCTGTCGTTCATCTCGGTCGGCACGGTCTGGCCCGCGGTGGTGGCGTGCCTGGCGCCCGGCTGGCGTGCGATGGTGATGGTCAAGCCGCAGTTCGAAGTGGGCCGCGAGCGCGTCGGCTCGGGGGGAGTGGTGCGCGACGAGGCGGCCCGCGAGGACGCGGTGCGCGGCGTCGTGGCGGTCGTCGAGGAGCAGGGTGGCAGGGTGATCGGGACGGCCGACGCCGGCGTCCCGGGGCCGAAGGGCAACCGCGAGGTGTTCGTGTACGCCGAGAGCGACGGAGAGCGATGACCACCGGACCCCTGGGGAGCGCCGTGCCCATCGCGGTGGCCGCCGGCCACCCGGTCAAGCGGGTGCTCCTGCTCACCCACCGTGAGCCCGAGGTCACCGCGTCCACCCTTCCCGCGGTGCTGGCGATCCTCCAGGAGGCGGGCGTCGAGGTGCTGGTCCCGGCCGGCGAGGTGGTCAAGCACCGGGCGCTGGCGCCGTTCTCGTCCGGGGAGGGCATGGTGCTCAAGTCCGGCGGCGAGGACCTCATCCTGGTCCTCGGCGGCGATGGCAGCATCCTGCGGGCGCTGGCGCGCGAGGCCGGGTCGGGCGCGCCCGTCATCGGCATCAACTACGGCCGTGTGGGCTTCCTCGCCTCCATCGAGCGCGAGAGCCTCGAGCACGACCTGCGCCGGGCGCTGGCGGGGGACTTCACGGTCCTCGGGCTCCCGTCGCTGAAGGCGACCTGGTCCGACGGCGAGGTGCAGGCGGTCAACGACCTCGCCCTCTTCCGCAGCGGCGACTCGCGGATCGCCGACCTCACCTACGCGGTCGACGACGAGGTGGTGGCCACGGTCCGCTGCGACGGGGTCATCCTGAGCACGCCCGTCGGTTCCACGGCCTACAACCTGGCGGCCGGCGGCCCCACGGTGTCGTGGCGGGTGCGCTGCTTCGTGCTCTCGTTCATCGCGCTCCACCACCTGGACAGCCGCCCGCTGGTGATCGGCGCCGAGGAGCAGCTGACCGTCACCAACAGCGCGCTGATCGGCGACTGCGACGTACAGGCCGACGGCCAGCGGATCGGCGTCCTCAAACCCGGGCGCTCGATCACCGTCGGGCTCGGCGGCTCCGAGGTGCACCTGGCGACCTTCCCCGAGGCATCCTTCTTCCGGCGCTACCGGGAGAAGTTCGGCCGGCCGTGATCCGCGCGCTCGAGGTCCGCGACCTCGTCGTCATCGAACGGGCGGAGCTGGCGCCCCCCGGCGGCCTGACCGCCATCACGGGCGAGACCGGCGCGGGCAAGACGGTGCTGGCACAGGCGCTCGGCCTGCTGGCCGGCGCGCCCGCCGACGCCTCGGCCGTGCGGCCGGGCGCCAAGCACGCCCTGGTGCAGGCCACGCTCGGGGTCCCCGACGGCTTCTGGGACGCCCTGGAGCCGGACGATCCGGCGCTCGCCCTGCGCGACCTGGTCGACGACGAGAGCGAGGTCGTCATCGCGCGCCGCGTCCCCGCCGAGGGGCGCGCCCGGGCGCTGATCGACGGGCAGGCGGCCCCGCGCGAGGCGGTGGCCGCGCTGGCGCGGGCCCTGGTGCGCTTCTCGGCCCAGCACGAGCACCGGCGCCTGGTGAGCACGGCGAGCCAGCTGGCCGTGCTCGACGCCTTCGCCGGGCCCGACATCAGCGCGGCCGCGGACCGCCTGGCGGGGCTGCGCCGCCGCCTGGCGAGCGTCTCCCGGGCCCTCGCCGCGGCCCGGGCGCGCCGGGAGACGGCCGAGCGCGAGCGCGCCGACCTCGAGGAGCTGGTGCGCGAGGTGGACGCGGGCGAGATCGACGCGGCCGAGGAGGCGGCGCTGCTGGCCGAGCGCGAGCGCCTGCGCCACGCCGAGGGGCTGGCCGCGGCCGCGTCGGCCGCCGCCGAGGCCCTGTCGCCGAGCGACGGCGAGGGCGGGGTGGTGCAGTCGCTCGGGGTCGCCGCCGCCGCCCTGGCGCCGATGGTCGGGGTCGACGAGGCGCTGCGGGCGCCGCACGCCGAGCTCGGCCGCCGCCCAGGAGGCCCTTCAGGAGTCCGGCATGGCGCTGCGCGCCTACCTGGAGGACCTCGACGCCGAGCCCGGGCGGCTGGCCCAGGTGGAGGACCGCCTCGAGGCCTACTCGCGCCTGTCGCGCCGCTACGGCCCCGGGACCGACCGGGTGCTCGAGCGGGCGGCCGAGGCGCGCGAGTCGCTGCACGCCCTCGACGAGGGGGCCGGGGACGTGATGGCGCTGGCGCAGGAGCACGAGAGCGTGCTGGACGAGGCGGTGGAGGTCGCGATCGGCCTGCGGGAGGCCCGTCTCGAGGCGGCGCCGCGCCTCGCCGAGGCGGTGCGCGAGCAGCTGGCCGACCTGGCCATGGCACGCGCGGAGCTGCGCGTGGAGCTGGTGGAGGACCACGACGGCGATCCCCCGGCCGACTCCTGCGTGATCTGGCTGCGCGCCAACCCCGGCCTGCCCGAGACGCCGCTCGCGGCGACGGCCTCCGGCGGCGAGCTGTCCCGGGTGCTGCTGGCCCTCCACGGGGTGGCCGCCTCCGACGACGACGCCACGTGGGTCCTCGACGAGGTCGACGCCGGCATCGGCGGCGTCACCGCCACCGCCGTCGGCGCCCGGCTGCGCGCGTTCGCCGAGGGGCGCCAGGTGATCGTCATCACGCACCTGCCCCAGGTCGCGGCGATGGCCGACGCCCACTACCGGCTGGTCAAGGGCCTCGACGCCGACGGCAGGGCCACGACGCGGATCGAGCCGGTCGAGGGCGAGGAGCTCGTGGCCGAGCTCTGCCGCATGCTCGGCGCGGGGACCGGCGACGCCGGCGCCCGCCGCCACGCCGAGGAGCTGCTGGCGCGGCGCGTCGGCTGACGCGCCGCGCGGGGCGCCTCAGACCAGGCCGGGCCAGCGCTCGTCGTGGTAGGCGGAGTCCCAGAACATCCACTCGTAGCGGGCCGCCACCTCCGCCGCCCTGAGCATGGCCTCCATACCCTCCGGGCCCAGGTCGGCCGCGACCGCGTCGCACGCCGCCAGCGCGCCCTCGACGGCCTCGTTGAAGATCGGGTCGGCGTAGGTGTCGATCCAGACCTGGTAGGCCGGGTCGGGGGACCCGGCCGCCATCAGCTCGTGGCCGACCTCGCGGTAGATCCAGTAGCAGGGCAGCACCGACGCGATCGCCTCGTGGCGCTCGCCCAGCGCGCAGGCCTGCTTGGTGAAGCTGGTGTACGCGAAACAGGTGGGGGTGGGCACGGCCTCGTCCAGGTGGCCGGGGTCGATGCCCATCTGTCCCATCAGGGACGCGTGCATCAGGCGCTCGGTCGCGATCGCCGAGGCCGAGTGCGCGCAGAACATCTCCACGATCTCGGAGTCGGCGCCGCGCGCGGCGCACAGCGCCAGGGACCGCGCGTACTCGCGCAGGTAGAGCGTGTCCTGAACGATGTAGCGTCCGAAGGCGGCGTGGTCGAGGCTGCCGTCCCGCACCCCGGTGAGGAATGGATGTTCGAGAACCCTGCGATAGATGGGGTCGATCCGATCCCAGATGGCCTTGGTGCCGCTGAGCTTGGTGGTCATGCCGATCGCCTCCCTCGGACGGTTCGTGGCATGACGATATGACGGCGGCCCGGCGTCCGAGGGCGCGGCGCGAAAACTCCACCCCAGGGCCGATGGGTGGCCCCTGGGGGCGAACCTAGACTGGCGGCCGACTTGGGTACATGCCCGACCATCCGATGAGCACGCGCGCCGAGCAGACCCCCGGCTCGGAGGCGCCTGCCGCGACGCCGGTCGCCGTGTCGCGGCGCGATCCGGACGCCGTCCGGCGCACCTCGCGTTTCAACCTCGCCGTGGCCCGCGATCCTCCTCGTGCTCGTGGGCATCGCCTTCTGGGAGATCTACGTCCGCTGGCAGAACGTCTCGCCGTCGGTCCTGCCGGCGCCGATCGACATCGGACAGGCCTCCTGGGACGACCGCGACAACCTCTGGAACGCCCTCTGGGTCACCTTCCAGGAGACCATCCTGGGCCTGGGGATCGCCGTCGTCGCCGCCATCGTCCTGGGCGTCGCCATGGACTTCATCCCCTGGGTGCGGCGCGGCATCTACCCGATCCTGGTGTCGTCCCAGACGATCCCGATCGTGGCGATCGCCCCGCTGGTGATCATCTGGTTCGGGTTCGGGCTCTTCCCGAAGGTCCTGGTCGTCGCCTTCTACACCTTCTTCCCGATCGTGGTGGGCCTGGCCCAGGGCCTCGCGTCGACCGACCCGGACGCGATGAACCTGCTGCGCAGCATGCGGGCCTCGCGCTGGCAGATCTTCCTGCGCACCCGCCTGCCCAGCTCGCTGCCGCACTTCTTCACCGGCCTCAGGATCACGGTGACCTACGCCGTCGTGGCCGCGGTCTTCGCCGAGTACGTCGGTTCCTTCGAGGGCCTCGGCATCTACATGCAGCAGATGCGCAACGCCTTCCGCACCGACCTCGTGTTCGGCGCCGTGCTGATGACCATGCTGCTCACGCTGGCGCTGTTCCTGATCGTGGTCATCATCGAGCGGCTCGTGATGCCCTGGCACCGCTCGACCCACAAGGACGAGCGCTGGTGAGCACGGCGACGGCCGTCCGCGACCCCGCTCGCGCCTCCCGGCGCCGCGGTCGAGGTCGTCGGGCTGAGCAAGCGCTTCGTCCGCCGCGACGGCGAGGTGCAGGCGCTCCAGTCCGTGGACATGGTCGCCGAGGCCGGCCGCTTCGTCTCGATCATCGGCCCCTCGGGCTGCGGCAAGAGCACCCTCTTCAACATCATCGCCGGGCTGATGGAGCCCTCGGCCGGCGACGTGCGCCTGGGCGGGCAGTCCGTGGTCCGGCGGGCGGGCGAGTTCGCCTACATGCCCCAGAGGGACCTGCTCTTCCCCTGGCGCACGGTGATCGACAACACGGTGGTGGGCCTGCAGATCGAGGGCGTGTCGCGGCGCGAGGCCCGCAAGCGCGCGGCCCCGCTGATGGAGCGCTTCGGCCTGGCCGGCTTCGAGAAGGCGCTACCCCGGCGAGCTGTCGGGGGGCATGCGCCAGCGCGCCGCCTTCCTGCGCACCGTGCTGCTCGGCCGCCCCGCGATGCTCCTCGACGAGCCCTTCGGTGCGCTCGACAGCCTCACCCGGGGCGACATGCAGCAGTGGCTCCTGGACGTCTGGAGCGACCTGCGCACGACCGTCGTCTTCGTGACCCACGACGTCGCCGAGGCCGTGTACCTCTCCGACCGCGTCTACGTCATGGCTCCGCGCCCCGGGCGCATCTGCGACGTGGTGGACGTCGACCTGCCCCGGCCCCGCTCGCTCGGCGTCGAGGAGACCGACGCGTTCACGGCCATCGAGCGCCGCCTGCGTCGGGCCCTGCGCCTCGGCGGGTCCTCGGCCGCGCCCGCCGAGGCGTCCGGATGAGCGAGCGCGTCCTCGTCGTCGGCGACCCCCTGGTGGTGCTCGGCGACGTGGGCGTCATCCGGGACGGCGCGCTGGTGATCGAGGACGGCGTGGTGACGCGGGTGGGCCCGCGCGCCGAGCTGGAGGGGGCCGACGGCGGCTACGTGCGCGTCATCGGCTCGCCCGGCCACGCGGTGCTCCCCGGGTTCGTCAACGCCCACTACCACAGCGAGTGCAACCTGGTTCAGGGCGTCTACGACACGATCTTCGAGCTCGCCAACCTGTGGGTCCACGGCCTCCTCGGCGAGATCGACGAGGAGGACCTCTACGACGTCCTGATGGTGGGCCTCATGGACACCGTGAGGGGCGGCCAGACCTGCGTCGTGGACGCCTACTACGGTCGCCGCGGCCTGCCCAACTTCTCGGCCGACGTGGCGCTGCAGGCCTACTGGGACCTCGGCACGCGGGTGGGCTTCGGGCTCTCGTTCCGCGACCGCAACCGCTACACGCACGAGGGCGACGAGGCCTTCCTGGCCCGCCTGCCGGCCGACGTCGCCGCGGAGGTCAGCGCCTCGGACATGGGCTACGCCTGGCCGGTGGACGACGTCGAGGAGGCCTACCGTCGCCTGGTCGCCGACTGGGACGGCCGCGGCGGCCGCATCCGCGTCCTGGCGGCCCCGGACTGGACGCCCGCCGTGTCCGACGAGCTCTACCTGCGCTGCCGCGGCCTCGCCGACGAGTTCGGCACCGGCGTCACCACGCACTGCCTCGAGACCCGCTCCGAGATGGCGTTCAGCATGTCCCACCACGGCACCACGGCGGTCCGCCGGCTGGCCGACCTGGGCGTCCTCGGGCCGGACGTCAGCCTGGCGCACTTCGTCTGGCCGACCGACGAGGACATCGCGATCGTGGCCGACATGGGCGCCGTGGTCGCGAGCAACCCGGGCTCGAACCTGCGGCTCTCGTCGGGGATCTGCCGCACGCGCGACATGCTCGACGCCGGGGTCCGGGTGGCGGTGGGCACGGACGGCATCTCGGCCACCGAGCGCGAGGACTACCTCGCCGAGCTGCGGCTGTCGGCCTATCTCCAGCGCGTCCCGCGGGCCCTGGAGAGCGGCCGCGTCAACGGGCCGGCCTACCTGCGCAGCGCGGCCGAGGCCGGCGCCCAGGCGGCCCGCATGTCCGACCGGATCGGCTCGCTGGAGCCGGGCAGGGACGCGGATCTCGTGGTGCTGAGCCGCGGCCGCGTCTTCTGGCCGCCCAACCGCTACGACCTCGCCGACCCCATCGACGTGATCCTCGATCGCGCCGACATGTCGGACATCGAGATGGTGATGGTCCAGGGGCGCCCCGTGCTCGACGGGGGCGCCATCACCACCGTGGACGAGCGCGCGATCCGCGCCCGCCACGAGGAGGCGTGCCGTGAGCGGCTGTGGCACCGCACGCCCGCGCGACAGCGCACCGACGTGGAGCTGCCGGCCCTGGCGACGCCCCACGCGCTCGATTTCTACCGGACGTGGTCGGACCTCCCGGTCCTCCCGGGCTACGTCTACAACGCGGGTCCGGGATCGCCGCGGGATGGGTGATCCGAGCTCGGCTCACGTGCCCGACGGTGCGCACCGCACCGCCAAACCGAAGGAGACCATGAGATGAGACGGAGAGGTATCGGCCTGACCGCCGTTGCGGCGCTCGTCGCCGTGGGCACGCTGTTCGCGGCCGGGTGCGGCAGCGACAGCTCGACGTCCGCGGCGTCGACCACGCCCGAGAAGACGCAGACGTGCACGGTCGCGCTCGACTGGACACCCAACACCAACCACACCGGGATCTTCGTGGCGAAGGAGAAGGGCTACTTCGCGGACGAGGGCCTCGAGCTCAAGATCCTGCCGTACTCGGGCGCGAACACCGACGTGCTGGTGGCCCAGGGCAAGGCCGACCTCGGCGTCTCCTTCGTCCCGCAGGTGCTGGTCTCCCACGCCTCCGGGATCCCGGTCAAGGCGGTCGCGGCCATCGCCTCCCGCAACACCGAGTCGCTGGCCGTGCTGGAGGACTCCAAGTTCACGCGTCCCAAGGACCTCGCCAACGGCACCACCTACGGCGGCTTCGGGCTGCCCTACGAGGTCCCGACCTGGTCGGCCGTGATCGCGGCCGACGGCGGCACGAACATCGACTTCAAGAACGTCACCCTCAACACCGCCGCCTACGAGGCCCTCTTCGCCAAGAAGATCGACTGGTCGGCCATCTTCGACGCCTGGGAGGGCATCGAGGCCAAGCAGCGCGGGATCAAGCTGCGCACCTTCCCGATCAGCAAGTACCTCGGCGAGGCCGGCAACTACCCGTCCGCCATCTTCGTGGCGGCGGAGAAGGAGATCACCGACAACCCGGAGCTCCTGCAGAAGTGCCTCGGCGCGATCTCCAAGGGCTACACCTACGCGGCCGACAACCCGGCCGACGCGGCGAAGATCCTGATCGCCTCCGACCCGTCGCTCGGCAAGGCCAGCGAGCTGGTCAACGCCAGCGCGGAGTACCTGGCCCCGATCTACATCGGCGACAGCAGCCAGTGGGGTGAGTTCAAGGAGGAGTCGTGGTCTGGCCTCGGCGAGATCCTGGCCAAGGCCGGCGCCCTGAAGGACGCGTCCGGCAAGTCGATCACGCCGACGGACTACACCCAGTTCTACACAAACGACCTGCTGCCCCAGCAGTAGCACCGCGGATCGCGGGCCGCGCCGGGGATGACCCGGCGCGGCCCGTCCGTGTCTCACACGTCCAGGAGACCGCACATGCCCGACAGGATCATCATCACCGGTGGCGACGTCGTGACGATGGACGACGGCGACACCATCATCTTCGGCGGGGCGGTCGTCCTGGAGGGCGACCGGATCGTCGCGGTGGGGGAGGCCGACGCCATCGCGCAGAGCCACCCGGCCGGATCGGCGGACGAGGTGATCGACGCCACCGGCAAGGCGGTCCTGCCCGGACTGATCGACCTCCACTACCACACGGCCCTGGCGAAGGGCTTCAGCGACCACCTGCCGCTCTGGGAGTACCTGCAGAGCTGCTGGTACCCGATCATCCGCGCGCTCGACGACGAGGCCGCCTACTGGGCCGCCATGGCCAGCTACTCGGAGTCGATCCGCTGCGGCGTCACCACGGTCAACGACATGTACCGGCGGATCGAGTCCCTGGCCGACGCGGCCGAGGAGATCGGGATCCGCGCGGTGCTGTGCAACGACGTCGCCGACGACGAGCACGACCTCGACACGCTCGAGGACAACGCGCGCGCCTTCGAGGCGAAGAACGGGGCGGCCAACGGCCGCATCCAGGTGCGGGTGGGCATCGAGTGGCTGCCGCTCTCGTCGCGCGAGCTGCTGGTGGGCGCGCGCGAGCTGGCCGACTCCCTCGGCACCGGCATCCACATCCACCTCAACGAGTCGCTCTCGGAGGTGGAGATCAGCAAGACCAAGCTCGGGGGCCGGCCGACCGAGGTGGCCTACGAGTGCGGCATCCTCGGCCCGGACTGCATCGCGGCGCACTGCGTCTGGCTCTCGGACGTCGAGATCGCCCTGATGCGGGAGACGGGCACCCAGATCTCGCACAACCCGAGCTCCAACGCGAAGCTCGGCAACGGCATCATGCGCCTGCCCGAGATGCTTGCGGCCGGCCTCAACATCGGCCTGGGCCACGACGCGGCCGAGTGCAACAACAGCCGCGACATGTTCGAGGTCATGAAGTGGGCGTCACTGCTGCACCGCGCCTCGCGGGTCGACGCCAGCCTCCAGCAGGCGCCCGACGTGCTCCGCCAGGCCACCCGCAACGGGGCCGCCGCCCTCGGTCACGAGACCGGGACAGCTCGCGGTGGGGGCCAAGGCGGACGTGATCCTGATCGAGCTGAAGAGCCAGATGTTCACGCCCCTCATGCCCGGCAACCGGGACCACCTCCTCTCGCACCTGGTCTTCGCCAGCAACGGCAGCTGCGTCGAACACCACCATCTGCGACGGCGTGGTCCTGATGCGCGACAGGGTGCTCACGACCTGCGACGAGCAGCAGGTGCTGAGCGAGGCCAACGCCGCGTTCCTGCGGGTCCTCGAGCGGATGGAGGTGCCCGCCGAGTACGCCCACCTGGTGGTGCGCTAGGCGTTCGCGGAACCTCCGCGAGGAGCATTGCGGGGTTCCCGCAGCCCCATTTCGTGGACCCACCGGATGATGGGCGCCGCCCGTCCGGCCAGCCTTCCGGGTGCACACACTCGCACCCGGGAGGTCGGACGATGGTCGGGATCATGTTCCTCTACGGCGTCTGGGCCGTCCTCGCGCTCGCCTCGATCGTGGCGGTCGCGATGATGCTGAAGGAGAACTGACGACTACGCGGGATCGATCGCGATGACCGGGATGAGCCGGGTCGTGGACTTCTCGTAGTCGGCGAAGCCGGCCATCCGCGCGACCTGCGCGGCGTAGAGCCGGTCGCGCTCCGCGCGGTCGGTGATCTCGCTCGCGACCCCGGTCTTGGTCTCGGTGCCGAACTCCATCGTGACCTGGGGATTGGCCTTCAGGTTGTAGTACCAGTCCGGGTTGTCCGGCGCGCCGCCCTTGGAGGCGATGACGTAGATCCGCTCGCCCTCGCCGGGCAGGTACACGAGCGGGTTGATCCGCTCGGCGCCCGACTTGGCGCCGGTCGTGTGCAGCAGCACCATCGTGTGCCCGTCGAAGTATCCCCCGACCTTGCCCTCGTTCTCGTGGAACTCCTTGATCACGTTCCGGTTCATCTCGTCGAAGTCCATTCCCATCCCGTCTGTCGGACCGATTGTGGGCCGACGCTAGCAGCGCTCCGGCGTCCCACGTCCCGATCCGCGTCTCGTCCCGCCGACCCGGCAGCTATCCTTGGTCCGGTCGTCGGGCGAGGGAGGTCACGTGGTTGAGACGCCGGTGAAGTACGTCTTCGTGACCGGAGGTGTCGTCTCCGGGCTCGGCAAGGGGATCTCAGCCGCGTCGCTGGGAACCCTCCTCAAGGCGAGGGGGGTCCGGGTGTCGCTGCAGAAATGCGACCCCTATCTCAACGTCGACCCCGGGACCATGAGTCCGTTCCAGCACGGCGAGGTCTTCGTGACCGAGGACGGCGCCGAGACGGACCTCGATCTCGGGCACTACGAGCGCTTCACCGACGAGATGCTGACCCGGATCTCCAACGTGACCACCGGCGCCGTCTACGACGCGGTCATCAAGCGCGAGCGGCGGGGCGACTTCCTCGGCGCCACGGTGCAGGTGATCCCCCACGTCACCGACGAGATCAAGGCGCGCATCCGGCAGGCGGCGGCCAGCTCCAACGCCGACGTGGTCATCGTCGAGATCGGCGGCACGGTCGGCGACATCGAGTCGCTCCCGTTCCTGGAGGCGATCCGGCAGCTCCGCAACGACGTGGGCCGCGAGCACGTCTGCTTCGTCCACGTCACGCTGGTGCCCTTCCTGGACGCCTCCGGCGAGCTCAAGACCAAGACCACCCAGCACTCGGTCAACGAGCTGCGCCGGATCGGTATCGAGCCGGACGTGCTGGTGCTGCGGTCCAACCGCCCGCTGACCGACGACATCCGCCAGAAGATCGCCCTCCACGCCGGCATCGGCGTCAACGCCGTGATCTCGGCCGTGGACGCGGGCGACATCTACGAGGTCCCGCTCAACCTCGAGGCCGAGGGCTTCGCGCGCGTGGTCTGCCAGCGGCTCGGGCGCACCGCCCCGGCCCCCGACCTGACGGACTGGCGGGCACTCGTGGAGCGCATCTCGGCCTGCCAGGGCCGGGTGCGGATCGCCCTCGTGGGCAAGTACGTGCAGCTGCACGACGCCTACCTGTCGGTGGCCGAGGCGCTCAAGCACGCGGCCATCCACCACGGCGCCGACCTCGAGATCGACTGGGTCGACGCCGAGGCGCCCGACCTGGACAGCCTCCTGCACCAGGCCGACGGCATCCTCGTCCCGGGCGGCTTCGGCGGCCGCGGCATCGAGGGCAAGATCGCCGCGACCCACCACGCCCGCGTCAACCGCGTGCCCTTCCTCGGCATCTGCCTGGGGATGCAGATCGCCGTCATCGAGTACGCGCGCTACATGGTCGGCATGGACGGCGCCAACTCCAGCGAGTTCGACCCGGAGACCCCGTACGCGGTCATCGACCTGCTGCCCGAGCAGCGCGCGATCGAGGAGCGCGGCGGGACCATGCGGCTCGGGGCCGACCCGGTCCACCTCGTGGAGGGCACCCAGGCGTTCGCGGCCTACGGCGAGCAGGCCGTCATCTACGAGCGCCACCGCCACCGCTACGAGGTCAACCCCGGCCTGCGCGACGAGATCGAGGCCGCGGGCCTCGTGGTCAGCGGGCGCTCGCCCAACGGCCGGCTGGTGGAGGTCGTCGAGCTGCCGGACCACCCGTGGTTCTGCGCCTCGCAGTTCCACCCCGAGTTCAAGAGCCGCCCGACGCGCCCGCAGCCGCTCTTCCGGGAGTTCATGGGGGCCGCGGTCGAGCGGGCCCGCGCCCGTGACGCGGTGTCAGAGCGCGAGCACGCCTCGCTCGGCGGGTGAGCCCGGAGGACCTCGCCGGGCTGCCCTCGGTGGCCCAGCTGATGGTGCGGCTGTGTGAGATCCCGTCCCCCTCACGCGACGAGGGGGCGGTGGCCGAGGCGGTGCGCGCCCACCTCCACGCCCTGGGCGCGGAGATCCACGAGGACGGCGCCGCGCAGGCGATCGGAGCGGGGTGCGGCAACATCGTGGCCCGGTTTCCCGCGACCGGGGGCGACGGCGTGCCGATCATGTTCGCCGCCCACCTCGACACGGTGCCGGTGACCGGGCCGATCGAGGTCGAGCTGGTCGACGGCGAGCTCACCAACCGCCATCCGGTCATCCTCGGCGGCGACAACAAGGCGGCCGTCGCCGTGATGCTGGAGGCGATGCGGCGGGTGGTGGCCGAGGAGCGCCCCCACGCCGGGGTCGAGCTGGTGTTCACGCCCTGCGAGGAGATCGGCCTCCGCGGCGCCGCCGCCTTCGATCCCACCCCGCTCAACGCCCGCTTCGGCTTCGTCTACGACCACACCGGCCCGGTGGGGCACGTGGTGGGATCGGCCCCCAGCCTGCACCGCATCGAGGCGACCTTCGTGGGCCGCGCCGCGCACGCCGGCATCACGCCCGAGTCGGGCGCAGCGCCGTCCTGGCCGCCTCCCGCGCCATCGCCCGGATGCCGCTGGGGCGGATCGACGCCGAGACGACCGCCAACATCGGCACCGTGGCCGGCGGCACCGCCACCAACGTGGTGGCCGAGCGCTGCACGCTCACGGCCGAGGCCCGCAGCCGCAGCGAGCGCACGCTGTCGGTTCAGCTGACCGCGATGCTCGACGCCCTCACCTGGGCCGCCAGCGAGTGCGAGGTGGACCTCGAGACCCGCGTCGAGAAGGAGTTCACGGCCTACCGGCTGGGCGAGACCGACCCGCAGGTCGCGCTGGCCCTCGGCGTGCTCTCGTCCCTCGGCCACGGCACCCGGCTCGTGCCGAGCGGGGGCGGGTCGGACGTCAACGCGTTCATCGTCAACGGCTTCCCCGCCGTCAACCTCTGCAACGGGATGATCGACGTCCACACGGCCGACGAGCGGATCGCGGTCACGAGCCTCGAGCAGATGCTCGACGTCACCCTGGGCCTGATCGACGCCGCGCGCGCGTCGTCGTGACCCGCGGCGACGGGGCGCTGGGCCCGCCGGTCCGGAGCGAGAGCGTCTACGCCGGCACCATCGTGAACCTGCGGGTCTCGGAGTACCGGCGGCCCGACGGCACGGTGGTGCGCCGCGAGGTGATGGACCACCCGGGCGCGGTCGTGATGGTGCCGGTGGAGGACGATCACGTCCTGATGGTGCGTCAGCCCCGCGAGGCCATCGAGCGCTACACGCTGGAGCTGCCGGCCGGAAAGCTCGACCACGCCGGCGAGGATCCCCTCGGCTGCGCCCGCCGCGAGCTCGCCGAGGAGGTGGGCCGGGCGGCGGCGACGTGGCGCGACATGGGCGGCTTCTTCACCGCGCCCGCGATCATCACCGAGTTCATCCACTGCTTCATGGCCACCGACCTGACGCCGGTCGACGGGGCCGTGGGCGACGACGACGAGGACATCGAGGTGATCGCCTGGCCCCTGGCCGATCTCGACGCCCTGATCGACCGCACCGACGACGCCAAGACGCTGATCGGCCTCCTGCGCCTGGCCCGCGAGCTCGGGCGGGGATGAGAGCCGTCCGGGCCCGCGGTTAGCCTCCCGCGCCCGATGTCGTCCAGGTCCGGATACCCGCGCTGGCAGACGGCTCCGCCGACGCTGCCCCACATCGAGGCCCAGAAGGCGGCCCGCGACGCCGTGGCGCCGCGCGACCCGTTGGCGGCCGACCCCGCGGCCCGGACGGTCTACCGGCTGCGCCCGGTGGGGCGGGCGGCCGAGGGCGCGTCGGAGCGCCTGCGGGAGATGCTGGACGCCGAGCAGCTCGCGGCGGTCGAGGGCGCCGCGGGCCGGGTGCTGGTGCTGGCCTCGGCGGGCTCGGGCAAGACCCGCACGATCGTCGCCACGCTCGCCCACCTCGTGGAGACCGGCACCCCGCCCGAGGCGATCATGCTGGTCACGTTCACCCGTCGCGCGGCGCGCGAGATGGTGGAGCGGGCCGAGCGGGTCGCCGGCATCGACCTCGCGAGCGTGACGGCCGGGACCTTCCACGCCGTGGGCCGGCGCCTCCTGGCCCAGCACGGTCCGCTCGTCGGCCTGCCCTCCACCTTCACGGTCCTCGACGCCGAGGACCAGGCGCAGATCGCGGCGATGGCCCGGGACGCCGTCCTCGCGGGGCGCGCCTCGCGGCCGTCCCTGCCGAAGCCCGGCACGATCGTGGGCTGGGCGTCGCTGGCGGCCGAGAGCGGCCGCTCCCTCGAGGACGTCGTCGCGGAGGCCAACCCGCGCCTGGGGGACCGCCTGGACATCCTGCGGGCCATCGCCGACGGCTACGCGGAGCGCAAGCGGGCCATGGCGGCGGTGGATTACGCGGACCTCCTGGTGCTGACCCTGCGCCTGCTGGACGAGCACCCGCGGGTGCGCCGGCGCCTGGCCGAGACCTACCGCTGGGTGCTGGTGGACGAGCTGCACGACGTCAACCCGGTCCAGGCGCGGATCGTGGAGGCCATCGCCGGGGAGGGGGGCAACCTGGTGGCCGTCGCCGACCCGGATCAGGCGGTCTACTCCTGGCGCGGCGCCGATCCGCGGGTCGTGGAGCGCTTCGCGGCGGTGCCCGGCACGCGCGTGTTCCCGCTCCAGACCAACTACCGCTCCACCCCGGAGGTGGTCGCCCTCGCCCAGGCCACCCTCCCCGCGGGCAACCCCTTCGACAAGCGCCTGCGCGCCCGCCGTCCCGCCTCGGGCAACCGGCCCGTGATCGCGCACCTCGCATCGGTCCAGGACGAGGCGCGCTTCGTGGTCCAGCGGATCGCCGACCTCATCACCGAGGGGCGCGCCCCGGGCGAGATCGCCGTGCTCTACCGCGCGCACCACCACAGCGTTGACCTCCAGCTGGCGCTGGCCGAGGCGGGGGTGGAGTTCGAGATGTTCTCGGGCTCGCGCTTCGTCGAGAGCGCCCACGTGAAGGACGTCCTGGCCTTCTGCCGCCTGCGCCACAACCCGCGCGACGAGCTCGCCTGGCACCGGGCGCTGCGGCTCTTCGACCGGGTGGGGGAGGCCACCGCCCAGCGCGTCTGGGCGGCGATCGGCGCCGACCCCGACCCCCTCGCCGCGGCCGTCGCGATCCCGTCGGCGGGGGCGGCGGCGAGCGGGCTCGCGCGCTTCGCGGAGGCGATCGGCGCCATCGCCCCGATGGAGCGCCCCGAGGAGATCGTCCTCGCGGTGGCCCGCAGCGAGTGGTACCGGGACCACCTGCAGCGGGTCTATCCCAACTGGCGCGACCGCGAGGCCGACCTCGCCCGCCTGGCCGAGCTCGCCACCCGCGCGAGCTCGCTCGACCGCTTCCTGGGCGACCTGCAGCTGGCCGAGCGCGTCGAGGCGGACGAGGACGTGTCGGGCCCCGCCCGCCGGGTGGCGCTCTCCAGCGTCCACCAGGCCAAGGGGCTCGAGTGGCCGGTGGTGTTCGTGCTCCAGCTCGAGTCCGGGTCGTTCCCCTCCGGCTGGGCGGTCAGCGAGGGCAAGCTCGACGAGGAGGAGCGCCTCTTCTACGTGGCCGTCACGCGCGCCGCCGACGAGCTCTACCTGTGCCGGCCGATCGCCGCGCGGCGCAACTGGGACACCGGGCCCGACGCCGTCGTGATCAACTCGGGTCAGAGCTTCCTGGACCGGGACCTGACGGGCCTGGTCGAGGAGTGGTCGGTGCGATGATCGTCGCGCGCGACGCCGGGGGCCTCGTGCTCGTGCGCCAGGTCGACCACCAGGAGCAGTGCGGCCTGATGGCCGACGCCTGGGGCAACGCCGCGTTCGCCCGCCCCGAGCCCTTCGGCCCGGTGCGCGCGGCGGCCACCTGGCACGACGAGGGCTGGCGCGGCTGGGAGGAGGCCCCGCGCGCGGCCGCCGGCGCGCCGGTGAACTTCACCGCGATGGACCGGCCGACGCACGTGGGGATCTACCGGGCGGGGATCGCCCGGGCGCGCGCGCGCGATCCGCGCGAGGGCCTGCTGGTGAGCATGCACGGGCGCGGCCTCTACGAGTACACGGCCCCGGCCGACCGCGATCCGATGGCCCGGGCGTTCATCGCCGAGCAGGCCGCCCTCCAGGAGGAGCTGCGGGCCGAGCTCGGCGGCGGGGCGGCCGTGGAGGCCTGGGCCTCGGCCGGCTTCCGGCTGGTCCGCGCCTGGGACGCCCTGAGCCTGTACCTGACCTGGCGCGGGCTGGGCGACGGCCGCCCGGGGGTGCTCCCTCAGGTTCCGCGCGAGGTGGGGGACCCGGGGGTTGACCTCCACATGAGCCCCGACGGGCCCGGGGCCTGCATCCTCATGCCCTGGCCGTTCTCGGCCTCCGAGGTGCATCTGCCCGTGCGGGCCCGGCGGATCCCGGACCGCCCCTACGCCACCGACGGCGAGCTCGCCGGCGCGCTCGCGGACGCCGCGTGGGTCACGCTCGCGTTCAGGGTGCGGCCGGCACCCGGGCACGCCGGCCGGCCGCACCCCGAGGGGTCGGAGCCGGTCAGTCCTCCTGGTACTTGAAGGAGACCGACAGGCGGCTCCGGTACTGGTCGACCGAGCCGTCGTCGTTGATGGTCACGTCCTGCTTGATGACCTCGGCGACGCGGAGGTCGCGGAGGGTCTTGGCGGCGGTCGCGACGGCCGCCGCGGTGGCGTCCTCCCACGAGCTCTCGCTGGTCCCGACGATCTCGATCACCTTGTAGACGCTGTTGCCCATGGGAGCCATCCTTTTCCGGGTATAGGTCGCGACGGCCCCGAGGGGCTTGCGCGGATTCTCATGAATGGGGGGCGTCCGGCAACCCCGGCGCCCACGTGATTCCCGGGCGGATCAGATCCGGACCGCGCCCTCCGCGCGCAGGCGCTCCAGGGTGAGGTCGATCCGCCCGCGCAGGTTGGCGTCGGCCGGCACCACGGCCCGCCCCCGGCCGGCGGCCCCGATGAGCGCGTGGGCCTCCGGCGCCGCGAGGCGGAGGGCCGCGTAGGCGCAGCAGAGGGCGTCGATGCGGGCGGCGTCGGCGATCGCCCCCCAGTCGTCCGGGTTCGCCGCCGGCGTCCATCCCCCGAGGTCCAGCACCTCGGACAGGAGCCGCCAGGCGGCGATGGTCCCGTCCGGGCGCGCCCGTTCCACGCCCTTGGGCCGGTAGACCGGCGCGCGCAGGCCGAGCCAGGCCGCGCGGTAGTCGGCCAGGTCGATCGCCGGGGCGCCGGCCGGGTGGTCGCGCTCCCATGCGATCTGACGCAGCACGAGGTCGGGGACCGTCTCGAGGACCGGGTCGGCGAGCCGGGCGAGGGCGGGGGCGAGCGCGACGCCGCGCGCCCCGCCGAAGACCTGCGCCAGGCGGCGCGCCGACACCGGGAAGGTCGGGACGTCGCACCAGGCGAGGACGGTCTCGAGGTCGCGCCGGCCCGTCTCGGCGGGCACCTCGAGGGGCGCGTCGACCACGAGCGGGCCCCCTCCGGACGCCCCCAGGAGGGCGAGCAGCTCCTCGTCGGGACCGGCCAGATCGAGCGCCACGAGGGTGCCGTCGGCGTCCACGCGGGCGAGCGCGGATCGCCGCGGGGAGGCGATCAGATCGATGCTCTGCAGCAGGTGGAGGCCGAGCGCGTCGCCCATGGCGGGCACGCTAGCCGCTGGACGAGGGGGTCCGGCGACCACTACGCTGGCCGGACGCATCCACGTCGATCCGCCCCCCGAATCCCGGGAGCCCCCGCGTGACCACCATCCTGCTGCTCGTCATCTCGATCCTCGCCCCCTGGGTGGTGCACCTGGCCGCGCCCAAGCAGCGGCCCCTGGCGCTGGTCGGCGTCGTGGCCGTGTTCCTGCTCTACGGCATCTTCGCCGAGAACCCGCTGCTGCAGTGGGAGATGTGGGCGGGGCTCGCGGCGGGCGTGCTGACCGTGCTGTTCCTGGCCGGCGGTGCCGTCGGCGGCGGGCGCTCGCGGCCCCGGCGCTCCTCGCGCTCGCGCCGGCCGCACAACGACGGCGGCTTCGAAGAGGGCAACGAGCCCACGGGCGAGATCTAGGCGCCCGTGAGAGCCGTGCGACGGGCGGCCCTCGCGGGGATGTGCCTCGCCGCCCTGGTGCCGGCGAGCGCCGGTGCCGCGACCCAGCGGACCAGCTTCCAGATGGTCCAGCTCTCGCCCTCGCGGGTGTGGCAGGAGACCTCGTTCCTGCCATTCGCGCTGCCCGACCCCCTCGACCGGATCTACACGTACCGGCTGGGATCGCAGCGGTTCGTGGGCCCCTGGTTCCCGGCGTCGGGCGGCGGGCCGACGGCCACCTCGCTGCTGGACCGGGTCCACCGGGGCGCCACCACCCGGATCGGTGCCACCGGCACCGAGGGCGTGATCGTTGACCGACCGCTGACGGCGCGCGAGCGCGGTCGCTTCCGGACGCTGGCGGACCTCTACCGCGACGCGGACGTGCTGGTGGTCGCCGCCGGGCATCCCGCGTGCGGCGGGCTGACCGTGGCGCAGGCCCGCGCGATCGCGCGGGGGGCCGTCACGCGGTGGTCGCAGGTCGCGCCCGGGGCGAGCGCCGACGCGATCCGCGTGCGCCACCTTGTCGGCGGCACCGGCGACGCCGTGCCCCATCTCGGGACCCGGTGGGTCGGCACGCTGAACCGCCAGCGTGTGAACTACGCCCCGGGGGCGGTCGGGGCCGCGGACGGCGGGGTCGCGGCCGCGGCGGCCGGCGACCGGTCGATCGCCGCGATCACCACGTGGTCGCGGATCCGCTTCGCCTCGCCCGGCGTCTGCGCGGTGCCCCTGAACGGGGTCGCGCCCAGCGATGCCACGGTGGCGGGATTGAGCTATCCGGAGGCCTTCCCGGTGAGCTACGTGGTCACCCGGAAGCTGGTCGGCGGGGGCCACACGGTCGTCATGCGGCGCGCCATGGCGACCCACCTGAACTCGGCCAAGGTCAAGGCGATGCTGCGCAGGCAGGGCCTGCTGGTGGTGGGCGACCCGCTGCCCCCGGCGCCGGCCGGAGCCTGAGGGCTCCTAGGGGTCGGTCGGGTCGAGGTGCTGGACGATCAGGCGGTTCGCCCGGTCCGGCTCCTCGAGGAGCAGCAGCCCGCGCCGCAGCGCGACGATCCCGTTGGCCCGGTCGCCGGAGGCCAGCAGGCTGATGCCGTAGGGCAGGAAGGAGTCGGCGAAGCGCGGGTCGAGGGTGACGGCGCGCTGCGCGGCGGCGAGGGCGTTGACCGTGCGGTCGCCCTGGAGCAGGGCGTACGACTGGAAGGCCGCGGCGGCGGGATCGGTGGGGTCGAGGCGCCCGGCGGTGGCGAAGGCGACCTCGGAGGCGGCCGTCTTGCCCATGGCCGACAGGGCGACCCCGCGGCCGAACGCGATCGCCCCGATCGAGGGAGCCTTCGCGCGGGCGCGGTTGTACGCACCGAGCGACTGCTTCCAGCTCTTCTGCTTGGCCAGCAGCTCGCCCTGGACGATCTCGCCGACGGAGCCGGCGCGCCAGGGGGCGGGCCAGCTGAGGATGACCGCGCGCGCCGCCGCCGTCTTGCCGGTCTCGATCAGCTGGCGCGCCTGCGCGATGCCGTAGGCCATGGTGCGCGGGTCGCGCTTCACGGCCACCTTCAGGGAGGTCGCGTAGTCCGGGGTGGGCGTCCAGTCCGGCGAGGCCTCGAGCATGGCGTTCATGGGCGCGCCCCTGCGCGAGAACTGGATCGCGACCGCGCGATCGCCCGGCAGGGCGCGCAGGGCGGCGGTCCAGGCCCCGGGCTTGGTGACGTCGCGGCCGTCCATGGACGTGATGATGTCGCCGCGGCGGATGCCCGCGGCGAGCACCTTGCCCTTGATGCCCACAACGGCCACGAGCTGGCCGGCGACGGTCGCGCCCATCTGGCGCCGCAGCGGCGGCCAGAGGGGGACCGTGTAGGCGTCGAAGAGGCCGCGAGGCGAGGTCAGGGTGAGGGTGAAGGGCTTGGACAGGGCCGGCGAGACGCGCCCCTGTGCGTCGGTGGCCACCACCTTGACCGCGTACTTGCCGGCCAGCAGCTGGTACCCCGAGCTGTCGGTGGCCTCCACGCGGACGTAGGCGCGCCCGGCGGGCCGATCGGCCGCGTCCCTGGTCGTCTGGACCACCTTGCCGGCGGCCGTGCTGACCTGGATGGTCAGCTTCGACGGGGTCGCCAGCTTGACGCCCACCAGGAAGCGCGCGTGTCCCTGCTGCGCCGAAACCGTGTTGGCGAGCCGCAGCGACGTGAGCGCCGGGGCGGGGGCCACGGGCGTCGCCGCCGGTGGGGCCGTGGTGGCCGGCGCCGTCGTGGCCGGTGCCGGGGCGGTGGTCGCGGGCGCCGCGAGCGCCGGACCCCCGGCCACGAACGCGATGGCCATCGCGGCCGCCGGTGTCACAGAGCGAAACACGGCGCCACCCTAGCAGCGGTTTGCAGGGGGTCCGCGGGTCCGTGGTGCGTCGTCACGCCCGCCCGCGGGCGTAGAGTGCCGGGCGATCATGGCCGCCCCACTCGCCCCCGTTGAGCTCGTCGAGCGCAGCCGGCGCGGAGATCCCGTCGATGCGGCGAGCGTCGAGGCCTTCGTGCGCGCCTGGCTCGACGGGACCGCATCCGACGCCCTCATGTCGGCCTGGTGCATGGCCGCCTGCCTGCACGGCATCGACCCCGAGCAGACGGCCGCGCTCGCCCGCGCCCTGGTGGCGTCGGGGGACCGGCTGGAGCTGGCGTCGCTTGGGCCGACGGGCGATCCCCAGACGACGGGGGGAGTGGGGGACACCACCACCCTCGTCGTGGCGCCCCTCGCCGCGTCCCTGGGCGTGCGCGTGGCCAGCCTGGGCGGGCGCAGCCTCGCGCACACGGGCGGCGCGCTCGACAAGCTGGACGCCATCCCCGGCTTCCGCTCCGACCTGCCCCTGGCGCGGTTCGTGCGGCAGGTGCGCGACGTCGGGATCGCCGTGTCCGCGGACACGGGGCGCCTGGCCCCGGGCGACGACCGCCTGCGCGACCTGCGCGACGCGACCGGCACCGTGCCCGCGCCCGGCCTGGTCGCGGCCTCGGTCATGAGCGTCGCGATCGCCGCCGGCGCGGGCGCCCTGCAGGTTGACGTCAAGGCCGGCCCCGGCGGGCTGGTGGGCGACGTCGATGAGGCCCGCGCGACCGCCCTCCTGATGGCCGGGATCGCCGAGAGCTGGGGGCGCAGGCTGCGCTGGACCGTGAGCGACATGAGCCGCCCGCTGGGCCGGCGGGTCGGCAACGCCCTCGAGGTGGCCGAGGCGGGCGAGGTGCTGCGGGGCGAGGGACCGGACGACCTGCGCGAGCTGGCCGAGGTCGTCGCGGGCGACCTCGCGGAGGCGGCGGAGGTGGTGCCCGCGGGCGAGGGGCGCGCGCGGGCCGCGGCGGCGCTGCGCCAGGGGGACGCCCTGGCCATGGCCGAGCGCTGGGTCGAGTCCCAGGACGGCGATCCGGCCGCCTGGACCGAGCCCGGCGCGCTGCCGAGCGCCCCGGTGCGGATCGACGTCGAGGCTCCCGCGGACGGCTGGGTGGAGGCCGTCGAGGCGCGCGGGATCGGCGAGGTCGCCCGCTGGCTCGGCGTCGGCCGCCTCCACGCCGATCAGTCGATCGACCCGGTGGTGGGCATCGAGCTGCGGGCGGTGCCGGGCGAGCGCGTGGGCGTGGGCGATCCCCTGGCCGTGATCCACGCCCGCGACGAGTGGGTCGGCGAGCGGGGGCGCGACATGGCCGCCGCGTTCTTCCGGCTGTCCGACGCGGAGGTCTCGCCCGGGCCCGTGGTGCTGGCGCGCGGCGGCGGCGATGCCTGAGCTGCCCGAGGTCGAGACCATCCGCGCCCAGCTGGCGGAGCGGATCCCCGGCCGCACCTTCACCCGCGTGGAGGTGCACGATCCCAAGATCGTGAGCCCGGAGGACCCGGTGGGCTTCGCCGAGGACGTCGTGGGCCGCCGCATCGAGGCGGTCGACCGGCGTGGCAAGTACCTGCTGATCGACCTCGACGCGCCGCGCACCCTCGCCATCCACCTGCGCATGACCGGGCGCCTCCACTGGCAGCCGGGCCCGCCGGACGAGAGCGAGCGCTTCCTGCGCGCCCGCTTCCACCTCGACGACGGCAGCTCGCTGACCTTCGGGGACATGCGGCGCTTCGGGCGGGCCTGGATCGTGGACGGCGACGCCCGCGAGCGCGAGGCCTACTGGCGCGCGCGCGTCGGTGTCGAGCCGCTCACACCGCGCTTCACCGCGCGCCTACTCGCCGGGCTCCTGGAGGGCCGCCGCGGGCCGATCAAGGCCGTGCTCCTCAACCAGGCGCTCGTCGCCGGGCTCGGCAACATGTACGTTGACGAGGCGCTCTTCATGGCCCGCATCCACCCGCTGCGCCCGGCGGGCTCGCTCGACCAGGACGAGATCCGGCGGCTGCACCGGGCCATCCGCGACCGGCTGGCCGCCGCGGTGGCCGCGGGGGGCGCGTCGATCGACAGCTACCGCGACGGCCTGGGGGAGAGGGGGTCGATGCAGGACCTCCTGCGCGTCCACCTGCACGCCGGCGAGCCCTGCCCGCGCTGCGGGACGACGATCCGCAAGACCCGGGTCGCCCAGCGCGGCACCTACTGGTGCCCCACGTGCCAGCCGGAGCCCCCGCCGTGGTGAGCGAGATCGCGGGCGTCCGGGTCGGCCACTGGACCGACGCCGCCGCCGGGACCGGATGCACGGTGGTGCTCCTGCCCGACGGCACGGTGGGGGCGATGGAGGCGCGCGGCGGCGGCCCCGCGACGCGCGATGTCGAGGTGCTGTCGCCCGTCTCCTCGGTCCACGCCGTCACGGCCCTGCTGCTCTCCGGGGGGAGCGCCTTCGGCCTGGACGCCGCCACGGGGGTGGTGCGCTGGTGCGAGGAGCACGGCCTGGGCCACGACACGGGGGTGGCCCGGGTGCCGATCGTGCCCACCGCCTGCATCTACGACCTGGGCATCACGGGCAACCTGCGCCGCCCGGGGGCCGACGACGGCTACGCCGCCTGCGAGGCCGCGCGCCCGGGCCCGCACGCGGTCGGCAGCGTGGGCGCGGGCACCGGCGCCACGGTCGGCAAGCTGCTCGCGCAGGCGGGGTGGTGCAAGGGCGGGCTGGGCGCGGCGTCGCGGCGCCTCCACGACGGCGCCACCGTGGCGGCGCTCGCGGTGGTCAACGCCTGGGGGGACGTCCTCGACGAGTCCAACGAGGTCCTGGCGGGCGCCTTCTCGGACGAGGCCGGGTTCCTGCGGGCGTCCGAGCGGGTCATCGACTCGCCCCCGAGCCACCCGCGGCTGATCGCGCCCTCCAACACCACGCTCGTCTGCGTCATCACCGACGGCCGCCTGACCAAGGTGGAGTGCGCCGCGGTCGCCCGCATGGCCCACGCGGGCATGGCCCGCGCGGTGTCGCCGGTGCACACGCCGCTCGACGGCGACGTCTCGTTCTGCCTCGCGACGGGGACGCACCCCACGACCACCTTCGCCTGCGGGGTGGCCGCCGCCGAGGTCGTCGCTGCGGCGATCCGGGACGCCGTCCGCAGCGCGACGGAGGTCCGCGGCGTGCCGCCGGGCCCACAGCGCGCTCTCAGCAGACCCGGATAGCATCCCCGCCGATGCCCGACCTGACCGCGCCGCTCATCAACTTCGCCACCGAGCAGGTGGGGGCCTACGGCGCGTGGGCCGTGTTCGTGCTGATGATCCTCGAGAGCGCCTGCATCCCGGTGCCGAGCGAGGCGATCATGCTCTACGGCGGCTTCCTCGTCGGGCGCGGCGAGGCCAGCATGTTCTGGATCGTCGCCGCCGGCGTCGGCGGGAACGTCATCGGGTCGTGGATCGCCTACTGGGTGGGCTACGCCAAGGGGCGCGAGTGGCTGCTGCGCTGGCGGTGGCTGCACGTGACGCCCAAGCACCTCGACTGGGCCGACCGCTGGTTCGAGCGCTACGGGGACTGGGCGGTGCTGCTCTCGCGCTGCCTGCCCATCATCCGCACGTTCATCTCGCTGCCGGCGGGCATCACCCGGATGCCCTTCTGGCGCTTCACGGTCCTGACCCTGATCGGCTGCATCCCGTGGGTGGTGATGCTGGCGTTCGCCGGGCGCGCGGTGGGCGACAACTGGGAGAGCCTGCAGAAGCAGCTCCACTACGTTGACTATGCGCTCGCGGCGGCGATCATCGGGTCGATCGTCTACCTGGTCGTGCGCCAGCGCCGCCGCCGCCGGGCCGCCCTGGCGACGCCCGAATAGCGAAGGAGGCAGGATGGACACCGAGGCGATGAAGGCCTTCGCCGTCGAGCGGGTCGAGGTGCTCTTCAACCGCGGCGAGCTGGACCGCGTGGAGGAGTTCGTCACCGAGGACTTCGTCAACCACGAGGCCTGGCCCGGCGAGGACCCCGGCTACGAGGGCTTCCGCCTGCGGCTGGGGCGCCTTCGCAGCGCGATCCCCGACATCCACATGGAGATCCACGAGGTGGTCGCCGGCGACGACCTGGTGGCCTACCGGGCGACGCTCTCGGGCACCCACGAGGGTGAGCTGCTGGGCATGCCCCCCACGGGCAAGTCCTTCGCCGTCCAGCACATGCACATGCTGCGGATGCGCGACGGGCGCTCCAGCGAGCATTGGGCCACCCGCGACGATCTCGGGATGCTGCAGCAGCTCGGGATCATCCCTCCGGCCGGCGGGCCGCTCGGGAGATCCCGGACGCCCTAGGCGGCGAGCCCCAGCAGCGGGTCCAGCACACCCGCGTCGTCGAGGGCCTTGATGTCGTCGTAGCCGCCGACGGGGCGGTCGTCGATGAGGATCTGCGGGACGGTGTAGCGGCCCGTGAGGGCGACGAGGTCCTGGCGCGCCTGAACGTCGTGGCGGGCGAAGTGGATCTCCTCGAAGTCCACGCCCTTCTGCGTGAGGAGGCGCTTGGCGCGGACGCAGTAGGAGCACGCGTCGCTGGTGTAGATGCGGACGTGGGGTGTGGCCATTCAAAAAGTGTAGCCATGGGGACGAGCGGGAGCCCCGGACCCTCGGGCTGCCAAGATGACGGCGTGGCGACCTACGAGACCGAGGCCGTCGTCCTCCGCACCATCCGCTACTCGGAGGCCGACGCGGTCCTGACCCTCATGACCCGTTCGCGCGGACGCGTCTCGGCCATCGCCAAGGGCGCCCGGCGCACCACCTCGCGCCTCGGAGGGCGCCTGCAGCCGGGTGTCCGGGCGCTCGTGACGATCCACGAGGGCCGCGGCGACCTCGGGACGATGCGGGGGGCCTCGGTCCTCGACGCCCACGCCGGGCTCTGGGTGGCCGGCCACCGCCTGCAGGCCGCGGGCTGCGTGCTCGAGACCGTGATGAAGGTGATGCCCCAGGACGAGGCCAACGAGGAGGCCTGGAACGTCCTCGTGCGCACGCTGGACCTCCTGAGCCGGGCCCCGGCGCCTCCGGGGCCGTTCCGGCTCGATCCCCTGGTGCTCGGGTGCCAGGCCAAACTGCTCGTGGTGAGCGGCCTGCTGCCCGTCCTGACGATGTGCTCGCGCTGCGGCGCCGGCCCCCCGCTGCCCGGCTTCTCGGCCGCCTCCGGGGGCGCGGTCTGCGCCGCGTGCGGGGCCGGCGCCGAGCGCGTCGACCCCGACGCGCTCACGGGGCTGGCGAACCTGGTCGGCCGCCCGCTGTCCGAGGCGGCGTCGGCGATACCCCCGGGGGCCGCGGCCGGCGTCGAGCGCATCATCGGGCTCGTGCTGCGCGAGCACCTGGGCGTCAACCTGCGCTCGGCGGCGCCGCTCTAGCGGGGACCCCCGCGCGTCCCGTGGCCGGGCGCGTCGTGCACCACCAGCACGTCACACGCGGCCCGCCGGACGATCCGGTCGCAGGGTGACCCGAGGACCCGCGGCAGCCTCCCATGGCTCTCTCCGACGATGATCAGGTCCGCGGCGATCCGGGCCGCCGCCGCCAGGGTCTCGTCGGCCTCGTCCCCGACGGCCGCGCACGGCCGGATGGCGATGCCACGCTCGGCGAGGTGGTCCGCCGCATCCCGCAGCAGCGTCGCCTGTCGGTGGCGCTCCTCGGTGAAGGGCGCGAGGCGACAGCTGACCCCCGGTTCGGGCATCACGTTGACGACGCTCACCTCGTCGCGGGGACGGGCGATCTCCGCCGCCCGCGCGAGCGCGGCCCGCGCTGCGGGGGAGCCGTCGTATGCCAGCAGCAGCCGCCGGCCCCGATCCCCCGACACCTCGCCTCCCTCCGTCGCCGCGAATCGATGGATCCAGGCTACGAGCGCCCGCCTCAAGGCGGCCTCAAGATGTCGCCGCGCCGCCTCAGGATGTCGTCATCACGTCCGGTGAGGCCGCGATGGTCAACGGATCGGTCAGCGCGAGGTCCGAAGGCACGCCCGAGGTGCTCACCTTGGCTGCATCCCCCCCGGGTGGACGAGCCGCATCTTGAGTTCCTCAGGGGTCCCACGGCGGCCGTCGCCCGTTGCGGACTTCCCGTTCGGTGATCAGGGCGCTCGCCGATGAGCGCAACCCTGCACGCCGACAGGGTCTCGGCGTCCGACCCCATTGGCCGCCGTTTGCCCCTCACGCACATCCTGCAGCACGACAGGGGGTCGCGCGGGCCGTCCTGAGGCGACCAAGGAGCCCCACGAGCAGACACCGACATCCTCGCGCCGCCCTCCTCGCCCTCGCGGCCATCGCGGCCTCGAGCACGGCGGTCGGCGCCACCGGAGCGGCAACCGCGCCGCCGGTGCGGAGCACGGAGACCGGAACCATCTACAGCGTCGCCGGCACAGGGCTGTTCGGGGGGGTGGGGGCACCGCTCGGGGACAGCGGGCCCGCGCGGCTGGCCCCGCTCGATTTCCCAACCGGCGTCGCCGCCACCCCGGACGGCGGATTCCTGGTCGCCGAGCAGTACGGCAACCGCATCCGTCGGGTCTCCCCTCAGGGTGTGATCAGCACGGTGGCCGGCAACGGCCGCGCGGGCCTCTCCGGTGACGGCGGAGCGGCGACCAGGGCCCGGCTGAACTACCCGTCAGGTGTCGCGGCGCTCTCGGACGGCTCCATCGCCATCTCCGATCAGCACAACAACAGCGTGCGCCTGGTGGACCCGGCCGGGCGCATCTCCACTCTGGCCTGGACCGGCTGGCCGGACGGCGTGGGCGCGGCCCCCGACGGCGGCGTCCTGGTGGTCGAGGGGCTGAGCAACCGTGTGGTGCACGTCAGCCGGGCGGGCGTGATCAGCGTCGTGGCGGGGAACGGCACGCGCGGCTTCTCGGGTGACGGCGGCCCGGCCACTGAGGCACGGCTGTCGCGGCCGAGGGCCGTCGCGGCGACCGGCGACGGCGCTGTGCTGATCGCCGACGGTTCGAACCGCGTGCGACGGGTGGGCGCCTCCGGGATCATCACGACGGTCGCCGGCAACGGGTCGGGCAGAACCGACGGCGACGGCGGTCCGGCGACCGCGGCGGGTGTTCCGCGCCCGGCCTCCGTGGCCCCCACCAGCGATGGCGGGCTACTGATCGCGAGCGTGAACCGGATCCGCAGGGTGCGCCCGGACGGCACGATCAGCACGGTGGCGGGCACCGGCCGCGGCAACTTCTCCGGGGACGCCGGGCCGGCGCTCAGCGCGAGCCTCTGGTCCCCCGGCGGCGTGGCGGCGGCGGCGGGCGGGGGGATCCTCGTCGCCGACAGCTTCGACGGACGGATCCGGTTCATCGACAGCGCCGTGCCGGGCCCGGCACGCCGTCCCGCCCCGCCGCGTCTGCTGGCGATCTCGTTCCGCCGACCGATCCAGCGCGGCGAGGAGGGGGGCGTCACGCACCTGCGGGTCTCGTGCCCACCGAGGCTGGTGGCCGTGCGGTTCGCGCTCGATAAGACGGCCGCGGTGTCGGTGGCCCTGACACACGATGGGCGGCGGGTCGTCCTGCTGCGCTCACGTCTGCGGGCCGGGCGCGCACGCTCCGCTTCCGGGTGACCGACACGGGCGAGCATGCCCTGCGGCTCACGGCCACCGGAGGAGCACGCCAGATCGCCGTTGACCAGGCCCAGCTGAGCGTCAGCGGGTGTCGCCGCACGGCGTCGCCCGATGCAGTGGAGCGCAACCACGCGCGTGACACCTCGTAACGGCCGGCGACGCCCTGACGTCCACGATGGCGTCCATCAGCACGACCCGTCGTGCGTCGGCGGCGCTCGCCTCCCGGCGGGCTCCGTGGAGCCCTCCGGCAGGATGACCACGCCCGCCTCGCGGGGCGGCCGGTTCCCGGGTGTTCACGGACGGTCGCGGTGGCGGATTCCCCCGGTTGGCGGGCGGCCACCGGATCGGCCGCGGTCGCCCCGGATCGGCCGGGATCGGCCGGGACCGGGACATTTCACCCAGGGTGAAATCGCGCGGGGGTGATGACCGCTCACCCCGGGCTCGACGAGTGTTCCGATCGCCACACCGATCACCCGAGCCGAGGGGCGCCACCATGAGCGGGGAGTACCGCATCACCATCCGCGGGGCCATGAGCGAGAGGTTCTGCCAGGGATTCCCCGGGCTGACCCACCGCATCCTGGCCGACCGCACCGTCCTCGAGGGGGACCCCTCGGCCGGACGCCCCCTCGACGATGTCCTCTGCTCGCTCGACAACCTCGGGCTCGAGGTCATCTCGGTCGAGCCGTCCCGCACCGCCGCCGACCCACAGGAGAGCTGACATGTCCCGACTCGCCGCCCTTCTCACCCGCCGCCCCTGGCGGGTCATCGCCATCGCCATCGTCATCTTCGCCATCGCGGTCGTCGTGGGTGGACCCCTCACCTCCAATCTGACGGCGACGGGATTCGAGGACCCGAGCGCGGAGTTCGTGGCGGCCCGCGACCAGCTCGAGGCCGCGACCGGCACCAACCCGGGGCCGGGCGTCGTGGCGTTGGTCGAGCCGGGCGTCGGACGTCGCGCTCGGGCGCCGGCCGCGCCGCGGTGGAGAAGGCCGCCGCAACGATCGCGGCCGACCGTGACGTCGCCAGCGTCGTCACCGCCTACAACGGCGGCGGCGCGGCCCTCATCTCGACGAACGGCGACGCGTCGTACGTGGCCGCGTTCTTCAAGCCCATCTCCGACGACCAGGCGCAGGACGCGGCCGTCCGCATCCGCGACGCCGTCGCGAACCAGCCGGACGTGACGGTCGGCGGCGTGGCCATGGTCGGGGAGGAGGCCGGGACGATCATCGGCGAGGACCTGGCGCGCGCCGAGATGCTCGCCTTCCCGATCATCTTCCTGCTGTCCCTGTGGGTCTTCCGCGGGGTGATCGCCGCCCTGCTGCCCTCGCTCATGGGCGCCCTGGTCATCTTCGGCTCGTTCCTCGCCATCGGGCTCACCAACGAGGTCACCGGCCTGTCGGTGTACGCCCTCAACCTCGCGATCGGCCTCAGCCTGGGGCTCGCGATCGACTACAGCCTGCTGATCACGTCCAGATACCGGGAGGAACTGGCCAAGCACGGTCCCGGGAGGGTGGCTCTCACCCGCACCCTGCAGACCGCCGGCAAGAGCGTGCTCTTCTCGGCGATCACCGTGGCCGCGGCCCTGGCCGGCCTGATGGTGTTCCCCCAGCGCTTCCTGTTCTCGATGGGCCTCGCCGGCGTCCTGGTCGCGCTCATCGCCGCGGCGGTCGCCCTGCTGGTGCTGCCCGCGGTGCTCGCCCTGCTCGGCACGCGCATCAACTCGTGGGCGCCCAAGTCGTGGAAGCGGCGCAGCGAGGAGGCCGACCAGGAGATCACCTCGGGCTTCTGGTACCGCCTCTCGAACGCGGTCATGCGGCGCCCGGCCCTGATCGCGAGCCTCACCGCGGTCGGCCTGCTGATCGTCGCCATGCCCTTCCTCAACATCTCGTTCACCTCCGTTGAACGCGGGCGTCCTGCCGACGAGCGCCGCCGCCCGCCAGGTGTCCGACGCCATCGCGAACGACTTCCCGCAGGACCGCAGTCAGCCCGTCTACATCGCCGTCGCGGCCCCCGACACGCCCGAGGCGCGGACGCAGCTGACGGCCTACGCGGCCGGCATCCGCTCCACCCCGGACGCCGACGCCGTCGCCCCGCCGGTCTTCGTCGGCCAGGACACGTGGCGCATCGACATCTACTCGGACGCTCCGCCGCTCTCCAGCGCGAGCCAGCAGCTCGTGGACGACATCCGCACGGAGCCGGCGCCGTACCCGATCCTGGTCGGCGGACTCACCGCCAGCTTCGTGGACCAGAAGGCCAGCATCGGGGCGCACCTCCCCTGGGCCATCCTGGTGATCGCGGTCGTCACGATCGTCGCCCTGTTCATCATGACCGGCTCGGTGCTCCTGCCGATCAAGGCCGTGATCATGAACCTTCTGACGCTGGCCTCCACGCTGGGGATCCTGGTCTGGATCTTCCAGGACGGCCGGCTGGAGGGGCTGTTCAACTACGACAGCGTCGGCGCACTCGACCTGACCCAGCCGATCCTGCTGGGGGCCCTGGCCTTCGGCCTCTCGACCGACTACGCGGTCTTTCTCCTGTCGCGCATCAAGGAGGCGCACGACGCGGGCGCCGACACCAAGGACGCGGTGGCCCTGGGCCTCCAGCGCACCGGGCGGATCGTCACCGCCGCCGCCCTGCTCTTCGCGGTCGCCATCGGCGCCTTCGCCACCTCCCGGGTCCTGCTCATCAAGGAGCTCGGAGTGGGCACCGGCCCTGGCGGTGCTGATCGACGCGACCGTCATCCGGGCGCTGCTCGTGCCCTCGCTGATGGCGCTGCTCGGCAAGTGGAACTGGTGGGCGCCGGCCCCGCTGCGCCGCCTCCACAACCGGATCGGCTTCAGCGAGACGGCTCCGGACGAGCCGACGAGCGCCCCGGCGAGCTAGCCGGGGTCAGGCCCCGCCAGCCAGGGAGCGCGACAGGATGCCGCGCTCCCTGGCTCGTTCCACGGCCTCCTCGCGGGTGGCCACGCCCAGCTTGCGGTAGATCGAGCGCACCTGGGTCTTCACCGTGTTGTGCGAGACGTGCAGGCCCGCGGCGATCTCGCGCGCCGACGCCGTCCCCGCCAGCCGGCGCAGGACCGCCACCTCGCGGTCGGTCAGGTCGCCCGCCGGCTCGGTCGCCGCGCCCGGCGCCCGGCTCGCCTCCCGCAGCTCGCGGGCCAGGCGGGAGAGGTGGAACGGAGCGGTCGATGCCGACAGCAGGAGCTCCACCTCCTGGGCGCAGCGGGACGCCAGCGCCAGGTCGCCCGCCGCCAGGGCGACCTGGCCGCGCACGACGCGCGCGTGCGCCTGCTCGGTGCGCGAGCTGCCCCTGGCGGCGAGGCTCACGGCGCGGTCGGCCTCCTCGGCCGCGGCGTCGTGCGCGCCGCGGGCCGCCAGGGCCTGGGCCGCGACCGCGTGGGCGCCGGCGGCGTGCGGGTACTCCGAGTGGCGCTCCTCGGCGGCGATGACGAGCGCCTCGCGGGCGAGCGCGGCGGCCTGCTCGATCTCCCCGAGCTCGATGGCGGTGCCGCCGAGGTGGCAGGCGGCGACCACCACCAGCGGCCCGGCGTCCGCAGCGGCGCCCGGCCGTCGAGGGCCTCCTCGAGGATGGGCACCGCCTCGTGCAGCTCGTTGGTGGCGTGCAGCGCGATGCCCAGGGCCATGCAGGCGAGCGTCCGCCACCAGGTGTCGCCCGGCGGCGTCAGCTCGACGGCCCGCCGGCCCGCCCCCACGGCGGCCACCTCGTCGCCCGCCAGGAGGCGCTCGATCGACCGCCCGGAGGCGATGGCGGCCTCGATCAGGGAGCGTATGGGCGGGGTCCTCGACCGCGCGGCCCGCCTCCTCCGCCGCGTCCAGCCAGGGCGCGGCGGCCTCCGCGCGCCCCAGGTTGAGCGTCAGGAAGGCCTGGGTGAGGCACAGGCGCGGGTCCGACCGCACCCGCTCGGCGGGCAGCAGGGCGAGCCACCGCTGGTTGGTCGTGGTCCAGCCGCTGCGCTGGTAGCTGGACCAGTGCTCGGCGATCAGGTCCGCCGCCAGGTCCAGGTCCCCGGCCGCGGCGGCGTGCTCGATGGCGTCGTCGATCGCGCCCTGCTCGAGGTGCCACGCGGCGGCGCCCGGCGGTGGAGGGCCTCGACCTCGCCCGCAACGGCGGTGAGACGCAGCTCGTGGCGCAGGAGCTCGCCGAAGAGGTGGTGGTAGCGGAACCACTCCCGCCGGCTGTCAGGGGCACCAGGAAGAGGTTGGAGCGCTCGAGGTCGGCGAGCGTGCGTGCGGAGTCGGCGCTCTCGGTGACCGCGTCGCAGAGCGGTCCGGTCAGGCGCCCGAGAATGGAGGTGCGCAGCAGGAAGCGGCGCCGCTCGGGGTCCTGGCCCTCGAGCACCTCCGCCGCCAGGTAGTCCACCACCATGCGGTCGTCGCCGGCGAAGGCGTCGATGAAGGCCCCGGCGTCGTCGCGGCCGCGCAGGGAGAGCCCCGCCAGATAGAGGCCGGCGGCCCAGCCCTCGGTGCGCGTGCGCAGCCGCCGCACCTGATCGAGCTCCAGGTCGAGGCCGATCGCCTGGTTCAGTAGGTCCTGCGCCTCCCCGTCGCTGAAGCGCAGGTCGGACGAGCGGATCTCCCCGAGGTCGCCGCGGGCCCGCAGGCGGCCGAGGCCGATCGGCGGATCCGTGCGCGAGGTCATCACCAGGCGCAGGGATCCCGGCAGGTGCTGGACGACAAAGGCGACCGACTCGTGGATGCCGGGCTCCGAGATGGCGTGGTAGTCGTCGAAGGCGATGGTGGCCTGCACGCCGGAGTCGTCCATCGCGTTGATCAGGGCCGAGAGCCCGGCCTCGCGGGTGTCGCCCCCGCCCGACAGGGCGCCGACGGCCTGGGCGTCGACCGGGATGCCGGCGCGGCCGAGGGCCTCCGAGACGTAGCGCCAGAAGCGGGCAGGGTCGTTGTCCGAGGCGTCGAGCGCCACCCAGGCCGTCGGGCGGCCGCAGCCGGAGAGCCAGTCGCCGACGAGGGTGGTCTTGCCCCAGCCGGCGGCGGCGCTGACCAGCGTCAGGCGGTGGCGCTCCGCGGCGGCGTCCAGCCGCGCGACCAGATCCGGGCGCGCCACCAGGCCCGCGCGCCGGTCCGGGGGGCGCAGCTTGGTCTCGACGAGCGGGGGGCCGGGCGGTGCGTCCATCGGGCCCATTGTCGCTGTGTGGGACGGTGGGTCAAGCCATCGGCGTCCGGGTAGACTCCCGCGACGTGGCGGGGGCAAGCTTCCAGGATGTGATCGCACGTCTGTCCGGGTATTGGGCCGAACACGGCTGCCTGGTCATGACGCCGCTACCACACCGAGGTCGGCGCGGGCACGTTCAACCCGGCCACCTTCCTGCGCAGCCTCGGCGCCCGAGCCCTGGAAGGTCGCCTACGTCGAGCCCTCGCAGCCGCCCGACGGACGGCCGCTACGGCGAGAACCCCAACCGCCTGCAGCACTACTTACCAGTTCCAGGTCGATCCTCAAGCCCGTCGCCCGACGACGTCGCAGAACCTCTACCTCGGCTCGCTGCGCGCCCTCGGGCTTCGACCCCGAGCGAGCACGACATCCGCTTCGTCGAGGACGACTGGGAGTCGCCCACCCTGGGCGCCTGGGGCCTCGGCTGGGAGGTCTGGCTCGACGGCATGGAGATCACCCAGTTCACCTACTTCCAGCAGGTCGGCGGCATCGACCTGACGCCGATCTCGGTGCGAGCTCACCTACGGCCTCGAGCGGATCGCGATGTACCTGCAGGACGTGCGCTCGGTCTACGACCTGGAGTGGGGGCACGGCGTCACCTACGGCGACATCTACCAGCGCGACGAGGCGCAGTGGAGCCGCTACAACTTCGAGGTCGCCGACACCGACGCGCTCTTCGAGGCGTTCGACGCGCACGAGGCGCGAGTGCATGCGGTGCCTCGAGGAGGAGCTCGTGCTGCCCGCCTACGACCAGGTCCTGAAGTGCAGCCACTCGTTCAACCTGCTCGACGCGCGCGGCGTGATCAGCGTGCACCGAGCGCGGCGCCTACATCTGGCGAGTACGCGCGCTCGCCGCCCGCTGCGCCCGCGCCTACCTCGAGCTGGTGGCCCCGGCCGAGGAGGTCGCCGGTGCCTGACCTCCTGATCGAGGTCGGGTGCGAGGCAGCTCCCCTCGAGCGCCTGTCGCGAGATCGTCGAGCAGGCGCCCGGGCTGCTCGCCGCGGCGCTGGCCGCCGCGGGCGTGCCGGAGGGCTGGACCGCGCAGGTGTCGGTGGCCCCGCGCCGCTTCGCCCTCCACGCCACCGGGCTGCCCGAGGAGCTGGCGGCCACCAGCCGTACCGTCCGCGGGCCCGCCGCCACCGCGGCGTTCGGCCCCGACGGCGCCCCCACGAAGGCCGCCCTCGGCTTCGCCCGCGGGCAGGGGATCGCCGTGGGAGAGCTGGTGGTGCGCAAGGACGGCGGCCGCGAGTTCGTGTTCGCGGAGATCCACGGCGCGGGCCGCCGGATGGAGGACCTGGTGCCGGACGTCGCCGCCCAGCTGATCGGGGGCCTGCGCTTCTCCAAGACGATGCGCTGGGGCGACGGCACCGGGCTGCGCTTCTCGCGGCCGGTCCGCTGGATCGTGGCCAAGCTCGACGCGCGCACGGTTTCCTTCGAGGCGCACGGCATCGCCTCCGGCGACGTCAGCCAGGGGCACCGCTTCCTGGGCGGCCCGGCCACGATCGCCTCGCCGGGCGATTACGCGGCCGCGATGGAGGCCGTCGCCGTCATCCCCAGCCACGAGGCCCGGCGCGCGACGATCGTCGCCGGCCTGGACGCGGCGGCCGAGGCGGCCGGGGGCGTGTGGCGCGATCCGGGCGGCAAGCTCGAGG
>CAWAQS010000008.1:0-336188 GCA_963784365.1 uncultured Thermoleophilia bacterium | reverse complement strand
GCCGAGATGAAGCGCGCCAGCCCGTCAAAGGGCCCGATCCGTCCCGGGGCCAGCGTCTCGGAGGTCGTGCGGGCGTACCAGGAGGCCGGCGCCCGCGCGGTGTCGGTGCTCACCGAGAGCGACTACTTCGGCGGCAGCCTGGAGGACCTCGTCGAGGCCCGGGCCGCCTGCGACCTGCCCCTGCTGCGCAAGGACTTCGTGGTCGACGAGTACCAGCTGCTGGAGGCGCGCGCCGCGGGCGCCGACGCCGTCCTGCTGATCGTGGCGGCGCTCTCCACCGACCGCCTTGGCCACCTGATGGCGGTCGCGTCGGACCTGGGGATGGACACCCTGGTGGAGGTCCACGACGAGGAGGAGGTGGAGACCGCGGTGGAGGCCGGCGCGGAGGTGCTCGGCATCAACATCGCGATCCCATAGCCCGAGGCTGATCTGGACACCACCTTCCGGCTCCTCGCCGACGTCCCCTGCCCGCCGGCACCGTCGTGGTCGCCGAGTCGGGCATCTCCGAGCGCGAGGACGTGGAGCGCCTCGAGCAGGCGGGCGTCAACGCCATCCTGGTCGGCGAGGTCCTGATGCGCGCCGACGATCCCGTGCACGCCGTCCGGGAGCTCCTCGGGTGAGGCCGCCCGCCTAAAGGGCGCCCCGGCCGGCGCCGATGGGCCGGCGTGAGCCTCGACACCGCATCGGGCATCGCCGCGACCCTCGCGCGCATCCGCGAGATCGCCCAGATCACCGCGCCCCCGGCCGCCGCCACCTCCACCGCGGCCCTCACGACGACCGGCGCCACCGGCACCGCCGACACCGGGGACTTCAGCAGCCTGCTGTCGGCGGCCGGAAAGAGCCCGGCGACCACGCCCACCATCGCCGCCCCGGTCAGCGCCGCGCCCGCGACGAGCGCGAGCTCGGTCACCGGCGCCCAGCTCGACGCCTGGATGGCGAAGAAGAACCCGGGCTCGCCGATGATCGGCCTCGGCGACGTGTTCGTGCGCGAGGGCGAGGCCAACGGCATCGACCCGCGCGCGCTGGTCTCGATCGCCCGCGCCGAGAGCTCCCTCGGCTCCGACCCCGGGGCCCGGGCGCGCAACAACGCCTTCGGCTGGGGTCCCCACAAGACCTTCGCCAGCTGGGAGGACAACATCGCGACGGTCGCGCGCGGGCTGAAGGCCGGCTACCTCGACGAGGGCAAGGTGACCCTCGCCCAGATCCAGGCCAAGTACTGCCCGGTGGGCGCGGCCAACGACCCGACCGGCCTCAACTCCAACTGGCTGCGCAACACGACGGCGATCTACGCCGAGCTCGGCGGCGACCCCGACGGGTCCGTCGCCCTCGCGGCCCCCAGCATCACCTAGTTCCTCCGCGGTGGACCCGGCCCCGGCAGGTTCGGGGCGCCGGGGGGCGAAGATGGCGGGGTGCGCCGTCGCCGCAGATACGAGGTCGTGGTCGTGGGTGTCTCCGGCCAGGCGACCTCCCACCGAAGCGTCGTCTCGGAGCACCGCTCCGAGACCGAGGCGCGCGAGAACGCCAGCCTCGAGCGCTCGCGCCTCGAGGTGATCTACGGCGAGAACGCGGCCTCCTGGCGCGTGCTGGTGGTGCGCGACGACGAGGTCATCCACCAGGAGGATCCGGCGGGCGCGCCGGACGCCGCCGCCATCGCGAGCGCCGTGCCGGTGCCCGCGGCGCCGGAGGACGAGCACCCGGAGCCCGAGGGCGGATGCCGAGGAGCCCTCCGAGGAGGAGCCGGAGCCGGCCGCCGCCGACGAGCCGCCACCCAGCGGGCCCGTCCCGGACTGGGTGCTGGCCAAGTTCGAGGAGTCCATCGCGCGCCGCGGCGACCGCGAGGGCGAGGCCGAACCCCCCGAGTGAGCGGCCGCGCGGTCGAATGACCGCGGCAGGCCTGCCGAATGACCGCGGCCGCGCGGCCCGTCCCCGCTACATTGACGGGGTGGACGAGCCGCAGGTGAGCCCGGACGAGGGCGGTAGGGGGTGGGACCGGCGCCGGACCGTGGGCGCCATCGTGGCCGGCGTGCTGGTGCTGGGCGTGGTCGGCCTGCTCGTGGTGGGGCTGCTCAACCGCGACATCGGCACCTCGATCCAGGACGCCCTCGCCCAGGGTGAGCGGCCCAAGGCCCCCGACATCACGCTGCCGGTGCTCGCGGCCGGCGACGGCGTGGGGCCGGTCAAGTCCGAGGTGTCGCTCAAGGACCTGCGCGGCAAGATCGTGGTGCTGAACTTCTGGGCCTCGTGGTGCGGCCCCTGCGCCGCCGAGGCGCCGGTGCTGGAGCGGGTGGCCGAGAAGTACCGGGCCGCCGGCGACGACGTGCTGATCCTCGGGGTGGACGTGGAGGACCTGCGCGGCGACGCGCTCGGGTTCATCGCCGACCACCGGGTCACCTACCCGTCGCTGCGCGACGGCGAGGACAAGGCCCGCCAGGCCTACCAGGTGCCCGCCCTGCCCGAGAGCTTCGTCATCGACCAGAAGGGCCGCATCGCCCTGAAGATCGCCGGCGCGGTGACCGACCCGAAGCAGCTCACGACGCCGATCGGCCAGATCCAGGGGGAGGCCACGTGATCCGCCGGGCGCTCGTGGTGGCCCTGCTGGTGCTGGTGGCCCTGCCCGCCCTCGCGACGGCGCTGACGGTCAACGACGTCGCCCGCGAGGTGCGCTGCCCCACCTGCAACACGCCGCTCGACGTCTCGAGCGCTCCGGTCGCGCAGGACATGAAGGCCTACATCGCGCGCCGGATCGAGGCGGGATGGACCAAGGACCAGATCATCGACGGGCTGGTGGAGGAGTTCGGCAAGAACGTCCTCGCCACGCCCCCCAAGGAGGGCTTCGATCTGATCGCCTGGATCGTCCCGGGCCTCTTCGTGGCGCTGGGCCTGGCGTCGATCCCGATCATCACCCGGCGCTGGTCCAAGCGCTCCCGGCGGGACACCGCCCAGGCGCCCGAGCTGAGCGCCGAGGACGCCCGTCGCCTGGACGAGGAGCTGCGCCGCCTGGGGTGATCCCGCGCGCTTGACTTCGCCCGTCGCCCGGTCGATACGGATCGAGGAACACTGGCGGGGAGGCCGACGCGTGACCGCACGGAAGCGGAACGGATGGAGCGTGGTCAGTCCAGGGCGGCTGGCGGAGATCATCGAGCGGATGTCCGCCGAGCGACGACCGGACCGCCTGGCGCCATCGGTGCTGGCCGCGGCGCTCGCGGCGACCGGAGCGCGCGGCGGACGCCTGGTGGGCCAGCTGGCCTCGGGCCGCCTGGGCGTGCTCGCCACCGAGGGCGACGACGACTCGGCCGAGTCGTCGGTGATCGCGGCCGAGCTCCAGGGCCGCGACGGCTCGCTGGGGCACATCGAGGTCTGGGGGGCGCCCGACGAGGACACCGCCGAGGCCGCGCTGCGCCTGGTGGCGGCCGTCTGCGCCCGCAGCCTCGAGACCATCGGCATCGAGCGCGAGCGCGCCGACGCCCGCATCCGGGCCCGGCGCCTCGGCGCCGCCGCGACCGCCGTGCACGAGCCGCGCGATCCCCGCGAGGCCGTCGCCCGCGTCCTCTCCGAGGCCCGCTCCCTGGTGGGCGCTCCGGGCGCCGCCCTGCTTGCGGCGGGAACGCCGACCCCCGAGGTGGCGGCCTACGACGGCCTCGACAGCCTCTCTCCGGCCGACCTGGCCTCGCTCGTGCCGGCCGAGCGCCGCGCCGAGCTCGCCGAGGGGCGGGGCTGGCGGGGCCCCCTGCCCGAGGGCAGCACCCTGCGCGAGCGCGGCTTCGCCAGCGCCGCCCTCGTCGGCATCGGCCCGCGCGCCTCGCTGGGCGTGCTGGTGGTGTTCGGCGACACCGAGGTGCCGGTCACCCAGGACGACCTGGACGCCCTGGACGAGCTCGCCGGCCACGTCGCCACCGCGCTGACGATGTCGATCCTCCGCCAGGAGGTGCGCGAGCTCGGCACCGTCGATCCCACCACCCGCTTCTTCAACGCGCGCTACTTCCACAGCCGCCTCGACCAGGAGTGCCAGCGCGCCCTGCGCGCGGGCGTGCCGCTGAGCGTGGCGATCATGTCCCTCGACGGGCTCGGCGAGCTGCGCGAGCGCGGCGACGGCGTCCTCGCCGAGACCGCCGTGGAGGCGCTGGCCGGCCACGTGGCCGAGCGGCTGCGCGGCATGGACGTTGGCTGCCGCATCAGCGACAACGACCTCGCGGTGATCCTGCCCGAGGTGGAGGGCCTCGACGCCCTGCGGGTGGCCGAGCGCACGCGCGCAACCATCGGCGCCGCCCCGGCCCTGGCGGGCGAGTTCACCCTCTCGGTGGGCGTCGCGAGCTTCCCCTCGCAGGCCGGCCGCCCGGAGAGCCTGATCGACAACGCCGGACGGGCGCTGGAGTGGGCGCGCTCCCACGGCGGCGACCGGACCTTCCTGTTCCACTCGGACACCGCCGAGATCCTTCGCGGCGAGACCGACGAGACGCCCCCCGACGACGAGGTGCTCACCACGATCCTGGCCCTGGTCGCCACGATCGACGCCCGTCACCCCAGCACGGCCCACCACTCCGAGAACGTCGGCCGCCTCGCGTCCCTGATGGCGGCGGAGATGGGGATGGACCCCGAGCGCGTCGAGAGCATGCGCGTCGCCGGCCTGCTGCACGACGTGGGCAAGATCGGCGTCAGCGACGACCTGATCGTGCCCGACGAGGAGCTCAGCGACGCCCAGGACGAGGAGCTGCGCCGCCATCCCGAGATCGGCGAGCGGATGCTGTCGGGCAGCAGCCTCGCGCCGGTCGCGCCCTGGGTGCTCCACCACCACGAGCGCTTCGACGGCCTGGGCTACCCGGCCGGCCTCAGCGGCGAGGCGATCCCGGTCGAGAGCCGGGTGCTCGCCGTGGCGAACGCCTTCGACCACCTCACCGCCGGCGCCCCGGGCCGGCCCCCGATGATCATCGCCGACGCGATGCTCGACCTGGAGCAGCGCGTGGGGAGCGAGTTCGACCCGGTGGCGGTCGCGGCCCTCCGCGCCCTGGTGGGGCGGGGCGCGACGGAGCCGGGCCCACCGGCCTCCTGACGGGCGCGCCCGCGATGCCGACCTTCCCCGCCGTGGCAGAGGGCGCGCCGGCGCCGGAGACGGCCCGCGTCACCGCGCGCGTCGTGGCCGAGGCGGCCGACCGGCTCGCGGCCCCATCGACCGTCGTGGCCGGCGTCCTGCAGCTGCTCGACGACGGCACGGCCCCCGCCCGGCTGATCGCCGCGCGGGTGGCCCAGAGCCCCGAGATCGCCGCCCAGGTGCTGCGCCTCGGCAACTCGGCCCTCTTCAGCGAGCCGGTTGACACGCTCGAGCGCGCGGTGGTGCGCATCGGCGAGAACACGCTGCGCGGCCTCCTGCTGGCCGCGAGCACGTACCGCCTCCTGGACGGCCCCGTGCCCGCCTACGGCCTGCCGCGGGTCTACCTGCTGCGCCACTCGGGCGAGGTCGCCGCGACCGCCCAGCAGATCGTCCGCGCGCGCGCCGCGGCCCTCGCCCCCCAGGCCTATCTGGCCGGGCTGCTCCACGATCTGGGCAAGCCGATCCTGGCGACCGTGGCCGAGGACCGGGGCGTGGAGGTGCCCCCGGGCGGCATCACCAGCATCGCGGACGAGCGGGCCCTGTTCGGCACCGACCACGCGCGCGTGGGGGCGTGGATCGCCCGCCGCTGGGCGCTTCCCGAGGATCTCTGCCTGGCCCTGGAGCGCCATCACGACCCGCACCCGCCGGGCGAGGCCGTGGCGCAGCCCGTCTGGCTCGCCGACCTCGCGGCCCACGCGGCCACCGGCGAGCCCGAGGCGGTGGAGCGCCTGCGCGAGGGGGCGGAGGCGTGCGGCATGGGCCGCGACGCCCTCGAGACGCTCCTGATGTCGTCGCCCGAGACCGAGGCGCCCCGCCGGCCGCCGGGCCTGACCGACCGCGAGGTCCAGGTCTACCGGCTGATCGCGCGCGGGTCGGCCCCCAAGCAGGTGGCCCAGGAGCTCGGCTGCTCGGCCTCCACGGTGCACAACCACCTCCACCACATCTACCGCAAGCTCGACGTGACCGGGCAGTCCCAGGCGCTGCTGCTCGGCCGCGAGAGGGGCTGGATCTAGCCGCCCGCTAGACTCGCCCGCGTGTTGACGAACGGCGTCCGCGTGGGGACGGCCTCCTGGACCGACCCCGAGTTCATCAAGGCCGGCTGGTACCCGTCGGACGTGAAGGGCGACGCCGAGGGTCGGCTGCGCTACTACGCGGAGCGCTTCCCGATGGTGGAGGTCAACGCGACCTTCTACGCGCTGCCGACGGTCACCACCACCGAGGCCTGGGCCGAGCGGACCCCGCCCGGCTTCCGCTTCCACATCAAGGCGCACCAGGTGATCTCGGGCCACCCCTCGGAGCCGGGCGCCTGCCGGCGCCGCTGCGCGAGCTGCCCTACTCCCAGGACTCCCACGGCCGCATCCGCCGCCCGAGCCGGGAGCTGCGCGACGCCGTCATCGACTCGCTCCTCGAGGCGCTCGGGCCGCTGGGCGACAAGCTCGGCGCGGTCCTGGTGCAGCTGCCCCCCTACGTGGTCGCCGGGCCGGAGCAGCGCGAGGAGCTGGCGCGCATCATCGGCCGGCTCGCCCCGGCGCGCGCCGCGGTGGAGTTCCGCCACCGCTCCTGGGCCGAGCCCGAGGAGCGCCGCGCCACGGCCGAGCTGCTCGGCGAGCACGACGCCGCCTGGGTCGTGGTGGACGCGCCCCGCATCGACGCCAAGAACGTGATGCCCCCGATCGTCGAGGTGACCAGCCCGGCGCTCGCCTACCTGCGCCTGCACGGCCGCAACGGCGCCACCTGGAACACCAGCCGCACCGTCGCCGAGCGCTTCGACTACGCCTACTCCGACGAGGAGATGGAGGAGTGGATCGACCCGGTGCTCGACATGGCCGAGCGCGCCCAGGAGGTGGCCGTGGTCTTCAACAACAACGCGAAGGACTACGCCCTCAGGAACGCCTCACGGTTCGGGGAGTTGCTTTCCGCTGCAAAGGGCGGGGTTCCGCCGAGCGACTGAGCGCCGAGACCAGTTCCCCACGAAGGCGCAAGAAGGCGCAAGAAGGCGCAAATCGGCACACGATTTCCCCATCGAGTTCCCCAAGGCGGGGCGCTGCGACCGCCGCCGTGCGGTGCGGCAGCGATCGCCGCGGGAGTGCAGCCTGGCCCTCGGGCGGCTACGCAGCGCTCGGTTCCGTGGCGGGGGCGGGGCGGATGGGGTCGATAGCGTCTGGTGCGCAGTTGAACGGCAGATACAGGTCCTTGGTGACGTTCCTGATCGGGGCCGGTCGATGCCAGATCAGCTTGACGTGCACCTGCCAGTCCGCGGTCGCGCTGACGTTGTCGGTGAGCGCGCGCATGTTGTAGGCGTGCCGCTTGTTCTGGATCAGGTAGGGCGTCTTGTCGGATCCCCAGGACCGGAAGTAGTTGAGTCCCCCGGTGGTCGGCTCAAGCCGGGCCTTCGCCTCCATGTGATCGGCCCAGTCGCCGATGCCGTCGTAGTTGACGACGGTCATCCGGACCCCGATCCGTGCGCGGACGGTGTTCGCCGGCCCGGCCACGCAGGTCACGCTGACCGCTGAGTTGTTGTGGATGAGCCGGGGGGGCTTCTTGGCGAGCGCCTGCTGGGGGGACAGTCCGCCGCCCACAAGGGCACACGCCGCGACGGACAGCGCGACTGCGGCGGCCGGCCACAGCCAGCGGCGACGGACCGCCCCATCCGGTGTCCTGTGCACCTGCTCCACACGCTCACGATGACCTCCCCATTGCTGATGCCGGCACGGCTGCTTCGCGTTCGGTGGCAGGTGCCGTCGAACGACCCTAGGGGCGACGCGACCGTCGCTGCACCCGCCCTCCGGGGGGTTCCGCATCTCTCCATCGGGTGGTGCGTCGGCCGGGCGCCGTGTGCTTCACCAACAACGTCAAGGACTACGTGCTGCGGAACGCCTCGCGGTTCGGTGAGCTTCTTTCCGCTGCAAACGAGCCGGTTCCGCCGAGCAGCTGAGCGCCGGGGAGAGTTCCCCATCGAAGCGCAAGAAGGCGCAAAAGGGGCCAAATCGACGCACGATTTCCCCATGAAGTCCCCCATGCCGTGAGCCCCCCCAACATGGAGGAGGACGCATCCCCGCTGCCCGTGGACGCGCCCCCTCGGCTGACGGGCCGCGACCGCCACGCCGCCCCAACCGCACCGAGCGTAGACCTGGCTCCCTGCTGACGACCTGACCGTCGCTGGCCGGGCCAGCGGGTAGCGTCAGCCCACCATGGAGGAGGGACCGTTGCCCGAGGAGCAGACGCCCGGCCAGAAGATCAACGCCTACTCGGTGGGCATGACCTCACCCCGTCCGGTCCCTCGATGCCCATGCTGGCCTCCTGGTGGTGGTGCCGTGGCCCCAGGGTACGCCGGCCCAGTGGCGTGCCCGCTCCTCCACGTAGGCGTGGCGCTCGTCCCACCCCTGGGCCATCGCGTCCCACACCGCACGGCTCGCGCGCGTGGACTCCGCGGCCTCCCCCACGGGTGCCACGCTAGCGCACCCGTCCGGCCGCTTCACGCGACTTCGGGACGATTTGGGTACGCCGCCGTGAGCGGCGTCAGAAGCTGACCTCGTAGACCCCGCCGGGGTACACGAAGGAGTCCTTCGGTGCGTAGAACGACCCCTCGACCACCACCTGGAGCGGGTCCGCGGGGCGCAGGGCGTAGACGGGGTGGCTCGGGTCGAGGAACTCGACCGACCGCACCTCGAAGCCGTCGGCGAGGTCCGCGATGAACGGGAAGTTGCCGGCCATGAACCGGCCCGCCATCTGCCGGACGTAGGTGAGCTGGCCGGTCGCGATCATCAGGATGCCGGAGCCGATGGCGGCCTCGCTGCGGATGACCGGCGTGCCGTCCAACGACGTCGTCGCGATCACGCGGCCGTCGGCCGCCTCCACGCTCGTCGCTCCCGGGGTCGCCGGCAGGTCGTACTCCCGCACCGTGTACTCCCGCATCACCTCCGACGAGTTGAAGTAGAAGAGAATGTAGCGAGCGGGGATCATCCCCTGCGGATCCATCATCCCGGCGATGTCGAGGCCGAGGTACGTCAGCGAATACGCCCCGAAGCCGGACGTCTGCTCATCCGTGTCGACGACGTACTGGTTCATGTACACGGGCCCGGCCGGGCGCGGGCCGCCCGGGGGAAGGAGCGCCGCCGCGGCCTCGGGATCGGCGGGCATCCAGCTCGTGTAGAGCATGCGGCTGTTGACGACCATCTGAGGCGCGGCGAGCGTGGCCATGATGTCTCCTCGAACTGGGGCGAGAGGCGTAGGAAGCGCAATGCTAAGCGCTTAGTCGGTCCGAGCGGAAGACCCCGGAGCCCCCGGGGCCGTCGAGCGCCCGAGGCACCGAGAACCGGCTGCGGCTGTACGTGCTGCCCACGGTGGGCGACGTGGCCCTGGCCGTCCTGTCGCGCGGGGACGTGCGTCGGCTGGTGGAGGACGTGTCCGCAGTCCAGAGCCCCGCCACCGCCGGCAACGTGCTGGCCGCGTCGCGGCGCGTACTGGGCAGGCAGGTGGAGCTGGATGTGCTGGCGGTCAACCCGGCGGCCGGCGTGCGCGCGCCCAGCGCCGAGCACGCGTCGGCGCAGTTCCTGACGCCGGCGGAGGCCGACCGCCTGCAGGCCACCGCCGACGCCCACAGCGCGGGCCAGCTGCAGGTGCCCGGCAAGCGCGGGCCGATCACTGTCAAGGCCAACCCCGCCATCGGGCCGATGGTCGCCATGGCCCTCGCCACCGGACTGCGCCTGGGCGAGCTGCGCAGCGTGGTGTGGGGGCCGGCCGGCATCGACCTCGACGCCCGCAGGTGCGGGTGGCGACGACGCGCGACCAGTCGGGGGTCATCGTGGCCACCAAGAACCGCCGCGAGCGGGTGGTGCCGCTGGGCGATGACGTGGTGGCGCGCCTGCGCCGGTACCGCATGGCCGCGCCGGCCAGCGCGGACGGCCTGCCCGCCTTCCCGCACTCGCACCGGCACGCCTGGGGGCAGGGGCGCCGCCGCCGCCGGCCTGGCCGGGCTGCGGGTGCACGACCTGCGCCACACCGCCGCCACGTTCTGGCTGGCGGCCGGGCCTACGGTGCACGCAGTGGCCGCCCTGCTGGGGCACACGGACGCCCACCTCGTGCTCAGCCTCTACGGCCACGCCCTGCCCGCCGAGCACGCCAGCGCCGGCCAGGTGCTGGACGCCTGGCGCGCCGCCCAGCGCGCCTAGAACTGCCCACGGCGTTGCCCACGGCGTTGCCCACCGTGCCCACATCCCGCATGGCAAGCGGGTTCCGGTTGTCCTTCAACAACAACGCGAAGGACTACGCGCTTCGGAACGCCTCGCGGTTCGGGGAAATGCTGTCCGCTGCAAACGATGGGAATCGCGCGTCCCACTGACACGGTCTCGAAGTGTCAGGTCTGCATTGCCTCAGGGGTAGCGGTCACCGTCTGGATGAGGGGCGCGACGGCGACCGAAACGGAAGTAGAGAAGGGGGCCGATGAAGTACAGGGCGCCGATCGCGGGCACCCACATGCGCTTGCTTCCGTTGATCTGACTCGCGGGTCGTCGAGCGAGGTCCGTCAATGCGGCCAGCGCGAGCGAGAACTGCGACGTCATCGCGATCGCCGCCACGACCTTCTGTCGTCCCGAGAGGTCGTCCCACCGCACCTTGCGCATCTGATCCCCCATCGGCCGGCACGCAGCCCCAGTATGCACGCGGGAGTGGTCCTCGCGATACTCGACGACCGGGGGCCGTTCCGAGGTCGCCGAACAGCTGACGACCGGGCGCAGTTCCCCATCGACGGGCAAGAAGGCGCAAATCGGCGCAAATCGGTGCACTTGGGGAAGGGAGTTCCCCAAGAAGTTCCCCAAGGATCGGCGCCTCCCGTGATGGTTCCGCGCGGACTGCCGCCGGGCCGCCTCCAGGCGTGCAAAGGAGGCGCGACTCGCTGCCCGCGACGCGCCCCCTCAGGCCGACGCGCCGTGACCACCACGCCGCCTCAACCGCATCGAGGCTAGCCCTCGTTCCCTGCTCACGACCTGACCAGCGAATGAGACCGACCTGGCCTTGCGGTGGGTGGCGAGGTGTGGCATCGGTTCTGAGAAGGGGGTGATCGCCGCCTGGAGCGTCCTGAGGTGCCGTACCTCTTCACCCCAGAGAGAGCGCGCCGTCACTTGGGATGATGCATTGCTCCATCTTCCATTCGGGACGACCTCCGATCCCAGGAGGTGTGTTCGACCAGCGGCCCCGCGGCCTTCGGGCAAGCGGCGCGTCAGGTGCGCGAACCGGCGTGACGACAACGTAGTGCGTGCCTCTGAGGGGTCTGAGTTGCGCGTGGCGCAACCGCCCGGAGTAGTTCGTTGACGGGAGGGGCGGTCGGAGACTAAGTGGGGGCATGTTGAACTGGTTCTGGACGGGTTTCGTCTTCTCTCTGTACGTCCTCGTGAGTCTGCCGTTCGGGCAGGCGAGGATGCGCAAGGAAGAGGAAAGGCGGCTGGCTGCCGCTCTGGAGCGGGAGCGGAACGACCCCGTGCCTCGGACTGACCTCGACAAGCTCCTCCGACGACAGCTCCCGTAGGAGGGGGCATGGACGAACTGAGAGACGCGGCCGGGGTTGCCCGACCCCGCGAGGGGCGGCGAGGCTCCGACTTCTTCGCGACGCTCATCGCGCAATCGACATCAGCCACAGAGGACGCCCTGCGGCGTCCCCCGGCCTTCGACGTGCCTGCGCCGACCCCGGCTGAGCAGCACGCCCTTCCCATTGGCTCGGTGCCCTACGCGTGGTTGCAGATGACGAGTTCGATGCGACGCCACGAAATGGGCTTCTACCTCGACGGCGTCTCGATGCTGCTTGAACTCGCGCTCCGGGGCCTGTTGGACGTCCCCGCTGTCGCTGAATCGCGCGGCAGGTCAAGGAGCGGCTCGGCTGTGGTCGTCGGAGCGGCGATCAGCGACGGCGCGGCGCTCGACGGTGCCCTGGAGCGACTGCTCTCGTTCGGCGAGCCGCTGGAGGCACAATCCGCGGCGGCTCGGCTCGCGCCGTACATCGGGGCGCTTGCCGTCCCCTCAGTGGGTGCCGCGGAGACGCGGGCACGGGTCGCGGACGCGATCGTCGGCGACGGGGCGACCGACGTCCGGACCGCGCTCATCGTGTGGATGCTGAAGCAAGACGCTGAACTGGGAGCCCGCGCATTCCCGGGAGCCTTCCCCAGGTCTGTCGCGGTGACGAGGCGAGCCCTGCGCCGCGCGCGGCCCACCTTCAACGATCCTGCCGAGCACGAGGTCGCTGCGTACCGGGTTCTCTTTGCGACCTTCATCTTCTGGCCCGCCTCCAAGTACTACGCACTCCCCGGGGGCTGAACACGGACGGGCGGCCTTCGCGGGAGTCGCCACGGCGTGGTGGGGTTCCCCACGGCCTCGGGGAAAGCCGCGCCTGAGATGGGTGACCTCCCGGTGTCGCGGACCGTGCACGGGGTGACAACCTCGCCCTGTTCCGTAGCCCGTGCGGATGGAGGGATGGCCCCGTGCCCGCCGTCAACCCCGCCCTCGTGGTGGCCGCTGTCCTCCTCCTCGTGGTCGCCGCCGTACAGTCCGCCAGGGCGATCCGGCCGGACGGTCCTCCGATGTCGGCCGACCATGCGAAGGCGCGCGTCGGCCTCGCGCCGCGCAGTTCCCCGGGTTGGTGGTCGGTCGGGCTGGCGCTGGCCTACCTGTTGCTGCTCGCGTCGATCGACGTCGTTCCCGGCATCGATCCGTTCGACCCGGATCGTGAACCGGTCCTGGCCGTCGCCGAGAAGCTCCTCTTCGGTGCCACTGCGGGTGCGGCGTTCGTCGCTGGATTCATCGCCGTGAGGAAGCGCGGGGATCGATCCGTGCTCGTCTACGTCTGCATGGCGATCACCCTGTGGGTCGGGCTGATTCCCGTGGTCGCCTCGTTCTTCTTCGAGTAGGCCGATGAGGGTCCCGGTTCCGTGATTTGTGGCAACCGAGGTTGCGGGCTCCCGCTGAGGCGGAGGGGGCGCGCGGGTGGGACGCTCGCCCGGAGGAAGGGAGGGACACGATGGCCACAACGTCATCGGGCCAACCCACCGTACAGCGGCGCGAGCGTCCACAGTGGGCCGAGTTCCTGAGGATTCCCGAGATGTGGGGGTCCCTGGCGATCATCGCGATCTGGCTCGCGGTCTTGTTCGACGCCGTGTACGGACCGAGCTTCGTGAGCACGAGCGGGAGCGGGACCGGGTCCACCACGATCCCGTCGTCGATCTTCGTGGCGTTGTTCGCGTGTCTCGCCACGGCGTCGGTGGCGAAGCGCGCGTTCCGTCGCGACAAGGAGTAGGGCACACCCCGCGTGTGCCCTAGGACTCGGCGTGGCCTCCGGGGGGCTAGGGTGCGGCCCCGCCGTCGCCCATCCGATGGAGACCCCTCGCCGTGGAAATCCTCGCCCTCGTCCTCATCGGGCTCGTGATCGCCGTCGTCTGCTCATTCTGGTGCGCCACCCGGGCGGTCGCCAAGGGCTATAGCCCCGTGGTCTGGGGCATCGTCGGATTCCTCGTCCCGATCATCGCCGTCATCGTCATGGCCTTCCTGCCGGCGACGGACCGGGCTGCCTAGCGCCCTCGCTCGTCCGGCAGGACGGCGTGACCCGGGCGCTGTGAGCCAGGACGTGGTCCCGAACGTTCGTGGAGGGCGGGTCAACTAGATCGTATTACGACATTAGGTCTATCCTCACCGGGCAACGCCAGTGACCCGCGTCATTGATTCCGGAAAGGGGATGGCATGAGTGGCAACAAGCGCGACGAGGACCGTCGCAAGGAAGACGAGCTCACCGCGGGGCCGACGCCCGAGGTCCGCAAGGCCGAGGGCCACGGCGACGAGGGTGAGGAGATCACCAAGGGGCCGACCCCAGAGGTCCGCGAGGCGGAGAAGAGGGCCTAAGGCCCCCTCTCAAGAACCCCTCGCATCTCGGCGGTGCGCCACGCAGCTCCGCCGGGATGTGCGAGATGTGGTGAACGCGCCAGTCATGCGCGCACGCGCCGCCGGTCAGCAACGGCGATTGCAGCAACACCGCGGGACGGGAGGATCGGGGCCCCCGCGGGGGAACCGAGCGCCATGGCCTATGGCAACATCCGGCGGATCGCCGGTGGCGACACCCGGACTCTCGCCCCCGTCCGCTGGTTCGCGCGCGTGGTGTGGATTGTCGTCCTGCTTCTCTGTCTCGCGTTCTGGGTCGGCGTGGCGCTCGTCGTGAGGGCGTTGATCTAGGAGCCCTGGCGCGCGCCGTGCGCCATCCGCCGCAGGGCGTCGTCGATCCCCTCGACGCCCCGGATCAGCGCGGCGGCGGCGGCCGCGCCGCCCGCCCGGGACGGCCGGGCCGGGAGGGGTCCGGGGGCGCGACCGCCATCGGCGGCCTCCTCCAGGGCCGAGAGGGCCTCCACGGCCCACACGCCGACGGCGGACGCCTCGGCCGGCGAGTGGCGGAGCACCGCCGCCGCGTCGATGAGCTCGGCGTCGCTCGCCAGGACGGTCTCGAGCGGCTCGGGGTCGGCCAGGCGGTCGCGGGATCCGCCCTGGGCGCGCATCAGGGCCGCCGCGGCGTTGATGCGGCCGATCTCGGCCTCGACGCGGGCCCGCGCGACGGACTCGTCCGGCGTGTCGGGATCGAGGGCCGCCGCCAGGTAGCCCCGCGCGGTGGCGAGGGCGGCCGCGATCTGGGAGGGGAGGAGGGTGCGCTCCCCGCGGGGGAAGACGAGGTACCCGACCACGATGGCGACGGCGGCGCCGAGGAGCGCGAAGGCGACCTCCAGCAACACGGCGGCCCGGTGGTCGGGGTCGACGATCGCCGCGATGATCACGGCCAGCGGCGCCAGGAGGACGACGAACGCGCCGAAGCTCATCCGCTCGAGGGCGAACACCCCCACCACGAGGGCCGCCGCGATGAGGGAGAGGGCGTCGGGGTTGTCGACGACCTCCACGACGCCCGCGGCGATGGCGATCAGGATGATCACGCTGAGGGAGTGCTTGAGGCCCTCGCGCAGGGTGCCGCCCACGTTGGGCTGCAGCACCGGCAGGGCTCCCACGGCCGCCAGCTGACCGTAGTCCGGGTTGAGCGCCACGCCGATGCCGTAGGCCAGCGCGACGGCGGCGCCCAGGCGCACCGCGTAGCGGAAGACCGTCGAGCGCGGCGAGAAGAGCGAGCGCAGCAGGGCGAAGCGCCGCATCTCGCGCGCGATCGGCGACGCCCCCACCGTGTCGCCGCGGGCCACGCCGCGCAGGGGCAGGAGCGCGGCGTCCCAGACGAAGCCCTCCTCCGCGGTGGCCGCCACCCGGCGCGCGATGGCCCCCTCCACGGCGCCGTCGCGGGTGTCGGGGAGCCCGGCGATCGCCGCGTGGAGCCGCGTGACGTCCACCGAGCCCTCCTCCTCGGCCACGGTGAGGCCCACCGCGCGCAGGGCCTCGGCCGAGGCGTTCAGGAGTGCATCCGACCTCCGCGCGTCGGCCCCCTCGCCGTCCTCCTCGGCCGCGACGGCACCCGCGTCGTGGAGCGTGCGCGAGGCCTCGCGCAGCAGCAGCAGCAGGCGCGAGCTGGCGACGGTGCCGCCCCGGTTGGCCGCGAGCACCGCGATCGCCTCGCGCGCCGCGCGCAGGGCCTGGGTCGCCGCCGCCTCGGACCGGGCGACCGACGACCGTCCCGCCGCGCGGACCGCGTCGAGGTGGTCGGCCACCCCCGCGAGCGCCGCCTGGGTGCGGCGCAGGGCCGCCCGCTCGGGGTTGACCCACGGCATGGCCAGCGCGACCGCGATCGCCCAGGCGCCGCCGAGGGCGTACTGGGCGCCGGTCTCCCAGGCGACCGTGCTGTCCTGATAGGCGAGGCCGCTGATCGCCGCCAGCGTGGCCGCGAGGGCGGCGGTCACGCCGATCGCGCCGATCGAGGACCACGTGGTCACCCCGGCCACGAGCACCAGCAGGAGGAGCACCTGGACCCAGAGCGCCTGGACGCCGGCCAGCACCCCGAGCACGACGGCCACGGTCACCCAGACCGTCGCGAGCGCCATCAGGGTCACCCGCACGCGCCGGGGGCCGCCGACGTCGGTGAGGGTCACCAGTAGGCCCGCGATGCCGACGCTGGTGGAGCCGTCCAGCGAGTCGCCGGGGAGCGCCAGCAGGAAGGGCACGAGGAAGATGACCCCCGCCCGCACCCCGTTGGCCGGGCTGAGCGGGCCCCTCCCGACGCCGAGCGGATCGGAGGCCCATCGCATCCCGCGCCAGAGGCGGCGCCACAGGGATCCGGCGGCGGTGGGCACGGCGGCCATCATCCCAGAAGCCGCGGCGGCGGGTTGTCGGCCGTCCCGGGTGGTGGAATCGTGTCCCCATCTCGTCATCCGATCCCGGGGAGAGCGAAGATGGGCAAGCAGGGGACGGTCAAGGAGCAGCGGCTGGATTGGGACTCCGCCGAGCTGCACCCGTCGTTCGACGGCGGCTTCAAGCTCGTGGTGGAGGGGGTCTCGCCGGTGCCGCTCAAGGTGCGGCTGGAGCTCCTTCCGGACCGCGGCGAGGACCGCCGGGGGGTGGAGTTGGTCGGCCATCCCACCGGCATCGGCGAGCAGGTCGAGACCCCGTGGGTGGCGGAGCTGCCCACCCGCGGCATCAACGGACCGGAGGGCCTCGAGCTGATCGGCCTCACCGAGAGGAGGACCTTCCCGGCCAGGTAGGCGGCCGGCGGGGGCCCGCGCGGCTAGCGGGCCTCGCCCGAGGCGACGACGACCGAGCGGGCGCGCACCGTGACCGCGCCGCCCGCGTCCACCGCGCGCGGCTCGGCGGCGGGATCGGCGGTGTCCAGCACGACGGTCCACGCCGTTCCCGACAGCCGGGGGATGCGGAAGGGCAGGTCCTCCGACCAGGCGTTGATGCACAGGGCGAGCGGCGTATCCCGGGGTGCGCCCGGGCCGACCCCGTCGCCGCCGAGGAGGGCCATCACGGCGCGGGCATAGGGCACGGCCCAGTCCTCGGCCGCCATGGCCTTGCCGTCGGGGCGCAGCCAGTCGAGGTCGTCGATGCCGTCCGGGGTCGAGGGGGCGCCGCGCAGGAACCCGCGCCGGCGGAATCCCGGGTGCTTGCGCCGCAGGCGGCAGAGGCGGGCCGTGAAGTCGGTGAGGCCGGTCTCGGCCCGCGCCGCCTCCCAGTCGATCCAGCTCGTGGCGTCGTCGTGGCAGTAGGCGTTGTTGTTGCCGCCCTGGGTCCGCCCCAGCTCGTCGCCGCCGAGGATCATCGGCACGCCCTGGGAGAGCAGGAGGGTGGCCAGGAAGTTGCGCCGCTGGCGGGCGCGCAGCTCGAGGATCTCGGGGTCGCCCGTCGGCCCCTCCGCGCCGTTGTTGGCCGACCGGTTGTCGTCGCTGCCGTCGCGGTTGTCCTCGCCGTTGGCCTCGTTGTGCTTGTGGTCGTACGAGACGAGGTCGACCAGGGTGAAGCCGTCGTGGGCGGTCACGAAGTTGATCGAGGCCGTGGGGCGGCGGCCCCCGCGGCCGTAGAGGTCGCTCGATCCGGCGAGCCGGGTGGCCATGTCGGGGAGCGTCCCCTCCGTGCCCCGCCAGAAGTCCCGCACGGTGTCGCGGTAGCGCCCGTTCCACTCGCTCCAGCCGGCGGGGAAGTCGCCCACCCGGTAACCGCCGGCGCCGACGTCCCAGGGCTCGGCGATCAGCTTCACCCGCGAGAGCACCGGGTCCTGGCCGACGGCCGCCGAGGAACAGCGAGTGGGGGTCGAAGTCGCTGGCCCCCCGGCCGAGGGCGGCCGCCAGGTCGAAGCGGAAGCCGTCGACGTGCATCTCCTGCACCCAGTAGCGCAGCGAGTCCATCACCAGCCGCAGGGTCTGGGGGCGGTGGATGTCGAGCGTGTTCCCGCAGCCAGTGTCGTCCACGTAAAGGCGCGGATCGTCGCGCAAGCGATAGTAGGTGGCGTTGTCGACGCCGCGCAGGCAGAGGGTCGGGCCCGTCCTGGTCGCCCTCGGCGGTGTGGTTGAAGACGACGTCGAGGATCACCTCGATCCCGGCGGCGTGGAGGGCGCGCACCATCGCCTTGAACTCGTCCACCTGGGCCCCGCGCGCCGCCCGCGGCGTAGCCGTCGTGGGGCGCGAAGTAGCCGATCGTCTGGTAGCCCCAGTAGTTGCGCAGCCCGCGGGCGACGAGCGCCTCGTCGTGCACGATCTGGTGCACCGGCATCAGCTCGACGGCGGTCACGCCCAGCCCGGTGAGGTGGTCGATCGCGGCCGGGTGGGCCAGGCCGGCGTAGGTGCCCCGCAGCGGCGCGGGGACCCCCGGGTGGAGGGCCGTGAAGCCCTTCACGTGGGTCTCGTAGATGATCGTGTGCGGCATGGGCGTGCCCGGACGGCGGTCGTCGCCCCAGTCGAAGCCGTCCGCGCAGACGATCGAGCGCGGCACGTAGGGGGCCGAGTCGCTCTCGTCGCGGCGGTCCGGGTCGCCGGGCGCCGCGGCGTGGACCGCCGGGTGCCAGATCACCTCGCCGTCGATCGCGCGCGCGTAGGGGTCCAGGAGGAGCTTGGCCGGGTTGCAGCGCGCGCCGGACGCCGGGTCCCATGGCCCGTGGACGCGGTACCCGTAGGCCTGCCCGGGCCGCACCCCGGCGACGTGGCCGTTCCAGACGTAGCCCTCGCCCGGGATGAGGGCGATGCGCCGCTCGTGACCGTCGTCGTCGAACAGGCACAGGTCGACCGCGTCGGCGACGCTGCTGAAGAGCCCGAAGGTGGTCCCGTCGTCGTCGACGTGGGCGCCCAGCGCCGCGTTGGGGGCCCGTGTCGCGAGCCCGCTCACGCCGGTGGCTGCTCGCGCAGCGAGGCCTGGTGGATGATCAGGTTGGCCACCAGCCCGGTCCAGCCGGTCTGGTGGGAGGCGCCCAGGCCGGCGCCGTTGTCGCCGTGGAAGTACTCGTGGAAGAGCAGGTTGTCGCGCCAGGCCGGGTCGGTCTGGAAGCGCTCGAGGTCGCCGAACACCGGCCGCCGCCCGTCCTCGCCCGGCAGGAAGATGGAGATCAGCCGCGCGGCGAGGTCGTGGGCGATGTCGCGGAGCGTGCGCTGCTCGCCCGACCCGCGCGGGTACTCGAGCGTGTAGCCGTCGCCGACGTGGTGGTGGTAGCTGTGGAGCGCGGTGATGAGGAGCACGTTGACCGGGAACCAGACCGGGCCGCGCCAGTTGGAGTTGCCGCCGAAGAGGGCGGTCGTTGACTCCGCCGGCTCGTAGTCGACCGTCGAGACGATCCGGCCGTTCTCCCAGATCTCGAAGGGCCTGCCGCGGTACGCCGCCGACAGGGCGCGCACGCCGTGGGGCGACAGGAACTCCTGCTCGTCGCCCAGACGCTCGATGAGCCGCGGCAGGCGGTCGAGCCCCACCAGGGCCAGCAGGATGCTGGGGTGGTCGCCGCTCAGGTCGACGTTGACCGCGCGGGCCATCTCGGGGCGCACGCGCAGGAAGTCCATCACGCGCTTCGGGAAGTCCTCGAAGTCGCGCATCACCCGCCCGTCGCCCACCGCCACCGCGTAGAGCGGGATGAAGCCGGTCATCGAGCGCGCCCGCACCGGCCAGTGCGAGTCGTCGGACGCCCGCCGGATCTGGTCGTAGTAGAAGCCGTCCGCCTCGTCCCACAGGCCGCGGTCGTTGATCGCCCGCTGGATGTGGGTGAAGTGCTCGAAGAACTTGACCGCGACGTCCTCGTAGGCGCTGTCGTGCTCGGCCAGCACCAGCGCGGTCTCGAGCATGTTGAGGCAGTAGAGGCCCATCCACCCGGTGCCGTCGGCCTGCTCGAGCACGTGGCCGTCGGCCAGGGGCTTGGAGCGGTCGAAGGGCCCGATGTTGTCCAGGCCGAGGAAGCCCCCGCCGAACAGGTTGTCGCCGCCGATGTCCTTCGTGTTGGCCCACCAGGTGAAGCCCAGCAGCATCTTGTGGAAGATGCGCTTCAGCCACTCGACGTCGCGGGAGCCGTCGGCCCGGAACACCTGCAGCGCGGCCTGTGCGTGGACCGGCGGGTTGACGTCGCCGAAGTCCCACTCGTAGGCCGGCAGCTGTCCGTTGGCGTGCATGTACCACTCGCGCGTGATCAGCCGCAGCTGCTCCTTGGCGAACTCCGGGTCGACGCGGGCCAGCGTGACGCAGTGGAACGACAGGTCCCACGCCGCGTACCAGGGGTACTCCCACTTGTCGGGCATCGACACGATGTCGTGGTTGGACAGGTGGCGCCACCTGGCGTTGCGGCCCGTGTGGCGCTCCAGCGGGGGCGGCGGGCCGGCGGGGTCGCCGTCGAGCCAGCGCGCCACGTCGTAGTGGTAGAACTGCTTGCTCCAGAGCATCCCGGCGAACGCCTGGCGCATCACGTGCACCTCGTCGGGCGTCGCGGCGGGCGCGATGCCGGCGTAGAAGTCGTCCGCCTCCGCGCGGCGGGCGTCCAGGGTCGCCTCCCAGCCCTCGCCGAGGTCGCCCCCCTCGGGCGCGAGCCGCAGGCGCACCTCGGCGGTCGCGCCGGCCGCGACGTCGAGGCGGTACCAGAGGGCGGCCTTGGTCCCGGTCGGCTCCGGGTTGACCGTGGCGGCGCCCGTGCACCACGTGGTCGTTGATCCCGTCCTTGGGGAAGGGGTCGCCGGGCGTGCTCCAGAGCGCCTCGGTGTTGCTCTGGTTGTGGCAGAAGAGCGCCTCGGGCGCGCCGTCGCCGCGCAGCGACATCGTCCCCAGCGCCGCCTCGTGGGCGGTCAGCGCCCCGTCGATCAGCTCGATCGCCGGCCGCTGCGGCCGCCGGATCCCAGGACCAGCGGTTGCGGAACCAGAGGTGGGGGAGGAGGTGGAGGGTCGCCGGCGTCGGGGCCCGCGTTGCGCACCCGCACGCGCAGGCAGATGTCGTCGGGGGCGGCCTTGGCGTAGTCGACCGTGATGTCCCAGTAGCGGTCCTCGTCGAAGAGCGCCGGTGTCGAGCAGCTCGTACTCGGGCTCGTCGCGGCCGCGGGCGCGGTTGACCTCCAGGAGCTCCTCGTACGGGAACTCGCGCCTGGGGGTACATGTAGCGCCAGCGCATCCACGAGTGGGTCGGCGTGGAGTCGAGGTACCACCAGTACTCCTTGGCGTCCTCGCCGTGGTTGCCCTCGTCGCCGGTCAGCCCGAAGATGCGCTCCTTGAGGATCGGGTCGCGCCCGTTCCAGAAGGCGAAGGCCAGGCACAGCAGCTGGCTGTCGTCGCAGATCCCGCCGAGGCCGTCCTCGCTCCAGCGGTAGGCCCGCGAGCGCGCCTGGTCGTGCGGGAAGTGCGACCAGGCCTCGCCGTCGGGGCTGTAGTCCTCGCGCACCGTGCCCCAGGCGCGCTCGGACAGGTACGGCCCCCAGCGCCGCCACGCGTCGCCGTCGCCGTCGCGGCGCGCGATCTCCTCATCGGCCATCGTGCGCCGCCTCTACGGTAGGGGGACGCCGGCGAGTGACCCGTCGTCCGCTCCGGGCGGGGCCTGGGCGGCGGCGGCGTCGGGGCTGGACGCGCCCGCCGCCCGCGCCCGCGCGACGTCGCGGGCGATGTGGAGCGCGGCGGAGGTCACCGGGGCGGCGAGGATCAGGCCGACCATGCCGAACAGGCCGCCCGCCGCGATGGTCACGATCAGGACGACCAGGGGATTGAGGTCGAGCGTGGCGCCGAAGGCGATCGGCTGGACGATCTGCTGGAGGAACCCCTGCGCCAGCAGCACCAGAACCAGCATCGCGACGGCCGTCCCGGTGCCCTCGGTCGCCAGCGCGATGACGACCGTGAACGCGCCCGACACGAAGGCCCCGATGAAGGGGATGTAGGCGGTCACGACCGTGACGACGGCGATCGTGCCGGCGAGGGGCACCCCGAGGAGCCAGGCGCCCCCGCCGATGACCACGCCGTTGAAGAGCGCGACGATCGTGACGCCGAAGAAGTAGCGGCGCAGCGAGACGAGCATGTTCCCGCTGACGATCGTCGCGACCGCCGGGGGGATGCCCATGTGGCGGTCGAGGAAGCGGCGGAAGAACGGCCCGTCCTTCAGCAGGAAGAACGTGCTGAAGAAGAAGAACGACAGGAAGAAGGCCACCGAGGTCAGCCCCTCGATGCCCCCCGCGACCCCCTGGAGGAGCGTCGCCCCGATCTGCGGCACGGCCGCCTTCACGTCGGCCGAGGCGTTGTCCGCCCCGCTCGAGCCGACGCCGAGGTCCGTGAACCAGCCCGTGATCCGGTCGGCGCCCGTGTCGAGCGCGGCGGTGATCTCCGCGCTGTTCTCCACGATCCCGCCGACCACCAGCAGCGCCACGATCGCCCCGATCACCAGGAGGCCCAGCAGCACGATGCCGGCGGCCGCCGCGCGCGGCATGTTGCGGTGCAGGACGGTGACCAGCGGCGCGGTCACGGCCGCCACGACGGAGGCGGCCACGACGGGGCCGACGATCGACGAGATCTGGCCCAGGAACCAGACCAGGCCGACGAGGACGACCCCCACCCCTACGAGGAACCACGCGAGGATCCCGACGTCGCGCAGCCAGGGCGGGGCGGCGAACATGTGGGCCAGCTGGTCGGCTCCGAGCTCCGGGGGGGCGGGCTCGGCCGCCTCGCCGGACTCTTCCTTGCGTCGCCGCGGCTTCACGCGAGGATGCTATCCACCGCGTCAGACGCGGTGTGCGCCGCGCGGCGGCGGATCAGGCGGGGGCCACCCCCGCCACCGGGGCCCGTCCCATCCGGCGCAGCCAGCGCGTGTGGGACGCCATCGCGCTCCAGACCGTGGGGTGGCTCTTGTAGGTCACGCCGTGATCGGCGCAGGCCTGGCTCACCACCGTCGCCAGGGCGGGGTAGTGGATGTGGCAGACGCGCGAGAAGAGGTGGTGCTCCACCTGGAAGTTCAGGCCGCCCAGGTACCAGGCCAGCAGGCGGCTGCGCGGCGCGAAGTCGACCGTCGTCTCCACCTGATGGCGGGCCCACTCGGTGCGCCCGGCGTCGCCCATCGCGTTGACGCTCGAGAACTCGGCCTCCTCGAGGCAATGGGCGAGCTGGAAGACCACCGCGAGGGTGGCGGCGAGCACGAACGAGGTGGCGAGGAAGGCGACGGCGACCTCCCAGGCGGGGTGGAGCAGCAGCGGGATCACGATCGACCAGCCGATGAAGGCGAGCTTGCCGAGCACCAGACCGACCAGCTCGCGGCGGCGCGGCCAGGGGAGGGGGGTCTCGCCGACACGCCCGCGCATGAGCAGCCCGATGTCGCCCACCGTGTGCCACTTGACGGCGAACAGGCCGTAGAGCGGCCAGATGTAGACGTGCTGGTAGCGGTGGAACCAGCGTCGCTGCTGGTCCGGCGCCAGTCGTGCCAGGGGCAGCTGCTCGATGTCCGAGTCCGCCCCCGAGATGTTGGTGAAGGTGTGGTGGGCGACGTTGTGCTTGATCCGCCAGACGTACGAGCTCGCGCCCATCACGTCGAGCGACCAGCGCATGGTCCGGTTGAAGCCGCGGTTGGTGCTGTAGCTGCCGTGGTTGGCGTCGTGGGTCACGTTGAAGCCGATGCCGGCGAGCGCCAGCCCCAGCGAGACCACCAGCAGGGCGGCCTGCCACCAGGTCGTGGCCGCGAACACCAGCAGGGCCCAGGAGGCGACGGTCCAGCTGAGGATGATCGCCGTCTTCACGTACATCCGGCGCTGGGCGCGGCGCTGGCGGCCGGGCTCGGCCAGGTGCGCCTTCACCCGCAGCTTGAGGTCGGCGTAGAACGCGCCGCCGCCGTTGAACTCGATGGAGCCGACGCTCATCCCAGCCTCTTCTGTCCGAGTTTCGTGCTCGGCGGGAGTCTGGGCCGGAGCAGGCGAATGCGATCATGTCTTCGACGACGGGCGGCGGATGCCTGGCCCCGCGATCGCGTGGTGCGGACGCGATCGACGACCGCGCCGGCACCGAGTCTAGACGGGCGCGGGCCCCTCGGCGGCGCGGGCCGGTCCGCCGCGGTCGATCGGCGCCCCGGCCTCGGTGGCCATCGCCTCGATCAGGACGGCCGTGTCGACGGCCCGCGGGGTGTCCGCGTCGTCGGCCGAATCGGCCACGAACCACGCCTCCCGGGCGAAGTAGGCCAGCCGCTTGGCGGCGTCGGGACGGCCGACGCTGTCGCGGGCCTGCTCCTCGAGATAGTCCAGGATCTGCCCGCATTCCTTGCTGGTCCAGCCGCCGCCCCCCGGGGGGTCGCGACGGCGCGACAGGATCCACCAGACCACGGCCAGCAGGGGGAGCTTGATCACGAGGAAGGCGCCGATCGCCCAGAGGCCGAGGACCCCCGGGCTGCCCGCGTTGGCGGCCATCAGGGCGATGAACGTCCCGAGCGACATGATGAACGCGACCGCCATGACCAGGCCGATCAGGGTGGTCGTCCGGAGGTTGCCCTCCCGATCCGAGAACGCCCGCGCGAAGGGCGAGCGCCGCGACAACGTGGGTCCGATCGTGGCCATGGGTTGACGCTAGCAACAGTCGGCGCTCCTGAGACCCCCTCGGGCTCCCCAGACCATCCGTTGGAGGGTTGCCGTCCCGGGCCGCCCTCGCTACACCTCCCGCGATGCTCTCCAGTGCCCGGGGATGGGGCTCGCCATGGCGGGCCTCGATGGTCGCCGTCGCGGTCGCCGCGACGGGCGCTCTCGCGGGCCCGGCCTCCGCCGGGACTCTCGACCGCGCGCTGGACAACCTGGCCGCGCACCAGGATCCGCGCGGCGGCGGCTTCGCCGAGACGCGCGGCACCGACCCCACGATCACGGCCTGGGCGGCCATGGCGATCGCCGCCGCCCCGGGCTCGTGGAAGGGGAGGGAGGCCCCGCTGCGCCGCGCCCTGGTGCGGACCGTGGGCCCGGGGCTGGGCGACGTCGAGCGGGCCGGGGTCGCGCTCGCCGCGTCCGGGCTGGATCCGCGCGCGGTCGGCGGCCGCGACCTCGTCCGCGAGATCCTCTCCGCCCAGCGGTCGGACGGCTCCGTCGGCGCCGACACCTCCACGACAGCGTGGGGGATCCTCGCCCTGCGCGCCGGCCGGCTCACGCCCGAGGCCGGCGCGATCATGCGCGCCCGCGACGCCCTCGAGCGCACGCAGCGCCCCGACGGGGGCTGGGCGCTCGCCGGCGGATCGCCCGGCTCGGGGCCCAACACGACCGCGGACGCGGTCCAGGCCCTGGTCGCGGCCGGGCGACCGCCGACGTCACCGTCGCTGGTGAGGGCGCGCCGCTTCCTGCGGTCCGCCCAGAACGCCGACGGCGGCTTCCCCGCGGTCGTCGGGGGCTCCAGCACCGCCCTCACCACGGCCTGGGTGGCCCTCTCGCTCCGCGCCCTCGGGGAGCGCGGGAACGCGGCCCCGTGGAACCGCGCGGGCGGCCCGCGCGCCTTCCTCGCCCGCCTCCAGCGCCCGGACGGGGCGGTCCGCAACACCCCCGCCGCGTCAGCGACCTCGGTGTGGGCGACGAGCCAGACGGCGCTCGCCTTCGGCGGACGTCCGCTCCCCATCCTCGCCCCGGTCGCGCGCGCCACCGGGCGAGATCGTTAACGGGAGAACGAGCTTGCTTGCGTCCGGGGGCTTTGCCACACTCGGTGTGTCGTTACGACACCCCCGGATGACAGAGGTCGCGAGATGGTCACGCTCACCCAGGAGGCCAAGGACAAGCTTCGGACGCTGATCGCCGCCGAGCCGGAGGAGGGCGCCGGGCTGCGCGTGCAGGTGGTCCCGGGGGGCTGCTCGGGCTTCGAGTACGACCTGTCGCTGACCGCGCCGGTCGAGGGCGACGAGGTGATGGACAGCGACGGGGTCCGCGTGATCGTGGACCGCTTCAGCGTTCCGTACCTCCTCGGCGTCGAGCTCGACTACGAAGAGGGCTTCCAGGGGGCCGGGTTCCTGATCAACAACCCCAACGCCTCCGCCTCCTGCGGCTGCGGCAAGAGCTTCCAGGCCTAGTCTTCAGAGAGGGCTTCCGCCCCCCGTGGCTCCGTCAGGAGCCGTAGTCCGCGGTGATGATCGTCGTGGAGCAGTCGGGCGCGGTCGCCGCTCCCGAGCCGACGAAGCGGAAGCGCGGGTTGAGCAGGTTGGCGCGGTGACCGGGGCTGGCCATCCACATCGTCACGGTCTCGCGGGCGGCGGCGCGGTCGCAGCCCGAGACCATCGCCAGGTTCTCGCCCATGCGCCGGGTCGCGGGGAAGCCGGCGGCCACCAGGCGGGTCCAGAAGGGGCTGCCGTCGAGGCTGTCGTGCTGGAAGGCGCCCGCCGCCAGCAGCGCCCGGCTCTGCCCGCGGGCCGCGGTGGTGAGGCTGGCGAGCGGCCTCAGGGCGGTCCGGCCGCGCTGGACGCGCACGCGGTTCATCTCCGAGAGGAGCGCGGTCTCCACCTGGGGCGCAGGCGACGCCGCGGTGGGGGTGGGGCCCGGCGGGACGGGGGCCTGCTCCGCCGCCGCGGCAACGCCGACGACGGCGCCCGCGCACGCCAGAGCCACGGCCGTCGTGGCCAAAGCTGCTCTGCATCCGTGCAATGCCCAATCTGTATCGGCGGCGCCAAAGAATCCTGAACGGCTCTCGAGGGGACGGCGTCGCGCGCCCCCACGCGCGCGAGGGCGGAGACGGGTGCAGCGATGGAGACGGGGGCGGGGACGGGGCGGCGGTCACGGGGGCGCGAGCCCGGTGGCCGCGTCGTCGCCAGCCCCGTCAGCTCGACTCGTACTTGAACGACACGTTCAGCCGGACACGGAAGAGCGCGATCCGCCCTCCCTCGTCGATGGTGACGTCCATCTTCACGACCTCGCCGACTCTGACGTCCCGCAGTTTCGCCGTGGCCGTCTCGATCCCGACGCGAGCGGCGTCCTCCCACGATGTCTCGCTCGTGCCGACGATCTCGTTGACGACGTAGACGCTCTCCGATGCCATTGATCTCTCCCTCTCGTCGCGTGACCGGATGTGCTGCTGATGACGCTCCACCGCCCGCCGCGGGTGCGCAAGGGCCCCAGCCGCGACCGAGGAAAAGAATCGAAATGCCTCACCTAAGGGGACCCGTCACCTAGGTGACGTCCATATGGCAGTTCTTTGACTGCCCGGTTGACGGAAGAGATCGTGGAGCGGCTACTGCCGACCACGAGGATCCATGCAGCAACAGGCCTCGATCCGTCGCGTCAACACCCTCGGCCACCTGGACGGCGGACACCCGAGGGGCCGCAGGGAGCCGGGCGTCGTTGGGCGGTCCGCGACGGCCTCCCCGCGGGGGAGCGCGGCGTCGGCGGCGCCGGCGTCGTGACCGGCCACCGGGTCCTTCCGTCGCCATCGGGCGGCGCCGCCGGCCCGCGACCCGCGCCGACCGAGCCACCGGCGGCGATCGATGGCTTCGCCCGATTCCTCGTCGGGCTTCGGGTGACCCCTCTGCTCTCAGCCGCGGAGGAGGTCGAGCTCGCCCGACGGATCGAGGTCGGTGACCCCGAGGCGCGCCGGCGGCTGATCGAGGCGAACCTGCGCCTGGTGGTCTCCATTGCGAAGAAGTACCGGGGGCGGGGTCTGCCGCTCGCAGATCTCGTCCAGGAAGGCAGCCTCGGGTTGATTCGGGCCGCGGACCGCTACGACTGGCGGCTCGGCTTCCGGTTCACGACGTACGCGACGTTGTGGATACGCCAGGCCATCGGAAGGAGCATCGCCACGACGGGCAGCTCTGTCCGCATGCCGTCCCACATCGTCGACCTGCAGCCGACGGTCGCCCGGGTGGAGCAGGCCCTCCTCCTGCGGCTTGGCCGGGAGCCGACGGCCGACGAGGTCGGGCGCGAGACGGGGCTCTCGGGCGATGACGTGGGGCTGGTGCGGCGGAGCCGCCAGGAGCCCCTCTCGTTCTCTTCGCCGGTCGGCGAAGAGGGCGGGCGCGAGCTCGCGGACCTCCTCGTCGACGCGACCGGCGAGGCACCCGAGCGCTCGGGTGAGGCGGCCTGGATGAGGAGGGCTCTGGGGCGTGCCCTCGCCAGGCTCTCGGACCGCGAGCGGGCGGTGCTCGAGCTGCACTTCGGCCTCCTCGACGGGGCGCCGAGAAGCTTCGCCGCCGTCGGACGCGAGCTGGGCATGACGCGCGAGGGCGCGCGACTCATCGAGGCGCGGGCGTTCAGGAAGCTCTCGCAGTTCGCGGAGGTACAGCGGTTGCGGCCGGAATAGGCGACAGGCACCCGGTGCCGCGGAATGCACCGGGTGCCGCTGCCTAGGCTGTTCAGCCTAGGCGAGCTCGAGGATCGTCGCGTTGGCCATTCCGCCGCCCTCGCACATCGTCTGAAGGCCGTAGCGCACGCCCCGACGGCCCATCTCGTGGACGAGGGTCGTCATCAGCCGGGCGCCGCTGCACCCCAGCGGATGGCCGAGCGCGATGGCCCCGCCGTTGACGTTGACCCGCTCGAGATCGGCACCGAGCTCGCGCGCCCATGCCAGGGGCACCGACGCGAAGGCCTCGCTGACCTCGAAGAGATCGATGTCCTCCATCTCGAGCCCCGCGCGGTCGAGGACCTTGCGGGTGCTGGGGATCGGGCCGCTGAGACCCTCGATCGGGTCGACGCCGGCGAGGGCGAACGAATGGAACCGCGCCCATGGGCGCAGCCCGAGGCGGGTCGCCGCCCTCTCCGAGACGATCAGTACGGCGGCGGCACCGTCACTGAGCTGCGACGAGGTGGCCGCCGTGAGGCGACCATCCTCACGGAAGACCGTCCGCAGCCCGGCGAGCGACTCGAGCGTCGACCCGGGGCGGATCCCCTCGTCGGCCGTCGCCATCCATTCGCGGTCCTCCCGCTCCGCGCGGACGGGGAGGATCTGGGCCTCGAAGTGTCCCTCCTCGGTGGCCCTCGCCGCGCGGAGGTGCGAGGAGACCGCGAAGGCATCCAGTTCCTCGCGGGTCAGCTCAAAGCGCTCGGCGATCATCTCGCCGGAGATCCCCTGGTCGATGAAGGCGTCGGCCTCCAGGCCGTAGCGCTCCCGGAAGCGCGTGCCATAGGCGGCCGCGGGGTCGGGGACGTTGGCCCACATCGGCACGCGCGTCATCGACTCGACGCCGGCCGCGATGACGATGTCGTAGGCCCCGGCCATAACCCCCTGAGCCGCGAAGTGGGCGGCCTGCTGGGAGCTTCCGCACTGCCGGTCGATGGTCGTCGCGGGGACGCTCTCGGGGAATCCGGCGCCGAGCACCGCGCTGCGCCCGATGTTGACCGCCTGCTCGCCCACCTGGTCGAGGCAGCCGACGATCACGTCGTCGACCTCCCCGGGGTCGACGCCCGCCCGCTCGACCACCGCGGCCAGGACCTCGCTCAGGAGGTCGGCCGGATGCCAGCCGGAGAGCATCCCCTTGCGCCGACCGATCGGGGTGCGCACCGCTTCGACGATGAGGGCGTCGGAGCTCATCGGGCGACCGCCTCATCGTGACCCTCGAACCGGGGCGGGCGCTTCTCGAAGAAGGCGTCCATCCCCTCGCGCTGGTCAGGGGTGGTGAACGCCAGCGCGAACCCGTCGATCTCGCGGGCGAAAGCGGAGCGAGCGTCGCCGCCGAGGGCCAGGTTGCAGAGCCGCTTCGCCGACGCCAGGGCCCAACTCGGCCGCGAGGCGATGGTCGAGGCGAGATCGACCGCCGCGTCGAGGAGGTCGGCCGTGGGATGGACGTGCGTCACGAGACCGGCGCGCAGCGCCTCCTCGGCCTTGACCATTCTGCCGGTCAGGATCAGGTCCTTCGCGAAGCCGATCGACGTGGCGCGCGCGAGCCGCTGCGTCCCGCCCCAGCCCGGGATGACGCCGAGCGTGACCTCGGGCTGCCCGAACCGGGCCGTGTCGGCGGCGAGGCGCACGTCGCAGGCAAGGGCGATCTCACAACCGCCGCCGAGGGCGAAGCCGTTGACGGCCGCCACCACCGGCGTCGCCAGACCCTCGATCAGATCCGCCACGCGGTGGCCGCGCTCGGCGAACGCCCGTGCGTCGAGGGCCCCGGCGGTGCGCATGTGGCCGACGTCGGCCCCGGCGCAGAACGCCTTCTCGCCGGCGCCGGTGAGCACCACCGCGCGGACGGTCGCGTCGTCGTCGACCTCTCGGAGCAGGCGCTCAAGGTCGTCTAGCATCTCGGGCGAGAGCGCGTTCAGCGCATCGGGCCGGTTGAGGGTGAGGACGGCGACGGCGTCGCGGCGCTCGAGGTCGATTGACAAGATGGACTCCGATATCGGGACTGGCGGAGGCGTCATGCCCGAGCCAGGTTCGGTTGACAGGTGCTAATGATAGGTGAAAACTGCATCTATGAGCCAAGAAGAAGATGCCGACGGCAAGGGCGGCCGCGCGAACGGCCACCGACGCCACGAGAACCAGACCCAACCACGATCGTGGCTCCAGCCCTTTCTGCTCCTCGCGCTCGAGCAGTGGCAGAGCCATGGCTACGAGCTCATCCGGCGCATGTCGGGGTTCGGGTTCGAGGCTCTCGACCGCGGCAGCGTCTATCGCATTCTGCGCCAGCTCGAGAAGGACGGACTCGTCGTCTCCGGCTGGGACACCTCGAAAGACGGCCCCGCCCGGCGCCTGTATTCGCTCACCGACGCCGGCCGGGCCTATCTCAACACTTGGGCGGCTTCCTTGCGCAGTTATCAGATCATGCTGAACCAGTTCTTCAGCCTCTATCCGGTGCCCCTCGCTCCGCGCGAGGACGACGCCGGAGGGGCGAAGCAGGGTGAGCCCGGCAACGGCTCCGCCCACGCCGCGGAGCGGGGTGCGGCATGAGCGGCGAAAGCCCTCGCGCGGACGATCCGATGCAGCTGATGCGCGACGCGTATGCCCAGGGGATCGAGCGCTGGTCGAAGGCGATGGAGGAGATCGTGGGCAGCGAGGACTTCGCCTCCGCCTCGGGGCAGCTCCTCGCCCTGTACGCCCAGCAGCAGCAATCGATCCGCGCCGCCTCACGGGTCGCGGCCGAGAGCATTCAGATGCCCACCACGGAAGACCTGGCCGAGGTGGCGCAGCTCGTGATCAATGTGGAGCGCAAGGTTGATGAGGTGAGCGACCAGTCCGCGGGCGTCGTCACACGGCTCGCCGCCGTCGAGGCGCGGCTCGGCGAGGCGACGGCCGGCACCCAGGCCGTCCCCGCCCGCCTGGAGGCCATCGAGAAAGCGCTCGCCGCGCTCACGGAGGCGGCGACCGCCTCGCGGGGCCTGTCTGAGCAGCTCACGCGGATCGAGGCGGCGATCGTCGCGCTCGCGCGACGGTCGGCCGAACCGGTGGCCGCCCCCAGCGCGATCCAGGAGCCTGCCGGCACGCCCGCGGAAGCACCTGCGCCCGGTGGCTCCACCGCGCCCGCCGAGGCGAAGGGGCCCGTGGCGACGGCCGCCGCGGCCAAGGCCCCTGCCGTGAAGAAGACCGCCTCGAAGGCCCCCGCCGCGAAGAAGGCCCCCGCGAAGAAAGCCCCCGCGAAGAAGGCCGAGGGGAGCGAGTCGGGGGCTTCCACGAGCGCGCCGGCCCGCCGTCGTACCCGGCCCTCCAATGGATAGGACGGGATCGGCACCGTGACCGTGGAGGCCGCCCCCGCGGCGGCCCCGGGGGTTGACGAGGTCCCCACAGGGACGAGCCCCCGAGACGTCGTCTGGACCCGGAACAAGACGACCCTCTATCGCTATCGGCCCATCGCGCCGCGAGCGCACGCCACCCCGGTGCTGCTCGTCTACGCGCTGATCAACCGCCCCTACATCCTGGACCTGCGACCCGGCAGCAGCTTCGTACGCCACCTGCTGGAGCGCGGCTACGACGTCTTTCTGATCGACTGGGGCCGCCCCGGGTGGGAGGACCGCGGGATCACCCTCGACGAGCTCGTCGGCGAGCACCTGCCGAAGGCGGTCGAGCGCATGGCCCGCGCGGGGGCCGGCGACGACTACACGCTCTTCGGCTACTGCATGGGCGGCACCATGAGTGTCATCCACGCGGCGCTCCGGCCAGAGGGGCTGAGGAATCTCGTGACGCTCACCGCCCCGATCGACTTCTCGCACGCGGGCGTGCACTCGGTGTGGACCGACCCGCGCCACTTCGACGCCGCAGCGCTGGCAGACACGCTCGGCAATGTCTCGGGGTCGCTCATCGACCTCGGCAACAAGCTGCTGAAGCCGGTCACCAACTTCGTCGACGTGCAGGTGTCGATGTTGGAGCGCCTGTTCGCGGGCAAGGACATGACCGCGTGGCGGGCGATGAACCAGTGGGTCAACGACGGCGTCCCGTTCCCGGGGGCCGCCTTCACCCAGTGGATCGAGGCCTTCTACCAGCAGAATCTTCTGGCCCGCGACGCCCTGACCATCGGTGGACGGCCGGTCCACCTCTCGGAGATCACGGCGCCGCTGCTCACCATCACCGGTTCACGGGACCACATCGTCCCGCCGGAGATGGCCCGGCCGTTGAACGACCTGGTCGCGAGCCGCGACACCGAGTACCTCGAGCTGCCGGCGGGCCACGTCGGGCTGCTGGCCGGGTCCGGGGCCCGTGACCTGCTCTGGCCGAAGGTCACCGACTGGCTCGACGCCCGCTCCAACTGAGACCGACCGCGGCCCCACCCGATCGGTCGGGGCCCGCCGAACCCCTGGGGGAGATCCACCATGCCCGACCCGTTTCCGACGTACGCACCCGGAAAGACCATCGACCAGCTCTCGGTCGGCGAGAGCGCCAGCCTGTCGGGGAGCTTCTCCCAGGAGGACATCGAAGCCTTCGCGCGGATCTCGGGGGATGACAACCCCGCCCACGTCGACGCCGCATGGGCAGACGCGTCGCCCTTCGGCGGCCGGGTGGCGCACGGGGTGCTCACCGCCGGCCTCATCTCCGCCGTGCTCGGTACCCAGCTGCCCGGCCCGGGGACGATCTACATGTCCCAGACGCTCAAGTGGCTGGCCCCGGTGCGGCCCGGTGACCCGCTGACGGCCACGGTGACGGTCAAGGAGATCATCCCGGAGAAGAAGCGAGTGGTCTTCGAGACGATCGTGCAAAAGGACGGCGAGACCGTGCTCACCGGAGAGGCGCTCGTCATGCCGCCCCGTGGCTGAGACCTCGGGCGGCCCGCAAGGAAAGGGCCTCGCCCACGCGGCCGGGCGTTCGAGCAACGAGGGGGGACGATGATCCGACGGATGGCGGTACTGGGAGCGGGCGTGATGGGCAGCGAGATCGCTCAGACGGCCTCGGCGGGGGGTGTCGAGGTGGTGCTGCTCGACTCCGACCCCGCCGCCTTGGAACGTGGCGTGGCGCACGTGGCCAAGATCTGCGAGCGTCGCGTTCAGCGTGGGCGGATGAGCCCCGAGGAGGCGCAGGCGATCGTGGCCCGCATCAGTCCGACGGGCGATGACGCGGGATTGGCCGATTGCGACCTCGCGATAGAGGCGGTGCCCGAGATCCTGGATGTCAAGCGCGAGGTGTTCCGGCGGCTCGACTCGGCCCTCCCGGCCGGGGCGCTCCTCGCCACGAACACGTCGGGCCTTTCGATCAGCGCGCTCGCAGCCGAGACGAGCCGCCCCGATCTCGTCGTGGGGCTGCATTTCTTCAACCCGGCCAGCGTGATGAAGCTCGTCGAGGTGATCCGGGGCGAGACGACCAGCGAGGCGACCATGATCGCCGCGGAGGACCTCGCCCGGGCGCTCGGCAAGGTGCCGGTCCGGGTGCGCGAGTGCCCGGGCTTCCTCGTCAACCGCATCCTGGTGCGCGCTCTGGTGGAGGCCTACCGGCGCGCAGCCGAGCTGGGCGCCGACCTCGCCGCAGCCGATCGCGCGGTGGTCGAGGACGGGCCCGCACCGATGGGCGCGTTCGCCCTGGGTGACCTGATCGGGCTCGACACGCTGGGGCACATCCAGCGCGACCTCGAGGACGCGTACGGCGAGCGTTTCGGTGACGGCGGTGAGATCGGCCGCCGCGTCGACGCCGGACGGCTCGGAAGGAAGACCGGGGCCGGCTTCTACGACGGCGACGCTCCGGACACGGCCGCCGACGCCGCCGGCCGTGAGGTGGCCGCCCGCTACTACGCGAGCGCCCTCGACGAGGCGCGCCGCTGCGTCGAGGAGCAGATCGCAGACCCCGCCGACGTCGACGTGGCGATGCGCCACGGCTGTGGGTGGGAGACCGGGCCGCTGGAGTGGGCGCGGTCCACCCAGGCCTCATCCGCGGGCTGAGCGGGCCGTGCCATCCTGAGCCGGTGACCCCGCCCCCCGCAGATCACACGCAACGAACGGAAGGAACCCCTTGACCTCCCCACAACCTCCCGACCCCGACCTGGTGCCCGACGCCGACGCCGTTGAGGAGGAGACCGAGTTCGAGGCCCTCGCGTCACTCGACCCCCACGGCTTCGCGGAAGCGTGGATGAGCACCGCCGCCGCCGCCCTCAAGAACCCCGAGGGCATGGCGCAGGCCTGGAGCCGGTACGTCTCCGGTCTCGCGGAGGCCTCCGCGGCGGCCTCCGAGCGCGCCCGCGGAGCCGAGGCCGCCGGACCCGTGCAGCCCGGGCGCCGCGACCGCCGTTTCAGGGACCCGGCGTGGGAGGAGAACCCCGCCTTCTTCGCGATCCTGCAGGCCTATCTGCTCTCGGGGCGGCTCGTCGGCGACGTGCTCGACGCGTCCGAGGTCGACGAGGCGACCGAGCAGAGGATGGCCTTCCTCGCGGACGTGATGATGGACGCGCTCGCGCCCACCAACAGCCTCTGGACGAACCCCGCGGCCATGAAGAGGGCGCTCGACACCGGCGGCGCCAGCGTCATGCGCGGCATGCAGACGTTCATGGACGACCTCGCGAACAACCAGGGGATGCCGCGGCAGATCGACCCGGACGCGTTCACGGTCGGTGAGGACCTCGCCGTCACCCCCGGCAAGGTCGTGTACCGCAACGACCAGATGGAGCTGATCCAGTACGCGGCCCGCACCGAGACGGTCTACGAGACGCCGTTGCTCCTGAGCCCGCCCTGGATCAACAAGTACTACATCATGGACCTCGCGCCGGGCCGGAGCTTCGTGGAGTGGGCGGTCGACCACGGTCACACCGTGTTCGCGATCAGCTACCGCAACCCCGACCACACGCACCGCCATTGGGGTCTCGACGACTATCTGCTGAACGGCCCGATCGCCGCCCTCGACGTGATGCGCGAGATCACCGGAGCCGAGCGAGCGAACATCGTGGGACTCTGCCTCGGCGGCACCCTCACGGCCGCGCTGCGCGCCTACCTCGCCTCGGCCGGTGAGGACCGCATCGCGTCGACCACGCTGCTCAACACGCTCGTCGACTTCAGCCGCCCCGGCCGTCTCGGCGCCTTCACCGACCGGGCCTCGATCGAGCGGCTCGAGAAGCGCATGAACGAGCGCGGCTTCCTCGAGGCCTCGGAGATGATGGGCATCTTCACCTTCATGCGCTCCAACGACCTGGTCTGGAACTATGCGGTGAACAACTGGTTGATGGGCGAGGACCCGCAGCCGTTCGACATCCTCGCGTGGAACGCGGACAGCACGCGCATGCCGGCGAAGATGCACTCGTTCTACCTGCGCTCGTGCTACCTCGGCAACGAGCTGTCGAACGGCAGGATGGAGCTGGCCGGGACCCTGCTCGACCCCGCGTCGATCCACGGTGACTTCTACGTCCTGGGCGCGGTGGAGGACCACATCGCGCCCTGGGAGGGCAGCTACCTGACGACGCAGGTCCTTCCGAACGCCGAGGTCCGCTACGTGCTCAGCGCCGCGGGGCACATCGCCGGCATCGTCAACCCGCCCAGCCCGAAGGCCTGGTATCGGACGGCCGACGCGCACCCGGCCGACCCCAAGGAGTGGTTCGACGCCTCGATCCGTCACGAGGGGTCATGGTGGGAGGACTGGGCCGAGTGGCTCGGTGCGCGCTCCGGCGAGCAGGTCAAGCCGCCGCGCATGGGGAGCCGCAAGCATCGGCCCAAGGGGGACGCCCCGGGGACCTACGTGCTGGAGAAGTGATCCGCGCTTGCAGAAGTACGCACTGCGTACTATAGTGAGCAACCAGACACCAGGTACCCAGCCCCAATCAGGAGGCACACCATGCCGTCGCCCACCATCGAGTACGCCCAGGCCGCCCAGGACAAGACCCTGAGCGCCCTCCGTCAGAGCCAGACCGCCGTCCTCGACGTCGTCGAGACGTGGGCCAAGGCCGTCGAGACCAGCGTCCAGGACCTCCCCGCCATCCCCGTCGCCAGCTCCCTGCCGTCGGCCGAGGAGATCATCAAGACCAGCTACGACTTCGCGGGCAAGGTGCTCGAGGCCCAGCGCGACTTCGCCCAGAAGCTGGTGTCGGCCGCCGCCCCGGCCGTCAAGACCACGAAGGTCGAGACGCCCACCAAGTAGGTTCGTCGTGACGCAGGATCCCTGGAGCGGGCAGGTCGAGGCTCTCGGCCAGTTCATCCACGCTCAGCGCAAGCTCGCGAAGCTCTCGCTTCGCGAGCTTGCGGGGCTGAGCGACATCTCCAACGCCTATCTCAGCCAGCTCGAGCGCGGCCTGCACCAGCCCTCGATGAGGGTCGTCACCCAGGTCGCCCGGGCGCTCGGGATGCCTCCCGAGACACTCCTGGCACAGGCGGGTCTCCTCGACGACTCCGAGCCGGCGTCGGGCGCGCCGCCCGTATCGGCCGAGGCGGCGATACGGGCCGACCCCGGCCTGAACGAGGCCCAGCGCGAGGCCCTTCTGGCCGTCCTGCGAAGCTTCTCGGACCGCTAGGTCCCGCCCCGCCGGGCCATCAGCCGAAGGCCTCGCGAACGTCGTCGACGCTGGTCGAGTGCGCGTGTTCGCCGCCACCCTCAGCGGTGTACGCCGCCTGCGGCGACTCGGGCACGACGACCGCCGGATCGATGTGCAGCACGACGTAGCCGGCGACGGCGCCCGCGCCGAAGCCGGGAGTGAAGATCCTCATCCGTCGGTCGATGACCCCGTCCGTCACGGCGTCGTGGATCGCGATCGGGATGCTCGCCGCGGAGACGTTGCCGACCCTGTCGATGTTGAAGTAGAGGCTGTCGGTGGCGATCCCGGCCTCGACGGCGAGCTCGACCACCATCGTTCGGTTCGCCTGGTGGGGCACCACGAGGTCGATGGCTTCGACGAGCGCCCGCTCCGGGTCGTCGGGGTGGGGCAGATCGCGCAGCTCACCCATCATCTGAACGAGGTAGCGCTCCACGAGGGCCTTCACCTCCGGCCCCCAGACCGTGACGTCGTTGTCGAACTCGGGGTTGGGCCAGATGATGGAGTTGACCTGGCTCGCGGGGCCGCTCGCATACGTCTGGAAGACCTCCACGTCCCCCGCCCCGCCCTCGGGGGCCGGCGCGATGACCATGGCGGCCGCCCCGTCGCCAAAGATCATGCGGGAGGGCCGGACGCTGCCGATCTTGTCGGAGAACTTCTCTGCGCACACCAAGAGGACGGGGCGCTTGATGTCCTGGAGCAGCCTCGTCGCCTCGCCGATCCCGTAGGGAAAGCCGGCACAGGCCGCCACGAGATCGAAGGAGACGTGCGTCTGAAAGATGCCGAGCTGCCCGGACAGCCAGGTCGCGACCGAGGGCAGCAGCTGCGTGCTCGTGCAGGAGCAGAAGACGACGGCGCCGATCTCCTCAGGTCGTCGGCCGGCGCCCTCGAGGGCGCCCGTGGCGGCGATCAGCGCCAGCTCGTCGAGGTCCCTCTGGGTGTAGATCCGCGACTCGATGCCGGTCTTCTCGCGTATGTCGTCCGCCGTCATCGGCGACCAGCTGTACGCGGTGTTGCGGATGAGGTCCTCGTTCTCGCAGATGCACTCGCCCTTGGCGACCGCGAGCGCTTCGAGGCGCGGCTTGACCGCGAAGCGCTCGGCGACGATGACGGGGGGGACCGGCGTCGCGGGGTGGACCGCACGCGCCGGAGGAGCCGGCCGCCGATGGACGGGTGCGGGGGCAGCCCGGCAGCGCCGGATGAACTCCCTCACGTCGCGGTTGCGGGGCGCGAAGACCACGACGAACTCGTCGTCGGCGATCCGCCCGATCTCCTCGAGCCTCATCTCGGTGCGAGTCCACGGGTACTGGTTGTGCATCACCATGGCCATGCGCATCAGCGCCTCGAGCTCGGGCTGCTCCTCGGAGCAGTCGATGATCTCGTCGTAGCCGAAGACGGGGAAGTCGGGATCGTACGACGAGAGGCAGTAGGTGAGGCTGTCCTCCTGAGCCAGTGTCTCCGCGACGGTCAGCTTGATCGCGGAGAGCTCCGTCGCGTGGTGCAGCTTGTTGCGGTAGACGTCGAACAGGACGTCGTGGATCCGGTCCTCGGCCTCGGCGTCCCAGGAGGGCGGCAGGCTCGCGTAGCACTTCGCGACGGCGGCGACCTTGCGCTCGCCGTCCCGCCACGGCTCGAGGATCGGCAGGAAGACGTCGTCTCGGCGACGCGGCACGTCGCGCCAGCGCATCGGCCGCTTCTCGTACATCGTCATCGCGTTGCGGTTGGCCCAGAACAGGTTCAGGGCAAGGTCGCGCAGCAGCTCGAAGCGCGACGCATAGCCGCCCGAGTCGGTCTTCGCGAGGATGTCCGACCCAGTGGGCGCCTTGGCCTCGAAGTCCCGTCGAACGACGGCCGAGAGCTGCTCCTCGGTCTCGATGGCGCTGAAGTCGAGGTCGGCGAGGAAGTTCGACGGGAAGACGAGCCGGCCGTGACGATTGATGACGAAAGGCTTGCTCACGTATCGCTCCCCGGTTCCTGAGGGTGGTACGTCACGCTAGCCGACGCCATCCGGGTCCGGTAGGGACGCCATCCCCCTAGGTGCGGGGCGTCCCGTAGCGCTTCCGGGTGGGCGGAGATAGCGTCCGGTCGGCAATGGACAGCAGGATCGCCATCGTCAACAGAGGTGAGCCCGCACGACGGCTCATCCACGCGGCGCGTGAGCTCAACCACGAGCGCGGATGGACGATTCGCACGATCGCGCTCCACACCGTCGAGGAGCGGCGGGCCACGTTCGTGCGTGAGGCACACGAGTCGGTGGTCATCGGGCATCCCGGTGGTGGCAACCCATACATCGACCACGCCGAACTCGAGCGGGCGCTGCGCGAGTGTCGCGCGGACGCGGCCTGGGTCGGGTGGGGCTTCGTCGCCGAGGACCCGGCCTTCGCCGAGCTGTGTGAGCGGATCGGCGTCACCTTCATCGGGCCGCCCGCCCACGCGATGCGGAGGCTCGGCGACAAGATCGCCGCCAAACTGCTCGCCGAGGAGGTGGGGGTACCGGTCGCCGAGTGGAGCCGCGGTCCGGTGGACACCGACGCGGACGCGCTCCGTCACGCCACGACCATCGGCTTTCCGCTCATGATCAAGGCGGCCGCCGGAGGGGGCGGGCGCGGGATCCGGATCGTGAACTCCGAAGCCGAGCTGCTTCCCGCCCTCGAGAGGGCGCGCGACGAGGCCAGGCGTGCCTTCGGCGACGCGAGCGTGCTCATGGAGCGGCTCGTGACCGGCGCGCGCCACGTCGAGGTGCAGGTGGTCGTCGACGATCACGGCACGGGCTGGGGAGTCGGCGTGCGCGACTGCTCGGTCCAGCGCCGTAGCCAGAAGCTGATCGAGGAGTCGGCGTCACCGGCGTTGGACGCCGAGCAGGAGGCGGCGCTGCGGCGCTCGGCGGTCGATCTGGTGCTGGCGGCGGGGTATCGCAATGTCGGCACCGTCGAGTTCCTCTACCAGCCAGAGGGGCGGATGCTGGCCTTCCTCGAGGTCAACACCCGCCTCCAGGTGGAGCACCCGGTGACCGAGGCCACGACCGGCCTCGACCTGGTCAAGCTGCAGATCCACATCGCGGCGGGCGGCCGGCTGGAGGGGGTCCCGCCCGCGGCGCGCGGGCACGCGATCGAGGCTCGCGTCAACGCCGAGGACGCGGAGCGCGGGTTCGCCCCGGCGCCGGGGAGAGTGGAGCTCCTCGGCCTGCCGACCGGTCCGGGGATCCGTGTCGATACGGGAATCTCCGAGGGGGACGTGATCCCATCGGAATACGACTCGATGATCGCCAAGGTGATCGCCTGGGGCTCCGATCGTGAGGAGGCGCTGGCCCGCCTGCGCCGGGCCCTCGAGGAGATGAGGGTGGTGGTGCGCGGGGGGGCGACCAATCGCGCCTTCCTGATCGACCTGCTCGGCCGGCCCGAGGTCGTCGAGGGCACCGCCGACACCGGCTGGCTCGATCGCCTCGGCGCCGGGGGCGGCCTCGTTTCCGATCGCAACGCCGACGTCGCGCTCATCGCCGCGGCGATCGCCGCGGACGAGGCCGAGGAGGCCGTGGAACGTCGAGGGTTCTACGCCTCCGCCCGCCGCGGCCGGCCGAAGGCCAGCCACGAAATCCTCCGAACGGTGGAGCTACGCCACCGCGGCGAGTCGTACCGCCTCACGGTGGCCCGGACCGGCTCCGCGCGCTACCGGGTCAACGTCCCCGAGGGCGTCATCGAGGTGGAGGTGGACCGGCTGGGGGAGTTCGAGTCACGCCTCCAGGTGAACGGCCGCAGGCACCGGGTCATCTCGGTGGCCCAGCCGCCGGACCACTTGATCGAGGTGGACGGCATCGCGCACCGCGTCTCGCGCGACGAGGGCGGGCTCGTGCGAGCCCCCGCGCCCGCGCTGGTGGTGTCCGTGACCGTCGCGGCGGGAGACGCCGTCATCGGCGGGGCGCCCGTGGTGGTCCTCGAGAGCATGAAGATGGAGACCTCCGTGACCGCGCCGTTCGACGGGGTCGTGACCCAGGTCTTGGTGGCCGGGAACGTCCAGGTGGATGCCGGAGCGCCGTTGCTGCGGATGGAGGCGACCTCCAATGGGGCCGCACGCGACTCGCAGCGGCCGCGCGTCGTGTTCGACGTCCTCGCGGCGCACGCGGACCGTAGTCCTCGGCGCCGCGCATCGGAGATCCTCGACGCGATCCGCAGCCTGCTGATGGGCTACGACGTCAGCGCGGCGGAGGCTCGACGCCTGGTCGCCCAGCTGGAGGAGCTGCGCGCCATCCTCCCGCCCGACGACCCGGCGCTCCTGCAGGGCGAGCTCGACGCGCTGGGCGTGTTCGCGGATCTCGCTGCGCTCTCCCGGGCCCGGCCGCCGGTGCAGGAGTCGGATCTCGCGGAGGAGATGGTCCACAGCCCGCGCGAGCACTTCCACCACTATCTGCGCTCGCTGGACGCTGAGCGCGAGAACGTGCCCGAGTCGCTGTGCCGTTCGCTCGAGCGGGCGCTGGGGCACTACGGCGTGGAGGGGCTCGACCGCAGCCCCGCCCTCGCCGAGGCCGCCTACCGCATGTTCCTCGCACAGGAGCGGGTGCCGTCGCAGTTCCCGGCGGTGGCCGGTCTGCTCGACGGACGCCTACGCGATGCCGACACGCTTCCGCCCCCGCTCCGCAAGCGGCTGCGCGAGACGCTCGACCGCCTCGTGGCCGCCACGCAACTCCGCCAGCCGGCGATCGGGGAGTTGGCGCGCAGTGTGCGCTTCGCCTGCTTCGACCGCCCCTCGATCGCGGCCGCACGCGAACGCGCCCATCGCCGCGTGCGCGACCAGCTCGACCGCTTGGCCGCGGGTCCCGAAGAGGCCGAGCGTGCCGAGCTCATGGACGAGGTCGTCGCCACCTCGCAGCCGCTGCTGCCCATCCTCGGGGAGCGCGCCGCCCGCGGCATGCCCGATCACGAGCCGATGCTCGAGGTGCTGACCCGCCGCTACTACAAGATCCGCGACCTGCGCGACCTGCGGCTTCTCACGGTGGACGGTCGTCACCTCGCCACCGCCACCTACGGGCGCGTCGGCCGGAACGTGCGTCTCGTCACCGCCCTCGGGCAGATCGAGGACCTCGACGGCGTCCTCGAGACCGTCGGTCGGTTCCTGCGGGACCTGCCCGACGCCGAGGGGAGCGTCGCCGACCTCTACCTCACCGGGCTCGAGGCTCCCGACCCGGACGAGATGGCCGAGCGCATCGACCGCGCCATCGAGCAGGCCGCGATGCCCGTCGCGGTGCGGCGGCTCGCCGTGTCGGTGGCCTTTGCGGATGGGGAGACCAGCCAGTTCACCTTCCGTCCGGTCGAGGGACGCCTGCGCGAGGAGCGTGTGGTCCGTGGGCTGCACCCGATGATCTCGCGGCGGCTGCGCTTCTGGAGGCTCTCCAACTTCGAGGTGAGCCGCCTGCCGTCGGTCAACGACACCTACCTCTTCCACTGCGTCGCGCCGGAGGGCCTCAGGGACGAGCGCTTCGTCGCCCTCGCCGAGGTCCGTGACCTCACGGAGATCCGTGACGCCTCCGGCGCGCTCACGGCCCTCCCCGAGGTCGAGCACATCCTGGCCGGATGCCTGGAGGGCATCCGCCGGAGCCAGGCCGCGCGGCCCGAGAGGCGTCGCCTGCAGGCCAACCATGTCTTCCTCTACATCTGGCCCACCGTGGAGGTGCCCATTGCCGAGCTGATCGCGGCAGCGCGCCGGCTGGCCCCCATGACCGAGGGGCTCGGACTCGAGGAGGTCCTTCTCTGCTTCGGCGCCGCGCACGGCTCGACCGGGGAAGTGCGCGAGATGGCCCTTCGCTTCTCCCACCAACCGGGCGCCGGGGTCGAGGTGGGACTCACCGAGGCGCCGATCGAGGCACTGTCGCCGGTCAACGAGTACGCCCAGCGCGTCCTGGCGGCCCGGCGGCGCGGCACTGTCTATCCCTATGAGCTCGTCCGGCTCCTCACGGGCGAGGGCGGCGACTTCGCCGAGCACGATCTGGACGAGGATGGACGTCTCGTGCCGGTCGACCGACCGCCAGGGCAGAACCGCGCCGGCATCGTGGCCGGGATCGTGCGCACGCCGACCGAGAAGCATCCGGATGGGATCGTGCGGGTCGCCCTTCTCGGCGACCCGACCCGCTCGCTCGGGTCGGTGTCCGAGCCCGAGTGCAGCCGCATCCTCGCGGCCATCGACCTCGCCGACGCGCTGGGTGTGCCGGTGGAGTGGTTCGCCATCTCGTCGGGGGCCAAGATCTCGCGCGAGAGCGGCACCGAGAACATGGATTGGGTCTCCCGGGTGTTGCGCCGCATCATCACCTTCACTCAGGCGGGGGGAGAGGTGAACGTCGTCGTGGCCGGCATCAACGTCGGCGCGCAGCCCTACTGGAACGCCGAAGCGACGATGCTGATGCACACGCGGGGCATTCTGGTGATGACGCCCGACAGCGCGATGGTGCTGACCGGCAAGCAGGCCCTCGACTACTCCGGCGGCGTCTCGGCGGAGGACAACTTCGGCATCGGCGGCTTCGACCGGATCATGGGTCCGAACGGACAGGCCCAGTACTGGGCGCCCCACCTGGCCGGGGCGTGCGAGGTGCTCCTCGACCACTACGCCCACAGCTACATCGCCCCGGGGGAGCGGTCCCCGCGCCGGGCCCGCACCGCCGATCCGATCGACCGCGACGTATGCGAGAGTCCCCACTCGGGTCCAGGGACCACCTTCACGACGGTGGGCGAGGTCTTCTCGGCCGAGACGAACGCCGAGCGCAAGAAACCGTTCGACGTGCGGTCGCTCATGAACGCCGTGATCGACCGGGACCACCCGCCGCTCGAGCGATGGGCGACGATGGCGGACGCCGATACCGCGGTCGTCTTCGACGCCCACCTCGGCGGCTACCCGGTGACCGTCCTCGGGATCGAATCGCGGCCGATCCCCCGGCACGGGTTCCTGCCGGCGGACGGCCCCGACCAGTGGACGGCCGGGACGCTCTTTCCGCTGTCCTCCAAGAAGGCGGCGCGCGCGATCAACGCCGCGAGCGGTAACCGGCCGGTGGTGGTGCTGGCGAACCTCTCGGGCTTCGACGGCTCGCCGGAGTCGCTGCGGAAATGGCAGCTCGAGTACGGCGCCGAGATCGGGCGCGCCGTCGTCAACTTCGAGGGGCCGATCGTGTTCTGCGTGGTGTCCCGTTACCACGGGGGAGCCTTCGTGGTCTTCTCCGGGGCGCTGAATGACGAGATGGAGGTGCTGGCCGTGGAGGGCTCCTACGCCTCCGTCATCGGCGGGGCGCCCGCGGCCGCCGTGGTCTTCGCCGGCGACGTCGCCGCGCGCACCGAAGCCGACCCCCGGATGGAGGAGATGCAGGCCCGGCTGACGGCGGCGGACGATGCGGACCGTCGCCGGCTGCGCGCCGAGCTCGACGATCTGCGCGCCGCGGTTCGCTCGGAGAAGCTCGGAGAGGTTGCGGCGGAGTTCGACGGGATCCACAGCGTCCAGCGGGCCCTGGAGGTCGGGTCGGTGGACGCGATCATCCCGGCGAGCCGCCTTCGCCCGCGGCTCGTCGAGGCGCTGGAGCGTCGCCTCGCGGGCCGGGGCTCGGATTGAGTCGAGGCGCCACCGCTGACGGCCCTCGTCTTCGAGACGACGCGCGGTCCACCGGCTCGGGCCGGGAGGCGTGCGGGGCCCGATGTGGAACCTCGGGCGCATGGCTTCGGCGCCGATGACATCGTGATCGGGCACGCGGCGCCGCCCGCGCCCGCGATCGTGGCCGGCCCGCCGGTCGCGTTCGGCGGCATCAGCGTCCGGCTTGGAGCGGGCACGCGACGCATCGAGGTGCAGCGCGACGGGCGGATCATCGCCCGGCGCTCGGTGCCCGCCGGGCCCAGGAGGCTCGCCGTGGCCCTGCCCGCCGGCGTGGGCGCCGTGCGCGTGCGCGCCGTCGGCTCCGGCGGCGCCCGCTGGTCGGCCGCCGTGCGGATCCGCGTGCTGCCGCGCTCCGCGCGCCGGGCGGGGCGCCTGCCCGGCTTCGTCGATGCCCCCCTCCAGCGCGACGTGGACCGGCTCGTGGCCGGCATGCCGGCCATCGCCGGCGTCTACGTGCAGAACATGGTCAGCGGCTGCGGCGCGAGCCAGAACGCCGACGCGCAGTTCCCCGCGGCGAGCACGCTCAAGGCGGCGATCCTCGTGGACGCGGTGCGCCGCGGCCGCGCCGCGCGAGCTGGGGCCGCTGCTCGACCGGATGATCCGCGACTCGGACGACCGCGCGGCGAACCAGGTGCTGACGGCCCTCGGCGGCGGCTCGGGCGAGGCCGGGGCGGCCGAGCGTCACCGACACGCTCCACCGCCTGGGCCTCACCCGGTCGCTGGTGCGCCGCCCCTACATCATCGAGGACGCCCGCCGGCCGCTGCCGATCACGACCCTCCGCAGCCCGGCGCTCTTCACGAACTTCATCACGACGCCCTACGAGCTCGCGCGGCTGATGGTGGCCATCCACCGGGGGGCGATCGGGCGCGGAGGCGTCGCGCGCCTGGGCATCGGGCCGCGCGCCGCCCGGGTCGAGCTGCTCGCGCGCCTCCTGGACGTGCGGGACACCAGCAAGCTCGTCGCCGGAGCGGTCCCCGCGGGCGTCCCGGTGGCCCACAAGACCGGGTACACCAAGGAGGTGAAGCACGACGGCGGGGTGATCTACCTGGCCCGCGGACCGGTGGTCGCCGCGGTGATGACGTGGAGCGCCGCGGGCGTGTCGGACGGCGTCGGGGACCGCTTCATCGCGGAGGTCGCGCGGGACGCCACGCGGCGGCTCGCGTCGGGCGGATCCTGTCCGCGCGTGCCGATAGGGGTCCGGAGCGGGAGATAGCGTCCCGCCACCGCGACGGAGGGGACCGATGGTGACGGGCGCATGGCTGCCGGATCCGACGCGCGCGAACCGGCTGCGCTACTGGGACGGATCGCGCTGGACCGAGCACGTGAGCCGCAGCGGCGAGGTGGAGGCGGACCCGATCGTCGGCCTGCCGCCCCCGCCCCCGCGGACGGCGCCGCCGCCGGCCGTCGCCGAGGAGGGTGCCGAGGGCGGCGCCTCCCCCGGGCCCGGAGGCCTCGGTGTCGGCGCCCGCGACCGGCGGGGTCTACCCGCCCACGATCCTCGGCCGCGCCGGCTTCGTCGTGGCCGCCCTCGGGGGCGTGCTCACCGCGGCCACCGCCGGCTCCACGGCCGTCAACCAGGGCGACTTCGGCTACATCGAGGTCGCCGGCGGGTCGTGGATCGGCGTCATCGCGGCGGTCCTCTGCGTGGCGGCCGCGGCGGCGCCGTGGGCGTGGGCGCGGATCACCGGGGTCGGCGTGTCGTCGTTCTTCGCGATCCTGGTGGCCTTCGCGCTGATCGGCTTCCGCACCTCCGAGGACCTGCTGCCCGGCGTCGACGTGACCCTCGACACGGCCGGCTGGCTCATGCTGGTGGGCTCGCTCCTGCTCTTCGCCGGCACGGCGATCGCCCTGGTGGGGCTGCGGCGGCCCGCGCGCGCCCCCGACCCTGCGGCGGCGCCGCGCGAGGGCAAGACCGTCGCCGCGCTGGTGCTGGGGATCGGCGGGTTCCTCCTGCCGTTCCTCTGCGCGCCGGCGATCGGCCTGGCGCTGTTCGCCATGGACGACCACCGCGCGACGGACGGCCGGGTCGGATCGCGCGGGATCGCCGTCGCCGGGTTCGTCCTGGGGGTCGTCGCCCTCGCGATCTGGGCCGTCGCCCTCACTCTGGGGATGCTGCTCGCCCAGCCCTGAGGACCCGAGCGCTAGCCGGCGCGGCGCAGGCGCACGCGGCGGACCTCGATGAGGAGCCGCCAGTCGATGCGCGCGAACACCCAGAGCGCGGCCGCCAGGATCGACGATGCCGAGGGCCACCGACCACGGGCCGACGGCCGCGCGCAGGCGGTCGGCGATCTGGTCGGCCGCCGCCCCGGCGGCCGCGACCCCGATGCCGTAGGTCACCAGGCGCCCGGCGAAGCAGGCGCCGGCGACGACGGCGAGGTTGATGCGCAGCAGGCCGGCGGCGATGTAGAGGGCGCCTGCCGGAGGCGGGGAGAGGGCGAGCAGGCCCGCGGCGCCCCAGGTCCCGCGGCGTCCGCTGCAGGCGGCCGGCCAGGTAGTCCACGTTCTCGCGGGTCGCGCCGCCCATGAACCGGGGCCCGAGCGCGCGGGACGACCACGCCAGCGCGGTGCGTCCGGCGGCGGCGCCGAGGGCCCCGGCGACGACGATCCCGACCGGGTGGGCCGAGAGCTCCAGGCTCAGGTAGCTCAGCACCAGCCACGAGGGCGGCAGCGGGAGCGGGGTGACCGTCATCGCGGCGACGATCGCCGCAGCGAGGAGATAGGTCACGCCGTCAGGCTAGCGGCGCCCGTGGCCGAAGTGCTGGCCCTCGGGCGCGGCGGCGCGCACCCGGGTCATCGGCGCGCCACCTCGGCCGCCGCGGGGCCGGTGTCCTCGCGCGGCGGCTCGATCCGCTCCATGCGCGTGACCAGCACGTTGATCGTTGCGCTCGTGGCGCTCCAGGCGCCCCCAGGCCATGAGCAGCGGGTCGGCCCGCACCACCGCGCGGTATCGCTCGTAGATCTGCGGGCGCACGATGCAGTTGACCATGCCGGTCTCGTCCTCGAGCAGCAGGAAGACGATGCCCCCGGCCGTGGCCGGCCGCTGGCGCGCCACCACCAGGCCGGCCACCAGGACGTCGGTGCCGTGGGGGGTCTCGCGCAGCTCGCGCGGCCGTGAGGACGCCCGGCGGGCAGGCCGGGGCGCACCAGCGTCACCAGGTGCCAGCCGGTGGACAGGCCGGTGGTCTCGTAGTCGGTGATCGTGCGCTCGAAGCGGCTCAGCTCGGGCAGCGGCGGCGCGGGCGCCGCCGGGATCGGCAGGGCGAGCTGGGTGCCGCGCGCGCTCGCCCGCGGCCGCGACAGCACCCCGAGCTCCCAGAGCATGGCCCGGCGCGGGCGCTCGAAGACGTCGCACGCGCCCGCCCGCACCAGCTGGGCCAGCTGCTCGCGCCGCAGCTCGGAGCGGGCCGCCAGGTCGGCGATGTCGCGGAACGGGCCGTCGGCCTCGCGCTCGGCCACCAGGCGCGCCGCCGCCTCGTGGCGCACCTCGCGCACGTAGCCGAGGCCCACGCGCACGGCGCCGTCCTCCAGCGAGCAGACGGCGTCCGCGCGGGCGATGCACGGGGGCAGCACCCGGACGCCGCGGCGCTGGGCGTCGCGCACCAGGCTGGCGGGCGGGTAGAAGCCCATGGGCTGGGCGTTGAGCAGGGACGCGAGGAACTCGGCCGGGTAGCGCTGGCGCAGCCAGGCGCTCTGGTAGGCCAGCACGGCGAAGGCCGACGAGTGCGCCTTGGGGAAGCCGAAGTTCGAGAAGCCGATCAGCTTGGTGAAGACGCCGCGGATGGTCTCGTCGTCCACCCCGCGCGCCCGGGCGCCGTCGCGGAACTCGCGCCAGAGCTCCAGCATCGCCTCGCGGCTGCGCTTGCGGCTCATCGCCCGCCGCAGGGCCTCGGCCTGCCCGGGCGTGAAGCCGGCCAGGGCCATCGAGACCTCGAGCACCTGCTCCTGGAAGACGACGACGCCCAGGGTCTCGCGCAGGCACGTCGGCGAGCAGGGGGTGGTCGTAGGGGGGCTCGAAGTCCGGGTCGGCGCGCCGGGCGCGGCGGTGCTTGACGTAGGGGTGCACCGCACCGCCGCTCACCGGCCCGGGGCGGATCAGGGCCACCTGGATCGTGAGGTCGTCGAGGTTCTCGGGTCGCGTCTGCAGCAGGCTCTGCATCTGGGCGCGGCTCTCGATCTGGAACACGCCCACCGTGTCGGCGTCCTGGATCTCGGCGTAGACCGAGGGGTCGGTGAAGCCGATGCGCGACAGGTCCACGCTCTCGTGGCGCGCGCGGGCGATGAGGTCGATGCACTCCTCGACGGCCGAGAGCATCCCCAGGCCGAGCAGGTCGATCTTCACGAAGCCCGCGTCCGCGCAGGAGTCCTTGTCCCACTGGCAGATCTGGCGGCCGGGGAACGCCGCCGGGACCACCGGCACCAGCTCGATCAGCGGGCGGGCGCTCACGACCATCCCGCCGGAGTGCTGTGACAGGTGTCGGGGGAGGCCCGCCGCCTCCCGTGCCAGGAACGCCAGGGCGCGCCAGCGGGGCGAGGCCAGCTTGGCCGGCCCGTCCGGCAGGCGGGCCAGCTCCTCCTCCACCGCGTCGGCCGAGGACCAGCCGTCGGCCAGGCGCACGAGGCGCTCGAGATCGGCCTCCGGAAGGGCGAGCGCCCCGCCGAGCTGCCGGATGGCCATGCGGATGCGGAAGGTGGGGAAGGCCGCCACCAGCGCCGCGTGCTCGGGCCCGTAGCGCGTGATGATCTCCTCGATGAGGCGCTCGCGGACGTCGCGCGGGAAGTCGAGGTCGATGTCGGGCACCGACGCCATGTCACGGTTGAGGAAGCGCCCCAGGAAGAGGCCGTTCTCGACCGGGTCGATGTGGGAGAGGCCGGTGAGGTAGCAGACGATCGAGCCGACCGAGGACCCCCGCCCGCGCCCCGGCGGCAGCCAGCGGCGCGCCGATCCGGCCGGGCGCACCTGCAGCGCCACCTCGCGCGCCAGCTCCAGGATGTCGCGGTGCAGCAGGAAGAACCCGGCCAGGTCGTGGTGGGCGATCAGCGCGAGCTCCTCGTCCAGCCGCGCCCGGGCGGCCGCGCGCTTGCGCGCGTTGGGGTAGCGCGCGCCGAGCTGGTGGGCGCAGACGCGCGCGAGCGCGGCCTGGGCCGTCTCGCCCGGGTGCGAGCCCACGAAGTCGGGGAAGCGGTAGCCCAGGTCGCGGGTGAGGTCGAACTCCAGGCGCTCGGCGGTGCGCAGCGTCTGGGCGACCGCCCCGGGGTGGTCCGCGAACAGGGCGGCCATCTCGTGCGGCGGCCGCAGCACGGCGTGGCGGTTGCCGCGGCGGGCGTCCTCGGAGCCGTCCAGGGTCAGGCGATGGCCGATGGCCACGAAGGCGTCCTGCAGCAGGGCCCTCTGCGGCGTGTGCGCGTGCGGGTCCCCGGTCGCCACGCAGGGCACGCCGGCGGCCTCGGCCAGCTGGGCCAGCTCGCGCGCGAGCCGCCGGTCGCCGCGCGAGCGCGGGCGCTGGATCTCCACCTGGACGTTGTCGCGGCCGAAGTCGCGGACCAGGTCGCGCACGGCCTCCTCGGCCGTCCGGCGCTCGCCGGCCGCCACCAGCCGCGGCACCAGGCCGTGGCGCGCGCAGCCGGTGAGGCACACGAGCCCCCGCGCGTGGGCCGCCAGCGCGGAGCGGTCCAGGGCCGGCGGCAGCGGCCGGCGGTCCGGCGGCGGACGCGTGTGCGGCGTGGGCGAGGGTGATCAGCCGGCAGAGGTTGGCGTAGCCGGCCGCGTCGGCGGCCAGCAGCGTGATGTGCGACCCGTCGCGCAGGGTGAGCTCGGCTCCGGTGATGGGGCGCACGCCCACCCCGCGGGCCGCGTGGGCGAAGGCCAGTGATCCGCAGAGGCCGTCGTGATCCGTGATCGCCAGCGCCTCGTGGCCCATGGCCGCCGCCGCCCCGGCCATCTCCTCCGGCGCGGACGCCCCGTCGAGGAAGCTGAACGCGGTGTGGGCGTGGAGTTCGACGTAGGGAGGCGACGGCATACGAACACATGTTCGTAGCCGGCCGGTGGGTATGCAAGGGCGGCCGTCCTCCGCTGCGATCGCGCGTCTGGCGCGGCCCACCGCCCCGGTCGTAGGCTCGACGTCCGGCTTCTCTCCCGATGAGGGGGTGGACATGCGCATGCTCATGAAGGTCCAGATCCCGACCCCGGCGGGCAACGACGCGATCCGGGAGGGTGTGCTGCCCGGGGTGATGAGGGCCGCCACGGACTCGCTGGGCGCCGAGGCCGTCTACTTCACGGCGGAGGAGGGGATGCGGACGGCGCTGATCTTCTTCGAGATGCGGGACGCCTCGTCGATCCCGTCGGCCGCGGAGCCGTTCTTCATGGCCCTGCAGGCCAAGATCACCCTGGTCCCGGTGATGAACCTCGACGAGATGCAATCGGGCGTCGGGCGCGCGATGGCCCAGGCGTCCATGGCGGCCTAGCCTCCGCGCGCCAATTGGCGTCAACGCCGATGTCAATTGGCGCGCGCGGCCCCGGCCGTCCCGCTGCCCTCCCGCCCCGCGGGGCGGAGCCCTACTCGCGAGGGTCGGTCGAGAAGTCCGGGTAGCGGTCGGTCAGCATGCTGGCGTACCCGTGCGTCTGGGCGGTGAAGCGGACGACCCAGGCGGTGAGGTCGCGCAGGCCCAGCGGCATGCGGCCGGTGAACAGGCAGACGATCCACGAGATGATCGGCGACGATCTCGATCAGGTAGCCCAGGAGCGACGAGACGATCAGCGCGGGGATCACGAGGATCCCGCGGAAGCCGGTGATCCAGCGGTTCTGGGGGGCCGGGGGCGCGACCACCAGGTCGGCGCCGTAGGGCCGGTCGCCGAGGAAGCCCGGGTAGGGGTCCGCGAGGAACAGCAGGTAGCCGTACACCTGGACGCCGTAGCGCAGGTACTGGGCGATGAAGTTGTGCAGCCCGAGCGGCGTCTGGCCGGCGAAGAGCGTCGCGAACCAGCTGATGATGACCGCGAAGAACACCGCGATCCCCCAGATCGACAGCCAGATCAGGTGGGGGATGACGAGGATCAGGCGGACGAGCACCGTGAGGCGGTTGCGCTCCAGGTCGTCCGTGAGCGTCATCGAGATCGGATGGGCGGCCATGGCGCGGCACTGTAAGCCGGATGCCGCGCGGGGGCAAGCCCGGAGCCCGGACGTCGAGGGGGCGCCGGGCGTGGCGTCCCCTCGACGGGGTGCGGCGACCGGGTGCCCTCCGGTGGCCGCGTTTCGTGGTGCGTGCCTCCTGCACCACCGCGCACGACCGGGGGGTGGCCTCGAGCCGCGCGCACGGAAAAGCATTCCCTGACGCTCGCAGTATGAAACCGGCGGGTGTCCTACGGCGACGGAACCGCCCGCGTTGGGGCGCCGGGGGGGTCGCGGATACGATCGCGCCCGTCCGCGGCCCGCCCCACGAAGGACCCCACCCCATGCGTCGACGCCTCGCCCTCCCGCTGCTCGTCACCGCCCTGGTGGTCGGAACCGCCCTGGGCCTGCCCGCGGCGGCCACGGCCGCGCTGCCCTACGTCGCGATCGATCCCGGTCACGGCGGCGGCGACACGGGGGCGGTCGGTTATCTGCCGGCCGGGACGGTGACCGGGCTGACGCCGCGGGTCGACGCCCAGGGGCGCACGGTCCTCTACGAGAAGGACATCAACCTCGACATCGCCCTGCGGCTGGACGCCTGGCTGCGGGCGCAGGGCGGGCGCACGCTGCTCACGCGGACCCAGGACCTCGCCGGCGGCGACCGGCCCTCCACCACCACCGGCGCCGATCTGAAGGCCCGCACCGACCTCGCCAACGCCGCGAAGGTCGACCTGTTCGTCTCCATCCACAACAACGCGCTCAGCACCACCACCAGCGGCACCGAGACCTTCCACTACTACTACTCGAGCCCGGCGGCGCGCCTCCTGGCCACCGCGGTGCAGACCGAGCTCGTCGCGGCGCTGGGACTGCCCGACCGCGGCGTGAAGACCGCGGGCTTCTACGTGCTGCGCAACAGCGAGATGCCGGCGATCCTGGTGGAGGGCGGGTTCCTGACCAACCCCACCGAGGCGCTCTTCCTGGCCGATCCCGCCGTGCGCCAGCGCATCGCCGAGGCGGTCGGCCGCGGCATCGCCGCCTACTCCGCCCAGGGCGTCTCGGCGCCCCCGCGCCTGGCGCCGACCCTCGGGCCCTGGAAGAACAAGCCCGCCAGCGCGCCCCCCGGCTACCGGCTCGTGAAGACCGGCATCGGCAACCCGGTGGGCCGGGGCGGGTGGCTGGCCGTCATCGTCGGCTTCGCGCCGCCGCCCCCGTCGGCCCTCCCGGCCACGATCGGCCCCTGGAAGACGCGGCCCAAGACGATCCCGGGCGGCTACCGGCTGGTGAAGAGCGGACCCAAGAACCCCGTCGGCAGGGGCGGCTGGCTCGCGGTGGTGAACACGGCCAGCCCGTAGGGCGGACCCCGCTTGCTTCCTTCTCGGGACGGGAGGAGACGCGACCACTCCGTAGCCGACCGTCCGACCTGGGAGGTCGACGGCTCAACGGCAACTAGGCCCGAGGCGCGCCGGAGCCCAATCTCCTGGAGCGAAGGGGTCGCGTGTTTCCGCAGCGCGGGCCCATCTATTTCGAAACGACCATGGACCGAATGGTGCGTCGTACGTAGGGTCAGCATTAGGGAGATATCAGTTAACCTTCCGGGGGCACAGCGTGGGACTGAAAGACAAGTTCACTCAGGGTGCCGCACCGCGCGAGGAGCCGCATTCAGACGACGGCGACGAGGTTGAGGCCGGCCTCGCGGGTTCGGCGGCCGAAGAGGCCGAGGCGATCGAGGGACTGTCATCGGAGATCCGGGAGATCGCGAATAAGAAGCTGCGGCACAAGTTCGGGGTCAAGCGTGAACTGAAGGCGCTCCCGGAGATCCTTGGGGAGAACGAACCCATCCTGAACATGGCGGCGGGCCAGTACGACGGCAAGCAAGGTCTCTTGGTCGTGACTGACCGACGGCTGATCTTCTTCGAGAAAGGGATGGTGCGCTCCCGGCAGGAGGATTTCCCTTACTCGAAGGTCAGCTCTCTTCAAACCCAGACCAAGATGACATCGGGCGTTATTACGATCTTCGTCTCTGGCAACAAGGCGCTGATCAAGAGCGTGCTGCCTAAGGAACGGGTCAACGAAATTGGGGAGTACGTGCGGGCTCGCATCGCGGACGGCGACCGGCCGGCGCCTGTGGTCGAAGCGCCAGCCGCGGCACCCGCATCGTCAGAACCGACCCATGCCGAGCGCCTCCGGTCCCTTCAGGCGCTGAGGGACCAGGGCCTGATCACAGACGAGGAGTTCGCCGCGCGCCGGGAGAAGATCATCGACTCGCTGTGAGCGCCAGAACTCCCGGGAAGCGTTCTCCTGGACGTAGGCGAAGGCGTCGCGTCCAGCGGGGTGGTAGCTCGGTCACCTGCGCGTCGAGGTGACGCAGGTGGCCGCTCTCACCTGGATCGACGGGAACTCCACGGCGAAGGCGATCGCAGGGCGCTATCACCAGCACCCCCGGCGGTCGTGAACACGGCCAGCCCGTAAAGTCGGACCGGGTCCACGGGTTGACAGCGTCCGCCGGTTGGGCCAGACTGCCACGCAGGGCCCGGGGCACCGCGCCGGGGTCGCTCGGGCTCACCACTCATCGGGGAGGCGCGCTATGCGGTCACTTGCCAAATTCGGTGCCGTGCTCATCGAGAGCGGCGTCGCGGTCGTATCGGCCGCCGCCGGCATGGTCGCCGGCGGGCTCCGGAAGTACGCCTCTCACGGCCAGGTGGAGACCCCCGTCGCCGAGCCCAAGGCCAAGGCGCCCGCGAAGTAGGACGGGCCGTCGCGGTCAGCCGTGGGCGAACCAGGCCCCGGCGGACTCGCGGTAGGCCACCATCACCCGCCCGGGGTCCAGCACCAGCTCGAAGTAGTGGCGGTCGACCGGGCGGTCGGTCCACCAGAGGTCCTGCACCAGCCAGTCGTCGCGCACCGCGACCACGTCGCGGCGGCGTCCGCCCAGCGTCACGGCGACCGGCACGCCCTCGCGGTCGCTCTCGACCCGCACCGGGCGGGGGATGCCCACCGCCCGCAGCGTCACGGCTCGTAGGGGGCCAGGGCCCAGCGCCGCTCGGGCAGCCGCGACCAGGGCTCGATCTCCACCACCCGCAGCATCGCCTCCTGCCCCTGGGCGGCGCGCACCTGGCGGACGGCCTCGCCGGCCCGCGTCCGGCGCTCCTGGGCCGGTGAGGGGATGGCCGTCAGCTGGTGGCCGCCGAGCGCCCCGGAGGCGTCTCCGCCGATCCAGAGCTCGTCGACCGGGCCGGTGATCTCGGTGAGGCGGGGGAGGGCGGCCAGCGCGAGCCGCTCGGGGTCGGCCGTCGCCTCGCGCAGGGCGAGGTCGCGCACCCACGATCCGCCGTCGCTCAGGCGGGCGCGCAGCATCAGGGTGCGCAGGGCGGCCCCTCGCCCGTGCGCCGCCCCGGCGATCTCGCCCAGGAGCAGCCGGGTGGCCGCCTCGAGCGCCGGCAGGGCCGCCATGGGCTCGGGGAAGGTGATCGCGGCGCGCAGCGGCCGCGGGGGCGTGCGCGGCCGCGGCGCGCGTCCGGGCTCGCCGCGCGCGAGGCGCCAGGCCGTGAGGCCGGGGAAGCCGAGGCGCTCGAGGGCCGCCGCCCGCGGGAGCGCGGCCACCTGTCCCATCGTGCGGAGCCCCAGGTCGTCGAGCGCGGCGACCAGCTTCTCGGTGAGGGGCAGGCGGGCGGCCGGCAGGGGCGCCAGGAAGTCGACCACCTCGTCCTCCGTCAGCACCAGGGGGCGGCCCGGCGCGCCCTCGCGGGCGGCCTGGAGGGCGGCGAAGAGCGTCGGCGCGGCGCCCACCCGTCCGCCGGCGCCCGACCGGCAGGGCCGCGCGCACCCGGCGCAGCACCCCGTCCAGCCCGCCGTGGAGGCGCAGGGTGCCGCGGGCGTCGAAGGCGGCGCCGTCGAGCCCGATCTGCTCGACGGCGAAGCCCGAGGCCTCGAGGCGCTCGAGGGTCCGCTCGGACGGCCTCGGCGGCGGCGTCGGGATCGGCCACCACGAGGTCGAGGTCGGGGCAGCGCGCCAGCGCCTCTCCCACGCGCAGGCCCGGGCGCACGCCCTGCGCCTCGGCCGCCGGGGTGCAGAGGCCCACCACCTGGGGGCTCCCGGGCGCCGGCCCGAGCGCCACGGGGGCGTCGAGCGGCCGGCGCGCCCGCAGCAGCGCGACCAGCAGGGGGAGGCGGGGGACGTTGACGGCGACGATCATACGAACACATGTTCGCTCACCGCGCGGACGTCATCAACCTCCGGCCGGAGATCAGGCCCGGGGGTTCCCCCAGCCGTCGTCGTGCACGAGCGTCCGCCAGGGCCGGCGGATCGCGGCGAGGGCGGGGGGGAGACCGACCGGGAACTCCACCGGGTAGCCCAGCGGCGTGACCAGCGGCACCTCCACCTCGGCCGGGATGTCCAGCAGGGCCCGGAACTCGTCCTCGACGAACCACTGGAAGACCGTCGGCACGGTTCCCAGCCCCTTGGCGCGGGCGGCGACGAAGATGTTCTCCATCATGAAGCCGACGGACACCATGTCCGCGTCGCGCTCGTGGCCGCTCTCGTCCTCGGGGAAGAGGTTGCGCGGAACGAGCAGGCCCACCAGCCAGACCGGCACCTGGGGGTAGGTGCCGAGGGCCTGGCGCGCGTACTCGCGCCCCCACTGGGCGTGCTCCTCGGGGGTCGCGCCCGGCTTGGGCGGGCGCATCATCGTGAAGTAGTGGGCGCCGCCGCGGACGATGAGGTCGGCGAGGGCGGCCCGCTTCTCGGCGTCGCGCACCACGATGATCGACCACGACTGCGACATCCCGCCCGTGGGCGCCCGCAGCCCCAGCCTCACGAGCTCGTCCACGTCCGCGTCGGACACCGGCCGGTCGGTGTAGCCGCGCACGCTGCGCCGCCTGCGGATGGCCTCGATCGCGTCCATCACGTCCCCCTGTCGGTTCGTCCCGTCATCTGCGGGGGGACTCTACCCCCGGGCCGGCCGGCCTCAGTCCTCCGGCCGCGGCGGCCGCCGCGCCGCCTTGATCTGGGCGCGCCGGGTCTTGTCGCTGAGGCGCCGCTCGCGGGCGGCCCGGCCGGGCCGGGTGGGCCGGCGCGCCGGGGATCCGGGGGCCAGCGCCTCGGCGACGCGCCGCTCCAGGCGCTCGATCACCACCTCGCGGTTGCGCTCGCGCGAGCGCTGGGCCTGGCTGGTGAGCCGCAGCGGCCGCTCGTCGAGGCCCAGGGCCTCGCGCAGGCGCGCGGCGAGCGCGCTCGGGGAGGCCGTCCAGGTCGGCCGCGGCGGACCGTCAGCTCGGCCCGGGTCTCGGTCTTGTCGCGCCGCTGGCCGCCGGGGCCCGACGAGCGCGAGTAGCCCCAGGTGCGCGCGCTCGGCGAGGAGCGCGGCGCACCTCCGCCGGGCTCATCCCGTGGGCGCGGCCACCTTGGGCTCCGCCGGCGGCCGCCGCGCGGGCCTCCTCGAGGCGCGCGGTGGCCTCCTCGCGGGTCACCTCGTGGCCCTTCTCGCGCTTCCAGATGACGAAGCCGCAGCCGGGGTTCTTGCGGCTCTTCCAGCTCGTGCAGCCGTAGGCGCGGCTGTTCTCGACGATCTGGCCGCCGCAGCCGGGCGTGGGGCAGTCGCCGATCGGCTCCTTGGCGGCGACCGGCGCCGCGTTGGTCTCGCCGCGCGGCGACCATCTGGCGGGCGGTCTCGGCGTCGACCTCGCCCTTCTGGCCGCGCACCTTCTTCCAGATGACGTAGCCGCAGCCCGGTCTCGGAGCGGCTCTTCCAGCTCGTGCAGCCGTAGCTGCGCGTGCGCTCGACGATCTCGCCGCCGCAGCCGGGGGTGGGGCAGGGGCCGATGATCTCGCGCTCGCTCTCGAGGTCCTTGCTCGAGCGCCCGGCGGCGATGTGCTCGAGCGCCTCGTCGCGCGTGATCGTGCGCCCGTTCTGCTGCTTCCAGAGCGTGTAGCCGCAGCCCGGGTCGTCCTTGCCGTGGTACGTGTTGCAGCCGTAGCTCTTGGGGTACTCGACGATCTGGCCCTCGCAGCCCGGGGTGGGGCAGGGCGCGAGCGGCGTCGCGCTCGATCGCGCAGGTCGCCGCGCTCCTTGTCGGCGAACCAGGCCACCACCTCGCGCGTGAAGCCGTCGATCTCGTCGCGGAACTCCTGGGCCTGCTCCTCGCCGCGCTCGATGCGGTTGAGGCGCTGCTCCCAGCGGCCGGTGAGCTCGGGCTCGTCAGCACGTGGTCGCCGAGCATCTTGATCAGGCCGACGCCCTTCTCGGTGGCGCGCAGGCTGCGGCCCTCGCGCTCGACGTACTCGGCGTCGACCAGGCGCTCGATGGTGGCGGCGCGGGTGGCCGGCGTGCCGATGCCGGCGTCCTTCATGGCCTCGGCGGCCTCGTCGTCGTCGACCAGCTTGCCGGCGGTCTCCATGGCCCGCAGCAGCGTGCCCTCCGAGTAGCGGCCCGGCGGCTTGGTGCGCTTGGCGAGCGCCTCGGCGGACGAGGCAGCTGACCTCCTGGCCCACGGTCAGCGCCGGCAGCGCCTGCTCGGCCTCGTCGTCGCCCTTGGCGGCGGGCGCCGCGGCGTCGTCCGGGGCCTGCGTGGCGGCCTCGACGGACTCGCCGTAGGCGGCCCGCCAGCCGGCCTCGATCATCACCTTGCCGCGGCTGCGGAAGAGGTGCTCGGCGCAGCGGGTCTCGACGACCGTGCGCTCGAAGCGGGCCGCGGGGTGGAAGACGGCGAGGAAGCGGCGCGCGACCATGTCGTAGATGCGCTGCTCGTCGCGGCTGAGGCCGGCGAGGTCGTGGTCGCCCTCGGTCGGGATGATCGCGTGGTGGTCCGTGACCTTGGCGTCGTTGACCACGCGGCCGAGCGGCAGGCGGTCGAGCCCGAGCACGTAGCGCGCCGGGTCGGCGTACTCGCGGCGCGGCGGCGCCCACGCCGCTCACCACGCTCTTGAGCTGGCCGGCCATGTCGCCGGACAGGTAGCGCGAGCTGGTACGCGGATAGGTCAGCAGCTTGTGCTGGTCGTAGAGCGCCTGGGCCGCGCCGAGGGTGCGGCTGGCCGAGAAGCCGAAGCGGCCGTTGGCCTCGCGCTGCAGCGTGGTGAGGTCGTAGAGCAGCGGCGGCTGCTCGACCTGCGGCTTGGTCTCGAGCGACTCGACCACGGCCGGCTCGCGCCGCTCGCGGCGGCGGCGATCGCCTCGGCCGGGCGCGGCCTCGGTGAGGCGGGTGGTCGAGCCCTCGTGCCAGAGGCCGCTGTAGTGGGCGCCGCCGGCGACCTCGAAGCCGGCCTCGACCTCCCAGTAGTCCTGGGGCACGAAGGCGGCGATCGCCAGGTCGCGGTTGACGATCAGGGCGAGGGTCGGCGTCTGCACGCGGCCCGAGCGAGAGCACCTTGCGCACCGAGCCGGCCTTGGTGGTGGCGGCGCGGGTCGCGTTCATGCCCACGAGCCAGTCGGCCTCGCTGCGGGCGCGGGCGGCGGCCTCGAGGGGCTGCATCGCCTCGTCGTCGCGCAGCGAGTCGAACGCGTCGCGGATCGCCTTCTGGGTCATCGAGCTGAACCACGCCCGCTTGACCGGCTTCTCGCGGGCGGCCTTCGGGGCGGTCTCGAGGATGAGCTTGAAGATCAGCTCGCCCTCGCGCCCGGCGTCGCAGGCGTTGACGATCACGTCCACGTCGGCGCGCTTCATCAGCGCGTGGAGCGACTTCAGCGTCTTGCCGGCCCGGGCGTCGCGGGCCTGGTAGCGGAAGCTCTCGGGCAGGATCGGCAGGTCCTCGTAGCGCCACTTCTTGTAGCGCTCGTCGTAGGCGTCGGGGTCGACCTGCTCGACCAGATGGCCGACGGCGAAGGCGACGATGGCGTCCGGACCCTCCCAGTGGTCGCCGACCCTCTTGGCCTTGGAGCCGAGGAGGGCCTTGGCGACGTCCTGGGCGACGGACGGCTTCTCGCAGATGATCAGGGACGGCATGGCGGCGGAGGTTAGCACCGGCCCTCGGCGATCCCGTCCTGCGGGCTTCCGGCCGCGTCCGGACGGGCCCTTTCAGGGCCCGGAGACGACCGCCTCGGCCTGCCGGTAGACCGTCCGCGGGGACGGTCTTGAGCTCGCTCACGGCGTCCGAGAGGGGGATGTCGGTGATCGTGTTGCCGAGGCAGCGCGACCATCCGGCCGAAGCCGCCCTCGGCGACCACCTCGGCCGCCCGCGGCGCCGAAGCGGGTGGCCAGCGACGCGGTCGAAGGCGATCGGCGTGCCGCCCCGCTGGACGTGTCCCAGCACCACCGGGCGGGCCTCGGCGCCGGTCTCGGCCGAGATGTGCTCGGCCAGCCGCTCGCCCACGCCGGCCTTGGCCAGCTGGGCGTGTCCGAACTCGTCCACGTCGGCGGCCTCGCCCTCGTCGGCGAGCTCCACGCCCTCGCTGACGACGACGATCGCGTAGCCGCGGCCCCGCGCCTCGCGCGCTCGAGGACGCGCTGCGCAGACCGCCTCGATCGAGACCGGCTGCTCGGGGATCAGGATCACGTGGGCGCCGCCGGCGAGTGCCCGACTCGAGGGCGATCCAGCCGGCGTGGCGGCCCATCACCTCGACCACGATCACCCGGTCGTGCGACTCGGCCGTGGTGTGGAGGCGGTCGATCGCGTCGGTCGCGATCTGGACCGCCGTCCAGAAGCCGAAGGTGAAGTCCGTCCCCGAGAGGTCGTTGTCGATCGTCTTGGGGACGCCGACGACCGGCAGCCCGAGCTCGGCGTGGAGCCGGCGGGCGACGCCGAGGGTGTCCTCGCCGCCGATCGCGATCAGCGCGTCGAGCCCGAGGTCGGCGAACGCCCGGACGCACTCCGCGCCGCCGTCGGCGTCCTTGAAGGGGTTGGTGCGCGAGCTGCCGAGGATCGTGCCGCCGCGGGTCAGGATCGGGGCGACGACGTCCCGGTCGAGGGGGCGCGTGTCGCGCTGCAGCAGGCCGCGCCAGCCGCCGAGGAGCCCGACGTGCTCGTGCCCGTACTGCGCGGAGCCCACGCGCACGGCGGCCGCGGATGACCGCGTTGAGGCCGGGGCAGTCGCCCCCTCCGGTGAGTACGCCGACTCGCACCGCGCGCAGACTAGCATCGCCGCGCCGCGCGCCACGCGCCCGCGCGCTGGAGTGAGGGCGTCATCGCGGCCGCCGAGGAGCGGCGCAGGCGGCGACCGCCGCCGCCGCGGCCGCGGCGAAGGCCGTGCGGTCGTCCACGAACTCGAACACGTCGAGCCGGCGGACCGCCGTGACGCCCACGACCAGGACGAAGACCGCGCCGACCACGATCGCCGCGACGGCCCCCGCGCGGCGGGCCGGCGACGGCCCGCCGCCGCCGAGCTCGTCGGTCCCCCACGCGGCCACGATCACCGCCGCGACGGCCGCGGCCCAGCCGACGCTGACCAGGTAGCCGCTGACGACCTCGCTCGGGCGGTGCCAGTCGAGCGCGATCACGGCGACCCCGACCAGGCTCGCGTAGGCGCACCCGGCGAGCGGCGGCCAGTCCAGCGCAGCGGCCGGCGGGGCCACCAGGACGAGCGCCATCGCCAGCGACATCGCCACGGTCACGTGCCCGCTGGGGAACGCGCCCGGTCTCGGGGGCGCCGTCGTTGACCAGGTCCGGCCGGTCGCAGCCAGTGCCTTCAGGACCTGGGTGGTGAGGTTGGCGCCCAGCACGACGGCCCCGGCGCCGACCGCGAGCCGGGGCCGTCCCGCGGACGATCGCGACCGCCATGATCCCGAGGCCGAAGAGCGCGAGGGAGGAGACGCTGATCGTGTCGAGCAGGCTCTCGGTGGCCGAGTAGGCGCCCGGCGATGTCGAAGGGCGACAGGCGCCCGCGCGCGGCGTCGTCGAGGCGCTGGCCCTCGGCGGTGTGGACGGCGATCGGCGAAGAGCCACCGCGGTGGCCACGGCGCAGGCGCCGGCGAGCGCGGCGAGCGCAGGCGGCGACGGTCCGCCGCCGGTGTCGGGGGTCGGGCATGGACGACAATCTACGGCGCTCAAGTACCGGAGCCGCCAGGCCGAAGGTCCGGGTGCATGGATGCAATCCCTCCGGGCCGCGACGGCGCGGCCGGACCGAGTCCTCGTCGTCCATCGCAGACGGCTCGGTGCGGCAGGCGGTACGCGCTCCACTGATCGGCGCCGGCTATGCGGTTCGTCGAGGCGGCGGACGTCGCCGAGGGCGCTTCAGATCGTCGCTCTCGACGACATCGTGCTCGTCGCTCGCCGATTCGTCGCTCTCCGCGCCGGACGGCCGCTCGCTGATCGCCGCCCTGCGCGACGATCCGCCGCCGGGTCCCGCCGTGCTCGCGGTGGTGCGCGTCACGACGACGAGCTGGGCGTGCTGGCGGCGATCGACGACGGCGCCGACGACCACGTGACCGTGCCGATCGACCCGCAGGACCTGCTGGTCCGCGTCTTCGTGCCTGCCTCACCGGGGAGCGCCGCCGGGCCGCGTTCGAGCAGGACGCCCTGCGCCGGATCGCCGTCGCCGTCGCCAGCGAGGCCCTCGCCCGAGCGACGTCTTCAACCTGGTGGCCGAGGAGCTCGCGCGCGTCCACGGCGTGGCGGGCGGCGCGGTCGTGCGCTTCGACGACGGCGAGGCGACCTTCGTCGGCCGCTGGTCGGCCCGGCCCGGGCGCCTGGCCGCGCTCCGACCTCACCGTGCCCGCTGACCGACCCGCTGCCCTCGATCCAGGTCGCCCGCACCGGCGTCGCCGCGCGGGCCGACGACTTCCGCGCCTTCGCCGGCGCCGTCCCGTGGGTGCTCGACCCGCGGCGCCTTCCGGGGCAGCGTGGCCGCGCCGGTCCGGGTGGGCGAGCACCTGTGGGGCGCCGTGATCGTCGCCACCGACGGCGACCCAGACCCTCCCGCCGGGCACCGAGCGGCGCCTCGAGCGCTTCGCCGAGCTGGTGTCGCTGGCGATCGGCAACGCCGAGGTGCGCGCCGAGCTGGCCTGGCGCGCGGCCACCGACTCGCTCACCGGCCTGGTCAACCGCGGCGTCTTCGAGGAGCGCCTCGCCGAGGAGGTCGCCCGATCGCGTCGCCACGGCCGCGACCTCGTCGCTCGCGGTGCTCGACCTCGACATGCTTCAAGGCGGTGAACGACCTCCACGGCCACGTGGTGGGCGACGCCGTGCTCCGCGAGGCCGCGCTGCGCCTGGCCTCGCGCGTCCGCGAGGGCGACGTGCTCGCCCGCCTCGGCGGCGAGGAGTTCGCCTGGCTGATGCCCGAGACCGACGGCATGGAGGCCTGGCAGGCCACCGAGCGGGCCCGCGCGGCCATGTCCGAGGCCCCGTTCCCCGACGTCGGACGGGTCACGATGTCCGGGGGCGTCTGCGACCTCGAGCGCGCCGACGGCCCCGAGGGCCTCTACCGGCAGGCCGACGCCGCCCTCTACTGGGCCAAGCGCAACGGCCGCGACGTCGTCTTCCTCTACACGCCCGAGGCGATGGAGGCGCTCGGCGAGGAGGAGCGCGCGGCCGAGCTGCGGCGCAGCCAGGCCTTCCAGAGCATCCGCGTGCTGGCGCGGGCGGTGGACGCCAAGGACCCCTCCACGCGCCGCCACTCCGAGCGGGTCGCCGGCCTCGCCGAGGCGCTCGCGCGCACGCTGGGCTGGCGCCCGGAGCGGATCGCGCTGCTGCGCGAGGCGGCCCTGGTCCACGACGTCGGCAAGATCGCGGTCTCGGACGCGATCCTCTTCAAGCCCGACGTCCTGACCGAGGCGGAGATGGCCAAGGTGAGCCTGCACTCGGTGCTGGGCGCCGAGATGCTCTCGGACGTGCTCACGCCCGAGCAGACCTCGTGGGTGCGCGCCCACCACGAGCGCTGGGACGGCGCTGGGCTACCCGGACGGGCTGGTGGCGGAGTCCGTGCCCGAGGGCGCCCGCATCCTCCACCTGGCCGACGCCTGGGACGTCATGACCAGCGACCGCCCCTACGTGCCGCCGCTGCCCACCGCGGAGGCCGTGATCGAGTGCCGCCGGCTGGCGGGCGCGCAGTTCTGGGAGGCCGCGGTCAGCGCCCTCGAGATCCTGGCCGCGTCCGGCGGCCTCGGCGCCGCCGACCTCGAGCGCCGCGCCCTGCTGGAGACGCGCTCTACGGCCGGTCCCGGCGAGCTCGCCGTCGGGGGTGAAGCAGCGGACCGTGTTGCGTCCCTCGTCCTTCGCCCGGTAGAGCATCCGGTCGGCGAGGCGGACCATCTCCTCCGGGCTGCCCGCCGTGGCGAGCTCGCACACGCCGGCCGAGATCGTGAGCGTCCCCACCGCCTCGAAGGGCGCGTCCGAGATCGCGTGGAGGGCGCGCGTCGCGGCGGCCGTCGTCCCCGCGCCGTCGGTGCGCGGGAGGATCCAGGCGAACTCCTCGCCGCCGATCCGGCTGATCGCCTCGCCCCGGCGGGCGATCTGCACCAGCCGCCGGCCGACCTCGATCAGGACCCGGTCGCCGAGCTGGTGGCCGAAGCGGTCGTTGACGCTCTTGAAGTGGTCGATGTCCAGCAGCACCAGGCTGAGCGGGTCGCCGTGACGCCCGGCGCGCCCGGCCTCGACCTCGAGCAGGCCGTCGAAGGTGCGGCGGTTCCCGAGGCCGGTGAGCGGGTCGGTGCCGGCCAGCGAGGCCAGGTGGGTGCGGGCCTCGTGCGTGGCGGCCGCGAGGGAGACCAGGTCGGCGAACGGCGCCAGCCGCTCGCCGGCGTGCCGCCCGACGCGGGTCGCGGCGCCGTCCACCAGCACCACCCCCCAGGGCCGGCCGGCGACGGCGACCGGCGCCACGGCCTGCGCCAGGCCGCCGGCGCGCAGCTCCTGGATGCGGCCGCTGGCGAGAGCCGTCGCGACGGGGCCGCGCAGCGCGATGGGCGTCGCCCGCGGGGGGCGCGTCCGCGCCGGCGGAGGCGGCGACGCGGGCACCGTCGCCCTCCGCCCGCACCACCAGGGCGCGCTCGGCGCGGAGCATCCAGGACGCCTGCTCGGCGATCAGCGAGGCGGCCGACGCGAGGTCGGGCGCCTCGGCCAGGCCGCGGATCGCGGCCCCCAGCGCGGCGCGGTCCCGGCGGCCCGACAGGCCCGTGACGGCGCCCTCGTCGGTGCCGACGGGCCTCCCGGAGAAACGCGTGCCCCACCATCTCCGTGAACCCACCGCACCCCCGTCGTCCGCCACCGCCCGGTCGCGAGGGATTCTGCGCCACGGGGCGCGCGATCGTCACCCCGCGGCCGAAGGAAGTGCCCGCACGGAGCGGCTACGGGCCCTGACACCCCGGGTCAGTCACAGCGCAGGTCCACGGGCGTGCCGCCGGCGGCCAGGGAGTCCCCCGCGCGCAGCGGCCCGGCCACGACGCCGGCCTCCACGGGGCCGAGGTCGGCGATCCGCATCTTGGTGCGGCAGACGGGCTGGGCGACCGCCCCGAAGGCCTCCTCGGCGAGCACGCGGGCCCGCTCGGCGTCGGTCGCCGCCACGAGCACCTGCTCGTGCTGGAAGGGGCCCTCCCAGCCGCTGGTCGCGGCGAAGAGGCGCAGCGTGGGGGCGGCGGCCATGGGGACACGGTATCGCCCGGACTAAGGATTCGCCGCCGGATGTCGAATACGCGGCACGTGCCCCCTCGAACACGGGAGAAGAGATGAGAGTCGGTCAACGCGTCGCGATGCCCGCGGTGGTGCTCGCTGCGCTCTCGGTCCCCGCCCTCGCGGCCGCCGCCGATCCGCCCGCCGCCCCGGCGCCGGCCCCCGCGGCGGCCCCGGCCGGCCTGCACGTCGCCGCGTTCCAGGCGCCCTCGCGGGTGTTCCTGGGCCGGCGCGCCACCCTCAAGGGGCGCGTGGCCCCGGCCGCCGCCGTGCCGGTCGCCGTCGAGCGGCTGCAGGACGGCGCGTGGGTGCCGGTCATGACCATCCAGAGCACCGCCGCCGGCACCTTCGCCGCCACCCTCGCGCTGCCGCCGGGCAACGTCCGGGTGAGCGTGCAGGGGCCCGACGGGGCGATCCAGACGAGCCCGCGCCGCAGCATCGCGGTGGTCCGCCGGCTGAGCCTCGCGGTGACCGCCCAGCCGCTCGAGAACATCTCCGGACGCCCGTTCCGCGCCAGCGGCGCCGCGGTCGGCGCCCGCGCGGGCGAGAAGGTCGCGCTGCAGGGCTCGCGCGACGGCGGGCGCTACCGGACCATCGCCACGGCTCCCGGTCCGCGCCGGGCGGGTCGACGCCGCCTTCACGCCGCCGGCCGGCGGCACAGTGGCGCTTCCGCCTGGTGGCCGAGCCGACGCCCGGGCGCGACTCCGGCGGCGAGGCGCCGCCCACGGCGGCCATGCCGGTGTTCGGCTCCAACCCCGACGGCATCCCGAAGTCGGCCTCCCACTACCTCGTCCAGCGCCTGCGCCGAGTTCCAGCTCTACTACTACGAGAACGGCAAGCTGCGCCGGGTCTTCCCGGTGGTCTTCGGCAAGCCCTCCACGCCCGACGCCGCTGGGGCGCTTCGCGGTCTACTCCAAGACCGCCGGGCCCGAGCGCCGCCTTCGGCCCCCTGGTGCTCTGGTACCACCGCGGCTACGGCATCCACGGCACGAACCAGGAGTACCTGCTGTCGCACACGTGGCGCTACTACTCCCACGGCTGCACGCGCAACTACAACGCGAACATCCGCTGGCTGTGGCCGCGCGTCCCGGTGGGCACCCCCGTGGTCAATTTGCCCTAGTTCGGCGCGCCCCGGGCCGGTGACCACACCGGACCGGGGTGCTAGCGTCGCCCGGATGCGGCTTCGGGCCCTCAGCTGCGTCGGGCGTGGCGCTGGCCGCCCTCGCTCCGGTGCCGGCCCTCGGCGCGTGGTCGGCGCCGACGTCGGGTCTCCGCCCGCGACGGCGCGGCCTACTCGGCGCCGGACGTGGCGGCGGGCGCCGCCGGCCGCTCGCTGGCGGCCTGCGTGCGCACGCCGGCCGGCTCGCCCGCCGGCGCGGCGCGCGTGCAGCTGGTCACCCGCGCCTCGGCCCGCGCGGCGTGGAGCGCCCCCGCGCGTCCTGTCGGGCCGCGGCGCCCGGGCGCCCAGGGTCGGCCCTCGAACGCCCGCGGCGACGCCGTGGTGGTGTGGGTAGCTCGGGCGATCGCTGGTCGCGGCGGGCCGGCGCGGGCCGCGCCGGCGCCTGGACCGCGGCCCGGGTGGCCGTCGCGGGCGGCCCGGTCCAGGACCTGCGGGTGGCCATCGACCGGGTCGGCCGCCCGGTCGTCCTCTGGAGCGAGCGCCGCGGCAGCGGCTTCCTGATCCGGACCGCGATGCGCCCCTCCCCGGTGGTGCCGGCTGGGCCCTGCGGGCGGCCCGGCTGGCCACGCCGGGCCCGGCGCCGCCGTCGCTCGCGGTGAGCCGCGCCGGCCGCGCTGGTCGCCTGGCTCGACGGGGCGCGCACCCTCGCGGCCCGGACGTCGGGCGGCGCTCTTCGAGCAGCCGGTCGAGGTCTCCTCGGAGGGCCGCGGCGCGCCCGGCATCGGCGCTGAGCGCGGACGGCGGCATGATCGCCGCGTGGAGCGTCGGCCTGCCGGGCGGCACGTCGGTCGTCCTCGGTCAGCGAGCGGGGCGACACCTCGCGCGGCTGGAGCGCCTCCGAGGACGCCGGGCATCGGCTCGCGCCCCGCTGGCCGCCGTCAACGACCGCGGCGACGCCGTGCTGGCGCTGGGCCCTGGCCGAGGCCGGCTCGCCCCAGGGCATCGAGGCCAGCACGCGCCGCGCGCGGCGGGCGCTGGGAGGCGTCGACGGTCGTCGCCCGGCGCACCTGCGCGCTGCGCGCTCACGGCCGGCAGCGTGGCCATCGACGGCTCCGGCACCGCGATCGTCGGCTGGCGCCGCGACGACGGCGAGGGCGTGGGCGGCGGCGGCGCGTCGTCCCTCGCGCCGGGCGCCGACGCCTGGTAGCGCGCCCCGGTCAGCCCGGGCCGCACGTCCGCGGCCCCCGCCGTCGCGGGCGGCGTCCGCCGGGCGGCCTGGCGGTCTGGGCCGAGGCCGGGTCCGCGCGGCGGGGTGCGCGCCTCGATCCTCGTCTCCGCGCCCTGACGCTCCGCCACTTGGATTCGCCCCGCCCGGCTGCTTCCATAGCGGCGGATCCGGTGCGGCCACGAGGAGGACGATGACCACGACGGTGCAGACAGAGCGGGTCGTGAACGCGTGGCCGCTGGCGCGGCGCGCCGTGGCCGGGCTCGCCCAGCCGGGCGGGCGCGTGATGGCTCGAGCGCGCGTTCGACGGCGCCGGCGTCGACGACGGCGACCGCGTCGTCGAGCTGGCGCCCGGGCTCGGCCTGACGACCGACGCCATCCTCGCCCGCGATCCGCGCGCGTGGACCGGCGTCGAGCCCGATCCGCTCGCCGCCGCGCGCCTGGTCAAGGAGTTCGGCGGCGCCGGGCCGCGAGGTGGTCGCGGCGCCGGTCGACGCCACCGGCCTCGGCGACGAGTCGGCGACCCGTGGTCGTCACCGACGCCCTGCTCAGCACCCTGGACGCGCCCGGCCGGGCGGCCGTGCTGGACGAGGCCGCGCCGCCTGCTGCGCGCGGGGGGCCGCGTCGTGCTCCACGAGTTCACGGCGGCTCCGGGGCTCGCGCGCGACACGGAGGCGGCCGACGACCTGGCGTCGATCGGCATCCACCCGCTCACCGAGCGGGGCTGGCGCGAGGCCGCCGAGGCCGCCGGCCTCGTCGTGGTGGGCTCGCTCGTGGGCGCGCTCGCCATGCCGCCCCAGCGCGACCTGATGCGCCGCGGCGGGCCCGCGGACCGCCCTCAAGATCACGCGCGAGGTCGCCCTCGACGGCGCCCTGCGCACGGCGGCCACCCGCTCGCGGCGAGATCCTGGAGCGCGCGCGCCCTGTCGCTGCGCTCGGTCGTCGTCGTGGCCGAGATGCCCTTGATCTTGGGAATGCGCCGCCCCCGCCGATAGCCTCGGTGCCCATGCGCGCTCGGCTCCTTCTCGCGGCGATGGCCGTCCCACTCGCTCCTGGGCCTCGTCGGCGCCGGCGGGGCCGCGGCGGCCGCCGCCGGTCGCCGGTCCCGCGCCGGCCGAGCCCACGCTCGCGGCTCGCCTGGGTCGGCCCGCGTCCTGACCCCGACGGTCGCGCGGGCCGCGCCGCGCCGGAGCGCGGCGCCGAAGACGGTCCTCCAGGCCGTGGCGCCCTTCGCCCACGGCCCCACCACCCTCCTGGTCACGGGCAGCACGGTCGTGGACGGCGAGCGCTGGCTCGAGGTGCTGCTGCCGATCCGCCCCAACGGCAGCCGCGGCTGGATCCGCTCGGACGTCACCCGGCTGAGCACCACCACGCTGAGGATCGTGATCGAGCCTCAGCGCGCGCCGGCTGACCCTCTACCGCTCCAACGCGGTCGTCCTCCGCGCTCCGATCGCCATCGGCGCAGGCGGGCACGCCCACGCCCACCGGCCGGCTGTTCGCCGCTCGCCGAGATGATCCGCACCGGCACGCCCGGCGGGCTTCCTCGGGCCCGATCGTGTTCCCGCTCACCGGCTACTCGGAGACGCTCAACGAGTTCGCCGGCGGCAACGGCCGCGTCGCGATCCACGGCACGAGCCTCCCCGAGCTGATCGGGACCCGGCGCCAGCCACGGCTGCATCCGCATGCGCAACGCGGACGTCGTGCGCCTGTCCCGCCTGGCCCGCCCCGGCACGCCCGTCGACATCCGCCCCTGAGCCCGGGGTTCTGATGCTCGTCCTGCCCGACCCCCCGCTGGGCGACGAGCGCGTCGTGCTGCGCGCGTTCCGGGGGGACGACGTGGGCGCCGCTCGTGGCCGTCGTCCAACGACCCGCTGATCCAGCGCTACACCCGCGTGCCGACGCCCTACGACGAGCCGACGACGCGCGCGACTTCGTGGTCGGCGCGCCCGGCGCGCCGGCTCTTCGACGAGTCGCTCGACCTGGCCGTCGCCGACCGCGGCGACGACCGGCTGCTCGGGGCGATCGGCCTGATCGTCGACCGCCACGACGACGAGCGCGCCGAGATCGGCTACTGGGTGGCGCCGGGGGACCGCGGCCGCGGCGTCGCGGGCCGCGCGCTGACCCTGCTGTCGCGCTGGGCCCTGGGCGAGGCCGGCTTCGTGCGCCTCGACCTGCAGGCCGCGGTCGGCAACACGGGCGTCGATCCGGGTGGCCGAGCGCTGCGGCTTCGTCCGCGAGGGGACCCTGCGCGCGGCCTGGTACCGCGGGCCGCGAGCGCACCGACATGGCGCTCTTCTCCATGCTCCGCGACGACGCGGGTCGCGCCCCGGCGTAGAGTTGCGTTCGTCGGAGCGGGGGAGACGGGTGGCGCGAGGAGAGCGGCGAGGGTGGATCGATCTGGGAGGACGGCCTCGGCCGTCCACGACGTCGACGCGCGCGTCCTCTGGGAGGGCGAGGTCGACGCTGACCGCCGACCCGCAGTCGGTGCGCTACGGCGACGGCAAGCCGGCGCGGATGGTCGTCGCAGGCCGTGGTCGGCCGGGCCCGCCTTCCGCGGCCGGCCGGTGGTCGACCTGCTCCGGAGCGAGGGCCTGCGCCCGATCTACGCGCGGCTCACGCCCGGAGCAGGCGCGACGCGGTCGCCGCGCTGCTCCACCAGCGCCGCCGACCGGGCGGCGTACGAGGGCGAGGAGTCCGCCTCCGGGCCGCGAACATAGCTCCGACGCCGCGGTACGGGGTGGTAGCCCGAGCAGGACTTGACTAACGTGCGCGATGTCCCGAGACGCCTAACCGACCTGCCCGCCGGCGCGCTCGCCCGGGCGCTGTTCGACGCCATCCCCGACGGGGTCCTGGTGCTCGACGCCTACGGCGTGGTGCTCGACGCCAACGACGCCCTCTGCGAGATGCTCGGCTACCCCCGCGAGGAGATCGTCGGGCGCGACGCGCCGCACCCCTGGTGGGTCGACGGCTCTCCCGCCCCCCGCTCCGCGGCGGATCACCTCCGGCCCGCGCGAGGCCGCCGGCGTCCTCGTGCGCCGCGACGGCACCACGACGCCCGCCAAGGTCCGCTCGGTCGTGCATCGACGACGGTCCGGGCGACTCCGACGCGGCCGCGGTCGTGGTGGTGCGCCGCATGTCGTCGGCGCCCGGGCTGCCCTCGGGCGACGACGACTACCGCGCCGGTGGTGGCGGCCGTCCACGAGGGCATCGTGGTCCACGCCCTCGACGGCACGATCGTCTCGTGCAACCCCAGCGCCGAGCGCATCCTGCGGGTCGCCGGCGTCCGAGATCGTCGGCCGCGACTGGTCCCACTGGCGGCCGATGCGCGAGGACGGCACCCCGATCGCGCGCGACGAGAACCCGTCCGCCGATCACCGCGGCCACCGGGCGCCCCCAGACCGACGTGGTGATGGGCCTGCGCGATGCCCGACGGCGAGCGGCGCTGGATCGCGGTCAACGCCGAGGCCGATCCCCGGCGAGGACGGCGGCGCGACGGCCGTCGTGGCCAGCTTCTCGGACATCTCGGAGCGCCGCCGCCGCGAGGGCATGGTCAGCCGCCTCGGCCGGATCCTCGTGCAGTCGCGCGACGAGGTCTACGTCTTCGACTCGCGCAGCCTGCGCCTGGTCCAGGTCAACCGCAGCGCCGTCACCAACAGCGGCTACTCGGTGGACGAGCTCCTCGAGATGACGCCGCTCGACCTCCTGCCCGAGCTCGACGGCGCGGCCTTCGAGGCCATCGTCGAGCCCCTGCGCACCGGCGACGTGGAGCGGGTGCAGTTCGAGACGGTCCACCGGCGCCGCGACGAGCAGCACCTACCCGGTGGAGGTGCGGATGCAGCTGGTCGGCTCCGAGACCCCGCCGGTGATCGCCGCCGTCGTGCTCGACATCACGGCGCGCCACGCCGCCGAGGTGGAGCTGAGCGGCCGCGAGGCCGAGAACCGGCGCCTGGCCGACGAGCAGGGCGCGCTGCGGCGCGTGGCGACGGCCGTCGCCCTGGAGGACGACCCCCAGTCGGTGTTCGACCTGGTCTGCGAGGAGGCCGTGCGCCTGATCGGCGCCACGAGCGGCGGCCTCGTGCGCTTCGAGGAACGACCGCTCCGCGAGCGCGGTCGGGGGCCTGGGAGCTCGCCCGGCTCGCCCCCGACGTTCCCGCCCGGCGAGAGCCTCGACGGCGACGGCGCCGGCCGCCACCGTGGCGCGCTCCGGACGGGCGGCGCGGATCGAGCGTCCCGGACCCACCCGCGCCGGCTGGCCGGACACGGTCGTGGCCGCGCCCGTGCGCGCGGGCGACCGCCTCTGGGGCGCCATCGGGGTCTCGGGCATCGCGCCCGGGCGCGCCTTCCCCGACGCCGCCGACCGCCTGGCGCGCTTCGCGGAGCTGGTCGGCATCGCCGTGAGCAACGCCGAGGGCCGGGCCCGCCTGGCGTCGCTGGCCGCCACCGACCACCTCACGGGCCTCGCCAACCACCGCACCTTCCAGGAGCGCCTGGCGCAGGAGGTCGTGCGCGCCAGCCGCCACGGCCGCCGCTTCTCGCTGGTGCTGCTCGACCTGGACCACTTCAAGCGCGTCAACGACGCGCACGGCCACCAGATGGGCGACGCCGTCCTGCGCGAGGCCGCCGCGCGCCTCGACGGGCTCTCGCGGATGGGCGACCTGGTGGCCCGCGTCGGCGGCGACGAGTTCGCCTGGCTGATGCCCGAGACCAGCGGCACCGAGGCGTGGAAGGCCGCCGACCGGGCGCGCGACGCGATCAACGGCGCCCCCTTCGACGGGGTGGGCCACCTCTCGATCTCCGCCGGCGTCTGCGACCTGGACCAGGCGCGCGAGCAGGGCGAGCTCTTCCGCCTGGCCGACGGCGCCCTCTACTGGGCCAAGCAGCACGGGCGCGACGTGGCGTTCCTCTACTCGCCCGAGGTGGTCGAGGTGCTCTCGGACGCCGAGCACGCCGAGCGCCTGACGCGGCTCCAGGCCCTCCAGAGCATCCGCGTGCTGGCCCGCGCGGTGGACGCCAAGGACCGCTCCACCCGCCAGCACTCCGAGCGGGTGGCCGAGGTCGCGAAGGTGCTGGCCGAGATCCTCGGCTGGAGCGGTGGACGACGCCTCGCTGCTGCGCGACGCCGGCCTGGTGCACGACGTCGGCAAGATCGCCGTGCCCGACGCCATCCTCTTCAAGCCCGACCGCCTCACCCCGGACGAGTTCCGCCGCGTGCAGGCCCACGCCGCCCTGGGCGCGGAGATCGTCGCCGACGTGCTCTCCACCTCCCAGGTCTCGTGGGTGCGCGGCCACCACGAGCGCTGGGACGGCCGCGGCTATCCGGACGCGCCTGACGGGCGAGGGCATCCCCGAAGGTGCGAGGATCATGACCCTCGCCGATGCGTGGGACGTCATGACCTCGGAGCGTCCGTACGGCGTGCCCCTTTCGCGCGAGGACGCATTGACGGAGTGTCGACGGTGCTCGGGCGCGCAGTTCTGGCCCCCGGCGGTTGAGGCGCTCGAGAAAGCGGTCGCGGAGGGGCTGCTCCCACCGGAGCGCTGATTCGCGCGACCCTCACAGGGGGAACGCGGTCACCCGGATCAGGCAGGCGCCCGTCGGGGCGGATCTGGTCGAGTTCGACGACGGGCGGCCGGCCCACGCGGCATGACGCCGCGAGGGCCGGCGATGCGTCTTCGGGATCGCGGTCCGAGGACGGCCGGGCTCAGCCTCCGACCGCGCCGTGTCGTGTCCCCTCAGTGGGCGTAGACGGGCCGCAGCGTCGCGCGCGCGATCACGTGGAACGTCGCGTTGAAGCCCACCACCGCCGGGCTCGCGTTCGCGTCGGGCCCGAGCGTGTCCGTGTCGAGCGCGTGCACGGCGAAGACGTAGCGGTGGTTGACGTCGCCCTGGGGAGGGGCCGCTCCGCCGTAGCCGATCGAGCCGAAGTCGTTGCGGACCTGAAGGGCGCCCCCCGGCAGGCCCGATCCGTCCGCCGCGCCGGCTCCCCGCGCGAGTTCGGTGACCGAGGCCGGGATGTCGAGCGCGAGCCAGTGCCAGAAGCCGCTTCCGGTGGGGGCATCGGGGTCGTAGCAGGTCACCAGGTATCCGCGGGTCTCCGCGGGCGCGCCGGACCAGCGTAGGTGCGGCGAGAGATTCTCCCCGCCGGCGCTGTCGTGGACGAAGGTGGACGCGAGCTTCTGTCCATCCGCCACGTCATCGCTCTCCAGGGTGAACGAGGGGACTGCGGGCAGCAGGTCGTACGGATCCGGGGCGAGCGGGCGCTCAAGCGACATCGGGTGTCCCTTCTGGATGGGAGAGTCGGACGCCGGGAATCGCCGTCCGCTCCCGATTGTCTCACCGAGCGCGGCCTCCGCGCGACGTCTCGTGCCCGCGGACCCGCAGAACGTCGCAGCCGGGCGGCGGGCGTGACAGGCCGGGCCCTCGCTCCGCGCCTCGGGGCCGGCCCTACGCGCGCAGGCCGGCCAGGGCCGCGTTGACCACCGCGGCCACGAGGGCCGCGTCAACCGGCTCGCGGCTGACGATTCCCCGGTAGAAGAGCGGCCCCGCCAGGAGCGCCGTGGCGGTCTCGACGTCCAGCCCGGCGTCGAGGTCGCCGCGCTCCACGGCGCGCTCGAGCACGCGGGTGAGGGTGCGGCGGCCCTCGGCGATCGTGACCCGGTGCAGCGCGCGCCAGCTCGGGGTCACGCCCGGCCGCGTCGAGCAACGAGGTGATCGGCGCCGTCCACGCCGGGTCGTTGAGGCGCTCGGCGAGCCCGCGCGAGCACCGCGACCAGGTCGTCGCGCAGCGTCCCGGTGTCGGGGAGCGGGCTGCTCGGCCCCGAGCAGGTGCCGAAGGCCTCGATGCAGAGGGCCTCGCGGCTGGGCCAGTGGCGGTAGATCGTCGTCTTGGCGGCGCCGGAGCGGGCGGCGACGGCCTCGATGCTCACCCCGGAGAAGCCCTCCTGGGCGATCAGCTCGGCGCAGGCGTCGATGATCGTGGCCTTCGACCTGACGACCCGAGGGTCGGCCCGCTCCTCCTGCATCCGGGAATTCTCTCCGCTCGCCTTGCGCGCGTCCGCTACGCCCGCGTATCGTTCCCCGAGTTCGCTACGGCACCGTAGCAGACAGCCCTGGGAAACGGTTCGAGGAGCCTGCCGATGACCACGACGGACAAGCGCAAGTGGATCGCGCTCGTGCTCATCTGCGCCACGCAGTTCATGGTGGTGCTCGACGTGGCGATCGTGAACGTCGCGCTCCCGTCGATCCAGAGCGCGCTGGGCTTCTCGCAGGAGAACCTCCAGTGGGTGGTGAGCGCCTACACGCTCACCTTCGGCGGCTTCCTGCTGCTCGGCGGCCGCATGGCCGACCTGCTCGGCCGCCGCCGGGTCTTCATGGCCGGCCTGGTGCTGTTCTCCGCCGCGTCCCTGGCCTGCGGCCTGGCCCAGACCGACACCTTCCTGATCGCCGCGCGCGCCGTCCAGGGCGTCGGGCGCGGCCGTCATCTCGCCGGCGGCCCTCTCGATCCTGATGACCACGTTCGACGAGGGCGCCGAGCGCAACAAGGCGCTCGGGATCTGGGGCGCCATCGCGGGCATCGGCGGCGCGGCCGGCGTGCTGCTGGGCGGCGTCCTCACCGACACCGCTCGGCTGGGAGTGGATCTTCTTCGTCAACGTGCCGGTGGGCGTCGCCGTGATCCTGCTCACGCCGCGCTTCGTCATCGAGAGCCGGGCCGAGGGCATGACGCGCGCCTTCGACGTCGCGGGGGCGGTGTCGGCCACGGCCGGGCTGGCCCTGCTCGTGTACGCCCTGGTCAACACCGACTCGGCCGGCTGGGCGCTCGGGCGAGACCATCGGGCTGCTGGCCGGCGCCGCCGCCCTGCTGATCGCCTTCGTCGTCATCGAGATGCGGGCGAAGTCGCCGCTGATGCCGCTCAGCATCTTCCGCCTGCGCAACCTCACCGGGGCCAACATCGTCGGCCTGCTGCTGGGCGCCGCGATCTTCTCGATGTTCTTCTTCCTGTCGCTGTACATGCAGCAGGTGCTGGGCTACTCGGCGCTGCGGACCGGCTTCGCCTACCTGCTGGTGGCCGTCGTCATCATCATCGCGGCCGGCGTCTCCCAGGCGCTGGTCACCCGCTTCGGCGCCAAGGTGATCCTGGCGATCGGCATGGCGCTGCTCACCCTCGGCCTGCTGTGGTTCACGATGATCGAGGTCAACGGCACGCTACGTCACCAACCTGGTGCCGGGCTTCCTCCTCGCCGGCGTCGGCCTGGGCTTCGCCTTCGTGCCGGTCTCGATCGCGGCCCTGCAGGGCGTGCAGCCCCACGAGGCGGGGATCGCCTCGGGCCTCATCAACACGTCCCAGCAGATCGGCGGCGCGCTCGGCATCGCGATCCTGGCCGACCGTCGCCACCACCCACACCGACTCGCTGATGAGCGACGCCGGCGGGAACGCCTCGGCGCTGCCGGGGGCCCTCACCGAGGGCTTCCAGTACGCGTTCGCCGTGGGCGCCGGCATGGCCCTGATCGGCCTCATCGCCACCCTGATCTTCCTCGACCGCAAGGACGTGGGCCAGGAGGTCCACGCGCCCAGCCCGAGGTCGAGGCCTCCCGGTCCTAGGAGGGCGTCTCGGTGGCCTCCGGGACCGGGACCGGGTCCGGGTTCCGGAGGTCCGGCTCCAGGTAGATGACCCGGGCGATCGGCACGGCCGAGCGCACCCGCGCCTCGGCCGCGTCGATCGCCGCGGCGATCCGGGTCGCGTCCAGGTCCGGCGCCGAGGTCGATCTTGGCCGCCACCAGCAGCTCGTCGGGGCCGAGGTGGAGCGTGCGCATGTGGATCAGGCCGCGCACGTCGGGCGTGGCGGCGATCGCCGCCCGGATCGCCTCCTGGTGCTCGGCGCTGGCCGACTCGCCGATCAGCAGGCTCTTCATCTCCACGACGAGGATCACGGCGATCGTCACCAGCAGGAGGCCGATCATGAGGGTCGCCGCCGCCGTCCCAGGCGGCGTCGCCGGTCACCTCGGTCAGCGTCAGCCCGGCGAGGGCGAACACCAGGCCCACCAGGGCGCCCAGGTCCTCGAGCAGCACCACCGGCAGCTCCGGGCTCTTCGAGGCGCGGATGTAGGCCACCCAGGAGCGCCGGCCGCGCTCGGGCCGGGCCTCGCGCACGGCCGTGCGCAGGGAGAAGAGCTCCAGGACGACGGCGACGCCCAGGATCGCGAAGGCGACCGCGGGCGAGGAGATCTCGTGGGGGTCGCGGAGCTTCGAGATGCCCTCGTAGATCGCGAACAGGCCGCCGACCAGGAACAGCACCATCGCCACCACGAACGCCCAGAAGTAGCGGTCGCGGCCGTAGCCGAAGGGGTGCTCGGGGGTCGCCGGCCGGGCCGCCTGCTTGCCGCCCAGGACCAGCAGGCCCTGGTTGGTCGTGTCGGCCACCGAGTGGATCGACTCGGCGAGCATCGACGACGCCCCGGTGATCAGGAAGCCGATGAACTTGGCGATGGCGATGCCGAGGTTCGCGAGGGCCGCCGCCAGGATCGCCTTCTTGCTGCCCTCGTGCACGCGCCCCCTCCCGGTCGCCGCTCGATCGCCGCCGCGCCGGACCCTCTCAGATATGCAGCTCCTCCGGCTGCAGCTCGCCCCCGGCGAAGCGGGACGCCGACAGGAGCGCGGCGCGGGGGAAGCTCTGGAAGGCCCCCGTCGTGATCAGCTCGGCCAGGCTGAGGGCGGCCGCCCAGGACTGCATCACGCCCCGGCCGGAGAAGGAGTGGATCTCGTACGCGTCCTCGAGGCCGGGGACCGCCCCCAGGAGCGCGGAGTTGTCGGGCGAGAGCTCGTAGAGGCCGGTCCAGCCGCGGACGTGGTCCAGGCGGTCGAACGCGCTGATGCGGTGGGCCAGCCGGGGCCAGATCTCCCGCTCGAAGAAGGCCGAGCCCTCGTAGTCGAAGCGGTACGCCGGCGGGTCGCCCGGGGGCGAGTAGCCCGCCAGGATCAGATCGCCGCCCTCGTGGTGGAAGTAGCAGTCGCTGCTGTCCACGATCATCCCCTCCCGCGACAGGTCCACGTCGCGCGAGGCCACCACGCAGATCTGGCGCGGCACGGCGCGGCAGGGCACCGGCACCCCCAGCAGGTCGGCCACGGGCGCCGCCCAGGGGCCGGCGGCGTTGACGATCCGCTCGCAGGTCATCGTCGCGAGCGGTCCGTCGGCCGGGTGGCCCTCCAGGCTGCGCTCCGCGGCGCCGGCGCCGTCCAGCACGCGCAGCGTCACCTCCGCGACTCGCCGTCCGTCGCGGCGCACGCCCATCAGCGCCCGGCGGTCGACGAAACGCGCCCCGGCCGCGCGGGCGCGGGCGCGGTAGTGCTCCTTCACCGCGTTCGGGCTCACCAGGCCGTCCATGGGGGAGAAGGTGGCGCCCGCGAGGTCGTCGACCGTGTCGATGACCGGCCAGCGCCGGTTGACCTCGGCCGGGGTGAGCAGCTCGACCCCGCGGCCGAAGTCGTTCTGCATCGGCACGTGCTCGGCCGCCTGTCGCCAGCGGTCCGGGCCGTGGAGCCAGAGGTAGCCCCGCTCCCGGAAGGCGAACTCCTCGCGGTGCTCCGCGAAGAAGGCGATCGTCGCCGCGCACAGCTCCACGTTCACCGGCCGCCACCAGGTGGCGCGCACGCCGCCGGCGTTGAGCTCCGACGAGGACCGGGTGCCGGCCAGGTCCGGGTCGACCACCACGACCCCGTCCACGCCGCGCTCGGCCAGGTGCATGGCCGTGGCGCTGCCGGCGAGCCCACCGCCCACGATCAGCGTCCCCGCGTGGTCGATCACCGGCGTCCTCCGCTGCGACTGGGCGCATTGTCCACGCTCGGGGGCGCCTCCGCCCGCGCGGGGGAGAGGGGGGGACGAAAAAGAGGGACCCGGGGGAGGGGGCGGAGGACTGGAAATCCGCCGAGAAGCGCCGATCATGGCGCGCATGCCAGCCTCCCGAACCCGCCCTTCGACCCGTGCCCTCGCGCTCCTCGTCGGGCTCCTCGGCCTGCTGCTGGCGGGCGCCGCGGCCGCCCAGGCGGCGACCGTGACCGTCGCGCCGGGCGACAGCCTGAGCGGCATCGCCGCGCGCAACGGGACGTCGGTGACCGCCCTCGCCCAGGCCAACGGCATCAGCAACCCCAACGTGATCGTGGTCGGTCAGCGCCTCACCGTGCCCGGCGGCGGCGGCGGATCGGCGCCCGCGGCGAGCGCGACGACGGGCGGTTCGGGCGGCGGCTCCTACCGGGTGCGTCCCGGCGACACCCTCGGCGCGATCGCCGCGCGCAGCGGCATCGGCGTCTCGGCGCTGGCGGCGCTGAACGGGATCACCAACCCCAACCGGATCTCGGTCGGCACGGTGCTGTCCCTGCCCGGCTCGCTCCCCTCCGCGGGCGCGTCGTCGCGCTACGCGTCCTACACGCCCCCCTCGTCCGGCGACGTCGCCACCCTGATCGCGCGCCACGCGGCCCGCCACGGGGTGGACCCGTCGCTCGCCCGCGCAATCGCGTGGCAGGAGAGCCGCTGGAACCAGAGCGCGCGCTCGCACGTGGGCGCCATCGGCGTCATGCAGCTCATGCCCGCCACCGCCCGCTGGTTCGGCCCGGCCGTGCTCGGCCGCAGCGTCGACCCGGGCAACCTCAACGACAACATCGAGACCGGCGTGGCCTACCTCGGGTGGCTCGTGCGCCACTCGGGCGACCTGCGCACCGCCATCGGCGGCTACTACCAGGGCCTCGCGTCGCTGAAGCAGCGCGGCCCCTACGACGACACCACCGCCTACGTGAACAGCGTGCTGTCCTACATGGGCCGGGTGTAGAGGGGGCGCTTGCCCCCGGCGAACGGCGAGGAGCCGAGCTCGCGGAAGATCTCGTCGCCCTCGGAGCGTTCCAGTTCGCGGACCCAGAGGAAGTTGCGGATGTCCACGGCGCCGACGCCGGCGACGATGGCGCCCATCACCACGGCGAGGCCGGGCCCCAGCGCCGCCGCCACGCCCACGGCGATCAGCGGGAGGACCAGGGACACCAGGACGCGCCGCGCGGTGTGACTGCGCTCCTCGATCCGCACCCCGTCGACGGCGGCCGGGCGGGGCGCCGCGCGCAGCCAGCGCGAGTTGCGCAGGCTGAAGGCGCCGACGGCGACGAACGCCACGACGAAGGGGACGATCAGCCGGATCGGGGCGATCCCGACCGTCGCCGCGACCAGCAGACAGGCGACTCCGAGGGCCACGAGGAAGCTGCCCGTGATGCGCAGTTCCAGGGCGAGTCGGGCGATGGGCCGCCCGGGCGAGGTCGCTGACACGGGGTGGGATACTGGCACACGTGGCATCGCCCCTGGTCCACCCGGGCGCCTGATGGCCGACGCCGACCTGAGCGAGTATCGGGGACGCCGCGACTTCCAGGCGACCCCCGAGCCCCCGCCGAGCAGCGACCGCGAGGCGTCCGGGGGTGCCCCGCGCTTCGTCGTGCAGCGGCACGACGCCCGCGCCCTCCATTTCGACCTGCGCCTGGAGGTGGGCGGCGCGCTTGCGTCCTGGGCCGTGCCGAAGGGCCCGCCGCTGCGCGAGGGCGTGCGCCGCCTGGCGGTGCGGACCGAGGACCACCCTCTGGAGTACCTGACCTTCGCCGCCGTGATCCCGCAGGCGCAGTACGGCGCCGGCCGGATGAGCGTCTGGGACACCGGGACCTTCGCGCAGGAGCTGTGGACGGACGACGAGATCAAGCTGGTGCTCGAGGGGCGGATCCTGCGCGGCCACTACCACCTGGTGCGCACCGGCGAGCGCTCGGGCAAGCAGGAGTGGCTCATCTTCCGCTCCTCGAAGGGGCCGGCCGGGCCCCCGGACCCCGGGGCGCGGTTCCGGTCGATGCGGCCGATGCTCGCCTCGACCGCCGACGCGCCGTTCGACGATCCGGCGTGGGCGTTCGAGCTGAAGTGGGACGGGTACCGCGCCCTCGCGCTCGTCACCTCCGACGGGACCGAGCTGCGCAGCCGCAACGGGCAGGACCTCACGCGCAAGTACGCCGACCTCGGCGACCTGCGCCGGCGGATCATGTGCCAGGAGGCGGTGCTGGACGGCGAGGTGGTGGTGCTCGGCGCCGACGGGACGCCGGACTTCGGCGCGCTGGCGGCGGGGCGGGGCCCGTTCACCTACGTGGCCTTCGACCTGCTGCACGTCGACGGCGAGTGGATCGAGGACCTGCCCTGGCGCGAGCGGCGCGCCCGCCTGGCCGGGGTGATCGCGCCGGAGGGCCCGCCGCACCTGGTGCTGAGCGACCACGTCGAGGGCGAGGGCCGGGCCCTGTTCGCGGCGGCGGCCGAGCGCGGCCTCGAGGGCGTCGTCGCCAAGCGCATGGACGTCCCCTACCGCCCGGGGCGCCGGGTGCAGGACTGGCGCAAGGTGAAGACGCGCCAGGAGGCGGAGGTCGTGATCGGCGGGTTCACCGAGGGGGCGGGCTCGCGGCGGGGCACGATCGGGGCGCTGCTGGTGGGCGAGCGCGACGACGAGGGGGCCCTGACGTACCTGTCGCACGTCGGATCGGGGCTGTCGGACGCCCTCGCGCGCAGCCTCTGGGACCGGCTCACGGCCGCGGAGATCGCCCGACTCGCCCTTCGTCAACCCGGTCCCGGACGCGCCGGCCCGTCCCCGCTGGGTGCGCCCCGAGCTGTCGTGCGAGGTGCGCTTCGCCGAGCGCACCTCGGACGGGCGCCTGCGCGCCCCGGTCTTCCACGGCCTCGTCGAGACCCCGGTCGCCGACGTGCCGCCCGGGCCCGTTCTCCCAGGCCGCCGGGGACCGCACGCGTCGAGGAGGGCGAGCGGCGCATCACCCTCACCAACCTGGACAAGCCCTACTGGCCGCGGGAGGGCATCACCAAGGGCAACCTCCTCGACCACTACCTGCGGGTGGCGCCGGTCCTGGTGCCGCACCTGGCGGGCCGTCCCATGATCCTCAAGCGCTACCCCAACGGCATCGACGAGGACTTCTTCTTCCAGCACACGGTCAACGACGGCCCCGACTGGCTCGCGCGCGCCGACCTCTCGCGCAGCGGCCGGCCCGACGACAAGCTGAGCCACTACGTGATGGTGGACGACCCGCTGGGCCTGCTCTGGCTGGTCAACCTCGGCTGCATCGACCTCAACCCCTGGCAGAGCCGCGCCCGCGCGCCCGACGAGCCGACGCACGTCCTCTTCGACCTCGACCCGGCCGACGGGCTGCCGTTCGCGAAGGTCGTCGAGGCGGCGCTGCTCGTGCGCGACGCGCTCGACGCGGTGGGGCTGCGCGCCTACCCGCGGACCTCGGGCGCCACCGGCATCCACATCCTGGTGCCCGTCGTGCCCGGGCTCACGTTCGACGCCGTGCGCCTGTTCGCGCGCGTGGTCAGCGAGGCCCTGGTGGATGCCCGCCCGGACCTGGTGACGACGCGGACCAAGATCGCCGACCGCGGCCCGCGGGTGTACCTCGACGCCAACCAGAACGGCCGCGGCAAGAGCATCGCCTGCGTCTACTCGGTGCGCCCCCGGCCCGGCGCGCCGGTGGCGACGCCCGCTGCGCTGGGAGGAGGTGCGCGAGGGCCTCGACCCGCGCGCGCTTCACGATGGGCGTGGTGGCCCGGCGGGTCGAGGCCGAGGGCGACCTCGCGGCCGGCCTCCTGGACGACCTCCAGAGCGCTGGACGACGCCGTCGCGCGCCTCGGCGGGACCGCGGCGTGAGGCGCCGCGCCATGGCGCTCGCGCTGGCGGTCGCCGCCATGGCCGCCGGCGCCGCCGGGTGCTCGGGGTCGGGCGACGGCCCGGTGGCGACCGCGCCGGAGCCCGCGCCCACCGGCACGGGCTACTTCGTCGGCGGCGGCGCGGACGGCGTGGGCGCGTCGCTGGACATGCACGGGTCCGACCCGGTCGTGCGGTCGCGATCGACGACGCCCTGATCGGGCGCGACGGCACGCCGGGGAGCGTTCCCGGCGGTCGGGATCGCCTCGGTGGTGAACGAGGGCGCCGAGAGCGTCCCGGCGCCGCGCTTCGTGGCCGTGCTGGCCGACGGCCACGGCGCGATCCCGATCCCGGCGGCCGAGGACGTGCTGCGGCCCGGCGACGGACCGGCCGCCCGGCGGGCCCTGCGCCTGCTCGCACGGCTCCCGGCGCGGGTGCCCGCGGAGGGGGCCGCGACGTACTACGTCATCCTCGACGAGGTCACGCCGGCCGAGGTGGGCTCGGTGCGCATGGTCGTGACGCCGGGCTCTCCGATCACCCTCCAGGCGCGGCGGCGGTAGGGGACCGGACCTCGGCGGCGAAAACGTGGCGCGTGCCCCCCGACGTCCACGCCCTCGCCGAACGGCTCAAGCGCGACTACGAGCGCTTCAGCCCGGCCCAGCAGTCGCTCGCGCGCTACCTGGCCGACCACCTCGCCGACGTGCCGCTGCTGTCGGCCCACGAGGTGGCGCGGGCCTCGCACTGCAGCCCGGCGACCGTCGTGCGCTTCGCGCAGGCCCTGGGCTACTCCGGCTACCCCGAGATGCAGCGGGTCGTGCGGCGCGCGCAGCGCCCCGGCCTGCCGCCCCGCCCGGGCGACCGCCAGCTGGGGCTGCCGATCTCCGCGGAGGGCCTCGAGGCCGTCCTGGCGGCCGAGCGCCTGGTGCTGGACGACGCCGCGGACCGGCTCGCCGGCTCCGGCCTGGGCGCCATCGTCTCCGCGCTCAGCCCGCGCAGCCCCCTCGTGATCGCGGGCGAGGGCCACGCCCGCTCGGTCGTCACCCTCATCGAGGAGCGCCTCGGGCGCGCCGGCCGCCCCGTGGCCGCCGTCACGACGCTCGATCCGGGCGCGCGCGCCTGGCTGGACGCGCTCGGCCCCGGCGGCGGGGTGCTCGCCATCGCGATCGGCCGCGAGTCGCGGGTCGCCCAGGGCGCGGTGACCGCGGCGCGGACCGCCGGCGTCCCGGCGGCCGTGCTGGTGGACTCGAGCCTGAACCCGCTCGCGCGCTCGCCGCTCGCACGGGTCGTGCCCGCCGACGCCCGCGACGGATCGCCGAGCCTGGTGGCCATGGTCGCCGTGGCCCAGGCGCTCGCCGGCGCCCTCTCGCCGGTCCCCGCGACGTCGCGCCCCGACCTGGCGGCCGTCGGCGCCTGAGGCCCGGCGAGGGCGTCCGGTAGACTTTCCGGCCGGAGTCGACCGAGACGGGGGAGCGCGTGGCAGAGGGCAACGGCCGCACCGGAACGATGCGCGTCAAGAGCGGACTCGCTCAGATGCTGAAGGGCGGCGTGATCATGGACGTCACCACCCCGGACCAGGCGCGGGTCGCCGAGGAGGCGGGCGCGTGCGCGGTCATGGCGCTCGAGCGGATCCCGTCGGACATCCGCGCCGACGGCGGCGTCGCCCGCATGAGCGACCCCGAGATGATCGCCGGCATCCAGGAGGCCGTGTCGATCCCGGTGATGGCCAAGTGCCGCATCGGCCACTTCGTCGAGGCCTCCGATCCTGCAGGCGCTCGACGTGGACTTCATCGACGAGTCGGAGGTGCTGACCCCGGCCGACGAGGCCCACCACATCGACAAGCACACCTTCACCATCCCGTTCGTGTGCGGCGCCACCGACCTGGGCGAGGCGCTGCGGCGCATCTCCGAGGGGGCGGCGATGATCCGCTCCAAGGGCGAGGCCGGCACCGGCAACGTGGTCGAGGCCGTGCGCCACATGCGCGCCATCCGCGCCGGCATCGCGCGGCTCGCGGGCCTGCCGTCCGAGGAGCTCCACGCCGCGGCGAAGGACCTGCGGGCCCCCTACGAGCTGGTGGCCCGGGTGGCCGCCGAGGGGCGCCTCCCCGTCGTCCTCTTCTCGGCGGGCGGCATCGCGACCCCGGCCGACGCGGCCCTCATGATGCAGCTCGGCGCCGAGGGCGTCTTCGTCGGCTCGGGCATCTACAAGAGCGAGGATCCGCCGGCGCGCGCCCGTGCGATCGTCGAGGCCGCGACCCACTTCGAGGACCCCGAGGTCCTGGCCCGCGTCTCGCGCGGCCTCAAGGAGGCGATGCCGGGCATCGAGATCTCCTCCCTCGCCGGCGAGGACTCCTGCAGGGCCGCGGGTGGTGACCTCGGCCCCACGGCGCCCCCGCGTGGGCGTGCTGGCCGTGCAGGGGGCCTTCGCCGAGCACGAGCGGATGCTCGCCGCGCGTCGGCGCCGAGCCGGTCCAGGTGCGCGGCCCGGCAGGGCCTCGAGGGCCTCGACGCCATCGTGATCCCGGGAGGGGAGAGCACGACGCTCGGCCTGGTGGCCCAGGAGTCGGGGCTGCTCGACGCCCTGCGGACCGCGCTTGCCGACGGCCTCCCCGCGCTCGGCACCTGCGCCGGGATGGTCGTGCTGGCCCGCGCCACCGACGGGCGGCGCCCAGCCGCTGGTCGGCGGGATGGACATCGTCGTGCGCCGCAACGCCTTCGGCCGCCAGCGCAGCTCGTTCGAGACGGCGCTGGAGGTGCCGGCGTTCGGCCACGATCCGGTCGACGCGGTCTTCATCCGCGCGCCCTGGATCGAGGAGGCCGGCGCCGGACGTCGAGATCCTCGCCCGGCACGCCGGGCATCCGGTCGCCGCGCGCCAGGGCGCGCTGCTGGTGACCGCGTTCCACCCCGAGCTCGTCGGGGGAACGACGGTTTCACGAATGGCTCGTCGAGCGGGCGCGGCGTCCGCGCGGATCCGAGGGGCGAGAGGGGAGGCGGGAACGTGTCGGGACACAGTAAGTGGGCGACCATCAAGCGCAAGAAGGGCGCGGCCGACGCGAAGCGCGGCCAGCTCTTCTCCAAGCTCTCGCGGGCGATCATCGTCGCGGCGAAGGAGGGCGGCGGCGACCCCGACGCCAACGCGGCGCTCGCGACCGCCATCCAGAAGGCGCGCGACAACTCGATGCCGAAGGACAACATCGAGCGCGCGATCCAGCGCGGGGCCGGCTCGGGCGAGGGCGACAACTACGAGTCGATGCTCTACGAGGGCTACGCGGCCGGCGGCGTCGCCGTCATCTGCACGATCCTCACCGACAACCGCAACCGCACCGCCAGCGACCTGCGCTTCATCTTCACCAAGAACGGCGGCTCGCTGGGCACGCCCGGCAGCGTCGCCTGGCAGTTCGACCGCAAGGGCGTGATCGTGGTCGAGGCCGAGGGGATCGACGAGGACGCAGCTGATGGAGGTGGCCCTGAGCGGCGGCGCCGAGGACATCGCCGAGGACGGCGACCACTGGCAGATCACCACCGAGCCGCACGACTTCATGCCGGTGCGCAGCGCCCTCGAGGAGGCCGGGATCGGCTACGTCTCGGCCGATCTGACGATGCTGCCCAAGACGACCGTGGAGCCCTCCGAGAAGGAGGCGCGCCAGATCCTGCGGCTGGTCGACCAGCTCGAGGAGAACGACGACGTCCAGGACGTCTACGCCAACTTCGACATCTCCGAGGAGATCCTCGAGGCGGTCGCGTCGTAGCCCGGGGGCGTCCGGGCGCCGTGGTTGGCTAGGGGGGTGAGCGGACCCGCGCCACCGGCGTTCGTGCTCGGGGTGGACCCGGGCCTCGCGTCGACCGGCTACGCGCTCATCGCAGGGGCCGCCGTCGCGCCCGCGGGTGGTGGCGATCGGCACCGTCCGCACGTCGCCGCGCCAGCCGCACCCCGAGCGGCTGCGGGCGATCCACGACGAGATCGCGGCGCTCGCGGGGCGCGACGGCGTGGACGAGGCCGCCATCGAGTCGTGGTTCATCCACCCGATGAGCCGCTCCGCGATGGCGATGGCCGAGTCCCGGGGGGCGATCCTGGTGGCCCTGGCCGGCGCGCGCGTGAACGTGGTCGAGTACTCGCCCAACACGATCAAGCAGTCCGTGACCGGCTCGGGCAGCGCCGACAAGGGCCAGGTGCGGGCGATGGTGGCGCGTCTCACCGGGGCGCGGCCGGAGACCGATCACGCCGCCGACGCCCTGGCCGCGGCGATCTGCCACATGAGCTCGGCCCCGCTGCGGGGCGCCATCCGCCGAGCCCGCTAGATTCGGGGGCGTGATCCGCTCCATCAGGGGGCGCGTGCTGGCGCACGAGCCCGACGGCCCCGTGGTCGAGGTCGGCGGTGTCGGCCTGCTGGTGCGCGTCTCCTCCACCACCCTCGGCACGCTGCCCGTCGCCCGGCGGCGAGGCCGCGCTCCTGACCGTCCTGGTGGTCCGCGAGGAGTCGCTGGACCTCTACGGCTTCGCGACCGCGGGCGAGCGCACCCTCTTCGAGGCCTTCACCACCGTCAGCGGCGTCGGCCCGCGGCTGGCGCTGGCGATCTGCTCCACCGGCGAGCCCGACGAGCTGCGGCTGGCCATCGCCCGCGGCGACAGCGCGCGCCTGCAGACCGCCAGCGGCGTGGGCAAGCGCACGGCCGAGCGGCTCGTGCTGGACCTGCGCGACCGCCTCGGCGCGCCTCGACGGCGCGTCCGCCTCGCCGACCCCCTCCCAGGCCGACGTGCACATCACGGCGCGCGACGGCCTGGTGGCCCTCGGGTTCCGGCCCGAGGAGGCCGACCAGGCGCTCGCCGACGCCCCGGCGGGCCTCGACGCCGAGGGCCTCGTGCGGCACGGCCTGGCCCGGCTGAGGCGCCGGTGAGCGACGGCGACGCCTGGGGCACCGACCCCGAGGGGCTCGAGCCCGACGAACGCCTCGCCGCGGGCCAGGACATCGGCGCGGAGGACGAGCTCGACAGCTCCCTGCGCCCGAAGCGCCTCGACGACTTCATCGGGCAGGACGCGGTCAAGCAGCAGCTCGCGATCTTCCTGGAGGCCGCCCGCCAGCGCGGCGAGGCCCTGGACCACGTGCTCCTCGCCGGCCCCCCGGGCCTGGGCAAGACGTCCCTGGCCGGGATCGTGGCCGAGGAACTGGGCGTCGGCTTCCACATCACCAGCGGGCCGGTGCTGGAGCGCAAGGGCGACCTCGCCGCGGTGCTCACCGCCCTCGAGCCGCACGACGTGCTGTTCATCGACGAGATCCACCGCCTCAACCGCTCCATCGAGGAGGTGCTCTACCCGGCGATGGAGGACTACCAGCTGGACGTGGTGCTGGGACAGGGCCCCTCCGCGCGCACCCTGAGGCTCGACCTGCCGCGCTTCACGCTGGTGGGCGCCACCACGCGCACCGGCCTCCTCACGACGCCGCTGCGCGCCCGCTTCGGCGTCTTCCACCGGCTCAACTACTACGGCGCCGACGACCTGGCCGCCATCGTGCGGCGCTCCGCGCGGCTGCTGGACGTGTCGATCGACCCGGACGCCGCCGACGCCCTGGCCTCGCGCTCGCGCGGCACCCCGCGGATCGCCAACCGGCTGCTGCGCCGCGTGCGCGACGTCGCCCAGGTGCGCGGCCGGCCGGGGGTGGACCGGGCCGTGGCCGAGGAGGCCCTCCAGCTGCTCGAGGTCGACGAGCTCGGCCTGGAGGAGCTCGACCGGCAGATCCTGCGCCGCCTGGCCGAGACCTTCGAGGGGCGGCCGGTGGGGCTGGGCACGCTGGCCGACAGCGTGGGGGAGGCCGCGGACACGATCGAGGACGTCTACGAGCCCTACCTCCTGCAGGAGGGGCTCCTGAAGCGCACCCCCCGCGGCCGGGTCGCCACCGCCGCGCGCCTACCGCCACCTCGGCCTGGTGCCGCCGCCCGAGACGGGCCAGCCCGGCCTCTTCTAGGCAGCCGAGCGGCCACGGGCCCCGCGAGGTAGAGTCGGCCCATGTCGCAGACCGTGAGGGACGTGATGGGGCAGGTGAAGGTCCGGCTGTCGCCGGACGTCACGCTCCGGGGGCTCGCCGGCGAGCTGAGCTCGGCGCGCACCGGCCTGGCCATCGTCGACGTCGCCGGCGGCGGCGTCATCTCGGAGCGCGACGTGCTGCGCGCCATCGCCGCCGGGGTGGACCTGGACACCGCGCGGGTGGGCGAGCACATGACGCCGAACCCGGTGTCGGTGCCCGCCACGACGTCCCTGTCAGACGCCTGCGACCTCATGATCTCCCGCTCGGTGCGCCACCTGCTGGTGGCCGACGGCGGCGAGCTCGTGGGCGTGCTGAACATGCGCGACGTGGTGGGCGTCCTGTCGGGCGCCGCCGACCTCGGATCGGTCCCGCCGGCGCGCGAGGCCTGAGCGACGCTCCCGGCCGGCCCGCGAGGGCCGTGCCGCGCTAGGCGGAGCCCTTGGGGAAGCCCGAGCGCAGCGCCGAGGGGATGTTCCTGACCAGCTCGACCGGGTTGCGGCGCAGGTTGTAGCGCAGCCCGACCGGCGGGCGCGCCTCGGGCGCGTGGGCGGGCGCCCCGAGCACCTCGGCGTAGAGCTCCTCGACCTGGCGGGCGACCTCGGGCCACGAGTAGCGGGCCACCACGGCCTCGCGCCCCCGGAGCGCCCAGTCGCGGCGCAGGGCCTCGTCGTCGAGCACCTCGCCGATGCCCGCGGCCAGGGCGGCGGGATCGCTCGGCGCCACGAAGCGCCCCGGGACGCCGTCCCGGATGACCTGGCGGAAGCCGATGTTGTCGGCGCACACGACCGGGGCCCCGCTGGCCATCGCCTCGAGCAGGACCACCCCGAACGACGCCAGCACGCAGGGCGAGGCGAAGACGGTCGCCTCGCGGTAGAGCGCCGGCCGCTCCTTGTCGAGCAGCCCGAGCCACTCGATCCGGTCCCACACGCCCAGCGAGCGCGCCTGGTGGTGGTACTTCGGCCGCAGGGGTCCGTCGCCGACCACCTGCACGGTGAACTCGCGGCCCTCGTCCATCAGGATCCGCGTCGCCTCGAGCAGCGTGTCCAGGCCGTTGCGCGGGTCGAAGCGCCCCATGAAGAGGATGCGCGGCGGGCCGTCCGGGCGCGCCTCGCCCTCGGCCGAGGGGGCGGTAGAGGTCCACGTCCACCCCGTTGGGGATGATGTCGAAGCGGCGCTCGCCGAAGTAGGGGCGCAGCGCGGTGATGCAGGCCTCGGAGACCGCGATCAGGCGGTCCGTGCGCGCCATCGCGCTGCGGACGTAGGTGAAGAAGTGCTTGTAGCCCCAGTGGCCGCCCTCGAAGTACGTGTGGAAGGTGCCCACGTTCACCGGCGCCCGCGACGTGCGCAGCGCCCACAGGCCGAGCATCGGGGAGGCGAGCCCCTGCGCGTGGACCACGTCCATCCCGCGCAGGCGCGCGCGACATGGCCGCCTTGAGGCCGACGCCGACGCTGACGCGCGCGATCGACCCGTTGGAGATCACGGGCATCGAGACGCCCATCCGCAGGGTGCGGTAGCCGTGGACCGACAGGTTCTCGGCGTCGATCGCGCGGGCGCGGGCCTTCATGCCGAACGGGCGCGAGGCTGGTGAGGACGGTCACCTCGTGGCCGCGCGCGACCAGCTCGCGGCTGAGGTTGTGGACGTGCTCCGGCACCCCGCCCAGGACCGGGTAGGCGTACTCGGTGACCATCGCGATCCTCATCGCGGCCGCCCGGGCCGGTCGGCGCGCTCCCAGGGGCGCGGGTAGGGCCCGGCGAGGCGCGAGGTCACGGCGAGGGCGATCAGCACCACGGTGATCCCGCCGACGCCGTCGAGCCACCAGTGGTTGGCGGTCGCCATCACGACGAGGAGCATCCCGACCGGCCACAGGAACCCGAGCCAGCGCCAGCGCGAGGGCGCCAGGAGCCAGAAGAGGGTGAGGCCGAAGAGGAACGAGTAGCCGACGTGCAGCGAGGGCATGGCCGCGAACTCGTTGCGGAACGGCTGGAACCAGGACAGCGCGCCGCCCAGCTCCAGCGCCTGCTTGGTGGGGTCCTCCAGGCCGATGCCGGTCAGCCGGGGCGGGGCGAGGGGGTAGAGCCAGTAGCCCGAGGATCGCGATCCCGTTGGCCATCCAGAACCAGTTGCGGAACATCGGGTAGTTGCGGCGGCGCCGGAACCAGACCCACAGGAACATGACCGTGAAGCCGGTCGTGTGGGCGAGCGTGTAGAGCCAGGTGGTGGTGAACTTCGCGACGCCCACCGACTGCACCCAGTCGTGGATGTCCGGCTCGACGAACAGCCCGACGGACTTCTCCGCGTCGATGACGTCCTGGGCGTGGCGCAACGGGATCGACGACGTCGTCGGTGGCCACGATGTCGCGCAGCCACTCGTAGGCCACCATCAGGAGGAGGAAGAGGATCAGCTCCGCCCACACCGGCCACTCGGCGAACCACGCCCGCCGCAGGGGGGAGGAACGGTCGGCGCCCATCAGTGCGGCGGTGGAGCGGTCGGCGTCCGTCACGGCGGCGCAAGGTAGCACGGCGTGCGGGCGCCCCCGGAGGCGACCGGGGCCGCCGGGAGGCGCCCGACGCCTTTGCTATCGTCGCCATCGCCGGACGTCCCGCGCCGTCCGCTGACGGCCGCCCTTGGAAGGTGCCTCCCCGTATGGGTCTGCTTCTCCCGCTCTACATCCTGATCTTCGTCGGGTTGATCTACTTCGTCGGCGTCCGCCCGCAGCAGAAGCGACGCCGCGAACTGCAGTCGATCCTCAACTCGCTCGTCCCCGGTGCCGAGGTGGTCACCATGGCCGGCATCTACGGGACCGTGACCGAGATCGAGGAGGGCGACACGCTCCTCCTCGAGATCGCCGAGGACACCGACATCCGCGTCGCCAAGGCGTCGATCGCGCGGGTCATCTCGCCGGCGGTGCCCGAGGCGGCGCCGGAGCCCGAGACGGCTCCGGTCTCCGACGACGCCCCCTAAGACACAGGCACACCGCCCGTGATGAGGCGCCCCCTCCTCCTCCTGGCCGTGGTGATCGGCCTGGTGGCCGCATCCCTGGTGGCCATCGCCGTCAAGCCGGCGGTGCTCGGCCTGGACCTCCAGGGCGGCGTCGAGGTGGTCCTCCAGGGCCAGCCCACCGAGACCAGCGAGGTCACCCCCGAGGCGATCTCGCGCTCGGTCGAGATCATCCGCAGCCGCGTCGACTCCTTCGGCGTCGCCGAGCCCGAGATCCAGACGCAGGGCTCCGACCAGATCGTCGTCGCGCTCCCGGGCGCGAAGAACCCGCAGCAGGTCGTCAACGACCTGATCGCGCCCGCGCGGCTGGTCTTCATCAACTTCGAGCGGAACGTCGTGAACCCGCAGGGCGAGCCGGACCTCTACAAGGCGGTCACGCTCGCGACCAACACGACGCCGGACCAGGTGCGCGGCAAGCCCACCTACTACGCCTTCAAGGACAAGGTGCTGGTGGTGCCCGCGACGCAGGACCTCGCGTCGCTCAAGGACAGCTTCCCGGGCGACAAGATCCCCGCGGGCGTCGAGGTGCTGAAGGTGCCGCGCGGCCTGTTCCTCGCCTACGAGGAGACCCAGAAGCTCCAGACCCGCGACGCCGGCACCCAGAAGACCTGGTACGTCTTCCAGAACAACCCCGGGCTCACCGGCGCGGACGTCACGGAGGCCCGCTCCACCATCCAGACCGGCGGCCTCGGCAGCCGCGACCGCATCGTGACGCTGCAGTTCACCGGCGCCGGCAAGAACAAGTTCGCCGACATCACGCGCCAGCTCGCGCACCGACGGCCAGCTCAAGGGCGCCCTGCAGCACTTCGCGATCATCCTCGACGGCAAGATCGTCTCGAACCCGTCGATCGACTACAACCAGTACCCGACCGGGATCAACGGCGACAACGGCGCCGAGATCAACGGCAGCTTCAGCCAGGGTGAGGCCGACACCCTCGCCAAGCAGATCAACTCCGGCGCCCTGCCGATCGAGCTGAAGGTCATCAGCCAGAAGCAGGTCTCGGCGACCCTCGGCAAGCAGTCGCTGCGCCAGGGCCTGATCGCCGGGATCGTCGGCCTGGTCCTGGTGATGCTGTTCCTGATCGCTCTACTACCGCTTCCTCGGCATCGTGGCCGCGCTGGCGCCCTGATCGTCTACGCGATCCTGCTCTACGCCGTGATCGTGCTGGTGCCGATCACGCTGACGCTGCCGGGCATCGCGGGGATCATCCTGACCATCGGCGTGGCGTCGGACGCCAACGTGGTCATCTTCGAACGCGTGCGAGAAGAGGCGCGCGCCGGCAAGTCGCCGCGCGCGGCGATCCTCGCCGGCTACAAGAAGGGCATCGGGGCGATCATCGACGCCAACGTCGTGACGTTCGCGACCGCCCTCATCCTCTTCCTGTTCGCGACCGCCGGGGTCAAGGGCTTCGCCTTCACCCTCGGCATCGGCGTCCTGCTGTCGCTGTTCACGGCCGTCGTCGCGACGCGCGCCGCCTTCAACGTGCTGGCCGAGACCCGCTTCCTGCGCGACGACCGCTTCATGGGCCTCGACCAGCGCGAGATCCACTGGAAGCTCGACTTCGTCGGCAAGTGGAAGCTCTGGATGGCGATCTCGATCATCCCGCTGATCATCGGGACGGCCTGGATCGGCATCCACGGGCTCAACCTCGGCCTCGACTTCGAGAGCGGCACCCGCATCACGACCAGCTTCGACCACGCAGCCGAGCGAGGACGCCGTGCGCGCGGTCTTCAGCGACCTCGGGTACACCGACGCCAAGATCCAGTCCACCAGCGAGACGATCGACGGCAAGCAGGTGCGCGGCTTCCAGATGCAGACCGAGACCCTGCAGCCGGCCCAGCGCAACGAGCTCGAGCGCGCCCTCAACGAGAAGTTCGGCATCAACCAGGACACGTTCCAGCTGGACTCGGTCGGCGCCGACCTTCGGCCGCCAGATCATCCGCAACGCGATCTACGCGATCCTGCTCAGCTTCGCCGTGATCGTCATCTACCTGAGCATCCGCTTCGAGTACAAGCTCGCGATCCCGGCGCTGATCTCGGTCATCCACGACGTGTGGCTGTCGATCGCGATCTACTCGTTCACCGGGCAGGGAGGTGACGAGCGCGACCGTGGCCGCTCTGCTCACCATCCTGGGCTACTCGCTCTACGACGTGGTCATCGTGTTCGACCGCATCCGCGAGAACGTGCCGATCATGCGCAGTCGCCACGTACCGCGAGGTGGTCAACACCTCGGTCCACGAGACGCTGACGCGATCGATCATCACGTCGCTCATCACCCTCATCCCGCATGACGGTGCTGTACTTCTTCGGCGGCGACACGCTGAAGGACTTCGCCTTCGCCCTGATGGTCGGGATCCTGGCCGGTGGCCTGTCGTCGATCGCCATCGCCGCGCCGATCGCCGCCCTCTGGAAGGAGCGCGAGCCCGAGAACAAGCGCGGGCGGTCAAGGCCGAGCGCCGGCGCGCGGCGACGATCGCCTCCGACTCCGACGTGGTCGACCTCGACACGCTCGCGCGCGCCGAGGCGGCCCTCGACGCCGAGCTGCGGCGAGGAGGACGGCCGGGCGCGACGAGTACGACCCCGACGAGCCCGTGTACGACGAGGAGGAGCTCCTGGAGCTCCGGGCGGGCGAGACCGGAGGACGAGCCGCAGCGGACGAGACCGAGGCGAGGAGGCCGAGCCGGACGAGCCCGACGCCGAGGTCGACCCCGGTGGCCGACGCCGAGGCCGGCCCGAGCCCGGCGCCGGGCCCCGGACGGCCGGCGAGCCCGGCAACGGGGCGCCCGCCGAGCCGCCCGCTCCGCGCGAGCGCGCCGACCCGGACCGGGTGCGGCGGCACCGCGACGTCCAGAAGAGGAGACGACGATGACCACGGTGCGCGAGGGCGTCGAGCAGGCCGTTCTGCTGTCGATCGGCGCCGCGGCGCTCACGCGCGAGCGCGCCGAGGCCGCCGTGGCCGATCTGGTCCGCAAGGGCCAGCTCGGGGAGCGAGGAGGGCGCCGCCGTCGTGGAGCGCCTGATGGCGCGCGTGCGCGGCGAGGCGTCGTCGGCCAGCGGCCTCGTCGGCCGGGTCGAGGGAGGCGTCCAGGGCCTCCTGCGCGAGCTCGGCGTCGTGACCCGCGCGGAGCTCGAGGACGTCCAGCTGCGGCTGATGGAGCTGGAGCACCGCATCAAGCTCCTGGAGAGCGCGTCCGAGGAGGGCACGGGACACTCCGGACTAAAGCTGCGCGCTGGTCACCCGATATCCCAGGGTGACGGCCCCCGGTCGCTGGGGCCACGGGGAACGGAGACCCCTTGCGCAGTCGAACTGGTTATCCCCGCCGTCCTGATCGTGACGGCGGCCTACGTGAAGGGCCGCCGGGATGGACGGCTCGAGTTCCGGCCGGAGCCCCTGGCGCCCACCCGAGCCCGCGACGCCGGTGAGTCCCCTGATGGACCCGGCCGCGATGGCCCAGGCGGTGGCCGCCGACGCCGTCGAGCTGGCCGAGGCCCAGACGGCCGCCGCGGAGGCCACGCTGATCGTGCCCCGCGCCGCGGCCCCCGCGCCCGATCCCGACGCCGAGTGGGAGGACCCCTTCGCGTCGCCCGACCTGCGCACCGCCAGCGAGTGGGTCGCCGCACCCGCCGCGCCGGCGCCCGGCCGCTCCGGCCGCGGACGACGGCCTCGACCTCGCCATCGCCACCGAGTGGGCGACGAACCTCGCCACGCGCCGCGCCGCCGGCCGAGGAGCCCGAGATCGCCTGCTCGCGGCCGAGTTCACCGTCCCGGCAGCTCGAGGCCGAGTTCACGCCGGAGGACGAGTCCGAGCCGAGCCCGAGGCCGAGCCGCAGTTCTCGAGTCGAGGTGAGCTTCGACGAGACCGGCCGCTTCTCGCTGGGCGGCTTCGCCGCCCAGGCCGGGCACATCGCCCTGCGGCATCACCTTCCGCGACCGGCGCGCCGGCCTGGTCGCCCGTCGACTCCATCCGCTCGTGACCGAGGCGACCACCAACGTGGCCACCGGCGGCCTGGTGGTGCTCGGCGACGCCGGCTTCGCGCCCGACGCCGAGGGCTTCACGATCCTGATCGCCGCCGAGGGCCCCGGCAGCTTCGCCGCCTCCGGCCGCTACGAGGTCGTCGCGGCGCTGAGTCTGCGCCGGGGCTCAACCATTGGCGCGCCGCGGCCGATGACGAGGTGACGGCGCTCCGACGGTCGGCGCCGACCTCGCCCGACCGCGGCATCACGCCGCACCCTCAAGGAGGCCGCGCGAGAATGTCCACGCTGAACATCGCCATCGTCGGGGCATCGTTCTGCTCGTCCTGGTGCGTGCTGCTGATCCAGCGGCGCAGGGACGCGGACGAGTCGCCCGGCCTCCGGCACGGGGCCGTGCGCGGGGCGATCGCAGAGGCGGCGCGGCAAGAGAGGCTCCGCCCGCCTCCGCCCGAGCCGATGCCGCTGGCCGCCGCCGGTCAGAGCGCTCCGCCCGCCGCCGAGCCGATGGACGGCCCCGCGCCGAGTGGGCGCCGCGCCGCCGAGCCGGCGTCCCGAGTGGCCGCCCGCCGACGAGGCCGAGCCCGTCGAGTGGGCCGACGCCGGTCCAGGAGGCCCCGCAGCCCGCCGCCGCGCCGGCCGCCGGCCCCGGCCGCCGCAGGCGCCGAGGCCCCCGAGGCCGCGGCCCCGCCGCGCCCGCCGAGGTCGCAGGTCGGCTGGCCGAGGACGAGATCGTGACCGAGCCGGGCTGGCCCATGCCGGGCGAGGTGGACGTCGCCTGGTCGTCGCCCGCCGCCGAGCCCGTCGGCGCCGGCGTGGGCGCCGAGCCCGCCCACGTCCTGGTCCGAGCAGGCCGCCACGACCGCCGCCGCCGGCCGACCTGCGAGTGGCTGCGCGCCGAGCCCGAGGACGAGGACTCCCGCAGTGGGCGCCCGCCGCGGAGCCCGCTCGCGGAGGAGATCCCGCAGTGGACCCCGCCGGAGCGACGGCCGCGCCCGCGCCGCCGCCGCCCGTCGAGGACGAGCCCGTCGGCTGGGACGCCGCCGGCCGAGGAGCCGATCGCGGTCCCCGTCGGCCGAGCCCGTGGCCGACGTCGCGATCGACCGACGAGGCGCCCGCGGACCGACGACAGCCAGGTGACCGGGCCGATCCCGGTCATCCGCGAGGCCCGCGCCCGTGGACGAGGCCGCGTTCGAGCTCCCCGACGAGCCCTTCCCGAGCGCCAGCCCGACGCCCGAGATCGCCGTCGCCGCCGTGGAGGAGGCCGTCGAGGCTCGCCCCCGTGCCCGAGGCCGACGAGGCCCTGGAGATGGACTTCCCCGCGTTCGAGGACGAGGCGCCCGAGCTGGCGGACTTCCCGCCGGTGCGAGGAGCCCGTCGCCGACGCGCCCGAGCCGAGATCGACGGGTGGGACGCCGCCCTGCCGGAGCCGGAGGCGCCGCTCGCGTCGCCCGTCGCCGTCGCGGAGGCCCGTCGCGCCGGAGCCGGTCCCGGCCGCCGCGGCCCGCGGCCGCCGCCCGCCGCCGGACGACCCGGCCCGCACGCGGCCGCTTCGCCATCGGCGGCTTCGCGATCCAGCCCGGCCAGCAGGCCCTGGGGGCGTGAGCTTCCGCGCCGAGCTGCCCGAGGCCCCGACCACCTGGACCGTCGCCGACGGCGACGACGTCGCGCCCGCGGGCACGCTCGTGCTGCAGCTCGACGGCACCATCAACTGCGAGGCCGCCGACCTCGAGGTGGTCACCGAGCCGGGCTTCGCCCCGACCACGCATGGGCTTCACGGTGCGGGTCTCGGCGCTGGCCTCCGGGCCCGTTCGCCGCGAGCGGCACCTTCCGCGTGCGGTAGATCCCCGGGCGGTCCCGGCCCGCCGGCGTCTCGGCGCCGCGCCGGGCCCGTCCGCTGCCGACTGCTACCTTGGCCCGCATGGCGCGGGGAGAACGGCGGCAGAACCTTGCGCGCCTCGGCGAGATCGCGCAGGTCGCCGCGCGCCACGGCTTCGGCTACGCGTTCGGCCGCGAGCGAGGCCGTCGCCGACGAGCCCGGCGCCAGCGACCCGCAACCGCGGCCGGCGGCTGCGCGAGATGCTCGACGAGCTCGGGCCGACCTTCGTCAAGTTCGGCCAGCTGCTGTCGACGCGGCCCGACATCGTCCCGCCGGACATCCTCGCCGAGCTGCGCGGGCTGCAGGACGACGCGCGCCCGGAGCCGTTCTCGAGCGATGCGCGCGGTGGTCGAGGAGGAGCTCGGCCTCACGATCGAGCAGGTCTTCGAGGAGTTCGACGAGGAGCCGATCGCCGCGGCGTCGATCGGCCAGGTGCACCGCGCGCGCCTGCCCGGCGGGCAGGAGGTGGTGGTCAAGGTCCAGCGGCCGGACGCCGAGCGCCAGATCAACGCCGACATCCAGCTGCTCTACCAGGTGGCCCGCGTCGCCCAGGAGCGGGTGCGCCGCCTCCAGTTCATCGACCTGGTCGGGCACGGTCGACGAGTTCGCGCGCACCGTGCGCCGCGAGCTCGACTACGGCATCGAGGCCCGCAACGCCGAGGTCTTCCGGCGCAACTTCGCGGGCGACGAGACCGTGTCGGTGCCGCAGCATCTACTGGCGCTACACCACCTCCCGGGTGCTGACGATGGAGCGCGTCGAGGGCACGCCGCTCAGCCAGCTCGACCTCTCCACCTGGTCGTCGGACGAGCGCCGCCGGCTGGGGAACCGGCTCACCGAGACCTGGATGCAGATGGTCTTCGTCCACGGCTTCTTCCACGCCGACCCGCACCCGGCCAACATCCTGGTGCGCGGCGCCGACCAGCATCAGCCTGGTCGACTTCGGCATGACCGAGCAGCTCACGCCGCGCGACCGCGAGGCGGCCGTGCGGCTGCTGCTCGACATCCTCAACCGGCGACGCCGAGCGCCTGCCGCGGCGCCTGCGGGCCCTCGGGATCCGCTATCCGCGCCAGAAGGAGGAGCGAGCTCGCCGACCGGCTCGGGGTGATCCTCCAGCGCTACTCGGCCACGCGCCATCGGCGAGATCGACGCGCGCGAGGTGCTGCGCGAGATCTTCCAGACGATCTACCGCCTCGACATCACGCTGCCGGCGCGCTGGGTGATGCTCGACAAGACGCTCGCGACGCTGGCCGGGCGTCGCCCTCGAGATCTACCCCGACCTCAACGTGTTCGAGGTCGCGCGCCCCTACGCGCTGCGGATGGCGGCCGCAGCGCTTCCGGCCCGGACCACATCGCGAACCGCATCGCGCACCGACGTCGGGCGCTACACCGAGGCCTTCCTCGAGTACCCGTTCCAGATCTCCGAGCTGCTCGACGAGTTCAAGGACGGCGAGATCGAGATCACGGTCCGTCCGGAGGGCTTCTCGGAGGCCGTGGACAAGCTCCAGGCGGGCGCGAACCGCCTCGTGCTGGGCATCGTCGCCGCCGCGCTCATCATCGGCTCGGCGATCATCTCCGTGTTCGCCCACTCGCCGACCTCGCCGGCCTCTCGCTGGTCGCGATCCCCGGCTGGATCGCCGCCTTCGCCCTCGTCGCCTGGCTCTGCGTGGGCATCTTCCGATCGGGCCGCTGGTGAGCTGGCGCGCCTCACGGGTGGCGTTCGCCGACGTCGCCGCCCTCCAGGAGGCCCTCGAGCGTGCCCGGAGCCGGTCGCCTGGGTGCTGGTGCGCCGCGGCCTGGGCGACCCGGCCGCCGCGCGCGAGTTCATGTCCTCGGACGGCCCGCTCGCGCCGCCCGAGGACCTGCCCGGCATCGCCGAGGCCGCCGACCGCCTGGCGCGCGCCGTGCGCGAGGGCGAGCGGATCGCGGTCCACGGCGACTACGACTGCGACGGCGTCTGCTCGACGGCGATCCTGGTGAGCGCCCTGCGCGGCCGCGGCGCCGACGTCTCCCGTTCCTGCCGAGCCGCTTCACCGAGGGCTACGGCGTCGCCGAGTCGACGCGTCGAGACGCCTCGCCGACCGCGGCGCCCGCGTCCTGGTCTGCGTCGACTGCGGCACGTCGGCCGTCGCCGCGCTGACGCGCGCGGTGGAGCTCGGCATGGAGCCGATCGACCTCGACCACCACCTGGCCGGCGGGCAGCGCCCGCCCGGGGATCCTCGCCAACCCGGCCCTCGGGCGGCCCGCGGACGACCTCCCGGCGGCCGCGGGCGTCGTCCACATGCTCGTGCGCGCGCTGGCGGCGCGGCTCGACGGGGGAGGGCTGGCGCCCGACCCCGACGAGGCGATCGACCTGGTCGCGCTGGCCACGGTCGCCGACGCCGTGCCGCTGGTGGGCGACAACCGCCGCCGCGTGGCCCAGGGGCTGCGCGCGATGCGCGAGCGCCCCCGGCCGGGCATCGCCGCGCTCTGCGCCGCCGCCGGCCTCGAGCCGCGCGTGATCAGCGCCCGGGCGCTGGGCTTCACCCTGGCGCCGAGCATCAACGCCGCCGGGCGCCTGGGGCACCCCGACCGGGCCCTGGAGCTGCTGCTCGCGCCCGATCGCGCCGTCGCCGACCCGATCGGCGCCGAGCTCTGGGCGCTCAACGCCGAGCGCCGCGAGGTGGAGCGCGAGATCGTCGAGCGGGCCATCGCCCAGGTGGAGGCCGAGCCGGACGAGATCCGCGCCGCCGGCGTGGTCGTGGCCTCGGGCGACGGCTGGCACGAGGGCGTCGTCGGCATCGTGGCCTCGCGCCTGGTCGAGCGCTTCGAGCGACCGGCCATCGTGCTGTCGCGCCAGGGCGACATCGCCAAGGGGTCGGGCCGCAGCGTCGCCGGCGTGGACCTCCACTCCCTGGTCGCGGCGGCGTCCGGGCCGCTGACGCGCTGGGGCGGCCACGCCGGCGCGGTCGGCCTGGAGCTGCCCGCGGCGGCGATCGCCCGCTTCCGCGACGAGCTGATGGCCGCGGCCGAGGGCGCCCGGGCCGCGATCGCGCGCGCGCGGGTGCGGACCGTGGACGCCGTCGTGGGCGGGCGCGACCTCACCCTCGCGACGGCCGAGGCGCTCGAGGCGCTCGCGCCCTTCGGCCGGGGCAACCCCCCGGTGCGCCTCGTGGTGCCGGCGGTCGCCCTGGAATCGCCGACGCGGGTCGGCCAGGGGCAGCACCTGCAGGTGCGCATCCGCTCCGGCGGGGTCCACGCCCGCGCGATCGGCTTCCGCATGGGCGAGCGCGCCGCCGGGATCGACGTCGCGCACCGCCACGACGCGATCGTCGAGCTGGACGTCGAGCGCTGGCAGGGCATCGTCGGCCCGCGCGTGACCGTCGAGGCGCTCGATCCGATCGCGCCGGCGGCGCGGCGCTCCGCCCGCTGGGCCAGGCGCACGAGGCCCACGACGCGGGCTGCGCGCAACCGGACCTGCGGACGATGGTCGCCGACCCGATGCCGGCCCCGCTCGACCCGCCCGCCCCCGCCGGCCCGCCGCTCGGCGTGCGCGACCGCCGCGGCGAGGGCGCCACCCTCAGCGCCATCGCGGCGCTGGCCGGCGCCGACCGCGGCGTCGTGGCCGTGGTCGCCGACGTCGCCCGCCGCCGCGAGGCCCTGGTGTCCGCGCTCGAGCCGGAGCGCGCTGGGCGTCGAGGTGGTCGTGCTCGGCGGCGCGCGCTGCGACCCGGGCGCCCTGCGGGAGCGGCTCGCGCTGGCGCGCGGGGTCCCGTCGCTGGCGATGCTCGACTACGAGCGCCTGGCCGTGGTCGAGCTCCCCGAGGGGATGCACATCTGGTGCTGGTCGACCCGCCGGCGTCGCGCGCGGAGGCCGAGTGGGCGCTCCACCGCGCCGCCGAGCCGCTGGCTGCACCTGGTCTGGGGGGCGCCGGAGATCGGCGGTCGCGCTCGCGGCGTCGGAGGAGCGCTGGGAGCTGCGGCCGGCCGTCACGGCGCTCTGGATCGGCCTGCGCGACGGGGTTCCGCGGGCCTGGGGCCGCGAGCTGGCCGAGGTCGTCCTGGGCGACCCGGCGCTGCCCCGCTTCCCGCGGGTGGCGGCGCGCGCCCTCGCCGTGCTCGCCGAGATCGGGCTGGTCGGCATCGACGACCAGGGGGTGCGCGCGGTGCCGAGCCCCGAGCGGCGCGAGCTCGACTCCTCGGCCGTCTACCGCGGCGCGCGCGCGCGCTTCGCCCGGGAGGAGGAGTTCCTGGGGCGCGCGATGACCCTCGACCTTCAGGCCGGCAGCTCGGCCATTGTGGCCGTCTGAGCGCTCGCATTAGGGTGGCGTCCGTCATCCCCAGACTCGTGCGAGCGCCCCTCGCGAGGAGGCCCCCTTGAACCGACACATCGCCCGCGCCATCGGCGCCGCCGCGCTCCTGGCGTTCTGCCTGAGCCTGCTCCCCGGCCAGGCCCTCGCCTCGAAGCCGAGCTCGCCGGCGGACATCAAATCCATCCTCGAGGCGGTCCAGACCTCTCCGCTTCTGGCCCGGATCCCGGGCAAGCCCTTCATCGTCACCAAGATCACCCTCTCGACCGCGTCGGCCGACCCGGTCTACGCCTCCGGCGTGGTGACCCCGCGGGCGGTCAAGAGCCGCCGGGCGCAGCCGATCGAGCTGCTCTTCCGCCAGAACCCGAACCTCTCCTGGACCCTGATCGACTTCGGCAGCAACTTCTGCGGTGACGCCGACGTCCCGGGCGCGGTCCTCCAGGACCTCTTCAACCAGTCCTGCGGCGGCTCCGGCGGGGGCTCCAGCACCGGCCAGGGCATCACGACGCTCGGCTCGGCGATCTCGGGCAACACGACGGCGTCGCTGATCGCGACCCGCACGACGCCCGCCGGCGCCCCGGGGATCCCGCGCGCCAGCGTGTTCCTCAACGTCGCCGTCCGCTCCGCGCTCGGCAACGTCGTCGTCGCCCAGCAGCAGGTCGGGAACCCCTCCGGCTTCAACTGGAACCTGCTCAACCGTCCGGGCGCGGGCGGGGTCACGGCCCTCGCGGCGATCGCCCAGGGCCCCCAGTTCATCACGGTCAGCGTCCGTCGCAGCGCCTCGCTCTACGGCACCGCGTCGTTCACGTTCCAGTCCAACGTGCTGCTGCGCGTGCAGGGCACCCTGCCCGTTCCGCCGCCGGTCCTCCCCTAGCCGTCGCGGGCCCCGCCGGTCCCCGAGGAGGAGGGGACCGGCGGGCCGCGATATCGTTGTCATATGGCGAAGGATCTCGCAGACCTCGATCTTGCCCTCGCGTCGGACGTTCCGGAGCTCGAGCAGGTCATCGCCGAGGTCGCCGAGCACCACCCGGACGTCGATCGCGACGCGATCCGGCGCGCCTACGCGTACGCCGAGACGCACCACCGCGCCCAGCTGCGCAACTCGGGCGAGCCCTTCATCACGCACCCGCTGGGCTGCGCGCGCATCGCGGCGGGCCTCGGCCTCGACGGCACCGCCGTCGCCGCGGCGCTGCTGCACGACACGGTCGAGGACACCACCGCCACCCTGGACGACATCGAGGCCGGCTTCGGGCCGGAGGTCGCCGCGCTGGTGGACGGGGTCACCAAGCTCTCGAAGATCCACTTCGAGAGCCAGGAGGAGCACCAGGCCGAGAACTACCGCAAGCTGATCGTCTCGATGTCGAGCGACATCCGGGTGCTGGTCATCAAGCTCGCCGACCGCCTCCACAACATGCGCACGCTCGCCTACATGACCAAGCCCAAGCAGATCCAGAAGGCCAAGGAGACGCTCGAGGTCTACGCCCCGCTGGCGCACCGCCTCGGCATCCACTCGCTCAAGTGGGAGCTCGAGGACCTCGCCTTCGCCACGCTGCACCCGCGGCGCTACAGCGAGATCCAGCAGATGGTCAACCAGCGCCGGCCCGACCGCGAGGCCTTCATCGAGGAGGCCGGCGACATCCTCGGCGCGCGAGCTCGAGGAGGTCGGCGATCACCGGCGTCGAGATCACCGGGCGGGCGAAGCACTTCTACTCGATCTACGAGAAGATGACCCGCAAGGGCAAGGAGTTCAACGAGATCTACGACCTCACCGCGATGCGCGTGCTGGTCGACTCGGTGAAGGACTGCTACGGGGCGGTGGGCATCATCCACTCGCTCTGGAAGCCGCTGCCCGGGCGCTTCAAGGACTACATCGCGATGCCCAAGCTCAACATGTACCAGAGCCTGCACACGACGGTGATCGGGCCCGAGCGGCAAGCCCCTCGAGATCCAGATCCGCACCTACGCGATGCACGCCACGGCCGAGTTCGGGGTCGCCGCGCACTGGCTCTACAAGGAGGGCGGGGCGACTCAGCCCGCCTGGGTCTCGCGGATGATGGACTGGCAGCGCGAGACGCACGACCCGGGCGAGTTCCTCGAGGCGCTGCGCTCCGACCTCTACTCGGACGAGGTCTACGTCTTCACGCCCAAGGGCGACGTCCGCGACCTGCCCGCCGGCGCCACGCCGCTCGACTTCGCCTACGACGTCCACACCGACGTCGGCCACCGCTGCGTGGGCGCGAAGGTCAACGGGCGCATCGTGCCGCTGACCTACACCCTGCAGTCGGGCGACTTCGTCGAGATCCTCACCTCCAAGGCGCCGCGGGCGCCGTCGCGCGACTGGCTCCAGCTGGTCACCACCACCAAGGCGCGCTCCAAGATCAGCCAGTTCTTCCGCCGCGAGCGGCGCGAGGACGCCGAGCACCGCGGCCGCGAGGCGCTGCAGGAGCAGCTGCGCAAGGCCGGCCTGCCGAGCCAGCGCGTGGCCGGGCTCGCCCCTGCTGCTCGAGGTCATCCAGGAGATGGGCTTCAAGCAGGCCGACGAGTTCTACATCTCGCTCGGCCTGCAGCAAGACCTCGGTCCAGATCGTCGTCAACAAGATCCTCCAGCGGCTCAAGGCCGGCCAGGCCGTCGCCGAGGACCCGCCCCGAGCACCGTCACCCCGCGCGGCCGCCGCCCGCACACGGCGACCGCCTCCAGCGACCTCGGCATCGAGATCGACGGCCTGGCCGACGTGCTGGTGCGCCTGGCCAAGTGCTGCAAGCCGGTTCCCGGCGACCCGATCCTGGGCTACATCTCGCTCGGGCGCGGCATCACCATCCACCGCGAGGACTGCCCCAACGCCAAGGCCCTGAAGAAGAACCCCGAGCGCTTCACCCCGGTCTCCTGGGGCGGCGCCAACCAGCAGTCCTTTCGAGTAGAGATCGCCGTCGACGCCTGGGACCGTGTCCCGTCTGCTGGAGGACCTCTCGCGGGCCTTCGCCGAGGCCGGCGTCAACATCGTCTCGGCCAACTGCTCGATGGAGGACCAGATGGTCCACGACCGCTTCACGGTCGCAGGTCGGGCGACGTCGAGACCCTCAAGTCGTGCATCAGCGGCCTGCGCCAGGTGGAGTCGGTCTTCGACGCCTATCGGGTGACGCCGGGGGCCTGACGACGCCCCGAGTTCCGGTCGGCCGAGCCACCTGCTACGCGTCCCGCGCCGATGGAATGGCTCGATCTCGTCGTCCCCTCGGCGGCCATCCTCGCTCTCTTCGGCGTCGTGGCCCTCGTGGTCGTCGCGGTCCGGCAGGGGCGCGCGCATCCGTCGCGCTTGAGGAACGTCTCGCCCGCGCCGGCGACGCGGCCGTTGAGGCCCCCCTGCAGCGCATCGCCGAGCTGCAGGCGCGCCAGCGCGTGTCCCAGGGCGGGGTCTCGGCCAGCCGGGGACTGCGGACCGCGGGCGTCGTCGCGCTCATCGCGCTCGTCCTCGTCGCCGCCATCGGGGGCGTCTGGTACCTGTTCGTGCGGCGGCGACAACGCCACCGCCACCTCCGACACCACCTCCCAGCCCGCCGGCGCCTCCAACGGGTCGCCCACGACCACCGTGCCCAAGCCGGTCGACAGCACGCTGGTCCCGGCGGACGTGCCGGCCCTGGCCGACAAGAGCGCCTACACCGTGGCCGTCTTCAACGCGAGCGGCGTCTCCGGGGCCGCGGCGGACGTCGATCGCCCCCGAGCTCACCAACGAGGGCTGGACCGTGCCGCAGGTGGACAACCCGCCCGACGGCGAGACCGGCCGCAAGGAGTCGGTCGTGATGTACGCCAAGGGCAAGAAGAAGGTCGCCTGGAACGTGGCGAAGAACCTCGGCGTCAAGCGCGCCCCGCCGCTCGACGGCTTCACCAGCGCCCAGACCGGCGACGCCGACGTGGTCGTCCTGGTCGGCCTCGACCTCGCCAACGGGGGCATCGCGCCCCCCTGAGACACCGCAGGCCGCGCCGTGGTCGCTCCGAGGGCTCATGGCGCGTATCTCGGCTTTCGAAGATCGTGACGCTCGTCACGAGGGAAGGGGCGGAGTCGCTCCGTCCCACGGCCTCCGGCGGCGCGCGACGCGCCGAGGCCTCTGGCTGACGGCTCAGTCGCACGCATGCCGACGCTGCCGGCGGCTGTCTCGCGCGGCCGGCCGGCGGAGTGTCCGTCCTGCGGCGCGTCGACGTGGGGGTCGGACCTGCGCTGCGGCCGGCCCACGCGCCGCGCCACGCGCCGGGCGCGCATCGGCGACCGCGCCCGCTGCCAGGCCTGCGGGCACAGCGTCTGGGTCTTCGTGGGCGACGAGCGGGCCCACGCCCGCTAGCCGGGCGCCTCCGAGAGCCGGCGTCCGAGGTCGACCCCGGCGGCGGGGCCCCGTTGCCCGCCGCCCGGGGTCTCGATGCCAGCACGTCGCCCGGCGCGCAGCGCGCCGCGCCACTTGGCCGGCAGCGTCGTCGCCGTTGAGGGTGGTGCGCCCGGGCGCGCCGTCCGCCCCGCCGCCCGCCCGGTCGGGCCGCGGCGCGCGGCGCTCGGCGATGACCGAGGCCTCGGCGTCCACCAGCACCCGCACGCGGCGCTCGACGCCGTCGCCGCCGCGGTGGGCGCCCGCGCCGCCGGTGCCGCGCCGCAGGCGGTAGGCCTCCACCCGCAGCGGGATAGGCGGTCTCGAGCGCCTCGACCGGCGTGTTGAGGGTGTTGCTCATCGCCACGTGGACCCCCGAGGGCCCGTCGGCGCCGGCCGAGGCGCCCTGGCCGCCGCCGAGCGTCTCGTAGTAGGTGAAGCCCGCGCCGCCGATCGTGAGGTTGTTCATCGTCCCCTGGCCCTGGGCGGGCACCTCGACCGCGCCGCCGAGCGCCGCGAAGACCGCGTCGACGATGCGGCTCGAGGTCTCGACGTTGCCGCCGGCCACGGCGGCGGGCGGGCGGGCGTTGACCAGCGTGTCCTCGGGGGCGAGCACCGTCGACCGGCGCGAAGGCGCCGGCCGAGGCGGGGATGTCCGGGTCGGTGACGCAGCGCACGACGAAGTAGACGGCCGAGCGGGTGACGGCGGGCGGGCAGTTGCAGTTGCCCGGGCCCGGTCGGGTCGGTGCCGGCGAAGTCGACCGTCATGCGCGTCGCCCCGCGATCGTGACGGCCACGCGGATCCAGAGGTCCTCCGCGGTGACGCCGTCGCCCTCCAGCGCCTCCGCGGCCTCGTAGCGGCCGTCGGGCATCGCCGCGATCGCCGCCCGGGTGCGCCGCTCGGCGTAGTCGAGGAGGTCGTCGAAGGCCTCCGCGCACCAGCGCGGCGCCGTGGCGCTCGGCCACCTCGCCCAGGCGCCGCTCGGCCAGCCGGTGGGCCGCCAGCTGGGCGCGCAGGTCGCCCTCGCGCTCGCCGGGCGTGCGGGTGTTGGCCAGCAGCAGCGCGAGCACGTCGTCGCACCAGCCTCGCCGCCCGCGCACCAGGCGCACCGGCGGGATCACCAGGCCCTCCTGCAGCAGCTCGCGCGAGCCCGCCGGCATGCTGCCCGGCGCCATCCCGCCGACGTCGGCGTGGTGGGCGCGCGTGACCGCGTAGGCGGCGGCCTGCGCCGCCCGAGGGCGATCGCGGGTGATCATCGTGAGGTCGGGCAGGTGCGTCCCGCCGCGGTAGGGGTCGTTGACCAGCCACACCTCGCCCGGCACCGCGCCGCGGGCGCGCACGGCGTCGACCGCCTCCGGCATCGCGCCCAGGTGCACCGGGATCGAGGCCGACTGCACCACCATCCGGCCCGTCGCCGTCGAAGATCGCCGTGCTGCAGTCGCGCCGCTCCTTGATGTTGGGGCTGAAGGCGCTGCGCACGAGCGCCGCCTCCATCTCCTCGGCCACCGCGCGCAGGGCGTTGGCCATCACCTGGAGGGTGACCGGGTCGAGGCTCACGCGGTCCGCTCCATCACGATCGCGCCGACGTCGTCGACGCGCGCGGTCCAGCCCTCGGCGACCCAGCAGGTGGCGCCGTCCATCGGGATCACGGCCGGGCCCGGCCACCGTCGCGCCCGGGCGGCCGACGGGGCGAGCTCCGGGTCCGACGCCCGGCCGCTCGGCCGCCAGGCGCAGGCTGACCGCCTCGACGGCGCGCGCCGGGGTCGGCGTCGCCGTAGCGCTCGCGGTGGGCGGCGTGGAAGGTCTCCGCCAGCGCGGCCTCGGGCGCGTCCGGGGTCCCACGGGACCGTCAGGGAGTGGCTCTGGCCGGCGTAGCGGCAGTCGGCGGACGCGCGCTGAGCGCGGCGCCCGGGATCTCGCGCTCGGCGCGCGCGCGCAGGGGGCGCAGGAGCCTCCGGCCAGCCCGCGCCGGCCGTCGACCGGCGCCAGCACCGTCTGGACGTAGTCGCGCCGCTCGCCGGCCATCACCAGCCCGAGCGCCGCGAGCACGCCGGCGGCGGGCGGCGCCACCACGCGCGCGCACGCCGAGCTCGTCGGCCACCGGGCAGGCGTGCAGCGGCCCGGCGCCGCCGAAGGCGATCAGGGTGGCCTCGCGCGGGTCCTCGCCGCGCTCGACGCTCACCAGGCGCAGCGCGCGCACCATCTCCTGCACCGCGACGGTGATGATGCCCTCGGCGCACTCCTCGCAGGCCCAGGCCGAGCTCGTCGCGCCAGGCCGCCCACGGCGGCGCCGCGGCGGCCGCCGGGTCGAGGCGGATGCGGCCCGCCGAGCGGCGCGTCGAGCGGGCAGGCGGCCCGAGCACGACGTCGGCGTCGGTGACCGTGGGCTGCTCGCCGCCGAGCCCGTAGGCGGCCGGGCCCGGGCCGCGCGCCCGCCGAGTGCGGGCCCACCCGCAGCGCGCCGCCCGAGTCGGCCCAGGCGATGCTGCCGCCGCCCGCCGAGACCGTCGCGACGTCGAGCATCGGCAGGTGGAGCGGGTGGCCCGGCGATCACCGTCGGCGCTCGTGCGCGCGGGCACGCCGTCGCGGACCAGGGCGACGTCGCACGACGTGCCGCCCATGTCGAAGGTGAGCGCCAGCCGCCGCCGCTCGCGGCCGGCCAGCCGGGCGGCCCCGATCACCCCGCCCGCCGGGCCGCTCAGGACGGTCCAGGCGGCGTGCTCGGCCGACTCGGCGATCGGCAGCACCCCGCCGCTCGACTGCATGATCGCGGGGGCGGGCAGCCCCGCCGCCGCGGCCCGCTCGGCCGAGGCGCTCCAGGTAGGCGCGCAGCACCGGCGTGAGGTAGGCGTCCACGGCCGTGGTCGAGATGCGCTCGTACTCGCGGATCTCGGGCAGCACCTCGCTCGAGGCGCTCACGTGCACGCCCGGCAGCGCCGCGCGCAGGGCGGCCGCCACCGCGGCCTCGTGCGCCGGGTGGGCGAACGAGAACAGCAGCCCGACGGCCACCGCCTCGGCGCCGTCGGCGCGCACGGCCGCGACGGCCCGCTCCACCGAGGCCGGGTCGAGCGGCGTGAGCACGCCGTCGGGCCCGCAGCGCTCGCTCACCTCGTGCGTGCGCTCGTGCGGCACGAGCGGCGGGGGGTGGTGGGCGTCGAGCCGGTAGAGGTGGGCGCGGGTCTGGCGGCGCAGCTCGAGCACGTCGCCGAAGCCCTCGGTGGCGACCAGCGCGGTGCGGGCGCCGGTGCCCTCGAGCAGCGCGTTGGTGCCGACGGTCATGCCGTGGCCGAAGCGCGTCACGTCGCCCGGCCGCGAGCCCGGCGCGCTCCAGCGCCGCCAGCACCGCCGCGATGACGCCCTCGCTCTGGTCGTCGGGCGTCGTCGGGACCTTGGCGGTGATCGAGCCGCCCGCCGGCGACCACCACCGCGTCGGTGAAGGTGCCGCCGACGTCCACGCCCACCAGGGCGCCTTCCGGGTGGATCCGTCGGCTCTATCATCGCCGCGACTCTACCGGGGAGACCCCGTTCCACCCGCACCGCGCCTCCTGCCCGATTGCCCTCGCGCTCGCCGCCGTGCCCGCCGCCGCCGCTCCGCCGCCCGCCGCCGCCCGCCGGCGGCCTGCTCGCCACCGCGCCGCTCGCTCCTGTCGCCCGGGCCGCCCAACGGCGACCTCTCCGGCGGGCCTCGACGGGGTGGGAGTGCGAGGGCCGCGAGCCGCCGGCGCTCCTCGGCCCCGGGCGCGCGCATCGCGCGGCAACGCGACCCTGGTGTCGCCGCCGCTCGCGCGTGCCCGCCGGGCGCCCAGACGCTGCGCGGTCGCGCTGCGCGCCCCGGGGGCGACGGGCTCGTGATCGTGAGCGCGCGCCCGGTCGACGGCGGGCCGGAGGTCGAGCTCGGCACGCTCGAGCCGGGCACGGCCCGGCGCGCCTGGCCCGTCGGCGTCGGCGCCCGTCGCCGGCCGCGCGGTGCGGATCGTGCTCGACCCGGTCCCCGCCCTCGGCACCAGCGTCGAGCTGTTCGCGGTCGGGCCCGGTGACGGCGCCGCTGCCGGGCTGGACCGTCGCCGCCGGCGCGCTCGACCGGCGCGGGACGGCGCGGCGCGGGTCGCTGAGCGTGGCGCGACGCGCCCCTGCGCGTCGTGTCACCGCGCTTCCGCCCCGGGCCGGGCGCGCGGGAGCTCCTGGTGGCCGTTCGCGGCGACGGCAGCCTGCGGGGCGTGGCGGGCCGGCGGGCCGCCGTGCTGCGGGCGACGAGCAGCTGGCGCGATCTCCACGTGCCGGTGGGCGGGGGGTCCGCCGCCGCCGCGCTGAGCCTCACGGCCACCCCGGGTCCCGGCGGGCTGGAGGTCCGCGACATCGGGCTGGTGCGCCGTCAGGTGGCCGTGCGCGGCCTGCGCTCAAGCGCGTCGGGCGCGCGGCGCGTCATCCGCGCGACCCTCGGCGTCGCGGGGGCGCGCCTGGTGGTGGAGGCGCGCGCCCGCTCCGGCCGCCGCCTGGACCGCACGCGCGCCGACGCCCGCGGGCGCGTCACGCTGCGCGTCCCGCGCTCGGCGGGGAGGGTGGTGCTGGTGGTGCTCGGCGACCGAACCCGCATCGGCACCAGGATCAGCCGGTGATCTCCCGGGCGTAGGCGCCGGGGAACTGCGGCCGCAGCTTGGTCGCCTGGGCGATGGCGGCGCTCCGGGAGGGGTAGCTCCCCGAGAAGACCACCCAGTAGCCGGGGCGCAGGTCGGGGAAGTCCGACGAGAAGAGGACGCCCGCCGACTCGCCCTGGCCCTCGAGCTTGGTCTTGGCGGCCGGGCGGCCGCCTCGTTGCGCACCGAGGAGAGGATCGCGGTCCAGGCGGTGGTCCCGGCCGGCCAGTCCGAGCTCGACGAGCCGCTCTGCGGTCGTCGTGGGCTCCACCGGCGTCACCTGCGTCGAGGTGTCCGGCGGCGTCGTGGGGGTGGTGGGCGAGGGCCCGGTGACCGTGTCGAACCCGCCGGTGCCGTGGGGTCGTGGTGCGTCCCGATGGTGTCCGTGGGCTCGGTGAAGGTGGTGTCGGGCGGCAGCGGGCCGATGGTCGGCCCGGTCTCGGGCGGCAGCGGGACCACGGGCATCGTGTCCGTGGGCGCGGTCGGGGCAGCGTCGGCGTCGTCGAGCCGCCCGCGGCCGCCGCCGTCGTCGTCGTTGACCACCGCGTAGGCCAGCGCCCCGGCGCCGAGGCCGAGGATGACCATCGCGCCGGCCAGGATGTAGGCGGTCTTGGGCGCGGCGCAGGCGGGGCGCGAGCGGGGTGGGCGAGCCGCACTCCAGGCAGTAGGTCTGGTCGGCGTCGAGCTCGCCGCCGCAGACCTCGCAGCGCGGGCGTGCTCGGCGGCTCGCGGGCGGCGTCGTCGTCGCCGGCGGCGTCGCTGCCGCCGCCGAGGGCGCGAACCAGCGGTCGGCACCCTCCCAGCCGGTCTTCGGCTCGGCTCCGCTCACGGGGCGCGGCGGCGTCGGTATCGCGATCGTCGGCTGGTCGTCGCCGCCGCCGCCGGCGGCGCGACCTCGGTGCCGCACTGCCAGCAGAAGCGGGCCTCGGCGCGGAAGGGCGTGCGGCACACCAGGCAGCAGCCCACGCGTGGGGTCCGCCGGGGCCCGGCGTTGCGCCGCTCGCGCCGCTCGCGGTCGATCTCGCTGAGGCGCGCGTCGATGTCGCGGACGCAGTCGTCGAGCTGCGCGACCTCCCGCGCCCGGAGCACGCATGACGTCCTCGGATGAGCATGTCGCGCCGGTAGAGCTCGAAGGCCAGGCCGCCGAGGTCGTAGACCGCCACCTCGCGCTGGGTGAGCAGCTTCTTGCGGTTGCGGCGCAGCTTGCGCGGGCCGTCGGGCTGGGCGGCGGCGGCTCGGTCGCCGCGGGGACGACCGCGGTCTCGCCGTCGCCGGCCGGAGCGGCCGCGGGCTCGGCCGCGCCGTCGGTGGGCGGGGCCTCCGGGGCGTCCGCGGCGGCGGCGGCGCGCCGGCGCGGGAGCCAGCGCCGCGCGGGGCGCGCCGGGGCGGCCTCCTCCGCCGGGGTGGCGGGATCGCCGGTGGGAGCGGGCGTGGGCGGCGGGTCGGGGGGCGGGGTCGGACTCATCCGATGGCGGGCATCGTAACGGCCGACCCGGCGGGCTCCCGTAACGGGGGGATCCGACGCCGCCGATATCCTGGGCCGGGTGAGCGCCGAGACCCGCGCTGTCCTGGTCATCCGAGCCCTTCGGCCCGGCTCTGCGCGCGGCGCTGGCCGCCCGCGGCATGAGCTTCCGCGACCTGGAGAGCCGCTGCCTCGTGCCGGTCGGGCAACCTGCACGACCACGCGAGCGGCAAGCGCGGGGCTCCGGGCGACGACCTGATGGCGCGCATCGCCGCGGGGGTGGGGGTCGACCCCGACTACTTCCGCGAGTGGCGCGAGCGGCGGCTGGTCGAGGCGCTGCGCGGCGCACCCGGCCGTCGAGCTCGCCCTCTCGCGCATGCGGGTCGCCGAGGGGACGCCTGGGCGGGCGAGAGGGCCGCGCCCGGCGTTTGACGTCCATCCGCGGCGCGTCCCTATACTGCGAGCCGCATCGAGAGCGGTGGAGGGACTGGCCCTTTGAAGCCGCGGCAACCAGCGCCAGAGACGCGCCAGGTGCCAATTCCACCAGGCTTGACCTGGGAGATGCGAGAGCACCGATCGTCCTACGGATCAATTGCCCTCGCCCCCTCCCGGCGGAGGGTTTTCTTGTTTCTGTGGCGACGGATCGGGGGGGATGGTGACGCACGAGACGGCGGCGACCGCGCTGCGATGTAAGGAATGCGAGCGCACGACCGAGCTGACCGCGGCGTACGTGTGCGAGTACTGCTTCGGCCCCCTCGAGGTGATCTACGACATGGAGCGGATCGCCGCCACGGTCACGCGTGAGCGCATCGCCTCCGGGCCCGCTCTCCCTCTGGCGCTACCGCGACTTCCTGCCCTGCTCGCCGGAGGACGTCCACGCCGGCCTGCCCTCCGGGATGACCCCCCTCGTGCAGGGCCCCCCGGCTGGCCGAGGCGCTCGGCCTGCGCGACGTGTGGGTGAAGAACGACACCGCCAACCCGACCCACAGCTTCAAGGACCGCGTCGTCTCGGTCGCGCTCGAGAAGGCCAAGCAGCTCGGCTACGAGCGTCGTCGCCTGCGCCTCCACCGGCAACCTGGCGAACTCGGTCGCCGCCCACGCCTCGGCCCACGGCCTCGACAGCTACGTCTTCGTGCCGGCCGACCTCGAGGAGCAGAAGATCGTCGCGACGGCGGTCTACGGCACCAAGCTGATGGCGGTGGACGGCAACTACGACGACGTCAACCGGCTCTGCATGGAGCTCGCCGAGCGACCGCCCCTGGGCGTTCGTCAACGTCAACGTGCGCCCGTACTACAGCGAGGGCTCCAAGACGCTCGCCTACGAGGTCGCCGAGCAGCTCGGCTGGACGCTCCCCGACCGCTGCATCGTGCCGATCGCCTCGGGGTCGCTCTACACCAAGATCAACCGCGGCTTCCGCGACCTGCTCGAGACCGGCCTCGTCGAGGGCGAGGTGCCGGTGCTGAACGGCGCCCAGGCCGCCGGCTGCGGGCCGGTGGCGGCCGCCTTCGAGGCCGGCCTCGACTTCGTCGCCCCGGTCGACCGGCCACCATCGCCAAGAGCCTGGCCATCGGCAACCCGGCCGACGGCGTCTTCGCGCTCGACGTGGCGCGCGCGACCGGCGGCTCGATCTCGGCGGTCACCGAGGAGGAGATCGTCGAGGGCATCGAGCTGCTCGCCCGCACCACCGGGATCTTCACCGAGACGGCCGGCGGCGTCACCACCGCCATGCTCACCAAGCTCGCGCGCGCCGGGGAGATCTGCCCCGACGAGCGCGTCGTCGTCTACATCACCGGCGACGGCCTGAAGACCCTCGACGCGGTCGCCGACCGCGGGTCGAGCGCCACCCCATCCAGCCCACCGTCGCGAGCTTCGAGGCCGCGATCGGGCGAGGCCCGCCTCATCGCCTGACCGGCCACGCCCGTGCCCAAGGAGACCACATGCCCGTGACCGTCCGCATCCCCGCCCCGCTGCGCCCGCTCGCGGGCGGAGCGTCGGCCGTGGAGTGCGCCCCCGGGACCGTGCGCGAGCTGATCGACCAGCTCGACGCCCAGCACGCCGGGTTCCGCGACCGGGTGATGGAGGACGGGGCGCTGCGGCGGTTCGTCAACGTCTTCGTGGCCGGCGAGGACGTCCGCTTCGGCGACGGCATCGAGACCGCCGTCACGGAGGGCCAGGAGGTCACCGATCCTCCCCGCCGTCGCCGGGGGCTGACGCGCCTGAACGGGTCGCGCTCGTCACGGGCGCGACGGGGCTCGTGGGGCAGGCGCTCGTCGCCCGCCTGCGCGACGCGGGCGTCCGCGTGCTGGCGACCGCCCGCACCCTCGCCGCCCAGCGCGCGCTGGTCAGGCGGCCGGGGCCGAGCCGCTCTACACCGACGCTGGCGAACCTGCGGCGAGTGGAGCCGCGAGGCCGCCGACGCCGAGGTGATGTTCCACCTGGGCCTGCCGCGCCTGGACCCGCCGCTGCGCGCCGGTGCGGCCGCGCGCCGGCGGGCGAAGCCCGCGGCGCGCGGGCGCGGCGGCGGTGGCCGGGCTCGCGGGCGAGCGCCCGGTCGTGATGCTCTCGACGGGCCTCCTCTACGGCGACCGCGGCGACGCCCGCGGTCGACGACGACGCCCGTCGCCGGCGCCCCGCCGCTGTCGCCGCCGCCGCGCGCGCGGCCGAGCGCGCGCTGGCGCGGATCCGCGCCGCGGATCGTGCGCGTCCCCTGGGTCTACGGCCCGGGCGGCCTCGCCCGCGACCTGATCGTGGGCATCCGCACCCGGCGCTTCCGGATCGTCGGGCCGGGCGACAACCTGCTGGGCGATGCTCGGCGGCCGACGACGCCGCCGCCGCGCTGCTGGCGGCCCTCGACGCGCCCGCCCGGCGTCTACAGCGCCGCCGAGGCCGACGTGCCGACCCAGTCCGAGGTGGTCGACGCGGTCTGCGGCGTCCCCGGGCACCCGCCGTCCGGACCACGTGCCGCCGCGCCTCGCGGCCCTGTCCATGGGCGGGGCCATGAGCCAGGCGCTCGGCATGTCGCTGTCGATCCGCACCGGCGCGGCTCGCCGACCACGGGTGGGCGCCCCGCCGACGACTGGCGCACCGCCCTCGTCAGGCTGGCGGAGGGGTCCCTTCCGCTCGCCGGCCGGTGAGGCGGGATCGGAGTCACCGTCGTCTGGTCGCCCAGCGGTACTGGACGTCGAGCGTGTCGCCCTTGAGGTCGCCGTACACGCCGATCCCGATGGCCAGCATCACCTTGCGGCCGAAGCCCAGCGGCGGCTGGGCGCGCAGGAGCCGGCGAGAACCGCAGCGTGGGGCCGTCCACCGCGAAGTCCTGGCCCTCGGTCCACTCCTCGCCGTTGACGTAGACCTTGATCGGGGGCTGGGCCCCCGCGGGCAGCGCCACCGAGCGCACCTGGTTGGGGTCGGCCATGGACGGCGGACACTACCGCACGGCTAAAGGCCGACCGGCCCTCACCGATCAGACGGCTACCGCCCGGCGAGAGCTCCGCGCGGACCCGTCGTCCGTCTGATCCGAGGCACCGCATGCCGCCACAATTCGGCTCCCTGGCCCGTCGCGCGACAACCCTGCTCCTGATGGGACTCGCGGTCGTCGCCCTTCTGCCCGTCGCTGGCCCACGCGGCGCAGCCGGCCTCGCTGCGGCTCCTCGGAAGCGACCCCGAGTACCGCTCGGTGCAGCTGCAACACCACGACCGGTCAGCACGTGACGGCCTCGCCCGGCCTCTTCCGCCTGCGGATCACCCCGGCCGGCGGCTCGGCGGTCGGTGCGGCGCGGCTTCTGCGCCGACGCGCACCACGCGATCAACGGCGGCACCGACTACAACGTCTCGCTGCGCACGGCGGCCGACGAGCCGCTCCTGGCCTCGGCGCGCTACTCCGAGGCGGGATGGCTCGTGCAGCAGGCCGAGGCGCTCGTCGCCGCGGCCGCCCCCGGCGCCCGCACGCTGGAGGCGGGGGCGCTGCAGGTGGCCGTCTGGCAGCTCACGGATCAGCTCAGCGAGGCGTCCCCGACGAACGACGCCGCCCTCAACGCCCGCGCCGCCGCCCTGCGGTCGCTCGCGTCGGGCCGCGCGATCGGCGGCCCCATCACGATCACCCACGCCGACGCCAAGGGCTGCGCCGGCCGCAGCGCGGTCCCCCTGCGCCTCACCGGCCGCCCCGGCAGCACCGCGACCCTGGCCGTGACCGGCGGCACCGGCGTCGTCGCGCCCGGCGACGGTCCGCTTCGACGCCGCCGGCCGCGCCGACGCGTCGCTCACGTCGGCCACCCCCCGGCCGGTCACGGTCACCGCGAGCACCGACGGCGGCAGCCTCACCCGCGCCGCGCGCGCCAGCTCGGGCGCCAGCACCCCGCAGGAGACGATCTTCCTGGTGCCCTCGAGCTACACGGCCTCCACGACCGTGACCTTCGACGACTGCCCGGTGATCCCGCTCGACACCACCCCCACGGTCCCGATGACCCCGGGCGGCGGCGTCGGACCGCTCGGACACCACCGGTCACGCCCTTCGAGACCCCGGCGAAGCCCCGGCGGACTCCACGCCCGCGCCGTCGGCGCCGCGGCGCACCCACCAGTCGAGCCCCACCTTCACGCGTCACCAAGACCGGCCCGGCCACGGCCGTCGCGGGCAGCACCGTCACCTACACGATCCGCGTCCGCAACCGCGGCACGGTCGCCCTGGGCGGACCTCGCCGTCGCGGACGACCTGCCCGCGGGCATGTCGCTCGCCCGGATCCCGTCGGGATCGTCGCTGCGCGGCGGGCGCCTGGTGTGGACGCTGAGCTCGCTGGGCGCCGGCAGGAGCAGGACCCTGCTCGGTCTCGGTGCGCATCGACCAGGACGTCTCCGGGCGCCGCTGCAACCGCGCGACGGTCACCCGCGCCCGGCTCGACCCCGGCCCGGGCGACGGCCTGCACCCGCATCACCTCGACGCCGCGCGTCATCCAGCCGGCGGTCACCGCCTGATGTGAGCGGCCGCCTCCCGCCCGGCCGCTAGGCCGGCGCGGGGGGCGCGTCGCGCGTCGCCGGCGGCGACGCGGGGCGGGGCACGACGTCGACCACGCCGATGTCCACGTTGGCGACGGTCATCCCGGTCGCGAAGTTGACCCGCTCCTCGATCCGCTCGCGGACCGACTCGATGATGCGCGGGATCGCGTATCCCTCCAGCACCACCAGGCGCACCGAGACGTTGACCGTTCCGTCGCGGACCTGCACCATCGCGCCGCCGCGGCGGCGCTCCGAGCCGCGGATGAAGCCGCGCCGGGGGATGCCGCCACGCAGGGTGTGGACCCCGTCCACGTCCCGCGCCGCCGCGGCGGCGACCTTGGCCACGATCGAATCGGCGATCCAGGTCCGCCCGTCGGCGGGCGCCGGGGGCTCCGGGTCGACGCCGGCCGGGGGGCCGGGGTAGGGAAGGGTGGGGTGCTCGACGTCCATCGCGGCCTCCTCTCCAGGGGGATCGACGCAGTGTGAAGGACGGCCGGCCGGGCGTGCGTCACGCCGGGCATGCTCGTTCTTACGCCCGGCCGCGAGCGGCTGTCAACGGGCCGGGTCCGGCCGAGCGCGGCGTCCCGTCGTGCTCGCATCGCGGGACGGCGGGGAGCGATCCTTGCCCCGCCGGTACCGCCTCGCCGAAGGTGGGGCCCACCGGGCCGCGGATCTCCCGCGACCCTCGCCGACCAGGGGGGTCAGCATGGCGGTCCAGGCGCTCGTCGACGGGTGGAACGCGCGTGACGGCGACCGCGTGGCCGCGGCGTTCTCGCCGCGCGGGGTGAGGGTCGAGTTCGCCCGTCCGGGCGCCCGCCTCGAGGGCCGGGCCGCGGTCGCCGCCCAGGTGGTGGCCTACGCGACGGCGGTGCCCGACTGCACCCTCGAGGTGCGGGGACTCCAGAAGCTCGACCTCGGCGCCGTGCTCGAGTGGACGTTCGCCGGCACCCACACCGGGGACATCCCGGGCCTGGAGGCCAGCGGCCGCATGATCGCGCTGCCCGGCGTGAGCGTCCTCCGGATCGTGGACGACCTGATCGAGGAGGAGCGCGTCTACTGGGACGCGGCCACGCTGTTCGGCCTCCTGGAGTGACGGGAGGATCGCCGTGCGAATCCCACGGCGCCGCGCCCGTCCGCCGGCTGCTCGGGGCGGTCCTCGCGGCGCTGGTCGTCGCGGCCTCCTCCCTCGCGGGGGCGAGCGGGGCGGACGCCGTCATCGGCGGCGCACCCGTGGCGGACGGGGGATGGGAGGCGGTCGTCCCGCTCCTGGCCACATCGCAGCCCGATGCGTTCCAGGCCCAGTTCTGCGGGGGCAGCCCCGTCGCGCCGGAATGGGTCCTCACCGCGGCGCACTGCGTCGATGGTCGCGCGCCCGCGGACGTGCAGGTCGCCCGTCCCACGGCACGCCTCTCCGGGATCGCCGCCGCCGACCGGATCGGGGTCGATCGGATCGCCGCCTACCCGTTCCACCTCCAGGGGATGGCGTTCGGCGACCTGGCCCTGATCCACCTCACCCAGCCGCTGGCCGTCGCGACGACGCTCGCCCAGGGGAACTCCTACGCCGACTTCAACCATTCCGCCACGGTCGGCGGGTGGGGACTCACCGACCCGGCGGGCGGCCCCCATCCGGACGTCCTCCAGGCGGCGGATGTGTCGATCCTCGCCCGCGCGGACTGCGCGGCCACCGCGTTGGTCCCGGGGACCCTGTGCGCCACGTTCCCCGGCAGTCCCGAGTCGGCGATCTGCTTCGGCGACAGCGGGGGGCCCCTCGCCGTTCACACCGGATTCGTCTGGCGCCTGCTCGGGATCGTCAGCTTCATCCCCCTGCCCGGCCTGGGCGGGGGACCCGCCTGCGGCACCGGGAAGACCACCGTCTACACGAGCGTCGGCCGCTTCCACTCGTGGATCGCACACGTCCTGCGGAACGGCGATCCCGCCACGAGCATGCCTGAGTTCACCGGCTTCGTCGCCCACGGCACGGGGCCCGAGATCGAGGTGCGCGCGAGGTGGTGCCAGACGGAGGCCCGGGGCCACAGGATGCGCGTCGACGTGGGCGTCTGGAGCAGCACGGGACACGGCTTCCTCGCGATCGTGCGCGGGCGCGCCGCCGCCCTCTGCCCGGTCGCCGTCGTCCGCAGGCCGAACCGCCTCCGGCCGGGGCGGTACCTGGTCCGCATCAAGATCAAGGACCTCTCCACCGGCATGGAGACGACCTTCCCCGAGCAGGTCCGCGGGACGGTGATGATCCGCCGGCCGGTGCCTCACTCGGAGGCGTCGATCCCCCCGCCCGAGACGAGCCGGGCGACGGCGCGCTCGCTCTCGTCCTCCCGGCCGTCGCTCTCGCAGCCCAGCAGGGACTCGACGTAGATCGCTCCCAGCGCGAGGAGCATCGTGATCGCCGCCGTGACGAACAGGGCCACCCCGACGACCTGGTAGACGAAATACCAGGCCGTCGCGGGCCCGAGCAGCATCACCAGGCTCGCGGCCGCGACACAGGCCTCGACCCGTATTCGATCCCTCCTGCTCGAGAACCACCTCTCCGGGCCGGCGTGCGCCGCGGCTCCTGCATCTCGGTGCGGGCCACGGCGCGCGGAGGTCGGCACCGGCATCTGGCGCCGAAGCACCTTCTCGGTGTCGGATCGCGGGACGGGGTCCCGACGCTCCCTCTCCAGGGCCGCCGCCAGCTTCTCCTCGTGGTCCGGGATGCGGAGACCGAGGGCGTCGAGCACGGCCTGGGAGAACGCGGCGTTCGTGAGCCGATCCTCGTCCATGAGGGCCTCCTAGCCCTCGGTGCCCCTGCCCGTCAATGGATCCACCCCGGCCGTTGCGCCGGGCGAGACACCGGGTCCCCTGGCTCTCAGCGGGGTCTCATCGGCGGGGGGTAACGTCGCACGCGCGAGCCACATGGGGAGGGGTCGGCTTGCCGTGTCCCCTTTGGAGGAGGAGCTCGATGCCGCTGTTTCTCGACGTGCACACCCTCGGCGAGGGTGTCCCGGCCAAGGACGTCGCGGAGGCCCACAAGCGCGACCTCGAGGTGCAGGGCCAGCACGGGGTGAACTACCGCCGGTACTGGGTGTCGGAGGACGCCGGAAAGGTCTTCTGCCTCGTCGAGGCGCCCAACGCGGAGGCGGCGCACGCCGTCCACCGCGAGGCGCACGGCCTGGTCGCGGCCGAGATCTACGAGGTGCAGGAGGGCGCGTAGCGCCTTCCCGTAGCGCCCCGACTCAGAACGGCGACGTCTGGCTCCGGGAGTGCGGTCTGAGGTAGGGGAGGCACGAGAATCTCTGCGGCGTGCGTCCGGTGTGCAGCCGGGATGCGTCGATATAGCGTGGCGCGCGATGGGGGAGCCACGGTCTCTGCCTGACGCGGCTCCATCCGCCCGCGTCCCACCAGGAGAAGAGATTCGATGAAGCGCCACCTGCTGCACCCGGGCACCGCGCTCGGGCTCATCGCGTTGATCGTCGCCCTCAGCGGCTCGGTCTACGCGGCCACGTCCGTCCCGACGGCGAGCGTCACCTCGCTCCAGATCAAGAACGGCTCGATCGCGCTGAAGGACCTCAGCCCGGCGGCCCGCAAGGCGCTGCGCGGCGCGCGCGGCCTGAAGGGCGCGACCGGGATCCCCGGCGCGGCCGGGGCCCCCGGCAAGGTCGGGGCCACCGGCGCGGCCGGGGCCAACGGAACGGCGCGCGCATTCGGCTTCGTCTCGTCCGCCGGCGCGGTCGACCCCGCGCGCAGCAAGGGCATCACGGTGACCAAGCTGACCGGCGTCAGCAACGGGGCCTACTGCGTCACCCCGACGGCCGCCACCGGCATCGACGTCTCGAAGGTGCTGCCGGTGCTCACGCCGGACTTCTCGGACGGCACCGGGACCGCCCACATCGCCCAGATCGTGACCGTGCCGCTCACCGGCTGCCCCGCCGCCACCGGGTGGTCGGTCTTCACGGACAACTTCAGCGCCGGCGCGTTCGCCCACACCGACATCGCCTTCTCGGTCGTCGTCCCCTGAGGTGCGGGCCGCGTCCGCGACCCGCCTCGCACGAACGCCGAGACCCCGCGGAATGGGGGTCTCGGCGGGGAGATCGTGGATCCAGGACGTCGCTTGCGTCCCAGCTATTCAGTGTTACTATGTACCGGTAGTCAGTAACACTGAGTAGCCGAGGGAGGTGTTCCATGGGCAAGCAGGTGACGGAGATGCTCAAGGGGACGCTGGAGGGCATCGTTCTCGCGATCCTGTCCGGCCGGCCCGCGTACGGCTACGAGATCACGGCGTGGCTGCGGGAGAAGGGCTTCTCCGACATCGCCGAGGGGACCGTCTACGCGCTGCTCATCAGGATCGAGCAGCGCGGCCTCGTCGACGTGGAGAAGGTCCCCTCCGAGAAGGGGCCGCCGCGCAAGGTCTACTCCCTCAACGCTGCAGGGGCAGGACTACCTCGAAGAGTTCTGGAGGACCTGGAGCTTCCTCACAGAACGGCTCGAACAGCTCCGCGAAGGAGGCAGATGATCATGGCGCACTCGATCGAGCTAGTGATCGGCGACAGAAGCGGCGGTACCGGCAGCTACAAGGCGCGCATGCGAGAGCTTCCGCCGAGCTACCGCACGGCGGTCGAAGGCGATCGAGCGGTACCTCATGTACTTCGGGGGCGATGGACGGCGACAGCGCGGCGTCGCGATGCTCGAGCGACTTCGTCGACCTCTTCGAGCGGGCCGCGGCGGACGGCACGCCGATCCGCGAGATCGTCGGCGACGACCCCGTCGAGTTCGTCGACGCGTTCGTGCGGCAACTACACCGGCAGGCGGTGGATCGACCGGGAGCGGGACCGCCTGACCAACGCGATCGACGCGCCGCGGAGCGACAGGACCCGCGGGGCGGGCCGTCATGATGGCACCACCGCACGCCCAGGCGATCCACGTGCAGGGCCTCGAGAAGTCGTACAAGGAGCTGCGCGTGCTGCGCGGCGTGGACTTCGACGTGGCGCGGGGCAGCATCTTCGCCCTGCTCGGCTCCAACGGCGCGGGCAAGACCACGGTCGTGAAGATCCTGTCCACGCTGCTCAAGGCCGACGCGGGGACGGCCACCGTCGACGGCTTCGACGTCGTCACGCAGCCGGCGGACGTGCGGGAGTCCATCAGCCTCACCGGGCAGTTCGCGGCCGTGGACGAGATCCTCACCGGGCGGGAGAACCTGGTGCTGATGGCCCGGTTGCGGCACCTGAAGGACGCCGGCCGGATCGCGGACGACCTGCTGGCCCGCTTCCAGCTCACCGACGCGGCGGAGCGACGGGTGTCGACGTACTCCGGCGGCATGCGCCGCCGCCTGGACATCGCCATGAGCCTCATCGGGAACCCGCCGGTGATCTTCCTGGACGAACCGACCACCGGGCTCGACCCGCAGTCGCGCGCTCGAGGTGTGGAACAGCGTCAAGGAGCTCGCCGGGCAGGGCACGACGGTGCTGCTCACCACGCAGTACCTGGACGAGGCCGAACAGCTCGCCGACCGGATCGCGATCCTCCACGAGGGACGGATCATCGCGAACGGCACCCTCGCCGAGCTGAAGCGGCTCCTCCCGCCCGCCAAGGTCGAGTACGTCGAGAAGCAGCCGACCCTCGAGGACGATCTTCCTCGCCATCATCGGCGACGCGGACACGGCCGGCAGCCGGCCGCACGGACCACTGAGGAGCAACGATGACCACGCACTTCTTCGGCGACACCGCCGTCCTGCTGGGCCGGTCCATGCGCCACATCACGCGCAGCCTGGACACCATCATCACGGTCACGATCATGCCGATCGCCCTCATGCTGCTGTTCGTCTACGTGTTCGGCGGCGCGATCGACACCGGGTCGGATCAGTACGTGAACTACCTGCTGCCCGGCATCCTGCTCATCACGATCGCGATCGGGCATCTCCTACACCGCGTTCCGGCTCTTCACGGACATGCAGAGCGGCGATCTTCGAGCGCTTCCAGTCCATGCCGATCGCGCGCTCGAGCGTGCTGTGGGCGCACGTGCTGACCTCGGTGGTCTCCAACCTGCGATCTCGCTCGTGATCGTCGTGCTCGTCGCCCTCCTCATGGGATTCCGCTCACCGGCGGGGGTGTCGGCATGGCTCGCCGTCGCCGGGATCCTCGTCCTGTTCACCCTGGCGCTGACCTGGATCGCCGTCATCGCCGGCCTGTCCGCGAAGACCGTGGACGGCGTGGGCGCCTTCTCCTACCCGATCATCTTCCTGCCGTTCATCAGCTCGGCGTTCGTGCCCACCGCGCACCATGCCCGGCCCGGTGCGCGCCTTCGCCGAGAACCAGCCCGTGACGTCCATCGTCAACACGATCCGCGACCTGTTCGCGCAGCAGCCGGTCGGCACCGACATCTGGATCGCCCTCGCCTGGTGCCTCGGCATCCTCGTCGTCGCGTACGCGCTCGCCATGGCCACCTACCGGCGCAGGATCGCCTGAACGACGAAACCCGCCGGGAAGGGTCCCCGACCCGCTCGATGGCTCCCCGCCGCACGGCGGCCCGGATCGCGCCGCACGCGCCGCCCCGGTCGGCTCACTGGCCTGGTCAGGGTTTGCCTGGACCCCGCCGCCGAGGCGTTTGCCGCCGAACGCCCTGCCTGGTTTCCAGCGGGGGCGGCGCTACGGGAGCTTGCCTTTCCGGCCCTTCCGGGGGTGGAGCGAGCCCCTTCCCGGAGATGAGGCGCGCGACGACCTTCTCGCTCTCGGCGTTGTCCTCGATGCGCCACAGGGCTTTCAAGAGGACGAACACAATGACCCCGGGAGCGACGGCGAGCACGAGCGCGTCCCAGTGCCTCGACCATTCCACCAGGGTCTCCTTCGGTCCTCTCCCACACCCTATTGCGGAGGTTGACGGAGGCGCCATCAGCACCCGCTCGTTCGGAGGGCGGGGACCCTTGCGAACCGGGGCGATGGACCGACGCCCCCAGGGCCGGTCTGGGGCGATTCGGCGGGGGTGTCCATACCCCCGGCCCTCAGCGCCCCGGCGGCCCACCTTTTCGATGCGGCGGCGCTGGCCCCCAACGTCCCGCTGGAGGAGGCCGTGGAGGCCGCCCGCGCGGCCGTGTCCCTCACGGCCAAGGGACCAGTAAGGGATGGGACGGGGATGGGGGAGCGGACGACCCAGCCCTAAGAAACGCCGAGACCCCCTGGGAATGGGGGGTCTCGGCGAGTGCGCGCGGCAGGATTCGAACCTGCGACTTCTGGCTCCGGAGGCCAGCGCTCTATCCACTGAGCTACGCGCGCAGCGGCGGTCAGCTTAGACCACCGGGCTCGGGGCGCGGCGCCGCCACAGGATCGCCGCCGGCACGGCCGAGACCAGGGCGACGGCCGCGCCGATCCGCATGACCGTGTCCACGGCGCCCTGGTCGACCGCGGACGAGCCCGAGAACTCCTCGAGGAGGGTGGCGCCGATCACGGTCGCCAGGGCGGCGGCGATGACGATGGCGGTCATCGCGATCCCCGAGGCGGCCCCGGCCTGGCGCCGGGGGACGGCGGCGAGGGTGCCCTGGTTGACCAGGGCGTAGTTGGTGCCCACGCCGAGTCCCAGGACCAGGAACGCCGGCAGCCACACCGGCAGGGTCTCGATGAACGAGATCGCGAACGCGCCCGCGGCGCCGACGACCGACGCGACCGCCATCAGGAGCCCCACGTCGAAGCGCTTGACCAGGCGGCCGGACAGCGGGCCGGCCACGGCGACCCCGGCGGACATCGCGAGGAAGGCCAGGCCCGACTCGAGAGGGGAGAGGTCCTTCACCTCCTGCAGCCACAGGGTCGCCACGAACACGGACAGGCCCCAGAGGAAGTTGGAGAGGCAGCCGCTCAGGGTGACCATCACGAAGGCCGGGCTGCGGAAGGTCGGCAGGTCGATGAGCGGGTTGGCGACCCGGGTCTCGATCAGGACGAAGGCGATCAGCGCGACGGCGCAGACGGCGAGGCAGGCGATGAGGGCCGCCACGTCCTCGTCGATCCAGGTCGGGCCGCGGTCGATGGCGAGCGTCAGGGCCACGATGCCGGTCGCCAGCGCCGCCACGCCGGGCACGTCGACGTGGCGCGGCGCGGTCTCGTCGCGCGACTCGGGCACGAACCGGAGGATCATCAGGAGGGCGATGATCGAAAACGGCACGTTGATGAAGAACACCCAGCGCCAGTCCAGCGCGTCGGTCAGGACGCCGCCCACGAGGGGTCCGAGGGCCGTCCCGAGCGTGGACACGGCGACCACGATGCCGATGGCGCGCGGCCGCGTCTCCTCGTCGAAGGAGTTCGAGACCACGGCCATGCTGGTGGGGAAGAGGACCGCCGCACCGACGCCCTGGACCACGCGCGCGGCCACGATCGTGGTCTCGTCCACCGCGAGCCCGCACGCCAGCGACGCGAGGCCGAACAGGACCACGCCCACCAGCAGGGCGCGCCGCCGTCCCAGGATGTCGCCGATCCGCCCGCCCGCCACCAGGAGCGCCGCGAACGAGAGCAGGTAGGCGGTCATGGCCCACTGCAGGTTGGTCGTGGTCACGTCGAGGTCGCGCGCCATCTGGGGCAGCGCCACCGACAGCGCGAAGTAGTCGAGCGTGACGAGGACCTGCGCGAGGCCCACCGCCAGCAGGATCAGCGCCCCTCCGCGCGGCAGCGACGTCCTCACGGCGGGCAGACTAGTGCCCCCTGAGGCGCGACGGAAGGAGGCCGCGATGCGGGTCGCGGTGATCTCGGACACCCACATGCCGGGGCGCGGTCGCGCCCTGCCGGAGGCCTGCCTGGCGCGCCTGCGGGACGCCGATCTGATCGTCCACGCGGGCGACTGGTCGGACGCGGCCACGCTCGCGATGGTGCGGGGCATCGGCCCGCTGCTGGCCGTGCACGGCAACGTCGAGGAGCGGGCCGTGCGCGCGGCGCTGCCCGCGACGGCCGAGATCGAGATCGGCGGCCTGACGCTCGGCGGTCGTCCACGACGCCGGCCCGGAGGCCGGGCGCCGTGAGCGGCTGCGACGGCGCTTCCCCGGGGCGGGCGCCGTGATCTTCGGGCACTCGCACATCCCGCTCCACGACGTCGCCCCGGACGGCTTCTTCATCCTCAACCCCGGCAGCCCCACGGACCGCCGGCGCGCGCCGCGCCACAGCATGGCCGAGATCGTCCTGGACGACGGGCGCCCGCCCGCCGTGCGCTTCTGGGCCGTGGACGACCCGGCCGGGCCGCTCGCGCCCGGCGCTGGTGCGCGGGGCGCGCGACCCGGCGCACTAGGGTAGGTCCATGGACCTGTTCGTCACCCTCATCGGCACCGCCGCGTCGGTCCCGACGTCGGCGCGCGGCACGGCCGCGACGCTCGTCGCGCGCGGCGGCGACCGCTGGCTGATCGACTGCGGCGAGGGCACCCAGCGCCAGCTGCTGCGCTCCGGCCTCGGCCTGGTCGACCTCGACCTGATCCTCCTCACCCACATGCACGGCGACCACTACCTGGGCCTGCCGGGGCTCTTCAAGACCTACGGGCTGCGGGGGCGCGACCGCCCCCTCAGCATCATCGGCCCGCGCGGGCTGATCCGCCTGATGGAGACCCTGCGGCCGCTGATCGGGCGGCTGCCCTTCGACGTGGAGATCGAGGAGCTGGACGAGGGGGACGCGGTGCGGGGGGAGGGCTTTCGGATCGTGGCGTTCCCGACCCGCCACTCGGTGCCCTCGGTCGGCTACGCCCTGGTGGAGGATCGCCGCCCGGGCGCCTTCGACCTCGACGCCGCGCGCGCCCTCGGCGTGCCCGCGGGCCCGGACTTCGGCGTGCTCCAGCGCGGCGGCGAGGTCGTCGACCCCCGGGGGCGCCACGGTGCGGCCCGCCGACGTCCTCGGCGCCCCGCGCCCGGGCCGGACGGTGGTCGTGTCGGGCGACACCGAGCCCTGCGACGCCACGCGCGAGATCTCCCGCGGGGCGTCCGGTGCTGGTCCACGAGGCGACCTTCCTCGACGAGGACCGCGAGCGGGCGCGCGAGACGCGCCACAGCACCGCCCTCGAGGCGGCCACCCTCGGCCGGGAGGCCGACGTCGGCCTGCTCGTCCTCACGCACCTGTCGAGCCGCTTCGCCCCCCGCGACCTGCGCGCCGAGGCCGAATCGGTCTTCGACCGGGTCCTGGTCCCGCGCGACTTCGATCAGGTCGAGATCCCGTTCCCCGAGCGCGGTGTGCCGATCGTGCACCCGGTCCGCGGCGGCGGGGCCCGCGCGGGGGGCCCTGACGGGTTGTCGGACGCACCTGCTACGTTGCCCGAGGTTGACCTTTAAGCCGGTCCCGAGAGACCGAGAAGGAGAGACGATGACCCGCTCGACCACGAGCATCGGCCTGCCCGCATGTCGGTGAGCGGCGTGAACGGCAAGGTGCTGGTGGACCCGGATCAGGTCCGCCGCACGGTCGCCCGCATCGCGCACGAGATCGTCGAGCGCCACGCCGATCCGTCCCGCCTGGCCCTGGTGGGGATCCACACCCGCGGCGTCCCGCTGGCCGGCCGCCTGGCCGACCTGATCGGCGAGTTCGCCGGCACGACGCCCGCGATCGGCACCGTGGACATCGCGCTCTACCGCGACGACGTGGGCATCTCCGACCGCCGCCGCGCGCTGCCGGTGGTGGGCGACACGGTCCTCGACTTCAACGTCTCCGAGCGCGCCGTGATCCTCGTGGACGACGTGCTCTTCACGGGGCGCACGATCCGCGCCGCGATCGACGCCGTCTTCGACTACGGCCGCCCGCCGCTGGTGCAGCTCGCGGTCCTGGTGGACCGCGGCCACCGCGAGCTGCCGATCCGGCCCGACTACGTCGGCAAGAACCTCCCCACCTCCCGCGCCGAGCGCATCAGCGTGCACCTGGCCGAGGTGGACGGGCGCGACGAGGTCGTGCTCGAGCCCGAGAACGACGATCGGGGGACGCCATGAGCCGCCGCTCGCTCCTGACCATCGCCGACCTGGACCGGTCGGAGATCGCGCGCATCCTGCGCGTCGGCAACCGGTTCGCCGAGGTGATGGAGCGCGACATCAAGAAGGTGCCGACCCTGCGCGGCCGGACGATCATCAACATGTTCTTCGAGTCCTCGACCCGGACCTCGACCTCCTTCGAGCTCGCGGGCAAGCGCCTGTCGGCGGACGTGGTCAACGTGAAGGGCTCGGGCTCGAGCGTGGACAAGGGGGAGACCCTCAAGGACACGGTCATCACCCTCGCGTCCTATCTGCCCGACGTCCTCGTGATCCGCCACGCCTCGGTGGGCGCGTGCCAGCTCGCCGCCCGCTACACCGACGCGGCGGTCATCAACGCCGGCGACGGCAAGCACGAGCACCCCACCCAGACCCTGCTCGACCTCTACACGATCGAGCGCGAGGTCGGTCCCCTCGACGGGCTCCACATCGCCTTCGTCGGCGACGTCGCGCACTCGCGGGTGGCCCGCTCGGGCATCCGCGGCTTCCAGACGATGGGCGCGCGCGTCACCCTGATCGCGCCGCCGACGCTGCTGCCGCGCGACGCCCACGAGGCGCTCGGCGTCGAGACCTCGACGGACATCCGCGACCTGCAGGACGCGGACGTCGTGTACGTGCTGCGGATGCAGCTCGAGCGCATGGGGCGCGGCGGGCTTCGTGCCCTCGCTGCGCGAGTACGCCACGACCTACGGGGTCAACCACGCGCGCCTGCGCCCCGGGCAGCGGGTGATGCACGCGGGCCCGATCAACCGCGGGGTCGAGATCTCCGGCGACCTGGCGGACGACCCCAAGACGCTCATCGAACGGCAGGCCGCGAACGGGATGGTGGTGAGGATGGCGGTGTTGTACGACCTTCTGGCCGGACCCTCCGGCGGCGCCGAGCCGGCCGAGCACCCGATCGGCGCGGTGGCCGCCTGATGGCGGTGCGCCTGGCGCAGCGGCCCGGGCCCGCGGCGTCGCTGGTGATACGCGGCGCGCGGGTCCTCGACCCCGCCGCCGGCATCGACGAGGTGCGCGACCTGGTGATCCGCGACGGCGTGGTGGGCGGCGACCCGGCGGGCCTGGAGGAGATCGACGGCGCGGGCCTGGTGGCCGTGCCGGGCTTCGTCGACCCCCACGTCCACCTGCGCACCCCGGGGCGCGAGGACCTCGAGACCATCGCCACCGGCAGCCTCGCCGCCGCCTCGGGCGGCTTCGTCACCATCGTGTCCATGCCCAACACCGTGCCGGTGATCGACACCGCGCCGGTGCTCAGCGCGCTCCTCGACCAGGGCGACCTGGACGCGGTGATCCGGGTCGGGCTTCTACGCGGCGATCACCGTGGGCCAGTCCGGCGACGAGCTCACCGAGCAGGCCGAGCTGGCCCAGGCCGGCGCCGCCGGCTTCAGCGACGACGGCTACCCGGTGTCCGACGCCCGCGTGATGCGCCGCGCCCTGCAGTACCAGCAGATCACCGGCCTGCCCCTCGTCCTGCACGAGGAGGACCGGCACCTGTCCGGCAAGGGCGTGGTGCACGAGGGCGCGGTCGCCAGCCGCCTCGGGCTGGAGGGCATCCCGCCGGTCTCCGAGAGCATCGCCGTGGCGCGCGACGCGGCGCTCGCCGAGTACGAGGGCGCGCACATCCACATCTGCCACGTCTCCGCCTCGGAGACGGTCGAGGAGATCCGCCGGGCCAAGGCCCGCGGCATCCGGATCACCGGCGAGGTGACGCCCCACCACCTGGTGCTCACCGACGACGCGATCGTCTCCCTGGACCCCAGCCGCCACAAGATGAACCCGCCGCTGCGCGAGGAGTCGGACCGGCAGGCCCTGATCGCCGCCCTCGCCGACGGCACGCTGGACTGCGTGGCGACCGACCACGCGCCCCACGACGCCGACGAGAAGGAGGTGCCGTTCGAGGAGGCCCCCTTCGGGGTGACCGGCCTCGAGACGGCCTTCCCGGTCGTGCTACACGCGCCTCGTCCGCCCCGGCCTGCTGCCGCTGGAGGTGCTGGTGCGGCGCATGAGCAGCGACGCGGCCGCGGCGGTCGGCCTGCCCGTCCCCACCCTGGCCGACGGCGCGGTGGCCGACGTCGCCCTGATCGACCCCGAGGCGACCTTCGTGGTCGGCGACGGCGGCTTCCGCAGCAAGTCGCGCAACTCCTCGTTCACCGGGGAGGAGCTCCACGGCCGGATCACCCTCACCATCGCAGGAGGTCAGATCGCATGGCGGCTCCCGTGACCCGCAACCCGGCGCTGCTCCAGCGCGAGGACACCGGCCTGATCGTGATCGACGTGCAGGAGGCCTTCCGGCCGGTGATCGACGGCTTCGACGCCACCGTGGCCAACTGCGGCCTGCTCGCCGAGGGCTTCGGCGCCCTCGGGCGCCCGGTGCTGGTGAGCGAGCAGTACCCCAAGGGCCTCGGCCACACCGTCGCCGAGCTGGCCGAGCGCCTTCCCGAGGGGACGACGCCGATCGAGAAGCTGCGCTTCTCGGCGTGCGGCGTGGAGGCCTTCGACGCCGCCCTCGCGGCCAGCGGCTGCACGACCTGGGTGGTCGCCGGCATCGAGACCCACGTGTGCGTCAACCAGACGGTGCTCGACCTGATCGCCGGCGGCTACCGCGCCTACGTCGCCGCGGACGCGGTGTCGTCGCGCGCCCCCGCCAACCGCGACCTCGCGCTGGAGCGCATGGCCGCGGCCGGCGCGCAGCTCACCAGCGCCGAGATGGCCCTCTTCGAGATGCTCGAGGTGGCCGGCTCACCCGAGTTCAAGACGATCTCCCGGCTGGTGAGATGACGGTGGCCTGGGTCGTGCTCGAGGACGGTCTCGTGCTCGAGGCCCGCGCCGTGGCGGCCCCGGGCACCGCCCTCGGGGAGATGGTGTTCACCACCGGCATGACCGGCTACCAGGAGGCGGTCACCGACCCCTCCTACATGGGCCAGATCCTCTGCTTCACCGCGCCGATGGTCGGCAACTACGGCGCCGGTCCCGGCCACGACGAGAGCGACCGCCCCTGGCCGGGCGCGGTCATCATGGCCCGGGCGGGCGACGCGGCCGGCGCCGGCGGCCCGGTGGGCTGGCGGACCTGGCTGCGCGAGCGGGGCGTCGTGGCCGTCGAGGGCTGCGACACGCGCCGCCTGGTGCGGCGGCTGCGCGACCACGGCGCCATGCGCGGCGGGGTCACCACCGAGCTCACGCCCGACGAGCTGCTGGAGCGCGTGCGCGCGCACCCCGTGCTGGACGGCCGGGACCTCGCGTCCGAGGCGGCCGGGGCGCCGCGCGCGGCTGGGCGAGGACGGTCCGCGCGTCGTGGCGATCGACTGCGGCATGAAGGAGAGCATCGCCCAGGGGCTGGTCGGGGCGGGCTGCCGGCTCGAGGTGGTCCCGGCCGGCACGAGCGCGGACGAGGTGCTCGCGCTCGGTCCCGACGCCGTCTTCGTCTCCAACGGCCCGGGCGACCCGGCGGCGGTCACGCCGGTCATCGGCGCCGTCCGCGACCTGCTGGGGGAGGTGCCGGTCTTCGGCATCTGCCTCGGTCACCAGATGCTGGCGCAGGCGCTCGGGCTCTCGACGCACAAGCTGGCGTTCGGCCACCGCGGCGCCAACCACCCGGTGCGCCGCTCCGACGACGGGCGGGTGGAGATCACGGTGCAGAACCACGGCTACGCGGTGGTGGCCGAGGACCTCCCCGACGGCGTGGAGGTGACGCGCACGAGCCTCTTCGACGGCTCGGTGGAGGGCATCGCCGCGCCCGAGCTGCGCGCCTGGTCGGTGCAGTACCACCCCGAGGCGAGCCCCGGGCCGCGCGACGCGCGCTACATGTTCCGCGAGTTCGTGCAGAGCATCGGGGGGGCGGGCTGATGCCGCGCCGCGACGACCTCCACACGATCATGATCCTCGGCAGCGGCCCGATCGTCATCGGGCAGGCGGGCGAGTTCGACTACTCCGGCACCCAGGGCGCGCGCGCCCTGCGCGAGGAGGGCTACCGGGTCGTGCTGGTCAACTCCAACCCGGCCACGATCATGACCGACCCGTCGGTCGCCGACCGCACCTACGTCGAGCCGCTCGACGTCGCGGCCGTCGAGGCCGTGATCGCCATCGAGCGCCCGGACGCCCTGCTGCCCACGCTCGGCGGCCAGACGGCGCTCAACCTGGCGATGGACCTGAGCGCCGCCGGCGTGCTGGACGCCTACGGGGTGGAGCTGATCGGCGCCGACGTCGCCGCGATCCGGCGCGCCGAGGACCGCGAGGTCTTCCGCGACACGATGGCGCTGGCCGGGCTGGCGACGCCGGCCAGCCACGTGGTCACCGACATGGCCGCGGGGCGCGCCGCCGCCGCGGAGCTCGGCCTGCCCGTGATCCTGCGGCCGGGCTTCACCCTGGGCGGCGAGGGCGGCGGCGCGGCCCACACGCCCGAGGAGCTGGAGCGCCGGCTCGAGGAGGCCCTCAGCGCGAGCCCGATCGGGCAGGTGCTGGTGGAGCAGTCGGTCCTGGGGTGGGCCGAGATCGAGCTCGAGGTCGTGCGCGACGTGGCCGACAACGCGGTCATCGTCTGCTCGATCGAGAACATCGATCCGATGGGCGTGCACACCGGCGACTCGGTCACCGTCGCGCCCGTGATGACCCTGACCGACCAGGAGCTGCAGGGCCTGCGCGACGCGGCGATCGCCGTCATCCGCGCGGTCGGCGTCTCCACCGGCGGCGCCAACGTCCAGTTCGCCCTCAACCGCGAGACCGGCGAGATCGTCGTCATCGAGATGAACCCGCGCGTCTCGCGCAGCTCGGCGCTGGCCTCCAAGGCCACCGGCTTCCCGATCGCCAAGATCGCGGCCCGCCTCGCGGTGGGCTACACGCTCGACGAGCTGCCCAACGAGATCACCGGCGTCACGCCCGGCGAGCTTCGAGCCGACGCTCGACTACGTGGCGGTCAAGATCCCGCGCTTCGCGTTCGAGAAGCTGCCCGGCGCGTCCACCGAGCTGACCACCCACATGAAGAGCGTCGGCGAGGTGCTCGCCCTCGGCCGGACCTTCGGCGAGGCGTTCGGCAAGGCGATGGCCGGCCGCGAGCTGGACGTGGCGGCGCGGACCCCGCGCGACCTCGACGACGCCCTGGAGATGCTGCGCACCCCCTCCTGGGACCGCTACGACATCATCCTGTGGGCGCTCGGAGCGCGGCGCCGGCGTGGCGGCCCTCCACGCGGCGACCGCGCATCGACCTCTGGTTCCTGGAGCAGCTCGCCGAGCTGGCCGCCGCGCGCGCCGCCCTGGCGGGGCCGCTGGGCGACCTCGACGCGGGCGCGCTGCGCTCCGCGCGGCGCGCGGGCCTCGCCGATCGCGACATCGCGTCGGCCGTCGGCGCGACCGAGCGCGAGGTCGGCGACCGGCGCCGGGCGCTGGGCGTGCGCCCCTCGTACCACGCGGTCGACACCTGCGCCGCCGAGTTCGCGGCCGTCACCCCGTACTACTACTCCGCCTTCGAGACCGAGGACGAGCTGGCGCGCGACGACCGCCCGTCCATCGTCGTGCTCGGGCTCGGGACCGAACCGCATCGGGCAGGGGATCGAGTTCGACTACTGCTGCGTCCACGCGGCGGAGACCGCGCGCGAGCTGGGCTACGCGTCGGTGATGATCAACTGCAACCCGGAGACCGTCTCGACGGACCACGGGGTCAGCGACCGGCTCTACCTCGAGCCGGTCACCATCGACTCGGTGCTCGACATCTGCGCGGCCGAGCGGCCCCTCGGCGTCGTCGCCCAGCTGGGCGGCCAGACGCCGCTGCGCCTCGCGCGCGCCCTCTCCGAGGCCGGCGTGCCGGTGCTCGGCACCTCGCCCGACGCGATCGACCTGGCGGAGGACCGCGGGCGCTTCGGCGCCCTGCTGCGCGAGCTCGGCCTGGAGGCCCCGCCCTGGGCGATGGCCGGCACCGGCGAGGAGGCGCTGGCCGCCGCGGCCGAGGTCGGCTACCCGGTGCTGGTGCGTCCGTCCTACGTGCTCGGCGGCCGGGCGATGGCGATCTGCGACTCGCCCGACGCGCTGCGGGCCTACCTCGAGCGCGAGCGCCCCGCGGGCCTGCTGCTGGTGGACCGCTTCCTGGAGAACGCGGTCGAGCTGGACGTGGACGCGCTCTCGGACGGCACGGACTGCTGGACGGCCGCGGTGATGGAGCACGTCGAGGCGGCGGGGGTCCACTCCGGCGACTCGGCCTGCGTGCTGCCGGCCCAGAGCGCCGGGCCGGGCCTGGTGGCCGACCTGGAGGAGCGCACCGCCGCGCTCGCCAAGGGGCTCGGCGTGGTCGGCCTGCTGAACGTCCAGTTCGCCGTGCGCGAGGGGCGCGTCTACGTCATCGAGGCCAACCCGCGCGCGTCGCGCACCGTGCCGTTCGTCTCCAAGGCGACCGGGGTCCCGCTGGTGCCGCACGCCCTGCGCCTGATGCTCGGCGCCTCGCTCGACGAGCTCGGGCTGCCGGTCGCGTCGCCCGCGCGCCAGGTGGCGGTGAAGGAGGCGGTCCTGCCGTTCTCGCGCTTCCCCGGGGCCGACCCCGTGCTCGGTCCCGAGATGCGCGCCACCGGAGAGGTGATGGGCCTGGGCGGCAGCTTCGCCGAGGCGTTCGCCAAGGCGCAGCGCGGCGCCGGGCAGGCGCTCCCGCACTCCGGGGCCGCGTTCATCTCGGCGCGCGACGCCGACAAGCCGAAGGCCGTCGCGCTGGCCGCGCGGCTCGCGCGCGCCGGCCTCGACCTGGTCGCCACCTCGGGCACGGCCGCCGCGCTCGCGGCGTCGGGCCTCGAGGTGCTGTCGGTCAAGAAGATCTCGCAGGGCTCGCCGAACGTGGGGGAGATGATCGCCGAGGGGCGCATCGCCCTCGTCATCAACACGCCGCGCGGCGGATACGGCGCGCGCACCGACGGGTTCGAGATCCGCGCGGCCGCCGTCCGCGCCGGCATCCCGTGCATCACGACCATCGAGGCGGGGGAGGCCGCGGCGGCCGCGATCGCCTCCGAGGTCTCGACGCCGCCGCGGGCGCTTCAGGATCTCGGCGGGGCCCCCGCGCCGGCGGGCGGAGCATTCCGTCCGGGGCGTTCTACGCTGTAAGCGAGTATTCGCAGGGGCGCTCAGGCTCAACCTGAGGCCGAGATCCGGGAACGGCGTGAGTCCATGACTAACGCTGCAACACGCGTGAAAATGGCGTAAAACGGCTGCAAACTTCGCCTTGCCAGCGGCCGGACAGCGAACCTAGAATGGCCCCCAGTGACGACGACCACCCAGAAGCCCCAATCGCAGGCCCCCGAGCGCTCGCTGGATCAGCGGATGGAAGCGCTCCGCAGGGCCAACGAGATCCGTTCGCGGCGGGCCCAGCTCAAGAAGGACCTCAAGAGCGGCCAGACGTCGATCGGCGAGGTGATCTCGAATCCGCCGGAGTTCGTGCTGACGGCGAAGGTCTTTGACATGCTCATGGCCGTCCCGAAGTACGGCAAGGTCAAGGCGACGCGATTCCTGAACACCTGCCGCATATCGCAGGGGAAGACGATCGGGGGCCTGTCGGATCGACAGCGCTCAGAGCTGCTGGAGCTCCTGCACCGGTAGCGACGCCCCCCCGCGTCATCATCATCTCGGGACCCTCGGGTGCGGGTAAGGGCACGCTCATCAAGGGCGTCCTCCCCCGGTTCCCGTCGCTCCGGGTCGCCGTCTCCGCCACCACCCGCCGTATCCGGCCGGGGGAGCGCGACGGCGTCCACTACCACTTCCTCAGCCGGGCCGAGTTCGACCGGCGCGTCGCCGCGGGCGACTTCCTGGAGCACGTGGTCTACGCCGGCAACAGCTACGGGACGCTGCGCTCGGAGATCGAGCGCATCATCGGCGAGGGCAACTCGCCGATCGTCGAGATCGAGCTGGCGGGCGCGCGGGCCGTGCGGGACACGATCCCCGGGGCGGTGTCGATCTTCATCACGCCGCCCTCGCTGGACGAGCTGGTCGCGCGGCTCGAGCGGAGGGCGACGGACACCGCGGGGGAGATCGAGGAGCGGGTCCGGACGAGCCGCGTCGAGCTCGACGCGATGAACGAGTTCGACCACCGGGTGGTCAACGCCGACGTGGACGCGGCGGTCGACGACCTGACGCGGGTGCTGGCATCGGTCCTGGGGGAGGCGCCGCGTGGCTGAGGTCCTGCTGGGTGTGTCGGGCGGCATCGCCGCCTACAAGTCGATCGACACGATGCGGATCCTCCAGCGCCGCGGCCACGGGGTGACCGTCGTGATGACGAAGGCGGCCCAGCGCTTCGTGGGCCCGGCCACCTTCGCCGCGCTCTCGGGGCGGCCGGTGGGCCTCGACCTGTTCGGTCGCGGCGACCGCCCGGGCTACGACCACCTGGAGCTCGCCCGCGGCGCGGACCTGCTGCTGATCGCGCCGGCGTCGGCCAACACGATCGCGCGGATGGCGGCCGGCCTGGGCGACGGGCTGCTCGGCTCGGTCCACCTCGCCTTCGACGGCCCGGTCGTGATCGCCCCGGCGATGAACACGCGGATGTACCTCCACCCGGCCACGGCCCACAACCTGACCGTCCTGCGCTCGCGCGGCGTCCAGGTGGTCGAGCCGGGCTCGGGCCTGCTGGCCGACGGCGAGGTCGGCGTGGGGCGGCTGGCCGAGCCCCTGCAGATCGCCGACGCGGTCGACAGCCTGCTGACCGCCGCGGGCACCCTCGCGGGGAAGCGGGTCCTCGTCAGCGCCGGGGGCACGCGCGAGCCGATCGACCCGGTGCGCTACGTGGGCAACCGCTCCAGCGGCCGCATGGGCTGGTCGCTGGCGGAGGTGGCCCGCCGGCGGGGCGCCCAGGTGACGGTGCTGAGCTCCAACGTGGACCTGCCGCGCCACCCCGACGTCCGCTACGTGGACGCGCCCACGGCGGCCGACCTCCACGCCGCCGCGCTCGCCGAGTTCCCGTCCTGCGACGTGCTCGTCATGGCGGCCGCGGTCGCCGACTTCCGTCCGGGGGAGGCCGCGCGCCGGCAAGATCGACAAGGGCGCCGAGGGGCGCCTCGCGCTCGACCTGGAGCCGACCGCGGACATCGTGGCCGACCTGGCGGCCCGGCGGGGCGACCAGGTGATCGTCGGCTTCGCGGCCGAGCACGGCGCCGCCGGCCTGGCCCGCGCCCGCGACAAGCGCCGCCGCAAGCACCTCGACCTGATCGTCCACAACGACGTCTCGGTGGACGGCATCGGGTTCGGCAGCGCCGACAACGAGATCACGATCATCGGCGAGGACTGGGAGGAGACGCTCCCGCGCATGACCAAGGACGCGTGCGCGGAGCGGATCATGGCCGCGGTCGTCCCGCTCCTGGCCGCCCGCGGATAGGAGGGCCCGGCCCGGGGCTGGCCCGGGCGGGGATGCATTACCCTCGGGGAACGTCCTCGTCCGTCACAACGTCGCCGCTCCGAGCCGACGAGCTCGAGCCCGCCGCCGCGCTCGCCGCCGCCCTGGTCGATGCGTGCGCCCGGGCCGTGCGCGCCCCCCGGGCGACGATCGAGACCTGCGTCATCGCGATGCTCTCCGGCGGGCACGTGATGATCGAGGACGTCCCCGGGGTCGGCAAGACGGTGCTCGCCAAGAGCCTGGCGCGCGCGGCCGGATGCCACTACTCGCGCCTCCAGTGCACGGCCGACCTGCTGCCCGCCGACGTGACCGGGGTGACGGTCTGGGATCAGAACGCCGGCGCGTTCGTCTTCCGCGCCGGGCCCGGTGTTCGCCAACGTGATCCTCGTCGACGAGATCAACCGCGCCTCGCCCAAGACCCAGTCGGCGCTCCTGGAGTGCATGGAGGAGGGCCAGGTCACGGTGGACGGCGAGACGCGCGTCCTGCCGCGGCCCTTCATGATCATCGCGACGCAGAACCCGGTGGAGTACGAGGGCACGTTCCCCCTTCCCGAGGCCCAGCTGGACCGCTTCGCGGCGCGCGTGGCGATCGGCTACCCGGCCGGCCGGCGACGAGGCGGCGATGCTCCTCGACCTGGCCGCGCGCGACCCGCTCGACCTGGTGGACCCGGTCTCCGACGAGGCCGGCATCGTCGCCGCGCGGGCGATCGTCGACCGCGTGCACGCCGATCCGGCCCTGGCGGAGTACGTCGTCGCGCTCACCACGGCCACCCGCCGCGATCCGCGCGTCGCCCTGGGCGCCAGCCCGCGCGCGGGCCTGGCCCTGCTGCGCGCCGTCGAAGGCCCGGGCGGTGATCGACGGCCGCGCCTACGCCACCCCGGACGACGTGCGCGCCCTCGGCCGCAACGTGCTCGCGCATCGCCTGATCCTGACCCCGGACGCGCGCGCGCGCGGCGCGGCGGTCGAGGAGGTCGTGGCGGACGCGCTCGACTCGGTGCCCGTCCCGCTGTGAGGCGCCTTGAGGGGCCCTCGGCCCGGGCCGTCTCGCTCGCCGCGGTGGGCGTCGCCGCTCTGGTCGCGAGCCGGGGGTTCGGGACCGGCGCCCTCGCGATCCTCGGCGTCGGCCTGATCGCGCTGCCGCTGATGGTGACGATTCTGATCTGGGCCGCCGCCGCGGGCCTGCGTGTCGAGCGGCGGGTCGAGCCGGTGCACTGCCGCGCGGGCGACACGGTGAGCACGCGCGTGACGCTGCGCGGCTGGGCCACCGAGATCGGCCTGGACCGGCTGCTCGACGTGGCGATCGACCCCGGGGTGGAGGGCGCCGCCGGGGCCGGCGCGGCCGTGCGCACCGGCGAGCGCTCGTGGCGGCTGCGCGCGGTGCGCGGCGAGCACCGGCTGCCCCCGGCGCGGGTCCGGATCGGGGACCCCTTCGGCCTGGCCTCGCGCACGCGGCGGGGGGACGACGGGCCGACCCTGCTCGCCGCGCCCGACGCGCCCACGCTCGAGGGCGCGGTCGTGGGCGCGCGGGCCCGCGGGCTGGGCGCCCGCCGCCGCAGGAGCGACTCCGGGTTCGGCGAGCTCGACCGGGTGCGCGACTACCAGGCCGGCGACTCGCTGTCGCGGATCCACTGGGGCCAGACGGCCAAGCGCGGCCGCCTCCAGACCAAGGAGCTGCGGGCCACCGACGGCGCGGGCCGCTCGGTGCTGTTGCTGCTCGACGGCGCGGTCGACGCCGGGGACGACTTCGAGACCTCCGTGAGCGCGGCCGCCGCCCTGGGGCGCCACCTGGGCGCGCGCGGCGAGCCCGTGGCGCTCGCGCACACCGGGGCGCCGCCCCTGCGCCTGCCGTCGGACCGCGCGACCTGGCCCGCGATCGAGGTCGCCCTGGCGCGCATGCAGCCGGGCGGGGACCGCGCGCTGGCGCTCGCGCTGCGCGCGGAGGTCACCGCCCCCAGCGCCCCCGAGCTGGTCATCGTCCTGACCTGCGCCGCGGACGCGGCCCTCGCGGGCGCGGCCGTCCAGGCGCGGGCCCTCGGCGTGGGCGTCGCCGCGGTGCTGGTGGGGCCGGCGGCGGCGGGCGCCGGCGAGCTCTCGGCGGCCGGCGTCGACGTGGTGGTGGTCACCGGGCCGGACCGGATCGCGGCCGCGCTCAGCGGCTCGGCGGAGAGCGTCCGTGTCTCGTAACGGGCTCGCGACGGAGCGGCTCGCGGGGCCGGTCGCGGCCGCCGTGGTGGCCGTCGCCGTCCTGGCCGTCGCCTGGACGCGGCTCTACGACGGCGTCGGCGCCGGGCACGTCATCGCCCTCTGCGCGATCGCCGCGGTGCCCTCCGCCGCGGCCACCCTGCCCCGCGGTCGCTCGCCCGTGGCCGCCGCGGCGACCCTCGGCGCGGTCGTCGTCGTGCTGGCCCTCGCGCTGCGCCTGTCGCCGTGGGACCTGCTGACGTGGGACGCGCGGGCCTGGGACGGCGTCCGGGGGATCCTCCCCGACGGGCTCGCCCAGGGATCGCAGGCGCCGCTCCCGGTGACGCCGGGCGGACCACCCGGCCCTCGTCGCGCTGCTCGACGTCGCCCTCGCCGCGCTCGCCGGCGTGGCGGTCTGGCAGATCGTCGTGCGGCGGCGCCCCGTGGCGGCGCTGGTCGCGGTCGGCGTGGGCCTGGCCTACTGCTGGACCGTGGAGCCGCCGGCGTCGCCCGTGCTGGCCGGCGCGCTGGCGCTGGCCGGGTTCGTCGCCGTCCTCGCCCTCGCCGGGTGGCGTGGGTCCGTGGACCCGCGCGGCCTGTGGCGCATCGGCGGGGCGGTGACCCTCGGCGCGGTCGCGGTGCTCGTCGCCGCGGGCCTCGGCGCCGGCCCGGCGAAGGCCGGCGACGGGTGGTGGGGCTGGAAGGACTGGGAGCTCGGGTCGTCCGCGAGCTCGTCCGGCCGCGGGCTCGACCTGCGCCAGGCCTACGGCAAGCTCGACTGGCCGTCCGCCCCGCGGGTCGCCCTCACGGTGCAGACGGACACGGCCCGGCCGCTGCGCGCCGTCAGCCTCGAGGACTTCGACGGCGTGGCCTTCACGCTCGCCGAGACCGGCGTCCTCCGACGCGCTGCCGGTGCGCGACGGGACGATCACGGCGGACGCCGGCGACCGGACCACGGGCGAGGACGTCGAGCAGCGCGTGACGATGCGCGACGCCAGCTCGCAGCTGGTGATCGCCTCCGGCCGGCCGGAGCGCGTGAGCGGTCCCTTCTCGGGCACGGCCGACGTCGTCGGCGACTCCATCCGGGTGGACAGCCCGCTGTCGGGCGGCGACAGCTACACGGTGCAGACCCGGATCCCCGAGGCCACCCCGGCCGACCTCACGGCCGCGCCCTCCTACGACCCGTCCGAGGTGCCCGCCGGCTCGACCCGCCTGCGCGCCACCTTCTGGGGCGACCCGGTGGACGTCCCGCTCTGGGGCAGCGGCGCCCCCGCCGTGGATCCGGGCCTCGCTCGGCCCGTACGCGGCGGTCCACGATCTGGCGGTGCGGGTGGCCGGCGACGCCGCGACCCCGTACGCCGCGGTCAACCGGATCGAGGCCTACCTGCGCACGCAACTACACCTACGACGAGCAGCCCCCGTACCCGACCAGCCTTCCCGACGACTGGCCGGCCGACATGCCGCAGGGGCGGCCCGCCGCTGGTCGACTTCCTGTTCGGCAGCCGGCGCGGGTACTGCCAGCACTTCGCCGGCTCCATGGCGGTGATGCTCCGCAGCCTCGGCATCCCGGCCCGCGTCGCCGTGGGCTACACCGGCGGCCGCTTCGACGCCAAGTCCGAGCGCTGGGTCGTCACGGACCGCGACGCGCACGCCTGGGTGGAGGTGTGGTTCCCGGGCTACGGGTGGCTGCCCTTCGACCCGACCCCCGGCCGCTCGGCGCCCAACCCGGCGTCGGTGTCCTCGCCGGACTACGCGCCCAGCCGCAGCGAGGCCGACCTCGGCGGGATCGCCGACACCCCGGTGGCGCCGGTCACCCCGCCGACCTCGACGCCCTCCACGCCGGCGCCCGACGCCGGCGCCCGGACACCACGACCGCCGCGGCCGGCGGGACGGGCTCGGGCGGCGGCCCGCCGTGGTGGCTGGGCGTCGCGGGGCTGGCCGGGGCGTGCGCGCTGGTGGCGCCCACCGGGCGGGCGGTCCGGCGCGTCCGCGGCCGCCGCGGCGGCGACGAGCGCAGCCGCGTGGTCGCGGCCGCCCGCGAGCTCGAGACGTCGATCGCCCCGCTCGGCCTGGCGCCGCCGACCACGGCGTCGGCGGCCGAGCGCGCGGAGGACATCCGCGAGCGCACCGGCGTCGACCCGTCGACGCTCTACGCCCGCGCGTCCCGCGGCCCGCTACGCCTCCGAGCCGCCCGCCCCCGGCGAGGCCGCGGCGGCCTGGCGCGAGTCGTCGCGCCTGCGGCGCGCCATCCGGCGCCGCGCGCCGCGCGGGCGGCGGGTGCTGAGCGCCCTCGGCCTGAGGCGCGCCCCGCGCGATACCGTGGACCGATGACCGGTTCCGCCGACGCCTACGAGGCCTTCCGCAACGGGAGCTGGCTGCTCGAGGCGCGGGAGTACCCGCAGGCGGTCATCGCGCTCGAGCGCGCCAAGGCCCTCGAGCCGGACAAGGGCTCGATCCGCGAGGCCCTCGGGCGGGCGTACCTCGCCTCGCGCGCCTACCGCCGCGCCGCCGACGAGTTCCTGGTGGCGGTGGAGCTGTCGCCCACCGACGGCTACGCGCACTACGGGCTGGCCCGCTCGCTGTCGCGGCTGGGCGACCCGATGGCGCGCCGCCACTACCGGCTGGCGCGCTGCTTCGGCACCGGCCTGGAGTAGGGCGCCCGGGCCTCAGTCCGCGCCCGGGGGCGGGCCGAACTCGGTCCCCGCGGGGACCTCGAAGCCCATGCGCACGATCGTCTCGTAGACCTCGTCCACGAGCGGTGGAGAGCTCCCCGAGGAGTCCGTCGAGCACGTCGACGTCCAGCCCGTCGAGGCGCGCGTCGGCCAGCGCGAAGACGTCGCCGAGGTCGTCGATCGCGAAGCGCCAGTGGCGCGTGCCGAGGTTCTTGTGCAGGAGGCGGGCGTACACGCCCTCGGCGTCGCGGTCGGGGCCGCGCACCACGAAGGCCCGCAGGGTCACCGTCAGCTCCCGCGCCGAGATCAGCACGCCCACCGATCCCCGCGTGGAGCACGGCACCAGCGCGCTCCACTCGCGCGGGCCGCGGCGCTCGCAGTCGATCTCGAGCGCCTCCAGGAACGGCGCGAGGCGGTCTGCGGGGGAGGTCACCCCGGCGATGCTACCCGCCGGGCGCGACTACGATCCCGCCGTGCGCGTGGTGCTGCAGAGGGTCCGCTGGGCCACGGTTGACGTGGCGGGCGAGCGGATCGCCTCCATCGGCCCGGGCCTGCTGGCGCTGGTGGGCATCGCCGCCGGCGACGGGCCGGACGACGTGCGCCGCCTGGCCGACAAGACGGTGCGCCTGCGCATCCTGGCCGGCCCGGAGCGCCCCTTCGACCTGGCGCTCCGCGACGTGCCCGGGGCGGAGCTGCTCTGCGTGAGCCAGTTCACGCTGCTGGGCGACGTGCGACGCGGCAACCGGCCCTCCTGGGCCGGGGCGGCCCCGCCCGAGCGTGGCGGCGCCGCTCGTGGACGCCTACGCCGACGCCGTGGAGGCGCACGGGGTGCCGGTCTCGCGGGGGCGCTTCGCGCGCGACCATGGCGGTGGCGCTCGAGAACGACGGGCCGGTCACGATCGTCCTCGACAGCTAGATCCAGAACTGACGAACTACCACTTCGGCCCACTCAAGATCGCCATGTACCTGCGCCGGTACCACGACATCACGATCTCCGATTCGGGCGTCTGGCGGATCCTCAAGCGCCTGGGCGTCAACCAGTTGCCCGCCTCACAACGCAATCGGCGCCGCGCTCACGCCTTGCCGAGTCGCGCCGGTGGAGACGACAGGGCTGGTGGGGTCATCGACGAGACCCGGCGCACGACCCACCCCGAGCCGCGCGTGGCTCGCCACCTGCGCATCATCCAGTAGGCGGCTCGGGGAAGGTCGTGCTCGCCTCGGTGCCGCCTCCGGCGGCGGGCCGTAGCTGCACCCCGGCGCCGTAGCGCGCGGCGATCGCTTGGGCAATGGCGAGGCCGAGGCCGCTCCCCGCGCTCCCCGCCGACGCCGATCCCCGGTAGAAACGGTCGAAGGCACGCGCGGCGTCCTCCGCCGAGAGGCCTGGGCCCCGGTCGCGCACCGCGAGGCGCGGTGGGCCGGCCTGCACGGTCGCGTCAACAGGGGCGCCCGGGGGGCTGTACTTGTGGGCGTTGTCCACGAGGATGAGCGCGAGCTCGCGCAGGCGGCCGTAGTCCGCGGCCACCAGGGTCTCCTCGGCGCGCACGTCAAGCCGCCGCTCCGGCGCCGCCGCCGCGAGCTCGCTGCAGGCCTCCCGCACCGCGAGGTCGAGGCGCACGACGCCGGGGGCAGGCGGGATCGCCCCTGCCTCGGCGAGCGCCAGCAGTTCCCCAAGCATCACCGCGAGTCGGCGCGACTCCCGCACGACGATCTCCGCGGACTCGCGCGCCTGCGCGAGGTCGGAGCGGTCAATGGAGCGCATCACGACGCGCGCGTGCCCCTCGATCGCGGTGATGGGCGTCTTCAGCTCGTGGGAGGCGTCCGCCACGAAGCTCTCCTGCTCGCGGGCCGCGGCCTCCGCGCGCGCGAGCAGGCGGTTGAACGCGTCGGCGAGTAGGCCCAGCTCGTCGGGCGGCCCCTCGGGCAGGCGCCGCGACAGTGAGACCCCCGAGATCTCGTCCGCCTCGCGCCGGTACGAGCACGAGGAGGAGGACTGATGCAGAGGATCTGGGCAACGGCCGCGACGGTCTGGGCGGTGCTCGGCGTGACCGCCGCGCTCGCCTGGACACAGGCGCAGCACGCCACGCCGGCGGCCGTCCCGACCACCAACGCCGCGACGACCGCGAAGGGCACCAGCCTGAGCACGGCCGCCGTGAGCGCACCGGCCCACGCCACCACCCGAACGTCATGAGCGGGCGCCTGATGGGAGACGGCTTCCGCGCCATGGGCTGCGACTGCTTCGCCGGCGTCACGGCAGGTGCCGGTGACGCTCGGCGGGCGGCGCGCGCCCTCGCCGCCGCGCGCGCCGAGGTCGCCGCGTGCGAGGAGACGCTCTCGCGCTTCCTGCCCGGCAGCGACCTGTCGCGGGTCAACCGCGACGCCGGCGCGTGGGTCGAGGTGGATCCGCGGATGGTCAGCGCGACCCGCGCGGCGCTCGCCGCCCGTCGCGCCACCGGTGGACGCTACGACCCCACGATCCTCGCCCCGCTCGTCGCGGCCGGTTACGACCGCTCCTTCGAGCTGCTCGAGCAGCGCCCCGCGCGCGACGCGGGCGACTGGCGCCCCGGCGCCGGGGTCGAGGTCGGCGTCGGCGGCGTGCGGGTGGCCGCCGGCGCGGCGATCGATCTCGGCGGCATCGCCAAGGGGTGGTCGGCGGGACGGGCGCTCGCCGCGATGCGCGATGCCTGGCCGGCGATTCCGGGCGGCCTCGTGGACCTCGGCGGCGACCTGGCCCTGTGGGGCAGGACGCCCGAGGGTGGGCCGTGGCGCATCGCCGTGGCCGACCCGCGTGCGCCGGGGAGACACCTCGCGACCCTCCTGCTGGAAGGCGGCGGCGCGGCCACCTCCGGGCGCGACCGGCGCCGCTTCGGCCCGGGCCGCTCGCTGCACCACATCATCGACCCCGCCACCGGCCAGCCGGCGCGGAGCGGACCGCTCGCGGTCACCGTCGTCGCGCCCGAGCCCGGTCGCGCGGAGGCGTTCGCGACCTTGATCGCGGTGGGTGGACGCGTCGCGGCCGAGGAGGCCGTCGCCGCGCACGCCGACATCACCGCGCTCCTGGTGCCCGACTCCGGACCCCCGGCGCTGCTCGGCCCCGCCCGCATCGAGTGGGCCCACGCGAGGGAGATGGCGTCGTGAACACGATCTCCACGCTCCCCATCGCCTGGTTCGTCGCCCGCGGCGCCGGGCTGGTCGCTTTCGGTTTCCTGACCGCGTCGGTGTGGCTGGGGCTCGCGATGAGCACCCGCCTGCTCGGCAGCCGCCGTCAGAAGCGCCTGCTCGGCCTGCACCGCACGCTGTCGTGGATGGGCCTCACCGCGCTCGGCCTCCACGCCGGCGCGCTGCTGCTCGATCCGACGATCGGCTTCGGGCCGGCCGACGTGCTGGTGCCGTTCGCGGCGTCCTGGCACCCGGTGGCCGTCGCCGGAGGCGTCATCTCCGGCTGGCTGATGCTGATGCTCGCGGCGTCGTTCCACTTCCGCAACCGGATCGGCCAGAAGGTCTGGCGCAAGCTCCACTACGCGAGCTTCGCCGCCTTCCTGCTGGCCCTCCTGCACGCGATCACGAGCGGCACCGACCTCGCGGGCATCGGCGGGCCGATCCTCGCCCTGGTCGCCGCCGGCCCGGTCGTCTGGCTGGTCTTCGTCCGGATCCTCACCCCCGGCCGGACGTCGCGCCCCGCGGCGACCCCGGCCGCCGCCACCCCTGCCCGCACCCTCGTCTCAAGGAGCATCTGATGGACTACCGCATCATCATCGACCGCGATCTCTGCAGCGGCTTCGGCGCCTGCGCGGACATCGACCCCGAGACCTTCGCGCTGGGCGACGACGGCATCGTCGTCGGCCTCGCGGAGTCCACCGGCAGCGCGCAGGCCCTGGAGGCCGCGCGCGCCTGCCCCATGGCGGCGATCCGGGTCGTGGACGAGTCCGGTGTGGCGGTGGTCTGAGCATGGACGAGATCGACGTCCTGATCGCGGGAGCCGGCCTTGCCGGCTCCCGCTCCGCGGAGACGCTGCGGGCCGACGGTTTCACGGGTCGCATCGTGGTCGCGGGCGACGAGCCCCACGAGCCCTACGAGCGGCCCGCGCTCTCGAAGGATCTGCTGAGCGGGCGCCGCGACGCGGCCGGCCTCACGCTCGCGGCCGGCCGGCTTCTGGGAGGGCCGCGGCATTGAGCTGCGGCTCGGCGAGCCGCTCGGCGACCTCGACCTCGGCGCGCGCACCGCGCGCCTCGGCGACGAGCCCGTGCGATGGCACCGGCTGGTGCTGGCCACCGGGGCCGCGCCGCGGCGCCTGCCCATGGTCCCGCCGGCGGCCAACGTCCACCACCTGCGCGGCCTCGGCGACGCCCGCCGACTGGCCGGCGACCTTGCCGGCGGCGGGCGGCTGGTGGTGATCGGCGCGGGATTCGTCGGCGCGGAGGTGGCCTCGAGCGCCCGCGCCCTGGGCGTGGAGGTCACGATCGTCGAGGCGCTCCCGGTCCCGTTCGCGGCGACGCTCGGTCCGTCGATGGGGCGCCGTCTCGCCGCCCTGTACCGCTCCCACGGCGTTGACCTCCGCCTTGGCCGGGGGGTCGGAGGGGTGACCGTGCGCGACGGCCGCGCCGCGTCGGTCGAGCTGGCCGACGGAACGGTCATCGAGTGCTCCTCCGTTCTGGTGGCGGTCGGCACCCGGCCCTCCGCTGGGCTGGTGGAGGGGCTGCTCGAGCTGGCGCCGGACGGCGGCGTGCCGACCGACGCCCTGGGCGCGACCGCCGCGCCCGGCGTCTTCGCCTGCGGCGACGTGGCCAGCCCGTGGCGGCCGGAGCTGGGCGCGCACCGGCGCCTGGAGCACTGGACGGCCGCATCGACCGGCGGCGCGGCCGTCGCCCGCGCGATCACGGGCCGGCCGTCGCCGCCCTCCCCGCCGCCGTACTTCTGGTCGGACCAGTTCGGCTGGCGGCTCCAGATGGTCGGCCATGCGGCGCCCGGCGCCGACGCGCGCACCGAGGAGCTTCTGCGTCGGAGGCGCGCCAGCTCGGCGCGCGCGTCGCTGGTCAGGCTCGGAGTCTCACGCCACGATCGGCGCTGGACGCGCTACGAGAAGCCGCTTCCCGGCCATCAGGTCCAGGTGGACGTCACGTTCATCGAGCCGATCGCGGGCGTCACCGATCGCCGCTTCTACCAGTGCACGGCCATCGACGACTGCACCCGGCTTCGTGTGCTGCAGATCTTCCCCAAGAAGAACCGGCAGACCGCAATCGCCCTCATCGACTACCTGCTGGCCAGGCTTTCGTTCCCCGTCAAGGCGATCCAGACCGACAATGGCTCGGAGTTCCAGTCGGGATTTCACTGGCATCTGCTCGATCGCGGCATCCGCCACGTCTACATCACGTCCGCCACGCCGCGGCTCGACGGGAAGGTTGAGCGCTCCCATCGCACCGATGCCGAGGAGTTCTACCGCCTCGAGGGGGTGGTGATCGACGACTCCGAGCTCTTCAACGATCGCCTGCGCGAAGCGGGCGCCGCCCCCAGCCCGAACGGGCTGCCCTCGGAGTCGCGGCAGATCGCCCAGCGCTCTCCCGGATGGATCACGTCGCCGCCCAGCTCCACGACGCGGGCGAGGGCGGCCGGGAGGTCCGGGACGGTGAGGTAGGGCAGGGACACGCGATCGCCCGGCCCCGGGCCGCGGGCGTGGACGCCGATCGCCGTCCCCTCCCCGGCGGTCTGCCAGCCCTCGCCCTGGTCGGGCCGCCGCTCCGCCAGCGGCAGGTCCAGGAGTCCCTCCCAGAAGCGCCGGGCGCGGGTGGGGTCGTCCGCCGGGAACTCGACGAGCAGGGGAGGGGGCACACGGCCGGCATCGCTCACGCGGACAAGGGTAGTACCCTCGCCCCATGGGTGCGGAGATGCGGATGGCGAGCGGCGCCCCGCACCCCGCCATCGCGGGGTACGTGCGGCGCTACGTGGGGTGGGAGGAGATCTCCCCGGGGCCGGTCCGCCGCCGCGAGAACGCCTCGGTCGACATCCCCCTGATCCTCAACCTCGGCGACCCCTTCACCGGTGCGCCCGGTTGACGGGGCGACGGGCGGGGCGGCCCGGCTCGGGTCGTTCGTCGCCGGCATCCACGACCGCGCGGTCGAGACCGAGCACTCGGGGGTCTCGCGCGGGGTGCAGGTGGACCTCACGCCGCTCGGGGCGCGCATGCTGCTGGGGCTCCCGATGGCCGACCTCGCCCGGCGCACGGTCGACCTCGACGACCTGATCGGCGCCGAGGGCCGGCGCCTGGTGGAGCGGCTGGCCGACGCCGGCACCTGGGACGAGCGGCGTCGCCGTCATCGACCGCTTCATCGCGCGGCGCCTCGAGCGCGCCCGCCGGCCCGCCGGCGACGTGGAGTGGGCCTGGCGGCGGCTCGAGCGCTCGCGCGGGCGCGTGAGCGTGCGCTCCCTCACCGACGAGATCGGCTGCAGCGGGCGCCATCTGGCGGCCCGCTTCCGCGACGAGGTGGGCGTCGGGCCCAAGTTGGCCGCGCCGCATCCTGCGGTTCGAGGCGGCCTCCGCGGCGCTCCGGGCGCCCGACGGCCCGAGCATCGGCGCGATCGCCGCCGGCTGCGGCTACTACGACCAGGCCCACCTCAACCGCGACGTGCGCGCCTTCGCCGGGTTGACCCCGGCGGCGCTGCGCGCGGCGGGCCGGTCACCTTCGTCCAAGACCGGGTAGGGGAGGCGTCGTACGGTCGTGCCCGCCGATCCCCGATCAGAGGAGCCGCCGATGAGCGACATCTTCCCGACACTCACCTACCGCGACGCGTCCGCGGCGATCGACTGGCTCGAGGCCGCCTTCGGGTTCGCGCCGGCCATGGTCCACCCGGGGCCGGACGGGACGATCGCCCACGCCGAGATGTCCCACGGTGCCGGGCGCGTCATGCTCGGCTCGGCCAGGTCCGACGGCTGGGGCGCGCTCGCGCCGCCGCCCGGATCCGGCGCGGCCTACGTGGTGGTCTCCGACCCGGACGCCCACTGCGCGCGGGCCCGCGCGGGCCGGCGCCAGATCGTGCGCGAGCTGACCGACCAGGACTACGGCTCGCGCGACTACGCGGCCCGCGATCCCGAGGGCAACCTGTGGAGCTTCGGCACCTACCGCCCGGGCGTGGATCCCTGACGTGGTGCGGCGGACGGGGTCGCGCGGCCCCGTCCGCCGGGACGGATCGGAGGGCGGAGTGCTACCATCATTCCATCCGCGAAGGAAGACGACTGTGGCGCTTGGTGGTGGGTGACGAACCCACCTTTTTTGTGGGCGCGACGAATTTCACGGGAAAGGGGGGAGCGATGCCGGCCACCGGCCAAGAGCAGTTGGAGCGACGTGTCGAGGCGCGTGCTCGCCGACGCCCTCCCGCGAGGTGGACCTTCTCGAGCTGACGGTGCTCGCCGAGCCAGGGCGGCATGCTGCGGCTGGTCGTCGACCACCCCGACGGGGTGGACCACGAGGTGTGCGTCGCCGTGACGCGCGCCCTCGAGGACGCCGGGCTGCTCGAGGAGTACGGCGCCGAGGTCTGGTCGCCGGGCCCCGAGCCGCCGCTGCGCACGCCGGACCAGTTCCGTCGGGCCGTGGGTCGCCGGGTGCGCGTGCGCGACCGGGGACGACGGCGGGCGGCGCTCCGTACACGGGTACTCTCGAGTGGGTCGGCGAGACGTCCCTGCGCGTGGCGCTCGAGGGCGAGTCGGTGGAGATCCCGTTCTCCGCGATCCGCCGGGCCAACGCCTTCGAAGAAGTCGAGGCGCAGGTATGAGGACGCGCGCGATCGTCGGCGCGGTGGTGGCCATTCCGGCCGCCGCCGTTCAGTTCGTTGGGGGGAGCAGCAGATGAACCGAGAGATCATCGAGGCCATCAAGCAGATCGAGCGCGAGAAGGGGATCGACTCCGAGACCCTGCTCGTGGCGCTCGAGGACGCTCTGCTCGCGGCGTACAAGAAGACGCCCGACGCGGCCGAGTTCGCGCGGGTCGACATCGATCGCGACACCGGCGAGATGCGGGTGTTCCAGCTGATCCTGCCCGAGGGCGAGGAGCTGCGGACGCTGCCGCGCGAGGAGCCGGTCATCCCGGAGGGCGTGGACCCGGCCGAGTACGAGCCGCCGCCGCCGGACGTCGACTGGGCCGCCTACGAGGACAGCGAGATCGAGGCGATCGACGTCACGCCGGACAACTTCGGCCGCATCGCCGCGCAGACCGCCAAGCAGGTGATCCTGCAGCGGATCCGCGAGGCCGAGCGCGAGATGATGTACGACGAGTACGTGGACCGCGTGGGCGACGTCGTGACCGGGATCATCCAGCAGTCCGACTCGCGCTACACCCTGGTCGACCTCGGCCGCGTCGAGGCGCTGCTGCCCGAGAGCGAGCAGGTCCACAACGAGCGCTACGACCACGGCGCCCGCATCAAGGCCGTGATCATCGAGGTGCGCAGCTCCACCAAGGGCCCGCAGGTCATCGTCAGCCGCCGCTCCGATCAGCTCGTGCGCGAGCTGTTCAAGCTCGAGGTGCCCGAGATGGCCGACGGCCTGGTCGAGATCAAGGGCGTCGCCCGCGAGCCCGGCTGGCGGTCGAAGATCGCCGTCATCTCGCACGTGCAGGGCGTGGACCCGGTCGGCGCCTGCGTCGGCCCGCGGGGCTCGCGCGTGCGCATGGTCGTGAGCGAGCTGCGCGGCGAGAAGATCGACATCATCCCGTTCAACGAGGAGCCGGCGCGCTACGTCGCCAAGGCCCTCTCGCCGGCGCGCGTGCGCGAGGTGCTGGTGGACGACGACGACCGCCAGGCGACGGTGATCGTGCCCGACGACCAGCTCTCGCTGTCGATCGGCCGCGAGGGCATGAACGCCCGCCTCGCCGCGCGCCTCACCGGCTGGCACATCGACATCAAGAGCGAGTCGACCTTCGCCCGCGAGGAGGAGAGCGACGAGTTCGGGGACGAGACCGAGGCCGGCGTCTCGCGCTGCTCCGCGATGCTGCGCACCGGCAAGCGCTGCCCGAACGCCGCCGTCACGGGCACCCGCTACTGCGCCCTTCCGGCGCACTCCCGCCTCGCCGAGGTGGAGCGCTCGCCTCGGGCGGTCGCTGACCGCCGAGGAGATCGAGGACACCGGCACCGAGGAGGGCCTCGAGCGGATCCTGGAGCTCGCGCCCGTCTCCGCGGCCGTGTCCGCGGAGGGTCAGGGGGAGGGTGCCGAGCGGTAGGGGTCTGACGACACAACGCGCGCGACAGGTGCCCGAGCGGCGCTGTCTCGGATGCGGGGCCCGGCGCGAGAAGCCGGAGCTGGCGCGATTCGTGGCCGCACCGCACGAGGGGATCCATCTGCTCGTTCGCGACGACCACGCCCACCTGGGCGGCCGCGGTCTGCTACGTGTGCCGCGCGCGGGAGTGCTTCGAGACGGGCGCTCGCGCGACGCGCCTTCCCGAGGGGGGCGCGGGTACGCGGAGAGCTGAGGATCGATCCGGAGCTGGGCGCGGAGTTCGGTAGTGGGGTCAATGGGGGACGAGATGGAAAAGAAGAGGATTTACGAGATCGCCAAGGAGGAGGGGCTTCCCAGCTCCCTCGTCCTGCAGCGCCTGCAGCGCGCCGGGGTGGACGTCAAGACGGCGTCGTCCACGGTCGACGTGGCCGAGACGCTGCACGTCCTGAACCCGAACCGCTACCCCAAGCCCGAGCCCAAGCCCGAGCCGCCGCCCAAGGCCGAGAAGCCCAAGGCCGAAGCCGAAGCCGAAGCCCAAGGCCGAGAAGGCCGAGACGGCCCCGAAGGCCGAGGCCGCGCCCGCCCCCGCCGCCGAGGCGCCCGTCGGCCGAGGCCCCCGAGGCCGCGCCCGCCCCCACCGCCGAGGAGACCGCCGCGCCCGCCACCCCCGCGCCCGCGGAGGCGCCGGCCCCTGCCGCGGCGCCCGCCGCCGAGGCCCCGGCCGCTCCCGCCGCGCCCGAGAAGGCCGCCGCCGCGCCCGCGAAGGCCCCCGCGGTGCCCGAGAAGGCCCCCGCGCCGGCCGCCGAGGCCGCGCCCGCGGCCCCGGCCGCGGAGCCGGCCCCCGCGGCCGAGGCGCCGGCGACGCCGGCCGCCGAGAGCCCGGCCCCCGCCGCGGCCGCCACGCCGGCCGCCCCGGTGGTGCGCCCGCGTCCCACCGGCCCCACCGGCCCGTACGCCAAGAGCCCGCCCCCCGGGGCCGAGCGCCCGCGTCCCACCGGGCCCACCGGCCCCAACGCCAAGGGTCCGGCGCCCGGCGCGGAGCGTCCGCGCCCGACCGGCCCCACCGGCCCGAACGCCAAGGGCCCGGCCCAGGGCGCCGAGCGCCCGCAGACGGCGCCCTCCGGCGGTCCCGCCCGGACCGGCGGCCAGAGCCCGCGCCCCGCGGGCCAGGGCGGTCGCCCGGCCGGCGGCGTGCCCGGCGCCAGCGGCAGCGGCGGCGGCCCGCGCGGCAAGCGCCGCCGCGTGGTCATCGACCCGCAGGCCGGCCGCCGCGGCCCCGCCCCCCAGGGGCGCGACCGCCGCGGGGCCGCCCGGGCCCGCGCGCCGAGGAGAAGCCCGTCGTCGTCGATCGCGCCGGCGGACATGCCCGAGGTCGAGGTGCCCTCGGGCTCCACGGTCAAGGACTTCGCCGAGATCCTCGACGTCTCGACGGCGCAGATCATCAAGCTGCTCATGGGCCTCGGCGAGATGGCGACCATCACGCAGTCCCTCTCCGACGACGCGATCGAGCTGATCGCCGGCGAGATGGAGCGCAAGGTCAGCATCGTGCACGCCGAGGAGGAGGCCGAGCGGCCCGAGGAGTTCGACGACGACGAGGCCGACCTCGTCGCCGCGCGCCCCCGTGGTCGCGGTCATGGGCCACGTCGACCACGGCAAGACGTCGCTGCTCGACGCCATCCGCTCCACCGAGGTCGCCGCCGGCGAGGCCGGCGGCATCACCCAGCACATCGGCGCCTACCAGGTGCACCACCAGGGCCGCGAGATCACCTTCCTGGACACCCCGGGCCACGAGGCCTTCACGGCCATGCGCGCCCGCGGCGCCAAGATCACCGACGTCGCCGTCATCGTGGTGGCGGCCGACGACGGCGTCATGCCGCAGACGATCGAGGCGATCGACCACGCGCGCGCGGCCGAGGTGCCGTTCATGGTCGCCGTCAACAAGATCGACAAGGTCGGGGCCAACCCGGACCGGGTCAAGCAGGAGCTGTCGCAGCGCGACGTCATCCCCTCGGACTGGGGCGGCACGCACGAGTTCGTGCAGGTCTCCGCGCTCGAGCGCAGCGGCATCGACACCCTGCTCGAGACCGTGCTGCTCGTGGCCGACGCCGACGCCGAGCCGAAGGCCAACCCGAAGCCCGAGGCCTCGGGGACGGTCATCGAGTCGCGCCTCGACCCGGGCCGCGGCCCGGTGGCCTCGCTGCTGGTCCAGCGCGGCACCCTGCGCGTGGGCGACGTGATCGTGGCCGGCGACGTCTTCGGACGCGTGCGGGCGATGGGCGACTACACCGGCGCGACCCTCGACGACCGCCGGCCCGTCGGTGCCGGTCGAGGTCCTGGGCCTCGGCGGCGTCGTGGACGCCGGCGAGCGCTTCCGCGTGGTGGAGAACGAGCGCGCCGCGCGCCAGCTGGCCGCCGAGCGCAACCAGCGCCTGCGCGCCGAGGAGCTCGCCAACCGCCGCCCGGTGTCGCTCGACGACCTCTTCGCGCGCATCAAGGAGGGCGGGCTCAAGGAGCTCAACATCATCATCAAGGGCGACGTGCAGGGCTCGGTCGGCGCCCTGGCCGACGCGCTCGGCAAGGTCGAGCAGACCGAGGTGCGGCTGCACGTCATCCACACCGGCGTCGGCGCGATCAACGAGTCCGACGTCATGCTGGCCGTCGGCGTCGCAGGCGATCATCATCGGCTTCAACGTCCGGCCCGCGGCCGGAGGCCAGCGGCCTCGCCGAGCGCGAGGGCGTGGACATCCGCACCTACCGCGTCATCTACCGGGCGATCGAGGACGTGCGCGACGCGCTCGTCGGCCTGCTCGAGCCGGACATCGTCGAGGACGTCACCGGCCAGCTCGAGGTGCGCGCCACCTTCCGGGCGAGCCGCATCGGCACCATCGCCGGCTGCTACGTCACCGAGGGCGTCGTGCGCCGCAACTCGCACGTGCGCCTCCTCCGCGAGGGCACCGTGGTCCACGAGGGCCGCATCGCCTCGCTGAAGCGCTTCAACGAGGACACGCGCGAGGTCGCTGGCGGGCTTCGAGTGCGGCGTGCTGATCGAGGACTACAACGACGTCAAGGAGGGCGACACGATCGAGGTCTTCGAGCTGCGCGAGGTGGCGCGCACCGCGCAGGCGGCGGTCGCCACCCCGTCGCCTCCCGCGCCGATCGCCCCGGCGGCGTCCGTCGAGTCCGAGGAGGCGCCCGATCGGATGGAGTGCGGGTACGTCGGCATCCTGACCGTTGACCTCCACCTGCCGGAGGGGCGGTCGCTCAAGACCAAGCGCAAGGAGCTCCTGCGCGTGAAGAGCGCGCCTGGTCCGGCGCTTCGCCTGCGCCGTCGCCGAGGTCGACCACCACGACCTCTGGCAGCGCGCCCGGCTCACGCTCGCGATCGTCGGCCGCGAGGCCGGCGAGACCGACGAGCGCCTCCAGGACGTGCTGCGCGCGCTGCACGGCGACGAGGCCTTCCAGGTGGTCGGCGAGGCGCGCGAGCTCGTCGCCGTCGACGGGCAGCCCGCCGTGCGTGGAGCTGATGGCCCGTCGCCCCCGCAGCACGCGCATGCGCCGGGTGGACACCGCCCTGCGCCAGGTGCTGGCCGAGGCGCATCGCGCGCGATCTCTCCGATCCGCGCCTCGGCTTCGTCACGATCACCCACGTCGAGGCCACCCAGGACGTGCGCGAGGCGAAGGTCTACTTCACGACGCTGCAAGCGCTCGCGAGCGCCGCGGCAGCCAGGAGGCGCTCGAGTCGGCGCGGGGGCTGCTGCAGTCGCGCCTCGGCGCGCGAGCTGCGCTCCCGCCACACGCCCCAGCTCACGTTCCATCTACGACTCGCACCCAGCAGGACGCGGTCGCGCTGACCCGCCGCATCGACGAGGTCACCGCCGACATGCCGCCGGCCCCGCCCGATCCGGAGGCCGCGGAATGACCGGCCGCACCGCGCGCGACGCCACGCGCGGCCGAGATCGCCGAGGTGCTCGCCCGCCCGGGCGAGCGCTTCGTCGTGACCTCGCACCACAACCCCGACGGCGACGCGATCGGCTCGCTGCTCGGCCTGGCGCGCGCGCTGCGCGCCGCCGGCCAGGACGTCGTGCTGGCCCACGCCGACTCCCCGCCGGTGCCGAGCGACCTGCGCGTTCCTGGTCGCGCCGAGGGCGAGGTGTTCCTCGCACGAGCTGCCGGCCGACGTGGGCGAGCGCGTCCTGGTCGCCGTCGACTGCGCCACCGAGCGGCGGATGTGGGCCGACGCCGCGTGCACGAGGGCGCGCCGCATGGTGGTCAACATCGACCACCACCAGGACAACACCCGCTTCGGCGACCTCAACCTGATCGAGCCGTTCGCCTCGAGCACGGCGGAGGTGATCGTCGGGCGTCCTCGAGGCCGCCGGCTGGCCGCTCACCCGCGAGGTCGCGGACGCCGCTCTACGTCGGGCTGGTCACCGACACCGGCCGCTTCGGCTACGCCAACACGCAGCCCGCGGGACGCACCGCGCCGCCGCGGCGCTGATCGAGGCCGGCGTCGACCCGGCCGCGATGTCGCGCCGCCTCTTCGAGGAGCAGCCGCTCGACCGCCTGCTGCTGATGGGGCGCGCCCTGGAGCGGGCCCGCCGCTGGCGGGCGGGCGGATGCTGGCGGCCGTCCTGACCGAGGACGACTTCGCCGCGGCCGGCGGGCGACGACACCGAGGGCATCGTCGAGGTGATGCGGGGCGTGCGCGGGCGTGCGCGCGGCCGCCCTGGTCCGCGAGGCCGGGCCCGAGGGCATGCTACCGCGTGTCGCTGCGCACGGCCGACCCGGCGTCGACGTGTCGGCGATCGCCCGCGAGGAGGGCGGCGGCGGCCACCGCGCGGCGGCCGGCTTCAGCACCGCGCCGCCCGCCCGAGGACCTGCTGGCCTGGCTCGAGGCGCAGATGGCGCGAGCGCCTGGACGCGCAACGGAGCCGATGGCTGAGGCCGTCGTCGCGCCGGCGCCGGCGCTCTGGCTGGTGGACAAGACCGGCCGGGCCGACCTCCCACGACGTCGTCGCCGTCGCGCCGCGGCGCCTCGGCCGGCAAGGTGAAGGTCGGCCACTGCGGGACGCTCGACCCCTTCGCGACGGGGCTGCTGGTGCTGATGGTCGGCCGCGCGACGCGCCTGGCGCCCGTACCTCACCGGTCTGGACAAGACCTACCTCGCGACCGTGCGCACCGGCTTCAGGCGTCGGCGACCCTCGACCCCGAGGGGCCCGATCGAGCCGCTCGGGCGCGCCCGCCACCGCCGCCCGGATGCGCGGAGGTGCTGCCCGCGCTTCGTCGGCGTCGGCAGCGCCAGCGCGTGCCCGGCCCTCTCGGCCGTGCACGTCGGAGGGCGAGCGGCTCTACAAGCGCGCCCGCCGCGGCGAGGAGGTCGAGCTGCCCGAGCGCGAGGTCGCGATCCACCGGCTGAGCTGGTCCGGGAGGACCTCGGCGACGGGCGAGGTCGTCGATCGAGGTCCGCTGCGGATCGGGCACCTACGTGCGCCGGCTCGCGGGCGACATCGGCGAGCGCCTCGGCTGCGGGGCGTACTGCGCGGCGCTGCGGCGCACGGCCGTGGGCGACCTCTCGGTCGACGACGCGGTCGCCCCGGAGGAGGTCGCGCCGCGCGGGCGGGCTCGACCCCGCTGGCCGGGCTCGGCCACCTGCCGGTGCGGCGCCTCGTCCGACGGCGGAGACCGCGCGGCGTGCTGCACGGGCGGCTCGGTGGGCCGACGGGCGCGGCCGGACGCGGAGGCGGTCGCGCTGGTCAGCGACGGGCCGGCTGGTGGCGATCGGCGCGCCCGACGGCGCGGGCCGCCTGCGGCCCGCGGTCGTCCTCGAGGACCCGCCGTGAGGCGCTACCAGTCGCTCGGCGACCTGCCCCTCGGCGGCCCGCGCCGGGTGGTGGCGATCGGGACCTTCGACGGCGTCCACGTCGGCCACCAGGCGATCATCCGCCGGGCCATCGCGCTCGCGCCGCCGAGCGCGGCGTGACGGCTCGATGGTGCATGACCTTCGAGCCGCAGCCGATCGCCGTCCTGCGGCCCGAGCTGCAGCCGGCCGTGCTCGACCCACATCGCCCTCAAGAGCCAGCTCATCGAGCGCCTCGGCGTGGACGAGCTGCTGGTGCGTGCCCTTCACCCGGGCGTTCTCGCGCATCCGGGCCGAGCGCTTCGCCGAGATGCTGGTGGCGCCCGCCGGTCGGCGCCGAGCGCGGTGGTGGTGGGGCGAGAACTTCCGCTTCGGCCACGGCGGCGCCGGGACCGTGGAGATGCTGACCCAGTTCGGCCGCTCGCGGGCGCTGCGGGTGGAGTCGCCCGGCATCGTCACGAGCGACGACGGCAAGCCGATCTCGTCCACCCGCATCCGCCGCCTGGTCGCGACCGGCCAGGTGGACGCGGTGCATCCCGCTGCTCGGCCGCCTCGCACTCGGTGGAGGGGGTCGTCGTGGGCGGCGACGGCCGCGGCCGCGGCATGGGCCTGCCCACCGCCAACCTCGAGATCCCGGCCGACACCGCCCTGCCGAGCCGGGGCGTGTACGCCGCCCGCGCCGTGCTCGGCGTCGGGCCGCAGCGCCGCCGCCGTCAACATCGGCGTCGCCCCGACCTTCGAGAGCCTCGACCCGCGTCCGATGCGCCTGGAGGCGTTCCTGCTCGACCACGACGGCAGCGACCTCTACGGCCAGACGATGCGGATCGACTTCATCGAGCGGCTGCGCGACGAGCGCCGCTTCGAGACGACCGAGGCCCTCATGGCCCAGGTGACCCAGGACATCGCGCGCACCCGCGAGCTGGCGGCGCCGCACGTCGACGGCAACGGCAACGGCGCCCTGGAGCCGCCGGGCTGAGGCCCAGGGGGGGTCTGCTATCCTCGCCACGCCGGGGTGCGTGTCGCGGATGCGATCCCCCGCACGACATGAGACGACCCGGGGCGGCTTCGGCTGCGCCGCGGCTGAGCCAGGAGAAACACGATGCTGTCCAAGGACGCCAAGTCAGGGGTCATCGGTACCCACCGGCGCCACGAGATCCGACACGGGTTCGCCGCAGGTGCAGGTGGCCATCCTCACCGAGAGGATCAACGGCCTCACCGAGCACCTCAAGATCGCACAAGAAGGACCACCACTCGCGGCGTGGTCTGCTCCAGATGGTCGGTCGTCGTCGGCGACTGCTCAACTACATGCAGCGCACCGACCTGGACGGATACCGCGAGCTCACGAAGACGCTCGGCCTGCGCAGGTAGTCGCGGGCCGGACACGAACGGCAGAACGAGGACGAACTGACGGCTCGGCACCAGGGTGGTGCGGGCAACGAGGCGCTCCGGCCGAGTGGCGCGGGGCAGACAAGGGATGTGACATGGCAGTAGAGATCGTTACCGCGCAGATCGGCGATTCGCCGATCTCGTTCGAGACCGGCAAGCTGGCCAAGCAGGCCAACGGCTCGGTGCTCGTCCGCTCGGGGGACACGATCGTCCTCGTCACCGCCGTCGGCGCGCAGTCGCCGCGGCCGGGGGCCGACTTCTTCCCCCTCACGGTGGACGTCGAGGAGCGCATGTACGCCGCGGGCAAGATCCCCGGCGGCTTCATCAAGCGCGAGTCGCGCCCGAGCGACCGCGCGACCCTCACCGCGCGCATGACCGACCGGCCGATCCGGCCGCTGTGGCCCAAGGGCTACCGCAACGAGACCCAGGTCGTCGCGACGATCCTCTCCGTGGATCAGGTCAACGCCTTCGACATCCTGGCGCTCAACGGCGCCTCGGCGGCGCTGATGCTCTCCGAGATGCCGTTCGCCGGGCCCGGTCGGCGCCGTGCGCATCGGCCTGATGGGCGACGAGTTCATCATCAACCCGACGCTCCAGGAGACCGAGGAGTCCGAGCTGGACCTCGTGGTCGCCGGCACCGCCGACGCCATCTCGATGGTCGAGGCCGGCGCCAAGGAGGTCGACGAGGAGACGATGCTCGAGGCCCTCCAGATCGCCCACGAGGAGATCCGCACCCTCTGCGCCGCGCAGCTCGAGCTCGCAGAAGGCGGCGGGCAAGCCCAAGTGGGACGTCGCGCCGCTCGTCGTGGACGAGAAGGTCCTGGCCGCGATCGAGAAGGCCGTCGGCAAGGACCTCGTCGAGGCCACCCTCGAGCAGGCCAAGCTGCTGCGGCGCGACAAGATCGCCGCCGTCCGCGCCGCCGCCGCCGAGGCCGTCCTCGGCGCCGACCCGGACCCGGAGGACAACGCCGACCTTCGGCCGCGCCTTCGACGCGCTCCAGAAGAGCATCATCCGCCGCCGCATCGCGGTCGACAAGCAGCGCCCCGACGGCCGCGCCGCCGACGAGATCCGGCCGATCACCGCCGAGGTCGGCGTGCTGCCGCGCGTCCACGGCTCCGGCCTGTTCACCCGCGGCGAGACCCAGGTGCTGACGAGCCTCGCGCTCGGCACCACCAAGGAGGCGCAGCGCATCGACGGCCTCGGCATCGAGACCACCAAGCGCTACATCCACCACTACAACTTCCCGCCGTTCAGCGTGGGGGAGACCGGCTTCATGCGCGGCCCCAAGCGCCGCGACATCGGCCACGGCGCGCTCGCCGAGCGGGCCCTGCTGCCGATGATCCCGGACGACGTCGAGTTCCCGTACACCCTGCGGCTCGTCTCCGAGACGCTCGAGAGCAACGGCTCGTCGTCGATGGCGTCGGTCTGCGGCTCGACCCTCGCCCTGCTCGACGCGGGCGTGCCGATCACCCGGCCGGTGGCCGGCATCGCGATGGGCCTCATCAAGGAGGGCGACGACTACATCGTGCTCTCCGACATCCAGGGCGACGAGGACCACCTCGGCGACATGGACTTCAAGGTGGCCGGCACCGCGAACGGCATCAACGCGCTGCAGATGGACATCAAGATCACCGGCGTCACCTTCGACATCCTCGCGACGCCCTCGCCCAGGCGAAGGCCGGCCGCGAGCACATCCTCGGCAAGATGGCGGAGACGCTCGCCGCGCCCCGCGAGGAGCTCTCGGCGTGGGCGCCGCGCATCACGGCCATCAAGATCGACCCCGACCGGATCGGCACCGTCATCGGCAAGGGCGGCGAGACGATCCGCGGCCTCGAGGCCGACTACGAGGTCGAGATCTCGATCGAGGACGACGGCACCGTCAAGGTGTACGGCGTCAACGGCGAGAAGGCCGACGCGGCCGTCGAGCAGATCCGCGCGATGACCAAGGACGTCGAGGTGGGGGACACCTACACGGCGCCAAGGTCGTGAAGACCACCACGTTCGGCGCGTTCGTCGAGCTCACCAAGGGCGTTCGACGGCCTGCTGCACATCTCGAACCTCGGCCGCGGCCGGGTGGACAAGGTGGAGGACGTCGTCAACCGCGGCGACACGGTCGACGTGACCGTGGTCGAGGTGGACAAGGCGCGCGGGCGCATCGGCCTGCGGATCGTCGGCACGGAGGACGCCGACGGGGGCGGCAACGGGGCCGCGTCCGACTCCGAGGGCGGCGACGGCGAGCAGCCGCGCCGGCGCCTCGCCGGCGTCTGACCGCCGCCGAGTAGTGAGCACGGCGCCGGCAGCGGTCCCACCGCCGGTCCTGGGCGTCACCACGGGGGGTCTCCGGGTCATCTCGGAGACCCTCCCGGGTGTCCGCTCGGTCGCGATCGGGATCTGGATCGGCGTCGGATCGCGCTTCGAGCGCGTCGAGGAGGCGGGGATCTCCCACTTCCTCGAGCACATGCTGTTCAAGGGCACGCCGAGCCACTCGGCCGAGCAGATCGCGCAGGCCTTCGACGGCCTGGGCGGCGAGGTCAACGCGGCCACCGGCAAGGACTACACCGTGCTCTACGCGCGGGTCCTCGACGAGCTCCTCGACCGGGCCTTCCCGCTGCTGACCGACATGCTCCAGCGCCCGGCCTTCGCCGACCTCGAGCAGGAGCGCGAGGTGGTCCTCGAGGAGATCGCGATGTACGAGGACGACCCGCAGGACCAGATCCACGACCTGGCCAGCAACGCCGTCTTCCCCGACCAGGCCCTCGGTCGTCCGGTGATCGGCAACCGCGCGGTCATCGGCGGCGGTCACCGAGCCGGGCGTGCGCGCCTACCACGGCGACCACTACACGGCGCCCAACATGGTGGTCGCGGCCGCCGGCAACGTGTCGCACGAGCGCGTCTGGAGCTCGTCGGAGGAGCTGCTCGGCAACCTCTCGCCGGCGTCCGGCGAGGGCGTCTACGAGCCGGCCGCGCCCGGCGCGCCGACGCTGGTGGTGAAGGAGAAGGCCACCGAGCAGTACCACCTGGCCCTCGGCGGCCCCGGGCTCTCGCGCAACGACCCCCGCCGCCACGCCCAGTCGGTGCTCGACACCGTGCTCGGCGGCTCCATGAGCAGCCGGCTCTTCCAGGAGGTGCGCGAGAAGCGCGGCCTCGCCTACTCCGTGGGCTCGTACGTCGTCGGGTACGCGGACGCCGGTCAGGTCGGGGTCTACCTCGGCACCCGCGAGGACAACCTGGCGACGGCCTGCGAGATCATCGGCACCGAGCTGCGCCGCATCGGCGGCGAGCCGCTGCCCGCCGACGAGCTCCAGCGGGCCAAGGACCACCTCAAGGGGCGCCTGGTGCTCGGCATGGAGAGCTCGGGCACGCGCATGAACCGGATCGGGCGCTCCGTGCTCACCGGCACCGAGCTGCTCACCATCGACGAGATCGTGGCGCGGATCGACGCCGTCACGGCCGAGGACGTCGCGCGACCTGGCCCGCGACCACTGGCAGCCGGAGACGATGTCGGCGGCGGCCATCGGCCCCGACGGCGACGTCATCCGCGCCGCCATCGGCGGGCTCTCCCCGGGGCTCGCGGAGGCCTGAGAGGGTCGGCCTGTTGCCTCGCCGGCCGCGGTGAGCGAGGCTGGCGGGCATGGGAGGGGTGGTCACACTCGAGCCCGTTAACGCGGTCACGGTGACCACGCTCGTGGACAACGTGACCGACTCGCTGCTCGCCGACCAGGGGCCGGCGACGCGTCCCTCCATGGGTGGCGCACCGCGGATGCCGGCGCCGCTCTTCACGGGCGGCCAGACCGATGATGCGCTGCAGGCCGAGCACGGGTTCTCGGCCCTGGTCACGATCGTCCGCGGCGCCCGGGAGACCCGGGTCCTCTTCGACGCCGGCCGGACGCCCGACGGCCTGGTGGAGAACATGCGCCGGCTCGGTCTGTCCCCCCGGGACATCGACGTCATCGTCCTGAGCCACGGCCACTGGGACCACGTCACGGGGATGAACGGATTGGTGGCCCACCTCGGGCACGCGAACATTCCCGTCCTCATCCACCCCGAGTTCTGGACGCGCCGCCGCCTCGCGTTCCCCGGGCGGGAGCCGGTCGAGATCCCCACGACCAGCAGGAGCGCGCTGCGGGGCGCGGGCTTCGAGATCATCGAGGAGCGCCGGCCCTCCTTCCTGCTGGACGGCGCGTTGCTGGTGACCGGGGAGATCGACCGGACCACGGAGTTCGAGCGCGGCTTCCCCGGGCACGAGGCCCACCGCAACGGCGCATGGGAGCCGGACCCGCTGATCCTCGACGACCAGGCCCTCGTGGCGATGGTCCATGGACGTGGTCTCGTCGTCCTGACCGGATGCGGGCACTCCGGCGTCGTCAACATCCTGCGCCACGTCCGGGGGCTCACCGGCGAGAACCGGATCCACGCCCTACTGGGAGGCTTCCATCTGAGCGGCCCCGCATTCGAGCCGATCATCGAGCCGACCTGCGTGGCGCTGGGCGAGTTCCTGCCCGATCATCTCGTCCCCGCCCACTGCACGGGCTGGCGGGCCACCCACGCGCTCGCCGCCCGGTTCCCCGATGCGTTCATCCAGAACAGCGTCGGCACGCGCTTCGCCTTCGTCGCCGCGCAGGAGTGAGGCGTCCCTAAGCCGGGGACGCCGCCGCCGGCGGGGCGACCGCGAAGGCGAGCAGGCGCGGCGGTTCGGTCTCGACCACGCTGACCGAGGCGTTCGGCGCCCCGGTGAGGTGCGCGAGGTCCGGGCCCCCGAGGAGGCCGCAGACGGCCCGGATCGCGCCGCCGTGGGTCACCACCAGCACGCGCCGCGCCCCGGACGCCGCCAGCGCGTCGAGCGCGCCGCGCAGGCGGGCGCGCGCGCCCTCCCAGGTCTCGCCCCCCGGCGGATCGGCGCGGCCCTCCCGCCAGCGCTCCAGCCGCGCGCGCTCCGCGGGGCTGAGGTCCGCGGCCGCCCGGCCGGTCCACGCGCCCAGGTCCACCTCACGCCACCGCGGGTCGGGCTCCGCCGGGGCGCAGGTCAGCAGCGCGGCCGTCTCGCGCGCCCGCGCGAGATCCGAGCTCACCACCCGCTCGGGCGCGAGGGCCTCGACCAGGGGGCGCAGGGCGGCCGCCTCGCGCCGGCCCCGGGCGGTCAGCGGCGGGTCGGCGATCCCCTGGAGGCGCGCCTCCGCGTTCCAGGTGGATTGCCCGTGCCGGACCAGGATCAGCCTCACCCGGTAAGGCTACGGCTGTAGGCTCAGCCGTGTGATCGACGTCTGTGTCTCGGGGGCCGCCGGCCGCATGGGTCGTGCCGTGGTGGGCGCCGTCGGCGCCGCGCCCGACATGAGGGTGGTCGCCTCGGTCAACCCGGCCCTCGAGGGCCGGCCCGACTGCCACGCCGACCTCGCGGCGGCCCTGGCCGGCGCGCACCCGCAGGTGATGGTGGACTTCACCGTCCCCCAGACCGTCTACGGCAACGCCGTGGCGGCCCTGGAGGCCGGGGTCCACGTCGTCGTCGGGACCACGGGGCTCACCGAGGAGCAGGTGGCGCGGATCCGCGCCCTCGCCGAATCGGGCCCCGCGAACGCCGTGATCGCGCCCAACTTCGCGGTCGGCGCGGTCCTCATGATGCGCTTCGCCGCCGAGGCGTCCCGCCACATGGCGAAGGCCGAGATCATCGAGCTCCACCACGACGGCAAGCTCGACGCGCCCTCGGGGACCGCGCTTCGGACCGCCTCCCTGATGGAGGGCGACCCGGTCATCCACTCGGTCCGCCTGCCCGGGCTCGTCGCGCACCAGGAGGTGATCCTCGGCGGCCACGACGAGACCCTCACGATCCGCCACGACTCCCTCTCGCGCGAGAGCTTCATGCCGGGCGTCGTGCTCGCCGTCCGGGCCGTCGCGGAGCGCCCGGGCCTGACGCTGGGTCTCGAGCCGATCCTCTTCGGCGACGCCTGACCCGCGGCGCCGCCGGCTCTAGGATGGCGGCGGCAATGCCATCCAAGGGGGGCCGATGACCGACGCGTGGAGCAGGATCGCCGAGACCGAGGTCGAGGAGCGCGAGCGCCGGGGCGGGGGCGCCTCGTCGCGCGACCTGGCGGGGGCCCTCGGGGCCGAGCACATGACCCTGAGGGTCTGGAGGTACGGGCCCGGCCACGCGATGGCGTACCACCGCCACGCGACCCAGGAGGAGGTCTACCAGCTCGTCTCCGGGGGACCGCAGGAGGTGTTCGTGGAGGGCGAGGTCGTCGTCGTGCAGGACGGCGACTGGCTGCGCTTCGGCAAGGACGTCCCGCGCCGGATCCAGAACAACAGCGATCGCGAGGCCGTCTGGCTCACGATCGGGGCGCCCCCCGGGCCGGGCATCACCGACGGCATCCGGCTCAACCCGGAGACCGGCGAGGAGATCCCGCGGACGTGACGGGGAGGACCTAGGGCGTGGGCCCGCGGCTCGTCAGCCTGGCGGCCCTCCTCGCGCGGCGCCAGGGGGCGGCCGCGGCCCAGGCCCTGCTGCAGAGCGGCAGGGCCTGGATGGCCGACCCCGCCAACGAGGCCACCAAGCAGGCCCTCCTCGTGCAGCTGCGCTCCTACGCCGACCGGGCCGGCGGGACCGTCGGCCAGATCAGCGCCAAGCTCGCCCGCGACGTCGAGAGGCGGCGCGTCTCGGTGGCGTCCTGGGAGCGCGATCTGATGGCCATGCGCTACGAGGTCGTGGACCTGGCCCCGGGGCCGGTCCGGGAGGCCGCGCTGGCCGCGTACGTCTCCCAGGCCTCGGCGGGCGTCCATCTGATCGCGTCGGCCTCCAAGCCCCAGGAGGCGCGCAACGGCGTCCTGCGCGCCCTGGACGCCGAGGAGCGCATGCTCCGCGGCGAGCGCCTGTCGGCCGACGAGCGCCGCCGCGCGCTGGAGGCGGTGGCCGCCGCCCGCGCCGCCTCTCAGACGTCGCCGTAGGCGACCGGACGCGCCGGGTCGGCGCTCCACTCGCTCCAGGCGCCGTCGTAGACGCCCTCGACCGGAACGCCCGCCAGCTCGAGGGCGATCATCGCCACCGTCGCCGACACGCCGATGCCGCACGTGGTGACGACCTCGGCCGGCGGCCGGCCGGGATCGATGCCGACGGACCGGACGAGGCGCCCGATGGCGGCCGGGCTCTGGAAGAGCCCCGTCGCCCCGTTCGACCAGCTCGTTGTAGGGGAGGGAGAGGGCCCCGGGGATGTGACCGGTGCCGACCGCTCCCGGTTCGCCCACGAACAGGTGGCGGGGGCGGGCGTCCACGACGACGGCCCCGCGGTCCATCGCGTGCGTCAGGGCCTCGAGATCGAGACGCAGCCGCGGCGGCCGTGCGGGAAAGGGGCGACCGGGGGCGTGCGACCCGCCGTCGGCCACGCGGCGGCCGTCCTCCGACCAGGTCCGCCAGCCGCCGTCGAGGACCCTGGCGTCCACCTGGTGGCAGCGCAATGCCCAGGCGACCCGGGCCGCGTGGATGCCGTAGTAGTCGTCGTAGGTGACCACGAGGTCATCGGGTCCGACCCCCAGGCGGCCGGCGTGTGCGGCGAACCGCTCGGGTCCAGCCAGCTGGAAGGGGACGTCCCCGGCCTCCTCCACGAAGTCGCGGGTCCAATCGACGAAGACGGCCCCCGGGATGTGGGCGCGCTCGAACTCGGCCCGCTTGGCGTGCGGCAGGGGCGAGCTCGGGTGGCGGCCGCGCACGTCGAGCACGCGCAGCCGCGGGTGGTCGAGGTTGGCGTCGAGCCAGTCGCCGTTGACGAGCGGGCCGCGCGGCGGTGCCATCGGGGATGAGAGCTGCATTGCCGGGCCTCCTTCGGGGTGGGTCCTGCGTGGTCCCGAAGGCTGCCGCGCGGCCCTTGGCGCGCGGTTGGCGCGAGCTTGGGGCCGGGTCCGGTCAGCGGGCGCGCAGGAGCTGCGCGTGGAGGTCCTGGAGCGCGGCGCCGGGGGCCACGCCCAGATCCTCGCGCAGGCGGATCCGAAGGGCCTCGTAGGCCACCAGGGCCTCGGCCCGGTTCCCGGAGGCCACGAGGGCCTCCATCAGGAGCCGGTGCCCGCTCTCACGCAGCGGGGCCAGCCGCACGAGATCGCGGCCCACCCGCACGCCCGCCGCCCCCTCGGCCCCGCCGATCCCGAGGCACGCCCGCCCGTAGGCCTCGAGGGCGCGCACCTCGAGGCTCGCCACGTCCCGGCGGCCCTCCTCGACCCACTCGGCCTCGACGCCCGGCAGGAGCCCCCGCCGCGCGATGAAGAGCGCCGTCTGGGCCGCGGCCCACGCCCGGGGCCAGTCCTCCGCCGACAGCGCCGACTCCGCGTGGTGGATCGCCTCCCGGGCCACCTCGACGTCGACCGTCGCCCCCTCCGGGAGGATCAGGCGGACCTCGCTCCGGCCCACCAGGTGCGCGGCTCCGACGACCCGCCGCAGCTTCGACAGCAGCGCCGCGAGCGCGGTGTCGGCCGCGCGCGGCGCGTCCTCCGGCCACAGCGCCCCCAGCAGCGCGTCGCGGCTCGACGCCCGCGTGCGGTTGAGGGCGAGGTGGGCGAACAGCAGGCGCCCCTGGCGGCCGGCGAGCTCGGACTCCCGGCGCACGCCCCGCCACCTGACCACCAGCTGACCGCACAGCTGGATGCGGGTCTCGGCGAGCGGCTCCAATGTTCTCCCAGCCTCGGACCAAGCGGCCGCCTCCATCTTGTCACCACCCGATCCACTCCCAGAGGAGGCGACGATGACGACGACCTCACCACCGTTCGACGCGGTGGTCTACAAGGCGGCGACGCGGGCGCAGTGGGACGCGGCCGCCGATGCCTGGCACGCGTGGGGACCGGTGCTCGAGCGCTGGCTGGGCCCCGCCACCGATCTGATGCTCGACCTCGCCGGCGTCTCGCCCGGCGACCGCGTGCTCGACGTGGCCGCGGGTGCGGGCGGCCAGACCCTGAGCGCGGCCCGCCGCGTGGGTCCGGGCGGGGCCGTTCTCGCGACCGACATCTCGCCCGGGATCCTCGCCCGCGCGGAGGAGGCCGCCCGGCACGCCGGCGTCGCGAACGTGCTCACCCGGGTCATGGACGGCGAGGCCCTCGACGTCGATCCCGGGACGTTCGACGCGGTGATCTCGCGCGTCGGGCTGATCTACCTCCCCGACCGGCCGCGGGCCCTCGCGGGGATGCGCCGCGCGCTCCGGCCCGGCGGGCGGGTGGCGGCGGTCGTCTACTCCACGCCCGAGCGCAACGGGTTCTTCTCCATCCCCGTTTCGATCATCCGCCGCCGGGCCGAGCTGCCGCCGCCCGCTCCGGGGCAGCCCGGGCCCTTCAGCCTCGGGGGACCGGACGTGCTCGCGTCGTCGCTGCGCGCGGCCGGCTTCCGGGATGTCGAGGCCATGGTGGTCGAGGCGCCGCTGACGATGGCGAGCGCGGCGGAGTGCGTCCGCTTCGAGCGCGAGTCGTTCGGCGCCCTCCACCAGATGCTGGCCGGGCTGCCCGAGGAGGGCCGTCGCGCCGCGTGGGCGGAGATCGAGGACGCGCTCGGTCGCTTCGAAGGCGGCGGACGGATTCGTCGGTCCGTGCGAGCTTGTCGTCGCCGCCGGGACGAGGTAGGAAGGCACCGTGGCCAGGATCATCAACTGCGAGTGCGGGTACGTCGCCCGGGCCGGCATCCGACGACGAGGTGATCGCGCTCATCCAGGACCACATGCGCACCGACCACCCCGAGCTGGTGGGGAAGGTGTCCCGCGCCGACCTCGAGGGCTGGATCCAGGAGGACTGAGGCGCCGGCGCGGCCGGGCGGGCGACGACGCCGGCCCGGCCGCGCCCGCCGAAAGCGCAGGATCCGCCGCCGGTCGACGGCGCCTACCGCACCGCGAGGGGGTCACGCTTTTCCCCGCGAGTGCCGATGAAAGGAGCGTCCCGACCACCAGACCGCCGCGGCCTCCCCCCGGCACGAACGCTTGGGACACGGTCGGTTCGCACTCGCCGCTGGGAGGACGCCCTTGCGTTCACACCGTTTCCTCACCTTCCTCTCGATCGCCATCGCGGCGATCTTCGCCTTCGCCCTCGCGGCCGGGATCACGGGGGCGTCCGCGGCGGTGAAGAAACCAACCAAGGCGAAGCCCGCGGTCGCCTCCGCGGCGCTTCTGAAGCAGCTGAAGGTGCTCCCGAAGCAGGCGAAGGTGCTCACGAGCCAGGTGCGCACGTTCTCGACCCAGATCCAGGCGATCAACGGCCGCCTCGACTCGCTCGAGTCCCGCTTCGCGAAGGCCGTGGCCGCCGGCGGCGTCGGGCCCCAGGGCCCCGCGGGCGCGTCGGGCGCCCCGGGCCCGGTCGGCCCCTCCGGCCCCCAGGGTCCCACCGGCCCCCGCGGTATCACCGGCGACACCGGCCCGGCCGGCCCCATCGGCCCCCGCGGCCTGAGCTGGCAGGGCGCCTACTCGGGCACGGCGTCCTACGTCAAGGACGACGCGGTCCAGTACAACGGCTCGTCGTACGTCGCCACGGGCCCCGTGAGCCCGGGCCTCGTCCCCGGCGTGGCCCCGGTCTGGTCGCTGCTGGCCCAGAAGGGCGCGGGCTCGCGGCGGCGCCGGGCAGATCACCGGCTGGGAGACCGAGATCTTCGACGGCACGGTGGCCGGGACCGCCAACCAGGCGGTGGTGGCCTCCAAGACCTGCTCGAACGGCGGCATCGCGACCGGCGGCACCGGCAGCCTGGTCAACAGCCAGGACGGCCAGATCATCGGCGGGCAGGTCGTCGCCGACATCGACGGAACGCCCGCGCACCTGGCAGATCGTCGTCTACTCGAACTTCACCAAGAACGTCCCGATCAAGATCTGGGTGGTCTGCGCGCAGACGGCGTAGACGTCCGCGGTCGGGATGGCGCCGGATCCGGGTCTATACTCCCCGGAGTGCTCGGCGCCATCCTGACCGCCATGGTCACGCCCTTCGACTCGGACCTGCGGGTCGATGAGGCGGCCTCCATCTCCCTCGCCCACCACCTGGTGGAGCACGGCTCCGACGGCCTGGTGATCGCGGGGACGACCGGCGAGGCCTCGACCCTGACCGACGAGGAAGAGGTCGCCCTCTACCGGATGGCCGTGCGCGAGGTGGGCGACCGCGCCAGCGTCGTGGCCGGCACCGGCAGCAACGACACGGCCCACTCGGTGCACCTGACGCGCCTCGCGGCGGAGGCCGGCGTGGACGCCGTGCTCGTCGTGACCCCCTATTACAACCGGCCCCCGCGGGCCGGGATCATCGGCCACGTGGCGGCGATCGCCGAGGTCGGCCTGCCGGTGATCCTCTACAACATCCCCGGCCGCTCGGTCGTCAACCTGCCGCCCGACCTGATCGCCGAGCTGGGGACGATCCCGAACGTGGTGGCCGTCAAGCAGGCCAACCCGGACCTCGACGAGTGCCGGGAGGTCGCGCGCACCTCGGACCTCGCGCTCTACGCGGGCAACGACGACATGCTCTTCCCGGTCCTCGAGATGGGCGGCGTCGGGGTGATCTCCGTCGCGTCCCACCTGGTGGGCGACGAGATGGCCGCGGTCGTCGCCGCGGCGGCCGAGGGCGACCTGGACGACGCGCGACGACGCGACGCCGCCCTGGCCGACCTCTACGCCGCGCTGTTCGTCACCACCAGCCCCATTCTCATCAAGTCAGCGCTCGAGATGATCGGTCTGATCCCCTCGGCGCGGCTGCGCCTCCCCCTGGTGGAGGCCACGCCCGTGCAGCGCGACATCCTGCGCAGCGTGCTCGAGCGCCAGGGCATTCTCCCGCGGGCATAGACCCGCGACCTAGCGACAACTGAGGAAGGTCACATGGCGACTGGCGCCAGCGTGCGGGTGATCCCGCTCGGCGGAGCGGGCGAGATCGGCAAGAACATGTACGTGGTCGAGCAGGAGGGCCGGATGGTCCTCATCGACTGCGGCATCACGTTCCCCAAGAACGACCAGATGGGCGTGGACATCGTCCTGCCGGACTTCAGCTACGTCGTCGAGCGCCGCGACAACCTCGAGGCCCTGATCCTGACCCACGGGCACGAGGACCACATCGGCGCGGTCCCCTTCCTGCTGCGCGCCGTGGGGCAGGTGCCGATCTACGCGCGCCGCTTCACGCTCGCGCTGCTGCGCTTCAAGCTCGAGGAGCACCGCCTGCTGGACAAGGCCGAGCTGATCGAGGTGCGCCCCGGCGTGCCGGTGCAGGTGGGCCCCTTCGAGACCGAGTTCGTCCCGCTCACCCACAGCACGCCGGACTGCGCGGCCGTGGCCCTGTCGACCGCCGCCGGGACCGTGGTCCACACCGGCGACTTCGGCATCGAGTACGTCCCCGTGGAGGGGCGCCGCAGCGACCTGCCGGCCCTCGCCCGCCTGGGGGACCGGGGCGTCCAGCTGCTGCTGGCCGACTCGACCAACGCCGAGGAGGGCCCGCCCCCCTCGCCGCTGCCGACGCGCGACGTCCAGAGCGAGCTGAGCCGCATCTTCGCGACCGCCCGCGGCCGGGTCCTGGTGACCACCTTCTCGTCGCACATCCACCGTGTGCAGCAGGTCCTCAACGCGGCGTACCTCGACGGCCGCGTGGTGGCCCTGCTGGGCCGCTCCCTCACGCGCAACGTGAAGATGGCCAGCAACCTGGCCGATCCCGAGGCGCCCTCGCCGGGCACGACCTACCTCTCGCCGCCGCCGGGCACGCTCGTCAGCCTCAAGGAGCTCGAGACCCACCCGCGCGACGAGCAGGTGCTCATCTGCACCGGCAGCCAGGGCGAGCCGATGGCCGCGCTGAGCCGGATCGCCCGCGGCGAGCACAACCAGGTCCAGATCGAGCCGGGCGACACGGTCCTCTACTCGTCGAGCACCGTCCCGGGCAACGAGCTGGCGGTCAACGAGATCGTCAACCGGCTGGTGCGGGCCGAGGCCGAGTTCATCACCGAGCGCCAGAACCCCAAGGTGCACGTCTCCGGCCACGGCAGCGCCAGCGACCTGCTGCTGATGCTGGAGCTGCTGCGCCCCTCGATCTTCGCCCCGATCCACGGCGAGGCCCGCCACCAGCGCGCCCACTCCGAGCTGGCCCAGGCCCTGGGCATCCCCGCGGACCGCATCCACGTGCTCGACAACGGCGACGTGCTCGAGGTGACGCGCGACTCGGCGCGGATCGCGGACCGGGTCCACGCCGGCCTCAGCTACGTCGACCAGGCCGGCGGCGGCGACATCACGGAGAGCGTCCTGCGCGACCGGCGCCACCTCGCCGACGACGGCCTCGTCCTCGTCGTCGCCCGCATCGACGCCAGCGACGGCTCCCCGGTGGGGGAGATCGAGATCGTCACCCGCGGCTTCGGCTCGGGCGACGACGAGGAGCTCATCGAGGAGACCCGCCTGGCCGTCGAGCGCAGCCTGGCCTCCTCGGCCGAGCAGCGCGTCACCGAGACCGGCGTCCTCCAGCACCAGCTGCACGACATCGTCGCCTCCCTCGTCCGCAAGAGGACCCAGCAGCGACCGGTGGTGGTGCCGGTGATCCTGGAGGTGTGAGCTCTGAGTGTTTCCGAGCTCTGAGCGTTCCGTGCGTCGGGGCTTCGAGCTCTGAGCGTTTCCGAGCTCTGCGACAAGGATTGGGCGGACAAGGCGTGGGGCCGGCCTCTTAGCGGGCCGGCCCGACGCGCCGAAGGCCCCTGGCCGGGGCCATCGGCAGACCGGCGGCACCGGCTGTTCGCCGGGCCAGGCCGCCGGAAACGTCAACACCACCGCGCGAGCCGGGCAGGCGCCCGACATCGGGCCTAGCTCCGATGTCGCGGCGCTGCCACGAGACAGCCGGCTGGTGCCGGCCTTTCACGGCGGTCTGGCCCCGGCGAACAGCCGGTCCGCCGGTCTGCAAATGGCGCCCGGCCAGGGCGCATTTGCCGCGTCGGGCCGGCCCGCAAGAGGCCGGCCCACGCCTTGTCCGCCCAATCCTTGTCGCATAGCTCGGAAACGTTCAGAGCTCTGAAACCCCGAAGCTCGAAACGCTCAGAGCTCAGAAACCTCGAGGTTCGCAACGCTCAGAGCTCAGAAGCCTCGAAGCGAAGAAACCCTCACCCCCGAATCTCCTCCCGGGGGCGGATTCGCGGCCCGGTCCCGGGTCCCTAACCTCGTCGCATGTCCGTTTCCCCCATGGGGCGCACCGACCGGCTCCGTGCCGGTGCCGGCGAGGTGTGGGAGTCGCTCTTCGCGCACCCGTTCGTGCGCGAGATGGCGGCGGGGACGCTCCCGGCGGAGAAGTTCCGCTTCTACGTCGAGCAGAACATCATGTACCTGCCCGAGCTCTCCCGGGCCATGAGCCTGGGGGCGGCCAAGGCGCGCGGCGTCGAGGAGATGACGCTCTTCGCCTCCAACGCCCTCCAGCTGCTCGAGGTGGAGGTGCCCGCCAACCGGCGCCTCCTCGAGCGCGCGGTCGAGCTCGCGCCCGACGCGCGCAATCCGCCGGTGATGTCGCCGGCCTGCGCGGCGTACACGAGCTTCCTGACGTCGGTCGGCGCGCTCCACGGCCCGACCGAGATCATGGCCGCGATCATGCCCTGCGCGATGAGCTACGGCGAGATCGCCCGCAGCCTCGGCGAGGTCGCCCCGCACCCGATCTACTCCGAGTGGGTCGGCTTCTTCGCCTCCGACGAGTACGCCGCCGTGGTGGCCCCGCTCGCCGAGGCGCTCGACGGCATGGCGGCGCCCGAGGACGAGTCGGCCCTCCAGGAGATCTTCACCACCGCGGTCCGGTTCGAGCGCCAGTTCTGGGACATGGGCTACGGCTCGACCCAGTGGCCGGACCTCGCCCTGGCCTGAGGGGCCCGAGGGCCCCCGGGACCGCCTCCCGGCGGCTCAGGCGGCCGGCGGACATCTGGGAGAGCCAGTGGACGACCTCGACCCGGTTGCGCAGCCCCAGCTTGCGCAGCGCGCTGTGGGCGTGGGTCTTGACCGTCGAGGCGCTGATGAAGAGGCGCTCGCTGATCTCGCGGTAGGTGCAGCCCACCCCGATCAGCTCCAGCACCTGGCGCTCGCGCCGGGTGACGTTGGGGAGGGCCGCCAGCGAGGCGAACGAGCGGCCGGCCATGGAGTCGCGGACCTCGGTCACCAGGTGGCGGGCCACGCCGGGGGAGACCCAGGTGCCGCCGTGGGCGGTGGCGTGGAGCGCCAGGGCGAGCTCGTCGGCGACGTCGAGGCGGGGCACGCAGGGGGTCACGACGTAGCTCTCGGCGCCCGCGCGGAGGGCGTCGAGCAGATCGTCGCGGGCGGGGGAGTCGCCGCACACCAGCACGGGGGTCTCGCCGAGCTCGCGCACGCCCGCGATGGCCGCCGGGACGTTGCGGCCCGAGCCGCCGATGGCGACCGCGTCGAGCGTGCAGTCCTCCGGCAGGCGCCGGAGCACGCGCGCCTCCGAGACCACCGCGACCACCCTCACACGGCGTGCCTCCAGGTGGTCGGCGTACGCGCGCAGCCGCCTGCGGGGATCCACCAGCGCGACCGCGATCGGGTCGAGGCGCTCGGGGCTCATGGTGCGTCTCCAGTGGTTGGCAAATGCCGGTCGAGCATCTCCGTCATCTCGAGCAGGAGGCGCTCGTTGTGTGCGTCCGACGCCGCGACGGCCGCCGGGGGATCGCAGCTCTCGATCGCGTCGAGGATCTGGCCGTGCTCCGCCATCGAGCGCCGTCCGCGCGTGCCGCTGTGCACGGCCATCGCGCGGGCCCGCGCCAGGCGGTCGTAGACGCTTCCGAGGAGGTGGGTGAGAAGGGGGCTGCCGGCGCCCAGGAGGATGGTGCGGTGGAAGCCGTCGATCGAGTCGTCGACCGCCTCGGCGTCGCCGGCGTCGACCGCCGCGACGCCCGACGCGATGTGGTCGCGGGCCTGGGCGATCAGCTCGGGCGCCATGCCGCGCGCCGCCCGCTCGACCGCGTGGGCCTCGAGCACGGAGCGGACCTCGAACGCGTCGAGCATGTCCTCGCGGGAGAGCGAGGCCACGTACACGCCCTTGAAGGGCTGGCGGACGGCCAGGCCCTCGCGCTCGAGGCGGTGGAGGGCGTCGCGGATCGGGCTCTTGCTGACGCCCAGCTGCGCCGCCAGGGTGGCCTCGACGAGGGGCGCCCCGGGCTCCAGCTCCAGGCGCAGGATCCCGTCCTTGATCGCCTCGTAGGAACGCTCTCGCAGTGTGGTGGCGCCCGCAACCGGTTCCGGGAGCCAGGAGGAGGTCGTCGTCATGTCCACCAAGCTAGCGTATGAGATACGACACATGATCTGGCCGCGGGCACCATGGCGTCAAGGTGCGATCTGGTCGGATGGCCAAACCGGCACCGGGGGCGGAGCAGGGGCCGTCGTCCCCACCGCGCGGCGGTGCGGAGGGGCGCTGCTCAGGCTGTGATCAGGCGGCGGGGCGGCGCGCGGTGCGCTCGCGGACGACGTCCGCGAACGCGAGGAACGACCCGAGCCGGTCCGGGCCGATGGGGAAGTAGTTGACGTGCCGGACCCCGGCGCGCTCGAGGCGGTCGAGGTGGTCCGACACCTCGGCGGGGGTGCCCGACAGCGTCAGGCGCTCGACCATCTCCTTCGGCGCGAGCTCGGCGGCGACGGTGGCCTCGGTGAACTCGCCGCCGGAGTAGCGGTCGCGGATGCGGGCCACCAGCTCCGGGTCGATCCCGGCCAGGTCGCAGTAGCGCGGGGCGGTCTTCGCGAACCAGGCGGCCATCGAGCGGGAGGCCTTCCAGGCGGCCTCGCCGTCGTCGCCGATCGCGCCGTAGCCCATGAGGGCGATCTCGGGGGTGGGGCGCCCGACCGACTCGGCGGCCCGGCCGACCTCGCCCAGCACGCTCTCGACGCACTCGTCGCAGGTGCCCACGAGGGCCAGCACGCCGTCGGCGGCGCGGCCGCCCAGGTCGAGCATGCGCGGGCCGCTGCCCGCGATCCACACCGGCAGGTCCGGCGAGGCCTCCAGGCGGCGGAATCCGCCGTGGACGGTGAAGGGGGGGCCGGCGTCCACCGACTCGCCGCGCAGGAGCGCCCGGCAGAGCGCGATCATCGCCTCGACCTCGGCGATGCGGGCCGGCCGCCGGCCGAGCTCGGTGACGGGCCGGTCGCCCGCGCCGACGCCGAGGATGGCCCGCCCGCCCGAGAGCTCGTCGAGGGTCGCCGCGCTCACGGCGGCCAGCGCGGGGTGGCGGGTGCGCGGGTGCGTGACGGCCGTGCCGAGGTGGATGCGCTCGGTGCGCAGGGCGAGGGCGCCGAGGAGGGTCCAGCAGTCGCGCGAGTGGAGGCTCGAATCGGTCAGCCAGAGGCCGAAGAAGCCGGTCTCGTCCGCGATCCGCGCGATCGTGAAGAGCTCGTCGGGCGGGTGCACGCCCTGGAGGGTCAGGCTCACGCGAAGGCCGTCGTGCGGCGCCATCAGCACACCACCAGGTCGCGGCTCTCAGGGGTCAGGCGGTCGGCGCCGCCGGGGCGGACCAGGTACGTGTCCTCGATGCGCACCGCGAGCTCCGCGGAGGGATCGAAGACCCCCGGCTCCAGGTTGAGGACCTCCCCGGCGGCGATCACGTCGGCGGAGCCGGTCTCGACGGCCGGCGGCTCGCCGCCCGAGGCGCCCAGGCCGTGGCCGACCGGGTGGGGGAGGGTGCCGGGCGCGTAGCCGAGCGCCCGCAGGCGCTCGCGGGCGGCGGCGGCGACCGCGGCGGCGGGCACGCCGTCGGCGAGGGTCGCCTCGGCGCTCTCCAGCGCGCTGCGCACCGCGTCGTGGGCGCGCCGCAGCTCGGGGCTCGGCTCGCCGATGGAGAGCGTGCGGGCGAACTCACCGCGGTAGCCGTCGAGGTAACAGCCGATGTCGGCCAGCACGCAGTCGCCCGTGCGGAGCCGCGCCGGCCCGGCCAGCTCGGTCATCCCGGCGGCGATCGCCCCGCGCCCGACGATGGCGTGGCCGTCTCCTCCCGCCACCCGGATCGCGCGCTCGGCCTCGGCCGCGACCTCCTCCTCGCTGACCCCGGCCGCGGCGGCCGCGTAGGCGGCGTGCATCCCGGTCCGCGCCAGCGCGAGGGCGCGGGCCACCAGGTCGGCCTCGCCGGGCACCTTCGCGGCCCGCGTGCGCATCACGAGGTCGGTGGCGTCCACCACGACGGCGGGCGGGCCGAGCGAGGCGCCGAGCTGCCAGGTGACCCCCACCAGGCCGATGCGGCCGGCCCCGGCCACCAGGTCGGCCACCGGCGTCGCGGCCTCCGACGACCTCCAGCCAGGGCGCGCGCCGCCGCGCGTCGCCGGCGTAGTAGGGGATGGGCAGCAGGCGCACGGCGTCGCCCGGCCGGACGACCGCCACCTGGGCGGTGGGCGGCGTGATGCGCATGAACGGCGAGTAGCCGGTGAGCCACCTGAGGGAGTGCATGTCCTGCACCACCAGGGCGTCCAGCCCGGCCTGTTCCATCCGCGCCTCGAGGGCGGAGAGCTTGGCGCGGTGGAGGGCCTCCGGGTCGGGTGCCGGGGGCGCCCCCTCCAGGGGGTCGATCACGCGCCCGCGGCTGCGAGCGCGCGCACCATCGTGCCGGCGTAGACCCGGACCGAGGTGTGGATGTCGGTGATGTCGAGCCACTCGTTGGCCGAGTAGATCGGCTCGCGGCCGGGGCCGAAGATCACCGTGGGCACGAGGTGTCCGAACGACGCGGTGTCGCCCAGCCAGCCGACGCCCGAGAGCTCCGCGGGCACGCCCGTGGCCTCCTGCACGGCGTCGCTCATCCAGCCCACCTGCGGCGAGGCGGCGGGGATGTAGTACGACGACTTCACGTCGGCCTCGACGACCTCGTAGTCGAAGTCGGGGTCGTCCTCGCGCAGCCCTTCGAGGACGGCGGTGATGAGCGGCAGCACGTCGGCGGCCACGACCCCGGGGGGCACGCGGCAGTCGATCCTGCAGGTCGCGCGGTCCGGGATCATCGAGGGCCCGTCCGGCGGCAGCCCGCCGTAGACGCGGCCGACCGCGTGGATCAGGTGCGAGCCGAAGACGCGCTCCACCTCGGGCGCCACGTCGAAGTCCGCCCGCATCGCGTCGAGCGCGAGGACGGCGCGGGCGATCTGGTTGACCGCCGAGATCGCCTGCTCGCGCAGGTAGGTGTGCGCGGCGTGGCCCTTGGTGGTGACGTCGAAGTAGATGCGGCCGCGGTGGCCGAGGTAGACGCGCAGGTCCGAGAGCTCGCCCAGGATGCAGAGGTCCGCGTCCGGGTAGCGCTCGAAGAAGGCGACGCTGCCCTCCTGCTGGGCCATGTGCCCGCACACGGCGGCCACGCGCACCTTGCCGCGCGTCACGGCCCCGGAGTCGTGCATGGCGGCGGCGGAGGCGACGAGGCTCGCGAGCCCCGCCTTCATGTCCATCACCCCGTGCCCCCAGAGCCTGCCGTCCTCGACCACGGCGTCGTAGGGGTCGCGCTCCCAGCCGTGGCACACGGTCTTGGTGTCCATGTGGCCGTTGAGCACGATCGTGGGCCCCGGCACGCCGCTGTCGATGGTCGCGACGGCGTTGTAGCGGTCGGGCTCCACCTCCTGGAGCTCGACCTGGGGGAGCCCCATGTCGTTCATCCACTGCTCGAGGACACGCCCGATGGGCGCCTCCTCGCCGACGACGCTGGGGGTGGCGACGAGCGCCTGGGCCAGGTCGACGCCGGCGTCGAGGTGTTTCTGACTGACGACTTCATCAATGGTGTCCATAGGTCCAGCACGCTAGAGACCGCCCCCCGCGCGACGGCATCGTCTCCTCGGATGATGTTTGCCCCCGGCCTGCGCCGTGGTGCGCCCGCGGCCTACCATCCGCGATGATGGGTGATCCCGACACTCCGCGCGCGATCCACGAGGCGGCGACCGCAGACCTGCCTCCGGCGTACACCGACTCGGGCATCCCGGTGGACCCCCTCTACGGGCCCGCCGAGGACGACCCCCGCCTGGGCTATCCGGGGCAGCCGCCCTTCACGCGCGGCGTCTACCCCTCGATGTACCGCGGCCGCCCCTGGACGATCCGCCTCTACGCCGGCTGGGGCAGCCCGGAGGACACCAACGGGCGCTTCCGCTACCTGCTCGAGAGGGGGCAGACCGGGCTCTCGGTGGCTCTCGACCTGCCGACCCAGATGGGCCTCGACCCCGACCACCCGCTCGCCGCGGGCGAGGTCGGCAAGGTGGGCGTCTCGGTCGCCACCCTCGCCGACATGGAGACGATCTTCGACCGGATCCCGCTCGAGCGGGTGTCGACGTCGTTCACGATCAACGCCACCGCCTCGGTGCTGCTGGCCATGTACATCGCCGTCGGCCGCCGCCAGGGGGTTGCCGCGGCCGACCTGCGCGGCACGGTCCAGAACGACATCCTCAAGGAGTACCTGGCCCGCAAGACCTACATCTTCCCGCCGGCGCCGTCCCTGCGCCTGGCGGCGGACGTGCTGGAGTGGAGCGCCCGCGAGGCCCCCAAGTTCAACCCGATCTCGGTGTGCGGGTACCACATCCGCCAGGCGGGCAGCGACGCCGTGCAGGAGGTGGCGATCGCGCTGTCCAACGGCCTCACCTACCTCCAGGCGGTGGTGGACCGCGGCGTCGACATCGACGTCATCGCCCCCCGCTTCAGCTTCAACATCTCGACGATGCGCGACTTCTTCGAGGAGATCGCCAAGCACCGGGCCGCCCGGCGCATCTGGAGCGACGCGGTGCGCGAGCGCTTCGGGGCGGTCGATCCGCGCTCGATGCAGCTGCGGCTCTTCTCCGGGGGCGACGGCACCACCCTGACCGCGGTCGAGCCGATGAACAACGTCGTCCGGATCGCCTACCAGGCGCTCGCGATCGTGCTCTCGGGCGCCCAGGCCGTCCACACCATGGGCTACGACGAGGCCCTCGGGCTGCCCACCGAGGAGGCGGCGCTGATCGCCCTGCGCACCCAGCAGATCCTGGCCCACGAGATCGGCATGACGCGGACGGTCGACCCCCTCGGCGGCTCGTACTACCTGGAGTCCCTCACGGACGAGATCGAGCGCCGCGCGCGGGCGGCGATGGACGAGATCGACCGCAGCGGCGGGGTGACCGCGGGCATCGAGGACGGCTCGCTCGAGCGCGCGGTGGCCGACGCCGCCTACCGCGAGCAGCAGGCGATCGAGCGCGGCGAGCGCGAGGTGGTGGGGGTCAACGTCCACGTGGACCCCGAGGCCTCGGCCGAGAGCATGGTGCCGGTCCACGATGTCCCGGAGGAGGTCGCCGCCCGCCAACTGGAGCGCCTCGCGCGCGTGCGCGCCGAGCGCGACGAGGGCCTGCTCCAGGCCGCCCTCGACCGGCTCGAGGACGAGGCCCGCGGCGCGGACAACCTGATGCCGGCGATCGTCGAGGCCGTGGAGGCCTACGGCTCGATCGGCGAGATCTGCGACCGGCTCGCGACGGTGTTCGGGCGCCACGCGCCGTCGCGGGTGGTCTGATGGACGAGCCCCTGCTGCGCGGGCGGCTCGACCACGTCGGCATCGCCGCGGCCGGCCCGCACCCGGTGGAGGGCCTCCTGGAGGGGGAGGCGCTGAGCCGCCGGATGCCGAGCGGCGTGGAGATCACCCGTCGCGCCGGGGTGGAGCTGGTGCGCCCCGGGGCGCCGGACACCCCGATCGCGTCCTTCCTGGCCCGGCGCGGGGACGGGCTCCACCACGTCGCGCTGGCCGTCGACGAGCCCCTCGGGGACGTCGTGGTGCGCCTCGAGGCGGCCGGCGTGCGGATCATCGGGCCGATCACGCCGAGCGCGGACGGGCGCCCGAGCCTCTTCCTGCACCCGTCCACGATGGGCGGCGTGCTGGTCGAGCTGGTCGAGGGCACCGCTCCGTGAGCCTCGCCGCCCCCCTCGCGGGCGTGCGCGTCGTGGACCTGACCGGGTACGTGGCCGGCCCCTACGCCACGATGGTGCTCGCCGACCTGGGCGCCGACGTCGTCAAGGTCGAGCGCCCCGGCGGGGAGACCTACCGCCGCCAGGGCCCGGTGTTCGCCCCGGGCGGGGAGTCCGCGAGCTTCCTCACGCTCAACCGGGGCAAGGCGAGCCGGGTGCTCGACCTGCGGTCCGAGGAGGGCAGGGCCGAGCTGGGGCGCCTGCTGGACGACGCCGACCTGCTGGTCGAGAACGGCACCCCCGGGTCCATGGAGCGGCTGGGCCTGGGCTACGAGGACCTGCGCGAGCGCCACCCGCGGCTGGTCTACGTCTCGATCTCGGGGTTCGGCCACACCGGGCCCGACGCGACGCGGGGCGGCTACGACCTCGTGCTGCAGGCCGAGAGCGGCCTGCTGTCGATGACCGGCCACCCGGGGCAGGCGCCGGCGAAGATCCCGATCGCCGCCCTCGACTTCGGCAGCGGGCTCTACGCGGCCCTCGGGGCGCTGGCGGCCCTGCGCGAGCGCGACCGCACCGGCCACGGCTCCCACGTCACGACCTCCCTGCTGGAGTGCGCGCTCGCGTGGCTGTCGATGCACGTCGTCACCTACCGCCTGGGCGGCGACGAGCCCTCCCCCGAGGGGACCCGGAGTCCCTTCTTCGCCCCCTACGAGGCCTACCGCACCGGGGACGGGCACCTGGTGGTGGTCGGCACCGGCGGGGACGACGCCTGGGGGCGCCTCTGCGGGGCCCTGGGGCTCACGGACGCCCGCGAGGACCCCCGCTTCGCCGACAACGCCCGCCGGGTCGAGAACGCCGAGGCGCTCCGGGAGCTCATCGAGGGGGTCACGACCGGGCAGCCCACCGCGCACTGGGTCGCGGTCCTCGGCGAGGCCGGGGTGGTGTGCGCGCCGGTGCAGGGCGTCGCGGCGGCGCTGGCCACCGCGCAGGTGCGGGCGCTGGGCATCGTGGGCGAGCAGGAGCACCCCACGGCCGGGCCGATCCCGAGCGTGGGCCTGCCGCTCTCGTTCGACGGCGTCCGGGCCGTCTCGCCGCGGCCCCCGCCCCTCCTGGATGACGGCGCCTGAGGTCCGGGAGGCCGGGGCCGCCGACGCGGCCGCGCTCTTCCGCCTGATGGGCGTCCTGGGGCGCCCCGCGGCCGATCCGCCGTCGGCCGGGCAGCGGGCCGTCCTCGCGCGTCACCTCGCCGACCCGGCCTGCCGCATCCTCGTGGCGGAGATCGACGGCACGGTGGTCGGCGCGATGAGCCTCTGGTTCCGCGACCGGCTGAACCACCCGACTCCCGAGGCCTGGATCCCGGACCTCGTGGTCGACCCCGCGGCGCGCCGCGCCGGGGTGGCCTCGGCGCTCCTCGCCGAGGCCGAGCGGAGGGCGCGCGAGCACGGCTGCCACCTGCTGCGCCTGGAGAGCGGGCACGCCCGCGCCGAGGCCCACGCCCTCTACGCGGCTTGCGGCTTCGACGACGGCGGGGTGAGCTACCTGCTGCCGCTGGTCTGAGCCCGGCCCCGCGCCCCGCTCAGGTCGCCCGGGCCCTCTTGGAGGCGAGCGCCTCGTCGGGGATGCGGTAGCAGCGGCGGCAGTTCTCGCCCAGGATCAGGTCGACCTCGTCGGGCGTCAGGCGGTAGCCCAGCTGGTTGGCCCACTCGGGCACCTGCCGCAGCAGGTCGGCCCACTCGCCCAGGCTCAGCGAGACGTCGATGCCCACCATGTCGCTGCCGAAGAGGACGCGGTCGATGCCGATGCGGTCGCGGATCCAGACCAGCTGGCGCACGAGCTCGTCCGGCGAGATGAAGTGCTGCCAGAGCGAGAGGTCCAGGTAGGTGTTGGTCTTGTAGAGGGCCACGGCCAGGGCCTCGGTCGAACCAGGCCTCGAAGCGGCCGGAGTGGCCCATCACCAGGCGCAGGTCGGGGAAGTCGGCGGCCACCGCGTCGATGTACATCGGGTGCGAGTACTTGCTCTTCTGGCGTCCCGCGGAGTGCCCGGTGTGGAAGAGCACCGGCACGTCGCGCTCGGTGCACAGCGCGTAGAGCGGGTACACGACCTCGTCGTCGGGGTAGAAGCCGTCGGTGGGGTAGAGCTTGAGGCCGATGGCGCCCTCGTCGAGCGACTCGCGCAGGATGGCCAGGGCGTCCGGCCGGCGCGGGTCCACGCCGGCGAACGTGTAGATCCGCCCCGGGTGGTTGGCGCAGGCCGCGCGGCAGAGCCGGTTCTTCTCGGCGATCGGGATCACCTCGGGGTCCGGGAAGGCCCAGGTGTGGTCCATGGGCATCAGGACCGACGTGTCCACCCCGGCCTCGTCCATCCGCGCGACCAGCCGCTCCCCGGTCGGGTCCCAGCACTGCGCGATGCTGTCCAGCAGGTGCTGCGGGTCGGCCTTGGGCCCGTAGTACCAGCGCACCTGGCGCGCCCAGCTCTCGCTGAGGCCCTCGAGGCCCTCCTCCATGTTGGAGTTCCAGTCGGGCTTGAGCAGGTGGACGTGGCAGTTGACCACGAGGGCGTCGCCCTGCCCGGCGCGGGTCATCCCCACGGCGACCCCCGGCCCGTCAGAGGCCGATCCAGACCGTCTTGGTCTGGAGGTAGGGGTCGAGGCTCTCGACGCCCAGCTCGCGCCCGAACCCGCTCGCGTGGCGCCCGCCGTAGGAGGCCACCGGGTCGAACATCCCGTAGGTGTTGACCCAGACGGTCCCGGCGTCGATCGCCGCCGCCACCCGGTGGGCGCGGTCGAGGCGGGTGGTCCAGACGCCCGACGCCAGGCCGAAGGAGGTGTCGTTGGCGAGGGCGATGGCCTCGTCCTCGTCGTCGAAGGCCGTCACGGCCACCACCGGGCCGAAGACCTCCTCGCGCACGATCTCGTGCTCCTGCGAGGCCCCGGTGAGGACGGTCGGGCGGAAGAACCAGCCGCCGGGCGCCTCGGGGACCTCGGCCGGGCCGCCGCCGGCGACCAGGGTGACCCCGTCCGAGACCGCGCGGGCGACGAAGGCGCCGACGCGCTCCAGCTGCTCCTCGCTGACGAGGGGCCCCATCTGGGTCGCGGGATCGAGGCCCCGGCCCAGCTGCACCGCGGCGGCGCTGGCGCCCAGGCGCGCGAGCACCTCGTCGAGGACCCCGCGCTCCACCAGCAGGCGGCTCCCGGCCACGCAGCACTGGCCCTGGTTGAAGAACACGCCCCCGTGGGCGCCCTCGACGGCGGCGTCCAGATCCGCGTCGGCGAAGATGATGTTCGGGGACTTGCCGCCCAGCTCGAGGGTGGTCTTCTTGAGCGCCTCCCCGGCGCCGGACGCGATCCGGCGCCCCACCTCGCTGGAGCCCGTGAAGCTGATCTTGTCGATGCCGGGGTGGGCCGCCAGGGGCGCGCCGGTCGTCTCGCCGAAGCCGGTGACGACGTTCACCACGCCCGGGGGGAAGCCGCACTCGTCGATCAGGGCGGCGAGCCGCAGGGCCGACAGCGGCGTCTGCTCGGCCGGCTTGATCACCACGGCGTTGCCCGCGGCGAGGGCGGGGCCCAGCTTGTAGCCGCACATCAGCAGCGGGAAGTTCCAGGGCACGATCGCGCCCACGACGCCCACCGGCTCGCGCCGGCTGTAGGCGTGCATGCGCTCCATCGAGATGGGCAGGACGCTGCCCGCGATGGTCTGGACCAGCCCGGCGTAGAAGCGGAAGATCCCGGCCGTGAGCGGCACGTCGACCGCCCGGGCCTCCCACAGGGGCTTGCCGTTGTCGATGCTGTCGATCTGCGCGAAGACCTCGGCGCTCTCCGCGATGCGCTCGCCGAGGGTCCACATCAGGCGGGCGCGCGCGGCGGGGGCCAGCCCGGCCCAGACCGGCTGCGCGGCGCGGGCCGCCGCGACCGCGTCGTCCACGTCGGCGGCGCCCGCGAGCGGGACCCGCGCGACCACCGCGCCGCTGGCGGGATCGTGGACGTCGAACGTCGCCCCGCCGCGGGCCTCGGCCCAGCCGCCGCCGATGAACATCCGGTGCTCCGAGGCGATGAAGCGCTCGACCTCGGGGAGTGGGGCCGCGGTGGGAGGTGAGGAGGCCATCGACGTCACCCTAGGCACTGGGCCGTGGCGGAGGCCTCATCCCCATGGCCGAGTTTTCGGCGCGTTCGTGCGCGCGCCGAGCCGGGCCCTAGGCTGGCTCGCGATATGAGCGAACCGAGCCTCGCGCACCCGTCCTCCGTCGTTCGCGACGCGGTGGCCCGCGCGCGGCGCGCGATCGGAGATCCCGCCGCCGCGGCGCGCGCGGTGATGGCGGACACGCTGGAGGTGGCGGCCATCCCGGCGCCGACCGGCGCCGAGGCGGCGCGGGCGCGCTGGGCACTGGCGCGGTTCCCGGGGGCGACGGTGGACGCGGAGGGCGACGTCGTCGTGGCACCGCAGCCGGGCGCGGGCCCCCCGGTGGTGCTGGCGGCGCACCTCGACACGGTCTTCGGCCCCGAGACGCCCCTGGAGGCGCGCGCGGCGGGCGATCGGCTCCTCGCCCCGGGGATCGGCGACAACTCGCTCGCCGTGGCGGCGCTGGCCGCGGTGGCGGACGCCCTGGGACGGATGGAGCCGACGGGCCGGCCGATCGTCTGCGCCTTCACCGTCGGCGAGGAGGGGAGGGGCGACCTGCGCGGGGCGCGCGCCGTGGTGGCCGACCTCGCCCCGTTCGCCTTCCTGGCGGTCGAGGGGCACTTCGGCGACCGCCTGGCGACGCGCGCGGTCGGCAGCACCCGCCTGGAGGCCATCATGCGCGGCCCCGGCGGCCACAGCTGGGGGGACCGCGGCGGGCCGAGCGCGATCCACGGCCTGGCGCGGGCGGCGGCGCTGATCGCCGACATCCCGCGCTCGGCCGATGGCGCGGTGTCGGTCGGCGTCATCGCCGGCGGGACCTCGGTCAACACCCTGGCCGCCGAGGCGCGCATGGAGATCGACCTCCGCTCGGCCCACCCGGACGAGCTGGCCGACCTCGAGGCGCGCGCCCGGCGGGCGATCGCCGCCGCCGCGGCGCGCGAGGGCCTCGGACGCCGAGGTCCACGACATCGGGCGCCGGCCGGCCGGGGGCCTCGATCCGGGCGACCCCCTGCGCGCCGAGCTGCTCGAGGTGCGCTCCGCCCTCGGCATGGCGCCGCCCGACGAGTCCCCGGTGAGCACCGACGCCAACGCGGCGCTCGGCGCCGGCGTCCCCGGGGCGACGATCGGGGTCAGCCGCGGCGGGGGCATGCACACCGCCGACGAGTGGATCGCGACCGGTCCGATCGCCCTCGGCCTCCTGGTCGTCCTGGCATCGGCCCTGGCGGTGGCGGATCGTCCCTAGGGATGAGATCGCCCCGGCGCGGGGAGGCGGGGAGAGGGCCGCGGCTATCGTCGCGCAATGAGTGAATCGCCCGAGGTCGCTGATCATCGGCGGGGGCTCCGCCGGCCTCTTCTGCGCGCTCGGCCTCGCCGACCGGGCGCGGGTCACCCTCGTGGAGGGCGGGCCCGATCCCGGGACCCCGCCGCCGCCGCAGATCCCCCACATCCACCAGTTCGGGGAGGCCCTGGACTGGGGCTACGCCGAGGCCGACCGCGGCGTCGGGCTCCTGCGCGGGAAGGTCCTCGGCGGCAGCAGCACCACCAACGCCAGCGCCGGGGTGCGCGGCCAGCCCGCGTCGTTCGACGCCTGGGGGCCCGGCTGGACCTGGGCCGACTGCCTACCCGCTTTCCGGGCGATCGAGCGCGACGTGCAGTTCGGCGCCGCCGAGTACCACGGCGACGCCGGACCGATCCGGATGACGCGGCTGCCCTACGGGACGATCGACGAGGCCTTCAGCGACGCCTGCGCCCGGGCCGGTCACGCCGTGATCGCGGACCACAACGCCCCGGGGGCGTTCGGGGTCGGCCCCTGGCCGACGAACCGCACCGAGGACGGCGGGCGGATGGGCACGCTGGTCGGCGTGATGCCGCTCCTGCGCGGGAAGATCGACGTGCTGGCCGACACGGTCGCCGTGCGGCTGGAGATCGCCGGGGCGCGGGTCACCGGGGTCGTGCTCGCCGGCCCCGACGGCGCGGAGCGCGTCGTGCGGCCGGACCACCTCGTCCTGAGCGCCGGGGCCTACGGCACGCCCGAGCTCCTCCTGCGCTCCGGCGTCGGCCCCGCCGCCGAGCTCGAGGCCGAGGGCGTCCGCCCCGTCATCGACCTCCCCGGCGTGGGGCGCAACCTCCAGGACCACCCCTGGGCGATGCTGGAGGTGCTCGCGGTCGATCCGCGGGCGCCCGAGGCCCGGCCGGTGAGCGGCGCCCTGCTGCGCTACGGCATCGACGGGGACACCGGCGACGAGGGCCAGGTCTTCCCGTTCCAGACCTGGCTCTACGACAGCGACGCGCCCCCGGCGCAGATCTCCGTGGCCGCCTCGATCATGGCCCCGCGGTCGCGGGGCGACCTGAGGATCGCCGGCGGGCGCACGGTCATCCGCCTTCGCCACCTCGACGATCCGTCCGACGTCGAGCGGATGGGGACCGTCGTGGCCGACGCCGGCGCGATCCTCGACGCCGTGGCGGCCGCCGGGGTGATCGCCCTGCCCGACGTGCCGTGGTGGCGCGACCCCGACGCGGCGGCCCTGCGCGCGGCGGCCGACAGCTACAACCACCCGGTGGGCACCTGCGCGATGGGCGACGACGACGACCCCGCGGCGGTGGTCGATCGCCGCCTGCGCCTGCGCGGGCTGGACAACGTGACCGTGGCCGACGCGTCGATCATGCCGATCATCCCCCAGACGAACACCAACCTCGCCAGCATGATGATCGGGCGCGCGCGGCTCAGATGATCTGACCGCGATCCGGCCTGCGCGGCCGGCGCGATGGCGCGGCCGCGGCAGGAACCGCGCCGCCCACGGCAAACCTTCCTGGCACGGGCCGCCGCCCGCACGTCGCGCATCCAGGAGGTGTGAGATCGGCACGCAGGTCGCACAGGCAGCACGTCGCCGCCGCCCCGCGGGGCGCTCCAAGGGCCGTGGGCCCGCCGGTGACGCACAGGCCCGCGAGCTCGCCGGGCTCGCCCTCGTCGCGCTCGGGATCTTCCTGGGCGTCTCCCTGTTCCTCGGCTTCGGCGCCGGGCCCCTCGGGGGCTGGCTCGAGGACGGGCTGCGCCTGCTCATGGGGCAGGCCGTGGCGCTCGCGCCCGCCATCTTCATCGCGCTCGGCATCGCCCTGATCCTCGACCACCCGATCCTCGCCGCCCGGCCGATGCGGCTGGGCCTGGCGATCGGCGCCGCGGCGCTCCTGATCGCGCTCGCCTCCGAGACCCTGGGCCTGGGCGGCGCACCGCGCGAGCACTGGTTCGACGGCGGCCTGAGCGATCGGGGCGGCTACCTCGGCGAGGCCGGCTACTGGGCCACCAGCAGCACCGTGGGCGGCTTCGGCACGGCCCTCCTGATCGTCGTCGGCCTGGTGGCCGCGGTGGTCCTGATCTCGGGCGCGTCCCTCGGCCTCGCGGTGCGCCGCGGCGGCGAGGGGGCGGCCGTCGCCTCCCGCACCGTCGGCAAGGGCGTCGCCACGGCCTCCGTGACCGCCATCCGCAGCAGCCAGAAGATCCGCGAGCGCCTCGACGCCCTCGAGCCGCCGACCCTCCTGGGGCGGCGCACGCCGTCGGCGGCCCCGTCGCACTCGCTCGTGGACGGCGCCGACAACTTCCCCGACCTCTTCGGAGCGCGCGGGGACATGCCGCCCTCGCCGGCCCTGGGCCCCAACGACGACGGCCCCCTGCTGGCGGAGGCCCCGGCCGTCGCCGTGGCGGCCGCCGCGCCCGCCCCGGCGGCGACCCCGGGCCGCGTGGGCCAGCTGGACCTGGGCGACGAGGCCCCCGAGCTGGAGCCCGTCTTCTCGCCCTCGACCACCGTCACCAAGGGACGCAACGGCGCCTACAAGCGCCCCTCGGCCAAGCTCCTGCGCCGCTCGAGCGGGCCCACCAGCCAGCCCGAGGACCTGATCCGGCGCACCAGCACGCGTCCTCGAGGAGGCCCTCGGCCACTTCGGCATCGAGGCGACCGTCTCCGACACGGTCAGCGGCCCGCGGGTGACCCGCTACGAGCTGCAGCTCGCCCCCGGGACCAAGGTCGGGCGGATCACGGCGCTGCGCGACGACCTCGCCTACGCCCTCGCGGCCCGCGAGGAGCTGCGCATCATCGCCCCGATCCCCGGCAAGCAGGCCGTGGGCGTCGAGGTGCCGAACCCGGAGGCGTCGCTGGTCACGCTCGGCGACATCACGCGCGAGTTCCCGGCCCACGCCGGCCCGCTGATGGCCTGGCTGGGGCTCGACCTCGGCGGCAAGCCGGTCTACATCGACCTGGCGCGGATGCCCCACCTGCTGATCGCCGGCTCCACCGGCACCGGCAAGAGCGTCTGCCTCAACGCCCTCCTGGCGTCGGTGCTGCTGCGCTCGACGCCCGACGACCTGCGGATGATCCTGATCGACCCGAAGAAGGTCGAGCTCAACCACTACGAGAGCCTGCCGCACCTGCTGACCCCGGTGGTCACCAACATGAAGGACGCGGCGGCGGTGCTCTCCAACATCGTGCGCGAGATGGAGACCCGCTACGAGCTGATGGGGATGCAGCGGGCGCGCAACCTGCGCGACTGGAACGAGATCCGCGTGGCGGCGGGCGAGAAGCCCATGCCGACCATCCTCGTCCTGATCGACGAGCTGGCCGACCTCATGATGGTGTCCCCGGCGGAGGTCGAGGACTCGATCATCCGCCTCGCGCAGAAGAGCCGCGCGGTCGGCATCCACCTCGTGCTCGCCACCCAGCGCCCCTCGGCGGACGTCATCACCGGGATGATCAAGGCCAACGTCCCCTCGCGGATCGCCTTCGCGGTCTCCTCGCAGGTCGACTCGCGCGTGGTGCTCGACGCCGGCGGCGCCGAGTCCCTCCTCGGGCACGGCGACATGCTCTTCCGGCCGGTCGGGCACCTCGCGGCTCCAGCGCCTCCAGGGCGCCTACGTCAGCGAGGAGGAGATCCTCGCGATCACCGACCACTGGCGCGCCCAGGGCAAGCCGGAGATGCGCAAGGAGCTCATGGAGCGGCCCGAGGTGGTGGAGGACCCCCTCGACTCGGACGCCGACGACATGCTCGAGAGCGCGATCGACATGGTCGTGGAGCAGGGGACCGCCTCCGTGTCGCTGCTCCAGCGCCGCCTGGGCGTCGGCTACGCCCGCGCCGGGCGCCTCGTGGACGCCATGGAGCGCCTCGGCGTGGTCTCCGGCCACGAGGGCTCCAAGCCGCGCACGGTGCTGGTCGGGCCGGGCGACGTGGACCGCATCCTGCAAGCGGGTTCCCGAGCAGGAGGACGACGAGGACGAGTAGCCCCGGTTTCGACCATCGGGTTGCGGTTCCAGGACGCGCTGGGCTAGGGTCCTGCCCCGAGCGGGCTCATCCCCGCTCGCCGACACCCCATGTTCGAAATCGGAAACACACTCCGAGAGGCACGCCTGCGTCGAGGGTTGGACATCCTCGATTGCGAGGCCGAGACCAAGATCAGGGCCAAGTACCTCCGGGCGATGGAGGAGGAGCAGTTCGACCTCATGCCGTCGCCCACGTACGTGCGGGGCTTCCTCCGCACGTACGCGGACTTCCTCGACCTCGACGGCCGGCTGGTCCTCGACGAGTACGAGTCGCGCTTCGGCGCGTACAGCCTCTCGCAGGAGGCGGGCGCGCGTTCGGCCCGGCCGCCGCGCTCCGACTCCGGCCCGACGCGGCGCACCCCCGAGCCCCCGCGGCGCGGCGCGCCCGCGCAAGCGGCGCCGCACCGAGCTCCAGCTCCTCTGGCTCGCCATCGGCGGCGTGATGGCCGTCGCGCTCCTCATCTGGCTGGGCGTCGGCGAGTCCGACACGCCCACGCCGGTGCAGCAGATCGTCACGACCACGGCGGGCACCGTCTCCGCGCCGGTCGTCGCCGAGCCCGACACGGCCTCCACCGAGGCGCCCGGTCCGCGCCAAGAAGACCGCGATCATCCTGGCGGGCACCGGCGTCAACGGCTGCTGGGTCCAGGTGCGCGGCAAGAACGCGAAGGGCCGGATCGTCTTCGAGCAGATCCTCACGCCGGGCACGAGCAAGACCTTCCGGGTCACCGAGGGCATCTGGGTCAACGCGAGCAACCCGGCCGAGCTCCTGGTGACCGTCGGCGGCAAGAACGACCGACCTGAACAGCACCAGCGGCGGGACGTGGCTGATCACGCCCACGGGGGCCAAGAGCCTCGGCTGACCGCCCCGGCGCAGGCCTGCGGGCGTCGATCCTGGTCACCGGGGACGAGATCCTCCGGGGCCGCATCCGCGAGGCCAACGCCGGGATCCTCGCGCGCTCCCTGGAGGAGCGCGGCATCTCGATCGACCGCATCGAGATCGTCGGCGACGAGCATGGACGCGGCCCTCGGTGCGCTGGGGCGCCTGCTCGCGAGCGGCGTGCGACCTCGTCTGCGTCAGCGGCGGGCTGGGCCCGACCCACGACGACCTGACCATGGAGGCCGTCGGCGCGGGCCACCGGCCGGCGCGCTCGCGATCGACCCGGGCGCCCTCGAGATGGTCCGCGCCCGCAGCCTGCGGCTCACGCGGGCGCCGGCGGTGCAGCGGGCCGTCCAGGAGAAGCAGGCGTCGCTCCCCGTGGGGGCCGCGGTGCTCGCGCCGGCCGGGACGGCGCCCGGGGCGGTCCTGGAGCACCAGGGCGTGGTGGTGGTCGTGCTGCCCGGCCCGCCCTGGGAGCTCGAGTCGATGTGGACCGTCGCGCTCCGGGACCAGCCGGCCGTCGTCGGGCTGGTGGCCCGCGCCGGGACCCCGCACGAGCGCGTGCTGCGCATCCACGCGGTGCCCGAATCGCTCCTGGTGGCCGAGATCGAGGGGATCGGCGAGGACGTCTGGGACCGCCTGACCGTGGGGATCTGCGCCCGCGACGGCGAGCTGGAGGTGACGATCCGCGCCGATCCCGGCGACGAGTGGGCGGCCGACGCCCTGGAGCAGCGCGTGGCCGCCGGGCTCGGCGACGCGCTCTTCTCCCGCGACGGGTCCACCGTGGACGACGTGGTGGCCGAGGCCCTCGTGGCGGCCGGGGAGACCGTCGCCGTGGCCGAGTCGTGCACCGGGGGCGGGCTCGGGGCGCGGCTCACCGCGCGGCCGGGCTCCTCGGCCTACGTGCTCGGCGGGGTGATCGCCTACGCCGACGAGGTGAAGGTCGCCGTGCTCGACGTCGACGCCGAGGTGATCCGCCGCCACGGCGCCGTCTCGGCCGAGTGCGCCGAGCGGATGGCCGAGGGCGCGCGCCGGTTCCTGGCGAGCGACTGGGCGCTCTCGATCACCGGGGTCGCGGGCCCGGGCGGAGGCACTGAGGAGAAGCCCGTGGGGCTCGTCTACGTGGGCATCTGTGGCCCGGGCGGCACGGCGCACATCCGGCTCGACCGGCGCGGCGGCGGGCGCGAGGAGATCCGCGCGCGGGCCGTCGCGAGCGCGATGCACCTGCTGCGGATCGCGCTGGCGGCGCCCCGCGGGGTGTGACGCGCGGGGGCACGACCCCGGCGCGCAGCCGTCACCTCGGGCTACGAACAAATGTTCGACGCCAGCCGACCGGCGCACTATGATCCTCCCCAGTCGCCGAGTGGGTCGTCCCGACGAGGGGCTCCATCGCGGTAGAGATCGAACACTTCCTCTGAAGGAGGCCCTCCGTGGAGAAGCACGAGGCGCTGGGCTCGGCCGTCGCACAGATCGAGCGTCAGTTCGGCAAGGGCGCGATCATGAGGATGGGCGATGCGCCCATCGCCGAGATGGACGCCATCCCGACCGGATCGCTGGCCCTCGACATCGGGCTCGGCATCGGAGGCATCCCGAAGGGCCGCATCGTCGAGATCTACGGCCCGGAGAGCTCGGGTAAGACGACGATGGTCTACCACCTGATCGCCGAGGCGCAGAAGCGCGGCGGGCTGTGCGCGTTCATCGACGCCGAGCACGCGATGGACCCGGCCTACGCGAAGAACATCGGCGTCAACGTCGACGAGCTCCTGCTGTCCCAGCCGGACCACGGCGAGCAGGCGCTCGAGATCGCCGACCTGCTCGTCCGCTCGGCCGCGCTCGACGTGGTGGCCATCGACTCGGTCGCGGCGCTCGTGCCGAAGGCCGAGATCGAGGGCGAGATGGGCGACACGCACGTCGGCCTCCAGGCCCGGCTCATGTCGCAGGCGCTGCGCAAGCTCGCCGGCAACCTGAACCGCGCGGGCACGATCTGCATCTTCACCAACCAGCTGCGGGAGAAGATCGGGGTCATGTTCGGCTCCCCGGAGACCACCCCCGGCGGCCGGGCGCTGAAGTTCTACGCGTCGGTGCGGCTCGACATCCGCCGCATCGAGACCCTCAAGGAGGGCACCGAGGCGGTCGGCAACCGCGCCCGCGTCAAGATCGTGAAGAACAAGGTGGCCCCGCCGTTCCGGCAGGCCGAGTTCGACATCATCTACGGCGAGGGCATCTCCCACGAGGGCAACCTCATCGACCTCGGCGTCGAGCGGGGGATGGTCCAGAAGAGCGGGGCCTACTTCTCCTTCGGGGACGAGCGGCTCGGCCAGGGCCGCAACGCCGCCCGGGCCTTCCTGAAGGAGCACCCGGAGATCGCCGACCAGCTCGAGGCGCAGATCCGCGTCGACGCCGGGGTCCCCGGCTACCCGGCCTTCGACCCGGCGACGGGGGAGATCCTCGAGCCCGAGGCGAAGAAGCCGAAGGTGCCGAAGGTCGAGCCCGCCCTGGCGGCCGCCAAGAACTGACCGGCCGGAGCCGGAGAGGGGGCGGCGTCGCCTGCCCCCTCTCCGGTCACCCCGCCCGCCGCGCCACCAGGACCGCGAAGCACCGGTCCTTGAAGAGGCAGTCGGCGTCGGCGAAGCCGGCATCCCGCAGCCACCCGAGCTGGGCCTCGACGCTCGCGCAGCGGTCCATCCGCTTCCGCTCGGCCGAGGCTGCCCAGACCTCCTCGGTCGCGCCGAGCTCCCGGGCCCGGCGGCCGTGCCATTCGGCGTAGTGGTCGTCGAAGAGTCCGGTCGGGCCCGCGACCTGCTCGGCGTTCACGAACATGCCCCCGGGCATGAGGGCCTCGTGGACGCGCGCGAAGAGGTCCCGCTTCGCGGCGTCGCCCAGGTGGTGGATCGCGAGGGCGCTGACCACGGCGTCCCACTCCCCGGCCGGCAGCGGATCGCCGAGGTCGGCCGTCACGTAGTCGACCGCGTCCCCGAGGGCGCCGCGGGCCTCGGTCAGCATCCGGGGGGCGCCGTCGACGAGGGTCACCCGGGCGTGGGGATGGGCGGCGACCACGCGGCGGGCCAGGAGGCCGGTCCCGGCCCCGAGGTCGAGCACGCGGTGCAGGGGGCGGGAGGCCAGGTCGAGGGCGTCGACGGCGGTGCCGTAGAAGTCGTCGTAGGGCGGGATCAGCCGGCGCCGCTGGGCCTCGTAGCCATCGGCCTGGGCGTCGAACATCGTGGGGGCGTTCGCGTGTGTGGTCATGCGGCGATGCTCGCCGTGCATGACACATGGCGTCAAATGATGATCCGGGCGGGCTATCATGCCGCCGCGACATGTTCACCATCGACCAGCTCCGCACGCTCGACGCCCTCCGCCGGCATGGCTCGGTGACCGAGGCCGCGCGGTCGCTCAGCTTCACCCAGCCGGCGGCGTCGCGCCTGATCGCGCGCCTGCAGGCCTCCTGCGGCGTGGAGATCGTGCGCCGTCGCGGGCGCGGGGTGGAGCTGACCGAGGCGGGCCTGCTGCTGGCCGAGCACGCGCGGCTGGTCATGGACCGGCTGGGCGCGGCCGAGGCGGACGTGCGCCGGCTGCGCGACGGGGCCCGGCCGCGGGTGCGGGTGGGCGCGCTGTCAACCCTGCTCACCTCGGTCGTGCCGGCCGCGCTCGCCCTGCTGCCCGAGGAGGCGCGGGCCGCCGTGGCGCTGGAGCACGCGCCCGACACGCACGCGGCGATCGCGGCGGTGGCGGCGGGCGACCTGGACCTGGCCGTCGTCTGGATCGACGAGGACAACGGCGCGCGCACCGAGGGGCTGCGGACCCGGCTCCTGCTGGTGGAGGAGTGGGCGGTGGCGCTGCCGCGCGATCATCCGCTGGCGCGCGCCCGGGTGGTCCCGATGCACGACCTGCGGGAGGAGTCGTGGCTCGTCGGGGCCCAGAGCGGCCGGGAGGGCGTGCTGGAGCGCGCGGCGGCGGCCGCGGGGTTCGTGCCGCGCATCGCCGCCGCGCACGACGACCAGATGGTGCTGCAGGGCCTGGTGGCGGCGGGGGCGGGCGTCGCCCTGCTGCCGGCGACGACCCTCGCGGTGCTCCATCCGGCGGTGGCTCTGCGGGCCGTCGACCCGGCCCCCTCGCGTCGCTTCGTGACCGCCGTCCTCAGCGACCCGAGCGCCGTCGCCGGGCCGCGCGACGCCCTCCTCGCCGCCCTCGAGGAGGCGAGCAGCCCGTCCTCGCAGGGGCCCCTGGGCGCGGACGGCCCGCGCCCGGGGCGGCGCTAGACTGCCGCCGATGCGCTACCACCTGACCACGTTCGGCTGTCAGATGAACGACCACGACTCCGAGCGGATGAAGGGCCTGCTCGAGGGTCTCGGGTACGCGGAGGCCGACCGGCGCGACGACGCCGACCTGATCCTCTTCAACACCTGCACCATCCGGGGCAGCGCGGACGAGCGCTTCCTCGGCAACCTGGGCGACGCCAAGCGCGTCAAGCGGGAGCGGCCGGACGCGCTGGTGGCCGTCGGGGGGTGCTGGGCGCAGAGCCAGAAGGAGCAGGTCTTCCGCGAGTTCCCGTTCGTGGACATCGCCTTCGGCCCGGGCGAGGTCTCGCGGCTGGGGGAGCTGGTGGCCCGCGAGCGCCTCGACGCGGTGGGCGCCTTCAGCTTCGACGGCGCCTTCTCGGGGAGCCTGCCCTCCAAGCGCGAGCGCGCGCACCAGGCCTGGGTGCAGATCTCGGTGGGATGCAACTGCGTCTGCGCGTACTGCATCGTGCCCGCGGTGCGCGGGCGGGAGCGCAGCCGGCCGTGGGCCGACGTGGTCGCGGAGGTCACCGCCCTGGCGGGCGACGGCGTCCGCGAGGTGACGCTCCTCGGGCAGAACGTGAACTCCTACGGGCGCGACCTGCCCAGGGCGGAGAGGGCCACCTTCGCGGAGCTGCTGCGGTCGGTGGCGGCGGTCAACGGCATCGACCGGGTGCGCTACACCAGCCCGCACCCCAAGGACATGAAGGCCGACGTGATCGCGGCGATGGCCGAGTGTCCCGAGGTCTGCGAGCACCTGCACCTCCCGGCCCAGTCCGGGAGCACCCGGATCCTCAAGGCCATGCGCCGCACCTACAGCCGCGAGCGCTACCTCGATCTGGTGGGCCGCCTGCGCGACGCGATTCCGGATCTCTCCCTCACGTCCGACCTCATCGTCGGCTTCCCGGGCGAGACCGAGGACGACTTCGCGCAGACCCTCAGCCTGGTCGAGGAGTGCGCCTACGACGGCGCGTACACGTTCCTCTACTCGCCCCGGCCGGGCACCGAGGCCGCCGCGGACCTGCCCGACGACGTCGCGCCGGACGTCAAGCGGGAGCGGATCGCGCGCCTGGTGGAGGTGGTGCAGCGCACCGCCGCGCTGCGGGCGGCCCGCTTCGTGGGCAGCACCCGCGAGGTGCTCGTGGAGGGACCCTCGCGCACCGACCCGTCCCGCCTGCGCGGCCGCCTCAGCCAGAACATCGCCGTCAACTTCGACGGGACGGCGGCGCCGGGCGCGCTGGTGCGCGTGGCGATCGAGCGCGCCACGTCAACGACCCTCTCCGGCCGTCAGGCCGGGGCTCCCGCGCAGGCGGACCTCGTCCCCGCCTGAGGTCCTGGTGGTCGCCGGGCCGACGGCGTCCGGCAAGAGCGCGCTGGCCCACGCCGCCGCCCTCGCGCTCGGCGGCGAGATCGTGGTGGCCGACCCGTTCCAGCGCTACCGCGGGCTGGAGATCGCGGCCGACGCTCCGAGCGCGCGGGAGCGTGCGGAGGTGCCCTACCACGCGGTCGGCGACCTGGAGCTCGACGAGCGCTCCACGGCCGCCGGCTTCGCCCGCCTGGCGCACCGGGCGATCGACGCGGCGTGCGCCCGGGGGCGCGTGCCGGTGGTGAGCGGCGGGACCGGCCTCTACGTGCGGGCCGCGGTGGCGGCGCTGGGCTTTCCCGAGGACGCCGACCCCGCCGTGCGGGCCTGGGCCGAGGAGCTCGTCGCCCGCGACGCGCCGGCGGCCCTCGCCGAGCTGCGCCGGCGCGACCCCGCCGCGGCCGCGCGCGTGGACGCGGCCAACCCGCGCCGCCTGGCGCGCGCGCTGGAGGTCGCGGCCGGGCCGAGGGCCCCGGCGGGAGGGGCGGCGCGGGACGAGCTGTGGTCGCGGTCGGCCCGGCGACCGACCCTGATCGTCGGGCTCACGCGCCCCCGACAGGAGCTGGACCGGCGCATCGCCGTCCGCGTGGGGCGCGAGCTCGACGACGGGCTCGTGGCCGAGCTGACGGCGGCACTGGCGACGCCGGGCGTGTCGCGCGAGGCCCTCCAGGTGATCGGCGCGCGCGAGGTCGCCGCGCTGATCGCGGGGGACCTGGAGCCCGGCGCGCTGCCCGAGCGTCTGGCGGCGCGCACCCGGCGCCTGGCGCGCAAGCAGCTCACCTGGCTGCGCAAGACCCCGGGCGTCGTGCCCCTCGACGCCGGGGAGGCGCCCGCGGAGTCGGCCCTGCCGCGCCTCCTGGCGCTCTGGCGGGGCGAGGGCGGCGATCCGGTACCCTCATCGGGATGAGATTCGCCAAGTGGCAGGGGCTCGGGAACCACTACCTGGTGGTCGAGCGCGAGGCGTGGCCGATGCGCCTCACCCCCGAGCGGGCGCGGCGCATCTGCGACCCGCACTTCGGCGTCGGCGGCGACGGCATCCTCGAGGTGTCCGACGAGGGCGGCGTGCCGCGGATGACGGTCTGGAACCCGGACGGCAGCCAGGCGGAGAACTGCGGCAACGGCATCCGGATGGTCGCCCGCTTCCTCGACGGCGAGGGCCGGCTGCCCGCCGACGGGCGCATCCTCACGGGGGCGGGCCCGGTGACCGTGCGCCCGCTGCCCGGCGGCCGCGTCGAGGTCGAGATGGGCCGCGCCCGCTTCCCGGCGGGCGAGGCGCGCGAGGGGCTGAGCGGCGAGGGCTGGGAGGTCGAGCTCGCCGAGGTCTCCATGGGCAACCCCCACGCCATCATCGAGCACCCGGCGCCCGACGACGTGGTCCGCGCGCTCGGGCCGGCGATCGAGATCGATCCGCGCTTCCCCGAGCGGACCAACGTCGAGTTCGTGCGGGCCGAGGGCCCGTCCGAGCTCACCATGCGCGTCTGGGAGCGCGGCGTGGGGGAGACCCTCGCCTGCGGGACCGGCGCCTGCGCGGCCGCCGTGGCGGGCGTGCGTCTGGGGGGCCTGACGAGCCCCGTCACGGTGCATCTGGCAGGCGGCGATCTGGAGATCGCCGTGGACGACGACCTCGAGGTGACGATGACCGGTCCGGCCGAGGAGATCTACCGGGGCGAGCTGTCCCCCGACCTGGCGCGCGCGCTGGAGGAGCTCTGAGCGCGCGGACCGTCGGAGCCGAACGGCTCCGGCGGCTCCCCCCGTACCTCTTCGCCCAGATCGAGCAGAAGATCGCCGCCAAGAGGGCCGAGGGCGTCGACATCATCTCCCTGGGCATCGGGGATCCGGACACGCCCACCCCCGGCCTGGTGGTGGACGTGATGCGCGACCAGGTGGGGCGCGCGGACACCCACCAGTACCCCTCCAACCGCGGGCGCCAGAGCTACCGCGACGCGGTGGCCGAGTTCTACGCCACCCGCTTCGGCGTGACCCTCGATCCGGCGACCCAGATCATCCCGGCGATGGGGGCCAAGGAGGCCGTCGCCAACGTCAACCTGGCCTTCCTGGACCCGGGCGACGTCGCGCTGGCGAGCGATCCCGGCTACCCGGTCTACACCACCGGCCCGCTCCTGGCCGGCGCGGAGCCGGTGCCGATGCCGCTGCTGGCCGAGCTCGGCTTCCAGCCCGACCTCGACGCGATCCCGGCCGACGTGGCCGCGCGCGCCCGGCTGATGTTCATCAACTACCCGAACAACCCCACGGGCGGCGTCATCGAGGACGACTTCTTCGCCCGGGTCGTCGATTTCGCCCGGCGCAACGACATCATCGTCGTCCACGACAACGCCTACTCCGAGATCACCTACGACGGCTACCGCGCGCCGTCGTTCCTCGAGACCCCCGGGCGCCGCGGACGTCGGCATCGAGATCTTCTCGCTCTCGAAGACCTACAACATGACCGGCTGGCGGGCCGGCGCCGTGGTCGGCAACGCCGACCTCGTCGGCGCCTACTGGCAGCTGAAGACCAACATCGACAGCGGCATGTTCGAGGCGCTCCAGGAGGCCGCCGCGGCGGCCCTGCGCTCGGACCAGAGCTCGGTGGCCGAGATGTGCGCGATCTACCAGCGCCGCCGCGACGTCCTCGTGGCCGCGCTCCGGCGCATCGGCCTGCGCGTCGACCCGCCCAAGGGCGCGATCTACGTCTGGGCGCGCGTGCCGGAGGGGGAGACCTCGGCGTCGTTCACCGAGAAGGTCCTGGAGGAGGCGGCCGTGGTCATCTCGCCCGGGCGCCGCCTACGGCCCCAGCGGCGAGGGCTTCGTGCGCATGAGCCTCACCGTCCCCGACGACCGCCTCAACGAGGCCGCCGACCGCATCGCCGCGCTCGTCGGCTAGGCGTGGCGGACCCCGATCTCCCGGTCCACCGCCTCCATCCGGAGGCGGTGGTGCCGACGCGGGCCCACCCGGGGGACGCCGGGCTCGACCTGGTCGCCGTCGAGGAGCACCGCATCGCGCCGGGCGCCCGCGCGGCGATCGCCACCGGCCTGGCGGTGGCGATCCCGCGTGGGCTACGCGGGCCTCGTGCTGCCGCGCTCCGGGCTGGCGCGCCGCCACGGGCTCACCCTCACCAACTCGCCGGGTCTCATCGACGCCGGCTATCGCGGTGAGCTGACCGTCCTGATGATCAACCTCGGCCAGGAGGCCCACACGCGTGCGCCGCGGCGACCGGATCGCCCAGCTCGTGCTGACCCCGGTCGTCCCTGGCCGCCGCGGTGGAGGTCGACGAGCTGCCGCCCTCCGACGGGCGCGGCGCGGGCGGCTTCGGCTCGACCGGCGGGGCCTCCTCCGCCTAGCGCCGCCGGGCCCGGGCGATCGCGGCGGCGTGCGCCGTGTCCTCCAGGGTGTCGTCGAGCGGCGCCAGCGCCGGGGGCTCGCCGGTGCGGTGCGTGAGCGCCCACGAGATCAGGGTGTCGGCCACCCAGGGGTTCTTGGGCAGGAGCGGCCCGTGGAGGTAGGTGCCGATCACGCGGCCGGTGACCCCGCCCTCCCAGCCGTCCTCGTCGTTGTTGCCGTGGCCGCTGATGACCCGCCCCAGGGGGCGTGAGCCGGGGCCGAGGCGCGTGCGCCCGGCGTGGTTCTCGAAGCCCACCACGGTGCGGCGCGCGCCGTCGAGGTCGGCCTCGATCACGAGGTTGCCGATCAGCCGCGTCGGCCCGGCGACCGTGTCCAGGTCCAGGATCCCGACCCCGGGCATCCGCGAGCCGTCGGTGCCGGTGTAGCCGTGGCCCGCCAGCTGGAAGCCGCCGCAGACGGCGAGCCCGGCCGCCCCCGCGGCCACGGCGGCGCGCAGGCCCTCGCCCTTGGTGCGCGCCAGGTCCTCGGCCACGACCGCCTGGTCGCGGTCCTGGCCGCCGCCCAGGTAGAAGAGGTCGTGGTGCCCCGGCTCGAGCGCGTCCCCGATGCCCAGCTCGGTCACCTCGAGGCGGTGCCCGCGCCAGGCGAGCCGCCGCTCGAGCACGGCGATGTTGCCCCGGTCGGCGTAGATGTTCATCTCGGCCGGATAGAGGTGGCCGAGCCGGAGGGTGAGGGCGCTCACGCGGCGACCCGGCAGCGGTGGACCTGGCGCTCGGCGTGGCGGTCCAGCGGCGCGCCCGGCGAAGTCGCCCATGACGGCGATCTGCTCCATCCCGGCCGCGGCGATGAGCTCGGCCAGCTCCGCGGGCGTGAAGAGGTGGACCCGGTGGTGGCGCAGGACCTCGCCGACGACGTCGTCGCCCCGGCGCTCCACGATCCGGATGGTGAACTCGAGGGTCTGGGTGGGCGGGTCCCAGCGGTCGTACCAGGCGGTGTGGACCAGGAGCGCCCCGTCGGGCGTGCGGTGGCGCCCGCTCGGGCGCTCGACGCCCATGGTGTCGAGGATCTCGTCCACGTCCGGCAGGGCGACGTCGAAGATGAACTCGCCGCCCTCGGCCAGGTGGTCGCGCACCCGTCGCAGGCACGCCCGGCGGTCCTCGGGATCGGTCAGCACCTGGAGGGTGTTCATCGCCACCAGGATCAGCCGGAACCGGGCCGGCAGCGCGAAGGCCTGCAGGTCGCCGGCCTCGGTGTGGACGCGCGCGCGCCACCTCCGGAGGCTCGCCCTCGAGGGCGCGCCGGATCTCGGCGAGCATGCCGGGCGAGCGGTCCACGGCCCAGACCTCGGCGCCGTCGCGCGCGAGCGGGATGGCCACCCGCCCGGCCGCGGCGCCCAGGTCGAGCACCGGCGAGCCCAGGCGCGCCGCGGCGGCCCGCCAGAACGCGCAGGTCCTCGCTGTAGTGGGCGTGCTCGACCGCGAAGCGGCGCGCTTCGTCATCGCTCACGCCAGAAGGCCTCCGCCACCCCGCGGCCCACCAGGAGCTCGCGCAGGCCGAGCATCGCCGTGTACGTCGGCAGCACGTAGAGCGTGTCGCCGATCGGGGTGCAGGCGACGGCGTGGTCGAGCGCGGCCTCGGGCTCCGGGATGACGCTCATCCGGTCGTCGGCGAGCCCGGCGTAGCGCATGCGGAGCGCGAGGTCGTAGGCGCGGTCCCCCGTGAGCGTGAGCGACGCGGCGTGCTCCAGCAGCGGCTCGTAGTCCACGTCCCAGATCCAGGAGACGTCGTGACCGTCGGCGGTGCGGTCGTTGAGGGCGATCAGCAGGTGCGCCGGCTCCGGGTCGAGCAGGACGGTGCGGACGGTCTCGTTGGCGCCGGTGGGGTTCTTGGCCAGCAGGATCACCAGCTCGCGCCCGTCCACGAGCACCCGCTCGCCGCGTCCGAACGCCGCCGGGCTGCGCGCGAGGCCGCGCGCGATCGCCTCGGGCGCGATGCCCATGGCGAGGGCCGCGGCGGTCGCCGCCGTGGCGTTGTAGGCGTTGTGGAGGCCCGGGAGCGCGATCTCCGCGTCGATCGGCCCCCGGGGCGTCTCGATGTGGACCCGGATCCCGTGGGCGCCGCGCAGCTCGACCCGCGTCGCGCGCACGTCGGGCACCGGCCGGACGGCCCCGCAGCCGGTGCAGCGCCAGTGCCCCAGGTGCCCGAGGGTCACCAGGTCGTAGGTGAGCGGCGCCGCGCAGCTGCGGCAGCGCGTCGAGTCCGCGGCGTGGGGGAGGGCGTCCAGGCCGACGGAGGGATCCTCGATGCCGAAGGTCAGGACGCCCGGCCGCACGCCGGCGAGGGCCGCGATCGCCGGGTCGTCGACGTTCAGCACCGGCGTGGCGTCGGGCGGGAGGCCCGCGACCATCGCCTCCCACAGGCCCGCCAGGTGCTCCAGCTCGCCGTAGCGGTCGAGCTGGTCGCGGAACAGGTTCATCAGCACCAGGACCCGCGGCTGCAGCTGGCGGACCACCTCGGCGAGCGCGGCCTCATCGACCTCGAACAGGCCCGCCTCGGGCTCGGGCCGCCGCCCGCGGGCCTCGAGGAGGGCCGTCGCCACGCCCGACACCAGGTTGGCGCCCGAGCTGTTGGCCACGAGGGCCCAGCCCTGCTCGCGCGCGCAGGACGCGACCAGCCGGGCGGTGGTGGTCTTGCCGTTGGTCGCCGAGATGACCGTCGTGCCGTGGGGCAGCTCCCGCCCGAGCTCGGCCAGGGCGTCCGGCCGCATCCGCAGCAGGAGGCGCCCCGGAAGGGTGGTGCCCCCGCCGCGCCCGAGCGTCCGCGACAGCCGGCCCGCGGCGCGGGCGATGGTCAGCGAGGGGGCGGGCACCCCGGGATCGTAGCGGCGACCCCCGCCGGACCGGCCGGATCCCACTCGCCGTCGGGGCGGCCCACGATGACGTCGCCCAGGCTGACCGCGAAGAGGCCGTGGTCGACGACCCCGGGGATCACGCAGACCCGGGCGGCGATCGCGAGCCAGTCGGCGCCGGCGGGGATCGCCAGGTCCACCAGCGCCAGGCCGTCGTCGTTGAGGCCCGGCCGGCGCCGTGGGGCCGAGGTCGGCCAGCTCCTCCAGCACCCGCCCCACGCCGAACGGCACGACCGCCATCGGCAGCGCGCCCCACGCGTCGAGGGAGGCGACCACCTTGGGGGCGTCGACCAGCACCAGGAAGCGGCGCGCCGAGTGGGCGACGATCCGCTCGCGCACGAGGGCGCCGCCCGCCCCCTTCACGACGAGGCCCCCCGGATCGACCGCGTCGGCCCCGTCGAAGGCCAGGTCCAGGGGGGCCCGCAGGCGCCCGAGGGGGATGCCCAGCTCCCGCGCCAGGGCCGCGCTCGCGCGCGAGGTGGGGTAGCCGGTGCAGCGCAGCCCGCCGGCCACCCGCTCGCCCAGGGCGCGGATGCCCGCGGCGGCGGCGCGCCCCGTGCCGAGCCCGACGCGCATGCCGTCCTCCACGTGGCCGGCGGCCGCGCGGCCGGCCGCCGCCCACGCTCGAGTGCGCTCGTCGCTCATCGCCCGCAAGGCTATGCGACGATCGCCCGGTGCATGAGGTCGCTCCCGGCATCCATCTGATCGACGCCCTCCTGGGTGGGGGTCCCGGGGTGACGGCGGCGTACCTGGTGACGGGCGAGCGGCCGGCGCTGGTCGACCCGGGCGCGCGCACCACGGCCCCGGTCGTGCGCGCGGCGCTCGCGGCGCTCGGGCCTGGGCCCCTCCGACCTCGCCTGGATCGTCCCGACCCACGTCCACCTGGACCACTGCGGCTCCACCGGGATCCTCGCGGGGGCGTTCCCGGACGCCACCGTGGTCGTGCACCGGCGCGGCGCGCGCCACCTCAGCGAGCCCGGCCGGCTGCTGGCCGGGTCCGCGGCGGTCTACGGGCGGCGCTGGTCGCTCTACGGCGGCCTCGACCCGACCCCCGCGGGCGCGCATCCGGGCGGTCGAGGACGGCCACCGGATCGACCTGGGCGGCGGGCGCGAGCTCGAGGTGATCGAGACGCCCGGGCACGCCCGCCACCACACCTGCGTCGTCGACCACGCCAGCGGAACGGTCATCGCCGGCGACGCGGTCGGCGTCGCCTTCCCCGGCGGGGGGCTCTACCCGGCGCTCCCGCCGCCGGACGTCGACCTGGCCGCCGGGGTCCGCAGCCTCGACCGGCTGGCGGCCATCGCGCCCGAGCGGCTCCTGCTGGCCCACTTCGGGCCGGCGGGCGACCCCGCGGCGACGATCGACCTGGCCCGCCGCCAGCTCCGGCTGATGGGCGAGGCGGGCCGCGCCGCCGCGGGCCCGGAGGCGATCGCGGACGAGATCGAGCGGCGCCTGCCGCTCGAGGCCACCGTGGGGGACGCCGGCCGCGGCCGCGCTGTGGCGGCGCCTCGGGTGGGACGAGGCGAACATCCCCGGCATCGCCGGCTGGGTGGCCGCCCACGGCGGCGACGCCGTGTGACAATAACCCCGCGCGGGGTTATTGTAGTTACGACATGAAAAACGTCCGGGTCGAGATGGTGGTGGCGAGCGTGCGCGAGCGGCGGCCGCACGCGCTGCTGGTGCGCCTGCCCGGCAGCGTCTGGACCCTCCCGGGCGCCGACGTCGCGCCGGGCAGCACCCTGGAGCGGGCCGCGGCGGCGGCCCTGGCCGACCAGACCGGCATCCGCGGCGCGCGCGCTCGAGCAGCTCTACACCTTCGACCGCGAGGGGGGAGAGGCCGTCTGCGTCGCCTACCTCTGCCTGGTCCCGGCCGAGCGCCACCCCCTCGCCCCCGGCCCCGGCGTCGTCCAGGTGCGCTGGTTCCCGATGGACGATCCCCCCGCCCTCGCCCCCGAGGCGGTGCAGGTGCTCGAGTACGGGCGCTCGCGGCTGCGGTCCAAGGCGGCCTACGCGCCGATCGCGCTCCAGCTCCTGCCCGAGGTCTTCACCCTCGGGGAGCTGCAGATCGCCTACGAGGCGGTGCTCGGGCACGACCTCGACACGCGCAACTTCCGCCGCGACGTCCTGGCCGCCCAGATCGTGGAGCCCGTCGGCCGGGCCCGGGCGGACGGGCCCGGCCGGCCGGCCGAGCTCTATCGCTCGCGCGCGGGCGACTTCCAGGTGCTGGCGCGCGAGCGCCGCATCGCCCGCGCGATCGCCGGGCCGCCGTCGAGCGGGTGACGTTCCGCCCGCGTGGACGGGGTTCACGGCCCCGCCAGGCGATCCGGACCCCGTGGTAGCCTTCCCGCGAAACCCCCCGACGGCGGAGAAGGACACCTACATGGCAAGCGGTGGACAGCGCTACGCGGACCTTCCGGCCACCTGGCCTTTCCGGACGGCGGGGACCCTGTTCATCGTCGCGATGGTCTGGTTCTGCGCCGGTTTCGCGCTCAAGGACTCTCCGTCCGAGGGCGCGCACCTGGACACGCTCCCCGCCCACATGAACGTCTTCTGGCTCCTGATCCTGGCGGGCGTGGTGTTCATCATCGGCGGGGCGATCTTCAACCTCCAGCGGGCGAGGCGTCGCAAGCAGACCCGGTGAGCCCCGGGGTGGTGGCCGACCGGGCGTCGCGCCTGGCGGCCGTGGTCGCGCTCCTCGAGGAGCCGGAGTGGCGCGCCGACGCGGAGCGCCTGGCGGGTGAGCAGCCCCCGCACACCGGGGAGGCGGTCACCCCGACCTACGGCGACGTGGCCCGCATCGGGACGGCCGTGGTGGTGGCGCTGGCGGGCGAGGGGCGCTGGGACGAGGCCGTGGTGCAGGCCGGCCATCTGAGGACCTTCATCGCGCGCGCCGGCTTCCGGCTCGGCCCGATCGCCTACGAGGCCTTCGACGGGCTCCTGGCGGCCTGCACGGCCCGCGAGCCGGAGGAGATCGACGACTTCGCCGAGCTCATCCAGGAGATCTTCCCGTGAGCGACGACGCGCCGGCCAGCCGCCGCGGACGGCTCCTCGTGGCCGCGCCCGCGCTCGTGGACCCCAACTTCAAGCGCGCCGTCGTCCTGATGCTCGAGCACTCGCCCGAGGGGGCCCTGGGCCTCGTCCTCAACCGTCCGACCCCCCTGGTGTCCCGCGAGGCGCTGCCGGGGCGCCTGGCCGAGGTGATGCCCGACGCCGAGCGGGTGTTCCAGGGCGGACCGGTGCAGCCCGAGGCCGTCATCGTGCTCGCGGACTTCGAGGACGTGAGCGAGGCTGCGACGATCGCCTTCGGCAGCGTGGGGATCGTCGATCCGGACGTCGATGCCAGCGGCATCGGGGCCGTGCGCGCGATCCGCGCCTTCGGCGGCTACGCGGGCTGGGCCGGCGGCCAGCTGGAGGAGGAGATGGCCGAGGAGGCCTGGGTCGACTGCGCGGCGGCGACCGAGGACGTCTTCACGGACAACCACGCGGGCCTCTGGAGCCGCGTGCTGGAGCGCAAGGGCGGCTCCTGGCGGATCATCGCGCGGATGCCGGAGGACCCGACCCGCAACTGAGACCGCGCCGGCCGCCGGCGCCCGAGGGCGCCGGCGGGACGGGGTGCGACTAGCCGAGCCGCCCGGAGTCGGGGAGCGAGCCGAGCTTCTGCAGCGACTGGCTCTCCACCTGGCGGATGCGCTCGCGGGTGACGTTGAACATGCGGCCGAGCTCATCGAGCGTGCGGGGCTTCTCGCCGCGCAGGCCGTAGCGGAGCTCGAGGACGCGACGCTCGCGGTAGCTGAGCTGATCCAGGAGATCGCGCAGCGCCTGCTCGCGCAGGCTGGTCTCCGCGGAGACCTCCGGGGCGATGCTGTTCTCGTCCGCGAGGAAGCGACCGAGCTCGGACTCCTCCTCCTCGCCGACCGGCTTCTCGAGCGAGACCGTCGGCTGGGCGCTGCGGAGGATCTCCTCCACCTCGTCCGGGGGAAGGCCCGCGGCGTCACCGATCTCCTCGATGGTGGGCTCGCGGCCGAGCTGCCCGATCAGGACGCGCTCCGCGCGGCTGATCTGGTTGAGCTTCTCCACGACGTGCACCGGGATCCGGATGGTCCGGCCCTTGTCGGCGAGCGCGCGGGTCACCGCCTGGCGGATCCACCAGGTGGCGTAGGTCGAGAACTTGAAGCCGCGGCGCCAGTCGAACTTCTCGACGGCGCGCACGAGCCCCAGCGTGCCCTCCTGGATCAGGTCCAGGAAGGGGAGGCCGCGGCCGCGGTAGCCCTTGGCGATCGAGACGACGAGACGGAGGTTGGCCTCGACCATCTGCTGCTTGGCCGCCTGGTCGCCGAGCTCGATGCGCTTGGCGAGTCGCACCTCGTCGGCGGCGGTGAGCAGCGGCACTCGGCCGATGTCCTTGAGGAAGAGCTGGAGCGCGTCGGTGGTCTGCTCGACGGTGGCGGCGGGCCGGCGGGGACGCTCGACCTCCTCCGCCAGCTGCGCGGCCCGGGCTCCCGCCTCGGACTGCTCGAGCAGCTCGACGCCGGCCTCCTCGAGGTGCTGGTAGATCGCCTCGACCGCATCCGCGTCCAGGCCCAGCCCGTCGAGAACCTCGGCCACCTCTTCCATGCCGAGGAAGCCCATCTCCTGCCCGCGGACGATCAGCTCTCGGAGCTCTCCGTCGCGCGTCAGACCGGTCACCTGCTGCGTTGTCATCCGCCTCCGTTCCCGCGTGGGATCCTCGTTCGTGACCTGTCGTCCCGCGACACCGCCGCGGGCGCACAGGGCGACCGCACCGACGTCTCGGCATGACACGGGGCTGGATCGCGAGTCGGGCGCCACGGACGTCCGTCGATGGGAGTGGGCGCGTCATGCGCCCCATCCATGGGCTCGACCGTCACCGGCCAGCTGGAGACTATGTTCTGACCCGGCCGCTCCGTCAAGTGCCAGATGCCCCTGAGAACGCGCACCCTATCGGTATTGACAGACGGGCCAGGGCGAGGAGCCGCGCAGCGCGTAGAGCATCGCGGCGCGGCGATCCTGCTCCGCCTCGGGGGCGGCGGCGGGGTCGCCCGTGCCGCCCACCGACTGCCAGGTCCCGAGGTCGAACTGGTACTTGCCCCGGTACGGGCCGGAGACGCGCGTCGGGTCGCCGCCGGATTCGCACTGGGCGATCCGCGCCAGGTGGGCGGCGACGCTCCCGGAGGCGGGCGCGGCCGGCGCGGGAGCGGGGTCGGTCGCCGGGGCGGCCGACGGCTCGGCCCGCCGGCGCAGGGTGGCCTCGGCCGCGCGCTCGTCGCGGGCGCGGGCGGCGGCGGCCGCGCGCTCGGCGCTCGCGGCGCGGTCGCGCGACTCCCGGGCGATCTGGACGTCGAGGCGCCCCTGGGCCTCGTCGAGCACCGCGCGCCGCCGGGCGATCAGCCGGTTCAGCTCCTCGCTGCGATCCCGCGTGGCGGCGACGTTCGCCTCGGCGGCCGCGCGGTCGCCCTCCAGGTCGGCGACCAGGCCGGTCAGCCGCGCCCGGGTGGCGCCGAGCTGGTCGACGATGCGGCGATCGCCCTCGCCGATCATCTCGAGGGCCTGCTGCGCGTCGACGGCGGCGCTGAGGTCTCCGGAGGACAGGACCATCTCCACCAGGGTGGGCGGCTCCTCGCGGTAGATGGCCACGAGCCGTTCGGAGAGCCGCTCGAGGGCCGCCGTCCGGGCGGCCCGGGTGGCCGCGAGGTCCTGCGTGGTGCGGGCGATCCGGGCGCGCAGGTCGCCCGCGCGGCGGGCGGCGGCGGCGTGCGCGTCGGCGGCGGCGGTCGCGTCCGCGTCGATGCCCTGGACCTCGGCCTCCAGCTCCCGGATCTGCGCCCGCGGCCCGGCGTCGGTCGACGGTGCCGCCTGCGCACCGAGGGCGGCGAGGGTTCCCACCGTGAGGGCGGCGCCGAGGAGCAGCAGGGCCGTCCGCACCACCGGCCGAGACCTCGGGGCCGCACCGTGAAGGAGGCGGCGATTCACCAGAAGATGAAAAAGGGGTTCGGGACCAGGGGATTCGTCCGGCCCGCGAGCCGGGGGACCGTACCACGACCCCCGCGATGGGCGAAAGAGCCCCTCATGGGTTCGGCGGGGTCGGCCGATCACATTCGTACCGGGTGCCCACCCACCGCTCTCAGCCGAGCCTCGCTCGGCCCCGCGCCCTCGTCGTGTCCGACAGCCCGTTGCAGCGCTTCCGTCTGGAGCGCCGCCTGCGGCGCGCCGGGCTCGACGCCCCCCGCTCCGTGGACCCGTGGCGGGCCGAAGCGGAGATGCGGGACGGGGACTGGGATGCCGTCCTCTGGGCCAGCACGATGCACGCCGACATGGCGCGCGCCCACGTACGGCTCCAGCCGGTGCCGCGCGAGACCCCGATCGTCCTCGTCGTGGACGACGGCACGTCGGCCGCCGAGGTCGCCGCGGCGCTCGACGCGGGCATCGCGGACGTCGTCCGAGCGGGCGCCGATCACGTGGAGATGGCCGCCCGCACGGCGGCCCTGGCGCGCCGGCGGGTGCGCCAGCGCGTCCTGCTGGAGGAAGCCCGCCGCATCCACGAGCTGGCCGACGGGAGCCGCGACCTGCTGGCCCGGCACTCGCCCGACGGGGTGCTCCTCTACGCCTCCGCCGCCGCGCGCGACATCCTCGGCGTGGAGGCCGCCGACCTGATCGGCCGCCGGGTCGCCGATCTCGCGCACCCCGACGAGCGCGACCGCACCGAGCGCGCGATCCGCGGCGACGGCGAGGGCGCCGACGGGAGCGGCCTGCACGCCCACCGCCTGCGCCGCCGCGACGGCGGCTGGGTCTGGATGGAGACGAGCGTGAGGAGCGTGCGGGACCCCGGCGGGCGCATCCGCGAGGTCCACACCGACTCGCGGGACGTCACCGACCGCGTCCGCGCGGAGGCGGACCGCTCGTCGCTGGCCCGGATCACCGCCGCGGTCGCCGGGGGCGCCGACCTGCCTCAGGTCGCCGCCCTGGTCGCGGTCCAGGCCGCCGTGGTGGCGGGGGTCGACGGCGGAGCGGTCGTGCGCCGGCACGGCGACGAGGGGCTGGTCGTCGGGGCCGCGGGGCCCTCGCTGCGCGTCGGCGACGTGCTCTCGCTGCCGCTGGAGGCGCCCGCGACCGCCCGGGCGCCGGTGACGATCGGCGAGACCCCCTGGGGGGTGGTCCTGGCGCGCGGCGTGCCCGCGTTCCCGCCGGCGTCCGACGCGCCGCAGCGCCTGCAGCCGCTGGCCGACCTGGTGAGCCTGTCCGTGGCCAAGGCCCGCGCCCACGAGCGGCTGCTGGCGCTGGCGACCACCGATCCCCTCACCTCGCTCGCCAACCGCAGGAGCTTCCGCGACCGCCTCGAGGCGGAATGCGCCCGGTCGGTCCGGGGCGGGATCCCGCTGGGCCTGGCGCTCGTCGACCTCGACCACTTCAAGCGCGTCAACGACACGTACGGCCACCAGGTGGGCGACGCCGTGCTCTGCGAGACGGCCCGGCGCCTGCGCCGCTGCGCCCGGCGCGAGGACGTGGTGGCCCGGGTCGGCGGGGAGGAGTTCGCGTGGATCCTGCCGGAGGCCGCTCTCGACGCCGCGCTGGAGGCCGCGGAGCGGCTGCGGCGGCGCATCGCGGAGGCCGACTTCCCCGTGGTCGGCAGGGTGACCGCCTCGATCGGCGTGGCGGTGCTGGGCGCGGGAGGCCCCGACGACCTCTACCGCGACGCCGACCGCGCGCTCTACCGGGCCAAGGACGCCGGGCGCGACCGGTGCGAGGGCTGGACGCCCGCGGACGCCCTCATGGAAGCTCGGTCCGTGTGAGGCGGCGGGTGGCGAGCCAGGTGGCGACGACGGTCACGGCCACCAGGACGATGACCCCGGTGGCGCCGCCGAAGCTCGGCGCGGCGTTGTCGCCCGCGACGCCCTCGGAGGCGATCGCCCGCCCGTAGGCGGCGATCGAGAAGCGGTCCGCGGACGCCGCGAACGTGGCGATCGTCCCCTCCCAGAGCAGGATGTAGAGCACGCCGATCACCACCGGCCGCCGGGTGATCATGGCGAGCCAGGCCGCGATCGCGCAGTAGCAGAGCGCCGTCAGCGCGGCGGCGACGGCCGGCCAGATGATCTGCCCCGCGCCGGCGGACGAGCCCAGGGCGATGAGCCCGGCGATCACGACCGACGGGATGAGCAGCGCGAGTGCCGCCGTCCAGGAGGCGAGGACCTTGGTGGCGATGATGCTCAGGCGCGACAGGGGCGTGGACACCAGGTAGAGGATCGTGCCGTCCTCGCGCTCGTCGGCGACGGCGCTCGCGCCGATCACGATCGCGATGAAGGCCGTCACCGTCGGCAGGACCAGCCGGTTGACGAGGCGCGCCCAGAAGATCTCGGCGGCCACCTCCCCCGAGCCCAGGTACACCAGCGCGGCGATGATCGGGAGCAGGGCCAGGAGGCCCAGGATCACCAGCCGGCGGCCGTCCAGGAGGGCGCGCAGCGTCAGCCGGTAGACCGGGGCGCTCACCGGTGCGGCGGCGATCACCGGCCCACGCCCCGCGCCCGCTGGTGCAGGTAGGTGTAGACGCTCTCGAGGTCGTCGCCGACCGGCTCGACGCGCCGCAGGCGGGCCCCGACGCCGCGGGCCACCCCGGGCAGCGCGCGGCCGAACCGCTCGATGTCGACCGACTCGACCACGATCGCGCCGTCGTCGAAGCGGACGGCGTCGACGAGGCCGGCGCCCACGAGCTCCCGGGCCAGGTCGCGCCCCCCGGTCGGGACCTCCAGGCGGATGCTGCGCGGCCGGTCGGCGATCAGGGCGCGGATGGCCGCGGTCGAGCCGCTGGCCACCAGGTGGCCGTTCACGAGCACCAGCACCCGCGGCGCCATCCGCTCGACCTCGTGGAGCACGTGGGACGAGACGAGGACGGTGCGGCCCTCGTCGCCCAGGCGCTGGATGAGGGAGACGACGCCGCGGCGCTGGGCCGGGTCGAGGCCGTTGAGGGGCTCGTCGAGCAGCAGCAGCTCGGGGTCGTGCGCCAGGGCCTGCGCGATCTTCACGCGCTGGCGCATGCCGTGCGAGAACCCCTTCACCTTGCGGTCCGCGGCGTCGGCGAGGCCGACGTCGTCGAGGGCCCGAACGGCGGCGGCCTCGGGGTCGGCCACCCCGCGCAGCCGGGCGCAGAACGCCACCAGCGCCCGGGCGGTGAGGAAGGGCCAGAGCGCGTCGCGGTCGTGGGCGATCCCGATGCGGCGGTAGGCCTCGGGGCTCGCCGCCAGGTCGGTCCCCAGCACGCGCACGGTCCCGCTGCTGGGAGGCGTGAACCCCGCGCAGAGCTTGAGGGCCGTGGACTTGCCGGCGCCGTTGTGGCCGAGGAGGCCGGTGACCCCGGCCCCGACCGAGAAGGAGACGTCCGCGAGCGCGACGGTGTCGCCGTACCAGCGCGACACGCCGTCGAAGACCAGGGCGTCGCTCATTCGCCCGCTCCGCGCCGGTAGCGCCACAGCAGGACCGCGGCGGCGACACCCACGACCACCAGATAGGCCCCCGCGAGGGACGCGGTGGAGTTCGGGATGTCGCCCGTGTCCGAGAACAGCGAGGCGGCGAAGACGATCGGCAGCACCGACAGCTCGATCAGGTGGATGGCGTCCGCGTCCGGGAAGGCCTCGCTGATGAGGCCCGCCAGGACCGTCGGCGCCACGAGGATCAGGAGGTAGCCGCCGACCGCGAAGGCGCGTCGCCCGGTGAGCGAGGCCACTGCGAGCCCCACGAGGCCGTAGTAGACGGCCAGGAGGAGCCCCGCGGCGACGATGCGCGGCAGCTGGCCCCAGTTGTCCTGGAGGTAGGCCAGCGGGTGCTCCTCGAACACCAGGATGCCCCCGTAGAGCACGAGCAGCGGCACCAGGGTCACGAGCAGCAGCGGGACCACGGCGGCCAGGATGCGCCCCGCCAGGTACTCGCGGCGGCTCACGGCGGTCGAGAAGTAGAGCGCGAGGGTGCCGTCGCGCCGGTCCGGGCAGAGCAGCTCGGGGGTCGTGACCGCGGCGAAGAGGAGGATCAGCACGCCGATGATCCCCTGGTACCCGGAGAAGGGCAGGGCCTCGGTCAGGTCGATGCCGGTCTGGTCGGCGAACAGCGCCCGCACCCCGAGGACGATGATGGCGGGGCCCAGGGCGAGAATGGCGAGGGTGATCGGGATCGCCTTGGCCTTCCAGCTGCGGCGGGCCCCCAGCGAGCGCAGGGCGCCCCAGCGGGCGAGCGAGCCCACGGCGGCCAGGCGTCCCCGCCGCTCGCCGCGGTAGCCGGTGTAGCGGACATCACGGATCTCGGCGTCGCCGGAGACCGGGCTCACTCCAGGGCCTCCACCAGGGCGTCCTCGAGCGTGGGGCCGGCCGAGCGGATCTCGCGCAGCCCGACCCCGGTCTCGTCCGCCGCGTCGCGGACGCCGTCCAGCACCGCGTCGGTGGGGCCCGTGACGACCACCCCGTCGCCGCGCGCCTCGACCCCCAGGCCGCGCCCGCGCAGCGCGACGGCGAAGGCGTCGGCGTCCCCGCTCACGCGCACCAGGACGCCGCCGTCGGAGAGCCCCTCCATCTCCTCGATGCGCTCGGAGGCCACCAGCCGCCCGTCGCGCAGGACCACGACGGCGTCGCAGGTGCGGGTGACGTCCTCGAGGACGTGCGACGACAGGAGCACGGCGATCCCGAGGTCGCTCGACAGACGGCGCACCAGCGACAGCATCTCCTCGCGGCCCGACGGGTCGAGGCCGTTGGTCGGCTCGTCGAGCACCACCAGCTCGGGGGCGTGCACGATGGCCTGGGCCAGCTTGGTCCGCTGCTTCATGCCGGTCGAGAACGTCCCGATCAGCCGCGAGCGCTCCTCCTCCAGGCCCACCTGGAACAGGACCTCCGACGCGCGCAGGACGGCGGCGCGCCGCGGGAGCCCGCGCAGCTCGGCCATGTGGACCACGAGGTCGCGCGCGGACATCTCGAGCGGCAGGCAGTCGCGCTCGGGCATGTAGCCCAGGCGCCGGCGCACCTCGTCGGGGTGGCGCGCGACGTCGATGCCGAGCACCTCGAGGCGCCCGGCGTCGGGGCGCACCAGCCCGAGCAGCGCCTTCATGAGCGTCGACTTGCCGGCCCCGTTGGCGCCGAGCAGCCCGGTCGCGGGGGCGGTGATCTCGAGCGTCACGTCGTCGAGGGCCTGGACGGCCCCGAATCGCTTCGACACCCCGCCCGCGGCGACCAGGCGGTCCGTCCTCGGCGGGCTGATGGTGGGGGAGGGGGGCGTCACGCGCTCCCCATATTAGGCACGACCCCCGCCCATCCGGAGATGGGCGGGGGCGTGGACCGGTAGCTACGAGGCGGCGGGAGCCTCGGCCGGGGCCTTCTCCTGCTGGGGCGCCTCGCCGGGGGCGGGGGCCACGAACGCCGAGTTGGCGCCCGAGATGAAGCCCTCGGTCAGCTCGTGGGCGACCGAGTCCGGGTGCTGGATCGGCGGGCTCTTCATGAAGTAGGACGACGGGCCCTCGAGCGTGCCGCCGATGCCGCGGTCCAGCGCGATCTTCGCGCAGCGGACGGCGTCGATGACGATGCCGGCGGAGTTCGGGGAGTCCCACACCTCGAGCTTGAGCTCGATGTTGATCGGCACCTCGCCGAAGCCCGTGCCCTCGAGGCGGATGTGCGCCCACTTGCGGTCCGTCAGCCACGGGACGTAGTCGCTCGGGCCGATGTGGACGTCCTCCTTGGCGATCTCGTCGTTCAGGATCGACGTCACCGCGTTGGTCTTGGAGATCTTCTTGGACTCCAGGCGCTCCCGCTCGAGCATGTTGAGGAAGTCCGTGTTGCCGCCGAAGTTGAGCTGCGACGTGTGGGCGAGCTTGACGCCGCGGTCGCGCATCAGGCGGGCCAGCTGGCGGTGCACGATCGTCGCGCCGACCTGGCTCTTGATGTCGTCGCCGACGATCGGGAGGCCCCGCTCGCGGAAGCGCTCCTGCCAGTAGGGCTCGCGGCCGATGAAGACCGGCACGCAGTTCACGAACGCGCAGCCGGCGCGCAGGATCTGCTCGACGTACCACTTGGTGGCGTTCTCGGAGCCGACCGGGAGGTAGCTGACGACCACGTGGGTGTTCGTGTCGCGCAGGATGCCGGCGATGTCGGCCGTCGGGCCGGGGGCCTTGGTGATGACCTCGGAGAGGTACTTGCCGAGGCCGTCGTGGGTCATGCCGCGCTCGACGTTGACGCCCAGGTTGGGCACGTCCGCCAGGTGGATCGTGTTGTTGGGCTCCGCGAAGATCGCGGCGGACAGGTCCGTGCCGACCTTGGTCACGTTGATGTCGAACGCCGCGGTGAAGTTGATGTCGCGGATGTGGTACCCGCCCAGGTCCACGTGCATCAGGCCGGGCACGAACTCGTCCGGGTCGGCGTCCTTGTAGAACTGGACGCCCTGCACCAGGGACGAGGCGCAGTTGCCCACCCCGATGATCGCTACGTTGACGGTGTCGCTCACGGGCGTGTCTCCTGACGTCGGTCGGTGCCCTTACACAAAAGTCTTTTGCGTTTTTACACGAAACGACGATTAGTGTAAAGTCCCGGCGCATGGGACGCCCCCTGATCGCCTACCTGCGCGTCGCCCCCCGTGAGCGGGTGGGGGAGCGGCCGGGGATCGACGCCCAGCGCGAGGCCGTCGAGGCCGCCGCCGCCGCGCGCCGATGGGACCTGGTGGAGGTCTTCGAGGACGTGCGCTCCGGCCGCACGCTGCGGCGTCCCGGGCTGCGCGCGGCGCTCGCCGCCTGCCGCTCGGGCGTGGCCGAGGGCATCGTGGTGGCCCGCCTCGACCGGCTGACCTACTCGCTGATCGACCTCGCCGAGCTGGTGCGCGAGGCCGTGGACGGGGGCTTCACCATCGTCTCCCTGGCCCCCGACGTGGACCTGTCCGCGGACGGCGGCCGCGCGGTGGGCGAGGTGCTCACCGAGGCCGCCTCCTGGCAGGCGCGCCCTCTGACCACCGCGGGCCGCGCCCTGGCGGGGCGCCCCGGGCGGCCCTCGTCGACCCCGGCGCCGGTGGCGGCCCGCATCCGCGAGCTGCGCGGCCAGGGCATGACCCTCCAGGGCATCTGCGACACGCTCAACGCCGAGCGGATCCCGACCCCGCGCGGCGGAAGCGAGTGGCGCCCGACCTCGCTGCGCTCGGTGCTTCGCTAGCGCTCAGCGGACGGGGCAGGTGAGGCCGGCGGCGTCCACGTAGCCCTGCCAGCGGGCGGCCGTCTCGGCGAAGCCCATGCCCGGGAAGGGGTCGGCCAGCTGGGTGAGCAGGTGGACGTGGTAGCAGTGGTAGTTGAGGTCGGCCAGGTGGGTCCGCCAGGGGCGGCCCCGCGTCATCAGGCCGTAGTAGCTCCACGCGCCCGTGTCGTGGTCGGGCAGGTGGCGCACCAGCGAGGCCGCGCCGCGGTCGGCGAGATCGCGCGCCAGGGCGGCCCCGGTGGCGGCGACGGGGTCGCCGCCCGGCACCCGGTCCAGCAGGGCGGCCACGCCGCGCAGGTTGAGGAGCGTGACCATGAAGCCGTTGAGCGCCCCGCCGGTCCAGGGGTTCTCGTCCGGGTAGGCCCGCTCGACGTACCAGGGGACCGGGGTCTGGCCGGGGTGGGCCGCGACCATGCTGCGGACCCCGCCGCGATCGACGTCGACCGTGAAGGCCGCCAGCGCCCCGAGCGCCAGGCGGGCGAAGCGCGGATCGCCGGTCTCGTCGGCCGCGTGCGCCATGAGGAGCGCCACGCGCGCCTGGGCCATGCCCGAGGCCCCCGGCCGGATCACCGCCGGCTCGCCGGAAACGTCGTAGTACTCCCACGCGAGGAAGCTCCGCTCGCCCGCGCGCCGCTCGACGGCCATCCGCTCCAGCGCCGAGGCGAGCGCCGTCGCCGGCACGTCGTCGTTGAGCCGCCGCCAGCGCCCGGTGGTCGCGACCGGGTTCACCACGAAGCCCTGGCCGGGCCGGTAGGTCAGCAGCACGCCGTCCTCGTCGCGCAGGAGCACGGCGGCGCCCGGTGAGCCGCGCCGCGCGAACCACCAGCCGTTGGCTCGCAGCGCGCGGGCGATCGTGGCCCGCCGCCCCTCGGGGGCGGCCGCGGCGCCGGGGCCGAGGTAGGTGGTCCAGAGGCTGAGCTGCCGACCGATGTCGGCGCGCTCGACCGAATCCGGGCGCGGCGGCGGCCATGGCCAGCGCCAGGGCCCGCCGGGCGGGCTCGTAGCCCGTCAGGGCCGACGCGGCCGGGATGCGGACGCCCGCGGGCGGCTCGGGCTGCGGTCCGAGCGCCGAGGCCGGCGGCCCGATCGGAGCGGGGGCGGTGACCGGCGGTTGCGGGACCGGCGGGACGGGCGCCGTGGTGGCCGGGGCGGGCGCCGCCTCGGTCGTGGCCCGGGGCGGCGCGGGGCGTGTCTCGGGCGCGGGCGGAGCGCTCGTCGCCGCCGGAGCGGGGGCGGTCGCGGGAGCCGGCGCGGCCGTGGGGGGCGGCGGCGCGGGGATGCCGCGGTCGTGACCGGGACCGGCGCCTCGGGCGGCGGCAGCGCCTCCTCGGGAAGGGCCGTCGGCTCGCGGGCCAGCGGAGCGGAGACGCCGTCGCGGCCGTCGCCGCCCTCGAGCGTTGACGCCCCCGCGAAGCCCACGCCGGCCGCGATCAGGCCGATCGCGGCGAGCGCGATCACCTGTCGGACGGGGACCACCGGATCGTCATACCACGGCGCTCGCCGGGAGGGTGCGCGTGTGAGACCCTGGGATCACAGGGGGAAGACAGATGCGCCCGGCCCCGCACAGCCCGTCGGACGACCCGGCTCCCGGCGACGACCGCCGCTCCGAGCCCCGGGTGCCCGCGGCCTTCCCGGCGGCGATCATCGCCGGCCACCTGCGGTGCGGCGGCCGGGTCGTGGACGCCTCCGAGCACGGGGTCCTGATCGAGCTGGGCGAGCCGCTCCTGTGGGCCGTCGAGGAGGTCACGGTCACCCTGGCGCTGCCGGCCAGCGAGCCCTGGGCGGTCGCGGCCACCGCGGTGCGGGCGTGCCCCGGCGACAAGGGGCGCTCGCGGATCGCCCTGAGGATGAGCGAGGAGCGACCGGCACCGCGCGCGCGCCGCCGGACCACCTCCGGGAGCCCGGTCCGGTCCCTGGCGGATCTCTCCACCCGGGCCTACGAGCTCGCGGTGCGGGATCCGGGAGCGCCGGTCCCCGAGGTGTTGGATCAGGCCCTGCGGGAGCTCGGCTCGCCGCGCCGCGCGGCCGGCCGACGCCCGGGCGCTCCTGGCGGCGATCGCGGGCCTGCGGGACGTCTACAGCCCGGACCAGCCCCGGTAGTCCTCGTCCGGCCAGGAGCCGGCGCTGATGCCCGGTCGCACCGGGCTGTCGGCCTCGGCGTCCCGGGGCAGCTCGGGGATCGTCGCGATGACCTCGTCGGTGACGCTGGGTGCTTGCTCGAGCGGAGTCACGGGGCTCTCCGGGTTGAGGACGCTGTCGGACCCGACGCTACCGAAGCCGTCGGACGGTGTACCCGTCGTCCGTCCCGGCTCCGGCATGCCTCTTGTCTCAGGCGCCCGAGTCGTCAGAGGATGCCCCTCGTGCGGACGCGGCCATCACGAGGGGGAGGAGCCGGAGCCATGAGCAGCAGCCGACGCCTCATGTTGATCACCGTCGCGACGGCGGTGGCCGCGCTGGCGATGGCGGGATCGGCGCTCGGGGCGCGATCCCATCAGGCATCGGGAATCGGGATCGACCCGGGGACGCAGTTCTCCGCGTTCGAGGCCCAGGTGCTGACGCGCCCCCAGGCCGTGCTCGGCACCGACGGCAGGCGCCACATCGCCTACGAGCTCGTGCTCACCGGAACGACTCCGGCCTCGCTGAAGGTCACGAACGTGCGCGTCCGCGACGCCCGCACCAAGCGGACGCTGCTGTCGCTCTCCGGGGCGCGGCTGACGACCCAGCTGACCAAGCTCGGGCTCCCCGACGCGCCGCTGAAGGGCGGGATCATCCACGGCGCGGAGACGGCCTTCGTGTGGCTCGACGTGGCGCTGCCGCGCACGGCGCCGATACCGGCGCGCCTCGACCACGTGATCACCGCCGCCGTCCAGGCCAAGGGCGGCCCGACGATCACCGGCGAGTACACGCCCGTCGCGACCAACCGCGCGGCCCCGGTCCGGCTCGGCCCGCCCCTCGGCGGAGGGGGCACGTGGTTCGCGAGCGACGGGTGCTGCACCGACGACACGCACCACCGGCGCGGCACGATCAGCATCAACGGCGTCCTCATGGTGCCGCAGCGCTTCGCCATCGACTTCTTCGCGCTCGACGACCAGCACCGATCGTGGGTCGGCGACCCGTCCATCCTTGACCAGCTACCTCAGCTTCGGGCGCCCGGTCATCGCCGCGGCCGGCGGGGTGGTGGTCAGCGCACGGAACGACCTGCCGGAGACCACCACCATTCCCGAGCCTCCGACGCCGCCCGCGATCGGCGGGACGACGGGCAACAACGTGATCGTGCGCGTGTCCCGCGGGGTGTACCTGCTCTACGGCCACATGCAGCCGGGCTCGGTGCGCGTGCGCCCGGGCCAGCGGATCGCCCGCGGCGACCCGATCGGGCTCGTCGGCTCGACCGGCAACTCGACGACCCCGCACCTGCACTTTCAGGTCCTCACGGAGCCGACGTTCTTCCCGTCCGACAGCACGCCGTTCGTCTTCGACAGCTTCGAGCTCGTCGGGCAGATCACCCGCAGGATCTGGGACGACGACCTGGGGCTCCAGCCCTCGGGCACGCTTCCGTACGCCCCGGCCGCCGCGCCGGGTGTGAGGCGCAACCAGATGCCGCTGGACCGGAACGTGATCGTGTTCCCCGTCGCCTGACGCGCTCCCCCGGCACGCACGGGAACTGAAGTTATGTCGCATGGCGTGAGGCACCGCCCGCCCCCGTTCTCATGGACCGAAATCGTTTCGTCCGTCGGCAGGTGAATCTGGGAGGATGCTGTGCGTGGCCACGCCCCGCCCACGTCTGAGCCGCGACGCGATCCTGGACGCCGCGCTCGGCATCATCGACGACGGCGGGCTCGAGTCGTGCACCATGCGCGCCGTTGCGGCCGAGCTCGGCGTCGAGGCGATGTCGCTCTACTGGCACGTCCCCGGCAAGGAGGCGCTGCTGGACGGCGTCGTGCAGCAGATGCTGTCGGCGGCCCCGGAGATCGTGCACCAGCCCGCACTGGCGCGACGAGCTCTACGGGATCGCCCAGGCGATGCGCGCCGTGCTGATGCGGCACCCCAACGCGATCCCGCTGCTCGCCGGGCGCGCCCTGGGCTCCTACGCGGCCGCGAGCGACGTCGTGGAAACGGCGATCGCCACCCTCGAGCGCGCGGGCTTCGAGCGCCAGGTGGCGATCCGCGCCTCGCGGACGGTCTACCGCTACGTGATCGGCTACTCGCTCGTGGAGAGCAGCGGGCGCCCGAAGCCCAACGGTCGCCGCCGCCGAGCATCCCTGCCAACTCGGAGATCCTGGCGGACCTCGCCGACGCGATGGTCGCCGATCCGCCCTCCGATCTCTTCGAGTACGGCCTGCAGACGATGCTCGACGGCCTGGCGGTCTCGCTCAGCCGGGAGTGATCCGCTCTCCCAGCCCGGCCGGCATGACCGCCGCGTGGAGGCCGAAGAGCTCCTCGCTGTAGGGCGTGAAGCCCACCGAGGCCGAGGTGCCGCCGTCCACGGTGATCGTCGAGCCGGTCATGTAGCTCGAGGCCTCCGACGCCAGCAGCAGCAGGGCCCCCACCAGCTCCTGGGGACGGCCCGGCCGCCCCAGAGGGGCCTGGTCGTTGATCCGCTGGAGGAAGGGTGGCGCCGCGAGCGCAAGGTCGGTCATCTCGCTGGGGAACCAGCCCGGCGCCAGCGCGTTGACGCGCACCCCGCGGTCGGCCCAGCTCACGGCGAGCGACTTGGAGATGTTGATGAGGGCCGCCTTGGCCGCCTGGTAGGCCGGCGGGAAGTGCGGGACGCCGGCGAGGCCGGTGTACGAGGAGATGATCACGATCGACCCTCCCCCCTGGCGCAGCATCTGCCGGCCGACGCTCTGGCAGGTGTTCCACGTTCCGTTGAGGTTGACGTCGATCGACTGGGCGAACAGCTCGGGCGGCAGCTTCTCGGGCATGGAGAAGCCCTCGGGGACCGAGCCGGCGTTCGCCACGAGCACGTCGATGCGCCCGAACTCGGCCACGGCCTGCGCCACGGCGGCCTCCACCTGCGCCGGATCGGTGACGTCGCAGGCCACCGGTAGCGCCCGCCTCCCGCCCTCCCGGATCGTGGCGGCGACCTCCTCGAGGCGCTCCACCCGGCGCGCGGCCAGGACGACGTCGGCGCCCGCGTCGGCGAGCGCCGTCGCGAAGGTCACGCCCAGCCCCGAGGAGGCGCCGGTCACCAGCGAGACCTTCCCCTCCAGCTGGAACAACGATGCGACGGACACGGCGGAACCTCCGGGACGGCGTGTGTGTACGCCGTAAACTACACCGTCAGCGGTTGCGCAGCCCCCGGGTGTCCACGACCTCGAAGTCCGCGCCCGTGATGCGCCCCAGCCCGTGGAGGTCGTCGTCGTCCCAGCCGGCGTTGGGCGCGCCGGTCACGTACCAGGGCGACCCGTTGTCGGCCAGGATCATCCCGTAGCGCTTGAGCGCCGTCAGGACGGCCCGGGCCTGGGGGCCGTAGCCGGCGAGCGACACCGAGCGCTTCAGCCGCACCCGCAGCCCCATCGGCGGCAGCGCGGGATCGGAGGAGTCCGACGCCGCGTGGCGCGCCGGGTAGACGAACGCGTTGCGCGTGCGCGGCGCGGTGAACCGCAGGGCGTGGTCGATCCCGCCGCGGGCGACCTCGTCGTAGCGCGCGAGGCCCGGGAGGATCGGCAGGCCGGCGGCGTCCGCGCTGGTCCAGCCGGCCGGCCGCAGCCGGTTCGAGGTCAGGTCGTAGACCGCGCCCGACCCGGCGCTCCAGCGCGCGCCCGCGCGCGTCGGCCGCGAACAGCTCGTAGAGGCGGCAGGCGTCCCGGTCGAGCAGCAGCACGTGGCGGTCCGAGCCGCCCTCGATGCGCGGAGCCGCGGGAATCGGATAGCGCACCCGGTCCGACTCGGACGCGTACTCGAAGGACACCGGCCGCCGCGGCGTGGCGCGCCCCACGACGTTGATCGGGATGCCGTAGCGCCCGGCGTCGCTGAAGTCCGGATGGAGGGCCGCGTCGAGACCGATCGAGCGCACCAGGCGGGCGGAGTCGGGGTGGCGCGGCAGCGTGTCCACCGGCGTGTTCCACACGTTGCCCGGCGGCAGGATCGGGCAGTTCGGGGCCCCCGGGCAGGGGAGCGCCGCTCGCGAGCGGCGCGGCGGCAGCCGCGATGGCGGCGGCGATCAGGGTGACGAGCAGACGGCGCATTCACCCAGTATCGGGACGTGGGGTCGTTGGGACGAGCCCCTCACGCGCCGATATCGACGATATCGACGATCGGATCCCATCCCGTGCGCTGTGGCGCGACATCGCGGGCGCCCTCGCCTGCGTCGTCCTCGGCATCCTCGGGTTCACCGGCGACGGGCGCGTGCCGGTGCTTGCCTGGATCAACCTGTGCATCCACGAGTTCGGTCACCTCGCCACCTCGTGGCTGCCCGACGTGATCACCGCCGCCATGGGATCGGTCACCCAGGTGGCGTTGCCGCTCGCGATCGCCGCCTACTTCCTGCACCGGCGCGAGCTCGTCTCGGCGATGGTCTGCCTGGCCTGGGCGGGCACCTCCGCCCACGAGGCGAGCATCTACATCGCCGACGCCCCCTACGAGCGGCTGGAGCTGATCGGCGGGTACCACGACTGGGCGTACGTCTTCGGGCCGGAGGGGCTCGACGCCATGGACCGCGCGGGGCAGGTCGCCGCGGTGGTCAACGGCGCCGGCCTCGCGCTCGTCGTGATCGGCGTCGCCGGGTGCCTGGCGCGCCCCCTGCTGTGGGGGCGCTGGGCCCCCTCGCCGCGCGCCGGCCAATAGACTCGTGCGGTGCGCATGCGCTTCGGCGTCTTCCTGGCCCCCTTCCACCAGCCCGGCGAGAACCCCACGCTGGCGCTCGAGCGTGACCTCGAGCTGATCCAGCGGCTCGACGCCCTCGGCTTCGACGAGGCCTGGGTGGGCGAGCACCACAGCACCGGCTGGGAGACGATCGCCTCCCCCGAGCTGTTCATCGCCGTGGCGGCCGAGCGCACCCGCCACATCCGCCTGGGCACCGGGGTCGTGAGCCTCCCCTACCACCACCCGCTGATGGTGGCCGACCGGATCGTGCTGCTCGACCACCTCACCCGCGGGCGCATCAACTTCGGCGTCGGGCCCGGCGGCCACCTCACCGACGCCCGCATGCTGGGCATCCCGCCCGACAGCCTGCGCCCGCGGATGGCCGAGGCGCTCGACGTGATCGTGCGGCTGCTCACCGACCCGACGCCCCTCACGGTCGAGACCGAGTGGTTCTCCCTGACCGACGCCGTGCTGCAGCTGCGGCCCTACCAGTCGCCCCACCCCCCGATCGCGGTCACCAGCATGGAGTCGCCCGCCGGCATGGCGCTCGCCGGCCGCCACGGCGCGGGCGTGCTGTCGCTGACCGTGGCCAAGGGGCCCCGCGGGCCGATCGACCTCGCCGCCCAGTGGCGCGTGGCGGAGGAGGAGGCCGAGCGGGCCGGGACGACGGTGCGGCGCGAGGAGTGGCGCCTGTCGCTGCCGGTCCACCTCGCCGAGACCCGCCAGGAGGCGCTGGACGACGCCCGCCGCGGGGCCGCCGCCTACCTCCTGGACTACGCCGAGGCGATCACGGGCCGGCCCCGGCCGGTCCCCGGCCCCCCGGAGCGGATCGTCGACCAGATGGTCGAGGCCGGCAGCTGGGTCGTGGGGACCCCTGACGACGCTGTCGCGGCCATCGAACGGCTTCAGGAGCGCTCCGGCGGCTTCGGCGGGCTGATGGTCTGGGCCAACGAGTGGGCCCCGCGTCACAAGGTCCTGCGCAGCTACGAGCTCCTGGCGCGCCATGTGATGCCCCGCTTCCAGGGCTCCCTGGTGGGCATCGAGGCGTCCAACGCCGTCGCGCGGGCGCGCGCCGCGATCACCGGCGAGCAGCGGACGGCCGCGATCGAGAAGGCCCAGGTGGCGTACGAGGAGCAGCAGGCCGAGCGGGGCTCGGGCTGACCCTGAGCCCGAGGGCTCAGGCCGGGGGGATGCTCGCAACCCTCCGGTAGACCATGACCCCGTCCTCCCGGTAGACCAGCCGCCACTTCGGGCTCCGCTGGATCAGCCGCAGGCGCGAGCGGAAGCCGAAGGGGCGCAGGGTCGGCCGGTCGCGGGCCATGATGCGCGCGCGGGTGCCGTCGGAGATGACGACCCAGTCGGCGTCCTTGAGCGCCGGGAACAGGTGGATCCGCTCCCGCGCGGACAGGTGCGATCCGGCGTCGTTGGTGGCCGAGACCGGGGCGTCCGGGCGGGATCATGTCCACCGCCTTCTGGAGGGCGCGCGCGTGGGCGTCCACCGTGAGGGCGTCGCGGGCCTGGCTCCCCCATCCCCCGGGCACCCAGCCCCACAGGGGCAGCGGCCCCTGCCAGACCCCGGTGAGGATCACCGCGCGCCACCAGCAGCGCCGGCCATGGCCCCGGAGCGGTCCACGAGGCGCCCGAGCGCGGCCGCCGAGGCCGCGCGCGCGCAGGTTGGCGAGCCCCAGCAGGGCCGCGGCCACGAAGACCGGAGTGATCAGGACGGCGTAGTGGTACTCGACGTTCTGCGCCGGGCCGGTGCTGGCGAAGAGGTTGATGAGCAGCTGGGGCAGCGCCACCGCGGCGAGCGGCAGGGCGGCGAGCGGGCAGCAGCAGGAGCGGTATCAGCAGGCCGACCAGGTAGAGGATGCGGCCGGGCGTGAAGAGGATCTCCGCGACGTCCCACGGGCGGGTGACGAAGGTCAGCGCGATGTCGCCGGGGCCGTTGCCGAGCCGCGAGTAGCGGTCGATGTGGGCGTTGGTGGCCTCGAGCCCGAAGACGGGCAGGATCACCCCGACCGCGATCACGACCCAGGCCGCCCCGCCGACCGCGAGGGCGACGGCGGCCCGGCGGTGCTCGGGGTGGCGGAACCAGCCCCAGACCGCGAGGGCCACCAGCAGCAGGCCGACCTGCTCCTGGCAGAGCGCCGCGAGGGTCGCGCAGACCGCGAGGGTCACCCACCGCGACTCCTCGAAGGCCCAGATGCAGAAGAGCAGCAGCGGGGCCGCCAGCGTGACCGGGTGGAAGTCGAAGAGGGTCGCGTTGCCCAGCGCCGGGTAGAGCAGGTAGGCCGCCGCGCCGGCCAGCGCGAGGCGGTCGTCGCCGAGCCAGCGGCGGCCCAGCCAGAAGGCCGGCAGCGCGCCCGCGGCGACGATGACCGCCTGCGCGACCAGCAGCATCTCCGGGCTGGACCACAGCATCCAGAGCGGCGCGAACAGCACCAGGACGGGGTCGACGTGCGCGCCCAGGCGCGAGAACTGGACCCCGGAGATGTCCGTCGTGTCGAGGGGCCGGCCCTGGGTCGTGCTCCAGACGGCCTGGACCATGTTCCCGAGGTCGAAGCGCCCGGTGGAGAAGCCCCGGTAGCCCTGCACGGACATCCAGGAGAAGAGCGCCGCGAAGGCGGCCATGAAGCCCCAGACGAGCAGCAGCGCCCGGTCAGCGAGCAGGCGGCTGAGGCGTCCCGGGGGCGGGGGTGGAGCGGGCGCGGCGGCGGGCGGGACCGGTCGCCGATGGCTGCCGGTGTCCTCCCGCGGCTCGGTGTCCGTGATCCGTGTAGCCGCCACTCGCCTCCCTGGCGGGCCCGACGTGGCCCGACGACGCCCAGATCGGCACTGTAGAGGACCCCACGGGACCCTAGGAGCCGCCGAAGGCCCTGTTGAACTCGGCGCGCCACTCCTCCGCCTGGGATCCGAGGCCGTAGGCGCCCGGGCCGTTGGCGAGGATCCGGCCGCCGGCCGGCGTCGCGGCGGCGAGGGCCCACTGGCACTGCATGGGCGAGCCGCACCCGGACGAGCCCGGGGGAGGCTGGCTCGCCGAGCTCATCATGAAGTGGAGGCGCGACGGGTCGACCCCGAAGCGCAGCGAGTAGGAGGAGAACGCCTGCGGCGCGGCGCGCCACTCGGACGCGGTGAGCGGGCGTGAGCCCGGTCGCGCGCGAGTGGTGGTACATCTCCAGCCAGACCCCGCCGGCGCGGCTGAGGGCCGGCATCACGCCGCGCCAGGTGGCGCGGTGGGGCTTGCCGTCCTTGCCCAGGTGGCGGTACGGGCCGCGTCCGTCGGAGATCGAGGTGACGAACGCGGGCGCGAGGTAGAAGTGGACGCGCTCGGCGTAGGAGCCGCCGGACGGGTAGGGGCGCGCGGCGAGGATGCCCATCGCGTCCGAGAGCTTCGCGCCGGGGCTGTCGGGGAGGATGACCGGCAGCGGGACCGGGCCCTTCGCCAGGCGCCATCCGGTCTTGGTCACGATCAGCCGGTTGAACGACGAGACCCGGATCTTCTTGCCCCGGACGCGCTTGTAGCTGTAGCTGATGCGGACGCGGCCGTCGTTGAACTCGTTGCCGATCTCGTCGACCGCGACCAGGCCCGAGGTGTTGCCGTACTCGGGATCGTCGATCTCGTCCTGGAGACGGTCCGCGATCCCCTCCGGCGCGAGATCCGCGAGCTCGTCGGCGACTCGACCTTGCCGATCCGATAGGCCGAATCGCGCCCCGCCGGGTCGAACAGCCCGCCGATGCCGGGGTCCTGGCGGAACGCCCCCCGATCGATCCCGATCGCCGGCCCGGGCCCGGACGGATCCGTGAGCGTCCCGACGGCGTCGCGATCGTCGTAGAGGATCGACATCCGCTGCGCGGCCGCCAATCCCGGGACGGCCACCAGGGCGAGGGCGACGATGGCGAGAGGGGCGAGAAAGCGAGGGGGCACGCGAAACTCCGAGGCTGAGGGACCTCCCCCTGTATCGGCGCGGCCCTCGGTTTTGACGAGGGGGCCCGGGGCGCTCCGTTCCGAGATGCCACTTGGCATCCGCGCGAATGTCATTTGGCGTCGACCGACCCCCTGCGCCCCCACCCGTCTCGGGTTAGGCTCGGGGGATGGCCGGGGCATCGAGGTTCGAGAGCGCGGTGGAGATCGCCGCCCCGATCGAGCAGGTCTTCGGGTTCCACCTCGACACGCGCAACGCGCGGTTGATCTCGCCCCCCGGCACGACCGTCGTCGAGGTTGCCGGGACGTTTCCGGTCAGCTCCGGCTCGGTGGTGACGATGCGCCTGCGCCAGCGCCCGATCCCGTTCGCCACCACCTGGCGCCTGCGGATCGAGACCGTCGAGTGGCCGGAGCTGATCGTGGACGTCGCCGAGCGCTCGCCCTTCGCGTACTGGCGCCACGAGCACGTCTTCGCCGCCATCGGCGCCGACCGCACGCTGATGACCGACCGCGTGGCCTACCGCCTCCCGCTCGGCCCGCTCGGGCGGCTGGCCGATCGCGTCGCGGTGGAGCGCCAACTGGCGCGCACCTTCGCCGCGCGCCACCGCCTCACCGGCGAGCTGCTGGCGGAGCGGGCCCGGCGGGCGAGGGAGGCCGCGAGATGACGTCCGGGTCCCCGACCGTCGTCTGGTTCCGCCGGGACCTGCGCGTCGCCGACCATCCGGGCCTCTCGCGCGCCGCACGCGAGGGCCCGACGGTCTGCCTCTTCGTCCTCGACGACGAGATCCTGGGCCGGCGCCACCACCGCGCGCCCCCGCGGCTGCGGTTCCTGCGCGCGGGGCTCGAGGCCCTCGACGTCGAGCTGCGGGAGCGCGGTTCGCGGCTCGTGGTGCGGGAGGGGCGCGCCGACGAGGTGGTGCCCGCCGTCGCGACCGAGGCGGGCGCGGGTGCCGTCACCTACATCCGGGAGGTCTCCCCTCTCGGCCGGGCCCGCGACCGGCGGGTGGCGGCCGCGCTGCGGTCGATCGGCGTCGATGCGCGCGAGACCGGCGGCGACCTTCTCGTCGAGCCGCGCGACATGCCGGGCAGCGGCGGCGCCGGCTACCGGGTCTTCACCCCGTTCAGCCGCGTCTGGCGGGCGGCTCCGCTGCCCGCCCACATCCCGGCGCCGGAGCGGATCGCCGGTCCCTCCCTGTCGGGCGTCGGGCCTCGGGCGCCTCCCCTCGGGCGCCCCGGCGATCCCCGCGGGCCCCGCGGCGGCGCGCGAGCGGCTCGTGGCGTTCGTCCGCTCCCACGGCGCGGACGACTACACCCGCGAGCGCGACCTGCCGGGCCACGACGCCACGTCGCACCTGTCGGCGTACCTGCGCTTCGGGATGTGCACGAGCGCCCAGATCGGCCGGGCGCTCGGCCTGCCCGGGACCGCTGTCGGCGGGCCGCGAGGGGTTCTGGCGCCAGGTCTGCTGGCGCGAGTTCTACCACCACCACCTCGCGCGCAACCCCGCAGGTGGCCCGGCTCGCCTTCCAGGAGAGCCTGCGCGGCATCGAATGGAGCGGCCACGACGCCGACCTCGTCGCCTGGCGTGCCGGCGAGACCGGCTATCCGCTGGTGGACGCCGGGATGCGCCAGCTCGCCGCCACCGGCTGGGTCCACAACCGGGTCCGGATGGTCGTCGCGTCGTTCCTGGTCAAGGACCTGCTCATCGACTGGCGACGCGGGCGAATCGGTCTTCATGCAGGGACTCCTCGACGGCGACCCCGCCAACAACAACGGCGGCTGGCAGTGGACCGCGGGCACGGGGACGGACGCGGCGCCGTACTTCCGCGTGCTCAACCCCACGCGCCAGGGCCAGCGCTTCGACCCCGACGGCGAGTACGTCCGCCGCTTCATCCCCGAGCTCAGGGACGTGCCGGCCGCGCGCATCCACGAGCCCTGGCGGATGACCGACGAGGAGCAGCGCGGCGCCGGGTGCCGCATCGGACGCGACTACCCGGCACCGCGGGTGGACCACCGCGAGCGGCGCGAGCTCGACGCTCGAGCACTATCGGAGGTCTCGGGAGGCGGCCGGCTGATCGCCGGCCGCGGTCAGGCGGCCAGTGCCCCTTCGCCCAGCAGGCCCGGCAGGTCCAGCAGCGTGAGGCGGTGGCCGTCGATCCTCAGGATGCCCGCGACGAGACCGTGTGCGGTGGCCGCGCGGCGCGCCGAGGCGTAGCGGCGCGGCGCGACATCGATCACCTCGCGCACGTCGTCCACGACCACTCCGGCCGCGAGAGGCCCCGATGCGAGGATCACGATGCGGGCGTCCGCGGTGGAGGGTGCCTCCCCCAGGTCGAGGCGGGTGCGCAGGCTGATGACGGGCACGAGCGTGCCCCGCAGGTTCACGACGCCCTCGACGTGGCTCGCGCTGCCCGGCACCGGCCGCGGAGGCCGGTAGGGATCGATCGCCCGGACCATGTCCGTGGGGATCGCGTACTCCCCGCCGGCGAGCCCGACCACCATCAGCCGGACCGCGGCGAGGTCGACGGCGCCCGCGGAGGGCCGCTGGATTTCATTACTCACTCCGGACCTATCGGCCGGGCGACCGCGCGCATTAGCGCCGGGGACCGGTGCGCTAGGCTCGCGGCTCCACGGGGGAGCTGCCGACGAGCGGCTGAGAGGAGGCGTTGCAGCCTCGACCCTTGAACCTGATCTGGGTAATTCCAGCGAAGGGAGCGCGCGGCGACGTGTCCGAGTCCGACCTGATCGAGCGCATCGCCGCGCGTGCCGCGCGGCGCCCCGGGACGGAGCTCGGGATCGGCGACGACGCGGCCATCCTGGCGGGCGAGGGCCGCATCGTGGTCGCCCAGGATCTGCTCGTCGACGACGTGCACTTCCGCCTGTCCACCACCGGAGCCCGCGATCTCGGCCACAAGGCGCTCGCGGTGAACCTGTCGGATCTGGCGGCGATGGGCGCGCGCCCGGTGGCGGCCTTCGTGGGCCTCGTACTTCCGCCGCGCGGCTTCGACGACGAGGACTTCGATCTGCTCTACGACGGCTTGGAGGCCCTGGCCGCGGCGCACCAGGTGACCCTCGCCGGCGGGGACCTGACCGCGGGGGCCACCCTGACGCTCGCCGTGACGGTGATCGGGCGCCCCTACGAGGGCATCGAGCCCCTTCGCCGCACCGGCGCTCGGGAGGGCGACCTGCTGTGCGTCACGGGATCGCTCGGCGCTGCCGGTGCGGGGCTGCTGCTGCTGGAGGACCCGGCGATCGGCGCCGGCATCGAGCGGGCGGATGCCCTGCGCGACGCGCAGCGCCGCCCGGAGCCGCGGGTGGCCGAGGGCCGGCTGCTGGCCGGCCATGGAGCGACGGCGATGATGGACCTCTCGGACGGCCTCGCCATCGACGCCGAGCGGCTGGCCCTGGCCTCCGGGCTGAGGGCGACCATCGGCCTGGATGACATCCCGGTGGCCCCCGGCGTTGCCGAGGTCGCGGTCGCGACCGGGCGCGACCCCCGTGTGCTCGCGCTCACCGGCGGAGAGGACTACGAGCTGCTGGTCGCCGTGCCGCCGGACCGCCTCGACGCCCTCCGGGCCCTCGTCGGAGTCCCGCTCACGCCGGTCGGGCGCCTGGTCGGCGGCGTCCCGGGGCTGGAGGTCCACGATTCGGACGGGACCACCGTCGCGCTCGCGACCCCGGGGTGGCAGCACGACGTCTGAGAACGCGTGGTCACTCCCCCGCGAGGCGTCGGCGGCTACCAGTCGCATCCCGGTCCGCAGGTGCGCGTGACCGTCGGCGTCGAGGTCACGTCCTTGTGCAGGACGTAGGTCGTGCCGGCCGCCGTCGTGGTCGAGCAGGGTGTAGCCGTCGGGCCCCAGCGCGCTCACCGACACCTCGTTGTCCCGGGCCTGCGCCCCGGATGACGCGAGCCAGGTCAGGTTCGGCTCGGTGGCCGCGAGCTGGGCCGGGGTGATCGCGGCGTAGGTCTCGGTGTCCACCACGACCGACTCCATCGTCGTCGCGCCCGATCGCAGCAGCGCCTCGGCGGTCGCCCCGGAGGCCTTCTCCCGGCTTCCCATGAAGATGGGGATCATCAGCGCCGACAGCAGTCCGATCATGATCACGGTCACGAGCATCTCGACGAAGGTGAAGCCCGCCTGGCGAGCGCTGTCGCCCCGGTGGCGTTCTGATCCTCAGCGGTCCGGTCATGGTCTCCTCCGTGAGTCGAAGCGATGCCTCGTTGCATCTCCATCTCCACGGTAGGTGCGGCGCCCGATCCGCCTGCTGATCCCCCGGATGGGCCGGGGCTCCCCGTGCGGCCAGGCGGCTCTCCCCCGTCCAGCCACCGGCGCTCCGAGTACCACCGCTGCATGGTCCGCCGGCTGGGCACGGTGGCCGCTCCGCCCCCGTGGCGCTCGCGCAGCTCGCGGATGACTCCCTGCACCGCGTCGCCGCGGGCGAACCGCGATTCCGCCTCCCGCCGCAGGGCGGGCCAGGAGTAGGAGCCCGGCCGCGCACGCGCACCCGGCGGCCGCGGGCCACGCGCGCCAGATGGGCGCCGCAGCGCGCGCTGCCGGGCCGAGGTCATGCAGCCCGCGGCATCCCAGACCGCGGTGAGGCTGACCACGAGATCGCGACCCGCCCGGCGGCGGGCGAACTCCTCCGACCGGTGCTCGGCGCACAGCCACACCCGGACGCCGAAGCCCAGGCTCACCGCCGCCCGGTCACCGCGTCCCGGCCCCATGCAGATCGCGCACGGCGGGACGGCTCCCGAGTCCCGCGCGCCTTGTAGAACGTCTTGGCCCCCACGACACCGATCGTGGCTCAGACCGGCGCCCGGAAGGTCTCCCGACCGCCCCTCAGGAGCGTCGACGACGCTCGCTCCGAGGGTGTCATCGGTGCTTGCGCATGCGCTCCCTAGTCGAAACGCGACCGCGAGTGCCTGGGAGGGGCTTCCTCCCCTGCGCGCCAATTGACATCCGCCCGGATGCCAATTGGCACCTCCGGACCAGGACGCCTCCCGGCCCCGCCCCCCTCAGCGGGCCAGGGGGCTCAGGCGGCGGGCGAGGGGCCGGGGGCCGAAGAGGGCGGCGAGGTCGTCCCGCTCCAGGGCCTCCTCCACCATGAGGCGGCCGGCGGCCTCGTGGAGGAGGTCGAGGTTGTCGTCGAGGATGGCGGTGGCGTTGAGGAAGGCCTGCTCGACCAGGGCGCGGGCGGCGGCCTCGGTGCGTTCGGAGGCCTCGGCGCCCTGTGCTCCGGGGAGGCCTCCGCTCAGGCTCTCGGTGGTCGTGGTGGACGCCATGGCCAGCTCGCCGACCATGCGGCGGGCCAGGGTGGCGCTGCGCATCAGGTCGTCCGCGGCGCCGCTGGTGAACTCGCCGAAGACGAGCTCCTCGGCGGCGCGGCCGGCCATCATCATGGCGAGGCGCTCGACGCACTCCTCCCGGGTGGCGAGGAAGCGGTCCTCGTCCGGCAGGGAGACGGTCACGCCGAGGGCCTGGCCCTGCGGGATGACGGTCACCCTCTCGACGGTGTCGCAGCGCGGGCTCATGTGCCCGACGAGCGCGTGCCCGGTCTCGTGGTAGGCCACCAGGGCGCGCTCCTCCTCCGACAGGAGGCGTCCGCGGCGCTCCGGCCCCGCCGCGAGGCGCATCAGGGCCTTGCGGAAGTGCGGCATGGAGAGGGCGTCGGTGCCGGCGCGGGCGGCCTCGAAGGAGGCCTCGTTGCAGAGCGCGGCCAGGTCGGCCCCGGCCATGCCCACGGTGAAGGCGGCCACGGCGGCCGAGTCGGTGCCGGGCGCCAGCGGACGGCCGCGGAGGTGGACGTCGAGGATCTCGCGGCGCGCCTCGCGGCCGGGCAGGCCGACCGCGATCTTGCGGTCGAAGCGCCCGGAGCGGACGAGCGCCGGGTCGAGGTCGTCCAGCCGGTTGGTGGACGCGAGGACGATCACCGGACGGGCCGGGTCCTGGGCGAAGCCGTCCATCTCGGTGAGGAGCTGGTCGAGGGTCTGCTCGCGCTCGCCCGTGGAGGCGTGGCCGGTGCGCTTGGCCGCCGACGGCGTCGATCTCGTCGATGTAGACCACCGCCGGGCGCGGCCTTGCGCGCGGCGGCGAACAGCGCCCGGATGCGCTTCGACCCGAGGCCGGAGTAGACCTCGACGAACTCGGAGCCGGAGGCGCTGAAGAAGGGGACGTGGGCCTCGCCGGCCACGGCGCGGGCGAGCAGGGTCTTCCCGGTGCCGGGCGGGCCGTGGAGGATGATGCCGCTGCGGCAGCTCGGCCCCGACGCGCTCGAAGCGGGCGGGGTCGCGGAGGACCTCGACGATCTCGCTCACCTCGTCGCGGATCTCGTCGATGCCGGCCACGTCGCGGAAGCCGGTGGTCGAGCGTCACGGCCTTGACCTGGTGCTTGAAGCGCGCGCCGCCGGCCATCCGCAGCGCGAGCGCCGAGACGACCACCAGGCCGAGCAGCAGGATCAGGGGGCCCCAGGTCTGGACGAGGTACTCGATGTTCGGACCGCCCCCGCCGCCGCCGACGTCGCCGACCACGGCCGAGGCGGCGGGCGGCTCCTTGACGCGCAGGGGCACGTCGCCCTTCTGGGCCGAGTCGATGACGCGCTCGGTGAGCCCGCTGGGGAGCGGCGTCACGCGCTCGCCGGCCGTTCATGAACACGACGAGGCTCTGGGCACCGGGGCTGGCGTCGAGCACGCGCCGCGGTCGGCCGCCCTGGTCGAGCGCCTCCAGCGCCCGCGAGAGCGGGATCGGGGTCGAGGCCGGCGCCGCCGCCGCGACGGCCGGCACCGCCGCCGCCATCGAGATCACGGCCACCGCCGCGACGATCGCGGCACGTGCGCGCTGTCCCATCCGCATCAGCTCTCCCCTCTGCATCCATCCGTGTACCGGGAGCAAAGCGCCGGCCCGGTGCGGGCAGAACCGACGGACGAACGGCCCCGCGCCCCCCGATCGAGGGGGATGTCACTACGATCGAGGCGTGAGCGTGGACCGGGCAGAGTTCGAGGATCTGGTGGCGGAGGCCATGGACGCGATCCCCGAGCCCTTCGCGTCGGCCCTCGACGAGGTGGCCGTGGTGGTCGAGGACCACGCGCCGCCGGGGATGCCGCCCCTCTACGGGCTCTACACCGGCGTGCCCCTCACCGAGGGCGGTCATCGTCGTCCGGCGTGCCTGCCCGCGCGGATCGCGATCTACATCCACCCGCTGACCGACCACCACACCGATCGCGCCGACCTGGTGGAGCAGGTGCGCATCACCGTCCTGCACGAGCTCGGCCACCACCTGGGCTTCGACGAGGAGCAGCTGGATGAGCTCGGATACGCCTGACGGCGACGCGATCGTCGCGACCATCCTCGCCCGCCGCAGCGTGGGCCGGATCGCGCGCCGACCCGTCGCCCGGGAGCTGGTCGAGGAGCTGCTGCGGGCGGCCGTCCGCGGCGCCCAACCACCACCTCACCTCGCCCTGGCGCTTCGTCGTGATCGCGGGCGACGCCCGGCGCGAGATCGGCGAGGCGCACCTGCGCGCCGCGGCTGCGCGCCGAGCCGGACCTGTCGCCGGCGGCTCGGCAGAAGGAGGCCACCCGCCTCGAGCGCGCGCCGGTGGTGATCGCGTGCTGCGTCGCACCCGGGCGAGGACCCGGTCGAGGCCCGCGAGGACCGCGACGCCGTCGCGGCCGGCGATCCAGAACCTGCTGCTCGCCGCGCACGCCCGCGGGCTGGCGGCGATGTGGCGCACCGGCGCGATGGCCGACGAGCCCGAGGTGGCCGAGGCGCTCGGCCTCGGACCCGCGCGACGCCATCGTCGGCTTCGTCTATCTCGGCCGTCCGATGTCCGCCGGCCCGAGGCCGCCTCGCCCCGGCCGGACCCGGAGGCGCTCACGGTCTGGCGCGGCTGGTGAGCCGGCGCTACGGTGAAGAGCCGCCGGTCGCGACCAGGAGGACACCACGGTGACCGAATCCGGCTCTCCGACGCTCTATGCCGAAATGCTCCCGCTCGTCGAGGCGGGCGCCTCCGTCGAGCAGGCCGCCCGTCGCTTCGGTGACGAGGAGGGCGTCGCCGAGATCGCCGCCGGCTTCATCCGCTGGCGCGCCCGCGAGCAGGGCCATCCCGACGGCGACCCCGCGCTCACCATCGCCCGCCTGGCCGACGAGCTCCACGAGGCGCAGAACCACATCGTCGCCCTGCAGGCCGAGAACCGCGGCCTCACGCGGGAGCTCGCGCGCGCCCAGACGTCGATCGCCCGGGCGCGCGTGATCCTGGACGACGCCGCCGACGACTAGGCGGGGCGCTCCGGCGCGTTCTCGAGGCCCGAGATCGAGACGCTCGCCTCTCCGCCGTAGCGCTTGTTGAGGTTGATGATGATCGCCGTCATCCCCTCGAGGATCAGGGCGTTGGCGAGCGGGCCGGCGTCCAGGGCGCGCGTGCCGGGGATGGCGGCGGTGAGCGCGATGACCGTCTCGCGCGCCTCGCGTGCTCTTGCCGCACACGAGGACGTCGGCGTTCAGGTGGTGCTGGGCCTGCAGGCCGGCGGCCGGCAGGTTGTTGTAGGCCACCACGACCTTCGCCTCGGGGGCGAGCTCCTGGATCCGGTGGGCGCACGAGGCGTGCGGCGAGCGCGTCGCCCTGCTCCGCGATCGCGCCGCTCTTGCCGAACCTCAGCGCGTTGACCACCGAGACCACGACCTTGCCGGCGAGGGCGTCGGCCATCGGCGGGATGGTGCCCTCGATGCCCTCCCAGGGGATCGAGACGACCGCGAGCTCGCCCTCCTCGGCGGCGGCCACGTTGTCGAGCGGCGTGAAGGTGCCGCTCGGGAGGGCCTCCGCGAGCGTCGCGGCGGCCTGATCGGCCCGCTCCTGGCTGCGGGAGCCCACGATGATCTCGTGGCCGGCGGCGGCGAAGTTGATGGCGAGGCCGCGGCCGAGATCGCCGGTGCCGCCGAAGATCGCGATCTTCATCTGGTCACTCGTCTCCCGTGTGTGTGCTTTCGCCGGCCCGGCGTCGGGCGGCGTCGAGGGTGTTGGCCAACAGGTACGCGATGGTCATCGGGCCGACGCCGCCGGGGACCGGGGTGAGCCACCCCGCCACCTCCGCGGCCTCGGCGCCGGCGACGTCGCCGCGCAGACCGTCGTCGGTGCGGTTGATGCCGACGTCGATGACCGCCGCGCCGGGCTTGATCCAGTCGCCGCGGATCATCTCCGGGCGGCCCGACGGCGGCGACGAGGATGTCCGCCGTGCGGCAGAGCGCCGGGCAGGTCGCGCGTGCGCGAGTGGGCCACCGTGACCGTCGCGCTGCGCGCGGTCAGGAGCAGGGCCATCGGCTTGCCCACGATCAGGACTGCGGCCGACCACGACGGCGTTCGCGCCCTCGATCGGGATCCCGGCGCGGTCGAGCAGCCACATGATCCCGGCCGGCGTGCACGAGCACCGAGCCCGGGCTCGCCGCGGATCAGGCGCCCCAGGTTGACCGGCGCGAAGCCGTCCACGTCCTTGTCGGGGTGGATCCGGTTGGCGATCGCGACCTCGGAGAGCTGGTCGGGCACCGGCAGCTGCACGAGCATCCCGTCGACGCGTCGTCGGCGTTCAGCTCGTCGATGACCGCGTCGAGCTCGGCCGGGGTGGTCTCCGCCGGCAGCACGATGCGGCGCGAGATCATGCCGGCCTCCTCGGCCGCCCGCGCCTTGCCCGCCTGGTAGAGCTCGGAGGCGGGATCGGTCGCCCACCTGGATCCCGGCGAGCCCCGGGGGCCGGCCGTGGCGGGCGCGGAACTCGGCCACGCCCTCCGCGACCTCGGCGCGCAGCTCCGCGGCCGCCGCCTTGCCGTCGATGATCGTCGCCGCCATTCAGCCGACCTTTCTCATGGGCGCGGCGCCGGCCATCAGCCGGCGCTCGGCGCCATCCTGCGCGAAGCGCACCTTCACCAGATCCCCCCCGCCCTCGATCGCCGTCACCACACCCTCGCCGAAGGTCGCGTGCAGCACCGAGTCGCCCGGTGGCCAGCGACGGGGCCCGCATCCGCGGGGTCGCCGGCAGCGTGACCGTGGTCGCGTGCGCGGCGCGCCGAGCGGCGCCCCCCGGGCGGCAGGGCCAGCGCGTCCATCGGGATCTCCGCCCAGGAAGCGCGAGGGCAGCCGGTAGTCGCGGCCGCCGTGCATCGCGCGGCTCTCCGCGTGGGTGAGGATCAGGTGGCGCCGCGCCCGGGTGAGGCCGACGTAGAACAGGCGCCGCTCCTCCTCGAGCGTCTCGGGCGTGTCCGAGCGCGAGTGCGGGAACAGCCCCTCCTCCAGGCCGGTGATGATCACCGTGTCGAACTCGAGGCCCTTGGCGTTGTGGATCGTCATCAGGGTCACGGCGCCGCTCGACTCGTCCACGCAGGTCCGCGTCGGCCTGGAGGGCGATCCCCTCCAGGAAGCCGGCCAGCGTCGCCTCCTCCTCGGACGCGTCGTACTCCGCGGCGACCCGCACCATCTCGTCGAGGTTCTCGATCCGCCCCTGGGCCTCGAACGTGCCCTCGCGCTCGAGGGACTCGCGCAGGCCCGAGCGGTCGAGCACCTCCTCGATGACGCGGTCGAGGGGGCTCGCCGCCTCCACGCGCTGGCGGAGGTCCTCCAGCAGGGCGCCGCTCGCCGCCAGCGTGGCCCGCTGACCCGGTGGCAGGCCCGACACCTCGTCGGGGCGCAGCAGGGCGTCGGCGATCGGCAGGTCGCGCGCGGCGCGCGAAGGCCTCGAGCTTGGCGATCGCGCCCGGGCCGATGCCGCGCTTGGGCGCCCCGAGCATCCGCGCCAGGCTGACGCCGTCGGCCGGGTTGGCCACCACCCGCAGGTAGGCGAGCAGGTCGCGCACCTCGGCCCGCTCGTAGAAGCGCGGGCCGCCGACCACGATGTAGTTGACCCCGCGCCGCACCAGCTGATCCTCGATCGAGCGGCTCTGGGCGTTGGTGCGGTAGAAGACCGCGATCTCCGAGAGGCTGTCGCCGCGGCCCAGGGCGCGGTCGATCTCGCCGGCCACCACGCGGGCCTCCTCGTGCTCGTCGCGGCACGACGACCACGCCGATCGGCTCGCCGTCGCCGAGGTCGGTCCAGAGGCGCTTGGGGTGCCGGTGCGGGTTGCGCTCGACCACGGCGTTGGCCGCGCGCAGGATCGTGCCGGTCGAGCGGTAGTTCTGCTCGAGCGCCACCACGTGGGCGTTGGGGTAGTCGCGCTCGAAGTCGAGGATGTTGCCCACGTCGGCGCCGCGCCAGGAGTAGATGCCCTGGTCGTCGTCGCCCACCGCCATCACGTTGCGCTGCGGCTCGGCCAGGGCCCGCACGAGGCGGTACTGGGCGTGGTTGGTGTCCTGGTACTCGTCCACCAGCACGTGCTCGAAGCGCGACTGCCAGCGGGCGCGCACGGCCTCGTCGTTCTCCAGCAGCTGCGCGGTGACCATCAGGAGGTCGTCGAAGTCCATCGCCCCGTTGGTCCGCAGCGCGTCGGCGTAGCGGCGGTAGACCCGGGCGACCACCTCGTCGTTGAACGACCCGCTCTGCGCCGCCATCTCCTCCGGGCCCGCGCAGGTGGTTCTTCGCGTCGGAGATGCGGGCCTGCAGCGCCCGCGGGCGCGAACCGCTTGGGGTCGATCTCGTCGTCCACCATGCAGCGCCGGATGAGGCGCAGCTGGTCGTCGCCGTCGTAGATCGAGAAGTCGCGCGCGTACCCGGCCGCGGGCGCCTCGCGGCGCAGGATCCGCACGCAGGCCGAGTGGAAGGTCGAGGCCCAGATCGCGCGGGCGCGCGGGCCCACCAGGCGGCCGATGCGGTCGCGCATCTCCCCCGCCGCCTTGTTGGTGAAGGTGATCGCGATGATCGCCGGGGGCGGCACCCCGTCCTCGCCGATCAGCCGCGCGACGCGGTGGGTCAGGACCCGCGTCTTGCCGCTGCCGGCGCCGGCCAGCACGAGCAGCGGGCCGTCCCCGTGGAGAACGGCCTCACGCTGGGGAGGATTGAGGCCGGCGAGCAGGTCGGACACCACCTGGATCCTACCGAAGGCCGCCGACGCCCCACGGGCTGCGGCGGGACGGACGGGCTAGATGCCGGCGCCCGAGTTGAGGCCCAGGATGCTCGCGACCTCGTCCTCCGCCGTGAGCGTGTCGCGCGGCGTCCGGGCGCGGGGTGAGCGGCCGCCCGGCGCGCACGTCGGCCAGGTCCCGCTCCAGCTCGCTGACGCGGCGGACCAGCGAGTTCATCGCCTCGGCGACGGGGTCCGGCAGGTGCACGTGGTCGATGTCCGGGTGGTGGACGTCGCGCGCGCACGCGCTGGCCGTCGACCACGACCGGCCGGCCGGGGTTGCCGACGACGGTGGAGTTGGGGGGCACGTCCTTGATGACGATGGCGCCGGCGCCCACCTTGGAGCACTCCCCGAGCACGACCGGGCCGAGCACGCGGGCGCCGGTGCCGACGATGACGCCGTCGCGCACGGTCGGGTGGCGCTTGCCCACGTCCTTGCCCGTGCCGCCGAGGGTGACGCCCTGGTAGATCGTGACGTCCTCGCCGATCTCGGTGGTCTCGCCGATCACCACGCCCATGCCGTGGTCGATGAAGAAGCCCGGCCCGATCTGGGCCCCGGGGTGGATCTCGATGCCGGTCACGAAGCGCGACACCTGGCTCACGACCCGCGCGGGCAGCCGGTAGCCGCGCGTGTAGAGGGCGTGGGCGCCACGGTGCATCCAGACGGCGTGGAGGCCGGGGTAGCAGAGCAGGATCTCGGCGAGTGAGGTCGCGGCCGGATCGCGCTCCCGGGCCACCTCGATGTCGCGGTCGAAGGACCGCTTCGCGCCGCCGAGCCGTGCGAGCAGCGAGCGCCGTGGCATGCGGGCTAGTATAGGCGCCCCCCGCGCAGGAGGTGCCCCGCTGACGCGTCAGAAGCTCAAGCTGACGTTCCCCGAGCAGCTCATCAAAGAGCCGATCATCTACACGCTCTCGAAGCGGTTCGACGTGGTCACCAACATCCGTCGCGCCGACATCCGCGAGACGCACCGGGTGGGTGATCATGGAGGTCACCGGCACCGAGCAGCGCCTCGACCGAGGCGCGGCGCCACCTCGAAGGCCTCGGCGTGCGCGTCGACGACCTGGAGACCTACGTCGAGTAGCGTCGCCGTCACCGGTGCCGCCTGCCAGCCCGGGCCCTCCCCCACCGCCCGCGCCCTGCGCCTCGAGGGGCTCCGCGCACAGGGTCCGGCGGAGCTGCGCGAGCTGCTCGCCAAGCTCCCCGAGCCGCCCTGGGACGCCGAGGTCGCGGTGGACGACCCGGTCGGCCCGGGCTCGCTGGCGATGGAGGGCTTCGAGCCCTACGCGCAGATGGCCGTCATGGCGCGCCCGATCGAGGGCCTGCCGCGGCCGCCCTTCGTCCCCGGCGTCAGCGTCGAGCCCTACCGCAACGAGTGGTCCGAGGCCTTCACCAACGCCGAGGCCATGGCGATGGACGGGCTGGCGACCTTCGCGCGAGATGGGCCAGCCGACCGGCTACGAGGGGGCCGAGGGCTTCGACGCCTTCAGCGTGGCCCGCAACGAGCGCGACATGCTCGGCTTCGCCCAGGCGATGCTGCCCGAGGGCTGGATCAACTGGATCGGCGTGGTGCCCCGACCACGCCGCCAGGGCATCGGCCGCCTGCTGGTCGCCGACCTCGCCCGCCAGGTGCGCGAGGCCCGCGGCACGCACCTGGCCGCGCTGGTGCGAGGTGGACACGCCCGGCTACGCCTTCCTGCGCGCCCTCGGCTTCCGCGAGCGCGGCGCGCGGCGGACGCTCCTGATCCGCCGGGCCCACACCGGCTGGGCCCTACGGGTGGACGTTCGGGGACGAAGGTCTGGTCGTGCATGGGCGGCCGCACGTAGAGCTTGTCGTCGCGGCGCTGGGGCAGCACCACCGGCTCGGGCGTGAGGTCCTCGTAGGGGACCATGGTCAGCAGGTGCGAGATGCAGTTGATGCGCGCGCGCCGCTTGTCGTCGGCCTCGACCACGTACCAGGGCGCCTGCTTGGTGTCGGTGTGGGCGAACATCGCGTCCTTGGCCCGCGAGTACTCGACCCAGTTCTCGCGCGACTTGAGGTCCATCGGGCTGAGCTTCCAGCGCTTGGTGGGGTCGTCGATGCGCTCCTGGAAGCGGCGCTCCTGCTCCTGCGTCGCTGACCGAGAACCAGTACTTGACGAGGATGATGCCCGAGCGGATCAGCATGCGCTCGAACTCCGGGCAGTCGCGCAGGAACTCCCGGTACTCCTCCTCGGTGCAGAAGCCCATCACCCGCTCGACGCCGGCGCGGTTGTACCAGCTGCGGTCGAACAGGACCATCTCGCCGGCCGCGGGCAGGTGCGCCACGTAGCGCTGGAAGTACCACTGGGTGCGCTCGCGCTCGGTGGGCGCGGTGAGGGCGACCACCCGGCAGATGCGCGGGCTGAGGCTCTCGGTGATCCGCTTGATGACGCCGCCCTTGCCGGCCGCGTCGCGCCCCTCGAAGATCACCAGCAGCTTGAAGCCCGCGTGTGCTTGATCCACTCGTGCAGCTTCACGAGCTCGATCTGGAGGCGCGCGAGCTCGGCCTCGTAGAGCCTCCTTGTTCAGCCGCTTGGTCGTGGGCGGTCCGCCGTTGGTCGCCGCGACCCGCTTGGCCGCCGCCCTCCCCTTCTTGGCCATCTGAGCTCCGATTCACACGGGACTCGGCGGGCGGACCGCCCTAGGCCTCCTCGAACAGCGGGGTCGTGAGGTAGCGCTCGCCCGTGTCGCACAGGAACGTAACGATCAGCTTGCCCGCGCTCTCTGGCCGCCGGGCCAACTCGAGCGCCGCCCAGACGTTCGCGCCCGCGCTGATGCCGACGAGGATCCCCTCCTCGCGGGCCAGGCGGCGCGACATGGCGAAGGCGTCGTCGGAGGCGCAGGTGATGACCTCGTCGTAGACCGAGGTGTTGAGGACGCCGGGGACGAAGCCGGCCCCGATGCCCTGGATCTTGTGCGGCCCGGGCGCCCCGCCGGACAGGACCGGGGAGTCGGCGGGCTCGACGGCGACGGCCCGGAATCCGGGGCGGCGCTCCTTGAGCACCTCGGCGACGCCGGTGATCGAGCCGCCGGTCCCGACGCCCGCGACGAGGATGTCCACCTGGCCGTCGGTGTCCGCCCAGATCTCCTCGGCGGTCGTGCGGCGGTGGACCTCGGGGTTCGCGGGGTTCTGGAACTGCTGGGGGATGAACGCGTCTCGGTGGCCGCCGCGATCTCCTCCGCCCGCGCGATCGCGCCGCGCATGCCCTCGGCGCCGGGCGTCAGGACCAGCTCGGCGCCGTAGGCGCGCAGGAGGGTCCGCCGCTCGACGCTCATCGTCTCGGGCATCGTGAGGATGCAGGCGGTAGCCCTTCGCCGCCGCCACGAAGGCGAGCGCGATGCCGGTGTTGCCGGAGGTCGGCTCGACGATGACGCTCGTGCCCGGGCACCAGGCGGCCGTCGGCCTCGGCGGCCTCGATCATCGCCAGGCCGATGCGGTCCTTGACCGAGCCGGCCGGGTTGAAGGACTCCAGCTTGCCGACGATCTGCGCGCCGGAACCCTCGGCGATGCGCCCCAGCCGCACCAACGGCGTGCGCCCGATCAGATCGGTGATGGAGTCCGCGATCGGCATCTCGCGGACCCTACCATCGCGCCCCCGCCGCGGGGCTACCCCGTCAGGGTCGCGAGGCGGGTCTCGGGGCGGGCCCCGTAGTGCGAGATCACCTCCGCCGCGGCGATCGCCCCGATGCGCGCGCAGTCGGGCAGCGGCAGCCCGCGGGTGAGCCCGAAGAGGAAGCCCGCCGCGAACAGGTCGCCGGCGCCGGTGGTGTCGACCACGTGCGCGACCGGCGCCGCGGGGACCTCGTGGATCGCGTCGGCGGTGACCACGACCGAGCCCGCCTCCGAGCGGGTGATCACGGCGATCTCGCAGCGCCCCCGCACCGCCGCGATCGGCCTCGGCGACGTCACCCACCTCGTAGAGGGCCTCGATCTCGACCTGGTTGGCGAAGAGGACGTTGACCTCGTCGTCCACCAGGGCGCGGAACTCCTCGCGGTGGCGCTCCACGCAGAACGGGTCCGACAGCGTGAACGACACCCGGCGCCCGGCGCCGTGCGCCGCGGCCATCGCCAGCCGGAAGGCCTCCTTGGCCCGCGGCGGGTCCCAGAGGTAGCCCTCGAGGTAGGTCACGCCGGCGCGCGCCACCAGGTCGAGGTCGACGTCCTCCGGGCCGAGCTCCACGCTCGCGCCGAGGTAGGTGGACATCGTCCGCTGGGCGTCGGGGGTCACCATGATCAGGCAGCGCGCGGTCCCCGGCCCGTCGGCCGCCGGCCGGCGTCTCGAAGACGCACCCCGGCCGCGCGGATGTCGTGTGTGAAGATCCGGCCGAGCTCGTCGTCGCGGACCCGGCCGACGTAGGCCGCGCGGGCGCCGAGCGAGGCGAGGCCCGCCATCGTGTTGGCGCAGGAGCCTCCCGAGACCTCGACGCCCGGACCCATCAGCGCGTAGAGCGCCTCGGCCCGCTCGGCGTCGATCAGCGTCATGGCGCCCTTGGGCAGCGCGTGGCGCGCGAGGGTGTCCTCGTCGGCCGGCGACAGGACATCGACGATCGCGTTGCCGATGCCGAGGACGTCCAGGGGTGTCGCGCCGTCGCCGGATGCCATTCGTCTCTCCTGTGTCGGGACCGCGCGCAGACTAATGCAGCGGCGGCTTTCGTTACGCCCCCGGTTACGTGGGCGTGAAGTACCCACCGCGCCATCCACAGGGTGTGGACAGGCGAATCTGGCGAAGCCCTACCGAGGTCGAGTGCGAACCTCCCCATGTGGGCTAAACCCCCGCCGGGGTCCGGTCGATAGGGGTCTGGGTACCTTTACGGCATCTGAACGGCCCGGTAGCTCAGCGGAGAGAGCGCGCGGCTTCGTACCGTGCGGCCGGAGGTTCGAATCCTTCCCGGGCCACTCCTCCTCACCCCGACGGCGCGTCAGCGCCCTCGGGCCCCGTCGGCGCCGGGTCTCCGGGCTTGCCGCATCGCCCGGCCGGGGGCCATAGTCGGACCTCGGACAGGACACCCTGGTGGAAGGGGACGACGATGCCGATCGCGCTGATCCAGACCTGGGCGACGGGCGGGGGCGACACCGCCAACTACGACGCCATCACCGAGCGGATGAACATCGGGGAGAACCCGCCCGACGGCGGGCTCGTGCACACGGCGGGGGCGACGCCGGACGGCGGGTTCCGCGTCTTCGACGTCTGGGAGTCGCGCGAGCACATGGAGCGCTTCATGCAGGAGCGCCTCATGCCCGCGGTCCAGGCGGTGGCGGGCCCGGACGCCGAGCCCCCGGTCACGGAGGTCTACGAGCTCCACGCCTTCATGGTGGCGCCCTGAGCGACCGTGCCGACTCCCCCGCCGGGGGGGCCCGATGTCCGGCGCATGCCTCAGGATGGAACCGCACGCCGGTGCGTTCGAGTTCCAACCCGGGAGGCGCCAGATGACCGCGCAGGACGACGAGGTCGGCACGATCAGGCAGGACATGCTCGAGCGGGGCTATCGCCTCACCACGCAGACGCTGGCCGACGGTGCCTACATGGCCGAGGCGGTCCCCGTCGGGGGCCGCAGCGGCCCCGGTGCGATGTTCAGCGGCGCCACGGAGCTCGAGGCCGCCACGCGCGCCTGGAAGTCGCTGCCGGCGAATGACTGAGGCCCGCCGATGACCGAGCCGCTCGTCGCGCCCGTCGGCAGCTGCGTCTCGTGCTCTCGACCGGGCACGTCCACGATGGTGGTGTTCCGCGGCGAGGCGGAGTGGATCGTGGGAGGGCTGGCGAACGTCGGCGGCCTCCCCGGCGATCGCGCCGTGCGCACCTTCGCCGTCCTCGCGGCCGAGGAGCTCGACGCCGCACCCGGCACGGTGCCGCCGGGGGTGGTGACGCTTCCCGTGCGGCTCTGCCCCGGGTGCGCCCAGCGCAACGGCGTGCCCGCCCCGCTCCTGTCGGCCGAGAAGGACGTCCGCGCGGGCAAGCCGGTCCCCAGCTACAAGCAGCCCGGGACGTCCGCCTGAGGACTCGACCGCGACGCGGAGCCTCACTCCCGGGAGCTCCCTGAGACGGTCGGGAACCCCCGGGAGGAGACACATCACCGGTTCGCGATCACCACGCGATGCGGCGTTCCCGGAAGGTAGGAAGGCCACACCGCACCCGCAAGGGCCCGCGGCGGGTTTCACGGGCCCGTAACAGGGGCCGGGTCGATAATCGCGTCGAGCGCGGACCGGACATCCTCCATGCACCCCGCGGAGGCGGCGATGGGCGAGACATGAGCTGGGGCTGGAAGCCCATCGCCGGGCCGACTCCGGGCGAGGCGCGCCGGGACGAGGACGGCGAGTCGTGGTGGTGGCAGATCCAGGTTCGGGATCGGCCCCCGCGCTCGATAGAGGTCAGGCTCACGCAGACGCTCATCGACTGGGCGAGCCACCCGGACGTGGCGGCCGACCTGCGCGAGGCCGTCACTCACCAGGGGTCGCAGCGAGCTCGTCCTGATCGCCCTCTGGGAGACGCCTCCGACGCGCATCGAGGTGGACACCGCCGGCCGGTGGCGCCTCGGCGGATACTTCATCGATCCGGACTGAGCCAGGTCGCGCCCGGGCGTTGGCCGGGCCTGGCGGCGCTCTCCGGGAGTCGGGGAACGCACGGCGGCGAGTGCCGTGTTTCGGCGCGTGCGGGGCCTTTTGACGTCGGGCCACCCGAGCTTCACGGAGCTGACACCTCGGGGTGCGCGGGAGCGTGCGAGAAGAAGGCGATCACCACCCTCGTCACGGGAGAAACAATGTCTGTCCGACCCGCGGTCGCCGTCGCCCTCTGCTCGCTCGCCGCCGTCGCCGCCACGGCCTCCGCGGCCGGCCCGGCCCCGACCTCCACCACCACCTACCCCCTCAAGTCGCCCCACTCGCTGCTGGCGGGAACGCCGATCATCGAGGGCGGCTTCTCCGGTCTCACGCCGGCCGCCCCCGGGGGCCGGCTCTTCTGGACCGTCACGGATCGCGGCCCGAACGGGCAGCCGACCCTCCCCGCCCCCATCGGCCAGGTGCGCACCTTCCCGGTTCCGGGCTTCACGCCCTCCATCCGCCTCGTCGCCACCTCGCCGAGGGGCGGCCTCACCCCGCTCGTCACCATCCCGCTGAAGCTGCGCGCGGGAGCCGTGGACCCGGCCCGTGCGGCGCTCGCCCTGGGCGGCGGCGCGCGCGAGATCACCGGCTTCCCGAACCTCCCCTCCACCGGGCCGGTCCCGGACGAGCTCGGCACCTTCGCCGACGGCTCGCCCTTCAACTCCACCGGCAGCGCCGACGGGCATCCTCGACCCCTACGGCCTCGACACCGAGGGCATCGCGGTCGCCCGGGACGGCTTCTGGATCAGCGACGAGTACCGCCCGAGCCTGGTCCACGTCTCCTTCTCGGGCGTGATCCTCGAGCGGCTCGTGCCGGCCGGAACGCCGACGCTGGGCGACGAGTCGGTCGTGCCCGTGCGGCGGGTGCTGCCCGCCATCTACTCGAAGCGGCGCGCCAACCGTGGCATCGAGGGGGTCGCGATCAGCGACGACGGGCGCTCGCTCTACGCGCTGATGCAGAACGCGCTCGACACCAAGCCCGCCACCACGTCCGGCGGGGTCGCGATCCCGAACGGCACCAAGCCCAAGCTCCACCGCTCGTTGCGTCTCGTGGAGATCAACCTGCGCGCCGCGGGCGGGCCGGCCGTCAGCCGCGAGTTCCTCTACCAGATCGACGCGAACACGAACCCGCGCCCGGCCGACGTCTCGGACGCCGACTGGCAGGACCTCTACCGCACCTCGGACCTGGCGTGGATCGCGCCCGGGCGGCTCGCGGTGGACGACCGCGACGATTCCCCGGCGGGTGGCGGCACCGACCACAAGGTCGTCTACGCCGTCGATCTGTCGGCCGGGACCGACCTGACCACGCTCCCCGCGGGCTCGGTGGCCGCCGTCGACCGCGACGCCGGAACGCTCGACGCCTACACGCCCGAGCTGCTGGCGGCGGCCGGGGTCACCCCGGTGGCGAAGAAGGCCATCCTCGACGTCGGGGCGACCTACCCCCACGACAAGCTCGAGGGCGTCGCGCTCGTGGGTCGCGATCGCATCGCCGTCGTCAACGACAACGACTTCGGCCTGGGCGCGCAGCTCAACACGTTGCCGCCGGCGTACGTGGCCAAGGACCCGGTGGGCACGGACCTGACCGTCTACAGCGTTCCGCGCTTCCGCTAGATGTGAATCCTTGAAGCGTTAGTCATCCGGGCCTCGTCGCTGGAGGCTTGTGGTTGCCGCCAAGCAATCACGAGATCCAGGGAGGCCCGGATGAGGCTCCACGCTAACGCGAAGCTGACGCCCGAAGGCAGGGCGCTGCTGGTGAGGAGGGTCCAGGCAGAGGGCTGGAGGATGGGCGACGCCTGCCAGGCAGCGGGTGTCAGCGTGCGCACCGGCTATCGCTGGCTGGCGCGCTACCGGGCGGAGGGCGCGGCGGGCCTCAGAGATCGGCCCTCGATCGCCCATCGCCTGCCGCGGGCACATCCGCCCGAGCGCATCCGGGCGATCCGGCCCTTCGGGGCCTGCGCATGACGGCCCACCAGATCGCCCAGGCACTGGGTATGGCCCACTCGAGCGTCTCGGCGATCCTGCGCCGCAGCGGGCGCGGGCGCCTGGCCCTCAACGAGCCCGTCGGGCCGGTGCGCCGCTATGAACGCCGCCACCCGGGCGAGCTGATCCACATCGACATCAAGAAGCTCGTGCGCATCGAGCGCCCCGGCCACCGGGTCCACGGCGATCGGCGCACCCTGGTCAAGGGCGCCGGCTGGGAGTACGTCCATATCGCCATCGACGATGCCACCCGCCTGGCATACGTCGAGGTGCTGGCCGATGAGCGGGCGACCACGATCGTGGGCTTCCTCGAGCGCGCCCTTGGTTGGTTCGCCTGTCGCGGTGTCCGGGCCCAGAAGGTCATGACCGACAATGGCCCGGGCTACGCCTCGCACCTTCACGCCGACGCCTGCAGGCCCCTGGGGGTCGGCCATCTGAGAACCCGCCCCTACCGGCCTCAGACCAACGGCAAAGGTGAGCGCTTCATTCAGACTCTCACCCGCGGGTGGGCATATGGCCAGATCTACCGCTCATCGGCCGAGCGCACTCTGGCGCTCGGCCGATGGCTCGACTGGTACAACCACTCACGACCCCACGGCAGCCTCAACCGGCAGACCCCTGCCGGACGCCTTCAGCAGCTACGGCTGACGAACGCTGCGAGGATTCACAGCTAGAGGGGCTCGAGGAGGGGGTCCGGACCAACTGGCCCCCTCGTCTGAGCCCCCTTCGTCACAGCCAGGCTCGACCCCCAACGGGGCTCTGGGGCCAGCGGCCGAAGCGGCTCACCCTCCCTGGACCTGAGCCTCGAGCGGCGTGAGGTCGGCGATCTCCCACGCTTCGATGATCTTGCCGTCGCGCAGATGCGCGATGACCGCCTGATCGATGCGGAAAGGACGCCCGGTGGCGTGGAGCCCGCCAAAGCTGCGGCGCAAGGTGCCGGTGACGACGACCCGCGCCATCTCCACGTCACCATCGACGACGACCTCCCGCACGTCGTGGCGCAGGTCGGGAATGGCGTCGCGCGCCCTCTCCCATACCGCTCTCTCGTCGTCGCAGCTCGTGGTGGACAAACCCCGCGGAGCGTGAACCACCACCTCGGGATGCAGGAGGTCGTCGAAGGAGTCCAGGTCCCCGTCATCCCCTGCCGCGAGCCATCGCCAGACCACGGACGAACGCGGGTCACTCACCCCGCCATCCTTCCACAGTTCCCGAGCGGGCCTGGTTCTGGCCGAGGATCGCCCAGACGTCCCCTAGATGTGGAACATGGGCGCGTCCTGGATGCGCGCCTCGCGCTCCTGCATGTCGGCGATCGTCAGCCCGCCGAGGAGGTCGGCGAGGGCGGCCTGAGCCTCGATCCAGACCGACTCCGAGCCCCAGGCCGCGGCGTCCCCGCCGGGCGGGGTGATGCGGCCGTCGACGGTCTCGACCACCTCGAGGATGCTGACCTCGATCGGCGGCCGGCGGAACGAGTACCCGCCCTTCACGCCGCGCTGGCTCTGGAGGACCCCCGCCCGGCGCAGGCCGGCGAAGATCTGCTCGAGGAAGTGGAGCGGGATGCCGCGCGCCTCGGCCACCTCGAGAATGGGCACCGGGCCCGCGGATCCGCGCTGCGCCAGCTCCGTGAGGGCCAGCACGGCCGAGCGGCTCTTCTCGGTGATGGTGATCACTGGAACTCCCCTAAACCCCGCGACTGATACGGAGTTTAGCCGACGCACCCCCCGGTGCGGCTACTCCTCGTCGAGGAGGGGGTTGAGGTAGCCCTCGCGTGTGATCGTCGGCTCGTGTGAGCGCCCCTTCTTGGCGCGCACGCGGTAGATCCGCTGCATGGTGTCGATCCAGCCGTCGAGGTCCGAGACCATGAGCTCGTAGATGCACGGTTCGGTGTGGAGGATCATCCGCGGGCGACGGCCGCCCGGGGGCATTCCGCCCGGGGCGATCGGGAAGCGCTCGATCTCCGTGATGTCGTCGAGGAAGATCTCGCGGCGCTTGGCGCGCAGGACCGTGTCCAGGACGGTGGGGACGAAGACGAGCCGATCCTCGGTGGCGTAGAGCTCGCCGTGCCGGGCGAGCCACCCGTTCTGGAGGTCGGCGCCGGATCGCCGCAGGATCGTCTCGTCGGGACGGGGCTTCTCCGCGTTCGCCACGCGGGGCAGGGCGCGATTGCCCTTGGAGGCTCCTGTTGCCATCGTCGACGCCACTCCTCGAACCGGGACCGTGAACGGTGGGAGTGTAACCCCGCGATGCGCCCAGGTGAGCCGTCCGAGGCCGGCGGTAGGGTCAATAGGCGATCGGGCTCCCGTCCCCATTGGGGTTTCGTTGGACAGCTACGACGCCTGGCTCGTTGATTTCCGCCGAAGACTCGCCCTGCACGACGCAGGCGTCGCGGCTCTGGCGCGCGATCTGGCCCTCCGGACGAAGTGGACGGTCCACGCGATGGGCAGCGAGGAGTTCGCCGCTCCCCCGCCCACCGCCGGCCAGCCTCCGGACGTGCTCTGCGAACGGGGCAGCACCCGGCCCCTCTGCTTCGAGGTCGAGCTGCCCGAGACGCTGGTGCGCCGCACGACGGTCGACCGGCTGCGGGCGCTGAGCGCGACCGGCCTCGAGCCGCGCGTCGTGCTCGTCGCCGCGCCCGCGCACCACGAGCGCCAGATCGGCGAGGCGCGCCGCATGCTTCATCGGGCCGGGATCCCCCTCGACGTGGCGGCCATCGCCCCCGAGGAGGCGACCATCACCGGAGCCGACTGGTAGGGGTCCGACCGGACAGACCCCGGCCGTCCCTTCCCCCTTCGGCCGGGGTTCCGCCCGCAAACAGCGAGGGCGCCGTGTCGGACGGCGCCCTCGCGGTCCTTCAGCCGTTCCGGAGGGTTCAGTTCAGGAACGGGACAAGCAGCAGGGCCACGATGTTCGCGACCTTGATCATCGGGTTGATGGCGGGCCCCGCCGTGTCCTTGTAGGGGTCCCCGACCGTGTCGCCCGTGATCGCGGCCTTGTGGGCGACTGAGCCCTTGCCGCCGTAGTGGCCGTCCTCGATCAGCTTCTTGGCGTTGTCCCACGCGCCGCCGCCCGAGGTCATCGAGATCGCCACGAAGATGCCGGTGACGATCGTTCCCAGCAGCAGCCCGCCGAGCATCTCGCGGCCGTTGTTCACGCCGAAGATGAACGCGATGATGATCGGGAACAGGATCGGGATGGCCGCGGGGAGCAGCATCTCCCGCTGGGCGGACGCCGTCACGATGCGGACACAGCGCGCGTAGTCCGGGCGCTCGGTGCCCTCCATGATCCCGGGCTTCTCGCGGAACTGCTTGCGCACCTCCTCCACGACCTGGCCGCCGGCCTTGCCGACGGCCTCCATGGAGAAGGCCGCGAACAGGAACGGCATCATGCCGCCGATGAAGAGCCCCACCACCACGAACGGGTTGACGAGGCTGAAGTTGAGTGTCGCCGCCGCAGTCTCGCCGATGGAGTGGCTCAGCTCCTCCACGTAGGACACGAACAGCACCACCGCGGCGAGGCCGGCCGAGCCGATGGCGTAGCCCTTGGTGACGGCCTTGGTGGTGTTGCCGACCGCGTCGAGCGGGTCGGTGATCGCGCGCACGCCCTCCGGGAGCTCCGCCATCTCGGCGATGCCGCCGGCGTTGTCGGTGATCGGCCCGAAGGCGTCGAGCGCCACGACGACACCCGTGAGCGAGAGCATCGCCATGACGGCGACGCCGATGCCGTAGTAGCCGGCCAGCTCGTAGGTCCCGGCGATGGCGGCGGTGATGACGACGATCGGGGCGGCGGTGGCCTTCAGGCCCACCGCGAGCCCGGCGATGATGTTGGTGCCGTCCCCGGTCGCGGACGCCTTGGCGATCTTCTTGACCGGCGGCCAGATGGTGCCCGTGAAGTACTCGGTGATGCCCACCAGCGCGACGGTCACGCCGATGCCGATGACGGCGCACCAGAAGTAGTGCATCCACTCGGCACCGCCCGGCGTGTTCTGAGCGCCGTCCATCAGCCAGTAGGTGACGGGGAGGAAGCCGAGGATCGAGAGGATCGCCGCCACGCCCAGCCCGGTGTAGAGCGCCGCCGTCACCGACTCGTTCTTGCCGGTGCGCACGAACCAGGTGCCGATGATCGAGGTGATGATCGACACGCCGCCGATGGCGAGCGGGAAGATGAGGGCGTTGGCGAAGTCCGCCAGGAACAGCGAGCCGAGGAACATGACCGCGACCGTGGTGACCGCGTAGGTCTCGAAGAGGTCGGCGGCCATGCCGGCGCAGTCGCCGACGTTGTCGCCGACGTTGTCCGCGATCACGGCCGGGTTGCGCGGGTCGTCCTCGGGGATGCCCGCCTCGACCTTGCCCACCAGGTCGGCGCCGACGTCGGCGCCCTTGGTGAAGATGCCGCCGCCCAGACGGGCGAAGACGCTGATCAGGCTCGAGCCGAAGGCCAGGCCGACCAGCGGCGGGACGTCGCCGGCCTCCGAGCCCAGGATGAGGAAGTAGCCGGACACGGACAGCAGGCCGAGGCCCACCACCAGCAGCCCGGTCACGGCCCCGCCCTTGAAGGCGACGCCGAGGGCGGCGGAGAGGCCCTTCTTGGCGGCCTCGGCGGTGCGCACGTTGGTGCGCACGGAGACGTTCATGCCGATGAAGCCGGCCGCCGCGGACGCGACGGCGCCGATGAGGAAGCCGATCGCCGCCTTCCACCCCAGGAGGGAGGAATCGACGGTCTGCCCCAGCAGGCCGATGAGCAGGAACAGGACCACCGCGACGCCCGCGATGATCGTGTACTGCCGCTTCAGGTAGGCCTGCGCCCCCTCCTGGATCGCCGCGGCGATGGACTGCATCTTCTCGTCACCCGCGGGCTGCTTGAGCAGATAGACGGTGAGTCCGATGCCGTAGGCCACGGCGACGAGGCCGAGGACCACGGCGAGCCATACGGTGTTGTCCGACAGGAAGTCGGCCAATTGGTTCCTCCGAGATCGTGGTCAGTCGAGCGCGCCGAGCTGCCCGATCTGGGCCACGCGCACCGGGTCGCGCCGGCACAGACTCGTGCGAATGAGCACCATGCCGACGCGGTTTTCTACCACACGGCCCCGGACGCCGTACCGCGAAACGCCTAGCGGCGGCTCCCCGGGGGGACCCAGAGGCGTCCGGCGGGATCGTCCTGGGGGCGCGCCGGCGGCGGCGGAGGGTTCTCGGGGCCCCCCGGCGGGTCGTCGCCCGCGTCCTCGTCGCCGGGCTCCTCGATGGCGCGGGCGTACGCCATCTGCAGCACGGCGAGGGGCTCCTTGAAGGGGTTGACCTGGGCGGAGCCCAGCTCGTGCTCGGCCACGCCGAGCAGCGCGCGCAGCGCCTCGATCGCCTGCCGCGCCTGGGGCAGGTCGCGGGCGTCGTCGCCGGAGGGGCCCATCCCCAGGCGGATGCCCGCCATGTCGATGAACGTGGCCATGCACTGGAGCAGCACGTCCCGGACGGGCGTGCGGGCCAGGCGGGCGGCCAGGGCGGCGGAGATCTCCTCCTGGGTCGGCTCGCGGTCCTGGGGCGGCGTGGGCTCGCTCATGCCGCCGCCGCCGACAACTCGATGGCCTCGTGGGCCGAGCGGCGGGTGTGCTCCACGACCTCGGCGTGCATCGCGCGGACGTCGCCGAGCTCGCCGAGCCGGGCGATCTGGCGCATTGCGCCGTTGCCCTCGGCCAGCGTGCGCGGGAGGACCGCCAGGAACGGGGTCAGCCCCAGGGGCTCGTGTGCGGGAGCCGACCACTCCAGGAGGCGCTCGATGGCCTCGGTCGTGCGTCGCTCGCATCCTCGGTCGAGATCGATGAGGCGTCCTTCCAGTCCGTGGCGCTCGGCGCGCCAGATGTTCTCCTCGATGAGCCCACGTCGGTGGGTCGGGAGCGGGTGTCCCGCGTCGTACTCGGCGGCGAAGGTGGCGATGCAGGCGAGGGCCAGGGCGGCGATGCCGAGCGCGAGGGGCATGTCGGTCTGGCCGTCGCAGATCCGCACCTCGACGGTGCCGAAGGTGTGGTGGGGCCGCACGCTCCACCAGATCTGGGTGCTCTCCACGATCGACCCGGTGCGCTCCAGCAGCTCCACGAACGCGGCGTAGTCGTCCCAGTCGGCGAAGGCGTCGGGCACGCCGCAGCGCGGGAAGCTCTTGGTGAAGACCTGCATCCGCGTCGAATGGAGGCGGGTGGCGCGCCCGGCGAAGACCGCGCTGTTGGCCGACAGCGCCAGGAGCTCGGGCAGCAGGCTCCGCATCGCCGTCGACACCGCGATGGCGCGATCGGCGTCGCGGACGCCCGAGTGCAGGTGCAGGGACCAGGTGTTGTTGGTCCAGGCGATGTAGCCCAGCTCCTCCTCGACCCGCCGGTAGTGGGGCGTGTCGATGATGCGCTGCTCGGTCCAGGGGCTGAACGGGTGGACGCCCGAAACCCCCAGGGCGATGCCCAGGCGATCGGCCAGCGCCAGGGTCGCGAGGCGGCCCTCGACCAGGTCGCGGGCCGCGTCGGCGAAGCGCGGGTGGCGGTCCGTGCGGTACTCGATCTCGCTCGCGATCAGCTCGCCGGCGAGGCGCTCCGCGAGGCGGCCGTCGGCGGCGCCCATCAGCTCCTCGAAGCGGTTCGTGAGGGCGAGCGTCTCCGGGTCGAGGAGCTGGTACTCCTCCTCGATGCCGACCGTGAAGTCGACCGACTCCTCGAAGCGCTCACGGGCCCCGGTGAGCACACCGAGGGGAACGTCGTGGTCGGCCATCCGGTTGCGAGCATAGCAACGGCCCCCGGTCCGGCCCGGGGACCGGCCCCGCTCACCCGCCGACTCGCCCGCTCGAGCCATGGTCGGGAGGCGCCGCGGCGGATAGCGTCAGGGGGTCCCGTGGCACCAAGGGGGTTCTCCCGTGGCCGACCACCCGCTCATCGCAGACCATGGCCCGATCGGCGACCTCCAGACGGCCGCGCTCGTCTCCACCGGCGGCAGCGTGGACTGGCTGTGCCTGCCGCGCTTCGACTCGCCGAGCATCTTCGCCACCCTCCTGGACGCGGAGGACGGCGGGCACTTCCGGATCGCGCCCGAGGACGGCGAGGGCTGCGTCATCCGCCAGCTCTACTTCCCCGACGCGGCGATCCTGGTCACGCGCTTCATGAGCGACGAGGGCGTCGGCGAGCTGGTGGACTTCATGCCGCCCACTCTGGGGACGGTGGCGACGGACCGGCGCCGGCTCGACGCGATCGCCGAGGCCGACGAGGCCGACGAGGCCGGGTTGATGATCGACCACGCCGCCTGGACGGAGCTCTCCGGACGGTCGATTGGCTCTGCGACCACTGGGACCGGGACGAGGCCGGCATCTGGGAGAGCCGCGGCGGCGACAAGCCCTTCACCTACGGCCGCCAGATGACGTGGGTGGCCTTCGACCGGGCGATCCGGCTGTCCAACTCGCGCGGTCGCCCGGCCGACCTGCCGCGCTGGAGGGCGGAGCGGGACCGGGTGTACCACCAGATCATGGGAAAGGGCCACAAACATGATCTGGGGGCATTCGTGCAGCACTACGGCTCGGACGTGCTCGACGCGGCCCTGCTGACGATGCCCCTGGTGGGCTTCATCTCCCCCTCCGACCCGCTCTGGCGCTCCCCCCTGGCGGCGATGGACACGACCCTGGTGTCCGACAGCCTGGTCTACCGCTACGACCCGGCGGCCTCACCCGACGGCCTGCGCGGCTCCGAGGGCACCTTCTCGATGTGCACCTTCTGGTACGTCCAGGCCCTGGCGCGCTCCGGCCGTCTGCGCGACGCTGGCATCGTGTTCGAGAAGATGCACACCTACGCCAACCGCCTGAGGCTCTACTCGGAGGAGATCGGGCCCACAGGGGAGCAACTCGGCAACTTCCCCCAGGCGTTCAGCCACCTCGGCCTGATCAACACGGCCCAGCTCCTGGCCGACCTGCTCGACCGGGCCGGCCCGGACGCCGAGCGCGCGGAGGTGGTCGGATGAGTCACGACGTGGTCATCGTGGGCGGCGGGTTCGCCGGCCTGGGCTGCGCGCGCGCCCTCGCCAAGCACAAGGACGTCCACGTCACCCTGATCGACCGGAACGACTACCACCAGTTCCAGCCGCTGCTCTACCAGGTGGCGACGTCGCAGCTGGCGCGCGCCGACGTCGCCTTCTCCCTGCACGAGCTGTTCCACTCCCATCCCAACGTGGAGGTGGTGGTCGCCGAGGCCGCATCCGTGGACGCCGCGCAGAGGGCGATCACGACCGAGGACGGGCGCCGCTTCGCCGGCGACGCGCTGGTGCTGGCGGCCGGCTCGCGGGCGCGCTTCTTCAAGACCCCCGGGGCCGAGGAGCACTCCTTCCCGCTCTACACGGTCGACCACGCCGACCGGCTGCGCGCCCAGATCGTCGACGTCTTCGACGCGGTGCAGCGCGAGCCCGGCCTGGTCGAGGAGGGGGCCCTCACCTTCGTCGTCGTCGGCGCCGGGGCCACCGGGACCGAGATCGCCGGGGCGCTCTCGGAGATGATCACGCACACGATGCCGGTCGAGTTCCCGGACCTGGACACCTCGGCGGCGAAGGTGGTGATGGTCGACCACGGCGACGCCGTGCTCGGGCCATTCTCGGAGCACGCCCACGCCTACGCCGCGTCGGTGCTCGAGCGCGACGGCGTGGAGGTGCGCCTGGGGACCGCCGTCAAGGAGGTCGGCCCCGGGCCACGCCCTGCTCTCCGACGATTCGCGCATCGCCACGCGCACGGTCATCTGGGGCGGGGGGATCGCCGCCGCGCCGCTGGCGGAGCGGAGCGGCCTTCCCACCGGCCGCGGCGGTCGCGTCGATGTCCGCCCGGACCTGACCGTGGAGGGTTTCCCCGGTGTCTACGTGCTGGGCGACCTCGCGAACATCGCCGGTCCCGACGGGGAGCCCCTCCCCCAGCTCGGGTCCGTCGCGCTGCAGTCGGGCCAGTGGGCCGCCGCGAACATCGTGGCCGCCGCCGCGGGCCGCACGCCGAAGCCCTTCCGCTACAAGGACAAGGGCATCATGGCCATGATCGGCCACAACTCCGCGGTGGCCGAGGTGGGCAAGGGCCGCCACGAGGTGGACGGCACGGTGGCCTTCCTGATGTGGCTGGGCGTCCACGCGACCCTGATGACCGGCGTGCGCCCACGGGTGGACGCGTTCATCGACTGGGCCTGGGACTACTTCTCCCCGTCCCGCGCCTCCCAGCCGCTCGACCGCAGCGACGCCCCCCGCATCGACTGGAGCGGCGAGCCCTACGACCCCGCGGCGGAGGAACCCCGGTAGAGGGGCTCCGCCACCTCAGCGCCAATTGGCATCCGACGGAATGTCAATTGGCGCGTCCTCGAGGGACGGGCCCTCCTCCTCGCCCACCGAGAGAGCGAGCAGGAACGCGCACCAGAGCGCGCTGAACAGCAGGAGCCACCACCACCAGACGGGCCCGCCGGCCGCGAGGACCTCGCCGCCGCTCGCCGCGACCAGGGCCACCGGGGTGGCCGGCACGGCGATCAGCGCCTGCCCGGCGGCCGCGAGCTCCTCGCGGGTGTCCCCGCGCCAGTCGTCGCCCGCCTCCTCGCATCTCTCGTCGTAGAGCGAGGCCGTCATGTGGCAGAAGAGGCAGAGCACCGCCATCGCGATGAGGATCCACATGGGGTTCATGGCCGGAGCCTCCGCCCGCGGCGGCCCGCCGGTCAAGCGTCGCGAGACGCCGTCCCGCGGTGCAAGACGGAGGGGTCAGCTAGTCCTCTTCCAGGCGGCTGCGCTGGTCCAGCAGGAAGAGCAGGAAGATCGATGGGATCACCAGCACCACGGCGACGATGAACACGACGAGGATCCACCCGAGGGTCGAGGAGTCCCCCGCCGCCTGGTCCACGGTGAGCGTCTCGGGGAGCATGTAGGGCCACTGGGCCACGCCCCACGCCCCGATCACCGCGGCCACCGTCGCCGCGGCCAGGATCCGGGTGCCCCGGGGCCGCCCGAGCGCGAGCAGGACGAGCACCGCGATGCCGCAGACCGCCGACAGGATCACGAGCGGCAGCGCCTCGCCGGTGAGGCGGTCGTAGGTGCGCTCCGCGTCCGAGCGCAGGACCAGGATCCCCACCGCGGCGAGGATCCCCGCGGCCACGCCCGCGCCGAGCGCGCGCCGGGTGAAGTGGCGGACGAGATCGTCGTCGCCGAGGTGGCGCGCGTCAACGATCAGGTAGACCGCGGCCAGGTAGGCGCACACCGCGACCGCCAGCGCCCCGACCGCGATCCCGCTCGGGTTGAACCAGCTCGTCCAGAGGTCGCCGGCGGCGTTGCCGGGCGGCACGCGCCCGGAGGCGATCCCCCCCAGCACCGCGCCCAGGAAGAAGGGCGTCAGCACGGACGCGAGCGCGAAGGTGGCGCCGTAGACCCGCCGGACCCCCAGGCGCGTGGACACCTTGCGGAAGGCGAATCCGGATCCCCGCAGCACGATGCCGAGCACCGCGAGCGTCAGCGGGATGGCGAGCGTCGAGAAGACCGCCGAGTAGGCCGGCGGGAACGCGGTCCAGAGCACGACGATGCAGAAGATCAGCCAGACGTGGTTGGCCTCCCACACCGGCCCGATGGAGCGGTCGATGAGGGCCCGCGGGCGCTCCCCGCGCTCGGCGCCGCCCGCGGTGAGGTCCCAGAAGCCCGCGCCGAAGTCCGCGCCCCCCAGCAGCGCGTAGAGGAGGACCCCAACGCCGAGGACGACGATGCAGCCGTCGACCGCGCTCACGGCGCCGCCCCCGGGTCGCCCAGGGGGGCCGGCGCCTCGGGGCGCGGGCCGTAGGGGACCGACGAGTCCTCGAGGTCGCCGTCGCGCCAGCGCCGCGTCATCGCCCGGATGACCAGCACGGAGGCCAGGGCGAGTGCGGCGTAGAGCACCATGACGGCGCTCAGCGAGGTCCACACCAGCGCCGGGGACGCGTTGGTGACCGCGTCCTCGGTGCGCAGGATCTCGTAGACCACCCACGGCTGGCGGCCGACCTCGGTCACGACCCAGCCGGCCTCGAGGCACAGGTAGGCCGCGATCGGCGCCACCACCGCGGCGCGCAGCAGCCAGGTGCTGTTGACGATCTCCTTCCGGCGCCGCCACCAGAGCACCGCGAACCAGAGGGCGAGGAACGTCAGGGCCGTCCCGAGGCCGACCATCGTGTCCCAGGCCAGGTGGACCATGTTGACGCCCGCCCGGGTCGGCCGGTCCTGCGGCGGGACCGAGTCGAGGCCGGTCACGACGGTGTCGGCGCCGGTCGAACGGGTCGCTCAGCCACGAGGCCAGGTCGGGGATCTTGAGTCCCCCGCTCACCGTGCCGTCCTCGTTGAGGTGGCCGAGCAGGATCTCGGGCTTGTGCGAGCCGGTGGTCGTGTTGAGCTCCAGCGCCGCGAACTTGATGGGCTGGTCCTCGTAGATCGCGCGCGCGACCACGTCGCCGACGAACATCTGGATCGGCATCGCGATGGCCGCGACCGTGAAGGGCAGCAAGAAGCCGAGGCGGTGGTAGCGGTCGCGCCGGCCGCGGAGCATGCCCATCGCGTAGACCGACGCGACGAGGAAGCCCGCGCAGATGAACGTCGCCACGTACATGTGGGCGAACGTGTAGGCGACCGCGCCGTTGAAGATCACCGACCACACATCGACGCTGGTCACGTTGCCCGCCGCGTCCATCTCGAAGCCGCCGGGCTGGTTCATCCACGCATTGGCCGACAGGACCATGAACGCCCCGCCGAGGCCGCAGAGGGGGATCGGGACGCCGCTCCAGAAGTGGGCCCAGGGGCTCAGGCGCCGCCAGCCGAAGATGTAGATCGAGATGAAGATGGCCTCGAGGAAGAAGAAGATCCCCTCGAGCGCGAAGGCCAGGCCGATGACGTCGCCGAAACGGTCGAACATCCCCGGCCACAGCATCCCGAACTCGAAGCTGAGCACCGTGCCCGTCACCGCGCCCACCGCGAAGGTGACGGCGGCGACCTTGGACCAGCGCTCGGCGAGGCGCATGAAGTCCTCGTCGCCCCGGTGCAGCCCCAGGTAGTTCGCGATCAGCATCAGGAGCGGGAACACCACCCCCAGGGGCACCAGGATGATGTGGACGCCGAGGGTGAACGCCATCTGGCTCCGCGCGGGCAGCAGCTGGGCCGGCATGTCGCCCGCCGCGGCCGCCAGTGCATACCCCGCGCTCACTCGGCCTCAGCCCTCCTCGTGCCGGACGGCGGTCTCGTCAGGACAGGTAGAAGTACAGCGCGTAGAGCAGCTCGACCGCGGGACTCGAGGTGTGGACGGTCACATCCGACGGCACGGTCAGCAGGGCGTCGGAGTAGTTGAAGATGATCTTCACGCCGGCGGCCACAAGGTCGTCGGCCACCTCCTGGGCCGCGCTGCCCGGCACCGCGAGCACCCCGACCATGACGCCGTCGGTGGCGACGACCTCCTGGAGGTCGCGGTAGTGGCGGACCGGGATGTCGCCCAGCGTGGTCCCGACCCGCTCCGGGTCAACGTCGAAGATCGCCGAGATGCGGAAGCCGTGGTCTGCGAAGACGCCGGCGTTCGCGATCGCCTGCCCGAGGTTGCCGGCGCCGAAGAGCGCGATGTTGTGCTGACCCGAGGTGCGCAGGATCTTCCGGATCTGCTCGATCAGCGAGTCGATGTCGTAGCCGACCCCCCGCTTGCCGAACTTCCCGAACCCCGACAGGTCCCGGCGGATCTGGGTCGGGTTGACGTTCGTGTACTCGGAGATGGCCTGCGACGAGATGCTGGTCTTCCCCATCTTCTTCGACTGGGTCAGGACCTGCAGGTACCGTGAGAGCCGCGCCGCGACCCCGAGAGTGAGGCGGTCAGTCGCCATTGGAGCGGATCCCCTCGCCGTAACTTTGTGACACGTTGGTCAAGTTACGACCTCCGGAGGGGGAACCGCAAGGCCACGGCCCGCGATCGTTGCGGTCTCAGCGCAGGGTGAAGGGTGCGCTCGTGCTCGTCAGGGGCGCCCCGTCTGGGCCCTCGGCCCGTACGCGGAGGGTGTAGTCGCCGGCCGGTGCGGCGAGGCCGGAGGCCAGCCGGCGGGCGACGAGGAAGCGGTAGGTGCCGGCCGCCCAGGCCCCCGACTGCTTGGCGCCCGCCACCGGCAGGGCCTCCCCGCCCCCGGCCGGGACGAGCTCCAGCCGGACGGAGTGGAGGCGGACGTTGGCCAGGCGTGCCGATGCGCGCCGCAGGGCCCCGAGGCGGACCCGGACCTCGGCGAAGCGGGGTCCGACGGTCACCTCCGGCCGCCCGAGGGCGCCGTCCGGCGTCGCCGCCGGTCGCGAGGGCACCACCGGGGCGTGAGCCACCTCGGTCCCGTCGGCGTCGCGCACGACGAGCTCGCCGATCCCGCCGCGGGGCAGCCGCAGCGCGACCGGCGTGTCGCGGCCGCGGCGCACCGTGACCCGCGAGTCGACCACGCTCTCCACGCCGCCGACCCGCAGCGCGACCGTGTAGCGCCCGACCGCGCCGTCGAGGCCCCGGAGCGCGATCGCGGCGCTGACCGCCCCGGCCCGGGTGACGCTCGTGACGATGGCCGGCTCCACGCGCAGCGCGGCGTCGGCGGGCTCCTCGGCCACCCCGGCGCCCTGGCGGGCGGCGGGCACCCCCGCGATCGGCCGGGCGGCCTGGATCAGCATGCTCCGCACCCCGGCGGGGCCGAGGGCCGGGCGGTCGATGCGCAGTCTCAGGGCCAGCGCGGCCACCTCCGCGGCCGCGGCGCTGGTCCCCGTGAAGGGGGCCACCTGGGCCGTGCCGTCGGCCGCGCGCCCGGGCCAGGCCGTCTCGCGGTCGACCGCGGGCGCCACCAGATCGGGCTTCTGGCGCCCGTCCACGGTCGGACCGGACGACGAGAACGACACGACCCCGACCGCCGCCGGGCCGTCGGACCGCGGCGTGACGGTCACCCGCAGCCCCGGCTCGGTCCCGGCGAGCCGCGCGAGGGCGGCCCCCTGGGCGGCGCCGAGGCCCACCACGGGAAGCGCCAGCCCGGAGTCGCCGGGGATGGCGGGGTAGCTCGCGACGCCGTCCTCGTCCCACAGGGCGAGGGCGGCCGCGCCCGCCGCCGCGGCGCGCGCCGCCGTCTCGACGATCGGGGCCCCGCCGCGCGCGACGACCACCAGGGCCCCGGTCACCAGGCTGACCCCGTCGGGCGTGCGGAACTGCTCGTCGGAGCCGCCGCGCGACACGCCCGCGTCGTCGCGGAGCACGACCACCGGCAGCTCGCCGCCGGTCGGATCCGGCCCGAGCAGCGGGAGCGGGCCGAGCCGGGCCGCCGCGGGGCCCAGGCGCGCGTCGAGATCGGCGGTGCGCGCGGTGCGGTCGGCCGACGTGCCGCCCACGGCGATCACGGTGGGACGGGCGGCGGGCCCGCCGACGGACCCCGGCCGCGAGAAGGTCGGCCCGTCGTTGCCCGCGGGGGCCACGACCGTCGCGCCGACCCGGTCGGCCTCCTGGGCCGCGTCGGCCACCGGGTCGGTGCCGGCGGCGTCGAAGCCCGACGCGACGCCGAGCAGGATGACCTTGGCCGTGTCGGAGGGGTCGCCGTCGCCGTTGGGGTCCACGGCGCGCTCCAGGGCGGCGAGCACCCGGTCGCTGCGCGCCAGCGGGCGGAGCCGCCCGCCCACCGCCTCGGGGGCAACCACGCGGTAGGACAGCAGCCGCGGGACGGCGGCGGGCGGCAGCCCCTGGAGGGCCTCGGACCTCAGCACGAGGCTCGCCATCTGGGTCCCGTGCGCCTCGAGGGACGGATCGCTGCCGTCCGGGCGCGGGTCCGAGTCGCCGTCGACCAGGTCGGCGCCGCCGATCACGGGGAAGGTCGGACCCATGCCACCGCCCAGCCAGGGGTGGGAGACGTCGACCCCGGCGTCGATCAGGGCGATGTGGACCGGGCCCTCCCCCGCGACGGCGGGGGCGTCCGGCGCCGGCGCCGGCTCGAGCGCCGACGGCGCGGTGGAGCCCTCGACCTGGGCCGGCGCCAGGAACGTGACCGGGACGACCGCGGTCACCTGCGGGAGCGCGGCGAGCGCCTCGAGGCGGCCGGCGGGGAGCCTGACGGCCACCGCGTTCGCCAGCACCCGGTAGCGGAACGTGATCGTGGCGCCCAGGCTCGCCAGGGTCGGCTCCAGCGCCGCCTGCTGGGCGCTGATCGCCTGCGCCGCCCGGCGCGCGGTCGGCCGGGCCGGCCTCCGCGGCGGGCGGGTCGGCGAGCACGAGGATCACCGACTCGGTGTCGCCCGGCGTGGGCAGCTGGGGGGCGCGGAAGGCGTCCAGCGTGTCGCGCCAGCCCGCGGCGGCGTCGAGGGCCGCGGTGCGCGCCTCGACCGAGCCCCCGCCGGCCGTCTGCGGCGACGCCAACGTCGGCGCGCCGAACGCGAGGCCGGCGGGCAGGGCGACCACGGCGGCGCCCACCGCCACCATGGCGACGCGCGAGGCGGGCCTCATGCCGCGATCCCTCCGGGCGGCGCGGAGGCGACCGCGTCCATCGCCAGGTACTCCGGCCAGGGCACCGCGTCCGTGAACTGGGCGGCCGCGCCGATCATGGCGGCGTTGTCCGTGCACAGGGAGCGGTCGGGGACGGCCAGCCGCAGCCCAGCCCGCTCGGCGCCCTCGGCGACCAGGGCTCGGAGCCGGCCGTTGGCGGCCACGCCGCCGCCGAGGGCGACGGCCGGCACGCCCTCGGCGCGCGCGGCGGCGATCAGGCGCTCGGCCAGCGGCCGCACGACGGCCTCCTGGTAGGAGGCGGCCAGATCGGCGCGCTCGCCGCTCGGGCAGCGGATCCGGCAGCGCGCGGACCGCGTAGAGGAGCGATGTCTTGACCCCGGCGAACGAGAAGTCGCGCTGGCCGGCGCCGCGCAGGCCCACCGGGAAGCGGTGGGCCGTGGGGGAGCCCTCCGTCGCGAGGCGCTCCAGGGCCGGGCCGCCGGGGTAGCCGAGCCCCAGCAGGCGGGCGCCCTTGTCGATGGCCTCGCCCGCGGCGTCGTCGATGGTCTGGCCCAGCGGGATCGGCGCGCGCAGGTCGGTCACCAGGTCCAGGCGCGTGTGGCCGCCGGAGGCGATCAGGCTCACGAAGGGTGGGTCGAGCGCCACCGGATCGAGCCAGGACGCGGCGATGTGCCCGTGCAGGTGGTCGACCATCACCAGGGGCTTTCTCGCCGCGTAGGCGATGGCCTTCGCCGTCGCGACCCCGATCAGCAGGGCGCCGATCAGGCCGGGCCGCTGGGTCACGGCGACCGCCACGACGTCGCCGAGGCGGACGTCGGCCTCGGCGAGGGCCCGGTCGACGACCGCGTTGACCGTCCCCAGGTGGTGGCGGGCGGCGACCTCGGGCACGACGCCGCCGTAGGGGGTGTGCAGCTCGGCCTGGGAGGCCACGACGCTCGAGAGGATGGTCCGCCCGTCGACGACCGCGGCCGCGGTCTCGTCGCAGGAGGTCTCGATCGCCAGGATGGGACCGCTCATCCGGCGCCGTTCTCCCCGTCCTCGGGGCCGCCACCCCTCCACATGATGATCGCGTCCTCGCCGTTGTCCGAGTAGTAGCCCGGGCGGATCCCGTGCTCCACGAAGCCCTTGCGACGATAGAGGCGGATCGCGGTTGCGTTTGACACACGTACCTCGAGGGTGAAGCCGAGGTTCGTGGTGCCGGCGGCCCGCTCGAAGAGCTCCTCCAGCAGCTGTGCGCCGATCCCCTGCCCGCGCTGGGCCTCGCGCACGCACACGTTGAGGATGTGCCAGACGTCGGCGTAGCGCGAGACCATGATGTAGCCGAGGATGTCGCCGCCCCGGTCCGCCACCAGGTCGATCGTGCCGGGCCGGCCGATCTCGGACTGGAACATCGCGCGCGTCCACGGCGTGTTGGAGCTGGCGGCCTCGATCACCACGACCTGCGGCACGTCCCCGTTGCGCATCTGGCGGATGCGCGTCGTCGGCACCGGCGGGGTGCGCTTGCCGCGGGGCACCCCTACGACTCCGCCCCGGTCGCCGCGCGCATCCGGGCCACCTCCGCGTCCGGGCAGGCGCGCGTACACCGGCCGCGCGGGACGGCCCGCGCCGGAGCGGACCCGGCGCACGAGGGCCGCGGCCGAGAGCCGGTGCGCCGGCGCGCCGGCGGGCAGGACGGTGAACTCGCGGATCCCGTCGCCCGCGGCCTCCACGCCCTCGCCGCCGATGCCGACGGGCTCGCCGAAGTCGCGCAGGCGCGCGATGAACTCCTGGGGAGCGACGGCCAGGGGCACGACCAGCTCCTCGAGGTCGCCCCCGCGGGAGCGGTAGACGGCGGTGAACAGCTCGCGGCGGCGGGCGTCGAGCATCGGCGCGACGAGCGACCCGTCGGGCAGCTCGGCGGCGATGCCGAGGGCGAGCGCCTCGAGCGACGAGGCGCCGGTCACCGGCACCGCCAGCGCCTGGCCCAGCCCGAGCGCGGTGGCGAGTCCGATGCGCAGTCCGGTGAAGCCCCCGGGGCCGACGCCGACGACGATCGCGTCCAGATCCGTGACCGCCAGGCCCGCGGAGACCAGCAGTCCGTGTCCGGCCTCCAGCACCCGCCGCCCGGACCCGGGCTCGGGCGCCAGCCAGAGTTCGGCGATGGGGTCCTCATCCCGAACGAGAGCCAGGCTCGGGCTCGCGGTTGCGGTATCGAGCGCGAAGGTCAGCAAGCTGGCGGTCGAGAGCGGAGCGGCCATCCGCGTCCCGGGCGTCCAACAGTACCAGCCGCCTGTCCCCGCCCCGGTGCTGCAGTTCCACCTCCAGGGCGGCGGCGGGGAGCGCCTCGAGGATGGCGTCCGGCCACTCCACGAAGGCGATGGCGTCGTCGCCCACCGCCGCCCGCAGCAGCTCGGCCTCCTCGTCGTCGGGACCCCCCAGGCGGTACGCGTCCAGATGGGCCACCGCCACGTCGCCCCTGGTAGCGCTGGGCCACCGTGAAGGTCGGGCTGGTCACCGGCCCGGTGACCCCCAGGGCACGGGCGATCGCGCGGACCAGGGTGGTCTTCCCCGCCCCGAGGTCGCCGCGCAGCAGCACCAGGTCGCCCGGCCGCAGGAGGGTGGCCAGCGCGCGCGCCGAGCGCCTCGGTGGCCTCCGGCCCGTCGCTCTCCCAGGTGAGCCGCGCCTCGCTCAGAACAGCCCGAGCTGGGGATCGCCAGCCGGCGTCGGCGACCGCGGCCGGCGGCGGGGCTCGGGACCGCGGAGGGGGGCGGCCGGCGCGGGCGGGCGGCGGCGCCCCCAGGAGACCCGGGATGCGCGCGAAGTCCTCCTCCAGCGTCGCGAGCGTCGCGCGCGCATAGAGGGCCGCGGCCGGGTGGAAGAGCGGGTAGAGCACCACCGGGACGCCGCCCGCCTCGATGTCGAGGGGGTGGCCGTGGACCCGCGAGATGCCGTCCGGGCGCCCCGACAGGAGCTTGGTGGCGAAGTTGCCGAGGGTGCAGATCACCGTGGGCCGGATGAGCGCGATCTGGGTGAACAGGTGCGACTCGCAGGCCGCGATCTCGGCCGGCTGCGGATCGCGGTTGTCCGGGCGGGCGGCACTTGAGCACGTTGGCGACGAAGACGTCCTCCCGGCGCAGCCCGATGCCCTCGAGCAGGGTGGTGAGCAGCTTGCCGGAGGCGCCGACGAAGGGGACGCCGAGCCGGTCCTCGTGGTACCCGGGCGCCTCGCCCACGAACATGAGGTCGGAGGTGGGGTCGCCGTTGCCCACCACGACCTGGGTGCGCCCCTCGCTGAGGGGGCACCGGGTGCACCCCACGACCTCGTCGCGGTGGTAGGCCTCGAGGGCTGCCGTCCGGTCGGCGGGCTCCGACATCACCGTCAGGGTAACGCGGGTGTCGGCCGTCGAGGGGAATGGGGTTGGCGCGCGAACGGGCGCGGGGATATATTGCGTCAGCCGTTCGCGTAGTGCCCGGCATCCCTCATGGGAGTTGGAGCAGAGACGACGGAGAGCGCGCCGCCTCGGCGGCCGCGTTCGCATGTCCGTGCGACGCGGTGCGGACCACGCATGACCCCATCCCGACCCACACCTCCCGAGCGCCTCCCGGCCGTCGTCCGCACGGTGGGCGACCTGCGTCGCGCGGTCGCCGGGCTCCGCGCGAGCGGGCGATGTATCGCGGTCGTGCCGACGATGGGGGCCTTCCACGAGGGTCACCTCGAGCTGATGCGACGCGCCGGCGCCGACGGCCACGCCGTGGTGGTGACGCTCTTCGTGAACCCGACCCAGTTCGCCCCCACCGAGGACCTGTCGCGCTACCCGCGCGACGAGGCCCGCGACCTGGCGCTTGCCGCCGAGACGGGCGTGCGACCTCGTCTTCGCGCCCGACGCGTCCGAGATCTACCCGGCCGGCTTCGGCACCGAGATCACCGTCGCCGGGCCGAGCGCCGGCCTCGAGGGCGCGGCCCGCCCGCACCACTTCGCCGGCGTGGCCACCGTCGTCGCCAAGCTCCTGCTGGCGGTCCGCCCGGACCGCGCCGTCTTCGGCCAGAAGGACGCCCAGCAGGTCGCGGTCGTCCGGCGCCTGATGACCGACCTCCACCTCGACGACATCGAGCTGGTGGTGGCCCCCACGACCCGCGAGCCCGACGGCCTCGCGATGAGCAGCCGCAACGCCTACCTCGACGCCGAGGACCGGGCCGCCGCGGTCGCGCTCAGCCGCGCCCTGGCGGCCGCCGAGGGGCTCGCGATCGAGGGCGAGCGCTGCGCCGCCCGCCTCGAGGAGGCGGCCCGCGCCGTCGTCGCCGCCGAGCCGCGCTGCGCGCTCGAGTACGCCACCGTCGTCGACCCCCTCACCTTCGAGCCCCTGACCACCATCGAGGGGGACGCCCTCCTCGTCATCGCGGCCCGCGTCGGGCCGGTCCGGCTGATCGACAACCGCCCACTCCCCACCACGTCCCGGAGGGCCTCCGTGCCGCCTCGCACCCGCACCATGATGAAGAGCAAGATCCACCGCGCCACCGTCACCGACGCCAACCTGAACTACGTGGGGAGCATCACGGTCGACCACGACCTGCTGGAGGCGGCCGACATCCGCCCCTACGAGCAGGTCGTCGTGCTCAACATCAACACCGGCGCCCGCTTCGAGACCTACGCGATCGAGGGCCCCGCCGGGCGCGGCGACATCTGTCTCAACGGCGCGGCCGCCCGCCTCGCCCAGCCCGGCGACCTGGTGATCGTGATCACCTACGCGCAGTACGACGAGGACACGCTCGACGACTTCGCGCCCACCGTGGTCCACGTGGACGCCGGCAACCGGCAGGTCGACGTCACCGCGCTCGAGGGCGTCTTCCCCGTCTCCTGGGAGCAGTAGCCATGAACCGCGCCCCCCTGTCCCCCGAGGCACTGCGCGCCCGCAAGGGCGGCGCCCGCCTCGTGATGCTCACCGCCTACGACTATCCGACCGCCGTCGCCCTCGACGCGGCCGGGCTCGACATCCTCCTCGTGGGCGACAGCCTGGGCGAGGTGGAGCTGGGCTACGACAGCACGCGGGCCGTCTCGCTCGAGATGATGCTCCACCACGTCCGCGCGGTCCGGAACGGGACCACCTCGACGCACATCTGCGCGGACCTGAGCGCCGGCACCTACGCCACCCCCGAGCAGGCCGTCGCCAACGCCCGCCTGCTGGTGGAGGCGGGCGCCGACTCGGTGAAGCTGGAGGGCGGCCTGACGCCCCAGGTCGACGCCATCATCGCCGCCGGCATCCCGGTCATGGGCCACGTCGGGCTCCTGCCCCAGACGGCCGCGGTCTACCGGCGCGAGGGCACCACGCCCGACGAGGCCGACCGCATCGCCGCCGAGGCCCGTGCCCTGGACCGGGCCGGCTGCTACGCGATCGTGATCGAGGCCGTCCCGGCCGAACTGGCCGCGCGGATCACGCGTGAGGTGGGATGCCCGACCATCGGGATCGCCGCCGGGGAGGACTGCGACGGCCAGGTGCTGGTGTCGACCGACCTGGTCGGCCTGCTGCCCAACCCGCCCCGCTTCGTGAAGCCGCGGGCGAACGTCCACGCGATCATCGTCGACGCGGCGCGCGCCTTCGCGAACGACGTGCGCGGTGACGAGCGGGTCGTCGAGAAGGCGGTGTGAGCCGGCAGATGGGCGCCGAGGAGAGGCGCGCCTTCCTCTCCTCGGGCACCCGCACCGGCAAGCTCGCGACGGTGCGGCCCGACGGCCGCCCCCACGTGCAGCCGATCTGGTTCGTCCTGGACGGCGACGACCTCCTGTTCACGACCGGCGCGACGACCGTCAAGGGGCGCAACCTGCGCCGTGACCCGCGCGCGTCGCTCGTGGTGGACGACGAGGCCCCGCCGTTCGCCTACGTGCGGGTGGACGGCTCCGTGGAGCTGAGCGAGGATCTCGAGACCATGCTCGACTGGTCGACCAGGATCGCGCGCCGGTACATGGGCCCCGAGCGCGCCGAGGAGTACGGGCGGCGCAACGCCGTCGCGGGAGAGCTGCTCGTGCGGCTCGTCCCGGCCCGCATGGTCACCGAGGCCGGCGTGGCCGACTGAACGTGGCCGCGCGGCTTCGCGGCTTCCTGGACAACCCGCTCTCGGGGCTCACCCCGTGGATCGTCATGGCCGTCATGTCGGGGATCGTGCCGTTCGAGGCCGCGGTCGCGCTCTCGTTCGCCGTCGCCGCCGCGATCCTCGCGGCCAACACGATCACCGGCGGCTCCCAGAAGTCCCTGGAGTACTTCGACACCGCCTACTTCCTGCTCCTCGGGATCGTGGGCCTCGTCGCGGACCAGGACGTGCGGGAGTGGCTGCGGGTGTGGGCGGACGAGCTCTCCAACATCGCCCTGACCGCGATCGCGGTCGGCTCGATCGCCGTCCGCCGCCCGTTCACGCTGCCCTACGCGCGGGAGCGCGTGTCGCCCGCCCTGTGGACCTCCCCCCGGTTCGTGCGCACGAACTACGTGATCTCGTCCGTGTGGGCCACGGCCTTCGCCGTCGCCGCCGTGGCGGGCTTCTACGGGGACGCCGTGCTCGACGACGCGGACAACCTGTGGGCCGCCTGGATCGTCCCCACGGCGGCGATGCTGTGCGCGGTCCAGTTCACCCTCTGGTACCCCCGCGTGGTGAGGGCCGAGGCCGCCCTGGCCGCCGGCCGCCCCACCGAGCCGCCTCCCGCGGCCAGCGAGATGCTCTCCGGCATGGTCGCCTACCTGCCCCTCACGGGCATCCTGGTGCTCTCGTTCGACGCCGGGCCCTGGTGGGTCGGGGTGGGCCTGATCGTCGCCGGTCCGGTCATCGGCGGGAGGATCGCGCGCGACCGCCGCGATGCCGCCGCGCCGGCCGGGGACGACTCGTCCCCGGCCGGGTAGCGCCGGACTACTCGGCGGAGCTTCCCGCCGCGATCACGCGCAGGTTGAGCGCCTCGTCGAGGACGGACTCCTCGACGCCGTGCTCGCGGGCCACCTCGCGCAGCTGGCGGCCGGACGCCGTGGCGTCCTTGACGATCGCCGTCGCCTTGTCGTAGCCGATGTACGGGTTGAGGGCCGTGGCCACGGCCAGGGTGCCCTCGGCGTGGCCGGAGAGGCCGGCGAGGTTGGGCTCGATGCCCGACACGCACTTGTCGGCGAACAGCCGCGAGGTCGTGGTGAGCAGGTGGATGGAGCCGAGCAGGTTGCGCGCGAGCAGCGGGATGCGCACGTTGAGCTCGAAGTTGCCCTGCAGGCCGCCGATCGTGATGGCGGCGTCGTTGCCGATGACCTGGGCCGCGACCTGCATGACGACCTCGGGGATGACCGGGTTGACCTTGCCGGGCATGATCGACGAGCCCTTCTGGAGCTCGGGCAGGAAGATCTCGCCCAGGCCGCAGCGCGGTCCCGAGCCGAGCCAGGCGATGTCGTTGGCGATCTTGGTCAGGGAGACCGCGACCACCTTCAGCGCGCCGGAGACCTCCACCAGCCCGTCGCGCGCGCCCTGCGCCTCGAACGGGTCGGCCGGCGCCGACAGGGTGAGGCCCGTGTCCGCCGACAGGCGGGTGCGCACCCGCTCGGCGAACTCGGCGTGGGTGTTGAGACCCGTGCCCGTCGCCGTGCCGCCGAGCGGCAGCTGGCCGAGGCGCTTGGTGGTGTCGGCGACGCGGTCGCGCCCCTGGCGGACCTGGGCGGCGTAGCCGCCGAACTCCTGGCCCAGCGTGACCGGCACCGCGTCCATCAGGTGCGTCCGGCCGGCCTTGACCAGGTCCGCGAACTCGTCGGCCTTCGCCGCGAAGGCGTCGCCGAGGTGGTCGAGCGCCGGCAGCAGCCTCTCCACGATCTCCTGGAGAGCGGCGGCGTGGACGGCCGACGGGAACACGTCGTTGGAGCTCTGCCCCATGTTGACGTGGTCGTTGGCGTGGGCGCCGTCGCCGGCGAGGCTCGCGATCACCTCGTTGGCGTTCATGTTCGAGGAGGTGCCCGAGCCGGTCTGGAAGACGTCGATCGGGAACTGGTCGTCGTGCTCGCCGGCGGCGATCGCGTCGCCCGCCGCGGCGATCCGCTCGGCGACCGCGGGATCCAGCAGCCCCAGGTCGGCGTTCACCCGCGCCGCGGCACCCTTGATCCGGCCCAGCCACCGCACCACGGGGATCGGCACGCGCTCTCCGGACACCGGGAAATTCTCTACCGCCTTGCGGGTCTCCCCGCCCCAAAGCTCCGCCATCTGACCCCCTTCGAAAGACTCCGGAAACATGCAGCCAACGGGCAAGCCTACTAGGCCCCGGCCGCCCCGGAGGGGGTCCTAGTAGGAGCGGGCCACCACGCAGACGAGATCGGGATCATCGTCCGAGTCCGGCAGGCCGCCGTCGGGCGTCTGGATGCAGCGGACGCTGAGGGCGTGCTGGGCGAGGCGGTCCTCCCCCTCGGATCCCACCAGAGCCCACGGCAGGCGGGCGAAGCCGGCCCCCTCGGTGGCGGCCGCGATCGCCTCGTCCAGGCCGCCGACCTCGTGGGTGCGCTCCGCCAGCGACGCCTCCGCCTGCGCGAGCAGGGTGCGCTGGATGTCGACCAGCAGGTCGCCGGCCGCCGCCGCGACGCCCGCGCGCGGGACGGTCGCCTTCTCGGACGTGTCGCGGCGCGCCAGCGTCACCACGCCCTCGGCCAGGTCGCGCGGGCCCAGCTCGACGCGCACGGGCACCCCCTTGAGCTCCCAGTCGATGACGCGGCGCCCGAACGACTGGGCGGTCGCGTTGACGCGCACGCGCAGCCCGGCGCCGGACAGGTCCGCCGCCACCGCGTGCGCCTCGGCCACCAGGGCCTCGTCCTTCTCGCGGACCGGCAGCACCACGACCTCGGCCGGGGCCAGGCGGGGCGGCAGGCGCAGCCCGCTGTCGTCGCCGTGGATCATGATCAGCCCGCCCACGACGCGCGTTGACGAGCCCCAGGAGGTGGTCCACGCGAGGTGGCGCGTCTTGTCCGGGCCCAGGAAGCCGATGTCGAAGGCCCTGGCGAAGTTCTGGCCGAGCTCGTGGCTGGTGGCCATCTGCAGCGCCTTGCCGTCGCCCATCATCCCCTCGCAGGTGAGGGTGTTGGTGGCGCCCGCGAAGCGCTCGCGGGCCGTCTTGCGGCCCACCAGGACCGGCGCCGCCAGCTCGTTGCGCATGAAGTCGCGGTAGACCTCGAGGTGGATGCGGCGCGCGTAGGCGGCGGCCTCGGCCTCGTCGGCGTGGGCCGTGTGGCCCTCCTGCCAGAGGAACTCGGTCGTCCGCAGGAAGATGCGCGGCCGCAGCTCCCAGCGCACGACGTTGGCCCACTGGTTGAGCAGCAGGGGGAGGTCCCGGTAGCTCTGGATCCACTTGGCCATGTACTCGCCGATGACCGTCTCGCTGGTCGGGCGGACCACGACCGGCTCCTCGAGCTGCTTGCCCCCGCCGATCGTGACGACCGCGAGCTCCGGCGCGAAGCCCTCCACGTGCTCGGCCTCGCGGCGCAGGTAGCTCTCGGGGATGAACAGCGGGAAGTAGGCGTTCTCGGCGCCGGCGTCCTTGATGCGGGCGTCGATGGCGGCCTGGATGCGCTCCCAGACGGCGTAGGCCCACGGCCGGATGACCATCGTGCCGCGCACCGGCCCGTTCTCGGCCAGCTCGGCCTTGGCCAGGACATCCTGGTACCAGGCGGGGAAGTCCTCCGCCCGGGGGGTCAGAACCGATCTCGCCACGTCTATGAGCCTTCCATCGCAAGTTCGCCGAGTGCCGTGAGCATGCCCATCGCGGCGCGGGTGCCGACCTCCAGGTACTCCTCGCGCAGGTGCTCGTCGGGCGCGTGGATGGCGTCGTCGGGCAGGCCGAACCCCGTGAGGACGGTGGGGATCCCCCGGGCGGCCAGCACGGCCACCACCGGGAGCGTGCCCCCGAGCCGGACCGGCGCCGGACGCCAGCCGGTGCCGCGCTCGATGCCGTCGGCCGCCGCTACGAGGACCGGATGCTCCGGGTCCAGCGCCGCCGGCAGCGCGAGGCCGTGGTCCTCGATGGTCAGATCGGCGCCCGCGGGCGCGGCGGCGCGCAGCAGGCCGTCGAGGGCGGCGGCCGTGGCCGCGGCGTCCTGGCCCGGCGCCAGCCGCAGCGACAGCGTCGCCGTGGCCTCGCCGGGGATGTTGGTCTTGACGGCGCCGGGCTCGCCGGCGGCCAGCCCGTGCACGTCGAGCGAGGGCGAGGCCAGCGTGCGCGGGTAGAAGCCCTCCGCGGCTCCCGCGTCGGCCGGGCGCAGGCCCGCGGACGCCAGCGCCTCGGCACCGGAGGGGAGCTCGGCCCAGGCCGCCACCTCGGTGGGGCCGGCCGGGGCGACCCCGGCGTAGAGCGCATCCGGGAGGCGCCCGTCGCGGGGGGCCACGGCGTCGAGGATGCGCAGGAGCGCGTGGGCGGCGTTGAGCGCCGCGCCTCCGAACAGGCCGCTGTGGGCGTCGCCCGCGGCCGTCCGCAGGCGCAGGCGGCGGTAGACCATCCCCCGCACCCCGGTGCAGATCGCGGGGCGCCCGGGGGCGATCATGGGGCTGTCGAAGATGATCGCGGCGAGCGCGGGCCCGGGATCGCCGGCGAAGTGGTCGAGCGCGGACGTGCCCCCGCTCTCCTCCTCGCCCTCGACGACGAAGGCCGCCCGCACCGGCAGGTCGCCGGCGGCCGCGAGTCGCTGCACCGCGGCGATGAGCATGAACAGGTTGCCCTTGTCGTCGCTGGCGCCGCGCGCGTAGAGGTTGCCGTCGCGCACGGTGGGCTCGAACGGCGGACTGGTCCAGAGCTCCGCGGGGCCGGGGGGCTGCACGTCGTAGTGGCCGTAGATGATCACCCGCGGCGCGCCGGGGTCTCCCCCGCTCGCGGGCACCTCGCCGAGCACCAGCGGGTGCCGCTCCGTCGCGCGCACCTCGGCCGTCCCGCCGGCCCGGCGCACCTCGTCGGCCACGAGCGCGGCGGCCCGCGCCATGTCGGGTCCGTGCTCGGGGATCGCGCTGACGCTGGGCACGCGCAGCAGCTGGTCGAGTCGCTCGCGTTCCTCGGAAGTCACGCGGCGGAGTCTATTGGGGCGGGGCCGTCGGGGCGCCGCCGAGCAGGTTCCGCAGTCGGTTGAGCCGCGCCTCGGTGGAGGTCGTCGCGGCGCACGGCGGCGGCCATCTTGTCGGTTGAGTAGAAGCGGCGCGCCCACACCGATTCGGGCTTGGCCAGCCGGATGGCCGCCACCGGGCCGACGAACGGGAAGAAGAGCCCGAGCGTGCCGCACACCCACTTGCTCTTCAGGAAGGAGATGGAGGCGGTGACCATGTGGACGAGGATCCCGATCGACAGGACCAGCCGCGAGCCGTCGTTGTAGTCCTCGAGCTGCAGCGGGCTCGTGGCCAGCACCATCAGGGTGCCGATCACCAGGGCCAGGAGGACCGCGTTGACCGAGGCGCGGCCCTCGGCCGTCCAGTAGACGTCGCGCATGTAGAGCGTCAGGGCGAACTCGTCGAGCATCAGGGCGGCGCCGGCGCCGAAGGCGGCGCCCAGGATCTCCACCCAGGGGCTGCCGGGCTGGAAGCGGAACTCGAGGAAGGCGGCGCCCAGCACCAGGGCGATGCCGTAGACCTGGTGGTGGATGTGGACGCCGCCGATCGTGATGTCGCGCAGCACGGTGCGGTGCCCGGCGTCCGGGCCGTCCGCGTCGCCGGGCTCCCGGGACCGGATGCGGCGGGTGATGCCCCGGACGATCAGGAACGTCGTCAGCAGGGAGACCAGGAGCCAGAAGGCGCCCGAGCGGCCGCCCTGCACGATCGTGGTGTCGTACCAGTGGAGGACGTGGTGGTGGATCACGCCGGGGCCCCTGCGGGAGCGGGTTCGGCCTCCTCACCGACATCGGCCTCCGCCTGCGACTGGGCGAGCGCCCCCGTCGCGATGACCATGGCGACGCGCCGACAGGCCGATCAGCACCCACTCGAGGCCGTCGGCCTGGAGGGTCTCGTTCAGCAGGCCGATGCCGAGGGCGACGGCGACGACCGGCTCCAGCACGGCCGCCGCGGGCAGGGCCTGGGCGAGGGAGCCCGCCTGGTAGGACGACTGCTGGAGGTAGGTGCCCAGGACGGCCACGACGATCAGGGCCCACGGCTCCCAGCTGAGCGCGATGTTGACCGGCCCGTCGTCGAGGAGGCTCATCGTCGACTTGGTGAGGGCCGCGGCCACGCCGTAGAGGATTCCCGACGCGGAGGCGAGGGCGACCGCGCGGGTCGATCCGCGCGTGCGGACCGCCACCACGATGCAGGCCGCCGTGAGCGGCCCGAGGATCGCGGCGGCGATCAGCCAGTCGCCGATCGAGGCGCGATCGACGCCGTTGGTGGGGTTCCCCGCCACGAGGAAGACCCCGAGCGCCGCGGTCAGGACGAGGGCCCAGACGCCGTCGGACCGGCGCAGGCGGCGCCCGGCCCACCAGGCCCCCAGCGGCAGCGCGAACAGCAGCGACGTGGCCAGCAGAGGCTGCACCAGCACCAGCGAGCCGAGGCCGAGGGCGGCGGCCTGGGCGACGTAGCCCAGGGTGTCCCCCGCCGTGCCGGCCAGCCAGATGGGGCGCCGGACCAGGCGGGTCACCAGCCCGAGCCCGAGGGCGTCCTCGTCGGGGACGTCGGTCGCGGCGCGCTGCTGGAGCACCGACCCGACCGCGAAGAGCGCCGCCGACAGCAGCGCGACGATGACGGCGAGGGCCGTCACGGTGTCCTCATTCCGCCCCGAGCACGGGCGCCCCCGCGGCGACGGTCGACGCCTCCTCGTCCGGCGGCCGCCTGCGGAAGAGGAACGGCGGGAGGGCCAGGATCGCGAGACCCAGCGCGATCCCGAGGACATAGACGACGGGGTTGCCCGTCTTCAGCTGGTCCGGCGGGACGAAGCCCAGCACGAAGGAGAGGGCCGACCCGGCGAGCCCGACCACGGCGACGATCCAGACGCCCGCCGTTCCCCCGGGGATGCGGTACGGCCGCTCCACCTCCGGGTGGGTGTACCTCAGGCGCAGGACCGCGGCGAAGATCAGCGCGTACATGATGATGATGATCTGGGCGGTGAGCACCGAGAGGATCCAGTACGAGGTGCTGACGCTCGGGATGAAGAGGAAGAGCAGGCTGAAGAGGCTGCCGCCGATCGCCTGGATGAGCAGGATGCGGGTGGGCGATCCGGCGGCGTTCTCCGCCGCGAGGCCGCGCGGCATCTCCCCCTGCGCGGCCACCTCGCCGAGTCCCGTCGCCGGCCCGATGATCCAGGGCACCATGTGGGCGATGCCCCCGATCGTGACCAGGATCGCGATGGGCGCGAGGAGCCACCCCACCCCGAGGTCGTCGAAGACCGCCTGGAAGGCCTGCATCACGCCGCCCACGAGGCTGATCTCGTGCTGCGGCACCACCACCGCCAGCGCCAGCGACCCGAGGATCGTGAACACCACCATGATCACGGCCGCCAGCAGGATCGCCCGCGGGAAGTCCCGGCCCGGGGTTCGCGGGCCTGGTCGGCGTGGAAGCCCGCCACCTCCATCCCCGCGAACATCAGGATCGCGCCGGCGAGGAAGGCGAGGTTGGTGAGGCCGAGGTTGGGGATCAGCGCGTCGCCCGAGAACGGGATGTTCGAGCTGTTCCCGTCCGCCAGGAAGGCCACGCCGAGCACGATCACCAGGATCGCCGGGACGATCGTGCCCAGGATCGTCCCGATCGAGCCGATCGCGCTCGTCGCCCCGACCCCCCGGAAGGCGGCCAGGGTGGTGCCCCAGAAGATCGCGAGCATCACCGAGACGAGGAAGACCTTGCTGTTGGCCAGCGAGGGATCGATCGCGTAGGCGAGGCTGGTCGCCGTGAACGAGAGCACGGTCGGGAACCAGACCAGGTTCTCCGACCAGTCGCACCAGACGGCCAGGAACCCCGCCCGCCCGCGGAAGGCCTCCTTGACCCAGGGGTACACGCCGCCGCGTCGCGGCCACGCCGTCGCGAGCTCGGAGATCGCCAGGGACACCGGGATCAGGAACAGGATCACCGCCACGAGCACGAAGAAGATGAGCGACCAGCCGTACTCGGCCATCATCGGCAGGTTGCGCGGGCTCACCATCGCGGCGACGTTGATCATCGCGAGCGAGAGGGCTCCCAGTCCGGCCAGCCGGCCGGTGCGGCGCCACCTCACTTGGCCTGCCGATCGTCGAGCGCCTCGGTGAGGGCGTCCACGGCGTCGGGATCACGATCGCCGCTGACGCGGACGGTGAAGGGCCCGAGGGTCCAGATGGCGCCGGAAGCCGACGGCCGCGACTGCACCTCGAAGCGCTGGGCGGCGGCGTCGCGGTCGCCCTCGCTGCCGTAGGCCGTCGCCACCAGCAGGGCGCGCCCGTCGTCGTCGCGGCAGTCCGCGTCGACCTCGTAGGCCCGCTCCTCCACCGCGTCCGGGGGGAGGGTCTCGGTGGTCTCGGTGCTGCACACCTGGAGGCCGGCCGCCGCGATCGTCTGGGTCACGTCGTCGAAGGAGACGTCGCGGGCGTAGTCCGACCTGCCGCACCCTGCGAGGACGACCGCCACGGCGACGAGCGCGATGGCGACCGCCCCCTTCACCCCGCGTCTGCGACGACCGGCGGCACCAGCATCGATCCGAGGACCGGGACGTTGAGGAAGCCCTCCACCCCGGCGTAGAGCATGGCCACGTGCGGCAGGTCGATCGCCTCCTCGTAGACCATCGATCGCGGCAGCCACTCCGGCTGGAACTTCTCGTTGAAGTCGTAGAGCGACTTGACCTGGAAGAACGGGTTGAGCTTGCTCACGAGCCACTTCATCGCCCGGTCGCGGGGGCCGAGCGACGCCTCCGCGTCGAACAGCCTCCCCCACGCCGCGAAGTTCATCGAGAGGCGCGCGACGCGCAGCTTGCCCAGCTCCTCCGCGGCGCGCGCGATCAGGAACTCGGTGATGCCGTTGGGCGCCTCGGGCTCCCGCCGCATCAGGTCGAGGGAGTAGCCGGGGTCGTCGCCGACGCAGGGGACCAGCCGCAGGAAGCCCACGGGACGACCCTTGGCGCGCGCGACGGCGAGCAGCATCTCGGGGTTGGTCCCGGTCACGTCCTGGCTGAGGGCCATCGTGAAGCCCCGCTCGGGGTCCTTGCCGCGCCAGCGCTCGCTGATGGCGTTGAGCTGGTCCACCAGCTCGGGCGACGCGTCGGACTCGCGCATCAGCACGAACTCGTGGTCGCGGGCGACCCGGTTCACGGCCTGGCGCACCTTCTTCATGCCCGGCGCGGAGAGGCTGAAGCGGTCGCAGCGGATGATCGCCTCGTCGCCCAGATAGAGGCCCTTCATGCCCCGGGCCTCGTAGACCGGGACGTCGGCCTCACGGACGGCGAGGAACGCCGTGCGCCAGCCGCGCTCGGCGCAGAAGGCGCGGAACTCGTCGATGACCAGCGGGATCGACTCGGGCGCGCCGATCGGGTCGCCCGAGGCGAGGGCGTGGCCCTGCAGGTAGGCGTAGGCGATGAACGCCTCGCCGTCGGAGGAGAAGAAGAGGCTCTTGTCGTCGCGCAGCGAGAAGTAGGCCAGGGTGTCCCAGCCGTAGCGGTGGACGAGCTCCTCGGCGTGGCGCCGGTCCTCCTCGCTGACCGTGTGGCGATCCGCCAGGGGGCGGAAGATCAGGACGGCGAAGATCAGGAGGCCGACGATGCCCAGGGCGACCAGCGAGTCCGGGAAGAACTCGCCGAAGAAGCGCCGCTCGTAGGTGTAGGGGCCGTCGAGGCCCGACGAGGCCGCTGAAGATCGTGTCGAGGCCCCCGGTGAACGTGAGGTCGGGGCTCAGGTCGGTCCCGCTCCAGCAGGAGCGCGACGAAGCCGTACAGGACCACGACGCCGAGCCAGATCGGGCACGAAGCGGACCGCCGTCCACAGCGACGGCGGGTCGGGCGGGGCGGTGAAGTCCTCCCGGCACCAGACCAGGGCGACGAGCACGGCCACGGTCAGGATCACCGCCAGCGGATGGGGTCCCTTGACGAGGTGCACGATCGCCGCGATCGACAACAGCACCACGGCGATCCACCACGCCGAGCGTTTGCCGCGGGCGAGCTGGCCGGCGACCAGCAGGCAGATGAACCCGACGATCACCGCCGCGACCATCCCCCCGGCCCGCACCTGGAACGAGGCGATGGTGTCGTCGAGGCGGTCGAAGCGGGAGTGGAGGCCCGGGATGGCCACCAGGACGGTGGCGAGCCCCGTGAGGGCGACGAGCACGGCGAGGATGACGCGGCGCTCCGGCCGTACCCGGCGCGGCGGCGGCAGCCGGAGGCGCTCCTCCTGGTGGTGCGGCGCCGGCGCGGCCGCGCCGGTCGCCGCGCGGGTCACCCGTTCGCTGGTGGCCGCGGGCCTGATCGACCCCAGCAGCGCGGGGGGCGGGGTGGCGGCGCCCTCCTCGGGGCGCAGCGTCGGGAAGAGGATCACCTCGCGGATCGACGGTGCCCCGGCCAGCAGCATCACCAGCCGGTCAACACCCACCCCGAGGCCGCCCGTGGGCGGCATGCCCATCTCCATCGCCCGCAGGTAGTCCTCGTCCACGTCGCCGGCCTCGACGTCGCCGGCCGCCTTCGCCCGGGCCTCGGCCTCGAAGCGGGTGCGCTGGTCCACGGGGTCGGTCAGCTCGGTGTAGGCGTTGGCCAGCTCGCGCGCCGCGACGACCACCTCGAAGCGCTCGACCAGCGTGGGGTCGTCGCGGTGGGCGCGGGCGAGCGGCGAGGTCTCGCGCGGGTGGTCGCACACGAAGATCGGGCCCACGAGCAGCTGCTCGACGCCGCCGTCGTAGATCTCGTCGCAGATCTTGCCGCTGCCCCAGTCCTCCTCGTACTCCACGCCGGCCCCGTCCGCGATGCGGCGCGCCTCCTCGACCGGCATCGAGGGGTGGATGTCGATCCCGAGGTGCTCCTTGATGAGCTCGTACATCGTGGCGCGGCGCCAGGGCGGGGCGAGGTCAACCGGCTGGCCGTCGATCTGGATGACCGTGGTCCCGTTCGCGGCCATGGCGGCGTGGGCCACCATCTGCTCGGTCAGCTCCATCATGTCGTGGTAGTCCGCGAGCGCCTCGTAGGCCTCGAGCATGGTGAACTCGGGGTTGTGCCGGGTGTCGAGGCCCTCGTTGCGGAACACGCGGCCCATCTCGAAGACCTTCTCGTACCCGCCCGCGATGAGGCGCTTGAGGTAGAGCTCGAGCGCGATCCGCAGGTACATCTCGATGTTGAGCGCGTTGTGGTGGGTGATGAAGGGGCGCGCCGTGGCGCCGCCGGCGTCCGACTGGAGCACCGGGGTCTCCACCTCGGCGTAGCCGCGCGCGCCCAGGAACTCGCGGATCGCGGCGACGGTGCGCTGGCGCACGTCGGCCACCCGCCGCGACTCGGGATTGAGGACCAGGTCCATGTAGCGCTGGCGGAACCGCGTCTCGGCGTCCGTCAGGCCGTGGCCCTTGGTCGGCAGCGGGCGCAGGGCCTTGCCGATCAGGGCCATCGAGGTGGTGGCGACCGACAGCTCACCCGTGTCCGTGACCATCACGGTGCCCTCGGCGCCGACCCAGTCCCCGATGTCCAGGTTGCGGGCGTCGGCGAAGCCCTGCTCCCCCATCGCGGAGCGCGAGATGAAGAGCTGCAGGGTGCCGCTCTCGTCCTTCAGCTGGGCGAAGAGCAGGCCGCCGTGGTCGCGCAGCAGCATGATCCGGCCGGCGAGGCGGACCACCGTGTCGGTCGTCGTCCCGGGCGCCCGGTCGCCGAACTCGGCGCGCACCGCGGCCACGTCGTGATCCCGCGGGTAGGTGACCGGATAGGGGTCGATCCCGCGCGCGCGGAGCGCGTCGAGCTTCGCGATGCGTCGGGCGCGCTCCTCGCGCGCGCCCCCGGTGAGAGACCCGGGGGCCTCCTCCGATGCGTCTCCGTGACCGTCAGACATGTGGGCGCCTCTCCGCGACGTGACGCGGGCACTGTACCCCGAGCCCCGGTCGGATGCCGTCAGCCCGCGGCGATCAGAATCACCCCCGCGAGCGCGATCGCGGCGCCCGCCGCCTGCAGGCGTCCCAGGCGCTCGTGGAGGATCGTCCCGGCGAGCAGGACCGTGGTCACGGGATAGAGGGAGCCGAGGACGGCGACGACGCTCACCGCGCCGTGCTGGCTGCCCGCCGCGAAGAGCAGGTTGGCGCAGACGTCGAGGCACCCCGAGGCCACGACGAACAGGAACGTCCGCCGGGCCATCGCGAGGCTCGTGCCGGCCACGACGAGCGCGATCAGGCCCAGCGGCACCGAGGTGCCGCGGGCGGCCAGGATCGCCCAGGCGGGGCTCGTGTCGGCGCCCTCGGCGAGCAGCGAGAAGAAGGCGCCGAACCCGAGCGCCGCGACCACGGCCAGCCCGATGCCCCGCCGCGACGCCGGGCCGGGCGCGCGGGCCGCCAGGCAGGCCCCGCCGAGCGCCACGACCATGCCGACCAGCGCCAGCGTGCCCGGGATGCTCCCGGAGAGCAGGTCCACCACGATCGGGACACCCGCGCCGAGGGCCGAGATCGGCGCGATCAGGCTGATGGTCCCGACCGCCATCGCCCGGTAGAAGGCCGCCAGCCCGGCCAACCCGGCCGCGCCGGCGGCCATCGCGAAGAGCAGCTCCCGCGCCGGCGGCACCTCCGGCCGGGTGACGGCGACGACGGCCAGGATCAGGACGAGCCCGACGACCTGCGAGAGCACGACCACCGCCAGCGTCGCGGCGCGGCGGCTCGCGACGCCGCCGAAGAAGTCGGCGACACCCCAGGACAGGCCCGAGAGCAGGCCGAGGACGACCGCGAGCACCGGGCGCCCGGCCGGCTATCCGCGCCCGTGCGGCTGCGTCAGATCGAGAAGGGGGCCCTTGGGCACGATGCCCGTCGGGTTGATCGAGGTCGTGCGTCACGTAGTAGTGGCGCTTGATGTGGTCGAAGTCGACCGTCTCGGCGACGCCCGGGCACCTGGTACAGCTCGCGCAGGTACGGCCAGAGGAACGCGTAGTCGACGATCCGGCGCAGGTTGCACTTGAAGTGGCCGGCGTAGACGGCGTCGAAGCGGATGAGCGTGGTGAACAGGCGCCAGTCGGCCTCGGTGATCGCGGTCGCCCACCAGGTAGCGCCGGGCGCCGCAGGCGGCGGTCGAGCTCGTCGAGCGTCGCGAAGAGCGCGTCGAACGCCTCCTCGTAGGCCGTCCTGGGTGGTGGCGAAGCCGGCCCGGTAGACGCCGTTGTTGACGGTCGCGGTAGACGACGTCGTTGACGCGCGTCGATCTCCGTCGCGCAGCGCGGCCGGGTAGAGGTCGAGCGCCGCGTCGCCCCACGCGTCGAACTCCGCGTTCAGCATGCGGATGATCTCGGCCGACTCGTTGTTGACGATCCGCGCCGGTCTCGCGGTCCCACAGCACCGGCACCGTCACCCGGCCCGCGAAGCCGGGGTCGCTCGCGCAGGTAGGCCTCCGACAGGAAGCTCGAAGCCGTTGAGCGGTGTCGGGGCCGTGGCCGCGCCCCTCGCGGAAGGCCCAGCCGCGCTCGTCGCGCACCGGGTCGACCACCGACATCGAGATCGACGTCCTCGAGCCCCTTCAGGCGCCGGACGATGATCGTGCGGTGGGCCCAGGGGCAGGCCAGCGAGACGTACAGGTGGTAGCGGCCGGGCTCGGCCGGATAGCCCGACGAGCCGTCCGCCGTGACCGCGTCGCGGAAGCGGCTCGTCCTGGCGCACGAAGCGCCCGCTGCTCATCGGTCTCCGCCCGGAACTGGGAGAGCGCGCGCGGGTCCCGGCCTCACCCGGCTCCCGCGCCCGCCGCGACGAGCGGCGGCGCGGCCAGCAGGACGGGGCGCAGGTACTCGCCGGTGTGGGAGCCCGGGGTGGCGGCCACCTCCTCCGGCGTGCCGGCGACGATCAGCGCGCCGCCGCCCGATGCCGCCCTCGGGGCCGAGGTCGATGATCCAGTCGGCGCACTTGATGACGTCCAGGTTGTGCTCGATCACGACGACCGTGTTGCCCTGGTCCACCAGGCGCTGCAGCACCTCGAGCAGCTTCTCGATGTCGGCGAAGTGCAGGCCGGTCGTGGGCTCGTCCAGGACGTAGAGCGTGCGGCCGGTGGCGACCTTGGAGAGCTCGGTCGCCAGCTTCACGCGCTGCGCCTCGCCGCCCGAGAGCGTGGTGGCCGGCTGGCCGAGGCGCACGTAGTCCAGGCCCACGTCGTGCAGCGTCTGCAGGCGCCGGTGGATCGTCGGGACCGCGGCGAAGGCCTCGACGGCCTCCTCGACGCTCATCTCCAGCACCTCGTGGATCGTCCGCCCGCCGTACCGCACCGTCAGCGTCTCGCGGTTGTAGCGCTTCCCGCCGCAGACCTCGCAGGGCACGTAGACGTCCGGCAGGAAGTGCATCTCGATCGTGATGCTGCCGTCGCCCTTGCAGGCCTCGCAGCGCCCGCCCTTGACGTTGAAGCTGAAGCGCCCCGGCGAGTAGCCGCGGGCCCGGGCGTCCTGGGTCTTGGAGAAGAGCTGGCGGATGTGGTCGAACAGCCCGGTGTAGGTGGCCGGGTTGCTGCGCGGCGTGCGCCCGATCGGCGACTGGTCGATGTCGATGACCTTGTCGATGTGCTCCAGCCCGTCGATCCGGTCGTGGGCGCCCGGGCGCCGCGGCCGCCGCCCGAGCCGCCCCGCCAGGGACTTCAGGAGCACCTCGTTGACCAGCGTGCTCTTGCCCGAGCCGGAGACGCCGGTCACGCAGGTCAGGGCGCCGAGCGGGAAGGCGGCGTCGATGCCGCGCAGGTTGTGCTCGCGCGCGCCGTGGACCGTGAGCCACTCCGCGCGCCTCCCGCCGCACGGCCGGCACCGGCATGCCGCGGCGGCCGGACAGGAAGGCGCCCGTGGCCGACGACGGCTCGGCCTCGATGTCGGCGACGGACCCCTCGGCGACGACCCGCCCGCCGTGCTGGCCGGCGCCCGGGCCCATGTCGATGACGTGCCCGGCGCTGCGGATCATCTCCTCGTCGTGCTCCACCACCAGCACCGTGTTGCCCTGGTCGCGCAGGCGCTCCAGCGTGCCGATCAGCTTGCGGTTGTCGCGCTGGTGGAGGCCGATCGAGGGCTCGTCGAGGATGTAGAGCACCCCCACCAGGCCCGAGCCGATCTGGGTGGCCAGGCGGATGCGCTGGGCCTCGCCGCCCGACAGCGTGCCCGCGGCGCGCGCCAGGGTGAGGTAGCCGACGCCCACGTCGTCGAGGAAGCGCAGCCGCTCGCGGATCTCCTGGATGACCCGCGCGCCGATGAAGGCCTGGGTGTCGCTCAGCTCGAGGTCGCCGAAGAACGCGAGCGAGTCGGTCACCGACAGCAGCGTGAGCTCGTGGATGTTGCGCCCCGCGATCGTCACGGCCAGCGACTCGGGCTTGAGCCGGGCGCCGCCGCAGGTGGTGCAGGGGCGCAACGACATGAACTGCTCGACGCTGTCGCGCACGGCCTGGGACATCGACGTGGCGTGCTGGCGGCGCAGCTGCGGGATGACGCCCTCGAACCAGCCCCAGCTGCCGCCCTTGCGGCGGGCGCCGAGGAAGACCCGCTCGCGCCGCCGGGGCCCTTGCAGGAGCAGGGTCCGCTGGGCGCTCGGGCAGGTCGCGCCACGGCACCTCGAGGTCGATGTCGTGCTCCTGGGCGATCACGTCGAGGAGGAGGTCGTAGTAGTCCGTGGTGCGGTCGGTCCACGGCAGGATCGCCCCGTCGGCCAGGCTGCGGTCGGGATCGACCACCAGCTCCGGATCGACCTCGGGCGTGAAGCCGAGCCCGGTGCACTGGGGGCAGGCCCCGTGGGGCGAGTTGAAGGAGAAGGTCCGCGGGGCCAGCTCCGGCAGCGACGCGCCGTGCTCCGGGCAGGCGAAGCGCTCGGAGTAGGTCCACGACCGGGGGGTCTCGCCGTCGGCGGCGACCTCCTCGATCCGGACGAGCCCGTCGGCCAGCCGGGTCGCGGTCTCCAGGCTGTCGCTCAGGCGCCGGCGCAGGTCGTCCCGCATGATCAGCCGGTCCACCACGACCTCGATCGTGTGGTTGAACTTCTTGTCCAGCGCCGGCACCTCGTCGAGCGTGTGGACGACGCCGTCGACCGCGACCCGGGTGAAGCCCTCGCCGCGGATCTGCTCGAGCACGTCCCGGTGCTCGCCCTTGCGGTCGCGCACCAGGGGCGCGAGGACCAGGAACCGGGTGCCCTCCGGGAGCGCCAGCACCTGGTCGGCGATCTGCTCCACGCTCTGGCCGGCGATCGGCCGCCCGCAGATGGGGCAGTGCGGCTCGCCGACCCGGGCGAACAGCAGCCGCAGGTAGTCGTAGATCTCGGTGACCGTCGCGACCGTGGAGCGCGGGTTGCGGCTCGTGGTCTTCTGGTCGATCGAGATCGCCGGCGAGAGGCCCTCGATGTGGTCGACGTCCGGCTTGTCCATCTGGCCGAGGAACTGGCGGGCGTAGGCCGAGAGGCTCTCGACGTAGCGCCGCTGCCCCTCGGCGTAGAGCGTGTCGAACGCCAGGCTCGACTTCCCGCTCCCCGAGAGGCCGGTGATCACCACCAGATCGTCGCGCGGGATCTCCACCGAGACGTCGCGCAGGTTGTGCTCCCGGGCACCCACGACACGGATGGCATTGGCGGGTGTCGGGCGCGTCGGGGGCATCAGAGCAGTGTAGTGGCGGGCCCGGTCCGAATGCCTGGGCACGCACCGCCGGCGCGCGCCTGGCCCGGGGAGATTCCGGCGCCCGTGGCGTTGGCCGCAGGTACATACGCACCCGATGGTGAGGCTCCTACCGTCAGTGCGGTGCTATCACCTCTACAGCACACGCCTCCGGCCGGCCGCGTGCCTCAACTCCTTTGGCATGGCCGCCGATGGGCGATGAACCAGGAGCCCCTCGCCGACGAACCTCCTTCCGAGCCTTCGTCGACGACGACCTAAGGACCCCGCCGTTGCCCCGTTCCCGCCCGGGTCTCAGCAACCCGTCCTCTCCCCTGCGCCGTGCCCTCGCCGTGATGGCGATCGCGCTGGTCGCGCTGCTGGCCGCGGCGAACCTCGCCGCCGCCGCCGAGTCCACCCCCGAGGCGGCCCAGGTGCCGGCGAACGTCGTGCAGCCGCTGGGCGGCGTCGAGGCCGCGGCGGTCGTGCCGTACAAGCAGCTGGTGGGAGCGGCGGACGCGCGGAACCTGAACGCGGCGGTGGTCAACACGTCGAGCTACTGGGTGGCGGCGACCGATCGCGAGGGCCACGTCATCGCGGCGCAGATCCCGCGCCCGAAGGCCGGGCAGGACTTCGCCCAGACCACCGGCACCGCCGGCGCGGCGGCCGGCGGCCTGCCGGGCGCCTTCGACCTGGCGACCTCGCTGCGGACGGACGGCGTCACGGTGCTGCAGCCCGCGGCCCCGGCGGCCGCGGGCTCGGGCCTCAGCCCCCTCATGCGCTACCTGATGATCCCCCTCGGGATCGCGCTCCTCGCGGTCCTGGCCCTCGGGAGCATCGCGCCTGCTGCGCCGCGTCGGCGGCCGCCAGGGCGGCGGCTCGCGCGGCGGCATGGCCGGGCACGGCAAGATCCGCAAGAACGCCCAGGTCGAGCCCCCCGCGGTGCGCTTCGACGACGTCGCCGGCTGCGACGAGGCCGTCGAGGAGCTCCAGGAGGTCGTCCTGTTCCTGACCGACCCGGACCGCTTCCTCAAGGTCGGCGCCCGCATGCCGCGCGGCGTGATCCTGCACGGCCCGCCCGGCACCGGCAAGACGCTGCTGGCCAAGGCCGTCGCCGGTGAGTCCGGCGTGCCGTTCTTCGCCCTCTCGGGCTCGGACTTCGTGGACACCTACGTCGGCGTCGGCGCGTCCCGCGTGCGCGACCTCTTCGCGCTCGCCCGCAAGAGCGAGAAGGGCGCGATCATCTTCTTCGACGAGATCGACGCCATCGGCCGCGCCCGCGGCGGCGGCGCCTCGGGCGCCGACTCCGAGCGCGAGGGCACCCTCAACCAGCTGCTCGTGGAGCTCGACGGCTTCGGCGCGCGCGACCGCGTCGTGGTCGTGGCCGCCACCAACCGGCTCGACATGCTCGACACGGCGCTCCTGCGCCCGGGCCGCTTCGACCGGCGCGTCCAGGTGGGCCTGCCCGCCGAGACCGGCCGGCTCGCGATCCTGCGCCTGCACTCCAAGGGCATGCCGATCGCCGAGCCCTCCTCGCTGGAGGCGCTCGCGCGCGTCACGGCCGGGTTCGCCGGCGCCGACCTGTCCAACATGGTCAACGAGGCGGCCATCATGGCCGCCCGCGACGGCCGCGAGTCGATCCTGCCCCACGACCTGGACGAGGGGATGCTGCGGGCGGTGGCCGGGCCCCAGAAGGCCGACCGCCGCATCGCCGAGGGCGAGCTCGAGGTCATCGCCTGGCACGAGGCCGGGCACGCCCTGGCCGCCGAGCTCTGCCCGACCCACCAGAAGGCCCAGAAGGTCACGATCCTCGCCCGCGGCGACGCCGGCGGCCTGGCGCTGTACGGCAACCTCGACCGCACGCTGATGTCGCAGCAGAACCTGCACGAGCGCATGGTCGTGGCGATGGCCGGGCGCGCCGCCGAGCAGATCCGCTTCGGCATCATCTCGTCCGGCGCCGCCAACGACCTCGAGCAGGTCAACAAGATGGCCCGCGAGGCGGTCGAGCGGCTCGGCTTCTCTCCGCGCGTGGGGCAGATCATCTCCAGCAGCGGCCCCCACCAGATCCCGCTCTCGGGCGAGACGCGGCGGGTCATCGACGAGGAGATCGGCCGGATGGTCAACGCGGCCTACTCGGACGCCGTCGCCCTCCTGACCGACCACCGCGCGGAGCTCGACGCCTTCGGCGCCCGCCTCCTCGAGCGCGAGCAGGTCGACCGGGCGGACATCGAGGACATCCTGTCGGCCCTCACCGGCGGGGGCCGGCGGCTTCCCGCCCGCGCCGACGCCCTGCCGTCGTCGGGCACTCCGGTCGCGGTCCCGGCCGTCGAGCCGATCCCCGTGCCGGAGCGGGTGGCCGCCGATCCCGAGCCGGCCGGCGAGCGCCGCCGCCGGTCCATCCCCATCCCGCGGGGCCGCCGCATCCGCACCGGCGTCGAGGGCGCGGCCGCGGCGATCTACTCCGTGACCATCCCCCGCGTGAGCCTCCGCGCGCCGCCGCGGCGCCCGCAAGGGTCCGGGGATCGCCTAGCGACCGATGGCAGGCCCCGCCCGGCGGGGCCTGCCATCATCCGGCGTGTGCTGGACCTCACGCCGGACGAGCTGCTCTCGACGACCCGCGCCGTCCGCCGCCGGCTGGACCTGACGCCGCCCGGTCGACCCGGAGCTGATCCGCGAGTGCCTCGCGCTCGCCCAGCAGGCCCCGAGCGGCGGCAACCGCCAGAAGGCCTCCTTCGTGGTGGTCACCGACCCGGAGCGCCGCGCCGCGCTCGCCGACATCTACCGGCGCGCCTGGGACCGCTACGTCACCGAGGGCGTCAGCGCCGCCCCCTCCCCCGCCCCGTCGTCCGACCCGGAGCGCCGCAGCCTGCAGACGCGGATCGGCCGCTCGGCGCGCTACCTGGCCGACCACCTCGCCGAGGTGCCGGTGCACGTCATGGCGTGCCACGCCGGTCGCACCGAGGGGCGCGACCAGGTGGTCCAGGCCTCGGCCTTCGGATCGGTGCTGCCGGCGGTCTGGAGCTTCATGCTCGCCGCGCGCGCCCGCGGCCTCGGCACCGCGTGGACGACGATCCACCTCTTCTACGAGCGCGAGGCCGCCGAGGTGCTCGGCATCCCCTTCGACGAGGTCTCCCAGGTGGCCCTGATCCCGCTCGCCCACACGCTCGGGACCGACTTCAAGCCCGGCCCGCGCGACCCGGTCGAGGGCTTCGCCCGCTGGGAGCGCTGGTGAGCCCCGCCTAGCCCGGCGACGAGCGCTCCGCGTCCTCCTCGGCGCGCCACTTCGCGAGGAGCTCCTCGTGGCGCCGCCGGCGCTCGGACTCCTCGTTCCAGGGCCCGTCCGCGCGGCGGGTCGCCTCGAGCCAGCCGTCGCCCCAGAACGGACCGGGCACCGGCAGGCCGCACAACGCCGCGAAGATGTCGTCCTCCTCCAGCCCCGGCGCCGCCAGGGATCGGAAGACGGTGTCCTCGGGGTCGGTGTCCATCACCGCCGGCGGCTTCCCCCGGACCGGCGCGCGGCCTTGGTGGGCACCGGGGCGCGCCGGTGGCGCGCGCCGGGATCCGGCGCCGCGGCGCCGCCGGCCCGCTCCAGGATCTCGCGCCGCAGGTCGGCGATCTCGTCGCGCAGGCGCGCCGCCAGCTCGAACTTGAGCTCCTCCGCGGCCACGAACATCTCCTGCTCGCGATCGATGACCATCCGCTCCAGCTCGTCCGGCGCCACGTCGGCGAGCGCGTCGACCTCGCCGCGACGGGGGCGGCGCGGGGCGGCTCGGCTCGTCGCCCAGGCCCAGGAGCTCGGCGATGTCCGAGACGCCCTTGGTGATCGAGGCGGGCGTGATCCCGTGCTCCTCGTTGTAGGCCACCTGGATCGCGCGGCGCCGGTTGGTCTCGCCGATGGCGGTCCGCATGGCCTCGGTCTCGCGGTCGGCGTACATGATCACCCGGCCGTCGACGTTGCGCGCCGCGCGGCCGATCGTCTGGATCAGGGAGGTGGTCCCGCGCAGGAAGCCCTCCTTGTCGGCGTCCAGGATCGCCACCAGCGTCACCTCGGGCAGGTCCAGGCCCTCGCGCAGCAGGTTGACGCCCACCAGCACGTCGAACTCGCCCAGCCGCAGCGCGCGCACGATGCGGATCCGCTCCAGCGTGTCGATCTCCGAGTGCAGGTAGCGGGCGCGGACGCCCGCCTCCAGCAGGTACTCGGTCAGGTCCTCGGCCATCTTCTTGGTGAGGGTCGTGACCAGGGCCCGCTCGTCGCGGTCGGCGCGGGCGCGGATCTCGCCCAGCAGGTCGTCGATCTGGTGGTGGGTCGGCCGCACGTCCACCTCGGGGTCCACCAGGCCCGTCGGCCGGATGATCTGCTCGACGACGTTCTCCGAGGCGCGCCGCTCGAAGTCGCCGGGCGTGGCCGACACGAAGACCAGCTGCCCGACGCGGTCGAGGAACTCCGGAAGCTGCAGCGGGCGGTTGTCGAGCGCCGACGGGAGCCGGAAGCCGGCGTCGATCAGTGCCAGCTTGCGCGAGCGGTCGCCCTCGTACATCCCCCGCAGCTGGCCCATCGTGTTGTGCGACTCGTCGATGAAGCAGAGGAAGTCGTCGGGGAAGAAGTCGAGCAGCGTGTGCGGCGGCTCGCCCGGCGGCGCGCCCGTCGAGGATCCGCGAGTAGTTCTCGATGCCCGAGCAGAAGCCCAGCTCCCGGATCATCTCCATGTCGTACTCGGTGCGCTGGCGCAGGCGGTGGGCCTCCACCAGCTTGCCCGCGGCCTCGAAGGTGCGCAGCTGCTCCTCGAGCTCGGCGCGGATGTCGCGCAGCGCGCGGTCGATCGTCTCGGGCGGCGTGATGTAGTGCGTGGCCGGATAGATCGCCAGGTGGCGCGGCGTGGCGTGGACCTCGCCCGTCAGCGGGTCGAACTCGGTGATGCTCTCGACCTCGTCGCCGAACATGGAGATCCGGTAGGCCAGCTCCGCGTCCGCCGGCTGCACCTCCAGGGTGTCGCCGCGCACCCGGAAGCGCCCCCGCTCGAGGACCATGTCGTTGCGCTGGTACTGGGTCTCGACCAGCCGGCGGAAGAGCTTCTCCCGCGGGTACTCCTCGCCCACGGTGAGCAGCACCACGCGGTCGCGGTAGATCTCCGGCGAGCCGACGCCGTAGATGCAGCTCACGGACGCGACGATCACGACGTCGCGGCGGGCCAGCAGCGCCGCCGTGGCCGAGTGCCGCAGCCGGTCGATCTCGTCGTTGATCGACGAGTCCTTCTCGATGTAGGTGTCCGTGGCCGCGATGTAGGCCTCGGGCTGGTAGTAGTCGTAGTAGCTGACGAAGTACTCGACCGCCGCCTCCGGCAGCAGCTCGCGGAACTCGTTGCAGAGCTGGGCGGCCAGCGTCTTGTTGTGGGCGATCACCAGCGCCGGCCGGGCCGCCTGCGCGATCACCTGCGCCATCGTGAAGGTCTTGCCCGACCCCGTGACCCCGAGGAGGGTCTGGAAGTCGTCCCCGCGCGCGAGCCCCGCCGACAGCTCGGCGATGGCGCGGGGCTGGTCGCCGGTGGGCTGGTACGCCGTCGTGATCTGGAACGGGACGGTGGCCACCGGTCAAGGTTAGCGCCACCGCCGGGCGCCGCCCCCTCCGCCCGCCGGGCCAAGAATCACGTCCCATTCTTCGGCGTCCGGGCCAAAGTGGGACCCCGGTCCCTCCGCCTATCTTTCGACTCGTGATGTGAGGGAGTCATCGGGAGGCCCCGGACATCACACCAGGCCCCGCGACCGGGACGCGGGGCTTCGCACCTCAGCCGGTGGCGCCGCTCCAGGCGCCACCGGCTGCCCCCATTCCGGGGTGGTGAGGCGGGTGCGACCGCACGCCGGGTCTCGGGTGCGCGGGCGCCGGTAGGCTGCGGGAGCCCGCACCCACCGCGTCCCGGAGGCCGTCGTGATCGAGCTCGACCACACCATGATCAGGATCCTCGACGAGGAGCGCTCGCTCGCCTTCTACGGGGCCCTCGGCTTCGAGGACCGCGGACGCAAGCGGGTGGGCAACGACACCGCGACGATCATCTTCCTGGGGCTGCCGGGCGACGGCGCCCGGCTCGAGCTGACGATCAACGACGGCCGCACCGAGCCCTACGCCCAGGGCGAGGCCTACGGCCACATCGCGCTCACCCTCACCGACATGGACGAGGAGCTCGCGCGCCTGGCGGAGCACGGCATCGCGCCGGAGCGCGAGCCCTACGCCGCCTACCCGGGCGGCTCGCGCATCTGTTTCATCCGCGACCCCGACGACTACCGGATCGAGCTCATCGAGCGCCCCGCGGCGCGCTGATCAGGGACTCGCGGCGGCGCCCTCGCGGGAGCTGACGAAGAGGCGGTCCCCGTAGGCCCGGTGGTAGATCGGCACGGCCCGCTGGACCCGTGAGACGAAGCCGCGGGTCTCGCTGAAGGGGATGTCGTCCGGCACCTGGAGGGTGCCTCCCTTCGCCCGGGCGGCGTCGAGCCACGCGTTGACGTTGGCCGGGCCCCCGTTGTACGCGGCCAGGGCGAGCCCCACCGTCCCGTAGCGGTCGATCAGGTAGCGCAGGTAGCGGGCCCCGTAGGCGATGTTCACCTCGGGCTCGGCCAGGCGCTCCGGCGAGGGGCTGGGGCGGTCCGGCTGGCGGGCGATGAACCGCGCGGTGTCGGGCAGCACCTGCATCAGGCCGACGGCGCCGGCCCCCGAGCGCGAGTCCGGGGCGAAGCCGCTCTCGGTGTTGATGACCGCGGCCACCAGCGCCGGGTCGAGGTCGTAGCGGGCGGCCTCGTCCCGGATGGGCTGCTCGTACTCGAGCGGGTACCAGAGGCGGGCGTACCAGGCCGGCATCGTGCGGTGGATCTGCAGCCACCCCGCGCCGATCGCGCCGACCACGACGACCGCGAAGAGCAGCCAGGCCATGCGGTTCCTGCGCCGCCGCCGGCGCCGGGGCCCGGCCCCTCCGGGCGGCCGCGCGTCGGCCACCGCCGCGCCTCCGGGCGCCGAGCGCTCACTCGTGGCTGATCGTCGTCCCACAGGGTCGACCAGCGTACTCGGCGAACCGGTCGGAAACCCACGCGCGCAGGTCGTCCAGGGAGCCCTCGTTGGAGTAGGCGCGGTCCGCCCGCGCGACCTTGTCGGCCTCGGGGAGCTGGCGCGCGCTGAGGGCGTCGAAGTCCTGGCCGCGGGCCTCCACCCGGGCCCGCCGGACCTCCTCGGGCGCGGTGACCACCAGGACGGCGTCGAACTGGTCCTCGATCCCGGCCTCGAAGAGCACCGGCACCTCGCACACCAGGAGCGGGGGGCGAGGCTCTGCCGCGAGGGCGGCCGCCATCCACGCCTCGCGGCGCCCCTGGACCCGGGGGTGCACCAGCGCCTCCAGGAACGCGAGGCCGCCCTCCTCGGCGAGGGCGCGGCGTCCCAGGACGCGGCGGTCGATGCGGCCGTCGCCGCCCACCACCTCGGGGCCGAAGCGATCCCCGACGATCCGGACGACGGCCGGGTCGTCGTAGATGGCGTGCACCGCGGCGTCGCTCGAGAGCGTCGCCGCCCCGCAGGACGCCAGCGCGGCGAGGGCCTCGGACTTGCCGGAGCCGATGCCGCCGGTCAGTGCCAGACGGAGGGGCGCGCCGTGGTGGCGCGCCCCTCGTCCGTCAGGCGGGTGCGGAGTCGTCGTCCGCGGGTGCCGCGGCGTCCTCGAGCATCTCCTCGGCCGCCTCCTCGATCGCCTCGTCGGCGATGGCCTCCTCGAGGACCTCCTCGGCGGCGGCCTCCTCGATCGCCTCCTCGATGGCCTCCTCGATGATGGCCTCTTCGATGGCCTCCTCGATGACGGCCTCGGCGATGGCCTCCTCGATGACGGCCTCGGCGATGGCCTCCTCGACCAGCTCCTCGACGATCGCCTCCTCGATGGCCTCCTCGACCAGCTGCTCGACCACGGCCTCCTCGGCCGCCTCCTCCACGGCGTCCTCGACCATGGCCTCCTCGACGGCCTCGAGCACCGCCGGCTCGTCGTAGGCCTCCTCCACGATCACCGCGTTGCGGATCTCGTCGGGGAGGTGGTGCTGGATCGGGTCGCTGTCGGCGACGCGCTTGAGGCTGAGCGACAGGCGGCGCCGGTCGGCGTCGATCTCGATCACCCGGACGGCGAGCACGTCGCCCTGGTTGACCACCTCACGCGGGTTCTCCACGTGGTGCGCGGCCAGCTCGGAGATGTGCACCAGGCCCTCGACCCCGGCGTGGATCTCGACGAAGGCGCCGAACGTGACGACCTTCGTGACGCGACCCTCGACGACGTCGTTCACCTGGTAGCTCTCGATCACGCTCTGCCACGGGTCGGCCTGGGTCTGCTTGAGCCCCAGGGAGATCCGCTGGCGGTCGCGGTCGATGTCGAGCACCTTGACCTTGACCTTCTCGCCGATCGTGAGCACCTCGGAGGGGTGGTTCACGTGGCTCCAGGAGAGCTCCGAGATGTGGATCAGGCCGTCGATCCCGTCGAGGTCCACGAACGCGCCGAACTCGACGATGTTCGAGATGACGCCCTCCACGACCTGGCCGGGCTGGAGGTCGTCGAGGATCTTCTGGCGCACCTCGCGCCGCTCGTCCTCCAGCACCGCCCGCCGCGAGAGCACGACGTTGTTGCGGTTCCGGTTGAGCTCGATGACCTTGCACTCGAGCTTGCGGCCGAGGAACTCGTCCAGGTCCTGGACCCGGCGGATGTTGACCAGCGACGCGGGGAGGAAGCCCCGGACGCCCAGGTCGAGGATCAGGCCGCCCTTGACGACCTCGATCACCGTGCCCTCGACGTGCTCGCCGGCCGCCGCGGCGGCCTCGATGCGCTTCCACGCCTTCTCGAAGCGGGCGCGCTTCTTGGAGAGGATCAGACGGCCGTCCGGATCCTCCTTCTGCATCACCAGGGCGTTGACCCACTCGCCGAGGGAGACCTCCTCCTCCGGCTTGACGCTCTTGCGGATCGAGAGCTCGGGCAGCGGGATGACGCCCTCGCTCTTGTACCCGATGTCGACCAGGACCTCGTCCTTGTCGACGCGGACCACCCTCCCGGTGACGACGTCCCCCTCGGAGAAGAGCGGGAGCGTGCCGTCGTAGTTCGGCACCATGACCCCGTTGACCTCGATGTACTCGGGGCCGTCGAGCGTGCGGACCGGAGTGTCGAGGTCCAGGACCTCAGGCTCCGCGGGAATCGGCTCTGCCGTCGCGACGTCGGGTACCTCGACGTCCTCGGTCACGAGCTCTGGCTGGTCAGTCGTCATTGATGGATTTGTCCTCGTAGCGGAAATGGCTCCGGGCACGGACCGGCGTTCCGGTCGTGCCAGGGGCGAGGAGTATAGACCCGCGAGCCGTCCGGACGCGACGCGCAGGACGCGCTAGACCGCGGCGAGCACCCGCTCGAGGTCCGCCGCGTCCAGGCGGCCGGCGCGCGCCTCCCTCAGGCGGCCGTCGTCGCCGACGGCCAGGGCCGCCGGGACGCTCCTCACGGGCAGGGACGCCGCCCGCGGATGGTCGGCCAGGCTCACCCGCAGCACCGGCCGCTCGCCGGCCGCGCGCTCCATCTCGCGGGCCACCGGCTCGCAGCGGGCGCAGCCCGGAGCCGTGAGCACCACGAGCCAGGGCCCGCGCCCCTCCAGGCCCAGATCGCCGCGCACGTCCTCGTCGGCGCCGTGGCGGGCGGCGAGCAGCAGCCGGTAGACCTCGCATCCCACGCAGATGCCGCTGATGGCCGAGAACAGCGCGACCGCGGCCACGGCGCCGCTGAGGATCCAGCCGGCGGTCGCGAACCCGAGGGCGAAGAGCACCACCGCCGCCGCGAGGAAGACCGCGGCCATCCCCTGGGCGAAGCGCGGGGGGGCCGCCGGCTCCAGCTCGGTCGCCGGGGGCGCGATGCGGCGGAAGACCCACCCGACCGGAGACCAGCGCGGCCCGGCCAGCGACAGCAGGACGAGCACCAGGGCGACGACCACCGCGGGCGGCGTCTGGAAGATCGTGCCCTCGAGGCAGAGGGCGCCGGTGACGGCCTGCGCGAAACGGGGCTGGAGCGGGTGGACCGCGGAGGGCGAGGCCATTACCCCCAGAATAGCCGGGATTCAGCGCGCGGCGTCGAGAGCGGCACGGCGCTCGGGATCCGTGAGCACCCGGTGCGCCGCCATCAGGCGCGCCAGCCGCCCCGGAGCGTCGTCGTCGTGGCTGCGCAGGGTCATCTCCCGCAGCACGGCGAAGGCCGCCTCGATCACCTCGGGGCAGGCCTCCGGATGGACCTGGAGCTCCCGGTAGGGATCCGGGTCCGCTAGGCCTTCGCGTCCAGCCACGTCTCGCCGATGCCCACGTCCACGACGAGGGCCGGATCGAGGGGGTAGGCGTCGACCATCGCGGCGCGCACCACCTCGCCGGCGCGCTCCGCCTCGTCGGCCGGCGCCTCCAGCAGCAGCTCGTCGTGGATCTGGAGGATGAGCCGCCCGCGCAGGCCCTCCTCGGCGAGCGCCCGGTGCGCGGCCACCATCGCCGCCTTGATGATGTCGGCGGCGGTGCCCTGGATGATCGTGTTCACGGCGAGGCGCTCGCCGAGCTGGCGCTGCTGGACCGTGGCGCCGTCCAGCTCCGGGATCGCGCGACGGCGGCCCAGGAGCGTCGTGACGAAGCCCTCCTGGGCCGCGTTGGCGATGGTCGTGTCGATGAAGCTCCGCACCCGCGGATAGCGGGCCAGGTAGAGATCGATGTAGGCGCGGGCGTCGGCGCGCGAGATGTTGAGCTGCTCCGACAGGCCGAAGTCCTGGATGCCGTAGACGATGCCGAAGTTGACGGCCTTGGCCCGGTCGCGGGTGGTGCGGTCGACGTCCTCGGGGGCCAGGCCGAAGACCTCGGCGGCGGTGGCGCGGTGGACGTCCTCGCCGCGGCGGAAGGCGTCGGCCAGGGCGGGCTCGCCGGAGCAGTGGGCCAGGATCCGCAGCTCCACCTGGCTGTAGTCGCAGCTGATCAGCAGCCAGCCGGGATCGGTCGTGAAGGCGCCGCGGATCTCGCGCCCGATGGCCGTGCGGATGGGGATGTTCTGCAGGTTGGGATCCGTTGACGCCAGCCGGCCGGTCTCGGCCGCCGCCTGCTTGAAGGTGGTGTGGAGGCGGCTGTCGGCGTCCACCTGCTCGGGGAGCGTCGACAGGTAGGTGTTGTCGAGCTTGGTGAGCTCGCGGTAGCGGCCGATCAGGGGGACGATCGGGTGCTTGTCCTCGAGGAGCTTCAGCACCCGCCGGTCGGTGCTCCAGCCGGTCTTGCCCTTGCGGAAGGTGGGCAGCTCGAGCCGCTCGAAGAGCACCTGGCCGAGCTGCTTGGGCGATTCGATGACGAACTCGCCGCCCGCCAGCTCCCAGATCTGGTCGCGCAGCTCGTCGGCGCTGTCGCGGACCCGGGCCGCGATCTCGCCGAGGCGCGGCACGTCAAGCCGCACCCCCACCTCCTCCATGTCCGCCAGCACCCGCGTCACCGGCAGCTCGATCTCGTCGAAGAGCGGGCCCAGGCCGTTCGCGTCGAGGGCGGCGCGCTGGCGGCCCCAGAGCTCGCGCACCAGGACGGCGTCGCGGACCCCGGCGGGGTGCTCCCCGGCGACGCCGATACCCTCGCGCTCGGCCACGTCGGCGAGGTCGTACTCGCCGCGGCGGCGCGGGTCCAGCAGGTACGCCGCGATCATCGTGTCGTGGACCGGGCGCAGGGCGGGGCCGGTCGCCCGCACCACCGACTTGGCGTCGTGGCACGCGACCGGCGTGCCCGACAGCGCGCGGGCGAGCGCCGCGCCGACGCCGTCCCCGAGCGGGCCGGTGGCCACCTCGTCGCCGCCCCCCACCGCGGCCCAGCCCTCGTCCGAGAGCGCCAGCGCGACGCCGGGGGCGCCCGCGAAGCGCATGGCGAGGTCCTCGGGCGAGGCCTCGACGGCGACGGCCTCCACGGTGTGCGCCGCCGCCGGCGCGTCGGGCATCGCGCCGTCGGCCAGCGTGTCGAGCCGCCGCGCCAGGGTGTCGAACTCGAAGCGGGCGAAGAGGTCGCGCAGGGCGGCGATCCGCTCGGGCCCGAAGTCGAGCGGCGGGACGTCCTCCAGGTCGAGCTCCACCGGGGCGTCGGTGCGGATCAGCGCCAGGTCGCGGGTCTGGCGGGCGGAGTCGGCGTGCTCGGTGAGCACCTCGCGCCGCTTGGGCGTCTGCTCGCCGGCGTGCGCCAGCACCTCGTCGAGGCTGCCGTACTTCTGCAGCAGCTGGGACGCGCCCTTCTCCCCGATGCCGGGGACGCCCTTCAGGTTGTCGCTCGGGTCCCCCACCATTCCGCGGAAGTCGACCATCAGCTCGGGCCCGATGCCGTAGCGCTCGACGACCGCGTCGGGGGTGTAGACCGTGGTGTCGGTCACGCCGCGGCCGGTGGCGATGACGCTGACCCGGTCGCTCACGAGCTGGAAGGCGTCGCGGTCGCCGGTGAGGATCATCACGTCCTGGCCCGCGTCGGCCCAGCGCCGGGCGAGCGTCCCCAGGACGTCGTCGGCCTCGTACCCGGCCAGCTCGGTGTTGACGAAGCCGAAGGCCTCCATCAGCGGGCGGAAGTGCTCGCGCTGCTCGCGGAAGAGGTCCGGGGTCGTGGCCCGGTTGGCCTTGTAGGTCGGCTCCTGCTCGTGGCGGAAGGTCTTGCCGGGGGGGTCCCAGGCCACGACGACGCGGGCCGGCCGCTCCTCGGCGAGCATCTTCATCATCATCGCCGAGAGCCCGTAGAGGGCGTTGGTCGGGAAGCCCGCCTGGGTGGCGATCGTGTCGGGGAGGGCGTGGAACGCCCGGTAGGCCAGGCTGTAGCCGTCGATCAGCAACAGCGGGCCGGCGACCGGCGGGGCGACGGTGTCGGGCATCGACCGGAGGATACCCGCGTCGCGCGGCCGGTCCTCTATCGTCGCCAGCCGTGGCCCGCCCACCGTCCCCCGCATCCGGCGCCTGACCGGGACCGAGCACCCGGCCGCCGACGGCGTCCGTTTCGCCCTCCTGCACGTGGTGAGCGGCGAGCGCCACCACATCGGCTGGTTCCAGCTCAGCGACGACCCCTGGAGGGTGGGGCTGGTGGCCGCCGGGGACGTCGTGGACGCCGGCGTCCCCGCCCCCGACGTGCGCCGCGACACGGCCACGGCCCTGGCCGCCCTGAGCGCGGCCCAGGACGCGGGTGTGGTGGACGAGCCCGAGCCGGTGGGGCCGATCACCAACGTCCTGCGCTACCGCAGCGACCGCCGCCAGGCCATCGCGCGGCTCGACGCGGAGCTGGTCGACGATCCCCTAGGCGGGCCGAGGGGCCCCGGTCAGCCCGGAGCGGTCGTTATGCTGGCCTCTCCTGTCGATCCGGCCCGCATCGCCCGTTCAAGGAGTCCCCTTGGCCGTCACGCCGAGCGCCCAGTACAGCGTCACCCTCCGCGTCGAGATGGATTCCGCCAAGGCGGACCTGCTCGGCCAGCTCACGACGGCGATCGGGAACGTAGGGGGCGACATCGGCGCGATCGACCTGGTGGGCACCGGCCACCGGGCGCTGATCCGCGAGCTGGTCGTGAACGCCTCCGACCAGGAGCACGCGGACGCCATCGTCGCCGCGGCGGGAGGCCTGGACGGCGTGAGGGTCGTCTCCTCCTTCGACCGGACCTTCCGGATGCACCAGGGCGGCAAGATCGAGATGACCACGCGCGTCCCGCTCGAGACCCGCGACGACCTCTCCACGGCCTACATGCCGGGCGTGGCGCGGGTGTGCAGGGCGATCGCCGAGGACCGCAGCAAGGCCTTCGAGTTCACCGTCAAGCGCAACATGGTCGCGGTCATCACCAACGGCACCGCGGTGCTGGGCCTCGGCGACATCGGGGCGGCGGCGGGGATGCCGGTCATGGAGGGCAAGTCGATGCTGTTCAAGGAGTTCGGCAACGTCAACTCCTACCCCATCTGCATCGACTCCAAGGACCCCGAGGTCCTCATCAAGACCATCGCCGCCATCGCGCCGGCGTGGGGCGGGATCAACCTCGAGGACATCGCCGCGCCGGTGTGCTTCGAGGTGGAGGACCGCCTCAAGGAGATGCTCGACATCCCGGTCTTCCACGACGACCAGCACGGCACCGCGATCGTGGTCCTCGCCGCGCTGCTCAACGCCTGCAAGATCACCGGCGACAAGATCGGCGACCTCAAGGTCGTGGTGAGCGGCGTCGGCGCCTCGGGCGTCGCCTGCTCCAAGATCCTCATGAACGCCGGCGTCGTGAACATCATCGGCTGCGACTCGAAGGGCGCGATCTACAAGGGCCGCACCGAGAACATGAACTTCATGAAGGACTGGTACGCCGAGAACACCAACCCCGAGGGCATCCGGGGCGGCATGACCGAGGCCATCAAGGGCGCGAACCTCTTCCTGGGCCTCTCCGGCCCGGGCACCTTCTCGGTGGATCAGCTGAAGACGATGGCCAAGGACCCGATCGTCTTCGCGATGGCCAACCCGACGCCCGAGATCATGCCCGAGATCGCCGCGCCCTACGTCCGCGTGATGGCCACCGGCCGCTCGGACTACCCCAACCAGATCAACAACGTGCTCGCGTTCCCGGGCATCTTCCGCGGCGCCCTCGACTGCCGCGCCACCAAGATCAGCGAGGCGATGAAGGTGGCCGCCGCCGAGGCGATCGCCGCCTGCATCAGCGACGACGAGCTCAACGAGGACTACATCATCCCGAGCGTGTTCAACCGCAGCGTGGCGCCGACCGTCGCCGCCAAGGTGATCGAGGTCGCCCAGGCCGAGGGCCTGGCGCGCCGCGTGCCGGGCACCGGAGAGAACCCGCACGACATGTAGAGGTCCGTTCCCCGCCCCACGACGAGGAGGACCGACCGCATGCCCATCGACCCGAACGAGACCCCGACCGACGCCGAAGACCGGCTGGGTGGCCAAGCACCTGCGCCAAGTACGTCGCCTCCGACGGCGCCGAGGGCACGAGTGGCGCCCGGCGTGCCGACCCTGCTGCTCACCACCCTCGGCCGCAAGAGCGGCAAGCCGCGGCGCACGCCCCTGATCTACGGCGCGACGGCGACGACTACCTGGTCATGGCCTCCTACGGCGGCGCGCCCCACGACCCGGACTGGTACGTCAACCTCACGGCCGATCCGGACGTGATCATCCAGGTCGGCCCCGAGGTGATGCCGGCCACGGCCTCCACGGTGGGCGACGACCGGCGCGACGAGCTCTGGGCCGACGATGGCCGGCATCTGGCCGGACTACGACGTCTACGCCACCAAGACCGACCGCAAGATCCCGCTCGTGCTGCTGGAGCCGACGGCGTCCTGAGCCCGCGTACCCCGGCGGTACACTCGCCCCGCCCGGGGACGTGGCGGAACGGTAGACGCGGCGGTCTCAAACACCGCTGAGGGGCAACCCTCGTGTGGGTTCGACTCCCACCGTCCCCATGCGGCTTCTGGCCTGATCACTGGAATCTCGGCTTTCTCACGCACCTGACCTCTCATCCGCTGAGAGGGGCGGGAGTGCTGGGAAGGGTTGGCGTCGTCCGGCACCGTCCGGGCAGAGACCAGAACCCCCCCCCGACCGCCTCGCGTGGCGGCAAGCGTTAGGGGTTTGCCCCATGCGGGCAGCGCGCGGCCCCTCCTACTGTCGCCTCACCGGCGCCCGACTCGCGTCGTCGCCAGTTCCGACAAGGAGGCAGACATGACCAGCGCCACGACGGCACCACCTGCGGTCGATGCGGACAAGCTCATGGCCTTCGTCTTCCGAGCCGTCGACGAGGTCGGGAGCACCCTCAACGCCGCGCTCGTCTTGATGGGCGACAAGCTCGGCCTCTATCGGGCCATGGCGGGAGCGGGCCCGTTGACCTCGGGCGAGCTTGCCGGGCGCTCCGGCGTCGCCGAGCGTTACGTGCGCGAGTGGCTGAACGCTCAGGCGGCGGGCGGCTACGTCGAGTACGACCCGGCGAGCGGCCGCTATGCCCTCCCGCCCGAGCAGACAGTGGCGCTGACCGACGAGGAGAGCCCGGCCTATCTGCCCGGCTTCTTCCAGGTCGCGATCGGCTCGGTCCTTGACTCTCCGAGGGTGACTGAGGCCGCCCGCAGCGGCGCCGGCCTTGGCTGGCACGAGCACAACCACGACGTCTTCCACGGCTGCGAGCGATTCTTTCGGACCGGCTACAACGCGAACCTCGTCTCGTCGTGGCTGCCCGCCCTCGAGGGCGTGGTCGAGAAGCTCGAGCGCGGCGCTCTCGTGGCCGACGTCGGGTGTGGACACGGCGCGTCGACCATCCTGATGGCAAGGGCCTTCCCGAGGTCGACCTTCGTCGGCTCCGACTACCACGCGGGCTCGATCGAGACCGCCCGCGAGCGGGCGAAGAAGGCGGGCGTCTCCACGCGCGTCCGCTTCGAGGTCGGACCGGCCACAGCCTTCCCCGGCGCCGGCTATGACCTCGTGACGATGTTCGACTGCCTGCACGACATGGGCGACCCGGTCGGCGCGGCGCGCCAGGTCCACCAGTCGCTGGCGCCGGATGGCACCTGGATGATCGTCGAGCCGGCAGCCGGCGACAGCGTCGAGGACAACCTCAATCCGGTCGGGCGGGCCTACTACGCCTTCTCGACACTCCTTTGCACGCCGGCGTCGTTGTCGCAGGACGTCGGCCTCGCCCTCGGCGCCCAGGCCGGTGAGAAGCGCATCGGGGAGGTCGTGGCCGGAGGCGGGTTCACGCGCTTCCGCCGCGCCACCGAGACCCCCTTCAACCTCGTCCTCGAGGCGAGGCGGTAGCCCTCGCGCGAGGGGTGGCACCGAAACACATCCAGGACGGACCTCAGGAGGAGGAGCTATGCGCGGAATCGTGTTCAACGCACCCGGGGACGTCTCGGTGGAGACCGTTCCGGACCCGACGATCGTGGAGCCCGGCGATGCCATCGTCAGGGTGACCAAGGCCGGCATCTGCGGATCGGACATGCACATCTACAATCACGGTGACGCCTTCGGCTTCAGCCCGGGCTGCCGACTCGGCCACGAGTTCGTGGGCGTCGTCGAGGCGGTCGGCAGCGAGGTAGTCAACGTGCGCGTCGGCCAGAAGGTCGCCTCGCCCTTCTGGATCTCGTGCGGCGAGTGCTACTTCTGTCGCCGCGGGCTCCAGACCTCCTGCCTGCGCGGTGGCGCGTACGGCTTCCAGCCGTTCTGGCCCGGCGGCGGTGAGGTGCAGGGGGGCCAATCGCAGTACGTCCGCGTGCCGATGGCCAACGGGACGCTCGAGCTCGTGCCCGAGTCGCTCGCCGACGACGCCAACGACGACCGAGTGCTGCCGATGACGGACGTCTTTACCACCGCCTATCACGCGGTCACGGGCGCCGACATCTCAGAAGGCGACACGGTCCTCGTCGTCGGCGACGGTGCGGTCGGTCTGCTCGCCTGCCACGCGGCGCGTCTGCTCAATCCGGCCGCGATCGTGTTGGCGGGACACCACGACGACCGCCTGGAGGTGGGCCGGCGTCTCGGGGCGACCCACACGGTCAACACCTCGGCGAACGGTGCCCTGGGCGAGGTGATCGGCGACCTGACGGAAGGGCATGGTCCCCAGGCGGTGGTGGACGCCATCTCGAGCACGGCGTCGATGAAGCTCTCGACCGAGACGGTCCAGGCCGGCGGGACCGTCAGCTGGGTTGGCATGGAGGTCTTCCTCGGCGCGCCCGAGCTTGCCTGGGACCAGTGTTTCATGCGCAACCTCACGATCCGGGGAGGGGTCGCTCCGGTCAAGCGCTACCTCCCGCAGCTGTGGTCCCTCCTCGAGAACGGATCGATCGACCCCTCGCCGGTTCTGACTCACGATCTCGGCATGGAGGAAGCCGCGGCGGGTTACGCGACGATGGCCACCAGGCAGGAGGGCACGGTCAAGGTGGCGGTCTCGCCAAACGGATGAACGCGACGATGTGGGCATCCCGGCCGCGCAAAGCTACGCCGCCGGGATGCGGCCTCAACACCTATCCCTCTCCCGGGTCGGTCTGCATTGGGGATTCGCCCGACGGTCGAGTGTCCTGGTCGCCGAGCAGGCGACGCGCGAGCGCTGAACGCGACCTGACTCCAAGCTTCTCGTAGACCCGGGTGAGGTGGTGCTCGACTGTCCTGGGGCTGAGAAAGAGCGCGGCACCAGCCTCTCTATTGCTGAGACCCTCGGCCACGGTGACGGCGACTCGGAGCTCCTGGGCCGTCAGCTCCATGGTCGGCGCACTGCGCCGACCCGCGACGCGCTCGCCGGTCGCCCGCAGCTCGGATCGCGCCCTGCGGCTCCACGGAGCCGCTCCCAGCGCATCGAACAACTCGAGCGCCGCGCGAAGAGGCTCGCGAGCCTCGGCTCGGCGCCGATCGCGTCGTACCCGCTCACCGAGCGCCAGTAGCGTTCGAGCGCGCTCGAACGCCGCGGGGGTCTTCTCGAGCAGCTCGGCGCTCCTGAGCAGACGCGGTTCCCACGAGGGACCGTCGTCGACGAGCGCCCGACACCTCTCAGCAGCGGCCTCGGTGACAACCTGCCCGCCCTCCTCGGCGCGCTGCAGCAGAGTCGCCAGCCGCCGGCTCGCCGCCTCTCGACACCCCGCGAGGAGCTCCGCCTCCACCGCGTCGGCGAGGTGCGCAAGCGCTCCGGGATCGCGAACACCGCGCGCACCTGCGGCATCAACGCAGCGGCCGAGGTGGTCGGCGGCGATGGCGCCGTCGCCGCGGCCGAGGGCGAGCAGGCCCGCTGGGCCCTCGCAGATGCCGTCGACCCATCGCTCGCCCTCGAGCGATTCCACCAGGCGTCCGAGACGCGCAAGCGTGGCGCGGCAGCCCCCCCGTCTCCCATACCCGCGTGATAGCGCGCGAGCACGGCCAGGCAGCGGATCAAGCCGAGCTGGTGGTCCATCTGGTCGGAGAGCTCAGCGCCCTCAGCCGCGGAGGCCATGCCACTACTCCACCGCCCCGTGCGCCAGTCGAGTTCAGCGAGCGCCTCCAGCGCGAGCGGCAGCTCGCCGGGTGCCCGCCGCCGAGACGACGCGGTGAGCCCGTCAAGGAGCAGCCGCGCGTCGTCCCACTGCTCGCGCCAGATGAGGACCCGCGAGAGGGCGAGCGTCCCCGCCACATCGGTGAGCGGCTCCTCCCGGCGCGCCGTATCGAGCCAGCGCCTGAGCGCCGGGTCCGCCTCCAGGTGGCGGCCGAGTGCCATCTGCGCAACCGTGGTCGCCTGCTCCATCCGCGCCGAGGCTCCTGCGGCGTGCGCGAGGGCGTAGGCCTCGCGGGCGGGCACCACGGCGGCGAACACGTCTCCGGCCCACAAGCCCGGCAGCGCCGCCTCAGTGAGCATCGCGGCGGCCGCCGAGCGATCAAAGACCTCGAGCCGCGCCGCCGCCTCGATCAGCGTCCCGCGCGCGGCGGCGAGGCGGCCCCCTGCCAGGTCGACCGCCGCGCGCACGCGATGGAGTCCCGCGCGGACGCGCGGCGAGCAGGGAAGGGTCAGGGCCTGGTCGGCGAGGCTGAGCGCCGTCCCGGTTGCACCGGCGAGGCGGGCCGAAACGGCCGCCTCTAGGAGGCGCCTGCTTCGCTCGGATGGCTGCTTCGAGAGGCTCGCGGCACGGGCGAAAGCCCTTGAGGCTGCGGCGTGACCGCCCCGCGACCGCTGAGCAACCGCGACCGCATCGAGAGCATCGGCGGCGTCGGCGTCGAGGCCCACCACGGCCGCCGCACGATGCCATGCTCGTGCCTCGTCCATTGCGTCCGACGGGGCACGTTCGGCCAGCACCTCGTGTGCTCGGCGCCGCGCAGCGGGTGCCGCGGCGTGGTATGCGGCGGCCCGGACGAGGGGATGGAAAAACCGGATGCCGTTCGGACCCACTCGAATCAGACCCGCGCTCTCCGCCACCTCGAGGTCCGACAACGAAAGACACTCGGCGTCGAAGGCGGGGCGAAGCACCTCGGCGCGGGCATCGCCGCCTGCGGCGGCGACGATGAGGAGGGCCCGACGGGTCGGTTCGGGGAGGGCGTCGATCGCCCCCGCGAACAGCTCGCCGGCCGCCGCCGGCGGGTCCGGGAGGGGTAGCACGCCGCCGAGCTGGCCGCGGTCCAGCTCGGCGGCGCTCCTGCGAAGCACGAGAGGGTTTCCACCGGTCGCCGCCAGCAGAGCCTCTGCCACCGAGGGCGCGGGATCGACCCGAGTCACATCTTCGATCACCCGAGCGCTCGCCACAGCATCGAGGCCGCCGAGGGCAAGGACGGGGAGGCCCGCGCGCTCGAGCGGCACCGGGTCGAGGCGACCGGCGACGATCAGCGCCATCCCCTCGTGCCCGAGGCGCCGACACACGAACCGGACGGCATCAAAGGACGCCGTGTCGAGCCACTGGGCATCGTCCACGAGCGCAAGCACGGGTCGTTCCGACGCCGCCGCGGCCAGCGCCTCAAGCGTGCCCACGAAGACCGAGAACCGGTCGAGCGCATCGCTGGGCCTCCCGGCCAGGGCGTCCCGGAGCGCGCGGGGAAGGGCGGCCGAAGGCACGACGCCCCGAAAGAGCTCGTGAAGTCCGGAGAACGGCAGCTCGGCCTCGCTCTCGACCCCACGGGCGCGCATGATCAGCATGCCGTCAGCCCTTTCGGCGGCCGCGTCGAGGAGCGATGACTTTCCGATCCCGGCCTCGCCGACGATCCCGAGGGCGCCGCTTCGCCCCACCCGGGCCGCGTCGATCACTGCCTGGATCTGAGCTATCTCTCGCTCGCGCCCGCGGACGGCGGTTGCGCCCTCTGCGACGACGCCTCCGGGGCTGACCGCGCCGCCGCTGTCATCCGTCACGCCCGCCCAACTTCCGCCGTGGCTCGCCATGGTGCGTGACGGTCGATGCTAGCTCCGCTTCCGCGGTCCCCATGGCGGCGCGTGCTGTGTTGGTTGGTGGTTTGCGTCCGGCGCTAACGTCGGGGGGCCACGGGGAGGGCACTCCGCCCGGCCCGCACGCCTCGCGCGACGGATCGCCTCGCCGCCGGGGTCATCGATGTCATCGAGCCGTCGGCGCTCGGCTCGGTCAGCCCCGGTACCCGGCCCGGCGCGACGGCGACCAGCGCGCCGAGCGCGACGAGGGCGATCGCCACCGGCGCCGTCAGGCGCGCTCCCCCGGGGAGGACCTTCTCCGCGAAGATCACCACGGCCACGATCGCCATCCAGGCGACGCTCATCACCCCCACCGCGAAGAGGGCCAGCATGAGCCCGAGGCAGCATCCGAGGCACCACGCCCCGTGCTCCAGGCCCATCGCGGCCGCCCCGGCCGCTCCTCGGCGCCAGCGGTGCATCACGAAGTGCAGGGGCGTGCGGCAGTGCCGCAGGCAGGACCGCTTGAGGGGGGTCAGCTGGTAGACGCCGGCGGCCGCGACCGCCGTCCCGGCGACGAGTGGACCGTGACGGCGCCAGGCGACGAACCCGGGGTGGTGGACGGAGAGGGCGCGGAACAGGCCGTACGCCGCAAGACCGTAGGCGGTCCAGGCGGCGAGGTACCCGACGACGAAGAGCACCACGACGGCGGATGCGCGGCGGACGACCGCGCTCTCGTCCTATCGCGGCGGACCGCACCGCGAGCACCATCGGCGCCGTCGCGGGCAGCATCATCGCCGCCGTCATCGTCACCCAGACGCCGACGAACCAGCCCAGGGCGCCCAGGTCCGTACCCGGGCCCTGGTCCATGCCGCGCATGCGGGAGATCGTCACGATCCAGGTGACGAGCGCCACCGCGAGAAGGGCGGCGACCGTGAGCTCGGGGCTGAGGCGCCGCCCACGACCGGCCACGGTGGCCGGCGCCACGTCAGCCCCCCGCCGAGGAGTACTCGAAGGTGGACTCGTAGGCGCAGCGGCCGCTCAGGTCGAACGCGAGCGGCCCTTCCTCGACCCGCAGGCGCTCAGCGAGGTCCTCCGTCCCGGGGCGGTGGTGGCCCGGGATGACGCACGTGACCGGCTGCTGGTCGGCGACCGGCCCGCGCACCCGCACCTCGACGTGTCCGCCGGCGCGGAACCAGCCGCGCCCCGGGGTGTGGTCGATCTCGATCGCCACCGGTCGCCATCCGAGGAAGTGGCTCTCCTTCCAGGCCCACGGGAAGTGCTCGAGCGCGCTCCCGCCACCGGCGCCGGTGAGGATCTGGACGAGCGCCTCGCGCTGCTCGAGGTCACCGCGCTCGTCGACGTAGAGGAAGAACGTCCAGGGCGAGCCCGGCTCGTCGTCCGAGTAGCGGCACACCAGCACGGCCCTCATCCCTGACAGGTCGGTGTCGCCGGCGTGGCCGTGCTCCACCGCCCAGGAGAGAGCGCCCATGCAGACGCCGTAGCTCGAGCGCCCGCCCGCCCGCCCGCCGATCCTGCGGCAGGGGCAGACCGCTTCGCAGTTGCAGGCCTCGAGGTACGAGCCCGAGATCGCCCAGCCCTCGCGGTGAGCCATCGATCACCCCCACCGCCACTCTCCTCGCGTGCAGATGATGGGTCAAGACTGCGCTACCCGTCCGCCGCCCGGCGTGGTCCGGACCGGATACCGTGCCGACAGCGATCACAGGGGTGTGAAGATGCCGGGCTACACGATCAAGCCGCTCGCCGAGGTCCCCGACGTGCTTGGGGACTACCCGGGCGAGATGCGGTTCGCGACCAACGAGATCGGCGCCGAGCAGGCGGCGCTCACCTGGAGGAGGATGCCCGCGGGCACCGGTGGCAAGGGCTCCTACGGCCACCGACACAAGACCCAGGAGGAGATCTACCTGGTCGTGTCGGGCTCCCTCCAGTTCAAGCTCGAGGACGAGGTGGTCGACGTGCCGGCCGGCACGGTGGTGCGCGTCGCGCCCGAGGTGGCCCGCTCGGTCTGGAACGAAGGCCCCGACGACGCCGAGCTGGTGATCGTCTCGGTGAAGGTCGAGGACCCGCGGGGAGACGCCGAGACCGTCCCGGACTTCTGGCCCATATAGCTGCCCGCGCGGCGCCGAAGGCCGGCACCCAGTCCTCGGAGGTCCCGGCCTCCCAAGCGGTCAACATCCGCGACTGCTCCTACGCGATCGGGGCGATGGTGGATATCCCCGCGCCCAGTGCCCACGGTGTGCTCGTCGCCAACGGTTCGCCCTTCGGCGGGCTGCCCTGACGTGAAGGACAACCGGCTGCACTGCGTCTACAACTTCGTCGGCATGGCCAAGCAAGCGTCGCCGCTCCGTGCTGGCCGCCGCCGTCCAACGTCCGGGCATTCGTCCGGCGAGCCTCCTTGCCGGTCGGAGCAACGCCTTTGTCATGCGGATGCGGCGTGCCCGCCCGGCGGTCTCAAACGCCGCTGAGGGGCAGCCCTCGTGTGGGTTCGACTCCCACCGTCCCCCACGGTGTCTCGGGATTGATGACTGGGATCTCGGCTCGCTCGCGCGACTGGCCGCTCATCCGCTCAGACGGGGTGGAGGAAGCTGGTGAGGGTTGGCCTCGTCCGGGCACCGTCCGGGCAGAGATCAGAACGCGGCCCCCCGGGCAGTACGAGATCGCCACCTCATGGGCCTCCGAGACCGCCCTCACCCTTCTCACCCGCCTCTTCGCCGAGCCACGAGCGGTCGGGCGAGGGCTCGGCGGAGGCTCCGGTCGGGCCCAGGCGCTTTCGGTACCAGAGGGCGTTCGTGCCCGACGGGAAGTCCTCGACTCGACCCACCACCACGTAGCCGTTGCGCTCATATCCGCGCCGCGAATCCCTCGGTGACCACCTCGGTTCCGGCGGGTACAGAGGCGCCCACGGCCGTGGCGCCCCTCGACGCGATCGCGTCGCTCTCGCCCGCCGACCGCTTCACTCTCGAGGCCTAGTGGCGCGGCGGAAAACGCGACCACCCGAGTCACCAGACGCTCAGCCCGCGAGCGCGGCCCCGTTCTTCGCCAGCAGGAAGAGGGCGACGACCACCAGCATGAGCGCGAAGGCCCGGCTGAGGGTCTCGCTCGTCAGGTGCCTGCCGCCTCGGGTGCCGACCCAGGCGCCCACCATCCCGGCACCCCCGAACGCCAGGGTGATCGGCCACGACACGCCCCCGCTGACCAGGTGGCCGGCGAGCCCCGCGAGCGCCGTGACCGTGATGATGAGAAGAGACGTGCCGATCGCCAGGCGCACCGGCACATCGAGCAGGAGGATCAGCGCCGGGACGATGAGGAAGCCTCCACCCACTCCGAAGAAGCCGGTCAGCACGCCGACGGCGAACCCGAGCGATGCCACGAGCGCGATACGACCGGGCCGGCCGCGGGGCCCGGTCTCGGCCCGCTCGGGGCGGCCGCGCCACAGCGACCCGGCCGAGCCGAGCATCACCAGAGCGAGCAGGAAGAGCACCGTCTCGCCCCGCACGAGTGAGCTGAGATAGCTCCCGAGGAGCGCCCCGAGGATGCTGGCCGCTCCGAAGCCCGCCGCGAGCCGGGCGTCGACGGTGCCCCGGCGGGCGTTCTCGACGGCACCCACGGCGGCGTTGGCCGAGACGATCACCAGCGCCGCCGTGGTCGCCTCGCTGACGGGCTGGCCGAGCAGGTAGACGAGGGCGGGCACCGTCAACACGCTGCCCCCGCGCCGAGCACGCCGAGCATCGCCCCCGTGGCGAGCCCGAGCGGCAGCGCGAGGAGGATGTACGCCACTCAGAGGCTGGGCTGCGGCGGCCCGGCCGCCTGCGACCCCTGCGCACGGCACGATCTCATCAGATCCCCCCGCCGGGGCCGAGGAGCGGGTGCGGCATGCCCACGAGAGCCTCCTTCCAGGCGATCGCGCGGTCGGGAGTGAACCAGACAACTGAATCGTAGTTCAGTTGTTAATGGAGCCAAAGGCCAGATGAACGGCTGCGCCTTCTGCGTTCGATCGCGCGGCCCCCGGCGCTCACCGGGGCGCTCACGCGCATGGATTCCGGAGCCGTTCCCGAGGTCGTCGTGTCGGCGGTCGAGGAGCGGTTCGACGAGGCCGAGCACAGCCAGCTGGTGCTCGTGATCGCCGGCATCAACGTCTGGAACCGCCAGATGGTCGCGGCCGGCGACCAGCCGCCGCCATCGAATGAACGATCCGAGAGGATCAGATGACCCCCACCGACACCACCTACGCGAACCGCGTCGAGGTGCCCGGCACCTCTCCGCGGCCCGATCGGGACCTTCCCGGCTAGAGATCCAGACGATCAGCGCGGGCCCGGCGCTGGAAGAGCATCCAGAGCATGACGAGGCCGCGATCTTGAACCCGAGGTCGAAGATCAGCACCCACGCCCAGATCACGCCGTCGGAGGCGTCGGCTCGCGAAGAAGACGAACGAGATGATGCTCCCCACGATGGCGAGCACCCCGACGATCGCCAGCAGCGCAAGATCGCGCGAGGTGTGTTCCTCTCGCGTGGGCGCGTCGCGCTCCGTCGGCTCGTGCGCGACCACATGTGCCTCGCTGCGGACGGCATCGACGACGACGTGCGTGATCGGCACGCCGAATCGCGCTCGCGCCTGCGCCACGAGGCCGTGCTCGAGCCAGTTGGACTCGCCCTCGGGGTGCGTCGCGACGACGACCTCGTCCGGGGAGAAGGTCCGAATCGCGTCGTCCATGGCCTCAAGTGGGTCCGCGTCCCCGAGGGCGCCGTGGGCCACCACTCCCGCGGCCCCGCACCGTTCGATGGAGGCCTCGAGGCGGCGACCGCGCTGCCGCGATGCCGGCATCCTCGTCGGACATCCAGTACCGCAGCCGGGTGGTAAGCGCCGGGGCGACGACGAGGACCTCGCTCTCCGCGCCGCCGGTGACGCTCGCGCAGGGTCTCGAAGAGCTCGGACCCCATACAGGTCTCGTTCGCGATCACGAGCACGCGACGTCCATCCACCGGCGTTGCGGAAGGAACCGGGCATCCGAGCTCCCAAGCGTTCGATTGGGGCGAAGCCAATGGTGACTGTCGGCCTCGGCGCTCGGCGCGCTCATCGGGGCGCGGACCCGTCGGCTGTCCGGTGGAACACGTCTCCAGCACCCGTAGTCATCCGCAGTGGGAGTCCGCGGGGGCGCCCCCGGTATCCGCCCGGCTCCCGGGGTCCCGAGACCGGCGGCGGCCGGACGGAGATGCGGCCTCTGGATGAGACCCTTGCCCCACGAGGCCCCGGACGCGGCAAGGGCGATCGGGCCGCGCAGGGCAGCGGCGAGGCGACGGCAAAGAACGCCGGTACACCCGCCGCTTTACCCGGTCCCGGGGTGCAGGAGGGCGGCGGCCCGTTATACGCTCGCGCGGCCAGGCGCATCCGGGGGGGCGACGATGACGAGCAGCGAGCGGGCTTCGGTCGGCGACGACTACGTGCTGGCGACGGGGGACGAGGGGGCCGCGCGCCTCCACCTGCTGGACGAGGTCTACGGCGCATCGTCGCGGGCGGCGTGCGCGGCGGCGGGGCTGGACGCCGGCTGGCGGGTGGCCGACGTCGGCTGCGGGGTGGGCGACATGTCGTGCTGGTTCGGCGAGCGCGTCGGTCCGCACGGCGGCGTGATCGCCATGGACGTGAGCGCCGACCAGCTCCGCCACGGCCGGGAGCAGGCCGCCCGGCGCGGTCTCGGCAACGTCTCCTTCGTCGAGGGGAGCGCCTATGAGCCCGGGCTGCCGCCGGGCGAGTTCGACCTGGCCTTCTGCCGGTTCCTCCTCTGCCACCTCCAGCGCCCGGCGGACGCCCTGGCGCAGATGGCCGCGCTCCTGCGGCCCGGCGGCACGCTGGTGGCCCAGGACATGGTGATGACCAGCATGTTCAGCGACCCGCCGAGCCGCGCCTACCGGCGCTTCGCCGAGCTCAGCGTCGAGGTGGGCGCGGCGCTCGGGGTGGACTACGACGTCGGGCGGGCGGCTGTTCGGCATGTTCCGTGACCTCGGCCTCACCGAGCTCAGCGTGTCCGTGCACCAGCCGGCATTCGCGACCGGAGAGCGCAAGCGCCTCTGGGAGTACACCTTCCTCGAGGCCGCGCCCGGGGCGGCGGCCGCCGGAATCGGGACCGAGGAGGAGGCGCCGAGCTGGCGGCGGAGTTCGCCGCCATCAGCGGGGACGACGTCGGCGCTGGTCGTCCAGCCCGCCCTGCTCGCCGTGAGCGGCGTGGTGCCGGGCGTCCGTCAGGCCCGCGATGCGAGGTAGTGGAGGTGGACGACGCCGCCGGCGAAGCGGCGTTCGTCGAGCAGCTCGAGGTCCAGGCGGAGGCCGTGCGGCAGCCAGGGCGTGCCCCCGCCCACGACGACGGGCGTGATGAACAGGTGGCACTCGTCGACCAGCCCGGTCGCCAGCGCCTGGGCGGCGAGGCCGGGCCCGCCCACGCTGACGTCGCGCTCCGCCGCGGCGCGTGAGCCGCCGCACGGCCTCGGGGTCGAACTCGCGCTCGAGCCGCGTCCGGGCGGTGGTCGGCGCGGCCAGCGTCCGGGTGTAGACCACCTTGTCGGCCGCCCGCCAGATCCGCGCGTAGTCGCGGGTCTCGGGCGTGGGGTCGGCGAGGACCTCCGGGCCCTCCCAGGCGGCCATCACCTCGTACATCCGGCGCCCGTAGAGGTAGGTGCCGATGGGCCGCTCGAGGTCGTTGACCGCCGCGTGCACCTCGGCGTCGGGCGCGGCCCAGTCGAAGGCGCCGCCGGCGTCGGCCACATAGCCGTCCAGCGACGCGATCGCCGAGTAGATCAGCCTGGCCACGGTGATTCTCCCTCCACCGTGGCCAGCCTAACGTCACGCCGCTATCTGAGCCCCGCCTTGGCGCCACTCCATCCCGCGGTGAGCGCGTAGAGGACGGCGGCGTCGAGGCCGATCACCACCATCGACCACAGCGGGTACGAGGGGAACCACGAGAACTGCATGATCAGGTTGACCGCGACCGCGGCGATGGCGAACCAGCGCGAGGCCTCGTTGCCCACGAAGAGGCCGAGCGCCACGAGGACCATCAGGCCGCCCCACAGGATCAGGGCCCAGCCCCAGTAGCTGTAGCTGGTGGTGACAAGAAGACCGGACTTGGACACGAGGTAGACGTCATCCCTGAGCAGGGCCGACAGGCCCTGGATGACGTTGAGGCACCCGATGATGAACATCACGGCGCCGGCGAAGATCACCCAGCCGGTCCAGGCTGAGGCTTTCTCCTGAAAAGCGTTGGTCAACATACTCCCTCCCGGGATAGGGCACGTGTGCCCGGACGGTTCGACGCCCCGCCCGATCCACCTTCACGGCGCCCGCGCGCGAGTCCTAGAATCGAGGCCCCGGGCGGTGAGAACGTGGAGCACGAAACCCAACGCGCACTGACGGGCGTCGACCAGCTGCTGACGCAGGCGCGCTCGCGGCTGGTGCGCCTCCAGCCGGCCGAGGCGCTCGCCGCCACTGCGACGCGGGGGGCGGATCGTGGACATCCGCTCGGAGCGCCAGAGGGCCGAGCAGGGCCTGGTCGCGGGCGCGCACTTCGTCCCCCGCAACGTGCTGGAGTGGCGGGCCGATCCCCGCTCCGGTCACTCCGATCCGGTCCTCGTCGGCACCACCGGGCCGCTCGTCCTGATGTGCGCGCAGGGCTACCAGTCCAGCCTGGCCGCCGCCGACGCTCCAGGAGATCGGGGTGGTGCGCGCAACGGACATGATCGGGGGGTTCGAGGCCTGGGTCGCCGCGGGACTGCCCGTGGTGGCGTGAGCGACAGCCGCCACTGGGACGAGGCGTACGCGCGGCTCGGGACGACCGGCGTCAGCTGGTACCAGGCCGCGCCGGTCGTCTCACTGCGGCTGATCGAGCTCACCGGCGTCGGCCCGTCGGCGCCGATCATCGACGTCGGGGGCGGAGAGTCCGCCTCTGGTGGAGGCCCTCCTGGCCGGCGGCGCCCGCGATGTGACGGTGCTCGACATCTCGCCGACGGCGCTGGAGCGCCTCCGGGAGCGACTCGGAGCCGCGGCGGATCGCGTCCATTGGGTCAGCGGCCGACGTCCGCGACTGGGAGCCCGATCGCGCCTTCGCCCTCTGGCACGACCGCGCGGTCTTCCACTTCATGGTGAGCGCCGGCGACAGGGAGCGCTACCTGCGCGCCGTTCGCGCGGCGCTCCCTGTCGGCGGCCACGTCGTCCTGGGCACCTTCGCCGCCGACGGGCCGACGCGGTGCTCGGGCCTTCCGGTCGCCCGGTACGGACCGGAGGACCTCGCCGCCGCGTTCGGCGACGGCTTCCGGCTGACGGGATCGGAGCGCGAGGAGCACCGCACCCCGGGCGGTGCGATCCAGCCGTTCACGTGGGTCACCCTTCAGCGCGTCGCGCCGTGAACCGCGTGGCGGCCTCGGAGCCGCCGCCACGCGTGACGGTCCGGCGCTAGGCCGGCTTGGCGTAGGTCTCCATGCCGGTGAAGTCGATCTGCACGCAGGGCTCGTCCCCCACCACCCACGCGTCGTGGCCCGGGGGGATGACGAGCACATCGCCCGGTCCGATCTCCCGCTCCGATCCGTCGTCCATCCGCACGATCATGCGGCCCGACACGCAGTAGCCCATGTGGGGCGCCTGGCAGCTGTCGGTGCCGGCGATCGGCTTGACGTGCTCCGACCAGCGCCAGCCCGGCTCGAACGTCCCTCTCCCGACGGTCCCGCCGGCCAGCTTCAGGATCTCCACGCGCCCCCGGTCCACGAAGGGGCGGGTCTCGTCCGACTGGTCGTGGTTCCTCACCTCGAGCTCGGCCATGATGGCCTCCCTGTTGGTTGCCGTGCTGGCGACGCTAAACCCGCGCACATGCGGCGGGCAATAGCCCGACGCGCGGAGTCGTCAGCCGTTGTCGCCGGCGGCGTCCTCGGCGGCGTAGCGGGCCAGCAGGCGGTTCTCGTCCTCGCGCTTGGGGAACATGAAGTAGACCAGCGCCGCGCCCAGCACGATGGCGATGGCGCCGGCGCTGTAGGCCCAGTCGTCGCCCTGCAGGAACGAGGTCTTGGCGGCGGCGGTGATCTGGTCGGCGTACTGCGGGTACTGCTGCGCCGTGTCGGCCGCGCCGGCGAAGGACTTGGTGAGCTGGTTCTCGACGCTGGACGAGATCTGCGCGCTGTCGGGCGAGCTCGCGATCGTCGCCGAGAGCGCCGCCGCGTATCCGGCGGTGAGCAGCGCGCCGAAGATCGACTGCATGATGGCGCCGCCCAGGTCGCGCTGCAGGTCGGCGGTGCCCGAGGCCATGCCGGCCCGGCGCACCGGGACGGACCCGGTCAGCGAGTGCGAGGCCGGCGTGCCGGCGAGGCCGACGCCGATCCCGAGGAACGCGTACGCGAAGCCGATCTGCCAGTAGGGGGTGTCCTCCTTCCAGAACACGAGCATCCAGAGGAAGCCGAGGAACAGGAAGACGTAGCCCGCGAGCAGGGTGAAGCGCGCGCCGCGGGCCTCGACCATCTTGGCCGAGCGCGGGGCCACGATCACCATGAAGACGACCGCCGGCAGGAAGGCCGCCCCGGCCTCGAGCGTCGAGTAGCCGAGGACGTTCTGGAGGTACTGCTGGCTCACGAACATCGCGGCCATCAGCGAGCCGAACACGATGATCCCGGCGCAGGCCGCCACCCAGAAGGTGCGCCGCGCGGCGACCTCGAGGTCGTAGAGGGGGTTTCGGGCGCGCCGCTGCCGGATGTAGAAGGCGACCAGCCCGGCCAGGGCGACGATGCCGAGGCCGATCGCCAGGGCGCCCTTGTCGGGCACCGGCGCGAAGTTGATGCTCAGGACCAGGGCGCCCACCATCACGACCGACAGGACGCCGCCCAGGTTGTCCACCGGATCGCTGGTCTCGTTGACGTGGCTGGGCACGAAGAAGAAGGCCATGACGAGGGCCACGACCACCAGCGGGAGCGTGATCAGGAAGACCGACCCCCACCAGAAGTGCTCGAGCAGCGCGCCGGCGATCAGCGGGCCGAGGGACGCGATGCCGCCGCCGAGGGCCGACCAGAGCGCGATGGACTTGGTGCGGCCGGGCCCCGACCAGAGCGCGGTGATCAGCGCCAGGGTCGTCGGGTAGGCCATCCCCGCCGAGACGCCCGCCGAGCACGCGGGCCGCGAACAGCACGCCGTCGGTGGGCGCGTAGGCGGCGAGCAGGCAGGCCGGGACCGACAGGAACATCCCCAGGATGAGCATCATCTTGCGCCCGTAGCGGTCCCCGAGCGCACCGAGGTAGAGGACCGAGGCGGCGAGCCCCAGCGAGTAGCCCACCGCGATCAGGTCGAGCGTGGTCTGGGAGGAGTCGAACGCCCGGCCGATGTCGGGCAGGGCGACGTTCGCCACCGACAGGTTGAGGTTGGCGACCGCCGCGACCAGGATCAGCGAGATCAGCACCAGCTTGGCGCGCGCGGGCGCCTCCGCGGGAGGTGTCGCGGTCGCCACGCTCAGCCGCGGGCCACGCGCGGCCGCGGATCGCCGGTACCCGAGTCGTCTCCACATCGCATCCGGCCACCCCCCGGTCGCGTGCCGCGGGGAGTCTAGAGGACCGGCCCAGGCCTCCCGAGGCCGTACCATGCGACCCGAGGGGCGGAACATCCGACCCAACGAGGCGAGGTCCTGGGATGGCGAGCGACGACCAGCGCGTCTACTTCGAGATCGACCGGGCGGGCGGCGGTGGCAGGTACTGGGTCTGGCGCATCCGGACCATCGGGAGCGGCGACATCCTCGTCAGCTCCGAGATGCTCCAGAGCCGGGAGATCGCGGAGGAGGCGATCCGGCTGGTCCGCGACGACGCGGGCGCCTGCACCCACGTGTGGGACCACACGACCGGGTCCGGCCCGGTCTGGGCGCCCCTGTAGCCGCCCGCGGCGTCAGGCGGCGGCCCGGCGCACCGAGGGCTCGTCGTCGAGGAAGCCGATGTGCGTGCTGCTTCGCTGCCCGAAGGCGTCGTACCACGCGACGGTGAAGAGCCGCTCGGCCTCGCGCGCGGCGTGGCGCGGCGAGCCGGCCACCCGCACGTCGATGCGGAAGCAGCCGCGCGTGGCCGACACCTTCACCCTGTCCACGTCCACGGCCCCCTGGCAGAGCATCCGGCCGAACGCCCGGCGCAGGCGCTCGACGTCCTGCGGCGTCGCCCTCTTCGCGGTTCGGATCTCGTAGTGATGCATGTCCCGTCGACGCGGCCGCGCTCGCCGCCGTGGGATCTTCCGGCCGGCGCGGACGGGTCCCGTGTGAAGCAGTCCCCTTCGGGGAACCTCCATCCCGATGCGGAACCCCGGATGGGAGCGGTGACGTTGGAGATCCTTCTCGCGGTCCTGGTGTTGCTGGTCGTGCTCGCGATCGTCGGTGTGGTCGCCCAGCGCCGCCGGCGCGCGGGCGGGGTGGTCGTGACGCGCGGCCGCCGGAGGCGCCCATGAGCGTCCTGATGCGGGCGCGGGAGATCACCGGGCGGCCGGTGGTCACGCTGGACACCGCCGAGGCGCTGGCCGAGGTCAAGGACGTCGTCTTCTCGTACGGCACGACGTCCGTGGTCGGCTTCACCCTCAACAAGCGCGGCTTCCTGGGCTCCCCGCTGAAGCAGGTGCTCCCCTGGTCACGGATCGCCGCCCTGGGCCCGGACGCCGTGATGGTGGAGGGGACCGACGCGCTGGTGGCGGGCGACCGCGACATGGAGGACGCCGCGAACGCGGGAGACCGCGACGTGGTGGGCGCCACCGTCATGACCGAGGCCGGCACCGCCCTCGGCGTCGTGGTGGACGTCATCGTGGAGGTGGACGACCGGGCGCGGATCGTCGGCTTCGAGATGCACGGACCGGCGGTGGAGCGTGACCGCCCCGCCGCCACGCTCCTGATCCCGGCCGACGACACCCTCGCCGTGTCGGGCGAGACGCTGATGGTGCCCGCGGCCGCGGCGGACTTCGTGCGCGATGACCTCTCGGGCTTCGGGAGCGCGGTCGACGACTTCCGTGCGCGCCTGAGGAAGGGGACCCGATGATGCGCCTCAGCGAGGCCGACGGGCGGCCGGTGATCTCACGGGCCAGCGCCGAGAGGGTCGGCGACCTGCGCCACGTGGTGGTGGACGTCGGCGCGCGGCGCATCACCGCCCTCCACGTGGCGGGGCGGAGGAAGCGGGCGGAGCTGGTCTCGTGGGACGCGGTCGTGGGCTTCGGCCCCGACGGGATCGTGGTCGACGGCGACGGCGCGGTGCGCGGGCCGTCCGGGGCGCGCGAGCGCGCCGTCGTCTCCGGCGATCTCGACCTCGACGGGAGGCTGGTGCTCGATGACGGCGGCCGCGCGATCGGCGCGCTCGAGGACGTCCTGTTCGACGAGGACGACGGCTCCCTGCGGGGCCTCGTGAGCGACGGCGTCACCCTCGACGCCGCCCGCCTGCGGGCGATCGGCCCCTATTGCGTCATCGTCGACGCGGCCGACCCCGGGTCCTAGCCCTCCCGGTCGGACGGGAGGCCGTCGCGCACGGCGCTCGCCAGGGCGCGGACCTCCTCCCGAAGGTTCTCGAACTCACGGCGCAGCGCCGCCAGCTCGTCGTCGATGGCCATCAGGCGCGTCTCGACCTGCACGTCGTCGCTCATGTCGTCTCCCTCGGGGTCCGGGTTGCCGTCACTGTCGCGCTACCCGGCCACCAGGCGCTCCACGCGCGCGTCCGAGCCGGGGTAGAAGAGGCTCACGCGCCCGTTGTCCTGCCAGCGGACGAGGAACGGCGCGCCGCCCCCGGGGCCGTGGGCCTCCAGGATCTCGCCGTCGCGCTCGGGTTCGCCGAGGTGGTGGGGCTGGATCACCAGGCGGTCGCCGGGGCGCGCCCGCAGCTCGTGGGCGTGCGCCTCCTCCACGGTGACGGGAACCGGGGGCGGCGGCGGCGGTGAGACGGCGCCGGCGACGTCGAGCGCCGAGATGATGCCCGCGGGCGCACCGTCGGCGTCGACGACCACGAGGTGCGCCGTCGCGTACTCCGACATGAGGAGGGCGGCCCGCCCGAGCGGCTCGTCCGGATCGATCGTGACGACGGGAGTGCCGGCCACCCGCCCGGCGTTCGTCGCGTCGTCGTCGAAGGGGGCCGCGGCGACGAGGTCGAGCTCGGCGATCACCCCCCACGGCTCACCGACGTCCCCCCGGGCCGCGGGCTCGGCGAGCACCACGACGCAGTGGATGCGATTGCGCGTCATCAGCTCCGCCACCTCGCGCAGCGGGACATCCGCCGCGCACGTGACGATGGGTGCGCTCATCACGTCGCGCACGCGCACGTGGTCCAGCGTCTCCGCCACCGGCTCGTCCTTCCGCTCTCGCTCGGGCATGGGAACTCCCCTTTCGTCCGCCCCAGCCTCCTCGGTGACGCGGGGGCCGGCATCCGGGTCGCCACGGACGCGTGGCTACGGACAAGCCCATCCCGGCGGCCCCACACCCGGATGGCGGGGGTGCATGGTCCGCGTAACGTCCGGCCATGAGGTCGGGACGCCGGGCACTGCTGCTGATCGTCGTCGCCGCCCTGTGCGCGGCCGCCGCCTTCGCGATCGGGGTGCTCGTGCTCGGCGAGTTCGGCCCCACGCAGGGGCGGATTCTGATGACCTCCGGGGCAGTGGCCGCCTTCGGGCTGCTCTCGCTGCCCGCCGCCATCCTCCTCGACCAGGGCCGCGCCCGCGCGCCGGCCCTCGCCCTGATCGCCGCGGCCGCCCTCGGGTTCGCCCTGGTCGTGACGGTGATCTGGTCCGGGGACGATCCGCCCGTGCCGCTGCTCAAGACCACGGCCAGCGTGTGCATCGTCGCCGCCGCGCTGGCCCAGGGGACGGCGCTGTGGGCCCGTCGCCGCGACGACGAACCGGGCGTGGTGCGGGCCTGCTTCGCCGCCTCGTGCGCGCTGGCAGGCGTCCTGGTGCTGATGGTGATCGCGGCGGTGTGGGGTGAGATCGAGGCGAGCGTCTACTACCGGCTGCTCGGGGTGGTCGTGGTGCTGGACGTCCTGCTGGTGGCCCTCCAGCCCACGCTCGCCCGGCTGCACGCCACCCGGGCGGGGGTCCACCCCCTGATCCTGGTCCTCGCATCCGGGGAGCGGCGGGAGGTCACCAGCCGGGGCCGCGACTTCGCCGCCGCGCTGGCCGGCGCCGTGCGCGCGGCCGAGCGCGACGGCGACCGGGTCGTGGGCGTCGAGCGCGCCGAACCGGCCGCCTGATCGGCGCCGCGTGTGGCGGCGACGGACTGTGCGATCCGTCGCCGCCCCATGCCAGGAGCGTTTCGCTCGACCGGCGGCGCGCCCTACAGGGAGGGCAGACTCCTCGTTCCCGTGCCGCCAAGCCGGTAAACCCGGGCCGCCCCGCGGCTCAGGACACGTTGACGACGCCCATCATCCCCAGGTCTTCGTGGGCCAGGATGTGGCAGTGGAACACGTACTTCCCCGTGAACGTCTGGATCCGCATCCGGATCACGACCTTGCCGGGGACGCCGTTGCGGGCCACGGGCAGGGGCACCGTGTCCTGGAGCGAGTACGCCCGCCGGGGCACCCCGTTGACCGACATCACCTGGAAGTCGTTGACGTGGATGTGGAAGGGGTGGATCTCCTGCGACGTGTTCAGCACGGTCCACTCCTCCACCGTGCCCAGGCGCGGCGTGTAGTCGACCATCTGGGGCGTGAAAACGCGACCGTTGATCTCGTAGACGCCGTTGCCCTGCTTGGTCTCGCTGAAGACCGCGGTCCGCTTCACGTCCACCTTCGCCGATGACAGGTCGTGGAAGCGGGTGCGCAGGTGGGTCGGCAGCGCCGCGCGCCGCACCGGCGCGCCGGCCACCGTGAGCGTGGCCATCCGGCTGCGCGGATAGGTGTCCCCCCACTTGCCCTGGTCGAAGCGGCGGGTGATGAGCGGGAAGGTGCCGGCCCTCGGCGTCTGGACGAGAACGTCGTAGCGCTTGCCGGGCGCCAGGACGAGGTGGTCGGCGCTCCAGACGGTGTTCACCGGGTTGGCGTCCTCGCCGATCACGGCGAAGCGGTGCCCGGTGAGCTGGAGGTCGTACCAGATGTCCGCGCCGATGTTGGCGAGCCTCCAGAGCTGGGTCTCCCCCGGCCGCATGCTCATGGAGGGCTGGACGACGCCGTTGATCGTGCGGTGGGTGGGCGCGTCCGAGTTGATGTTCGCGCCCGGGATCGAGTTGGTCGCGTCGAACTGGAAGTCCTTCAGCGCGAGGACGCGATCGGTGATCCCGCGCAGGCTCTTGGGCAGCAGCGGCGTCAGGCCGTCCACCTCGACGATCCCGCTCATGCCGCCGAACACCTGCCCCTCGGCGAAGGGGTGCGCGTGGGAGTGGAACCAGTAGGTGCCCGGCGTGATGCTGGTGGGCAGGCGGTACTGGTTCTCGAAGCTCGCCTTCGGGGTCACCTCCACGAACACGTTGTCCGAGTTGCCGTCCTGCGCCACGAAGAAGCCGTGGGTGTGGATGTTGGTGTACTGGTCCAGCTCGTTCTTCGTGTTCAGGATCAGGCGGTCGCCCGGCTTGGCCCGCAGCACGGGGGGCATGAAGGCCCCGTTGTAGACGCGCGCGTTGACGGTCTTCCCGCTGATCGTCACCCGCTGGGCCGCGGCCGTCAGGTTGACGTTGAGTACCCCCTTCGTGCTCGAGATGACCGGCGGGTCGTAGAACGGCAGGCCCGGGACGATCGTCCCGCTCTCGGCATCCGGGATGGGCGGCAGCGGCTGCGGCGATCCGCCCCCGTGGGCCCGCGCGTGGGCGGCGATGTCCTCGCCGGCGCCGGGCGTGCCGGCGGCGGCCGAGGCGCCCCCGCCCCACACGACCGGGGCGACGGCGGTCGCCAGGAGCGCGGCCGCGGCGACGCCCAGGGCGGCCGGGACCCAGCGACGGCGCACGCGCCTACCCGCCCGTGATCTCGGCCGGCGTGGGGTAGCCGACCCCGCGCCGGTCGAGGACGTCCTCGATGTCCGACACGAGTCCGTACGCCCCCCCGAGAACGGCCCCGCCATGGGTGTCGTGGGCGTCGAGGATCAGGCGCCGGTGCTCCTTGAGCAGGCGGTCGTCGGACAGGCTCTCGAGGTCGGTGTCCTCGGTGATCTTGCGGCCGAACAATCCCATGGTGGCACGCTACCCCACCGCGCCGACGCCGTCACCCGCGCGCCGCGGCGCGGCCGGCGCGACATACTCGGCGGATGCCCCCGCCCGCCCGCCGGACCACCCTCTGGCTCGACTCCGCGCTCGGCGCGGCGCGACGCGCCACCCGGATCGCGGCGGAGCTGCGCGCCGCGGCGCGGGCCCACCGGGCGCCCCTCCACCGGGTCGCGTTCCGGGCCGCCCGGCTGCAGCGGCGGGGATGGCGCCTCGGCGACATGGCGGCGCTGGGGCTGCTCGACCCCCGTGAGGGTCCCGCGGTCGAGCGCTGGGCCGTCCGTCCCGGCGATCTCACCCACCTGCAGGAGGTGCTGAACCCCCCGGAGGCCGTCCCGAACGCCGAGGACAAGCGCCTCTTTGCGGCGGTCTGCGCGCGCGCCGGGCTCGTGACGCCGCCGGTGCTCGCGAACCTGGAGCGCACCGGCGGGCGGGCGGAGACCACGGCCGCCTGGGCGGACGCGCTCGCGCGCCGGATGCCCGCCGAGGCCGTCGTGAAGCCGGCCGAGGGCCACCGCGGCATCGGTGTCCGCGTCCTCCGGCGCACGGCCGACGGAGTCGTCGATCACGGCGGGGGCGCGCTCTCGTGGAGGGCCCTCGCGGCGTCCCTGGCGGAGGAGGAGGAGTGGGGCGCCTTCATCGTCCAGCCGCGCCTCCACCCCCACGCCGCGCTGCGCGCCCAGAGCGGGCGCGACGTGCTGCAGACGATGCGCGTGGTCACGCTGCGCGACGACGCCGGCGCGGTCCGGATCCTGCTCACCCTGCTGCGGATCGCGGTGGGCGACGAGGCGGTCGATTCCTTTCGCTCGGGGTTGACCCGCAACGCGCTGGCCGTGGTGTCGCCGGAGGGCGTCACCACCGAGACCTATCGCCTCGCCGGCAGCGGTTTCGGCCTGGAGGCCATGCCGGTCCATCCCGTCACGGGGGCCCCGACCGTCGGGGTCTCCGTCCCGGAGTGGGACCGCACGCGTGAGCTCGTGGAGCGCTCGGCGGCGGCCTTCGCCCCTCTGCGGACCGTCGGCTGGGACGTCGCCCCGACCGACGACGGGCCGGTGCTCGTGGAGGCCAACGCCTGGTGGGCCGTCGCCTCCTATCCGAGCGGTGCGACGCTGCCGGTCCTCGCGGCCCTGCGCGAGGCCGCGCGCTCTCAGAGCCGGGCGACCGCCTGACGCAGGGCGTCGCGCACCGGGACCGAGCCCCCGGCGGGGTCCTGGAGGGGCGCCCACCAGGCGTTGCCCTCCACCAGCACGGCCCCGTCCGCCGTCGGGGCGACGTCCCAGCCGACGGTCCGCAGCGGGGCCACGGCGCGCGCGGCGCGGGCGGCCAGGTCGCGACACGCGTCCCAGTCCGGCACCGGCGTGCCGGAGATCCGCAGGCCGCTGACAGGGTGCTCGTCCACCCAGAGCAGGCCGTAGCCCGACGGGGCGACGGCGACGCCGCGGTCGAGGGTCCCGTCGCGCCGCACCCGCGCGCGCAGACCCCCGCCGCCCGAGACGTAGCCCTCCGCCGGATCCGCTCGGGTCGGCAGGCGCAGCCCGGCCCAGAGCACGCGCGCGGGCCGCCCCTCATCGCGCAGGGTCACGATCCTCAGCGTCGCGAGGGTGTTGACCCCGCAGAGGTGGGCGATCTCCCGGTGGGGGCGCAGCAGCGGCTGGACCACCAGGTCGGGCCACGGCCCGTCGGCCAGCTCGCGGGCGAGATCCCCCCAGCCGATGCCGTCGTCAGCGCCGTCGGCGGGCTCGACGTCGGCCCGCGACAGGACCCGCACGCCCTCCCCCCGCGGGCCCCGGGCCGGCCGCACGACGAACTCGGCGGGCGCCTCGCGCGCGAGGGTGTCCGCCCAGTCGCGGACGGTCCAGTGACGGTCGCTCGCGCGCCGCAGCACGGCGACGATGGGCGGCGTCGCGATCCCGTGGCGGGCGCAGATGCGGTCGAAGAGCAGCTTGTCCTCGACGCGCGGCACCGACTCGACGGGGTTCAGGCGGTCCTGGAGCTCGGTGAGCTCCGCGGGCCGCACCGCCCAGCGGCCCATGTCGGGCGCCCGCGGGTCCAGGAGGCCGAGCGCGCCGACGTCGGCGAAGCGCCAGCCACGCAGGCGCAGGCGGGCGGCGCGCACCGTGACCCGCGCGAGCGAGGTGTCGTGGGCCCGCGCGGCCTCGCGCAGCCTCCGCGCCATTCGGCGCGGACGGGCGACCGCCCGCTCCGCCCTCGCTGTCACCGATCGCATCGACACCCCGCGCGTCGTTCAGAACGCGCGACGCTACACCCTGCGGCGACCCCCCGTGGGCGGCGCCGGCGTGACATCGATCTCGGCGACGTCGTCGCCGGGCAGGGGCATCAGCGAGTTGACCGCCATCCGCCGGCCGCTCAGGGAGTAGGGCGATACGACGTGGTGGACGCCGACCCGGCGGAGCTTCGACTCCGAGTGGGGGTCGGCGGCGCGCGCCACCAGCACCAGCCCGGGGTTGAGGGTGCGGGCGCTGAGCGCGATGAACGCGTTGATCGCGTCCGAGTTGACCGCGCAGATGATCCCGCGGGCGCGGTGGATCCCCGCCTCCTCGAGGATCCCGTCGTTCTGGGGGTCCGCGATCAGGTACGGAACGCCGAGGTCCTCCAGCTCGTCAGTGGAGCGCGGGTCGATCTCGATCACCACCACGGCGACACCCCGCCCCTGGTACTCCTCGACCACGGCGCGGCCCACCCGGCCGTAGCCGCACAGGACGAAGTGTCCCGACAGTGCCTCGATCCTGCGATGCATCCGACGCCTCCTCCGGCTCCGGGCCAGGTCCCCCGACGCGATCAGGTCGCTCCCGATGGCCGCGGTCGCGACCACCGCCACCAGCAGGCCGATCACCAGGCTCACGGAGAACATCTCCGCGAACGCGCCCGAGGCCTCGGTGTCGCGGAAGCCGACACCCCCAAGCGTCAGGATCGTCCAGTAGAAGGCGTCGATCGGCGTCGCCGAGTGGACGATCACCGTGTAGCCGATCGTGCCGTAGACGATCAGGCTGATCGTGAGCGCGACGGGCAGCCGGAACCGCCGTATGACCTCGCGCGTGTCCACCCCGGGCCCCCCGGCTCGCCGCCTCGTGGCGATTCTGGCCGCGCTCCCCGGCGCGCGGATATCGCCCCGTGGCGAAACTCGTGCCCCCGGATGCGGCCCCGCGGTCCCGCGGGCTGGCAGCATGCGCACATGAGCGCGACCTCCACCCGCCGCCTCGCGTGGGCCTCCTACGGGACCGCCGTCGGCCTCGCGCTCGGAACGGTGGCCGCGCTGGCGACCGACGTTGACGCCGTCGCCGCCGTCGGGGCGGCGGTCGGAGCCGTGACCGGGGTGGTCATCGGCCGGCGGCGGGAGCGGCGCACGTGAGGGCGATCGTCTTCGACGCCCACGGGGGCCCCGAGGTCCTGCGCGTCGGCACGGCGCCCGACCCCCGGCCCGCGCCCGGAGAGGTCGTGCTCGAGGTGGCGGCGACGGCCGTCAACCGCGCCGACATCATGCAGCGCGAGGGGCACTACCCACCCCCACCGGGCGCCAGCGAGATCCTGGGCCTGGAGGCCTCCGGAACCGTGGCCGAGGTGGGCGTCGGCGTGGACGGCTGGGCCCCGGGCGACCGCGCGATGGCCCTCCTCGCCGGAGGCGGCTACGCCGAGCGGGTGGCGATCCCGGCCGGCCAGCTGATGCCGGTTCCGGAGGGCATGGGCCTCGTCGACGCCGCCGGGGTGCCGGAGGTCTTCCTCACCGCCTGGCAGTCGCTGGGACGCCTGACCGGGCTCGCGCGGGGCGAGACCCTGCTGATCCACGCGGCCGCGAGCGGCGTCGGCACCGCCGCCATCCAGGTGGCCCGCGAGCTGGGCGCCTCCAGCATCGGCACCGTCCGCGACGCCGCCAAGGCCCCGGCGGTGACCGCCCTCGGGGCCCGCGCGATCGTGGTCGTCGACGGGCGCTTCGCCGAGGCCGTGAAGGAGGCCACCGACGGCCGCGGCGCCGACGTGATCCTCGACCTCGTGGGCGCCTCCTACTGGGCGGAGAACATCCGGGCGCTCGCCCGGCTCGGCCGGATCTCGCTCGTGGGGATGGTCGGGGGGCGCACCGTCGAGATCGACCTCTCCCCCCTCCTGCAGCTGCAGGCCACCATCCACGGGAGCACCCTGCGCTCCCGGACGCTCCAGGAGAAGGCCGATCTCGCCGGCGACTTCGCCGCGTGGGGGGTGCCGCGCCTCGGCGACGGCCGGCTCGCCCCCGTCATCGACCGGGTGCTGCCCCTGGACGAGGCGGCCGAGGCGCACCGTATCGTCGGGTCCAACACGACGGTGGGTAAGGTCATCCTGCGGGTCTAGGAACCGCAAGCGATGCGATACGGTTCGATCGCTCGTTCCCACCCAGAGCATGGAACGGAGAACAGATGAAGAAGTTGCTCGTGCTGCTGGCCCTCGCGGGCCTCGCCTACTGGCTCGTCAAGGACCGCCTTGGCGGCGAGCCGGACGAGTTCGTCTTCACCGAGGCCCCGCCGGCCGCCGAGGGCGTCGAGCCCCCACCCGCCATCTAGTCCAGGCCCGGGCTCACATGGGCCTGCGCCTGAACGACGCTCACTCGGAGCTGGTCGGTGGAGTCGAGCCGGAGCTCCGAGTGGCGGCCGAGGCCATCGGCATGGGGTTGCGCGCGGAGCTGGGGCGTCTCGCCCCGGGCCTGACCCGTCCCCCGGACACCGGCCAGGGCGACGACCACGCGACCCTCGTGTCGCTGGACCTGGACCACGAGGGTGAGCCCGACGGCCTCTCGCTGATCGCGTGCGTGGCGGCCCATCGGGCCTACGTGATCGCGCGCGGCGCACCCGAGGGCGTCAGCGCCGGGGCGCTCGCGCTCGCGCGCCTGCTGGTGTGGTCCCAGCGCGCGGCCCTGCTCGGCCCCGCGCCCCGGATCACCTGGATCGGCCCGGCCCCACGACGCCCGGAGAACACGGGCGGCAACCTGGTTCTGGCCGCCCGCTGCGCGGTGGACCTGCGCGGGGCCACGCGCCGCGCCGAGGCCGTGGCCCTGATCGCGCCTCCCGAGGGCTGACCGCCGGGAGGGCTCAACCTGGCCGGATGGCCAGTTGCAGGTTTCCCGAGGTTCGACGGATCCTCGCCCCGTGGATCCCGGTCATCCAGGTCGGCGCCGGCGTCGCGCGACGGGTGCGTGGCTGGTCATCGTCGCCCTCCTCGCGTTGCTGTGCCTGCCGTCGATCGGCGTCGGCGCCACCGCGATCCAGATCGAGAACGCGCTGCCGGGCACCCCCGGCTGGCGCGTGCCGGACGCGCCGTACCCGACCAGCGCACAGTCGTATGCCGGCCTGGTGACGAGCATCGACGGTTACACCGTCGAGCAGAGCGTGGCCCCCGGCGGGACCGTGGACCTGCACGTGGCGGTGGCGACGTCCGGCATGAGGTACCGCATCAAGGTCTACCGGCTCGGGTGGTACGGGGGGACGGGAGCCCGTCTCATGGTCTGCCTGCCGACGCCCGGCTGCCTGGACCGCGCTGGCGTCGTCCAGCCGTCCACGCCCCCGGCGATGGACCCGGTCACGGGGAAGGTCGAGGCCGATTGGCCCGTGACCGACTCGATCCCGGTGGGCCAGAACTGGGTGAGCGGCTACTACCTGGCCATGCTCGAGCTCACCAGCGGCCCCGACGCCGGCAAGGCGCGCTGGGTTCCCTTCGTCGTGCGGGCGCCGGCCGGATCCACGTCGTCCATGCTGGTGCAGGTGCCCGTCAACACCTGGCTCGCCTACAACGGCTGGGGTGGCAAGAGCCTGTACGACAACAAGAGCGCCAACGGCATCCACGCGACCAAGGTCTCGTTCGCGCGCCCCTACTGGGGCGCCCAGTACCACCTGCTCGACCACGAGTACCAGCTGGTGCGCTACCTGGAGCGCGAGGGCTTCGACGCCACGTACGCCACCGACGTCGACATCCACCGCGACCCCGGCCAGGTGACGTCGCACCGACTCCTCATGCTGGCCGGCCACGGGGAGTACTGGACCCGCACGATGCGCGACACCGCCGAGCTGGCGCGCGATTCGGGCGTCAACATCGCGTCGATGGGCGCCAACACCGGCTACTGGCAGGTGCGCTACGAGGACGGGGAGCACACGGTGGTGGGCTACAAGAACGGCGCCGCCGATCCGGTCGCCGACCCCGGCAACAAGACCATCCTCTTCCGGGACCTCGGCCGACCGGAGTGCGAGCTGTTCGGCGTGCAGTACGACGACTCGTGGTCGGTCGATTCGGTGGTGCGCAACTACGGTGTCGTCGCGGGCGCCGCGGGCAACCCCTGGTTCCAGGGGACCGGCCTGACGGCGGGCGCCACGACGACCGGCGGGACGGTCGGGTACGAGTGGGACTTCATCACCCCGGGGTGCAACCACCCACCGGTCACGTCCCTCCTCCACTGGGACGACGGCGCGGGCGGCTTCCCGCCGGCCGACGCGGTCACCTACACCGCGCCGTCGGGTGCGCGGGTGTTCAGCGCCGGCTCGAACCAGTTCGCATGGGGCCTCGACGGCTGGCGTGACGGGTACACGTCCACCGCGGACACGCGCCTGATGGCGTTCATGCGGAACATGATCACGGACCTCACGACCGGCGAACCGCCACCGCCGCCGCCGAACCAGGCGCCCCAGGCGTCGTTCAGCGTCACCCCCGGCGCGCCCCTCGTGGGCCAGTCCGTCACCTTCGCCGACACGTCGAGCGACCTTGACGGCACGATCGCGGCGCGGGCGTGGGATCTGGACAACGACGGCGCCTTCGACGACGGCACGGGCACGACGGCCGCGCGGACCTTCGCCGCGGCCGGCACCTACACCGTGCGCCTGCAGGTGACCGACGACGACGGGGCGCCCGCCGTCGCCACCCGCCAGGTGGTGGTCGCCACGACGCCGCCGCCTCCCCCGCCGCCCCCGGCCAATCTGCTGTCGAACCCCTCGTTCGAGACCAACACCTCCGCCTGGAGCGGCTACCAGGCGACGCTGGCGCGCGAGGCCCAGGCCGGCGCGCCGGCGGGCTCCTACGTCGCCAAGGTGACCCGATCGACGGGCACCTCGTTCACCATCGACGACGGCGCGCGCGCGGTGCCCAGCACGACCGCCGGCAACAGTTACACGGCCGAGGCGTGGGTCAAGGCCGCGTCCGCCTCCTCGGTGGGCAAGCCGATCCAGGTCAAGCTGCGCGAGCGCACCTCGGCCGGGTCGGTCGTGGCCGACGTCGGCTCGGCCAACATCCCCCTCACGAACGCCTGGCAGAGGATCACCGTGAACCTCGTCACCACCACCACCGGGGGCAACCTCGGCGTGAGGGTCAGCCACGGCGGGGCCGTGGCCGGCGACGCGTTCTACGTCGATGCCCTCGTGCTCGGCGGCGGCGGGGATCCGCCTCCGCCGCCGCCCAACCAGGCCCCCACCGCCTCCTTCTCCCAGACCCCGGCCGCGCCGATCGCCGGCCAGCAGGTGAGCTTCGCCGACACATCCAGCGACGCCGACGGCACGATCGCCGCCCGGGCCTGGGATCTGGACAACGACGGCGCCTTCGACGACGGCACCGGGACCTCGGCGCAGCGCACCTTCGCCGCGGCGGGCACCTACACGGTGCGCCTCCAGGTGACCGACGACGACGGAGCGCCCGCGGTCGCCACCCGCCAGGTGGTGGTCAACCCGGTGCCGGCGAACCAGCCCCCGAGCGCCTCCTTCTCCCAGACGCCGGCCGCGCCGATCGCCGGCCAGCAGGTGAGCTTCGCCGACACATCCAGCGACGCCGACGGCACGATCGCCTCGCGGGCCTGGGATCTGGACGACGACGGCCAGTACGACGACGGCACCGGCACCAGCGCCCAGCGCACCTTCGCGGTGGCCGGCACCTACACCGTGCGCCTGCAGGTGACCGACGACGGCGGCGCGCCCTCCGCGGTGAGCCGCCAGGTGGTGGTGGCCGCCGTGCCGGTCAACCAGGCCCCGATCGCCTCCTTCTCCCAGACGCCCTCCTCGCCGATCGCCGGCCAGCAGGTGAGCTTCGCCGACACATCCAGCGACGCCGACGGCACGATCGCCGCCCGGGCCTGGGACCTGGACAACGACGGCGCCTTCGACGACGGCACCGGGACCTCGGCGCAGCGCACCTTCGCCGCGGCGGGCACCTACACGGTGCGCCTCCAGGTGACCGACGACGACGGAGCGCCCGCGGTGGCGTCGCGCCAGGTGGTGGTGGCGGCCGCCCCGCCGCCGGTGGCCAACCTGCTCTCCAACCCCTCCTTCGAGACCAACACGTCGGGCTGGTCGCCCTACCAGTCGACCCTGGTGCGCGAGGCCCAGGCGGGCGCGCCCGCCGGGGGCTTCGTGGTGCGGGTGACCCGCTCCACGGGGACCTCGTTCACGATCGACGACGGGGCGCGGGCGGTGCCGAGTCTGGTGGCCGGCACCACCTACACGGCCGAGGCCTGGGTGAAGGCCGCCTCGGCCTCATCGGTCGGCAAGCCGATCCAGATCAAGCTGCGCGAGCGCACCGCCTCGGGCACCGTGGTGGCGGACGTGGGATCGGCCAACGTCAGCCTCACCAACGCCTGGCAGAAGATCACCGTCTCGCGCACCGTGGTGACCGCCGGCGGCAACCTCGGCCTGCGCGTCAGCCACGGCAACGCGGTGGCCGGCGACGCGTTCTTCGCCGACGCCGCCGTCCTGCGGACCGGGACCTAGTCCAGGAACTCCCGCAGGCGCTGGGTGTCGCGGTAGGCCTGGAGCTTGGTGAGCGTCTTGGCCTCGATCTGGCGGATGCGCTCGCGCGTGACGCCGAAGCGCTGGCCCACCTCCTCGAGGGTCCGCGGCTCCTCGCCGCGCAGGCCGAAGCGGAGCTCCAGCACCTTGCGCTCGCGGTGGGTGAGCTGGCCGAGGATCGACTCGAGCTCCTCGCGCCGCATCAGGCCGGCCACGGCGTCGGAGGGGCTCTGGATGGCCTGGTCCTCGATCAGGTCGCCCGAGCTCGGAGTCCTCGTCCTCGCCCACCGGGGTCTCCAGCGAGACCGGCTCCTGGGCGACCTTCTGGATCTCGCGCACCCGCTCGGGGGTGACCTCGAGCTCCTGGGCGATCTCGGCGATGGTCGGCTCGCGCCCGAGGTCCTGGAGCAGCTGGCGCTGCACGCGCGAGAGGCGGTTGATGGTCTCCACCATGTGGACCGGGACGCGGATCGTGCGCGCCTGGTCGGCGATGGCCCGCGTGATGGCCTGGCGGATCCACCAGGTGGCGTAGGTCGAGAACTTGTAGCCCTTGCGGTAGTCGAACTTCTCGACCGCGCGGATCAGGCCGAGGTTGCCCTCCTGGATGAGGTCGAGGAAGGCGAGACCGCGCCCGACGTAGCGCTTGGCGACCGAGACCACGAGGCGCAGGTTGGCCTCGATGAGGACGGCCTTGGCGTTCATGTCCCGCCGCTCGATGCGCTTGGCCAGCGACACCTCCTGCGCGGCGGTCAGGAGCGGGACCCGGCCGATCTCGCGCAGGTACATGCGCACGGGGTCGTTGGAGTGGGCCTTGACCGAGAGGTCGAGGCGGGGGTTGCCGTTGCCGCCCGGGGGCTCGACGCCCTCGCCCAGCACCTCGATGTTCAGCTCGGCGAGCACCTGCAGCAGGCGCTCCTGCTGCTCCTCGCTCAGATCGGCGGCCTCGACCACGTCCGCGACGCGTGAGAGTGGGATGCCGCCGAGCTCGCGCCCCTCCTCGATGAGCTCACGGACCTCCTCGAGCCCGGTCACCGAGACCTCGGTGCTTCACGACTCGCTCCTCAGCGAGGCGCGTACCCGGCGCGCGAGGTCGAGTACCTCGAGGCGCCCCTTCTCGTCACCGGACGCCCGCAGCTCGGCGGCGCGCCGCTCGAGCATCGGCAGCTCCACGCGACAGGCCGCCTCGCGCAGCTCCGCCGGGAGGGGCGTCGTCTCGGTCATCTCCACGCGCAGGGCGAGCGCGATGCCGGCCAGGTCCTCGGGCCAGGCGTCGAGATCGACCTGAGCCCGGAGCGGATCAGCTCGAAGGCGCGCCGGTGCTCCTCGACCTGGAAGGCCTCCGTGGGGAGGCCGTCGAGGTACTGGCCGCGCGTCGTCGGGGAGCGCGACCGCCATGGTCAGGAAGCGGCGCTCGCGCACCTCGGCGGGCGCGCGAGCTCCGCGGCGGGACGCACCTGCTCGGGCAGGGCGTCCATCCGCGACGCACGGTGGAGGCGCTCTTCCAATCCCTGAGACAGCTGAAGCAGGCTAGCGGTCAAGCGAACCCCTTCGTCCTTCTCCACCGAATCGGGGAACCGCCGGAGCAGCTCGCCGATCGCTTCGAGGGCCGCCTCCCTCTCTCGCGGAGACGCCCCAGAACGCGCAACTCGTGAACGGATCAGGAAAGGTACCAGAGGCTTCGATTCCTCGACACGGCGGGCAAGCGACTCCCGACCCGCCCCGTCGGTGGCCAAATCCCCTGGATCCTGGCCGATCGGCAGTTGCAACGGCCGACCACGACAGGTTGACATCCGGCGGCGGCCTCGACGCTCCGCCAGGCCGCCTGCTCCCCGGCCGCATCGGCGTCGAAGCAGAGCTTGACCTCCGGCGCCCACCGTCGGAGTAGGCGGATCTGGTCGTTCGTCAGCGACGTGCCCATGCAGGCGACCGCCGACTCGACGCCCGGCGGCCATCAGGCCCATCACGTCGGTGTACCCCTCGACGACCACGAAGTACTTGGTCTTGGCGGCGGCCACGCGGGCCGCGGACAGGCCGAAGAGCAGGCTGCGCTTCTTGAACTGGGGCCCCTCGGGGGAGTTGACGTACTTCGCCCGGATCGCCGGATCGAGGGTGCGCCCGCCGAAGCCCTGCACCCGCCCCTGGCTGTCGGCGATCGGGAACATGATCCGCGACGTGAAGAAGTCGCTCACCTGGCCGCCGCGGCGGCGCGCGAGCCCGGCGTCGACCAGCTCGTCGCGGCGCGAACCCCTCGCGCGTCGCCCGGCCGGAGAGCACCGCCCCGCCGCCGGGCGCGTAGCCCACGCGCAGGCTGCGCACGAGCTCCTCGGCGAAGCCGCGGCCGGCGAGGTACTCGCGGGCCGGCGCGGCCTCGTCGGCGCGCCAGAGGAAGGCTCGGCGTAGAAGTCGGCGGCGCGGTCGAGCAGGCGCCGGCGGCGCTCGGCGGCCGCGCGGCGGGCGGCCTCGTCGGGCGACTCCTCCTCGAAGGAGACCGGGATGCCGAAGCGCTCGGCCAGGCCCTGGACGGCCTCGCCGAAGCTGGCCGCCCCCTCCTGCTCGCGCATCCAGGTGATGGCGTCGCCGGTGGCGCCGCAGCCGTGGCAGTAGTAGCGGCGGAAGTCGGGCGGGAGCAGGCTGAACGAGGGCGAGCGCTCCTCGTGGAAGGGGCAGCGCCCCCACCAGCGCCCGCCCCGGCGCACCAGCTCGACGCGGCCGCGCACCAGCTCGACCAGGTCGACCCCCTGGCGGACCGACTCGACGCTCGTGTGGCGAGATCAGCGGCACGTGATGTGGGCGTCGGGGGTCAGACCGCGACAGGATACGGGGCGCGCCAAGCCACCCGTTCTATCGTTGATCGGGACCGTCGCGCGACAGGAGGCACAGCAATGGGGCTCTTCTCACGTACTCAAGGCACAGATGCCGGCCCCCGAGGACGCGCTCGCCGGGCCGCGCGGAGGCGATGCCGGTCACCGCGCCGTCACTTCGTGCTCGGCACGCCGATCGTGCCGCCGTTCCCCGAGGGGATGGAGCTCGCCCTGGTCGGGCTGGGCTGCTTCTGGGGCGCCGAGCGGATCTTCTGGGAGGCGCGAGGGCGTCTACACGACCGCCGTCGGGTACGCCGGCGGGCTACACGCCCAACCCGACCTACGAGGAGGTCTGCTCCGGCGCGCACCGGGCCACAACGAGGTGGTGCGGGTGGTCTTCGACCCGGCCGTGACCACCTACGAGGCCATCCTGCAAGCGCTTCTGGGAGGGCCACGACCCCACCCAGGGCATGCGCCAGGGCAACGACGTCGGCACCCAGTACCGCTCGGGCGTCTACTGCGTACTCCGAGGAGCAGCGCGAGATCGCCGAGGCGTCGCGGACGCCTACCAGCAGCGGCTCGACGAGGCCGGCTACGGCCCGATCACGACCGAGATCGTCGAGGCGCCGGAGTTCTACTACGCCGAGGACTACCACCAGCAGTACCTCGCCAAGGTCCCCAACGGCTACTGCGGCCTCGGCGGCACCGGGGTCGACCTGCCCGTGGGCCGTCGATCGCCGACTGAGGCCCAGCGGCGGCTCTCCGCCCCGCGAGGGGCCTCGCTACGAGCGGCCCCTCGGAGGGCATGAAGGTCTCGCGGTAGAGCCGCAGCGCGTAGCGGTCGGTCATCCCGGAGACGAAGTCGGTGACGCGGGTGACCAGGTCCGTCCTCCCGGGCCGGCGGCAGGCGCTCGGGGTGGTCGAGGAACCAGGCGAAGAGGGCCTGCACGACGCCCTGGGCGCGCTCGGCCTCGCGCGCTCGCCGGCGGGCGCGAGGTAGACGTTCTGGAACATGAACCGGCGCAGGCGCAGGAAGGCCGCGCCGATCTCGGGCGACTGGCGGATCTCGTCGCCCTCGCGGCTCGTGTTGACGGTGTCGGCGACCAGCGTCGTGAGGCGCTCGGAGGTGGTGGTCCCGAGCGCGGCCACCTCGTCGGGCGGCAGGTCGCCGGATCGAGATCACGCCCGCCCGCAGCGCGTCCTCGATGTCGTGGTTGACGTAGGCGATGCGGTCCATCAGGCGCACGACCTGGCCCTCGAGCGTCACCGGCCGGCCCGGGGCCGGTGTGGTTGAGGATGCCGTCGCGCACGGCGTCGGTCAGGTTGAGGCCCTCCGCCGCCGCGCTCCAGCACCTCGACGATCCGCAGGCTCTGGACGTTGTGCTCGTAGCGGCGCCCGTGGCGGCTGCGGCAGGATGCCGTCGAGCGCCACCTCGCCGGCGTGGCCGAAGGGCGCGTGCCCGAGGTCGTGGCCCATCGCGATCGCCTCGACGAGGTCCTCGTTGAGCTCCAGCGCCCGGGCGACCGTGCGCGAGACGGCCGACACCTCGAGCGTGTGGGTGAGCCGCGTCCGGTAGTGGTCGCCGGCCGGCGCGACGAAGACCTGGGTCTTGTGCTTGAGCCGCCGGAACGAGGTGGTGTGGAGGATCCGGTCGCGGTCGCGCTGGAAGGCGGTCCGGAACGGGCACGGCTCCTCGGGGCGCTCGGCGCACGGCGTCCTGCGCGCGCGCGGCCCTGGGACCGAGCGGCGGCTCGCGCGACACGATGGCCTGCGGGGTCATCCCTCCGGGCGCGAGCGGGATCGGGAAGACCCACGGGCCGGGGGTCTGCACCAGCCCCTCGTGGGTGTCCCAGACCGTCCCGATGCTCACGGTGAGGAGGCGTACGTCCGGCGGGATCGTCGGCGCCACGACCAGCGCGCCCTCCAGCCGGTTGCCCTCGGGGCGGCTCTCCACCCCGGCCACCCGGTAGAGGCGCCCCGCGTCGTCGACCGCGATCACGTCGAGGATGCACATCTCGGTGCGGGTGAGCGCGGAGGAGGCGTGGCACATGTAGCGCAGGCGCGCGCCGCCCTCGTGGCGCTCGAGGGCCACCAGCGCGATGTCGAGGCCGCCGACGGACTGGATCTGGTTGACCGGGACGACCCCCCGGAGGGTCGCCGGCCCGAAGATCAGGGCGTCCGGGAAGGGCTCGCGCACCTCGCCCCACTCGGCCGGCGGCGTCGCGTCGACCTCGGGCGGGACGGCGATCGCGTCCGGGGTGCGGTACTTCCAGACGCCGGGGCTCGCGCGGAAGAGCTCCACCAGCGCGCGGTGCGAGAAGGCGCGCCCGTCGTCGGGCACGTAGACGCCGCAGGCGCTCGTCCACGCCGCGGGTGAGGTCGAAGCAGGCGGCCGGCGGGCCCGACGCCTCGGAACGGTCCGCGTAGTGGAGGTGGGCGATCCGCCACCCGTCGACGATCAGCTCCATCACGTCGCCGAGCCCGGAGAGCTCGTAGCGGGCGTCGTCCGGACCCATGGCCGCCACTCAGGCGCCGAGCGCGGCGCGGGCGGCGGCGATGCGCGCCGTCTGGACCCGGAAGGGCGAGCAGGAGACGTAGTCGAGCCCGGCGCCGTGGAAGAACATCACCGACGCGGGGTCTCCCCCGTGCTCGCCGCAGACCCCCAGCTTGATGCCCGGCCGCGCGGCGCGCCCGTCGGCGACGGCCATCTCCACCAGCTTGCCCACCCCGGCCTGGTCGATGGTCTCGAACGGGTTGAAGGTGATGATGTTGTTCTGGAGGTAGTGCGTG
>CAWAQS010000007.1:0-149334 GCA_963784365.1 uncultured Thermoleophilia bacterium | reverse complement strand
ACCTCGACGTGCTCGACTCGATCGGGGCGAACTAGGGAGCGGCCCTAGGCGAGGCGCCCCGAGGGCAGGCGGGTGAGGGCGTAGGGAGCGGGGTCCAGCGAGCGCGACCCGCCGTCGAGGACCATCTCGCTGATCATCCGGCCGGTCGCCGGTCCGTTCAGGATCCCCCACGACGCGTGCCCCGTCGCCAGGAACGCCCCGGGGACGTCGGGGACCGGTCCGATCAGGGGGACCCCGTCGGTGGTGAGGGGGCGGTAGCACGAGGAGCGGGTCACCACCTCGGCATCGCGGAGGATGCTCGAGTGCACGCCCGCGCGGCGGTGCAGCTCGTCGCCCGCGGCCTCGATCGGGACGATCTCGTCCGGGTCGTCCGGGAGCGCGCCGTGCTCCGAGTAGCCGTTGACGTAGACCGAGCCCCCGGCGCGCGGATAGATCTCCAGGGTGTTGCGCTGGCCGTCGCGGGTGAGGAACTCGCTGAACACGACCTGGTTCGGGACGTCGGCGGCCAGAACGATGCTGGCCCCGCGCGAGCCGAACACCTGCGGCAGGGCCACCCACCTCTGCGCCTGGGCCGTCCACGGGCCGAGGGCGAGCACCACGACGTCGGCCGGCCGGACCTCGCCGGAGATCGAGACGCCGGTCACCGCGCCGGTGGTGTCGTCGAGGCGCAGCCCGTCAACGACCCCCGTGACCAGCGTCGCGCCATGGGCCTCCGCGTCCTCCACCAGCGCCCGGGTGAGCGCGAGCGGGATGACCTGGGCGGTGGTGCTCTCGTCGCCGATCACCTCGTGGACGGCGACGTTGCCGTCGAGCCACTCGGGGCTGTCCAGCCGGCGGTACCGCTCGACCGAGCCCTCGTCGGAGGCCGCCGTCATCAGGGCCTCCATCGGCCGGTGGCCGATCCTCTCGGCGCCGAGCGTGTCCGCGAGCTCGCGGTGGAGCGCGAAGCTCGCCCGTGCGAGCGCGTCGAGCGGCGTGCCGGCGCACCAGTCCAGGGCGAGGAACCCGGCCGCCCGCCCGGACGCGGCGGCGCCCGGGCGGGCCCGGTCCACGACGACCGGCGCGGCCCCGCGCGCCGCCAGGAAGTGGGCGACGGACGCTCCGACGATCCCCGCCCCGCAGACCACGATCCGCGGTGCGGTCATGCCGGGGGGCCCTCCTCGGGCCGGCGGGCGATGACGTCGATCACGGCCGACATGCCCGAGTGCGCCGCGCCCTCGTCGATGACCGCGTCGTAGGAGCGGATCTCCTCCAGCGTGAACGCCGACAGCTCGCGGCGCAGCTGGGCCTCGGTGTAGAGCTGCTCCGGGATCTTCGGTCCGCCGGTGCCGTGGGCGAGCTGCTCGACCCGGTAGCCCTCGAGCAGGAACAGACCGCCGGGGCGCAGGGCCCGGGCGATCCGCGCGAACACGCGCCGGCGCTGCGCCGGCGGCGAGAACTGGACGTAGATGGCCGCGACCACGTCGTAGGCCTCCCGCGGCCAGTCCCAGCCGTCAACGTCGGCGACGTGGTACCGCACCGAGACGCCGCGCGCGGCCGCCAGGCGCTCGGCCTTGGCGACACCGACCGGCGACGCGTCGAACGCCTCGACGTCGAGGCCCTGGCCCGCGAGCCAGACGCTGTTGCGGCCCTCGCCGTCGGCGACGCAGAGCACCCGTCCGGATTCCCCGATCAGATCGCGGCACGACGCGAGGAACTGGTTCGGCTCGGTGCCGAAGAGGTACTCCTCGCGGGCGAAGCGCGCGTCCCAGTCGGGGGCGGTGCGGGCGCCGGGTCGGTCGGGGGTCACCCGGGGCAGGCTAGCGCCCGGCGGGGGAACGCCGGAATCTGGGTGTACGGCGGGACCGCCCCGGCATACGCTCGCGGCGGTGCGAACCCTCCTCGTCCGGACGGTCCTCCTCTGCATCGGCGCGGGCGCCGTCGGCTGGTTCGCGGCCACCGCCGGGGCCCAGACCGGGCCGCCGTATCCCGCCTGCCCGCCGACCACGACCCCCCTTCCGCCCCCGGGCGTGAGCGCGGAGAACCAGTCGCGCGACGCGCCCGCCCGCATCATCGCCGGACGCCCGTTCATGTTGAGCTACGACGAGACCGCGGTCGGCGTGCAGGACACCGCGGCGGCGACCCCGGGCACGACCTTCGACAACCCGGCCGGCTCGCTGCCCACCGTGGTGGTCCCGATCCCCGGCCCGGCGGTCTTCACCGTCCGCTACTTCGACGCCAGGGCCACCCGTGCCAATGCCTGCGTCTGGAGCGCCGACTTCTCCGTCGATGTCGAGGCCGGCGACCCCGTCGCGGGCCGGGTGGGCGCCATCGAGGGCCCCGAGCCGCGCTGGCCGCGTGCGGGGCCGCCCCGGCTGCCGGCCAAGGGTTTCCTCTCGGGCGGGCCTCCCCTCGTGGGCGCCCTCTGGCAGTGCACCGGGACCACCGGCCGGATCCCCGTCGTCGCCGACCTGTTCGTCGAGCGCCGGCTCGCGCGCCGGCCGAGCGAGGTGTCGCCGGCCGGGCACCTGACGGTCAACGACCCGTGCAGCACCGAGTCGGTCATCGCGGCCCGGGCGCCGGGGGCGCTCCTGCGGTTCTACGGAGGGCCCGACGCCGACAACGGCGAGCGCGATCTCACCGCCGTCGTCAGCTACAAGAAGGGCGCCCGCTACTGGCTGCGCATCACTCAGGCCGGGCGCCTGATCGGTCAGGTCCGGTACTTCGCCGCCTGGCAGTACCAGCATCTTGCGTACCCGTCGATCTGGGTGATCGCTCCCCAGGCCGCCTACGAGGCCGCCCGCTGCCACCGGCCGAAGCGCGGGTTCGGCGGCCCGCCCCTCGGGTTCAGGAAGTGGCCGATTCCGCCCTGCCCGCGCTGAACGTCACCGCCGCTTGGGGGGGAGGGTCGCGACGAAGCGCGTGGCCGCATCGACCCACCGCTGGAGGTCGTCGTCTCCGCGGACGGCCTCGGGGCCCACGAAGACCATCGACTTCGAGACCCGCCCCGTGAAGTCCATGGGCCGGACGTGGGGTCGCTCCAGGGCCTCCGCCGCGCCGGCCGGCCCGAGGCGGACCATCAGATCCTCTCCGAGGATCCCGCAGGCCATCTGCCCCGAGACCATGAACGCGATGCCGCCGAACATCTTCCGCTCGTGGAGGTCGGGCGCGGCGGCGAGCGCGACGCGGATGCGCTCGGCGAGCACCTCATCGAATGCCACGGATTCCGCCTCCCTGGATGGATGGCACTCCGACCACACGATAGGCCCCTGCGGACGCCGAGCGCACTGTTTACGTGGAACGGCGGGCGGCGCGATACTCGGCCCAAACCGGACGAGGAGAACTCCCATGATGTGTCTCCTGACCGAACGCTGGCTCCGGCCGGGATCCTTCGACGGGTTCCGCGCGGCCTGGGAGCCCGACGAGCAGCCCGAGAGCCTGGTGCGCGCCTTCCACCTCAGGGACGAGGCGAACCCCGACCACGTCGTCTCCTTCGGCCTCTTCGACCTCTCGCCCGCGGAGTTCGAGCGCCTGCGCCAGTCGCCGGGGCTCTACGAGATGCAGCGCAAGCGCTTCGCCGCGATGGATGAGTTCGTCGCGGGGACCGGCGTGGACGCGGTGTTCGAGGTCGTCGAACGTCGTCGAGGGGCCCGCGGCCGGCTGACCGACGCGCATCGCGTAGGCTGGGAGGTGATGCCCACCGGTTCCATCATCATCGGCTACGACGGCTCACCGGCCGCCGAGCACGCCATGCGCAAGGCCGCGGGCCTCCTCGCCGGGCGGACCGCGCTCGTGGTGGTGGTCTGGGAGGCCGGCGCCGCATACGAGATGCTCGAGAGCCCGACGATCCCGGCGTCGCCGATCGACACGCGCTCGGCGCAACTGGCCGACCAGGCGATGTACGAGGGCGCGCGCGCCCTGGCCGCCCGCGGCGCGGTCCTCGCCACCGAGCTCGGTTTCGAGGCCGAGAGCCTCGTGGTGGCCGACGACGTCACGGTGGCCCAGACGCTCGTGCGGCTCGCCGACGAGCAGGAGGCCGCGGCCGTCGTGGTCGGAGCCCACGGCCACCGGCGCCTGCAGGACCTCTTCGTCGGCAGCACCTCCCGGCGCGTGCTGGAGCAGGCGACCTGCCCGGTCATCGTGGTGGGCCCGCCGATCCGCTGACCGCCCACGGGCCGTCCTAGTGGGTGACGGCGCTCAGGTCGCGCTCGGATGCGGGGACGTCGGCGGCCGGTTCCCGATCGCGGACGGTGGTGCGCAGCGGCACCTCGCGGATCAGCCAGGTGAGCACGAAGGCCAGCGCTGAGACCAGCGCCGCGACGAGGAAGACCGTGGTGAGCGCGCCGGAGAAGCCCTCGAGGTAGGCGTCATGCACCGGGCCCGGGAGGGCGGCGACGGCCGCCGGGTCAACGCTCCCCGAGTGCGCCACCGCCCCGGCGCCGGCGGGCAGGCGCGTGCTGAGCTCGTCGATGAGCCGGTTGGTGAACGACTCCGGCCGGAGCGGTCACGGAGTTCTCCGCCGGCCTCAACCCGGGGAGCGCCCCGGGGGACTACCGGCCCCGACGGAAACCTGTGGTTCACCGACCACGGCGCGACCCCGGCGATTGGCGTGGTCGGCGCGGGCGCGCCACCGGCGAGTCTGTCGGCACCCGTCATCGGCGGCCAGTCGCTGGTGGGTTCCCGGCTCTCTTGCGGTGGCGACAGCCGGTCGTCGTGGGCCGGCTCGCAGCCGCGGCGCGACCTGTCCGGGTCAACGGCTACCGCTGGCGACGCGACGGACTCGTGATCCCCGGGTCGCCGTCGGCGACCTACACACCCACCACCACCGACGCCGCCCATCGGATCTCGTGCGAGGTCACCGTCACCTATCCGCTCCTCGCGGTCACCGTGTCGGCGGCGAGTGCGCCGGTGGTGATTCCACCGGTCCCCGTGACGCCCAAGGTCGCGGTCAGAGGGATGACGCTCAGGATCGGAGGAAGCAGGACGGTCACGCGCGGCGGACGCGCCACCTTCACCTACCGCGTCAAGAACACCACCAGTGCGGCGATCACGGGCGTGGTCGTCACCAACACCCTGCCCAAGGGGCTCAGGATCGACGCCACGTCACGGCGGGCGAACCTGAGGGTGAAGAAGAAGCCGCTGCGCTTCACCGGCGGCGGTCGCACGATCACCTTCAGGCTCGGCGCCATCGCCAAGGGCAGGACGGTGCTCGTGAAGGTCAACGCCAAGGTCGCGGCGCAGGCTGCCACGGGTAGACGGACGAACACCGCGATCTTCTGGGCCAAGGGCGTTGGCCGAGTGAAGACCACCAGCAGGGTCACCATCAGGTAGCGGCCCCGGCCCGGCGTTGGCCGGACGACCAAGGACGCGGGGGCCCGGCGCGGAAGGCCGGGCCCCGCTCGGCCTACTGTGCCGGTCCGATCGTCACCAGCCCGAGCTGCTGCAGGAGCCCGAGGTTGTCCGGGTACGTCCACGTCTCGGCGATCCGGTCGCCCTCGAACCGGAAGAAGTGCGAGCCCCCGATCGAACCCGTCCTGCCGGTCGGCGGCATGCCCATGATCTCGCCCGTGTTGGTGCCCGTGTAGGTCCAGTCCGCGGCGACGTACTCCCCCTCGGTCAGGATCCGGTGAAGCGTCACCTTGGCGTCGGGCATCGCGGCAAGGTAGATCGAGCGGCGCTGGCGCACCCCCTCGGGTCCCGTCGGGAGGTCGGGAAGCAGTGCGTCGTGGTACACGTGATCGGCGCTGAAGATCTCGTCCGCGGCGTCGAGGTCCTGGGCATTCCAGACCTCTTCGGCATAACGGTGGGCGATCGCGGTGATGTCAGCCATGAGAGTCTCCTCTTCCGGGTTGTGAGTGCGCTGCCGATGACCCAGTCCCTCCCCGGTCGACTAACCCGCCGCCGTCCTCGGCGCGTCAACACCCGTCTCGCTTGGCGACACCCACCCGCACCCTGAGAGCCCTTGCGGATCTCGCGCCGCCTGTGGAACATCCTCGCCTTCGTCAGGCGATCCTCGGCTTCACCACGACAATCGGAGGAGAATGAGCTCCCCACGATTCAGCTCGGTCGAGGACTACTTCACCTCGCTGGACCCCACCAAGGGTGAGACCCTCACGTCCCTGTTCGATCTGATCCTCGGCGAGTTCCCCGAACTGGAATCCAAGATCTCCTGGAACGTGCCCACCGTCCACCGGAATGGTGAGTACGTATTCGGGGCCGCCGCCTACAAGAATCACCTCTCGGTGTCGCCCTGGAGCTCTCAGGTGATCGAGGACTTCACGCCGAGGCTGGACGGGTATGTCCTCCTCCAGAAGGGCTTCCAGATACCCGTCGATTGGGCCATCGACAGGGACCTGGTGACGGACCTGGTCCGGGCCCGCCTGGCCGAGCTGGACTAGCCTCACGCCGGCGATGGAGGGGCGCGCGGACGGTCAGCCGGCCGCCGGGAGGACGTACGTCTCCAGCAGCCAGCGCGTGACGGTGCTCGCATCGACCGCCGCCGGCAGGTGCGCCGTGATCACGACCACCAGGTCCTTCGCGGGGACGACGACGGCCAGCTGCCCGTACAGGCCGGCCATGTAGGCGTAGCCGTCGGCGCGGTCGAGCCACCACAGGTAGCCGTACTCGTACGTCGGGTTGACGGAGTGGTCCGTGGTCGACTGCTCGGCCCAGCCGGCGGGGACGATCTGGCGGCCGTCCCAGCGTCCGCGGTGGAGGTAGAGGAAGGCGAGCTTCGCCAGGTCGCGCGGCGACAGCCGCAGGCCGAATCCACCCGCGCTCGCGCCCTCCGGAGACAGGAGCCACGACTGCTCGTGGATGCCGAGGGGTGCGAAGAGCCGCGCCGTGGCCAGGTCCGCGGCCGGGCGCCCGGTGAGAACGGTGATCGCCGCCGACACGATGTGCGCCGCCCCGCTGTTGTAGACGAAGGTCGTGCCGGGCTGCGCGGCCATCGGGCGGTCGATGACGTACCGCGACCAGTCATCGGTCGCGACCATCGCCGCCACATCGTTGCCGTTGCCGGGCGCATACGCGTGGCCCCACTCCCTCCACGCGAGCCCGGACTGCATCGTGAGCGTGTCCCCCAGCGTCATCGCCCGCTTGCGCGCGTCGGTGCGCGCGGGCGCGTAGCCCACCGCCGCGGCGAGGCGCAGGATGGGCGTCGCCACGGTGACGCCGCTCCCGGCCTGGTCCTGAAGGGCGACGCCGAGCACCATCGACGTGACCGACTTCGTGGCCGACTGCAGCTCGTGGAGCCGCCCGGACGCGTACGGCTCGCCGAGGCCGCCGGAGGCGAATCGTCCGAAGCTCCTGTCGAGCACGACGTAGCCGTGTCGGACGACGGTGACGCTGTCGATCGGCAGCTTCGCCGCGCCGATCTCGGCCACCATCGCGTCGAGGGGCGCGCCGTCCACTCCCTGCGATGCCGGGGATGCGGTGCGCCACCCCGTCGTTGGCCAGTACGAGGGGTCGCCTGGCCCGCCCGCGAGCACGCTGTGCGGCGGGTCGGGCGGTCCCGGAACGAAGCTGTCGAGCGCCGGCAGCAGCGCCGTCCGGAGGAGCCGGTGGCGCTCGTTGCGCGGGGAGACGAGCACCGCGACCTGGGCGTCCGCACCGCTCTCGGCCACGGCCAGGTCCACCGCGAGCCGGGGCTCGCCGCGGTCGCGCCCCCGGTACAACCGCCAGACGAGCCGCTCGCCGGCCCGCTCGCGCTCGCGCGCCGACACGCGCACGCCCTCCTGGGTCGCGACCTGGCTCAGCGCGTGGGCGGCGGTGCAGCCGCGACACGTCGCCAGCGTCAGCCGCGTCGGGTCGGACAGCGGATCGCCGCGCGCGAAGGTGGGACCGAACGCCACCGCCGCCCAGCCCGCGGGCACGTTTGCCGTCCAGCCCTGGCTCGGCTCGTGGTGGCGCACGTACCCCGAGTCGGGTCCGGGCGGCGAACCTCCGCCACAGCCCACGGCCGCGGCCGTTGCGGCGAGGACGAGCACACACAGCACCCGGCGCATCACGGTCGACCCCTCTCGCGCCCCACCATCCGTCGCGTCGCCCGGGGCGGGCATCAGTGCCGCTGCGGATGGGACCTGTGGGAAACGTGCACCGCGACCGCGCGCCTATCGCCGTCGCGGCACCCGCCCCGGCCTGATCGACTGGGCACTCCACCGACCTTCATGTGGTCTTCGGCAGTTCCGGGCACGAGGAGTGGGATGCATCGTCGGCGGGCACCGCTCATGGATGCCTCTCTCCTGGGGCTGGCGGTCCGCGTCTGGCTGATGGAGATCCTCGTCAGCGGGTTCAACTTCTTCGTCCTGATGGAGCTCGTCTACGAGCCCGCCTTCGGCGCGCTGGCCGCCCATCAGATCGGGATGACGACCCGCATCCTCTGCATCTTCGCCTTCGCCTACGGGTTGGTGCGCCACGCGGTCGGGTACACGACCCGCGATCTGGTGCTGATCGGGATCCTCTGGCTGGCGCTGACGCTCGCCTTCGAGTGGGGCGGAAGCCTCCTCACCGGGCGCTCCGTCCACGAGATCCTGGTCGGCTGGCATGTCGAGGAGGGCTACATGTGGCCCTACGTCCTGCTCGCCTACCTGTTCGCGCCCCTCGTCGTGGGCACCCTCGTGCGGCACTTCGACCGGAGGCCCCAGACCGGCTAGTCGTCCGCCGGCCGGGGGAGACACCCTACGATCGCCCCTCGTGCTCCAGGTGCTCGTACTCATCATTCCGTTCGGGCTCGCGGGCGCGGTCAGCCCCATGATGCTCACCGAGCAGACGATCGTGCTCTCGGGCGTCAACGGCCGGCGTTCGGGCATCCGCTACGCGGTCGGCGCCGCCGCGACGCTGTTCATCTTCGTCGGAGCGCTCGTGCTGTTCGGCCGAGTGATCTCCCTGCCCGAGGAGCCGACCCTCGACGCGACCCTCGACTTCGTCATCGGCGGGCTCCTCGTCGGCGCCGCGCTCGTCGTTCGCTGGCGGCGCCCGACGGGACCCCCGGCGGTGCACCGCCGCCGACCGATGGGGCCGCAGCAGGCGCTCGGCTTCGGCGCGTTCTCCATGGCCACCAACTTCACGACGCTCGCGTTCGTCATCCCGGGCGCGAAGGTGATCGCCTCGAGCGACCTCGGGGTCACCGGGCGTGCGGTGGCGCTGATCGTCCTGGTCGGACTGGCGACGATCCCGGTGTGGCTGCCGATTGCGCTGACGTCGGTGGCGCCGGGTCCGGCCGCGCGGGCCCTCGGAGTCCTTCGCGGCCTGATCGAGCACCGCGGGCGAACCATCACGGTGTTCTTCCTGGCGGGCCTCGGCGTGCTGCTGATCATCCGCGGGCTGCTGGGGCTCTCCGGCGCCTGAGCTGCGGGGTGCGTTCGGTCGCACCCGGCGTCCGCACCCGGCCCGCTCTCAGGCGGTCCGCCACCACACGTGGACGAGAAGGGGAACGACCGTGGCCGACAAGACGACGAAGAAGGCCTCCGACGACGCGGCCGCGGTGATCGAGAAGATCGCCGGCCTGCCTGAGCCCCACCGCGCCATCGGTGAGCGCGTCCACGAGGTCATCCTCGAGAGCGTGCCGGAGCTCCGTCCGAAGCTCTGGTACGGCATGCCCGGGTACACCAGGGGCGGGCCCGGTCCTGTGCTTCTTCCGCGTTCAACGACGGGTGGATGACGTTCGGCCTGACCGAGAAGGCCAACCTCTCCGTCGACGACGGCGCGACCGATCAGCTCATGGGCTGCGCGTGGTTCCTCACCGCGCTCGACACGCCCACCGAGGAGAGGATCGCCGCCATCGTGCACAGGGCCGCCGGCTGAGCCTCCGCGCTCGCGTTGGCGCTCGCCTCGACGACCCCGCGCCGCAGCGCCGCTCACCTGGCGCCGCCGTGTGGGATCCCCGCGGGCTCATCGCGTCTGTCCTAATGTCGGAGGTCGACCACCCCATTACGCGCCGCGGCTGATTCATCCGCCGCGGCACCCTCCGAAGGGACGCCCATGACCATCGACCGCCTCCCCCGCACGCCGCGCGTTCGTCGGCCGCGCGGCGCGAGGTCGCTCGCCCTGCTCGCCGGGAGCGCCCTCGCCGTGGGGTCGGCGGCCGTGATCGGCGGACTGGCCGCCGGGCGCGCGGCCCCCGGGTACTACGAGACGCTCGACCGGCCCTCGTGGAGCCCACCGGCCGGCGTGTTCGGGCCGGTCTGGAGCGTCCTCTACGTCTCGATGGCGGCGGCGGCATGGCTCGTCGCGCGCGAGGGCCTCGAGCGCGACGACGTGCGGCTTGCGCTAGGTCTGTTCGGCGCGCAGCTCGTCCTGAACGCGGCGTGGACGCCCATCTTCTTCGGCGCGCAGCGCCCCGGGCTCGCCGCCGCGGACATCGTCGCCCTCCTCCTCGTGCTGGCGGCGACCGTGGCGGCCTTCTGGCGCGTACGCCCCGCGGCCGGCGCGCTGATGGTCCCGTACCTCGCCTGGGTGGCCTTCGCGACGGCCCTCAACCTGGCGATCGCCCTCTGAGGTCCCGGGGGGACGGACCCACCGCCCCGCTGGTCGCACAAGCCCAGGTGGCGGCGCGCACGGCGTCAGCGATGCCGGGCGGGGTGACACGGCCGTGCTCGATGTCCTGTGCGAGGCGTTGCTGGGCCTCAAGGCTGCCCTCGTGCAGGACGCCGGAGCCGGCAGCTTGCGAGATGATGTCCCCGCCGCGGCCACGCAGCACGTAGGCGAAGCCGACGGCGATCAGCGCCCCGGCGATCGGTCCGACGACCTACACCCAGTAGCTCGTGAAGTCGCCGCTGACCAGCGCGGGGCCGAACGAGCGCGCGGGGTTCATCGACGTCCCGCTGACCGGGGCCGACCAGAGCCCCGCGAGAGCGATGTAGCCGCCGACACCGAGCGCCGCGATCGCACCGACGTTCTGCGCCGCGGATGCCGTCCCGAGGATCACGCTCACCAGCAACGCCGTCAGCACGATCTCCATCAGCAGCGCCTGCCAGTCCGCGTAGCCGGGACCCGGCAGGGTCGCGCCGAGGTGCTGGATGTCCCCGAACACCGCGCGGAGGAACAGGCAGGCGAACGTTGCGCCGACCAGCTGGATGATGATGTAGCCCGGAACGCGCTTCCACGGGAAGTCCCCGCGCAGGGCGAAGGCGAGCGACACCGCGGGGTTCAGGTGCGCGCCCGAGATCGCGCCCATGAACAGGATGATCGCCATCACCATCAGGCCCGGCGCAACCACGGCCGCCGCGAGGCTGATCTGCCCCTCACCGACCAGGATCCCGCCGCCGGCGGCCACGAGCACCAGAGCGAAGGTACCGAGGAGCTCCGAGAAGAGCCGCCGCCATTCGTGCCGCGGATCGTCGAAATCCCGGCGATCCCCGAACTCGAGCATCAGCAGATGCCGTGTGCGCGGTGTGAACGGCAGCCCAGCGGTGGACTCCGCGTCCGCACGCACACCGGCCGTGTCCCCGGCTGTCGTCTGGGTCGAACCTTCCATCGCGATCCTCCATCGGGACAGGCCCAGTGGGCCCGAGAGTCAGCGGCTGCGACCCGCGGACCACGAATGAGCTCCACGATCCGGCGCCGAGGGGCGGGGAAACCACGGACGACCCCCGGGGATCCCCCGATGGGCTCGCCGACGGCGGCGAGCGACGATAGGGCGCGTCACATCGCGCTCCGGCGCCACATTGGGGGGGGAATCGATGGACTGGTCTTTTCTCGACGTCTTCTGGGCGATCTGCGTCTTCTTCGTCTGGGTGCTCTGGTTCTGGCTGCTGATCACGGTCTTCTCGGACCTCTTTCGCCGCCATGACATCGGCGGGGGCGCGAAGGCGGGCTGGACGATCTTCGTCATCGTCCTGCCCTTCCTGGGCGTCTTCATCTACCTGATCTCCCAGGGCCACGGCATGACCGAGCGCGGCCAGGCGCAGGCGCGGGCCTCGCAGGCCGACATGGACGCCTACGTGAAGTCGGTCGCCGGGGCGGGCGGTCCGACGGCGGAGATCGGCCGCGCCAAGGACCTCTTGGACAGCGGCGCCATCACCCAGAGCGAGTTCGACGCCATCAAGGCGAAGGCGCTCGCGGCCGGCTGAGCGCGAGCGCGCGAGACAAGGGGGGCGACATGGCCGTCGGACCGGTACAGCTGATCGTGCTGGGCTTCGACCACCCGGACTTCCACGGCGAGATCATCGAGGAGCTCGAGCGGCTGCGCGAGAGCGACACGGTGCGGGTGATCGACGCCCTCGCGGTCCACAAGGACGCCGACGGTGAGATCGAGGTGCTCCCCCTCGGCGACCTCTCCACCGTCGGCGCCGAGGGGGCCGCCGACGGGGCCGGCGTCCTCGACGAGGACGACGCCTGGGACGTGATCGAGGAGATCCCCAACGACTCGGCGGCGGCGCTCCTTCTGATCGAGCACCACTGGGCGGTGCCCCTGCGCAACGCAATCGCCCGCGCGGACGGCTTCCGCACCTCCGGCGGTCTCATCAGCCCGCTCGAGCTGATCGCGGGCGGGCTCGTGACGGCCGAGGAGGCCGCCGAGCTGCACGCGATCGAGACGGGCTCCTCGGGCGCGTGATCGCCCGCACGCGACAGCAGGAGGCCGGTGACGACGGGATCGCGCGGGGTCGCGCGGGGCACCTCGCGCCGCGTCGCACCACGCAGGGGGTGGGCGAGACGGGCCGCGTGCCGGGCGTGGGCGCGCAGCCCCATCGCATCGCGCGGACCGGCACCCCCGCGATCCGGGCTCGCCGCCGGTCTGCGGGTCTCTCCGCCGAGACGGCCCGGTCCACCGCCGAGTGGGCCCATCGCGGGCAGGTGGAGCCGAGCGGGCGGCCGTACATCCACCACGTCCGCCGGGTCGCCGATGCGGTGCCGCCGGAGGCGCTGGTCACGGCCTGGCTCCACGACGTCCTCGAGTGGACCGACCTCGGCGCGGAGGCGCTCGTCGCGGCGGGTCTGTCGCCGCACGAGCAGGCCGCACTGCAACTGCTCACCCGCCCCGACGAGCCCGACGACGAGAGCTTCCTCGCGCACGTGCGCGCGATCGCGGCCGCGCCGGGACCGGCCGGCCGGATCGCCCGCGTGGTCAAGCGGGCCGATATGGAGGACCGCCGTCGTCACCCGCGCGATCCCCGGAGCGCGTGGATCCCCCCCTATGAGCGGGGCCTCGACCTGCTCGACCGCGAGGACGCCTCGCTCGCCACCAGTCCCGACGATCCCAGGGGACCTCGACATGACGAACCGGCCAACGGACCGGCGCGTCGCCACGAGGACGACGGTCGAGCATCTCTCGACCGCGGAGCGCTCCGCGGTCGGCAGGGCCGCGCGCTCGAGACCCCCGCACTCGCCGTCGCTCCACTCGGTCCAGGCGCCCGGCGTCAGCGGCGCCGCCCGCGCCGGCCCGGCGGCCGATGCGGACGGCGCGTGATTCATCTCAGCCGCGCACCATTTCGATGGCGACCGGCACGGGGTTGTTGACGGTGTCCCGCACCGGCGAGTAGCGGGTCAGGGAGGAGAGCTCGGCGAACTGCTCGTCGTCGAAGTCCCCGGCGGCCCGGAGGGTGACGCGGATGCTCTCGAATCCGCTGCGGACGTCGTCGTCGAGGCCGAGGAAGCCCTGCGCGTCGAGGTCGCCCTCCACCGTGCACTCCAGGCCCTCCAGCACGATCCCGCGCGCGGCGGCGTGGTAGACGACCGTGCCCGTCAGGCACGCCGCGAGCGCGTTGAGCAGGTACTCCCCGGCGTTGGGCGCCTGGTTGCTCCCGAGGAGCACCGGCGGCTCGTCGACCTCGATGACGAACGGCTCCGTGCGCGAGGCGTCCTCCTGGCCGACGCCGTAGAAGTCCTTGATCGTCGTGCGGCTGCGACTGCCGTCGGCCCACTGGTTGCGGGCACGGAACTGGAAGCGCGCCAGCGCCGGGGCGGCGTTGACGGCGTCGATCGTCGCGACGAGGCGATCCAGATCGACGCCGTTGACACTGTTGGTGACGTGCATGATGAACTCCCATGGTCATGGCCGAACGGCCGGTGTGGCGGGGACCGTAGGGAGGGCTCCCTTCCTGAAACCTTCCCAGGATGCGAACCGGGCTCCGCGCCCGGGAACAGGTGAACCGGGTGAGATGATCCCGTCCGATGCGGGCGTTGAGGTCCGTCTGCTCGGTCGGTTCGAGGTCGCCGTGGACTCACGGCCCGTGCCGGCGCAGGCATGGGAGCACCGGCGGGCCGCCGACCTCGTCAAGCTGCTCGCGCTGTCCCCGGAGCACCGCCTGACGCGGGACGAGGTCATCGAGGCCCTGTGGCCCCAGCTGAGCGCCACGGCCGGCGTCGCGAATCTCCACAAGGCCGCCCACTACGCGCGACGGGCGCTCGGGTGGCCTGAGTCCATCGTCCTGCGGCGTGGCGTCGTCGCGCTGGCTCCGGGCCATCGCGTCCAGACGGACGTGGAGCTCCTGGGGGAGGGCGGCGGCCCTGACGGCGACGTTGCCGATCTCCTCCCCGAGGATCGCTACGAGGAGTGGACCGCCGCGCACCGCGACCGGCTGGCGGAGGTGCGCGCTGAGGCCCTGCGGCGCCAGAGCCGCTGGGAGGATCTGCTGCGCATCGAGCCGGCGGACGAGGAGATCAGCCGCGTCGTCATGCGCGAGCGCGCGGCTCGCGGGCGATCGCGCCGGCGCGGCGCGCCGGTTCCGGCTCCTGCGCGAGGCGCTGGCCAGGCTCGGCCTGACACCGTCCGACGAGACCCTGTCCCTCTACCGGGAGATCGCCGGCGGGGACCCGGTTCAGGCGCCGGCGCGATCGCGTGAGCCGCTCGTCGGCCGGGACCGGGAGCAGGCGGTCGCACGTCGCGCCCTCGACACGACGGCACGCGGTCGCGGGACGTGCCTGCTGATCCTCGGAGACGCCGGCATCGGCAAGACCCGGTTTGTCGACAGCCTCCTGCAGGACGCGGCGGCACGCGGCTGGCACACCTGGCGCGGCGCCGGTCGGGAGGAGGAGGGCCGCCCGCCCTATGGGCCGGCCATCGATGCGATCGACCCGCTGGTGGCGAACCGTCCGGATCTCCTGGAATCCCTCAACGAGCCCGTGCAGCGTGTGCTCGAGGCGCTCCTTCCCTCGGCGCAGGCCGCGGGGGCCGGCCGGCCGGTGGACGCGAAGCGCCACCACGTCTTCGCCGCGATCGCCCAGCTCGTCCAAGCCGCCGCCCGGGAGCGCGGCGCGGTGATGGCGCTGGAGGATCTACATGCCTCCGACGCCTCGACGCTCCTCCTCGCCCTCTATCTCTCCCGCGCGGCGCGTGACGCACCCCTGCTCCTCGTCATGACCGCGCGCCACGGCGAGGCGAGCCCTGAGCTGGGGCGTCTGCGCGCCGGCCTGCGCGAGCAGCGCGCAGGCGCCGAGATCGTCCTGGGGCCCCTGGCGAGACCGGCTCTCGCGGAGATCGCCGAGCGCGTCGCGGGACGGTCGCTGGGAGCCGGGACGATCGATGCGATCGCCGCCGGCGCCGCGGGCAACCCGTTCTTCGTGGAGGAGCTCGCGGCCACGGTGGACGATCGCGGCGGCGTGCACATTCCCGAGCACGTCAACGACATCCTCGACGTCCGCCTCGGCCGGCTTCCCGAGGACTCGCGTTCCGTCGTGCGCTTCGCCGGCGCCCTGCACGAGGGGTTCTCCGTCTCCGACCTGGCCGCCGTCGCCGGAGTCGCCCGCACCCGCGCCGACGAGGCGGTCGACGCCGCGCTTCGCTGCGGCGTGCTCGAGCGCGACGCGGCCGGCCTGCGGTTCCGCCACCCGCTCCTGCGCGACGCCGCGCGCCGGCAGTTCGATTCATCCGACCTCATCGAGGTGCACCTGCGCGCCGCAGCCCACGCGCGCGAGAGCGGCGGAGCGCCGGAACAGGTCGCCCACCACCTCCTCGAGGCCGGCCGCGCCGGCGATGCCGTGCCGTTCCTCGCCGCGGCGGCCGGCCGGGCCGCCGCGGTCGGCGCGTACTCGGACGGCCAGCGCTGGGCGGAGCAGGCCCTTGCCCTTGCGCCGCCCGGGGAGCGGTACGACCTGCTCGTGCTGATGGCCGATCTGCGCCAGGCTGCCGGCGATCGGCGGGCGGCGCGCACGTACGCCGCCGCCGCTCGGGCGGCCCCCCGTGACCGTCTCACCGACCTCCGGATCAAGCACGCACGCGCCCTCACCGCCGCGGGCGAGCCGGCCGCGGCGTCGGAGGTCCTTCGTGACCTGACCGCGGTCACGGACGCCCAGGAGGCCCGGCTCGCGCTCGCCCGGGGCCTCATCGCCTGGTACGCGGGCGACCTCGCGGAGGCGCAGGGGTGTGCCGCTCGCGCCGCCTCCCTCATCGGCGAGTCGGACGAGGAGCGCGGAGAGCTCGCCGACCTGCAGGCCCTGATCGCCCACGCAGCCGGCACGTGGGAGCATCACGCCGAGTGGCAGCTCGCCGAGGTCTGGCACGTGCCGGAGCTCGCCGGGCGGGTCTTCGACGCGTATCTCTGCGTCACGGAGTACGTGCTGCACACCGGCGGCCCGTACACGCGTCTGGGCGAGTTCGCGCGCCAGCTCCGGGACCACGCGCACGCGGTCGGAGCTCGCCGCGGGGAGGCGTTCGGCGCGACCCTGCTCGGCGAGGTCGAGCTGATGACGGGAGACCCGATGGCGGCGCGCGCGCACCTCCTCGACGCCGCGGCGCTCAACCGCGAGGTCGGCGCGATCGGAGGCGAGGCGGTGGCACGGGTGCGGCTCGGCGAGGCGCTCCTCGACCTCGGCGAGAGGGGTGCGGCGTACGAGCAACTCGAGGAGGCGGTCGCGCTCGCCTACACCTCCACCCTGTCCGAGCACCTCATCCTGCTCGTCCATGGGCCGCTGCTACGAGCGGCCGAGGACCCCGCGGAGGCCCTCGCCGTGGTCGCCCGCGCCGAAGCGCTGCTGGACGGCGAACCCCAGTGCCCGGTCTGTTCCGTCGACTACCACGTCGCCGCCGCGACCGCGTGCGCCGGCGTCGGGGACGGCGCCCGTGCCCGCGCCTTCCTCGGGCGCGTCGATGAGGTCGCCGCGCTGTGGGACGGCGGGCCGTGGGCGCCGGCGGCCGCCGAGGCTCGCGCCGCCGTGCTCCGCGCCGAGGGTGAGAAGGATGCCGCCGTGCAGGCGCTCCGCGGCGCCATCGCCGGCTACGCCGCCGCCGGGCAACTCCGCAACGAGGCGCGAGTCCGCCGCGCCCTCACCCGGCATCTGCGCCCGAGGCCGCCGGACCGATGAGATCATCGGCGGTTCCGGGTCGTATCGATGAGACCCTGACCGGCGGAGGAGGCGATGTGGGACGACTGATCTACTCGATGAGCGTGTCGCTCGACGGCTTCATCGCGGGGCCGGACGGCGATATCAGCTGGGGGGCGCCCGATGACGAGCTGCACCGGTTCCACAACGCCCGGGTGCGGGAGCTCGGGGGCCACATCCTCGGTCGCCGGCTGCACGAGGTGATGGGGTACTGGGACACCGCCGACCACGATCCCGCGATCGGCGACACCGAGCGGGAGTTCGCCGGCATCTGGCGGGCGCTGCCGAAGGTGGTCTTCTCCACGACCCTCACCTCCGTCGAGGGCGATGCGCGCCTGGCCGCCGGCGGGATCGCGGAGGAACTGGTCGCGTTGAGGGAGCGGGTGGACGGCGACATCGGCATCGGCGGCGCCACGCTGGCCGCGTCGTTCATCGCGCTCGACCTGATCGACGAGTACGAGCTGTTCGTCTGCCCCGTGGTCCTCGGCGGCGGCACGCCCTATTTCCCCGCCGGCCACCATCTCGCGCTGGAGCACGTGGAGTCCCGCGTCTTCGGAGGGCGCGTCACCTACATCCGGAACCGGCGCCCGCGGCCGGCGGAGTGAGCACCGGGCCGGGCAGGCAGGCCCGCCCGGTCGTCTCCGTCGACCTTCCGAACCGGGGCAGGTGAGGGTGGACCTGCGCTGTGGCTCTCAGGAGTCCCAGCGCCCGGCCCCCGGGGCCCGCCCGCCACCGGGGCGCAGGCGCGGCGAGCCGTGCTCGGCGAGCGGCACCTCGATCATGTCGAGGTCCTCGGGGGCCACGGTCGCGGCGAACAGCGCCCGGGCCTCGGCAAGCACCTCCTCGCGCTGGTAGCGGGTCGAGCGGTGGACGAGGGCCAGCAGGCCGACCCGGGCTTCCGCGGCGAGGCGCGCGGCATCGCCGGCCGTGGAATGGCCCGAGCGGTCGGCCAGGTCGCGGTCGCGTTCGAGGAAGGTCGCCTCGTGCAGCAGCAGATCAGCACCCGCCGACGCGGCCGCCACGTCCGCTGCCGGGCGGGTGTCCCCCGAGATGATGATCCTGCGGCCCGGCCGGCGAGGGCCGGTCACCTGCGCGGCTGCCACGCGCCGGCCGTCGCTCAGATCGATTGTCTCTCCGCGCGCCAGGGCGGCCCGTTGCGGTCCAGGGGGCACGCCGAGCTCCGCGAGGCGCTCGTCGATCAGGTGCCCCGGAAGGGGATCCTCGACCAGCGCCCAGGCGACGCTGGGCACGCGGTGGCTCGCGGCCACTGCCGACAGGCGTAAGCCGTCGCGTCGCTCGATGTCCCCCGGCGCCACCTCGCGGATCGTCAGCGGGAAGGCGAGCTCCCCGAAGTGGACGCGAAAGCCGTCCACCAGGGCGCGCATGCCGACCGGCCCCATCAGGAGGAGGGGATCGGTGCGCGCGTCCGACAGCGTGGCCAGCAGGCCGGGGAGCCCCAGCACATGGTCGGCGTGGCAGTGCGAAATCAGGATCACCGACAGGCGCCGCAGGCCCGCCGTCGATCGCATCAGTTGGGTCTGGGTTCCCTCGCCGCAATCGATCAGGATGTGTTCGGCGCCCCGCATGACGACCGACGCCGACACGGCGTGGCCGGGCGTCGGCCATCGCGCGCTCGTCCCGAGGATGACGACCTCAAGCGCGGGGACGCCGGGCGCATGCTCTCCGCCGCCGCTCATGGCGGAGATCCCGTCTTCCGGTGTTCCGCGAGTGATCGGTGCCTTCCTCGTCTTGGGTGGACTGCGTCGATCTCCAGACGGGGTGTCAGGATCCGCTCGTCCCCAACGCCGAGACGACCCCAGTCTGCTCGCTCCTGCCGGGGCGACGCAGGTTCGGCCACCTCGTCTCCCGGGGCACACGCCGGTCGCGGCATTCTCACGCAGTTCTTAGTCATCTCGAAGGTGCCACTTACCTGAGGCTGGTCTGCTCGTATCGGCGCCGGTTGTCGGGCGCCCTCGGACGACGCGCCTCGAGGTGTGAATTGTTCCAGCTGACCTACATGCTTGCCGAGCTCCGCCGCCGCCGCGCGCGCACGATCCTGACCGCTCTCGGCCTCGCGGTCGGCGTCGCGCTCGTGATCACGACCAACGCCGTCTCGAGCGGCCTGGACGACGCCCAGCAGAAGGTCCTCGCCCCGCTCACCGGGGTCGGCACCGACATGACCGTGAGCCGGCCGCTCACGATCAGCACCGACGGCCAAGGCGGCTTCCAGGATCTGTCGCCCGCGGAGCGGGCGCGGCTGCGCCAGCAGGCCGGTCCCGGTCCCGGCCTGAACCTCCGGGACGCGGAGCCGGGCAGCAAGATCGACACCGACACCTTCTCCGGCACGAGCGAGCAGTCGTTCTCGTCGGCCCGGGTCGCCCAGGTGGCCAAGCTGGACGGCGTCGAGGCGGCCAGCGGCTCTCTGACGCTGCGGGCGAACCACATCTCGGGGACCGTCCCCAACATCACGCAGGGCCAGGGCGGCGGCCCCGGCGCCCCGCCCGCGCAGGGGTCGTTCGGCGACAGCAGCATCAAGTTCGACTCGAGAACCGTCACCGGGGTGGACCAGACCCAGCCCGATGTCGCCCCCGTCGCGCCCTCCCAGATCACCAAGGGCGAATACTTCTCGACGAGCGGCGCGCCGCGCCAGGCGATCGTCTCCTCCGCCTACGCGGGCACCAAGGACCTGGCGGTCGGCGACACGATCGACCTCGGCGGCACGACGTTCCGGATCATCGGCGTCGCCTCCTCGCCGATCGGCGGCAGCGCCTCGGACGTCTACGTGAAGCTGGCGACCCTGCAGAAGGTCGCCGACCGCGCCAACCAGGTGAGCGCGGTGCAGGTGCGCGCCACCTCCTCCGGCGAGGTCGATTCGGTGGCGGCCGCCATCGAGAAGGCCTTCCCGAACTCCCAGGTCACCACCGCGTCCGACCTCGCGGCGCGCGTGGGTGGCTCCCTCAAGGACACCCGCGACCTGTCCTCCACCCTCGGCCGCATTCTCGCGATCGTCGGTTTGGTGGCCGCGGTCCTGATCGCGTCGCTGCTGACGCTCTCGTCGGTGGCCAAGCGTACCCGGGAGCTCGGGACGCTCAAGGCGCTCGGCTGGTCCCGCTGGGCGGTCGTGCGCCAGATCAGCGGGGAGTCGCTGATCCAGGGCATCCTCGGGGGCGTCGTCGGAATCGTGGTCGCCCTGATCGCGATCCTCGCCATCAACGCCTCGGGCTGGACGCTCGAGGCCAGCGTCGCGGGCCAGAGCACGCAGAACGCGACCGGTGGCGGCCCGCCCGGAGGCGGCGGCTTCGGCCTCGGCGACGCGGCCGTCACGGCCGGAAACGAGGTCGTGAAGATCACCACCTCGCCCTCGTTCCTGATCGTCGTGGCCGCGGTCGTGCTCGCGGCGCTGGGCGGCCTGATCGCCGGCGCCGCCGGAAGCCTGCGCGCCGCCCGCCTGCGCCCCGCCGCGGCCCTGAGGACGGTCGAGTGACCGCCGACCCCACGCCCACCGCGACCGACGAGGACCCGACCATGACAACGACCACCGGCGCCGCCGACACGACCACCCCGGCCCCCGGGCAGGCGATGTACGAGCTCGAGGGGATCTCGAAGACCTACGGCTCCGGCGACGGCGCGGTCGCCGCGCTGCAGGACGTCTCGCTCGCGATCGCCCGCGGCGAGGTCCTGGGTATCGTGGGCGCCAGCGGCTCCGGCAAGACGACCCTGCTACAGCTGCTGGGCGCGCTCGACCGGCCGAGCGCCGGGAGGATCAGCTGCGACGGACGGGACCTGCTGGACATCTCCGAAAGAGAGCTCTCGCGGCTGCGGCGCGACACGATCGGATTCGTCTTCCAGCATTTCAACCTGATCCCGACCCTGAACGCACGCCAGAACGTCGAGGCGCCCGCGGCGCCCACCCCCATGTCGTCGGCCGAACGCCGTGCCCGCGCCGCCGAGCTCTTGGACGCCGTCGGGCTCGGGTCGCGGGGGGACCACCTGCCCTCGCAGCTGTCCGGTGGTGAGCAGCAGCGCGTCGCCATCGCCCGCGCGCTCATGAACCGCCCCGAGGTGATCCTGGCCGACGAGCCGACAGGGAACCTCGATTCGGCGACCGGAGCCGAGATCCTCGCGCTCCTGAGGCGGATCGCGTCCGAGGCCGGGCACACTCTCATCCTGATCACCCACTCCCCGGAGGTCACCGCGATCCTCCCCCGGGTCATCAGCCTCCGAGACGGCCGGGTCGTCGCCGACGGGCGCCCGGGTTCGATGGCGGCGTAACCGATCTCCGGCTCAGGGCGCACGCCGGAGGTGGCCCGGAGACGAGGTCCCGGGCCGAGCGAGGGGGACCCCTCATCGTGAGCTCCGACCGGGCCCGAGTCCTGGTGGTCGATGACGACGATCGCGTGCTCGAGGCCCTGCGGCGTGCGCTGACGCTGAAGGGGTTCGCCACGACGGTCGCCGTGGACGGCGAGATGGCGCTGAGCCAGCTGGCCGTCAGCGCCCCGGACGTCATCATCCTCGACGTCAAGATGCCCGAGGTCGACGGAATCGAGGTCTGTCGGCGGGTCCGCCAAGCGGGCGACCGCACCCCGATCCTGATGTTGACCGCGGCCGACGCCGTCGAAGATCGCGTCCTCGGGCTGGAGGCGGGAGCCGACGACTACCTGGCCAAGCCGTTCGCGCTCGAGGAGCTGATCGCCCGGGTGCGCGCCCTCATCCGCCGCTCGGCGGGCAACGGCGGCGGGGGCCTGCTGAGGTTCGCCGACCTGGTCCTCGACGAGGATGACTTCCTCGCCCGACGAGGCGAGCGCGTACTGCAGCTGACGAGGACCGAGTTCGCGCTGCTGGCGGTGTTGATGGCGAACCCGCGACGGGTCATCACGAGGGACGCGCTCTTCGAGCGGGTCTGGGGATACGACCTCGACTACGGATCGAACTCCCTGGCCGTCTACATCTCGACCCTGCGCCGCAAACTCGAGGAGGACGGTGAGCCCCGGCTGATCCAAACCGTCCGAGGCGTGGGGTACTCGCTTCGCGAGGGCTGAGCATCAGGGTGCGCCTGGCGCTGGGCTGCGCCGCCGCCATGGCGGTCGTGGTGGCGGTCGTGGCGGCTCTGGTCTATGTGAGCGTCCGCGACCAGCTGCGCGACCAGATCGACGACCAGCTGCGCGACCGCTACGCGGTGATCGCCCAGCCGGCGGCCATTGCCCGCCTGCGCGAGGGCGACTTCGGCGAGGCGGTGCGCCTGCCCGCCCCGCCGGCGGGCCGTGCCAAGGGGTTGATCCAGTTCGTCACACCGTCCGGCGAGGTTCGCACCCTGGACCAGCAGGCGCTGCCGGTGGGACCGCAGACCACCCGCGTCGCCGCGGGCGATGCGCGCCAGTTTCTGGCCGATGCGACCGTCGGCGCGTCGCATGTGCGTGTGCTGACGGCGCCCCTGCCGGATGCCGGGGCGGTCCAGATCGCGCTCCCACTCGACGAGGTGGACGCGTTGCTCGGGCGCCTGCGATGGGCGATCGGACTCGTCGGCCTCGCCGGCATCGCCATGGCGGGAGGCCTTGCGGCGCTCGTGGCGCGCGCCGGGCTGGCGCCGGTGCGCCGACTCGACCGGACCGCCGAGCGGGTCGCCCACACGGGGGATCTCACACGGCGGATCGACGTCACCGGCCACGACGAGGTCGCGCGCCTCGCCGCGACCTTCAACGAGATGCTGGCCGCACTCGAGCGCTCCCAGGCGGCGCAGCGGCGCCTGGTGAGCGATGCATCACACGAGCTGCGCACGCCGCTCACCGCCCTGCGGACCAACATCGAGGTGCTCACCGACTCCCAGGAGCTGGACCACGGCCCGAACGCCGCCCTCATGGCTGACATCCGCTCGCAGCTGAAGGACGTCAGTGACCTCGTCGGGGATCTCGTGGAGCTCGCCCGGGGCGCCGAGGAGCCCGGGGACCCCGAGGACGTCGGCCTGGACGCCCTCGTCGAGTCGGCCATCAAGCGGGCGGCACGGGACGCGCCGCGTCTGCGCTTCACGTTCGAGGGCGACGGATCGATCGTCCGCGGAGCGCCCGGTCAGCTCGCACGGGCTATCGCGAATCTGCTCGACAACGCCGCGAAGTGGAGTCCGCCCGGAGGGGGAGATCATCGTCACCGTGCGGGAGGGGGAGCTCACGGTGCGTGACTGGGGGCCGGGCATCCCCGAGGAGGACCTGCCGCACGTGTTCGACCGCTTCTACCGGTCGGCGAGCGCCAGGCGGAGGCCCGGATCCGGGCTGGGCCTGGCGATCGTGCGACAGGCCGCGCAGGCGCACGGCGGCGCAGTCGCTGCCGAGCTCGCCCCCGGCGGCGGAACCCTGATGCGATTGCGCCTGCCGCTCGCCGGGGCGATCGAGAGCAGCGCCTGAGCATTGTCCACAGACCTCCCTGCAGATCACCGGCTGTCGCCCTGTCCGGGTACGCCGCCCTGGATGAGGGATCCGCACTTCGTCAGGGCGGCCTGAACGGCGGGGTCCTCGGAATCGAGACCGCCCGAGCCCGGCGCGGGAGTCTGACCGGCCTGCGGTTCGGGGAGGTTGACGCCTTCGTCGCGCATGCACTGTGCGAACTCCGATCCAGCACCTTGAGATCCGGAGGCGTCCGGGGCCGGCGGCCGGCCGCCGGGCCCTTGGAGGTACTGCTGGCACGCCTGCATCGCCTGCCGGGCGGCGTCCGAGTCGAGGCCGCCGGTCGGCGGCTGGCCCTGGGGGCGTGCGCCACCCTCGGCGGGGTCGGGGATGTCGACCCCCTGGTCGCGCATGCACTGGGCGAACTGCGTTTGCCCTTGCGCGGAGTCCGGGGACCCCTGCGAGGAAGGAGTGCCCGCGGCCGCGCCGCCGTCGTCCGTGCGCGCGGACGATGCATCGGAACCGCCTCCGCAGCCGACCACCAGCCCCAGGGCCGCGACGGCGAGCACGAGGGCGGCCACGACGCCCGTCCACGTGCGTGCCGGCGAGCGTCGGACCGCGGGTCGAGGCTTTCTCATCTGGGGCTCCCCGCTCGATGGACTGGACGCTCCGGGGACGAAGGGCGACTCGTCTCGACGCGACGCCCCGGAGCGTCAGCCCATGAAAGCCACCGACCGTAAGCCGGATCTCAAGGACCTCTGAGAAGCGGGTAAGGCGTCGCCCCGAGCTTCAGGCCCGGTCGTCGACCCGGAGCCGACTCGCCATCAGCGCGACAAGGTCGGATGACGTGAGCCCGGCGCTGTCAGCAACCGATGAGACGTCCTCGCCGGACATCAGCCGGGTGAGCATGTCCTGTCCCTGCTGACCCTCACCGAACGCGTCGGCGAGTCGCGCCATGCCGCCGGCGGCCGGCAGGCCCTGCGACGACGTGGGCGCTGGTGCCAGCCCCTCGAAGATGCGCGTCGCGATCGCGTTCACCCGCTCATCGGACAACGAGGCGCCCTGAGGAGCGTTCGCCTTCATGGCGCTCGAGAGCGCGGCGATCGCGTCGTCGCGCGAGACGCCCTTGCCGCCGGCGATCTCGGCGAGGCTCTCGCCGTTCTTGAGGCGGCCGCCGAGCTCGTCGGCGCTCATGCCGAGCGTGTCGGCGACGGCATCCATGGCCTGGCGCATGCCCGGCGACGGACCGCCCGGGGGCATGCCGCCGTTGCTCACCGGGGCTGTGGTCTGGAACGTGACGCTCATCGGCTCACCTGCCTCCACACGGGATCGGGTCACCGATTGCATCGGCCGGCCCTTCCGGCGAACGAGTGCTCTTATGCAAGTCTCACCCCGCCCTTAGGGGGCGACGCACCCGGCGGCTCCGGAGGCGCGCTGTGCCCCGATGCGCCGCCGGAGAAGTGGCCGCGCCTGGTGGACAGTGCAGAGGCGACAGCTGAGGGGGTGGATGACCTGTCCGAAGGGGGGTCACCCGAGATCTCAGAGCCGACGCGCGGATTCGAACCGCGGACCCCTTCATTACGAGTGAAGTGCTCTACCAACTGAGCTACGTCGGCGCGGGCTCCCGTGGGGAGCCGCGGCCCGGAAGGATACCGATCCCACGGCCGCAGCCGAACCCCGGCCCGAGGACCGGGGTTCGGCTGCGCTTTGCGGCTGCTACCAGCCCCAGGGGACGGTGGGGATCGTCCAGGTGCGCGCCTTGACGGTCGCGGTGCCGACGACCAGGCCCTCGGTGAAGGGCGCGGCGCCCCCGCCGAACGCGCCGTTCAGGGCGGCGGCGGCTCCGGCGGTGAGCTTCAGGGTGACGCCGGAGAGCTTGATGTAGCTCCCGCTGGCCTGGACCTTCAGGCCCGTGAGGTCGAGCGAGAACAGGTCGGCGCGGGTGCCGCCGGTCTTGGCCGTGTTGACCAGGCCGGAGAGCGTCGCGCCCTCGGTGTCGATGAAGTAGCGGGTCAGGTAGACCTTGGTGTCGCCCTTGGTGAAGACGAGACCACCGGCGTGACGGATCTGGCCGGCCAGCGTCTGGGCGTTGACAACGCCGAACGTGATCGGGAAGCTGATGCCCTTGGGGCCGGCGTAGGCGCGGCCGGTGGGGGCGACGGAGATGCCGAGCGACGTGAGGGCGCCGGCGGCGCCCGGGTCGAGCTGGACGGTGGTCGCCCCGTTGTAGAGCAGGACGTCCGCCTCGCCGGTCGTCTTCGCGGCCTGAGCACCGGGCACGAAGGACAGGGCGATGGCGGCGACGGCCGCCGCGGTGAGCGCGGCGAGCCAGCGGGAACGTGGGAACCTCATGGGACCTCCTTGGCGGATGGTCGGTCGCCAGGAAGTACGGGGGCGTTCCCCGATCGGTTGAGGGTCCGTCCTCCTACTGCACCACCCGCGCCAGGTAGGCCTCGCCGCGACGGCTGACGTGCAGCGCGGTGCGCCGCGCGCCGGTCAGGCGCGGAGCGTGCGCCCAGGGGCCGAGGGTGCGCCCGATCCACTGGCCGCGCAGCACCGCGCTGGGGGCGGCGACCAGGGAGGGCTGGGCGCCGTCGGCGACGACGGTCAGCGTCTGGCCGTTCGGTCCGGTCGTGCGCGTGACGACGTCGAGGCGGACGCGACCGGCGGACGCCAGGCGCGTCCGCACGACGGGCGGCAGGACGAGCCGCACGGCGACGCGTGCTCGGCGGTCCTGGTCGTCACGGGCGTGGAGCGGAGGGGCACGAGCGGCCGGCGAGCATCGCCCGTGCGGTCACGGAGACCGTGCCCGGCCCGCCCATGCGGACCCTGATCGTGGCGCGCGCCAGCTGGGCGGCCGACTGCGTGGCGCCCGCGGGTGCGGCGGACGGCGGTCCGAGCGGTGCGGGCGCGGGCCGGCGCGTCGCCGCGTTGCCCGACAGCGTCGCGACGGCCGGGGAGCCGGCGGCGTCGCTGGTGACCTCGACCCGCGCGGCCTTGGCGCCGGCGGACGTGGGGGCGAAGCTGACCGCCACGGTGCACGTGGCGCCCACGGCCAGCCAGCGCCCCGAGCACGTCTCCGCCCCCAGGGAGAACTGCGACGCGTCCGCGCCGGCCAGGCCGACGGCGCCGGCCTTCACGGCGCCGGTTCCGGTGCTGGTGAGGTTGAGGGAGCGGGCGTCCGAGGCGGTACCCGGTGCGCGCTCGGCGAACGCGCCGTCGCCGGCCAGCGCGGCGCCCGGCTCCCAGCCGGCGGCGGCCACGCCGAAGGGTCCGCTGCCACCGGGGATGAACCCGTCGTCCACGCCGGTGCCGTCCAGGCCGGAGCGGCCGACGGTGTCGGTGCCCGAGTTGGCCCAGTAGAGGTGCGCGCCGTTGACGCCCAGGTAGAAGGTGAGGCCCGGCAGCGAGAAGAGGCTGGTGTTCACCCCGGTGCCGTCCAGGTTGGCGCGGCCGATCTGCTGCGCGGTGGTGTAGTCGGTCCAGTAGACGTGGGTGCCGTCCACCGCCACGCCGTGCGGCTGGGGACCCGCGGCGATGAAGCTCTGGTTCACGCCGCTCCCGTCGATGCCGGCCCGGCCGATCGTGTCGATGCCGTAGTTGGCCCAGTACACGTGGCCGGCGTCCACGGCCACGCCGGTGGGCGAGTTGCCGCCCAGGATGAAGTCGGGGTCCACGTCGGTGCCGTCCAGCCGGGCGCGGGCGATGCGGCCGTTGCCGGTGTTGGCCCAGTAGACGTAGGTGTCGTCCACGGCCAGGCCGCTCGGCCCGTCCGCGCCCGCGATGAAGTTCGGGTCCGCGTCCGAGCCGTCGAGCCGCGCGCGGCCGATGGTGTTGGTGTTGTTGTTGGCCCAGTAGACCCAGCCGGTCCGGGCCGACACGGCGATGCCCCGCGGGTAGTTGGCGCTGCTCATGAAGCGACTGGTCCGCAGCCGTGCCGTCCAGCGCCGCGCGGCCGATGGTGTTGGAGACGCTGTTGGTCCAGTACAGCGCCGAGGCGCCGAGGGCGGACTGCGGCGCCCCAGCGCGAGGACGCGCCGGTCACGAGGGCGGAACGACGATGCGGCTCTGGCGGGCGGGGCATCGAGACTCCGGGGTCGGTGGCGGCCGCGGTGGACGCTGGGCCGGCGCGATCGACCTCGGCCGGATCCGGCCCGTTCTTGAGGGGCCGTTCGTCCTACATGAACACGCGCCCGTGGGCGACGAGGCGGCCGGTGGGCGCCGTGGCGGGCGTCGTCCAGGCGCACCAGGAGCGCCTCGGCGGCCAGCTCCACCTTGGGGTTGAGGTCGAGCTCGGAGCGCGAGAGCTGGAACTCCTCGATCGCGCGCTCCAGGAAGTCGCGCCGCTCGGGGACCCCGACCGCGCGCAGCTCCTCGAGGCGCTCGGTGTGGCGCACGGCGGCCTCGGCGCCGACGGCGACGGCGAGGGCGTCGGCGCACGCGACCGCGCCGGCGTCGAGCACGTAGGTCCAGCCGTCGGTGACCAGGCGGCGGCGCTCGCGCTTCTCGTGGTCGTCGGCGCGCTTCTGCGGCGGTGCGCTCGCCGCGCTTGCCCTCCAGGGCGGCGGCCTCGCGCCGCAGCGCGCGCCAGCTGCTCGGACTCGTTCTTGCCGGCGACGTCCTCCATGCGGGCCTGGATCTCGGCGATCCGGGAGCTCGGCGTGCCGCTGCCGCCGCCGGCGAGGGCCTGGAGGGCCAGGTTGACGCCGATCTGGCGCATCTCGGTCTCGAAGGGCGACATGTGCTCCTGGGCGGCCCGCCAGCCGAGGCCGCGGAAGGGCACCGGCAGGCAGCGCGAGCGGATGGTGTCGAGGAGCTCGGCCGGGTGGTCGGTGATCAGGATGATGTGGGAGAGGGGAGGGGGCTCCTCGAGGATCTTCAGGATGCGCGCCGCCCCCTCGTGCGCGCGCAGCCGCTCGGCCCCGTGGATGATCAGGACGCGCCGCTCCATCACGGACGGGTGGTAGTTGATCTGGCCCACCGCGGCGTCGAGCTCGGCGAGCAGGATCGTGGCCCCCGCGGCCGTCACCTCGGCCAGGTCGAGGGCCGTGGCGGTGCGGTCGTGGCGGCCCTGGGGATCCATCATCTGCCAGGCCGCCTCGCGGGCGGCGGCGCGCTTGCCCGTGCCGGCGGGCCCGTGGAAGAGGAGCTGCTGGGGCGGGTGCGCTCCGGCCAGCGTCGCGCGCAGGATGCGCTCGGCCAGCGGCTGCCCGGGGATCGCGATCGGGGGCGCGGTCACAGGAGCGCCTCGACGGTCGCCATCACCCGCGTGTGCACGTCGTCGATGTCGCCCTCGCCGGAGATCAGCACCACCCGCTCGGGGAAGCGGGCGGCCACCCGGTGGTAGCCCTCGGCCACCTCGGCCAGGAAGGCGTCGCCCTCGGCCTCGATGCGATCGGGACGCGCGCGGCGCCGGCCGGCGGTGGCCTCGGGCGGCATGTCGATGACCAGCGAGAGGTCGGGCAGGCAGCCCTCCACGGCGGCCCGGTTGGCCTCCAGCACGAGGTCGATGCCCAGGCCGCGGGCGACCCCCTGGTAGGCCAGCGAGGAGTCGAGGAAGCGGTCGCTCACCACCCAGCGCCCCTCGTCGAGGGCGGGGCGGATGACCTGCGCCACCAGCTGGGCGCGGGCGGCCGCGAACAGGTGGACCTCGGCGATCGCGCTCATCTCGCCCGGCGCGCCCGCCAGCAGGATGTCGCGGACGCGCTCGCCCAGGGGCGTCCCGCCGGGCTCACGGGTGCGCGTGACGGCCACGCCGCGGCCGGCGAGCGCCTCCGCCAGGCGCTCGGCCTGCGTGCTCTTGCCGCTGCCGTCGATGCCCTCGAGGGCGATGAAGCGGGCGCCTACCAGGGGTGGACCCGCAGGGCGGCGGCCACGACCCCGCCGATGAGCGACGCGCACAGCAGCCATCCCACCCAGCGGACCCAGCGCGGCGGCGTGAGCCGCCGGGCCTGCTGGTCGGCCTCCTCGGCCAGGCGGGCGTAGACCCCTGGTCCGGTCCGGTGGTCGCCGGGAACCTCGCTCACATGCCCCTCACATTCTTGCCGCCGTCCGGGTGGTGCTCCATGCTCCGCACCGCTTGAGGAGGCGTCACCATCGGCCGAAAGGTAGCAGCGTGAGCAGTGCACTCATCACCGGCGGAGCCGGTTTCATCGGCTCGAATCTGGCCGACGCGCGTGATCGCCGACGGGCGTGCGTGCCACATCGTCGACAACCTCTCCAACGGGCAGATGATCCGGGTCCCGGGCGAGGCCGAGTTCCACGAGACCGACATCCGCTCGGCCGACGAGCTCGCCGGGATCGTCCGCGCCTCCGGCGCCGCCACGATCTTCCACCTGGCCGCCCAGGCCGACGTGCGCAAGGCCGTCGAGGACCCGGGCTACGACGCCGACGTCAACGTCATCGGCACGATCAACGTGCTCGAGGCCGCCCGCGCGACCGGCGCCCGGGTCGTCTTCGCCTCCACCGGCGGCGCCGGCTACGGCGAGTACGAGGGCCTGCCGGTGCCGAGCCCCGAGACGGCCGAGACCCGCCCGCTGTCGCACTACGGCATGAGCAAGATGGCCGGCGAGGGGTACTGCCACCTCTACGGCCGGCTCTACGGCAGCGAGACCGTGGTGCTGCGCCTGGGCAACGTCTACGGCCCGCGCCAGGACCCTCACGGCGAGGCCGGCGTGGTGGCCATCTTCTGCGGACGCCTGCTGGACGGCGAGCGGCCCAAGATCTTCGGCGACGGCCTCCAGACCCGCGACTACGTCTACGTGGGCGACGTCGTCCGGGCCTTCCTCGCGGCCGAGGCCGGCGCCCCCGGGCGAGACGGTCAACGTGGGCGCGCGGCGTCGAGGTGACGCGTGCTCGACCTGCTGGAGGGCCTCGGCTACGAGGGCGAGCCCGAGTTCGTGCCGGCCCGCGCCGGGGGAGCTGCAGCGCAGCGTCCTCGACGTGGCCAAGGCGGCCCGCCTCTACGGGTGGCGCGCCGAGATGTCGCTGCGCGACGGCCTGGAGGCCACGCGCCAGTCGGTCATCGCGGCTCGTACGTCGCCGGCCGCGCGCCCGCCCGGAGCCTTTTCGTCGATGTGAGCTTGGGGGGCCGCACCGGCCCGCCCTCGAGCACCGCCGCCGGACCCTCCTGCACCATCCAGCGCAGTGCCTGCGGGTCCATGTCCAGCCCCTCGGCCGCCGCCTGGAGGCCGGCCTCCAGCATCGGGCGGCCGCCACGGGCCCGCCGAGTGGCCGTCGGAGGCGATGAAGTGGGCCGCCCCGCCGGCCAGCAGCAGCAGCGCGGTGCGCCGCGCCGCCGGGCCGTGGTCGCCCAGGAACGAGCCCGCGGTGAGCTGCACCAGGGCGCCGCGGCCGATGATGTCGCGCATCCGGTCGGGCGCGCGCTGGATGGCGTCGGCGCGCTCGGGGTGGGCCAGGATGACCCGGTAGCCGCGGATCTCCAGGTCGCGCAGGATCTCGGGGAGCCGCAGCGGCCAGCCCGCGAACGGCATCTCCAGCATCAGCCAGCAGCCCCCCGCCGCCGAGGCTCGCCATGTCGAGCTCCTGGTCGCTCATGAGGTCCAGGTGGTCGATGGCGATCTCGCCGCCGGTGCGGATGTCGAGCGGGATGTCCGCCTCGGCCAGCGCCTCGCGCAGCTCGCCCACCGCCGACCACACGCGGCGCGGCTCGGTGGGGTAGCGGGCGATCATGTGGGGCGTGCAGACCACGGTCCGCGTGCCCGACTCCCACGCCACCCGGGCCATCTCCACGGCGTCGCCCATGGTGGCGGGCCCGTCGTCGAGGCCGGGCAGCAGGTGGCAGTGGAGGTCGATCACGGTCGATCAAGGGTAGCGTCGGGCTCCGATGGCACCCCCTCGACCCTCCCGTCCGGTCGGAGGGCGCGATACAGTGCGCACCGGCCCGGGGGATTAGCTCAGTTGGGAGAGCGCCTGGATCGCACCCAGGAGGTCAGCGGTTCGAATCCGCTATCCTCCACTCCGGTAGAAAGGCCCCGCAAATGCGGGGCTTTTCACGTTCTCGGGGGCGGCACGGCTCGCCGACGACTAGCCTCGTCGGCCATGGGCGACTACGGCCACGACCTCGAGTTCGGCGTCTTCGTGACGCCGACCGCCGCCGACGCCGAGGCGGGTCGTCGCGGCTGGCGGAGCTGGCCGACGAGAGCGGGCTCGACCTGGTGACCTTCCAGGACCACCCCTACCAGTCGCGCTTCCTCGACACCTGGACGCTGCTCTCCTACGTGGCCGCCCGCACCAGCCGCGTGCGCCTGGCGGCCAACGTCCACAACCTGCCGCTGCGCCCGCCCGCGGTGCTCGCGCGCGCCGTGGCGAGCCTCGACATCCTCAGCGGCGGCCGCGCGGAGCTGGGGCTGGGGGCGGGCGCCTTCTGGGACGCGATCGCGGCCATGGGGGGCCCGCGCCGGTCGCCCCGCGAGAGCGTGGAGGCGCTGGAGGAGGCGATCGACGTGATCCGGGCGCTCTGGGACGTCGACCAGGGACGCGGCGCCCGCCTGGACGGCGACCACTACCGGCTCCAGGGCGCGGCGCGCGGCCCCGCGCCGGTGCACGACGTGAGCATCTGGATCGGCGCGCTCAAGCCGCGGATGCTCGACCTGATGGGCCGCAAGGGGGACGGCTGGCTGCCGAGCCTGCCCTACCTGCAGCCCGGCGACCTGGCGGCCGGCAACGCGCGCATCGACGCCGCCGCGGTCGCGGCCGGGCGCGCGCCGGGCGAGATCCGCCGCCTGCTGAACGTGGACGGCTCCGTGGACGCCGGCGAGCTCGCGCGCCTGGCGCTGGAGGACGGGGTGAGCACGTTCATCCTGATGGCCGACGAGGCGGCCGCGATCGAGACGTTCGCGGCCGAGGTGGCGCCGGCGGCGCGCGAGCTGGTGGCCGCCGGCCGGTCCGGCGGCGGCGCGCCCGGTGCCTCGGGGCCGCCCCGTCCCAGGGCGCGGCGCCCACCCGCCCCCGCCGACGCCGCGGGGGCGACCGAGTACGACCGCCTCGGCGTGCGCCCCACCCCCGACGACGGCGGCCGCCTGAGCGCCGCGGCGCCCTGGGACGAGTCGACGCGCCCCCACCGCGCGCCCTCGGGTCCCGAGGTCGCCTACACGCGCCGCGGCCGGCTGGTGGGGCAGCACCTGATCGACGTCCACGACATGCTGCGCCGCGAGCTCGCCGAGCTGCGCGACATCCTGGCCCAGGTGCGCGACGGCGCCCTGGCCGCGGGCGACGCCCGCTCCGCGCTCAACGAGATGGCGCTGCGCCAGAACGACTGGACCCTCGGCGCGTTCTGCTCGCGCTACTGCGGGGTGGTCGCCCAGCACCACGGCCTCGAGGACGACGCGATCTTCCCGCACCTGGTCCAGAGCGAGCCGGCGCTCGGCCCGGTCATCGACCGCCTGGCCGACGAGCACCTGGTGATCCACGACGCGATCCAGGAGGTCGACCGCGCCCTGGTCCACCACATCACCCACCCCGGCGACTTCGACCGCATCGCGGCCGCGATCGACGCGCTCACCGACGCGCTGCTGTCGCACCTCTCCTACGAGGAGCAGGAGCTGGTCGAGCCTCTGGCGCGGCTCGGCTTCTTCGCCGGGCAGATCCGGCCGGAGGCGTGAAAGATCCCGCACTGCGGGCGGTTTCTCGCGCGTCATCCGCGTTTCGCAGAGCGCCGTCCCGCTGTCCACTGGACGACCGATGCGTTGACGATGGGGTGGCCGTAGGGTAGAAACCGGCACCTCGTCACCGCCCCGGGAAGTCACGTGTTGACCAGCTCCTCCACCGCCCCGCAGAATGGGGCCGATGTTTCACGCCCCTTGATCGTGGGGGTCCCCGCCGAGAGCATCGCCGGCGAACGTCGCGTCTCCATCACCCCCGCCGTCGTGCCCGCGCTGCTGAAGCTGGGCGTCGCGAGCGTCGTCATCGAAGCCGGCGCCGGTGAGGCCGCCGGGTTCACCGACGCCGCCTACGTCGACAAGGGGGCGACGATCGGCACGGCCGAGCAGGTGTGGGCCGCCGACCTCGTCACCGCCGTCCGCGTCCTCGACGCCGACCCGCAGAGCCCCGACCTGGCGCGAGTACGCCCGGGCCAGGTGATCGTCGGCATGGCCGCGCCGCTCGCGGCCCCCGAGGTGGCGGGTGCGCTCGCCGCCAAGGGCGCGACCCTCTACTCGCTGGAGCTGGTCCCGCGCACGACCCGCGCCCAGTCGATGGACGTGCTCAGCTCGCAGGCCAACATCAGCGGCTACCAGGCGGTCCTGCTGGCCGCCGAGGCGCTGCCCAAGGTCTTCCCGATGCTCACCACCTCGGCCGGGACGATGTCTCCGGCCCGGGTCCTGGTCATCGGCGCCGGCGTCGCCGGCCTCTCGGCCATCGCCACCTCGCGCCGCCTCGGCGCCGTGGTCGAGGCCTACGACGTGCGCGACGCGGCCAAGGAGGAGGTGCAGAGCCTCGGCGCCCGCTTCGTCGAGCTGCCCCTCGAGACCGGCCAGGACGGCGCGGGCTCGGGCGCCTACGCCAGCGCGCTCAGCGAGGAGACCCTCCGCAAGCAGCAGGAGCTGCTGGCCAAGACGGTCGCCGGCAGCGACGTCGTCATCACCACCGCCCAGGTCCAGGGGGCCAAGGCCCCGGTCATCGTCACCGAGGAGATGGTGGCGGCCATGAGCCCGGGCTCGGTCATCGTGGACCTGGCCGCCGAGCAGGGCGGCAACTGCGCCCTCACCCGCGCCGGCGAGACGGTCGTCTCGGGCGGGGTCTCGATCATCGGCCCCACCAACGTGCCCTCCGCCACCCCGCACCACGCGAGCCTCATGTACGCCAAGAACGTCGCCAACTTCGTGGCGCTGCTCGTCGCGGAACGGGAACATCGCCCCGGACCCCGAGGACGACATCGTCAACCAGAGCGTGGTCAGCCGCGGCGGCGACATCGTCAACGATCGGGTCAAGTCCGCCCTCGGCGCCGGGGAGGGCGTCCCCACGTGAGCACTGACGTCATCATCACGAGCCTCTTCATCTTCGCCCTGTCCGGCCTGCTCGGCTTCGAGCTCATCCGGCGGATCCCGAAGCTCCTCCACACGCCGCTCATGGCCCTCACGAACGCCCTCTCGGCCATCGCGCTGGTGGGCTCGATCGTGATCCTCGGCCAGGGCGCCACGACCTATGCCCAGATCCTCGGCTTCATCGCCGTGGTCTGCTCGAGCATCAACGTGGTCGGCGGCTTCATCATCACCGACCGCATGCTCAAGATGTTCAAGCCGCGGGCCCCCAAGCCCGCCCCCTCCGCGACGGATGAGGGAGCGGCCTGATGGACCGCATGAACTGGATCAACCTGGCCTACCTGGTCGCGGCCCTCGGCTTCGCGTTCTCGCTGAAGTGGATGACCGCCGCCAACACCGCCCGCCGCGGCGTGCTGGCCGGCGAGATCGGCTTCGGCATCGCCATCGTGGCGACGCTCTTCTGGCCGGGCATCACCACCGAGGGCTACATCCTGATCGCCGTCGCCGCCCTCATCGGGTCCGCCATCGGCATCCCGCTCGGCCTGCTGGTCCCCATGACCGCGATGCCCCAGCGGATCGCCCTCTCGCACGCCTTCGGCGGCCTCGCCGCCGCCCTGGTCGGCGTGGCCCACTACTACCTCGAGTCGGACCACCTGTCGGTGTTCGACACGGGCGTCCTGGGCATCGAGATCGGCCTCGGGTTCCTGGTGTTCACCGGCAGCCTGATGGCCGCCGGCAAGCTCCAGGAGTGGCTGCCGCAGCGGCCGATCATCTATCCGGGCCAGAACCCGGTCAACTTCGCCGTGCTCGGCCTGGCCCTGGCCTGCGTGGTCGGCGCTGATGATCGACCCGACGCAGGGCTGGCTCATCCCGGTCATCGCCGTGCTCACGCTGGCCTTCGGCGTCTTCCTGATCATCCCGATCGGCGGCGCCGACATGCCGACGGTCATCGCGCTGCTCAACGCCTACGCCGGCCTCTCGGCCGCGGGCCTCGGCTTCGTGCTCGACAGCAAGCTGCTGATCGTGGCCGGCGCCCTCGACGGCGCCTCGGGCCTGATCCTGGCGATCATCATGTGCCGCGCCATGAACCGCTCGTTCCGCAACGTGCTCTTCGGCGCCTTCGGTGCCGTGGACGCGGTGGAGGCCGGCGGCGGGCGGCAGGAGCAGGGGCAGATCCGCTCGGCCGATCCGTCCGAGGCCGCGGAGCTCATGAAGAACGCCCGCTCGGTGATCATCGTCCCCGGCTACGGCATGGCCGTCGCCCAGGCCCAGCACAAGGTGCGCGAGCTGGCCGACGCCCTGGCCAAGGAGGGCGTCGAGGTCCGCTTCGCCATCCACCCGGTCGCGGGCCGCATGCCGGGGCACATGAACGTGCTCCTGGCCGAGGCCAACGTCCCCTACGACCAGCTGCTCGACATGGACGAGATCAACGGCGACTTCCCGCAGACCGACGTCGTGCTGGTGCTCGGGGCGAACGACGTGGTCAACCCCGCCGCCCGCCACGACACCTCGCAGCCCGATCTTCGGCATGCCGATCCTCGAGGTCGACAAGGCCGCCTGCGATGATCGTGGTCAAGCGCAGCATGCGCGCCGGCTTCGCGGGCATCGAGAACGAGCTCTTCTTCGATCCGAAGACCCTGATGGTGTTCGGCGACGCCAAGGCCGTCGTCACCGAGCTCTCCAACGAGGTCAGCGGAGCGCGGGACGCCATCTCCCTCTGAGCAGGACCCCCGGCGGGGACAGGTGTCGCGGTCCGATGCGCCCTGTCGCGCACACCCGCCGGGGTAAGATCGCCGTGCGCCCCGTTCCCGACTCCAGCGAGCGTTCCTGAATGGACATCCTGCCGGCTGACTATCCGCCCCCCTTCCGACCGTCGGACCAGGTGGTGCTGCCCACCGCGGCCGAGGACGAGCGAATCGACGTCGGTGTCCTGATCGTCGGCGCCGGGCCCGCGGGCCTCGCGACGGCGGTGCGCCTGGGCCAGCTCCTGGGCGAGGATCCGGAGCTCGCCGAGCAGCTCGGCGAGGTGCCGGTGGCGGTGGCGGACAAGGGCAAGACGGCCGGCTCGCACCTCCTGTCGGGCGCCGTCATGCGCCCCGGGCCGATCAAGGCCCTGTTCCCGGACACGCCGGACGACGCCTTCCCGACCTACGGCGCGGTCACCGGCGAGGCCGTCTACCTCATGCGCAAGCGGGCCAAGATCCGGATCCCCACGCCGCCGCAGATGAAGAACCACGGCAACTGGATCATCTCGATCAGCCAGATGGCGCGCTGGATGAGCGAGCAGGCCGAGGAGCTCGGGGCCTTCATGCTCCCGGAGACCGACGCCCAGAAGCTGATCGTCGACCAGGGCCGCGTGCTCGGCGTCGTGACCGGCGACAAGGGCCGGGGCCGCGACGGCGAGGAGCTGTCCGCCTTCGAGCCCGGCGCCGAGGTCCACGCGCAGGTCACCGTCATCGCCGAGGGCACGCCCGGCCACCTCGCCGGCGTCGTGCGCTCCACGTTCGAGCTCGACCGCGACTCCACCCAGAGCTGGGAGCTCGGGGTGAAGGAGGTCTGGCGCGTCCCGAAGCCGCTCAGCAAGCTCATCCACACGCTCGGCTGGCCGCTGCAGCTTCCGCGCCAAGTACCGCGAGTACGGCGGATCGTGGATCTACCCGATGGGCGAGGACATGGTCTCGATCGGGTACGTGATCGGCCTCGACTACGCCGACGCCACCCTCTCGGCGCACGACATCCTGCAGGAGTTCAAGACCCACCCGTTCATCCGCGAGATCCTGGCCGGCGGCGAGCGCCTGGCCTGGGGCGCCAAGACCATCCCGGGCGGCGGGCTCTACGGCCTGCCGAGCCGCCTGCACGTGCCGGGCGCCGTGCTCGTGGGCGACAGCGCGGGCTTCGTGGACATGATGGCGCTCAAGGGCGTCCACCTCGCGATCCAGTCGGGGACGCATCGCCGCCGAGCAGATCTACGACTCGCTCAAGGCCGGCAAGGCCACGACCCCCGCCGGACTCTGGGGCTACACCAAGGCCATCCAGGACTCGTCGGTCTGGAAGGAGCTCTGGAAGGTCCGCAACATCCGGCCCGCCTTCCAGAAGAACTTCATCTACGGCGGGATGATCCACGGCATGGCCACCGCCTCGGGCGGCCACCTGCCGCGCAAGCGGGTCCGCTCCAAGCCCGACGCCAAGGAGCCGATCTTCATCGGCACCCGCTCGGCGGGCTACCCGAAGCCCGACGGCGAGTACATCTTCGACAAGCTCTCGAGCGTCTTCGCCAGCGGCAACGCCACCCGCGACGACCAGCCGAGCCACATCCGCGTGCGCACCGAGGTGCCGGCCGCCCTGGCGACCGCGTGGGTCAACATGTGCCCGGCCAAGGTCTACGAGATCGACGAGGACGCCCCCCGCAACGGCACGGTCACCGTCCACGTCAACGCGTCCAACTGCGTGCAGTGCGGGGCCATCACCGCCAAGGGCGGGCGCCTGACGCCGCCCGAGGGCGGCAGCGGACCCGAGTACACGATCACCTAGGGCTCCACGGAGCACCCCCTCCCGAGGAGGCGGCGTGACCACGGCACCCCACCCCAGCGCGCGCGGTCTCCTCGTGTGGATGCAGTCCCACCCGGAGCGGCTGCCCGAGCTGCTCGCGCGGGAGGCCGACGGCTCCGACGACCTGTCGCCGGCCGGCGACGCCGCCGTCAGGGCGCACCTCGCCCTGGTGGCCGAGGCGCTCGCCGCCAACGCGTCGCCCGCGTCGCTCGACGCCCTCGCCGCGTTCGCGGACGGCGTCCCGGCGACGCTGCGCGAGCGCGAGCCGCTGGTGGACGAACAGATCACGCGGGTCGGCGAGGCCACCGCGTTCGAGCTGGACCTGCAGTTCGGCGACGAGGTCGCCGACGACCCGGGCATCCACCAGATGGTCGACCGCCGCATCCGGATCGCCGCCTGGACGCGCGTCTTCCTGGACGCGCTGGACGAGGCCCGCGGCGACGAGCCGCCGGTCGCGACGGCGGTGCTGGAGTGGATGGGCGACCGCCAGACCCAGCTGGCGGACACGATCTTCGCGATGGACCGGCGCGCCAAGGAGGGCGAGATCGCCCGCGGCGGGCCGGACGCGGTCGCGAACCCGGAGGTGGTCAACCGCATCGGCCAGGCCGCCATGCTCCACGCCCACACGCGCTTCCTGGTGGAGGGGCTGGCCGCCAGCCTGTGACCGAGCCCCTCGTCGGGTCGCTCGCCGGGGGCGAGTGGATCGTCACGGCGATCGGGGCCGCGCCGGCCGACGACGCCTCGCCGCCGGCCCTCGCCTTCACCCGCGAGGGGCACGTCGCGGGCACCACCGGGATCAACCGCTTCTCGGGCGGCTACACCCTCACGGGCGGGGTGCTCACCATCAGCCCGCTGCTCATGACCCGGATGGCCGGGCCCGAGCACCTGATGGACCAGGAGCGCCGCTTCACGGAGGCCCTCGCGGCGACGACCACCGTGATGCTCGAGGACGACACCCTCACCCTCGGCGGCGCCGTGCCGCTCACGCTACGAGCAGTCGCACCGGGACGCGCTTGACCACGGCGATGGCGACGTCGTCGCGTGAGGCGCCCCCCGCTCCAGGTGCGCGCGGTCGCGTAGACCGAGCGCGCCAGCCGGTCCGGGCTCTCGCCGCCCGCCTGCTCGATGGCCTCGCGCAGCCGCTCCTCGCCGAACTCCCGGCCCCCCCGGCGCGCCTCGATGAGCCCGTCGGTGTAGGTGAACAGCAGGTCGCCGGGGGCGAAGGGCTCGACGCCGCAGTGGAACCTCTGTCCGGGGAAGATCCCGCAGGGCGGATCGGGGTCGTAGAGGCGTGCGGTACGAGCCGTCCTCCCCGGCGATGATCGGGGGCGGGTGCCCGGCGCTGCACCAGCGCAGCCGCTCGCCGGCCGGGTCGATGACCACGAACACGAGCGTCACCAGCGAGCCGTCCGGCATCCGCGGGCAGAGCATCTCGTTGAGCTCGCGCACCAGCTCCGCGGGGTCGCTGCTGTGCTGGCTGAGCGCCTCGGCCATGTACCGCACCATCGCGGTGACGCCGGCCGCCTCGACCCCCTTGCCCGAGACGTCGCCCACCAGGAGCGCGAGGCGGCCGTCGCCGAGCGGCCACGCGCTGTAGAAGTCGCCGCCCACCTGCGAGCCGGCGGCGGGCTGGTAGAGCGCGGCGAGCTCCAGGCCGGCGACGCGCGGCAGCTCCTCGGCCAGCAGCGCCTGCTGCAGCGTCTCCGCGATGTGGCGCTCCTCCTCGAAGCGCAGGGCGTTCTGGAGGGCGCCCGAGGCGTGCCGCGCCAGCTCGGTCATGAGGCGCAGCTCCCGCTCGCCGAAGGCGTGGCGCTGGGCGCTGTTGACGCTCACCAGGCCGTAGACGCGCTCGGCCAGCATCAGGGGGACGTGCATGAACGACCGGATCCCCTCGGCCCGGGTGATCCGGTCGGAGATGCGCTCGTCCACCTCGGTGTCGTTGCAGATGAAGGGGCGCCCGTCGGACATCACCCGGCCCACCACGCCGTCGCCCCTGCGGAAGGTCATCTTCCGCACCGACGCCTCCGAGAAGCCGCGGGTGGCCGCCGGCAGCACCATCGCCGCGCCGGTCCACCGTGAGGACCGCCACCTTCTCGCAGGCCGGCAGCAGGCCCATGCTCTCCTCCAGCAGCCGCTCGTGGATGTCCGCGGGCGTCAGCGCCGAGGCCATCGCGTGCGCCGCCCGGGTCAGCGACGACCTCCTCCTGGGCGCGCCGCTCCTCGCGCTCGAGCAGCGCCGCGCGCTCCTGCGCGAGCCGGCGGGCGTCCGCCAGCGCGGTGCGGGCCGAGGTGACGTCGTGGAGCATGATGACCCGCCCGACGACGGTTCCCGCCGAGTCGTGCACCGACGAGGACGAGTGCTCGATGGTGCGGCCGTCGACCGTCTCGGCCTCGAGCGTGGCCCGCTCGGCGGCGCCGGCGTCGATCGCGCGCAGGCGCTCGGCGTAGTCGTCCGGGTTCACGAAGCGCCACTTGATGTGGTCGTCGATGACCGCGCTCATCCGCAGGCCCGACCAGGCTCTCCAGGTCGATCGCCAGGATCTCCTCCGCGGCGGCGTTGGCGATCGAGAGCCGGCCCTGGACGTCCCTCACGATCACGCCCATCGGGCTCGACGAGATGACGCCCTCCAGCGTGTGGCGGTTGCGCCGGTTGCGGGCCGCCAGCTGGTGGTTGCGGACCGTGAGGGCGAGCTGGGGCGCGAGCGCCTCCAGCTGCGCCACCGCCCGCCGCGGCAGGGGGGTCTCGCGGGAGAGGCTCACGAGCGACACCGCCCCGAGCGCGCGGGGCGTGCGGCGCCGACAGGGGGACCGCGATCCCGCCCGCGTCCAGCATCAGCCGGTGCAGGGCGCCGGCCGGCCCGCCGCTGTCGGCCAGGCGGGCGAGGCGCGCCAGCTCGGCCGGCTCGGCGACCAGGCGGGGCCACTCCACCGGCCTGCCCGCGTCGAAGGCCGCCTGGCCGATCCCCACCGGGTCGATGCCGTCGGAGGTGAGCAGCGGGGCGATCGCCTGGGCCGCCGCGGACGAGCCGACGCAGTAGCCGTGCGTCACCCCCTCGTGCTCGAGGTCGTCGACGACCATCACCGAGACGACGTCCACCGGGAAGATCTCGTGGACGCGCTCGGCGATCTCGTCGAGCGCCGCCGCGAGGTCGGTCGCGGTGACCGAGGCCAGCCGCGCCAGCCAGCGGGTCGGGTCGATCACGCCCGGCGGCGGCCCGGGCTCACCCGCGATCGTCACGGTGGACCCCGATCATCTCGACGTAGTGGGCCGCCGTGGCCCGCAGGCCCTCGCGCTGCTCGGCCGTGACGGCCCGCGCGACGCGGCCCGGCACCCCGAGCACCAGCGACCCGGGCGGCACCTCGACCCCCTCGGCGACCACCGCCCCCGCCCCCACGATCGACCCGCTCCCGATCCGCGCGCCGTTGAGGACCACGGCGCCGATCCCGATCAGGGCGTCGTCCTCCACGGTGCAGCCGTGCACGCAGGCCAGGTGCCCCACGCTCACCCGCGCGCCCAGCACGCAGGGGAAGCCCGGGTCGGCGTGCAGCACCGCGCCGTCCTGGATGTTGGTCTCGTCGCCGACCGCGACGTCCTCGGTGTCGCCGCGGATGACCGCGCGCGGCCAGACCGAGACCCGGGCTCCGAGGGTGACACGCCCGATCACCTCGGCGGCGTCATGGACGAATGCGCCGGGTCCGAGCGTGGGCGCCTGGCCCGTGAGCGACCGGATCACTGTCATGCCAGGGTATCGGCCCGGGAGGGGGTGGGCGCAATGACCCGAGATGCTCCGTGCGCGTTGTTTCTTTCGCCTCGGCACATATGATCCAGCGGTCCGATGGTCCGATCTCGAGGGGTGTGATGTGCGCAGGCTCTACGTGGCCCTTTCGCTCGTTGCGGTGATCGCCGCGGCCGGCCTGCTCTCGGGCTGCGTCACCAGCAGCGACGAGGACGCGCAGACCCCCACGAACTCCCCCACCGTGGTCAACAGCGCCGCCCAGACCGACTCCGAGGGCAAGACCGTCACCGCACCCGCGGCCGAGGCCCCGGCGGCCGGCGGCGGCAGCACCGCGGCGACCGGTCCCAACGGCGGCGGCGCGGCGGTGCCCGGCGACGTCAAGGCGGGCCTGCAGGTGTTCTCGGCCAGCTGCACCGGCTGCCACCTCGCCGACGGCACGCAGGCCGGCGGCGTCGGTCCGAAGCTCTCGGGCCTCGGCCTGACCGCCGACAGGATCGAGAGCCAGGTCGTCAACGGCGGCGGCGCCATGCCGGGCGGCCTCGTCAGCGGGACCGATCTCGACAACGTCACCGCCTACGTCGTGAGCATTCAGTAGCGACGAGATCGGCGGACCCCCGGTGCAGGGTGCCGGGGTCGGGGGTACCATCGTGCCCATGAGCCTGGACGTGACGACGGAGGCTCGCGACGGGATCACGCTCGTGGTCCTCAGCGGGGAGCTCGACATCTACACGGTGGCCAGCTTTCGCTCCGACCTCGAGAGCGTCGATCCGGCGACCTCGCCGCTCGTGCTCGACCTCAGCGACGTCACCCTGCTCGACTCCTCGGGCCTCGGCGCGCTGGTGAGCCTGCTCAACCGCGCCCGCGCCGGAGAGGGCCAGCTCGGCCTGGTCTGTCCGCAGAAGCGCATCCGCCGCGTGTTCGAGATCACCGGCCTGCGCAGGGCGTTCGTCTTCGGCGACGACTACGAGTCGGTGGTCGCCGGCCTCGCCGCCGACCCCGACGCGGGAGCAGCGGCGCCCTAGTGCTCGATCTCAAGGTGATCCGCGCCGAGCCCGAGCGCGTGGCGGCCAACCTCGCGCGCCGCGGCGCCGACGGCGTGGTCGACGAGCTGCTCGCCGCCGACGCGCGCGCGCGGGCGCTGCGCACCGAGGTCGAGGCCACCCGCGCCGACCGCGCGCGCATCAGCAAGGGCATCGGCGAGGCCAGGCGCGCCGGGCGCGACAGCGCGGCCGAGGAGGCCGAGGCCAAGCGGCTGGGCGACGACCTCGCCCGGCGCGAGGGCGAGCTGCGCGACGTCGAGGCCGCCCGCGACACCCTGCTGCTGGGCATCCCCAACCTCGCCGAGGACGTGGCGCCCGACGGGGGCGAGGACGACGCCGTCGAGATCCGCCGGGTGGGCGAGCCCCCGGCGTTCGGCTTCACGCCGCGCGACCACGTGGAGCTGGCGACGGCCGCCGGCGCGCTCAACCTGGAGGCCGCCGCCCGGGTCTCGGGCGCGCGCTTCGCCTACCTGCTCGGCCCGCTGGTGCGGCTGCAGTTCGCCCTGGTGAGCCTGGCCCTGGACCACCTCGAGGCCGAGGGCTTCACGCCGGTGATCCCGCCCGTGCTGGTGCGCGAGGAGGCCATGTACGGCACCGGGTTCTTCCCCACCGATCGCGCCTCGATCTACGCGACGGCCGACGACGACCTCTACCTGGTGGGCACCTCGGAGGTGCCGCTGGCCGGGCTCCACGGCGAGGAGATCCTGGCCGAGGCCGACCTGCCCGCTGCGCTACGGCGGCATCTCCACCTGCTTCCGGCGCGAGGCCGGCGCGGCCGGGCAAGGACACGCGCGGCATCTTCCGCGTGCACCAGTTCGACAAGGTCGAGATGTTCTCGTTCGTGCTCCCCGAGGACTCGCCCGGCCGAGCACCAGCGCATCCTCGGGGTGCAGGAGGCGATCCTCCAGGCGATCGAGGTGCCCTACCGGGTGATCGACATCGCGGTGGGCGACCTGGGCGCGTCCGCGGCGCGCAAGTTCGACTGCGAGGCCTGGATGCCGGGCCAGGGGGCCTACCGCGAGGTGACCTCCTGCTCCAACTGCACCGACTACCAGGCCCGCCGCCTGCGCAGCCGGGTGCGCCGCGAGAGCGGCACCGAGACGCTCCACACGCTCAACGGCACCGCCGTCGCGGTGGGACGCACGATCATCGCCGATCCTCGAGAACCACCAGCGCGAGGACGGCTCGGTCGCTATTGCCCGGCCGCGCTCGTCGCGCACGGCGCGCCGCCCGAGATCCGCCCGCGATGAGCGCCGCGACACGGCCCCGCGTGGCCGTGATCGGACACATCGAATGGCTCACCCACGGCATCGGGCCGATGCCGGCGCCGGGGCGAGATCACCTACCTCTCCGAGCCGTTCGACGAGCCCGCCGGCGGGGGAGGGGTGAGCGCCGCCCAGGTCGCCAAGCTCGGCGCCGAGTGCCTGCTTCTTCACCGCGCTCGGATCGGACGCGGTCGGCGCGGAGGCGCGGACGGCGGCTGGAGCGCGAGGGCGTCACCGTCCTCGCCGCCGCGCCGGGACGAGCCCCACACGCGGGCGGTGAGCGCGGTGGTGCGAGCTGGGCGGCGACCGCGCGATCGTGGTCATCGGCCAGGCGGCCTCGGCCCGGCATCGAGGACCCGCTGCCCTGGGACGATCTCGCCGCCTGCGACGCCGCCTACTTCACCGGCCACGACCCGGCGACCCTGGTCGCCGGCCGCCGCGCGCGCGCCCTCGTGGTGACCTCGCGCCGTCTGCGGCCAGCTCGTCGAGAGCGGCGTGCGCGCCGACGTCCTCATCGCCAGCGACGCCGACGCCTCCGAGCGCGGTGGACCCGCGCGCGCTGCCGGTGACCGCCGGGCGCCGATCGTCTGGACCGAGGGCGGCGAGGGCGGGCGCTACCTGCTCGCCGACGGGACGACCGGGCGCTGGAGCGCGGCCGCGCCTTGCCCGGCCCGCCGGTCGACAGCTACGGCTGCGGCGACTCGTTCGCGGCCGGGCTCACGGTGGGCCTCGGCCGCGGCCTCGGGCTGGACGGCGCCCTGGCGCTCGGCGCCCGGTGCGGCGCGGCCTGCCTCACCGGGCGCGGAGCCCTGGGACCGCAGCTGGTGGAGGCCTAGCGCCGACGTCCCGGTGAGAACGCCGACGGTATGGCCCGCGGGATCGGTGAAGAGTCCGACGATCAGGCCGGGCATCACCTCGTCGGGTCCCATCATGCGCGTGCCGCCCAGGCTCTCGGCCTGCGCGAGAGCGGCCTCGACGTCCGGCACCGCCACGTAGAAGGTCAGGTGCCCGGCGTACCCCTCCGGCGCCTCCATGATGCCGCCGCCGATCCCGACACCATCCGCGGCGTGCTGTTGTCCTCGCGCGACACGATCCCGTATTTCATCGGGTTGTTCAGGTCGTACTCCCAGCCGAAGAGCTTCGCGTAGTACTCGCGCAGCGCCTCTCCGTTCCTGCTGACGATCTCGAAGTGGACGACCGGCTGTCCCATGGTGGCTCCCATGTCCGATGGCTCGTGGTGGGTCGTACCCATCACACTGTCCATTGGACGCCCCGGCCACACCAGACTCATCGGTGCCCCCGCGGCTAGTTCGGGGAGGAGGGGCCCTTGGCCGCGGGAGGCGCCTCGTCGGAGGGCTCGATGGCGACCAGCACCACGCGGGTGCCCCGGGTGGCCTCCACGGTCAGGCGCCAGCCGTCGGCGTCCACCGAGTCGCCGGTGCGCGGCAGGCGCCCGAGCCGGTTGAAGACCAGGCCGCCGACGCTGGTGACGGTGTCGTCGATCAGCTCCACGCCGTGGTCGGCGAGGTCCTCGAGCGGGACGTGGCCGCGCACGATCAGGCGGCCGTCGGGCTGCTCGTCCACCGCCGCCGCGCGGTCGCGCTCGTCGTCGATCTCGCCCGACGATCTCCTCGATCACGTCCTCCACGGTGACGACGCCGGCGAAGTCGCCGTACTCGTCGAGCACCACGGCCAGCGACGCGCGGCGTGCCTGCAGCTGGCGCAGCAGGTCGTCGACCGGCTGCATCTCCGGCACGAACAGCGCCGCGCTCGAGAGCTCGCGCACCGGCGTCGTGTCGCCCTTCTCCAGCAGGCCGCGGGCGAGCTGGCTGAGGTGGACGATCCCCAGCACCCCGTCGCCGTTGAGCACGGGGAAGCGGCTGTGGCGGGTGGCGAGCACCTCGGTGAGCGCGGTGCGCACCGGGACGTCGGCCAGGAGCGTGGTCACCTCCGGACGCGGGGTCATGATGTCGCGGGTGAGGCTCTCCTGGAGGCCGAAGACGCCCTCCAGCATGTCGGCCTCCTCGGGCTCGATCGCCCCGCCCTCCTCGCTCTGGGCGATCAGGATCTGGAGGTCCTCGGGCGTCGAGGCCAGCTCGTGCTCGCTGGCCGGCTCCACGCCCAGGGCGCGCACCAGGCGGTTGCCGGCGCCGTTCATCAGGGCGATGAAGGGCGCGAACAGGACCCGGAACCACTCCAGCGGGCGCGCGATGGTGAGCGCGGTCGACTCGGCCTTCTGGATCGCGATCGTCTTCGGCGCCAGCTCGCCCACCACCACGTGCAGCACCGTGATGATGATGAAGGCCAGGATCACGGCGGTGAGGGCCGCGCTGCCCTCGCCGAGGCCGATGGCCGAGAGCACCGGCTCGATCAGGTGGGCGAAGGCCGGCTCGCCCAGCCAGCCCAGACCCAGGCTGGCGAGCGTGATGCCCAGCTGGCAGGCCGCCAGGTAGCGGTCGATGTGCTTGACCTGCTCCTGCGCGAGCACGGCGGAGCCCCGACCGGTGTCGGCGAGCTGCTCGAGTCGGGTGGTGCGCGCCCGCGCCAGAGAGAACTCGGCTGCCACGAAGAAGCCGTTCAGCAGCACCAATGCAAGTGCCGCCGCGAGTTGGACCGCGCTTGTCAACGGCCCTCGGAGGTGTTCACACCCCGCATGATAGCCACGCTCGCGGAGGCTAGATGTGCGGGGAGCCCTCGGTCGCGGGCGGATCCGAGCTGGGGAAGGACTCCTCGCCCTGCTCCTCGAGCAGCTCCTCCTCCTCCTCGTGGGTCGGCTTCTTCGGGTCGTTGGCGGCCATCGGGGCCTCCGGGATCAGGGGCGGCATCCGACCGAGCTTAGCCCTCTCCGGGGGGCGTCTGGCCACCGGGACCAAGATCCGCCCCGCATTCCCGCCCCGCGCCCAAAGCCAGCTCGGCGACGCGATTTGTATACAGGATTGCATACAAGAATCCCGCCCCTGAGAGAGGAGGTTCAGCCCATGTCAACGCTCGCCGCCCGGCTGGGGATCGCGAAGCCACCCGGCATGCCCGAGCTCCCATTCTGGACGCGGGGAGACCTCAACGCGTTCTTCGGTCTCTTCGTCAACATGCTGGTCAACGTCATCGTGCTCGCCGGCCTCTGCCTGTTCGTGGTCAACATCCCCGCCGGCGATGTCAACGGCACGATCCTCCCGGCGCTCGGCATCGAGCTGCTGATCGGCAATCTCTTCTACTTCTGGCTCGCGCGCCGCCTGGCCATCAAGGAGGGGCGCACCGACGTGTGCGCCATGCCCTACGGCCCCAGCGTGCCGCACATGTTCATCGTGACCCTGGTGATCATGCTGCCGATCTACCTCGACACGAAGGACCCGATCAAGGCGTGGGAGGCGGGTCTCGCCTGGGCCTTCATCATCGGCGTCATCATCCTGATCGGCGCCTTCATCGGGCCGGTCATCCGCAAGTTCACGCCCCGGGCGGCCCTGCTCGGCACCCTGGCCGGCATCTCGGTCACCTTCATCGCGATGCGGCCCGCCGCCCAGATGTGGGAGGCGCTCTGGATCGCGCTGCCCGTGATGGCGGTGATCATCATCGGCTTCATCTCCGGGGTGAGGCTGCCCGGCAACTTCCCGCTGGGCGCCGCGGCCCTCATCCTGGGCACGGCGATCGGCTGGATCGGCGGCTACATGGACGGCGCCGCCGTGAGCGACGGCGTGGAGGCCATCGCCGTCGGCGCGCCGACCCTCAACCTCGACCTCCTCATCAACGGCCTGGAGGGCATCTCGCCGCTGCTGGCCACCGCCATCCCGCTCGGGATCTACAACTTCACCGAGGCGATGAGCAACGTGGAGAGCGCCGCCGCGGCGGGTGATCGCTACAACCTCCGCAGCGTCCTGCTCGCCGACGGCATCGGCGCCGTCGTGGGCGCGGGCCTCGGCAGCCCGTTCCCGCCCGCCGTCTACGTCGGCCAGCCGGGATGGAAGGCCGCCGGCGGTCGCACCGGCTACTCGCTGGCGACCGGGGTGGCGATCTTCGCGCTCTGCACCCTGGGGCTGTTCCCGTTGATCGCGGCGATCCTGCCGATCCCGGCGATCGTGCCGGTGCTCCTGTTCATCGGCCTCGTCATCGGCGCGCAGGCGTTCGAGGCGGTGCCCAAGGCCTACTACCCCGCGATCGTCATCGCGATGGTGCCCAACCTCGCATCGTGGGGGATCGGGTTGGTGAACAGCACACTCTCGGCGGCCGGGACCTCCGCCCAGGAGGTCGGGATCGACAACCTCACCAACGCCGGCGCGATCTACGAGGGGCTCACCCTCCTCGGGAGCGGAGCGGTGCTCGCGGGCATCGTCCTGGCGGCGATCACCGTGTTCATCATCGATCGCAACTTCCTCTGGGCGTCGATCTACGCCGCCTTCGGGACCGCGTTGGCGTCGATCGGATTGATCCACGGCGAGGAGATCGCGTGGATGGAGAACGGACAGGTCGTCCTGGGGTACGCGTTCACCACGGTGCTGCTGGCGGCCGCCTACTTCCTGCGGGCGCCGGCCCGCGCGACCGACCACGACGACCCGATGGACGTCGCCGAGGAGGCGGAGCGGCCGACGTGGGGCGTCTACCCGTCGAGGGATCCGATGCCGGTGCAGTCCCCGCCGCCGCCCCGGTCGGCGAGCCCGAACCGGCGACCGGCTGATCGAGTGCCGCCGCGATGCGGGACGGGCGACCCGGCGCCCGTCCCGCATCATCCCGTCGAACTCCCACCACAGGAGCTGACACCCAGATGGCGTCCGAACTCACGATGTCGGCGGTGACGATCCCCGCCAAGCCGTACGACTTCACGCTGGAGCCGAGCACGACCGCGCTGGTGATCATCGACATGCAGCGCGACTTCCTCGAACCGGGCGGATTCGGAGCGATGCTCGGCAACGACGTCTCCCACCTGGCGAAGGTCGTCGAGCCGCTGCAGGCGGTGCTGGCCGCGGCGCGGGCGAGCGACATGATGGTGGTCCACACCCGGGAGGGGCACCGCCCCGATCTCAGCGACGCGCCCGCCGAGCAAGCTCGCGCGCGGCAACCTCGACACGGGCATCGGCGACCTCGGGCCCAAGGGCCGCGTGCTGGTGCGCGGCGAGGAGGGGCACGACATCGTCGACGAGCTCGCGCCCGCCGAGGGCGAGGTGGTGCTCGACAAGCCGGGCAAGGGCGCCTTCTACGCCACGGACCTCGAGCTGCTGCTGCGCAACCAGGGCGTGACCCACCTGATCGTGACCGGGGTGACCACCGAGGTGTGCGTCCACACCACCGTGCGCGAGGGCAACGACCGCGGCTTCGAGTGCCTGGTGCTCGAGGACTGCGTGGGCTCGTACTTCCCGGAGTTCCACGAGGTCGGCCTGCAGGATGATCGCCGCCCAGGGCGGCATCTTCGGCTGGACCGCGCCGTCGTCGGATCTGCTGGAGGCCCTCGGGCCGGGCTGACCAGCGGGGGTGGCCCGGCACCCCCGGCATCGATGCGCCTCGTCGCCCCATCCGTCAACCTAGGGGTCAGTGACGTCGACCGGATCCCCGCCACGCCTGCGCCGCCCCTGGTCCCAGCGCGACCGGGCCGTCCCGCGGGTGGTGGTCCGGCCGCTCCAGGACTTCCTCCGCTGGGAGGCGTCGGGAGGCCTGCTGCTCCTGGTGGCGACGGCCGTCGCCCTCGTCTGGGCGAACGTGGCCCTCGGCTCCTACGAGGACCTCTGGAGCACCGAGCTGCGCGTGCAGCTGGGCGACTGGACCTTCGAGCAGGACCTCCTGCACGTGGTGAACGACGGCCTGATGACGCTCTTCTTCCTGGTCATCGGCCTCGAGGTGAAGCGCGAGCTCGCGGTGGGCGAGCTGCGCACCCGCCGCGCCGCGATGCTCCCGGTCTTCGCCGCGGCGGGCGCGATGCTGGTGCCGGCCCTGGTCTACGCCGCCGTCACGTCGGGCGGGTCCGGGGCCTCGGGCTGGGGCATCCCGATGGCCACCGACACGGCGTTCGCCCTCGGGGTGCTCGCGCTGATCGGCCGGCGCGCCCCGCCCATGCTCACCACGCTCCTGCTCGCGGTCGCCGTGATCGACGACCTCGGCGCGATGACCGTCATGACCGTCTTCTACTCGGACGGCCCGGACACGGCCTGGATCGTCGCCTGCATCGTGTGCCTGGTGGCCGTCGCGGCGCTCAACCGCCTTCACGTGCGGCACATCGGCCCCTACCTCATGCTCGGCGCCCTGGCCTGGATCGCCGCCGCCGCCTCCGGCGTGCACCCCACGGTGGTCGGTGTCGCCCTCGGCCTGCTGACCCCCGCGCGCCCCTTCCAACCCTCCAGGGCCGTGGCGAAGGAGGCCGGCGCGGTGGCGGACGCCGTGGTGGGGGTGACCCCCGCGGCGGCCCCGGTGGACGCCGGGTCCTGGCGGCGGCTGGCTCACCTCTCGCGCGAGGCCATCTCGCCGGTCAACCGGATCGAGCACGCGCTCCACCCCTGGACCAGCATGCTCGTGGTGCCCCTGTTCGCGCTCGCGAACGCCGGGAATCGTGCTCGACTCGGCCTCGATCGACGCCGCGGCCGGCAGCGCCGTGACGCTCGGGATCATCCTCGGCCTGGTGGTCGGCAAGCCCGTGGGGATGGTGGTCGGCGCCTACCTCGCCGTGCGCCTCGGGCTGTCGCGCATGCCGCGGGGCGTCGGCTGGCTGCACCTGGTGGGCCTGGGCGCCATCGCCGGCATCGGCTTCACCATCTCGCTGTTCATCACGAGCCTGGCGTTCACCGACCTCGTGGTGATCTCGTCCGCGAAGGTCGGCATCCTCGTCGGATCGCTGCTGTCGGCCGGCGTCGGCGTCGCGCTCATCCACCTGGCGCACCGCCGCGCGCAGGAGACGCGTCGCCGGGCCGCGGCTAGTGCGGCCGCCACGCCTCCGGCGCCGTCAGCAGCGGGTGGACCGCCTCAGGAAGCTCTCCGGCGACCAGATCGGCCAGGGTGACCTCCTCCAGCACCGCCCGCAGGCTGGCGCGGACCGCGATCCAGACGTCGCGCAGCGGCAGGGCCCGCCCGGGGTAGTCCAGGTCCTCGGGGCGCACGCCGCGCACGCTCGCGAGGGGGCCGTCGAGGGCCCGGATGACCTGCGCCACCGAGATCTCCTCGGGCGGGCGCGACAGGCGGAAGCCGCCCTGCTGGCCGCGCACGCTCAACACGATCCCCGCCCGCTTCAGCTCGAGCAGGATGTTCTCCAGGAACGCCACCGGGATGTCCTGGGCGGCGCCGAGCTGGTCGCGCTTGACCGGCTTTCCATCGACCTGCTCCAGGACCGCCAGCTCGATCAGGGCCCTCAGGCCGTAGTCGGCCTTGGCGGAGATGCGCATGCGGGGATTCTGCCCGTTGCCGCGGCCCGCCGTCACGCGATGTGCTGCAGTAGGGCGCGTGGAGCAGATCGTCCTCGTCACCGGCCTGGCGATCGCCGTGGCGGTCCTGGTCAGCCGGCCCCTGGCGACGCGGCTGCACCTCCCGGCCGCGGTGCCGCTGGTGGCGATCGGGATCGCCGCCAGCTACCTGCCCGACATCTCGACCCAGCTCGACCCCGAGATCGTCCTGCTCGGCCTTCCTGCCGATTCTGGTCTTCCACGCCGCGATCTTCACCTCGCCGCGCGAGACCCGCGAGAACGCGGCCCCGATCGCCCTCCTCGCGATCGGCCTGGTCGTGCTCACCACCGTGGCCGTGGCGGCCGCGGCCCGCCTGGCGATCGACGGCCTGGCCTGGGCCCCGGCCCTCGCCCTCGGCGCCGCCGTGGCGCCCACCGATCCCGTCGCCGCCACCGCCGTCCTCAAGCGCATCGGGGCGCCCGGGCGGATCGTGACGATCCTCGAGGGCGAAAGCCTGGTCAACGACGGCGTCGCCCTCACGATCTTCGCGCTCGCCGTCGAGGCGACGACCGGCAGCGGATTCACCCTCGGCGAGGGCGCGCTCCGTCTCGCGGAGGTCGTGGTCGGCGGGATCGCCTTCGGTCTCGCCGTGGGCTGGGTGATCAACCGGGTGCGGCGCCGGACCTCCGACGAGGGCTCCCAGATCGTGCTGCTGCTCCTCGCCCCGTACCTGGCCTACATCCCGGCCGAGCACTTCCGCATGTCCGGGGTGCTCGCCACGGTCGCCGCGGGCGTCTACCTCGGCCAGCAGAGCGACGGCATCTTCGGGCCGTCGTCGCGCATCGTCTCGACGGCGTTCTTCGGCGTGCTGATCTTCCTGGTCGAATCGACGCTCTTCGTGCTGCTCGGCCTGGCGATCCCCGGGATCATCGAGGACGTCAACACCCAGCCCCTCTCGGTCCTCGCGCTGGCGACCGTGCTCGTGGTGATGGCCGTCGTCGGCATCCGCCTGGCGTTCCAGATGCTGCTGCCGCCGCTGCTCGCGCCCACCCCCCGTGGGCGGCTGGGGTTCCTCCACATGTCCTGGCGCCCCCGCCTGGTGGTGGGGTGGAGCGGGATGCGCGGGGCGATCTCGCTCGCCATCGCGCTCTCGATCCCACTGATGGCCAACGGCGAGCCCTTCCCGGCGCGATCGATCCTGATCTTCCTCGCGGCGGTGGTGGTGCTCGTGACCCTCGTGGGGCAGGGGAGCACCATCGGCGCCGTGGCCGGCCTGCTCGGCGTGGAGCAGAGCGCCCGCGAGCAGCGCGAGGCCCTGCTGGCGCGCCGCGTGGTGGCAGAGACGGCGCTGCTCCACCTGGACGAGATGGTCGAGGCCGGCCGGGCCGACGACGTCGTCGCCGACGCCCTGAGGCCCGCGCTGGAGCTCCGCCTCGAGCGTCTCCAGACCCTCGAGGACGACCGCCGCGACAACTCCGAGGCGGCCGACTCCCGGCCGGTGCAGCGCGAGCTGCTGCGCGCGCAGCGGAAGGCGCTCAACCGCCTCTACGCCGAGGGCAAGATCGGGGCGCCGACGCTGCGCGAGGTCAACCGCGAGCTCGACTTCGACGACCCCCGCCTGCGCCGCTCCGCCACGCCGTAGGCGGGCGGGTCGGGAAGATTCGCCGGAAACGGGGGGTCCGGGCCCGGTGGTTCCCACACGGATCCCGCGCCGGGGGTCTCCCGTTCACTGACCGCGCGAGGAAGGAAGCCGTCCTGCCCTGGTCCCATACGGAGATGCCGTGGCCCATCGGGGTGCTGCCGCCCCTCGTCGAGACCGACGCCGCCGCGACGCTGCTGAACGCCACGTCGGCGGCCGTGGTGATCGTCGACGACGCGGCGACCATCGTCCGCGCCAACGACGCGTGGACGGCGTTCACCCGTGCGCGCGGCGGCCCTCCCCTGGGCATCGGCGACGACTACCTGGAGATCTTCCGCCGGGGACCGGACGACGCGGCCGCCGCCGCCCGGCTCGCATTCGACGTGGGCACCGTCATCGCCGGCGACGGGCCCCCCCTCCGGTCCGAGTACGCCCTGTGCTGGGGTGGCCGGCGCTGGCTGATCGGCGTGGACTGCCGGCCGCTCGCCGGATCCTTTCCGCCCGCGTTCGTCTGCGTCCACGAGCACATCGCCACCGGCCCGTCGGGCGGGATCCCCGGGTCCTTCGAGGTCGCCCTCGGCGACATCGGCGACGGCCTGCGGCGGGTGGAGGCGGCGCTGCGGACGATGGCGTGCCGCCGGGGTCCGCGCCCGCGCCCGGCGAGCGTCGCGCTCGTCATCGCCGACGTCGGAGCGGCGATCTCGGCGCGGGAGACGACCTCCATCCGGCGGCGCCTGACCGACGACGGGGGCGGGGCCGAGGTGGTCATCCACCTGGCGGAGGGGCCCTTCGGGAGCGGACCCGTGGCCCGCGGGACCATCATCCCCGCCGCCACCCCCACGCCCGAGACCGCGCCCGCGGGAGACGGGGACGCCGACGCCTCGCTGGTGCGCGGGGCCCTGGCCCGGGACGGCTTCGTGCTCTACGCCCAGCCGGTCTTCGACCTGCGGAGCATGGAGGTCCACTCGCACGAGCTCCTCATCCGGATGCGGGAGCCGAACGGCCGGCTGCGGGAGCCCGGGCGATTCCTGCCCGCGGCGGAGCGCTCGGGGCTGATCGTCGAGATCGACGAGTGGGTGATCCGCCGGGGCGCCGAGCTCGCCGCCCGCGGTCACGACGTCTCCGTCAACGTCTCGGCCGCCTCGGTCGGCACGCCGGGGTTCATCGAGACCGTCGCCGCGATCCTCGACGCGGCCGGCACCGACCCGCGGCGGGTGATCATGGAGCTGACCGAGACGGCCGTCGTCGAGGACGAGCGCCCGGCCCGCGAGTTCATCAACGCGATGCGCGCCCTGGGATGCGCCTTCGCGCTGGACGACTTCGGCACGGGCTACGGCGGATTCACCCACATCAAGCACCTGGCGATCGACTACCTGAAGATCGACCGCGAGTTCGTCCGCGACCTGGATCGGGACGCGTCCAGCCGGCACGTCGTCGAGATCATCGTGAGCCTGGCCGGGCGCTTCGGCCTCCGCACCGTCGCGGAGGGGGTCGAGTCGCGCGCCTGCCTCGAGACGCTGTCGGACCTGGGGGTCGACTACGCCCAGGGCTACCGGCTGAAGCGCCCGTCCCCGCTGGGGAGCGTCTTCGCGGAGTGCGCCGGCGGGTAGGGCCCCGCCCGGCGTGCGCGCCGGTAACGTGTGGCGGTGATCAACGACCGGGCCGCGCGGTGGTTCCTGGGCGCCACCTCGGCCATCGTCACCTTCGGCCTGATGCTTCAGCTCGCCCTCTCGGTCACCGCCGACAGCGGCGCCGGGGCGTTCGAGAGCACGCCCGACCGGATCGTGAACTTCTTCAGCTTCTTCACCGTGCTGTCGAACATCGCGGTCGCCGCCACCACCGGCATGCTGGCCGTCCGCCTCGACCGGCGCTCGGCGCTCTTCCGGACCCTCCGTCTCGACGGCCTGGTGGCGATCGCCGTGACCGGCGTGGTCTTCCACCTGACGCTCGCGCAGCTGCAGGAGCTGACGGGCTGGGACGCCTTCGCCGACTTCCTGCTGCACACCCTGTCGCCCATCCTCTGCGTGCTCGGCTGGGTGGTGTTCGGGCCGCGCGGTCAGCTCTCGCGGCGGATCGTCCTCCTCGGGGTGATCGCCCCGGTCGCCTGGCTGGTCTACGCCCTCGTGCGCGGGGCCCTGGTGCAGAACAGATACGGCGACGACTACTACGCCTATCCGTTCATGAACGTCCAGACCCACGGCTACCCGGTGGTGCTCGCCAACTGCGCGGTCGTGGCGGCGCTCTTCCTGGCCATCTCGTTCGGGGCGCTCGCCCTGGACCGCCGCCTGCCGGGAGTGCGTCCCGCAAGACACGCCCCGGGCTGAGGCCCCTCAGGGTGATGGGGGATGAGCGCCGACCGACCCCCCGGCGCGCGCCGCCAGGCCGAGGAGCATCCGCCGCATCATGGGGAAGTCGCCGAACTCGAGGAGGATCAGCGAAAGGAGCGCCGCGCCCGGTGAACGCCAGTCGCGGCGCGCCCGGATGCGCGTCACCAGGCGCGTGCGACCGCCCGGGGCCGGCGACAGGCTCCACGCCCAGGTGCTCGCAGGCTGCTCCCACAGCATCGCGCGCGGCGCGTCGAGGACGCGGACTGTGAAGCTCGTCGCGTCGGTCACCCGCGCCGCCATCGGGATGCGGTCGCCCACTCGCAGGCCCTGGAGCTCGGGCCGCACCCGCTCCGCGCTCGGTCGCCCCGCGTTGTCGAGCAGGTCGTAGCTGTACCAACCGCCGCGGCCGAAGCCCATCTGGACGATCCATGGCCACACGGCCTCGGGCGGGGCGCCGATCGTGATGGCCCGGGTCGCCGCGAAGGACGGGTCGCGGATGAGCGCATCCCCCGGCATCGCGCCCGCCACCTCGGCGTCGGTCGCGCCCCAGCGCAGGTGGCGCCGCCGCAGCAGGGGCGCGGCGAGGAAGAGCGGCAGCGCGACGGCCACCTCGCCCGCCTGTCGTGCGATCGCGTGGCGCCGGGTTCCCATGGGCGGAGTCTCCCGCAGGCGCGGCCGCGACGCCCGCCGGGATGACATCGGCGGCGCGGCCAGCGGATACTGGCGCGACCGTGCCACACCACGACCAGGCCCGTCCCCACGGCGCCACCGTCATCGGCATCCTGATCGCGTTCGCCGGGCTGCTCGGCCTCGCGGGGTCCGCCCTCGGGGCGCCGCTGCTCGGCGGCGCGCCGGTCCCCCGGTCATTGGCGGTGGCCGAGGCCCCGGGCGGCGCGCTCGCGATCGACGTGACCGTGCGCGAGCCCGGTCTCGCGCCCCTGGCGAGCGGGCGGGTGGACACCACGCGGGCGGAGCATCGCGGCCTCGTGCGGCTGCGGGTGATCGCCCCGTCGGGCCGCGTGCTCGCGAGCGCCGGCGCCCGGGAGCCGCTGCTCCTCGCGGCGCCCTCGCTGCACCGCTACCGCGTGGTCCTCCGCTCCCCGGCCGCGCGGCGCGTGCGCGCGGCGGCGGCCGCGGGGGCGGTGCGCGTCGCGGTGGTGGCCCAGAGCCGGCTGCTCGTGGAGGGCCGGCGCCGGCCCCGCGAGATCACCGCCCGGCGCCGCGTGATCCCGCTGCCGGCGGCGGGCGCGTGGGCCGCCGCACCGGCGGCGCGTCCCCTGCCGCGGTGCGAGACCGCGGGCAGCCGCGCGACCGCCGCGCGCACGACCCGGATGGTGGTGCGCTGCAGCGGCGATGCGCCGCGCATCGAGCTGGCCGGAGGCCCCCGGCGCGGCAGCGTCCGCCTCCTGCACGGCGGCGGCGGGCGCGCGGTCCTGGCCTACCGGGCGCCCGCGGCCACCGGGCTCGACGTCGTCCGGCTGCGCGCCACCAACGCGAGCGGCTCGGTGCTGTTGTCGCGGACGATCACCGTGCGGCCCTTCACCATGCGGGCCCTCGGCGACTCGGTGACGGCCGGCTTCGGCTTCCTGCCCGACGGGACCCCGATGGGCATCACCCAGCTGCCCTTCTGCGTCCCGCCCGACCAGCTCAACGACCGCTGCTCGTCCAACTCGGACAACGGGCCCGGCAGCGGCGGCGCGGCGGCGTGGTCGCCCGACTTCGGCCTCTCCGACGACATCGCCTGGCCCGCCCAGTTCGCCAACGACTCCGGGATCGCGCCCTCGGCATTCGAGAACCGCGCCGTCTCGGGGTCGACGCCCTCCGACTGGCTGGGCGGCGGCCAGCTCAACGACACGCTCGCGGGGATCATCGCCGACGATCCCGACCTGACCGTGCTGACCCTCGGCGCCAACCCGCTGCTGGACACCTTCCTCGCCGGCAGCGGCATCGGCTGCGCGATCACGCTCTCGGACCCCGCCTTCCGGGCCTGCGTGCAGGGCTACCTGACGCGCCTCCAGGTGACCCCGCGCGTGGGCCAGGTGGTGGCCCAGCTCATGCTCGCGCCCGAGAACCGGGTGGTCGTGTCCCAGTACCACCTGGCCATCCCGTCGGCCACGATCTTCAGCGTCAGCTCGCTGCGCATCATGAGCGAGGAGCTGAACGCCGCGGTCGCGGCCGGGGTGCGGAGCGCGCCCCAGTTCGGCACGCGCGTCTTCCTGATGACGCCGCCCCTCTTCCCCGCCGGCCTCGGCCCGGGTGACGCGATCTGCCCCAACGGCGGGCTGTCGAGCCCGGTGGACGGCGAGAGCCGCCAGTCGGATCCCACCCAGGACGAGCTCGCCGTGCTCGACCCGTTCAGCTTCTGCGGCTCCGACGAGTTCTGGATCATCTCCGGCGACACGGGTATCCACCCCAGCGCCGCCGGGCACTCCCAGTTCGCCGCCGCCCTCGGCCAGGTGGTGCAGGCCAACCACCTGATGCCCTGACCGCGGGACGGCGCCGATAAGAGGAGGCTCCCTGATCCCGGTCCTCTTCCTGGCCCTGGTGTTCGAGCAGCGGGCCACGGTCGACGGTGGGCTCGAGCGCCAGGAGGACGTCCGCCTGCTGCGGCGCGTCGGGCTGGCGCTCGGGGTCGTCTTCGCCATCGGCGAGAGCGCGTCGCTCTGGGCCCTCTTCTACGGGGAGGGGACCCACGCCACCGCCGTCATCGTGATCGTCGCGCTGGCGATCAGCGCGGTCGGCCTCCTCGGGTCCGCCGCGCTGGTGCAGCTCAACCGCATCGACGAGGCCGCGGGTGCGTCCGCGGTCTGGGTGCGACGGGTGCTGTCGGTCCTGAGCGGGCGGCGCTGGTGGTTCTACGTGATCCTCGCGCTGGTGCTGTGGGAGGCGGGGAGCTTCGTGGTCGACCTCCTCCGGTAGGCGCTCGCCGAGGCGGGGACGGTCCGCCCCCGGCGGGGCGAGGGTGGTCGCTGGCCGGCACCTGCGGGCCTCCCTATCTTCGGTGGACCGAACATCTCCGGAGAGGGAGTCACCATGTCCACGTTCCTCGGAACACCCGCAGGGCGCTTTCGCGTCGTCGCCATCGCCGAGGCCTTCTCGTGGGCCGGCCTGCTGGTCGGCATGTTCTTCAAGTACGTGGTCGTGGAGAACGAGATCGGCGTCCAGGTGTTCGGCCCGATCCACGGCGCGATCTTCGTGCTCTACGTGGTCGTCGCCCTCATGACCTGGTCGGCGCTGCGCTGGAGCGCCGGCGTGGGTCTCGTGGCCGTGCTCGCCAGCATCCCGCCCTTCGGCACCTGGATCTTCGAGCGCTGGGCGCTGCGGACGGGACGCCTCGACCCGCCGCGGGTCTCCCCGGAGCCCGTCCGGGCCTGACGCGCCCTCCCCGCGGCCCGCGCCGGCCGCCCCCCGTATCGTGCCGCGAGAGGCCGAGGAGGGGCGGCGGGCGCGGGGACGAGGGGGTCGTGATGAGGCTCGAGGGCAAGGTCATCGTGGTGACCGGTGGGTCGCAGGGCATCGGCGAGGCCCTGGCCCGCCGCTACGCCCGCGAGGGCGCCTCCGTGGCGATCCTGAACCGCTCCCACGAGGCCGGCGCCGCGGTCGCCGCCTCGATCGAGGAGGCGGGTGGTCGCGCGGTCGCGATCGCCTGCGACGTGTCGGTGGTCGACCGGCTCGGCGACGCGGTGGCCGCGGTCCACGAGGCGCTCGGCCCGATCGACGTGCTGGTCAACAACGCGGGCGCCTACGAGATGACCCCACTCGGCGCCTCCGACGAGGCCGCCTTCGACCTCATGATCGGCGCCAACCTCAAGGGCGCGTTCTTCCTCTGCCAGGAGGTCCTGCCCGACTTCGAGGCCGCCGGCCGGGGCAAGATCATCAACCTGGGCTCGATCTTCGGCAACGACGGCTTCCCGGGTTCCACGATCTACTGCGCGACCAAGTCGGCCATCCACATGCTCACCAAGGTGCTCGCGCTGGAGCTGCGCGAGCGCAACATCCAGGTCAACGCGATCGCGCCGGGGTTCATCGAGACGCCCCTCAACGCGGACTTCCGCGCCAACAACGCCGAGTACCGCCGCCGCGCGGATGAGCGCTTCGGCGGGCCGGGCGTCTGGATGGCCGCCGACGAGCTCTCGGGCGCGGCCGTCTTCCTGGCCTCCGAGGACGCCGACTCGGTGACCGGCGCCACCCTCTACGTTCGACCGGGGCTGGTCGGCGTACTGACCGGCCGGGGTATCCGCCGCCGATGACCTGGGACCCGGGGCAGTACCGCAAGTTCGCCGACGAGCGCGGCCGGCCGTTCGAGGATCTCGTCCGCCGCATCCCCACGGCGGCGCCCGGCCGGATCGTCGACCTGGGCTGCGGGCCCGGCGATCTGACGGTCTCGCTGCTCGCCCGCTGGCCGGACGCCGAGGTCGAGGGCGTGGACTCCTCGCCCGAGATGATCCGCGAGGCGCGGGCCCTCGGCAGCGGGGTTCGCTTCCGCCTCGGCGACGTGGCGGCTTGGTCCGATCCGAAGGCCGGCGTCATCGTCAGCAACGCCTGCCTGCAGTGGGTTCCCGCGCACCGCGAGCTCGTGCGGCGGTGGGCCGCGACCCTGCCCGCGGACGGCGCCATCGCCTTCCAGATGCCGCACAACGCCGACTCCCCGGCGCACCGGCTGCTGCGCGAGCTGGCGGCGTCGCCGCGCTGGGCCGGGCGCCTGGACGGCGTGCTGCGCCGGTACGACATCGTGGGCGAGCCCGAGGAGTACGCCGGGCTCCTGCAGGACGTGGGGCTGCGGCCCGACGCGTGGGAGACGACCTACCTGCACCCGCTGACGGGCGGCGATCCCGTGCTCGAGTGGGTCCGCGGCACCGCCCTGCGTCCGGTGCTCGGAACGCTCGACCCCGCCGAGGCCGCCGAGTTCGAGGCCGTCTACGCGGCCGTCCTCCGGGAGGCCTACCCCGCGCGCGCCGGCGTCACGCTCCTGGGCTACCGCCGCCTCTTCGCGGTGGGGCACCGCGCCTGACGGACGGCGTCACCCTCGGTCAGGAGGGCGGCATGCCGTAGGCGCGCGTCGGCCGAAGCAGTGCGAGGAGCCGCTGGTCGGCCACCTGCTCCGCCCGGAAGGCCGCCCAGTCGTCGTGCTCGCCGAGCAGCAGGCGGTAGTGCTCGACCAGCATGTCCGCGACCGCGTCGTCCGGGTCCGCCGCGACGGGCGTCAGCTCGACGTCGGCCTCGATCACCGCGTAGGCCCAGAAGTCGGGGCTCGTGATGTGGAGCGCCGCCCACGGCGCGCGCGCCAGGTTCCTGGCCTTCGCCCGGTCGGCCGTGGTGGAGATGCGGAGCGTGCCGTCGTCGAATACGGCGTGGAGCACGTTCGACAGCTGCGGGCGCCCGTCGCGGCGGATCGTGACCAGCACCGAGTGGGTGGTGGTGCGGGCGAAATCCATCGCGGTCGCCAGATCCATGTGAAACCCCCATCTCGGTGGCCCGGTCAGTCTGGTGCGCTCACGGAGCGCGCGGCGGCCTACGCGGCCTGGCCGACCTCCCACCAGGTGTCGAGACCGGCGAGGAAGTCGTCGACCGTCGTGGCCGCCGGGTCGAAGGTGACGTCGAAGGTCAGCTCCGCGGCGCCGGCCGCCCGCGACGCGGCGACGTCGGCCCGGATCTGGTCCATGGAGCCGGTGAAGATGAAGCGGTCGTCGCCGAGCGGTGCATCGGTGACCCAGAGGTTCGCCCGCACGATCAGCTCGATCCCGTTCGGGTCACGGCCATGGCCCTCGGCCATCTGGCGGATGCCCTGGAGCATCGCCGTCATGCCGTCGATCGGCACGCCGACGGGCATCCAGCCGTCGGCGAAGCGGGCCACCCGCGCCATCGCGGGCTCGGTGTAGGCCGCCATGTAGATGGGCGGGTGGGGCGACTGCACCGGCTTCGGCCCGATGACCGACGCCGGGATCGTGAAGTCCGGGCTCTCGTAGGAGACCGGGTCGGTGGTCCAGATCGCCAGGAGCGCCTCGAGGTTCTCGTCGGCGACCTTGCCGCGACGGTGCCAGTCGGCGCCCGCCGCCGCGTACTCGTCCGGCGACCAGCCCATCCCGAAGCCCACCTTCAGGCGCCCCTTCGAGACCACGTCGATCGCGGTGAGCGACCGGGCGAGGAGGAGCGGGTTGTACCAGGGCAGGTTGAGGACGCTCGTGCCGACCGTGATGCGACTCGTCTGGCCGGCGACGTAGGCCAGCGCCGTGAGGGGGTCGAGGACGGTGCGGTAGACATCCGGGAGCGAGCCGTCGGCGCTCGCGACGTAGGGCACCGCGGGCTCGATCGGGAAGAGGGACCGCTCCGTGACCCACAGCGAGTCGTAGCCGATCTCCTCGGCGCGGGTGGCGACCGCGGTCAGGGCGTCCGGCCCCGCGGCCGGGCCCATCTGGGGCAGGAAGTAGCCAAGGCGCACGTGAACCTCCGCGTCCGGGTGTTGAGGCCGCAATCATAAGGTCGACGACCGCGCACGTCCGGCTCCCGGCCGTCACACTGCGGTATGGACGACGCCGACCTGCGCGGCCGCGTGGCGGCCGCCCGAGTGGCCCGCCTGGCCACCGTCGAGGCGGACGGGCGCGCCCACATGGTGCCGATCTGCTTCGTGCTCGACGGCGACACCCTCTACAGCGCCGTCGACGGCAAGCCCAAGCGCTCGCGCGACCTCCGGCGGCTCCGCAACATCCGCGAGCGGCCCCTCGCCACGGTCCTGGTCGACCACTACGAGGAGGACTGGGCGCGTCTCTGGTGGGCCCGCCTGCGGGGGGCGGCCCGGGTGCTGGAGGCGGGCGGCCCCGAGGAGGCACGGGCGATCGACCTCCTCGTCGAGAAGTACGGCCAGTACCGCGCCGCCCGTCCCGCCGGGCCGGTCCTCGCCGTCGTCCTCGACGAGGTCAGGGGCTGGGAGGCCTCGCCCACGGCGCCGCCGTGAACGTGATCGGCGAGCCACGGTCACGCCATGGACCTACGGCGGCGACCTCGAGTCGATGGCGAAGGCCTCCGCGGAGCGGCGCTCCAAGGCCACGTTCGACATCGAGCCCTCCGGGTCCCTGGTCACGCTCACCGTTACCCACGACGACTTCGACACCGGCGAGCCGCTCGCGCTCGCGCCGGTCTGAGCGTCCACGTCCGACATCACCGGGAGAGCTGACATGCGGCGGTTGATGGTGTCCGAGTTCATCACCCTCGACGGGGTCGTCGAGGCGCCGGGCGGCGAGGAGGGCCACCCCAACACCGGGTGGGTGTTCCCGTACCACGGGCCCGAGTTGGAGCGGTACAAGGCGCGCGAGGTGCGCGAGGCCGGTTCCCTGCTGCTCGGTCGCGTCACCTACGAGGGCTTCGCGGAGGCGTGGCCGCCGCGCGAGGGCGAGATCGCCGACGCGCTCAACACGATGCCCAAGCACGTCGTGTCGTTCGACCCTCACGGCGCCCCTGGAGTGGTCCAACTCGACCCTGCTGACCGGCGATCCCGCGAGCGCCGTCGCCGACCTGAAGCGCGGCGACGGCGGTCCGATCCTCGTCCACGGCAGCGCCACGCTCGCGCGGGGGCTGTTGGAGGCCGGCCTCGTCGACGACCTGCGCCTCATGGTGTTCCCGGTGCTGGTCGGCGGCGGCGTGGGGATCTTCCCCGGCGGCTTTCAGCTGTCCGCGTTCACGCTCGCGACCTCGGAGACCGTCCTTCCGAACGTCATCGCGCTCACCTACGCGCGCGCCGCGTGAGCCGCGGCCCGGACGCGCCGGCGCTCACCCCCGCAGGTCGGCCCCGTAGACCCGGCGGGGATGGAGGGTGACGACGACGCGCCGGTCCCCGGGCCCGTCGTGGGCGGTGAAGTCCTGCCCGTACTTCGCCCCCGCCCGCGCGACGAACGACTTGTCGTCGTCCGGCGCCACCTCGGCGTCGCCGCTCAGCTCCAGGTAACGCATCGGCGAGGCCGGGTCGACGATCAGCACGGTCGCCACCGGGTTGCGCAGCAGGTGCCGCGTCTTGGCGCGCGACGTGTTGAGCGAGATGCGCACCAGGCCGTCCTCGGCGAGGAACGCCACCTGCGACAGCTGCGGCCGACCGGCCCGGTCGAGAGTCGCGAGGTTGGCCCAAGGGGCCTCGAGCAGGTCGACATGCGAACCGGGGATCTCGGGCACCGGCGTCCTCCTGTCGAAGAATCGTTTGTCTACTCAAGTATACGACGATGCAGTGCCGGGTCGCCGCCCGAAGGGAGCGCCCCCGCGCGACCGTTGCCGGGACCTCCGCCTGGTCGTAGGCTCGCTCCATGAGCGACCCGCGGGCCGTGATGGACCGGCTGACCGCCGCGCAGAACGCCCACGACCTGGAGGGGATGCTCGCCTGCTTCGACGAGGACTACCGCAGCGAGCAGCCGCTGTTTCCCGCCCGGAACTTCCATGGAAGCGCACAGGTGCGCGCCAACTGGTCGGCGCTGCTCGAGGGCATCCCCGACTTCCACGCGGAGATCCTCCGGTCGGCGGTCAACGGCGACACCGTCTTCGCGGAGATCCACTGGACGGGAACCAAGGTTGACGGCACGCCGCTCGAGGAGCGTGGTGTCCTCATCATGGGCGTCCGTGATGACCGCGTCGCGTGGGGGCGTCTCTACGCCGACGAGGTAGACCGCGAGGGTGCCGGCATCGACACCGTCGTACGGCGGATGGCGGGTAGGGACGACCCGTAGCGCCGGCGGCCCCGCCGGCTCGGCCGGACGACCGATGCCCGACGGCCGTAGACCCCAGCCCGGCGGATGGAACCGCATCCACCTGGTCGTCGAGGATCTCTCCGGCGAAGTCGAGCGGCTACGGGCCGCGGGATTGACCTTTCGCAACGACATCGTCAGCGGTCCGGGCGGCCGTCAGATCCTCCTCGACGATCCTGCGGGCAACCCGATCGAGCTCTTCCAGCCCGCCGGCGCGTGACCGACGCCGGGGCCGGCCTCTGCGAGACCCCCGTCCGATCTACTCCGGTGCGAAGAGGGCGAGGATGTTGCCGTCCGGGTCCTTGAACCACGCCGACGTGCCGATGCCCGGGGTCGTGGCGACGCCGCGGACCGTCTTCAGCGATGGAAAGTCGTACTCCTCGAACACGACTCCCCGCGCGGTGAGCGCCTCCACGTCGGCCGCGACGTCCTCGGACCAGAAGCGAACCTGGGTGTGGTCGGCCGTGCTGGGCGCCGGACGGCCGTAGACGAGCAGCGTGGTGCCGTCGCCGCACTCGAACAGCAGGTGGTTCGGGATCGTGTCCGGCGAGAGGCGCAGCCCGACCCTGTTCTCGTAGAAGTCCCGGCTCCGCTCGAGATCGGTGGAGCACAGCACCGCCGATGCCCTGTTCGCGCCTGCCATCGATGCCTCCTGTCGAACGTGGTGAAGTGTTTGTCATGCCAACTCATACGCCCGAATACTTGGCATGTCAACATTTGTCTCGTAGGGTGCCGCCATGGCCGGCGACGACCACGAACGCTGGATGGGCGCCTGGCTGGCGCTCATCCGCACCCACGCTCGCTTGTGGGACGAGCTCGAGGCCCAGATGCGCCGCGACCACGGACTGACGATCGCCCGGTACGACGTGCTCGCCCAGCTCGACGTGGCCGGGGGGCGGCTGCGCCTGGGCGAGCTGGGCAGCTCGGTCGTGCTCTCGCCGTCCGGGCTCTCCAAGCTGCTCGACCGCATGCAGGCGTCGGAACTGATCCGCCGCGAGCCCGATCCGCAGGACGCCCGCTCGACCTTCGCGGCGATCACCCCACGCGGGCGGGCGATCATGAGGAAGGCGCGCCGGACCCACCATGACCTGCTTCAGCGGAGGTTCGGCGACGCGTTGGACGAGGGCGACGTCGCCGACCTCACGCGGATCATGGGGCGCGTCGCCGCGTCGCTCGGTGTCGAGGGTACGGCCGCCTAGTCGATCAGTGCCCTTGCGATCGCCGTCCACGACGCGCGCGGGATGCCCTCCTCGCCCAGCGGCTGCAGGCACACGTGATCCGCGCTCGCGTCGAGGTGCGCGTGGACGGCCTGCTCGCGGGCGCGCTGGGCGCCGAAGGGACGGTAGCTCGTCCAGACGCCGATCCTCCCAATGCCAACTGCCAAAATGATGCGTCAGCCGTGGATATTGGACGCCGAGACGGCGGCGGGCCTACCGTGAAAGGAAGGTGGCGTGACCGCGCCGGTATCTGACACGAGGGGGATCAGATGACGCGAGAACGCGTCGGCGTTGACTACTCCGAGATCCACCGGATCGACAGTCCCGCGAACCGGGCTCTCCGGAAGGACGTCTGGCTGCCGGGCAACGACCTCGGGCAGCAGTCGTTCGCCACGGTGCGGTACTTCGACCACATGGTCGAGCGGCTCGGCATGGACGAGAACACGCGCGTCCTCGACGTGGGGAGCGGCACCGGCGGTCCCGCGATCTACATGGCGGCGAAGAGCGGCTGTCACATGACGGGGGTCGAGGTCAATGAGGTCGGCATCGAGGTCGCTCATCGGCTGGTGAAGAACGCAGGGCTCGAGGACCGCGTCACATTCGTCCAGGCCGACGGGATGGCGATGCCCCTACAGGACGAGTCGTTCGACGTCGCCATCAGCATGAACGTGATGAACGTCTTCGAGGACAAGGTCGCCCTGTTCCGGGAAGTGCGCCGCCTGCTGCGTCCGGGGGGGACGTGGGCCTTCCTCTCGGGCACGTTCGACTTCGACGAGGGCGACGACGACATCCGAGAGCGCATGGCGCGCGGCTATGCGATCCCCCAGTACACGGACACGCTCGCCGGCTACAAGGCGAAGCTGATCGAGGCCGGCTTCGTCATCGACGAGGTCGTCGAGTACATCAGCGACTTCCGCGTCCAGATGGAACGCTGGCGCACGGGCTGGATCAAACACCGGGACGCAATCGCCGAGGAGCAGGGCGCGGAGCAGACCGACCACCACATCGACTACTTCACCTGCTACCTCGAGATGATCGACGCCGGCAAGGCCTCGAACCACCTGGTCATCTCGACCCGGCCCCTCGCCTAGCCCCAGCCCCCACGCCCGGAGCCGATTGTCGGCGAGTCATTCGATGAGCGCTGCTCTCACGCGTCGGCCAGGATCATCTCCGACGCGCGCTCCGCGATCATCATGACCGGCGCGTGGATGTTGCCCGAGGTGATCGACGGCATCACCGAGGCATCGGCAACCCGCAGGCCCTCGACGCCTCGCACGCGCAGACGGGGGTCCACCACCGCCCCGTCGTCGCTTCCCATGCGGCACGTCCCGCACGGGTGGTAGAGCGTCTGGCCCGTCGCCCGGGCCCAGCGCAGCAACGCGTCGTCGTCCCCGGCGAGGGGACCGGGGTTCATCTCGCGGGCGATGAGCGATGCGAGCGACGGGCGGGCCACCAGACGCCGCGCCAGCCGGATCGCGGCGACCACGCGTCTGCGGTCCTCGGGAGCGCTCAGGAAGCGCGGGTGAATCGCGGGTGGTTGGAGGGGGTCGGCGGAGACGCAGTGAATGGCTCCAACCGAGCGTGGCCGCTGCTGGATGATGCCGATGGTCATGCCCGGTTGCCGGTCCAGGACGCGCCGGGCAGCGTTCTCGTAGCTGGCGTGCATGAACAAGAACTGCGTGTCCGGACGGTCGCCCTCGGGATCGGTCGTGACGAATCCGTGGCAGAGCGCCGGCCCCAGCGTGAGGATGCCGGTGCGCCGGACCGCGTATTGCGCCACCGCCGCTGCCAGCCGCCATCCCCGCGTGGATTCGTTGAGGCTGTGGATTCCCTGGAGCCTCCAGTTCATCCGCAGGGCGTAATGGTCAGAGTAGTTCTCACCGACGCCCGCGAGATCGTGCCGCACCGGCACGCCGATGGAACTCAGCACGTCCGCGCGTCCGATCCCGGAGAGTTCGAGCAGCTGGGGTGAGCGGATCGCCCCGGCGGTCAGGATCACCCCACGTCGGGCTCGAACGGGATGCTCGGACCGTCCGCACCTGACCTTCGCACCGGTGCATCGGTGGCCGTCGAATGTGAGACCGAGCGCGTGGGTGTGGCTCATCACGCTGAGGTTCGATCGTCCGCGAACGGGAGCCAGGTACGCATCGTACGGGCTCCATCGGCGCCCTCGGAGCTGGTTGACCTGGTAGTAGCCGAACCCCTCCTGCTCCAGGTTGTAGTCCTCCACGAGGCGACCGCCGTCCTCCACTGCTGCACGGAGGAACGCATCGGCCACGGGGAACCGCTCCCGAACCTGGGTGACGTGCAGCGGTCCGTCGCGTCCCCGCCCCTGGCCGCCCTGCGCGTAATCCTCGAGACGCCGGAAGTACGGCTCGACGTCCGCGTGCGCCCAGCCCGTCGCTCCCGCAGCGGCCCACCCGTCGTAGTCGGCAGCCTGGCCGCGCACGTACACCATGCCGTTGATCAGGCCCGACCCGCCCAGTCCGCGCCCGCTCGGCACGGGGATCGCACGGTCGTCGGTGTCGGGATCGGGCGCGGACTCGTAGCCCCAGTTGTAGCGTCGGCTGCGCAGCAGGTGTCCGAAACCCGCCGGGATGCGAATGAACAGGCTGCGGGGCTCGCCTCCGGCCTCGACAAGCAGCACTCGGTGCCGACCCGCCTCCGTCAGGCGGCTCGCGAGGATGCAGCCCGCCGTGCCGCCTCCGACGATCAGGTAGTTGACATCGTCCATTGGTGCCCCCTCTGCGTCGTGACAGCCCACTGTCAATATGCACCTTCGCGCGGAGGCGCAGGCGCCGGGGTCACGTCTGAGTGCTCCCGGGCGGGCGCCTGTGCGCAGGTACCGGAACGCCTATCGCCGCCGCGCGATCATCTCGCCTGAACCCCCCGACCGGTGGTGGAACTGATGTCGTGCGAGGCGATCCCGCACGGCCAGCTCAAGCGCCATCGATCGCGTCTGCCCCGGCACCATCGTCACGCCGATGGTGGGCGAGGTCTTCGCCGGAGCGCCCGACCCGGCTGCCGCGGAGGCATTCTTCCTGTCCCAGCACCCGATCGGGCGCTTCGGTACCGAGCAGGAGATCGCAAAGGCGTGTGTGCTGCTTGCCGAAGACGGCCTGGATTTGTCCATCGACGGCGGCTGGGTCGCCCGCTGCGTCGCTGCGACCAAGAGAGGAAGAGGGTTGACGGCTCCGCCACCACGTCTTCAACGAGAGCAACGGAGGGGGAGGGATTCGAACCCTCGGCCGGGGGTGTCCCGGCAACGGTTTTCAAGACCGTCGCATTCGACCGCTCTGCCACCCCTCCGCGCCGTGCCTCTGCCGTCCCACCGGGCGGAGGCACGGTCGCTACGATACGGCCCGCGCGGAGAGGTGGCCGAGTGGCTGAAGGCAACCGCCTGCTAAGCGGTTAATCGGGGTTAACCTGATTCGAGGGTTCGAATCCCTCCCTCTCCGCTCGGTTCTCCCCTCGGACGCGCGTCCCGCGTCCGGCGGCTCGTGGGGGGTGGATTGGACGAGGAGCACCACGAGGCGGGGTTCGCCGGCGAGGCCCGGTGGCCGATGGCGGCGGCGGTCATCGTGACGATGTTCTTCACGCTGCTCATCCCGCCGGACCTTCGCATCATGCCGGCGTGGGTCTTCCCCGCGATCGAGGGCGTGCTGCTCATCGCGCTGATCGCCGGCGACCCGGGCGAGATCTCCCGGCGCTCGAAGCAGCTGAGGATCATCTCCCTCGTCCTCGTCGGCGTGCTGGTCCTCGCATCGTTGATGGCGACCGTGCTCCTGGTGGGCGGCGATCATCGAGGGCGGGCAGAAGCTCGACAGCGCGGGCACCCTGCTCGCGGCGGGCGCCATCGTGTGGGTCTGCACGGTGCTCGCGTTCGGGCTCCTCTTCTGGGAGCTCGACAGCGGAGGGGCGGCAGAGCGCGCCCACTCGGCGCGCCGCCACCCCGACTTCGCGTTCGTCCAGCAGGCCAACCCCCACCTCGGCACGCCGGGCTGGCGCCCCCAGTTCGTGGACTATCTCTACCTGGCGATCACCAACGCGATCGCCTTCAGCCCCACCGACGTGATGCCGCTGACGCCCTGGGCCAAGATGGCGATGGCCGTCCAGTCGATCGTCTCGCTCGCGATCGTCGGCCTGGTCATCGCGCGCGCGGTCAACGTGCTGCAGTAGGCCCCGCCGCCGGGTTCACGGGCCCTGGTAACCTCCCGTGTCGCGCGCCAGTAGCTCAGTCGGATAGAGCGTCGGTCTACGAAACCGAAGGTCACAGGTTCGAATCCTGTCTGGCGCACTCCGAGAGCCCCGTTTGCGACGGGGCTCTCGTCGTCGCCGGCCCGGAGACGCGGCCCCTGCGATCATCGGGGCGGAGCCACTCCCAGCTCTCCCGCGTGCCACGCGAGCGAAGGTGCGTCAGTCCTCGGCGTTGCCGGCGTGCAGCGTCCCGGTCTCGCGCTCGGGCAGCTCCATCCGCGCGGGGTCGAGGTCGTAGGTCCACGGCAGGCCGGAGGCCTTCCATCCGTTCTTGAGCCTCATGCCGTGGAACACGCTGTCGGGGTCGTCCACCCTGCTGCCCTCCATCCCGTCGAGGATGTTGTAGGCGTTGGTGAACCCGGCCGCCGCGAGCATGTTGATGGCGATCGCCGCCCGCCCGCCGGAGCGGCACGAGACGAGGATCGTCTCGTCCGGCGCGAAGCGCCCCTTCACGAGTTCGACGAACTCGGGGTTCATCTCCCAGGGGAACCCCGTCTTCTCCTCGTCCCAGGCGTACGCCAGGAAGGCGACCGGGATATTGATCGCCATCGGCGCGTGCCCGGTGAAGACCCACTCCTCGGGTGTGCGGACGTCGAGGATCGTCACGCCCTCGGGGTCCGCCTGCCACAGGTCGTAGGCCTCCTTGGCGGTGACGTAGAGCCCGAGGCTCGTCTGGCGCGCCTCGGCGACGGGTCGGTCGGCGTGTGTGACGGTGGTCATCTCATCCTCCTCGCGCTAGCCGAGCCGGGTGCCTTCGACCTCGAGCCCGCCGCCCTCGGGCAGCTTGCTCCAGCTCCTTCTCTGCCACTCCTCCTTGAGCACCTCGACGGCCGCCTGCTCCAGGAACTCCGGCGCCGCCCACTCGTCCACGTCGAAGTCGTTCTCGATGTAGCCGTGGCGGACCATGAAGTCCTTGCCGATCGTGACGCAGCGCAGGTTCTGCGCGCTCAGGCTCGGCACCATGTCGACGTCCTTGATGCCCTGGTAGGTGTCCTCGGCGTCCAGGTAGAACGTCTGCCGGTTGAGGATCGCTCCCGCGGCGCGCTTGTGCTCGTTCGCCCAGCGGCCGACCTTGATCATGGCCTTCATGTAGGCGATGACCAGCTCGGGGTGCTCCTTGGCCATCACGTCCGTGCAGGTGATGACGGCCGGGGTGTTGGCCACCTGGATCGTCCAGTCGGGGTACCTGGACAGGTCCTCGATCATCTTGAGCCGGCCGGTGGCCTCCTGCAGGTGCTGGAAGACCTTGCTCTGGGTGTAGATCGCGTCAACCTTGCCGGCGAGCAGCGCCGTCTCCAGCGGGCGGAAGGCCAGGTCGTGCTTGTGGTCGCGGCGCATCCACAGCTCGGACGGGTTGTTCATCGGCGGATCCAGCATCTCGGGCTTGTCGTACCAGTCGTCCGGATACGGGAAGTCCACGAGCTCCACGTCGTCCACGCGTCATGTCGTTGAGCTTGAGCATGTTCTCGATGCCCATGTGCTCCTGGATGCGCCACCAGTCGTTCTTGATGGTGTTCAGGCTCTTCGAGATGCCGATCTTCTTGCCCGTCAGGTCCTTCATCCGGAAGATCTCGTCGTCGGCGCGCACCGCCATGCAGCCGCCCTCGTAGACCCACGTCGCCCCCAGCAGGACGGTGCGACGGATGTCGGCGTGGACGTGGATCGGCGGGTAGAGGCCGCCGAAGCGGATCAGGTTGTCGAGGTTGTGGATGTAGTGCGGGTACCAGTTGTTCTCGGGTGCGTGGCGGAAGTAGGCGTATTCGACGCCGATCTTCTTGAACTCCTCGCGGCACCACCCCAGCTCCTGGTCGACGTTGTTGGCCGACACCATGGGACAGTTGGTGAACCACACCTCCTCCCAGTTCAGAGGCACCGTCGTCGAGACCCTGTGTTCGTCGGTCGTGGTCATTCTGCGGTCTCCTCGGGAGACGCCTCTGTTCGGGGGCGGTGGATGCACGGACCGCACACAGGCGTGGAAACTGGACGATGAAGGTGAATCCACCCTCGCCGCCCGACCGTCGGGCGCCATCGGGGGATCGGCCCGGATGACTCCGTAGGTTTCCGCCGGGGACCTTCGGCGCGTCTCAGGGGCACCGCCGGTCGGCCACGGGTTCAACTTCGACGGCGCGCCGGACGTGGAGTTCCGCCTCGCAAGCCTGGCGGCCCGCCGGGACGCGCGGGCCGGTCCTTGGAACCGGACCACTATCCTCGCGCACGTGTGCCTCCATGTCCCACGTCTCCCGTTCGCCGCGCCTCCCGACCCGGGGCGGGGGTGACTCCGTGCCGGTGACGCTGCGACGGGCCGTCCCGTCCGACATGCAGATGCTCAGCGGGGTGTTCCGCCGCGCATCGCTGTCGAACGAGGATGATCGCGCGTACCTCCTCGCCAACCCCGACGCTCTCGAGCTCGGCGACGACGGCGTGCGCGAGGGCCGCACGATCGTCGCGGTGGATCCGGGTGGATCCGTCGTCGGTTTCGCGTCCTACCTCGTCTCGGGCGACGTCATCGAGCTCGAGGACCTCTTCGTCGAGCCCGATTGGATGAGACGTGGAATAGGCCGCAGGTTGGTGCTCGCGATCGCGGCGGCCGCGCGCGAGCTCGGCTTCGATCGCCTCGAGGTGACCGCGAATCCCCACGCGATGCAGTTCTACGAACGCGCGGGCTTCGTCGCCGATCGTGTCGTCGAGACCGCCTTCTACCCGGCTCCGAGGATGCACCGAACCACCGACTGACTAGAGTCCCCTGCCGGAAGCGTCCAGAGGAGCGACACGCGATGACGACGACCGGTGAGAGCGCGCCCGAGGGCTTCAGCAAGGCCGCCGAGTCGTACGACGCCGCCGTGCGGCACAACATCGCCGGCTCCGAACGGCTGGTGATGTCGCTCCCCGACGGCGACTACGCGCGCGTGCTCGACGTGGGCTGCGGCACGGGCTTCTCGGCGGCGGCGATGCTCCGGCGCTTCGACGTCGCGACGCTCGTCGGGGTGGACCCCGCCGAGGGGATGCTGGAGGTCTTCACCTCCAAGCTCGACACGTTCCCCGGCGTCGAGATCGAGCTCCGCGCCGAGGACGTGATGGAGATGAGCGTGGCGGACGGCTCCTTCGATGCGGTCATCTCGGCGATGGCGCTGCACTGGTTCCCCGACAAGCCGGGCGCCGTGGCCCGCATGGCGCGCGCGCTGCGACCGGGCGGCGTGATGGGCATCCTCACCGCCGGGCGGGGCGGCGAGGACGCGTGGCGCGAGCTGCTCGAGCGGATCGGCGCGCCGTCGGCGTGGACCGGCTGGTTCGCCGAGAACCAGCGCGACGTGGACGAGATCGAGGCGGATCTGCGGGCCGCCGGTCTCGAGCCGATCGACATCTGGATGGAACGCCGCCGCCGCCGGACCCCTCCCGACGCGTTCATGGCGCGCACCCGCTCGGTGGCCGGGCACCTGCTCGGCAACACCGCCCGAGGGATACAGCGAGCTCGACCAGCGCATCGAGGCCGAGCTGCACGCCCGATCGGGGCCGGACGGATTCGTCTACGACTACTGCAAGCTGTTCGCCGTGGCGCGCAAGGTGGCGGACGAGGGTGGACCGACGGAGGTTTAGTCCTCGGCCGAGGCCGTCCTGGCGGCAGGTCACGGACCGCGCTGCGGCTTTGCCGCCCCGCCGCTCAGGGGATGCCCGGCGGTTGCCCATCGCGATGCGGCGGTAGCGTCGGGATCCACGCGAAGGAGGTGGCTCGACATGACTCACGCCCACGAGACGACCGGGGCGATCCCCTGCCCGGTCTGCGACAAGACGCCCACGCCCCCCGGGCCCGAGGTGGTGCACGCCGAGCCGGTCACCCACTGTGAGTGGTGCGGCGCCGAGTACCCGCAACCGGACGAGGATCGAGCCGTCGACGGCGAACGAGGGCTAGGCGTGCCCTACGTCGTCGAGGCGAGCATCCTTCGCCCCGGTGTCTCCGAGGCCACGTGCAAGGAGAGCCGCATCGCCTTCGACAGCTCGCCGGCACAGGGGGATGATCTGCCCGGGCCGGCGGAGCTGCTGGGTGCGGCATTCGCCGCCTGCCTTCTGAAGAACGTGGAGCGGTTCTCGGAGATCCTGCCGTTTCGCCAGTCGGGCGCGTCGGTGCGCGTCGAGCTCGAGCGCCAGGACGCCCCTCCGCGCTTCACGCGCATCCACTACGCGCTGAGGGTGGCGACCGACGAGGACGACGGCCGTGTGGCCCTCCTGCACCGCAACCTGCAACGGCACGGCACCGTCTTCAACACCCTTGCGGGCACCTGCGAGGTCGAGGGCGATCTGGTCGCCGAGCGACCGTCCCGCCCGCTGACGGCCGGGCGCGGGCCGATTCGAACGACGAGCTGGAGGTGGTGCGATGACGAGCGTCAAGGTGTTCGACCCGGCGATGTGTTGCTCGACCGGGGTCTGCGGTCCGAGCGTCGATCCCGGATCTGGTGCGCTTCGCGGCGGACCTCGACTGGCTGGCCGGCGAGGGCGTGTCGGTCGAGCGCTTCAACCTCGCCCAGCAGCCCGAGGCCTTCGTCGCGCACGCCGAGGTCACGCAGGCGCTGCGCGAGCGCGGCGATCGGGCCCTGCCCCTGATCCTGGTCGACGGACGCAAGGTGATCGAGGGCGCGTATCCCAGCCGCGACCAGCTCGACGGGCTGGGCGGCCGTCGCGTCCGCTGAGACGCCTCCGTACACCACCTCGGCGCCGGTGGCGGCCGGCCGAGCGCCGAGAGCTGCGGCTGCGGCGAGGGCGGCTGCTGCTGATGGACGCCGGCCCCCTCCTCGACCCGGCGACCCGCGTGCTCTTCTTCACCGGCAAGGGCGGCATGGGCAAGACGACGCTCGCCTGCGCGACCGCCGTCGGCCTCGCCGCGCGCGGGCGCCGGGTGCTGCTGGTCTCGACCGATCCCGCCTCCAACCTCGACGAGGTGCTCGAGACGCACCCTCGGCGACGAGCCCCGCCCGGTCGCGGGCATCGCCGGGCCTCGACGCGGCCAACGTCGATCCCGAGGCCGCCGCGCGCGAGTACCGCGAGCGCCTGGTCGGCCCCTACCGCGGCGTCCTGCCCGAGGCGGCGCGTGCGCAGCATGGAGGAGAGCCTGTCGGGCGCCTGCACGGTCGAGATCGCCGCCTTCGACGCCTTCACCCGGCTGCTGGCCGACGCCGAGGCGACCGCGCGCCTACGACAACGTGATCTTCGACACCGCGCCCACCGGGCACACGCTGCGGCTGCTCTCGCTGCCGGCCGCCTGGACCGAGTTCATCGACCAGAACACCACCGGCACCTCGTGCCTGGGTCCGCTCGCCGGCCTGGAGCGCCAGCGCGCGCTCTACGCCGAGAGCGTCGCCACGCTGACCGACCCCGAGCGCACCACCCTCGTGCTGGTCGCCCGCCCCGAGCCGAGCGCCCTCGCCGAGGCGGCGCGCACCGCCGCCGAGCTCGCCGACGCCGGCATGAGCCGCCAGGTCCTCGCGCTGAACGGCGTCTTCGCCGTCGCCGACGGCGCCGACGCCGACCGCCCGGAGCCTCGCCGACGGTCAGGCGCAGGCGCTCGCGCGGCCTCGCGGGCCCGCTCGCCGGCGCTCGAGCGGGTCGAGGTGCCGCTTGCACGGCTTCGCGCCCCTCGGCGTCGACGCGCTCGCGTGCGGTCCTCGATCCCGGGCGGATGCCCGGCGCCGCACGCCGGACGACGCCGGCGTCGGATGGTCGCCGAGGCCCCCCTGGCCGATCTGATCGACGAGCTCGAGGCCGGCGGGCCCGGCGTCGATCATGACGATGGGCAAGGGCGGCGTCGGCAAGACCACCGTCGCCGCGGCCATCGCGGCCGAGCTGGCGCGCCGGGGCCACCGCGTCCACCTGTCCACGACCGACCCGGCGGCCCACGTCGAGGCGACCGTCGCCGGCGGCCTCGAGGGCCTGAGCGTCTCGCGGATCGATCCGGAGGCCGAGACGGCCGCCTACACCGCGCAGGTGCTGCGCGAGGCCGGCGCCGGGCTCGACGCCCAGGGCCGCGCCCTCCTCGAGGAGGACCTGCGCTCGCCGTGCACCGAGGAGATCGCCGTCTTCCGGGCCTTCGCGCGAACGGTGGCCGACGGGCGAGGACGGCTTCGTCGTGCTCGACACGGCGCCGACCGGCCACACCCTGCTGCTGCTCGACTCGGCCGAGGCCTACCACCGCGAGGTCGGGCGCACCAACGCCGAGGTCCCCCGCGACGTCGCCGAGCTGCTGCCGCGCCTGCGCGATCCCGACTACACCCGGGTCCTGATCGTGACCCTGCCCGAGGCGACGCCGGTGCACGAGGCCGAGCGCCTGGCCGCGGACCTCGGCCGGGCCGGGCATCGCCCCCTTCGCCTGGGTCGTCAACCAGAGCCTCGCCCTCGCCGGCGTGAGCGACGCCACGCTCCGCGCTCGCGCCGACCGCGAGCACGCGCTGATCGACGAGGTGCGGCGCGAAGCCGATCGGCTCGCGATCGTGCCCTGGCGGGCCGGGCGGCTCACGGGCGCCCTCGCCCTGGAGACCCTCACGGCCGCCTGAGTGGATCGCCCGGCGTCCGGTCCACGGCCCCGCCCCCCACGTGCGGGGGCGGGGCCGTGGCGCCGGATCAGACCGTGGCGCCCTGGGGGAGCGGCGCGTCGGTCTCCCGCTCGTGCTCGAGGCGGGGGAGCCAGCGCGAGCCAGCTGGGCAGGTACCAGTTGCGGTCGCCCAGCAGGGTCATCGAGGCGGGCAGCAGCACCGCGCGCACGATGGTGGCGTCGATCAGGATGGCGGCCGCGAGGCCGATCCCCATCTCCTTCATGTCGAGGATGGGCAGGAGCGCGAAGACGCTGAACACGCGCGACCATCACGACGGCCGCGCCGGTGACCACGCCGGCCGTGGAGCGGATGCCGTGCTCGACCGCGTCGCGGGTGTTCATGCCGCGGTCGTAGGCCTCGCGGACCGTGCTCAGGATGAACACGTGGTAGTCCATCGAGAGCCCGAACAGGATCACGAACATGAACATCGGCAGCCACGAGGCGATGCCGCCGGTGGGGTTGAAGTCGAAGACGTTCTCGCCCCAGCCCCACTGGAAGACGGCGACCAGCACGCCGTAGGCGGCGGCCACCGACAGCAGGTTCAGAATGATCGCCTTCAGGGCGACGACGATCGAGCGGAAGGCCACCAGCAGCAGCAGGAACGCGAACAGAAGCACGAACCCGAACACCATCGGCGCCGAGTCGCTTCATCATCGCCGTGAAGTCGTGCGACTCCGCGGTGCCGCCGGTGACGGCGTACTCGGCGCCGGGGACCGTGCCGATCGTGGCCGGCAGGACCTGCGTGCGCAGGGTGGCCAGGGCGTGGTCGGAGACCGCGTCCGTGCCCTTGCCGGCCAGCGGGACGCTGACCTGGAAGGTCGAGCCGTCCGGGCTCTGCTCGACGGTCGATCGGCTCGAGCATCTCGCCCGAGGCGAGCGCCGCCGCGCTTCATGTCGGCGATCGGCGGCGCGGGTGGCGGCGGGGTCGTCGGAGCGCGACCGCCACCACGGCCGCGGTCGCGCCGCCCGGGAAGGACGTCCTCGAGCTTGTGGAAGGCCTGGAGCTCGGGCTGGCTCTTGGGCATCGCGTCGAGGCCGCTCTGCGCCGTGTGCAGCTGCAGCGCCGGCAGGGCGAGGGCCACGAGGACCGCCGCCGAGGCGACCGTCGCGATGACCGGGTGCCGCAGCACCGGGCGCAGGATGGCGCCCCAGAAGCGGCTGCCCTCGGCGCTCCGCGCGACGGCGTCGGCCGAGGAACGGGATGCGGCCCTTCTCGATGCGGTCGCCGAGCACCGACAGGATCGCCGGCAGCACGGTCAGCGAGCCGATCATGGCGACGAAGACCACCAGCATCGCGCCGATGGCGAAGGACATGAACGTCTTGTCGCCGGAGAAGAACATCCCGGCCATGGCGATCATGACCGTGAAGCCCGAGATCAGGACCGCGCGGCCGGAGGTGGCGGCGGCGGCCTGGAGGGCGGCGCCCTCGGCGCTGCGCCCGGCCCGGCGCTCGTCGCGCTCGCGGCGCATGTAGAAGAGCGCGTAGTCGACGCCCACGGCGAGCCCGACCAGGAGGATCACCTCGCTGATCTGCGCGTCCATCGGCACGAGCTGGCTCGGCAGTGAAACGAGGCCGAGGGTCGCGAAGCACGGCCGTCAGGCCGAGCAGGACCGGGCACCAGCGCGCCCATCAGCGAGCCGGTGACCAGCAGCAGGATGAAGATCGTGAGCGGGATGGCGATCAGGCCGGCCCGCGCGAGCTGCGAGTCGAACAGCGCGTCGAGCGCCTTGTCCGTCGAGATGCCGGCCGACGGCGACGTAGAAGTCGGGGTGCGCCTCCTGCACGGCGTCCACGCGGGCGACGATCGTGTCGATGTAGGCCTGTCGCCTCGTCGTAGGTGCCGCGCGGGGTGTACGAGACCATCACCGCGTGGCGGTCGGGCGAGATCTGGCCCTCGTTGCCGGCGGTCAGGAGGCGAGTGGAGGTCCTCCACCTGCGGGAAGGCCGACAGCTCGTGGATCGTCTCGTCGATCGTGGCGCGGAACGCCGGGTCGTCGATCGTCCGCGCGTCGGACGGATCAGGACGAACTCGCCCTGGCCGGTCGCGTCGAGGTCGAAGCCCTGGTCGATGAGGGTGTTGGCGCGGCCCGGCTCGCCGACGGCCGCGTCCTTCTGGTCGATGACGTGCATCGGCGAGGCGATGCCGATGGCGAACGCGACGAGCACGAAGGCCAGCCATCCGAAGATGGCCGTCTTGCGGTGGGCGGCGCTCCAGCGGCCCATGCGGGCGGCGAGATTGCGGGAGTGCTTGAGCGGGGGCATCGCTGTCTCCTTGGTCCGTGTGCCCGGGGCCCGCGGTGGGCTCCGGCTGCGGATCGAGCCTCTCCCCGGCCCGCGCCGGGGCGGCAGCCGGGGCACCCGTGGACCGGGGGGCGGTTTTCTGGTGGCCCGCGCGGGAGGCGCCCCGCCCGGCCCCCGGACGCGCCGGAGCCCCGCGCTGGCGGGGCTCCGGTGGCGCGGTGCGCGATCGCTCGCGGGAGGGCGGCCTACGCCGCGGCGCCCGCGGCGCGGCGCGCCCGGCGAGCATCAGGGCGGTGCCCGCCCCCGCCAGCGCGACGCCGGCGAGGAGCATGCCGACGCCGAGCCACAGCACCACGTCGGTCGCTCACGGCGACGCGTGTCGTGGCCCGCACGCCGCGCCGAGCCGTCGGCGTTCATCACCACGGCCGACCAGTCGCCCTTCTGGACCGGCCAGACGACGGTCTGGGTCCCGGCCGCCGCGCGGCCGACTTCGCCCAGAAGCCCTGGGACGCGGGCGGCGCGGGCGCGCCCGTGCCGGCCCGCCGGGTCGCGGCGGCGTGCGCCGCCGTCGAAGTCGGTGACCTCGTGCGGACACGCCGGCGAGGTAGGCGTCGACGTCCGCCGCGGCGCGCGATGCCCACGAAGACGGGTCCGTCGCGCGCCCGGTGGCGGCCACCCGCACGTTGCCGAGCCGGCCCGTCGGCCAGCAGCCAGTCGGGGCCCGCGTGCCCGACGTCGAGGTCGGGGGACACCAGCGCGCGCGTGGGCGTGGTCGAGCGTCGCGCGTCTCGGACGGCGTAGAAGCCCGTCGCCGTCGCGCTGGGTCTCGTGGACGGCCGACCAGCGCGCCGCCGCCGGCGAGCGCGCCGGCGCCGACCGCCGCCGTGAGCGCGCCGCCCGCGACCGCCGGCCGCGCCGGCGGGGGCGGGCGGCGGACGGCGGCCGGGGGCGGCGCCCCGGCGATGGCGCCGCCGTCGGGGTCGTTCTGGATCACTCTGGTCTTCATGTCGCGCCTCCTCGGATCGGTGTCGTGTCGTGATCCGAGGCTGTCGCGGACGCGGCCCCGCCGGACAGACGGCGCACCGGCCGCCGAGGGGGCGGTTTTCTGGTGTCTCGTCCGGCGCTAGGCCGCGCAGGTAGAGCAGCACCGCGAGCACCCGGCGCGAGTCGCTGCCGGTGGACGGCAGCCCGAGCTTGGTGAAGATGCTGGAGACGTACTTCTCGGCGGCGCGCAGCGTGATGACCAGCCGGTCGGCGATGCCCTGGTTGGAGCGGCCCTCGGCCATCAGGGTCAGCACCTCGCGCTCGCGCGGGGTGAGCTCGGCGATCGGGTCGTCGTCGCGGCGGCGGCCGAGCAGGGTCGAGACGATCATCGGGTCGATCGCCGAGCCCCCGCCGCCGACCCGCCGGACGGCGCCGACGAACTCGCCGACGTCGCTGACGCGGTCCTTCAGGAGGTAGCCGACGCCCTCGGCCGACTCGGCGAGCAGCTTCATCGCGAGCCCGACCTCGACGTACTGCGAGAGCACCAGCACGCCGACGCCGGGGTGGGTCTCGCGGATCCGGATCGCCGCGCGCAGGCCCTCGTCGGTGTGCGTCGGCGGCATCCGGATGTCGGTGACGACCACGTCGGGCGCGTAGCTGCGCACCTTCAGCATGAGGTCGTCGGCGTCCTCGCAGCGGCCGACCACCTCGAGGCCGGCGTCGCTCCAGGATGCGGGCGATCCCCTCGCGCAGCAGGACGCTGTCCTCGGCGATCACGACGCGCACGGGATCTCCGCCGCTCACCCGCGTGCCGCCGCCGGCCGGGCTCCACACCCGCAGCCGGCCGCCGAGCGCCTCGACCCGGTCGGCCAGGCCGCGCAGCCCCGAGCCGCGCTCGGTGTCGGCGCCGCCGACGCCGTCGTCGGACACCTCCACGCGCACCACGTCGTCGCTGGCGCAGCACCTGGACCCGCGCCGACGACGCCTCCGCGTACTTGCCCATGTTGGCCAGGCTCTCGCGAGACGAGGTAGTAGGCGGCCACCTCGAGCTGCTCCGGCAGGCGCCCCTCCATCCGCACGACCAGCTCGACCGGGCACCGGCGCCAGCGGCCACGAGCTGCTCGAGCGCGACCTCGAGCCCGTGGTCGCTCACGACGGCCGGGTGCAGCCCGCGGGCGATCTCGCGCAGCTCGGCCAGCGACCGGGCGATCTCGGCCGCGCGCCTGCTCCAGCCGCGCGCGCGGCCCGGCCCGTCGTCGCCCAGCTCGCGGCCGAGCATGCCCGAGCTCCATCGACAGCGCCACCAGGCGCTGCTGGGCGCCGTCGTGCAGGTTGCGCTCCAGGCGCTTGCGCTCCTCCTGGGCCACCTCGACGATCCGCGCGCGCGACCCGCGCAGCTCCTCCAGGCGCGCGCGCAGCTCCACCTGCAGGCGGGCGTTCTCCAGGGCGATGCCCGCGGCGGCCGTCACCGCGTCGAGCAGCTCGCGCTCGTCCGAGAGCGACGGGTCGTGGATGAGCGCCGCGACCCGCTCGCCGTCGTGGTCGATCGGCGTCATGGCCCGCCGCCCGCCGTCGCCGGGCGGCGCCACCTCGCGGCCGTCGACGTCGGCGTAGCAGCCGAACTCGGGCAGCCAGTAGACGAGCTCCAGCGACGGGTCGCGCAGCGCGCGGGCGAGCGCCGGGCCGAGCTCGGACGGGCCGGGGTTGGCGCGCAGGGCGATCACCAGGTCGCCGACGCCCGAGCGCGCGAGGCGCGCGTCGAGCAGGCCCGAGCAGGAAGGCGATCGGGCTGAGCCCGACCACCACGAGGGTCGCGCGCTGGATCGGCACGAACGCCGGCCCGTGGAGCGCCGCCGTCATGTAGAGCGCCGCGAGCATCACCAGGCCGGCGGCGAAGCACTCCGGGAGCAGGGCGACCCACCCGCCGGCGCGGGCGGCCGGCGTCGCGGCGGCGCAGCGCCAGCAGCACGACGGCGGTGAGGCAGAACGCCGACACGGCGATCAGCTGCCAGCGCTCGACGTTCGCCGCCGCCGTCCGGGTGGGAGGAGACCGCGAGCAGATTGTCCGGCCCGAAGGCGCCGAGCATCATCTTGGCGACCTGGGGGCCGACCGCCGCGACGTAGGTCGCGGCCACCAGCGCCACCTCGGCCCGCGAGCGCAGGCGCCCCGAGGGGAACGCGAGCGTGACGTGCAGGAAGATCGCCGCCGCGAGGATGTCGAAGAGGTCCCCGACCGTCCGGAGGACCTCGTTCTCGGCGAACTGCAGGCACAGCAGCCCGGTGGCGAATCCCCCGACCACCATCAGGGGGCCGAGCCGGCTGGCGGGCCGCCGCGCCCAGGCGATCAGCCCCGCGGCGATGTACGGGATGCTGATCCACTGCAGCAGCAGGATCGGATGTCCGGGGACGCCCTCGCGCCGGGCCAGGGCGACCGACAGGACGAGCAGCCCGCAGGCCGCGACGGCGAGCGTCGCGAGCACGTACGGACGGCGGCGCGCGGGACGTGCGGGCGCGCGGCCTCTCCGGGGTCTGCGCGACGGTGGCCATCGGTCCGGTGGGACGGGCGTCCCGACGCGACCCTATTCCTGCGGGGGCCCGAGGGGTATCCCTCCCCGCCGCCGGCGGCGCCTACCGGACCCGTACCGCCGCTCGGCCGTGGTCCGCAGCAGCATCTCCCGCTCGGGCGGAGTGTGCTCGGCGAAGATCTCGTCGTAGGCCCCGGCGCGCGTGAGGGGATCGCCGCCGCGAAACGCTGGACGGGGCCGCGTGCGGTTTGGGAGCCTGGACCCTCCCGGATCCCGTGTGAAAGGGGGAGTGGTGACCTACGACGAGGTGGTGGCCACGGTCGAGGAGAGGGACGTCAAGTTCATCCGGCTCTGGTTCACGGACATCCTCGGCCAACTCAAGAGCTTCGCCATCGCCAAGGAGGAGCTCGCCGGCGCGATGGCCCAGGGCATGGGCTTCGACGGTTCCTCGATCACCGGCTTCAACGCCATCGAGGAGTCGGACATGATCGCCATGCCCGACCCGAGCACCTTCGCGATCCTGCCCTACCGCCCGCAGGAGCAGTCGGTGGCGCGCATGTTCTGCGACGTCCGCGTCCCCGGCGGCGAGCCGTACGAGGGCGACCCGCGCTACGTGCTGCGGCGGGCGCTCGAACGGGCGCAGGCGATGGGCTTCGACCACTTCTACCTGGGCCCCGAGCTCGAGTACTTCTACTTCAAGAGCTCCGACGGCACCGAGGTCCTCGACCGCGGCGGCTACTTCGACCTGACCACGCTCGACGCCGCCAGCGACCTGCGCCGCGACACGGTGCTGGCGCTGGAGCAGATGGGGATCGGGATCGAGTACTCGCACCACGAGGTCGGGCCCTCCCAGCACGAGATCGACATGCGCTTCGCCGACGCGCTGCGGATGGCCGACAACGTCATGACCTACCGGACGATCGTGAAGGAGATCGCCCACAAGCACGGCTGCTACGCGACCTTCATGCCCAAGCCGCTCTTCGGCGAGAACGGCAGCGGCATGCACGTCCACCAGAGCCTCTTCCGCGGCGAGCAGAACGCCTTCTTCGACTCGGCCGACGAGTACTACCTGTCGGCCGAGGCCAAGGGCTTCATCGCCGGTCTGCTGCGCCACTCGCGCGAGATCGCGTGCGTGTTCGCCCAGTGGGTGAACTCCTACAAGCGCCTGGTGCCGGGCTACGAGGCGCCCGTGTACGTGGCCTGGAGCCGGCGCAACCGCTCGGCGCTCGTGCGCGTGCCGGTCTACCACCCCGGCAAGGAGCAATCGACGCGGGCCGAGCTGCGCTGCCCGGACCCCGCCTGCAACCCCTACCTGACCTTCGCCGCCCTCCTGCACGCGGGGCTCGAGGGGATCGAGAAGGGCTACGAGCTGCCGCCCCCGATGGAGCAGAACCTCTACAACCTCACCCACGAGGAGCGCCAGCGCGCCGGCATCGAGTCGCTGCCGGAGTCGCTCGGGGAGGCGATCGAGCTCGGCGCGGCCAGCGAGCTGCTGCTGAAGTGCTTCGGCGAGCACATCCACGAGCGCTACGTGGAGCTGAAGCGCCAGGAGTGGGAGGACTACCGGGTGCAGGTGACCCCCTACGAGCTGGAGCAGTACCTGCCGCTCCTGTGAACGGATCGTCCCGTGGCTCCCGCGCCGCGCGTCTGACGGGCGGCGCGGGCCCGCGCTCCCTGGACCGCCCCGGGGTTCCGGCATAGGGTCGGACGAGGCGAGCGCGGGGGCGGGCCGTGGGGGCGTACCAGGACACGTACGAGCGATGGCGGGCCGACCCCGAGGCCTTCTGGGGCGAGGCCGCGCGCGCGATCGAGTGGGAGCGTGAGCCCGAGGCGGTGCTCGACCGCGAGAGGGCGCCCTTCTACCGCTGGTTCCCCGGCGGGCGGCTGAACACCAGCGTCAACGCCCTCGACCGCCACGTGCGCGACGGGCGCGGCCGACCAGCCGGCCCTGATCTACGACAGCCCGGTGACGGGCACCACGCGCAGCTACACCTACCGGGAGCTGCGCGACGAGACGGCGCGGGTGGCCGGCGCGCTGGCCCGCCAGGGCGTGGGGCGCGGCGACCGGGTCGTGATCTACATGCCCATGGTCCCCGAGGCGATCATGGCGATGCTCGCCTGCGCCCGGCTCGGCGCGATCCACTCGGTGGTCTTCGGCGGCTTCGCCGCCCCGGAGCTCGCCTCGCGCATCGAGGACTCGCGCGCGTCCGTCGTGGTGTCGGCCTCCTGCGGGCATCGAGCCCGAACCGCATCGTCGAGTACAAGCCGCTCCTCGACCGGGCCATCGAGCTGGCGAGCACGCCGGTCGATCGCTGCATCGTCCTCCAGCGCCCCGGCCACGAGGCGACCCTGGTGGCCGGCCGGGACATCACCTGGGACGAGGCCCTCGACGGCGCCGAGCCCGCCGACCCCGTGCCGGTGGAGGCCACCGACCCGCTCTACGTCCTCTACACCTCCGGCACCACCGGGCTCCCGAAGGGGATCGTGCGCGACAACGGCGGCCACGCCGTGGCGCTGCAGTGGTCGATGGAGGCGGTCTTCGGCGCCCGCGCCGGGCGACGTCTACTGGGCGGCCTCGGACATCGGCTGGGTGGTCGGCCACTCGTACATCGTCTACGGCCCCCTCTTCGCCGGCTGCACCACCGTGCTCTACGAGGGCAAGCCGGTCGGCACGCCCGACGCCGGCGCCTTCTGGCGCGTCTGCGCCGACCACGGGGTCGACGTGATGTTCACCGCGCCGACCGCCATCCGGGCCATCAAGCGGCGTCGACCCCGCGGGCGAGCTCGCTGGCGGGCCACGACCTGTCGCGGCTGCGGGCGCTCTTCCTCGCCGGCGAGCGCTGCGATCCGGACACCCTGCACTGGGCGGAGGGGATGCTCGGGCGGCCGGTGATCGACCACTGGTGGCAGACCGAGACCGGGTGGCCGGCGGCGGCCAACTGCCTGGGCATCGAGGCGCTGCCCGTGAAGGCGGGCTCGCCCGCCAAGGCCGTCCCCGGCTACGACATCACGGTGCGCGACGAGGACGGCGCGGAGATGCCGCGCGGGCGAGATCGGCGCGATCTGCCTCGGGCTGCCGCTGCCCCCGGGCTGCGCCCCCACGCTCTGGGGAAGCGACGAGCGCTGGTTCGACACCTACCTGTCGCGCTACCCCGGCCACTACCTCACCGCGCGACGCCGGCTACGTCGACGAGGACGGCTACATCTACGTGATGAGCCGCATCGACGACATCATCAACACCGCCGGCCACCGCCTCTCCACCGGCGCGATGGAGGAGGTCCTCTCCGGCCATCCGGACGTCGCCGAGTGCGCGGTGGTCGGGGTCGCCGACGAGCTCAAGGGCCAGGTCCCGGTGGGCTTCGTGGTGCTGAAGGCCGGCGTCGACCGCGACGACGACGACATCGAGGCCGAGCTCGTGGCCCGCATCCGCGACGTGATCGGGCCGGTCGCGGCGTTCAAGGAGGTCTGCGTCGCTGCGCGGCCTGCCGAAGACCCGCTCGGGCAAGATCCTGCGCGGCACGATCCGGCGGATGGCCGACGGCCAGGAGTGGCGGATGCCCCCGACGATCGAGGACCCGAGCGTGCTCGACGACGTCGGCGAGGCGCTGGTCGCGATGGGCCGGCCCGAGGCGCCCGCGCCCAGCGACTGAGAGCGCCGGGCGCTCAGGCGGGCGCCGGCGCCGCCGTGCCCCCGTGGTCGGCGACGAACCGCCGCAGCGCCTCCTTCGCCCCGCCGACGATCGGCCGGCCGTGGGCGGGCAGGAGGGTGTCGAAGTCGAGGTCGAGCAGGGCGCCGTAGGCGGCGACCAGCCGCGGCGCGGGTGCGGGGCGGGTCGAACATCAGCTGGTCGGGCACGAATCCGAGCGGGCCGTCGGGCGGGAACCGCACCAGGCCGTCGGCCACCGCGAGCGCCCGCTGGGCCGGGCAGAAGAGCGCGGTCTCGTCCGGGCAGATCCCTCCGACCTCGCACGGACCGGACGCCCCCGGGCAGCTCGTCGCCCGCCGCGAAGAACTCGACCGGCTCGCCGCCTCCGAACTCCTGGGCGCCGAGGCGGTTGCACAGCACCCGGGTCCCGAAGCGCTCGGCGAAGAGGCCGGAGTCGCGGTAGTGGTGGCGGTTGGTGAGCAGGGCCGCGACCGGGCCGCCGTCGGCGTCGAACCACTCGAGACCCTCGGCGGGGACGCGCGGATCGATCACCACCCGCTCCGCGCGCAGGAGGTACGAGCTGATCTCGATGCCCCAGCGCTCGTGGATCGTGGTCCAGTGCCACAGTCCGGGGGCGATCTCGTCCACGGGTGCAGTCTCCCATCACGAGGGCGCGCGCGTGAACTCCGCTCTATCGTGGGTCGGTGGCCGAAGTCGACGACAGCGGGCGGCGCCTCGCCCGCGAACGGGGCGCCCGCCGCCGCGCGCAAGAGGACGATCCTCGCGATCGCCTGCCTCGGCCAGTTCATGGTCATCCTCGACGTCTCCGTCGTGACCGTGGCCCTGCCCGCCATGCGGGCCGACCTGCACTTCAGCGCGACCGGCCTGCAGTGGGTGATCAACGCCTACACGCTGATCTTCGCGGGCTTCCTCCTGCTCGGCGGGCGCGCGGCCGACCTCTACGGCCGGCGGCGCATCTTCATCTCCGGGCTCACGCTCTTCACGCTCGCCAGCCTGGCGTGCGGCCTCGCGCCCGGCCCCGAGACGCTGGTCGTCGCGCGGGCGGTCCAGGGCCTGGGGGCCGCGATGCTGGCCCCCGCGACGCTGACGATCCTCACCACGCACCTTCACCGAGCCGCGCGAGCGCGCCCGGGCGCTGGGAATCTGGAGCGCGGCCCTCGCCGCCGGCGGGGCGACCGGCGCCCTGCTCGGGGGCATCCTCACCGACACCCTCTCGTGGCGGTGGATCTTCCTCATCAACGTGCCCGTTCGGGATCGCCTGCATCGTGGCCGCCCGCGCCGTCCTCACCGAGACGCGCGCCGGCGGCGCGTCGCGCAGCCTCGACGTGGCCGGCGCGCTCGACGATCACCTCCAGCCTCGACGCGTCTTCGTCTACGGCCTGGTGCGCACCGACAGCGTCGGGTGGGCGTCGGCGCAGACCATCACCGCGATGGTGATCGCCGCGGTCCTGCTGGGCGCGTTCCTCGTCATCGAGACGCGGGTCGCGGAGGCGCCCCTGGTGCCCCTCGGGATCCTCAGGGCCCCCGCCCTCGCCGGGGCCAACCTCGCGATGCTCTGCGTCGGCGGCTCGATGTTCGCCATGTGGTACTTCGTCTCGCTCTACCTGCAGGGCGTCCTGGGCGAGAGCCCGCTGATGGCCGGCCTCGCGTTCCTGCCCGCCGCCATCGCGGTCATCATCGGCGCGCAGGTGGCGGCCCGGCTGGTTCCCCGCTTCGGCCCGCGCCGCCTGCTGCTGGTCTCGCCGCTGCTGATCGCGGCCGGCCTGCTGTGGATGTCGCGGGTGTCCGCGACCGGCAGCTACGCGGCCGACATCCTCGGGCCGATCACGCTCGCGGCGCTCGGGCTGGGGCTGTGCTTCCCGCCCTCCACCTACGCCGCGACCGCCGGCGTCGCACCGCAAGGACGCGGGGCTGGCCTCGGGCCTGATCAACGCGACCCGGCAGGTGGGCGGCGCCATCGGCCTCGCCGTCCTGGCGACGATCGCCGTCCACGAGACCGCGCAGTCGCTCGCGGCGCACACCGTCTCGGCCGACCCCCTGTCCACGGCCCTGGTGGCCGGGTACCAGCGCGCCTTCTTCGTGGGCGGTCTCGTGGCCGTCGCGGCGAGCCTGTCGGCCCTCCTCATCCCCGCGATCCCCGGATGCGCGTCGAGACGGGGGCGCCGGTCACGCCGGAGGCGTGATCCCGGCGTCGAGCTCCGCGAGGCGGCGCTCGAGGAGCCGGCGCTCGGCGTCGTCGTGGACCAGCTCCAGGGCGCGCCCGTAGGCGGCGCGGGCCTCCTCCGTCCGGCCCAGGCGGCGCAGCAGCTCGCCGCGCGTCGCGTGGAGGTAGCGGTAGTCGTCGAGCTCGACGCGGTCGACCAGCGCCAGCCCCGCCTGCGGGCCCCTCCGCCTCGGCGACGGCGACGGCCCGGTTCAGCTCGACCACCGGCGAGCCGGTGAGGCGCGCGAGCTCGCCGTAGAGCGCGGCGATCTGGGGCCAGTCGCGCGGCTCGTCCGCGTGGAGCGCGGCGATCGCCGCCTGGACGACGTAGGGGCCGCGGCCGCGCTGGGCCAGCGCCCGGTCGAGCAGCGCCCGCCCCTCGGCGATCTGCGCGGCGTCCCAGAGCGCGCGGTCCTGGTCGGCCAGCAGCACCAGGTCGCCGTCGTCGAAGCGCGCCGCCCGGCGGGCGTCGTGCAGCAGCATCAGCGCGAGCAGGCCGTGCACCTCCGGCTCGTCGGGCATCAGCTCGGCGAGCGCCCGCCCGAGCCGGAGCGCCTCGGCCGCGGCCTCGCCGCGGCCGCCGTAGCCCTCGTTGAAGATCAGGTAGACGACGGCGAGCACCGCGGCCAGACGGTCCGGCAGCAGGTGATCGGGAGGCACGCGGAACGGGATGCCGGCGGCCCTGATCTTGCGCTTGGCGCGCACCAGCCGCTGGGCCATCGTCGCCTCGGGGACGAGGAAGGCGCGGGCGATCTCGCCCGTGCTCAGGCCCCCCAGGGTGCGCAGCGTCAGGGCCACCTGGGCCTCGGTGGCCAGCGCCGGATGGCAGCAGGTGAAGATGAGCTCGAGCCGTTCGTCGGGAAACGCGATCTCGTCGTCCATGGGGTCCTCGACGGCCTCGGGCACCTCGAGCAGGCGGGTCTTCGCGGCCAGCGTGCGGTCGCGGCGGATGCGGTCGATGGCGCGGTTGCGCGCGGTCGTCACCAGCCAGGTGCCGGGATTGGCGGGCGTCCCGTCGCGCGGCCAGCGCTCGGCCGCGATCGCGAAGGCCTCCTGCGCGGCCTCCTCGGCGAGGTCGAAGTCGCCGAGGAAGCCGATGAGCGCGGCCAGGACGCGCCCCCACTGATCGCGGAACGCCTGCTCGAGCGGGCGCTACCACTCGACGATCGGCCGCACCTCGATCGCGCCGCCCATGCGCGCCGCCGGGATCCGCGCGGCCAGCTCGATCGCGGCGTCGAGGTCGTCGGCCTCGAAGAACAGGTAGCCGCCGATCGACTCCTTGGTCTCGACGAAGGGGCCGTCGGTCGTCAGCGTCCGCCCGTCCTCCACGCGCACCGTCGTCGCCGTCTCGGGCGGCTGCATCTGGAGGCCGGGGGTGACGCCCGGGGTCTCGTTGAGCGCCTTGTAGGCGGCGTAGACGGCGTTCTTCTCATCCTCCGAGAGGCTGTCCCAGGACTCCGTCTGCGGGGTGGGCGTGGTCCCCTGGTGGATCAGCAGCATGTACTTCATCGCGTCCTCCCTTGGTGAGTGGTCGCCTCTGAGACGAACGGGGTGGGACGAAATCGACAGCGCAGCGCCATGAGCGTCGTCACAGCCTGGCTGCAGACGGCGCTCGTGTCACGTGCGCGAGGAGCGGCGAGAAGGTCGGCGGCGGCACCGGATCGGGCTCGGGCGTCGGCAGCGGCGTCTCGGGCGGGTAGGGCTCCGGGATGTCCGGTGGGCTCGGCTCGGGGATGTCGGGGGGCCCGGGGAAGGGCTCGGGCATGGGCGGTCGCTGAGTTGTCATGGCGGGGAGATACCCACGTTGGGCGCGTTCCTCACGTCGGTTCGACGGAGGGCCGAGCGGGAACCCCTTCGGAGGACCGACCATCACGACCTGGAGGAGCGGATGCCACCCGGCACCGAGAGGCCACGCCCCGACGACCACGACGACGACGAGGACACGCTGGACGAACAGCTCGAGGAGTCGTTCCCCGGCTCGGACCCGCCCGCCACCGGCGGTCCCGGGGTCTGAGGCGCGGGGCCTAGTCGGTCCCGCCCAGGCGGCCGTCCTCGCCGATCTGGCCGAAGCGGGCCTGACCGCCCTTCATGTGGACGTCGCGGACCACGTTGCGGATGAACTCGGCCCGCTCGTCGCCGTCCATGTCCTCGAGCTGGCGCACCTGCTCGGGCGAGGCCCCGACGTTGCCGGCATCCGCCAGGGCGCGGAGGGGATCGGCGATCAGGGCCTCCCGGAACGCCGGATCGGCCACCGCGCGGGTCCAGATCGGGACGAGGACGTCGTCAGCCATGGCCGATGATCGCACGGACCGCGGGTCGCCCGCCATCCGCCCCGGGGACGAACGCGCGCACCGGTGGCCCCGGGGCCACCGGTGCGCGCAGTCACGGCCGGGTCACGCCGCTACCCCTCGGGGTCGAGACCCAGGATCTCGCGGATCTCCGACAGCTCGGCCAGCTCGCCCTCGCTGACGCGGGTGGCGCCGATGCCCAGGAAGCCGCCCTCCTTGGCCGCGTCCGCGGCCTTCTGAGCGGCCTCGACGATCCACTGCCGGAAGGCCGCCGCCTCCTCGGGCGTCGCCTTGGCGTCGAGGATGGCGTTGACCGACTGTCAGCTCGTCGGTCAGCTGCTGCTTGGCGGTCGCGGCCTTGAGCCCCAGCTCCTTGCGCAGGTTGGCGTGCTCCTTGGCGTGCGCCTGGGCGTACTGCGAGACGGCGATGAGGAGCTCCTCATCGCTCGGCGGGGTCGCGAGGGACCTCATCGCCGCCATCGACTCCTTGGTCAGCTCGATCGGCCCGCCGGGGTCGGCGAGCGAGATCGCGAATCCGGCGACGAGCGGCGAGCGGCTGAGCGCCTCCCACTCCTCGTCGGTGTAGTCCGCACGTGCGGTCATGGGGAGCCCCCTGTGGTCAGCTGGTCGCGGTCTGGGTCGGGGATCGCGAGTGCTCGCGAGCGCCGGGATCGTCGTCGTTGATGAAGGTCGGATCCTCCTCGCGGCGGATCATGTACCGCAGCGCGATGTAGAAGAGCAGGTCGATGGCGAGGCCGGTGAGGGCCGTGAACTGGTCGTTGTAGAAGACGAACAGCTGCGTGATGAGCAGCGACACCAGCACGGCGCGCAGGAACCACTTGTAGGCGTGCAGGCGCGAGCGGTGCATGACCAGCAGCCCGATGATGACGAAGGCGGTGGTCACCAGGGTCGCGACGAGCTGGATCGCGTGGGCGGTGTTGGAGCTCGCCACCTCGCCGTCGAGCCCGGTGTCGTCCACCTGCACCCGGATCGTCACCGGCAGGCGCGACAGCAGGTAGATCACCCCGACCCACGCGATGATCGTCTGCGAGCGGCGCTTGAGGATGAAGCGCCGGTAGCGCTGCTCGAGCCGGTCCCGCACGCGTTCGTAGGTGGGCGCCGCGTAGCGGACGTCTCCGACCTCGCTCGCGAGCGCCTGGCGGAGGCCCGCCACGACCGGGTTCTCGGGATCCGAGCGGTCGAGGAGGGCCTCGACGCTGGTCCGCGTCGTCGTGTCCAGCGGCTGCCCGGCCGCCCCCGCCAGCAGGCTCAGGGCGTTGGCCAGGGCGTCCTGGGGCCGCGACGCGGTGCGCCAGCGGCGCAGCGCGCCGAGCGCCAGGAAGAGCACCACGAACACCGCGTACATGACCGCCACGGCCGGCTTGAAGAAGTAGTTCACGTCCTTCGAGATGAACTTGCCGATCTCGTCGATGAAGAAGCCGAAGCCGATGCCGCCGAGCAGCGCCGCATACCAGCGCGCGCCGGTGTTGAGCAGCACCAGCATCAGGAAGATGGAGAGCAGCATGAACAGCCCGCCGTAGAGCAGGTGCGCGATGTGCAGCTCGCCGTTCCCGACTTTGGGGTAGCCGGTCAGCTGGAGGTAGCCCCGGATCAGCAGGACGGTCGCGACGGCCGAGACCAGCGTCAGCTCGATCTGGTCGGCCCCGTCATTGCTCTTGAGCGGATGAAGGGCCACGGCTGACACAGCCTAATCCACCGTGCGAGTATCACCGGCCGTATGGGATTCCAGGCGGACCTCGCAGCGGAGCCCGGGCGCACCGCCATCCTCTGGATGCTGATCGCCTTCGTCCTGACCTTCCTCATCACGCGGACGATCACCCGGCGCATCCAGGCCAAGTCCCAGCAGCCCACCGAGGACGAGGGCGGCCGCTCCCTGATCGGCGACATCACGATCGGCGGCGTCCACATCCACCACCAGGTGTGGGGGATCCTGCTGGTGCTGCTGGCCTCGCTCTTCGAGTTCGCCTACCGCCCGGACCGGCCGTGGGTCGAGATCCTCGGCGTGCTGTTCGGGATCGGCGCGGCGCTGGCGCTCGACGAGTTCGCGCTCTGGGTCTACATGGACGACGTCTACTGGAAGACCGAGGGCCGCACCTCCATCGACGCGGTGATCGTCGCGGTCACGATCTGCCTCCTGCTGCTGGTGGGCATGTCGCCGTTCGACGTGCAGGGCCTGGAGCAGGGGGACGTCGCCGAGCCTCATCGCCGTGATGATCACGGTCCTCGTCAACGGCTGCCTCGCCGTCGTGTGCTTCTTCAAGGGCAAGCTCTTCTGCGGCTTCATCGCGATCTTCATCCCGGTGGTGGGCCTGGTGGGCGCCATCCGGCTCGCCCGCCCGGGCTCGCCCTGGGCGCGCCGGCGCTACCCGGAGGGCTCGCGGCGCCTCGCGCGGGCCACCGAGCGCTACGCCCGCCACGACCGCCGGATGGACGGCTTCCGGCGGCTCATCGGCGGCGACTTCAGCGGCAGCTGAGCGTCGCCCGCGCGACCCCCCGATCGTCCAGGCGGGACCCATACCCCATCCCGTTGTCGCGCGCGCGTCGGCTCCACTAACGTCGCCGCCATGACCACCTCACGGATCTCCTCACCCGCGCGCCTGCTGGCCCACGCCGCCATCGGCGCCGCCGCGCTCGCGCTGATCGCGACCCCGCTGGCCAGCGCCAAGGCGCCCCCGAAGACCTACTTCTTCAGCGGCAGCACCACGCATCCTGTGGGACTCCGCCGTCTTCACGCCGCTCGGCGTGGCCGCGGTGCCCGGCCCGGGAGCGGTGGGCGCGGCCGACGGCCTCCGCTTCAAGGTGACCGAGGGTGTCGGGCTCGACGCGCTACCCGCTGAAGGGCCAGATCCGGAGCGTCAAGGGGATGACCCTGCAGCAGGGCACCACCCGCATCACGCTCAACTGGTTCAACGTCGGCCTCGGCGCGGGCCGCCCGCTGTCGGCGATCGTCGGCTCCAACGCCGACTGGGGCCCGCGGATGACGCTCTTCGCCACCAAGGTGGGGCGCGCGTCGGTGATCGTCAAGCCGGGCCGCTTCCAGCTCAAGGACGTCCCCGTCGTGCTGACCCCGACGGGCGCCGCCGTCTTCAACGCCCACTTCGGAGCGGGTGGCGCGCCGTTCGTCGCCGATCAGCGCGTGGCGACGCTCCAGCTGCGCACCCGCTCGTACGTGGGGTGAGCGGCGGTCCCGCCCTCCTAGTCCGTCCCGGTCGCGGGCGCGCCGACGCGCGTCCGCGCCGGCGGCCGTCCCGTTCTCGGGCGGCTCGATCGTGATCCGCGGCAGCACGCGCTCGGCCCACCGGGGCATGTACCAGGCCCGGTCGCCCAGGATCTGGAGCACGGCCGGCACGATGATCAGGCGGACGATGAAGGCGTCGATCGCGATCGCGATGCCCAGCCCGAGGCCGAACTCCTTGATCGTGCGCTCGTCGCCCAGCAGGAAGCTGAAGAACACCGAGCACATGATGAGCGCGCAGGCCACGATCACCCGGCCGATGGCCGCCACCCCGTGGTCGATGGAGTCGCGCGCGGAGCGGCCGCCCACGTACTCCTCCCGGATGCGGCTCATGATGAACACCTCGTAGTCGGTCGAGAGACCGAAGAGGATCGCGAAGATGATCACCGGCAGGAACGACTCGATCGGCCCGGTGCTGTCGATTCCGATCAGGCTCGCGCCCCACCCGTGCTGGAACACCGCGATCAGCACGCCGAACGCGGCCAGGGCCGACAGCGCCGTGGTGAGGGCGGCCTTGGCCGCCACCACGATCGAGCGGAAGGCCATGGCGATCAGCACGAAGATGATCCCGATCACCACCAGCAGGAACACCAGCTGGCGCGTCTGGAGGATCGCCGCGATGTCCTCGTAGGCGGCGGTCTGGCCGCCCACGAAGGCCCGCGCCCCGGTGCCCGTCGAGGCGTCTGGGGGATGACGTCGTCGCGCAGGGTGTGGACCAGCGCCGCCGTCTTCGTCGGACTGCGGGGACGTCGTCGGATACGCCGTGATGACGGCGGTGTTGCCGGCCTCGTTGACGGCGGGCGCCACGACCGAGGCGATCCCGTCGGTCTGCTTCGAGGGCCGCGACGACCTTGTCGGCCGCGCCGGAGCCCGGCTTCTGGTCGACCGCGATCAGGAGCTCGCCGTTGAAGCCCGGGGCCGAAGCCCTCCGCCAGCAGGTCGTACGCCTTGCGCGTCGTGGTGCCCTCGGGGTTGGAGCCCGCGTCGCTCGATCCGAGCTGCACGGTGAACACCGGGATCGCGAGGATCAGGAGGAAGACCACCGCGGCGCCGCCGGTGATCCAGGGGCGCCGCGTCACGAAGCGGCCGAAGCGGGCCGTGGCCGACTTCTCGCGCGTCGCCTCGGAGTCGTCGCGGTGGGGGAGGAAGGGCAGCCGCCCCTTGTCGATCCGGTGGCCGAGCAGCCCGAGGATGCCCGGCAGCAGGGTGACCGCGGCGGCCACGGCCACCAGCACGGTGACCGCCGCGCCCAGGCCCATCTTGGTGATGAAGTCGAGGCCCAGCAGCGCGAGGGCCGAGACCGAGATCGCGACCGTCACGCCCGCGAAGATCACGGCCCGGCCGGCCGTTGACGCGGCCACCGTCGCCGCGTCGACCGGCTCGCGCCCGTCGTGGAGCGCCTGGCGGAACCGGCGTCACGATGAGCAGGGAGTAGTCGATCCCCACCCCGAGCCCGATCATCGTGGCCAGCGTGGGTGTGATCGTGTTGAAGGTCCAGAGGTTGGCCGCGATGGTGATGAGCGAGACGCCGAGGCCGACCGAGGTGATGGCCAGCGCGATCGGCAGGCTCATCGCCACCGCGCTGCCGAGCATCACCAGCAGGATCACGATCGCCACCAGGATGCCGATCAGCTCGCTGATTCCGGTCGTGGGCGGCTCCGCGTTGGCGATCACCGGCCCGCCGAACTCGGTCTGGACCCCGCCGGCGCTCGCGGCCGCGCGGGCCGTGTCCTCCAGCTGCGTCACCGAGTCCTTGGGGACGTCGATCGCCGGCTGCGAGAACTGGACGTTCGCGTACGCGACCCGGCCGTTCTTGCTCAGCTGGTCGGCCCCGGGGGCGAGCGGATCGCTCACGCTGACGACGCCGGGCACCGCCTTCGCCTTGGCGACGGCGGCCTCGACCGCCGCCCGGGCCTCACCCTGGTCGAGCCGCCCGGACGGGACCGCGAAGACCATCTGCGCGGCGTCGCCGGAGCGGGCCGGGAAGCGGCTCTCGAGGAGGTCGACGGCCTTCTGCGAGTCGGAGCCCGGCAGCGAGAACTGGTCCACGAGCTGGCCGCCGACGGTGCCGGCGGCGCCGAAGATGCCGACGATGACCACGATCCAGACGGCGATGGTCCGCCAGCCGTGGGCGGCGCACGCGTGCGTCAGGCGTGGGAGCGCGCCAGGGCGCACGGGGCCGGTCGGCTCCGGTGAGCTCATCGATCAGGGTCCCTTCGGAGGGGGAATGGCAGACGGGCGATATGCGTATCGCGGACGACTCACATTAAGCCGAGGCCGTCCGCCGAGGTCAACGCGGGCTCAGACAAACCTCGGCCAACGCGGGCGCGCAGCCACCGGCCGGGGATCTGGCGGTCCTCGGCCGGTGGCCATCTCCCACCTACGCGGGGCCTCCGCCGATGATCGGCGCCCCGGAGGCGGTCACGGTGTGACGGTCACCTTGATGACGCCGTCCTCCTGGTTCGAGAACAGCGAGTACGCCTGCTCGATGTCGTCGAGGTCGAAGCGGTGCGTGATGAGCTGCTGCAGGTTGAGCCGCCCGGTCTTCACCAGGTTCATGAGCGAGCTCAGCCGCTTCTTGCCGCCCGGGCAGAGCGTCGTGCGGATGTCGATGTCCCCGATGCCGTAGATGAACGGCTCGAGTGGGATGGTGACCTTGTCGCCGTAGACGCCGAGCGACGACAGCACCCCCGCCGGGCGCACCGACTTGAGGCTGTTCTCGAACGTCTCCTGGATGCCCAGCGCCTCGATGGCGACGTCGGCGCCGCGGCCCTCGGTGAGGGCCTTGATCTTGGCGACCGGGTCCTCCTGGGTGTAGTCGATGATCACGTCGGCGCCCATCGTGCGCGCCATCTCCAGGCGCCGGTGGTTGGAGTCGACCGCGATCACCAGGCCGGCTCCGCGGAGTCGGGCGCCCGCGGTGGCGCACAGCCCGATCGGCCCCTGGGCGAACACGGCGACCGTGTCGCCGAGCTGCACGTCGGCGGTCTCCACCGCGGAGATCCCCGTGGTGGCGATGTCGGTGACGAACAGGACCTCCTCGTCCGAGAGCCCCTCGGGGATCCGGGAGAGGTTCGCCTGCGCGTAGGGCACCCGGAAGTACTCGGCCTGGACGCCGTCCATCGAGTTGCCGAGCCGCCAGCCGCCGATGATCCCCCACTGGTCCTCGTAGCCCGCGCACTGCGAGAAGTCCCCCGACTGGCAGAAGTAGCAAGTGCCGCAGGGCGTGATGGCGCCGACGACGACCCGGTCGCCGACCTCGTAGCCGAGCACGGCGTCGCCCACCTCGTGGATGATCCCGGCCGGCTCGTGGCCCACCACGCGGCCCGGCGCCACCGGGTACTCGCCGCGCCAGATGTGGGAGTCGGTGCCGCAGATCGTGGTGGTCGTGACCTTCACGATCGCGTCCGTCGGTCCACACCGGGGGATCGGGACCTCCTCGATGTGGATGTCGCGCACATCCTTGAACACCGCCGCACGCATCATCTCGGGCATGGCTTCCTCCTGAGCGATTGGACGTCCAAGACTCGCCCCCGCGGCGCCGCCGGGCAACGCCGACCGGTATCGGCACGGGCGCACGGCCGCGGCCGGCATGGCCACGAAGTCCTTGGCCATGGCGATCGGGCGCGGCCGGAGCCACTCCCGCGGCGGCTCACCCGAACGGGTGAGATTGTTGCCGTTCGCACATGCCCGCCGTATGGTCGGGAGGTCGTGCGAGATGGGGGTCGGGTGAGTCGAGAAGGGGTCACGGAGTCGCCCGTCGCGGAGGTCGCGCGGCCGGCCGACCTGAACCTGTTGCGCCGCGCCGACGCCGCCGGCCAGCGGCTCTTCCGGGAGCTCGTCGTCTCGCGCATCGCCTGGCGGACGGCCTCGGAGGCGAGCCGCCTGATCGCCGCCGACGTCGTGGGCTTCTCGCTGCGGGTGGCCGGCTGCGAGCACCCCCAGCCCTGCCACCTCCACCACTGCTTCGACCGCCTCGAGATGAAGGCGATGCTCGGCAATCGCGGCCCCCGCCTGCCCGGCCTGCGGCTGATCGCGGGCGCGGGGGTGGGCGGCCAGGTGCTCGACACCGGCAAGGCGATCGAGGTCCCGCGCTACCGCTCGGCGTCGTTCGACCGCGATCTCGTGGAGATCGTGGTCGACGAGGAGGGCATCGGGTCGCTGATCGGCATCCCGGTCTCCTTCGGCGGGGAGGTGCGCGGCGTGCTGCACGTGGGGATGCGTTCGGAGGGCGGCTTCAGCGGGGGCTCGATGGAGGCCCTCGGCCGCCTGTGCACCTACTCGGGCGCCGCCCTCGCCGCGGCGCGCGACCGGGCGCGGGTCGAGGAGGTGGCGGCGATGCGCGAGCGGCGCCGCCTGGCACGGGCGCTCCACGACGACTTCGGCCAGCGCCTGTTCGGCATCGGGGTGTCCGCCCAGCTCGCCCACTCGAGCGCGTCGGCCGGTCGCCCGGACCTGCTCGCCCACCTCGCCGGGCTGGAGCAGCAGATCGCCGGCGCCTCGGCCCAGCTGCGCTCGACCCTCAAGGCCCTCGACCGCCCGGCCTCCCCGGCCGGCGCCGTCGCGGTCAAGCTGCGCGAGGACGCCGCCGCCTTCAGCGCGCGCACCTCGGTGCCCGCCCACCTGCTGGTGCTGGGCGACCCGGCGCCGATCGACGAGGCCCGCGAGGAGCTGCTCATCCGGATCGCGCAGGAGGGGCTGCGCAACGTCGAGCGCCACGCCGCGGCCGCCGAGGTGGTCCTCACCCTCGCCTTCCAGGGGGACGCGGTGGAGCTGGTGATCCAGGACGACGGCGTGGGGGCGGCGGTGACGGCGCCGGCCTCCGGGAGCGGCCTCGGGCTGGGGATGGTGCGGGAGGAGGTCGCGCGCTTCGGCGGCGACGTGCGGCTCGTGAAGGGCGAGGACTCCGGCTCGACGATGAGGGCCCTCATCCCCCTCGCGTGAGATGAGCCGGATGCCCCATACCGTGGTCGTGGCCGACGATCACCCCATCGTCCTGTCCGGGATGCGGCTGCTGCTCTCCGGCAGCCGCTTCTTCCAGCTGGTGGGCGACGCGCGCACCGGGGCCGAGGCGATCCTGCGCTGCGAGCAGTTCCGGCCCGACGTGCTGCTGCTGGACCTGCGCCTTCCGGACCTGCCGGCGCCGACGATCTGCGACCGCATCAAGGAGCGCCACCCGGAGATCGCGATCGTGATCCTGACCGCCCACCCCGAGGAGATGGCCGTGCGCGGCTGCCTCAAGGCGGGGGCCTCGGCCTGCCTGTTCAAGGACGTCAACGAGCAGAACCTGCTCTCGGCCCTGATGCAGGTCGTCCACGGGCGCACGGTCATGGACCCGCGGATCGCGGGGGCGATGGTCCCCCGCCGCGAGCGGGCCGCGTCGGTCGACGGCGCCCTGACCGGGCGGGAGCACGAGGTGCTGCTGCTCATCGCCCGCGGCCTCACCACCCAGGAGATCGGCGACAGCCTGGGCCTGTCGCCCAACACGGTCAAGAGCCACTCCCGATCCCTGTTCACCAAGCTCGAGGCGCACAACCGCGTGCAGGCCCTGGCCATCGCGAAGGAACGCGGCCTCCTCTAGCCTGCGACCTCCAGCACAACGAAGGGCGCGATATGGACGACACACGAGCAACCGAACTCCTGGCCGCTGAGCGGGCGCGGGTGACCGAGGAGCTGAACCGCCTCGAGGCGGAGTTCCGGCCCGACGCGGCGGACTCCGCGGCGGACGAGGTCGCGTCGGGCGACGGCGCGGTCGACCTGACCGAGCGCACGCGCGACCTGGAGCGGATCGACGCCCTGCGGCTCGAGCTCGCGGCCGTGGAGCGGGCCGAGGCGCGCCTGGCCGCGGGCACCTACGGCCTGAGCGTGGAGAGCGGCGCGCAGATCTCCGACGCCCGCCTGGAGCGGATCCCCACGGCGGAGCGGACCGCCGACGAGCAGCGCGAGTTCGAGAGGCTGGGGGGATGAGCGTCCCGGTGGACGGCGTCACTCTCGAGGTGCTGCGCCAGTCCGGGGAGCCCGTGCGCGAGGCGGCGCTCTACGAGCGGGTCATCGCGCGCGGGATCGACATCGAGCCCGAGGACTTCGTCGGCACCCTCGAGCGCCTCGGCGCCGAGGGGCACCTGCGGGTGTCCTTCGAGCACGACTCGACGACCCGGGACCCCGAGCCGTTCGAGCCGCGCTTCTGGACGGTCGTCCGCTAGGAGCGGCCTAGAACGAGGGGGCCGGGGGCGGATCGACGGGCGGCGGCGGATCCACCGGCGGCGTCACCGGAGGCGGCGCCGGGTTGCAGTCGCCCCGGTCTCCGCGGTGGAAGCGCTTCCCGCCGGTGTACTGGTAGGGGCTCTTGGAGGGCTGCTTGAAGTAGGTCCCCCCGGGCGGGTTCGAGGGTCCTCCATTGCCCCCTCCACACGCCATCGCGCTCGGGGCGGCGATCGCCCCCACGAGCGCGGTCGCCACGATCGCGCGGCGAAGCATCTTGGTCGTCATCTCGAATCCTTTCGTGGATGCGGCGAACGGGCACGTCCGCCGTCAGACCGTGTTGACCACATCGGCCCGCCCGGCGGCCGCGCCCTCCCGCACGGTGCGTTATGCGAGGCTCGCGCGGTGGACGATCCCCTGCGCACGCTGGCCTCCCTGCGCGCCACCCGGCGCTTCACGCCGCGCCCGGTGGACCCCGCGGACCTCGCGCGCATCATGGAGGTGGCCCGCTGGACCGGCTCCGCGCGCAACCGCCAGCCGTGGCGGCTGATCGCGGTCGACGACCCGACCCGGCTCGCGGAGCTCAGCCGCCTGGGGGCCTACGCGCAGCACCTGCGCGGCTGCCCCCTGGCCGTCCTCCTGGCGATCGACCGCCAGGCGGGCGGCGCCGACGCGGAGTTCGACGCGGGACGCCTGGCCCAGAACGTCATGCTCGCCGCCCACGCCCTGGGGCTCGGCTCGTGCCCCGTGACGCTCTTCCCCGAGGCGAACATCGCGGCGGCGACCGCCCTGGCCGGCCTCGGGCCGCCGTGGTCCGTGCGCACCGTGATCGCGCTCGGCCACCCGGACCGCGGCCCGCGGCCGGCCGGACGGCCCGCGATCCCGCTGGGGCGGATGTCGCCCGAACGGTTCCGCGGAGAGATCTAGGGCCGGGTCGCCCCCACGTAGTCGCCGCGGCCGCTGACGCTGCTGACCTTGACGACGTCGCCGGTCTGGGGCGCGTGGACGTACTGGCCGCCGCCGATGTAGATCCCCATGTGGCCGAGGCCGCGGAAGAAGACCAGGTCGCCCGGCTGAAGCTGGTCCGCGGGCACCTTGGGGAAGGCGTTGTACGCGGCCACGGTGTAGTGGGGGACGCTCTTGCCGATCTGGGCGTAGGCCCACGAGGCGAGACCGCTGCAGTCGAAGCCCGACGGCGAGGCGCCGCCCCAGCGGTAGGGCACCCCGAGCTGCGACATCGCGGCGCTGGCGGCGGCGGCGTTGCCGCTGCCGCTGGGCAGGGCCGGTGCGGCCTCGGGAGCGGGCGTGGCGGCGGGCGTCGCGGCCGCGGGGGCCGCCGCCGGCTCGGCGGGGGTCGCCGCGGGCTCGCTCGCCGCGGCCGGCGCCGATGCGGCGGGCGCGGAGGGGGAGGCGGTCGCGGCCACCCGCTGGCGCGCGGCCTCGGCCGCGGCGGCCGCGGCGCGGCGCTCGCGGGCCTGCTCGGCGGCGAGCATCGTGCCCAGCTCGCCCTTGGCGCTGGCCAGCACGGCCTGGCGCTGGCTCATCAGGCTCTCGACCGTGGCCTTGTGCTCCTGGGCCGCGGCGACCTGCTTCTCGCTCGTGGCGCGGTCCTCGACGAGTTTCGCGCGCAGCTTCTGCAGCTTCTGCTTGCCCGTCTTCAGGCCGCCGACGACATCGGCGTCGCGCTGGCCCACGCGGTCGAGGAGGTCCACCTGGTCCGCCGCGGCCGTGATGCTGCCGCTGGTGATGAGGACCTCCGCCAGCGTGGGCGTCGGCGTCGCGTAGATGTCGCGCAGCCGCGCGGCCAGCACCTTGCGCTTGGCGGCGAGAGCGCGCGTGGTGGTGACGATCTGGGCCCGGTTCTCGGTGATCCGGCCCTTCACCTGATCCAGCTCATAGCGGGCGCCGTTGTACTCCTCGGCGGCGTTCTCCACCTGCTGGTCGATGCCCGCGAGCTCCGACTGGATGCGCTCGACCTCGGCGCGCTTGGCCGAGATGGAGGCCGGCTCGGAGGTGGCGACCGTGCTCCCGAACGCCACGAGAACCGCCGTGAGGACTGCGATCGCGCCGACCGAACGGGTGATGTGGCGGAACCTCAGAAGTGCATCTCCAGCGCAGGAAACGGAAAAGGCGACCCGTCACAAGGCCGCCATCGATCGACGACGCTACCAGCAACGGGGGGGTCAGGGGAAACCCCTGTGTGCCCCTCGCACCGGAACCGTGCCAACCTGCCGGGCATGCGAGGACGCCTTCGACCCCTCGGCATCGCTCTCCTTGTCGCGATCGCCGCAATCGGGATCGCGGGCTGCGGCGGGGGCGCCCCGGCGGCCTCCGGCGGGCCCGCGGTGGACCGCTTCGACGCCGACCGCGCGTTCGCCGAGCTGCGCGCCGAGGTGGACATCGGGCCCCGCCCGGCGGGATCGGCCGCGTCGCTGCGGCTGGCCGCGCGCCTGCGGGCGCGGCTGCCGCACGGCGCGTACGAGGGCGTCCCCGGCGGGCTGCGCAACGTGACGGGCCGGCTCCCCGGGCGGGGCGCGCCGATCCTCGTGGGCGCCCACTACGACACCAAGGACATCCCGGGCTTCGTCGGCGCCAACGACGGCGCCGGCGGGGCCGCGGTGGTGCTCCAGCTGGCGCGCGAGCTGGCGCGGGGCCGGCGCGCCTGTCAGCGCGAGCTGCGCTTCGTGATGTTCGACGGCGAGGAGAGCCCGCGCGGGTCGGGGGACTTCCTCGACGACGGACTGCGCGGCAGCCGCATCCACGCCGAGCGCCACGCCGCCGGGCTGCGGGCCATGGTCCTCGTGGACTTCGTGGCGGACCGCGATCTGCGCATCCCCCGCGAATCCTCGTCCGACGCCGGCCTCTGGAGCCGCCTGCGCGCCGCCGCCGCCGAGGTCGGGGCCCAGGCGCGCCTTCCCCGACCTCACCGGCCCCCTGATCTACGACGATCACACCCCGTTCCTGCGCGCCGGCGTCCCGTCGATCGACCTGATCGACTTCGACTACCCCTACTTCCACACGACCCGCGACACGATCGACAAGGTGTCGCCGCGGAGCCTGGATCTGGTGGGTGAGACCCTGATCGCGTTCATCGACCGGCTGCGGAACGAGACCTGCGGGTCCTGAGTGGTGTCCCCGGGTCCAGCGTGAGGGGCCGCTGATTGGCCCTGGGGCCGCTGCCCGCCGCGCGACCCCGGGACTACGATCGCCGCGGCGATGGCCGATCGACATTCAATGAACGGCGCATCATTCGACTACGACCTGATCGCGATCGGGTCGGGGCCCGGCGGGCAGCGCGCGGCCATCCAGGCGGCCAAGCTGGGCAAGCGGGTCGCCATGATCGAGCGGACCACCGGCGTCGGCGGGGTCTGCGTCCGCACCGGCACCATCCCCTCGAAGACGCTGCGCGAGGCCGCCATGGCGCTCACGGGCTACCGCGACCGCGGGCTTCTACGGCTCCTCGTATTCGGCCAAGCAGCACATCGGCATGGAGGACCTCACCTTCCGGGCCGACCAGGTGGTGCGCAACGAGACGGACGTCGTGCGCCACCAGCTGCTGCGCAACGACATCGACATCTACAACGGCCACGGCTCCTTCGTGGATCCCCACACCATCGTGATCGACGACCCCGAGGGTCACGGCCGCCAGACCATCAGCGGCTCGCACCTCGTGCTCGCCACCGGCACGACGGCCACCCGCGATCCGAGCGTGGAGTTCGACGGCCGCCGCATCCTCACCAGCGACGACGCGGTCAGCCTCGACCGCCTGCCGCGGACGCTGGTCGTGATCGGCGCCGGCGTCATCGGCCTCGAGTACGCGAGCATGTTCGCCGCGCTCGGGGTGCGGGTGACGCTGGTCGACAAGCGGCCGCGCCTGCTGCTCGTACATGGACGCCGAGATCATGGACGCCCTCGCCTTCCACATGCGCCGCAGCCGCGATGACCCTCTGGCTCGGCGAGGAGGTGAGCGGCGTCGAGATCGACGACGGGCACGACGGCAATGGTCCGGGTCCACCTGGCCAGCGGCAAGCACATCGTCGCCGAGAAGGCGTTCTACTCGATCGGCCGCACGCGGGGCCACGGGCTGCCTCAACCTGCCCGCGGCCGGCCTCGACGCCGACGACCGCGGGCGGCTGACGGTGGACGAGCACTACCGCACCGCGGTCCCGCACATCTACGCGGTGGGCGACGTGATCGGCTTCCCCAGCCTCGCCTCCACCTCGCTCGAGCAGGGGCGGCTGGCCGCCTGCCACGCCTTCGGCATCGCGGCCCGCAGCGTCCCCTCGCTGGTGCCGTACGCGATCTACACGATCCCCGAGATCTCGACGGTGGGCCGCACCGAGGAGGAGCTGACGCGCGACGGCGTCCCCTACGAGGTCGGCAAGGCCCAGTACCACGAGATCGCGCGCGGCCAGATCATCGGCGACCGGACCGGGCCTGCTGAAGCTGATCTTCCACTGGGACACGCACGAGCTGCTCGGCGTGCACATCATCGGCGAGGGCGCGAGCGAGCTCATCCACATCGGCCAGGCCGTGATGACCTACGGCGGCACGGTGGAGCACTTCGTCGACACGGTCTTCAACTACCCGACGCTGGCCGAGTGCTACAAGACCGCCGCGCTCGACGGCCTCAACCGCCTGGACTCGTGGCAGACCGCCGCGCCACGACCGCCCCTGAGGGTCGTCTCCCAGAGCGAGTAGGGCCCGCGGTCAGCCTCCCGACGCGATCCGCGCGGCCGCGGCCATCGGCGCGTCCTGGAGGAGGCGCGACCCCGTGGCGTGGGCCATCTCGGCCGACGCCGCCCGCCCCGCCAGGGCCACCGGATACTCGCGCCGCCAGCATCTCGATCTCGGGGAGCGCCGCGCGCAGCGGCGGCTCCTGCTCGGCGCACACCACGATCGAGCGCGGGCTGCAGCTGGACCGCGGCGCCGTGCAGCGCGTCGATCGGGGTGTCGGCGCCGAGGAACGTGACCCGCCAGCCGCGCTCGCGCAGGCCGATGCCGAAGCAGAGCAGGCCCAGGTCGTGGCGGTCGTCGCGTGGGGCACGCCAGGATGGCGCGCGGGCCCACGCCCACGTCGAAGCCGCGGGCCAGCCCGAGCAGGCGCCCGCGCAGGACCGCGCTGGCGAAGTGCTCCTGGGCGACCGACACCTCGCCCGCCTCCCAGCGGTCGCCGAGCTCGCGCAGGCAGGGCAGCACCACGTCCCGCAGCACGGCCTCCGTGCTGAAGCTGGCCAGCGCCGGTCGAGGATCCGCCTGCGCCTCGACGTCCTGGAAGCGCCTCCAGCCGCTCCAGGAGCTCCCCGCGCGCGGCGTCGAGGGCGTTGTCGCGGATCGGCCGCTCCGGCGGGCGCGGGGCTGCGCAGCGCCATGCGGGCGGCGACGGCGGCGGTGTAGCCCAGCTCCAGGTTGTGGCGCATCACCCGCACCCGCTCGTCGTCGCGCGGGGTGTAGAGGCGGAAGCCGCCGCCGGTGCGCTCGGGCTCGAGGAGGCCGTAGCGGCGCTCCCAGACCCGCAGCAGGTCGGGGCTCACGCCGTGCCGGCGGCTGAGCTCGCCGATGCGCATGAGACCGGACGGAGTCGATGGAGTCGGGCCATGGGCCAATGATGCCCATACTCTGGACAAGTTGTCCAGGGTATCGCGCACGGCTTCGCACGGATCCCGCTCGCTAAGAGCACTGTCGGATGGCTCTCACTCTCGACAGAACCTTGACACGCTGTCCGTTCGGTGGTCAACTGTTCCCATGGCCGAACAGGTCCACACCGTCCTCCCCGAATCGGCGCCGAGCCGGGCCGTCGCGATCAGGCGCTACACGCGGTCGCTCTGGAAGGCGCTGATGCCGTCGCTGATGCCGGACCCGCGCCGGCCGGGATGGTCGGAGCGCTACCTGCTCCAGGTCTGCGACGCGGGCATCTCGCGGGTGGCGGCCGACCCGCGCTCCGAGCCGATGGTGGCGCGGTCGCTCTTCTCCGCGGCGCGCTCGCTGATGCGGGCGCAGGACCAGCTGCGCGCGTCCCTCGTCATCGACGCCCACGTCTCGCCGGGCGCGCACGTTCTTCGAGGCCGAGCGCGGCGCGGCCGGGATCGCGGGCTCCACGCCCCGCTGCGCCGCCCTCAACCGCAAGGGCAAGCCCTGCGGCGCGCGAGCCGATCTGGGGCACGCCGTTCTGCGTGTCGCACACGCCGCCCGTCCCCGACCCGGAGGGCGTGGTCTAGGCTGACGGCGTGGACGTACGCACCTCGCCGTTGCCAGCAAGCGCGACGCGCGCGCCTACGACGGCGCGCCGGTCCCCGCGGACGTCGCCCGCCGCATCCTCGACGCCGGCCGCCTCGTCGGCAGCGCGCGCAACCGCCAGCCCTCCCGCTTCATCGTCGTCGAGGGCGACGCCGTGGCCGCCGTGGCGCGCACCGTCTACCGGGCGGGCAACGTGCTCGAGGCCGGGCTCGTCGTGGTGCTCGTCGTGAGCCCGGGCGGCAACCTGGTGGACTTCGACGCCGGCCGCGCCGCCGAGAGCATGATGCTCAGCGCGCTGGGCCGACGGGGTCGCCTCGTGCCCCAACGGCGTCGCCGACGCCGACGCCCTCGCATCCCTCCTCGGGCATTCCGCCGCCCGAGCGCGCGGTGGTGGTGATCTCGTTCGGCGCGCCGGCCCGCCCCGCGATCCCGCCCGCCGCACGCCGGAGCGAGTGGAGCGCGCGCGCCCGCCGCAGCCGCTCGACGCCGTCGTGGAGCGCGTCGGCTCGGTGCGCGCGTGAGAGCTCGCCCGCAGCGGACGGCTCGGGGCCCGCGGTCCGGGCGAGGCGGCGATCGGCCACGCCGACGCGAGCCTGCTGACGCGGCCCGAGAGCTCCGACTTCCTCCACAGCGAGCCGTGGCGCGCGCTGCGGATCCTCGGCGAGTTCGTGGACGGCTTCGACGCGCTGGCCCGGGTCGGCCCGGCGGTCTCGATCTTCGGCTCGGCCGCGTACGGCGCCGGAGACGCCGCACTACGACCTCGCGCGCGAGGTCGGCGGCCTGCTGGTCGAGCGCGGCTTCGGCGTCATCACCGGCGGCGGGCCCGGGATCATGGAGGCCGCCAACCGGGGCGCCAGCGAGGCGGGCGGCATGTCGATCGGCTGCACCATCGAGCTGCCGCACGAGCAGGCGGTCAACGAGTACGTCAACCTCGCGATCGCCTTCCGCTACTTCTTCGTGCGCAAGACGATGTTCGTGAAGTACTCCGAGGCGTACATCGTCTTCCCGGGCGGCTTCGGCACGCTCGACGAGCTGTTCGAGTCGCTCACGCTGATCCAGACCGGCAAGGCCCTGAGCTTCCCGGTGGTGCTCTGCGGGAGCGCGTACTGGGCGGGGCTGGTCCGCTGGATCCAGGCGCGCCTGCTCGAGGAGGGCCTCATCAGCCGGGGCGACATGGACCTGATCCAGATATCCGACTCGGCGGAGGAGATCGTGGATCTCGCCGTCGGATCGGTGGAAACCGGGACGTGAACCCGCGCGCCGCCCGCGGGCTCCCCGGCATGGCGGCGGCGCGCCGCGAGCGTCTGGAGCGCGAGCGGACCGCGTCGCAGCTGCGGCGCCAGGAGGCGCTGGAGCGTGAGGTTGCGGAGCAGCTCGAGCCCCTGCTCGGGCCGGCCGGCCGGCCGGTGGGCGACACGGCGATGGCCCTCTGGCGCCGCCGCCGCGTCGACGCCTACCTGGCCCTCACCCCCTGGGAGCGGGCGCTGCGCACCTGGATCTCGTGGGATCGCCTGCGCCGCGGGCTCGCCGTGCTGGTGCTCGCCCTGGCGTGGACCCTCGTGTGCCTGCCCCTGCGCATGCTCGGCCTGGCCAGCCTCGAGGTGTCGCAGGCCGGCGTGGCGGTCGCCCTGATCGCGGCCCCGGTCGTCGCGCTCCTGCCGCCGCCCCCCGCGGCCGCTTCGTGGACCCGATGCCCGAGGGCGGATCGCCCTGGCGACGGTCGCGCCGCGCCGTCCGCCTCGGCCGGCTCGTCGTCCTCGGCGCGATGTTCGTCGCCGGCGTCGTCGCCCTGCTGGCCGTCCTCGGCCCCGGGCCGGGGCCGGAGCCCGAGGGACGGATCACCGCGGCCGCGCGCGCCGCCGACGCCGCGCTCATCCGCCAGGCGGTCGCCTCGGCCTGCGGGCCCGGCGTCGCGGCCCAGGTGAGCGCGATCGGCGCCGACCGCTACCGGCTCGCGACCGGCGCCTCGACCGCGAGCATCGTCACCGTCAGCCGCGACACCGGGTTCGCGGCCGGCGTGCGGCACGTCGTCCCGGTCGGCGCACCGATCGCCTGCCCGGCCCCGTGAGCGACGCCGTCCCGGCGCGCCGGTGGCACGTCGGCGACTGGTCCGGCCTGGCATGGCTGGAGACGGTCCTCAAGGCGGTGGGGATCGGCGTCGGCGTCGCGGCGCTCCTCGCCGCGCTGGACGCCCCCGCCGACGGCGCGGACGGCGCGCGGCTCGCGGCCACGGTGATCCTCGCGGTCCTCTCGCTCGGCCTGGTCGCGGCCATCGCCGACCGCTACGCGGACCGGGAGGTGGTGGGTCTCGTCTTCATCCTGGGGATGAACGTGGGCCACTGGTGCATGACCGTCGCGCTCGCCCGCGACGCCGTCGCCGGATACCTGCTGGCGTTCGCGGCGCTGATGCTCGCCGGCGACCTCGTCAAGCTGGCCTTCCTGGCCCGCACCGGCTTCACCGTCCGCGCCGTGCCGCGCGCCGTGGTGTTCGGGCTCACCGGGGCCTACGCCCTCGGCTACGTGGTCCTGATCCTCATCGCGCTCGCGATCTGAGCCGCTCCGCGCGCGCCGCGAAGGACCGGCGCCACCCCTCGGCGAGCGCCGGCGTGGCGGCCGCGCGCTCCAGGTCGTCCGCGCCGGCTCCGTCGCCGAGCAGGGCGGCGGCCTCCCGGATGCTCAGGCCGCCCTCCCCGCGCCGCACGCGGGTGATCGGGTCCCCCGCGCCGAGGTCGCCCTCCTCCAGCACCCGCAGGTAGAAGCCCACCCGTCCGCTTCGCAGGAAGGGCTTGGCGAAGGCCGGGTCGCCCATCCGGGCCACGAGCTTGAAGCAGGGGACCCGCGGCTGGCTCACCTCGAAGAGTGCGGATCCGATCCGCAGGACGTCGCCGACGAGGACGTCGTCCTCGAGCAGGCCCGCGGTCGTGAGGTTCTCGCCGAAGTGGCCGGGGAGGAGGTCGTCGCGCCGCAGCTCCGCCTCCCAGTGGGCGTAGTGCTCGCCCGGGTAGACGTAGACGGCCTTGTCGACGCCGCCGTGGACCGTGAGATCGGCCTGGCGGTCGCCCGCCAGGTTCGTGAGGCCCACGGCCACCCGGCCCGCGACCGGCTCCTTGACGATGCCCGTGAGGATCGCCTGGTCGCCGCTCCGGAGCTCGCGCGGCTGCCCCACGTTGACCGAGCGGATCTCCATGGCGCGAACGCTAGCGGCACACGGCTACTGTCCGCCTGATGACGCGCGTCTTCCCCCGCGACGAGCACTTCATGAGGATGGCCCTCCGCGAGGCCTCCGAGGCCTCCGCGCACGGCGACGTGCCCGTCGGCTGCGTCGTGGTGCGCGACGGCGAGGTGGTGGGTGCGGCGCACAACGAGCGCGAGCTGCGCGGCGACCCGACGGCCCACGCCGAGGTGCTCGCGCTGAGGGCGGCCGCGATCGCCCTCGGCGGCTGGCGCCTGCTGGGCACGGTCGTCTACTGCACCCTGGAGCCGTGCCCGATGTGCGCGGGCGCCATCCAGCAGGCCCGCGTGGCCCGGGTGGTCTTCGGCGCGCCCGACCAGAAGGTCGGCGCGGCCGGAACGGTCGTCAACCCGCTCCAGGATCCCCGCCTGCTGCACCGGGTCGAGATGCAGGGGGGCGTCCTCGCACAGGAGGCCCTCGGGCTCCTGCGGGCGTTCTTCGACGAGCGCCGCTGACCGCTCCCTCACGGAAAACACGCATTTCGACGTACCTCACGCACACGGGTGACGTCGCCGATGGTTGTTACGATGCCGCCCGCACGAGCCCAGAGCTGAGGAGATTCAGGTGACACGAAAGGCCATCACGCCCCGGCGCACGATCACCGGGCTGGCGATCGCCGGGGCCGCCGCCGCGGCGCTCGCGCTTCCGGCGACCGGGGTCGGCGCCGTCGCGGCCCTGCAGGACGACGTCCTGGCCATCGCCCCGCTCAACCAGATCCCGACCCGCGTCGACCTCGTCAAGCAGACCAAGGCGAAGGTGACCCGCGTCAACATCCTCTGGAACTTCGTGGCGCCCAACCGCCCCGCGAACCCCACGGATCCCAACGACCCGGCCTACGACTGGCGCCGGCTCGACGCGATCTTCACGGCGCTCGCGGCGGCCAACGTCCGGATCATCGTGAGCACCTACAGCTCGCCCACCTGGGCGGTCGCCGGCAACAACCAGAGGCGTCGTCTCCCAGTACAACCCCAACGCCCCGCGGCCCGCCGACTACGCCAACTTCATGCAGGCCGTGACGACGCGCTACAACGGCACGTTCGTGCCCCCCGGCGCCGTCGCGCCGCTGCCGCGCGTCCGCCACTGGGAGATCTGGAACGAGCCCAACATCGTCCAGTTCTTCCGCTTCAACGGCAAGAGCTCCCTGCCCAAGTACAAGGCGCTGATCAAGGCCGCCTACCCCCGCATCAAGGCCGCCAACCCCGCCTCGGTCGTGATCGCCGGCGTCGCCGGTCCCCGCAGCAGCACCGGCGGCGGCAACATCGGCTCGCGCCCCTGGATGAACAGCATCCTCGGCGACAAGAGCCTCAAGTTCGACGCCTACTCCCAGCACATCTACCCGTCGCAGGGCCCGCACGTTCACGTCCAAGGCCTACGCCAAGGCCTTCCCCACCTGGAGCAGCCTGCCGGAGATCTACGCCGCCCTCAACAAGAAGCAAGAAGGGCATGAAGCTGTACGTCACCGAGGCGGGCTACACGACGGCCAAGACGCCGTTCCGCAACGTCAAGGTGACCTTCGCCCAGCAGAAGAAGTACCTCCAGCAGATCTTCGCGCTGCCCACGGTCAAGAACCCGCAGCTGGCGACGGTGGTCTGGTTCAACCTCCAGGACAACCAATCTGGCCCGGCGGGCTGCTGACCGCAGGGTTCACGAAGAAGCCCAGCTACGCCGCGTTCGTCGCGCAGGCGCGCAAGCCGATCCCGGCCGCGCTCCGCTCGACCTTCGCCCGCTAGCTCCGCCGCACCCGTCACCCGAGGGCGCCCGCGACACGCGGACGCCCTCGGGGACGGCCCTCACCGCACCGGGATGCTCTGGCGGAAGCGGAACAGGTTGTCGGGGTCGACCGTGCTCTTGACGTCGATCAGCCGCGCCAGGTTGGTGCCGTAGTAGGCCCGCTGCCAGGTCGTGAGCTCGGGGTCGATGTAGTTCTGGTACGAGTAGCCCGAGACGTAGGGCTGGGTGGAGCGCACGGCGCCGCGGATCCAGCTGAGCCCGGCCGACGCCGCCGACGGCGTCTGCCAGTAGGCGGCGTACTGCAGCGAGAAGAGGGCGTTGCGGTGCACGAACGCCGTCGCGTCCGGTGCGACCTCGTTGATCACGCCGCCGTAGGAGTCCATCTCGATGGCGCCCGAGCCGAGCGAGGACTGGCGCTGGCGCTGGTCGATGGTCGCGATCAGGGCCCGGATGCCGGGGCCCGATATGGGCTTCAGGGCGTAGCGCGACTTGGCCGCGAACAGCTGCCGCGGAGGGGTGCGGCAGGCCGCGCCCGACTCGCCCAGGCACCCCGCCCAGCGCTGCATGAGGTAGAGGTAGGGGGCGGTGCCCACCTGGATGCTCGCCGGCGTGGCGGCCGAGGTGAGCCCGCGGGCCAGCGTGCGGCGCAGGGCGGCCGCCGACCCCATGTACTGGCCGAAGACGTTCAGCACCGGGGTGTCGCCGGTGCTGGTGCCCAGGGAGCAGATCGAGAAGAGCTCGGGCGGCGCGTTGGGCGCCCACCGCTGCCAGGCCGCGATCACGTCGGGCGCGTCGCTCCACGCGAAGTTGGCGAAGAAGTACGACGCGGAGCTCACCCGGTGGGTGGTGAGCGTGAACCCGGTGGCGATGCCGAAGTTGCCCCCGCCGCCGCCGCGGCACGCCCAGTAGAGGTCGGGGTTGGTCCGCGCGTCGCAGGTCCGCACGCGCGCCGTCGGCCGTCACGACCGTGAGCGCCACGACGTTGTCGCTCGTCGTCCCGAGGGCGCGGCCGGCGAGGCCCACGCCGCCGCCCAGCGCCAGCCCGCCCACCCCCACGGTCGGGCACGAACCCGCCGGGATCGTCAGGCCGCGGTTGGCCAGGGCGGTGTAGACGTCGATCAGGTGGTTGCCGGCGCCCAGCTGGACGGTCCGCCGGTCGGCGGACACCCGGATGCCGTCGAGGGCCGAGAGGTCCACCACCAGGCCCCCGTTGAGCGTCGAGTAGCCGGCGTAGCTGTGGCCGCCCGAGCGCGCCGTGATGCGCACGTCGTTGCGGGCGCACCACAGGACGGCCTGGCGCACGTCCTGGGCGCTGCGCGCGCGCAGGATGGCCAGCGGACGCGCGCCCGAGAAGCGCGCGTTGACCACCTGGCGCTCCTGGTTGTAGCCCGCGCTGCCGGGGGTGATGAGCGGCCCCTGGGTCAGACGGGCGAGGGCGGCGAGCGAGGGTTTGCGCGCGGCCGTCGTCCGCGGCGCCCCGGCCGCGCCGGCGACCCCGGCGCCCCCGCCGGCCACGAGGGCCGCGCCGATGCCCGCGCGCTTGAGGAAGGTGGCCCGGTTCACCGTGCCCTCCCGACGCCCCACTCCAGCGCCCCCTGCTCCCAGCCGGCGCCGAGCTTCAGCGCGAGATCGGCGTCCTCGGGGGCGGCGACGCCCTCGGCCACGCAGCGGCTGGCCTCGTCGACCGCCCCGCGGTAGTAGCGCTCGGCCACGTCCCGCCCGGCCGCGTCGGGGGCCGCGCCCGGCGGCGATTCGCTCAGGAAGCCCGATCCGCTCTTCGCCCCCAACCGTCCCTGTGCCACGAGCGCCTCCAGTTCGTCGTCGCCGGCGAAGCGATCGCCGTAGGCCTCCTCGAGATCTCGCTGGACGTGCAGAAGGGTGCCGAGTCCGATCAGGTCGCCGAGAGCGAAAGGGCCCGTCGGGGCCGGCCCGGACTCGACCACGGCGGCGTCGGCCGACGCGCGGTCGGCCCCGATCTCCGACGCGCGCCGGTAGGCCTCCACGAGGGCCCGGATGAGGACCCGGTTGACCAGGAAGCCGGGGCACTCGGCTACGCGCACGGGGGTCTTGCCGATCTGCGCGACGAGGTCCATGGCCGCCTGGGTCGCCTCGGGCGAGGTGTCCTCGCCGGAGATCACCTCCACCAGGCTCATCACGCTCGCGGGGTTGAAGAAGTGCAGCCCGAGAACCCGCTCGGGGCGCGACGTGGAGCGGCCCATCTCGGTGATCGACAGCCCGGACGTGTTGGAGGCGAGGACCGCGTCCGCGCGCGCGATGGCGTCCAGGCGTCCGAAGACCTCGCGCTTGACCGCCATCACCTCCGTGGTCGCCTCGATGATCACGTCGCAGTCGGCCAGGTCGGCGTCGTCCTCGGCCGGCGTGATCCGCGCAAGGATCGCCGCGGCGTCCGCGGGGTCGAGACGGCCCCGGCTCACGCGCCGCTCGCCGATCGCGCGCACGTGGTCGAGGCCGCGGCCGATCGCCGCGGAGTCGACGTCGCGCAGGACCACGTCGAGGCCGGCGGCCGCCGCCACCTGGGCGATCTCGCTCCCCATGACACCCGCGCCGACAACCCCGATCCGGTGCGCCTGCACACCCGCCCCCTCGGCCGTGAGCATTCCGGCGGTAGCCTGCCACGCCGCCGCCGGATCCGCTGGCCCGCCACCGCGGGTCGTCGTAGGCTCGCCTCCAGGTCACTCATCGCCCCACACGAGGAGGATGGCCATGGGACGACGGTCCGACGACCGCCGGGCCGGTGACGACGACCGGCCGGAGTGGGATCGCATGTGGACCGGCCTGCGCGACGCCGAGTTCCTCGGCCCCGAGGACGGGGTGCGCAAGCGCGGGCTCGTGAGCATCAACACCGGCTGGCTCGCCCGGGGCGGGCTGCTGCGCCTCTACGCCGACCGGCTCGAGTTCGAGCCCAACCCGCTCGAGCGCCTGCTGCTGGCGCGGCGGCGGACGCTCTCGTTCGCCGACATCGAGGCGTTCGAGCGCCGCCCGGAGCGCCCCGAGGAGGTCTCGCCGATCGGCCAGACCGCGCGCATGCGCCTTCACATGCGGGGCGGGTCCCACATCGACGTCATCCCCGCCGGCGCGACCCTCGACGACTGGCTCGCGGCGATCCGCCAGCCCTGGGACTGGTTCCGGCGGGTCAACGAGGAGGAGGAGGTGGAGGCCTGAGCAACCGGCCCTCCGTGGTTTCCCGCACCCCGCGCGTGACGCTCACGGACGCGGGGGAGCCTCGTCGGCGCGACGCTCGCCAGATGCTGAAGGCCGCCAGCCGCGTCCGTCGCCGTCCGGGCCTGCGCGCGGCCGGGGTCGCCGCGCTCGCCGGCCTGGTGGCCTACGACCTGACCCAGCGGCGCCACGCGATCCTGCGCAATTTCCCCGTCGTCGGCCACCTGCGCTATCTGCTCGAGGCGTTCGGCCCCGAGCTGCGCCAGTACATCGTGACCGGCAACGACGACGAGCGGCCCTTCTCGCGCAACCAGCGCCGCTGGGTCTACGCGACGGCCAAGCGCCAGGACCCGCACTTCGGGTTCGGCTCCGACGTCGACTGGTCGCGCCATCCCGGGCACGTGCTCATCACGCCGTCGGCGTTGCCGTCCCCGCCCGATCCGGGCGGGGAGCCCGAGGGATGGCCCCTGCCCTGCGCCAAGATGCTCGGGGCCGCCAACGGACGCGCCCACGCGTTCCGCCCGGCGTCGGTGGTCAACGTCTCGGGGATGAGCTTCGGGGCGCTCGGCGGGCACGCCGTGGAGGCCATGAACCGCGGCAGCGCCCGCGCGGGCTGCCTGCACAACACCGGCGAGGGCGGGCTCAGCGTCCACCACCAGCACGGCGCCGACATCGTCTTCCAGATCGGCACCGGCTACTTCGGCTGCCGCGACGCGAGTGGGCGCTTCGATCTCCCGGCGCTCGTCGCCGCGGTGGAGTCCCACCCGGTGCGGGCCATCGAGATCAAGCTGAGCCAGGGGGCGAAGCCCGGCGTGGGCGGCCTGCTGCCGGCGGCGAAGGTCACCCCGGAGATCGCCGCGGCGCGGGGCGTGCCGGTCGGACGCGACTGCGTGAGCCCGCCGGGGCACTCGGCCTTCACGGGGGTGGCGGGGCTGGTCGAGTTCATCGAGACGATCGCCGCCGCCACCGGCCTTCCGGTGGGCATCAAGTCGGCGGTCGGGGAGGCCGGCTTCTGGCAGGAGCTCGCCCGCCGCATGCAGCGCGAGGGCGCCGGCCCGGACTTCATCACCATCGACGGCGGCGAGGGCGGCACCGGGGCGGGGCCGCTCGTCTTCGTGGACCACGTCGCCCTGCCGTTCCGCCTGGCGTTGGCACGCGCCTACCGCCCCTTCGCCGAGGCCGAGGTCGCGGAGCGCGTCGTGTTCGTCGGGTCGGGCCTGCTCGGGCTCCCGGAGAACGCGATGCTCGCCTTCGCGATGGGATGCGACATGGTCAACGTCGGGCGCGAGGCGATGCTCGCCGTCGGGTGCATCCAGGCGCAGCGCTGTCACACCGGTCGCTGCCCCACGGGGGTCACGACGAACTCCGCCTGGCTGCAGCGCGGCCTCGACCCGCAGCGCAGCGCCGCGCGGCTCGCGAACTACGTCGCCGGCCTGCGCGCCGAGCTCCTGCGGCTGGCCCGCGTCTGCGGTGTGCCCCACCCCGCGCTGGTCGGGTGCGAGCGGATCGAGCTGCTGGACGGGACCCGGGCGGTCTCGGCGGCCGAGCGCTTCGGCTATCGCCCCGGCTGGGGGCTCCCCGGGGAGGCGGACCGCACCGAGCTCGAGAGGCTCATGCGGGCGCTCTCTGAAGCGCGGCCGGAGGAGGAGGAGCGAGAGGTGCCCACGAGGCGGGGTCAGCCGCCCCGCGTGCCCTGAGCCCGGGCCCGACGATCGCCAGTGCGGCGAGGCCGAGGACCAGTGAGGTGGCGAGGGAGATCGCCTGGATCCCGACGCTGAAGGCCAGTGCGTCCGCGCTCGACACGCCCTGGGCGAGCGCGAGGGCGGGGACCAGGATGAGCTCGCGGGCGCCGGCCCCGCCCGGCGCGCCGGGGACGATCCCCGCGATGACGATCACGCAGAACACGAGCCCCGCGGCGGCCGGCGAGATGCCGAAGGCCGCGAGCAGGGCGCCCAGGCTGACCACGCGCGCGATGGCCGCACCGAGGCCGAGCAGCGAGGCGCTGCCGGCCGCGCGCGGGTCGCGCAGGACGCCCGCCCCGGTCGTGAGCCGGGTGCCGACGTCGCGGATGCGCGCGGGCGCCCGGCCGACGAGCGCCCCGAGGTTCGTGAACCGCCAGACCAGCGCGAGGACCCCGATGCAGGCGATGAACCCGATTGCCGACCACCTCAGCCCGCCGGCGGGACCGGGCATGGGCGTCGCCATCGCGATGGTGAGCACGACGACCGCCGTGACGATGCCGTCGACGATCTTGTATCCGGCGAGGCCGCCGGTGATCTTCCACGAGCCGGCGTCCCGGCCGCCCGGGTGACGACGCACGAGGGCCACCCGCACCGCCTCCCCCAGGCTCATGGGCAGCAGCTCGCAGGCCCCCCGCGCGACCCAGTGCATGCCGAGGCCCGTGCCGACGGACATGCCCCGCACGCCGCCGGCGTCCAGGCAGCGCATCCACATGACGCCCGAGAGCGTCTGGCCGATCGCGTACGCCGCGATCGCGAGCGCCAGCAGGCGCGGGTCGGCGCCCGCCAGGGCCCCGGCGACCGCGCCGCGATCGACGCCGGCAAGGCTGAAGACGGCGAGCGCCACCGCCGCCAGCACGACGATCCCGGCGATGACGTTCCGCCGGGACGGGAGCCGCCGAGGGGCGGCGGGTGCGTGGGTGAGGTGACGATGCAGGTCGGATGCCGGGTGATCCCGGCGAGACACACGGTAGCAAGAGGCCCTGAATGACTCCTTGCACCGGGTATCGGCAGAAAGCGCGGGCACAGGAGTCGGGATCGTCGGATAATCCTTCCATGGCCTCGGTCTCACACCTGCCGTCAGCGGCACGCGCCGGACCGGAGCCCGATGGCGCCGGGCGTTTCCCCGGCTGGTGGACGCTCGCCTGGCAGGGGGCACTCGTCGCCGCGGCGGCGCTCCTGTACTTCGGCGTCCGTGATCTCACCGAGGGCGCCCAGGCCACCGCGATGGCCCACGCGCGCTTCCTGGTCGACCTCGAGCGCACGCTCGGCATCGACTGGGAGCAGGGTCTCCAATCTCACGTGATCGAGCACAGCCGCCTGGTGACCCTGGCGAACTGGATCTACATGTACGGCCACTGGCCCGTGATCATCGCCACGCTGGCCTGGCTGTTCGTGCGCCACCCGCCCGACTTCTACCTCATGCGCAACGCCCTCTTCATCTCGGGCGCGATCGGGCTGGTGATCTTCGTGCTCTACCCGGTCGCGCCGCCGCGGCTCGGGATACTGGAGATCGTGGACACCATCACCCAGCGCTCCAACAGCTACCGCACCCTCCAGCCGCCCGGGCTCGTCAACCGCTACGCGGCCCTTCCCAGCCTCCACTTCGGCTGGAACATGCTGGTCGGGATCATGGTCTGGCGCGTCTCACGCCAGCCGGTCCTCCGCGCCCTGGCGCTCCTCATGGTCGTCGCGATGGGGCTCGCGGTGGTGGCGACGGCGAACCACTACGTCATCGACGTCGTCGCCGGCGCCGCGGTCGCGCTGGTGGGACTCGCCGGGGCTCTCCTTCTGCCGCGCGTGCGCCGCACGCCCGACTGGGCACGTTCCCCGGAGTGACCGCTCCGGGGGTGCTGATCGCCCATCGGGCCGCCAACGCGCCGGACACCCTACGGGCCGCCGCCGGGCTGGCGGACATCGCCGAGGCCGACGTCCACCTCTTCCGCGGCCGCCTCGAGGTGCGTCACGCCAAGACGATCGGACCGCTCCCGATCCTCTGGGAGCGCTGGGACCTGCTGCCCCGCGACACCCCACGACCGCTGCTCCGGGACCTCCTCGTCGCCGCGGCCGACCTGCGCATCGGGGTGATGCTGGATCTCAAGGGTCCCGACCCGCGCCTTGCGGGAGCCGTCGCGCGCGCGATCGCGGGCTGGCGGGGGGACCGCCGGCTGATCGTCTGCTCGCGCATCTGGCGGACGGTGGACCGGCTGCGGGACACGGCCGACGTCACGGCCGTGCACTCGGTCGGCAACCGGCGCGAGCTGCGCGCGCTCCAGCGCCGCTACGGGCCCGGCCGGCTGGAGGGGGTGTCGGTGAACCGTCGCCTGCTCAGCCCGGAGGTCGTCGGCCGCCTGCGCGACCGTGCCCCGGAGGTCTGGAGCTGGACGGTCAACGACCCGGTCCAGGCGAAGACGCTCGCCCGCTGGGGCGTCACCGGCTTCATCACCGACGTGCCGCGGCTGCTGCGCCCCGCCGCGGGGTAGCGTTGGGGGCATGACGACGCCGACGCTCTACGTCCTGGGCCGCGCCGCGCGGCTGGTGGTGCCGGACCGCGTGGTCGTGTCCGCCGCGGTCCGCACGCCCGTGCTCCCCTCTCCGCAGGAGGCCCTGGCCGTCTGCGCGGCGGCGCGGAGGCGGCTGCTGGACCACCTCCACGCCGCCTGCCCCGGGAGCGCGATCGCCGATGGCCGGATCGCGACGGAGCCCGATCAGCACCGGGTCACCACCGAGCTCGCCGGGCGCAGGGAGGAACGCTGGGAGGTCCGCGGCTACAGCGGTGCCTGCGTCGTCACGATCGAGGACGACGCGTCCGCCGCGGGGGCGATCGTCGCGGCCGCCGGCTCGCATCCGGACGCCGAGCGCACGGTGCCCCGGTTCGCCGTCGGGCCCGAGCTCGCCCGCCGGACCCGGGCCGAGCTGGAGGAGGAGGCCATCCGCGACGCGCTGGCGCGCGCTCAGGGACTCGCCGGCGCCGCCGGCCTCCGGGTGGGCCCCGTCCTGTCGATCGGCGAGCCGGAGCGGCCGCCCCGTGAGGAGTCCTACGCCCTCCACGCCATGGCCGATGTCTCCTCTCCACGGGAACTCGAGGACGACCTCGGGGAGCTGCGACCCGAGCCCGAGCCCTTCGACGCCGCGATGCCCGTGCGACTCGCCCTCCTCCCGCACGAGGCCTGACCGCCCGCCCCTCCGATGGGTTTGGCGCGCGCGCCCGGTCTCAGGTGTACGTCGTCTTCAGGAAGGTGGTCCCCATGAGCACGCTCCGACTGAACATCGCGATGTCCCTCGACGGCTTCGTCGCCGGCCCGGAGCAGAGTGTCGAGAACCCGCTCGGAATCGGCGGCATGGGCCTGCACGAGTGGGCCTTCGCCCTGAGCGACCTTGCGTGCGGCGCACGGCATGGAGGGCGGGGAGGACAACGAGAGCACCGCGGTCGTCGAGGAGCGGCTGGCCAACGTCGGCGCCACCGTGATGGGGCGCAACATGTTCGGCGGCGGGCCGGGCCCCTGGGGGGACGACCCGTGGAACGGCTGGTGGGGCGACGAGCCGCCCTTCCACCACCCGGTCTTCGTGGTGACCCACCACGCGCGGCCCCTCCTGGCGCTGGAGGGCACGACGTTCACCTTCGTCACCGACGGCATCGCCTCGGCGCTCGATCAGGCCCGCGCCGCCGCGGGCGGCCGGGACGTCTCGCTCGGGGGCGGCGCCGAGGTCGCCCGCGAGTACCTCGACGCGGGTCTGGTCGACGAGATGGAGATCGACCTCGTGCCGATCCTCCTCGGCGACGGCGAGCGCATCTTCGACGGGCTCGGCCCCGGCAGGCCCGACCTCGTCCACGTGCGCACCGTCGCCGCCCCGGGGGTGACGCACCTCAGGTTCGCGCGCCCCTGAGGCGCGCGCCGCCGCTCAGGGCAGCACGGTCCCCGACACCGGGGTGCGGGGTTGCGGATCCTGGCCGTCCGGCGCACGGCGCCGCTCGGGACGATCGGCTTTCCACGGCGCTGCTCTGCCCAGCGGCCAGGGCGCGGGAGGACTGTCGGGAGCCGGTACGCTCGTGGTGGGGAGCGTCTCTCGACGGCGGGAGCTCCCTGACCGGGAGACGACGGTTCAGTCAGACCGAGAGGCGCCAGCCGGCGCGACCGGCGTCGACCGCCTTGCCGATGGTCTCGCTGAAGGACTCCGCGCCAGGCTTATGTTCCGCCGAGGCGCGCGGCGGTACGTCAGCGGTCGGTTGGAGTCACCACAGGCGGCCGAGCGACTGATCCGATCCCCGTGACCGCTCCAGGACGGCCTCGAGCGCGGCCCGGAGAGCGCGGACCTCGCCCGCTCCCGCCGCCGCCGCCCATTCGCGCTCGATCTCCTCCTGGATTTCGGCGGCCGCCAAGAGCAGCGCCTCCCCGCGGGCCGTCCGGCGAAGCAGCTGGGCGCGCCCGTCGCTGGGGTGCTCGTCGCGGTCCGCGTATCCGCCCTCCTCCAGGCGAGAGGCGATCTTCGCGGCGGCCTGTTTCGTGACGCCGACCCGCGCGCCGAGCTGGGACGTCGTCGCGCCGTCTGCCCCGAGCGCCAGGAGCGCGTAGCCGTAGGCCGGCCGCAGGTCGGGATACCCGCGGCCCGCGAGCTCCTCGTTGAGGCGGGCGACCGCGATCTGCGTCGCGGCGCTGAGCAGGCGGGCGAGCGGGAGATGGTCGGTCATGGATCGCAGACTAGACAACCCTGTTGACGATCGCTACGGTTGTCGACAACCACGTTGTCTATATAGGAGTCCTCGATGAACACGACCACTCCCATCCCCCGCCGACACGTGACGGCCAACGCCGTCATGCAGACCTACGCCAGCCGCCAGCTGACGGATACGGACCTTGCGGTCTGGAGCGTCGAGATGGCCGCCGGCGCCACGGGGCCCGTCCACTCGATCGACGTCGAGCAGGTCGTCGTGATCCTCGACGGCGAGCTCGAGGTTGTGATCGAAGGGGATCCCGTGACGGTGGGCCCCGGCGGCGCCATCGTGCTGCCCGCGGCGGCCGAGCGCCGGCTGCTCAACCGGGCGGAAGTTCCGGTCACCGCGCTGGTCGCGAGCCGCTCCGGGGCACGCGCGAGCACCGGCGGCCAGGGCGACGCGGGGATCGCCCTGCCCTGGGCGGAGTAGCACGATGGCCATCACAAGCGACGAGCCGACGATGGACCTGGCGTACGCGAGCGGGCGAGGAGATCCGTGGTGGTTCGGCGACGCGCTCTTCGAGTTCCTCATCCCGAGCGAGGCGGCAACTGGACGCATCGCCGTCGTCCGCGCCACGATGCCCGAGGGGTTCAGCCCGCCCCGCCACATCCATTCGGTCGAGGACGAAATCTTCCTTGTCGAGAGCGGGGAGCTCGCCTTCGACCTCGGTGGGCGCCGGTGGACCGGCGCAGCGGGGGCGTCCGTGTTCGTCCCCGCTGCGCCGCGCACACCCTCCGCGTCGCCGGTGGGCAGGCCACCGTCCTCGGCGTGCTGACGCCCGGCTTCGAGGGCTTCTTCCGCGAGCTCGGAGGGTGGGCCGGCCGTCCCGGCTGCCCGGGACCGACAGGCTCCCGCTGGAGGTCGAGGGGGTGATCCGGGGGCAGCGGCGCCGCGGGACGGAGGTGGTCGGCCCGCCACTCACCCCGCAAGGTCGGTGCCGGACGCGTGGCTGGGTACCACCGGGCCACGCGTCCCGGCAGGCCGCGCGCCGGTGAGCCCGGCGGCGTGGGCCACAAGTGGCTGGTGATCGCCTACTGGTCAGCGAGTCCGGCTGCCGGGAGGTGATCGGCCTGGAGTCGGCGAGGCCGAGACAGAAGCCTTCTGGCGCGAGTTACTGCGAAACTCGCGATCGCGCGGGCTCACCGGTGTTCGCCTGTGCCTCTCCGACGGCCATTCCGGGCCTCAAGAACGCCATCGCCGCGGTACTCGGGTTTCCGTGACAGCGATGCACCGTCCACTCCCTTCGCGACATGCTCGGGGATCGCGACCGCCGCCGAGGCGAAGTCGGCGTGGGCGTCCGCCGCGCCGCCGGAGGCCACCGCCACGACGCGCCACGGCGCCGCGCGCCCGTCGCGCACCGCGGTCCGCACCGATCCGCCCGGAGCCCTCCGGGCCACGACCGCGCCCCCGTCGGAGGCGATCGCGACCGCGGGGGGCCGGGCGCGCGCGGGAACGTCCCCGACAGGACGACCGGCACCCACGGCGAGATCGGCGAGCGCCGCACGCGGGCCTCGATCCGGCTCCGCGCGCCCGCGGCGACGGCCGGGACCGCGGACCCCAGCAGCGCGGTCGCCGCCGCTACCGCGGCGATGTGGAGGATGTTCACGGCGCGAGTCTTCGACGCGCTCCGGCTCCGGGGCACCCGGCCCGGGTGCCCGGGGGCGGCTAGTCGATCAGGACCTTCGCGAGCGCCGTCCACGACGCGCGCGGGATGCCCTCCTCGCCCAGCGGCTGCAGGCACACGTGATCCGCGCCGGCGTCGAGGTGCGCGTGGACGGCCTCGGCGATCCGTCCGGCGCCGCCGTGGGGGATGACGGCGTCGATCAGCCGGTCGGAGCCGCCGTCGGCGAGGTCGCCCTCGGTGAAGCCCGCGTCGAGCAGCCGGCGCGTGTAGTTGCGCAGCCCGAGGTACACCTCCGCGTAGCCGCGCGCGACGGCCCGCGCCCGCGCCGGATCGGTCTCGACGACGCACGCCACCTCCGGGGCCACGAGCGCGTCCGGGCCGAGTCGTTCGCGCGCGCGCCGCGTGTGCCCGGCGGTCACGAAGTACGTGTGCGTGCCCGCCGTGCGCTCACCGGCGAGGTCGAGCATCCTCGGGCCGAGCGCGGCCAGGCAGCGCCCGTCGACCGGCGGCGGGGTCGGCGAGGCGTCGAGGCCGTCGAGGAACGCGCGCATGGCACTCAGCGGGCGTTGGTAGTCGCTCGTCGCCTCCGGGTGGCCGATGCCGATGCCGAGCATGAGGCGTCCGGAGAACTCCGCCCTCAGGGCGGCGTCGGCGGCGGCGGTCCCGGCGGGCTCGTTGCCCCAGACGTTGAGGATGCCGGTCGCCGCGACGAGCGTCGATGTCGCCTCCAGGATCGGGCGCAGGTCGGGCACCCGGGGGGAGCCTCCGACCCACCACGCCCCGTACCCCAGCTGCTCCACGAGCGCGGCCGCGTCGCCGGCGCGCTCGGCGCCGAAGGGGCGGTAGCTCGTCCACACGCCGATCCTCCCGATGTCCACGGCCACAGCCTGACATCCGGAGGTGCCGGTCCGCCCCCGTCCGCACGGTGCGATAGATCCGGCCTATTGATGCGTCAGCCGTGGATATTGGACGCCGAGACGGCGGCGGGCCTACCGTGAAAGGAAGGTGGCGTGACCGCGCCGGTATCTGACACGAGGGGGATCAGATGACGCGAGAACGCGTCGGCGTTGACTACTCCGAGATCCACCGGATCGACAGTCCCGCGAACCGGGCTCTCCGGAAGGACGTCTGGCTGCCGGGCAACGACCTCGGGCAGCAGTCGTTCGCCACGGTGCGGTACTTCGACCACATGGTCGAGCGGCTCGGCATGGACGAGAACACGCGCGTCCTCGACGTGGGGAGCGGCACCGGCGGTCCCGCGATCTACATGGCGGCGAAGAGCGGCTGTCACATGACGGGGGTCGAGGTCAATGAGGTCGGCATCGAGGTCGCTCATCGGCTGGTGAAGAACGCAGGGCTCGAGGACCGCGTCACATTCGTCCAGGCCGACGGGATGGCGATGCCCCTAAAGGACGAGTCGTTCGACGTCGCCATCAGCATGAACGTGATGAACGTCTTCGAGGACAAGGTCGCCCTGTTCCGGGAAGTGCGCCGCCTGCTGCGTCCGGGGGGGACGTGGGCCTTCCTCTCGGGCACGTTCGACTTTGACGAGGGCGACGACGACATCCGAGAGCGCATGGCGCGCGGCTATGCGATCCCCCAGTACACGGACACGCTCGCCGGCTACAAGGCGAAGCTGATCGAGGCCGGCTTCGTCATCGACGAGGTCGTCGAGTACATCAGCGACTTCCGCGTCCAGATGGAACGCTGGCGCACGGGCTGGATCAAACACCGGGACGCAATCGCCGAGGAGCAGGGCGCGGAGCAGACCGACCACCACATCGACTACTTCACCTGCTACCTCGAGATGATCGACGCCGGCAAGGCCTCGAACCACCTGGTCATCTCGACCCGGCCCCTCGCCTAGACCCAGCCCTCGCGCACGGAGACGTCGCGGACCGCCTCGAGCAGCCGCTCGACGGCGGGCGGCGTCTCCCCCGCGGGCCAGGCGACGCTCAGCCCGATGCGGGCGTCCTCGTCGTCCACCGGCACGTGGACGACCCCGTCCCACGCCAGGCCGGCCATCGACATGGGGCCGACGAAGAGGTGGTCCTCGTGCCGGCACAGGTGCGCGAGCAGCGGCTCGCGATTCTCGGGACTCGCCAGCTCGACCTCGGGCGGCCGGAAGCCGCGCCTCTCGCAGAGCCGACCCACGAGACCGTGAAACCCCGGCGCGAGCGGTTCAGGAATGACGACCACCACGTGGCCCCGGAGATCCTCGATGGCCAGGTGCCGCCTCGCGGCGAGCGGGTGCCGCACGCTCATGAAGGCGGCGAGCGGCTCGCGCCGCACGAGCTCTGCGCGGAGCCCCTCCGCGCCGGCGAATTCCCGGACCAGGGCCACGTCCGCCTCGCCGAGGAGGACGGCGTCGATGGCGCGTGTGCTCCAGGCCTGATGGGCGACGATGTGCATGCGCGGCGCGGTCGTCGCGAGTTCGTCGAGGATCAATGGGAGCGCCAGATAGGCGACGCTGGCCGTGTAGGCGATGCGGAGCGTCGCCTCGGCGGCCTCGTGGGTGTCGCGGGCGCGGTCGCGGGCGCGTTCGAGGTCCGCGAGCAACCGGCGAACATCCTCATACGCGCCGCGCCCGGCCTCCGTGAGTTCGACCGAGCGGCTGGTTCGGCGCAGGAGCTCCACGCCGAAGTCGCGTTCGAGGTGGCGGATCTGGACGCTGAGCGCCGGCTGCGAGATGTGCAGTCTCGCCGCGGCGCGGGTGAAGTTCAGATCCTCGGCGACCGCAATGAAGTAGCGAAGCTGCTTCAGCGTCACATCCATAGATCGACGTTATCAATCGCCCGTCAGGGGGCGTGTGCGGCGACCTCGGTGTCCGAGTGGGACGAGCGGAGGGGGGGGGATTTGAACCCCCGTCGGAGCCTAAACCCCGAAACGGTTTTCGAGACCGCCGCATTCGACCGCTCTGCCACCCCTCCGCGGGGCAGGCTAGCAGCGCCGAACCGGGCCGGATGGCCCCGGGGCGTGCGCTAGCATCGCCGACCGGGAGAGGTGTCCGAGCGGCCGAAGGAGCGCGACTGGAAATCGCGTAGACGGGTTCCCCGTCTCGAGGGTTCAAATCCCTCCCTCTCCGCTCACCCGGGAGGGGCGCCGCGCGCGCCCCTCCCCGGATCGCCCCTCCGGCGAGCCCCCGGCCTACTCCTCGATGAAGATCACGATGGTCTCGGCGAGGACCCCGTCGTACTCCTCCGCGGCCTTGCCCTCCTCCGACTCCAGCATCGCCGCCATGGCGTCCATGTCCGGGACGTCCATGATCAGGCCGACGTTGTTGCGGTTTTGGGGATTGACGAAGGTGCGGATGTTGGTCACCCCGATCGTCGCGAAGATCTCCGCGCGCTTGGGTGAGGCGAGCCAGTGAGCGGTGTCCTTGACGTCGTGGGTGGCGATCACTGTGGGCATCAGGTCTCCTGACCTCGGTCGTGCGTGGACCGGCCCGCCGACCATATGGGTTCGCGCCGCGCGGGTCGCCCGCCGGCGTCGCTAGTCTGCCCCGCAGCCATGGGCCGCCCCTTCTCACGTATCGCGCTCGGCGTCGCCTGCGCCGGGGCCGTCCTGGCGCTGGCGGGATGCTCGGGATCGTCCTCGCCGGACGCCCCCGCCGCGGCGGCCGCCCACCACCCCCGCCCCGCCCCGCTCCCACGACGGCGCCGGTCACCACCGCGCCGGCCCCCGCGGCGGGGCCGCCCTCGGATCGGGGGAGGCTGTCGCTGAAGACGACCTTCGGCGGGCCGATCTCGCCCAAGTCGGTGGCGGCGTCGGGCACCGGGCTCGTCTTCGCCCAGAACATGATGTACCGCCACACCGTGACGGTGTACGACGCGCGCCGCCTGCGGCTGAAGGCCACGATCCCGGACGCGGTGCGCCTCTCGCGCCTCGGGTATCCGCGCTACCGGGGCACCCAGCGGGGCGCCCCCGTGGAGGCCGCCTTCTCGCCGGACGCGCGCTACGCGTACGTCTCCAACTACTCGATGTACGGCGACGGGTTCGGCCCCGAGGGGCACGACGAGTGCTCGCCGGCGTCGGGCTACGACCGCAGCTTCGTCTACCGCATCCCCCTGGACACCCTGACGATCGACCGCGCCTACCGCGTCGGGCCGGTGCCGAAGGTGGTGGCCACCTCGCGCGACGGCCGCTACGTGCTGGTCAGCAACTGGTGCGGCTACGACCTGAGCGTCATCTCGACGAAGCTGGGCCGGCAGGTGCGGAGCATCCCGATCGGGCCCTACCCGCGCGGCATCGCGGTCTCGCAGACCAAGGACGTCGCCTACGTGGCCGAGATGGGCGGCTCGGAGATCGTCCGCGTTGACCTCCGCGACTGGTCCACCCGCCGCCTCGCCGTCGGGTCCGGCCCGCGGGCGCTCGCCCTCGGCCCGGCCGGCCGCTACCTGTTCGTCACCCTCAACGCGGAGGGGCGGGTGGCCCGTCTGGACCTGCGCACGGGCGCCGTCGCCAAGGTCAGCACCGGCACCGCGCCGCGCAGCCTGGCGATGGCCCCGGACGGGCGCTCCCTCTACGTCGTCAACTACGAGAGCGGCACCGTGAGCAAGGTGCGGGCGTCGGACATGCGTGTGCTGCAGTCGGTCGACGCCTGCCACCACCCGATCGGGATCACCTACGAGCCGGTGACCCGCCGCGTGTGGGTGGCCTGCTACGGCGGGGCGATCAAGGTCTACGACGACCGCTGATCAGGGCGCGCGGACGGCCCTCGAGATCAGGCGGGCGTAGATCGCGCTGCCGGCGGGCGTCATGTGGGTGCCGTCCGCCAGCAGCCCCGGGCCTCCCGAGGCGTCGTGCCAGTTGACGAGGACGACGTTCGGGTAGCGGGGGGCGGAGTAGGCGAGGGCGTCGTTCACCGAGTCCTGCCACTCGAGCGGGACGCGCACGTTGACGAGCACCACGCGCGGGACCTTCCGGAGGCTCTTGAGCAGCGCCTCGAGCCCCTTGAAGGGGATGAAGCCGTTGTTGCCGAGGTGGATGACCACGGTGCGCGGCTTCATCGTCGCGACCCGGTCGGCGATGATCTGGGCCCCCGCGTCGAACTGGCGCGAGACGTGGGCGTCGATCACCGCGCCACGGCCCAGCGCGGGCAGGAGCCTGGGCGAGGCGCCGAGCATCACCGAGTCGCCGACGGCCAGGACCGGCTGCCAGACGCGGGCGCCCGGTGCCGGGTCGCCGCCGCCGGTCGTGGTCCGGCTCGGCCCCGGCCCGTTGCGGGCGTTGGCGAGGTTCGCGGCCTGCTGCTGCGCGAGGGCCGTCTCGGAGCTGAGGCCGGGGATCTTGGGCGTCTCGCGCGGCAGCACGGCGACGGTGACGGCGAGTGCCACGAGCGCGAACGCGACCGCCGGGGTCGCGTAGCGGATGGCGGGCCGGGGGCTGGCGTTCCAGCGGCGGATGGCCTCGCGGGTGCCCTTGATGCCGTTGCGCCGGAAGGGCTGCTCCACGTACTTGTAGGAGAGGTAGGCCGCGCCCAGCATCAGGGCGATCTGGAGCACGATCAGCGGCGCGCCGCCGAAGGGGACGTCCTCGTTGGCCCGGGTGAGCATCAGCACCGGCCAGTGCCACAGGTAGATCCCGTAGCTGCGGACGCCGAGCCAGACGAGCGGCGCGAGGCCGAAGGCGCGCCCGAGGGCCGAGGACGGGTGGGCGACCACCGCGAGCAGGGCCGCCGTCGTGACCGCCACCATCAGGAAGCCGCCCCGGTAGAGCAGTTCGTCGAGGTCGCCGAGCGTCAGCATCAGGCCGGTCAGGCCGATCAGCCCCGCCAGGCCCACCAGGTTCAGCACCAGGCGCGGCCGCCCGGGCGGAAGGGGCCGCAGCCGGTGGGCCGGCCACAGGAACGCGAGGGCGACGCCGGCGAGGAGCCCGACCGCGCGCGTGTCCGTGCCGTAGTAGATGCGCGAGGGGTCGGTGAGGGGCTCGTAGAGCACCCAGGCGAGGATGGTCGAGCCCACGATCCCGACGAGGACCCCGATCAGCAGGTGGCGCCTGCCGAAGAGGGCCATCCCGAAGGCCATGATCGGCGGCCAGAAGAGGTAGAACTGCTCCTCCACGGCCAGCGACCACAGGTGCTGGAGCACCGAGGGGCGCCCGAACTGCTCGAAGTAGGGCACGTTGGCGAACGCGAAGTACCAGTTGGCCACGTAGCCGAACGAGGCCAGCAGCGCTCCGTGGAGCCGGGCGACCTCGCCGTGGTGGAAGATCACCATGGCCAGCATGACCACGGCGATCATCAGGAAGAGCGCCGGCAGCAGGCGCCGGGCGCGGCGCAGCCAGAAGCGCTTGATATCGATCTTGCCGCTCTGGCGCAGCTCGGCGAGCAGCAGCGACGTGATCAGGTAGCCGCTGATGACGAGGAAGACGTTGACGCCGAGGAAGCCCCCGGGAAGCCAGCCGGTGCCGAAGTGGTAGGCCACCACCGCGCCCACCGCGAGCGCGCGCAGACCATCCACCCCCGGCATGTACGGGAGGCGGGGTGCGCCCGCTCTGCTACTCGACGGCGGCGTGCTCACGGGATGGTCCTGCGCTGGTCAAGGGGGCTGCGAGCACGCTCAGAACGTCGGGGCTAGAGGGAGGCGAGCACCTTCTGGCGGATCAGGCCGGCCAGGGACATCGCGCCCGCGGGGCTCGGGTGGATCCCGTCGGCCCGGAACCACGGACGGCCCGCGCTGACGGAGTTCCAGTCGGCGACGGTGAATCCCTTCCAGCGCTTGGCCGCCGCGCGGATCGCCGCGTTGTTGCCCCCGTAGCGCCCGCTCGGGTCGTGCAGCGTCACCCAGACCACCTTCTGCACGCCGTCCGCCCGCAGCGCCTTCATGACGGCGTTGATGTCGTAGACGCGCGCGTCGTCGTTGTAGCCCACGTGGATCACGACGACCTTGCCGAGCTGGGCGCCGGTGGAGGCCTTGATCACCTGGAGCGCCGTCGCCGGGGTGACCCCGTTGTACGTGCAGCTCGGCGCGACGAGGCGCCGGCAGACGACCGCGTCGAGGTGGAGGTCGAGGCCCTTGCCCAGCCGCGCGGTCGCCGCGGGGACGAACGAGAAGGACGCCTGCACCGAGTCGCCGATCACGGTGACGCGCGGCTTCTTGGCCGCCGCGGTGGCGGGGCCGGCCGCGATCGAGGCGACGATGACGGAGATGACGATGGCGGCGATCTTTCTCATGCGATCCTGACGATAGTCACCGAGTCGGTCAGATAAGCAGGTCTTTCGGGAGGTCCAAGCGGCCCGGTTCCGGCCCGGTGCAAAATACCCCAGCGTCCCGGGCGAGGACCGGGGGGTCGGAGGAGCGACGTGCATCAGCTATCCTCCCGGCCGATCCCGGGCAGTTAGCTCAGCGGGAGAGCACTCGCCTCACACGCGAGGGGTCACTGGTTCGATCCCAGTACTGCCCATCCGACGGCGCGCTCCTCATGGGGCGGCGCGCAGGGCGGCCGGCAGCGCCTCCCGCAGCGCCACGTCGCGCGGGTCGCCCTGGAGGGCGGTCCCCATGCGGTTGGTCACGTAGCCGTAGCCGATGCCCGCCCGCGGATCGGCGTAGCCCATCGCGCCGCCGGCGCCGGGCGCTCCGAACGCCCCGGGGTGACCGAAGGGGAAGGTCTCGCCGGGCTTCATGAACCCGAGCGAGAACCGCGCCGGCCCGCCGAAGAGGTCGTCGTGGAAGCCGTTGGCCGACGGGATCGCCGGCGCCATCAGGGCGTCGAGCGTCTCCCGGCGAAGCCCGATGGCGCCGCCGCCGGCGGCGAACGCGCCGTAGGCCGCGGCCATCCCCCGCGCCGAGCCGACGCCGCATCCCGACGGCGCCTCCAGCTCGCGCACGATGACCCTCTCCGGGTCGAGGTAGAACCCCGTGCCCGGGTTGGCGATCAGCGACCGGTGGAGGACCGAGCGCCGGTTCAGCGCCGCGATCCAGAACCGGAACGGCAGGCCGGTGTACCGCCGCCAGAGGCCGGGGGGCTCGAGCGGGGCGAGGCGCGCGTCCGGCAGCGACTCCGGCACGCGGATGTAGAAGTCGAGTCCCAGCGGCGCGGCGATCTCCTCGGCGAACACCCGGCCCAGGGTGCGGTGGGCGGGGTCGACCCGCCGGATCAGCTCGCCCTCGTAGAAGCCGAGGCTGATCGCGTGGTAGGCCTGGCGCTCGCCCGGCCCCCAGGCCGGCCGCTGCCGTGCCATCACCCGCGCCAGACGATCCGGGTCGGCGATCACCGCGCGGTCCACCGGCTCGTCGAACGCGAACAGCCCCGCCTGGTGGGCGAGCAGCTGGCGCACCGTGATCGTCTCCTTGCCGCGCTGCGCGAACTCCGGCCAGTAGGCGCAGACCCGCTCGTCGTAGTCGAGCCACCGGCGCGAGTGGGCCAGCGCCATCACCATCGCCGCCAGTCCCTTGGTGGCCGAGTGGACGACGGTCATCGTGTCCTCGCGCCACGGCTCTCCGCTCGTGCGATCCCGCACCCCGCCCCAGAGGTCGACCACCTTCTCGCCGTCGCGGTAGACGCAGCAGGCGGCGCCCAGCTCGCCGCGGCGCGTGAAGTTGTCGACGAACGCCTCGCGGACGCCCTCGAAGCCGGGGCTCGCCGAGCCGGAGATCACGGGCTGCGCGGAGGCCGTCATCGCCCGAGTCTCCGGCGGGCCGCGGGGCGGCCGCATCCGGGTGCGGGCCCAGCGTCGTTTCGGGTTTGCACGCAGGGGAGGCACCGGCCGCCCGAGGCGACGTAGGCTGGGTGGGCGGCCGTCGTGATCCACCCGACCGAGGCAGGTGCGTCCGTGGGCCATCCCCGGCTCGAGCTGATGGACTGGAAGCGCCGGGTGTTCGGGATGTACGCCGCCGTGCGCGCCGAGGGCGGGGACCCCGAGGCCTGCGCGCGCTTCCGGGGGGCCCGCGACGGCCTCTTCGCCGGCCATCCGCAGTCGCCGCTGCTCCCCGAGGCGCGCGCCGCGTTCGCCGGCGTCCCGTACTTCCCCCATCGCCCCGACCTGCGGGTCGAGGCCGCGCTCGAGCCCGACGCCGAGGGCGCCGAGCTCGTGATCCCCACGAGCACCGGCGACCCCACGCGCTTCACGCGCATCGGCGTCGTGCGGCCCACGCTCGCGGGGCGGGAGGTGTCGCTCGCGGTCTACTGGCTGGAGGGGTACGGGGGCGGCCTCTTCCTGCCGTTCCGCGACGCGCTGGCCGGCGCGGAGACGTACGGCGGCGGGCGCTACCTGCTGGACACGGTGAAGGGCGCCGACCTGGGCGTCGGCGGCGACGGCGCCGGCTGGTGCTGGACTTCAACTACGCCTACAACCCGTCGTGCGCCTACGACCCGCGCTGGAGCTGCCCGCTGGCCCCCCTCGAGAACCGCATCGACGTGGCCGTGGAGGCCGGCGAGAGGACGCGCCGCTGGTACTGACCCGAGATTAGGAGGAAACGCCGTGACGACGCCCCGGAGCATCGTGATCGTCGGTGGCGGCCTGGCCGGCGCCAAGGCCGCCGAGGCCCTGCGCAACGAGGGCTACGAGGGCCGTGTGGTCCTGGTGGGCCAGGAGCCCCGCCGCCCCTACGAGCGCCCGCCACTGTCAAAGGACTACCTGCGCGGCGAGGCCGAGCTCGAGTCCGCGTACGTCCACGCGCAGGGCTTCTACGACGATCAGTCGATCGAGCTGCGCACCGGCGTGGAGGTCACAGCCATCGACCGCGGCGCCAAGGAGGTCGTGCTGGATGGCGGCGAGCGCATCGGCTGGGACTGCATCCTCATCGCCACGGGCGCCGAGCCCCGGCGCCTGGCGCTGCCGGGGGCCGACCTCGACGGGGTCATGTACCTGCGCAGCGTCGAGGACAGCGATCGCCTGAAAGAGGCCATTGCGAAGGGCGGCCGGCTGGTGGTGGTGGGGGCCGGGTGGATCGGCTCCGAGGCCGCCGCGTCGGCGCGGCAGGGGGGGATGGAGGTCACCGTTCTCGAGCGGCTCGGCGTCCCCCTCGAGAACGTGCTCGGCCCGACCCTCGGCGCCGTGTACGCCGACATCCATCGCGATCGCGGAGTGGAGCTGCTCGCCGGCGTGGAGCTCGAGTCTCTCGAGGGCGGCGCGCAGGTCGAGCGGGTGCGCCTGCGGGATGGGCGCACCATCGATTGCGATGCCGTCCTCGTGGGGGTGGGCGTCGCGCCGTGCACCGGGCTGGCCGAGGCCGCCGGTCTGGAGGTCGACAACGGCATCCTGGTGGACGGGATGCTGCGCGCCGCGCCCGACGTCTTCGCCGCCGGCGACGTGGCCAACGTCCTGCACCCCTTCTACGACCGCAGGGTGCGCGTGGAGCACTGGGCCAACGCCCTCAATCAGGGGCCCGCGGCGGCGCGCAACATGCTCGGGCGCGAGGAGCCCTACGACCGTATCCCCTACTTCTTCTCGGACCAGTACGACGTGGGCATGGAGTACTCGGGCTTGGCGAGCAGCACGGACGAGGTCGTGGTGCGGGGCGATCTCGCCGCGCGTGAGTTCATCGCCTTCTGGATGTCCGACGGGAGGGTGACGGCGGGGATGAACGTCAACGTGTGGGACGTCACCGATGCCATCCAGGCGCTCGTCCGCTCGCGCACGCGGGTCGACCCTCTGCATCTCTCCGACCCCGACGTCCCCCTCGAGAATCTGGTGCCCGACGGCGGATAGCCCCCCGATCAGGCCGGCGAGAGCGCGTCTCCCTCGTCGGCCTCGGCGGCGGGCGCCGTCTCGCGGCGCGCGCGCAGGTCGAAGTAGAGGTACGTCTGGACCACCGCGGCGGCGGGCAGCGACGCCACGTAGACCAGCGCCGCGATCAGGTTGACCAGGTCGAACGCCGCGCCGGTCAGGATCAGGATCACGACGCCGATCGCCGGACCGAGCAGCAGCGCGAGGCCCGCCACCAGGGTGATGCTGGCCACGCGCCACCAGTTCCGTCGGGCCATCGCGGCGCTGCGTCGCAGGATGCCGCGGTCCGGGGCCCCCTCGATGCCCGCCACGATCCCCAGGAGCGACCAGCGGACCACCAGGAAGACGGCCACCGGGATCAGCACCACCGCGAGGTTCAGCACCAGCACCACGACGACCGCGGCCGCCAGCGCGCCGAGGAGCGCCTTCAGCCCCGGCAGGGCGGAGCGATAGGCCGAGACGGGGGTCACCGCCCGGCCGGCGTCGATCTCCACCACCGCGCGGGACGTGGCGGCCTGGACCAGCGCGAAGCCGAGAAGGGTGAACACCAGGCCGACCCCGAAGGCCAGGGTCGCCACGAAGGAGTTGCGCCTGCCGGCCTCGTCCACCAGGGCCTCGAGGCTGGTGAGGTGGAAGAGCAGGTACTGGAGCAGCGCGATCAGTATCCCGATCGGCACGAACAGCAGCCCGATCCCGAGGAAGACGCGCGGATGGCTCGCGAACATCCGCCATGACGCGGTGAGCATCTGCCCCCAGGCGCGCGGGCGGGCGACCGGCAGGGGCGCCGACGGATCCCAGCGGGTGCGCGAGAGTCCCCACAGCAGCAGCACGCCGAGGCCCCCGATCACGAGGATCGAGACGGCCGGGCTCGCTTTGATCCGCCTCAGCAGCTCGGAGCCGCCGGCCACGCTGGTGCAGAAGATGTCGGTGGCGTTGGTGCCGATGTTGCCGCTCGCGGGCACCGCGAAGCTGGTGTCGCGCCAGCTCTCGGCGGCCCAGGTGAAGGGCTCGGTCCACTGGGTCTTGTCGTTGGGTCCGGTCGGCCCGTTGAAGACGCCCGCCTGCTTCTCGCCCCAGCGCCCCTGGAATCCCAGCCACGGGTACTCCCGGATGTAGTCGCCCCGGGCGGTCGGCACCGTGGCGACGGCCGGGTTGAGGGTGTCCGAGGGCCCCCGGGCGTCGTCGCAGCCGACGCCCTCGGCCTGGCTGCGCATCAGGTAGATCTGGTCGTCGAAGAAGTTGGCGTGCGAGCCCTCGGCCGGATAGACGACCGGGTGCGTGCCGCCCTCCACCTGGAGCTTGTCGCCGCCCCACTCGGCGCGCTCGGCGCTCGAGTGCTGGCTGTAGCCCACCTCGGTCGGGCCGCGTGGCGAGGGCCTCGGCGGGGGTGCCCGCGTCGAAGTTGAGCTGGATCATCTCCCAGTCGCCCTCGTGGTTGTTGTTCCAGTCGTTGAAGACGTAGAAGAACCAGTACTGGAGGGCGAGCCTGCCGGGATACCCCGCCTCGGTCACGACGCGGGCGTACGTGGTCGGCGGCGCCTCGGCCGCCAGGCGCTTCGACCACTCCTCATACGTGCATCCCGGCCGCAGGGCGTCGCCGGGAAAGTCCAGGTGGTAGCCGTAGAGCCCGCGCGAGAGCCGCTCGGCGGTCGGGGCGACGGCGACGATGTTGGTGGTGTCCCAGGGGCCGCGCAGCGCGATCTCGTCGTTGGCCATCAGCAGGTTGACGTCGACCGGTTGATACGACTCGCCCGACGAGCAGGCCTGAGGTTGGCTCTTGAGCTTCACGATCGGCGCGTAGGCGCGCGCGAGCGCGATCTCGTCCGCCGACGCCGGGGCCGCGGCGGAGGGGGCGGCCGACCACAGCGCGAGCGCCAGGAGGGCGAGCAGAAGCGCCGAGATGAGCCTCGCGGACGGGCCGCGGCGGGCCGCGAGGGTGCCGGTCATCGGCGCGGAAGATACCAGCGCCCGCACCGCCCCCGGCGATCCTCGGCCTCCCGCAGCCGCGATCCCGGAGGCCCCGTGCCCGTTCACCTGGAACGCCGCGACGCCGTCGCGGTCCTCACGCTCAACCGCCCCGAGGCGCTCAACGCCCTCTCGCCGGAGATGTTCGACGACCTCGACCGCCGCCTCGACGAGGTCGCCGCGGCCCCGGAGCTGCGCGCGGTGGTCATCACCGGCGCGGGCGAGAAGGCCTTCAGCGCGGGCGCCGACATCGCTCACATGCGCACGGCGGACGCCCTCCAGGCGCGCGAGTGGGCGCGCCGCGGGCACGCGATCGCCGATCGCATCGCCGGCTTCGACGCGCCGGTGATCGCGGCGGTCAACGGCTACGCCCTCGGCGGCGGCTGCGAGCTCACGCTCGCCTGCGACATCCGGATCGCGTCCGAGCGGGCGCGCTTCGGGCAGCCCGAGATCAGCCTCGGCATCGTCTGCGGCTGGGGCGGCAGCCAGCGCCTGATGCGGCTCGTCCCACCGGGCTACGCCAAGGAGATGATCCTCACCGGCGCGCACATCGACGCCGCCGAGGCGCTGCGCGTCGGGCTCGTCAACCGCGTCCACCCGCCGGACGAGCTGCTCGAGCGCGCGGTCGAGCTGGCGGCGGTCATGGCGAGCAAGCCGGTGTGGGCGACCGCGGCCTCCAAGGCGCTCTGCAACCGGGCGCTCGACGGCGACCTGGCGGGCGGCCTCGCGCGCGAGATCGACGTCTTCGCGCTCGCCTTCACCACCCCCGACCAGCGCGAGGGGATGGACGCCTTCTTCGAGAAGCGGCCGCCCCGGTTCGCCTGAGCGCCCGGATCGCTAGAGGGAGACGCCCGCCCGGTTGAGCGCGCCGAGGATGGCGCGCAGCGAGGCGGTGACGATGCTCTCGTGGAGCCCGACGCCCCAGTAGGTGAGGCCGTCCACGTCCACGTCCACGTAGGCCGCCGCCAGCGCGTCGGCGCCGTGGTCGGTGGCGTGCTCGTGGTAGTCGCGGACCCGCAGGTCCACGCCCCGTGCCCTCAGCGCGTTGACGAAGGCGTCGATGGGGCCGTTGCCGCGGCCCGACAGGACGCGCTCGTCCCCGTTCGAGCGCACGGTGACCTCGATGCTGTCGGGGCTGTCGGCCGACGCCTCCACCCGCGAGCGGACCAGCTGGAGCTGCTGGTTCTGCGACAGGTACGCCGCCTGGAACTCGTTCCAGATCCGCTCGGGCGAGACCTCGATGCCCTCCCCGTCGGCGATCGCCTGGATGATCTGGCCGAACTCCACCTGCAGGCCGCGGGGCAGGTCGAGACCGTGCTCGGCCTTCAGGACGTAGGCCGTGCCGCCCTTCCCGGACTGGCTGTTGACCCGGATGATGGCCTCGTAGGTGCGGCCCACGTCGGCGGGGTCGATCGGCAGGTAGGGCACCTCCCACTCCACCTGCTCGGCGCGCTCGCGCGCGTCCATGCCCTTCTTGATCGCGTCCTGGTGCGAGCCCGAGAAGGCGGTGTAGACCAGGTCGCCGACGTAGGGGTGGCGCGGGTGCACGGGGAGCTCGGTGGCCTCCTCCATGATGGTCCGCACCTCGTCGAGGCGGCTCAGGTCGATGCCGGGATCGATGCCCTGGGTGTAGAGGTTGAGCGCCAGCGTGATCAGGTCGACGTTGCCGGTGCGCTCTCCGTTGCCGAACAGGGTTCCCTCCACCCGCTCGGCCCCGGCCATCACCGCCAGCTCGGTGGCCGCGACGGCGCAGCCGCGGTCGTTGTGGGGGTGGACGCTCAGCACGATGCTCTCGCGGCGCGTCAGCGCGCGCCCCATCCACTCGATGCGATCCGCGTAGACGTTGGGCGTCGACATCTCGACCGTCGCGGGCAGGTTCAGGATCAGCTTGCGCTCGGGGGTCGGGGCGAACACGTCGGTGACCGCCTCGCAGACCTCAAGCGCGAAGTCGAGCTCGGTGAGGATGAACGACTCGGGGCTGTACTCGAACCGGACGGTGTCGCCCGGGACGTCGCGGCCGCGGTCCACGCACCACCGCGCGCCCTGCACCGCGAGGTCGCGCACGCCGTCGCGGTCCATGCGGAACACCAGGCGCCGCTGCGCCTCGTTGGTGGAGTTGTAGAGGTGGACGATCGCCCGGTGGGCGCCCTCGAGGCTCTCGAAGGTGCGCTGGATGAGGTCCTCCCGCGCCTGCGTCAGCACGAGCAGCGTCACGTCGTCGGGCACCAGCTCGTTCTCGATCAGGTGGCGCACGAAGTCGAAGTCGCGCTTGGAGGCGGACGGGAAGCCCACCTCGATCTCGCGGTAGCCGATGTCCACCAGCAGCCGGAAGACGCGCTCCTTGCGCGCGAGGTCCATGGGGCGCACCAGCGCCTGGTTGCCGTCGCGCAGGTCCGTGGACACCCAGATCGGGGCGTGGTCGATGACCCGGCCGGGCCAGGTGCGGTCCGGGAGGTTGACCGTCGGGAAGGCCGAGTACTTGTGGGGCTGCATCGCCATGCCGTCGCAGTCTGCCAGGGTCAGGCGCCCGGCTCCCGGCGAAGCGCCGCCAGAAGGCCGGACAGTCGGCCCAGATCGCCGTCGTCGAGGGTGGCGAAGCTGCCGAAGCCCCCCGCCGCGAGCGCCTGCGCGGCGGCGTCGATGACCGCGCGGCCCTCGTCGGTGAGCCGCACCAGCGACACGCGCCCGTCGTCGGGGTCGCTGGCGCGCTCCACCCTGCCGGCCTCCTCGAGGCGGTCCACCAGGTAGGTCACGCTGGACCCGTGGACGAGCAGGAGGTCGCGGATGCGCATCATCGGGAGCGCCCCGGCCCGGCTGAACGAGAGCAGCAGCAGCACCTCGAAGCGCGAGATGTTGAGCCCCAGGGGGCGCAGGATCGCCTCCACCTCGCGGACGGCGGCCGAGTACCCGCGCACCAGCGACACCAGCGCGCGGAAGCCGGCGGGGTCGGGGTAGCGCCGCGCCCATTGGCGGGCCGCCTCCTCGACGGGGTCGTCCAGTCGCGTCGCCCGCTCGTCGTGCACGCCGCTCCTTCGCCGGTTGACTTGATAGTCGGACTTCCGAATAATAGCGTGGAGGCGTGGCACGAGGCGCGCCGACGCGGCCTCCGGAGCAGGCGGCGCCCCCGCCCGAGCCGGCACCGGACCGCACGAGCACGATGTCCGACCATCCGCTGGCCGCGGTCTACGACGGTCCGGGCGGACCGGGGGAGGGGCCGGGCGAGTACCCCTACACCCGCGGCATCCACCCCGAGATGTACCGCACCCGCCTCTGGACGATGCGGATGTTCGCGGGCTTCGGGTCGCCCGAGGACACCAACGCCCGCTTCCACCACCTGCTCTCGCAGGGGCAGAGCGGGCTGTCGACGGCCTTCGACATGCCCTCGCTGATGGGCTACGACCCGGACCATCCCCTGGCGGCCGGCGAGGTGGGGCGCGAGGGCGTCTCGGTGGCGCACGTCGGCGACATGCGCCGGCTGTTCGCCGGCATCGACCTGGGCGCGGTCTCCACCTCGATGACCATCTCCGGCCCCGCGCCCGTGGCGCTCGCGCTGTTCGTGGCCGCCGCCGAGGGCGCCGGCGTGCCGCGCGCGCGGCTGCGCGGGACGCTCCAGACGGACATCCTCAAGGAGTTCATCGCCCAGAAGGAGTGGGTCGTCGGCGAGCGCCCGTCCATGCGCCTGGTCGCCGACCTGATCGCGTTCTGCGCCGAGGAGATGCCGCTCTGGCACCCGATCTCGGTGTCCGGGTACCACATCCGCGAGGCCGGGGCGACGGCCGCCCAGGAGCTCGCCTTCACGCTGGCCGACGGCCTCGCCTACGTGGAGGACCTGGTGGAGCGCGGCCACGACCCCGACACCTTCCTGCCGCGCTTCTCGTTCTTCTTCAACTTCCACATCGACTTCTTCGAGGAGGTCGCCAAGATCCGGGCGGCGCGCCGCCTGTGGGCCACGCTCATGCGCGAGCGCGTGGGGGCCAAGGACCCGAGGTCCTGGCAGCTGCGCACGCACACCCAGACCTCCGGCGTGTCGCTCAGCGCCCAGCAGCCGCTCCTCAACCTCGCCCGCACCGCGATCGAGGCCCTCGGCGCCGTGATGGCGGGCACCCAGTCGCTCCACACCAACTCCTACGACGAGACCCTGTCGCTGCCCACCGTCGAGTCGGCCACCCTCGCGCTGCGCACCCAGCAGATGATCGCCGCCGAGACCGGGGCGGCCAACGTCGCGGACCCGCTCGGGGGATCGTGGCTGGTCGAGCGCCTCACCGACGAGCTCGAGGCCGAGGCGATGGACTACATCCGCCGCATCGACGAGCGCGGCGGCATGGTCGCCGCGGTGGAGGAGGGCTTCCCCCAGTCCGAGATCGCCGAGGCCTCGTACCGCTACCAGCGGGCCTACGAGGAGGGCGGGCGCGTGATGGTCGGCGCCAACGCCTACGTCGAGCCCGAGGAGGACCCGATCGAGATCCACCGGGCCGACCCGGACGCCGAGCGCGCGCAGATCGCGCGCGTCACCGAGTGGCGCGCCGAGCGGGACCCGGCCGCGCACGCCGCCGCGCTGACCGCCGTGGCCGACGCCTGCCGCGGCACCGACAACGTCATGCCCCACCTGGTGGGCGCCGCCGTCGCGGGCGCCACCCTGGGAGAGATCTGCGATGTCTTCCGCGCCGTGTGGGGCCCGTACCGCGATCCCGCCCACTGGTAGGAGACACGTGACCACCACCGCAGACCTCACCGACACCCACCGCGAGATCCAGGCCCTGGTGCGCGAGTTCGCGCAGGCCGAGATCGCGCCGCACGCGCAGGAGTGGAACGAGGCCCACCACGTCCCGGTCGAGGTGCTGCGCAAGATGGCCGAGCTGGGCTTCCTCGGGGTGATCATCCCCGAGGAGTTCGGGGGCGCGGGGCTCGACTACACGTCGCTCGTGCTGATCATCGAGGAGGTGGCCGCGGCCGACGCCGGCACCTCCACGGGCGTGGCGGTGCAGAACTCCCTGGGGGCCGCTCCGATCCTGCGCGCGGGCACCCGGGAGCAGAAGGAGCGCTACCTGCCCGGGCTCGCCGCGGGCGAGCGCTTCGCCGCCTACGCGCTCACCGAGCCCGACGCCGGGTCGGACACGGCCAACATCCGCACCACCGCGCGCGCCGAGGGCGACGGCTGGATCGTCGACGGCGCCAAGCAGTGGATCTCGAGCGGCGGCTTCGCCGACGTCTTCATCCTCTACGCCCGCACGGGCGGGCCGGGCGCCAAGGGCATCTCCTGCTTCCTCGCCGAGCCGGGCGCCGGCTTCACCGTCGGCCGCGAGATGCCCAAGATGGGCCTCCACACGTCGTCCACGGTCGAGCTGGCCTTCGACGGCCACCGCCTCGCGGCGGGAAGCATGATGGGGGAGGAGGGCCAGGGGCTGAAGGTGGCCCTTGCGACCCTCGACTCGGGCCGCATCATCATCGCCGCCCAGGCCTGCGGCATCGCCCGCGCGGCCCTCGAGGTGGCGGTTCACTACGCGCGCGAGCGGACCGCCTTCGGGGGCCCGATCGCGCGCCTCCAGGGGGTCCAGTTCCCGCTGGCGGAGGTGGCCGCCAAGCTCGACGCGGCCCGCCTGCTGACCCTCCACGCCGCCCGCCTGCGCGATGCCGGCCAGCCCCACACGGCGGCGGGCGCCAAGGCGAAGCTCTTCGCCAGCGCCGTGGCCGTCGAGGCCGCCAACACGTGCGTCCAGACCCTGGGCGGCTACGGCTACTCGGCCGAGTACCCCGCCGAGCGCCTCTACCGCGATGCCAAGATCACCCAGATCTACGAGGGCACCAGCGAGATCCAGCGCCTCGTGATCGCCCGCGACCTGCTCGGCGAGGCCGCTCGGGCCTGACCGCGGGGTTCAGTTGCGGGTCATCTCCGTGGCCCGCGACCGGACAGGTATGCCCATGCTGCCCCGCATGCTCATCCAGGCCCAGGCGCCCAGGAAGCCCAGGGCCACGACCACGCCACCGGCCATCGAGTCGATGACGTAGTGGTTGGCCGTGCCGGTGATCGTGATGAAGACGACCGCCGGGTAGGCGAGGGCCAGCAGGCGCAGCGGCCAGGAGCGCAGCAGGAACAGGCCCACGACGCCGATCATGATCGCGTAGCCGAAGTGCATCGACGGCACCGCGGCGTGGGGGTTGAACCAGCCGGCGAAGATGCCGCCGTGGAGGTCCACGTCGCTGATCTTGTGGAGCGTGTCCACGAAGCCGTCACCGGCCCCGGCGAGCCGCGGGGGCGCCACCGGGTAGACCATGAAGACGATCAGCGCGATGCCGTTCGCGGCCAGGAAGGCGTTGCGGACGTAGGGATACAGGTGCTGGCGGCGCTTGTAGAGCCAGATGAAGAACAGCGGCGTGATCGTCCAGTGCGCGTACAGGTAGAAGTAGTTGAGCGCCTCGGCGATCTCGATGTGGTTGAGCACCCACTGCTGGATGCTCGTCTCGAAGAACAGGCCCGAGCTCTTCTCGAGGTGGATGATCCCGGCCGCGTTGTCGAAGGCGGTGGACGGCTTGCCCATCACCAGCGCGCGCGACACCTGGTAGACGACGATCGCGATGGCGAAGATCGCGACCTCGATCAGCCACGGACGGGTCTGGAACGGGCGCGCCGACGCGTCCACGGCACGGCGCAGCGCGCCGGCGGGCACAGGCGCCTCGGCGTCGGACCGCGCGGTGTCGGGGAGTTCGGCGGGCATCTCGCCTTCAGTCGTGCCGCTCGGCAAGGCACGACCGTATCGCGTGCGACACATTTGAGACAACCTGCGGATTACGGCGTTAACCGTGAATTGTGAGTTCGCCGAGAGCCCCGGGAACCGTCAGCGCCGGAGCCCGATCCCCATCCTGTCGGCGATCTCGGCGAGCTCGCGCTCGGGGGAGCCGGCCGGGTGGACCGCCGCGATCGAGGCGTCGAGCCGCGCCAGATGGACGTCGATGAGCGCATGCCGAGACGGAGCCGTGGCCGCGCGCAGGTCCTCGAGCGCCGCGCGCAGCCGCCGGCAGATCTGCACCGAGCTCGCTCCGTAGGTGCGGATCTCGTCGAACGCGAGGTCGAGGACGTCGCCCCAGCCCGGCGTCCGCCACACCAGCCGGACGTTCCCGGCGGTGTCGCGCGCGACGGACGCCTCCAGGTCGCGCGCCGCGATCTCCCGCACCATCACCTCCAGGACGTCGATGCCCTGCACGGCGGTCGTCGGATCGTTGACCGCGGGCGAGAGCGCGCGGATCGCGGTGTCCACGATGATGCGGATGGCGAAGGCGGGGTCCTGCTCGACGGTGCGCTCCTCGCCGATCTCGACCCCGTCGAGCAGGCGGTCGTCGTCGACCGCCCCCTGCCCGTGGATCAGCAGGAGGTCCTGCCCCGGCGCGACGTACTCGCCGACGGCGTGGACCAGTTCGACCGTCACGTCCGCCGCCTCGGCGGCCTGCTGCAGGCCCACCCGGTCGAACGACACGATCACGCCCGCGCGAGCGGTGGACGCCACCGTCCGTCCCGGCCCGGGCTCCCAGGCGTCCGGGAGCGCGGCTCCGTCGGTCTCGACCAGGGGGTGCGGGTAGACGGCCGCGGCGGCCGTGAGCCCCTCGCGGCCGAGGGCGCGGTAGATGGCCCGCGGCCGCAGCCGGTCGGTGACGCGCTGGAGCAGCGCGAGGAACAGCACGCTGGCGGCGAGGATCAGGAGGAGGGCGGCGCCCAGCGTGATGTCCGGAGCGAAGGCGCCGTCGGTGCGATCCAGGTTCCGCAGCGCGACGAGGCAGTAGAGCCAGCAGGCGAGGAACGATCCGATCGCGTGCTTGACCAGGCGATCGCGCCGGAACCAGAGCACGAGGCGCGGCGAGTACTGCCCGGCCGCGAACTGGACCACCACCAGGACGCCCGCGATCACCAGCCCGGTGAAGGCGATCATGCCGGTGGCGGTGGAGGTCAGGATGTCGCGCGCCGTCGCGATGCCGACGCCCGTGGCGAGGTCCCCCCGGCCTCCTCGTTGACGTACGGGAGGACGTTCCCGAGGACGAAGGCCCCGAGGAGGTAAACCGCCGGTACCGCCAGTAGGCTGCGCGACAGCCAGCGGCGGAACCGTCGCGTCCGGGCGGCCGAGGAGATCACTCGACGGCTCGGCGGGCGGGACTCACGAGGGCCAGCATCGTTGACGCCGAGGGGCTCCGCAATGGTGACCATCGACACCCAGAGCTTCTTCGCGATCGTGGTCGCGTCGGCGCTGGCGGCTCTCGTCGTGGGGATCGTCGGACGCCGCTTCCTGCTCCCGGTGGTCGTGCTCGAGCTCATCTTCGGGATCCTGATCGGGCCCGAGATGCTGGACGTCGCCCAGCCGGACGAGTTCGTGAAGTTCTTCTCCAACCTCGGCCTCGCGATGCTGTTCTTCTTCGCCGGCTACGAGATCGACTTCGAGCGCATCAAGGGCCACCCGCTGCGGCTGGCGGTGATCGGCTGGGGCATCTCGCTGGTGCTGGCGTACACCCTCGGCGGGCTGCTCGCGCTGGCGGGCGTCGTCCTGTCGCTGGTCTTCGTCGGCTCGGCGATGGCCACGACCGCGATCGGCACCCTGATCCCGATCCTGCGCGACGCGGGAGACCTGCGCTCGCGCTTCGGCACCTATCTCCTCGGCGCGGGCGCCATGGGGGAGTTCGGCCCGATCCTCCTCATCACCCTGGTGTTCTCCACCAAGAGCGCCCTCGGCAACGCGACCATCCTCCTGGCCTTCGTGGCGCTCGCGGTGGCCGCGGGGCTGATCGCCGTGCGGTCGGTGGGCCGCAGCTGGGACATGTTCGAGCGCACGCTGGAGACCAGCGGCCAGCTGGCCATCCGCACCACCGTCGTCATCGTCTTCGCCCTCACCGGCCTCGCCAGCTCGCTGGGCCTCGACCTGCTGCTGGGCGGGTTCGTCGCCGGGATCATCCTGCGGCTCGCCCTGCGCGGGCGCGAGGTGGAGGTGCTCGAGTCGAAGCTCACGGCGGTGGGCTACGGCTTCCTGATCCCGTTCTTCTTCGTGGTCAGCGGCATCAGCGTCAATCTGAGCGCGCTGACCGACGATCCGATCGAGATGCTCAAGGTGCCGATGTTCCTGGCCCTGTTCCTGGTCGTCCGCGGCGTGCCCGCGCTCATCCTCTACCGCCGTGACCTGGACCTGCGCGACCGCTGTGCGCTGGCCTTCTTCTGCGCCACCCAGCTGCCCCTGGTGGTGGCGATCACCACCATCGCGGTCGGCGAGGGGCACATGACGTCGGCGACCGCCTCGAGCCTGGTCGTGGCCGGCATCCTCTCGACCGCGATCTACCCGCTGGTGGGCCTCCGCCTGCGCGGTGACCGGGCGTCCACCGAGTCGGCCGCGCCCGGGCCGCCCGCCCCCGAGATCGGGGGCCCGGAGCCGGTCACGGCCTAGCGTCCTCGGACGCCGGCGAGCCCAGGGAGGACGTCGCCTCCCTGGGCTCGCGGTGCATCGGGGTGCCCGGATTTGAACCGGGGACCTCTCCGACCCGAACGGAGCGCGCTACCAAGCTGCGCCACACCCCGCCGACATGCGGCGGGCGCCATGGTATCCGAAACGCCCTGGGGCGATCAGACCGTGATGACGCCCTCGACCTCGGGGATCGCCCGCCGCAGCTCGGCCTCGATTCCCAGCGTGAGGGTCGCCGTGGACATCGGGCAGCCCCCGCACGAGCCCATCATCGACAGATGCACGAAGCCCTCGTCGTCGAATTCGACCAGCTCGACGTCACCGCCGTCCGCGTGCAGCGCGGGGCGGATCTGCTCCAACACGTCCTCGATCTGCGACAGAATCTCCGTCGACATGCCGCCTCCAGATGCTCGCTCTCCGCCCGATGGTAGCGACCTGCTGACCGTCGCCGCCGTGCAGATCACGAGCGGCGCGGACCGCGGGCGCAACATCGCGGTCGCGGAGGGTCTCGTGCGGAGCGCCGCCGAGGCCGGCGCGCGGCTGATCGTGCTGCCCGAGAAGTGGCCCTACATCCACGGTCCGCGCACCGCGGAGGGCGCCGAGCCGCTCGACGGGCCGTCCGTCGCCGCGGCCGCCACGTGGGCCCGCGCGCTCGACGTCGCGATCCTCGCCGGGAGCATCATCGAGCGCACGGACGACGGGCCGGGTCCACAACACGAGCCTCCTGATCGGCCCGGACGGCGAGGTGGCCGGCGTCTACCGCAAGCTCCACATGTTCGACGTCGAGGTGGACGGGCTCGAGTACCGCGAGTCGGCCGCCACGGCGCCGGGGTCCGAGATCGTCGCCGCCGACGTGCTGGGGCGCAGGATCGGGATGTCGGTCTGCTACGACCTGCGCTTCCCCGAGCTCTACCGCCGCCTGGGTGCCGACGGGGCCCGGATCCTGGTGGTTCCCGCCGCCTTCACGGCCACCACCGGGCCGGGCCCACTGGGAGACGCTCCTGCGGGCGCGGGCCATCGAGAACCAGGCGTTCGTGATCGCCGCGGGGCAGGTCGGCCGCCACGACGACGGCACGGTCTCGCACGGCCACAGCATGATCGTGGACCCGTGGGGGGTGGTGCTGGCCGCAGGCGGAGGACGGCGAGGGCGTCGCCGTCGCGACCTGGACTTCGCGCACCTGGAGGACATCCGGCGCGCGCCTGCCCGCCCTGCGCCACCGCCGGGACGTCTACGGGGACCGCGAGACCGGCTCACCCGGGGCCGGGACGTCGAACGGAAGCGCCGGGGTCGGCGAAGGCGACGCGGCCGTCGATCAGGGTCAGCCGCGGCACCAGGTCCGCGTCCAGCACCACCAGGTCGGCGGGCCCCCCGATCGCGAGCGCCGGGGGCAGGCCGAGCAGCCGGCGCGGCGCCTCGACGGCCGCCGCGAGGGCGGCCGCGCGCCGGATGCCCGCCCCGGCCAGCGTCGCGGGGCCGCGGTCGAGGCCGAGCGCGCTCCCGGCCAGCCGCCCGCCCGCCGTCGCCCGCTCGCCGTCGGAGGTGATCGTGAGCGCCGCCGAGCCGGTAGACGCCGGGCGGCGCCCCGGCGGCGGCGACCGCGTCGCTCACCAGCACCAGCCGCCGCCCGGCGGCCCGGGCGACGCACCGCCGCGACCTCCGGCGCGACGTGGACGCCGTCGCCGATCAGGCGACGACCCGGGCGCGCGGGTCGGCGAGGAAGGCCGCGAGCGCCGACGGGGTCGCGCGCGGAGATGCCGCGCATCGCGTTGAGCGCGTGCGTCAGCAGGCCGGCGCCGGCGGCGATCGCGGCCCGGCCGGTCGTGGCGTCGGCCTCGGTGTGGCCGACGGCGACCACGACGCCGCGCGCGCGGGATGCGCCGGACGGCCGCGAGCGCCGCCCGGGCAGCTCGGGGGCCAGGGTCACGATCGCCGGGGCGAACGCGTCGAGCAGGCGGTCGACGGCCGCCGGGTCGGGGGCGCGCAGGGCGGCCGGATCGTGGGCGCCGTGCCGGGTCGGCGCCAGGAACGGCCCCTCGAGGTGGACCCCGAGGAGGCGCGCGGCCGCGGGCGCGGCGGTCGGCCGCGGCGCAGCGCCCGGGCGGCGCGCGCGTAGTCGTCGGGGGAGCGGCTCACGAGGGTCGGGCAGAAGGCCGTGACGCCGGCCGACGGCAGGGCGCGCGGCGACGACGGCCAGCTGCGTCCGGGTCGTCGCCGACCTCGGCGCCGCCGAAGCCGTTGACCTGGACGTCGACGAAGCCGCGCGCAGATCGATCCAGCCGGCGGGGAGCGTCACGCCGCCGGCCGCGGGCCTCCGCGACGACGCGGCCGTCCGCGATCGTCACCGCGCCCGGGGCGATCGTGCGGCCGCGCAGCACATCGCCCGCGAGACGCACCGCCGCCCGCCCGCCTCAGTCCAGGCCCTCGAGGGCCTCCGCGACGATCAGCCCGGGGTCGAGCCCGGCGGCGCCCAGCTCGCACGGCGAGCCCCTCGGGGTCGATGTCGCCGGCCTCGAGCCAGAGCTCGCGCAGGAAGACGCCGGCGCCCGGCGTCGGTGAACCAGCGCTCGCCCGAACGCCTCGCGCAGGTGCACGCGCAGCACCGCGGCCAGCGCCCGCGCCCGCAGGTCGTCCGCGGCGCGCAGGCCGGAGAGGTCGTCGCCCAGGCGCAGCTCGTCCGGCCAGCCGACGCAGGTCGCCCGCGCGCAGCAGCCCCTCGCCGTCGCGGCTCGAGCGCGGCGGCGCCGGCGGCGGCCGCCCGGACGCCGAGCAGCCGGACGCGTCCGCGCGGCGCGCACGATGCCGTTGTCCGTCGGGCGCGTCCAGGACGCGCGTGACCCAGGTGGGCTCGGCACAGGAGCCCCTCGAACAGGAAGCCGTGCGCGCGGCGCAGCGCCGGATCGCCGAGCCGGCGGGCCTCGACCGGCAGCCGGCCCGAGGCGCCGCCGTGGGCGAGGGCGATGCCCGCGGTGCGCAGGGCCTGCGCGTAGCCGGCCAGGCCGGCGAGCGTGGCGCCCGCGGCGCGGCGGCGCCCGCCAGGCCGAGGAGCTCGCAGGTGCGCACGATCGCCGCCCCGGCGGCCTCCGGGCGGCAGGTCGTCCTCGAGCTGCGGCGCGCGCACGAGGCGCGGCAGGTCGGCGGCGTCGGCGGCGTCCAGCGCGAGGTCCGAGGGCGTCGCGCGCGGAGCGGTCCATGGCGCGGGCCGCGGCGTCGTCGGTCTCGTCGAGGATGCGCTCGCCGTCGCCGGTGACGATGCCGAGCGCGATGCCGGCGACGCGCGCGAGGAGCGCGGCGGGCGTCTCCGCCTGGAGCGCCCGCGCGGCCTCGTCGCGCCGCAGGCGGGCCTCGCCGATGCAGGCGCGCCAGGTGGACGTCGATCGCCCGCAGGCGCGCCCGCTGCAGCTCGCGCCGCCGCTCGCGGTCGGGCTCGTCGGCCAGCAGGCCGTCCACGTCGAGCAGCGCCACCGCGCCGTCCCCGCCGCCCACCAGCGGCAGGCGGATGATCTCCTCGATCTCGGCGCTCTCCTCCGCGCTGGCGTTGCGCACGTAGCCCTCGGCGGCGAAGCGGGCCAGGGCGCGCATCCGGCGCGGCGCCGCCGAACGCGGCGACCGACTCGAGGCCCTCGACCGCCGCGGCGCTGAAGAGGTGGGTGAAGCGCTCGTCGGCGATGCTCGCCGACTCCTCCAGGAAGCGCTCGACGTCGGCGCGATACGCGTCGAGGTCCGGTGCGATGACGGTCACGACGGACATACTAAGCCGATGGAACGCCCGCGCCGCGACGACGTCCTCGAGCTCGAGGTGCACGACCTGGCATTCGGCGGGGCGGGGGTCGCCCGCCACGACGGCTACGTCGTCTTCTGCCGCGACACCGCCCCCGGCGACCGGGTCCGCGCGCGCGTCACCAAGGCGCGCCGCCGCTTCGCCGAGGCGGAGCTCGTCGAGGTCCTCGTCCCCGGCCCGGACCGCGTTCCGGTGCCCTGCCCGTACGTCCCGCGCTGCGGCGGGTGCCGCCTCCAGCACGTCGACTACGACGTGGCGCTGGCCGCCAAGCGGGCCCAGGTGGCCGAGCACCTGGCGCGCATCGGCCACCTCGAGGGCATCGAGGTGCGCGAGCCCGACCCCGCGCTCGAGCGCTTCGGCTACCGCAACAAGATGGAGTACTCCGCCGCGCCCGGGCCGGGCGGCGGCGCTCGCGCCTGGGGTTCCACGTGCGCGGGCGCTGGGACCAGATCGTCGACGTCTCCGCGTGCATGCTGGCCATCGGACCTCGGCAACGCGGTGCGCGAGGAGGTGCGCCGCTGGGCCGTCGGCCGAGGACCTGGAGCCCTACGACCAGCGCGCCCAGGCCGGAACCCTGCGCCACGTCCTGGTGCGCGAGGGGGTCGCGACCGGCCAGGTGCTGGTGACGCGTGGTCACGGCGCCCGGCGCCGAGGCGGCGGTGGACCGGCTGGCGGAGCCCCTGACGGCGGCCTTCCCCGCGGTGGTGGGCCTGCTGCACTCGGTCAACGACGGGGTGGCGGAGGTGACCTCGGGCCTCGAGACCCGGGTCGTCGCCGGCAGGGACTGGATCGAGGAGCGCGTCGCGGGCGTCACGCTGCGCCTGTCCGCCGCGGCCTTCTTCCAGACCAACACCCGCATGACCGACACGCTCTACGCCCGCGTCGCCGAGGCCGCCGGGCTGGACGGGAGCCAGGTGCTCTACGACCTGTTCGCGGGTGTCGGGAGCATCGGCATCGCGCTCGCCGCGGGCGCGCGCGAGGTGGTGGCCATCGAGATCGTGCCCGAGGCCGTCGAGGACGCGATCCGCAACGCGCGCGCCAACGGCATCACCAACCACACGGCGCTCTGCGGCGACGTCGGCGTGGTGCTGCGCGAGCGCCGCGGGGAGCTGCCGCCGCCGGACGTCGCGGTCGTGGATCCCGCCCCGCGGCGGGCTCGCCGGCCGCGCCATCCGCCGCATCCTCGAGCTCGCGCCGCCGACCCTCGTCTACGTCTCCTGCCAGCCGGCCACCTTCGCCGACAACGCCGCCCGCTTCGTGGAGGGCGGCTACACGCTGGAGTGGGTCCGGCCCGGTGGACATGTTCCCCCAGACGCCCCACATCGAGGCCGTCGCCCGCTTCACGCGGTAGGGATCAGTACGGAGGCTGGGCC
>CAWAQS010000006.1:0-1643192 GCA_963784365.1 uncultured Thermoleophilia bacterium | reverse complement strand
GCTTTCGGACGGCGACGTCGTCCACTCGCACTCGACGAAGGCCGGTTCCTCGCCGGAGTCGCGGCTCGCAAGTGGGCGTTCCCTCGGTCTATACCCCCAGATGGGCGTTTCAGCGTCGAGACATCGGTCCGTGCCCGGCTACACCGGGCTGGAGCGTGGACTGGCACGGTGGTGCCGACGGTCAGTGGTTGTGGTCTCGAACGAGGAGCGGACGGAGGCGCTCCACCGCAGCGTGGCGTCGCCTGAGCGCCTTCATGTCGTCCACACCGGGCTTCGTGACCGTCTGTTTTGCCCGGATCGCACATCGGCGCGCCGTGCTGGGGTCTGAGCGCTGATGAACTCGTCGCAGTGTGGGTCGGGCGGTGGGCGCCACAGAGCTGCAGATCTTGCGCCGCTTGCCCGGCGCTTGGCCGGCACGGCCCGCATCGTGGCGTTGGGCCAGGGGCTCGCGGACAGTCCGGAGGGGCAGCCTTCCTCGCGGAGGGGGGCGTCATCCCGCCCGAATCAACCCGGGCATCGCCTACGGCGGCGGCCGACCTGCTCTGGCAGACCTCCCACGGCGTAGGCGACGACGGGGAGGCCCGCACTCATCGCCTCGAGAACGGCTATCGAGAGTCCCTCCCACGCGGAGGTCTGCACAAACAGGTCGGCCGCCGCGTAGGCGATGCCCGGGTTGATCGTCTCGGGCGGGATGACGCCCCCCTCCGCGAGGAAGGCTGCCCCCTCCGGACTGTCCGCGAGCCCCTGGCCCAACGCCACGATGCGGGCCGTGCCGGCCAAGCGCCGGGCAAGCGGCGCAAGATCTGCAGGCCTCTTCTGTGGCGCCCACCGCCCGACCCACACTGCGACGAGTTCATCAGCGCTCAGACCCAGCACACGGCGCGCCGATGTGCGATCCGGCACCCGACGGTCACGAAGCCCGGTGTGGACGACATGAAGGCGCTCAGGCGACGCCACGCTGCGCTGGAGCGCCTCCGTCCGCTCCTCGTTCGAGACCACGACCACTGACCCGTGGCACCACCGTGCCAGTCCACGCTCCAGCCCGGTGTAGCCGGAGCGACTCAGCGGACCGATGTCTCGACGCTGAAACGCCCATCCGTGAGGGGTATAGACCGAGGGAACGCCCGCTTTGCGAGCCGCGACTCCGGCGAGGAGACCGGCCTTCGTCGAGTGCGAGTGGACGACGTCGGCATTCCGATAGCGGAGTAGGCGGGCGATCGCGCCGGAAACACGCGCATCGCTGGGGTGCGGGCCGTGGCTCAGCTCGAGCGCGATCGAATTCGCCCCAGCGTCGAGCACTGCATCCCGGAGCTCGTCACCGACGGGGTGGATGACATCGACGGACCATCCACGCTCGACAAGACCTGCGCTCAACGCCAACACGTAGGCCGGAACGCCCCCGATTGGAGGCTCGAAGACTTGGACGACCCGGCGCGGCGCTCTAGGGCCTCCGAAGTAGTCGCTGCCCGACGTTGTGGCTGCCTCTGGAGTCATGCCGAAAGGCCCGAGTCGGCGACAGGCGCCACGAACGAGTGGAGGATACCGGGATCGAACCGGTGACCTCTACGCTGCCAGCGTAGCGCTCTCCCAGCTGAGCTAATCCCCCGCGGTCCCGGAACTATAGGGGAGGTTCGGCCGCCCCGGAAGGGACGCGGAGCGCGTGTCCGCCCGAGAGGGGTCGGGCCCTCGGACGTCACTCGGGCCGGCGCGGCAGCAGCTTCGCGGGGACACCCACAGCCGTGGTCCAGCTCGGGACGTCCTTGGTGACGACCGCATTCGCGCCGATGCTGACGTAGTCCCCGATCTCGATGGCGCCGAGAATGCAGGCGCCGGCACCGATGACCGCGTCGTGCCCGATGCGAGGGGCCACAGGGGGACCCTGGGTCCCGATCGTGACCCGGTGGAACAGCATCGAGTTGTGACCGATCGCGACTGTCTCGTGCAGCACCACGCCTCGGCCACAGTGCGGAAGCGCGAGCCCCGGCCCACAACGGACCTTCGGAGGAAACTCCGCCCCGAGAAGCGTTCCTCAGGTAGACGAGATCGAGGATCTTCCACACGAACCGGACACCGGGCGCCCACCTTGCATGGCTCGCGTGTCCGAACTGCCCCAGGCGGAAGATGAAGAGCGTGAGGCGCTGTCCCGAGGAACGGTTGCGCGCGAAGTCGGCGCGAAGCACCTGCCGAAGCGCTGCGATCGACGCGGGGGTGCCCCATCCACCGGAGCGCGACCGTCGGCTGGTGTCACAAGCCGGCGGGAACGACCGCGGGTCGCGTGTCCGACCTAGGCGGAGGCGGCGGCGAAGGCCTGCCGGGGAGCCTCTCGCCAGAGGCGATCGAGGCGGTAGAACTGCCGGGCCTCGGGCGTGAAGACGTGCACGACGACGTCGAGCAGATCGATCAGGATCCACTCGCCCTCGCGGGCGCCCTCCACCTTGCGGGCCACGGTGCCGTGGTCGTCCTTCATCCGCAGGCGCACCTCGTCGGCGATCGCCTTCGTCTGGCGCGGCGTGGAGCCGGTGCAGACGATCAGATAGTCGGTGTAGGACACCAGACCCTGCATGTCGAGGATCACGATATCCCTGGCGTTCTTGGATTCCGCCACGGCGGCGGCGGCCAGGGTCAGCTCGAGCGAGGTCGCGAGGTGTCCTTTCGGGACGAGGGGGAAACTGGCGTCGAGGGTACCAGACCCTCCGCGCGCGAGGGCCGCCTCCACCTCGGGCGGAACCAGGTGGCCGATCGGCTCTCCTGCGGCGATCCGCTGGCGGATCATGCTGGACGAGACGCCGATGAGGGGGACGTCGAGCAGGTCGCAGCGGCCGGGGGCCACCGAGTCGGCGAGCTCGGCCAGCTCGTCGCGGCTGGTCTCCCCCCTTCCCACCACCGCCAGGCGCGCCAGGGCGAGGATCGCGTCGGGCTCGCGCCAGCCGGAGAAGCCGGCCAGCTGATCGGCGCCGAGGATGAACCAGAGCTGGACGCCGGGCTCCTCGGCCGCCATGGCGCGCAGGGTGTCGGCCGTGAAGCTGGGGCCGCTGCGGCCGAGCTCCATGCGGCTGACGGCGAGGCCGGGGTGCGCGGCGACGGCCCGCTCGAGCCAGTCGGCGCGCCGCTCGGCGGGGGCCACGTCGCCGTTGTCCTTGTGGGGAGGGTGGCGGGCCGGCACCAGGCGCACCTCGTCGAGCCCCAGCTGCCAGCGGGCCTCGTGGGCCACGATGAGGTGGCCGATGTGCGGCGGGTCGAAGGTGCCGCCCAGCACCCCGATGCGCCGCCCGGTGGCTCTTAGCGGAGGTGGCCGTCCCCGTTGACGAGGTAGGTGTAGGTGGTGAGCTCGGCGAGGCCGATGGGCCCGCGGGCGTGGAGCTTCTGGGTGGAGATGCCGATCTCCGCGCCCATGCCGAACTGGCCGCCGTCGGTGAAGCGGGTGGAGGCGTTGACGTAGACCACGGCGGCGTCCACGGACTCCTGGAACTCGCGGGCGGCGGCGATCGTGGAGGTGACGATGGCCTCGCTGTGGCCCGAGCCGTGGCGGGCGATGTGGTCGATGGCCTCCTCGAGCGAATCGACCACCCTCACGGCCATGATCAGGTCGAGGTACTCGGTGGCGTAGTCGAGCTCGGTGGCCTCGGCGAGCTCGGCGCCGGCCTCGCCCAGGATGTCGAGCCCGGCGCGGTTGACGCGCAGGGCGACGCCGTTGGCGTAGAGGCGGTCGGCCACCATCGGGCAGCACCACCGGGGCGGCGTCCTTGTGGATGAGGAGGGTCTCGGCCGCGTTGCAGACGCCCGGGCGCTGGACCTTGGCGTTGACCGTGATCTTGGCGGCCATCTCGGGGTCGGCGTCGGCGTGCACGTAGACGTGGTTGTTGCCCGAGGCGGCGTAGATCACCGGCACGCGGGCGTGCTCCTTGAGGAACGCCTTGAGCGACTCGCCGCCGCGCGGGATGACCAGGTCGAGGGCGCCCTCCATCTGGATCAGCTGGCGCAGCTCCTCGCGGTCGGAGCCGAGCAGCGCCACCGACCAGCGCGGGGCGTCGGCCTCGATGAGGGCGCCGGTGAGGACCTCGGCGATGATCAGGTTGGAGCGCTTGGCCAGGTGCGAGCCGCGCAGGATGATCGCGTTGCCGCTCTTGAGGCTGAGGGCGACGGCGTCGGCGGTGACGTTGGGGCGGCCCTCGTAGATGACCGCGATGACGCCGAGCGGCACGCGCCGGCGCACGATGTCGAGGCCGTTGGGCAGGCGGCGGCCGCCGTCGATCATCCCGATCGGGTCGGGCAGGGCGGCCACGGCGCGGATGCCCTTGGCCATGTCGGCCACGCGGTCCTCGTCGAGGAGCAGGCGGTCGATCAGCGCCGGGGCGGTGTGGGCGCGCTTGGCGGCCTCCACGTCCTCGCGGTTGTCGCGCAGGATCTCGCCGGCGCGGCGCTCGATGGCGTCGGCCATCTCGTGCAGCACGACGTCGCGCCGGTGCCCGGGCATGCGGCTGAGCACGCGGCTGGCGGCGTGGACATCGGAGACGACGCGTTCGAGACCGGTCACGATCCGCCCATTAGACCACGGCTCGGGGCCGCCCGCGTCCGCTCCGCGGGCGTCGGCGAGCACGAACTCGTCGCGGTGGATCACCTGGGGGGCCGCGTCGGGCACGCGCTCGCGCACCGCGTCCGACTTCAGGCCCGCCACCAGGCGCAGCTCGTCGGCCGACATCGCCGAGATCCCCTTGCCCACCAGGCTCTGCGCCGGGCCGCTGACCACCTCCACCGCGTCGCCGGCCTGGAAGCCGCCCTCGGAGGAGACGACCCCCACGGCGAGGAGCGAGGTGCCGCGCTCGCGCAGGGCGTGGGCGGCCCCCTCGTCCACCACGATCCGCCCGAGGGTGGGCTTGGCGTGGCGCAGCCAGAGCTTGAAGGCGGCCTCGGGGCGCGCGGTGGGGCTGAAGCGGGTGCCCACGTGGTGGCCCGAGGCGACCCCCGGGATGACGCCCTCGGCGGTGCCCGAGGCGACCACGCAGGTCACCCCTCCCCCGGTCGCCATGCTGGCGGCGGCCACCTTGCTGGCGATGCCCCCGCGGCCGAGGCCCGAGGCGCCCATCCGGGCCAGGCGGATGTCCTCCGGGCGGGTGTCGGCCGGCACGTCGCCCAGCAGGCGCGGGCCGTCGGGGCCGTCGGCGTAGAGGCCCTCGCGGTCGGTGAGCAGCACCAGCCAGGTGGCGCCCATCAGGATCGCCACCTGGGCGGCCAGCACGTCGTTGTCGCCGAAGGTGAGCTCGTCGGTGGCGGTGGTGTCGTTCTCGTTGATCACCGGCACGGCGCCCATCTCGGCCAGGCGGCGCAGGGTGGTGCGGGCGTTGAGGTAGGAGGCGCGCGCGGCGAGGTCGCTCGAGGTGAGCAGCACCTGGGCCGGCACCACGTCGTGGGGCGCGAAGGCCTCGGAGTAGCGCTGGAAGAGCACCCCCTGCCCCACCGCCGAGGCGGCCTGCAGGTCGGGCAGGGCGGTGGGCCGGTCGCGGATGCCCAGGCGGCCGAGGCCGCAGGCGATGGCCCCGCTGGTCACCAGCACCGGGTGGTGGCCCTGGCGGCGCACCCGCACCAGGTCGCGCACGCGCGCCTCCAGCACCTCGTGGCGCAGGTTGCCCTCCGCGTCAACGAGGGTCGACGAACCGAGCTTGGCCACGAGGACGGCCACGGCTAGACCGAGCGCCTCGACCAGGCGGGTGCGCAGCGCGTCGATGCCGGTGCCGGTCTCGGTGTCCACGGCGACGTCGGCCCAGTCGGTCGGCTCCTCGGCCTCGTCGGCGTGGGTGGCCACGATCAGCTCGGTGACGTCCGGGTTCATGAAGGTGGCCAGGCCGGCGCGGGCGCGGGCGATGCGGTCGGCGGCCGGCTCGGGATCGGACGCGTCCACGCAGTGGACGATGATCCGGGCGCGCTCCAGCTGCTCCAGGTGCGAGTCGCGCCGGGCGGTGCCGTCGGCGGCTGAGGCCCGGCAGGTCGAGCACGAGGAAGAGGTGGCCGTCGGGGTGCTCCAGCGGCCCGGGGGCCGGCTCGAGGGTGGAGTGCGGGTAGGGCGCGACCTGGGCGAAGGCCCCGGTGAGGGCCACCAGCAGGGCGCTCTTTCCCGAGTTGGGCAGGCCCACCAGGGCCACGTCCACCGGCAGCCGCAGCTCCAGGGTGAGCCAGGCCTCCTCGCCCGGCGCCCCCGGCACGGTGGTGCGCGGCGCGCGGTTGGTGGACGACTTGAAGGCCCGGTTGCCGATGCCGCCGTCGCCGCCGCGGGCCACCGCCACCGAGTCGCCCACGTTCTGGAGCTCGGCGATGGTGTGGCCGTCGCGGATCACGCGCGTGCCCGGCGGCACCGAGACGCGCAGGTCGGCGCCGGCGTGCCCGTGGCGCGCCTTGCCCTGGCCGTGGCCGCCGTTGGCGGCCTTGTGGTGCACCTGGTGGCGGAAGGGCGACAGATCGACCACCTGCTCGTCGGCCACGAGCAGCACGCGGCCGCCCCGGCCGCCGTTGCCGCCGTCCGGGCCGCCGCGGGGGATCTTGGGCTCACGCCGGAACGACATGCAGCCCATGCCGCCCATGCCGCCCTCGACGTTGATCTGGGCCCGATCGGTGAAGGGCACCGCCGAGCGCGCCCGATCCCTGCTCAGACCGCCGCCGGCTCCTCGGGGTGCACGAAGATGCGCCGCCCCTTGCGCCCGGTGGTGAACTCGATGCGGCCGGTGACCGTCGCGAAGATCGTGTGATCGCGGCCGATGCCGGTGCCCTCTCCCGGGTGGAAGCGGGTGCCGCGCTGGCGGACGATGATCGAACCGGCGGGGACGACCTGCCCGCCGAAGGCCTTCACGCCAAGCATCTTCGGCTTGGAGTCACGGCCGTTGCGGCTGGAGCCGCCACCTTTTTTGTGTGCCATGTCGAGACTCCTGCGGGCTCAGGCGGTGATGGACTCGATGCGCACGCGCGACAGGCGCGAGCGGTGCCCGCGGGTCTTTCGCGAGTTGCGCTTCGGCTTGTAGGTGAAGACGCGGATCTTCTTGCCGAGCAGGTGCTCCTCGACCGTCGCGGTGACGGCGCCGCCGTCGGCGATGCCCTCCCCGTCGCCGGTGGCGAGCACGCGCGGCTCGAAGGTCGAGCCCTCGTCGTGCGTGAGGCGGTCGACCAGAAGTCGCTCACCCTCGCGAACGCGGTACTGCTTGCCCCCAAGGGCGATCACGGCGTAGTCCGGCACGTTCCCTGTCCTGACCGATTGACGAACGACGGGGCATGTTAGCGGGCGAGCGCGTGGAGCGCCACGGACCGTGATTCTTGACCCCCGCCCCGGGGCCTGTAGAAGCGTGTCGTGTGCAGCGAATCCTCCGCTGGGGCCTGGTGGCCCTCGTCCTCGGCGTCGCGGCCGCCCACGCCCAGGGCGCGACCCTGGTCGTCGCCACCGATCGCAGCCCCGACAGCCTCGATCCGGCCTTCGCCTACGCCTCCGAGAGCTGGCAGGTGCTGGTCAACGCCGGCGAGGGCCTGGTGGCCTACCGGCGCACCGGCGGGGTGGCGGGCACCCAGGTGGTGCCGGCCCTGGCGGCGGCGACTGCCGACGGTGAGCGACGGGGGGCGCCGGCTCACCTTCACCCTGCGCCGCGACGCCCGCTTCGGCCCGCCGGCCGACCGGCCGGTGCGCCCCAGCGACGTCAAGGCGAGCCTGGAGCGGCTCTTCCTGGTGCCCTCGCCGGGACGGGCCCTCTTCCGCGGCGATCCGCGGCAGCGACGCCTTCGAGCAGGGCGACGCGAGCGGCATCTCCGGGCATCGTGGCGCGCGACTCCACCGGCGAGCTGGAGATCTCGCTCACCCGCTCGGATCCGTCGATCCTGCAGGTGCTGGCGCTGCCGTTCGCCTTCGTGGTGCCGCGCGGCACCCCCGCCTCGGACCAGAGCACGGCCCAGACCGCCTCCGCGGGCCCCTACCGCATCGCCGACTACGAGCCGGGGTCCAGCATCGATCTGCTCCCCAACCCCGCCTACAGCGCCGGAGCGGCCGGCCCGGCGGCGCCGGGGCCCGACCGCATCCGGGTGGCCATCGGCGAGAGCCGCGGCGCGGCCGACGGCGCCGGCATCGACTACCAGCAGCGCCGCCCCTCGAGCGCCCAGGTGCGCGACGCCCTCGACGCCGGGGTGCGGGTGCAGCGGCGGGTGGAGGGCACGACCTACTACTTCTTCATGAACACGCGCCGCGCGCCCTTCAACGACATCCGCGTGCGGCGGGCGGTGAACCTGGCCATCGACCGCGGCGCCATGGCGCGCTCCTTCGACGGCGCCGCCGTCCCCACCGCCCAGGTGCTGCCGCCCGAGACCCCCGGCTACCGGCGGGTGGAGGTGGCCGCCCCCGACATCGCCGCCGCGCGGGCGCTGGTGGCCAAGGCCGGGGCGACCGGCGCGCCGGTGACCATCTGGGGGCCGACCAACGAGCCGGCGCCGATGGTGACCCGCCAGATGGAGCGCACCCTCTCGCAGATCGGGCTGCGCCCCCAGCGGCGCCTGTGGGAGCGCTCGGCCCTGCTGGCCACGCTGGCCAACCCCGCGGTGGCGTCCCAGATCGGCTACGTGCGCTGGCAGCAGGACTTCCCCGACGGCTCGGACTGGTTCCCCCAGCTCTTCTCCGGCGCGTCGGTGCGGGCCGGGGCCAACCGCAACTACTCGCTGCTGGCGGACGCCAAGCTGGACAGGCTGATCGGCTGGGCCGGCGCGGCGTGGGACCCCGCCGAGCGCGCCGACCGCTGGGCCCAGGTGGACCGCGCCGTGCGGGCGCGGGCGGCCTGGGCGCCCTTCGCCAACAGCGTGCGCACCGACATCGTCTCGCGGCGCGTGGGTGACTACGTCGCCAGTCCCGTCTACGGTTTCCTCTGGATGCGAGCCCAGCTGCCCAACTAGGATCTCGCAGCGTGAACCTCTGGCCCTGGAGGGGCGGCCCGCCACGGGCCCCTGCCCTCCTTCCTGGTGATGCTCACCGTCGTCACCGGCCTGGTGGACGCCGTCAGCTTCATCGCCCTCGGCCACGTGTTCGTGGCCAACATGACCGGCAACGTCATCTTCCTGGGCTTCGCGCTGGCCGGCACGCCGGGCCTGTCGGTGGCGGCGTCGCTGACGGCGCTCGGGGCCTTCTCGGTGGGCGCGCTGGTGGGCGGGAAGATCGGCAAGCGCTTCGACTCGCACCGGGGCCACCACCTCGCCCGGGCCGGCTCGTTCGGGGTGGGGCTGATGGTGGTGGCGGTCGTCGTGGCCGGAGCCGTCGACCACCCGCGCTCGGACGGGCCCCAGTACGCGCTGATCGGCCTGCTCGCGGTGGCGCTGGGCATCCAGAACGCGACGGCCCGGCGGCTGGCCGTCCCCGACCTGACGACCACGGTGCTCACCAACACCCTCACCGGCATGATCGCCGACTCGCCGCTCGGAGCCGACCGCGGCAACAACACCCTGCGGCGCGCGATCCCGGTGCTCGCCATGTTCCTCGGCGCCCTGGCCGGCGCCTGGGCCGTGCTCAACGTGGGGCTGGTGCTGCCCCTGGCCGCCGCGGCGGCGCTCACGGCGACCGCGGCGTTCCTCGCGTACCGGCTCTCGCGGGGCGATCCCGCCTGGACCAAGCCCTCCTAGAGCCGGCCGGGGATTCGACCGGCGGCGGGACGGGTACGGATGCTCCGTCCGCCGTTACCAAGGAGGCACCCAATGCTCTGGACCATCCTGGTCATCATCGTGATCGTGCTCGCCGTGATCGGCTTCTTCACCGTCGTGCGCGGCCGGGCGTAGGGATCGACCCGGCCCTCTCGCGCACACGCGTCGAGAGGGCCGACCGATTTCAGCTCAGAAGCCCACGCCCCCGTCGTCACCGCCGCCCGGAGGCGTGGTGACCGGCACGCAGCCGTTGGCCATGAGGGCCTGGCCGGCGGCGTTGTAGTTCTGGGAGTAGGTGACGCCCTTGTAGGTGAAGGGCGCGACCACGTCGCGGGCGTCCTGGTGCCCGAGGTGGCCGTTGACCACTCCCGCCGCCGCCGGGTGGATCAGCACGTAGGGGTTCGACGCGCTTCCGGTGGCGTGGCAGATCGAGACCTGATTGCTCGCGCCGAGCGCGGGCGTGGCGAGCAGGCTGATGCTCGCGAGGGCGACCGCCGAGATCGTCAGTCGTCTCATCAGCCCTCCTTTCAGACGTTGGGTGGCGCTCGCGCATCCGTGCGCTCGCGCTCGCCCGATCCATCGGCACCGGGGGCTCGGTCGCCCTCCCCCCCGATGCGTGACGTCGCCCCTAGCTCGCCGCCCGCGAGGAGACGCGGCGGCGGGCCGAGGCACCGCGCGCCGGCTTGTCGCCGCGGGGCGGCGGCCGGGCTCTTGGGCTCGTCGTTGGCGCCGATCACCTTGGCGTCGTGCAGGGAGATCGACGGGTCGCGCTGGAGGGTGATCTTGAGACCCACCGCGGTCTCGAGATCGGCCAGGCGCTCGCCGTCCTCGCCCGAGAGCACGTCGGCGATGCGCGGGTTGACCAGCACCGTCACCGCGTCGGCGGCGCGCCCGGCGAGGGTGCGGCGCAGGTGGCGCTCGATGGTGATGGCGTGGGTCTCGTCGCTGGGGATGACGCCCACGCCGGCGCAGGTCGGGCAGACCTCGGTCATGATCTCGCGCGGCCCGTCGGAGATGTTCTGGCGGGTCATCTCCACCAGGCCGAGCGGTGAGATGTCGACCACGAAGGTGCGCGTCCGGTCGCCGGCCAGGGCCGCGTCGAGCGCCGCCTTCACCGCCTTGCGGTTGCGGTCGTCGTCCATGTCGATGAAGTCGATGATGATGATGCCGCCGATGTCGCGCAGGCGCAGCTGGCGCACCACCTCGGTGGCCGCCTCGAGGTTGGTCTTGGTGATGGTGTCCTCGAGCCGGGAGCCGCCCTTGCCCACGTTGCGGCCGCTGTTGACGTCGATGACCGTCATGGCCTCGGTGTCGTCGATCACCAGGTAGCCGCCCGACGACAGCGGCACGCGCCGCTCCATGGTGGAGGTGACGGACGCCTCGACGCCGTAGTCCTCGAAGAGGGGCTTCTCCTCGGTCCAGTGGCGCACCCGGTCGGCCATCTCGGGCGAGGTGCGGCGCAGGAAGCCGGTGATGCGCTCGAACTGGGCCTCGTCGTCGACCAGCACCTCCTCGACGTCCGTGTTCAGGAGGTCGCGGATGACGCGCAGCGAGATGTCGGCCTCGGAGTAGAGCAGGGTCGGCGCCTTGGCCAGGCCGCCGCGCTCCTGGAGGGTGAGCCAGAGGCGCTTGAGGAAGGCGAGGTCGCGGGCGATCTCGCGCGCCGACGCGCCCGAGGCGGCCGTGCGGACGATGAGCCCGCCGGTCTCGAGCGGCAGCGCGTTGCAGATGGAGCGCAGGCGGGTGCGCTCGTCGTCGGAGAGGCGCTTGCTGACGCCCACGCCCTCGCCGAAGGGCACGTAGACCACGAAGCGCCCGGCCAGCGACAGCTGCATGGTGAGGCGCACGCCCTTGGTGCCCATGGGGTCCTTCGTCGCCTGCACCAGGACCTCGTCGCCGCGCTTCAGGAGCTCGGCGATCTGGCGCTTGCGCTTGGGGACGCCCAGCGCGACGACCTCGTCCACGTGGAGGAAGCCGTTCTTCTCGAGGCCGATCTCGATGAACGCGGCCTCCATGCCCGCGAGGACGTTCTCCACGCGGCCCTTCCAGACGTGACCCACGACGGAGCGGTGCCCGCGTCGCTCGATGTAGCACTCTGCGGCGCGGCCGTCCTCGAGGATCGCGACGCGCGTCTCGGCGCGGTCGACCGATACCAGGATCTGCTTTTTCAGGAGAATCTCCCCTCCGAGTGAGGCATCAGCGGCGAAGTCGGCCGAGGACGCGGTCGATCACGGGGCGCACCTTGTCGATCGGCGCGCCCTCGATCAGGTCGTGGCCCGCCTGGGCGCGCACCAGCGCGGCCTCTCCGACGGCCCGTGTGGCGCCGTAGGCGACCGTGCCACGCACGGCCCACCCCACGCCGGGAACGAGACCGGAGGCGCTGCGGCTGAGCGCCCTCCAGCCGAAGCCCGCGCCCACCACCGCGACGGCCTCGATGGCGCGGTCGGCGCCGGCGGGGCGATCGTGGATGGCGGCCAGGTCGGCGACCAGCCGCACCTGGATGAGCGCGAGAACGGGAAGGTCGACGCCCGGCAGCGGCAGCAGGCCCACCAGGCCGGCGCGCCGCGAGGCGCGCGCCACCATGGTGCGGCCCACCGCCCCGCGCAGCGCCGGGTAGATGCGGGCGGCGGCCGTGGCGTCGTCGCCCAGGGCGCGCACCACGGCCTCCATCGCCTGCGTGCTCGCCCTCGTCGTCCAGGGTGGGCACCCGGGCGATGTTGGAGGCCTCGAGGCGGTGGTGGTCGAGCAGGCGGGCCTCGATCGCGTCGCTCGCCGCGCCGGTCGCCCAGCGACGATCGCCAGGGCTCCCCCGCCCGAGTGGCGCCGGCGCGCCAGGGCCGGCGCGACGATGTCGATGTCGGTCTCGGGGGCCGCGACCAGGAGCGCGAGGGCGTCCTCGTCGGCCAGGGCCTCGGGGCTGCCGAGCATCTCGCGCAGGCGGACGGTGGCGGCCGGATCGCCGGGCAGGATCGACAGGCGCCCGCCCTCGTGCGATGCGACGTCGGCGCCGCGCACGGCCTCGGCGTACGGCCGCACCAGCTTGGCGCCTCGCCCCGCGAGGCCCATTACGCCCACGTGCCCGCCCCTATCCGCGAATGGCTGAGCGGCGTTGGTAGATGCCCAGGAGCAGGCCGACGGCGACCATCGTCGAGATGGTGTGGCTTCCGCCGTAGCTCATGAACGGCAGAGGGATTCCGGTGATCGGCATGATGCCCACGGTCATGCCGATGTTAACGAACACCTGGAAGCCGATCATGGCGACGATGCCTCCGGCCACCAGCATGTCCACCTGGCTGGAGGCCCGGGCCATGGTTCTCAGCCCCCTCCAGATGACCAGCGCGAACAGCAGGATGAGCAATCCCCCTCCGACGAAGCCGAACATCTCGGAGGTGACCGCGAAGATGAAGTCGGTGTGGTGCTCGGGGATGAAGTCGCCGTTGGCCTGGGTGGCCCCGTCGGGCCCCTTGCCCAGCGCGCCGCCCGAGCCGATCGCCGTCTTGCTCTGATCGAGCTGGTAGCCGGCGTCGCTGGTGTCGCGCTGGGCGCCGACGAACGCCGTGAGGCGCTCCACCTGGTAGTCCTTGAGCACGTGCACCCCGGCGCCGGGCAGGACCCAGAGCACGCTCAGGATGAGGATGGCCAGCAGCGAGCCGGCCACGGCGAAGTGCGACCAGGGGACGCCCACCAGGAAGAGGATCGCCCCCAGCACGGCGAGGTAGACCAGCGAGGTGCCGAGGTCCGGCTGCACGAACACGACCGCCGCCGGGACCGCCGCGACGCCGCAGAGGAAGAGCGTGAAGCGGGCGCTGCCCACGTCCTCCATCCGCTCGATCGCGATGCCGGCGAGGATGATCGCGAGGGCGACCTTGCCGATCTCGGACGGCTGGAGGTTGAAGGGGCCGATGTCGATCCAGCGGTTGGACCCCTTGACCGCGGTGCCCACGATGAACACCACCGCGAGGGCGCCGAGCAGGCCTCCCCACAGGCCCCAGGCCCAGCGCGCGAGCTTGTCGAGGTTGAGGCGGGTGGCGATGATCATGAACACGGCGCCGACCGCGATGAAGAGGATCTGGCGGTCGACGTAGAAGCGCGGGTCGCCGGGGACGTCGTTCCTGGTGGCCTCGCCGACGATGAAGACGCTCACGCCGCTGATGGCCGCGACGGCGAACAGCATGATCCAGTCGAGGCCGCCGACGGCCGAGCGCAGGCGCTCGGAGGCGCCGGTGGGGGCGTTGCGGCCGCGGCCGCCGGTGGCGACGGTGCTCATCGGCTCTCCGTGGTGGGGACACCGCAGAGGTTGGCGTCGAACTTGAGGTAGGCCGCCATCGTGTCGCAGGCGGCCGGGGCGGCGGCGTTGGCGCCCGTGCCGCCGCGCTCGATCACGATCGCGACGACGATCTCGGGGTTGTCATAGGGGGCGTAGCCGACGAACCAGGAGTGGTCCTGTCCCCCGTCGCCCGGCTCGGCCGTGCCGGTCTTGCCGGCCACCTTCTTGTCCGTCGGGCAGGCTCTGGAAGACGCCGGTCGACGTGCCGTCCGGCGCCGTTGGCGGCCTCGTAGAGGCCCTGCTTGATCGCCGCGAGGCTCTCGGCGCTGATCGGCGACCTGGTGGGTGGGACGCCCCTGGGAGAGCTGCTGGACGACGCGCCCGTTGGGGTCCTGCACGTCGCGCGCGACCGTCGGGGTGCGCAGGGTGCCGCCGTCGGCGATCGCGCCGTAGGCCGCGGCCATCTGGAGCGGGCGTGACCAGCAGGTAGCCCTGGCCCACGCCCAGCTGGATGCTGTCGCCGGCGAGCCAGCTGCGCTGGAAGTCGGTGTACTGCTTGCCCTTGAAGATCTTCTTCTTCCAGATGGGGTCGGGCACGAGGCCGGTCATCTCGCCCGGCAGGTCGATGCCGGTCTTCGCCCCGAGGCCGAAGCCGCGCGCCTCGGACTGGAGCGGGAAGATCCGCTTGGTCTCGTCCTGCTTCTGCCAGAGCCGGTCGGCCACCTGGTAGAAGTACGTGTCGCTCGAGACCTCGAGGGCCGTCGGCAGCGTGATGAAGCCGTGCGAGTTGCCCCGGAAGTTGCGGAAGATCTGCTTGTACAGGGTGATCTGGGACGGCGACTCGAGCTGCTCGCCGGGCGTGAGGACGCCCTGCTTGAGGGCCGCCGCGGCGGTGATCGGCTTGAAGGTGGAGCCGGCCGGATAGGTGCCGGCGATCGCCCGGTTGAACTGCGGGCGCGCCGGATCCGTGTTGAGCGCCGCGATCTTCTTCTGGTTGCGGGTGACGAACACGCTGGGCGAGAAGGTGGGGTACGAGGCCATGGCCAGCACCTCGCCGGTGCGCGGGTCGAGCGCCACGCCGGCCGCCCCCTGGGCGCCGGTGACGCGGGTGGCCTCGGCGAGCGCGGCCTCCATCGCCTTCTGGGTGGGCCCGTCGATGGAGAGCTCGACGTTGCGCCCGGGCACCGGGCTCTTGGACGAGACGTAGCCGCGGCCCTGGGGCTCGCCGGAGGCGTCCACCTCCACCACGGTCTCGCCGGGCGTGCCCGCGAGGAACTTCTCGTAGGTCTGCTCGACGCCGCTGACGCCGACGGTCTCGTTGCCGCTGTAGCCGGCCTTGCGGTAGGCGGCGATCTGCGAGGGGCCGATGCGGCCGGTGCTGCCGAGCACGTGGGCCGCCAGCTGGCCCTGGGGGTAGGAGCGCAGGTAGCTCTGCTCGAGCTGGACGCCCGGGTAGTCGCGGCGGCGCTCGGCCATGTAGCGGAAGAGCTTGGGCTCGATGTTCTCGGCCAGCACCACGCTCTCCAGGGGCCGGTTGTCGCCGGCGTTCACCTTGGCGATCAGCTCCTTGGGCGTGACCGGCTGGCCGAGCTGGGTGAGCTTGCGGGCCAGGCGGGTGAGCACCACGGTGCGCTGCTCGCCGTTGAGGTCGCGCGGCGAGACGACCAGGTTCTCGCCCAGCTTGTTCTGGACCAGCGGCTGGCCGTCGCGGGTGAGGATGTTGCCGCGCGCGGGCTGGGTGACCACGGTGCGCAGGCGGTTGCCCTCGGCCTTGGCCGAGTACTCCTCGCCGCTGATGACCTGCAGGAACCAGAGGCGCACCAGCAGGATGCCCAGCAGGCTCATGGCGATGCCGCCGAGGATCGCGATGCGGACGGCGGTGTGGGGCGTGAGCGCCGGTGCCCAGCCGCCGCCGGAGTTGCCCGAGCGCCGCGGCGTGCGCCGCGGTGGGGTGCTGGTGGTCATCCGCGCACCACGTAGGGCTCGATGACCCGCGGGGCCCCGAGCACGCGGCGGCCCACCAGGAGGATCGGCGGGCTGAGGAGGGCGGTGAGGGCGACCGTCGGGAAGATCACCTGGCCCACGAGCTCCGAGGCCGGCATGTCGTTGCCCAGCAGCAGCTGGAAGGCGAGGTAGCCGATCTGCACCGCCAGGGCGGCGACCACCGACAGGGCCAGCGGCGCCAGCAGGCTGGCCGACTCCTCGCGCTCGCAGTAGCGGCCGCAGAAGGCGCCGACCGCCAGGTAGAGCAGCGCCAGCACGCCGAGGGTGCCGATCGGGGCGGTCAGCTCCACCAGGAGCCCGGCGGCGAAGCCCGCCACGGCGCCGACCAGCGTGCCGCGCAGGATGGCGATGACGACGATCGTCGGGGCGATCAGGTCGGGGATGCCGCGGGCCACGTTGACGTAGGGCATCACCGACACCTCGAGCAGCACGGCGACGACCACCATGGCCGCGACCCAGCCGAGGCCGGAGCCGCCGTGGCGCGGCCTGGGGCCGCGCGGTGGCCGGGCCGACGGCGCGATGCTGCGGGGTGGTCTCGGTGCTGCTCATCCGCCGGCCGCCCGGCGCTTGGCCTCGCGGCTCTGGGGGGTGAGCACCACGAGGTAGGTCAGCTGGCGCGGGTCGACGAAGGGCGTGACCTGGACGGTCTGCTGGACGTTGACCTCCTGGCTGCCGACGCTCGTCACCAGGCCGATCGGGATGCCGCGCGGGTAGATGGAGGGCAGCGTCATCGAGTCGTAGCCGCCGGTGATCACGGTCTGGTTGGCCTTGACCGGCGCGGCGCGCGGGATGCCGGTCATCTGCAGCTCGCCCGGGGTCGTGGACTGCACGAGGCCCTGGTAGTTGCCGGCCTGCGGGATCGAGGCGCCCACCTCGGTGCGGCCGTCGGTGAGGAAGGCGACCTCGGCCGAGTCGGAGCTGGTGGCGGTGACGACGCCCACCAGGGCGGCGCCGCGGGTGGTGCCGGCCACGACCGGGGCGTTGCGCACGACGCCCTGCGACGAGCCGACGTCGATGCGGGCGCTGCGGTACCAGTCGGTGACCGAGCGGCCGTAGATCAGCCCGCGCACGGGCTTGTAGCCGCCCAGGCCCTTCTCGGCGTCGATGGTGGCCTCGACCCCCTGGAGGGCCTCGAGCTCCTGGAGCTTCTGGTCGCGCACGGCGTTGTCGGCGGCCGCCGCGCGCAGGGTCTCGTTCTCGGCCTCGAGGGCGGCGGCGCGGTCGCGCGCGTCGCGCAGGCTGCTGACCCAGCCCCACCCGTCGCGCACCGGCTGGACGGCGCGGGTGGCCACCTCCTGCACCGGCGCCACGACGCTGGCGGCGCCGTTCTGGACGCTGTGGAAGGGGCCGCCCGAGGCCTCGCGGAAGTACCCGGTGAAGATCACCAGGCAGAGCACGACCAGGCCGGCGATCACCACGCGGCGGACGGTGGACCGTCGGCGCGCGATCCCACTGCTTGCAGGTATCGCCATCAGCGCGCCCGGCTCGACCGGGAACCGCTCAGTAGCGCTTCCGGTGTCGGCCGTTGGCGGACGAGGCCTTCTGCATCACCTCGAACTCCTCCAGCGAACGACCGGACCCGACGGCGACGCAGGTCAGCGGAGACTCGGCCACGTGGATCGGCATCTCGGTCTCGCGCCGCAGCCGCTCGTCCAGGCCCTGGAGCAGCGATCCGCCACCGGCCATCATGATCCCGCGGTCCATGATGTCCGACGCGAGCTCGGGGGGCGTCTTGTCGAGCGTGCTCTTGACCGCGTCGATGATCTGCACCAGCGGCTCCTCGAGGGCGTCCCGGACATCCTCGGAGGAAAGCACCACCGTCTTCGGCAGCCCAGTGATCATGTCGCGGCCCCGGATCTCGGCCTGGACCTCCTCGCGGAGGGGGTAGGCGGAGCCGATCTCGAGCTTGACCTCCTCGGCGGTCTGGCTGCCGATCATCAGCTTGTACTCCTTCTTGACGTAGCTGATGATCGCCTCGTCCAGCTCGTCGCCGCCGACGCGGATCGACTGCGCCACGACGATGCCGCCGAGCGAGATGACCGCCACCTCGGTGGTGCCGCCGCCGATGTCCACGACCATGTTCCCGGTCGGCTCGGCCACCGGGCAGGCCCGCGCCGATCGCCGCCGCCATGGGCTCCTCGATCAGGAACGCGCTGCGGGCGCCGGCCGACAGGGTGGCCTCCTCGACCGCGCGCTTCTCCACGCCGGTGACGCCCGAGGGGACGCACACCACCACGCGCGGGTGGGCCCACCTGTTCTGGTGCACCTTCTGGATGAAGTGCCGCAGCATCTGCTCGGTGACGTCGAAGTCGGCGATGACGCCGTCCTTGAGCGGCCGGATCGCGCTGATGTTGCCCGGGGTGCGCCCGAGCATGCGCTTGGCCTCGATGCCCACGGCGTGCACCTCGCCCGAGCGCTGGTCGATGGCGACCACCGACGGCTCGGACAGGACGATGCCGCGACCGCGGACGTAGACGAGCGTGTTGGCGGTGCCGAGATCGACGGCCATGTCACGTCCGCCGAATCCGGTCAGGTAGCTCCAGAAGCCGATTGGTGCCTCCCCCTCGATGTGGCGGACTACGGCCGCGAAGTATCCTGCAAGGCGCGGCATTCTACTCGACCGCCCGCGAGCTGGACACACCGGGGCCCAGCCCCCGGTTCGCGGCTACGGTATCCCCCTGCGGCCCTCACCGCCAGTCGCGACGGCAGCCGCCCCGGGCGCCGGGCCGCGTCCGCTACCTTTTGTCGGATGCCGTCGCCGCCCCTCTTCGCCGACGACAACAGCTCGTATCGCCGTGCCGCCCGCCGCGCCGAGCAGGAGGAGCGGGTCCGCGAGGAGCGACGTCGTCAGATCCTGGAGACCCTCCGCCGGCTGAAGGAGGAGGCCGGCGACGAGTCGATCGTCGCCGAGCGCGAACGGGCCCGGCGCCACCAGGATCTGCTGGAGAGGTACCCGCCGCTCTTCTAGCCGCGGCGGCGCAGTTCGGCGTCGGCGCCGGGGTGCGGCGCGGTCGGGTCGCGCCAGGCGAAGTGGTCGTCCTGGCAGGCCCAGCGGACGCGCAGGCGGGCGACGGTGGCGGCGCCGCCGCCGGTCCGCCGGATCGTGATGCCCACGTGCGATCGCCCGTCCGTGGCGGGCAGCTCGACGACGCCCGCCCCGAGGGGCCGGCACCCGGTCCAGCGGCGGCCGAACGACGACAGCGCCGGGTCGGAGGGGCGGCCCGTCGCGTCGGCCGGGCAGACCTGGAGGGGCAGCTCGGAGTCGACCGAGACGGCGATCGGCGCGGTCGTGGGTGCATCGACAGGCCGACCCCGTCCGGCCCGAGCGCCACGTCGGTGAGGTCGATCGTCCACGGAGCCGGCGCCGAGACCGAGGTGCAGGACGCGCGGCTGAACACCAGCGGCCTCCGCGGCCGGGCTGCGCAGCGTCACCGAGACCGGGCGCCCCGAGGCACCCGCGCTCCGGCCGCGGGCAGGGAGGCCACCACCACCAGGCGCCGGTTGATCTCGGCGACCGGCAGGTTCCGCTCGCTGCCGCCGATGACGGTCGCCTGCGCGGGCGTCAGCCCCGCGGCGCAGATGCGGGCGTTGGCGGCGTCGAGGCCGCAGGCCGCACCAGCTCGGGCACCGTCGCCGTGGTCGCGGCCGCGGTGTCCCTCCCCCGCCGCCACTGTCACCGCCGCCGCAGCCCGCCAGCGTCACCGCGGCGCAGGATCAGCGCCAGGACCGCCCCGATCCGCATGGGCAGGGGGTTCGGCGGGGTCGTGCCATTTGGCGTGCCACCGGATGTCATTTGGCGCGGCCCCGGAGAAGGGGTGCTAGGCGTGCTCCCCGCGCCGCTCGATGGCGTAGTCGACGGCGGCCTGGATGTCGGCCTCGCTGGCGTCGCCCGGCACGCCGCGCTGGCCGTACTGGGAGCCCCAGAGGGCGAGGATCGACCCGGCCGCGTCGGCCAGCTCCTTGGCCTTGTGGTAGCCGCCGTACTCGACGAAGCGGGCCTTGCGGCCGGTCTGCCAGCGCCAGATGGTGTCGCCGTCGGCCTCGTGGATGATCGCGTACTGCTTCTCGCTCATTGTCCCTCCGGCGCGGTCCGTTGCATCCTCAGTCTTCCCGGCGGCCCAGGGGGCCAGCCCCACGTCCTCCAGCAGCGCGGCCGAGCGCGCCGACCGGCAGCCCGACGACCGTGGTGGGGTCGCCCTCGATCCGCTCCACCAGCGCGGCGCCGGCGCCCTGGATGGCGTAGCCGCCCGCGCGCTCGTGCCACTCGCCCCGGTCGGCGTACCAGCGCAGCATCTCCTCGGAGAGCTCGCGGAAGACGACGCGGGCGTCGTCGACCAGCGGCGCGCTCGCCCGCGGGCGGTGACCAGGCAGACCGCGGTGCGCACCAGGTGCGCCCGGCCCGAGAGGCCGCGCAGCATGCCAGAGCGCCGCGCCCGCGGTCGGCCGGCTTGCCGAGGGCGCGGCCGTCGAGCAGCACCTCGGTGTCGGCGCCCGAGGACGGCGCCGCCCTCGGGGATGCCGAGGCGCGTCGCCACGTCGCGGGCCTTGGCGCGGGCGTTGTCGAGGGGGTCGTCGCCCTCGGCCGCGCCCGACACCACGACCCTGAACTCCACCCCGAGCGTGCCGAGCAGCGCCCGCCGCTGAGGCGAGCGCGACGCGAGGAGGATCACCCCAGCTCGGGGAAGTGCAGCGCCAGCTCGCGCGCGGCCGACTCGAGGCCGTCGGAGCCGTGGATCACGTTCTGACCCACCTCGAGCGCGTAGTCGCCGCGGATGGTCCCGGGGGGCGCGTCGAGCGGGTTGGTCGGGCCGATCAGCGTGCGCAGGGCGCACGATCGCGCCCTCGCCCTCGACGGCCATCTGCGACCACGGGACCCGAGATGATGAACTCGACCAGCTCGCCGAAGAAGGGGCGCTCGCGGTGCTCGCCGTAGTGCTCCTCGGCGACGGCCTCGACGAGGACCGTCTTGCGCAGGGCCACGATCTCCAGCCCGCGCCGCTCGATGCGGGAGATGATCTCACCGGTCAGCCCCGCGGCCACGCCGTCGGGCTTCACCATCACGAACGATCGCTCACTCATAGGACTCCTGGTCACTTCGGGGTCGTCTCCAGCGGGCGGCTGCGACCGGTGTCGCCGCCGCTGCCGCCGGTGCTCTCGGGAAGCTCGCGCGCCGTGCGGGCGCGCTCGCTGTTGTTGGGGGCGGCGGTCGCGTTGCCGGCGCCCTCGTCCTTGGGGAGCGTCGCGCGGTCGAACAGGCGCATGCGGAACTCGAGCTCCGTCAGCCGCTGGTCGATGTCGCGGACGTCGTCCGTCGAGGCCACGCCGGCCTGGCGCAGGGCGCGCTGCAGGTTGGCGGGGTCGGCCGTGAAGCCCTCGCGCGCGAGGATCTTGCCGACGATCTCCTGCCCCTCGGCGTCGCCCAGCTCGCCCAGGCGCTGCTCGAGCGCCAGCAGCTCCAGCTCGCGCTCGCGCGCCTCGTCGAGGTACTCGGGCGGCCGGACGATGAGGTAGATGATCGATCCCGAGGAACGGGATCACCACCGACAGGGCCACGCGAGAGCGGCGACGAACGACGGGCGACTCGATGCGCCGCTGCGCGTCCCGGTAGGTCCAGTAGACGAGGGCCAGCCACAGCAGCACCACGAAGACCTGCAGCAGGAAGCGTGATGACGCGTCCACGCCCCGGAGTCGAAGAAATTCGAGATCGACTCGAAGGGGTCCGAACTGCTCGACGTGGAGCCCGAAGCCTGAGCCGCGAGGAACGCGATCAAGCTGATGCCTTGCCCATGACGGTCTAGTTCGCCTCGGTTGGGGTCGATGCCCTTCCGGGCGCGCGCGAGTGTAGCAGGGGGGTCCGAGAGCCCCTGCCACGATCCGCGGCCGCAGATCGGCCAGCAGATAGAGGCGAGCCGGCCACCAGCGACGACCCCCTCGGAGCCCGCCCGCGCGCGCGCCGCGGCGAGCGCCGCGGCGGGGTCGCGCGACGGCCTCGGCCGCGCTCGCCGGCGGCGCGCGCGAGGGCCGCCAGGTCGTCGGCGGTCGACCGCGCGCGCGTGGCTCGAGCGGGTGGCCACGACCAGGTCGACCACCGGCGCGAGCGCCGCGACCATCGCGGCCGCGTCCTTGTCGCCCAGCACCGAGACCACCGCGACGGCGGGGCCGCCGGCCGTCGATCACCTGCGGCAGGGACCGCGCCATCGCGTCCATGCCCGGCGGGGTTGTGGGCGCCGTCGAGCACCACGGCGGGCGCGCCGGGGAACGAGCTCGAGCCGGCCGGGCATCTCGACACCGCCGCGACCGCGGCGCGCAGGGGCCCCGGATCGAGGGCGCCGCCCAGCAGCATCTCGGCGCCCGGCGAGGGCGACGGCGAGGTTGTCGCGCTGGAAGGCGCCCCGGCAGGCCGAGCGGCAGACCCGGGTAGGCGGCGCGCGGGGTGACCACGTCCACGCCCCCCTCGCCCGTCGCGCGCCGACAGCCCCGCGCCGTAGCGCAGCGGCCGCAGGCCGCGGCGCGGCGCACTCGGCCGCCACCGGCGCGCGGCGGCCGCCGGGCTGAGCGGGCCCACCACCAGCCGCTCCGAGCCGTCGGGGCACACGGCGAGCTTCTCCGCCGCGATCGCCTCCTCGGTGTCGCCGAGCAGCTCGGTGTGCTCGAGGGCGATGTTGGTGAGCGCCACCGCGGCGTCCGGCTGGCAGGACGTTGGTGGCGTCGTAGCGCCCGCCGAGGCCGGCCTCGACCACCAGCGGCGTCGACGCCCGCCTCGCGGAAGGCGCCAGAAGGCCGTCGCCGTGAGCGCCTCGAACTGGGTCACGGCGTCGCCGTCGGGCAGCGCGAGCGCCTCGGCCGCGTCGCGGACGGCGCGTCACGGCCGCGGCGAAGCCGTCCTCGGCGATCGCCGGCCGCCGTCGACCTGGATGCGCTCGGTCCAGTCGGTGACGTGCGGGCGACAGGTAGGTGCCCACCCGCCGGCCCTCGCCGGCCAGGGCCGCCGCCGCCGAGGCGGGCGGTCGACGACTTGCCGTTGGTGCCCACGACGTGCAGGGCGGGCGCGGCGCGCTCCGGGTGGCCGAGGGCGTCGAGCAGGGCGTCCATGCGCTCCAGGCCGAAGCGCATGCCGAGGATCTCGAGCCCCGCGATCCACTCGCGGGCCTGCCGCCGGCCGCATCAGCCCAGGGCGGCGATGCGCGCGGCGAGGGCGCTCGCGCTCGGCCGCGTAGCGCGCCGCCTTCTCGCGCTCGGCCGTCCACGAGGTGCGCCGGGGCCCGCTCGACGAAGCGCGCGTCGGCCAGCTTGCGCGTGCGCGCGCTCCAGCTCGCTCTCGACCGTCGCCAGCTCCTCGCGCAGGCGGGCGCGCTCGACCTCGGGGTCGACCGCCTCGGCCGCCGGGCCGAGCAGGATCGAGCGGCCGTCCGCCAGGAGGGCGGTGGCGAGCGTGTCGCGGACGTCCGCGGGCGCGGCGCTCGACCGCGTCGAGGGCCGCCACGGAGGGGTGCGGCGCGGGATCGACCACCAGCGGGCGTGCGCGGCGGCAGCCCGCGCCGCGAGCGGTAGGCGCGCAGCGCGGTCACGACCTCCTGGACCGCGGCGATCTCGGCCTCGGCCTCGGGGTCGGCGCGGCCCGGGGGCCGCCGCGGGCGGGTGGACCGCCATCAGGCCCTCGGCGCCCGGCAGGCGCGACCAGCACTCCTCGGTGACGAAGGGCATCAGCGGGTGGGCCAGCGCCAGCACCTGCTCGAGCGCGTGGCCGGCCACCTCCGGCGTGGCCTCGCCGGCCTTCAGCAGCTCGAGGTACCAGTCGCAGTAGTCGTCGAAGACCAGGTGGTAGACGAGGTCGGCCAGCTGCGAGAGCTGGAAGCCGGCGATCAGCGACTGCGACTGCTCGACCGCCGCGCTGATGCGCGAGGCGATCCAGCGGTCGGCCAGGGTGACCGGCGCCGGCGCCGCGATTCCCGCCCGGCCGCCGCGGTCGACCACCAGGCGCGACGCGTTCCAGAGCTTGGTGACCAGCTGGCGGCCCTGGTCGATGCGGTCGGCCGAGAAGCGGACGTCCTGGGTGCTCGACATCATCAGCAGGCCGAAGCGCAGGGCGTCGGCGCCGTGCAGGTCGATCTGCTCGATCGGGTCGATGCCCGTGCCGAGCGACTTGCTCATCCGCCGGCCGTCGGCGGCCTGGACCACGGAGTGGATGTAGACGTCGCCGAAGGGCTCCTCGCCCATGTACTCGACGCCCATCATCACCATGCGGGCGACCCACAGGAAGATGATGTCGCGCGCCGTCGAGAGCACCTGGGTCGGGTAGAAGCGCTCCAGCTCGGGCGTCTGCTCGGGCCAGCCGAGCGTGGCGAAGGGCCACAGCGCCGAGCTGAACCAGGTGTCGAGCACGTCCTCGTCGCGCACCCAGCCCTCGCCCTCGGGGGCCTCGCGGCCGACGTGGACCTCCTCGCCGCGGTACCAGACCGGCAGCTGGTGGCCCCACCAGAGCTGGCGGCTGACGCACCAGGGGCGGATCTCGCGCATCCAGTTGAGGTAGACCTCGCCCCACTTGGGCGGGGTGAAGCGCACCCTGCCCCGCTCGACGGCGGTGATGGCCGGCGCGGCGAGCTTGGTCATGTCGCAGAACCACTGCAGCGAGACGAGCGGCTCGACCCGGGCGCCGGAGCGGTGCGAGAAGGGCACGGTGTGGGTGTAGGGCTCCTCGCCGCGGATCAGGCCCTGGGCGCGCAGGTCGGCGACCACCCGCTCCTGGGCCTCGGCCGGCGTGAGCCCGGCGTAGGCGGCGCCCGCCTCCTCGGTCATGCGGCCGTCCTCGCCGATGACGCCGACGGCGTCGCAGGTCGTGGCGGCGCGCGATCTCGAAGTCGTTGGGGTCGTGGGCCGGGGTGACCTTGAGGGCGCCGGTGCCGAACTCGGTCTGGACGTAGGTCGTCGGCCGACGATCGGGATCTCGCGCCCGACCAGCGGCAGGATCACCGTCTGGCCGATGAGGTCGCGGTAGCGCTCGTCGTCGGGGTTCACGGCCACCGCGGTGTCGCCGAGCATCGTCTCGGGGCGCACCGTGGCCACCACCAGCTCGCCCGAGCCGTCGGTCGAGCGGGTAGGCGATGCTCACCAGGGTGTCGGTGACCTCGCGGTCCTCGACCTCCAGGTCGGAGATGGCCGAGCCGAGGCCCGGGTCCCAGTTGACCATGTAGCGGTCGCGGTAGATGTAGCCCTTCTCGTAGAGGTCCACGAACACGTGGAGCACCGCGGCGGCGTAGGCGTCGTCCATCGTGAAGCGCTCGCGCTCGTAGTCGAGCGTGCAGCCCAGGCGCTGGAGCTGGCCGATGATCGTGCCGCCGTACTCGCTCCTTCCACTCCCAGACGCGGCGCGACGAACTCCTCGCGGCCGAGCTCGGCGCGGGAGATCCCCTCGGCGGCGAGCGCCTTCTCGACCACCGCCTGGGTGGCGATGCCGGCGTGGTCGGTGCCGCAGATCCACAGCGTCTCGTCGCCGGCCATGCGGCGCGAGCGGATGAGCACGTCCTGGATCGTGTTGTTGAGCGCGTGGCCGATGTGCAGCGCGCCCGTGACGTTGGGCGGCGGGATCGCGATCGCGTACGTCGGCGTGTCCGCTGTCGGGGTCGGCGTGGCCGACGCCGGCCTCGCGCCAGGCCTCGATCCACCGCGGCTCGACCTCGGACGGGTCGAACCGGCTGGGAGACGTCACCTGGCCCTCGCCGGACGGAGGAGCTATGCGGACTCCCCGCCGGCCTCGGCGGCCCGCTCGGGCGCCTCGGTGACCAGCGTCGGCGGCAGGCCCTTCTCGATGGTCTCGCGCGTGACCACGCACTTGCGCACGTCGTCGCGCGACGGCAGCTCGAACATCACGTTCAGCAGCGCCGCCTCCATGATCGAGCGCAGGCCGCGGGCGCCGGTCTCGCGCTCGAGCGCCTTGTTGGCGATCGCCTGGAGCGAGTCGTCGGCGAAGACCAGGTCGACCTCGTCGAAGCTGAAGAAGCGCTTGTACTGGCGCACGAGGGCGTTCTTCGGCTCGGTCAGGATCTGGACCAGGTCGTCGCGGCGAGAGCTGGTGGACCGCCGAGATCACCGGCAGGCGGCCGATGAACTCCGGGATCAGCCCGTAGTTCATGAGGTCCTCGGGGAGCACCTCGCTGAACACGTCGTGCGGGTCGTTGCTCGTGGCTTGCTGCGGACGTCGGCCGCGAAGCCCACGCCCTTGTGGCCGATGCGGCGCTCGATGATCTTCTCGAGGTTCGCGAACGCGCCGCCGCAGATGAACAGCACGTTGGTGGTGTCGATCGTGAGGAACTCCTGGTGCGGGTGCTTGCGCCCGCCCTGCGGCGGCACCGAGGCCACCGTGCCCTCGAGGATCTTCAGCAGCGCCTGCTGCACGCCCTCGCCCGACACGTCGCGCGTGATCGACGGGTTGTCGGCCTTGCGCGCGATCTTGTCGACCTCGTCGATGTAGATGATCCCGGTCTCGGCCTTCTTGACGTCGAAGTCGGCGGCCTGGATCAGCTTGAGGAGGATGTTCTCGACGTCCTCGCCCACGTAGCCGGCCTCGGTGAGGGCGGTGGCGTCGGCGATGGCGAAGGGCACGTTGAGGATGCGCGCCAGCGTCTGCGCCAGCAGCGTCTTGCCGCAGCCGGTGGGCCCGAGCAGCAGGATGTTGCTCTTCTGCAGCTCGATGTCCGTGTCGCCGGCCGACATCATGTTGACGCGCTTGTAGTGGTTGTAGACGGCGACGGCCAGCGTGCGCTTGGCCTCCTCCTGCCCCACCACGTAGTCGTTCAGGACGTCGTAGATCTCACGCGGGCGCGGGAGCGACTCCGGGTCGAAGCTGACCGGGGTCGTCGAGCTCCTCGTCGATGATCTCGTTGCAGAGATCGATGCACTCGTCGCAGATGTAGACGCCGGGGCCGGCGATCAGCTTCTTGACCTGCCGCTGCGACTTGCCGCAGAAGCTGCACAGGAGCTGCTCGTTCGACTCGGTGGACTTCGCCATCGGCCGGGCCGGCCTAGTGGCTCTCGATGACCCGGTCGACGATGCCGTACTCCTTCGCCTCCGGCGCGCTCATGAAGTAGTCGCGCTCGGTGTCCTTGGCGACCTTCTCGATCGGCTGGCCGGTGTGCTTGGCGATGATCTCGTCGAGCCGCGTGCGCAGGTCGATGATCTCGCGGGCGTGGATCTCGATGTCCGTCGCCTGGCCGCTGAAGCCGCTGGAGACCTGGTGGATCAGGATCTTGGCGTTCGGGAGCGCCATCCGCTTGCCCGGAGCGCCGCCCGACAGGAGCAGCGCGCCCATGCTCATCGCGATGCCGACGCAGATCGTCGACACGTCGGGCTTGATGAACTGCATCGTGTCGTAGATGGCGAGGCCGGCGTACACCGAGCCGCCCGGCGAGTTGATGTAGAGCGAGATGTCCTTGTCGGGGTCCTCGCTCTCGAGGTGCAGGAGCTGGGCCACGATCAGGTTGGCGATCTGGTCGTCGACCGGCGTGCCGAGGAAGACGATCCGCTCGTTGAGCAGGCGCGAGTAGATGTCGAACGAGCGCTCGCCGCGCGAGGTCTGCTCGACGACCATGGGGATCAGTGGGCTCATGCGGTGGGCTCCGTTCGGGTGGTGCGGGTCACGTGGGTCGCCGGGCGTCCAGAGCTTCCCCGCCGGGGCAGCCTTCCCTGCCGTGTCCGGCGTCACGAGGCCGGCCTCGGTCTTGCGCTCGTCCTCGGGCGTCCACAGCTTCTCGCGGGCCTCGGCCTGCGCCATCGGGATGGCGTTGGCGCCGGCCACGATCAGGTCGCACGGCCTTCTGCAGGCGCATGTCCTGGCGCAGCGCGTCCCAGCCGCCGTGGTGCTGGAGCTCGTGCAGCAGGCGGTCGGCCGCGCGGCCGGTGGCCTCGGCGTCGGCGCGGACCTGCTCCTCCATCTCCTCGTCGGTGACCTCGATGCCCTCGGCATCGGCGACGGCCTCGACCACCAGCTCGCGGCGGATCGGCCATCTCGGCGTCGGGGCGCAGCTCCTCGATGATCTGCTCGATCGAGCGGCCGGTGGCGGCGACGTAGTCCTCGAAGGAGACGCCCTCGGGGAGCTGCTGGGCCGTCTGCTGGAGGATCGTGCCGATGCGCCGGTCGATCATGACGCTGGGGCACGTCGACCGTGGCCTTCTCGGTGACGGCGTCGATGACCATGCGCCGGAAGAGCTCGTCCACCTGCGCGGTGGCGGCCGCCTCCAGGCGGCGCCTCGAGGTCGGCGCGCAGCTCGTCGAGCGTGTCGAACTCGCTGACCTCGAGGGCCAGGTCGTCGTCGAGCTCGGGGCAGCTCCTTCTCCTGCACCAGCTTGACCGTGACCGTGTAGTCGACCGTCTTGCCGCGCAGCTCGGGGCGCCCGTCGCGACTCGTCGTAGGTCACCGGGAAGGTGACGGTCTCCCCCGCGCTGAGGCCGATCAGGCTTGGCGTCGAACTCGGGCAGCAGGCGCCCGCCGCCCAGCTCGACGACGTAGTCGCGCGGCGCCGGCCTGGCGCATCGGCTTGCCGCCGATGCGCGCCGTCGAAGTCGATGACCACGAAGTCGCCCGGCTCGGCGGCGCGCTCGACCGGCACCAGGCGCGACGCCTGCTCGCGCAGCGCGTTGAGCTCGGCCTCGAGCGCGCCCTCGGGCACCTCCACCTCGGCGCGGCCGACCTCGAGGCCGGTGTACTCGCCGAGCGTCGCCTCGGGGCGCACCTGGACCGTCGCCTGGAAGGTGAGGTCGCCCGCCTCGGGCACGCTCTCCAGGTCGAGGTCGGGGTCGTCGATCGGCTTGACGCCCGGTCTCGGCGACCGCCTGCGGAGTACCAGCTCGCCGAGCGACCCCTTGAGCATCTCCTGCACGACCGCGTCGCGGCCGACCCGCTGGACGATCACCTCGGCCGGCGCCTTGCCCGGCCGGAACCCGGGGACCCGGACCTCGCGCCCGAGCTGGCGGATGGCGCGGTCCATGCCGCGCTGGACCTCGTCCTCGGGGACCGCGACGTCCAGGCGGACCTTGTTCTCCTCGAGCGGTGTGACTTCTGCGGTCAGCGTCATCTGCACTCCCGCGTCACCGCGGGTCGGATGTATGCGGGTGAGAGGACTCGAACCTCCATGGGTTGCCCCACTAGGACCTAAACCTAGCGCGTCTACCGGTTTCGCCACACCCGCCCGATACCGGCGTCGAGGGGTGAACGATGGGATTCGAACCCACGACCGCCTGGACCACAACCAGGAGCTCTACCAGCTGAGCTACGTCCACCGAGAGACGGGCCGTCGGCCCGCGCCGGGAGCATAGCGAAGTCGCGCGGCGCGGCCCTTCCGGGACGTGCGGGACGTTGCGCCGGCCGCGGCGGCGGAGGGCAGAATGGGCCCGTCCCCCCGTCAGGAGGCCAGATGCGCGACACCCTCGTCGCCGGGATCACCCACGAGCTGCGGCTCGTGGTGCCGGCCACCAAGACCGTCCCCCACCTCTACCCGGAGTCGCCCGAGTTCGCGGCGATGCCCGAGGTCTTCGCCACCGGCTTCATGGTCGGCTTCGTGGAGTGGGCGTGCATCCAGGCGATCGCGCCCCACCTGGAGGAGGGCGAACTGTCGCTGGGGACCCACGTGGACCTGAGCCACGTCGCGGCGACCCCGCCCGGCATGGAGGTGGTGGCGCGCGTGCGGCTCGACGAGGTCGCCGGCCGGCGCCTCCGGTTCTCGGCCGAGGTCGACGACGCCATCGAGTCGATCTGCACCGGCCACCACGAGCGCTTCGTGGTGGACCGCGCGCGCTTCGAGACCGGGGTCAGCCGCAAGGGCGGCTGAGGACCGGGCGGCGTGGCGGCCGCGCCCGCCTTAGAGGCTGGAGTGCACGTGGACCGTGAGGTCGCCGAGGGCGTTGGTGTAGCTGCCGTACTCGTTGTCGTACCAGCCGAACACCTTGGCGTGCGTCACCGGGACCTCGAGCATCGGGGTGGGGAGGCCGTCGAGCACCGCCGCCGGCAGCCCCGGCACCGAGGCCAGATCGACCCTCACGAAGCCGGTGCGGGTGTGCGTCTCGACGCCCTCGATCACCACGGCCGCCCTCATCCCGGAGACGTCGGCGGGCACGTTCTGCTCCTCGCTGTAGACCAGGAGCCCGCGGGCGTCCGCCTCCTCGGCGAACGTGCGGTTGAGGACCTCGCGCGTGATCGAGCTCTCGCCGTTGGCGCGCATGCGGGCCTGGAAGGTCACGTTGAGGATGATCAGCGAGACCGTGGGGATCGGGACGCGCACCGAGTCGGCCATGAACCCGATCGAGCCGATCTCGGGGATGACCTGCTCGAGCGTCGCGGCGGCGTTGGTCGAGGTGAGGATGATGCTGTTGAGCGCGCTGCGACTGCGCCGCAGGTCGGACGCCCCGGCCGAGGGGACGGCGTCGAGCACGCTCTGGGTGTTCGTCACCGCGTGGACCGTGCTCATCGAGGCGGTCATCACGCTGTCGGCCCCGAAGCGGTCGAGGAGCGGCTTGATCATGTGCGCGAGGGCCGTGGTGGTGCACGAGGCCGCCGACACCATGTTGTGGCGGCGCGCATCGAAGGCGAAGTGATTGACGCCGTGGATCAGCGTGACCGCGTCCTCGGGCAGCGCGCGCCCCTTGGCGCGCACCTTGAAGGCGGCGCTGTAGATCACCTTCTCGGCGCCCGCGGCCAGATGCCCGCGCAGGGCGCCCCCCGGCGCATCGACCGATCGCGTGGGGTCGTCGAAGGCGCCGGTCGTGTCGACGACCAGGCGCACCCGGTTGCCGCTCCAGTCGATGTCGCGGGGGTTGCGGGCCTCCTGGAGGATCGTGACCGGCATGCCCCCGACCTCGAGCAGCCGCCGCTCCCGGTCGACGATGCTGACGCAGCGGGGCGCGGCGACGCCGCCGAGGAAGCGGTGGATGCTGCCGTAGGTCGAGTCGTTCTCGATCGCCCCGCAGACCGCCTCCAGCGACTTCCCCGCCTCGCGACCGAGGTTGACCACCACGCGGGGGAAGTGGCCCCGGGCGACGTGGTGCCAGAGGGTGAGCTTGCCGATGCGGCCGAGGCCGTTGATCCCCACGGCCTCGGAGTCGAGATTGCTGCTCATCGAGTGGTCCTCCCGGGTGGTCACTGCTGGGCTCTGCCGCGCACGCGCAGCTCGGTCACGGGGTGGGCGCCGAGGTAGACGCCCCCATCGATGCCGCTGATGGAGAGCAGGTCGCCGGTGCGCACGGCCCGCCCGCCCACGCGCGAGCAGCCGCTGCGCCTCGTTGACCTCGAGGCTCCGCGTGCCCACGACGCAGGTCTTGCCGAGGCGCTTGGCCGCGACGGCCGCGTGGCTGGTGGCGCCGCCGACCGCCGTCAGCAGGCCGTTGACCCTCAGCACCAGCGGGATGTCGTCGGGCACCGTGTCGGGCCTCAGCAGGATGATCGGCTCTCCCGGGAACGCGCCGCGGAGCTCGTTGACGTCGGAGGCGCGGTGGGCGACGCGGCCGCTGAGCGCGCCGCCTCCCACCCCGATCCCCGTCGCGACCCGCGCCCGTTCGAGCTCGTCGGCCGGGGTGAACGCCGCGACCACGGCGCTCGGCGCCACCACGACGTCGCGCGTCTGGAGCAGGAAGAGGTCCGCGCGGCGGTCGCCCTCGAAGGTGAACTCGACCTCCTGGTCGTTCATCCCGTGGTCGCGCACGAGAACCCGGGCCGCATCCGTGAGCGCGGCGTGGATGTCGGGGAAGTCGCGCTCCAGGGAGATCGCGCCGCCCCCCGGCTCGGAGAGCCGCTGGCGCTCGCTGATCGGGAAGGTGTCCACGAGCCCGCCGACGACGTCGTCACCCTGGCCCTGGATCACGAAGTCGCCGTGCGGCTCGACGGCGTGGGGCTCGCGGTCGGGGGCTCGCGTCAGCATCACGCCCGTGCCCGAGCGGGCGCCCAGGTTGCCGAAGACCATCGCCTGGACGATCACCGCGGTGCCCCAGTCGTCGGAGATCCGGAGCTCGCGCCGGTAGAGGTGCGGACCCTCCGCCCACCACGAGGCGTGGACGCGCTCCATGCACGCCAGCAGCTGTTCGAAGGGGTCCTCCACCGGACTCAGGCCCGCGGACTCCAGCAGGGCGCGGTAGTCGAGGGCCAGCTCGGCCATCTCGTGGGCGGCGAGGCCGGCCTTCTTGGCCACCGAACGCCGCTTCTTCGTCTCCCGCATCAGCGCGTCGAAGAGATCCCGCTGCATGCCGTGGCTCATCCCCCAGAACTGCAGGAAGCGCCGGTAGGCGTCCCAGGCGGACCAGGCTCGCCCGGGGGTAGCGGCGAGGGCGGCGGCCACCTCGGCGTTGATCCCGACGTTGAGGAACGTCTCGAGCATGCCCGGCATGCTGATCGGCGCCCCGCCGCGGACCGAGAGCAGGAGGGGCCGGCGGGGATCGCCGAGCCGCGCGCCCGTCGCCCGCTCGATCCGACCGACCTCCGCCCGCATGCGGCTCAGCATCTCCGGGCGCTCGCGGAGCGACGGCCCCTCATCGCCGGGGCGCGGGCAGAGGTCGGTCGTGACGGCGAACCCCGGCGGCACGCGGAAGCCCATCTCGATGAGGTGGGTGAGCATGAACGCCTTGTTGCCGAGGGACACGATCCCACGCCCCCGCGCGGCGGGGCCGCCGAGGGTCAGGACGCTGCGTACCGGATCGGGGTGACGCGCGGGCGGGCGGAGCGGCCCGGCGGCCCGCACCTGCTCGCCGAGGGCGTGCAGAACGCGCCCCACCAGGATGTCGAGGCGCTGCAATCCGAAGCTCTCGGCGATCAGGTCGCGGAAGAACATCTCGGAGTGCCGCAGGGCCGCCTCGTCCTCCGACCCCGGTCCCGCGATCACGTCGCGCCGGAGCATCTGCCGCAGCGCGCGGTCCAGCGGCTCGTCGTACGCGTCCAGGATGCGGGAGCGGATCGACGTCTCGATGTTGCGGGAGAGCAGCATGAAGACGTTGAGGAACTGCGCGAGCGAGGTGTCGGGGTCCTCGAGACCCTCCTCGAGCATTGCCAGGCAATGCGCGATGCCCTGGGCGCGGTAGCCGTCGATGCGCAGCGCGCGCTGGAGCTGGCGCAGCCAGCGCGACACCTCCCGCAGGCGGTCGCGGTCGAGGGGCGCAAGGGCCTCGTCGTCGATCACGCGCTCGAAGAGGGCCGTCCCGAGGGACTCGAGCCGGAACGTGAGGCCCACCGCCTCGAAGCGCTCCTCGCGGTAGGAGCCGTACATGCTCGGGATGCCGGCGGCGATGTGGCGCTTGAGGTAGATGTCCTCGACGGCGGTCGTCGGCCCGGGCCGCAGCACGATCGACTGCAGCTCCTCGAGCAGGAGCAGGGTCAGGTCCAGCGCGGCGCCGGCGTCCTCCCGGTCGAGCGCGGCCTCGAGGTCGCGCACCGCGTGGCCGTCCACCCGGCGGAACTCGCGCAGGCGCCCGATGACGTCGGAGTGGTCCAGCGCGTACTTGCGCCGCAGCTCCTCGCGCACCTCGAAGATGAGGGCGATCTTCTCCCGGGCCAGCGGATCGCCCGGCGGAAGGGCCGCGAGGCGCGCCGCGACGTCGTCGGGGCCGAGCCGCAGCAGGGCCTCCACGCCGCCCGGGCCGGCGGTGAGCGCGGCGAGGTCGCCCCGGAGGGCCTCAAGGCGCCCGCCGTCCGCGTCCAGGAGCGCCAGGTCGGACCCCGGGACGTAGGCCCGCAGCGGGTCCGCGTCGCCGCTCGCCCAGAAGCGCAGGATCTTCTCGGCGAAGGCGATCAGGCGCGGGTTGCACTCCACGTGGGACTGCTTGCGCAGGAAGTGGCAGAGCGGGTCGCGGCGTTCGTCGATCTGGTCGAGCCGCGTCGAGGTCTCGCGCAGTCGCCCCTCCGCCCCGATCTCCCGGAAGTAGACCGGGAAGACGCGCAGGAGCTGCTTGACCTCGAGGTAGACCGGCTCGATCTCGCAGCCGAGGAGCGCCGACACGTCGCGCTGGAAGACGTCCGTGTCCGCCACGAAGACGCCCCCCACGCGCAGGTGGACCACGAGCGAGGCCACGAGCCGCCCCGCGAGTGCGGGGTTGGCTCCGATGATGGCGAGGTAGGCGCGGACGTAGCGCAGGTGGGCGGGGTTCACGCGCACGCCCCACTCGGAGGTGAATCCCGAGAACTCCGGATAGGCGAACTCCAGGCCGAGCATCTCGTCGGTGAGCGTGGCGGCGAGGCGGGGGTCGCCGCTCGCCATGGCGGCGCGGCCCATCCGCGTGACGAGGTCCGTGAAGGCCCGCGTGCGCGGCAGGTCGGCGCTGCGCAGCAGCCCGAAGACCTCGCGGACGAGGACGTCCCGCCCCGCCGGCTCCTCGAGCAGCTGGGCGCAGCAGCGCCCGACGTCGCGCAGGGCCGTCTCGTGGACCGGGTCGAGCTCCGGCCGGGCGAGCACCCGCAGGAGCCAGTGGATGCGCTCCAGGAGGCCCTCGGCGTCCTCCGAGTCGTGGGTGAAGACACGGGCCGCCTCGATGTAGCCGGCCCTGATCTCGGAGTCGTCGGGGGATTCGAGCAGGGTGGCGACGTGGGGCGCCAGGCCCTCCGGGGCGCGCGCCATCGCGACGATCCGCTCGCCGCGGTCACGGAGGTGGCGGTGCGAGATGCGCTCGACGGGCGGCGGGGAGCACGCCGCCGGGCGCCGCGCGCGGCGAGGCCCGGTACCAGTCGGCGGGGTCCTCGCCGGCGGTCCAGCGCCGGCAGGCCGCGCCCAGGGTCACCGCGAGCAGGCCGAGGGCCTGGCCGAGCACGTCCCGCGCCTCGGGCGGGGCGGCGGCGAGGGCGGCCACCAGGCGCTTCAGCCGGGACGAGGCGGTGGCGGCCAGATCGGTCGAGGCCGCGAGGGCGGCGCCCAGGCGCGCGAGCGCGTCCCCGACCACGGGGAGGTTCCGCGCGAGGGCCGGCCCCGACCGGGTCGCGATCAGCTCGAGGTAGCCCAACCAGAGCCGCACCGCGTCGTCGCGAACCCGGGGGTCACCCGCCTCCTCGACGACCTTCGCGTAGAGGTCGCAGAAGACGGCGAGCCCCTCCGCCCCCCGCTCGTGACGGTTGTAGACGTGCAGGTCGCCCGCCGCGCGCCGGTGGAGGTCGGCGAGCGCCTGTTCCCACCCCACGTAGCGGTGGTGCATCTCGCGCAGCAGCTCGCCCGTCGCCTGCTGCAGCCCGGTGCGCCCGTCGGTGATCTCGAGGAGCACCCGGTGCTCGTCGGGGACCACGACCTCGACCGCGGTCCGCGCGAGGTTCACGCTCAGCGCATCGGTCGACCCGCCCCCGGTTCCCACCCGCGCGACCTCCTGGACTCACCACTCGCCAGAGCCCGGGACTCTGCGTCGGCGACCGACTCGCGTGATGGTGGGTGGCCAGATCCGGGTGCCCCGATCCTTTCCCACCGGCGCGCGGAGACATCGGGGGCACCCCTCACTCAGGAGGCGGGAAACCCCGCAGCCAGCGGGCCCACGTCCCTAGGGCTCCACGACCACCTTGGTGGCCTCGCCCGAGCGCGCGAGGCGGAACGCCTCCTCGACCTCGTCGAGCGGGAGCCGGTGCGAGATGAGGTCGCCCGTCGCGATCGACCCCGCGGCGAGCAGCGCCAGGGCGTCGCGGGTGTCGAGGGGGCCGGCCGAGTAGGTCGACTGGATCGAGACCTCGCGGAAGAAGACCGCGCCGAGGTCGAGCGCCACCGGCGTGCCGGGGCGCGGCGGCGCGAAGAGCTGCACCACCCCGGCCGGGCCCGCCAGATGGAGGGCGCCGGCGATGGCGTCGGCGTGGCTCGTGCAGACGAAGACCTGGTCGGCCAGGGCGCCGAGGGCCTCCTCCACCTCCCCCGGATCGCCGGTGGCGATCGCGACCGCCCCGGCGCGACGGGCCAGCTCGCGGCGGTCCGCGCGGGGCTCGACGGCCACCACCCGCTGCGCCCCGGCGGCCAGGGCGGCGGCGATCTCCAGCAGGCCCATCGCGCCCGCGCCCACCACGGCGACGCGGGAGCCGGGCCCGACGCCGGCCCAGCGCTGACCGCGGAGCACGCACCCCAGCGGCTCGATGAGGGTCGCGTCCGCATCGCTCATGCGGTCGGGCAGCACGAGGACGTCGAGGCGCGCGTTCTCGGCCGGCACGCGGATCAGCTCCGCCAGGCCTCCCGGGTCGATGCGCGTGCGCCGGAAGGTGTCGCAGAGCGTGTGGCGCCCCGCCCGGCAGAGCGCGCAGGTCATGCAGGGCACGTGGTGGTGCACGAAGACCCGCTCGCCCACCGCGACGGGAGCGCCGGGGCCGGCGTCCACCACCTCGCCGGCCGGCTCGTGGCCCAGCACCACCGGCGCGCGCGGGTCCTGGTACCAGGCCATCAGGTCGCTGCCGCAGAGCCCGCAGGCCCGCACGCGCACCACCAGCTCGCCGGGACCCGCCACGGGGTCGGGCCGCTCCTCGAGGGTCATCCGCCCGGCACCGTGGTAGAGCGCGACCCTCACACCGGGGAGGCTACCCCCGGGTGGACGGACCCGCGCGCAGCCTGCCAGGGTTGGTGGGCGCCCGCCCCGCGGCGGGCGCCCAACCACACGGAGGATCAGCGATGGCCGTCTGCCAGCACTCGACCTGCACCTGCGACGCCAAGAAGGGCGAGCGCTTCTGCTCGCCGTGGTGCGAGGCGAACCCGAAGGCCACCGAGTGCCACTGCCACCACGAGCACTGCGACGCGCCCCACCACCATTAGGTGTTCGGCACCTAGCCTCTGAACCCCAGGGGTGACGCGGTCACCTCGTGGGCGTCGATGACGCGGTCCACCAGCCCGTAGTCGCGGGCCGCGTCGGCGGTGAAGAAGCGGTCGCGCTCCATGTCGGCGGTGATCCGCTCGATGGGCTGGCCGGTGTGCTCGGCGTAGATCTCGTCCACGCGCCGGCGCAGGGCGATGGTCTCGCGGGCGTGGATCTCGATGTCGCTCGCCTGGCCCTGGAAGCCGCCGCTCGGCTGGTGGATGAGGATGCGGCTGTTGGGCAGGGCCATCCGCTTGCCCGGGGCGCCGCCGGCCAGCAGCAGCGACCCCATGCTCATGGCGATCCCGAAGCAGATGGTCTGCACGTCGGGGCGGATGAAGCGCATCGTGTCGTAGATCGCGAGGCCGGCGTAGACGACCCCGCCCGGGGAGTTGATGTAGAGGGCGATGTCCTTGTCGGGGTCCTCGCTCTCGAGGTGGAGCAGCTGGGCCACGACCAGGTTGGCGATCTGGTCGTCGACCGCCTGCCCGAGGAAGATGATCCGCTCGTTGAGCAGGCGCGAGTAGATGTCGAACGAGCGCTCCCCGCGGGGGCTCTGCTCGACGACCATGGGGATGAGCGGCATCGGCTATCCTTTCGACAACTCACAGGTTGTCAGCACCATAGCAACCAATCAGTTGTCAAAGGAGACGCCGTGCCCGCACGACGCGAGATCGAGCTCGAGGCGACGCCGGAGGACGTCTGGGACGCGCTCGCCAGCGACGAGGGCCGCGAGAGCTGGCTGGACGAGCCGGACCGCGAGATCCACGTCGAGGTGGCCGAGCCCCCGCACCGGCTGGTGTGGTGGTGGTGGGAGGGCGACGAGCCCGCCACCCGGGTCGAGTTCCTGGTGGTCGCGGCCCCCGCGGGCGCGCGCGTGGTGGTGATCGAGTCGCAGCCGACCGTGCCGATGGCGCGCCTGGCCGCCCGCTTCCACCCGGTGGCCGTGTGAGCGACGACCTGGGCGCGGTGTTCGCCGCGCTCGCCGATCCGACCCGGCGGCGGATGGTGGAGTCGCTCCTGCGCGACGGCACCACCACGGTCCCCACCCTGACCGACGACCTGCCGATCACGCGCCAGGCCGTGGCCAAGCACCTGGCCACCCTCCAGGACGCCGGGCTGGTCGAGCGCCTGGCCGGCGGCGGCCGCGAGGTGCGCTACCGCCTTCGCGAGGGCGCCCTCCACCCCACCGCCGCCTGGCTGAGGTCGACCGAGCGCGCGTGGGACGACCGGCTGGCGCGCCTCAAGCGCAGCGTCGAGGCCGGGGGCCCGCCCGCCGGCTAGTGCGCGACCCGGACCACCTCGCCGGCGCCGAGGCGCCGCTCCCCGTCGTCGGTCGCGACGCGTAGCCGGCCGAGCTCGTCGGTGCCGCCCGCCACGCCGGTGACCTCGCCCTCGGGCAGGCTCACGGTGATGGCGCGGCCCGCCAGCGCGTCGCGCTCCGCGAAGGCCGCCAGCGTGGCCCCGGGGCCGCCCGCCACCCAGGCGGTATAGCGGTCGCCCAGGGCGCCGAGCAGGTCGACCAGCAGGTCGGCACGCGCCGGAGGGGCGCCGGCGTCGGCGAGGGCGCCGGGGCTCCAGCGGGCGTCGTCGAGGTCCGGGGCCGAGCGCACGTTGACGCCGATCCCCACCACCGCCCAGGCGACGCCCTCCTGATCGGCGGACATCTCGCAGAGGATCCCGGCCACCTTGCGGCCGTCGATGAGGATGTCGTTGGGCCAGACGATGCGCGCGTCCGGACCGAGCGCGTCGGCCGCGCCCACGGCGGCGACGATGGGCAGCAGGCCGGCGTCGACCGGCGGGACGCCGGGGCGCAGCAGCGCCGACACCAGCAGTCCGTGGCCGCGCGCGGCCATCCAGCTGCGCCCGCGCCGCCCCTTGCCCGCCGTCTGGATGTCGGCCCCGATCGCCGTGCCCTCGGGGGCGCCGGCGCGGGCCAGGGCGATCAGGTCCTCGTTGGTCGAGCCGGTCTCGGGAAGCCAGGTGAGCGGGCCGGCCAGCGGGGCGCGCAGGCGCGGGGTGACCAGCAGGGGCACCACCGGGTCGGCGCCCTCGCCCAGGCGGTAGCCGTCGTGCGCGCTGCGGATGTCGATGCCGTCGCGGCGCAGCCCCTCCACGTGCCGGTGCACCGAGGCGCGCGACGTGCCGAGGGCCTCCGCGAGCGCCTCGCCCGAGACGCCGGCCTCCCCCGCCTCCACCACCGCGGCCAGCACGCGCTCGCGCCGCTCGGCCGTGTCGCCGCCCACGGGCGGGGTCACCGGCCGATCAGGATCTTGCGCACCTCGTCTTCGCGGCCCGGCTCGAGGATGGCCAGCACCTGGTCGCCCGCGGCGAGGACGGTGGAGCCCACCGCGATCTCCGCCGTGCCGTCGCGCACCACCGAGATCAGGCGCGAGCCGGTCGGCAGGCCGAGGCCGTTGACCTCCTTGCCCACGCAGGGACAGCGGGAGCCGATCTCGACCTCGATGATCTCGAGGTTCTCCTTGCGCAGCTCCAGCAGGTGGACCAGGTCGTGCTCGGGGACCTCGTGCTCGATCAACGCCATGATCCGCAGCGTGGAGCAGACCGTCGGGGCGACGCCCAGGAGGTCGAAGTGGTCCTGGTTGCGCGGGTCGTTGACGCGCGCGATGACCTTCTCGACCCCGTAGCGCTCGCGGCAGAGCTGGGCGATGACGAGGTTGTCCTCGTCGTCGCCGGTCACCGCCACGACGATGTCAGGGGGGCGTGTCACGCCCGCCAGCTCCAGCACGTAGAGCTCGGTGCCGTCGCCGTGGACGACCCGGTGCCCGAACTCCCCCTCGAGGACGTCGGCACGCGACGCCGACATCTCGATCAGCACCACCTCGCGGTCCCGTTCCACGAGCGAGCGGGTCACGTTGGCGCCGATCTTCCCGCCCCCCACCACGATGGCGAACATCAATCGACCTTTCGCGAGTTGGCCGCCCACTTCGCCAGCTTCTCGATGGCGATCTGCACGGGCGAGATGATCTCGAAGCCCCGGTCCTCGTAGGCGAGGGCGCGGGCGGGATCCTGGATCCGCGCGGCGACCCGGGGCACCGCGTAGCGCTTGGTGGCGACCTGCGCGATGACCAGGTTGGTGTTGTCCCCGTCCGTCGCGGCGATCAGGACGCTGGCGTTCGCGACCCCGGCCTCCTCGAGGACCTTCGCGTCCATGCCGTGGCCGAGCACCAGCGGATGCCGCCAGTCGGGGCCCAGGCGGACGAGGTTGTCCTCCTTCAGCTCCACGACGGTGACCTCCCACCCGTCCTCCGCGAGCCGTATCGCGAGACTCGATCCGACACGGCCACACCCTACGACGATGGCGTTCATGTCCTCATCATGACTCCTCGGCGTCCAGCAGGACGCCCTCGGGATAGGTGACGACCATCACCTCGCAGGGCGCTCCGCGCAAGACCTCATCGACGGTCGGGCTGAAGAATCGCTTCTGGCTGCGCCAGCGCGGGGCCGAGCCCATCACGATCAGGTCGGCCTCGACCTCCTCGGCCTCGGCGATGATCGCCTCGCTGAGGGAGCGCGCCCGCACGAGGCGGGCCTTCAGCTCGATGCCCTGCTCGTCGGCGACCTGGCGCACCTCGTCGATGGCGTCGTGCGCCCGGGCCTCCTCGTCGCCGACGACCGCGTCGAGGGGCTGGGAGAGCGGCACCTTGACCACGCACAACACCCGCACCTCCGCGGCGCGCTCCTCGGCGAGCTTGATCGCGGTGGCCAGGACCTCCTCGCCGATGTTGCTGAGCTTGAGGGGCACCAGGATGCGGCGGGTCTCGTGCTCGGGCGCTTCCACCAGGTCGGGGACCGCGGGCCGGGCGCGGCCGAGCAGCGTCTCCCCTCCCGCGCGCCGCGAGAGCAGGTAGACCACGACGCCCAGAGCGAGCCACACGGGCCCGGCGATGCGGGCGCCGCCGTGGGTCGCCAGCGAGGCCACCCAGAGCAGGAGGGTGAGCACCGCGCCGATGATCGACACGACGGGGATCCACGCCCCGCGCCAGCGGATGTTGCCGGGCACCCGGAACGGCCGCGGCAGCTCCGGCTCGCGCACGCGCAGGCGCACGACGGCCATCTGCGCCGCGGTCATCGCGATCAGCACACCGAAGCTGTAGAGGCCGGCCAGGAAGCGGGCACCGTTGCCGACCACGTCGGCCAGGACGATCAGGACGGGGGCGATCACCGCCGCGGCGAGAGTCGCGGCGCCCGTCGGGGACGCCCCCCGCTCCGGCCGCGCGAAGGCGTGGGGCAGCATGTCGTAGCGGGCCATGGCGTAGGCGAGGCGCTCGCCGCCGGCCATCGCCGTCGCCATGACCGTGATCAGGATGAGGGCGTCGGAGATGCCGACGAAGGCCTCGAGCGCGCCGCCGCCCCAGGGCAGCTCGTCGCCGATCGCCGTGGCGATGCCCAGCAGGGGGGCCTGCAGCCATTCGGTCGAGAGGCCGCTGGCCACGCCGTCCGGTGCGCCGGCCACCGGGTGGACCGGGTAGGCCGAGATGCCGACCATCGAGACCGCGACGTTGATCACCACGACGGCGCCGATGCCCACGAACAGGCTGCGCGGCAGCGTCCGGCCCGGCTCGCGGACCTCGGCCGCGAAGTTGGTGATCGTCTCGAGGCCGGTGTAGGCGAGCGTCGCCAGCGACAGGGCCAGCGCGATCGAGGCCCAGGAGGGCGTGCTGCCGATGTCCACGCCCAGCGTGAGCGAGTCGGACGACCAGACCAGGATGAAGCCCAGGATCGCCAGCAGCAGCTGGGCCACGACGGCGACTCCCGCCATGACGACCGCGATGGCGTAGAGGCGCACCCGCTTGACGCGCCGCACGAGCGCCAGGGCGGCGATGACGGAGATGCCGACGACCGCGTCCCAGGGGCTGTCGGTGATCCCGTCCCAGCCGACGGCGCCGCCGAGGTAGTGGGGCACGAAGAGCGCCGCCAGGGCGATGACGACGAGGTAGTCGAGGAAGAGCATCCAGCCGGTGACGAAGCCGAGCGGATCGCTGAACGCCCGCCGCACGAAGGTCGCGGCGCCCCCGGCCTCGGGCATCGCGGTGACCCCCTCGGCGTACGAGAGCGTGACCACCAGGATCAGGAGGCCGACCGCCAGCAGCACCCAGGGCGTCAGGGCGTCGGCGTAGAGCGCCACGATGCCGAGCGCGAAGATCAGCGACGAGCCGATCTCGCCGTAGGCCACCAGGGCCAGCGAGCGGGCCCGCAGCCTCCGGTTGGGGTCGGTCAGCGGTTTCGCCACGTCGCCATGCCCACATAGAGGCGCATGCCGCCGCCCAGGATGAACAGCGCGCCGATCAGCAGCCCCAGGCCGCCGCCGACGCCCAGGGCGATGGTGCGCGCCACGATCAGGATCCCGGCCACGACCACCAGCGCCGCCAGGATCATCGGTGCGAGCCCGGGCCTCATGCCGCGGCCCTCTCGGGCACCTTCTCGGCGACCACGATCACCCGGCAGGGGCTGTGCTTGAGCACGTAGCGCACCGTCCGGCCGAACACCGGGGCCCGCCGGCCGATGCCGCGGCGCGGCGCGCCGATCACCACGAGCTCGGCGCTGCGGACCTCGGCGTCGGCCACGATCGCCTCACCGGCGCTGCGGGCGCGCTCGAGTCGGGTGACCGCGCGCACGCCGTGGCTCTCCACCAGGGCGCGCGCGTCGTCCAGCAGCGTGTTGGCCGTGCGCTCGTGCTCGGGGAGGTCCGCCGTGAGCGGCAGGTCCATCGGGATCTCGAGCACGTGGACGATCGCGACGCGCGAGCGGCGCTCGGCGGCGAGGCGGGCCGCGGCCACCAGCGCCTCCTCGGACGCCGCCGAGCGCGTGACCGGCACCACGATGGAGCGGTACTCGATCTGGAGCGCGGGGCCGAGCACGAGGACGGGGGCGCGCACCGTCACCTTCATCGAGATGCGGAGGACGCCCCTGCGGTAGATGGCGTAGACCACGAAGCCCAGCGCGATCCAGCCGAGGCCGGCGTAGCGGGTGAGGGGCTCCTCCACCACCACCACGAGCCAGGCGAGGCCGGTCGCCAGTCCGCCGACGATGGCGAACAGGGGCCAGTCGATGCCGCCCAGGCGCAGGTTGGGCCGCGCCCGGTAGACCAGCTCCTCGTCGCGGTAGCGCACCCGGAGGGCGACGAGCGAGATGTGCGCGATGGTGAAGGAGAGCATCGCGCCGAACGAGTACATCGTGCCGAGGAAGTCGGTCTGGCCGGGGAGGATCGCGATGATCGCGAAGACCCCCGCGAACAGCACCAGCGCGAGCACCGGCGTCTTGAAGCGCGGGTGGAGGCGGCGGAACGGCTCGGGCAGCTGCCGGTAGCTCGCCATGGAGTAGGTGATGCGCGACGCGCCGATGACCCCGGCGTTGGCCGCGATGAGGAGGATGGTCGCGGCCAGCACGCCCACGTAGATCTTGAGCGCGTCGAGGGTGATCCCCTCGATGCCCAGGTTCTCCACGAGCCCCAGCACCGGGTCGTTGGCGAAGCCCCCGTCCTCGGGCGGGAGCCCGAGCTGGCGTGGTGTACCCGTCGGGGCCGAGGGTGACCGGCAGCGCCGAGAGCGCGATGGCCGGCAGCGTGAAGTAGATCGCGTAGACGGCGACGGCGACGAGCCGGATCGAGCGCGGGATGTCGCGCGAGGGGTCGCGGGCCTCCTCGGCGAGGTTCGAGATGGTCTCGATGCCGGTGTAGGCGATCATCGCGACGGGGATGGCCAGGAAGAAGGCGCTCCAGGTGGGCGCCACCCCGAAGTTCACGTTGTTGACGAGGATCGTCGGCGAGAAGATCAGGAAGAAGCCCAGCAGCACGAGCAGCGCCTGGGTCGCGAAGTCGATCACCGCCAGGACGATGTTGAGCTTGGCGGCCTCCTTGACGCCGACGATGTTGACGCCCACCAGCAGCACCACGATCAGCGCCCCCACGATCACGTCCCAGGGGTTCTGCTTCAGGGGCGTCCAGAAGATCGACAGGTAGTGGGGCACGAAGAACGCCGAGATGGCGATCGTGATGATGTAGTTGAGCATCTGGGCCCAGCCGGCCCCGAAGCTCACGACCTCGTTGAAGGCGTGGCGGGCGAAGCTGGCCGAGCCGCCGGCCTCGGGGTAGCGGACGGTCCCCTCCGCGTACGTCGCGGCCGTCAGCGCGAAGATGAGCCCCGCGACCAGGAAGACGACCGGCGTGAGCCCCAGGGCGAGGGCCGCCGTGACGCCGAGGGCGTAGTAGATCGACGAGCCGACGTTGCCGTAGGCCGTGGCGAAGAGCGCCGGGGCGCCGAGAACGCGCTCGAGACCCTGCTGCTGGCGGCGTCTGCCGGGCACGCGCGGCACTCTACGTTGCGAGGCGCTCCCGCCCACGCCATCCGGCGCCGCGGCGGCGCCGACCTACCCCCGGATCAGGGGCGCGATGTACCGATAGCCGTATCCGGGGAGGGTGACGATCGGCGATTCGCCCCGCGGGCCCGGCCCGATCTTGGCCCGCACGTGGGCCAGGCAGAGCCGGATCTGGCAGGGGGACGCCGGATCGGGACGGCGGATGATCTCGGCCAGCCGCAGGGTCGCCATCACCGATCCCGCGTTGCGGACGAGCGCCCCGAGCAGCGCGAACTCGGCCGCCGTCAGGTCCAGGGGGCGGCCGCCGGCCGAGGCGGTGCCCCGCAGCCAGTCCATGGCGATCCACCCGTCGTCGTGCGTGCGGGCGTCCGGGCTGTAGCGCCCGGCGCGCCGGATGATCGCCTCGAGGCTCCCCACCATCCCCTCGGCCACCGGCCCGACGACGCAGTCGTCGACCGCGCCCACGAGGTCGCGCAGGTCCTCCGCCTCCTCCTCGCGGCGGGCGAGCATGAGCACCGGGATGTCCGAGACGCGCTTGATGCGGGCGATCGTGGAGCGCGACCAGCTGGCGGGCATGGCCACGTCGAGCACCACCGCGTCCGGGAGCTCCGCGGCCATCCGGTCGAGTGCGGCACCGCCGTCACCGGTCTCGTGCACGCGGTAGCCCCGCCCCTGGAGCAGCCGCCGGATCTCCCGCCGCACGGGCACCTGGGGCTCCACCACCAGGACCTCTCCAGTCATCGCGCGGATTCTCGCACACACTTGCAGCGTGCAATGACTTCCGGTCGCCCCGTTCCCGGGGCGGGCGATCAGCCGGCGACCGGCCCCAGCGCGTTGCGGGCGGCGCGCTCGATCCGGTCCACCAGCGGCACGCGGCGCTCGGAGGTGCGGCTGGCCAGCCGGTGCCCCAGCACCCGCGCCGCGGCCGACGTGCGCGCCACGCGCCAGGTGGCGTTGGGGAGGCGCTCGATGGCCGCGCGCGCGAGCCAGGCGCTGGCCGCGTGGCCCGCCAGCGACCGCTCCAGCCGGGCGCCGTAGGGCTCCATCGACTGGGCCCTCCCGGCCAGCAGGTCGAGCGCGGCCGCGCTGACCAGCTCCGAGCTGGTGAAGGCCTCGAACATCCCGTCGCCGGAGAAGGGGTCGATCAGGCCGGCCGCGTCGCCGACCAGGGCGGTCGGCCCGCGCGCCGCGCCGCCCCAGGCCCGCCGCAGCGGCATGCGGTAGCCGCGCAGGTGCTCGAGGTCCTCGAGGCGCGCCCCGTGCTGCGCGCAGAGCCGGGCCAGGTGCTCGCGCAGCCGCGGCCCCTCGCTCTCCCACCCGCCGACGCCCAGGTTGATGTGGTCGCCCTTGGGGAACACCCAGCCGTAGCCGCCCGGGACGACCGACAGCTCGAGCGTGACGGTGGAGCGGTGGCGGCGCTCGCGCTCGGGCGTCATCGGGGCATTGCCCTCCAGGGCGACCCCGAAGACGCGCTCGGTGGTGAGGCCCAGTGCGCGCGCGCTGACGCCGTTGACGCCGTCGGCCCCGATGACCACCGAGGCGTGGACCCGGCGGGCGCCGTCCAGCACCACGACCGCGCCGCGGCCGTCGCCCACCTCGATGTCGCGCACGCGCACGCCGTCCTGGAAGTCGGCGCCGGCCTCCGCCGCGCGCTCGGCCAGGAAGTGGTCCAGGCGGCGGCGCTGCGTCATCCAGGCGATGGGGCGCGCGAAGCGCCGGGTGATCTCTCCGCCGGCGTAGCCCGAGCGCAGCGCGAGCCGGTCGACCACGTCCTCGACCACGGGCCAGACGTCGACCGGGAGGACCTTGGTCGCCCTCATCGTCAGGCCGCCGCCGCAGGGCTTGTCGCGCGGGAACGACTGCCGGTCGAGCAGCAGCACGCGCGCGCCGGCGCGCGCCAGGCGGTAGGCCGCGGTCGAGCCCGCGGGCCCCGCCCCCACCACGGCCACGTCCACGCGCTCGCTCATCCCCGGGTCCCGTCGACGGTCATCACGCACCGGATCATGGCGCACGCGCCCGCCGACGAGCGTCCCCGATCGAGAATTCAGACGACCGTAAGGGAAGGGGGGCCCGCCGTAAGGGTCCCGAAAGCCCTCGCTCCTAGCGTCGTCGGCGTCCGTATCGAACGACATCAGGAGCACCGTCATGACGAAGCGCACCCTGCCCCGCTGGAGGTCCGCCGCGGCCGTCGGCGCGCTCGGGCTGGCCGCCCTCGCCCAGGCCGGCCTGGCCTCCGCCCACCCCGGCCACGGGGCCGACGGAGCGGTCTACACCCAGACCAACGCGGTCGCCGGCAACAGCATCCTCGCCTTCGACCGGGGCGCCGACGGCGCCCTGCTGCCCGCCGGCTCGTACGCCACCGGCGGCCTCGGCAGCGGCGCCGGGCTCGGCTCCCAGGGCGCGGTGGTCCTGGACGACGACCTACTGCTCGCCGTGAACGCGGGCAGCGACCAGGTGTCGGTGTTCCGGGTCGGCGACCGGGGCCTGCGGCTGGCCGACGTGGAGCCCTCGGGCGGCGACCAGCCGATCAGCGTCACGGTGCACGACGGCCTGGTCTACGTGCTGAACGCCGGCGGCGCGGGCAACGTGACGGGCTTCCGGCTGAGCGACCGCGGCAACCTGCGCCCGCTCGCCGCCGCGACGCGGCCGCTCAGCACGGACGCCTCCGGACCGGCCCAGGTGGAGTTCAGCCCGGACGGCGACGAGGTCGTGGTGACCGAGAAGGCCGCCAACGTCATCGACAGCTACCCCGTGCAGCGGGACGGGCGCCTCGGCCCGGCGGTGGTGACCCCGTCCGCCGGCCAGACGCCCTTCGGCTTCGCGTTCGACCGCCGCGGCCGGCTGTTCGTGTCGGAGGCCGCCGGCGGCGCGCCGGGCGCGAGCACGCTGTCGTCCTACGCCCCGTTCCGCGGCGGCCCGCTGGGCGTGGTGAGCGCGAGCGCGCCGACCCACCAGACCGCCGCGTGCTGGGTGGCCGTGACCGACAGCGGCCGCTACGTCTACACGGGCAACACCGGCAGCAACTCGATCACCGGATACGCGATCACGCTCTCCGGGGCCCTCGCCCCGCTCAGCCCCGACGGGGTCACGGCGACGACCGGCCGCACCACGACCGACCTGGCCCTCAGCCGCGCCAGCCGCTACCTCTACGCGCACAACGCGAGCGACGGGTCGCTCAGCGGGTTCCGCGTCCGCCCCGACGGGGGGCTGACGCCCGCCGGGACCACGCCGGGCCTGCCGACCTCGGCCGTGGGGCTCGCCGCCGAGTAGCCCCTCCGCCCCGCCCGGGCCCCCCACGGCCCGGGCGGGGCGCCGCGGGGATCAGCCCGTGCCGTCCTCCACGATCCGGCCGTCCACGATCCTCACCACGCGATCGGCATAGTGGGTGATCCGGTCGTCGTGGGTGACGATGATCGCCGCGGTGCCGCGCGACTTCATCTCGTCCCGGATCAGCTTCACCACCTGGTCGCCGAGCTCGGTGTCCAGGGCCGACGTGGGCTCGTCGAACAGCACCAGCCCCGGCTCGTTCATCAGCGCCCGGCCGATCGCGACCCGCTGCCGCTGACCGCCCGACAGCTGGGCCGGCAGGTTCTGGGCCCGGTCGCCGAGGCCCAGCTCCTCCAGGAGCTGGTCCGCGCGCTCGCGGGCCGGCGCCCCGGTCCGGGGGCCGATCTCATCGACCACGAGCAGGTTCTCCCGGCAGGTGAGGAACGGGATCAGGTTGACGGTCTGGAACACGAAGCCGACCGACGCGCGCCGGAACTCGGTGAGCTGCCGCGGGTTGTACTCCGAGATGTCCTCCCCGGCGACGATGACGGAGCCGTCCGTCGGCGTCAGCAGCCCGCCGGCGATCGAGCAGAGGGTGGTCTTGCCCGACCCGGAGGGCCCCACCAGGGCGACGATCTCGTCGGCGCCCACGGTGAGATCGGCCCCGGCGAGGGCGACCACCGTCTCGCCGCCGACCTCGTAGACCTTGCGGACCCCCTCCATCCGCAGCGCGAGCTCGGTGAGGACATCGGTCATGACGGGCTCCACGGGGCGGTTGGGATGGACGCGGCGGGGACGTGCGCGGGCCGGCGGGGGCTCACTGCTCGCCCCCGATGGCCGACGCGGGATCGACGCTCAGCACGCGCCGCAGGGAGAAGGCGCATCCGATGAGCGCGGCGACGACCAGGTAGGCCACGCTGCTGAGCAGCCGGAGCGGGGTGGCGACGAAGGGGATCGAACCCGCCGGGATGACCGCGTCCAGGGCGAGGGACGCCGCCACCCCGATGGCCGAGGCGACGACGGTCACCACCAGCGCCTGCAGGAGGACGCCGGCGAACAGGGTGCCCGAGCTCGCCCCGATCGCCTTGAGCACCCCGTAGAGCCCGATCCGCTCGACGGTGATGAGCGCGAAGAAGAGCGCGACCACGACGATGGCGATCACCACCGTGACCCCGATGATCTGGTTGAAGACGGTCCGCTGCTGCGAGACGCCCGGCAGCTGTTCGATCGCCTGGGAGATGGTCAGCGTGGAGGTCGCGCCGTCGGTGGCGGCGTCGATCGCGCCCGCCTGTGAGCGCGACACGTCGTGCACCACCAGCGCCTGCACCACGCCCTCCCCCACCCGGGCCGCGGGCCGGTTGGCCGCGAGCACCGCGCGCCAGGTGTCGAGCGAGCCCCACAGGGTGCCCTGCCCGGAGTAGCGGCTGTCGTCGAGGAAGCCGATCACCTCGACGGGGGTGCGGGCGGGACCCAGCCGAACCACGGATCCCCGCCGGACGCCCTCCGCGCGCAGCGAGTCGTCGGCGTACACGCGCCCCGCCTCCGGCACGCCGTCCGGAACGCCCCGGGGAGCGCGCTCGTAGCCGAACAGCACGACGGGGACCAGGTCACGCGGGCCGTGCCCCTCGATGCGCGCCCCGAGCTGGACGCTTCCCAGGCCCGACACGCGTGCCGCGCCGGCCGTGCCCTCGACGGCCTCCCGCACCTCCGGCGTGATCCTGCTGCGCACCAGCGAGTCGTCGGAGGTGGACGAGAACACGATCAGGTCGGCGCGCTGGGCGCGCAGCGCCCCCGTGCTCCCGGCGATCAGGCCGTCGAGCAGGCCGCCGAGGAACATCAGCAGGAGCGCGATCAGGGTCAGGATCGCCGTGGCCACGACGAAACGGCCGGGGCGCCGCCGCAGCTCGCGCAGCGCGAGCTTCATCGGGCGCCGCCGCCCGTGGTCGCCTCGATGGGGTCGATGGCGAGGACCCGGCGCGCGGCGGCCACCGCGCTCACGAGCCCGAGGACGAGCAGCAGGGCGGCCCAGAGGAGCACCGCCCGCGGATCGAAGCTCAGCGACAGCGAGCCGAGCGTGGCCTGCGAGAGCGGCACGAACAGCAGGGTCCCCAGCACGATGCCGCCGCCGATGATGATCAGGACCTGGACCAGCAGCGACCGCACCAGCACGCTCGCCGGCGCGCCGATCGCACGCAGCAGCGTCAGCGACCGGGACTTCTGGAGCGTGATGATCAGGAAGAACAGACCGGTGACGAGCGGGACCACGAGCGCGAACAGCAGGAAGATCAGCTGGAAGGACTGCTTCACCTGGGAGACCCCGGGAGACGCGTCGGCCGCCTGGGACCGCGTGAGGGCGTCGGCGTCGGCGGAGGCGTCGTTGATCCGGGTCGCGAGCTCCGCCGGCGTCACCCCCGCTGCGGGGCTCACGCCGATGGCGCTGGGGAGGATCGTCGGAGGCGTCCGGGTTGGCCGCCCGGGTGGCGGCGGCGTAGTCCGACCACCCGACGAAGAGGGTGGGCGTCACCTGGATCTGCGCGTCGCGGGCGAGCCCCACCACGCGCAGCCGAGGACCGTCGCCGCGGGCGCCCTGCACCGCGACCCGGTCACCCAGGGAGAAGTCGCCGGCGCTCCCCACCGCCTCCCCGGCCGCCGCCGGCAGCCGGCCCGCGCTGAGCGCGTCGGGCGCGCCGAGGTCGGGTCTGCGGTACCCGATCAGGGCGGCGTCGGACGACTCCCCCCCGTCGACCGAGACCGTGAACGTGCCCTGCCCGATGGCGCCGGTGGCGCCGACCCCCGGCACGGCGGCGATCCGCTTCTCGAGATCCGGCGTGATCACGCTGCCCTGCAGGGTCCGCTGCCCGTCCACCGAGTAGACGAGGATGGGCGCCGACTGGCGCTCGATGGCGCCCACGAACGAGGTGATGAGGCCGCTCTGGAGCGCCTGCTGGGTGAGGATCAGGAACACCAGCAGGGCCACGGCCGCCGTCAGCAGCCCGAAGCGGGCCTTCGCGCGGCGGATCTCTCGGAGGGCGAGGAACAGGCGGGCCACCTCGGGGCGGGAGGACGCATCAGAGCACGGGGCCCCGGAGGGCCTCGGCAATCTGTCAGGCGGCGACGCCCGCGGGACCCCCATCGGGAGCCCGACGCGGCCCTGTCATATGACCCGAACCCGCCCCGCGGTCAGACCCCCCCGTAGCCCCGGGCGAGCGCCTTCTCCGTGGGCGACATGAAGGCGCCGATCACCCAGAGCACCGGGAAGATGATCCCGATCCAGAACATGGCGGTGTGGCCCTTCTGCAATGTCGTCAGGCCCAGCACGATCAGCAGCGTGAGGTAGATCACGCCGAGTACGAATCCCATTCCCCACCACATGCCGGGCCTCCCGGGCTCATCGGGGGACGGGAGTGTCCACCCCGGCGGGAGTCAACCCGAGAGACCCTCGGGGGGGTAGTCCCGGACGGGGTGAAGCCGGGGGTGAACCGGCAGCTCGGCCACCCGCCCCTCGTCCACCGTGATCCGCCTCGTCACCTGGACGCGCTCCAGCATCCGGCGGTCGTGGGTGACGAGGATCAGGGTGCCCTCGAAGTCGTCCAGCGCGTCCTCGAGTTGCTCGATGGCCTCGAGGTCCAGGTGGTTGGTGGGCTCGTCGAGCACCAGGCAGGTCACCTCGCGGGCCGCGAGGATCGCCAGCAGGGCGCGGGTGCGCTCCCCCGGCGAGAGGTCCTCGGCGGGGCGCGCGACCCGGTCCGCGTCGAGGTTGAACTTGGCGAGCAGGGTTCGGGCCTCCTCGCCCCGCAGGCCCGAGCGCTCCACGACGGCGTCCAGCAGCCGCGGGGCCCCGAACAGCGCGGTCCGCTCCTGCTCCACCTCGCCGACCACGACCGACGGCCCCACCTGGCCGCGGCCGGCGGCGAGGGGGACGCGGCCGAAGAGCGCCGCGATCAGGGTGCTCTTGCCCGCCGCCGTTGGGGCCGGTCACCACCAGTCGGTCGCCGCGGCGCACGTCCAGGTCGACCGGGCCGAGACGGAACGCCCCCCGCTCCACGACCGCCCCTTCGAGGGTCGCCACCCGATCCCCGCCACCGCGCCCGGAGGCCAGGCGCAGCTGGAGCCGCCACCCCTCCCACGGCTTGTCGACGACGTCGAGCCGCTCGATGGCGCGCTCGGTGGCGCGGACCTTGGACGCCTGCTGCTCCGATCGCTCCGCGCGCATCGCGCGCCCGATCTTGTCGGGGTCCTTGGGCCGGCGCTTCTCGCGCTTGACGCCCTCCTCCGACCAGGCCCGCTGGCGGCGGATCCGGTCCTGCAGACGGCCCCTCTCCCCCGCGTAGCGCGCCGTGCGCCTCGTACTGGCGCTCGCGCGCCTGATCGCGCTGGGCCACGTAGTCGGTCCATCCGCCGGCGTACTCGCGCACCTCGTGCGAGGGCTCGACCACCTCGATCACGCGGCGCACGCAGCGGTCGAGGAAGGCGCGATCGTGCGAGACGGTCACCACCGCGCCGCGGTGCGCGTCGACCAGCCGCTCGAGGATCTCGAGCCCGCCGAAGTCGAGGTCGTTGGTGGGCTCGTCCAGCAGCAGCAGGTCCACGCGCGCGAGGATCAGCACGGCCAGGCCCACCCGCGCGGCCTGTCCGCCCGAGAGGGCGCGCCATCGGGATGTCCAGCCGGTCGGGCGCCAGGCCGACCTCGGCGAGCGCGGCGACCGCGCGCGCGGCGAGGTCGTCGCCCCCGAGCGCCAGGAACTCCTCGAGCGCCTCCGTGTACTCGTCCACGCCGAGCGGGATCGTCCGCGAGGGCGGCCGTCAGCGCGTCCAGCCGCGCCTCCGCCGCGGCGACCCCGGTGCGACGCGCGAGGTGCTGGGCCACGGTCTCGTCGCCGGGCGGGCGCCCCCGCTGGTCCAGCAGGCCCACGCGCAGCGCCGGCGGCGCGCGCAGGATCCGCCCCTCGTCGGGGGGCTCCAGGCCGGCCATCACCCGCAGAAGCGTCGACTTGCCGATGCCGTTGGGACCGACGACGCCCATGCGGGCGTCGTCGGGGACGATCAGGGAGACGCCGCGGAGCACCGTCCGGGGACCGTAGGCCTTCGACACTCCCTCGAGCGACAGCATCGCGCCAGGGTCGCAGATCGCGCGTGCGACTCAGGGGAAGCGGGCGTTGAAGTTGGCCAGCCACTCGGAGGCGGCCGCGCCGACCGCGTAGGTGCCCGGGCCGTTGGCGAGCACGCGCCGGTTGGCGGCGGTGGCCGTGGCGAGGGTCCAGGTGCAGGCCATCGCGGTGGCGCCGCACGACGCCGCGGCTCCGGCCGGGAGACCCGTTCCGCCGGTGAACACGAAGTGGAGCTGGTTCCACCCGCCGCCGTAGCGCGAGGAGACCCCCAGGAAGGACGGCACGACGGTGCGCCACTCTCTCGCGGTCATGCTGGAGGTGCCCGTGGAGCCCGGCGAGCCGTGGTACATCTCGAGCCACAGGCCGCCGGCGCGGGCCAGCCCCGGCATGACCGCGCGCCAGGTCGTGAAGTGCGGCTTGCCGTCGCGCCCCAGGTTGTGGTGGGGACCGCGCCCGACGGCGATGGCGGTGCTCATGGCGGGGGCGATGAAGACGTTGACCCGGCTGGCGTACGTGCCGCCGTAGGGCGAGCGCCGGTCCAGCATGGCCATGGCGCGCGAGAACCGCGCACCGAGCGAGGTCCGGTCAACGGGGGGCAGCGGCACGGCCGGGTAGGCGCCGGCGCGCCGGGCGGCGGCGCGGCTCGCGAAGCGGCGCGCCGGCGTCGCGGGCGGGCGCCCGTCCGACATCGACGCCCCCGCCTCGTCAACGCTCACCAGGTGCGAGGCGCACCCGAAGGCCCCGCAGCCGTGATCGATCGCCCGCCTCAGGCGGGCGGCGATGGCGGAGGCGCTCAGGTCGGCGAGCTCACGGGCGTTGACCTTGGCCACCCGGAAGGGGGCGTCGGCCGGACCGCCGAACAGGTGGCCGCCCGAGAGCTCCTGGCGATAGGCCCCGCGGTCCGTCCCCAGGGCGCGCTGGCCGTCGGCGGGCTTCACGATCGCCTGCACCGCCGGGTCGCGGTCGTAGAGCAGGCTCATCGGCTGGGCACCCGCCGGAACGGCGCCGGCGAGGCCGGCACCGATGGCGGCGACGAGGGACGCGCGGCGAATCCGTTCGGTGGTTCGTGCCATAGAGGCTCCTTCCGTGGGCCTCGGGGTGCGGGTGGCGCCCGCGCGCCGCCGCGCGGGTGCGGGTCAGGCCACCCACTCGTGGCGGGGACGCGGCGGCGGGGCGAAGGCGCGGGCACGCGCCGCCGGGGCACATGTCGGGGTGATGGCGCCGAGCGAAGCGTGCCACGCCCGCTCCGCGGATCGCCGGTCGCACTCTGCGCCGCTCAAACGAGCATCTCGAGGGCCTCGCGCCGCGACATCCTCGGCGACGCCATCACGGGCTCCTCTGCCTGAAGCGGCTCATGGGATGTCAACGTCGCGGCATCCCCGAACGTGGGAACCACCGCCGCCGGTCGGTGCGGCTACGAGGGGTCCGCGGCCTCGCGGGGACGCAGCGGCAGCTCGGCCCAGATCCTCACGCTTCCCTCCTCGACGAGCGCCCACCGATCCGAGAGGGACGCCACGATGAACAGGCCGCGACCACCCGCCTCGCCCGGGCGCAGGGGAGGGTCGGCGGCCGAGCGGGCGAATCCCCGCCCGCGGTCCTCGACCTCGAGGCGAAGACGGCCGTCGGCCCAGAGGCGCACGTCGATGTGCTCCTCGGCCGGAAGGCCGGCGTGCATCACGCTGTTGGAGACGAGCTCGGTGGCCACCAGCACCAGATCGTCGATCACGACGGGGTCGACGCTCTCGGCCAGCGCCCGGCGGATCGCCGCGCGCGCCTGCGACGCGGCCGTGGGCTCGGGCCGCAGCTGCAGCTCGAGCACGAGCGCGGCGTCGTCCGGTCCGCCCATCGCCTCTCGTCCCATCACTGGTGCCCCGTACCCGCTGGGCGCGGATCCGACGCGGGGGCCGCGCGGCGGCGGGTCCCGGGCATCGCGGTATGGTCTCCCCCGTCCCCCGCGCGCGCCCTCGCGCGCCGAGCCCGGGAGACGCCCGACGGAGGGGCTTCCTTGCTTGGCCGCGCCATCGAGGACCGACCCGGCATCCGCACCGGCAGCGCTGGATGAGCGACGACGGCCACGACCGGCTCCGCCGCCTGTCCGGAGTGGTCGCCGCCGCCCGCGGGGCGGAACCCGCCCGGGCCGTCTGTCGCGCGAGCGTCGCCGCGCTCTCCGTCTCCGGCGCGGGCCTGACGGTCATGCACGACGACGTGCTGACGCCCCTCGGCTGGTCGAACGCCGTCGCACTCGGCATCGAGGACCTCCAGCAGGTGCTCGGCGAGGGGCCCTCCCGGGACGCCCACCGCACCGGGCGGAGCGTGTCCGAGCCGGATCTCGCGCGACCGGGCCGGACGCGGTGGGTCGCCCTGGGCCCCGCCGCCCTCGCGGCGGGGGTGGCGGCGCTGTTCTCGTTCCCCCTGCGCGTGGGGGCGGTGCGCCTCGGCGCGCTCACGCTCCACCAGACGACCCCCGGCGCGCTCTCGGCCCGGCAGCACGGGGACGCGCAGACCGTGGCCGAGGTGGCGGCCGGCGCCATCCTCATGACCCAGGCCGGCGCGCCCAACGGGAGCCTGAGCCACGACCTGGAGACGCTCGTCGCCTACAGCGCGCCCCTCCACCAGGCCTCGGGAATGGTGAGCGTTCAGCTCGGGATCGGCGTCGGCGAGGCGCTGGTCCGGTTGCGCGCCTACGCGTTCACGGAGAACCGGCAACTCGGCGACGTGGCCGCCGACGTCGTCGCGCGACGTCTGCGTCTCGGCGAATGAGCCCTCCCCATCGCGGCGCGGTCGTCGTAGTCTTGAACGACGCATGGTCCCCGGAAGGGAGCGCTCCAGGTGACCCGTGAGCAACGCCTCAGCGCGACATTCGTCGAACTCGCCGACAGCCTCGTCGAGGACTTCGACGTCGTCGACCTGATGGTCCTCCTCACCGAACGCAGCATCGAGCTCCTGGACGCCTCGGCGGCCGGTCTGCTGCTGGCGGACCCCGCGGGCAGGCTCAACCTGATCGCCGCGACCAGCGACGCCACCGAGCAGGTGGAGCTCTTCCAGGTCCAGAGCGAGGAGGGCCCGTGCAGCGACTGCTTCCGCACCGGCCTGCCGGTGAGCACCAACGACCTCGCCGACGAGGGTGATCGCTGGCCGCGGTTCGCCCCGGTGGCCGCCGCCGCCGGCTTCCGTGGCGCGAACGCCTTTCCGCTGCGCCTGCGCGGGCAGATCCTCGGGGCGCTCAACCTCTTCCGCACCCAGCCGGTCGGCCTGTCGGAGTCGGACGCCGCCGCGGCTCAGGCGCTCGCCGACGTGGCCACGATCGCGCTGCTGCAGAGCAGGGCGATCACCGACTCCCACGTCGTGACGGACCAGCTCCAGCAGGCCCTCACGAGCCGCATCGCCATCGAGCAGGCCAAGGGGATCATCGCCGAGCGCCTCGGCTGCGACATGGACGAGGCGTTCCAGAGCCTCCGCGGCCACGCCCGCAACTCCGGCCGCCGGCTGGCGGACGTGGCCCAGGAGGTCGTCACGGGGACGCTGCGCCCCGACGCGATCCGGACGACGCCGGGCCGGTAGGGTCCCGCCGCCCGCTCTCAGAGGCCGGGCGCCCACGACGTCTCGCCGTCGGGGTCGTCGCAGCGGACCACCAGGGCTCCCAGGCCCCCGAGGTCCAGCAGGTCCCGCACGGAGGCGGACGGCTCGCACACCGCGAGCACCCCGCCCAAGGCGGCGACGCGGGCCGCGGCCGCGGCGACGGCCGCCGCGCCCGCCGTGTCCATGCCGCTCAGTCGCCCGAGGTCCAGCACCACCACGTCGGGCCGATGGCGGAGCGCCACCGCGAGCACGTCGAGGAGCGCCGGCGCGTTCGCGCGGTTCAGCTCGCCGGAGACCGCGATGCGCGCCTCGCGATCGGTGATCTCCGGGTGCGCGACGAATCGCGTGTCATCGACGTGGGCCCCACCGGTTGACGCCGACACTGGTCACCCCGAATTCGCATGCCACCGGGCGCTCGCGGTCGGGGTCCGGGACGGCGCGGTCCATCAGACCTCCTCGAGGGGCCCGTTGGCAAGCCCACCCGCCGCGCTACGTCCCGTCGGCGGCGGCCCGCAGGGCGGCGATGTCGAGCTTCTTCATCCCGAGCATCGCCCGCATGGCGCGCTGCCCGCCCTCGTCGTCGGGGTCGCCCAGGAGGTCGGCCATCCCCTCCGGCACGACCTGCCACGAGAGCCCGTAGCGGTCCTTCAGCCACCCGCAGGGACCCTCCTGGCCCGCCGGCGCCGAGCGCGTTCCAGTAGTAGTCGATCTCGTCCTGGTCGGCGCAGGTGATCAGCAGGGAGACCGCCTCGTCGAAGGTGAACTCCGGGCCGCCGTTGATCGCGGTGAACTCCTGGCCGTCGAGCACGAAGTCCACCGTCAGCACCATGCCCGCCGGCCGCGGCCCGGCCTCGCCGTAGTAGGAGAGGCTCCGGATCCGCGAGTTCGGGAACACGGAGACGTAGAAGGCGGCCGCCTCCTCGGACTGGTCGTCGAACCAGAGGTTGGGGGTGATGGTGGGCATCGGGTCTCCCGTCGTCGCGTCCTGGCTGTCATCCCATACGACCGCCCTACCCGGCGAAAGTCATCGCCACGCGGAGCGTGGCCGGCGCCGGGAGGATGCCGTAAGCAACGGGCCCGCTCTGGTCGCGCCGCACCGGCGCCGCCCGGTGACCGGGCGGCGCCGGTTGCTTCCTCAGGCCAACCGGATCGCGGTGAGCGTGATGCCGGCGATGTCGAAGGTCGTCGCACCGCTTCCGGCGCAGCTCAGCGACACGGAGCCGGGCGCATCGAGGGACGCGACGCTGACCGGGTTGCCGGCGGTGGTGTCCCCGGGATCGACCTGGGCGCCGGCGGCGCCGGTCTGAGCGCCGTTGAACTCGTAACGGCAGTTCAGGTAGTCGCCGCTCGCGCCGGTGTTGGTCACCATCATGTGCCCGACCATCAGCCAGGTGCCGGCCGCCGGCAGCTCGATCTGCACGATCGGGTCATTGTCGGCGTATGCGACCACGTCAGTCCCGGTGGCGGACTGAGACGGGAGGGCGGCCGGGGCGCCGCCCGGGCCCGCGGGGCCGATCGCACCGGGCGCGCCCTGGATGCCCTTCGGGCCCCGGAGGGGCTTCGTGCGATGCGCGGCGCGGAGCGAATCGAGGAGGGCCGGGTCGAGGTCGGCCGCGACCAGCGAGCCGTCCTCCACGTCGCGGCCGGTGAGCGAGCCGTTCCTCACGTCACGGCCGGTGAGGGTGCCGTTGTCGATGTCGCGGCTGGTCAGCGTGCCGTCCTTGATGTCATCGCCCGTCAGGAGCGCCTTCGCGCCGCCGTAGGCCGGCCCGACGAGGGCGAGGACGATGGCGAGCGTCGCCACGACGCTCGCATAGTGAGGCCGGGGAAGACGCATCTCTGAACCACATCCTTTGTGTGAAGCCGGGAGGGGCGAACCGGTCGCCCATCAACCCCATCGGCGCGCGAACCCCTTTCCCGACCCCCCGGGTCAGCGGGAAAACTTCCTGCACACGGCCGATAACCGACCTCTCGGGCGGCTGAGGCGCAAATCCATGTCGCGGAGGCCGACCAGCCTGGGCGGTCGAGCGGCGCCGGGCGGTTTCTCGGACGGACCGGCGCCACTCCCGCATGATCGGCCGGCCCCTCCCTGCCGGCGCATCGACCCTATCCCGGGACGGCGCGAGCGGCGCACCTACGCCGTACGCACGGCGAGCGAGGGGCTAGGGGACCAGCTGTGATCCGGCGGATGACCGGCGGCGGCTTGGTCTCGCCGCGGCGCGGCGTCGCGCCGAGGACGTATCCGAGGGCCACGTTCAGCCGCGTGCGCAGGTCGAACGTGTGCGCGCGGAAGGGGACCGGGATGCAGACCCGCCGCGATCCCGCCCGGGTGAAGACGACGCGCTTCTGCCCGAAGAGACGGATGCTCCGCCGGCCGCTGAAGATCGAGGCGAGCACCCGGGCCGGTCGCGAGCTGGCGACCCTCACCAGGACGCACTTGGAGCGCGTGAGCGAGACCAGCGACACGGTCCCCGGCGCGACGATCGTGGTGGGGCCTCCGGTCAGGGTCTGGGGCTTGGGGATGGTGGTGCCCAGATCGACCCCCGCCAGGCCCTTGGAGCACCCCAGGAACGTCGAGGTCAGCGGACCGAACGGCTCGCCCGAGATGGTCGTCCCGGTGGCCGTGAACGACCTGCCGTCGCCCGCCAGCGTCAGCGCGAACGTGCCGGTGCCGGCCGGGCGTCCGGAAGGTGGCGTCCACCTGGTTGCCCGCGACGGTCCCCTGGATCGTCTCGGCCTCGTCCTCCAGCGTGCCGAAGAGCCGGTCGCCGGTCTGGAGGAACGAGAAGACGCTGCTTCCCCGGGCGCTCCAGCGCCCCGACCACGGGCCGCCCGCGCACGCCGCCGGCGGGGTGGGGACGATGCGCGGCTCGGTGCCGCCCCCCTGGTAGGTCCACGACAGGCTGAAGCCGGTCCCGTACTGCGTGACGCCGCTGCCCGACAGACTGCGCGCGTCGGTGGCCAGGGTGGCGGTGAAGGTGCCGCCGACGCCGGTGCACACCGCGCTGGAGTAGGCCAGCTGCGCCGTCTTCGAGTCGGCCGAGGCCGTGCCGGTGAAGGTGATCCCCGGCAGCGAGGTCGTCCCCGGGCAGGGCTGCGTCCCGCTGAGCTGCGTGCCCGTCTGGGTCATCGTGACCAGGCTGCCGTCGTTGGTCTGCCACGTGCCCGCCCACGGGTTCGCGGGCAGCGCCACCGCGGGAGCCGCCACGCAGAGCGCGACCGCAACCCCCATCAGAATCAGCCGCACGAGGCGCGACACCGCGTCCCCTCCCTGTCGAGGGCCCCATCCTCGGCCAGGCGCCGCGCCCGGCGCAATAGCGCGGACGCCGAGGCCGAGGGGCGGGATCAGCGGTCGGCCACCCGGTCCTCGAACTCGGTCGCGACGATCCGCTGGTCGTGGACTCCGGCCGCGGCCTCGGAGGCGAGCCACACGATCGGCGGTCCCATGATCGCCGGGTCGAGCAGGCGGTCGCGCAGCTCCGCGGGAACCTCGTCGGGGAGCATCCCCGTCGCGGTGGCGCCGCCCGGCAGGAGGATGTTGACGGTCACCGGGGTGCCCTCGAGATCGGCGGCCATGACGCGCGCGAGCGCCTCGACGGCCGCGCCGGAGGGGCCGTAGGGCACGAAGCCGCGACGGGTCATCGTCTGTGAGCTCATCGAGATCACGACGATCCGCCCGCCGCCGTCCGCGAGCATGCGCGGCGCCACCTCGCGCGCGACCAGGAACGACCCGGTCACCTTCGTCGCGACCACGTCGCGAAAGCCCTCCGGGGAGACATCCCAGAACGGCTGGGGATCGGTCATGAAGCGCGGGTTGACGGTCCGCATCCCGATCCCGGCGTTGGCCACCAGCAGGTCGAGGCCGCCGAGCCGCCCGTACACCCGGTCGACGCCGGCGCGCACCGATGCCTCATCGCGGACGTCCAGCGCGACCCCGAAGGCACCGGGCCCGAGCTCGGCGGCGACGGCCGCCGCCCGGCCCGCGTCGCGACCGCCGACGGCCACGCGCGCGCCGGCCGCCGTCAGCGCGGCGGCCATCGCGCGCCCCAGCCCGCTGGTCGCGCCGGTCACGAGAGCACGGGTCGAGCTGAGCCGGGTCACCCACCGATGCTAGCCGTGTCGCACGACCACGACTCCCGTGGCCGGGCGGTTTCTGTCAGGGTCCCGCGGGAACCATGGATGCCGTGGAGATCACCCGTCTGCAGCCCGACGGGCTCGTCGTGAGCCCGGCGTTCAGCCACGTCGCCGTCGTGCCCCCGGGCGCCACGACCATCTACGTGGGCGGCCAGAACGGCGTCGACGCCACGGGCTCCGTCGTGTCGAGCGACGTCGCCGAGCAGTCGAGCCGGGCGATCGACAACGCGAGCATCGCGCTCGAAGCGGCGGGGGCGTCCCTCGCCGACGTCGTGCAGTGGACGGTGCTGATCGTGGAGGACGCCGACCTCGGCGCCGCCTACGGCGCCATCGCGCCGCGGCTCGCCGGCGCCGGACCCCCGGCGCTCGTCACCGCCGCGCGGGTCGCCGGACTCGGTGTGCCCGGCGCCCTCATCGAGGTGAGCGCGATCGCCGCGGTGATGCCCGCCTGAGGCGCGACCGGGGTCCGCTTCCTCAGATCGGCTGGGACGTGATCGCCAGGTAGGCGCCGCCGTGTTCGCCGATCGGCGTGCCGCGGAGCCTCATCACCAGCCGGTAGATCGGCATGATCAGCAATCGGCGGACGCGGTACCTCTCCGCCATCAGCCGGTTGACCCGCGCGTACTCGTCCGGCGGCAGGAACTCGACCCGCACCGGTATCGGGTCGCCCTTGGGCGTGCCGCGCGCCGTGCACGGCGCCACCGTCGCCGCGGGGTTCCGTCGCAGCCGCTTGGCCTTGTGCGACTGGGCGGGGGTGATGACGAACAGGCGCCCGTCCTCCTCGACGAACCAGACCGCCGTCGAGACGGGGGTCCCGTCCCGCCGATAGGTCGTCAGGCTCAGGTACTTGCCGGGGACGCTCAGCGGCTCCCGCGCGCCGAGGTCCCCTCCCCTCGCGTCAGAGTCATCCACGATCGCTCTCCTCGATCGGCTGCCCCCGCCGACGCCAGGATACCCCGGACCCGGCGGGCGCCGCGTCCGGCTGCCGGTGGTGGCCGAGAGCGGCACCCCCGCCCGTCAGCGATCTGAGCATGCGCCCGGCAGGATTCGAACCTGCGACCGACGGATTAGAAGTCCGCTGCTCTATCCGGCTGAGCTACGGGCGCTCGCGTCGGGACGGTAGCGGACACCGCCGACGGCCCGGCTCCGGGTCAGACGCCGGGATCCGGGGCCACCACCCGCAGGGCGCGGCGGGCGGTGGAGAAGACGACCTCGCCCGGACGCTCGCTGCACCTCGCCGTCGTGGGCCAGGACGCGCCGGCTCCCGCAGGCGCACCGCGACGCGGCGAGCGCAGGCTCTGGGTGAGCCACCGCGAGCCGCCGTGGGGCGAGGTGAGGATGGCCCAGAGCGCGGTGAGGCGCGGCAGCCGGCCGGCCGCCGAGAGCACGCGCACGTCCAGCAGCCCCGCCCTGGAGCGACTCGCGCGCCGGTGAGCCCGGTCGCCGGTGTAGGAGTTGTTGCCGACGAAGACCAGGTAGACGCGGTCGCGGCTCGCCGTCGATCTCCACGTCGATCGGGTCGGCCGTGCGCAGGTCGGCCGGCCGCGACCAGCAGCGCGAGCCGCTTGGGCAGCCGGCGCTCCAGGCCTCGCGCCGGCGCACCAGGTCGCCGTAGACGCCGAGCGAGGCGTTGTTGACGAAGGCGACGCCGTCGGCGTCGCCGATGTCGACGGCGGCGACCCGCCCGGCCTCGAGGCCCTCCAGGGCGTCATCGCGGCGTCGGACAGGCCGAGGTCGCGCGCGAAGTGGTTGAGCGTGCCGCCCGGGACGACCCAGAGCACGCGGTCGCGCTCGCAGGGCGACGCCGCGCGGCGCAGCCCACCGAGCCGTCGCCGCCCGCGACCCCGAGCACGGCGACGCCCTCGTCGGCCAGGCCGCGCAGGACGGCCTCGAGGTCCTCGCCCTCGCCCAGCTCGCGCACCGGGACGCCGTCGAGATCGACGCCGTCGGCGCTGCCGCCCCCCGGGTTGACGACGAGCGTCGCGGGACCGAGGTCCGGCTCGCGGCCTCGATGCCGCTGCAGGGGCGACGCCCTCGTGCGGCCCGCGGCGCCGGCGGCGGCGGACGGCGCACGCACGGCGGCGACGGTCAGCGGCGAGCGGCGGCGAGGCCCGCGCGGCGGCGGGCGGTGCGGTCATCGGGACCTCCCCGGCGGGCGTGGGGGCGGAAACGACGGCGGCCCCCGCCCTCCGCGAGGAGGGCGGGGGCCGCCGGGACCAGCCGGTACCGGGAGGCTAGCCCAGGTACTTCGTGGTGTCGATGTTGTGCTCCTCGAGGAGCTTCTTGAACGTCTCGGTCATCTCCTCGGGGTAGTCCGGGAGGCCGCCCTGCGGCGAGGACCTGCCTCGGCGCGCTTCTTGATGTTCGGGCCGAAGTCCCAGTCGTCGTCGTTCATGAGGCGACGTGACCTCCTTCGCGGGCCAGGAGACGACGCCGGGGTCACGGCTGAACTTGGCGGCGAGGGCGTCGATCTCCTCGATGCGGCCGGCGGTCGGGGCCTGCTCCTGGATCATGCCCTTGGCCTTCAGGGCCTCGTCCACGGCCGGGTCGGCCTCGAGCGGGGTCGCCGTAGGCGCCCTTGTGGAAGAGCTTGTTGAACTTGAGGCGGGGGCGCTGGCCGCCGGCCTTGGGGTCCTCGAGCGGGTAGCCGAAGGCGTGCGCCCAGGTGAACTTGCAGGTTCGGCGTGAGGCCGAAGGCCTTCTCGACGCCGCCCGGCTTGCGGCCGAAGGCGATGAGGATGCTGCCGATGCCGAGGGCCGACGCGGCGAGCGTGGCGGCGCCGGCCGCCTGGCCGGTCTCGAACCGGAGCAGGTTCTCGGTGCGCTCGGTCGGGAAGCTCATGAGGCGCGGGACCGTCTGCGTCATCGTGAACTCGTAGTTCCAGCCGTGGTACTTGGTGAGCGCGCCCGACAGCGACAGGGTCGAGAGACCGTCGTTGGCGCGGCCGTACCAGGCGTTCAGGTTCGTCAGCCAGAAGATCAGGTGCGAGCTCTGGTTGATGATCTGGACGTTGAAGCCGGAGACGCACTCCTCGATCTCGTCCCAGAGATCCGAGGCTGCCGCGCTCGACGACGATCGCCTCGGTCGCGTTGATGTTGCCCTGGCACGAGGCGAGGCGGGCGGTCTGGAGGATCGTCTGGATCTTCCAGTCCTCGACCTTCTTGTCCGGGTCGTAGTAACGGATGCTGCGACGGTCCCCGACGGTCTGGAGAAAAGTCTTGTCGGGAATATCGGCTGCGCTTACGGACATCTCGCCCCCCTGGGGTCGCATCGTCTGGCGCGTGTGACTGCAGGGCGGGCTGCACACGGGACCCGCCGGCGCGAGCAATCTACACCGGGATCGCCGTTCGTGGCGACCGTTGCGAGCGATGTTCCGGTCGGGCTCGTCCCGGTGCGACACGGCGACCGCTCCCCGGCGAGCGGCGCCGGCGAGCCGGTAATCTCCCGCGCCATGCCGAAACTACTGTTCGTCTCCGTTCCCACCGACGAGGTCCTCAACAAGGAGGGGAAGGTCCGCTTCCCCGGCACCGAGGCCGCCGTCGCGAAGTTGCAAGAGAAGCCGGCTGGGAGGTCGACGTCGTCGACCCGACCTGGCCCAAGCCGCTCGAGATCCGCCAAGGAGGGCGGCTACGACGCCATCCTGGTCTCCACGCTACAAGGCCGTCCCGCGCTCGCGCGACGCCGCCTCGATGCTGTCCCGCATGCAGGAGACGCCGGTCTACACCGTCGGCGTGCTGCAGAAGGACGACGCCTTCCGCACCATGGCGCCCACGGTGGGCGTCCTGAAGGGCATCGGGGAGCTCCCGCTCCCCGGCTGAGCCCGCGCCCGCGCCGGCTCAGTCGGTGAGGTAGGCGATCGTCGCGCCGTCCCCGCCCTGCTCGGGCGGGGCCGGCTCGGCGCGCGCCACCAGCGGGTGACGTGCCAGCTCCTCGCGCACCACCGCGCGCAGGGCGCCGGTGCCGTGCCCGTGGATGACCCGCACCGACGGCGATGCCCGCGATGGCGGCCGCGTCCATCCGCTCGCGCACCGTGCCGCGGGCCTCGTCGGCGCGCCGGCCGCGCACGTCGATCTCGATCGACGCCGGCGGCCCGCGCGGGCCGCGCGGCGGCGGCGCGGCGCGCGGCTCGGGCTCGGCGCGCCGCGCGGCGCGCGCGGTCGCGGCACGCAGGCGCGCCAGCGGCACGCGCATCCGCGCGGAGCCGCCCTGCACCTCGGCGCGGCCGCCGTCGATCGAGAGCACCCGCCCGCGGAAGCCCATCGCCGGGATCGAGCACGTGGTCGCCCACGGCGACCGGCTCGGGCGGCCGGCGGCGCCGGACCGGGCTCGGGCGCGCGCAGCGCCTGCGCGCGCCCGCGCGGCCGCGCGCGAGGCGTCGCCCAGGCGGCGGTCGCGCTCGCGCGCGCGCTCGCCGGCCGGCGCCGAGGCCGCTCGGCGGCCCGCGCCGGCCTCCTCGCGGCGGGCGGCCGAGATGGCGCGCGCGCAGGTCCGGCCAGCTCCCGGGTGAGCGCCGCCAGCTCGGCCTCGGCCCGCGCGCCGGGCCGCGGCCCGCTCGGCCTCGGCGCCCTCGCGCGCCCGCGCGATGCGCCGCTCCAGGTCCCGCCGGCGCGCTCGTCGGCCCGGCCGCTCGGCGGCCTCGGCGGCGCGCGCGCGCCGCGCGCGCCGCCGTCGCGCTCCTCGTCGGCCGCGGCGCGGGCCGCCGCCGCCTCGGCGAGCAGCGCCTCGAGCGCCCGCCGCTCGGGCGGGCCCGGCCCGGCGCGCCGCCTCCACGACGCGCCGGGTCGAGCCCGAGGCCCTCCGCGATGCCGAGGGCGTGCGAGCGCGCCGGGCTCGCCGAGCTTGAGCGAGTAGAGCGGCCGCAGCGTGCGGATGTCCACGCCCACGGCCGCGTTGGCCGCGCCCGGGCGACGTCGCTCGCCCAGGCCTTCACCTCGGGGTGGTGGGTGGTGGCCAGCACGAGGGCCCCCTGGTCCACCAGCCGCTCGATGACCGCCTGCGCCAGCCGCGAGCCCTCGTCGGGATCCGTGCCGGCCGCCGGCTCGTCGAGCAGCACCAGCGAGCGCGGCCCCGGCGGCCTCCATGATCGGCGATCAGGCGGCGCACGTGGGCCGAGAACGTGGACAGGCTCTCGGCGATCGACTGGTCGTCGCCGATGTCGGCGAGCACCCGGTCGAACACCGGCAGGCGGGCCGAGGCCGCGGGCAGGCGCAGGCCGCACTGGTGCAGCATCGCGAAGCAGGCCGAGGGTCTTCAGGGCCACCGTCTTGCCGCCGGTGTTGGGGCCCGACACCACCAGCGCGCGCGTGCCCGCCAGCGGCAGGTCGATCGGCACGGCCGTCGCCGGATCGAGCAGCGGGTGGCGGGCGGCGCGCAGGTCCACCTCCGTCGGCGGGCTCCACCGCGCAGCCGTCCCAGGCCCGCGACAGCGAGCCGCGCGGGCCAGCGCCAGGTCGAGGGCGGCCAGCGACTCGACCAGGACCGCGACGAGAGCCGCTCTCCTCCCCCACCAGCCGCGACAGCGAGCGCAGGATGCGCTGCTCCTCCTCGTGCTCCTGGGCGCTCGAGCTCGCGCACCCGGTTGTTGGCCTCGACGAGCGCCATGGGCTCGACGAAGATCGTCTCGCCCGAGCCGGAGCTGTCGTGCACCACCCCCGGGACGGCCGACCGCGACGACGCCTTGACCGCGAGCACCGGCCGGCCGCCGCGGACGGTGGTGAACGACTCCTGCAGGTGCGGGCGCAGCCGCACGGCGAGGTCGCGCAGCAGGTCGGCCGCGGCGCGGCGGGCCGTCGACCAGCCGCCGCCGGACCGAGGCGAGATCGGCCGACGCCGCGTCGAGCAGGCCGCCGCGGGGATCGATCGCCCGCTCGAGCGCGGCCTCGACGCGGCGCGCGGGCGCCACGGCGGGGCGCTCGACGACCGCGACCAGGACGGGGCGCGTCCTCGCGATGCTCCGCCAGGGCCTCGTGCTCCTCCCGCCAGACGCGCACGGTGGAGAGCACGTCGAGCAGCGTCTCGGCCTCGAGCACCGCGCCCCGGGCCGCCTGGGCCGCGGCGGTCGCGGACGTCGCTCGCGCCACCCGGGCCGGCGATGCCGCGGTCGCGCAGCGCGACGGCCTCCTCGGTCTCGCGCGCGCCGCCCCGCGACCTCCTCGGGGTCGGCCGAGGGCGCCAGGGCGAGGGCGAGCGTCGGCCCCGGCCGAGAACGAGGTCAGCCCCGCGAGCCGCTCGCGCACGGCGGGAAGCTCCAGCAGCTCGGCGCTCCGCGGATCCACCCCCTCAGATTAGAGGGCGCGCCCGGTCCGGCTAGGTGGGGTGCTCCAGGGCCGCGACCTCCTCGGGCGGCAGCATCGGCGAGGGCGTCCCCTTGCGGATGCTCCACCACTCCTGGATGCAGACCTGCACGATCCCCGCGAGCGGGATCGCCAGCAGCGCTCCCACCATGCCGAGCACCGTGGCGCCGATCAGCACCGCCAGGAGGATCCAGAGCGGGTTGAGCTGCACGGTGTAGCGGTGGATCAGCGGCTGGAAGATGTTGTTCTCGATCTGCTGGTAGACGATCAGGAAGATGATCGCCGCCACGCCGATCGGCCAGCCCTGGAAGAAGGCCACCGTGATGTAGGGGATGCCGCCGATGGTCGCGCCCACGAGGGGCACCAGCGAGGCGAAGCCGGCCCAGAAGGCCAGCAGCAGCGCGAACGGGACGCCCAGGATGGTGAGGAAGAGCCAGACGGCGAAGCCGCCGGTGAAGCGCGACCAGGAAGATGCCCGACCACGTAGCCCGAGATCACCCGGTAGATGCGGTCGGCCACCCGCTCGGCGCGGTCGCGGCGCTGCCCCTCCAGCTGCGCGAGCGTCCAGACGCGCGCCTTGGGCCCGTAGAGGCTCAGCAGGAAGCAGATGACCGCGATGCTGATGAGCGCCACCAGGCCGTTGATGACCCGGGTCGCCAGCTCGAAGGCGGTGTCGGGGCCGGCGACGCCCTCGAGCGCCGTGGTGGCCTCGGTCTCGATGCGGTTGAGGATCCCGTACTCGCGGTCGAGGTCCTGGACCACGCTCGACTCGCGACACCTGGTCAACGTACTCGGGGACCTGCTGGGTGAGCTCCTGGCCGGCGTCGATGAGCGGGGGCACGAACAGCAGGGCCGCGCCGCCCACCACGCCGAGGCCGAGGAGGTAGACGAGCAGGATCGCCATGGCCCGGCGCAGCAGCAGCCGCTTCTGCAGGAGGTTGACCAGCGGGTTGATCGCGACGGCCAGGAAGGCGGCGATGCCGACCCACGTCAGGACCCCCCGCGACAGCCACACGAGGTAGGCCAGCAGCGCGACCGAGCCGAGCACGGCGACGATGCGCAGGATGGCGCGGGTGGACGGCCCCTCGGAGGTCACCCCGGTTGCTTTCTCGGTCCGTGCCGCGAGTCCTCGGGCTAGTGTCCCGGCAACCGTCCAGGAGGCGACCCGTGGCGAAGTCGAAGGAGAAGGCCAAGCTCAGCGACGAGGTCTACGAGCGGGAGCTCGAGCGGATGCAGCTCGAGCTGGTGGACCTCCAGGAGGCCGTGAAGCAGGACGGCCTGCGGGTGGCGATCGTCTTCGAGGGCCGCGACACGGCCGGCAAGGGCGGCACGATCGCCCGCATCACCGAGCGGCTCAACCCGCGCGGCTACGACATCGTCGCCCTCGGGGTCCCCACCGAGCGCGAGCGCGGCGAGTGGTACTTCCAGCGCTACGTCGACCGCCTGCCGTCGGCGGGCCAGATCGCCCTCTTCGACCGCAGCTGGTACAACCGCGCCGGCGTCGAGCGGGTCATGGGCTTCTGCACGCCCGAGCAGACCGAGACGTTCCTGCGGGCCGTGCCCGACTTCGAGCGGATGCTCGTGGAGGACGGCCTGCTGCTGATCAAGTACTGGCTCGAGGTGGGCCCGGAGGAGCAGGAGAAGCGCTTCCAGGAGCGCGTCAACGAGCCGGCCAAGCGCTGGAAGGTCAGCACCATCGACCTCGAGGCCCGCTCACGCTACGAGGACTACTCCGCGGCGCGCGACGAGATGCTGAAGCGGACCGACACCTCCGAGGCGCCCTGGTTCATCGTGGACGCCGACGACCAGAAGCGCGCCCGCCTCAACTGCATGGAGCACCTTCTCGACCTCATCCCGGTGCGCCGCTCGCGCCGAGCGCCTGAAGCTGCCGGAGCTCAGCTCGCGACCGCGTGATTCGGAGGCGCCGAAGGGGGTGGCCCGGGTTCCGGAGCGCTGGTAGGCGCTCCGGCCGCGGGCTCGCCGGGGACCATCAGGCCGAGCAGCACCCCGAAGAGGGCGTGCATCGCGACCTCCTGGCCGAACACCCGCCGGTCCGTCACGAGGGCCGGCCAGCGGCCCGAGCGACGATCCGGGTGGACGCGGTCCAGGAGCGCCATCCCGGGCCAGGTGGCGAGGGTCTCGGCCATGGTCCAGGCCAGGCCGGCCCGCGGCCCGCGGCCCCCGGCCCCGGCGAAGAGCGCGCCGAACGCGGCCCCGTTGACGAGGTGGACCGCGGTGCCGGCGACCGCCCAGCGGCGGGACGAGACCATCCGTCCCAGCAGGCGCACGTCGGTGTAGTCGGTGCCGAAGGCGCGGGCGGCGAGCGGCTCCACCGCCGACCAGACGCCCGCGGCCACGGCGCCGGCGGCGGCGCCGCGCACGACGGCACGACGATCGATCACGGCGCCACCGCCAGCAGGCCGGCGACGCGGCGGGCGGCCGCGACGCCGCTCTCGGCCACGCGGTGCTGGTCCCGGCCGCCGAAGGTCGCGCCCGTCACCGTGTCCCCCGCCACCACGATCCGCGACCCGGGCGGGTTGACCACCTCGTCGTCCAGGCGCCCGCGCGGGACGGCGTAGCGCCAGCGCTTGACCTGGACCCACGCCGGATCGGCGGCCGCCGGGCCCAGCTCGCGCGGCCAGCGCGGGCAGCGCCCGCGCCGAGCACCGCCTCGTCGGAGTCGTCGAGCAGGGCGCGCGAGCTCGCGGGGTCCATCCGGGCCACCAGCGCCTCCACGCCCTCGAGCGGCGGCCGTCCCTTGACCGCCTCGCGGCGCACCTCCGCCACGCCCTCCGGACGCCGGGCGCCGCACCGCACCAGTCGGGCATCCGCCAGGCGCAGCCCGACCAGGACCATCACCGCGGGCTCGTACTCCAGCGTCCGCAGCGATCGCGACCCGGTCGCCGGCCTCGGGGCTGCGCGCCAGGAGGTCGGCCGCCTGGGGCGCGGGGGCGGTGACGATGACCGCGTCGACCACCCCGTGGGTGTTGCCCTGCTCGTCGCCCAGCTCGAGGCCGCCCGAGTGGGCGCGCAGCGCGGCCAGGCGAACGCCCAGGAGCACGTCGAGGCCCTCGGCCATCAGCTTGGGCAGGCGGGTGGCGCCGGAGGGGTGGACGACGCCGTCGTCGGTCTCGATCCGATCGGCCGCCGGAAGGCCGTCGATCGCCGCGCGCAGGGCGGATCCGGGCGGCGCGGCGGTGGCCGGGCTGCCGTGGTCGAGGACGGCCGCGCCGACCCGCCGCGAGGCGAGACGGCCGCCGAGGCCCCGGCTCTTCTCGACGATCACGACCTCGTGACCGTCGGCGACCAGCTCCCGCGCGGCGGACAGCCCCGCCAGGCCCGCACCCACGACGCCGATCCGCAAATCCCGCCTCCCGATCCCCGCCTCACGCGTGCCCCGCGAGGTTACCCTGGGTGTCGTGACCTCGGACCGTGACCCGGCCTCGTCGCCGCTGCTGCTGCTCACCGGCGCCAGCGGCTACGTCGGCGGCCGCCTGCTGACCCGCCTCGAGGAGGCCGGCCGGCGGGTGCGCTGCATGAGCCGGCGACCCGGAGCAGCTGGCGGCGCGGACGGCGCCCGGCACCGAGGTCGTGGCCGGAGACGTCGAGGACGCGGACTCCCTGGCCGCGGCGCTCGCCGGGGTCGACACGGCCTACTACCTGGTGCACTCGATGTCGGATCGCGCGGACTACAGCCGCACCGACCGCGAGGGCGCCGAGCGCTTCGGCGCCGCGGCGCGCGAGGCCGGGGTGCGCCGGATCGTCTACCTGGGGGGCCTGGGCGGCGGCCCGTCGCTGTCGGGCCACCTGGCGAGCCGCCAGCAGGTCGGCGCGACCCTGGCCGCGTCGGGCGTCCCCACCATCGAGCTGCGCGCCTCGATCGTCATCGGCTCGGGGAGCATCTCCTTCGAGATGATCCGCGCCCTGGTCGATCGCCTGCCCGTGATGGTCACGCCGCGCTGGGTCGACACGCTCACCCAGCCCATCGCCATCGAGGACGCCGTCGAGTACCTGCTGCTGTCCGCCGACCTCGAGGTCGAGGGCCGCCGCATCATCGAGATCGGCGGGCCCGACCGGGTCTCCTACCGCGAGCTGATGCACGAGTACGCGCGCCAGCGCGGGCTCCACCGGACCATGGTCCCGGTGCCCGTGCTCACGCCGCGGCTGTCCAGCCTGTGGCTCGGCCTGGTGACGCCGGTCTACGCCCGCGTCGGCCGCGAGCTGGTGGAGGGCCTGCGCAACGAGACGGTCGTGCGCAACCCGGCGGCCCTCACCATCTTCCCCATCCGGCCGCGCGGCGTGAGGGAGGCCATCCGGCGCGCGCTGGTCAACGAGGACCACGAGTTCGCCGCCACGCGCTGGTCGGACGCCCTCTCCTCGGGGCCGGCCCACGCCTACGGCGGGACCGCGGTGGGATCGCGCCTGGTCGACTCGCGGGTCGCGCGGGTGCCCGTGCCGCCCGAGGTGGCCTTCGGGCCCATCGTGCGCATCGGCGGCCGCCAGGGCTGGTACTACGCCACGCGCCTGTGGCGGCTGCGCGGACTGCTCGACCTGCCGTTCGGCGGCGCGGGCACCCGCCGGGGCCGGCGCGACCCCAACCACCTCTTCCCCGGCGACACGGTCGACTTCTGGCGCGTCGACGAGATCCAGCCCAACCGGCTGCTGCGGCTGTCGGCCGAGATGAGCCTCCCCGGCCGCGCCTGGCTGCAGTTCGACGTCGAGGAGGCCGACGGCGGGTCGATCATCCGCCAGACGGCGATCTTCGACCCCGCCGGGCTGCTGGGGCGCCTCTACTGGTACGGGATCTGGCCGCTCCACGGCGCCGTCTTCCGCGGGATGATCCGGGGCATCGCGGACGCGGCCCTCTCCAGCACCGCCGACAGAGACCTTCCCACGGTGAGGACATGATCGAATCCGAGAACCGCCTGGCCGACGACCTGGTGGGCTGGATGGCGGACAACCGCGCCCAGCTGGACGCCCGCATGGCCGAGGAGGCCTCGTACGCCATCCACGAGGAGTTCCTGCTCGCCGAGAGCGGCACCCTCCCGGACCGCGGCACGCGCATCACCCGGGCGCGGCAGGCCAGCGCCCGCGCGTGGATGCGCCACCTGGGCCGGGGCATGGTGGCCGTCTGGCCCGGCGCCGAGCCGGACCTGGCCGAGCGGATGGAGCGCTGGGCCGCGGATCACCGCGAGCGGCGCGAGGCGCTGGTGCTCGAGGAGCAGGCCGTCGCCGAGCGGCGCGGGGCCTCCGGCGACCCCCTCGCCGACGATCGCGACGCCGACCTGGCCGCGCACTGCCGCTACTTCGCGGAGACGCTCGCCAGCGTCGCCGAGCCGATCGTCGTCGTCCGGCGAGTCGCCGGCCGAGTTCTCCCGCCGGGTGGCCACCTGGTCGCGCGGCAAGGAGGCCTGGCGCCGCGAGATCGAGACCCAGGCGCGTGCCGCGTGGGGCGCCGCGCCGCACCCGGGCGCCGAGCAGAGCCTCTCGGCCGCGGAGTCCGCCCCGGAGCCCGACGAGATGCGGGTGCAGGAGGCGGCCGCCGTCTGGGCCCACGTGCGGGTGCTGGCCGAGGCCCTGGGGCACGTCCTCTCGACGCGCCCCGAGGCCCCGGCCTGACACCCGGGCGGCTACCGCACCTGCCCGCGCACGTCGGCGACGCCGAGCGGCAGACCCGCGGTGAGCGCCGACACCTTGAAGGCCGCGTTCAGAGCGGCGGCCGACTCGGCCGTCAGCGACACCTTGGCGTCGCGCACGACGGCGGTCCGGTTCGAGATCCCCACCCGAGCCCCGGCGAGGTCCACCGCCAGCGGCACGCGGGTGCGTGGAGTCACCGACCTGTGCGGTCAGGTTCGGGCTGCCCGTGATGTTGATGCGGAAGTTCTTCAGCTGCACCACGGTGGCGCCGGCCGTCAGGGCGATGCCGCCGGAGTGGGCGATCGTCCCGGCGAAGGTGCCCACCCGCAGGCGCCCCGAGGTGATCGGGAAGCGCAGGCCCGCCGCCGTGGCGGTGCCGGGGGCGATCACCGACGGGGTGACGCCCAGCGAAGTGAGGGCCTTGGCCGTGCCGGCGTCGAGGCCGAGCGTGGTCCCGCCGCCCGACAGCAGCACCTGGGAGGGGGTGGCCTTGAGGTCGACCCGGCCGATGTTGACGCCGCCCGGCAGGTCGGTGCCGAACGCGGCGTTGAGGGCCGCTGCGGCGGCCGGGGTCAGGTTCGCCTGCGCCCGCACCACCCAGGTGTCGATGCCGCCCGAGCCGCGGCGGATGACCCTCGCGCCCGAGAGGTCGATGCCGGCGAGCGGGATGCGGGCCGAGCCCACGGCTGCGGTCAGGACCGGCCGGGAGGCGGCGGTGTTGACGATGAAGTTGGTCAGGCGCACCGTGGTGCCGTGGGCCGAGAACGCCAGGCCGCCGGAGTGGGTGACGCGGCCGACCGCGGTCGCGGGGTCGATCGCCCCGCCGGTGATCGGAAAGGACACCCGCAGGCCCTTCGCGGTGGCGGGGCCGACCGGGGCGACCGACAGCCCGGCGTCGGTCAGCACGCCGGCGGTGGCCGCGTTGAGGTGGAGGGCGGTGGTTCCGCCGGCGACCGGCACGTCAGCCGCGAGGGCCGCGGGAGCGCCGATGACGGCACCCGCGGCAAGGGTGGCGGCGAGCGCTCCGAGGCGGCGGCCGGTGATTGCTGATGACACGAGGTTCCTCCTGTGGTGGATTACACGGAGGTATCCGAGTGGCGGGCCGTGATCGGTTGTGTCATCCGAAAAACCGTCGGGAGACGTATCAGTGAGCGGTGACCGACATCTCACAGCAGGGCTGCGCCGGGGCGACCCGGACGCGCTCGCCGAGATCCACCGCCAGTTCGGCGGCGTCGTGCTGGGCTACCTGCGCGGCGCGCTGCGCGATCCCGGGGCGGCGGAGGACGTGCACCAGGAGGTCTTCCTCGAGGTCTGGCGCCGCGGCTCGTCCTTCGATCCGGAGCGCGCATCCCTCGGCACCTGGATCATGATGATCGCCCGCAGCCGTGCCATCGACCACCTCCGCAAGCGCGTCCCCGAGCCCCGCGATCCCCAGGGACCCGGCGGCGCCCTGATGCGCGAGCAGGAGGACCCGTCGCAGTCGCCGGAGGTCTTCATCGAGCGCTGGCGCATGGCCGTGCTCGTCGCGCAGCTGCCCGACGACGAGGCCCGCATCCTGCGCATGCGCTTCCACGACGGGCTCAGCCAGAGCGAGATCGCCGAGCGCACCGGCATCCCCCTCGGCACCGTCAAGACGTACATGGTGCGCGGCCTGCGGCGGCTGAGGGACCTGATGGAGGCGGGCGGGTGAGCCGGGACGCCGAGATCGTCGACTACCTCCTGGACGAGCTCCCGCCCGACGAGCGGCGCCGGGTGGAGCGGCGGATCGCGCGAGGACGAGCTCTTCCACCGCGAGGTGGAGCGGCTGCGGCCGCTGGTGGCCGGACTCGAGGCGCTGCCCGTGGAGGCGTGGGACCCCGGCGACGTGCCCCCGTTGCCCGTGCTGCCCCCGCTGCCCGCGACCCCCGCGGAACCGGCGCGCCGCCGGATCTCCCTGAGCCCCTGGCTCGCCGCCGCGGCGGCGGTGGTCGCCCTCGCCGTCGGCGTGGGCATCGGCGTCCTCGTGCGCGACGCCGACCGGTCCGCCGCGCCGGGCGCCTCGATCGCGCTCGCGCCCCTCGGGCCGGCCGATCCCAACGCCTCGGGCACGGCGACCATGGTCGACGACGACACCGGCATGCGCCTGCGCGTCAGCGGCCTCGCGCCCACGGGTCCGGGCAGCTTCTACGAGGTCTGGCTGCTCGACGGCCCGCGCCGCGTGATGTCCCTCGGCTCCTTCCGCGTCGCGGCCTCGGGCGACGCGCAGGTGACCGTCCCGCTGCCGGTCGATGTGGCCGACTTCCGCTACCTCGACGTCTCCGTCGAGAAGGAGGACGGGAACCCCGGCCACTCGGGCGACTCGGTGCTGCGGGCCCCCACCTCGGCCTGACGCGTCGAGGCCAGCCTCTTGCGGGCCGGCCTGGACGCGGCAGATCCACCCTGGCCGGGCGGATTTGCATTCGGTGGCCGCCTGCGGCGCGACATCGGTGCTGCCCCGCTAGACGGTCGCGGTCTGGGGCTCCGGCGGAGCCGGATCGGTCTTCAGCCGCTTGATCAGATCGGCGACGTCCGCGGTCCTCTGCTCGAGGTCCCGCTGGTGCTCCTCCAGGCGCTCGAGCCACTCCTCGCGGTTGACGGAGAAGCGCTCCATGCGCCGGGAGCCGCACCGCGGCCCGCCGTGGTGGCGTGGTCCATGTCTCATGTGTTCACCCCCTCTCGTCCGTCGTGCCGGTCGAGGAAGGCCGTCACCAGCCCGCGCACCTCACCCAGGGCCGCCGCCCATGCATCGAGCAGCGCCACCCCGGAGGGCGTGAGTCGGTAGACGCGCTTCGCCGGCCCGGCCAGGGACTCGTCCCAGTCCGAGGCGACGACGCCCTCCTCCTCCAGGGACCGCAGCAGGCGGTAGAGGTTGCCGAGGTCCACCCGGCGCTCCTCGCGCGCGAGCTCCGGGATGTGCTCCAGGAGCTCGTAGCCGTGCATCGGGCGCTCGGAGAGGAGCTGCAGCAGGGCCGGCTCGATGAACCGCTCGACCCTGGCCCGCACCTCCCACTCCCCCGGCGCCACCTCGCGCCGGGTACGCGCACCACGCCCACCGGGCCGACGAAACGGCCCCGGCCGACCTGGATGTCCATGTCCGTGTCTCGGTCCCATGCGGGCAGTATAGGTCAAATACATATGTTTGCCAAGCGAGACCGAGAGGAGGCCTCCCCGGGGCTTGAGGTCGCTGAGCTCTGAGCGTTTCCGAGCTCTGCGACAAGGATTGGGCGGACAAGGCGTGGGGCCGGCCTCTTAGCGGGCCGGCCCGACGCGCAAATACGCCCTGGCCGGGCGCATTTGCAGACCGGCGGCACCGGCTGTTCGCCGGGCCAGGCCGCCGGAAACATCAACACCACCGCGACCACCGGGCAGCGCCCGAAGTGCGGGCTCTTGATCCGATGTCGCCAAGGCGACGAGACAGCCCGGCTCCGCCGGGCTGTACAAGGTCGCCGCCTACGGCGGCCACCGATTGCAAATGGGCCCGGCCAGGGCCCATTTGCCGCGGCCAGGCCGGCCCGCAAGAGGCCGGCCTCGCACGCGTGAGGAGCAGGCGCCTCGACAGACGAACAGGCCCTCAGAGGAAACGCTCAGAGCTCTGAAGCCTCGTCCCGCTTAGACCTTCACCCCGATCGCCGTTGACGATCACGTCGATGTGGGCCCTCAGGGCTTCGCGGCTCGACGATGCCCGAGCCGACCACCATGGCCTGCAGGAGCGGGCCGGTCAGCAGGTCGGCGAGGCCGTCGGGGTCGACCTCGGCGCGCAGCTCGCCGTCCTGGGCGCCGCGGCGGAGGATCGCCACCAGCCGCTCGCGCCGGGGCTCGAGGATGCTCTGCTCGAACTCCTGAGCGAGATCCGGATCGGACACGCTCTCGAAGAGGACCGAGCGCAGGAAGCGCGACTCGGGGCCGACGACCAGCAGCTCGCGATCGTCCAGCAGGCTGGCGTAGAGGTCGTCGCGGGCCGAGCCGGTGAACTCGGTGACCACGGGCGACCGCAGGTCCGCGACGGCGGCGACCATCAACTCGCGCCGGTTGGCCCAGCGCAGGTAGATCGTCGGCTTGCCGACCCCCGAGTGGTCGGCGATCGCGGACATGGACGCGCCCTGGATCCCCACCTGGGCGGCGACCGCGCGAGCCGCGTCGAGGATGCGACGGTCGGCGCCGGGATCGCGTGGACGGCCGCGTTTGCGCTTCGGCGGCGCGACCTCGCCCATCGTCTCTTGGTCGATGACTCCACCCCTTTTCATGCCAGAGATGAGAGGATACGTCACCGGCGCCTTATTTCGTAAGACGAGCGGTCGCGAACAGTGTCGGTCGGCCCTCCACCGCGCGCGATATCCCACGGCCCCTCCGCGGCGAATATATGACCCACCGTGGTCTCGGAGAAAGGGTCAGATGCGCGCCGCGAGGCCGGGCGCGCGCCGAGGTCAGTCCTCGGGCCCGCCGATTTCACCCGTGACCAGGAAGTGGACGCGGGCGCCGAGCTCGGCGGCGTTGTTCGCGACCCGTTCGAGGTGGCGCGCCACGAGCACCGCGGCCGCCGACCAGGCCCGCATGCTGGGGCCGGTGGGATGGCGGGTAACGGCCGTCAGCACGCGATCGAGCATCAGGTTGAGCGACTGCGCCTCGCTGACGGCCCGCTCGCCGGCGGCCAGGTCGCCGCGGGCGACCGCCTGAACCGCGCCGGCCAGCGCGTCGACGGCCCGCTCGCCCATCTCGCGGATGAGCTCGCGCACCGGCTCGACCTCGGGCTCGGGCGGCGGCACCGATCCGGCGAGCCGCGAGATCGCGACGGCCAGGTTCCCGACCCGCTCCAGGGCGACCGCGGTGATCAGCCCCACGTGCAGCAGGCGCAGGTCGCCGGCGAAGACGGACCAGTTGCGATGCAGCTCGAGGATGCGCTCCTCGAGGGCCGCGCTGCGCATGTCGACCTCGCGGTCGGTGGCCTCGACCAGATCCATCGCGGTCTCGTCCGACGCGTCCCACCCGGCGATGGCCCTCTCGACCTGGGCCAGCACGAGGCCCGCCAGATCCGCGAGGTCCTCGCGGAGGGCGGCGAACTCGCTGGCGGGGTGCGTCGACGACGATGTCATGGGGTGTCACTCCAGACCGGAGCCCGCTTCTCGAGGAAGGCGGAGATCCCCTCGCGGGCGTCGTCCGACCCCGCGTCGCGGCACATGGCGGCGCTCGCGAGTCGGTAGGCCTCCTCCAGGGGCAGGCCGACGCTCTCCTCGACCGCGCGCTTGCCGCGCGCCACCGTCCCACGGCCCGCGGAGGCGATCCGCTCGGCCAGGGTGAGGGCCTCCCGGTCCAGCAGCTCGGGCTCCACGACCCGGTTGACGAGCCCCCAGGCGGCGGCCGTCGGAGCGTCGATGGGGTCGCCGGTCAGGAGCATCTCCATCGACCGGGCCCGTCCCACGGCGCGCAGCACCTCGACCATCGGGGTGGTGCAGAACAGGCCGATGCGCACGCCGGGGGTGGCGAAGCGGGCCTCCCGCGAGGCCACGGCGAGGTCGCAGGCGGCGACGAGCTGGCACCCGGCGGCGGTCGCCAGGCCCTGGACGCGGGCGATCACGGGGACGGCGAGCCCGTGGACCGTGAGCATCAGCTCGGCGCAGAGGTCGAAGATGCGCGCATGGGCGGCCGAATCGCCGGCGGCCAGCTCGCGCAGGTCGTGGCCCGCGCTGAACACCGGACCCTCGGCCCCGATGATCACCGCCCGCACCTCCCGCTCGGCCCCCGCCGCGCGGAGTTCGTCGCGCAGGGCGGCCATCGTCTCGACCGAGAGCGGGTTGCGCCGCTCGGGGCGGCTCAGCACGAGCGTGACGACGGCGCCGTCGCGGCGGACGGTGACGGGGGCGGTGGAGTTCTGGGCCACAGGCATCGTTCTCTTCCCGGTTCCCACCGAGGCTACCCGCCCCGGGGGTGGCGTGTCTCCATCCGGCGGGAGCGTCGGACATAGTGTTGCAGTGCACGTACACCTGATCGACGGAACGTACGAGCTTTTCCGCCATCACCTGGGGCTGCCGAGCGAGGTCGCCGCCGACGGGCGCAGCGCGACCCGGGGCGTGATGCGCTCCGTGCTCGACCTGCTGGCGGGCGGGGCGACCCACGTGGGCGTCGCCACCGACACGGTCATCGAATCGTTCCGCAACGACCTGTGGCCGGGCTACAAGACCGGCGCCGGGATCGACCCGGTCCTGCGCGATCAGTTCCCATTGGTCGAGGAGGGCCTGGAGGCGCTCGGGGTGACGGTGTGGGGCATGCTCGAGGTGGAGGCCGACGACGCGCTCGCCACCGCGGCGGCGCGGGCGGCGGCCGACCCCCGGGTGGAGCGGGTCGTGATCTGCACGCCCGACAAGGACCTGGCCCAGTGCGTGGTGGGCGAGCGCGTGGTCCAGCTCGACCGCCGGGCCGACGTCGTGCGCGACGAGGACGGCGTGCGGGAGCGCTTCGGGGTCCCCCCCGCCTCGATCCCCGACTACCTCGCCCTGGTGGGCGACTCCGCCGACGGATTCCCCGGGCTCCCCGGCTGGGGCGCCAAGAGCGCGGCGGCCATCCTCGCCCGCCACGGCCACATCGACGCGATACCGGACGATCCGGCCGAGTGGGACGTCACCCTGCGCGGCGCCGCCCGGCTGGCGGGCACGCTGCGCGAGGGGCGCGCGCTGGCCGAGCTCTTCCGCGTGCTCGCCACGCTGCGCACCGACACGCCGGCCGTCCTCGAGGACGGTGTCGACGCCCTGGCCTGGCGCGGGCCCACCCCCGCGCTCGGCGACATGTGCCGGCGGGTGGGCGCCCCCGAGGTCCTCGACCGCGCCACCGCCCTCGCCGAGGCGCGGAGCGCGGCCTGAGGCCCCGGCGGACGATCAGGCGGCGGCCCTCTCGTTGCGGCGCACTTCGTCGATGAGCTGGCCGACCACCGCGCCGAGCTGCTCGCGGATCTCCTCGTCCGTGAGCTCGCCGTCCTCGTCGAACTTCTGGTGGGCGTACCCGAGGGCGACGTCGCCCTCCACCACCCGCGCGCCCATGGCCGCGAGCACCTTGCGGAGCTCGGCCTGGGCCCACACGGCGCCGAACGCGCCCGTGCTCGCCCCGACGACCGCGACCGGCGTGAAGCGCAGCGGGTTGCTGACCAAGGGGCGCGAGAGCCAGTCGAGGGCGTTCTTCAGCGCACCGGGGATCGAGTGGTTGTACTCGGGGGTCGCGAACAGGAGGGCGTCGGCCTCCGCGACCGCCTCCCGCAGCCGGACCACGGCTGCGGGCTGCGAGTCTCCGTCGAGGTCCTCGTCATACGCCGGCACGTCCCTCACGCCCTCGAGGATCTCGAAGTCGGTGTCGGGGGGCAGCTCGCGCGCCGCGGTGCGCAGCAGCAGTGTGTTGTGGGAGTCCCGCCTGAGGCTCCCGGAGATGCCGAGGACCTTCATGTCAGGCCTTTCCGAGCTCGAGCTCAGCGGTGAGCGTGACCTCGTTGCCGACGGCGAAGCCGCCGCTCGGAAGGGGCGCGTTCCAGTTGAGTCCGAACTCCGTGCGATCGACCTTGCCCTCGAGGGTCACGCCGATCTTGAGGTTGCCGTAGGGGTCCTCGACCGGGCCCACGATCTCGCCGCGCAGCTCGAGCGGCTTCGTGACGCCCTTGAGGGTGATCTGGCCGCGGGCGACGAGCTGCCCGCCCTCGACCGATACGTCGTTCGACTCGTAGCGCACCTCGGGGTAACGCTCGGCGTCGAAGAAGTCGGGCGACTGGACGTGGGCGCTGAGGTTCTCGTCCTGGAGGACGACGCTCGCGACGCGGCCGACGCCCACGATCGACGCCGGCCCGTCGCCGGCCGAGGTGATGGTGGCCTCGAAGTCCGTCATCGATCCGCGGAACTTCGCGACGACCATGTGCTTGACGGAGAACCCAAGGGACGAGTGAACTGGGTCCGTCGTCCACGTGCCGGTGGGAACCGCGGTGATCTGTGCCGTTGTGCTCATTGTCACTCTTTCTCGTGATGCGCTATCGTTTGACTACGCAAACAAGTTAGCGAGCAATCATTGAGCAGTCAAGGGTTCACCGTCGGAACCGATACGAGCATCTCCGCGTGGGTCTCCCTGATGGGCGCGCACGCGGCCATGACCCGCTCGTTCAACGCGGACCTGCAGGCGTCCCACGGCATGACCGTGATGGACTTCGAGGCGCTGCGCCGGCTGGACGCGGCCGAGGACGGGGCGATGCGGCGCGTGGACCTGGCCCAGGCCATCGGCCTGACGCCGTCGGGCATCACGCGCCTGCTGGAGGGCCTCGAGAAGATGGACCTGGTGTGCAGGCGCGTCTGCGACTCCGACGCGCGCGTCTCGTACGCGGCGATCACGGACAGCGGCAGGACCGCCCTGCTGCGGGCCTCGGAGGAGCACCTCGCGGCGCTGGTCGCCCTCTTCGACGAGCGCTACACCGCCGACGAGATCGCCCGCCTCGCGGAGCTGCTGGGGCGCCTGCCCGGCGGCGGCGAGACGCCGCGCTGCCCCACCGCCGCGGCCGACCCACCGGAGGCCTGACCGCCAGCGCCTGACGTTTCCCGCGGCGCCACGGGGGGTAGTCCCCCGGGGACGAACGCCGAAGGGACACGGACATGAGCGAGCCACGCAGCACCCAGCAGGACCTTCCGGCCGAGCCGGACGTCGAGCCCCGCGAGGAGACGATCGCCAAGGCGGTCAACCGGAGCGAGGCCGCGCTGGTCGAGGCCGGCGGCTCGGTCGACCCGTCGAACGCGTCGTGGCGTGAACGTCTCGCTGTGGAAGGCGCTCGTCGGCTGGGCCACGGTCGGCGCCGTGATCGGAGCCGTGGCCGGCATCGTGCTCAGCCTCGCGCCGGGCCCCTTCGAGACGGGCAGCGTCGGCGGGGCGATCGGCTACGCGGTGGTGCTCGCCTTCGCCGGGGCGATCATCTTCTCGATGATCGGCGCCCTCGTGACCCTGGAGCGCGAGGACGGCCGCGTCGAGCGCGACGTCGAGCAGGCCACCGGGCGCGAGCCCGAGGGGCCGGCCAAGCCGAGCTGAGGAACGGCCGCGCTCCGCGTCAGCGGGGCGCGGCGCCCGCCCGCTTGGTGAGCTTGGCGCGCGCGTGGCCGACGAGCTCGACCTTGCGCAGCCGGACGGCGTTGGGCGTCACCTCGACGCACTCGTCGTCGCGGACGAACTCCAGGGCCTGATCCAGGGAGATGCGCCGCGGCGGCACCAGGCGCACCAGCTCGTCGCTCGTCGACGAGCGCATGTTGGTGAGCTTCTTCTCCTTGGTCGGGTTGACGTTGAGGTCGTCCCCCCGCCCGTTCTCGCCGATGATCACGCCCTCGTAGACCGCCTCGCCCGGGCCCACGAACAGGGTGCCCCGCTCCTGCAGGCCGAAGAGGGCGAAGGCGACCGTGACCCCGGCGCGGTCGGCGATCAGACTGCCGCGCGGGCGGGTGCGGATCTCCCCCATCCACGGCTCCCAGCGATCGAAGACGTGGTGGAGCAGGCCCGTGCCGCGCGTCTCGGTGAGGAACTCGGTGCGGAAGCCCACCAGGCCGCGCGCCGGGAGCAGGTACTCCATGCGCGCCCAGCCGGTGCCGTGGTTGACGATCTGCTCCAGGCGCCCCTTGCGCAGGGCGAGCATCTGGGTGACCACGCCGAGGAAGTCCTCGGGCACGTCGATCGAGGCCCGCTCGAGCGGCTCGCAGATGACGCCGTCGATCTCGCGGGTGAGCACCTGCGGCTTGCCGACCGTGAGCTCGAAGCCCTCGCGCCGCATCGTCTCGACCAGCACCGCCAGCTGGAGCTCGCCGCGCCCCTGGACCTCCCAGGCGTCGGGCCGCTCGGTGGGCAGCACGCGCAGCGAGACGTTGCCCACCAGCTCCTGCTGCAGCCGGTCGGACACCTGGCGGGCGGTGACGAACTTGCCGTCGCGGCCCGACAGGGGCGAGGTGTTGATCCCGATCGTCAGGGAGAGGCTGGGCTCGTCGACCGCGATCACCGGCAGCGGCCGGGGGTCGTCCAGGTCGCCGAGGGTCTCGCCGATCGTGACGTCCGGCAGGCCGGCGACGGCCACGATCTCGCCCGGGCCCGCGGTCTCGGCGGAGACGCGGTCGAGCGCCTCGGTGACGTAGAGCTCGGTGACCTTGGCCGGCGCGATGGTGCCGTCGGCGCGGCACCAGGCCACCGTCTGGCCGGCCGCGATCGTGCCCTCGTGGACCCGGCAGATGGCCAGGCGGCCCACGTAGCTCGAGGCGGCGAGGTTGGTCACGAGCGCCTGGAGGGGCGCGCCCTCGGTGTAGCTCGGCGGCGGGATGTGGCTGCGCAGCACGTCGAAGAGCGGCTCGAGGTCCTCGCCGCGCTCGTCGGGGGTCAGGGAGGCCTGCCCGTCCCGCGCCACGCAGTAGACGATCGGGAACTCGATCTGGCTCTCGTCCGCGTCGAGGTCGAGGAAGAGCTCGTAGACCTCGTCGACCACCTCGGCCGTGCGGGCGTCGGGGCGGTCCACCTTGTTGACCACCAGGATCACCGGCAGGCGCGCGCTCAGGGCCTTGCGAAGGACGAAACGCGTCTGGGGCAGGGGCCCCTCCGACGCGTCCACGAGCAGCAGCACGCCGTCCACCATGTGCAGGCCGCGCTCCACCTCGCCGCCGAAGTCGGCGTGGCCCGGCGTGTCGATGATGTTGATCTTGAGATCCCCGTGGCGGACCGCCGTGTTCTTGGCGAGGATCGTGATGCCCTTCTCGCGCTCGAGGTCCGTCGAGTCCATGACGCGCTCGTTGACGTCCTGGTTGGCGCGGAAGGCGCCCGACTGCCAGAGCATGGCGTCGACGAGCGTCGTCTTTCCGTGGTCAACGTGGGCCACGATGGCCACGTTCCTGAGGTCGTCCCGGGTCGGCACGAGGGGCATGGTACGCATCCGGCGCCGAATCACAGCATCGGCGCGTGCCCCGGCGGCCGGATCAGCCCGCCTGGCGCTGCTCCTGGCTCACCGCGACGAGGCGACCCGCCGACCTCGTCCACGCGCCCGGTGGCGATGAGCAGGCCGAGGACCCGCGTGAGCTCGTCGGCGATCGTCGCCGGCGCGACGCCGAGGTGATCGGCGACCAGCGTCCCGAGCGAGCGCGCCACCACGCCGTCGGGCGTGGCGCCCAGCGACGACAGCACCGCCGCCTCGATCGCCGCCCTGTCCGGGGCGGTGCCCTGCCCCACCGCGCGCAGCCGCGGCCCCTGTGCTCCGTCGCCTGCCTGGCTCATGCGAAGATCCTCCGTCCTGGCGGTGGGCGGAGGATCCTACCTCGCGCCCGTGTCGAACACATGTTCGCCACGTCGCGATGATTCCCTTCCGCCGCCCTTTGACCTGTCCGCGGCCCACCAATACGGTACCCCGGATTCCTGATGGCTTTAGTGGATTTTCCATCCCGAGAGGAGCTCGATGAGCACCGCGCCCCCGTCTCCCCGTCCGGAGACGATCTCCCTGCACGGCGGTCAAGTGCCGGATCCGACCACCAACGCCCGTGCGGTGCCGATCTACCAGACGGTCGGCTACGCCTTCGACGACACCCAGCACGCCGAGGACCTCTTCGGCCTCGCCGTGCCGGGCAACATCTACACCCGGATCATGAACCCGACCTGGGACGTGCTCGAGCAGCGCATCGCCGCGCTCGAGGGCGGCATCGCGGCGGTCGTGACCGCGTCCGGCCAGTCGGCCGTCACCTACTCGGTGCTCAACGTCACCCGCGCGGGCGACAACATCGTCGCGCTGTCAACGCTGTACGGCGGCACCTACAATCTCTTCGCCCACACCCTCCCGCAGTACGGGATCGAGGTGCGCTTCGTCGATCCGGACGCGCCGGGTGACCTGGCGAAGGCCGTGGACGACAAGACCAAGCTCGTGTTCGCCGAGACGATCGGCAACCCGCGGGTCAACGTCGTCGACCTGGACGCCTGGTCGGAGGCGGCGCACGCCCTGGGCCTGCCCCTCGTGATCGACAACACCGTCGCCACGCCGATCCTCACCCGGGGCCGCGACCACGGCGCCGACATCGTCGTCCACTCGTTGACCAAGTTCATCGGCGGTCACGGGACCTCGATCGGCGGGGTCGTCGTGGACAACGGCACCTTCGACTGGACGGCCCACGCGGACCGCTATCCGGGCCTCACCAAGCCCGACCCCTCGTACCACGGGGTCGTGTGGAGCGACGCCCTCGGCCCGGCCGCCTACATCGGCCGCGTCCGCACCGTGCTGCTGCGCAACACGGGCGCCGCGCTGTCGCCGTTCAACGCGTTCCTGTTCCTGCAGGGCGTCGAGACGCTGCCCCTGCGCATCGAGCGCCACAGCGAGAACGCCCTCGCCGTGGCCAAGCACCTCGAGGCGCACCCGCAGGTCACCTGGACCTGGTACCCGGGCCTGCCGTCCTTCGAGTATCACGAGGTGGCGGACCGGATCCTGAAGGGCGGCTACGGCGCGATCCTCACGTTCGGCATCAAGGGCGGCCGCGAGGCGGGGCGCAAGTTCATCGACTCGCTGCAGCTGTTCACCCACATGGCGAACATCGGCGACGCGAAGTCGCTGGCGATCCACCCGCCGACGACCACGCACTCCCAGCTCAACGAGGCCGAGCTGGAGAAGGCCGGCGTGACCCAGGACATGGTCCGCCTGTCCGTCGGGATCGAGCACATCGACGACATCCTCGCCGACATCGATCAGGCGCTGGCGGCGGCGACCTGAGCACGACGCACCGAGAGGGGTTGCGCCGCGCGGGTCACGGGGAAAGGATCACCCCCGTGACCCGCGCCCTCTCCGCCCGCACCGGGCTCCTCGCCGCCGCCGCGGTCCTCGCGACCGGCACGGTGGCGCTCGGGGCGGCGGGCGACCTGTCGCTGGTGTCGGTGTCCTCGACCGGCACCCAGGGGGCGAGCCCCGTGTCGGCCTCGGCCGTCTCGGCCTCCGGCCGCTACGTGGCCTTCACCTCCGCGGCGGCCCTCACCGGGGTCCCCACCGGCGGCAAGGTGCAGCTCTACGTGCGCGACCGCGCCGCCGGGACCACGATCCTCGCCTCGTCGAACGCGGCCGGGGCGGCGGCGGACGGCGACGTGGACAGCGAGGACGTCAGCAACGTCCTCTTCTCGATCTCGGGCGACGGCCGCTACGTCGTGTTCTCGTCGGTGGCGACCAACCTCACGCCCGCCGACACCGACGCCGGCAAGGACGTCTTCCGCAAGGACCTCACGACCGGGGCCGTGACCCTGATCTCGGTGAACTCGGCCGGCGAGAAGGCGAACGCCGCCGTCGTTCGGCGATCCGGACGTCTCGTACACGGGGGACGTGGTGTCCTTCGGCAGCGGCGACGCGACCAACCTCTTCGGGGGCGACACCAACGCGGCGTCCGACGTCGTGGTGCGCGAGGTGGGCGCGGGGGCGACGGTGCTGGCGGCCCGGACGACGGCGGGCGTGCAGGCCAACGGCACCACGGAGCGGTCCGCCATGAGCGCGGACGGCCGGTCCGTGGCCTTCGAGGCGCCCGCGGGCACGACCAACCTGGCCCCGAGCGACGCGGACGCGCGGGGCAACGACATCTTCGTCCGCAACCTGGCGGCGGGGACGCTCGCGGCGGCCACCGATCCGACGCGGACCACCGGATCGAGCTTCCCGGACATCTCCGGAGACGGGCGCTACGTGGTGTTCGAGACCGGCGAGCGATACGACCCGGTCAACGACCCCGACGCTGCTCAACGACGTCTACCGGCGCGACATGGGCACCGGCGCGTTCACGCTGGTCTCCGCCAAGGACGGGGCGGCGGCGTCGGCAACGGCGCCGGCACGCGCCCGGCGATCTCCGCCGACGGCGTGCGCGTCGCCTTCACCTCCGCGTCGACCAACCTGATCGCCACCGACACCAACGCGGCGACCGACGTCTACACCCGCGACCCCGCGGCCCAGGGCACGCGGCTGGCGTCGGTCAACGGGACCACCCAGGGCACCAATCCGAGCGATCACGCCGCGATCGCGGCCAACGGCAGCCTGGTGGGCTTCATCTTCGACGACGCCGCCGCCGTCACGAAGCTGATCTCCGACCGACGCCAACAACCAGCCGGACGCCTTCGCCAAGGAGCTCACGCCCAGCGACGCGACGCCCCCCGGCCTCGCGCTCTCCGGCCCGGCGCAGGGCCTCTCGCAGATCGCCTCGCAGGTGCCGGTGGGCGGGTCGGTGAGTGACGTCTCGGGGATCGCGTCCCTGACGGTCAACGGGGTGCCGCTGCCGCTCACGGCGACCGGCGGCTTCTCCACCAGCCTCCCCCTGCTGCTCGGCGCCAACGCCATCACGGTGCGCGCGATCGACGGGGCGGGCAACGCCGCCGAGGTGACCCGCACGGTGACGCGCACGGGGATCCCCCCCGCCGGGACGCGGCCGCGGCTCACGGCCCTCACCGCCGGCTTCTCGCGCGGCAGGCTCGTCGTCCGCGTGACGCTCAGCGCCAACGCCCGCGTCAGCGTGCAGCTCCTGCGGCGCACCGATCAGGACGAAGCCGCGCAAGCGGGTCGTGCTCTCCGGCGTGAGCAAGCCCGTCACGCGCAACCTCACCGCGGGGACCCGCCTGATCAAGCTCACGCCGCCGAAGAAGCTGGCGGTCGGGAGCTACGTCGTCCGGGTGAGGGTGGTCAGCGCCCTGGACGGCGCGTCGGTCCGCACGAGCGGCATCCTCAAGGTCGAAGAAGGCACCCGCCCGGCGCTAGGGGCCTCCGGGGTCAGCCGATCCCCTGCAGCAGCCCGCCGAGATCGATGGAGCCGAGGCTGCGGATGTCGCCGGCGCCGCGGATGAGGTCCTCGATCGGCGCGCGCTCGGCCACCGCGCGCAGCAGCCGCGCCACGACGCCGTTGATGGAGCCGCGGCTCTCGGCCTCGTCGATCGAGCGCACCAGCCCCGAGCGCACCGCCTTCTCCACGGTCGCGGGGTCCCAGTCCACGCGGGGGGCGAGGTTCGACCCCCCGAACGACAGCACCAGCTGCTCGCGGGTCACGCCGAGGTCGCAGGCGGCGCCCGCGAGGCCGTCCAGGACGATGCCCTGGAGGGTCCCGTCGAAGCCCCCGCGCGAGCGCTCGGTGGTGGTCGTGCAGGGGTCCGTGATCGTGGAGCGGCCCAGGTCCACGCCCCCGGCCGCGGTCTCGACGCCCACCAGCAGCACCGCCGCGGCCAGCAGGCCCCCGAGGACCCCGCGCGCTCCCCGGGGCGGCCCCCTGCGGGGGGCGCCGGCCTCGATCGCGCGCCTCCAGGCCACGGCGACCGGGATCAGGGCGAGCAGGGCGAAGAGCGCCGACACGAGGTAGGCGGAGCGGAAGCTGCGCGTCAGCGCGGACTGGATGGCGTCGAGCAGGTCGTCGCGGACGCCGCGCACCTTGTCGTCCTGGGCCGCCCCGATCTCGTCGAAGGCGGCGGCGATGTCGGGCACCGCCCCGCGGGCGGTGCGGTCGAACTCCTTCGCCAGGGCGAGCGACACCGGGATCTTCTGCTGCAGGTCCAGCGGGGCGTCCAGGATCACCTGCGTGGCGTTGGCCGTCGCGCGATCGCCGCCGGCGTCGAGGTCGGTGGCGAGGACCGGCGCCACGATGAGCAGCACGACGACGAGCCCCACGTGGCGGGCGCCCACCGACGCCGCGCCCGACACGCCCAGGTCCCGGTCGCCCGCGACGGAGGCGGCCGTGAGCGGCGGCACGAGCAGGCCGAATCCGGCGCCGCACACCGCGAGGGCGGCCGCGGCCCACCAGGCATCGACGGACGGCAGCAGCGCGAGGGCGATCAGCCCGGCGGCCAGCAGGGGCGACCCGGTGATGGCGCTCCACCCGGGGCCCACTCGCGCCGAGAGGGGGCTGACGAGGAGGGCCGCCAGCGGGAGGACGCTCACGATCAGCGGCCCCGAAGAGCGGCCCGAAGCCCCACACCGTGACGATCATCAGAACCGCCAGGAAGAGGGCGCCGACCAGCGCCCCGAACGCGAACAGCAGCCCCAGGTTGGCCCAGAACGGGAGGCGGTCCGGTCCGCGCCCCTCCGCGGCGAGCCGCCACACCGCGGGCGTCGCGACCGCCACGAGCGCGACGGCGGCCACCGGGGCCTGCGCGATGAAGATGGCCCGCCAGTCGAAGAGCTCCGTGAGCACACCGCCCACCGCCGGGCCGAGCACCGCGCCGAGCGTCCCCGCCAGGCCCCACCAGAGGCGCCCGACGGCGGCGGACCCGGTGAGAAGGGCCATGATCGGCAGGGACGCCGCGAGCAACAGGCCGGCCCCGAGTCCCTGCGTGGAGCGGAGGGCGATCAGCGCCGTGAGGTCGCTCACCAGGCCGCAGGCCAGCGACGACGCGAGGAAGATGGCCAGGCCGCCGATCAGGAGCGGCCCGGGCCGCACCCGGCGCACCACGGGCACCAGGGCCAGCGCGACGACGGCCACCACGGCGTTGTAGCCGGTGATGACGAGGGAGACCTCGGTGATCGAGGCGTTCAGCTCCCCGTAGATCTCCGGGAGGCCGAGCATCACGATGGACGAGTCGGCGAAGGCCAGCGCGACGGCCGCCGCCAGCAGCAGCGCGGGCCGGCGCCCACCGATGGTCATCCTCCCGCCCACCCGCTCCTCCCCGGTCTCGGACGCGAGCAAGTGTGGCAGTGGGAGCGGCCTTTGAGCGGCCCGGAGGGTTCAGGCCCGGTTCAGGCCTCGACGGCGTCGCCTAGGCGCTTCCGCGGGGGGCCGCCTGGGCGCCCGCGGAGGGCGGCCCGCGCCCGGACCTGACCGCGCCGTTCGCCTACGCCGTGCCCGCCCCCCTGCCGCCTCGATCCGGTGCCGCCTCCGTCCCCCCGCCGGTGAGGGGCACGAGCCGGGTGGTCTCGGGCGCGAAGCACGCCGACACCACCACCCCGGCGACCAGCCCGCGCGCGTGGGCGTCGTCGGCGGGGAGCTCGGCGACGAGGGGGCCGATCCGCAGGCGCATCCGGTTCCCGACCGGCGCCGCCGACGCGATCGGGGCCCGCACGCAGTTCTGCGGCGGCCCGGGGCCCTGGCCGGTGACGACGCTGATGTCCCACGGGTGCACGATCGCCCCCACCGGCCCGTCCGGCGCCGCCACACCGCGAATGACGCCCCCCTGCTCCAGGGTCACCTCGCTGTAGCCGTCGCCGTCCGCGCGCGCGACGCCGGGCAGGAGGTTGGTGCCGACGAAGCTCGCCACGAAGGCGTCCTCGGGCTCGGCCAGCAGGCGCTCCGGGGTCCCCATCTGGCGGATGCGCCCGGCCACGATGACGCCGACGCGGTCGGCGAGCGCCGTCGCGTCCTGGAAGTCGTGGGTCACCAGCAGGGTCGGCAGCGCCAGCTCGTGCAGGAGGTCGCGCAGCTCGGCGCGGACGCGGTCGCGGGTGTGGGCGTCGAGCGCCGACAGCGGCTCGTCCAGGAGCAGCACCTGCGGATCGCTGGCGATGGCCCGGGCGAGGGCCACCCGCTGGCGCTCGCCTCCCGAGAGGGCGCCCGGACGGGCGTCGGCCAGCCGGGCGATGCCGAAGCGCTCCAGCAGGTCGTCCACCCGCCCGCGCCCCGCGAACCCCACGTTGTCGCGCACCGTCATGTGCGGGAAGAGGGCGTACTCCTGGAAGACGTAGCCGACCCGGCGCGCCTCGGGCGCGAGGTCGACGCGCCGATCGGCGTCGAAGAGCACGCTCTCGCCCACGGCGATCCGCCCCGCCGCCGGGCGCGTCGCCCCGGCGATCGCGCGCAGCACCGTGGTCTTGCCCGCGCCGGAGGGGCCGACCAGGGCGACGGTCTCGCCCGGGCCGACCTCGAGCGCTACCCCGAGCCCGAAGTGGCGAAGCGGAACATTGATGTCGAGCGCGAGGATCGCCAGGAGAGGATCAGCTTCATCGAGAGGAGCACGGCCGCGCTGATGATGACGAGCAGGGCCCCGATGGCAAGCGCGACGTCGAAGTCGGCGTCGAGCTCCTGATAGATGGCCAGGGTCACGGTCTGGGTGACGCCCTGGAGGCTCCCGGCGAACATGATGGTCGCGCCGAACTCGCCGATGCCGCGCGCGAGCGAGAGCGCCGCCCCCGCGCCGAGCCCGCCCGAGGCGAGCGGCATCGCGATGCGCCAGAACGCCCGCGCCGGTCCCGCCCCCAGGGTCCGCCCGGCCAGCAGCAGGTCCGGGTCGAGGGCCTCGAACGACGCGATCGCCTGACGCACGTAGAAGGGGCCGGCCACGAAGAGGATGGCCAGGACGACCGCCGTCTGGGTGAACCCGATGGTGATCCCCAGCGCGTTGAAGTGCTCGCCCAGGAGCCCGAAGCGGCCGAAGGCGGCGAGCAGCCCGATGCCGGCCACCGCGGGCGGCAGCACCAGCGGCAGCTCGATCAGGGTGATCACGACGCTGCGGCCGGGGAAGCGGCGCGTGGCCAGGAAGTACGCCGCGGGGGTGCCGACCAGGAGCGTCAGCCCGAAGGCGATCGCGTTGGTCTTGGCCGTCACCACGAGGGCGTCGGTGACCACCTCGTTGCCGAGCTGTGAGATCAGGTCGCCCGGGGGGATGCGCAGGAAGAGCGCGATCACGGGCACGATCAGGAACGTCAGGACGAGCGCCGTCGCGAGGACCTGGACCAGGAAGAAGACGGGTGTCCTCACGCCGCCACGACCGCGCCGCAGTCGCGCAGGTCGTATCCCCCGACGAGGCCGACGCGCTGGGTGAACTCGGCCGAGGTGAGCAGATCACCGAGCGCGCGGGCGCCGGGGTGGTCGCGCCAGCGCTCGTCGACCCAGATCTCCACGACGTGGGTCTCCAGGGACAGGAAGGCCAGCCCGTGGCGGTGGGCCGCGGGCTCGAACGTGACCCCGGCGCACGCGGCCAGCGCGGCCCGCCGGGCCGCGTCGATGTGACCGGCCGCCGTGGCCGCCGCCGGCGGCGGGGCGACCCCGGCCGCGCTCGCCGACCGCACCAGCGCCTGCTGGCTGGCCGCCGACTCCTCCCGCTGCACCAGCGGCACGGCCCCGGCCAGCACGCCCTCGAGCGACGCGGTGCCGCCGCCGCCGACGCCGATGCCGACCCGCCAGCGCGCCAGGTGGATGCGTCGCACCGGCACCGGCGGCGCGGGCAGCCGCCCCTCGGGGCCGTGCACCACCGCGGCGTGGGCGCGGCCGGCGGCGAGCGCCGCGATCCCCGACCCCGTCGACCCCGGCACCGCCACCATCCGGCGCGCGCCGCCGCGGTTGAGGAGGGAGTCGCAGACCCCCAGGACCGGGTCGCACCCCACCACCACCAGCCCGGCGGGCTGGGCCCCGGCCAGCAGACGGACGACCCCGCCCTCCACGACGCCGTCGGGCGTCGCCCACGCGGCGTCGCCCATCGCGAGGGTCCCGAGGGGCGCGGCGACGAGGCGATCGCCCACCCTCCCCGCGAGGACCGGCGCACCCTCGTCCAGCTCGGCCCCCAGCACGGATACTGCGGGCGCGTCGGGCGGGCCGAAGAGATCCTCCACCGCGACGTCGAGCGCCCGCGCGAGGCGGATCGCCGCATCGACCGACGGCACGTGGCGGCCCGCCTCCACCCCGCCCACCAGCTGCCGGCTCACGCCCGCGCGCTCGGCCAGTTCGGCCTGCGTGAGGCCGAGACGCTCCCGAGCGTCCCGCAGCGAGAGATCCGCCATGACGGGATCCTATCCCGAAGGCCGAGATCCGGGCGAGGGGGGTCTCCTCTGAGGGTTTCCATGCTTCGAGGCTTCTGGGCTCTGAGCGTTTCTGAACTTCGAGGCTTCAGAGCTTTGAGCGTTTCCTCTGAGGGCCTGCTCGTCTGTCGAGGCGCCTGCTCCTTACGCGTGCGAGGCCGGCCTCTTGCGGGCCGGCCTGGCCGCGGCAAATGGGCCCTGGCCGGGCCCATTTGCAATCGGTGGCCGCCTTTGGCGGCGACCTCGTACAGCCCGGCGAAGCCGGGCTGTCTCGTCGCCTTTGCGACATCGGAGCCAGGCCCGCACTTCGGGCGCTGCCCGGATGTCGCGGTGGTGTTGATGTTTCCGGCGGCCTGGCCCGGCGAACAGCCGGTGCCGCCGGTCTGCCGATGGCCCCGGCCAGGGCGCCTTCGGCGCGTCGGGCCGGCCCGCTAAGAGGCCGGCCCCACGCCTTGTCCGCCCAATCCTTGTCGCATCGCTCGGAAACGCTCAGAGCTCAGCGACGCTCAGGGTTGCGCGGTGGTGATGGTTAGCAGGTCGGGACCGGTACGCGGATCAGGGTCTGCTCGTTGAACCCGATGACCCAGCCGGTGCCTGATCCGACGGTGAAGACCGGTGGCGCGTTCCCCGCATCGACGGGATCCTCGATGTACGTCCCTCCGAGGTTCACGCCGGGACCGTTCGGCGTCGCGCCCTCCCCGAGCCTCACCACCCGTGGGTTGGAGACGTCGGTGGAGAGGCCCGCGACGCAGCGCCCCCGCCCGGCGAGCACCGCGAACGTCCCCTTCCCGACGCCCGGTCCCGCGGCGCCGAACCAGGAGACCGCCGACCCGGCGTCGCGGGCCCACACCCCGCCGTCCACCGCCACCAGAGTGCCGGTCGCGTGGTCCCCCGACAGGGAACCGACGGGCCCGTGATCGACGGGCGGGCCGGTCGTGCGCCCCTCCACCAACCGCGATCCCGCGTCACTCGCGGTCGTGCCGCCTTGCGGGACCACGCCCCACACTCGCCCATCGGGCCCCGTCACCGGCTCGAGCACGTACCCGACGCTGCGTGAGGGATGCTCGATGGACGTCCCGATGGTGAGGGTCATGGGCGTGCACGCGGTGGCATCGCACGACCCGCCCGTCAGCGCGGCACCGGCACCCATCAAGCCCGAGGAGCCTGGGTCGAGCACCCGCAGCGCGCCCGACGAGACCTGCCTCAGCAGGACCCGGGCGCCCGTGTTCACGAACTCGAGGAGGTACGGGTTCACCGCGATGCGGATCGGTCCGCGGCGCAGCCGGCCGGTGCGGGCGTCCAGCAGGCGCAGCTCGGACCGCATCGCGCGGGTGCCGCTCAGCACCCACAGGTCCCGGCCGACGGCGCTCACGGCCTTCGGCCGCCAGCCGGCGACGATCCGCAGCAGCCTCGTCCGGAGGACACGCACCCGCACGGCATTGGTCGCAAGCCGGAAACGGGGCCCGTAGGCCAGCCGGAGCTGCCCGGTACCCGGCCGGGTGAGCCGGAAGTGCACCGCCTGCTCGTTCTCCGCCGTCAGGGTCACGAGGCGCCGCCAGGTCGTGCCGCGGCGGATCTGCACCTGGACGGGGGTGGGCCCCGTGTAGCGTCCGAACGTCGGGGAAAGGGTCACGACTGCGTTCGCGGGCGTGGTGATCGGGGCGGAGGGCAGGCGCAGGCGTGGCGTCGCGCCGGGGGGGATGCCGGAGGTCGGGCTCAACTCGGCGTACTGCAGGGCGGCACCTCCCGCGGGCATCCCGAGGTGCCCGATCCGCACTGACGCCGTCCAGAGCATCGTCGCCAGCGGCCCCGCCGGCGACGGTGCCATCCCCACCACCTTCGGATTGAAGACATGCGTCGGGCTCGACTCGATCCGGAGGGCGCTCCACCGGGCGTCGCCCTGTCCGAGGCGGGACCAGGCGACCACGGCTCCCGCGGTCACGCCTGCGACGACAAGCGAGCCGTCGCGGGCGAAGGTGGCGCCCTGGGGTGTCAGCGGCGCGCGAGTGGCCTGCCAGGTGGTCGCGCCGGCCGCCCTGATGGCGACACCCGGGCCGCTCGGCCATGTGAGCGCAGTCGCCCGGGCGCCCACATGGAGTTGCGGGGCGAACCCGTTCCCCACCCGCGACGGGGCCGACCAGCTCCCCCCGACTCGCGGGTCGCGGCCCAGCTCCCGAGGGAGGGCGTCGTCCAGGCGGCGACCGTCTCGCCATCTGCAGCCGTCGCCACGGCGGGGTAGTAGCCGCCCTCTGAACCGGGGAGGGTGGCGGGCGCGGACCACGTGCCGCCGGTCCGATCGGCGACGCCGATCGACCGGTTGCCGGTGATGTTCGTGCCCTGCTGCCAGAGGGCGACCGCCCGCCCGTCGAAGGTCAGCGTCAGCGCGACATCAGGGACGCCGCCGGACGGCCCTGGCGCCAAGGTCAACACCGCCGCAAAGCAGGAAGCGCCCGAAGTGCGGGCCTAGATCCGATGTCGCGCAGCGACGAGACACAGAAGGCCCGGGAAACCGGGCCTTCTGTGACGAGGTCGCCGCCAAAGGCGGCCACCGTCTGCCGACCGCCCGGCCAGGATCGTCCCCGGCCGCCCGGGCCCCTGCTCACAACCCCTACCCCCTCGGGCTCCCCCAGGTCTCATCGTGGACGAGGGTCCTCCAGGGGCGTCTCGCCTTGGCGGCTTCCGGGCGGAGGCCCACGGGGAACTCGGGCGGGTAGCCGAGCGGGGTGAGGTAGTGGACCCGGTGCTCGTCGGGGATGCCGAGGAGCGCGCGGTACTCGTCCTCGACGAACCAGTGGAAGATGGTGGGCGTGGTCCCGAGGCCCATCGCCCGCGCCGCGACGAAGAGGTTCTCGAGCGCGAACGCCACCGACGAGTCCTCGGAGAAGGTCTCGATCCGCTGCTTCATCTCGTCGTCCGGGAAGTGGAAGCGCGGCACCACCAGGCCGGCGATCCAGACCGGCACGTCGCGGTAGCTGCCCAGCGCCGTCTCGGCGTAGCCGCGCGGCCCACTCGGCGTGCTCGGCCTCGGTGCGGTCGCCGATCGGGCGGTTGATGCGGAAGTAGTCCGCGGCGCCCCGCAGCACCAGTTCGGCCAGGGCGGCCCGCCGCTCGGGGTCGCGCACCACGATGAAGCTCCACGCCTGCGCGTTGTGCCCCGTCGGCGCCAGCAGCGCGAGGCGCAGGAGGGCGTCGAGGTCCTCGTCGGCGACGGGTCGGTCGGTGTACCGGCGCACGCTGCGCCGCTTGCGGATGGCGTCGAGCGCCTCCATCGGGATACCTCCGGGCGGGGATGATTGCGTCACGAAAGCGACCCTAGTGTGGTCACTATCGTGACGCAAGTCTCAGGTCGGAGCGGCGGGGCGCGGCCCGCTGCCGCGCGTCGATCCGGGGCCGTAGTGCCAGGTCACGTCGTCAACCCCCACCGCCGCCTCACAGCGGCCGCAGACGCCCCGCGCGTCGATCTCCCCCTCGCAGCCCGTGTGGCGCACGACGGCCGGCGCCCCCCGCGGCGACAGGTGCGCGTCGCCCCAGCGCATGAGGCCCATGACCACGGGGAAGAACTGCTTGCCCTCGGGCGTGAGGAGGTACTCGAAGCGCTCGGGGCGCTCCTGGTAGGGGCGCCGCTCGAGGATGCCGGCGTCGCCGAGCGCGCGCAGTCGCTTGGTGAGCATGTTGGGCGCGATGCCGAGGCGGCGCTGGAAGACCTCGAAGCGCGTCACCCCCATCATCGCGTCGCGCAGGATGAGGAGGGTCCAGCGCTCGCCCACCACCTCGAGGGTCCTCGCGACCGAGCAATTCTGGCCCGTGTAGTCGCGGGGGAGCATGGGGCGAGGCTAGCGCACGGTGGGTTGCATCAGGAAACCATCACCATCGATCCCACGGTGAGGGCCTCCCCGCAGTCCGGGCACACCAGCGCGGCGGGCCGGTCGCTGCCGCAGACGTGGTGGAAGTGCGCCGGCTGGGGTCCGTCCTTCGTGCGCAGGTGCCGGTCGCCCCACTGGCGCAGCGCGGTGACGACCGGGGAGAGGTCCCGCCCGGCCTCGGTCGCGTGGTACTCGAAGCGCGGCGGGTGCTCCTGGTAGGCGCCGCTTTTCCAGCACCCCGTGGGCGACCAGCTTCTTCAGGCGGGCCGAGAGGATGTCGCGCGGCGCACCCGTGTTGGCGCGCATCTCCTCGAAGCGATGGGTCCCGAGGAAGACCTCGCGCAGCACCAGCAGCGACCACCTGTCCCCCACCACCTCGAGGGCGCGGGCGGCCGAGCAGACACGCGGGGATCCGTCCATGGGGCGAGGCTAACAGGGATGGGTTGTGTTTTCCAACTGACTTCTCTAGTCTCGCCTCGTCGTCAGTTGGAAAAGCCAACGGAGGTCCTCATGCGGTTACCGCGCCACTGGCAGGTCTTCCTCGTCGTGACCGCCGGGGCCTTCCTCGCCAACCTCGACCTGTTCATCGTCAACATCGCGTTCCCGTCGATCCAGGCCGACTTCCCGGAGGCGGGGCTCTCGACCCTCTCGTGGACCCTGAACGGGTACGCGATCGTCTTCGCCGCGCTCCTCGTGCCGGCCGGCCGCCTCGCGGACCTGCTCGGGCGCAAGCGCGTCTACCTGCTCGGGCTCGCGCTCTTCGTGCTCGCGTCCGCCCTCTGCGCGCTGGCGTGGGGCCCCTGGCCGCTCATCGGCTTCCGCGTGGTGCAGGCCGTCGGCGCCGCGCTTGTCATCCCCACCTCGCTGGGCCTGCTGCTGGACGAGTTCCCGCCCGAGCGCCGCAGCGCCGCGGTGGGCCTGTGGACCGCGGCCGTCGCGCTGGCCGCCACGCTCGGCCCCACCATCGGCGGCTTGCTGGTGACCCAGAGCTGGCGCTGGGTGTTCCTGGTCAACGTGCCGCTGGGGATCCTCACGATCGTGCTGGGCACGCGGATCCTCCGCGAGGTCCGCCCGCCCACCCGCGGCCGCCTGCCCGACCTGATGGGCGCCCTCACGCTGGCCGTCGGCGTGGGCGCGCTGTCGCTGGCGATCGTCGAGGGCGACTCCTGGGGATGGACCAGCGCCGGCATCGTCGCCGCGGCGGTCGTCGCGGCGACGAGCCTGGCCGCCTTCGTCTGGCGATCGGGCCACCACCCGGCGCCGGTGGTCGAGCCCTGGCTCGTGCGCTCCCGGGTCGTGCGCGTCGCGAACGCGAGCGTCTTCCTCTACTCGGCCGCCTTCTACCCGCTGCTGCTCGTGACCGTGCTCTTCATGACCGACGTCTGGCACTACACGGTGCTGCAGACCGGCCTGGCGCTCTCGCCGGGCCCGCTCATGGTGGCCCTGCTGTCCGCGCCGATCGGGGCACGTGCCGGCCGCAACGGCGCCCAGCGCCTGGTGCTGCTCGGAATCACCCTCTTCGTCGCCGGCTGCCTCTGGTGGCTCTGGCGCTGCGGGACCGATCCCGACTACCTCACCGGCATGCTCCCCGGCCTGCTGCTCGGGGGCGCGGGCGTCGCCTTCACCTTCCCGGTGCTGGCGGGGGCCGCGGTGTCCGGCCTGCCGCCGGAGCGCACCGCGACCGGGAGCGCGGTCTTCAACATGTCGCGCCAGCTCGGGGGCGTCATCGGAGTGGCCGTCGTCGTGGCGATCCTCGGGTCGACCGGCGCCCCCTCGCTGGCGGACTTCCGCACGAGCTGGACCTTCATGGCGGCGATCGTGGTGGCGTCCGGCGTCGTCGCGGCCTTCCTGCCGCGCACGCGCCGTCTACCCTCCCGTCCGGAGGTGATGACCGATGACGAGCACGATTCCCGAGGAGCGGCCGCTCCTCTTCCTGGATGACCTGACCGTCGGCCAGCGCTTCGCCGGGGGCGCGGAGCGCCTCGACGAAGAGGCCATCACGACGTTCGCGTCGCAGTTCGACCCCCAGCCGTTCCATCTGGACCACGGCGAGGCGACCGAGACCCTCTTCGGCCGGCTGGTGGCGAGCGGGTGGCACACGGCCGCGGTGACGATGCGGCTGCAGGTGGAGCACGTCCCCATCGCCGGCGGGCTGGTGGGCGCGGCGGCGACGATCGAGTGGCCCCGCCCGACCCTTCCCGGTGACGTCCTGCGCATCGCGTCGGAGATCCTCGAGGTGCGCCCGTCGCGGTCGCGCCCGGACCGCGGCCTCGCGCGGCTCGTGACCGAGACCCTGAACCAGCGCGACGAGGTGGTCCAGGTGGTGACGGCGACGATCGTGGTGCCCCGCAGACCGGATTGAGCGGCCCTCGCGGGAATCTCCGCCGGGGCGTGGAAGTGACATCCTTGCCGCCACCACCGCACCTCGAGGAGCCCGTCGCCGATGCCAAGGATGCCCCGCCCCGCGCCGTGGCTGGGGTTGTTGATCGGTCTCGCTTTGCTGACCGGCGTGGCGGCGCTGGTGGCACATCTCAGCGGCGGCGGTGACGGGTCCTCCGGCGACGCGACCGGCCGCACCACGACGGCGCCCCCGGCCGATCCGGCGGCCCTGCGCGCCGCGGCCGCCCGCCGCGCCATGGCGCAGATCGCGCTCTGGGGCCAGCCCGTCTACCGCGGCGCGCCGGACTCGAAGCTGGTGGGGCTGTCCTTCGACGACGGTCCGGCGCCCGCGACGATGCGGACCCTGGCGGCGCTCAACCGCCTCGGCGTCCACGCGACGTTCTTCGTGATCGGCCGCCAGGTGCGCGGCAACCAGCGGGAGCTGCGGGCGATCGTGGCCCACGGCAATGAGATCGCGGTGCACACGTGGGATCACCCCGACCTCACGACCCTCACCAACGCCCAGGTGCGCGGGGAGCTGATCGACACGCGGGACGTGATCAAGGAGGCGACGGGCGTGGACGCGGGGCTGTACCGGCCGCCCTACGGGGCGGTCAACGACCGGGTGATCCGGGCGATCGCCTCGGCCCGCATGGTTCCGGTGCAATGGGACACCGACGGCGACGACTGGACCGGGATCCCGGCCGCGCAGATCAGCCGCAAGGTGCTCGCCGAGGTCCACCCCGGGGCGATCATCCTGCTCCACGACGGCGGCGGCCCGCGCGGTCAGACGGTCAAGGCGATCCCCGCGATCGTGAAGGGCATCCGGGCCCGCGGCCTCACGCCGGTGCCGGTGGGCGAGCTGCTCGAGCGCGACCCGCCGGCACGCGACGGGGCGCCCGTCGAGACGGTCGACTCCTCGGCCGACCCCGTGGCGCCGCCCCCGGCCTCCACCACGCCGACCGCGGGCGGCGGCTGAGCCTCAGGCCGAGTCGGAGCGCGCGAGCGCGCCGACCTCCGCCAGCCGCTCCAGCGCGGTGACGACCTCGGGCGCGAACTGGATCCCGGCGAGGCGACGGCACTCCGCCACGGCGCCCTCCACCGTGCGTGCCTTGAGGTAGGTCCGGGTGGCCGTCATGTGGTCGAAGGCGTCGGCGACCGCGAGGATGCGGGCGCCCGGCGGGATCTCCTCGCCCCTCAGCCCGTCCGGGTAGCCGGTCCCGTCCCAGCGCTCGTGGTGGCTCTTGACCCAGCCCACCTGGTCGTAGGTCAGGACGTCGCGCGCGATCTGGGCCCCGAGGCCGGCGTGCAGCTTCACCTGCTCGCGCTCGGCCGCCGTGAGCCGGCCGGCCTTCAGCAGGATCGCGTCGGAGACGCCGATCTTGCCGACGTCGTGCACCAGGCCCGCGTCGCGCAGCATGGCGCACTCCTCGATGCGCCAGCCGAGGACCGTCGCGAGGCGCACGGCGAGGTCGGCGACGCGTCCCGAGTGACGGCGCATGGCCGGATCACGGGCGTCGACCGCGCGGGCGAGCGCGAGGATGCCCTCGACCGTGCGCTGGCGCTCGCCGTGCTCGTTGCCGGCGGTGGTCGGCCCGGCCACCAGACCGCGAATCCACGAGGAGACGCGGTCGCGCCCCTCGTCCTTGGCCACGTAGAGGGCCTCGTCGGCCTGCTGGTAGAGCTCGTTGGGGCCGCCCGCGTCGGTGAGGTGGGCGACGCCGATCGAGATCGTGACCCGTGCCGCGGACCTCGGCGAACGGCGCGTCGGCCACCGCCCGGCGCATCCGCTCCAGGATCGAGATCGCCGCCGAGGGGTCGCACTCGGGGAGGATCAGCGCGAACTCCTCGCCGCCCACGCGCGCGAACTCGTCCTCGGGCCGCGTCAGCACCCGCAGGCGGTCGGCCAGCTCGCGCAGCACGCGATCGCCCACCGGGTGACCGTAGGTGTCGTTGACCGTCTTGAAGTGATCGAGGTCCATCACCGCGACGGCCAGGTGGCGGCCGTGCCGGTCCGCCCTCTCGACCTCGACGGCCAGGCGCTCGTGGAAGGCGCGGTGGTTGGTGAGCCCGGTGAGGGGATCGGTCATCGCCCGGTTGAGCAGCTCCGAGCGCGCCTGGGCGTTGGCGATCCCGAGCGCCACCAGGTCGGCGAAGCGCGCGAGGCGGTCGCCGGCGTCGGGCGCGAAGCCGCCCTCCTCGGCCGTCGAGGCCAGGAGGGCGCCCCAGGGCTCCCCGCCCACCATCACGGGCGCCGCGACGCTGGCCGTGAGCCCGCGCTCCATGGCCTGGTCGCGCAGGCGCGAGCCGTCGGCCAGCCGCTCGTAGGCGTCGATCCGGGCGCCGGCGTGGGTGCGCGCGACCTGGGCGAGCACGCCCGGCCCGGTGGTGGCGAGGCGCGTCTCGAGCGCGAACTGCCCGCCGTGCGAGCCGACGACCACCGCATGGCGCCCGAGGAAGCGGGCCACAATCGCCGTCTCCACCGAGAAGAGGCCCGCGGCCTCGCGGGCGACGAGCGCCCACAGGGCCTCCTCGCTGATGCCGTGCGCGACCGCCGAGGCGACCCGGTGGAGGGCCGCGTGCTCGCGGGCGGAGTCGCGCAGGCGGCGCTCCTGGCGGCGGTGCTCGGTGACGTCCTGCACCTGGGAGATGAAGTAGGCCGGCGCGCCGTCGGCGTCGCCCGCGATGGACACCGACAGGCGCACCCACGCGAGCGCGCCGTCGCCGCGCACATAGCGCTTCTCCATGCCGTAACGGACGCGCTCGCCGCGGACCATCTCGGCCATCAGGTCGAGGTCCTTGTCGAGGTCGCCGGGGTGCGTGATGTCCTGGATCCGGGCGCCCAGGAGCTCCTCCTCGGAGTAGCCGACGATCCGGCAGAGCGCCGGGTTCACCCGCAGCCAGGTCCCGTCCAGGCTGACCAGCGCCATCCCGATCTGCCCGTCGTTGAACGCCAGTTCGAAGCGCTCCTCGGAGGCCCTCAGCGCCTCGGCGACCGCCGGCGGGCACGACGCGGCGACCAGCACCCGCTCGGGTTCCGCCCCGCCGCCGGGCAGCCACCGGGCCTCGACCCAGGCGTATGCGCCGTCCTTGCGGAGGTGGCGATAGGCGCCCCCCGTCGCCCGGAGGCGATCGTCGGGGTGGATGAAGTCCACCGCGGGGCGCCCGACCAGCTCCTCCGCGTCCCAGCCGAGGAGATCCCGGCAGGCGGCCGAGGCCCACGAATACCGCCCGTCGCCGCCCTCGCGGATGACCGGCTCGGCCGTTCGGCGCTTTCGATGGCTCACCACTCTCATCTAGGTCGGCATCCCGGCGCCGAAGCTGAGGATTCCTGCTCCGCGGGAACATCGATCCGTCTGACAAACGGAAAGCCATCGGCGCGGGCGCGCGGGAACCCCGGGCGACGGATCCCCTAAAGCCCACGTAGGGATGCCCCGATGCTCCCCACTCGACATCGCGGACGGATTGGACGGAGTGCCCATGCGTCATTCACGAAATCGACGCCTGGTGCTCCTCGCGCCCGTCGTCCTCGCACTGATCGTCGGTGGGACCGGTGTCGCGGCCATGACGGTCTCCAGCGCCGACATCGAGGACGAGGCGGTCACGACCGCGAAGCTCCGACAGGGGGCGGTGACCGCGTCCCGAATCCGCGACGGCGCGGTGACGGCGCGCAAGCTCTCCCCCGGGGCGCAGCGGGCCCTGCGCGGGGCGGATGGAGCCGACGGCGCCGACGGCGCCACCGGTGCCGCCGGAGCGACGGGCGACGACGGCGCCGCGGGCGCGGCCGGCGTCCGGGGCCCGACCGGGGCCGCGGGGGCGACCGGGGCACGGGGCGCGGCAGGCGAGCGCGGGGCGGCGGGCGCGGACGGCGCGCCGGGAGCCGCGGGTCCCGACGGGGCACCGGGCGCCGACGGGGCGAAGGGCGACGCGGGCGACCGCGGTCCGGTCGGGTCGGCCGGGGCACGGGCCGGCGGGCGCCGACGGTGCGGACGGGGCGCAGGGTCCGGCCGGCCCGCAGGGGGCGACGGGCGCGCGCGGCGCCGCCGGCGCGGCGGGCGCAACCGGGCCGCAGGGGCCCCAGGGGCCCGCAGGGCGATCCCGGGCCGCAGGGCGATCCCGGGCCGGCGGGGGGCGTCTCCGCCTACGCCGCCGTGGCGGTCACCGACCGCGAGCCCGTGGTCGTGGCCGAGCGCTCGCGCGGGGTGAAGGGCGTGCAGCGGCAGGCAACCGGCGTCTACTGCCTCGACGTGGGCGAGCCGGCCTCCGGCGCCACCGCGGCGCTGGTCGCCCTCGACGGCGACCTCTCCGATCCCGAACTGGACGCCGTCGCCGTCGTCGAGCTCCGCGGGGCGGCCCGCGAGTGCGGCGGCAAGGCGTTCGAGGTCGTGACGCGCGAGCTGCGCGACGGAAAGCCCGAGGCCTCGGACCGGGTCGGCTTCACCATCCTCATCCCCTGACCCGGCGGCCGGCGCCGGGGGCTTCGCCGGCGGGTGGTGGCGTGATGCACTGCGGGTGCACACCCCCGTCCAGGAGCGATCGATGAGCCACGCCCCCTCCCGCGCACGATCGGCCCTTCCGTGGGTGCTGGTGGCGATCGCCGTCCTGGTGGCCGCCGGCGCCGTGCTGGTGGCGATCGACCGCCAGGGCCGGATCGACGACCTGGAGAGCCGTGAGCGCGCCGCGGTGGCCGCGCGGCCGGCGGACGCGGACGGGGTCCTCGCGCGGGTCTCGGCGCGCGCGGCCACCGCGGGACAGAACGCGCGCAACGCGATCCGCGCCGCCCGCCTCCAGCAGGGACGCATCGAGTCGCTCAACCGGGAGCTCGCCGCGGGGCGCACCGCCGCCGCGATCGCGGCCGGGCGCCGCGCCGCGGCCTGCCAGGTCGCGGCGGTGCGGGCGAGCACCGCGGCGTCGTCGGTGGCCAACGCGCTGGAGGGGCTCGCCGGATCCACCATCCCGGGAGATGGCGCCACGCGGGCCGGCGCCGATGTCCGGCTCACCGCCGCGGACGGCGCCTTCGGTCAGGCGCAGCGGTCCTGGGTCAACGCCGCGGCCGCGGTGGACGTCTGCGCCGGCTGAAGCCTCAGGGGGTCGTCGACCTCGCCACGGCGACGGTGCAGCTCTTGGGCTTCACCTGACCGATGAAGGCCCAGGCGCCGACCCGGTCGATGACCGCGCACACGGCCGGGATGGCGGCGGCCGTCGAGCGCTCGACGCCGGCGAGGCGCGCCGAGACCCGGGCGGCGTCGGCCGCCTGCTGGGCGGCGAGGGCGTCCACCTGCTCCTGCACCCGCTGGAGCGACGACTCCGAGGCGAGGCCGACCCGGCCGGGGTCGCCGACGATCATGACGTTGAGCGCCACCGAGGCCAGCGCGACCGCGATGCCGACGCCGATGAACGACCAGCGCACCCTGCTCGCGCGGCGCCGCGTGAGCTCGTCGCGGAGGGCGAGCTCGATCTCCGCCCGCAGGGGGTCGCGCGACGGCGTCCGCGTGCCGATCTCAGAGGTGGTCATCGCTGTGGTGTTCTGCGGATCGGCCCGGATCCCTGGCTGTGTGCGCGCCCGAGCCCCTTGTCCACGCCGGTCCGCACCGATAGAAGGGCCCTGGGAACATTCGGGAGAGGAGTGGCGCGGATGCTGAGAGGTCTGTGCATCGGCGTCGTCCTTCTGCTCGCCGGCGCGAGCGCCGCCCTGGCCGCCGATCCGGTCGTCCCGCAGCAGGACTGGCTGGCGCGCGTCGTGCCCGCGGACCTGCCGCCCCCGACGCGGGCCATCCCGCCGATCGCGATCATCGAGACCGGCTACGACCGCTCCAACCCCGACATGCAGGGCGGCTGGATCGCCCTTCGGCGCCCGTCGCCCATCCCCGACGGGTCGGACGACGACCGCGTGCTCGACTTCCTCGAGGGGATCCTGCACGGCACGGCGGTGGCGAGCGTCATCGGCGCCCCGCGCGACGGGGTCGGGATGGAGGGCGTCCTGCCGGGGGCCCGGGTCGGCGTCTACGGCAGCACCGGTTTGTGCCCCGACGTCGCCGCCGCCATCCGGGAGGCGTCGCGCGACGGCGCACGGGTCATCAACATCAGCGGGGGCTTCTCGCGAGGCGGCGTCTGCCTGGCGCTGCGCGACGCCACCACCTACGCCTTCGGCCACGGGTCGCTCGTGGTCGCGTCGGCCGGCAATCAGCGGTCCCAGCCGTGGGTCCAGCCGGGCAACGACCTGCACATCCTCACCGTCGGAGCGCTCAACGCCTTCGACCAGCCGACCGGTTTCTCACACCAGGGGCTCTACACCGACGTGTCGGCGCCCGGCGAGGGCATCCTGAGCGCCGTCCCGTCCCTCCTGGACGTCGGCGACGGCGTCCAGGACGGCTACATGCGCCTCGACGGAACGAGCTTCTCGGCCCCGATGGTCTCGGCGGCGGCCGCCTGGATCATGGCCGAGCGCCCGCGCCTCACGGCCGACCAGGTCGGGGAGATCCTGCGCGGGTCGGCGCGCGACCTCCAGCGCCCCGGATGGGACATCTCCACGGGCTGGGGCGCCCTCGACCTGCGCGCGGCGCTGGCCCGGACCGCTCCGGCCACCGACCTCTACGAGCCCAACGACGACATCCGCTGGGTGTCCGGCCGCGCCGGGCTGGCGGCCGATCCGCCCCTGCTGCGCCGGCGGGCGCGGCAGACCATCTCGGCGCGCCTCGACCTGCAGAAGGACACCTACGACGTCTACCCGGTCTGGATCCCGGCGGGCGCGACGGTCACCGTCACCCTCACGCCGCGCGCGATCCGGGCCGACCTCTACGTCTGGCGGCCGTCGGCGCGGAGCGCCTACGAGCACAGCGGGGTGGTCGCCGCGAGCAGGCGGGCGGGGACGGCGCCCGAGCGCGTGGTCGTCCACAACGCCCGCCGCGCCGGCGCGACCTACTGGGTGGAGATCCGGGGCGTGCGCGGCGGAGGCCTGTCGGGCGTCTACTCGCTCGCGCTCAAGCGCTGAGGAGAGCTCGCGCGGCCGCGCCGAGCGCGGGCATCGCCAGCGCCTCCGCGGCGCCGGCGGCTTCGGTCAGGACGGCCCGCGCCCCCTCGAGGTCGCCCTGGACCCGCAGCGCCTCGCCCAGGCGGAGGCGCGAGATCGCGGCGTAGGGGTGGGCGCCGACGGCCTCGTGGACGGCCACGGCGCGGCGGAGACGCTCCTCGGCCTCCCGGAGCGCGCCGAGGGTCTGAGCCAGGCGCCCGAGGTAGTGCTCCGTGACGAAGTAGCAACCCACCCCGCGGGCGATAACCGCGAACAGGTGCGCATGGGATGCCAGCCGGTCGTAAAGAACGGCCGCGGCCTCCCGGTCCCCCAGATCGGCCGCCGCCTCGGCCAGCTCGCAGGACGCGTGCCAGTTGACGTTCATCGCGAGCGCCACGTCCCTGTCGCGGATCAGCTCATCCACCAACGCCTGGGCGTCGGCGCGCCGCCCGGCCGCTGCGTCGATGAAGGCGACCGAGGTGAGCCACGGGCCGGGCACCGGCGACGCCGCCGCCATGGCCGCCAGCCACGCGCGGTCCTGGTCCGCGGTCTGAAAGCGCTTGTCCAGGGCGACCTGACGCTGGACGCGCACCAGCAAGGGCGCGTTGGGGTCGTCGGCGAGGCCGCCGAGCACCTCGGCACGGCGGCCGAGAGCGTCCGCCTCGTCCCAGCGGCCGGCCATGATGGCCAGTCCAGCGCGCCACAGCGGCACATACCAGCGGTAGTGGGGCAGGCCGACAGCATCGGCGAGGTCCTCGTAGGCGTCGATCTCGGCGGCCGCCTCGACGATGCGCCCCAGCTCCAGCAGGTCCACGACCCTCCAGTTCCGCCCCTGGAGCGCCGCCTCGCGGTCGCCAGCCCGCTCCGCTGCGGCGATCATCCCGTCAGAGGTCGCGCGGCGCTCCCCCATGTGGGCCGGATCCCAGAGCGCGACCCGACGGGCGTTGAGCGCCGCGGCGAGGGCGGACGGGTCGTCCGCGGCGCGCGCGTCGTCCACCGCGCGGGCGCTGAGCGCGCGCGACCGGTCGGGATCGGCGTAGTGGAGCTCCACCGCGAGGCGCGCGCGCAGGCGTGCCGCCGCCGCACCCTCGTCGCCCGGCAGCCCGGCCAGCGCCTCATCGAGCAGGCCGGTGACCTCGGGATCGGCCGCGGTGATCACCACCGCCAGCCCGCCGTAACCGAGGGCGGCGCGCGCCAGCAGATGGGGGTCGCCCGCCTCGCGCGCGAGCGCCGCGGCCTCGGCGAAGGCGGCGCGTGCGGCGGTCCGCCCTCCCGCGCGGTCGCGAGCATGCCCGAGGCCGAGGAGGCACTCGGCGCGGACCGGGCCAGCGGGCGCAGCCGCCAGCGCCGCCGCGAAATGGGCAATCGCCTCCTCGTGGGCGAGCGCCGTCGTCGCCTCGGACGCCGCCGACAGTTCCCAGCGGACGAGCCGCTCCCCGTCCACCAGCGGCCCGGCGGCGCGGAGGTGGCGCGCCGACCTCCGCCGCCGGTACCGCCCCGGAGGCGTGCTGCTCGACGAGCAGATCGGCGACCCCGAGATGGAGGCGGGCCGCGTGGGACGCCGGCAGCCCCGCGACGATGGCCTCCTGGACCAGCGCGTGGATGAACGCGTAGCGCCCTCGGCTTCCGACCGGCGTGACGAGCCCCGCGGCGGTCGCGCCATCGAGGCCGGCGAGGGCGTCGGCCGCGGCCCGGCCGGACGCGCCGGCGACCGTCGCCACGTCGAACTCGAGGCCGATCACCGCCGCCTGAGCGAGGGCGTCACGGGTCCCCGGGTCCGAGCCGAGCGAGGCGCCCGGCGACGATGTCACGGATGCTCGCCGGAGGCGCGTCGCCCCCGTCCTCGCCCTCGTGGCGGATGACCTCTTCGAGGAAGAACGGGTTGCCCCCCGTCCGCGTCCCGAAGCGACGAGCCTCCGCCGGATCGCTGACCCCCAGGCGCCGCTCCACGATGGCCGCCACCGCGCCGTCGTCGAGCCCGGCCAGGGGCACGCCGGCGAGGGGGCCCTCGCGGCGGAGAGCGGCCAGGGTGGCGGCGCACGTCCCCGAGAGCTCGCGGTCGCGCGCGCACAGCACCGTCAGGACCCGGGCCCGCAGGGCGGTCCGAGCGAGGTGGCGCAGGAGCTGCAGCGAGTCGGGGTCCGCCCAGTGGATGTCGTCGAGCACGAGCAGGACCGGGCGCCGGCGGGCGGTCTCCTCCAGGAGGGCGCGGACGGTCTCGAAGGCCAGGTAGCGCTCGTGGGCGCCGTCGCCCGGACTCGGCGGAACGCCGCCCCGGGTCGGAACCAGCCGCGCGAGAGCGCCGTCGTGGACCGTCAGCCAACGATCGCTCTCGCCGGACGGGAGGCCGTCGAGAAGGCCGTCGAGCGCCTCGACCCAGGCCTGGTAGGGCACGCAGCGTCTGCTCGTCGCTGCGGCCGTAGAGGACGACGGCGCCGCCTCCATGGAGCCTCCGGGCGAGCTCGCCCGCGAGCGTCGTCTTCCCGATCCCGGGCTCCCCCGTGACCAGGGCGATGCGCGCCGTCCCGGCAACCGCGTCGGCCCAGGCTGAGTGGAGACGCGCCAGCGACGGCTCGCGCCCCTCCGGATGCGCGGTGCGCGCGAGGGGAGGCGGCAGCGGGTGGTCGCCGAGCGGAACCTCGACCGGCCCGCCCCCGCCGGCGCGGACCGCGGCGACCGCGGCCCGGGCGGCCGCCGACGGGGCGATGCCCAGCTCGCGCCGCAGCCGTTCCGAGAAGACCCTCGCCGCGTTGAGGGCCGCCGGGCGGTCGCCGGCGGCGGCCAGCAGGCGGACCAGCTCCAGGTTCGCGCGCTCCGCGAGGGGATCGAGGTCGACGCGGCGACGGGCCCAGCCGGCCGCCGCCGCCAGGTGCCCCTCCGACTCGGCCCGCTCCGCCAGGGAGGCGGCGAGGTCGGTGAGCGCGTCGAGGTGCTCCGCGCGCGCACGGATGACCCAATCGGCGTCGATGCCGGTGAGGAGCTCGCCCGCGCCCAGGGCGAACGCACGATCCAGGTCCCCCGCCGCCCGCGACGCGCGGAACTCACGCAGATCGACGCGCACGTCTTCGTCGCGCAGGCCGACGCGGTCCCGCGTCGCCGCGACGGCGCCCTCGCCGGCCGGGCCCAGCGCGCGTCGCAGCTCGTAGAGCGCGTCACGAAGCGTCTTTCGCGCGCTTTCCTCGGCGACGTCCGGGCGCAGCCGCCCGCCAGCGCCGAGCGTGTGTGGAGCCCCGGGTTGATCGCGAGATACGCCAGCAGCTCCCGCGCCCGGGCGTCGGCGGGCAGCTCGGCGGCGCCGCCGTTGACGACGGCGCTCAGGCCTCCCACGACGCGCACCTCGAGCACGCGACGAGACTAACCGCACTCCCGGGACGCGCCAACGACGCAACGCGGGACGGTGGCGGGACGGGCGGGCGACAGGGTGGCGGCATCCCCACCACGAGCAGGAGGAGCACGATGAGCATCAGCACCGCCGTCCCCGCCGAGGCCGCATCCGCGCAGGCCGGCGCCCTGATCGAGGAGGTCTTCGCCGCGAGCACCGCCACGCTGGAGCTGGCCTGCATGTACCTCGGAGACCGGCTCGGCCTCTACGACGCGCTGGAGGACGGCACCCCTGTCACGCCCGGCGAGTTGGCCGAGCGCACGGGTACCGACACCCGCTACATCCGCGAGTGGCTCGAGCAGCAGGCCGCCTCCGGCGTACTCGACTGCGGCAACCCCGGCGCGCCGCCTCAGGAGCGCCGCTTCGCCCTGCCGACGGGGCACGCCGAGTCGCTTCTCGATCCGGAGAGCCTCGCATCAGTGACCGGCATGACGCGGCTCACGATCGGGGTCCTCACCGCCCTCCCCCGCCTTGCGGAGGTCTTCCGCTCCGGCGAGGGCATCCCGTACGCCGACTACGGCGAGGACACGCGCGAGGGCATCGCCGCCGGCAACCGGCCGATGTTCGCGCAGCAGCTCGGCAGCGAATGGCTGTCGGCGGTGCCGGCCGTCCACGAACGCCTGAGCGTCGCCCCTGCCGCGCGCGTCGCGGACCTCGCGTGCGGATGTGGCTGGTCCAGCATCGCCATCGCCCGTGCATATCCGCTGGCGCGCGTCGAACGGCCTCGACGAGGACGGCGCCTCGGTCGTCCGGGCGCGCGAGAACGTCGCCGCCGCCGGGTTGGAGGAGCGGGTCCGGTTCTTCCGCGAGAACGCCTCAGACGACGTACTCACGGGGAGCTACGACCTGGTGACGATCTTCGAGGCGCTCCACGACATGGCCCGACCGGTGGATGCGCTGCGGGCCGCCCGGGGCCTGCTGGCGGAGGGCGGCAGCGTCTTCGTCGCCGACGAGCGGGCGGCGGAGGAGTTCGCCGCGCCGGCGACGATCCGGTGGACCGGATGTTCTACGGCTTCAGCGTGCTGCACTGCCTGCCGGTGGGGCGTGTGGGTGAGGCGTCGGAGGCCACGGGAACCGTCATCCGGCCCCACACGGTGCGCGAATACGCCGAGCGCGCGGGCTTCGGCCGGGTCGAGGTGCTCGACATCGAGCACGACATGTGGCGCTTCTACCGGCTCGCCCCCTGAGCGGGCACAACGGCCGCCCGAGGGATCAGCCCCCTCGGGCGGCCACGCGTCACCGCCCCACCGCCTGGTCGTGCCGCCACAGCACCGCCAGGTGCAGCACCGAGTCGGTGAAGGTGATGTTCAGCCGCGGCTGGGCGGAGAACTGGCCCTCGTCCTGCCCCGCGTGCCACTCGGCCGAGACGAAGTCCTCCTCCCTCACGGCGATGAAACCCCCGGTGTCCAGCATGAAGGCCTCGAGGTCGTCCCCGGGGGGGCGGCGGGCGGTGAGCTCCGGCTGACCCCGCGGCGGGCCCACGAGGACTCCGCGGGCGGCGAGGCGGAACGGCCCGTGCAGGTCGCCGACCCGCAGCTCCACCAGGATCTCGCGGCCCACCAGGTCGTCGAGCTTGGAGAGCGTCTCGGCGTAGTCGAGCGGCTCGTAGCGGATGTCGGTGCTGACGCCGGTCATCGTGGCCCCCTGGTCGCGTGGGCCCATCAAACCATCACCGGGCGCCGCCGTCAGGGCTGAGGCGAACCGAGGGGGAGCTGCACGCCGGGAACCTGCAGCGGCGGGATGGTGATGCCGGGCGTCGAGATCGGCGGCGTCTGGAGCGGCGGAAGCGTGATCGCCGGGGTGGTGACGGAGCCCACGACCGGGAGCGCCGGCGTCGTGATCGGCGGCACGGTCACCGACGGAACCGTGATGGACGGCACCGTGAGAGGGGCCACGGTGACGGCCGGGGTGCTCACCGGCGGCGTCAACACGGACGGCGTCGAGACGCTCGGCGGCGTCACCCCCGGGATCGTCCCGGAGGCCGCGGGGGCCGCGCTCGACGACGTCTCCTGCCCGGGCGAGCCCGGGGCGGCGGCCGAGGGGTCCGCGGCGGGGCTGCCGGGCGGCGCGGCGGCGGCGGGCGATGGCGCGGGGGCGCCCGGGCGCGCGGGACGGGTGGTGGCGGCCCGGCGCGCCGCCGCGCCGGTGGACGTGGTCGCCGACGCTCCCGCCGCACCCGACGTTGAGGTGGTCGTCGCGGTGCCGGGGGCGACCGCGGGCGCGGCGTCGGCGGCCCCTCCGCCGCCCATCCCACCGCCGAGCCCGATGACCACCGATGCCACGACCGCCGCCGAGACGCCCACCGCGCCGACGGGGCCCGCCGCCCCGACGACCCCGGCCTGGCCGCTGCCGAACAGTGCGGCGCGAACCGCCGCGAGCACCGGGACGGGGAACAGCGCCGCCAGCCGGCCGCCGGCCACCCGCGCGCCCCCTCACGGCGGACGCCGCCGCGGCGCAGTCCTCGCAGACGCGGATGTGCGCCCGCACCCGGCGAGCGCGGAGCGCGCGGCCGTCGCCGGTGGCGATGCGATCGCGCACGTCGGCGCACGGGAGGGCGCGGCCCACCTCGAACTCCGCGAGCGAGGCGCGGGCCTCGTGGACGAGGGTGCGCATCTCGGTCGGCGTACCGCCCAGCAACTCGGCGATCTCGGCGTGGGACAGGTCGCCGACGCCCCGCAGCAGCAGCGCCCGGCGCTGGGCCTCGGGCAGCTCCGTCAGGTCGCCCTTGAGCTCCGCGACGCGCTCGCGCCGCTCGATGCGCTCGGTGAGGCTCTCGCCGCCGGCCTCCACCTCGGCCGAGAGCTGTTCGGTCCCCTTGCGCGCCCGGATCAGGTCGTAGGACTCATTGCGGGCGATCGCGAGCAGCCACGGCAGGAACGAGTTCGGCGCCTGGCCCTTCTCGAGCGCGCGGTAGGCGCGGATCATCGTCCGCTGGGCCGCCTCGTCGGCGTCGTGAGGGCTCCGCAGGATCCGCCCGCAGTGCCGGTAGGCGGCCGGGCGGTGGCGCCGGTCGAGGGTCTCGAACGCCGCCTCGCTCCCCTCGCTCGCCAGGGCCACGAGGGAGCCGTCGGCGAGCGCGCCGAGAGGACCGGCGGATGCGGTGGGGATGCGCATGCGAGTGGTCATGGAAGCAGAAATCGTCTCCGGCGCGAAAAGCTTTCCGAATTCATCACAGCCCCGCCGCCGCCGTCGGGCGGGCGCCGTAGCGCGCGAGGGCCGCGCGAACGGTCCTCTCGCTCCACCGGCCACCGTGGGGTCCGCGGCTCCCCTCGTCGTTGAGGGTCGTCGCCACCGCGCGCAGGGACAGGCCCGAGGCGCGCAGGGCGCGGAGGCGCTCGAGGACGTGCTCGGGCATCGTGCGCGGGCGGCCGGGGAGCCTCCCCTGCTCCGCGGCGCGCGCCATGCCCCTCTTCGTGCCCTGGCTGATGCGCCGCCGTCTCCACGCGCCCACCTGACGCAGCGCGTCCGCCGTGCGGCGGCCCGCCGGGGTCGTCGTGTCCATCTCGACATCGAGCGCCACCACCTGCCAGCCGCGCCCCGCTGCGCGGCCGAGGAGGCGCGCGAGCGACGCCGGCGACTCGGTCAGGCGGTCCAGCCCGGCGACGATCACGATGGCCTGGTCGGCATCGGCCGCCGCCTCGAGCTCGCCCACCGCGGCCGCGAGGCCGGGGCGGCTGAAGAGACCGCGACCGTCCGACCGGTCGCCGTGGACCGTGGCGATCTCCCATCCGCGCCGCCGCGCATACGCCCTGATGGCGTCCTCCTGGGCCTCGAGCAGGGCGTCGGCGGCCGGAGCGTTACCCGCCCTCACGTAGGCGACGGCGTGGACGCCGAGCCGGGACGCAGATCCGTTGCGTTCCCTGTCAACCCTCAGTGTCAACTCCCGGCTCCGGTCCACCCGCGCGCCGCCGTGCTGCTCGCGGTGCGCGGGCCCGCGGTCGGGGAATGACGTCATGTCGTCCATCCGAGCCTCCTTGCCGATCCGACCATGCATCCGCCATCGGGAGCCGCGGGGTCCAACGTGAGGCCGTTTCCCCTGCATGTGAGATGTTTCACAGTTTTCGTACTATTGTGGGACAAAATCCCACGCCCCGGCCTCGGGGAGGGTCTTACCCCTTGGGCAACGCTCACGAAACGCGACCGGCGGGGAGAGAGCCTCCACCGGATGGCCCAGGGGGTGAGGACTGGGCCATCCGGTGGGGAGGCGAAGGGATCTCGACGGGTGCCCGCCGTTCGAGATCCCCTCCGGTGCCCGCGGGAGGAACCGCCGCGCGGGCACCATCGGGGCCGCCATGGAGGGGGGCGACACCGCTCTCGAATCCGAAGAGGGCATCGACGAGCGCCGCGAGGCATGGGCCCCGGACGGTCGTACCGTCGAACGGACTCATGGCGGCTCCTTCCATGTGGCCATCACACCGCGCCCACATCCGTGTGGCGCGTCACCTGCTCGTGAGACCGCGGCCGCGCCGCGGACGTGGGATCTATCCCGCTCGGTTCGTGCTCAGCGCCCCGACCAGAGCCACCAGATGCCGATCCCCGCGAGGGCGAGGGCCGAGACGGCGCTCGAGATGAACGCGAGCGCGGAGATCTGCGCGCGCCGCGCCGCCGAGGCGGCGTCGACGCCGCGCGACCGCACGGCGGGGTCGCCGGCGCGGCGGACCGCCTGGCGGATCACCGGAGCCGACGGAGGGCCCGAGCGCGCCTCCGTCAGCAGATGGTCGACCGCGCGCGACACCTCCGCCGCGGGCAGCGCCCGCAGCGCGTCGAGGTACTCGGCTCGGCGCTCCGCGCCGAAATCGGCCCCCGGATAGGTCGCGGCGATCCGCTCGGCGATCGGGTGCCACTCGGATGCGTCCATGCGCCAAGAGTAGACCGGGCGCGCACTTGCGCCGGCCTCCCCGCGGGACGTACAAAGGGCGCCCGTGCACCGCATCCTCCTCGGCCTCGCGATCGCGGTCGCCCTTCTCGCCGCCTCGTCCGCCGCGGCCCAGGCCCCGGCGCCGGCGATCGACCCGGCGACGCCCCTCACCGTCTACGTCGGGCTCGTCCGCCCGGAGGCGGCCGCGCGCACCGCCTGGGCGCGCGTCGGCGACCCGGCATCGCCCGGCTACCGCCGCTTCCTGACCCCCAGCGCGGCCGCGCGGCGCTTCGGCGCCGGCCCGCGGACGATCGCCGGGCTCCGCACCGCGGCGGCGACGCTCGGGCTGCGCGCGACGGTCAACCCCTCGGGCGTCTTCGCCCGCCTGCACGCGCCCCTCGGGACGATGCAGAAGGTCCTGCACGTCACGTTCCGGCGCCAGTTCGACAACGACGTCCTCGCCGAGACCTACTTCCTCGCCCCCACCGCGCGGCCGACGGTGCCGGCGGCGCTGCATCCCTACGTGCGCGAGCTGGTCACGACGTCGGCGCGCTCGGCCGCGTTGCCGTCGCAGGAGACCGCGCGGGGCGGGGGTCCGAGACCGCGCAACGAGGGCACCTGGCGGCAGGGGTGCGCCCCGGCGCGCAGCCTGCACACATACAGCTTCGCCCAGGTGCGAACGGCGTACGGACTGGACGCGGTCGGCACCGGCGCGGGGGCGCGCCTCGGCGTCGTCAACCTCGGCGAATCCGCGACCCGCGCCGACGTGCGCGACAACGCGGCCTGCTTCGGCCTTCCGGGCATCCGGCCCCGGACGATCCTCACCGACGGCCAGAGCGCCCCCTTCATCCTGGGGACGCCCGAGCCGCAGGAGGACCTGGCGCTGATCCGCGGCATGGCCCCCGGCGCGCGGTCGCTGACCTTCGTCCAGGCCTGGGCGGCCAACGACCTCTGGTTCCTCGGCTTCTCCGAGGCCCTCGCCGCCGCACCGCGCCCCGACGTGCTGTCGGTCTCCTACGGCCAGTGCGAGCGCCTGATGACCGGCCCCGGCGCCCCGCCGAGCACCCGCGCCGGCTCCGCCCTCGCGGAATCGCTCCTCCTGCGCCTGGGCCTGGTCGGGACCAGCGCGGTGGCCGCGGCGGGGGACTTCGGCTCGACCTGCAACGGGCAGGCCTACCGCGGCGCCGCCTGGCCGGCCGCCTCGCCCTACGTCACGGCGGTGGGCGGAACCCGCCTGGCGCTCGACGCGCAGAACCAGCGCGTCAACGAGGTGGTCTGGAACGACCTTCCCTGGCTGACGACCGCCAACGGGGGCGGCGCCGGCGCGGGCGGCGCCTCACTGTTCACCGCGCGGCCGGCCTACCAGGCGGCGGTGCCGCTGGCGGGCCGCCACCGCTTCCTCCCGGACGTCGCGGCGCACGCCTCGATGCTGCCGGGGTGGCCCGTCTCGTTCGCGGGCAATTGGACCGCCGACGCCGGGACCAGCGCCTCGGCCCCGCTCGTGGCCGGGGCCGTCGCGACGATCGTCGCGCGCGAGCGCGCCGCCGGGCGGCCGCCGCTCGGGCCGCTCAACGGCCTGCTCTACGGTCTCCAGAGTCGCGACCCGGCGCTCTTCTGGGACGTGGTCTCGGGCCAGAACCGCTACCTGCCGAGGGTCCCCGGGTTCCGCGCCCGACCCGGCTACGACCGGGCGAGCGGCCTGGGCGTGCCGCTGTTCGACCGGATCGCGGCGGCCCTGCCGCGACCCGGTCGCAGCTGAGGAGGGTCAGCCGTGGGGCGGGCCCGGCCGTCCGGCGGGGGCGGTCTCGACGCTCACCGCGGCGAAGGCCTCGTTGACGTAGACCGTGACGTGGGAGCCGTCGGCCTTGGTCATGTGGACCTCGTACTTGGCGTTGCCGTCGGCGTCGGTCTCGGCGTGGTCCACGGTGGCGCCCGGGACCTTGGCCACCGCGGCGGCCGTGACCTTGGCCAGCGTGTCGCCGGTCAGGGCCGTCTCGCCGTCGCGCGGTCCGCGCGGGCCGTGCCCGCGCCCGCCGCGGGGCCCGCGGGGGGCGGTCTCGACGCTCACCGCGGCGAAGGCCTCGTTGACGTAGACCGTGACGTGGGAACCGTCGGCCTTGGTCATGTGGGCCTCGTACTTGGCGTTGCCGTCGGCGTCGGTCTCGGCGTGGTCCACGGTGGCGCCCGGGACCTTGGCCACCGCGGCGGCCGTGACCTTGGCCAGCGTGTCGCCGGTCAGGGCCGTCTCGCCGGCGCGCGGTCCGCGCGGGCCGTGCTGACCGGCTGCGGGCGCCCCGTAGGCCCCCTGCGGGGCGGTCGTCGACGGCGTGCCGGATCCGCTCGCGGCGGAGGCGATCCCGTATCCACCGGCCAGCAGACCGACGCTCAGTGCGGTCACGCCGGCGATTCTCTTCATGGACCTCGGACGCTGAGGCTCTGTCATTGCTCTCCCCCTGGCGAGAGACCGACCTCGTGCCGGCCTCGCCGCATCCTCGCGGGCCCCGATAGGAGGGGGCTGTGAGGCGCCGAGGGGTTTCCGAGGAGCGCCCGACGGACGGGGCGGGGCGGCCTAGCGGGTGGCGACGGGGCCCACGGGGACCGAGTCGTCGATGAAGTCGGCGCCTCCGAAGCCCTTGGTGAGCACGTTGTGCGTGTCCTGCGTGAACGACGAGCCCCACTTCAGGACGAAGCACGAGATGTAGCTGGTGCTGGTGCGGCAGGCGATCGTGCCGCTCGTGTTGACCAGGGTGTGGCCGGTGACGCGACGGCCGCGGGGGAGATTGTCCTCGGTGACGTAGGACTCGGTGGTGCCGTCGCGGTTGACGCCCGCGACCCGGCCGGTCTTCGTGGACACGCACTGGGCCCAGTCGGCGGCCATGGTGCAGCGGATCTTGCCGTCGGGACGCGAGAAGGAGCCCTCGTACGTGATGACGGCGGCGTTCGCGTGGGCGGCGCCGACGCCGGCCATGGCGGCGAGCATCCCGATGAGGACCGCCCACATCACGAGTCCCCGTCCCGCCCTGACGCCGATCGGATCCATCCGTCGCATCTCCGCCTCCTTGCCGATCCCGATATGGCGAGGGTAGGAGCGAGGGCCCGTCCGGCACCCCCCGGAAAGAAGGGGACCGCGCTGTCGGAGGTCCAGTAGGCCTCCACCCCTCCCGCCGGGGTCCGCCCGCGTGAAGGCCGGCGGAGGGTCTGCGAAGCTCGTCCCGGTGGACCGTCCCCCGCGACACCCCGCCGCCGTGACCCGCTCGCGGATCGCGGCCGACCTGCGCGCCCTCGGCGTGCGCGCGGGCGGGGTCACCATGGTCCACACCCGGATGAGCGCGATCGGCCGAGTGGCCGGCGCGGCGGAGAGCGTGGTGCGCGCGCTGCTGGACGCCGTCGGCCCCGAGGGCACGCTGATGGCGTACGCGTCGTGGGAGGACCACGCCTACCACCCGGGCGAGTGGCCGCCCGAGCTCCGCGAGGCGTTCCTGGCCGAGCCGCCGGTCTTCGACCCCCTCGTCTCCGAGGCGGTCCGCGACCACGGGCGCATCCCCGAGCGCATGCGCACCTGGCCGGGCGCCGCGAGGAGCGCGCACCCCGAGGCGAGCGTCGTGGCGGTCGGCGCACGGGCCCGGTGGCTCACGAGCGACCATCCCCGGCGGGACTCCTACGGCCCCGGAAGCCCCTTCGCGCGCCTGGTCGAGGCCGACGGCCAGGTGCTGATGCTGGGGGCACCCCTCGACACGGTCACCCTGTTGCACCACGCGGAGGCCATCGCCCGGGTCGCGCGGAAGCGGCGCGTCACCTACCGGGTGACGGTGGCCGAGGACGGCCGGGCCGTGGAGCGGACCCTCACCGACATCGACACCGCGACCGGCGCCTTCCCCTACGAGCGCCTGCGCCTGCCGGAGGACCCGTTCGCGGTGATCGCCCGGGCCGCGCTCGACACCGGGATCGGCGTGCGCGGCCGCGTCGGCGCGGCCGACAGCCACCTCTTCTCCGCCCCCGCCCTCACCGCGTTCGCCACCGCCTGGATGGAGGAGCGCTTCGGCGCGGGAGCCGTGTCGCCGGAGCGCCGCTAGCCTGGCGGCGATGGAGATCCGCCCGTACACGCCTGCGGACGCCGACGCGCTCGCGGACGTGTACCGCCGCTCGGTGCTCGGTCTCGCCCCGCGCGACTACACGCCCCGGCAGGTCGCCGCGTGGATGGTCCTCGCCCCCACGCCGGAGCGGCTGCGCGAGCGCTACGGCGACGGCAGGATCGTCCTGATGGCCGTCGCGGCCGACGGGCGGGCGCTCGCGTTCGGCGACGTCGCGCGGGACGGCCACATCGACCTCCTCTTCTGCGTCCCCGAGGCCGCGGGGACCGGCGTCGCGTCGGCGCTCTACGACGCCATGGAGGCCGCGGCGCTCGCGGGCGGCCGCACCCGCCTCCACGTCGAGGCGAGCGAAGCCGCCCGGCGGCTGCTCACCCGCAAGGGATTCCGCGTGGTGAGACGCCGCGACTTCGTGATCGAGGGGGTCGGCATCCACAACTACGCCATGGAGAAGGACCTGCCCGCGCCCGAGGCCTGAAGTCCCCCGCACCGCTCACGTGGCCGTCGCCGGCCGGCCGACCCCACCTCTGGCCGGCCACGACGTTTCGTTCGCCGTTCGGCATGCCGATGGGTTTCGGCCGTCGGCCCCGTGGTGCCGCGCGGAGCAGGACGCGGTCTGACGCGCGTGACAGCCGCGCCCGGGTCGCGGACGATGTGGGCGATGGACGACATGGACGCACGCATCGACGCCCTCTACGCGGGGCCGCCCGGCGAGTTCACGGCCGCACGGGACGCCCTCGCCCGTGAGCTGCGCGCCCTGGGGCAGCGCGAGGACGCCGACCGGGTCCGCACGATGCGCCGGCCCAGCCGGCTGGCGGCCGAGCTCAACCACCTCGTCCGCGAGGACCCCGCGCGCGTCGCGACGCTCATCCGGGCCGAGGAGGAGCTGGAGGAGGTCCAGGGGCGCGTGGTCGCGGGCGAGGCGGATGCCGTCGCGCTCCGGGCCGCCGAGGCCGCCGAGGCGGCCGCGCTCGACGCGTTCCCCGGCGGGCCGGGCGTCCATGCCGCGCTGCGCTTCGCGGCGCGCTCGACCCGGCGCCGCGAGGATCTGAGAGCCGGCCGCCTGACGGTGGACCCGGCCCCCGAGCAGGGCGAGACCGGGCTCTTCGCCCTCGGACCGCCGGCCGCGGCGCCGGCCGCGCGGCCGGCGCCGCCCCCGGTGGACGAGGTCGCCGGAGCCCGCACGGCGCGCGCCGCCCGCCGGGCCGCCGACGACGGGCGCGGCGAGACCGCGCGGCGGGCGCAGGAGGAACAGGTGCGCGCCGCCATCGACGCGCTGGAGGAGGCCCGCCGTGGCGAGCGGGAGGCGGCCGAGGCGCGCGACGCGGCGCGGCGCCGCGCCGAGGAGGCCGAGGCCGAGGGCGCGCGCCTCGCCGCGGAGCGCGACTCCCTGCGGGCCGGCCTGGATGCGGTCGAGACCTCCATCACCGCCCACCAGCCGCTCGCGCGCGAGGCCGCCGACGCCCTCGCCGAGGCCGAGAGCGCCGCGAAGAGGGCGGCGCGCGAGCGCGACGGCGCGGAGCGGGCCGCCCGCCGCCTCACCGAGGGTGGATCGGGCTAGGCCGGGCGGCCCTCGGGCATCATCGCCGGGTCCGTGTCGACCGGGATCAGGAGGACCGCGACGCCGATGGTGCGGGTGGCGCCCATCACGCTGCGACTCGGCTACCGGCCGCCCCTCGCCGTCGGGCCGCTCCTCGGCGCGCTCCGGGCCCACGCGGTCCCCGGCCTCGAGCGGGTGGGCCGCGACGGCGTCCACACGCGGGTCGTCCGCGGTCCGGCGGGGCCGGCCGTCGTGGACCTCGACTTCGGCGCGGCGGAGGACGCCGTCGCGCTGACCCTGCGACCGGCGGACCCGCGCGACGTGGCCCTCCTCGTGGTGGCCATCCGCCGCTGGCTCGATCTCGACACCGATCCCGGCCCGATCGCCGCGACCCTCGGCGCGGACCCGCTCCTCGCCCCCCTCCTCGCCGCGCGGCCGGGCCTGCGCATCCTGGGCTCGACGGACGGCTTCGAGGCGGCCGTCCTCGCCGTGATCGGCCAGCAGGTCTCGCTCGCCGCCGCGCGCACCTTCGCGGGCCGCCTGGTGGCCACCTTCGGCCGCCCGGCGGCCGACGGTCTGAGCGGCTTCCCCGCGGCGGAGGAGCTGGCCGACGCCGATCCCGAGCGGCTCCGCGGCGCGGTCGGGCTCACCCGCGCCCGCGCGGCCTCGGTGCAGGCCCTGGCGGCCGCGGCCCGCGACGGCCTCGACCTCAGTCCGCGCGCCGACCCGGAGCGGATGAGGGCGCGCCTCCTCGCGCTCCCCGGCATCGGCCCCTGGACCGCCGACGTGCTCGCGGTACGGGCGACGGGCGACCGGGACGCCTTCCCCGCCGGCGACCTCGTGCTGCGACGGGCGCTCGGCGGGGTGAGCGCCGCGGCCGCGGCGGCGCGGGCCCAGGCCTGGCGCCCCTGGAGGGCCTATGCGCTCTTCCACCTCTGGACCGCCCAGGCGTTCATCTGAGCGGCGGGGGTTCACCGCCGGCGTCGGCGGCGCCCCTGACCGCGTAACAGCGCGGCCGCGGGGCGCCGATGACGCCGGCGACAAAGGGAGAGGACGTGGCGGAGGAACTGACGATCGCGGCGGCGCGGGTCAAGAGGCGCCACCCCTGGGGGGTCTGGGGCCTCATGTGGCTCACCCTCGGGATCTACGGCATCGTCTGGTGGTACCTGATCAACAAGGAGATCCGCGACTACTCGGCCGCCAAGGGCCAGCCCATCGGCAACATCCCGGAGCTGTCACTGCTCGCGATGTTCCCGGGTTCGCTCGTCTACATCCCGGTCCTGTGGACGTACATCAGCACCCCGATCCGCGTGCGCAAGGTGTGCGCGATCGCCGGCGGCGTCGGGCACGTCAGCGTGGTGATGGCGTTCCTCGCGGCCATCGCCCTGGCGCTCAACCTCCCGTACTTGCAGATGGCCCTCAACGAGGTCTGGGACGCGGAGGTCGAGTCGGAGATGCCCATCCGCGACATCGTGGTGGTCGCCTGAAAGCGCATAAATCCTCCATGGCGCGGCGCCCGCTGTGACACATATGATGCCGCGCAAGTGACGCGCACCATCGTGTGATCGCCCCTCATACATATGTGATGCCGAAGGCGTCCGGCATGCAGAGGGGCATGGTCCGGCCGCGGGTCGTCAACGGGGGGGATGATGGGCGCGAGACGCACGGGCGCACTGGCGGTCGTGGCGGTGCTGGCGGCGGCCGCCTCGGCGGGGGCCCTCACCGCGTCCGCGGCGGGGACCAGGGCGTTCACCGACCCCGCGGGCGACGCGGGGACCGGGTTCGATGTGACCTCCGTCTCGGCCGCCAACGACAACGCCGGGCAGATCACCTTCCGCATCGGGCTTCCGGCCGTGCCGGCCCTGCCCGCCAACCTCGGTCTGCTCATCGCCCTCAACACGGACCTCAAGGCGACCGGCTCCGCGGGGATCGACTACTACATCGTGGTCACCGGCGGCGCCGCGACCCTCTCCCGGGAGACCTCCGGCACCCCGGCCTTCTACGTGCCGCAGTCCCTCTCGTCGAACTTCCAGCCCGGCCTGATGACGGTGTCCATCAACCGGCGCGACCTGGGGAACACGCGCGGCTTCCAGTTCGGCGTGATCACCCTGCCCCAGCTCCCGGACGGCACCCTGGACCAGGCCAACGCCGACAGCGCCCCGAGCGGCCCTCCGTGGCCGTACGACCTCGTCCTCCCGACGCGCCTCACCGTGGCCTCCAAGGCGCTCGCGCGCACGACGGGCGGCGGCTTCACCGCCCGCGTGCTCGTGAGGGACACCACCTTCGGCCCGCCCGGGACGCCGGCCGCCGGTGGGGCCGTGACCTGCCGCTTCACCGTCGCGGGGCGTGCGGTGACCGCGCGCGGGACGGTCGCCACGGGGGGCGCGGCCACCTGCCGCGGGACCGCGCCCGCCGGGTCCAGCGGCGCGGCTCTGAAGGGGACGGTCCGCTATTCCCTCAAGGGGGCCACCGTCACGCGCGGGTTCGTCTCGACGGTGCGCTAGCGGCGGATGTCGCGACTGACATAGGACGCTTCCGCCGGGCCCCGCCCCTCGAGGCGCTGACCGTCCCCAGGATCGTGGAGCACCTCGAGGCGGTCATCGCCGAGCTCGACGCGCCGCCGATCCTGATGGGCCACTCCGCCGGCGGCGTCTTCACGCAGGTCCTGCTGGACCACGGCGTGGGCGCGGTTGGCGTGGCCATCAACTCGGCGCCCACGGAGGGCGTGGCGGTCGTGCCCCTGTCGCAGGTGCGGTCCACCTTCCCCGTCCTCAAGAACCCGGCCAACCGCCACCGCGCGGTGGGCTTCACGTTCGAGCAGTGGCACTACGCCTTCACCAACACCTTCAGCGAGGAACGCTCGCGCGAGCTCTACGAGCGTTACGCGATCCCGGCGTCCGGCGCGATCTTCTGGGAAAGCGCCTTCGCCACGCTGACGCCCGGCCACCAGGGGTCCTACGTGAACTACAGGAACGACGACCGTGCGCCGCTGCTGTTCATCTCGGGCAGCGAGGACCACCTGATGCCCCCGTCCGTCCAGAGGTCGAACGCGAAGCACTACAAGTCCGACACCGTCACCGAGATCGTCGAGTACGAGGGGCCCCACCTGCTGCCCTCGATCGACGGCTGGGAGGAGATCGCCGACTTCGCGCTCGACTGGGCGGTCGCCCACGCCACGACCTGACGCGGCCGGCGGCGCTGTGGAGCCGGTTCGGATCACGCACATCGGCGGGCCCACGGCACTCATCGAGGTCGGGGGGTGGCGGCTCCTACCGACCCGACCTTCGACCCGCCCGGCGGGTCGTACGACTTCGGGTGGGGCACCGGCTCGCGCAAGACGGCCGGCCCGGCCATCGCCGCCGCCGATCTGCCGCCGATCGACGCGGTGCTGCTGACCCACGACCACCACGGCGACAACCTCGATCCGTGCGGGCGCGCCCTCCTGCCGGCGGCGGGGGTCGTGGTGTCGACGCGGCGGATGCCGCGAGGCTCGGCGACGGCGCCCGGGGGCTGACCGACTGGGCGACCACCCGGCTGGAGGCGCCGAGCCCGTTGTCGGTCTGGATTCGTCTCGACCGGAAGCGCCAGGCGGGCCTGGAGACAGTCGACGACGGCGATCGCGGTCTTCTTGCCTACGAGGGGGCGGGCCTGCTCGACGTGACCGGTCCCGCGAGGTCTTCGCGGTGGCGGACGCCCTGGCCGGCGGCGAAGGCTACCGGGTGGTCATCGCCTCGCCCGACGGCCGCGACGTGGTCAGCAGCTCGGGCTTCCGCATCGGCGTGGCGGCGGCCGCTGGCCGAGGTCGCGGACCCGGTCGATACGCTCGTCGTCCCGGGCAGCTGGACCTGGCGCGAGGCCATCGAGGACGACCTCCTCCTGGAGAGCGTCGCCGCGGCCGCGGCGCGCGGCAGGCGCGTGGCCGGCGTCTGCGTGGGCGCCTTCCTGCTCGCGGCGGTGGGCCTGCTGGACGGCCGCCGGGCGACCACCCACGGCGTTCTTCGACGAGCTCGATGTCCCGCTTCCCGTCCGTCCGCCTCGAGCGTGACGCCATCTTCGTCACCGACGAGCACGTCTACACCTCCGCCGGCGATCAGCGCGGGCATCGACCTGGTGCTGGCCCTGGTCGAGGCCGACCTCGGCCCGGCCCTCGCGCGGCGGGTCGCCCGCCACCTGGTCGTGTTCATGCAGAGGCCCGGGGGCCAGGCGCAGTTCAGCATCCGCCTGCGCGCCAACCCGGTGGAGCACTCGTCGCTGCGCGCGGTGCTCGACGCCATCGCCGAGGATCCCGCGGCCGATCCCGCCTCGCCGCCCTCAGCGATCGCGCCGGCTTCAGCGAGCGCCACCTGGTGCCGGTCTTCTCCCGCGAGCTGGGGATGACGCCCGCGCGCTACGTCGAGCAGATCCGGATCGAGCCGCGCGGCGATGCTCGAGTCCTCGGACGCCCCCCTGGACGTCATCGCGCGCGAGTCGGGCTTCGGCTCGGCAGAGAGCCTCGGCGCACGTTCGGGCGCGAGATGGGCATCACCCCCTACGCCTTCCGCCAGCGCTTCGTCCCGACCGGGATCGACCGGCTGGCCGGCTAGGCCGGGGCCGGGGCCGGCTCGTCCGGACGCACGAGGGCGGCGAGGACGATCCCGGCGTCGCGCACGGTGGCGGCGTGCGCCTCCTGGAGCGGGAGCGCCCACTCGACCAGGGCGATCACCTCGTCGTCGCCGGCGGCCAGGGCGAGCCCGCCCAGGATCTCGAGGTGGCTGGTCTCAGCGGCCTCGGCCATCCCGAGGAACTCCAGGCCGCGCATCGGCCCCTCGTCGTCGGCGAGGTAGGCGGCCATCCGCTCGCGCGCCCCGCGGGCCGTCGCCCGCGCCCGGGTGCGGATCGCCGTCTTGCGCCCGTCGCGGCCGCCGACCACCGCGTCCACCCGGCGCGCCATCTCGCCGGACTCCTCGGCCACGGCCGCGAGCGTCGTCGCGATGTCGCCGTCGTCCGCCGCCCGGGCGACCCGTGTCGCGGCCCGGCGCCCGGCCCTGGCCAGGCCCAGCACCTCCCCGAGCGCCTCGTCCAGCCTCGTCAGATCCGCCACCGCCCGCCCCCGCCCGTCGCTCGCCGTCAGGCCCGACGTACCCCTCGACGCCGGGCCCCAACCGCTCCGCGCCGGCCGACGATCGCCCTCCTCTTGCGCCTCGCGGGCGGGTCGGGGTCTACTCCACGAGAAACGGTCCGCGCGAGACCGGATTGCTCTCTTTCCCGAGGAGACGGCGATGGACGTGCGACGGGTGCTCCCCCTCAGCGGTGTCGTCTTCGTCGTGCTCGCGGTGGCCGCAGTCGTCGGCATCGGCGGAGACACGCCGGCGAACGACGCGACGCTCGCAGAGATCGCCTCGTTCTACTCCGCGCACCACATCCGTCAGGCCATCGCCGCGTTCGTGTTCGCCGCGTCGGTACCGTTCGTCGTGCTGTTCGCCGTGAGCCTCGCCACCGCGCTCTGGCCGACGGGCACCGACCGGCTTCCCCTGTGGCAGTACGTGACCATCGCGGGCGGCACTCTGGCCGGAGCGGCGAACCTCGTGGCCGCCTGGATCCACTTCGCCCTCGCCGATGGCGCAGACAACACGATCTCGCCGATCGCGCTTCAGGGCATCAACACGCTCGACGCCAACTCGTGGCTCGCATTCAACCCCGCCCTCGGCGTGCTGATGCTCGGCGCGGCGGGCTGCTGGCTGGGGGAACGCCGGAGTCAGAGCTGGCTGGGCTGGGTCGCCCTCGTCCTGGGCATCGCGCTCTTCGTCCCGTTTGCGGACTTCTTCGCGCTCATCCTGACCCTGGTGTGGATCATCGTCGCGAGCATCATGCTGTTCCGGGGCTCCCCCGGACGACGCGAGCCGCTCGCGGCTCCGGTGCAGGCCTGAGTGTCCGGGGGACGTATCCGTAGGACGATGGGCGCCGTGGGGCTAATACCTCGCGCCACGCCGCCGATCCATCTGGGAAACGCCACGCGTTGGGAGTGGCCGTCGTGACCTTCTCGCATGAGCCCGCAGACTTCCTCTGGCCGTCACGCATCGAGCTGACCAGCCTGCTCCTGGCCGAGAGCGCCCAGGTGAGCGACGGCAAGCTCTTCGTCATGGGGGGCGGGTTCGACTGCCTGCGCGGCCGGCTTCCCACCGGACTGGACGCGAGCGTGGCGATGATCCTCAACGTCCCCTGGCCGCTGCTCGAGGTGCCCTACCACCTGCAGCTCGAGCTGGCCGACGCCGACGGAGCCGTGGCCGGTGGCTTCCGGCTGCGCGCCGAGCTGGAGAGCACGCCGCCCTCGGGCTGGCGCGAGGGCTCCCCGCTGACGGTGCCGCTGGTCTTCCCGGTGCGCGCCGAGCTGGGCGCGCCGGGGCGCTACGCGGTCCGCTGCCTGATCGAGGGCGAGGAGCGCGGCCGGGTGGCGTTCGAGGTGGAGCAGGCCGCCTGACCGACGCGGGGCCTAGGTCACGAGGTCAACGATCCCCCCGATGACCAGGTAGGCGCCGATCACCGCCGCGACCCAGATGCCCAGCCGCCGCGCGTTGGCGCGCAGCCAGCTGTTGAAGGAGTCCACCGCCGTGCGCGTCCGCTCCGGCGCCACCAGGAACGACACCAGCGGCACCTCGACGAGGGCGAACTGGATCACGTTGAAGACCAGGATGAGCACCAGGGCGGTCACCGCGGTCTGGTACTGCTCCTCGATCTGCTTGAGCGCGGCGAGGTAGTAGAAGCTCGGCAGGCTGAGCGCCATCCCGACCAGGATCGCGATGCGCGCCGAGCCACGGGCCAGGAGCCGCCCGGACCAGGGCTCCTTGGGCTCCTTCGCCTCCTTGGCGGCGCCGCGGCGGCGCGCGCGCTCGGGATGGAAGGGCCCCCATCCCCTGGCGAGGGCCAGGGCGGTGAGCAGCGCGATCGATCCCAGCACGATGTCGGCGACGGGGCTCGCCGTCTTCGAGCTCGAGCCCGTGAGCAGGTCCGTGTCGTCGAGGACGTAGAGGATCAGGATCCCGATCCCGACGCTCATGATCGCGCCGCCCAGGAGGTAGCCCGCCAGCAGGGGCACGGGGCGCGGCGAGGCCAACATCAGGACCACGATCGCGAGGAGGACCGGGTAGAACGCCGAGGCGATCGCGAGCAGGAGGAAGTGCAGCACCTGCGCCGGACCCTCCCCCGCCGCTCCGCGGGGATCAATACCCGCGACGCCGTTCACCCCGGTGATCCGGCGCGGGCCGCGGGCGTGCAGGACTTCGTTGCCGGCGTCCTAAGGTTCCCCCATGGCCGCGCGCGACCACACGGTCCTCCACCTGGACGGGCGGGAGGTCCGGTTCTCCAGCCCCGACAAGCCGTTCTTCCCGCGGGACGGCATCACCAAGCTGGAGCTGTGCGAGTACTACCTCGAGGTCGCCGACGCCCTCCTCGGCCACCTGCGCGACCGCCCCACCTCGATGAAGCGCTTCCCCGACGGAGCCGACGGTGAGTTCTTCTTCCAGAAGCGCGTGCCCGCGCACGCCCCCGACTGGATCGAGGAGATGACGGTGGCCTTCCCCAGCGGCCGCAGCGCCAACTACCTCCTCTGCCAGGACCGCGCCCACATCGCCTGGGCGTGCAACCTCGGGGTCTGCGACTGGAACCCCTGGCCGGTGCGCTCACCCGACGGCGATCACCCCGACGAGCTGCGCATCGACCTGGACCCCACCCCGGGCTCGTCCGACTGGGCGATGGTCCGCGAGGTGGCGATGGCGGTGCACGAGCTGCTCGACGAGCACGGCCTGGAGGGCTACCCCAAGACCTCGGGCTCGCGCGGCATCCACATCTACGTGCACTGCGTGCGCGAATACGACTTCCTCGGCATCCGCCGCGCGGCGCTGGCGCTGGCCCGCGAGATCGAGCGGCGCCTGCCGGGCCGCGCGACCTCCAAGTGGTGGAAGGAGGAGCGCGTGGGGGTGTTCATCGACTACAACCAGAACGCCCGCGACCGCACGATCGCCTCGGCCTATTCGGTGCGGCCGGTGCCGGGCGCGCTCGTCTCGGCGCCCCTGACCTGGGACGAGGTGCCCGACGCCGAGATGGGCGACTTCTCGCTGCGCACGATGCCGGCGCGGGTGAGGGAGATCGGCGACGTCAGCGCGGGCCTGCACCGCACCGCCTTCTCGCTGGCGCCGCTGCTCGAGCTGGCCGACCGCGACGAGGCGGGCGGCCTGGGCGACGCGCCGTGGCCGCCCCACTTCGCCAGGCAGAAGGGCGAGGGGCCGCGGGTCGCCCCCTCGCGCGCACGGAAGAAGGACTGAGCCCCGCCGCGGCTCAGCCGCGCAGCTGCTCCACGGTGCACTCGGCGGGCGCCTTGTCCGGCCGCCAGCGCAGGAAACGGGCGCCGTGGCGGATGCGGTGACCGGTGATGTGGTCGAAGGCGATCTCACAGACGAGCTCAGGCCGCAGGCCCTCCCACATCAGCTCGTCCTCGGGCTTCCACCGCGACGGGCCGCCCGATCCGCGCTCGTGGGTGCGGTGCGGCTCGAGCACGCTCACGAGGTCGTGCTTCTGCGCGGCCGTGAAGCCGGAGGTGTGCCCCACCACGCGCAGCTCGCCGTCGTCTCCATGGAGCCCCAGGATCAGCGAGCCCACGGTGCCCTCCTCCTTGCCGTAGCGGAAGGCCATCACCACGACGTCCGCTGTGCGCACGCGCTTGATCTTGACCATCCCCCGGCGCTCCCCGGGCAGGTAGACGGCGTCGCCCTCCTTCGCCACCACGCCCTCGGAGGCGCCGGCGAGCCATTGCCGGGCCTCGGCGGCGGTGCTCACGCTGGGCGAGGTCTCCACACCCCCCAGGTCCAGCTCCATGAGGCGGCGGCGGCGGGTGTCGTACCCGGACTCCAGCAGCACCTCGTCGCCGACGGCCAGCACGTCGAAGGCCACGAAACGGGCCGGGGTCTCGCGGGCCAGCGTGCGCACGCGCGACTCGGCGGGGTGGATGCGTTGGCTGAGCAGGTCGAACTCCTGCACGCCATCCACCTCGACGACGATCTCCCCGTCCAGCACGACGCGCGCGGCCGGCATCGCCAGGACCTGCTCCACCACCTCGGGGAAGTAGCGGTTCATCGGCTTGCCGCCCCGGCTCTGGAGGTGCACGTCGTCGTCGTCGCGGAAGACCAGCGTGCGGAAGCCGTCCCACTTGGGCTCGTAGCGCCAGCCCTCGCCCTCGGGCAGCGTCGTCGCCGAGCGGGCGAGCTGCGGCGTGATCGGGGGCGCGAGGGGCAGGGGCATGGGCCGCGGATGCTAGTGGCCCGCCCCCGCGCTGGACCTCAGAGGCCCTGGGGGAGCCCCTGCGAGACGAGGGCGACGCCCGCGACGGCCCAGAATCCCACCAACGCCACCACGCCGGCGACCCGGCCGGCGCCCGTGAGCGGCACCCGGCTCCTGGGCCCCCGCTCGCCGAGGAACTCGCTCCGGAGAGCGCGCTCGACGCGCCCCTTCTCGCGCCTCGCGGCCGCCTCGTCGCGGTCCCACCCGATCAGATCGGGCACGACCATCACGACGAACGCCGCGCCGGCCGCGCACACGGCCAGCTCCAGGCTCAGGGTCGACGCGAGGACGAGGATGAAGGCACCCGCGGCTTGGAACAGCGCGAGGACCGCGATCCAGAAGCGCTCGCCCGGCCGCCGTCTCCTCGTCTCTCCCCACGCCATGGCCGACCCTACCCCGGCGCCGTCGGCGCGCGCACCGGCGGGCGCGGCATGCGAAACGCGGTTTCACCCGGTGCGTACGGGTGGCACCGGGGACTACGGACGGCCCACCCCAGTGCCACCCCTTCGCGGTGCGCTGCGCGAGCACGGCCGGGGACACCTCTGACCAGCGGCCCCACTCACCAAGCGCGCGGCGAACTTACACTTACAAGCAAGTGTCGTCCACCCGCTTTCCGATAGTTACTATGTAAGGCGCTGAAACGTCACAATATGAGACGAACATGAGAGCGGCGGCTAACAACGTAATCTCCCGGCCGGGATGTACGCCGCCCGCCTGAGGGACGAGGACGCCCGCCCGCCCCGGCGAATGAGGGAGGGGCGGACGAGGGGCGCGGGGTGGCGACGGCACGCGACGGCGACGGGTGAGGTGGTGGCGACTCCATCGCGGGGCGGGTCCCGCGCTCGTCGCCCTGGCCGCCGCGGGCGCCGTGTGGCTGGTCCCGACGGCGGCGGCCCCGTCGCCGCCCGCGACGGCCACGACGATCGAGGGCACCGTCTCGGAGGTGGTGGACGGCGACACGATCAAGGTCGTCTCCCGGGGCTTCGAGACGCCCGTCCGCCTGGTGGGAATCGACACGCCCGAGACGCGCCACCCGACGAAACCCGTCGAGTGCTACGGCCCGGCGGCGAGCGCGATGACCGCCCGCCTGCTGCCGGTGGGCCGGAGGGTGCGGCTGGTGAGCGACCCCACGCAGGACGTCCGCGACCGCTACGCCCGCCTGCTCGCCTACGTCTACACGGCGGGGCGCTCCGGGGCCGAGGGCTCGGTCAACTTCACGCTGGTCCGCACCGGCCGCGCCAGGGTCTACGTGTACGGCGGGGTCGCCTTCCGGTACGCGGACGCGTTCTTCCGGGCCCAGAACCGCGCGCGGCGTGCGCGGTCGGGGCTGTGGGGCCCGCCGTGCAACGGCGACACCACGAAGCGCGACCCGAGCGCGCCGGCGCGGGGCGGATGCGACCCGAACTACGCGGGCGCCTGCATCCCGGTGTACCCGCCGGACGTCGATTGCCGCGACATCCCCGATCGCAACTTCCGCGTCGTCGGCACCGACGTCCACCACTTCGACGTCGATCACGACGGGATCGCCTGCGAGGAGTGAGGCGAGCGCCGGCCGCGGGACCTAGCCGGGGCGGTCCTCCAGGCGGAACACCGGGTGGTCCGCCGGATCGGGCATCTTCTCGAAGAACGACGCCACCGCCCGGCCCGCCACCGCCCGGTAGGCGGCGATGACCGGCGGCCGCTCCGCGACCGGCAGCTCGGTGGCGCGGAACGCCTGCGTCCCCTTCCTGCCCTGGAGCTCGCCCTCTCCCGCGACCCGGAGGTTGCGCGCCCACTGGGTCTCGCCGCGCGGCGACACCAGGTAGCGGACCTCGTTGACGTCCACCGGGATGACCGGCACCCGATGGACCTCGCCGCTGCGCCGGCCGCGCACCGCCAGGGCCCGGGTGCCCGAGATCCCGAACCTCATCGCGATCGGGTTGAAGACGCGCCGGGTGAAGAGAGGGGGTCTCATGTAGGCCATCGGATCTGTCTCCAGCTCGGGTTGGCTCAGGGCTCCACGATGTTGAACCAGAAGTCGAACGTGTCCAGGTGGCCCAGGAGCCGGTCGAGCGCGGTCGTGTCGGGCACCGCGCTCAGCAGGCCCTTCGAGACCGCGTCGGCCGTGGTCATCTCGCCCAGCACCACCGCGCTGAGCACCGGCCGGGCCATCGTGAGCGTGGCGTCGGCGTCGGCGTCGTGCCGGCCCAGGGAGTGGTTGAGGGATCCGTTGGTGAGCTCGAGCACCGCCGTCTCGCCGGTGTCGGTGACGTCGAGGTTGAGGACCACCGGGGTCGCCGCGGCGTCGGGCCCGTTGAGGCGCACCCCCATGTAGTCGAACAGCAGCTCCAGGGTCATCGCCTTGATCGTGTCGGGGCTCGCCGTGCCGCCGAACGGGATCTTCATCACGCCCTGGCGCAGGTCCTGAGTGGCGGTGAGGTACAGGTTGCGCCAGGTGCCGGCCTCCGACTGGTAGCCCAGCTGCTCCAGCGTGTCGGCCTGCAGGGCCCTCGCCTCCCGGTTGGTCGGATCCGCGAAGACGACGTGGTTCACCACCTCGGCCACCCAGCGGTAATCGCCCTGCTCGTACGCCGCCCGGGCCTTCGCCAGGATCGCGTCGGCGCCCCCCATGAACTCGACGTAGCGCGTCGACGCCTCCTCCGGCGGCAGCGTGTGGAGCGTCGCCGGGTTGCCGTCGAACCAGCCCAGGTACTTGACGTACGTGGCCTTCACGTTGTGGTTGACCGTGCCGTAGTACCCGCGCAGGGCCCAGTGGTGATCGAGATCCTCGGGCAGCTCGATCATCTCGGCGATCTCCACCGGCGTGTAGCCGTGGTTGGCCAGCCGCAGGGTCTGATCGTTGATGAAGCGGTAGGCGTCGCGCCCCTTGCGGATCATGTCCGCCACCCGCTCCGTCCCCCACACCGGCCAGTGATGCATCCCGTAGAGCACCTCGGTCTTGGCGCCCCAGCGGTCGAGCGTCTCGTTGAGGTAGCGCGACCACGCCTGGGGGTCGCGGATCGGGGCGCCGCGCAGCGTGTAGGTGTTGTGCAGCGTGTGACAGCAGTTCTCGGCCGCCGTGAGCGCCCCCAGCTCCTCGATGAACCAGTGCATCTCGGAGGGCGCCTCGGTGTCGGGCGCCAGGAGGAACTCGAACGTGAGGCCGTCGATCACCATCTTCTGGCCGGTCTCGGTGATCTCGTCGGTCGGCGGGATGAGGGTGATCGTGCCGGTCGAGACGGTGGAGCCCAGGCCGATGCCGACCTGGCCCCTCGCGTCGATCGGGAGCAGCGATCCGTACTGGTTGATGGCGCGCCGGGTCATGACGTTGCCGGCGAGGACGTTCTCCGAGACCGCGGCGTCGAGGAACCCGACCGGCGCGATGATCCTCGTCCTACCCGAGGCGACGTCCTCCTCGGAGGTGACGCCCTTCACCCCGCCGTAGTGGTCCACGTGGGAGTGCGAGTGGATCACCGCCACGACGTCCCTGCGGGGCCGGTGCTGGAAGTAGAGGGCCAGCGCCGCCGCCGACGCCTCGGTCGAGATCAGCGGGTCCATCAGGATCAGACCGGTGTCGCCCTCGACGATCGTGAGGTTGGAGATGTCGGCGTTGCGCACCTGGTAGAGCCGGTCGCAGACCTTGAACAGGCCGCCCTTCAGCACCAGCTGCGACTGCCGCCACAGGCTCGGGTTGACCGTGTCCGGCGCCGCCGAGCCCTCCTCGATGAACGCGAACCGCGTGGGATCCCACACCACGCGGCCGTCGGCGTCGGCGACCGTGCCCCCGTCGGGCAGCGGGGCGATCAGGCCCCGGGACGCGTCCTCGAAGTCCTGACGGTCCTCGAACGGCAGCCGGCTGAGGAGCGCCTCGTTCCTGGCCCTGGTGTGCTCCGTCGCATCCTTACGAGCGTCCATCTCGTCCCCCCGCCGGCGTCTGACCCGTCGGCGGGGACCCTACGAGAGGGCGGAGGGGGAGTCGAACGCCCTCGCCCGGGCTCAGACCGTGCTGCGGTAGCCGCGCCCCAGGCAGGAGGGGCAGGGGTATGGGACCAGGCCCTCGCCGTTGGGGGCGGGCTCGAAGATGCGGCGCTGGCCCCAGCAGTGGGCGCACTGGACCGTCTCGATCTCCACCAGGGGGACGTCGGCGCGGCGCGCGGCCTCGCCGATCTTCGCCTCACGCCACTCGCTCCAGGTCGAGTAGCGGACGAGCAGGCTGTCCTCGATGACGAGCGCGGGCATCGCCTCAGGCCTCCCGCGAAATAGTGGATCTCATACTGCCTCCCATTTGCTTCAAATAATGTAGTAAGGCTGTCAAGTGGTGTTTCGGCACGGGAGCCGCGGCACGTGAGCCACTTGCACAGGCCAGACTTATCAGCCTAGACTGATGACATGGTCGAGGACCCGACCGCAGAGCGCGTCGCCTCCGCCCTCCGCGTGAGCGTCGGGATGCTCGTGCGGCGGCTGCGCCAGGCGCAGGCCGAGGGCGAGCTGACGCTGCCCGAGACCTCGGCCCTCGCGCGGCTCGACCGCGGCGGCGCGGCCACGGCCGCGGCGCTCGCGAAGGTCGAGCAGATCAGCCCGCAGTCCATGGGCGCCACCCTCGCCGCGCTGGAGCGGCGCGGCCTGGTGGAGCGGCGCCCGGACCCCGCCGACGGCCGTCAGATCCTGATGTCGGCGACCGAGGCGGGGCTCGAGGCGCTGAGGAGCCGCCGCAACGCCCGCACCGAGCTGCTGGAGCGGGCGCTCGCGGCCGGGTTCTCGCGGCGCGAACTCGATCAGCTGATGGCGGCCGCCCCCCTCATCGAGCGGCTCGCCCAGACGCTCTGATGGCGGCGGAGGGCGCCCCGCCCGACGCGGGCTTCCTCCAGCGCACCCTCTCGTCGTTGCGCTCGCGCAACTTCCGGCTGTTCTTCGTCGGCCAGACGATCTCGAACACCGGCAACTGGCTGACCATGGTCGCGCTGACGCTCCTGGTGCTCCACCGCACCGGCAGCGGGGCGGCCGTCGGCCTGCTCTCCGCGTGCCAGTTCGGCCCGATCCTGCTGCTGTCGGCCTGGGCCGGGGTGATCGTGGACCGCACGGACAAGCGCCGCCTCCTCGCGATGACCCAGTCGCTCGAGATGGCCCAGTCCTTCGTGCTGGCCGCGCTCGCCTTCATGCCCGAGGCGCCGCTCGGGGCCTTCTACCTGACGGCCGCGGCGGGCGGGTGCATGCTCGCCTTCGACAACCCCGTGCGCCGCTCGTTCGTGAACGAGATGGTCCCCGTCGAGGACCTGCCCAACGCGGTGACCCTCTACAGCGCCATGGTCAGCATCTCCCGCGTGGCGGGGCCGGCGATCGCCGGGGTGCTCGTGGTGACGGTGGGCTACGGGTGGGCCTTCACGGTCGACGCCGTCTCCTACACGGCCGTGCTCGTCATGCTGGCGATGATGCGCCCCGCCGAGCTGCGACGGGTGCCGGTGACGCCCCGCGCCCGGGGGCAGGTCCGGGCGGGCCTGAGGTACATCGCGCGCGTGCCGGAGCTCTCGATCACGTTCGTGATGCTCCTCATCATCGGCACCGTCAGCTACAACTTCCCCGTCGTCTTCCCCCTCCTGGTCGAGAAGGGGCTCGGCGGAAGCGACGCGGCCTACACGCTCGTCTACTCGGCCTTCAGCGTCGGATCGCTGGTCGGGGCGTTCCTGGTGGCCCGGCGGACCACGGTGAGCGTGCGCACCGTCTCGGTCGGCGCCGCCTGGTTCGGCGCGTCGATGCTGCTCCTGTCGGCGGTCCCCGACGTCGGCCTCGCCGTGGTCGCGGGCGTCGTCGTCGGCGCCACCGCGATCGCGTACCTCACGGCGACGCAGGCGCTCGCGCAGATCCGCACCGAGCCGCACATGATCGGACGGGTCCTCGCCCTCCAGACCGTGCTGGTCGCCGGCACCACGCCGATCGGCGGACCGATCCTCGGCGTGCTCTCGGACACGGTCGGCGCGCGGGCGCCGGTCGTCGTGGGCGGCGTCGCCGCGCTGCTCGCCGCCGCCTTCGGCTTCCTCGCCGTCCGCCGGGCGGAGACCCGCACCCCGGGCGCCCGGGCAGCGGAGGGACGGGCCCCGCCCGCGCCCCTCCCAGCGCTAGACCATGTGGTCCACGCAGATCCAGTTGCCCGCCGGGTCCTTGAACCAGGCGGCCTCGCCCATCTCCGGGATGTGCATGATCCCGTCCGCGTCGGTGCCCTCGAGCTTCGCGATCTTCACCCCCGACGCCGTCAGCTCGTTGACCGCCGCCTTGACGTCGTCGACCTCGACGCCGAGGACCGTCGAATCCCAGGGGGTGTGGTCGGCCTTGTGGTAGACGACGATGTGGACCCCGCCGCCGTCGAGGAGGAGGGCGTACTCGTCCTCCTTCGCGAGTCCGAACCCCAGCGTGTTGACGTAGAACGCCTTCGCGGCGGCCAGGTCATCCACGCTGAAGTTCGCGTGCGCCTTGTGCTGTCCCAACATGGCCACTCCCGTCCACGCGTTGAGCAACGATGGACCTCGACCCTATGGCGGCACGTCGTTTCGTCGCAACGGCGGCTCTCATCCGCGGCGACGCGATTGCGCCGCTCCCCGGCCCGTGATGGGATCGCGTTCCGCCCGCTGGATCGCCGGGAGGTTGACGGTTGGAGATCGGCGCGCACCTGCCGCTCATCCCGTTCTCGGCGGAGTCCGCGTCTCTCGCGGGGCTCCGGGCCTACGCGGGCGCGGCCTCCCGGCTCGGCTACCGCTGGCTGTCCGCCAACGACCACCTGGTGTTCCGGCGGCCGTGGCTCGACGGCCCGACCGCGCTGGCCGCGGTGCTCGACGCCTCGGGCGACCTGGGGCTGGCCACGACGGTCTGCCTTCCGGCCGTGCGCGGGCCGGTCCAGGCCGCCAAGGCGTTCGCGGCCCTCGACCTGCTGTCGGGCGGGCGGTTCGTCGCCGGACTCGGGCCCGGGTCGTCCGAGCGCGACTACGTCCTGGGCGGCGTGCCCGCCGAGGAGCGCTTCCCCCGCTTCGAGGAGGCGGTGCGGGCGATCCGCGCGCTCCTCGGCCGCGACGCCGAGCCGTTCACGGGGCGCTTCTACTCCACCGCGGACGTGACGCTCGAGCCGGCGCCGGCCGCCGGCCGTCCCCCGATCTGGCTGGCCGGCTGGGGCGGCGGCCGCGGGCTGCGCCGCGCGGCGGAGCTGGGAGACGGGTGGATCGCCTCGGCCTACAACACCACCCCCGAGCGCTTCGCCGCCTCCTGGGCGCGGGTCCGCCGGCACGTCACCGCCCGCGGCGCCGACCCCGACCGCTTCGACAACGGCGTCGCCACCTGCTGGTGCTACGTCACCGAGAGCCGTGCGGAGGGCGAGCGCGTGCTCGCCGACGTCCTCTCCCCCCTGCTCGGACGCAGCGTCGAGGCCCTACGCGAGCTGCCCCTTCCCATCGGCCCGGCCGAGGTCTGCGCCGAGCGCATGCACGCCTTCGCGATCGCGGGGGCGCAGAGGGTGTTCATCTGGCCCCTGGGAGACGAGCTCCGCCAGCTGGAGCTCTTCGCCGAGCGGGTGGTGCCCCGGATCGCGGAGGCCTGACCGCGACCGCGAGAGGTGTCGAGCCTCGCCACCAAGGGTGGCTGGCGCCGAGATCCCCGCCGCCGAAGACTGCAGGCCAAGAGGTCTCCGGGCGGCGAGCAGGTGACGCGCGAGTTGCGCCGGCGATGAGCGTTGGTGGATGCTCATAACAAGGCGACTTGTGCGCCGGGGGTGGGGTGGACAGAACAGGCAAGAGCCAGGCCTTCGAGACGGTCGAGGACGGATCGGCGCCCGGTGCGCAGTTCCCGTTCGACCGTCCGGTGATCGGCGGCTTCATCGTCGAAGCCGAGGTCGGCCGCGGCGGCATGGGCGTCGTCCTCCGGGCGCGCGAGCCGAACCTGGAGCGGCGGGTCGCGCTCAAGGTGATGGCCGCGGGACTGTCGTCGGATACCCGCTTCCGGCGGCTCTTCGAGGACGAGTCCCGTCGTGCGGCGGCGCTCGAGCACCCGAACGTGCTGCCGGTCTACCGGACCGGCGAGGAGTCGGGCCACCTCTACATCGCCATGCGGTTCGTCGAGGACGGCAGCCTCAAGGATCTGATCGATCGCCGCGGGCGCCTCCCGCTCGGCATGACGGTCCGGATCGTCGCCCGCGTGGCGGACGCGCTCGACGCCGCCCACGGACACGGGCTCGTCCACCGTGACGTGAAGCCGGGGAACATCCTCGTGGCCGACCCGGGCAGCGACGAGGAGCAGGTCTACCTGAGCGACTTCGGCCTGGCGATACCCGCCGAGCAGGCGCTTCGCGGCGGCGCGATGGGGGGCACGCCGGGATACCTGGCGCCGGAGCAGCTCACCGGAGGGGCGGTGGGCCCCTGGAGCGACGTGTACGCGCTCGGCTGCGTCCTCCTCCACGCGCTGACCGGGCAGCCGCCGTCGCGGGCCCTGCTGGCCGGGACCGCCGGCGCGGCGATGCCCGACCTGGCGCACCTGCCGGCGGGCATCTCGGCGGTGGTGGCCCGTGCGACCGCGCCGAACCCCGCGGACCGCTACGCATCGGCCGGCGCCCTCGCGCGGGCCGCCGCGGCGGCGCGGCGGTACGTCGTCCTGGTGCACCACCCCGACGACCGCGCGGCCGCCGGGCGGCTGGAAGCGCGGCTGCGCGCGCACGACCTCGACGCCCTCGTGTCGGAGGGCGGCGACGACGACCTCGCGACCGCGCGCGCATGCGTCGTCGTGGTGGGCCGCGCCGGACTCGGCGAGTGGGCGCACGACGCGGTGGCGGCGGCACGCGAGGTGACCGCGACGGACCCCGCGTTCGTCCTCGGCGCCCTACTCCTGCCGGAGGCGCCGGACGCGCTCGGATCGGGCCTCGCCGCCTTCGCGGGCCGGCCCGCGATCGACCTGCGCGGCGATCCCGACGACTCCCACGCCGTCCCGGACCTGCTGCGGCTGCTCGGGGCCGCCCCGGCCACGCTCGCGCCCGGCGCGGTGGCGGGCTGCCCCTACCGGGGCCTCGCGTCGTTCGGCGAGGACGACGCGGCCCTGTTCGTCGGACGCGAGCGCGAGACGGCGATGCTGCTCGAGAAGCTGCGCGGCGGTCGCTTCCTCGCGGTCCTGGGCGCCTCGGGCAGCGGCAAGAGCCGCTCATCCGGGCGGGCCTCCTGCCGGCCCTGCGCGCCGAGGAGCCGCTGACCGCCGTCTGCACCCTGACGCCCGGGCAGAGCCCCGCCGCGTCGCTGGCCGCCGCGCTCGCGCCGGTACTCGGCTCTCGCGGACCGTCGGCGGCCGACGTGATGAACGACCCGCGGACCCTCGACCAGGCCGGGGAGCGGGTCGCGGCCGCGCCGGACGCGTCGCGCCGCCTGCTCGTGGTCGTCGACCAGTTCGAGGAGGTCTTCTCACTCGCGACGAAGGCCGGGGAGCGGCGGGCGTTCGTTGACGCGCTCGTGCACGCCGCGACGGTGCCCGGGGGGAACGTCGTCGTGGTGCTCGCGATGCGGTCCGACTTCTACCCACGGTGCGCCGAGCATCCCGAGCTGCGGGCGATGGTGGCCGACCGGCAGTTCCTCGTCGGCGCCCTGGGCCCCCGCGGCCTCCAGCGCGCCATCGAGGAGCCCGCCGCCGCCGCGGGCCTGACGCTGGAGGACGGGCTGACGCGGCGCATCCTCGCCGATGTCGCCCAGCAGCCCGGCGCGCTGCCGCTGATGGAGCATCTCCTGCTCGAGCTCTGGGAGCGGCGGCGCGGCGCGTTCCTGACCCTCCAGGCCTACGAGGAGTGCGGGGGCGTCGGCGGCGCGGTGGCCCGGCGGGCGAACGAGGTCTACGACGGCTTCACGCCGCAGCAGCGCGAGATCGCCCGGCGCGTCCTGCTCCGGCTCACCCAGCCTGGCGAGGGCTCGGAGGACACCCGGCGGCGCGCCGAGGTCGCGGAGCTGGCCACCTCGCCGGACGAGCGGGCGGAGGTGGACGAGATCCTCGAGGCGATGTCCGCCGCCCGGCTCGTGACGCTGACGACGGATCCGGCCACCAGCGCACCCGCGGCCGAGGTGACGCACGAGGCACTCATCCGGGGGTGGCCCGAGCTGCGCGCCTGGATCGAGGAGGACCGGGAGCAGTTGCGGCTGCACCGCCGGCTGACGGACGCCACCGGCGAGTGGGAGGCCTCGGGCCGCGACGACGCCCTGCTCTACCGCGGATCGCGGCTCGCCGCCTGGACCGACCGCCCGGCGGGTGACCTGAACGACCGCGAGCGGGCGTTCCTCGACGAGAGCCGCGGCCGTGAGCACCGCGAGCAGGCGGCCCGGCGGCGGCGCCTGCGGGTCACGGTGGGCGCGCTGGCCGGGGGCGTGGTGGTGCTGGCCGTCCTCGCGGCCGTGGCGTTCCTCTCCCGCGGCCAGGCCCAGGACGAGGCCACAGCGGCGCGCAACGAGGCGGGCCGGGCCCTCGCGGCCCAATCACGGCTCGCCGCGTCGTCCGGCGGCGACCCCTTCACGCTCGCGGAGCGGTCACTGGCGGAGGCGCAGACGGGCGAGGGCGCCGAGGCACTGCGGCTCGCCTCCCTGCAGCCGCTGAGGCGGTCGATCCCGACCGGCCACGGCCGCGTGTGGGCGGTCGCACCCCTGGCCAACGGCCAGATCGCGACGGGCAGCGAGAGCGGCCATGTGCAGCTGTGGGACCCGAAGGCGCCAACGGCCCCCCTGGCCTCGGCGGCGACCGGAAAGTCGGTCTACGCCCTGCTGGAGCTGTCCGACGGTCGGATCCTGAGCGGCAACGACCTCGGGAGGTTGGAGATCCGTGACGCCGCGCTCGGTCCTCCGACCGCTGCCGTCCAGACGAAGCACGGCTCCATCTACGCCGCGACCCTCCTGCCGGGCGACCGCGTCGCGATCGGCAGCGGCGACGGCTGGGTCCAGGTGTACGACCTCGGTGACGTGACGAAGCCCCCCGAGGCCTTCCCCACCCGCCACGATGCGATCGACGCGCTCGCGACGCTCCCGGAGGCCTCCTGGCCGTCGGCAGCGACGACGGCTGGGTGCAGATCTTCGATCCGGCGCACCCCGCGCGTCCGATCGCCGCCGCCGACTCCGGTCACGCCGCCGGCAAGGAGAACTCTTACAGCGAGGGCGAGCGGGTGGCCGTGTACAGCGTCGCGCCCCTTCCCGGAGGACGAATCGCCACGAGCGGCGACGCCGGCTGGGTCGACATCTGGCGCGTGGGACCGTCGCTGGAGCGGCTCGGGTCGGCCAACATCGGGCGCGGAACGGCCTGGAGCGTGACGGCCCTCGACGGCGGCCGGTTCGCCGTGGCCTCGGACGACCCGACGCTCGAGGTGCGGTCCATCGACAGGCCCGAGCGGGTGCTCGAGAGCATCCCGACCGATCACGGGCCCCTCCTCAAGGTCGTCTCGCCGGCCCCCGGCGTGCTGATGACCGGCAGCGACGGCGGCCAGCTCGAGATCTGGGACGTCGAGCACTCGGAGCCGCTGCGCGTGTCGGAGCCGCTGAAGGACCTCGTCACCATCGGGACCATGGCCGGAGGGCGCCTCGCGATCGCCGGCTCGGGCCGAGTGAGCGTCCTGACCGGCGACTCGCCGCCCCGCCGGCTCGTCGTGCACCCGACCGGGTTCTCGAAGACGCATGGGCTCGCGGTGCTGCCCGGGGGGCGGGTCGCCGTGCTTGGCGACGAGAGCCTGCAGATCTGGGATCCCCTGAACAGCCCCCGCCCGCTGGCGACCGTCGCGTCGGGGATGAAGGCGGGGATAGGGATGGCCCTCGTCACGCTGGAGGGGGGTCGCGTCGCCTCCGCTGACACCAAGGGCACGATCGCGATCTGGGACCCGGCCGAGCTCGATCACGCCGTCGCGCGCTGGGACTCCGGCCACGGACGCGTGTGGGGGATCGTCCCCCTCCCCGCCGGACGGCTCGCGACGATGAGCGAGGACGGGGCCCTCACGGTCTGGAACCAGGACCGCCCCGGCCAGGCCGAGCGCACGTTCAGGACCGGGAACGGACCGGTGTTCGACGCGGCGAGGTTCCCGGACGGCCGGCTCGTGACCTCGACCGGCGGCGGCGTGCTGGCGGTCTGGGACCCGGCCGAGCCGAAGCAGCCCCTCGAGTCGTGGGTCACCGGCCACAGCACGGTCTACGCCCTCGCGGCGCTGCCGGACGGGCGGGTCGTGACCGGGAGCACCGACGGCCAGCTCCAGATCTGGGACCCCGCCCACCACGGGAGCCCGCTCGCCTCGATCCCCACCGGCCACGGAGCGATCGAGCACATGGCCGTCACGGCCGACGGCCAGATCGTGACCGGGAGCGGCGACGGCCACCTCGAGATCCGTGATCCGAGCGCCTTCCTCAGCCAGGCCGAGGCCCAGAAGATCGCGGAGGAGTGGCCGATCGCCGGGTAGGCGATGGCCCTACCGGCCAGCCCCGCGTTCAGAATGGAGATCGGCTCCGTCTGGGGCTGTCCCACCAAGCCGAAGAGGGGACTCGAACCCCTGACCTGCCGCTTACAAGGCGGCTGCTCTACCAGCTGAGCTACTTCGGCGGATCCCGTTCATTATGGCGTCCCCGCTCCCGTCCCCGGGGCGACGCGCGGCGGCGGCGGCCGGCGGCCTCCGGGGCGCTCGAGACGGAGGGCCAGCTCGACGAGGGCCGGCGCGTCGGCCTCGCTCGCGCGCTGGACCTCCGACCACGCCTCGGCGCGAAGGGACGCGAGCCGGGCGGCCGCGTCGGGCTCGCCGGCCGCGCCGGCGGCCTCGCGATCGATGCGCGCGATGAAGGCCGCCGCCGGCTCGTGGGGCCCGTCCTGGGCCCCTCCCCGGCGCCGGCGGCGCGCGATCATCCACCAGACGAGCGCCAGCAGCGGCACCTTGAGCATGACCAGGGAGAACAGGACCCAGAGGGTCTGGAGACCGGGTCGGTCTCCGAGCGACGGGGTCAGCACCAGCAGGAAGCTGCCGAGCAGGGCGATGGCGACGGTCGCGCCCACCGCGAGCACCACCGCGGGGGACCAGAAGCGGCGCGGGGGCGCGGCCTCGGATCCGTCGTCGTCGGTATCGCTTCCGGGCCGGGGAGCGCTCATCGTCGTCGGCCGCACCACCTCGTCACGGCGGGCCGCCCCGATGTCGCCGTTCAACCTGCGTCGGGCAAGCGCGCTGATCCCCCGGCCGGAAGCCAACTGCCACGCGTCCCAGGGAAAAGGAGGACGCGTGGCAGGCAGCGCATTATCCCGAAAGCACCCCAAGACGTCAAATCTTAAAAGGGATGAAGATTCTAAGTCTCAACTGCTCGGGAACGGTGCGCGGGCTCGCCTCCTGGCCCCTCCGAGGAGGCCGCCCGCCGCGCTCCTCCTCCGCGACCCACTTCTCGTGGTGGCGCCGGGCCCAGTCGCGATCGACGTCGCCGACGACCATTCCCCGGAGGGCGTGGCGGGTGGAGCGGTGGACGATGGCGAGGTAGAGGTGCCCGAGGACGAGCACGACCAGGATCCAGGTGGCCCAGTCGTGGACGATGACCGTCCCGGCGAAGCGGTAGCGGGTGTCGCGCTCCCCCAGCAGCAGCAGGCCGCCGGTCACGAACATGACGACCATGAGGCCGCCGACGAGGGCGGCGTTCAGCTTCTGGCCCGCGTTGAAGCGGCCCTGGGGCGGCGCCGGGGCGGGACGCCAGAGGCGCGACCAGCCCAGGAGCCAGCGGCGGTCGTCGCGGTCGAAGCGGTCCAGGTCGCGCATGGTGGCCCGCAGGCGGGGCCAGTGCGCGGCGAAGAGGGCGAGCACGCCGGCGGCGAGGGCCACCGCCGCGTCGACGTGCCACGCCTTCGCCACGGGACGCGGCACGAGGGTGGCGAGATCGGGGACGAACAGCGCGAGGCCGGTCGCGAGCATCACGAAGAACGTGACGGCGAGCAGCCAGTGGAGGGCCCGCTCGGCGCCGGAGAAGCGCCCGATGCGACGGGAGCGGGGCCGCTCAGATGCCATTGGAGCGCCCCACCCAGGCGTTCACGTCGTAGCCGCGCTGCTCCCAGTAGCCGAGCGCCGGCTCGGCGTCGAAGCGGATCCCCGACAGCCACTTGACGCCCTTGTAGCCGTACATCTGCGGGATGACCATCCGCAGCGGCGCCCCGTGGACGCGCTTCAGCGGCCGCCCGTCCATCCTGCGGGCCACGAGCACGTCGTCGGCGAGGAACTGGTCGAGGGAGATCTGGTCGGCGTAGGGCTCCTCGAGCGAGAAGAACGTGACGTACCTCGCGCTCGGCAGCGGCGCGACCAGGTCGACCAGCGTGGCCGGCCGGATGCCCTCCCACCGCACGTCCTGCACCGTCCAGCCGGTGACGCAGTGGAAATCCGAGACCTGCCTGCGGCCGGGCAGGGCGGCGACCTGCGACCAGCCGAGGGTCGCCGGCCGCTCCACCAGCCCCTCGATCCGGAGCGTGTAGCTCGCCGGGTCGAAGGTGGGCATCGGCGGCGCGACGTTGTAGATGCGCCAGCCGCCGCCGGAGATCGCCGAGGTGATCGAGTCGGGGACGATCGACGAGACGGCGCTGTTGACGGTCCCCGACAGCCGGGGTGCGACGAAGATCGCCCCCACGCCGGCCGCGATCATGCCGAGGAAGGCGGCGCGGCCGACGGGGAGCTCCGAACGGGGGGTCTGGCGGGGGGCCTCGGGGCCGGGATCGTCGTCGGCGTCCATACGGAACCGGTTCTAGCCGACGCCGCTTACGATTCCCTGAACTCCCGCGCGGCCGCGCCCGCCCTAGCCCTTCAGGACCGCGACCGTCGGGCAGTTGGAGACCGCCCCGAGGGCCCTCAACCCGCCGAGCGACGCGTTCGCGGGCCCGGTTCCGCCGCTGGTCAGGTCGCCGACCCCGACCGCCGCGACGATCTGGGCGTTGCCGGTGACGAGCACGCGCTTTCCTCCCGCGACCGCCTTGGCGCTCCAGACGGCCGGGGTCACGTCCCAGGCCGGGCTGTAGTCGGGCGCGCCGGGGAGGGACTCGGTGATGTTGCGCGGCGAGACGCCCCCGAGGACGGCGGACTGGAGGCCCTGCTCGTTCGGACCCGAGCGCGCGCCGTTGACGATCGGCACGATGGCCGAGCGCGATGAGCCCGGGCCGTTCGACCCCTCCCCCGGCGCCGCCCCGAGGTTCGGCGCGTAGGTGCTCTCCTCCAGGCTCGAGACGACGTCCACGCTGGCGTCGAGGCGCAGGTAGGCGACCTCGCCCCGTTGAAGAAGCCGCTCAGCGTCTTCAGGGTCACGGTGCCGGCGGTGGTGTCGATGTCGATCACGCCGTCGTGGGTGCCGCTCGCGTTCATCACCTGGGACGCGTTCAGGACCGTCTTCCCGTCCGTGGTGATCAGGGGGCTGTAGAGGGCGTCGCCGCGCGAGCCGGGCGTGACGGAGGTGGGCGGGAATCCGTCGGCGCTCGGAACGACCGCCCGCATCGGGGAGAAGTCGACCGTGCCCGGGAACACGACCTCGTCGCCGTCGAGGCCGGCCTTCTGGACGGCCTTGGTCCCGAGGGCGTTGGCGAGCTTGGGCGCGTAGTTGACGCCCCGCGCCGCGGCATCGGCCATGTCGGACGAGTCCGTGACGACGTACCAGACGTCCCCGTCGGGGCCGCGGCCCCGGAAGACGGGCAGCGTGACGGAGTGCTTCTGGGTGTCGAGCGCGGACGCGCTGGTGAGGAGCACGGTGGCGTCGCCGGCGCCCGCGACCGTCGCGCCGGCCGTGGTGGTCGGGGCCGAGGAGGCCGTCCCCTGGCCTCCGCCGCTCGAACCGCAGCCCGCGGCGATCGCCGCCACGGCGAGCGGCGCGAGCGCCGCCGCGTAGAGCTTCCTCATCCTCATCGAGGTCCTCCCCTTGAAGGGCCGCTCACGTCGGCGGCCGTGCGCCCTCAGGGATACGGGCCGGTTCTTTCGCCGGGCTGTCGCGCACCTTGCCGCGGCTTATCTCGCCACCGGCCACCGGATCAGCAGATAATCAATGCGATGCCGCCCGCCGTCGCCACGCCTCCGCGCCCCGGATGAGGCGTCGATGGGCATCCGGCGCATCTCGGCGATCGTGGCCCTGGTCCTGATGGTCGCGGCCGTGGTGCTCGTGGGCTTCGACGCCGGCCGCCTCTTCCCGCGCGGTCTCGCCATCGCCGCCCTGCTGGTGGCGGGAGCCGCGGCCGGCTGGATCGCGATCCGCCGGCGCGGCCATTCCCGGCACCGTCTGGCTCGCGGCCGGCGCGGTCGCTGGTCGTGGCCGCGGTGGTCGTGGCGTATCGCCTCGGGGCTGGAGCTGGACACGCTGGGCGCCATCGCCTGCCTGGTGGCGAGCCTGGCCTTCGCCAAGCGGGCCTTCCGGGTGCACGTGCGCCTGCCGGCGGCGCCGCGGCCGTCCCGCCCGGTGGTGATCTGGAACCCGCGGTCCGGGGGCGGCAAGGCCCTGGCGGCGAACCTCGCCGAGGAGGCGCGCGCCCGGGGCATCGAGCCGATCGAGCTCTCCCCCGGCGACGACCTCGTGACGCTGGTGCGCGACGCCGTCGCCGGGGGCGCGGACGGGCTGGCGGCGGCGGGGGGCGACGGGACGCAGGCGCTCGTCGCGGCGATCGCCGCCGAGCACGACCTCCCCTTCGCGTGCATCCCGGCGGGCACGCGCAACCACTTCGCGCTCGACCTGGGCGTGGACCGCGACGACGTCGTCGGCGCCCTGGACGCGTTCGTCGCGGGCGGGGAGCGCCGGGTGGACCTCGCGGAGGTCAACGGGCGCACCTTCGTCAACAACGTCTCGCTCGGGCTCTACGCGGAGGCCGTCCAGCGCGAGGGCTACCGGGACGCCAAGCTGCGCACGATCCTCGACACCGTCCCCGACGTGATGGGCGTCGACGGGTCGCAGCGCGCCGCGGCTGGGCTGGAGCGGCCCCGACGGCGCGGGGGGCGAGCGGGCCGCCGTGATCCTGGTCTCGAACAACATCTACCGCCTCGGGCGCGTCCTCGGATCGGGAACGCGGCCGCGCATCGACGACGGTCTGCTGGGCATCTCGGTGATGGAGGCGCCGGCGGAGGGCGGCATCCGCCCCGGCCCCTGGCACCGGTGGTCGGCCCCCACCTTCGAGGTGACCGCCTCGGAGCCGGTCCCGGCCGGCGTCAACGGCGAGGCCCTCACCCTCGAGACCCCGGTCCGCTTCACGATCCGGGCCGGGGTGCTGCGCGTACGCATCGCGCCGCACCACCCCGGGGCGTCACCGTCGGCGGCCGAGCCCGAGGGCATGGCCGACGCCCTCCGCGCGCTGTGGAGGATCGCGGCGGGCGCCGACGCGTAGGTCGGTCAGGCGCCGCGCGGATCGGGCGGCGATCCGCCCGCACGATCGCCAGGCACGCCTCCACCTGGCGCGTCAGATCGTGGTGGAGCGCCCCGTTGACCGCCGCGAGAACCGCCAGGCGCTCGTCCAGGCGCCGCCAGACGTGCTCCTCCCCCTCCCTCCGGCGCCGCCGGGCCGGCCCCGAGGCGCATCGCGATGATCGCCACCGGCACGAGCGGCCTCAGCGCCGCCACCTCCGCGTCGGCCCGCGGGCCGGCGGCGGGGCTGGGCGTGGCGTCGACCTCGACGAGCATCCGGTCGACCGACTCGCCCGCCTCGGCGCGGATCAGCAGCACGGGCAGCAGCTCGCCGAGCGCCGCCGCGGCCTCCGCGAGGGCGTCCCGGGACCGCTCCGCGGCGAGGTCCCGCTGGGCCTCGGTCAGGTCCGGGGTGCCCGGGTCCGCGGCGGCGCGCACGAACATCGCGGCGGCGGCCACCTGGGCCATCCGCTCGGCCATCGCGGCGCGTCTCGGAGCCGGCTCGATCATCCGTCCCGTCCGTCCGCGGCGCGCCGCGGCCCGCTCGGGGAGGGCGTCGCGTCGGGGCGGATGTCGTCCATCGCCGACATCGTGCGCGACGCGGGCCCGGATGTCACGCATCAGGGACGTTCCCGCGCGATTTCGTCGGCGCTCGAGGGCCCGGCGACGCCCCTCAGCCCACGAGCGCGCAGCAGGCGACGGACTCGCCGGCGTCGACCGTCGTCCGCTCGGCCGGGATGACCGCGAGGTGGGTCGCGCCGGCCAGCGAGGTGATGGCGTGGGAGCCCTGGCGGGGCAGCGGCTCGAGGGCGCCGGCGACCTCGCGGCAGCGCACGAGCTCGGTGCGCGGCGTGTCCTTGACGTAGACGGAGGCCAGGGGCGCGTGGCGGTCCCAGCTGTCGTTGCGGCCCAGCAGGGGGCGCGCGAAGGCGTGGAAGCAGACCGCCGCCGAGACCGGGTTGCCCGGAAGGCCGAGGATGATCTGGTCGCCGTGGCGCCCGAGCCAGAGCGGGTGGCCGGGGCGGATCTGCACGCCGAAGAGGATCTCGCGGGCCCCGACCGCCGCGAAGGCGGGGCGGAAGTGGTCGTGGTCGCCCATCGAGACGCCGCCCATCGTGATGACGAGGTCCGGCGCGCCGTCGCTCGGACGGTCGAAGTCCGGCAGCGCCTGGCGGAGCGCCGCGATGGTCGCCTCGCGGTCGTCGGGGACGACCGCCGCCGCGATCACGTCGGCGCCGGCGGCGCGCGCCTGGGCGGCGATGCCGGGCCGGTTGGCGTCGTAGACCTGCCCCGGGCCGAGATCCCAGCCGGCCGGCACGACCTCGTCGCCGCTGCCGATGATCATCACCCGCGGCCGGACCCGGCAGAGCGCCTCGGGGTGGCCGGCGGCGGCGACCACCGCGACCTCGTGGGGCGCGACCACGTGGCCGCTGGGGAGCAGCACCTGCCCGCGGCGCACGTCGCCGCCGGCCGGGCGCACCGCGGTGCCGCGGGCGGGCGCGACCGTGGGGGTGACCCAGTCGCCGCCCGGGTCCGCATCGGCGTCCTCGCGCCGCAGGACGGTGTCGGCGCCGTCGGGGATCTCGGCCCCGGTCGAGACGTGGGTCGCCTGGCCGGCGCCGATGCGCCCGGTGAAGGGAACGCCGGCCCGGCTCTCGCCCACCAGGCGCAGGGGCGTGAGGGCCGCCGCATCGGCGGCGCGCAGGGCGAAGCCGTCCATCCCGGAGTTGGTGAACGTCGGGTGGTCCACGCGGGCGCGGACGTCCTCCGCGAGCACCCGGCCGACCAGACCCTCGAGCGCGACCGGCTCGGTGCGCAGCACGGGCGCGTGGAGCCTCGCGGCGGCGAGCGCCTCGTCGAACGTCACCCCTCGCCGGCCCTCGGATGTCACGACCCGATAATGGCAGCAACCCCGGTCGGAAAAGCGCCGGTCTAGGGAAGCGCGGCCCGCAGGGCCATGATCCTCGCCACGGAGCGCTCCATCGCGGCCCGCGGCAGCGCCCCGCGCGCGATCGCCGTCGCGATCGCGTCGGACGCGCGCAGGCCCGAGTCGTAGCCGGTGAAGATGAGCATGTCGGTGCCCGCGCGGGCCGCGGCGACGGCCACCACCCCGGTGGATCCGGACGGGCCGAGGGCCGGCGTGTCCAGATCGTCGCTCACCGAGACCCCGCGGAAGCCCATGCCGGACGCGCAGCTCGTCGGTGGCGATGCGGCGCGAGAGCGCGGCCGGATGGGCGGCGTCGAGCGCCGGATAGATCGCCGTCCCGATCATCACCATGGGCGTGCCCTGGTCGATCAGGGCCTGGAAGGGGCGCATGTCGACGCGCCGCAGCTCGGCCGCCGACAGCGGGATGCGCGCCGGGGCCTGCGTCCGTGTTGACGGTCGCCGCGCCGAAGCCGGGGAAGTGCTTGGGCGCCGCCGCCACGCCCGCCTGGGCGAGCCCGGTCGAGAAGGCGACGGTGATCTGCGACACCCGCGCCGGCGTGGTGCCCGGCGATGCGCCCCTCGCCCACGAGGGCGGAGCCGGGGCGGCCGACGTCGGCGACCGGCGCCAGGTCGACGTTGGCGCCGACCGAGCGCAGCAGCCGCCCGGCCGCGCGCCCCGCGGCCCGCGCGACGGCCGGGCCGGCCGCGCCGAGCTGGGCGCCCGACTGGACCGGCGAGCCCCGGAGGCGCCGCACGGGGCCGCCCTCCTGGTCGACCATCACGAGCAGGGGGCGGTTCAGCGCCGCCGGGCGCGGGATGGCCTGGAGGCGCGCCACCAGCGCCCGCGCCGCGGCGTTGGTGGGCGCGTTGGAGGCGAAGAGGATCACCGCCCCCGCCTCCCCGCGGCGGATCCGCGCGACCAGGGAGGGCGGCGGGACGGTGCCGGGGAACGCGTAGACGATCCGCTGGCCGGCGAGCTGCGCCGGCGTCATCGCCGCGGTCGGGACCGCCGGCGCGGGGGCGGCCCCGGCTCCGCTCGCGACGACGAGCGCGATCAGGGCGCCGATGGCGCCTGCGCTCAGTCCTCCCCCCGCTCCTCGAACTCGAGCGACGCCGAGTTGATGCAGTAGCGCAGCCCGGTCGGCGCGGGGCCGTCCTCGAAGACGTGGCCCGAGGTGCGCAGCCGCACCTGCGGCAGACGACCTCGGTGCGCACCATGCCGTGGCTGTGGTCGACGCGGTCCTCCACGCCCTCGTCGGTGGCGGGCTCGAAGAAGCTCGGCCATCCGCTGCCCGACTCGAACTTGGTCTCGGAGTCGAAGAGCGGCTCGCCGCAGCACGACGCACGCGTAGACGCCGTCGCCGTGGTGATCCCAGTAGATGCCGGTGAACGCCCGCTCCGTGGCGCCCTGCCGGGTGACGGCGAACTGCTCGGGCGTCAGGCGCTCCCGCAGCTCGCGCTCGCTCTGCTCGGCGTCGCTCGCCATGGCACTCCCCTCATGCTTTCGGGTTCGTTCTGTAAGGACTTTCGCACAAGAGGGTTCTTTCGTGACCGCGGAGGTGAAGGATGGCGCCGAGATGGTCGAACCAAGAGGCGTGATGCGGAATCTCCTCCTTCCGGTCGCTGTCGCGCTGGCCGCCCTCTGGGGCGCGGGGATGGCCGCCGCCCAGTCGCAGCCGCCGCCGCCCGTCGCGACCGTCCCGGGCCCCGCGGGAACCCAGGCTCCGGCCCAGGCCCCGGCGCCCGGACCCGACGCCGCCCACTCCGGCCCCCGGTCCGGCCGCGCCGCTCACGCCCGCGCCGGTGGTCCCCGACCGCGCCGGGCGCGAAGCTCGACTCCTGGGCCAACCCGGCCGTCGCGCACCTCCTGCCGGTCTGGCCCGAGCTCGCCACCGCGGACCTCTCCCGCGACGCCAGCCGCGGCGACCTCGACCGCGCCCTCGGCATCCTCACCGGCACCCCGCGCACGAGCCCGAACCCGATGGCGCCCGTCTCGGTGTGGACCGCCCACCTGATGTTCATCCGCGCGCTCGGCCTCGAGCCCGAGCGGCGGGCCATCCAGCACCTGCGCATCGACGGGGGCCCGGCCCTGCACATGCCGCCGAACGCCGGCAGCGAGGTGCTGGCCCGCGAGCTGGGCTTCGTCTACAACCAGCCGTCCTCGCGCGACGGCCGGGAGCGCTCGCGGCGCGAGACGATCCGCCTGGCCGACCTCGTCAACATGCTCGACCGCGCCCGCGGCGTCGGCTCCTGGCAGCGCGCCAAGCTCGCCCGCTACCGCGACATCCACCTGCCCGCGATGAACCCGGCGCGCGCCGCCGTGGTCCAGGCCGCGGTGTGGCAGATCGGGCAGCCCTACATCTGGGGCGGGGACTGGCCCACGGCCACCACCGGCGCCCCCTGGGGCGCCCAGGCCCACGGCGGCTTCGACTGCTCGGGCCTCGTCTGGTGGGCGTTCAAGGGCAGCGCCAAGCCCAGCCAGATGGCGCTGGGGACCGGGCCTGCTGGGGCGCACCGCCGACGACATGGCCTGGGAGAAGCCGGCCGAGAAGGTGCCGGCCGCCGGCAACCTCGAGCCCGGCGACCTCGTCTTCTTCGGCCCGGCCGGCCCCAAGAGCCGCAAGGGCTCGATCGGCCACGCCGGCATCGCCCTCGGCAACGGCTGGATCATCCACTCCTCCGGCTCGCGCGGCGGGCCGAGCATCAGCTTCCTGTCGGAGTACTGGCCGTCGGCCACCGCCTGGGGCCGCGACGTCTCCCAGCTCGGGCCCTAGCTCCGCAGGAACGCCAGGACGGCCAGGACGCGCCGGTGGGCGGTGTCCGACGGCGCCAGGTGGAGCTTGCCGAAGATGTTGGAGATGTGCTTCTCGACGGCCCCCTCGGTGACCACCAGCGCGTCGGCGATCGCCGCGTTCGAGCGGCCCTCGGCCATCAGCTCCAGCACCTCGAGCTCGCGGGGCGTGAGCTCGGACACGGCCGAGCCGCGGCCGCGGCGGGCGACCAGCTGGGCCACGACCTCCGGGTCCATCGCGGTGCCGCCCGCCGCGACGCGCCGCACCGCCTCGACGAAGTCGGCCGGGTCGGCGATCCGCTCCTTGAGCAGGTAGCCGATCCCCCCTCCCCCGTCGGCCAGCAGCTCGACGGCGTAGGTCTGCTCCACGTACTGGGACACCACGAGCACGGCGGTCCCCGGGACGCGCCGGCGGGCCTCGAGCGCCGCCCGCAGGCCCTCGTCCCGGAAGCTCGGCGGCAGGCGCACGTCGACCACCGCCACGTCCGGCCGCTCGCGCTCCACGGCCTCCACCAGCGCGTCGCCGTCCTCCACCGCGGCCGCCACCTCGATGCCGTGGTCGCGCAGCAGGCGGACGATGCCGTCGCGCAGCAGGGCGAGGTCCTCGGCGATCACGACCCGCACGGCAGCTCCGCCTCGAGCAGCGTGCCGCCCCGCGGGGGCGAGGTCACCGTCAGCGTGCCGTCGTGGGCGGCCAGGCGGCGCCGCAGGCCGGTGAGGCCGCCGCCGGAGGCGTCCGCCCCGCCCCTGCCGTCGTCGCTGACGCTCACGCGCAGGAGGCTACCCTCGCGCGCCACCCGCACGCTCACGGAGGTGGCGCCGCTGTGCTTGGCCGCGTTGGCCAGCGCCTCGGACACCGTGAAGTAGGCGGCCGCCTCGATCGCCGGCTCCAGCCGCCCGTCGATCGACACCTCGACGTCGGTCGGGACGGTGCCGGTGGCCGCCAGCGAGCCGATCGCCGCCGCCAGGCCGCGGTCGGTGAGGACCGCCGGGTGGATGCCCCGCGCCAGGTCGCGGAGCTCCACCAGGGCGCGCTTGGCCTCGTCGTGCGCCTCGGCCACCCGGGCGCGGGCGTCGTCGGGGTCCGTGTCCATGCGCTCGCGGGCCATGCCGAGGTCCATCGCCAGCGCCACCAGGCGGGCCTGGGCGCCGTCGTGCAGGTCGCGCTCGATGCGCCGCAGCTCGGCCGCCTGCGCGTCGGCCGCGGCCGCGCGGGTGGTGGTGAGCACGTCGATGCGCTCGGCCATCTGGCGGTGCGCCCCCGAGCCGAAGGCCACCCACGCCGCGTGGCCGCCGACCAGCAGCGCGAGCGACGAGGATCGGCCAGACCGGCCAGAAGTAGCCGCCCGGCGTGGCGGCCGGCCAGATGCCGACGAGGAACGCGGCGAGCGATGGCCGCGATGCCGGCGTGGCGCAGCAGCATGCGCGTGCGCAGCGACGCCTCGGGCGCGGCCAGGGCGGGTGAGCACCGCGACGGCCATGGATCCCGACGATCGCCGCCAGCGGCATGATCACCCAGACCGGCCAGAAGTAGTCGCCCGGGGTCGTGGCCGACCCAGATGACCACGCACACCAGCGACAGCGTCGCGACCACCGCCAGGGCGATGAGCACGGCGAGGATCGACTCGGTGCGGGGCCGGGCCGGGCGCGGGGGCCGCGGCGACCCGGCGGCCGCGGGCCGCCGCCGGCGACCCGACGCCGAGCACGCCGGTTGCGAGCCGCACCCACGCGCGCCCGGCGCCGTCGGTCAGCGGGATCGCCAGGAACAGCAGCAACAGGCCGGCGGGAACGACGGCCAAGGACTCGGGAAGGGTGTCGACGTTCCAGAAGCCCCCGTCGAGCGGGTCGTCGGCGCGGTAGTAGGTCGGGGCCAGGATCAGCTGGAGCGCGAACCCGATGACGCCGAGCACCAGGCACGCCAGGGGCAGCCCCACCACGAAGCGCAGGAGCAGGTAGGCCTGGTCCCGCCAGAAGGCCGGATCGACGGCCTGGCGCGACAGCGTGCCGAGGACCGACCCGGTCCAGAGCGGGCGGGCGGGACCCGACAGGCGCGTGCCCACCACCATGTCCAGCAGGCCCCGCTCGAAGCGGGCGCACTCCCGGACGGCGTAGGCGAGGCCCAGCAGGATCGGGATGCCGAGCAGGGTGATCAGCAGCCCGAGGCCCAGCGACCAGCCGGTCACCAGCATCACGAACCAGGCGGTGCCCAGGGGGATCGCGCTCGCGACGAGGCCCAGCTGGCGCGCGGTGCGCCCGTCGGCGAGCGGCGAGACGAAATGACGGCGAACGAAGCTCACGGGGGTCTCCGATGGTACGAGCCTCCGGGGCGCGACGCGCCCCGGAGGAGGACGGGGGTCTACTCGGACAGCGCCGGGCGCGGGCGCACGCGGGCGATGCGGGCCAGCCGGTGCGGCATCGTCCAGTTGCGCTCGCCGGTCATACGCATGAGCGCGGGGACGATCAGGCAGCGCACCAGCAGGGCGTCGATCGCCACGGCGACGGCGAGGCCGAAGCCGAACTCCTTCATCGAGAGGTCGGTCCCGGTGGCGAATCCGCCGAAGGCGACCACCATGATGAGCGCCGCCGTCCCTACCACGCGACCGGTGTGCGCCAGGCCCTGCTGGACCGCGCGACGGTTGGTCTCCCCCGCGTCGCGCAGCTCGCGCATGCGCTCGACCAGGAACACCTGGTAGTCCATCGAGATGCCGAACAGGAACGCGAACAGCATCACCGGCACCCACAGCGCGACGCCGCGCACCTCGTGGTCCACTCCCAGCAGGCTCGACCCGATGCCCCGCTGGAACACCAGGTACAGCAGGCCGTAGGTGGCCAGCAGCGAGATGCCCGACATCAGCACCGCGGTCAGCGGCACCAGCCAGGAACGGAACGAGCGCATCAGGGCGACGAAGGTCAGCACCAGCACGCCCGCCACCAGCCACGGGAACGGGCCGTAGAGGGAGTCGGTGAACTCGTTGACCGCGGCCGGCTCGCCCGTCAGCAGCACCTCGCCGCCGGGCACGGCGGCCGCGACCTCGCGCTTCTTGGCGCTCATCAGGGCGTTGAGGTCGCGCGCCGAGTCGGACAGGGGGTCGCCGTGGGGGGCGACCTGCATCAGGGCGTAGCGCCCGGTGGGATCGACGAGGCCGCCCTCGGCCGCGCGGCGGAAGGCCCCCGGGTCGGTCGACCGACGGCCAGGTCACGCCGCTGACGGCGTCCTCGGCCCGCAGGTCGCGGGCGACGCCGGCGAGCGCCGAGATCGTCGTCGGGTCGTACACGCCGTCGACGCGGCCGCTGTCGATGACGTAGACGTCGGGGTTGAGGGTTCCGCCGAGCTCCGCGCGCACGAGGCGGCCGGCCTGCACGGCCTCCACGTCGGGGGCGTCGGCCAGCTCGTCCTGGTGGATGCTCATGCTGCAGGCCTGGCCCGCCAGTCCCACCAGGCCGATCAGGACGACGGCGGCGACGCGGGATGGCCCAGCCGGTGACCGCGCGCGAGATCGGCCCCCAGAACGCGCCGGCCGGCAGCGTCCAGCGGCGCGGGAACACGCGCAATGAGTTGAACCCGGGGCCCGAGCGCGCACAGGACGGCCGGCAGGATCGTCACGGCGCAGAGGACCGCGCTGAGCGGGACCAGCATGCCGCCGATCCCCATGGAGCGCATGAAGGGCACGGGCAGCGCCACCAGCACGGCGAGCCCGATCGCCACGGTGACGCCCGACAGCAGCACCGGCGCGGCCCGCCGTGGCGACCGTGCGCGCGGTCGCGTCCACCCGGTCGGCGCCGTTGCGCATCTCCTCCCGGAAGCGCGACACCACCAGCAGGGCGTAGTCGACGCCCAGCGCGACGCTGACCAGGGTGATGATCGTGGTCACCTGCTCGGCGATCCCGATCCACTGGCCGGCGACGAAGGTGCCCGCCGTCGCGAACGCCATCGTCACGACCGACATGCCGCAGCGGCAGGAGGGCGCTGGTGACGCTGCCGAAGAAGATCAGCAGGATCAGCAGCGCGACCGGCAGCACGATCAGCTCGGCCCGCGCCATGTCCGACGCGAAGCCGTCCTCCGTGTCGTGCCACACCGCCGCCTCGCCGCCGACGAGCGTCGGGCCGCGAAGCCCGCGGGCGTGCCGACGGCCGCCCGGATCGGCGTCGATCCTGCCGGTGGTCGCCTCGTCGCCGAGGGCAACCGAGCAGCGTCGCGAACGTGAGGTGCCCGCCGTCGCCGACCATGTCCCGGCTGCCGGTGCCGAAGTACGACACGACGCGCGTGCCCGGCACCACGGCGGCGCCGCGCGCCAGGGCGGCCTCGACCGCCCGGCGGTAGCCGGGGTCGTCGACCGTGAGGGAGTCGTTGCGGAACACCGGCTGGACGTCGGTGCTCTCGCGTCCATCGGAGAAGCTCGGTCTGCACGAGCTCGATGCCCCGCTGGGCCTCCGAGCCGGGCAGCGACTGCTCGGAGCTGATCACCTCCGCCGACGCGTCCGCTGAGGAGAACGCGCCCACCAGCAGCACCAGGAACAGGGGGATCACGACCCAGCGGCCCCGCGCCATGCGGCGCCCGTGGCGTTCGAGCAGGGTGGGACGGGGAGGGGCATCGGCGCGCTCCGATCGCGTCAGACTGGCCGGTGCCGCCACGATCGGTGACCGGCGGGCGCGGTCCCATGGGGCCACCGGCAGACCTGGAGTGGGGCTCCCCGGCGTCCGTCGCTGGTGCTGGCCCCACCCCGGGGCGTGGGAGCCGCGTGCGATCATGGGGGCGAACCGATGATCAGCGGCGAAGGGAGCACGCGATGCCGGCACAGGGCCACGCGGAATGGCAGGGCGATCTGAAGTCGGGCCACGGGACGTTCACCGCGGGCGACTCGATGAGCGGTGAATACTCGTTCACGTCGCGCTTCGAGGACGGGCCGGGCGCCAACCCCGAGCAGCTCATCGCCGGGGCGCACGCGTCGTGCTTCTCGATGGCGCTGGCGGCGGACCTGGGCAAGGCGGGCACGCCCGCCACCTCGGTGACCACCGACGCGGTGGTGACGCTGCGCAACATCGACGGCAAGGCCACGATCGCCACGATCGCGCTCACCACGGTGGGCGTGGTGCCGGGCATCGACGAGGCGACCTTCAAGGCGGCCGCCGAGAGCGCGAAGGTCAACTGCCCGGTCAGCCGGGCGCTGGCCTCCGTGCCGGAGATCACCCTCAGCGCCTCGCTCGCCTAGGAGCATCCCGGGCGGGAGCGGTCAGCGCTCCCGCCCGGGCGTCTCGGACGGCAGCTCCAGCCGCGAGTCCTCGAGGTCCAGCTCGCGCTCGATGCGGTGCATGACCTCGACCGAGATCTCTCCGCGGTCGCGCATCTCCACCAGCGCGCGGCGCTGGGCGGACAGCAGCTCGCGCACCGTCCGCTGGTAGGCCTGGGAGCGGTCCTCGTAGCCGGCCCCGTCACCCTCCCCCAGGCGGGCGGCGAAGCGCTCCCGGCGCCACTCGTAGGCGCGGCGCAGGCGCTCGATGGAGTCGTCGCGGGTCCAGGACTCCTGGCCCAGCTCGTCGAGGCGCACGAGCGCCGCGGTGGTGGCGCCGATGCGGGCGCGGACCTCCTCGGCCTCGCGCTCGCCGTCGTCGTGGACGCCCAGCGCGCGGATGATCGCCGGCAGCGTCAGCCCCTGGAAGACCAGGGTCGCCAGGATCACGCAGAAGGTCATGAACAGGATCAGGTCGCGCCCCGGGAACGGGGTGCCCGCGTCGGTCTCGACGGGCACGGCCAGCGCGGCCGCCAGCGAGACGGCGCCGCGCATGCCGGCCCACCCGATGATGAAGCGCGCCTGCCACGGCGCTCGCCGCAATCGCTGCGAGTCGCGCCGGTCGAGCGCCCGGATGACGGCCGTGGTGGCGAACACCCAGACGATGCGCATGACGATCACCGTCGCGCTGACCGCGAGGCCGTACGCGATCAGCTGCCCCGGCGGGCGCCCGCTGAGCTCGTCGAGCACCCGCGGCAGCTGCAGGCCGATCAGCACGAACAGGAGGGCGTTGAGCAGGAACTGGGCGATGGTCCAGAACGAGAAGCCCTGCAGGCGCGCCTCCGACGAGGCGATCTCGTGGGCGTGCCAGCCCACGTACACGCCGGCCGTGACCGCGGCCAGCACGCCGGAGACCCCCAGCGCCTCGGCGGGCAGGTAGGCGGCGTAGCCCGTGAAGACCGAGAGCGTGATCTCGGTCGGGACGTCCTCGATCCTGCGGCGCACCTGGGCGATCAGCCAGCCCACCGCGAGGCCGATCAGCACGCCGCCGATCGGGGCCACGACGAAGCGCACGCCCGGCCTCGGCCGCCGAGAAGGTGCCGCCCACGGCGGCGCCGATGGCCGCCCGGTAGAGCACCAGGGCGGTCGCGTCGTTGACCAGCCCCTCCCCCTCGAGGACCGTCACGATGCGCCGCGGCACGCCCAGGCGGCTCATGATCTGGGTGGCGGCGAGCGGATCGGTGGGCGACACGATCGCGCCGAGCGTGAACGCCGCCGCCCAGGGCAGGCCCACCATCTGGTGGGCGACCACCGCCACCGCGGCGGCCGTGGCGATCACGAGCCCGACCGAGAGGAGGGTGATCGAGCGCGCGTCGCGGCGCACGTCGCGCAGGGAGGTGAAGAACGCCCCGATGTAGAGCAGCGGCGGCAGGAACACCACCAGCACGATCTCGGGGTTGAGCGCGACGTCGGGCACGCCGGGGACGAGACCCAGCAGCAGCCCGCCGATCACCATCAGGATCGGGTACGGCACCCCGATGACGCGCGACAGCACGCTGAGCGCCACGACGGCGACCAGCAGACCCAGGACGATCGGCTCGAGGTGCTCCACCCGCGCGCATCATCGCGCGCCGCGCGCCGGGAGGACCAGCCCGCCCGCTACGCGCTCAGCGCCGGCTCCCCGAGGTTGGCCAGGCGCGCGTTCTGGCGGTAGTCGATCGGCACCGTGATCAGCGCCGGGCCGCCCTCCGCGAAGGCCCCGGCGCAGGGCGGCGCCGAGGGCGGGCCCGTCGGTGGCGTGGCGGTGGCTCCAGCCGAAGGCGCGGGCCAGGTCGGCGAAGTCGGGGTTGCCGAAGTGGATGGCGTGGGTGCGCCCGAAGCGGCGCTCCTGCTTCCAGCCGATCACCCCGTAGGCGCCGTCCACCCAGACCACCACGGTGACCGGGGCGCCGAGCCGGGTGGCGGTCTCCATCTCCTGGACGTTCATCAGGAAGCCGCCGTCGCCCGACACCGCCACCACGCGCCGCTCGGGCACCGCGAGCGTGGCCGCGATCGCCCCGGGCAGGGCGATGCCCATGCTGGCGAAGCCGTTGCCCACGATGACCGTGTTGGGCTCGTAGGCCGGAAAGAGCCGCCCCAGCCACAGCTTGTGGGCGCCGACGTCCGAGATGAGGATGTCCGACGGCGCCATCGCGCGCGCGGATCGCCGAGATCGCCGCCTGCGGGCTGACGAACCCGGGGCGCTCGGCCGTGGCGCGCAGCTCGGTGTCCACCGCCACGCGCAGCCGGGCCACGTACGACGGCTCGGGGGCCGCCGGCAGCTCCTCGCGCAGCGCCTGCAGGGTCTCGCGCACGCCCGCGACGATCTCGACCTCGGGGATGTAGCTCTGGTCCACCTCGGCCGGCCGGGCGTCGACGTGGATGATGCGCTTGAGCATCCTCGGGTTCCATCCGGCGGGGCCGAACTCCACCAGGTCGTAGCCGACGCAGATCACCACGTCGGCCTCGTCGAGGCCCGCCGTCATGCTGTCGCGCGCCTGCAGGCCCACGGCCGGCAACGACAGCAGGGAGCGGTCGTCGAGGGCGCCCTTGCCCATGAAGGTGGGGCACGCCGGGATGCCGGCGTGCGCGCACAGGGCCCGCAGCTCGGGGGAGGCCCCCGCGCGGATGACGCCGTTGCCGCTGATGATGACCGGGCGGCGGGCGGAGCGGATGATCTCGGCGGCCTCGCGGACGACCGCCGGGTCGGGAAGGCTGGGCCCCGAGTCGCTGGTGGCCAGCGGACGCGAGGAGTCGGGCAGCTCCGCGGCGGCGATCGTCTCCGAGAGCTCGAGGTGGGTCGGGCCCGGGCGCTCGGCCTCGGCCACCTTGAAGGCCTTGCGCACCACCTCCGGGACGGTCTCGGGGCGCTCGATGCGGGCGTTCCACTTGGTGACCGGCCGCAGCATGTCCACCACGTCCACGTACTGGTGGCTCTCCTTGTGGACGAGGTCGAGGCGGACCTGCCCCGTGATGGCCACCATCGGGGCGTAGTCGAGGTAGGCGTCGCCGATGCCGGTGATGAGGTTGGTGGCGCCCGGCCCGAGCGTGCCCAGGCAGACGCCCGCGCGGCCGGTCAGGCGCCCGTGGACGTCGGCCATGAAGGCGGCGCCCTGCTCGTGGCGCACGATGACGATCTCGATCGACGAGTCGCGCAGGGCCTCGACGATCTCGAGCGTCTCCTCGCCGGGGATGGCGTAGATCCGCTCGACGCCCTCCGACTCGAGGCAACGCACCATCAGCTCCGCGGCCTGCACCTCGGTCTCCCCCGTTTTCGGACCAGACCGAGAGGGTACCCGCGGGACTATCCTCCGGGACGTCCGCGACCGACGATCGGGGTTCTCCGCGATGGCGATCAACAGCTCGGCCCTCGACCCTGCCCAGCCCACCGGGCTCCTGCTCGGCGGCGCCTTCGACCAGCGCAACGACGACCTGACCGTGGTGAACCCCTACGACGGGGCGACCCTCGCCACGGTGGCGGTCGGCGGGCCCGAGGACGTGGCCGCCGCCGTCCGGGACGCCCTGGGCCACCTCCCCCCGCCCTCGGCCGCCGAGCGGGCCCAGATCCTGGAGCGCGCCGCGCAGCTGGTGTCGCGCCGCGCCGAGACGTTCGCCCGCACGATCTGCATGGAGGCGGGCAAGCCGATCACCCAGGCCCGCGGCGAGACCGCGCGCTGCATCGACACGCTCACCTTCGCCGCCGTCGAGGCCCGCTCGCTGGCCGGCCAGGTGGTGCCGATGGACGCCAGCTCGGCCGGCGGCGGCAAGGTCGGGGTGATCGTGCGCGAGCCGATCGGCGTGGTGGGCGCCATCTCCCCCTTCAACTTCCCGCTCAACCTGGTGGCCCACAAGCTGGCGCCGGCCATCGCCGCCGGCTGCCCGGTGGTGCTCAAGCCGGCCTCGTCCACGCCGCTGTCGGCGCTCCTGCTGGCCCAGACGCTGGCCGACGCGGGCCTGCCGGCCGGCTTCCTGTCGGTCATCCCGGGCGGCGGCGGCACGGTCGGCAACGCGCTGGTCGACCACCCCGACGTGCCGATGATCTCGTTCACCGGCAGCCCGCCGGTGGGCTGGGGCATCCGCCAGCGCCAGCCGCGCAAGGAGGTCGCCCTGGAGCTCGGCAACTCGACGCCGGTGATCGTGACCGCCGACGCCGACATCGAGCTGGCCGCGCGCAAGCTGGCCGGCGTCCGGCTACACCCACGCCGGCCAGTCGTGCATCTCGGTGCAGCGCGTCTACGTCGAGGCGCCCGCGCTCGACCGCTTCCGGGAGCTCTTCGTGGCCGCCGTGGAGGCCCTGGTGGTGGGCGACCCGATGGACGACGACACCGACGTCGGCCCGGTGATCGACGAGGACAACCGGGACCGGGTGGCGGCGTGGATCGACGAGGCGGCCCGCACCGGCGCCGAGGTGCTGACCGGCGGCGTCGTCAGCGACGGGGCTGCTCCAGCCGACCGTGCTGGAGGGGATCTCGCCCGAGATGAAGGTGTCGTGCGAGGAGGTCTTCGGGCCGGTGGTCGGCCTGGCGTCGTTCGACACCATCGACGAGGCGATCGACCTGGCCAACGGGTCGCCGTTCGGCCTGCAGGCGGGCATCTTCACCGCGCGCGCCGACGCCGCGATGGGATGGGCCCGGCGCCTGCACTTCGGCGGGGTGCTCATCAACGAGACCCCGACCTTCCGCGCCGACCAGATGCCCTACGGCGGGGTCAAGGACAGCGGCAACACCCGCGAGGGGCCGCACTTCGCGGTGCAGCACATGACCGAGCCCAAGCTGATCGTCATGAGCGTGCCAAGCGACTGAGACGGCGGCCACCCGGGATGGGTGGCCGCGGAAAGAGTGCACCGGAGAGGGTGGGGTCCCGCCCGCCCTCTCCGGTAGATCCGACGACCGGGTGCCCACCGGTTGCCGGCTGCGGGGGCTCGAGCTCGGGGGGATGAAATGAATGTCCCGACCGCGCGTGCCGTCCCGCACCAGGCTCATCGACCGTGGCGGGGTCGGATCGATCCCTCGTTTGGGGGATTGGTGAATGGCGGCCGCCGACACGTTCGACACCGCCCGGCCGAGAATTCTGGCCACCGGGCGCATGGGGATTCGCCGCCGATCCGCCGAAAACGGGAGTGATGAGCGATGCCCTCCCACCGCGGAGGCGGTCGCGGCCGCGGCCTGTCCGACTGGCGCTCGGAGACGCGCGCGCGCCGGCGCGCCGCCGACGCCACCAGCGACCTCGAGCTGGCCCACCGCATCGCGCGCGCCGTCGGCGGCCTGGTGGACCTCGACATGGTCTTCCGCACCGCGGTCGACGCCCTGCAGGCCCACCTGGGCGACGACGGGGTGGCGATCCTGAGGTGCGACCACCGCCGGCGCCGCCTGGAGCTGGCGGCCTCGCGCGGCGCGCTCCAGATCGCCGACGACTACGTGCAGGACATGGACACCGGCCTGCTGGGCGTCGCGGTGCGCTCCGGGCGCCCCGCGATGACCGACGACGCCGCGACCGACGAGCGCTGCGTGCGCGCGCCCGGGATGGAGTCGCTGCGCTCCGAGCTGGTGATGCCGCTGCGCACCCGCGACGGCTCGGTGCGCGCCGTCCTCGACGTGACCTCGCGCCGCCGGGCCCGCTACGGCCCGGGCGAGGTGTCGCTGCTGGGCACCGTGGCCGCCGCGCTCGAGGGCAGCATCACCGCCGCCGGCCTCTACCAGGACCTCAACGCCCAGGCGGCGCGCGACCCGCTCACCGGGCTGCCGAACCACCGCGTCTTCCACGAGCGCCTCGCGACCGAGGTGGCCCGGGCCGCTGCGCCACGGCCGCTCGCTCAGCATCGCCCTGGTGGACCTCGACCACTTCAAGCTCATCAACGACGCCCACGGGCACCAGTCGGGCGACCAGGTGCTGGTGGAGGTCGCCGCGCGGCTGGGCGAGCTGGCGCGCGCCGAGGACGTCGTGGGGCGCGTCGGCGGCGAGGAGTTCGCCTTCATCCTGCCCGAGACCGACGCCCTGACCGCCTACGGGGTCGCCGAGCGGGCCCGGTCGGCGATCGCCGCGGCCCCCTTCGGCGAGGCGGGCTTCCTGACCGCGTCGGTCGGCGTCTGCGACATCACCCACACCACCAGCGCCGCCGAGCTCTTCCGCCTGGCGGACGGCGCCCTCTACTGGGCCAAGGCGCACGGCCGCGACGTGACCTACCTCTACAGCCCCGAGGTGGTGCACGAGCTGAGCGCCGAGGAGCGCGCCGAGCGGCTCGAGCGCGCCCAGGCGCTCGCCGCGCTGCGCGCGCTGGCGCGGGCCGTGGACGCCAAGGACCGCTCCACCCGCGAGCACTCGACGCGGGTCGCCGCGCTGAGCCACGCCGTCGCCCAGGAGCTGGGCTGGAGCCGGGACGCCTCGCGCGACCTGCGCCGCGCCGGCCTGCTGCACGACGTCGGCAAGATCGGCGTGCCGGACGCGATCCTGCTGAAGCCCGGCGCGCTCACCGACGCCGAGATGGAGCGCGTGCGCGGCCACTCCACCCTGGGCGCCGAGATCGTCGGCGAGCTGCTGCCGGCCGATCAGGTCGCCTGGGTGCGCCACCACCACGAGCGCTGGGACGGCGGCGGCTACCCGGCCGGCATCGCCGGCGAGGAGATCCCCGAGGGCGCCCGCGTCATCGCGGTCGCCGACGCGTGGGACGTGATGCGCTCCGACCGCCCCTACCGCGCGGCGCTGCCGCCCGAGGTGGCGATGGAGCAGATGCGCAGCCTCGCGGGCGTGCAGTTCTGCCCCCGCTGCGTGGACGCGCTGTTCGCCGCGCTCGCCGCGCAGTCGGCGGCCGAGGCGGCGCTGCGCGCGGAGCCCGCCGAACTGCTCGGGGCGCCCCGGGTCTCCTCGATCTAGCGTCTGCCCCACGGCGGGCGGCGGAGAACCGGGAAAGAGTCGGGGGTCTGCGATCGGAGAGGGGATCGCAGACCCTCCGCGACAAGACTCCACCCGGGCGCCTGAACGCCTCCTGAACGATGCCCCGCGAGAGGGGCGGTCTAACGGCTCCGTCTCGAGCCGGCGGCGGCGGCGGTCGTCGCGCCAGTCGTCCACGCCGAAGACGGCGTTCAGCAGCGAGTTGACGATCCAGATGATGATCGTGGCGCCCACCGCCGACCAGAAGCCGTCGATCGAGAAGCCCGAGACGATCCACGACGTGATGTAGAGCATCAGCAGGTTCACGAAGAAGAGCGCGATGCCCAGCGTGAGGATGATCAGCGGGATCGCCAGGAAGGTCACGATCGGCTTGACGATCAGGTTGACGATCGCGAAGACCGCGCCGGCGATCACGACGACCCACTTGTCGTCGAAGTGGATGCCGCTGACGATCCAGTCGGCCGCGAACAGGGCCACGATGTTGAAGGCCCAGAGGATGAGGAAGCGACGGATCATCGCAGCGCGTCCGCCGCGCGCATCCGCACCACCTCGGCCGCGTCGCGCTCCTCGATCCGCGCCGCCTCCTCGAGGATCGCGCGCACGTCGCCGGGCGGGATGACGACGGCGCCGGAGGCGTCGGCGTAGATCCAGTCGCCCGGGAAGACGGTGACCCCGCAGACGGCCCACGGGCACGTTGGCGGCGAAGGGCATGATCGCCTCACCGCCCTGGCGCACGGTCTCGCCCCGGCACCAGGCCCCGATGCCGAGCTCGACGACCTCGTCGAAGTCGCGCAGCCGGGCGTCGGCCACCAGGCCGGCCAGGCCCGAGGTTGGCGCAGCCGCGAGAGCTTCTTGCCGCCCGCGATCGGCGCGTCCGGGTGGCCCCAGCTGGAGACCGCGAGCACGTGCCCGGCGGGATCCCCCTCGCCCACCGCCTCGAGCAGCAGGGCGCCGAAGTCGTGGCGCGCGGACTCGAAGCGGTCGGCCCGCAGCGGCAGGAACTGCATCGTGAGGGCCGGCCCCAGCAGCCAGCGCTCGGGCGCCGGGCTCACCAGGTCCATCACGTGGGCGCGGTGGGCGTGGCGCCGCATCATCGCGTCGCAGATGGCCGAGCAGCTGACCTCGGCCGCGATCGCCCGCAGGTCGTCGACCGCGGCGGTCATCCCGACGGGTCGTGGCGGGTGCAGCACCAGGCAGGCGTTGTGACCGCCGAAGCCGAACGAGTTGGAGAGCGCCGCCTGGATCACGGCCGTCCGCGGCTCCAGGACGTGGTCGAAGGGCGCCTCGGGCTCGGGGTCCTCGAGGTTGAGCGTCGGCGGCAGGATGTCGCGCGCGAAGGCCATCAGGGTGGCGACCGCCTCCAGCCCGCCGGCGCCGCCGAGGGCGTGGCCGTGGGCGGACTTGGTGGACGAGATCGCCGCGCCGCGCGAGGCCGGCCAGCTGTGATCGCCCGCGCCTCGGCGATGTCGCCGGCCGTCGTGGAGGTGGCGTGGGCGTTGACGTAGCCGACGTCGGCGGCGGCCAGCCCCGCGTCCTCCAGCGCCGTGCGCATCGCCCGGGCCGGCCCGCCGCCGGTCGCGTCGGGGTCGGTCGGGTGGCCGGCGTCGCAGGAGCTGCCGTAGCCGGCGAGCTCGGCGTAGATGCGCGCCCCGCGCGCCAGGGCGTGGTCGCGGTCCTCGAGCAGCACCATCCCCGCCCCCTCGCCGATCACGAACCCGTCGCGGCGCGACGTCGAAGGGGCGCGACGACTCCTTGGGCGGGCGCTGGCTCGGCCGTGAGCGCGCCGACCTTGATGTAGCCGGCCACCACCAGCGGCGACAGCGGCGCGTCGGCGCCGCCGGCGATCATCGCCTCGGCGCGGCCCTCGCGCAGCGCCAGCAGGGCCGTCCCGATGGCGTCGGAGCCGGCCGCGCAGGCGGTGGCCGAGGAGAACGACGGTCCGTGCAGCCCGAGCACGCGGGCCGCGGCCGCGCAGGGGTGGTTGGGCAGCGAGAGCGGGATCGCGAGGGGTCCGACGCGGTCGGGGCCCCGCTCCAGGAAGGCGCGGTGGGCCTCGAGCAGCGTCTCGGCGCCGCCGTGGACGCTCCCCACCGAGATGCCGATGCGCTCGGAATCGACGCCCAGGTCGCCGGCGTCCTCCAGCGCGAGGGCGGCGGCCACCGCGGCCATCCGTCCGCTGCGGTCCATCCGGCGGGCGTCGCGCTGGCCGAAGCGCTCGCGGGCGTCCTCGCCCTCGGTCACCGGGAAGGCGTTGAGCTCCCCGACCGCCTCGAGCTCGATGCGGTCGGCGCCGCTGCGCCCCTCCTCGAGCCCGTCCCAGAAGGTCTCGACGCCGGCGCCGATTGGGCTCACCACTCCGGCTCCCGTGATGACGACCCGTCGGCGCACGTCGGCCATCTTTGCAGAGCCTCGCCCCCGCGTGTTGACCCACGGCCAAGTTTGGGTGCGCACATGCGCCCCCGGGGGGCTCTAGGAGGGCTCCTCGAGCGCGACGCCCCAGCGTCCGGAGAGCGACGCGCCGGGGCGGAGGACGCGCAGGCCCTCGCCGGTGTTGAAGGCGTCGGGCGCGCAGGTCATCGGCTCGACCGCGAGGCCGCGGCGGCGGCGCTCCGGTGCCAGCGTGTCACCCGTGAAGACCATGACGTGGCTCCAGAGCGCGTCCAGCCACAGCACGACCGCCCGCCCCGCCGGGCTCTCCAGCCGGACGCGGGCGAGGCCGGCCGCGTCGCGCTCCAGCCCGGTGTAGCAGTCGTCGATGACCGCGCCGCCGATCGCGCGCCCGGCGCGAAAGTCACGCGCGTCCGGGGCCGCGGCGGGAACCGTGAGGAGGTCGTCGTCCACGCGCTCCGAGCCGGCGGTCAGATAGGGGTGGAAGCCGGCCCCGAAGGGCAGGTCGCCCTGGCCGGCGTTGGTCGCGCCGAGCGTCACCTCGAGCCCCGCGTCGGTCAGCGCGTAGTCGATGCGCAGGTCGAGGGTGAACGGATACGCGGGCTGGGGATGGAGCCGCAGCGCCATCGTGCAGCCGTCGGGGCGGACGTCCGCCGGCGCCCAGTTGACCCAGCGCGTCAGCCCGTGGATCGCCGCGCCGGTCGACGGCTCGCTGATCGGGGCCTGGATCGCGCGCCCCTCGAACACGTACCTGCCGCCGGTCATCCGGTTGGGCCAGGGCAGGAGGGGCTGCCCCCGCCCGCCGCTGGCCATCTCTCCCACCCCGTAGCCGTCCAGCACCGGGATGCCCTCGTGGCTCAGCTCCCTGATCCCTCCACCGACCTCCACGACGGTCGCCGACCACGCCCCGTGCCGGAACGCGATCTGCCGTCCGCTGGGGGCCGGGACGCTCACGCCGCCCGCACCGGCTGGATCAGTACCACTTGCCCTTCACGAAGCCGCCGAAGGCCACCAGGCCGACCAGGGCGATGATGATCCCGAGGATCAGGCTCCAGAAGAACGCCACCACGATTCCGACGATCACGAGGATCCCGCCGAGACCGACACCACCGATGTTCACACCGTCCGAGGCCATTCAGGCTCCTAGCTCGATTGCGTTGAAGGCATCTTCCCCCATCCGCGGCATGACTAACGGATGTCGGGGCCCCCATCCGGAGGAGGCGGCCGTGTGCTTCCTCCCGGAAACAGCGAAGCCGCCCCGGGGGGCGGCTTCGTGGACGTGCGACTTCAGCCGGAGTGGCTTACAGCGGGGCGACCTTCGCGGCCTGCGGGCCCTTGGGACCCTCCTGGCTCTCGAAGCTGACCCTCTGGCCCTCGTCCAGGTTCCGGAAACCGGAGCCCTGGATCTCGGAGAAGTGCACGAAGAGGTCCTTGCCCCCGTCGTCCGGAGTGATGAACCCGTACCCCTTCTCCTGCGAGAACCACTTGACTACGCCTTCGGGCATTACCCATCCTTATCTCAGCGAGGAACCGAAGACCCGCCGAGCTTGAAGGCCCGTTGACGTCGTCGCTCATCCACGCGTTCATAGCCGGCCCCGAGCGGGACCGCCGCGCGGAAGGTTAGCGCGATCGGCCGGACGGCGAAAACCCGGCCGCGCCGGGACGGCCGGGCGGGTGCCTGGTGGCGGCGCGGACGGTCGCCGTAACATCCGCGAAAGCTCTGTGCGCGAGCATGCCGTGGATGATCGACCGGACACGAGAGCCCCGAGTGGCCAGCGCCCCCGCGAACGCCGAGATCACCGTCCTGGTCATCGACGACGAGCCGATCGTCCGCGAGGTGGTCGCGCGCTATCTGCGGCGGGAGGGCTACGTGGCCCTCGAGGCCGGCGACGGGCTCGCTGCGCGGGATCTCATCGAGCACCACGCGCCCGCGCTGATCGTCCTGGACGTGATGCTGCCGGGCATCGACGGGCTGGAGCTCTGCCGCTGGATCCGCGCGCGGTCGGCGACCCCCATCATCATGCTCACCGCCCGCGGGGGCGAGGCGGACCGCATCGTCGGGCTCGACCTCGGCGCCGACGACTACGTCACCAAGCCCTTCTCGCCGCGTGAGCTCGTGGCGCGCGTCCGGAGCGTGCTGCGCCGCGTGCCGGCGGCGGAGCCGCCGCGGCGGATCGAGGCCGGCCCCCTGACGATCGACGCCGGCACCCGCGAGGTGACGCTCGACGGCGAGGAGATCCGCCTGACGGCCAAGGAGTTCGACCTGCTCTGGTTCCTGGCGGGCAACCCGCGCCTGGTGTTCTCGCGCGACCAGCTCATGGACCGGGTCTGGGGCTACGACGCCGCCTTCGACACCGGGACCGTGACCGTCCACGTGCGCCGCCTGCGCGAGAAGATCGAGCGCGACCCCTCCCGCCCCGACCACGTCCAGACCGTCTGGGGCGTCGGCTACCGCTTCGTGCCGTGATCGGCGCCGCGCTCCTGGTCGCGCTGTGCACCTTGGCCGCCGGCCTCGCCGGGGCCTGGGTGGCCGGCCGCCTGCCGACGCTGCGCCTGCGCCTGGTCGCCCTCGCGCTGCTGGCCGTGATGCTCCCCCTGGGCGCCGTCCTCCTGTCGGGCGTGTTGATGTTCGACTCCGGGCACGACCTGACCGTGCTCGCGGTCGCGGCGGCCTCGGGGATCGTGGCCCTCGTGGGCGCGCTCCTGGTGGCCCGCTCGGCGATGCGCCCGCTCGACCAGGTGCGCGCCGCCAGCGATGCGCTGGCGCGCGGAGACCTCAGCGCCCGCGCCCCCGAGGACGGCCCCGCGGAGCTCGCGGCGCTCGGGGTCGCCTTCAACGGCATGGCGGGCGAGCTGGAGCGCCTCTTCGACGCGCGTCGCGAGCTGGTGGTCCACGCGAGCCACGACCTGCGCACCCCCCTGGCGTCGCTCCAGGCCATGCTCGAGGCCGTGGAGGACGGGCTCGTCCCGCCCGAGACCTACATCCCGGCGATGCACCAGCAGGTCCGCCACCTGAGCGGGCTCGTCGACGACCTCTTCGAGCTCGCGCGCATCGACGCCGGCGCTCTCACGCTGGAGCTGCGCGAGGTGCGCCTGGACGGGCTGGTGGAGGGCTGCGTGCGCGGCGTCGAGGCGACCGCCGAGGCCCGCGGCGTCCACGTCGAGTCGCGCGTCGCCCCCGCGGTGCCCGCCGTGCGCTGTGCGCCCGAGCAGATGGAGCGCGTGCTGCTGAACCTCCTCACCAACGCCCTGCGCCACACGCCGGGCGACGGCTCGGTGGCCGTGGTGCTCCACGCGCGCGCCGGAGAGGTGCTCGTGAGCGTGGAGGACACCGGGGAGGGCATCGCGCCCGAGGACCTGGAGCGGGCGTTCGAGACGTTCTGGCGGGCCGACTCCGCCCGCAGCGGGGACGGCGCGGGGGCCGGTCTGGGCCTCGCCATCGCGCGTGGCCTGGTCGAGGCCCAGGGCGGGCGCATCTGGGCCGAGGAGCGGCCGGGCGGCGGGGCGCGCGTCTCGCTGGCCCTGCCCGCGGCGGTCTGAGGGCCTAGCCGCCGATCGCGGTTCGCTCGGCCCGGCGGCGGTCGTCGGCGTCCTCGAGCCAGGCCGCCAGCACCGGGCCCGGCAGCGGGCGGCCGATGTGGAAGCCCTGGCCCAGCCCGCACCCCAGCTCCCGCAGCGCCTCGAGCGCCTCCTCGGTCTCGATGCCCTCCGCCACCACCCGCAGCCCGAGGTTGCGCCCGAGCTCCACAGTGGAGCGCACGATCATCGCGTCCGCCGCGTCGGTGCACATGTCCATCACGAAGGAGCGGTCGATCTTCAGGACGCTGATCGGCAGGCTCTTGAGGTAGCCCAGCGACGAGTAGCCCACCCCGAAGTCGTCGATGGCGAGCACCACGCCGAGGTCGTCGAGGTCGCGGAGGGCGTCGAGGACGCGCTCGTGGTTCTCCATCAGGGCGGTCTCGGTGATCTCGAGCTCGAGGCGGTTGGGTTCCAGGCTCCAGCGGCGCAGGCTCGCGGCGACGGCGCCGGCGAAGGCCGGGTCGAGGAGGTTGCGCGCCGAGACGTTGACCGCCACCGAGAGCGTGTGGCCCTCGTTCTCCCACCGGCGGCACTGCTCGAGGGTGCGCTCGATGACGTGGAGCGTGAGGGGCCGGATGAGCGAGGTCTGCTCGGCGATCGGGATGAAGGCGCCCGGTCCCAGCAGTCCGCGCTCGGGGTGCTGCCAGCGCACGAGGGCCTCCACCCCCACCACCTCTCCGCTCAGCAGCCCCACCTTGGGCTGGTAGTGGAGGACCAGCTCGCCCAGCGCGATGGCGCGGCGCAGCTCCGCGATGAGGCCGAGGCGCGCCGGCGAGTCCTCGTCGCGCTCGGACCCGTAGAGCGAGTAGGGCAGCGACTCCGCCTTGGCGGTGTACATCGCGACGTCCGCCCGGCGCAGCAGCGCGACGAGGTCGTCGCCGTGGTCGGGGAACAGAGTGATCCCGATGCTCGCCTCGTTCTCCAGCGCGAGGCCGTCGATGATCATCGGCGACGAGATGGACCTGCCGAGGAGGGCGGCGACCGCCTCCGCGCCGGCCGCGTCGGGGATCTTGGTCAGGAGCACGCCGAACTCGTCGCCCCCCAGCCGCGCGACCGTGTCGCTCTCGCGCAGCGCCCCGCGCAGCCGCCGCCCGACCTCCTGGAGCATCAGGTCGCCGGAGTGGTGCCCCAGCGTGTCGTTGACCTCCTTGAAGCGGTCGATGTCGATGATCAGGACCGCGATGCGCTCACCGTGGCGGCGGGCCCGCAGGACGGCCTGGTTGACCCGGTCGTGGAAGAGGCGCCGGTTGGGCAGCCCGGTGAGGGCGTCGGTGGACGCCTGGGCGATGTTCTCGCGGAAGGTGAGCGCCGCGCGGCCCATGCAGACGACGAGCGCCGCGGCCGCCAGCCACACCGAGAAGACCGTGGCGGGCGCGTAGTGGTCGTAGACCAGGAGGGCGGTCGCGCCGAGCGACACGACGCCCGGCAGGACCATGACGCTCCAGCCCTCCAGGTGGGCCGCGGGCGTGCGGCGCGAGGGCTGCCACGCCGCCACGCCCATGCAGACCATCCCGACCGGCCAGAAGAGGTCGAAGAGGCCGCCCTCGGTGTAGGTGCCCGCCGCGACCTGGAACAGGTAGACGCTGTCGGAGAGCGTGAAGGTGAGGCAGCCGAGGGCGAGGAGGCCCACGGCGCGATCCGGCCGCCACTCCATGATCCCGGCGAGGGCGGCGATCAGCGAGAGCACGAGGAGGTCGCCGAGCGGGTAGGCGAGGTTGGTCGCGACCCCCGCCGCGTCGCTCGTGGCGCTGGCCTCGATGATCGGCGGCATGAGGACCGCCGCGCCGATCGCGCCGATCATGAGCGCGGCGGCGAGCCCGTCGAGCCACTGGCTGGCGTGGAAGCGGCGCACGCGGGCGCGCACGAGGAGCACCAGGCCGGCGTAGACCAGCGGATAGAAGGCGAGATAGAAGACGTCGGCGAGCGACGGGACCGGGACGGAGGCGTGGCCGGACAGCGCCAGCCACCAGTAGATGTCGCCCATCGCCCAGGCCATCGCGCCCGCGCCGATCAGGGACCAGGCGAGGCGCTCCTCCTTCACCAGCAGGACCCGCGCGAGGATCCCGACGCCGCCGGCGATGACGAGGAACGAGTAGAGCCAGCCGTCCAACAGGGGCGCGACCCGGGCGCTGGTGCCCACGCCCGCGGCGACGTGGACGGCGTAGGCCATCAGCGCCAGCAGGACGACGGTCCAGCCGACGAAGACCGCCGCGCGCGGGCCACGAACGAGTGCGCCCGCAAGGATCGACATGACCCCGATATCGGCGCCGGAGGGGGGCCGGATGAGCCCGGCGCCGGGACGATCGTCAGGTGCTGGCGGATCTCCTGGGCGGCCGGACGCCGACGAGCGCGACCGCCCGGTCGATCACTCCCACGAGCCGTCGGCCCACCGGGGCCATCGGGCCGGCGAGGACGACCGCGGCCACCACGCCGATCGCCGCGCCGGCCACGACGTCGAGCGGGTAGTGGGCGCCGACGTAGACCCGGGCGACGCAGACGAGGGCCATCAGTCCCAGCGCCACGGCGCCCAGGCGGCGGTGGAAGAGGAACAGGACTCCCGCAATCGCCGCGGCCGCGACCGCGTGGTCGCTCGGGAAGGAGCCGTCCGCGCTCCGGGCCACCAGCGTGTGCACGGACCCGGGGTGGGCCGCGAACGGGCGCGGGCGCGCCCAGACGAGGAGGACCATCTGGTTGACCAGGAGGCCGCACCCGGCGGCGAGGAGCGCGGTGAGGGCGCCGCGCCGGTCCTCCGGACGGTCGAGCACCCAGCCGACGGCGAACCAGACCGCGACGATGCCGGCGAAGACCGGGACGGCCCACGTGGCGGCGTCCCTCATCACCGTGTCCCAGAACGGGTGGTGGCCGGCGGGCCCGTTGAGGAGCTGCTCGAGGCGGTAGTCCATGGGTTCTCTCACACGATCCGTCGTGGGTTGGCCGCGGGGGGCGGATCCCCACAGGGGACCAGACGCCGATGAGGGGCGGATGAGAGGAGCCGGACCGGCCCCTCAGGTTCCTCTCATGAGAGTGCGCGTACAGTCGCCGGGTCGAGGTCGCGAACGCCGCGGCGGGAGGCCTGATGAGGATCCTCGTCGTCGAGGACGAGCAGAAGATGGCGGGGCTGCTCCAGCGCGGCCTGGCCGGCGAGGGCATCGCCGCCGACATCGCCGGCACCGGCGAGGACGCGCTCTGGATGGCGGCTTCGACGAGCTACGACGCGGTGCTCCTGGACGTGTCGCTGCCGGGGATCGACGGCGTCGAGACCTGCCGCCGGCTGCGCGCGAAGGACATCTGGGTGCCCGTGCTGATGCTGACGGCGCGCGACGGCATCGAGGACCGGGTCGCCGGCCTCGACGGGGGCGCCGACGACTACCTGCTCAAGCCCTTCGCGTTCACGGAGCTGCTGGCGCGGCTGCGCGCGGTGATCCGGCGCCGTCCGGCCGAGCGCCCCACCACGCTCCGGGTAGGGGATCTGACCCTGGATCCCGCCGCGCGGTCCGTCGCGCGCGGCGAGATCCCGATCGCGCTGTCCGCCCGGGAGTTCGCTCTGCTCGAGGCCTTCATGCACAACCCGGGGCGCGTCCTCTCGCGCTTCGACCTGCTGGAGAGCGTGTGGGACGGGGGGTACGAGAACCGCTCGAACGTGGTGGAGGTGTACGTTCGCTACCTGCGGGAGAAGATCGACCGCCCGTTCGACGTCTCCTCGATCGAGACCGTCCGCGGCGCGGGGTACCTCCTTCGCCCGGACGGTGGATGCTCGAACGAATCCCCATAAGGCTCCGCCTGACGCTCGCCTTCGCGGGGGTCATGGCGATCGTGCTGGCCGGCGGCGCCCTCTTCATGCGGGCGAGCCTCACCTCGGATCTCGACAACTCGATCCAGCAGGCGCTCCGAACCCGCGCCGCCGACGTGCAGGCGATCGCCGACGACAGCGACGCGCTGCTGCCCGGCGGGGGCCAGAGCCCGCTCACCGAGGGCGGCGCGACCATCGCCCAGATCCTCGACTCCCGCGGCCGGATCGTGGACGCCACGCCGCGACTGCGCACCACGCCGCTGCTCACCCCGGCGCAGGCGGAACAGGCGCTGAGGGCGCCCCTCACCCTCACCGTGGCCGCGATCCCCGGCGTCGATTCGCGCGCCCGCCTGCTGGCCGTGCCGGCCCGGGGCGCGCCGGAACGCATCGTGGTGGTGGGCACACCGCTCGGTAGCAGGGACGAGGCGGTCTCCGAGCTGACGGTCCTGCTGGCCATCGGCGCGCCGCTCGCGCTGCTGCTCGCCTCGGCGGCCGCCTACGCGCTGGCCTCGGGCGCGCTGCGGCCGGTGGAGGCGATGCGAGCGCGGGCCGCGCGGATCTCCGGGGCCGAGCACGGCGAGCGCCTCCCCCTCCCCGCCGCCGACGACGAGATCCGGCGGCTCGGGGAGACGCTGAACGCCCTCCTCGCGCGCACCGACGCGGCCCTCGCCCACGAGCGGGCCTTCGTGGCGGACGCGAGCCACGAGCTGCGGACGCCCCTGGCCATCCTCAAGACCGAGCTGGAGCTGGCGCTGCGCGGCCCCCACACTGCTCTCCAGCTGGAGCAGGCCATCGCCTCCGCCCAGGAGGAGACCGACCGGCTGGTGCGGTTGGCCGAAGACCTGCTGGTGATCGCGCGCTCGGACCAGGGCGGCCTGCCGGTCCGGTTCGAGCCGCTCACAGCGGGCGAGCTGCTGGCGGATGTGGCGGGGCGCCACGCGGCGCAGGCGCAGCGGTCGGCGCGGTCGCTGGCGACGGCCGGGGGCGACTCCGACGTGATCGTGGCCGGCGACCGCATGAGGCTGGAGCAGGCGCTCTCCAACCTCGTCGAGAACGCCCTGCGCCACGGCGGCGGCGACGTGCGTCTGAAGGCCCGGCGCGCCGGGGACATGGTCGAGCTGCACGTGCGCGACGAGGGGCCGGGCGTGGACCCGGGCTTCCGCGACGTGGCCTTCGACCGCTTCGCCCGCGCCGACTCGGCGCGCGCGAGCGGGGGCTCCGGCCTCGGCCTGTCGATCGTCCGCGCCGTCGCCCGCGCCCACGGGGGCGAGGCGCACATCGCCAACGTCCCGGGCGGGGGCCTCGACGCGTGGATCTCGCTCCCCGCCGAGCCGGCCCCCGACCGGCGGTCGCCCGTCGGGGGTCCGGCCGCCTCCTAAGTGCCCCAGCGCTTGACGCGGACCTCCGCCGGGTCGCCCCCGCGCCGGGTCACGTCGGCCACCTCGGCCTCCGCGATCTGCGGGGTCGGGGCGGGCGGGGTCTGGCGCGCGCGGACGATGTCGCGCGCCTCGTCCCAGTAGCCCGCGCGCCGGTAGTGGTCGTAGATCGCGCGCTCGCGCTCGGGCGTCACCTCGTCGTCGTCGCCGAACGCCGGCGCGTGACTGAGGTGCTCCGCCGTGTACGGGACCACGACGTAGGCGTCGTCGCCGTCGTCCACGAACGTCACATCGTCCACCGGGACCACCGCGGACCCGCTGAACCAGCCGGTCTTCACGGCCAGGTAGCGCACGTGCCGCGCCTCGGCGTCGAGGTAGACGTCCGTGACCTTGCCGATCTTGTCGCCGTCGCTCGTGCAGGCGTCCATCCCGCGCAGCCGCGAGAGCGAGGGCAGGCGGGTCGTCTCGGAGTACCCCTCCGGCCCGATGACGGCCTCGTCGCCGTCGTCGACCGCCACGTTCCGGTCGCCCGCCCGCTCCCGCGCGAGCAGGTCCTCGGCCACGCGGTCCTCGGCCGCCCGGTCGTTGGTGCCGCCGTCCATCTCGCGAATCTCAGCCATCTGAACCCCCTCACCGTGATGTTCGGTCACGGTGAGGTCCTACCCGGGGGCGGCGCGGCTCACGCCTCACGGGTCCGCACGTCACGCGGCACGCTACCGCGCGGCCACCAGCTCCGCCACGCGGTCCTCGGCCGCCCGGTCGTCGGTGCCGCCGTCCATCTCGCGAATCTCGGCCATCTGAACCCCCTCACGGTGATGTTCGGTCACGGAGGGGTCCTACCCGGCGGGGGCGCGGCTCACGCCTCGCGGGTCCGCGTTGCTGATCGGGACGCCCGGATTCGAACCGGGGACCCCCGCCACCCAAAGGCGGTGCGCTACCAGGCTGCGCTACGTCCCGAGACCGGGCCCAGCGTAGCTCAGGAGTCGCGGTCCGCGACCTCCGGGTCGTCCGGCTCCTCGGCGGCCTCGGACGAGGCGGCCGACGACTCGGCGGCGGCGAGCAGGCGCGACTGGCGCGCGTACTCCTCCTCGTGGTCCCGCTCCGCCTCCTCGTGCACCGCGGGCGCCGCGGGCACCGGGGCGACCGTGTGCTCCGGGCCGAACGGGTAGCGGAAGCACCAGGCCACGATCGCGTCGACCAGCGGCGCGTCCAGCTCGTCGAAGTCGAAGCCCACCAGGTAGCCCTCGCCCCGCGCGGCCGGCGCGACGGTGGCGACGGTGCCGACCAGCTCGACCGGGCCGTCGTCGAGGAGCAGCACCAGGCGCAGGCGCTCGCCCGGGCTCGCGCGGGTCGGCGACCGTCAGGCGGGCGCCGTGGCGGCTGAGGTCCTCGATGTGCGCCCGGCGAGCGACGGCAGCGTCGCCCTCGTCGGCCGCGTAGGCGGCGTGGACGGCCACGGGGAAGCGATGGCTGCGGCGCCGGTGCTGCACGCCGCGCGCCCAGAGCCACGGTGTAGGCGACCAGGGCCGATGTTGACGAGCGCCCAGACGATCGTCACGTCGCCGCGCCCGGGGGCAGGCGGCCGGGGCAGGTCGAAGAGCTGGGCGGAGGTCTGGTAGAGGACCGCGGCCAGCGTGAGGCCGGCGATCGCGATCGGCACGCGCAGGGCGCGGGCCACCGGCGAGCGCGCCCGAGCGGCGCGCCCTTGGGCGTGACCTCGAAGCCGCGCGCCGCGCCCGCGGGGCAGGGCGGCGAGGGCGCGCAGGTAGGCCTCCATGCGCACGATCGAGTAGCGCTCGCCCTCGATCAGGCGGTAGTGGCCGCGCGTCAGCGCCTTCGAGGCGAGTCGGGATCAGCACGCAGCTGGGGGACGAAGATCGCCAGGTACAGGAGCGGGCTCGCGTCGCGATCGGGACGGCGCCGGTCGCCAGCACGATCGGCGGCACCAGCAGCCCGATCAGGCGCTGGGGGCCCTCCAGGAAGTGCAGGCAGCTCGCGGTGTACTCGAGGCGCTGGCGCCAGGTGAGGCCGCGCTTGAACAGCGGCGGGTCGAGCCGCAGCATCTGCAGCGACCCGCGGGCCCAGCGGCCGCGCTGGACCACGAAGGCGCCGATCTCCTCGGGCGCCAGGCCGAGCGCCATGACCTCGTCGTGGTAGGCGACGCGCCAGCCGCGCGGCGTTGAGGCGCAGGCTGGTGTGGGCGTCCTCCACGACGGTCGTCGGTGGCGACGCCGCCGACCTCGATCGAGCGGCCTCGCGGCGCAGCACCGACGGGCAGCCGCACCAGAAGGCGGCGCCGTGGCGGTCCTTGCCGCGGCAGATGACGTCGAAGAAGATGCTCTGCTCGTTGCGCAGCGGGTCGTCCTCGGCGCGCGGGTGGCCGAAGCCGCGGTTGTAGAAGGCCTGCGGGCGCCTGGACGATCGCGACCCGCGGGTCGGCCATGTGGCCGAGCATCCGCTCGACCAGCTCCGGGCGCGGCACGTGGTCGGCGTCGAGGGTGACGAGGAACTCCGCGTCGACGTGATCGAGGGCGTGGTTGATGTTGCCGGCCTTGGCGTGGCGGCGCGGGGCCGGCCGGCGAGAGGTAGCGCGCGCCGAGCTCGTCGCACATCTCGCCGCACCCAGTCGCGGCCGCCGTCGTCGAGCACCCAGACCTCCGGCGCGACGTCGTTGCGGATGGCCAGCGCGCCGACGACGGTCGGGCGCAGCACGTCCTCGTCCTCGTCGAAGGTCGCGACGAGCACCGCCACGCGGCGGCCCTCGAGGGGCGCCGGCGTCGGGCGCGTCGCCGAGCCGCCAGCACGAGAAGGTGAGCAGCGCGAGCATGAGCAGCCCGTAGGTCTCGGCGACCGCGAGCGGGATCGCCAGCCAGAGGTCGAGCGCCGTCGAGCGTGAAGCCCCACCGCCAGACCAGGTAGACCGCCCGCGGCCAGGAGCGCCGCGAGCGTCAGCGGCGTGGGCGAGGCGGGACGCCGGGGCCAGAGGCGGCCGCGCCGTGTCGCAGGTCCACCGCCGCGTCGCTGTCGGTGAGTGGGGGCATCCGTGCCGTCCTCGCGTCGAACCCTTGCGTGCGCGCACGCCCGTCGGGTTCTTATCGGCGGTCGGGGTCGCGACTTTCGGCCCGCGTCAGCGGGCGTAAAGGGTCCTGCGGGACCCGCGGCGGGGCCGGAGGATCAGGCGCCGGCGGCCCGTCGCGCGAGGTCGAGCGCGTACTCGGGCCACCACGTCCCGGCCGGGGGCCCGCCGTTGCACGGTGCCGTCCGACTCGCCCGGCCGCTTCACCCAGAGATAGGCGTCGACGAGCGGATCGCCGGTCTGCGTGGTCGGGAAGCTCGCCGAGGGCGCGGCCCGGGGGGTTGCACCACGTCGCCCGGGCCGGCGGGGCCCGCGCCGTTGCGGCTGGTGTCGATGACGAAGTGGGCGCCGCCGGTGCGGCGCGAGATCGCGCGTGCCGTAGGCGGTCGAGCGCTCGGTGGTCTCGAAGCCGGCCACGTTGACCGAGAAGCCGCGCGCGCCGCCCGATCCCCACCGCGCGCAGGCGCTTGGCCATGCGCGCCGCGGGCACCCATCCCGGGTTGCCGGCGTCGACGTAGACGCGCGGTCGCCGGCAGCGCGCGAGAGGTCGTGACCGCGTCCCGCAGCAGCGCGATCCGCTCGCCTGCGATCGGGCCTCGAGAGGCAGTCGAGGCCCGCGAGCGCGTCGGGCTCGAGCACCACGACCGCCGGGGAGGCCCCGATGCCGCGCGCGATCTGGCCGATCCAGGCGCGGTAGGCGGCGGCGGTCGACGCCCCGCCCGAGGAGTGCTGGCCGCAGTCGCGGTTGGGGATGTCGTAGGCCACGAGGACCGGGACCGCGGCCGGCGGCCCGGGCCGCGGCCGACGCGCCGCGCCACGGTGGCGCGGACGTTGTCGCTTCCACTCCCCCAGCCAGAGCGCCTGGGGCTGCTCGGCGATGCGGCGGATGAGGCTCGCGTCGTCGGGGCGCGATCCGCTCCACGCCGTGGCCTGCGCCCGCGCGGAGCCGCCGCGGCTCGACGTAGAGGTCCAGCCGCCCCAGGGGGGCCGGCGCAACCGGGGGCGCCGCGGTCGTGGCGCCCATCCGCAGGAGCGCCGTCAAGCATGCTGCCCCCCGAGGTGCCGGCGCCCCGGAGGCCCCGAGCGCGGGCACCGGCGACGGCGCTCGCGAGGAACGCGAGGCAGAGGCCAAGAGCGGCCACGTGGCTCCGGACCGACGCGCCGGAACGCTGAGGTGGTGTGGACTCCATGAGGTGTCCGCGCGCACGTGACCGCCCTATCGGTCACGTCGCGGGCGGTCTGAAGCCTATGGAAACCTCATGGCACCCGCCGCTCATCTGACCACGGCCGCGTGCCGACCCACAAGGGGATGATCGGCAAACGCTGGCGCAAGAGACTCTTCGGCGGCGCCATCGCGGTGCTGCTGGCCGCCGCCGTGGCCGCGGTGCTCGCGGTCCCCTTCCTCGCGTCCGAGCGCAGGTCGTCGGCCGACGCCGCGACCGCGCAGATCGACGAGATCCCGGTCGCCGATCCGTCGCGTGCCGATGGAGCGCGTCGAGCCGCCCGCCGCGCGGCGTCTACCTCGGCGTCTCCAACTTCTCGCTGGTGACGCACGCCCGGCGCCATCGCCACGTGGACCGCCGCCAACGGCCAGCGCCCGCGGATCGTCAACTGGTACCAGCAGTGGCTGAGCGGGGAGCGCCGCTTCCGCGCCGACTGGGCGCGGCGCGTCGCCCGCGCCGGGGCGATCCCCATGATCACCTGGGAGCCCTGGAGCGCGCCGGTCGGCGAGAAGCACGTCGCGGTCCAGCCGGACATCAACCTGCGGCGCATCGCCGCGGGCGCCCAGGACCGCTACATCCGCTCGTGGGCGCGCCACATCGCGGCCTACAAGGCCCCGGTGATGATCCGCCTCATGCACGAGATGAACGGCACCTGGTACCCCTGGGGCGTCCAGATCAACGGCAACTCGCCCGACTACTACAAGCTCGCCTGGCGCCACGTGCACGACATCTTCATCGCTGAGGGCGCGCGCAACGTGAGCTGGATCTGGTCGATCAACAACCTCGAGCGGATCGACGGCGAGGACCACGACATCCGCGCCTACTACCCCGGCGACGCCTACGTGGACTGGGTGTCGACCAGCGGCTTCAACTGGGGCAGCGCCTACACCTGGAGCTCGTGGCGCGACGCCGACGCCGCTCTACGGCGACACCTACCGCGCGCTCGCGCGCTTCCGCAAGCCGATCATGATCTCCGAGATCGGGACCACGACGCGGGGCGGCGACGCCCGGGCCTGGATCCGGCAGACGTTCCGGACGCTGCGCACGACCTACCCGCGGCTGAAGGCCGTCCTCTGGTACGACGACATCGACGGCGGCGGGCTCGACTTCCGGCTCCAGGGACAGACCGCGGGCGCCCTCGGTCAGAAGGGCGCCCTTGGTCCGAACTGGCTACAGGCTCCGGTGATCGTCCCGGTCGAACGGGTAGATCAGCCGGGGTTCAGCCCCGTGCCCAGGGTCCGCTTCGAGAGCGTCGCGGCCTGGAAGTCCCCGGCGCTGAAGCCGGCGCCGATGCGGTCGATGAGCGCGTTGCTGCGCCGCACGGCCGCCTGGGCGATCCGCTGGTTGATGAGGAGCTGGGTGGTGCTGAGCGTGACGTTCGCCGCTCCCGTGCGCGGGCCCGGAGGCGCCACGTTGGTCTGGGAGGGCGGGACGTCGCCGCCCGCGAGGGCCGCGACGACCGTCAGGCCGACCGCCACCTTGTCCGGGGTGACCGCGGCGTTGCGGAGGTCGCCGCCGGTCAGGCCGTTGTCCAGCCGGGCGGTAAGCGCGTTGGCCCGCCGCACCGCGGCCTGGGAGATGCGCTGGCTGATCAGCAGCTGGCTGGCCTGGAGCTTGACGCCCTTGACGTTGCCGGTCGTCGCCTTGGCCGGGGTCACCGGGCGCGGCTTCGGCGGCTGGGAGGCACCCGGGAAGAGCGTGCTCGTCGAGCCGAGGGTGAGCGTCGGGCCGAAGCTCTGCGCCACGAACGCGCCGCCGCAGAGGTCGTTGGTGACCAGGCCGGCGTTGAGCCAGCTGGACACGGCATTCACCCGCCGCACCGCCGCCTGGGCGATGCGCTGGTTGATCAGGAGCTGCTCGGCGCTCATCGTCACCTTGCCGGAGCCCTTGGTCACGGTCCGGGTCGGGATCACGTTGCATCGCGCCGAGCCGCTGGGCACGTCGAGGCGCCCGCCCGCGCCGGGCGTCGGCGGGACGAACGGCTGCGGGTTCTTGATCACGCGGACGCGGTTGTTGCCCGTGTCGGCGATGAACAGGTCGCCCGCCGAGTTGAGGGACACGCCGCTGGGGGCGTTGAGCTGGGCGGACGCGGCCGGGCCGCCGTCGCCGCTGAAGCTGCGGACGCCGGTGCCGGCGATCGTCGAGATGACGCCGGCCGTGTTGACCCGGCGGATGCGGTTGCCGCCCGCGTCGGAGATGTAGAGGTTGTTGAAGGGGTCGATCGCGATCTCGATGGGAGTCGCGAGCTGGGCGCTCGTGGCCGCCCCGCCGTCGCCGCTGTTGCCGGGGGTGCCGTTGCCGGCGATCGTGGCGATCTTGCCCGAGCTGTCGATGCTGCGGACGTTGTGGCCGCCGGAGTCCACGACCAGGATCGCGCCGAGCCCGTTGATGCGGACGTCGTCGGGACGGATGAAGCTGGCCGAGGTGGCCGGCCCGCCGTCGCCGGAGATGCCGCTGGCGCCGTTGCCGGCGATCGTCGTGATGACGCCGTTGGTGGCGACCTTGCGGATGCGCAGGTTGAGCGCGTCGGCGATGTAGATGTTGCCCGCCGTGTCGACGACCACGCCGACCGGGTTGTTCAGCTGCGCGGCCGTGGCCTGCCCGCCGTCGCCCGAGAAGCCGCGGACGCCCGAACCGGCCACCGTGGTGATGATGCCGTCCGGCGCGATCTTGCGGATGCGGTCGTTGTCGCTGTCGGCGATGTAGATGTTGCCCGCCGCGTCGAAGGCCGCGTCCCGCGGGCCGTTGACCTGGGCGGCGGCGGCCTGGCCGCCGTCACCCGAGAAGCCCCCGACGCCGGTCCCGGCGAGCGTGGTGATCGTCCCGGATGCCGCGACGACGCGCACGCGGTTGGCCGAGAGCTCCGGGATGACCAGGCGCCCGTCGCCGGCCGCGGCGATGCCCACCGGGCTCGGGGTGCCGGCGGCGGCCGCGGGCCCCCCGTCGCCGCTGGACGCGAGGGCACCGTTGCCGGCGTAGGTCGTGATGGTGTCCGTCCCCTCCAGCGCCATGGCCGGAGAGACCATGACCAGGCCGGTCGCGATCCCGACCGCCGCGGCCACCGCCGCCCGCCGCCTGCGTACCCGTGCGCGTCCTTCGACGATGCTCGCCATACCGCCCCCCTGGTGTCTGATCCGACGACGACACGGCGGGGTCCTCCCCACCGGTCGCCGCGACCCTACCTGCCGGGGCCACGGAGGTCACTGCGGCCCGGTCAGGGGTGCTCGACCGGCCCCCCCGCCTCGATCCGGTCCGCCCCCGCCTGTCCCCGCGTCGCCCACAGCGAGGCCAGGACCGCCACGCCCAGGACGATCACGACCACCCCGAGGGTCACGTAGATCGGCGGGTGGTAGACGTCGCTGAGGAGCATCTTGACCCCCACCAGGGCGAGGACGACGGCCAGCCCGTAGTTGAGGTACTGGAAGCGGTCGAGCATGCCCACGATCACGAAGTAGAGGGCGCGCAGACCGAGCACCGCGAACACGTTGGCGGCCAGGACGATGAAGGCCTCGTCGGTCACGGCGAAGATCGCCGGGATCGAGTCGATGGCGAAGACCACGTCCGTGCTGGCCACGACCAGCAGCACGCCCAGGATCGGGGTGGCCAGCCGCATGCCGTTCCGGCGGATGAAGACGCTGTTGCCGTGGTACTCGTCGACGCTCGGCACGAAGCGCTTGACCAGGATGAGCAGCTTGTTCCTGCTCGGGTCAACGTGCTCGCCGGTGCTGCGGGCCAGCCGGTAGGCCGTGAAGACCAGGAAGGCGCCGAAGATGTAGATCACCCAGCCGGCGGCGCTCAGGGCGGCCGCGCCGACCGCGATGAACACGCCGCGGAAGATCAGCGCGCCCAGCACGCCGAACAGGAGCACGCGCGGCTGGATCTCCTTCGGCACCGCGAAGTAGCTGAAGATGACCGCGAAGACGAACAGGTTGTCGATGGAGAGGCTGAGCTCGACGAGGTAGCCGGAGAGGTACTCGCCGGCGGCGGTGCTCCCCTGGGTGAGGCCGAGCAGCACGGCGAAGCCGAGCCCGAGCGACACCCACACCGCGCTCCAGGCGGCGGCCTGCTTGACCGGGACGGCGACCTGGCCGCGGCCGAAGAGCAGCAGGTCGATGGACGCGAGCACGGGGACGGCCAAGATCAGGGCGATCCAGGCCCAGAGGGGCGGGTTCACGGCACGGGCTCCTTCGCAGCGGACGACGGGCGTTCGCCGAAGGTCTCTCCCACCCCGTCCGTTCGAGAGGGGCCGGTGCCACCGGGCCGTGAGGGCCGTATTGACGATGGCGCCGTGGGGGGATACTCCCCTTGCGGTCCGCCGATGGTAGCCGACGCGGCGGGCGCCGTCAGCGGGAACCGAATCTGTTGCCCCGGGCCTACGGTTGGACGGCCCGTCCCCCGATGACCTGACGGGGCATGTACAGCGTTCAGGACATCCGAAGCTTCGTGCAGGCCGGCTCGGGCCTGCGCAGCGGACGCCGCGTGGTCAGCCGGACCGTGATCCTGCTCGGCATCACGAGCATGTTCACCGACGTCTCGTCCGAGATGGTCGCGACCATCCTGCCCCTCTACCTGGTGCTCACGCTCGGCTTCACGCCCCTGCAGTTCGGGGTCGTCGACGGCTACCAGCGCGGCGCGGCGGCCCTGGTCAGCCTGGCCGGCGGTCTCTTCTCGGACCGCCGCAAGCGACACAAGGAGGTGGCCACCGCCGGGTACGCGCTCTCGGCGTTCTGCAAGCCGCTCTACGTCGCGGTCGGCGCCTCGTTCGCGTGGCTCGGCGCCGTGGTCTTCGCCGACCGCATCGGCAAGGGCATCCGCACCGCCCCGCGCGACGCCCTGATCTCGCTGAGCACGCCCCGCGAGAGCCTCGGCACGGCCTTCGGCGTGCACCGCGCCCTGGACACCACCGGCGCGATGATCGGGCCCCTGCTGGCCTTCGGGATCCTCGCCGCGGCGCCCAACGCCTTCGACTCCATCTTCATCGTGAGCTTCTGCATCGCCCTGATCGGCGTGGGGATCATCCTCCTCATGGTCCAGGGCGACCGCGAGACGCTGCCCAGCTCCGAGGCCGGCGTCACCTGGGCCGACGTCGCCATGCTCGTGCGCGAGCCGCGCTTCCGCTCGCTCCTGTTGGCCGCCGGCATCCTCAACCTGGTGACCATCAGCGACGGCTTCCTCTACCTCGGCCTGCAGCGCCAGATGGACCTCGACACCACCCTCTTCCCCCTCCTCTACACCGTGACGGCGTTCGTCTTCATGGTCATGGCGGTGCCCATGGGATGGCTGGCCGACAAGATCGGGCGCGGCCGGATGCTGCTGGCCGGATACGGCCTGCTGCTCCTGCTCTACGGGTCGCTGCTCCTGCCGAGCGGCGGCTCGCTGGCGCTGGTCGGCTACCTGATCGCCTTCGGCGCCTTCTACTCCGCCACCGACGGCGTCCTGGCGGCGCTCGGCGCGTCGGCGCTGCCCCGCGGGACGCAGGCGACGGGCCTCGCCCTGCTGCTCACGATCACAAGCCTCACCCGACTGGGGGGATCCGTGCTCTTCGGGCTCATCTGGACGCACCGCGGGCTTCGAGGCCGCGGTCAAGATCTCCGCCGTCGGCCTGGTGATCGGCATCGCGGTCGGCGCGACCCTCCTGCGCCGCGGGCGCCGCGCGGCGGAGGCGGCGGCGTGAAGCGGCGCGGCCTGATCCTCGCGGCGCTGATCGTGGCGTGCACGGCGACCGCCGTGGGCGTCGTGATGATCTCCGCCTCCGACGCGCCGGTGACCAGCAACGACACCACCGCCACGGTCACCCTCCCGGCGCCGCCGTACATGGTCTTCCGCTCGCTCGACCGCGCCGACCCCAAGACCTACGGCCGCATCGCGGCGGTGCCGCTCGACGACGTGGCCGGCCCGCGCGCACCTGGGCGGGCTGACCTGCGAGCGCGTCAACTTCCAGGGGCAGCGCGGCATCTGCCTCCAGCTCGCCGACTCCTTCCCGCAGAGCTACCGCGCCGAGCTGCTCGGGCCCGACCTGCGCCCCTACAAGTCGATCTCGGTCCCGGGCGTGCCCAGCCGCGCGCGGGTGTCCGACGACGGCCGCCTCGGGGCGATCACGACCTTCGTGGCGGGCCACTCGTACGCGTCGCTCGGGGTGTTCTCGACCCAGGCCCGGATCTTCGACATGGTCAAGGGGACGACGATCGTGAAGAGCCTCGAGAACTGGCCGGTCACCCGCGACGGAAAGCGCGTCACCTCGGCCGACCGCAACTTCTGGGGCATCACGTTCGCGCCGGACGACGACACCTTCTACGCGACCCTGTCAACCGGCGGGAAGACCTACCTCGTGCGCGGCACGGTGAGCGGCAGGTCGATGACGACGATCCACGAGAACGTCGAGTGCCCCTCGATCTCGCCGGACGGAACCCGGATCGCCTTCAAGAAGCGCACCGGCGCCGACGGCCTGTGGCGCCTCACGGTGATCGACCTCGCCACCATGGCCGAGACGCCCGCTCGCCGAGGAGCAGCCGATCGACGACCAGGTCGAGTGGCTCGACGACGACACCGTCATCTACGGCAACGGCGAGGCGATCTGGAGCGTCCCCGCCGACGGCGGCGGCACGGCCGAGCGCTTCCTGCCGGCGGCCAACTCTCCCTCAATTGTTCGTGAGGATGCTGTGAAGTGAGTGTTTATGGCGCCTTTGCACGGGTAAGGTTGGATCGATCGTTCCCGAGGTGAGGTGCCCGCGATGAACTCGTCTTCTTCGGTCAGCGAGCTGCTGAGAGATCAGGTCGACGGAGGGCTCAACGTCGAGCTCGTCCTGGGCCCGGGCGAGGGCCGGGTGGTGACGGTGACCTCCGAGGGCGAGCTGCAGGCCCAGTTCGCGCAGCTGGCGCGCGCCGGCTGGGAGCTGCGCCGGACCATCGAGGGCCCGGACCGCGGCGACGGCGTCACGCGCCTCAGCCTGGAGTTCGAGAACCGCCGAATCTGAGCGGGCGCAGGGCGCGTCGCCCGAACCGGGCCGTCCACGGACCCGGGGCTGGTGCGCAGGGCGCGCGCGTACTCGGCCGCGGCCTCCCCGGGCGCCCGTCGGCGCGAGCCGCGTAGCGTCCCAGGCGCAGGTGGGCGAGCGCGAGCCGCGAGCGGAACTCGCGTCGATGCTTGTGCGCGAGGGACGGATTCCCGTCGAGGACGGTGCTGATAGAGGACGACGGTGTCGCGCCAGTAGCGCTCGGACGAGGGGTCGTGGACAGACGTCAGGCGCCCCGGGGCATCGTCGACGACATGACGGTCCCGATGCCTGCGACGGCGCACGCGGCGCCCCCGATCCCGAGACGGAAGAACAGGAACGTGTCCTCGCGAACGGTGAGACGCTCGTTCAACGGACCAGCTTCCAAGAATGCATCGCGCCCGATGACGCTCGACTGGAGCATCGTCGGCTGCAGCGCCCGCATCACCCATTCGGTCGCGTCGGGGGCGTACATCCAGGGCCCCTGGACGCGAAAGCCGGCCGCGCTCCACAGGGACCCGGGACCCTCGACGAAGGTCGCGAGCATGTCCGAGAAGTAGAATCGCGCCGCTTCCCCGGTCGCGACGATGGCGCGTCCGATTCGATGCAGGTGCTCCGGATCCCAGACGTCGTCCGAGTCGAGGAAGGCGATCCAGGGATTGCGCGCCTCCCGCACACCCCGGTTGCGGGCCGCGGCGCCCCCGGCGTTGGCCTGGCGCACGAGGTTGACACGGTCGGAGTACGGCGCGAGGCGCTCCACCGTGTCGTCGCTCGATCCGTCGTCGACCACGATGATCTCGTCGAGCCGATGGGTTTGCGCCAGGGCGCTCTCGACGGCGCGAACCACCAGGGCGCCGCGGTTGTACGTGGGGATCACCGCGGACACCCGCAACGGCCCCGTCCGATCAGGAATCGCCAACGCCCTCTCCCTGCTCGCGACGGCGCCGGACTATCCCCATGATGTCCTCCCGTACCCCGGGTGCCCGCCACCAGACGAACAGCGGGTAGGTCACGATGCCCGCGAGAACGCCGGCCGCCAACTGCAGCGCGTCTCCCGCCCCGATCGCCTGGACCCCGGCGCGCGCGGCCACGACGGCCGCCACCATTAGGAACGAGGCCTGGGTGGGCCCCCAAAGGTTGCGGGCGATGTCCACCGTCGGCATGCCCATCGCCCGAGCGGTGATGATGGCGTAGAGGGGCTCCAAGAAGCAGCTCGCCACGGCAAGCGCCACGGCGACACCGACGATGCCGAAGGGGACGCCGGCGACGAAGGCCCCCACGGTGATCACGGTGTAGAGGATGGTGTAGCGCAACAGCCAGTTGGTGCGATCGCGGGCCTGCAGCACGCTCCCGTTGAGTGCCTGGAGCGACTGCACGACGCCGACGGCTGCAAGGATCTGGATGACCGGGATGGCCGACCGCCATTGCTCGCCAAGGACGACCGGGACGAACTGGTCGGCGAGCACCGCCAGCCCCAGGAGTAGGGGCATGTTGATGGTGCAGACCAGGCGGTTGACGCGCAGGAACGCCTCTTGCAGCCGCGTCGTCTCGTCCTGCAGACGCGAGAACGCGGGGTACAGAAGCTGCTCGAGGGGCCCGGCCACCTGGCTGAACGGTAGGAGGATGACGTTGTAGGACAGGGAGTACGCGCCGAGCGCCGCCGGGCCGAGGTAGCGCCCGATGAGAAGGTTGTCGGCGTTGCGGTGCAAGTAGGCCACCATCCGCGAGCCGAAGACGTTACCTCCGAAGCTGCCGAGCTCGCGAAGACTCGTCTTCGAGAACACCAAATGCGGGCGCCAGGGCGACACGAACCAGATGAGGAAGGTCCCCGCGCCCACCACGACGAGTTGCTGGACGATGATCGCCCACGCGCCTCCACCGCGCGCCGCGATCACAATCGCCACCACCGCGCCCATCAATGACGCGGCCATCTGTCGCAGTTCGAGCGCCCGGAAGCTCATGGCACGCGTGAGGAGGGCCTCTTGGGTCACTCCCAACGAGACGATCACGAAGCTGAACGACACGACGATGAACAGCGGCTTCACCGCCGGCTCGCGGTAGAACTCCGCCACCAATCCAGCGATCGCGATGCCCACGACCGTGCAGAGGGCACCGGAGGCGACGCTCACCCAGAAGACCGTCGAACGATCGCCCTCCGTGAGGGTCTTGCGCTGTACCAACGCGGCCCCCAGCGAGAGGTCCGAGAAGATGTAGACGAGGCTCGCGAACACGAGCACGAGCGCGGCGAGGCCGTAGTCATCGGGCGTCAGCAGACGTGCCAGGACGATGCCGACAACGATCCGGGAGCCCTGCTTGACGACGATCGAGATGATCTTCCACAGGAGGCCGTTCATCACCGCGCCGCGGAGATCCGAGCGCTCCGGCGGCGGGTCGCCGATCGACCCTGAGGGAGGGACCGGGGGCACGGGCGTGGGAGGCAAGGGTGGCACGGCGGACGCCTGGACGACCGCTGGCGTGCGCCGGGCCGGCAGGAGGACCAGCGCAGCCAGGGCGCCGAGCGCCACCTTCGTGCCCCACCTCATGTGGGCGGGTGTGGGATTCGCATCTCGTCGGCGACGGTAGTAACCGGCTTCCGGACCGCACACGTCCGCTAAGCCAGTTCGCGCTAGCCGTACGTCGAGTCGGCGGCGGCGGCGGTTCGCCCAAACCGATCCGCCGCTGACCGAGGGTCGAGGGAGCCGGTCTGCCAACCCTCCGAACTGGGGGTGTGCTGCATGGGAGGTCGCCATAGCATCGACGCGAATGTCCTTCACCACAGGAAACTTCCACCCGCAGCCGTTCCGCGGGCGCCGGGACCCGCGCCTGGCGACCGGTGCACGGCGCTCCTCCCTCACGATCAGCTGGGTCGCGATGATCTGCGTCCTCGTCGGCGTGGTGATGTTCATCCCGATCCGCCGCTACGTACTCCCGGGGGCGCTGCCGTTCGACCTGGAGCCCTACCGGCTGCTCGTCGCGGTGGTCGTCACCGGATGGGCCGCCGCGCTGCTGGTGGACCCGCAGGTGCGCCTGCGGCCGACCGGCCTGCGGGGGCCTCTCCTACTCCTGCTCGTCGCCGTGTTCGGCTCACTCGCCGTCAACCCCGCGGCGGTCGCGCAGGAGCAGACCCAGGTGATCAAGTCGCTGACCTTCCTGCTCAGCTTCCTCCTCATCCTCGTGCTGATCGTGAGCGTCGTGACCACCCGCGAAATCGTCGATCGCATCCTCCAGGTGCTGGTCGGCAGCGGAGGGATCGTGGCCTTCTTCGCGATCATCGAGTCCCGGACCGGCTACAACGTGTTCAACGAACTCGGCCGGGTGATCCCGGTCCTGCGACTCGAGGACGTGCCCGACATCCCGGACGCGGCGCGCGGATGCGCGTCTTCGCGTCCGCGCAACACTCGATCGCCCTGAGCGCCGCGATGGTGATGCTCGTTCCGCTGGCCTTCTACCTGGCCGTGCGGACCTCCCGTCGCCACTGGTGGCTCGTCGGTGGGCTGATGGTCGTCGCCTCGGTCGCGACCATCTCCCGCACCGGCGTCATCATGCTCGCCATCATCCTGATCGTCTTCGGCGTGTTGCGACCCGTCGACGCCCGCCGTGCACTGCCGATCGCACTGCCCCTCCTGCTGATGATGCACCTCGCGATCCCCGGCGCGCTGGGCTCGCTCCATGCCGCCTTCCAGCCACAGGGAGGGCTGGTCGCCGAGCAGGAATCGGAGGCCGGACAGCTCGGGAGCGGTCGGGTGGCGGACCTCGGCCCCGCACTGGATCAGGCGGCGCGTTCCCCGGTCCTCGGCCAGGGCTTCGGAACACGCGTCACGGACAACAACCAGGTGAAGGCCAACATCCTCGACAACCAGTGGCTGGGCACGCTGCTCGAGACCGGGATCATCGGTGTCTTCGCGTGGATCTGGCTCTTTGCGCGAACCGTCCGTCGGCTCGGCGCCCGGGCGCGGCGGGATCCCAGCGACCTCGGGCTGCTCATGACCGCGCTCGCCGGATCGATCACCGCGTTCGCCGTCGGGTTGTTCACCTACGACGCGTACTCGTTCATCCAGGTGACCTACATCATGTTCATCCTCGTGGGCCTCTCGGCGGTGCTGCTGCGCGTCACGGGTGACGGCGTCGACGAACAGGAGAGAGCATGAGCCTCAGGGGAATGGCACGTGAATGGGCCACGACCAGCACGACCATCCAGCGGGGAGGACGCTACGAGCGCTTCGTCGAGCTCTGGGGATTCCAGCCCGGAGATCGGATCCTCGACGGCGGTGTCGGTGTCGGGGCCGCCCTGGAACGCTTCAACTCGGTCAACCCGATCGTCGCCCTCGACCTCACGCCCAAGACCAGCCCCTGGCTGGAGCAGGAGAACGTGACCACCATGGTCGGGGACGGGACCCGGCTGCAGTTCGCCGATGGCGAGTTCGCCGTCGCGTTCTCGAACTCCGTCATCGAACACGTTCCGCTCGAGCTGCAGTAGGCGTTCGCGATGGAGGTCCGGCGTCGTTTCTTAGCGCTACTTCATCCAGACGCCGAACCGCTGGTTCCCCATCGAGCCGCACTATTCAGGTGCGCACTTCCAGTTCCTCCCGGAGCGGACCCGGCGGCTCCTCAACCGCCACCACGATGGGTTTTCAGCCCAAGGGTCATTGGGAGCCGATCGAGCTCCTCGGCGCACGCGACATGCAACGCCTCTTCCCCGACGCCACCATCCACCGCGAGAAGGTGCTGGGCTCACGAAGAGCCTGATGGCCGTCCGGGCCTAGTCAGCGCTCGTCAGCGCCCGCGTCGGGGGTCGCGCCGCGAGACTCGCCGTCGATGTCGGTGGCGGCGGCTTCGGTCGCGGCCCCCTTGCCCAAGGCCGGCGATGACGCGGTGAGGTGCAGGTCGAGGGCGGCGCCGGGATCGACGAAACCCGGGTTGGATGTGCCGGTGAGGGCGGTGTCGCTGCTGTTGCACTTGGCGGCGCTCTGGCCGGCGGTGCCCCAGAAGAAGACGTTGCTCCGGTACTGGACCCCCGAGACGCACTCCCACGAGGCGGCGGGCACCAGGTTCGCGACCAGGCGGACGTTGTTGGCGGCGACCGTGTCACCGGGGAACGCCTGGATCAGGAAACCCTGGGTGGCCGAGTTGTTGCGGATGAGCAGGTTCTGGACCGCGGCGGCCTGGATCGCGTAGTAGCCGTTGATCGTGGTCGAGAAGAAGTTGTTCTCGATGGTCACGTTGCGGGTGCGCGGCGAGGGGTCGCCGTAGTGGGTGATGTGCAGGTTGCCGGTGGCCTCGCAGTTGATGAAGCGGCTGTTGCGGACCGTGATCCGGTCACCGTCGCCGATCTGCAGGCACTCGGTGTGCTGGCCCGCCGCCGTCGTACGCCAATCGTGGAAGGTCACCCCGTCGATGAGGATGTCGCGCGGGGGCGTGGTCGTCGAGGCCTGGATCTGGGGGTGGTAGTTGACCGGCCCGGGCGGCCCGACCCGACCGCCGATCACCGACACCTGCTGGGAGGAGTTGATGAACAGGTGCCTGGAGTCGATGTTGCGCATGGTCACGTCGGCCACATTGGCGTCGGTCTGCCAGCCGCCGGGGGTGGCCATGTCGCGCAGCTCCAGGTGCTGGGCCCCGATCTTCAGCTCTCCCGAGACGGTGACTGCGGCGCCCGGCGCCGGCGCCAGCACCACTCGGGTGGTGGCGCCGTTCTTCGAGTTGTCGAAGGTGATGTTGCCGCCCGGGTAGGTCCCGGCCGCCAGCTGCACCACCGCGCCCGGCGCCGCGGCGTGGTAGCCGCGGTCGAGCGTGCGGCAGGGCGCCGCCGCCGAGCAGTTGGAGCCGTCGTTGCCCGCCGGCGACAGGAAGACGGAGGGCGTCACCGTGGGCGGGGGCGGATCGACCGCCGGGGGCGGGTCGACCGGGGGCGGAGGCGGGGGCTCGGTCACAGGCGGGGGGGTCACCGACGGAGGCGGTGCCGGTGGCGGATCGACGACGGGATCCGGCGCGGCGGGGACCGGCTCGGGCGGCGCTGGTGCCGGCTCGGGCTCCAGCACGGGCGGAGCCGGGACGATGGGCGGGGGGACCGGGTTGGCGACGGTGACCGTCTGGGTGTCCCGGGCCCGGCGGCCGCCCTGGTCGAACGCGGTCGCGGAGATCGTGTGGCGCCCGTTGGCGAGGGTCGTCGTCTTCCACGTGCCGCGGTCCCCGTTCAGGACGAACGGAGCCGACCGGGAGGTCCAGCGGAGCACACCGTCGATGCGGAACTCCACGCGCGCGATGCCGGCCCGGGCGGACGCCGACGCGGCGACCCGCACCGAGCCCTTGACCCGGGCGCCGTCGGCCGGGGTGACGATGGCCACGCTGACGGCCGGGGACGCTTCGGTCGCCCGGACGGAGCGACGGGCCGCCTCGGCGTGACCGGTTCCGACCGCCACCAGGGCGGCCGCGCTCGCGAGGGCCAGCGACAGTCCCAGCACACGGTGGGCCGGCCGTGGAATCCGTTCCATCTCACGACTCCTGGGTCTCCCCGGCGCGGGACCGCGGGGGTGGGCACTGCACCTCTGATCGGCAGCGCCCCGGATTTCCGTGAGCGGGCCCCGCGACCGCCCGCCGGCGGTAGCCTGACCGGGTGCCGGAGCCCGCCCTCCCCCACGCCGCCGGGCCGCCTCGCGTTGACGTCGTGGTCGTGGCGTACAACAGCGGCGATCAGTTGCGTTCCTGCGTCGAACCGCTCGCCGGGCGGGCCGACCTCCGGGTGATCGTGGTCGACAACGACTCTCCCGAGGGGGGCCTCGAGACCGTCACCGACCTCGACCTGGTGGCCATCCAGAGCGGGGCGAACGGCGGCTTCTCCTTCGGATGCAACATCGGCTGGCGGGCGGGCTCGGCGCCGGCCGTCCTCTTCCTCAACCCCGACGCGCGCATCGCGGCCGACGCCGTGCTCGACCTCGCGCGGACGCTCGACGACGACCCCTCGTTGGGCATCGTGGGGCCCCTGATCCGCGACGCCGACGGCACGCTGGACTTCTCGCAACGCCATTTCCCGCGCCTGTCGTCCACGTACGCACAGGCCCTCTTCCTCCACCGCGTCGCGCCGGGCGCGCCCTGGTCGGACGAGCTGATCCGGCGTCCCGAGGCCTATGAGCGCGCGGGTCGTCCCGACTGGATCTCGGGCGCCTGCCTGATGATCCGCCGCTCCGCGCTCGAGGCCGTGGGCGGCCTGGACGAGCGCTTCTTCCTCTACTGCGAGGACATGGACCTCTGCCGCAGGGTGCGCGATCTCGGCTACGGCGTCGGCTTCACGCCGACGGTGGTCTGCGGCCACGAGGGAGGCGCCTCGGCGCCGCGCGCCGCGCTCTTCGCGGTCCTTGCCGAGAGCCGGATGCTCTACGCCCGCGCCCATCGCCGAAGCGCCGGCGGCGCGCTCGAGCGGATCGGGATCGGCCTCGGCGAGGCCACCCACGCCGCCCTCGGCCGGGGCGGCGCGGAGGCGCGGGACGGCCACCGGCGGGCGCTCGCGCGCGTCGTGCGCGGGCCACGGGCGCGCGGCGCCCCCCACTGATCGGGGCGGCGAACCGCTCCGGTGGGCGCCGCCGCGACGCGGCGTCACCCACCGGGAGGGACTACTGGGACAGGCGCGCCACCCGGCGCCGCTCCTCGATGTCCGCGGCGTCGAAGGACACCCCCGACTGGGAGGCCGCGCTTCGGCCGAGGTCGTCGTCGGCCTGCTCGGCGTCTCGCGCGGCCGCGAGCGACCGGCGGATGTTGTCGAGGAGGAACGGCAGGGCCAGCGTGATCATGCTGATCAGGAGGAACGCGATGATCGGCTGCGTGAACGAGCGACCCTGGATCAGCACGGGCTTCTCGGGGCCCTTGATGAGCTGGAGCACCACGCGGTCGCCGTCCGGGATGTCGTTCGCCTTCTGGCGGGTGGTGACGAAATTCTGGAGCGAGGCCGCCGCGGTGCCAGCGGTCTTCTCCGCCAGCTCGGCCGAGTTGGCGAGTGGCGGCGATGCGCACCAGCGGCAGGGGCGACTGCAGGCCGCCGCCGTCGAGGACGGGCGCCGATTCGATCGACCATCCCTTGTCCCCGAGCACCTCGCGGTTCATCTCGTTGACGGGATCGCTGTCGGCGAGCTTGGAGTAGAGCGTGGCGAGGCTGGCGAGGCGACCGGCGTTGTCCGTCGCGGGGTCGTCGGCCTGGGCGAGCCGGCCCCACGGGAAGCCCGCCTGTGTCACGAAGAGGGTCGTGTAGCTGGCGTACTCCTTCTCGCCGCGGAGCGAGAGCGGAGCCGACCCGCCCGGGCTGATCCTCACCATCGCGAAGAAGGCGGCGAGAACGGCGAGCAGGAGCCCCGTCATGACGAGGACGCGGTACCTCCAGATGACTCTGAAGAAGACTGTGAGATCCATGCTCCGGTGTGCCTTTCCCGACTGATCTAGTGGATCCGGGGGCGAGAGCCCGCGGTCACGCGGATTGCCGTGCTGAAGATGATTCCGTGGTCGTGGTCGACAGGGGTAGCGCCGGTCTGGGGGTGCGCCGACCGCCATCCGGACTGGCTGCGGATGCGCCCTCCTCATCGTTCGGGTAGTGGCCGGGGGGCCACGCTCGGGCCGCGCGAGACGGCGGTGTCGCGACGCAGGAGGAAGCCGGCGACCATCGCCGCCCCCACGCCCATCGAGAGGGCGAAGGCGACCGCGATGCGCATCAGCTCCGCCCCGGGCAGGAGGAAGAAGACGCCGACGAACAGGACGGCCGCGACGGCCCACGCGAGCGCGGCCGCGGGACCGCGGTCCTGGGCCAGCAGGGCCTGGGAGATGGTCGACGCGGCCAGGTAGAGGCCGACGCCCACGCCGAGCAGTCCGAGCTCCGCGCGGCCGGCGTCGAAGTCGGGGCCGTAGACGATCTGCAGCGCGTGGGGGCCGATGGCCATCGCGCCGACGGCGAGGATGCCCGCCAGCCCGATCAGGATCGCCACGGTGCGCCAGACGGCCGAGCGGAACGCCGATCGGTCGTCGGTGGCGTGGAGGCGGGTGAGGTTGGGGAGGATCGAGGCGGCCACGCCCTGGAAGACGTAGACCGGGATGCGCACGAGCATGGTCGCGGCGAACACCACGCCGGCCGTCGCGGCCGTGCCGCCGGCGAGGACGACGAGGACCGGGCTGCTGTTGACCACGATCTGGTCGGCGCCCGCGATCACCGCGGCCGGCGCGGCGAAGGCCAGCGTCGAGGCGGGACGGAAGCGCTCGCCGGGCCCGCGCTCGCGCAGGACGCGCAGGCGGCGGCGGCCCACCCACAGCGGGATCGCCGCGCCGGCGAGGCCGGCGGCGACCATCGCGGCAGCGGCGAGACCGGTGCTGGCCACGACGATCAGGGGAAGCGCCACGAAGAGGCGGGCGGCGCCGTCGAAGACGAGGTTGAGGCCGTACCCGGCGAACCAGCGGACGCCGCCGAGCATGCCCCGCACGACGTAGGAGAGGCCGTAGGTGACGACCCCCGCGACGAGCATCAGCGTGAGGGTGCCGTCGCCGTCGAAGAGGCCCGAGGTGATGGGCTCCCACAGCGCGAGCATGAGGACGGTCCCGATCGCGAGGGCCGCGAGGGCGACGACGGTGGCCGAGACCACCACGCTGCGGGTCTCCCAGCCGCGGGCGAGCCGGTCGGCGATCGTGCGCGACGCGGTCTGCTCGATCGGGCGGAAGAGGACGATCGCCACCAGGAACATCGCCCCCCAGAGGACGGCGATGCGGCCGTATCCGTCGGCGCCGAGGGTGCGGGCGGCCAGGATGTGGAAGGCGTACGCCAGCACGCCCGACACGAGCGTCGCGCCCGAGAGCAGCCAGGCGCCCGAGAGCGCCCCCCGGTCCCCCGATCCGCCCGGGTTCACGGGCGTCACGGGGGCCGAGGGCGCGATGGCGGGACGCGAGCTCACGGAGTCTGCGCGACGATCAGATCGACGAAGTAGTTGCTGTTGCTGTTGGAGAGCGTCGGTCGGGTGCCGGCCGTGGTGGCGTAGACGCCGTTGGTGCCGACCACCGTGCGGACGGGCCCGGCGATGACCTGCGAGTTGAGGCCGTTCAGCGTGCTCGGGTAGAAGGTGTTCCGGTTGACCGAGATCGTGTAGGTCTGACCGCTGGTGAGCGCGACCGGCGTGGTGAGCTGCGCGGTCTGCCACCCGGAGGCGGTCTCGTTGGCGAACGTCACCGTCGCGACCTGGGTCCCGTTCTGGTTCCAGACCCGGCCGGTGTGGGTGCCGGTCTCACCGGGGCTCTTGTAGAAGCGGATCGCGCGGATCTGCGACGCCGCGGTGACCGACAGGCGGACGCCGGTCTCCTTGATGGTCGTGGTCGCGGTGGCCGGGGTGGTCGGGACGAGCGTGTCGGCGAAGAGCTGCGCTGGGGTGCTGAAGTTCCAGCTCACCGTGGAGGCCAGGGCGAGGCCGTCGGCCGCCGTCGCCGCCGTGGTGATCTGGGCCGTGTAGACGGTGCCCGGCAGCAGGTCCGCGGTCGGGTTGATCGTCACGGTGTTGGTGGGGGCGTCGTAGGTGACGGTGGCCGCCAGCGCCGTGCCGCTCCCCTGGACCCGCACGTTGGCCGAGGTCGTCGTGAGGCTCCCCGGGGTCATCGCCCGCGAGAAGGTCGCGGTCGGCGACACGTCCAGCGCGACGCCCGCCGTGTTGGCGGCCGGGGTCACGGCGGTGACCGTCGGCGCTCCGATGGTCGTGAAGTTCCAGCTCACCGTGGAGGCGAGCGCGATGCCGTCGGCCGAGGTCGCCGCCGTGGTGATCGAGACCGTGTAGCCGGTGCTCGCGAGGAAGGCCGCCGTCGGGTCGAGGGTGACGCGGTTGTTGGCGGCGTCGTAGCTCGACCGTCGCGGCCAGGTTGCTGCCACCGCTCTGACGCCTCACCGAGACCGAGGTCGTGGTGAGGGTGGCCGGGTTCATGGCCCGCGAGAACGTTGCCGTGATCGCGTCGTTGGGACCGACGCCGGTGGCGTTCGAGGCCGGCGTCGTCGTGGTCACCGTCGGTGCGGTGATGGTCGTGAAGTTCCAGGTGAACGCCGAGGCCAGCGCGATCCCGTCCGCCGCCGTGGCGCCGGTCGAGATGGTGGCCGTGTAGGCCGTGCCGAGGTTGAGGTTGGCGTTGGGGTTGATCGTGACGCGGTTGTTGGCCGCGTCGTAGCTGACGGTCGCGGAGACCGCCGAGCCGCCGGCCGTGGGCCGCACGCTCGCGGTGGTCGTCGTGAGGCTCGCGGCGGTCATGGCCCGCGAGAAGGTGGCCGTGGGCGAGACGTTCACCGCCACGCCGGTCTCACCGGCGGCCGGCGTGGTCGCGGTGACCGTCGGCGGGGGCTGCGCGGTGAAGGTCCACGTGGCCGCGGAGGTCATGTTGACCCCGTCGGCCGAGGCGGCCCCGGTCGAGATCTGCGCGACGTAGACGACGCCCGGCGTGAAGTTGGCCGTCGGGTTGATCGTCACGCGGTTGTTGGCCGCGTCGTAGGTGACGACCGCGGCCATCGCCGCCCCGCCCTGCGGGCGCACGGTGGCCGTCGTGGTCGTGATCGTCGCCGCGTTCATCGCCCGCGAGAAGGTCGCCGTGGGCGAGGTGGTGATCGCGACACCCGTGGCGTTGTCGGCCGGGGTCGTGGCGGTCACCGTCGGTGCGGTGATCGTGGTGAAGCTCCAGCTGAAGGCGGACGCCAGAGGCGCGCCGTCGGTCGCGTTGGCGGCCGTCGAGATCTGGACCGTGTAGTCGGTGCCGGCGATCAGATCGGCCGTCGGGTCGATCGTGACGCGGCGGTTGACGGAGTCGTAGGTGACGGTGGCCGCGACCGGCGAGCCCCCCTGGGGACGCACCGTGACCGAGGCCGCGCTCAGCGAGCCGACGGTCATGGCCCGCGAGAAGGTCGCGGTCGGGGAGGTGGCGAGCGGGACGCCGATGGCGCCGTTCGCCGGGGTGGTCGCCGTGACCGTCGGTGCCGGCAGGGTCGTGAAGCTCCAGCTGACCGGTGCGGCCAGGGTCGCGCCGTCGGCCGCCGAGGCGGCGGTGGAGATCTGGGCGACGTACGTGGTGCCGGTGGCCAGATCCGAGGTCGGGTTGATGACCACGCGGTTGTTGGCGGAGTCGTAGGTGATGCTCGCGGCGACCGGCGATCCGCCCTGCGGGCGCACCGTGGCGGCGCCGGAGGTGAGGGAGGAGACGTTCATCGCCCGCGAGAAGGTCGCCGTCGGCGACACCGCCACGGCGACACCGGTCGCGTTGTCGGCAGGCGTCGTCGCGGTCACCGTAGGTGCATCGGCCGTCGTGAAGCTCCAGCTGACGGTCGAGGCGAGCGCCGCGCCGCCGGTGGAGGTCGCGGCCGTCGAGATCTGGGCCGTGTAGGCCTGGGCCGGGGTCAGGTCGTTGGTCGGGTTGATGATCACGCGCCGGGTGGACGCGTCGTAGGAGACGGTTGCGGCCACCGGCGATCCGCCGTTCGGGCGCAGGGTGACCGAGGCGCTGGTGAGCGTCGCGGCGTTCATCGCCCGCGAGAAGGTCGCCGAGGGCGACGCGTTGGGCGCCACTGCCCGTCGCGTTGTCGGCGGGGCTGGTCGCGCTCACCGTCGGAACCGGCGGCGGCGGCGTGGCCGTCGCCTCGGCGACGACGAGATCGACGAGGTAGTCGCTGTCCGCGTAGGAGGCCGTCGGGAAGGCGCCCGCCCCGTCGGAGAAGACGCCGTTGCCGCCCACCACGGTGCTGACGGGGCCGGCGACGATCTGGGAGGCCAGGCCGCCCGTGGTGAGCGGGTAGAAGTCGTTGCGGTTGACGGAGACGACGTAGGTCTCACCGGTGGTCAGGGTGAGGGGGCTCGCGAGCTGCGCGGTCTGCCAGCCGCTCGCGCCCTCGCCGACGAAGGTGACCTCGGCGAGCTCCGTGCCGCCGGAGCTCCAGACGCGGCCGATGTGCGTGCCGGTCTCGCCGGAGCTCTTGAAGAAGCGGATCGCGCGGATCTGCGCCGGCGCCGTCGCGGTCACCTTCACGCCCATCTCGTAGGTGAAGGGTCCCGGGCCGGTGCGGCCGTCCGCCACCGCGTTCCCGTCGGACTGCGGGGTCGCTGTGTTCGGGAAGAGCTGGCTCGTGACGATGGCCGACTCGGTCGTGAAGCTCCAGGTGACCGGGTCGGCGAGCGCGATGCCGTCCGCGGACCTCGCGGTGGTGGAGATCTGCGCCGTGTAGCTCTGGGCCGGATTCAGGTCGGCCGTGGGGTCGATGGTGAGGTTGTCCGTGTTGGGGTCGTAGGTCACGGTCGCGGCCAGCGGCGATCCGCCGTCCGGCCGGATCGTCACCGACGCGTTGGTCAGGGTCGCCGGGTCCATCGCACGCGAGAACGTGGCGGTCGGCGAGGAGCCGACGGCGACGTTGTCGGCGTCGTCGGCCGGGGTCGTGCCGGTCACCGTCGGAGGACTCGCCGGCGGCGCGACCTCGGTCGGCGCCACCACGAGGTCCACCAGGTAGCTGCTGTTGTTCCAGGAGGTGGTCGGGAAGGTGCCGGCCGCGTCTGCGAAGACGCCATTCGAGCCGACGATGGTGCGCACGGGGCCCGCCGTGATCTGCGTCGCGAGGCCGGCGGGGGTGACCGGGTAGAAGTCGTTGCGGTTGACGGAGATGACGTAGGTCTGGCCGGCCGTGAGCGCCAGCGGGGTCACCAGCTCCTCGGTCTGCCAGCCGGAGGTGGTCTCACCGGTGAAGGTGATCTGGGCCAGCTGGGTGCCGCCCTCGGTCCAGATGCGGCCGACGTGCGTGCCGCTCTCACCGGGGCTCTTGTAGAAGCGCACCGCGCGGATCTCGGCTCCGAGGGTCGCCTGGACCTTGACGCCCGTCTCGTAGGAGAAGGGCCCGGCGCCGGTACGGCCGTCCTGCACCGCGTTACCGTCCGTGACGGGCGTAGTGGTGTCGGGGTAGAGCTGGCTGGCGCTGCCGGCGGGAGCCGCCGAGGTGGTGAAGCTCCAGATGACCGGGGCGGCCAGGGCCACGCCGGTCGTTGGAGGTCGCGCCCGTCGAGATCCGGGCGGTGTAGTCGAGGCTCGGCGTGAGGTCGGCCGTCGGGTCGATCGTCACGCGGTTGTTCGGACTGTCGTAGGTGACCGTCGCGGGCACCGGGCGATCCGCCCTCCGGGCTGACCGTGGCCGTCGCCGTCGTGAGCGTGGTGCCGTCCATCGGCCGCGAGAAGGTGGCCGTGGCCGACACGTCCGTCGGAATGTTGACCGAGTTGTGCGCCGGGGTCGTGACGCTCACCGTCGGCGGAGCCGTCGCCTCGGTGTCTGTCGCGGCCACCTGCAGGTCGGTGAAGTAGTTGCTGTTGTTCCAGGAAGTCGGTCGGGAACGTGCCCGACGAGTTGCCGTAGACGCCGTTCGAGCCGACGACGGACCGCACCGGCCCGGCCGTGATCTGCGAGGCGAGGCCGCCGGTGGTGACCGCGTAGTAGGCGTTGCGATTGACCGAGATGACGTAGGTCTGGCCGGCCGTGATCGCCAGCGGGGTCGCCAGCTGCTGGGTCTGCCAGCCGGAGGCGGTCTCGTTGGCGAACGTCACGGTCCCGAGCGACGTGCCGCCCGAGGTCCAGATGCGGCCGACGTGCGTGCCGGTCTCACCGGCGCTCTTGTAGAAGCGCACCGCGCGGATCTCCGCGGCGGCGGTCGCCGTGACCTTGACGCCCATCTCGTAGGAGAAGGGGCCGGCGCCCGAGCGGCCGTCCTGCACCGGGTTGGCTCCCGAGGAGGGCGTCGCGGTGTCCGGGAACAGCTGGACCGACCGCGCCGGGCGCGGGGCCCGCCGTGGTGGTGAAGCTCCACGTCACCGGCGACGCCAGTGCGATGCCGTTGGCCGAGGTGGCCGCCGTGGAGATCTGAGCCGTGTAGATCGTGCTCGCGTTGAGGTCGGCCGTCGGGTTGATCGTGACCTGGTTGGTGCCGGCGTCGTACGTGACGGCGGCGCTCACGGGCGATCCGCCGGCCTGGGGGCGCAGCGTGACCGAGGCCGCGGTGATGGTCGCCGGATCCATGGCCCGCGAGAAGGTCGCGGTGGGCGAGATCGTCCGAGGCCACGTCGGTGGCGCCGGCCGCGGGGGTCGTGTCCGTGACCGTGGGCGGGGTCGTGGGCGGAGGCGTGTCGTCGCCGCCGACCACGAGGTCCACGAAGTAGTTGCTGTCGTTCCAGCGAGTTGGTCGGGAACGTGCCCGACGAGTTGCCGAAGACGCCGTTGGCCCCGACGACGCTGCGGATCGGGCCGGCGACGACCTGGGATGCGAGGCCGCCCGAGGTGAGCGGGTAGTAGACGTTGCGGTTGACCGAGACGACGTAGGTCTGACCCGCCGTGATCGCCAGCGGGCTCGCCAGCTGCTGGGTCTGCCAGCCGGAGGCGCTCTCGTTGGTGAACGTGACGCTCGTGCGCTGCGTGCCGCCCGAGGTCCAGACGCGGGCGACGTGCGTGCCGGTCTCACCGGGGCTCTTGTAGAAGCGCACGGCGCGGATCTCGGCCGAGGTCGTGGCGGTGACCTTGACGCCCATCTCGTACGAGAAGGGGCCGGAGCCGCCGCGGCCGTCCTGCACCGGGTTGGTCGGCGAGGTCGGGGACGACCGAGTCGGCGAAGAGCTGGCACGGGCAGGGCGAGGCGGACGTGGTGAACCCGACGGTCACCGCGCTCGCGAGCGCGATGCCGTCGGCGGCGCGGATGCCGGTGCCGAACGTGGCCGTGTAGGCCGTGCTCACCGCCAGCGGGCGCCGTCGGGGTGAGGAGGGCGCGCCGGGTGGCGGCGTCGTAGGTCACGGCGGCCGGAACGGCCTGGCCGCCGGGGCCCGTGAGGGTCACGGACTGGGTCGTGACCGTCGAGGCGTCCATGTCGCGCGAGAAGGTCGCGGAGATGGTGCTGGCGACCTCGACGCCGGTCGCGGCGGCGGCCGGGCTGGTCTGGGTCACCGTGGGCGCCGGCGGGGGCTGGGCCCAGGTGCTGAAGCCGAACGACACGGCCGCGGCCAGGGCGGTCCCGTCGGCGGCGGTGACCGCCGTCGTCAGGCTCGCCGTGTAGGCGGTGTTGAGCGCGAGCGGGGAGCTCGGCGTGAGCGTGGCGCGCTGGGCGGTCGCGTCGTAGGCGACGGTGGCCGCGACGGCGGCTCCGCCCGGGGCCCGTCAGCCGGAAGCTCGACGTGGTGATCGTGGCCGGGTCCATCGCGCGGGAGAACGTCGCGGTCACGGCCGCGGAGGGGTTGACGCCGGTGGCGTTGCCCGCCGGGAAGGTCGTCGTGACCGTCGGGGGCGGCGGCGGATCGGCGGTCGTGAAGGTCCACTGCGCCTGGGCCTCGAGCGGCGTGCCGTCGGTCGCCTGCGCGCCCGTCGTGACCCGGGCGACGTAGGTCGTCTGGAGGGCGAGCGAGGTCGTCGGGTCGATGGTCACGCGCCGCGTCGCCGCGTTGTAGGTGATCGTGGACGGGACCACGACGCCGGCCTGGGTGCGGAGGCTGACCGTCGAGGAGGTGATCGTGGCGGCGTTCATCGTCCGCGAGAAGACCGCGACGGGCGAGACGTCCACGGCCACGCCGGTGGAGGTGTCCCCCGGCGACGTGAGGATCACGCGCGGCGGGGAGGTGGCGTCGAGGACGATATCCGCGTCCGGCGAGGCCGGCAGGACGCCCATGTCCGACAGGACGTTGGTCGTGGCCTGCTGAATGGTCAGGTTGGGCTCGCCGTCACCGTTGATGTCGCGGTCCAGGCCGCGGTTCCAATTGTTGGTGCCGGTGGCGAAGACGAGCGCGCCGCTGGCGGCGGTGTACTTGGTGACGTTGACCACGGTCGAGCCGGGAGAGACGCTCGCGCCGTTGCCCTGGGACAGGTTGCCGGTGACCGGGCTCGAGGCGAGCACGGTGAGGCCCGCGGGCTGGCGGCCGTTGTCGACGCGGCCGTCCCACTCCCAGCCGACGATGCCGCCGCCGACGTTCTGGAAGGTGCCGGGCGCGAGGTCCGACAGGTCGGTGTGGCGCCAGATCGGGTCCTGGCCCTCGGCCGCGCTCACGCGCAGCGGGAAGAAGGTGAAGTCGGAGTCGCCGAGATACATGATCCCGACGAGGGCGTTCTCGGGCTGGTTGGCCCCGTTGGGGTCGCGCCAGGTGCTGGTGGGGCCCTGGGGGTCGCTGGGGCCCGACTCGACCGTCTTGTAGGCCACCTGCACGCGCCGCGACGCGCCCGAGGTCGGGCTCGCCTCGAAGCGGATCTGCCAGTAGACCGAGTTGGCGCCGCTGAAGAAGAGCGAGGTGCCGGCGTTGCGCGCGGACGTCAGGGCGTTGCGCATGGCGCTCGAGTAGTACTCGTCGTGCCCGCCGAGGATCACGGCCGAGCGGCCGTTGAGGAGCGACGGGTCGCGGTCCAGGTCGGTCGCGGTGACGTAGCCCATGTTGTAGCCCTGGGACTCGAGCCAGCTGACCATGCGCAGGTCGCCGGTCGTGTACCAGTCGTGCTGCTCGGTCCGGACCTCGTTGTAGGGGCGGTCGAACGAGACCTTCACGGCACGGGGCGTGCCCGCGAGCGGTGTTGGCGCCGGTGGAGCTCCAGGTGTAGAGCGACTTGCCGCCGTAGTTGTTGTAGGCCTGGTAGGTCGTGTCCGGGACGACGTAGAGGACGTCGGCGTTCGCCGAGTCGTTGCGGACCGTGAGCAGGACGTGGAAGTCCGTGTTGTTGGAGCGGACGAGCCGGATGAGGTAGACGCCCGTCTTCCACGACGACGTGGTCGTGAGGGTCGCCGAGGTTGACCAGTTGGAGCAGTCGAGCAGGCCGGTGTTGCTCTGCGAGTCGCAGGTGGGCTGGGAGACGGCGGTGAGGCTCGGGATGGTCGAGATCAGCCGGCCCTGGTCGCCGCCGTAGGCGCCGGTGCGGTAGATCTCCATCCGGTAGGAGGCCCCGGCCGCGGAGTTCACCTTGATGCCGACCGAGTCGCCGGCGTTGATGCTGCTCGCGGTGGCGAAGCCCTCGATGCCGTCGATGGCGTCGTCCACGTTCGTCGTCTTCCAGGCGGTCGTGCCCGGGAAGCAGTTCTCGGTGACGATCCCGTTGGAACCCGAGCAGGTGGACGAGCGCGGCGTGACCTGCGCGATGGTCGAGTTGGGGCTCGTGACGCTCGCGCCCACGGCCCGGACGACGTAGTAGTAGGTGGTGCTGTTGGAGAGGCCGGTGTTCGTGAAGCTCGTTCCCGTGGTGCCGCCCGCGGGAGTGACCGTCGTCGTGATGTTGGTCGCCGACGTGCCGCGCAGCACGACGTAGTTGTCGGCGCCCGAGACGGGCTGCCACGCGATCTGGGCCGACCCGCTGAGCGCGATGCCGGTGACCCCGGTGGGGGCGCCGGCCGGCGCAGCGAGGGCGCCCTGCATCCCGAACGCTCCGAGGAGCGCCAGGACGAGGGCCAGAGGAACGAGCTTGCGGATCACGCCATTGCCTCCTGGGGGAGCGCCGCGCGACGTGCGCGGTGCCACTCGACGGTCATGCGCAGGCCGTCCTCGAGGGGGACGGAGGCCTCGAAGCCGAGGAGCTCACGGGCCTTGCTCACGTCGGGCACGCGGTGCCGGACGTCCTCGTAGTTGCCCGGCAGCTCCGTGTACGGCATGAAGCTGGCGCGCAGCGGCGGTGCGATGTCGAGGGCGGCGTGGACCGCCTCGGCGAGCTCGAGGATGGTGCACGGCGTGGTTCCGCCGAGGTTGATGATCTCGCCGCGCGCCTCGGGCGTGCCCATCGCGCGGTAGATGCCGTCCACGGTGTCGCCGACGAACGTGAAGGTGCGCGTCTGCTGGCCGTCGCCGTGGATGTCGATGAGCTCGTTGTCGAGCAGGCGCTCGATGAACGCGGACTGCGGGCCGCCCCACCAGCTCGGGTGGTTGCGCGGGCCGTAGGAGCCGAAGAAGCGCAGGATCGTGTGCCGCAGCCCGTGCTCCTCGGCCATCGCCATCAGCATGTGCTCGTCGTAGAGCTTCGAGACGGCGTAGGCCCAGCGGCGGCTGGTCGGCGCGCCGAGCATCAGCGGCCCGTCCTCGCGGAAGGGCAGCGGGGCGTTGCCGTAGACGTCGCTGGTGGAGGCCATGATGAGCACGGCGTCCATCGACAGTGCGACCTCGGCCGCCGAGTTCACCCCGGCGACGTTCTGCTCGAGCGTCATGAGGGCCCCGCCGTAGCGCGGGATCTTCTGCGCCGCGAGGTGGACGATCGTGTCGCAGCCGGCGAACGCCGCCCGCAGCTCGCGCCGGTGGGTGCAGTCCATCTGCACGAACCGGAAGCCCGGGTTCGGCAGGCACGCCTCGAGGTTCTCGAGCGTCCCCATGGACAGGTCGTCCACCGCGACCACCTCGATGCCCTCCGAGAGGAGGCGATCGCAGAGGTGGGATCCGATGAAGCCTGCCGCGCCGGTGACTCCGACCTTGTTCATGAGGTTCTCCTTTGCCAGACATCCAGCGCGACCGTGGTCTCGCCATCGTTTCCGAATGACGCGACGCGAACGAAGTCGCGGTCGAGCCAGTCCTGGATCGTGCGGTAGTAGGTGTCTCCGAATGCGCCCTGGCCGTACTCGGTCAGGGATCGTGTGTTGATCACGGCGAGGTCGACACCCGACTCGTCGAGTCGGCGGATCGCCTCGCGCTCGGCCTGCGCGTCCGGCAGCGAGCCCGGAAGCAGCGAGATCTGCGGGAGGGGGTCGGTGCGGCCGGTGAGGGTGTAGAGCGAGGTGAGCTGGGGGGCGAGCAGCACCGGGTCGCCCGGCGCGGTCTCGCGGAGGATGGTGTCCAGGGCCGCCTGGTACGACGCGGCCGGCCCCGGACGCTCGGACAGGGTGCCGCCCGGCCCGGAGACCCGGACCGAGCGATCGTGCGCATCGGACGCCACGAGGACGGCGCCCGCCAGGACGAGGAAGGCGAGCCAGCCGGCACCGATGCGGCGCGCGGCCGGCGAGACGCCGAGCTCCCTGTCGTGAAGCCATGCGAGGAAGACGGCCGCGAAGGGGATCGCGTACGCGGCCTGCTGCGGCACCGTCGAGTTCGCGAAGAACACGGCGTAGGTGCGCGCGGCGATGATCACCAGGAGCGTGGCGAGCAGCAGCTCGGCCTGTGCGGCCGGGCTCCACTCCCCCACTCCCGCGGCGACGCCGCCAGAGGAGGACGACGACCGCCACGGCGGCGCCCGCCGGGATCCAGCCGTAGGCGAACTGGAGCGCGTGACGGACGAGCTCGGGGCGGACGGCCAGGGCGGCCAGGGCGGCCGACGGTCACGACCGCGAGGCCCGCGAGGGCGAGCGAGCGGGCGCGTCCGCCCCGCTCGATCATGCCGGCGACGACCAGCAGCGCGCCGGCCGCGAGGGCGTAGAGGGCGAGGCGGCCGAGGAGCTCGGCGAAGCTGCCGGCGGTCATCGGCGCCCCGATGCTCAGGACGTCGCCGGCGCCCGCGTTGATCTGATCGACCGGGTAGAGGTTCTCGAAGAGGAGCGTGTTGGGCGAGGTCGCCGCCATGAGGGCCCCGTAGACCACGAGGGGGATCGCGACCGCCGGCGCGATCAGCGCCAGCACGTCGCGGCGGCCGATCGTGCGCGAGCGCATGCGGAGGGCCATCCACAGACCGCCCGCGATCCAGACGGCGATCGCGAACTCCGGCCGGGCCAGGGTCACGACCGCGGCCGCGACGCCGGCGCCCCACAGCCAACCCCGCGACCCGCCCGCCGCGAAGCGGGAGACGCCGAGGAGGAACACGAGGCCGCCGAGGAGGCCGATGGTCGCCGACTCGCTGTGCGGCAGGACGAAGCTGAAGTTGGTCGGCGCGAAGGCGACGGTCGCCGTGATCGCGGCCGCGAGGCCGGAGGCCAGCGGGCCGGCCACGACGCGCGCCAGTGCGTAGGTGGCGCCGACGATGGCCGTCGAGAGGACCATGCCCAGCGCGATGAACGGCGCGAGGCCGGACCCTCCGATCAGCACGACCAGCGCGCCGAGCGCGGGCGCCAGCGGCCCGTAGAAGTAGGGGAAGTCGCGGTAGGGCAGCTCGCCGTCGGCGAGGCGCTGCGAGGCGACCAGGTCGTAGCCCGTGTCGCTGCCGAGGTCGCCCCAGGTCTGCCAGGTGAGGGCCGCGAGGACCACGACGAAGATGCCGAGGCCGATCAGGACCGTGCGATCCGTGAGCGCCACGCGCACCGCGGAGCGGCGGGCGGACGAGACGCTGCCGTGGACGGTGCTCATGCCGCCACCGCCTCGGACGTGCGGACGCGGGCCAGCAGGCCCTCGGCGAGCCGGTCGGCCACGCCGATCACGGCCTGCCCGTTGACGACCTCGGGGTACACGTGCACCGAGGACGCCAGCGCGAGACCGGGCGCCGGGAACATCTCGGGGATGTTCGCCGCGCCGCCCAGGACGTGGACCGGCTCCACCGCGCGGGCGCGCTGGACCGACCGGGCGAGCACCCGGCGGCGGCCGAGCGCGGGGAGCATGGTGGTCGCGTGCGCGACGTAGTCGTCGGCGAGCGCGTCGGCGTCGCGCGTGAGGTCCGGGTTGTCCGGGTTCACGTAGCGCGCGACGTAGAGGAGGGTGCCGCCCACGTGCTCGGGGTCCACGACGTGGGTCGTCTCGACCACGGTGGTGAGCGGGATGCTCCGGTCGGTGACGTTGAGCGTGTAGTAGGGGCTCACCGAGCCGTCCACCCGCAGCACGACGCAGACGACGCCGAGGTAGCGGCAGTGGTCCTCCGGGGCGAGCTCGCGCAGCTCGGGGTCGAGCAGCGCGCGCGCCTGCGGGGGCAGCAGCGTGCAGGCCACCGCGTCGAACGCCCGGTGGACGCCGTCGACCACCAGGCCGGTCGCGCCGTCGCGGGCGTCGCCGGTGATGCGCTCCACGCGGGTGCCGGCGTGGACCTCGCCGCCGAACTGCTCGATGCGGGCCCGCAGGCCCTGGATCAGCGTCGGGGTAGCCGCCCGGCAGCCAGCCCATGATCTCGCGGCCGCGCTCGCGGGTGGCGGACATGCGGCGCGTGCGCGCCCAGATGTAGCTGGCCGGCAGGTCGTCGAAGCGGCCGTCGAACTTGGAGTCGAGCAGGGGCCGCCAGAGCCGCTCGGCGGTGCGCCGCCCGCAGCGCTCCTCGAGCCACGGCACCAGGGGCACCGTGTCGAGGTCCACCAGGCTCCCGCGGCGCTGGCACCAGGCGACGAAGGCCGCGAGGCGCAGGCGGTCGCGCATGCGCAGGAGCGGGAAGGTGAGGAACTCGCGCGGGGTCGTCATCGAGAAGAGACGGCCCTCGTCGTAGAAGCCGGCCCCGACCGGGCGCAGGCGCAGCTCCGAGGCCACGCCGACCTCGTCGGCGAGGCCGATGACGCGCTCGTCGGTCGGCAGGACGACGTGGTAGAAGCGGTCCACCTGGTGGCCGTCGAGGTCGAAGGTGCCGACCAGGCCGCCGAGGTCGTCCGCCGCCTCGAACACGGCCACGCGCACGCCGCGGCGGGCGAGCCGGTAGGCCGCCGTGAGGCCGAGGATCCCTCCCCCGACGATGCCGACGCTCGGGGCGCTCATCGGGCCGCCCTCGCGATCCGGCGCCGCGCGGCGACCAGGCGCATGTAGCCGGCCAGGGTCGGGAGCAGGCGCATCTTGCTCTCGCCCACCCGCAGCGACGCGTCGAGGTCGATGGTGACCTCCTCGACCCGGGCGCCGATCGCGACCAGCTTGGCCAGGATCTCGGCCTTGCAGGCGAAGCCGCGCTCGGTGATGAGGTCGTCCCCGAAGGCGGCGGTGCCGCGATCCAGGATGGAGGCCCGGTAGACCCGGAAGAAGGAGGAGACGGTCATGGCGTCGAGGTCGAGCGCGCGGCGCACGACCATCCCGGCCCCGCGGCTGAGGATCCGCCGCGGCGCGCTGACGTTGAGCATCCGCCCGCCGTTGTGGACCGAGGCCAGCACGAGGTCGGCGCCGTCCTGGGCCCGCCGGAGCATCTCCGCGAGGGCGGCCAGGTCGCTGGTGGTGTCCGACTCCAGCGTCACCACGAGGGCGCCGTCGGGGTGGCCCGCCAGGGCCGCGGCGAAGCCGGCGCGGAACGCGCCGCCGGGCCCCTGGTTGACACCCAGCTCGAGCACCTCGAGCGGCAGGGGGCCCTCGTAGGCCCTCGCCACGGCGACGGTGTCGTCCGAGGAGCCGTCGTCCACGAGGATCAGCCGGCTCCCGAGCGGGAAGAGCTCCGGCCGGGCCTCGAGGTCGGCGAGCAGCCGCGGCACGTTGTCGGCCTCGTTGAACGCCGGGATCACGAAGAGGTTGGCGGGCGCGGTGGCGGGCACCAGCGACTCGTCGGCGCGGGGCGCGATGGTGGTCATCAGTAGGCCCCCTTGCGCTTCAGGACGACGAGCACGGTTTGGTAGAGGATCCGGACGTCCCACCACAGGGACCAGTTGGTGGCGTAGAGGTAGTCCAGCTTCACCATCTCCTCGAAGGCGACGTCGTTGCGGCCGAGCACCTGCCAGGGGCCGGTGATGCCGGGGGTGGTGTCGAGCCGGCGCAGGCCCCATCCGGTGATCTGGTCGGCCTCGTGGACCACGAACGGCCGCGGGCCGACGAGGCTCATGTCGCCGCGCAGCACGTTCCAGAGCTGCGGCAGCTCGTCGATGCTCCAGCGCCGCAGGAAGCCGCCCAGCCGGGTCACCCGCGGGTCGTCGCCCTTGATCTTGAAGAGGGGGCCGTCGACCTCGTTCAGGTGCAGCAGCTCGTCGCGCCGGCTCTCGGCGTCGACGTACATGGTGCGGAACTTGTTGATCATGAACGTGGAGCCGCCGCGGCCGCGGCGGGCCTGGCGGTAGATCGCCGGGCCGGGGCTCGTGAGCCGCACGGCGATGGCGATCGCCAGGAGGGCCGGCGACAGCAGGACCAGCGCCGTCGCGGAGACCACGATGTCGAAGGCGCGCTTGACCAGCCACGAGCTGCGGCGCAGCCGGGTGCCGGGGAGCGTGACGATCGGGACGCCCGCGACGTCCTCGAGGGTGGCGTTGGCCGTGAACAGCTCGTGGTAGCGCGGGATGATCGAGACCTGGAGGAACGGCTGGCGCACGGTGCGGGCCAGCTCGAGCATCTCCTCGTGCGAGGTGCTGGACGACGTCAGGACGACGCGGTCGGCCCGCAGGTCGGCCACCGCGTCCTCGAGGTCGCTGGGCGAGCCGGTCTCCTCCAGGACGCCGACGATGTCGACGCCGAACTCCGAGTGGGCCGCGATGGTGTTCTGGAAGAGCTCCGCGTCGGCGCCCGCGCCGACGACGATCGCCCGCTCGCGGCGGAAGACCCGGGTGAAGACCCAGCTGCGGAGCGCCCCGCGCACCACGATGACGGCGGCGAGGGCCAGGACCACGAAGACCGCGGCCTGGACGGCGCTCGAGACGCGCCAGTCCGTCGTGCGCCGCAGGAGCTGGTCCACCATCAGGAAGCCGATGGAGCCGACGAGGAGCGCGTGGAAGATCCCGGTGGCCTCGTCGAAGCTGGTCACCGCGATCCGGCGGCGGTCCGTGTCATAGAGCCCGTAGGCCGCGAACAGGCCGACCCAGATCGGAACCGCGATCAGGCCCAGGACCAGTACCAGCAGGGGCGGGGCGTGCGTCGTGCCCGGCGCGATCTGCTCGGTGAGCCCGCGCATCAGCAGGTACGAGACGCCCAGCGCGAGGAGGTCGCCGGCGGCCAGCAGCGTGCTGCGACCGCGCGTCGGCCTCACCCGATCGAGGGATCTCAGCGTTGCAGGAGCCTGTGGGGTGACCACACTCATCAGTGGTGTGTCTTTCCGACGGGGGACGATGCGTCAGAACCGTAGGCGAGCCCTTCGAACCTGGTCATTGCCACAAGTAGGGCGTTGGGGCTCGCCTTTCGGGGGGTTACCCACCCCCCTGGTGACGATTTCCGGGGCCGATCGCCCCAAGTTTCCGCGCGGCCCATCCCGACCCCTTGAACTCGCCAGAAGTCTCCGGCGCTCAAAGAGGTTTGACTGTACGACCGGCGGCCGTTAAGGAGGCCTCAAGATGCAGAGCGGCCCGCGTAAGGACCGCGTAAGTGACAGAGCGGTTGAGCCCGCGTACTCAGCCGCCGGCCACCGCGACGGCGGCGAGGGCGTCGATCTCCAGCCGGTAGCCGATCCCCGGCTCGGTCCGCAGGTAGCGCGGCGCGGAGGGATCGGGCTCGAGCTTGCGCCGCAGCCCCGCGATGTAGACCCGCAGGTACTGGGTCTCCCGGGTGGCGCGCGGACCCCAGACGGCCTCGAGCAGCGCGGAGTGGGTCACGAGGCGCCCGGCGTGGCGGGCGAGCTCGGCGAGGAGCCCGTACTCGCGCGGCGTCAGGTGGACGAGCTCGCCCCCGCGGCGCACGGAGCGCGCCGAGAGATCGACGGCGATGTCCCCGAAGCGGACCACCGGACCGCCGTCCTCGATGCGCGCGGAGCGGCGCATCACGGCGCGCAGCCGCGCCAGGAGCTCGCCGGTGGAGAAGGGCTTGCGCAGGTAGTCGTCGGCGCCGGCGTCGAGCGCCGCGATCTTGAGCGCGTCGCCGTCGAGGGCGGACAGCATCACGATCGGTCGCTCGGTCCACTCGCGCAGGCGCGCGCAGACCGCGACACCGTCCATGTCGGGCAGGACCATGTCGAGGAGGATCAGGTCCGGGGGCCGGAGCGCCGCGGTCTCGAGCGCGGCCGCGCCGCTGCCCGCCGCCTGGGTGGCGTAGCCGGCCACCTCGAGCACGCTCTGGAGCGCGCGGACGATCGCGCGGTCGTCATCGACCACGAGGATGAGGGCGCGGTCGTTCACCGCGTGCGCGCCACCGGCAGGCAGAGGCTCACCCGTGACCCGCCCGAACCGGAGTGGACGTCGAGCCAGCCGCCCATCTCGGTGGCGAAGAGCCGGCTGATGGCGAGCCCCACCCCCATCGCGCCGGCGATCGCCCCGGAGGTCGAGGCCACGGGCGGCGCGGAGCGGTCGTGGACGAAGCCCGAGCCCGCGTCGATGACGGCGAACTCCACCATCGTGCCGCCGCGCACGGCCTGGAGCACCACCGGCGCGTCGCCGTGGCGCGAGGCGTTGGACAGGAGGTTGACGAGGATCGTCTCGGTGAGCACCGCGTTGCCCCGGACGGGCGGCAGATCCTCGTCGCGCTCGACCGACACCTCGCAGCGGTCGGGGTCGCGGGCGAAGGCCACGACGGCCCCCGACAGCACCCGCGAGGGCGCGAGCGGCTCCAGGGCCACGCTCCCGCCGCTCGACGTGACGCGCGACACCTCGGTCAGCGCGTCGATGAGGCGGTCGATGCGGCGCACCTCGAGCGCGATCTGCTGCCCGGCCTCCGCGTTCGCGTCCATTCCGTCGCTGAGGAGGGAGATCACGCCGAGGCTGCGCCGCAGCTCGTGGGGAAGGGCCGCGATCAGCGTCGCCCAGACGAGGTCGCGGTGGCGGCGGCCGCCCGAGGGCGCCGCGGATCGCCGCTCGGCGGTCGCGTCCGTGGCCGCGATCCGGGTGGCGGCGGACGGGCTTAGAGCCCATTGCGCCCACCTCCCGCCGCCAGGGGGACCAGGGCCGAGAGGTAGTCGTGGAGCTCGCGGGCGAGATCGGTCCCCTCCCCGGGGCGCACGGGCTCCCGCGCGCCGTCGCGCGCGACGGCCGCCGCCAGGTCGTCGGGGTCCTCCACCAGCAGGACGAGGCCGGCGTCGGCCATCCGCCGCGCCAGCGGCAGCTGATGGTCGTCGACCGCCTCGCCCAGATCGGCGCGGCGCGGGACGACCACCGGACGGCGGCCCGCCATCAGGGCGAGCATGATCGAGCCCACCCCCGCGTGCGACACGACCACCCGCGCGCGGCGCGCGTGGTCGGCCATCTCCTCGAACGGGAGGAAGTCGACGCACCGCGCCCGGGGCGGGGCGGCGCGGCAGTGGCCGGTCTGGATGACGATCTCCTCACCGGGCGGGATGCGGCCGGCGGCCTCGACGAGGCGTTCGAAGCGGGCTTCGTTGGTTCCGACCGTGACGAAGATCATCGGTGTCCGAAGACGTTGCCGACATGGCGCGAGCCGCGGAGCCGTCCGAGCAGGTCCGGCCACTGGACGTAGAGCCGGTCCGTGACGGGGGCGATCATCCGGCAGCTCAGCGAGGGTCCCTCGATCCGGGTGAAGCTCTCGACGTAGACCACCCGCGCGCCGCTCAGCCGCCCGACCCACGCGAAGGGCACGGCGACGCCGGCGCCGGTCGTGAGGATCACCCTGGGCCGGGCGCGGCGGATCACCGCGACCGCCAGCCGCAGGTTGCGGAGCAGGTTGGGGATGCTCCGGTTGGTCGGCCCGAACGCGAACACCACCCGCTCGTCGCGCAGCAGGGAGCGCGCGTCGCTCTTGTCGAAGGTCACCCATGCGCGCGAGAAGTCGTGCCAGGCCGGGCGCAGCGCGACGAGCTGGAGCAGGTGGCCGCCGCTCGAGCAGACGAGCAGCACGTCGGCCGGCCCCAGGGGGCGGCGCTCCACGACGGGCGCGGATTTATTGCCAATTTCATCGATAAGGGTCCCCATTACGCCGCCATGGTGGCCCTTCGGGTGATGGCGGACAACGCCCACGCGGGCGGGGAGGCACTGGACCGCCGGGGGGTCAACCGCCCTAAGGTCGGGGTTCGGCCCCGGAGTGGGCGGCGGACGGCGTCGCGGCGGCCGACCGCGAGCGGCGGAAGGCCTCGGCGGCGCGGCGCGGCACGCGGGCCGGGCTCTGGCTGCGGCGCACGAACTCGCGGATGAGGGGATCGGGCGAGCGCGGGTCCCGGCGCAGGGCGGAGCGGCCGTACCCCGCCAGGAGCGCGGGCGCGCCGAGGTCGCCGCGGGCGAGGTGCATGGCGGCCCGCAGGCTCAGGTACCAGGGCCGGTACCACATGTAGTAGGCGGACTGGCCCTCGTTGAAGCGCGCGCGGGCAGCGGTCGCCGTCGCGCGCGCCCTCGGGGCGGTGGTGCTGGAAGGGCAGGTCGAGCAGCGTGCGCGTGCGCCACCCGAGCGCGTTGGCGCGCAGCTGCGAGAGGCTGTCCCAGCTGAAGCGCTCCTCGACCGCGCCGACGCTCCCGGAGGCACGTCCCAGCGGAAGGCGCGGGCCGCGCCCCAGACGGTGTCGCCGGTCACGTGGCGCTGCCGCCAGCGGCCGTCGCTCATCTCGTAGCAGCTGCCCCCGGCGATGCCGAGCGCGGTCGTCGGCGGCGAAGGCCTCCGCGAGGCGCGCGACGTAGTCCGGCGGGAGCCAGACGTCGGCGTCGAGGTTGAGCACCAGGTCCGGCGCGGAGGCGGGGTCGATCGTCGCCACCCCCGCGTTCAGCGCGCGCGCGCTCGGCGCCGCCCCGCGCGATCGCGGGCGCCGGCGGGATGCTCAGGAGGCGCACGCGCGGGATCGCGCGCGGCGAGCTCCCGGACCAGGTCACCCGTGCCATCGCGTCGATCCGTTGTCCACCACCACCCACCGCCGAAGGGGGACGGTCTGGCGGGCGAGCGACTCGGCCAGGCGCGGCAGGTTGTCGGCCTCGTCGCGGGCCGGCGTGACGGCGACCCACGACGTCATCTCAGGAGGGCACCAGGATCGGGCCGTGGCGGCACCTGGGCCCGGGCGCGCGGCAGGTAGGTCTTGAGCCAGACCTCGAGCATCAGGATGGAGAGGAGCGTGGGCGCCGCCCCCGGATCGCGGCCGGCCGCGTGGTCCGCGACCATCCGCGGCCACCTCGCCCCGGTCGAGCAGCTCCCCGTAGCGCGCGCCGTCGTCGAGCAGGTAGTCGGCGACCGCGCCGGACGACTGGGCCCGGAACCAGCCCGAGACGGCCTGGTTGAAGAAGCCGACCTTCGGCTTGTCGATGATCTCGTCGGGGACGTGGCCGCGGGCCGCCCGCTTGAGCAGGTACTTGGTGACCGACGCGTGGCGCACCTTGAGCGAGGCGGGGATGCGGGCGCAGAACTCGACGACGTGGTGGTCGAGGAACGGGACCCGGACCTCGAGCGAGTGCGCCATCGAGGCGCGGTCGAAGTAGTGGAGCATGTCGTCCACGAGGCCGAGCTTCGCGTCCAGGTAGAGCGTCGTCGGCAGGGCCGGGGCGTCGAGGCCGCCGAGGGTGCGCTCGAGCGTGCGCCGCGCCGCGCCGCCGTCGAGGGCGGCCAGGGGGCCGCGGGCCAGCTCGCGCGCAGGGCGGGGTCCATGTTGCCGTTCATCGCGAGGTGGCGGGCGACCGGGTCTCCGCTGGCCAGGGTCCTGCCCAGCCGCCGCAGCTGCTCGGGGCCGCGCGCGAGCGCGCCGGCGCCGAGGGCGCCGAGGGGGCGCGGCAGCACCGACCACGCGTCGGCGATCGCCGCGGCGCGGTGCTTGCGGTAGCCGCCCAGGAGCTCGTCGGCCCCCTGCCCGGAGAGGGCGACCGTGACGTGGCGCGCCGCCAGCTCGCAGAGGGCGATGAACCCGAGGGCCGAGAGGTCGGCGATCGGCTCGTCCATGTGCCAGGTGAGCTCGGCCAGATCGACCGGCGCCTCGTCGAGGCCGATCTCGATCTCGTGGTGGTCGGCGCCCGACCCAGCTGGCGACGCGGCGGGCGTCGGCGAGCTCGTTGACCGCCCCCTCCCCGCGGAAGCCGACCGCGAAGGTCGAGACCGGGCCGGTCGTGTGGCGGGCCATCATGGCGACGATCAGGCTCGAGTCGAGACCGCCGCTCAGCATCGCGCCGAGCGGGACGTCGGACATGAGGCGCAGGCGGACGGCCTCGTCCAGCTCGTCGAAGAGCGCCTCGGTCATCTCCCGGGGGTCGCGGGGCACGGGATCCGGCGACGGCGTCGGGTACGCCCAGTAGCGCTCGATCCGGTGGCCCTCGGGATCGACGATCAGGCGATGGCCCGGCTCGAGCTTGCGCACCTGGCGCAGCGGCGTCGCCGGCGCGGGGAAGAATCCGAAGGTGAGATAGGCGTCGATCGCCTCGTGGTCCAGCTCGTCGCCGACCAGCCCGGAGGCCAGCAGGCTCTTGAGCTCGGAGGCGAAGACGAGCAGGTCGCCGGCGACCGCGTAGTACAGCGGCTTGATCCCCAGCCGGTCGCGCACCAGGACCGTGCGGCGGCGGTTGCGATCCCAGAGGACGATGCCGAACATCCCGCGGAGCTTCTCGGGGAAGGCCGTGCCGAAACTCTCGTAGAGGTGCGGAAGGATCTCGGTATCGCAACGACTGTTGAAGCGGTGACCGCGGTCCCGGAGGTCCCGCCGGACGCTCTCGTGGTTGAAGAGCTCACCGTTCTGCGCGGCCCAGATCGAGCCGTCCTCGTTGGCGAACGGCTGGTGCCCTCCCTCGACGTTGACGATGCTCAGACGCCGCACCCCGATTGCGATCCCGGGCTCCAGGATCGTTCCGCGATCGCTGGGACCGCGATGGCTCATCGCGTCCGTCATGCGATCGAGGACGTGCGCCTCGACGACCTCCCGAGGGGGGCCGGAGAGCTGGATGACGCCGCAGATTCCGCACATGGCGGCAGATGCTAGACGCGGGCCCCGGCCGGGCCGCTGACCAAACGGATGGCTTACATCTAACCGGTCGACGGGAGGGGGGCGGTCGGGGTAGCGTGTCGCCGCGGTGCCCACCGAAACTTAGGAAAACATGCTACCTCCCCTCATGCGCGCCTCAATCGGAGGCCTGATCGCCGTCGGAGCGATCGCGGCCCTCGCCGTCATCGGTACCTCCGGATCGAGCGGTTCGAATCCGGTCTCGAGCGCCCAGGCGGCCGCGACGACGCGCCCGACCGTGGCGTTCACGTCGCCCAAGGCGGGCGCGACCGTGTCGGGGAGCATCAAGGTCAGCGCGAAGGTCTCCACCAAGCCGGCGATCAGCCGGGTGGAGTTCCGGGTGGACGGCAAGCTGCGCTGGACCGACCGCAAGACGCCCTTCGTGATGAACGGCGACAACGGCAAGCTCGCCACGTCCTCGCTCAAGGTGGGGGCCCACACGCTCACGATCACCGCGGTCGCCAAGAACGGGTCGCGGCGCTCGACCACGCGGACGATCCGCGTCCGGCGGACCGGCGGCACCACGCCGGTGGGCTCCGGCAGCGGTGGCGGCACGACCACGACGCCGCCCCCGGCGACGACGCCGGCCCCGACCTCGTCCCCGGCCCCGACGTCGCTCCGGCTGGTGGGCGTCTCCGGATCCGGCCTCGCCGTCCAGTGGGACTCGGCCCCGGGCGCCATCACCTACGGCGTCTATCTCAACGGCCAGAAGTACTCGGACGCGACGAACACCGGGTACACCTTCAACAACCTCAGCTGCGGCATCTCCTATCGGATCCTCGTGGACTCGGCCGCGAGCGGCGGGGCCCGCTCCAGCCGGGCGACGATCGTCGGCACCACGTCGGCGTGCCCCTCCCCCTCGGTCTTCCTGTCGCCCGCGGGCAACGACGGCTCCAACTGCTCGGCGGCGGCGCCCTGCCGCACGCTCGACCGCGGCTACCACGCCGCGGCGGCGGGCGCGGTGGTGCAGCTGGCGGCCGGCAGCTACCCGGGCGGCGACATCACCTTCGACAGCTCCAAGTCGGGCGCCACCCAGCGGGTCGTGCTCGCGCCGGCTCCGGGGGCGGGAGTCGCGGTGACCGATGAGCTGAAGATCGGCGCCCAGCACCTGGAGCTGCGCGACATGGCCACCCCCGGCGGCTGGCAGACCGACGCCAATGTGGCCGACGTGACCATGCGCAACATCGACTCCAGGCACCTGTTCATCAACTCCTCCCAGCAGGTGTCGGTGATCGGCGGTCGGGTCGGGCCGCCCGGGCCGGTCAACTACCACCCCCAGATCCAGGCCTCGACCACCACGCCCCCGCGCGACATCCTCATCGACGGGGTGACCTTCCACGATTGGCGTACGACGGCGCCGGCCAGCACACCGAGTGCCTGCAGATCGGCGACGGTGACCGGATCACGGTCCGCAACAGCCGCTTCATCAACTGCGAGGCCACCGGCAACCTGCACATCACCCACTACGGCGACCCCTCGCCGCGCACCCGCAACGTGACCATCGAGAACAACTTCTTCTCGACCACGATCAACGGCTACTACGCGATCCAGGCCGACGCGGTCCAGAACCTGCTCATCCGCAACAACTCGGCCACCCAGGGCTTCTCGATCCAGGCGTTCCCCGGTGACACGGTCGCCGCCAACAACGTCCGCGTCATCGGCAACCTGGCCCCGAGCGCGTCCTACATGTGCATCGCCGGCGTGACCTACCGCTCCAACGTCTGGTTCTGGAGCGTCTCCGGCCAGCAGGCCGCCAAGTGCTCGGGCTCCGACACCGCCCTCACCGGCACCGCGAACCCGGGCTTCGCCAACCAGGGCGCGCTCGACCTCCACGTGGGAGCGGGCTCCCCCGCCCTGGGCCGGGGCGCCGACCCCGAGGCCGCCGTCACCGACATCGACGGTGAGCCGCGCGGCGCCTCCCCCGACGCCGGAGCGGACGAGCGATAGGCCTCCGCCGGGACACCGCGGCGGCCGGCGTGGCCGCCGCGCTCTCGTTGGGCGTGGCGCTGGGGGTCGGCGGCGCCGGGGTCGCGACGGCGGCTCCGGCGGCCGAGACCGCCCGCACGGGCACGCCGGTCACGGCGATCGCCGGGACCTGGGCCTGGCGCGACCTGGACGAGGCGCTCGCCACCAGCGACGCCCCCATCCCGGTGCGGATCGCCGTCTCGGGCGGCCGCCCGGTGGTCGTCTTCCCCGGCCAGGCGCCGGTCAAGGGCCGCTGGACCGCGTCGAAGCGCATCCTCCGGGTGACCGTCCCGCGCACGCTGATCGGCACGACGACCGTCGTCCCGGTGCTCTACGTGCTGAAGGCCGGCTTCTCGAAGGGCCGCATGCGCGCCGAGGGCAAGATCAAGATCCGCGCCGCCGGCTACGCCGGGCTGAGCACCGTGCTGGCCGTGCGGCACGGCGGCGCCGAGCTAGGCGCCGCCGTCCGCGCCGGCACCGCTAGCGCCGGCGCGCGCGCCCCTTCGGCTTCTCGTCGGCGTAGGCCAGCGCGATGGCCGCCTCGGGGCTGATCGCGCGGAAGGTAACGCTCTCCTCGAGGTAGAGGGTCACGCCCTCGGCGTCGTGATCGAGGTAGCCGATCGAGAAGTCCTGGCCGACCTCCAGCTCGAAGTCGCCGCCGCGCAGGCTGACCACCACGGCGCCGTCCACGGCCGGGGCCCAGACCACCGGGCCGCCCGTGATGAGCCGCAGGTGCTCGAGCACCGGGTAGCCGCCGCGCTCGGTGGTCTCGATGACGCCCGTGTAGCAGCGCGGGCCCAGGGCGATGGCGTAGGGGCCGTCGACGCCCGAGCGCTTGAGGCGCTCCACGGCGGTGGCGACGTGGTTCGGGTAGAGGCTGTAGTCCGTCGTGATGGTCACCGCCTCGTGGGGCGACGACTCGACCATCCCGCGCACCCCGGCGCCCGGGAAGCCCTGGAAGACCAGCCGGTCCTCGGCCAGCGCCGCGCGCCGGGCCGCGTCGATGACCGGATCCCAGTCGGCGTCGGGGGCGCCCCGGTCGACCGCGTCGACCTCCGCGCGCGACACGGTGAAGGGCGTGCGCAGCTCGGTCAGCGGCTGCACCAGGCGCACGCGGCTCTCGACGCCGTCGGCCGGGCCGTCGTGGGGGTCGGTGACGCGGCCGAGGTCGAGGCACGAGTGGTCCCACCCGTGCGGGCCCGAGAGGTCGACGACCCGCCGGCCGGAGAGGAAGTGGCGCAGCTCGCGGGTGGCCTCGCCGGAGATCTCCTCCCAGGCGGCGTCCGAGATCGGCGCGAGGGGGCGGTGGAGGTGGTTCATGCCGACCCCTCGCCGCGCAGGCTGCCGATGCCGAGGGCGCCGTCGCCGGCGGCCGGGCTCTCCCCCCGCCCTCCTCGGTCTCCTCGAGGGCGACGATCGAGCCGGTGGTGAAGAGGTACTGGCGCAGGTGCTTGTCGAGCACCGGGTCCATGCGGCGGAGCCACTCGAGGCTCATCGCCGCGTGCTCGGTCTCCTCGTCGCGGTTGTGCTCCAGCACCGCCGCGAGCTCGGGGTCGCGCGCCGCCTCGATGCGCTGGGCGTACCAGTCCATCGCCTCGAGCTCCTCCATCAGCGAGACGATGCCGCGATGGCGGTCGAGCGTCCCCTCCGACAGGTCCTCCCGGGCCTCGTGCAGGCCCATGCTTGAATCCGCCACCGGTCTCCTCCTAGTCCTCGTCGGACGAGGTGTCCGCAAGCCCCTCCGCGAGGGACACCCGATCGCCGTCCACGACGAGCGTGGCCGACAGCACCTCCCAGCTGCGCGCCAGGCGCGCCATCACAAGGTCCACCTGCCCGTCATCCGCCGGGCCCGAAACCGGGACGACGAGATTCGCCTGCGCCGGCCCCTTGCCCGAGGGCACCTCGCCCTCGGGATGCCCCACCTCGACGGGCCGGCCCACCGCGAGCGGGACGGCGGGGTGGCCCTCCACGAAGCGGACGGCCGCCACGGAGGCGTCGCGGCTCTGGCGCCGCCAGCCGCGGTAGAGGATGAACGCCGCGGCCACCAGGAAGACGTAGGCCGTGACGCCGGCGATGACGGACAGGGTCTCCTGCGAGGCGTCGATGCGGCGGAACACGAACGGCGACCACGAGGAAGGCCCCGAACAGCCAGGCCGCCGTGAGCATCAGCGTGCGCTGGGTGCCGGGCGCGAACATCAGGCGGGCGCCCACAGCTCGGCGAGCCGGCCCAGGGTGGCGCGGTAGCGCGCGAAGGCCTCGTCGCGCCCCAGCAGGGCCAGGCTCTCGTAGGTGCCGGTCGAGACCAGCCGCCCCGTCACCGCGATCCGCTGCGGCTCGAGGAAGTCGCGGGCCGCCTCGCCCATCACGTGCAGCTGGTCCTGGAGGGCGTCCTTGACCGTCTCGGCGGTGAACTCGGGCAGCGACTCCAGGCGGCCCAGGCCGCTCCCGATGACCTGGATCGAGTGCTTGACGTCGCGGGTCAGCACCTCCCAGGCCTCCGGCTGGATCTCCAGGGGCTCGAAGAGCCAGCCCGCGAGGGCGTCGTAGTCGGCGAAGGTGCTGATCTTGCGCTTCACCAGCGGGGCGCTCGCGCGCACGAGCTCCTCGGCGCCGGGTCCGCGCTCGGCGAGGTAGCCGGTGTCGCGCAGCCACCCCACGAGGGCCTCGGTGAACTCGTCGCTCGGCATCAGCCGCAGGTGGCGGCCGTTGAGCACCTGGAGCTTCTTCAGGTCGAAGATCGCCGGGCTCTTGGAGATGCGCCCCACCGAGAAGCCGGCGATCAGCTCGTCCACCGTGAAGATGGTGGTCTTGTCGTCGAAGCTCCAGCCGAGCAGGGCGAGGGCGTTGACCGTCGCGCGGGGCAGGTAGCCCGCCGCCTCCAGGTCCTCCACCGACGCGGCCCCGTGGCGCTTGCTGAGGCGCTTCTTGTCCTCGCCCAGGATCAGGGGGATGTGGGCGTACTCGGGGGTCGTGCCGCCCAGCGCCCGGATCACCATCATCTGCTTGGGCGTGTTGGAGATGTGGTCCTCTCCGCGCAGGACGTGGCTGATCCCCATGTCGAGGTCGTCCACCGCGGCGGCGAGGTTGTAGGTCGGCGTCCCGTCGGAGCGGACGACGATGAAGTCCTCGATCGCGCCGTGCTCGAACGTCACGGGACCGCGCACGTAGTCGTCGATGACCGTCTGCCCGTCGACGTCCACGGCGAACCGCCAGGCGGGGCGGACCCCGGCCGCCTCGAGCGCCGCGACCTCGGCGGGGTCGCGGTCGCGCCGGCCGCGCACCACGGGCGCCCGCCGGTCGGCGCGGGCGGCGGCGCGCTGCGCCTCGAGCTCCTCGTCGGTCTCGTAGGCCGGGTAGATGGCCCCGGCGGCCTTGAGCCGCGCGATGGCGTCGTCGTAGACCGCGCCGCGCTCGCTCTGGCGGTAGGGGCCCTCGTCCCAGTCGAGCCCCAGCCAGGTGAGGCAGCGCAGGATCTCGGCCTCGCTCTCGGGCGTCGAGCGCTCGCGGTCGGTGTCCTCCATCCGCAGCACGAAGGTGCCGCCGGTGTGCCGCGCGATCAGCCAGTTGAAGAGCGCCGTGCGCGCCCCGCCGACGTGCAGGCTGCCGGTCGGGCTCGGCGCGAATCGCACGCGCGCCGGACCGGTCACCTCGGGTCGTTGCCTTGCCACGCCCGTAGGATAGCGACGTGAGGTTCGGTGCCCACGTCTCCTCCTCCGGAGGCATCAGCAACGCCATCGGCCGCGGGACCGATCTCGGCTGCGAGAGCCTGCAGGTCTTCACGCACAACCCGCGCACCTGGAAGCCGATCAACCACACCGCCGGAGCAGATCGCCGCGTTCCGCGAGGGCGCGGTCGCCGCCGGGATGGGCCCGCTCGTCAGCCACGGCCTCTACCTGATGAACCTGGGCGCGCCGGACCGCGAGGTGCCCACGGGCCCGCCCGGCAAGCCGGCCACCCGCACCCGCAACATCTACCGCTCCTCCATCGAGAGCCTGATCCAGCACCTGGAGATCGGCGAGGCCCTCGGGCTGGAGGGGGTCGTCCTCCACGTCGGATCCTCCAAGGGGTCGACCGAGGAGGAGGCGATCGCGCGCATCGGCGCGGGCGTCGCCGAGGCCCTCGACGCCGCGCCCGGCGCCTGCGCCGTCTTCCTGGAGAACACCGCCGGCGCGGGGGACACCATCGGGCGCACGTTCGCCCAGCTGCGCGCCGTGGCCGACGCGGTCGACCGGCCCGAGCGCCTGGGGTTCTGCCTCGACTCGCAGCACCTGTTCGCCTCCGGCTACCCGGTGCACGAGCCGGGAGGCATCGACCGCGTGCTGGAGGAGTTCGACCTCACGGTCGGCATCGGGAAGCTGCGCTGCCTGCACCTCAACGACTCCAAGACCGCGTTCGGATCCAACCGCGACCGGCACGAGAACATCGGCGACGGCGAGATCGGCGAGGCCGGCATGCGCAGCATCCTGGGCGCGCCGCAGCTCCAGGGGCTCCCCGTGATCCTCGAGGTGCCCGGCATCGACGGCAACGGCCCGGACCTCGAGAACATGGCCCGCGTGCGCCGCCTCCACGAGGAGGGCCTCGCCGCCCGCTGACGGTCCGCCGTGGGCGATCAGGTCCCGGGCGGAAGTGTCGATGTTCTGGGCATGACGCTCCGGACCACCATCGCCGCAGCGGCCGTGTCGACCACGGCCGTCGTCGTGGCGGTGGGCCTGCTGGACCCGGGCGCGGGCGACGCGATCGCGCTCAGCCAGTGGGGCCAGGCCCTGGCCGAGGCGAGCGGCGCGGTCGCCTGCGGGCTCGCCGCGCGGCACACGCGCGGCCGCGCGCGGTCGGTCTGGGCGCTCTTCGCGCTGGCGCTGGCGATCTGGGCCATCACCGACGGCGCGTACGCCGCGACGCTCGTGGCCGGGGTCGCGGTCCCCGAGGTGAGCGTCTTCGACGTCGGCTGGCTGGCCTTCTACATCCCGATGCTCAGCGCCATCGCGATGCTCTACCTGCGGCTGCGCCCCGAGCGCGGATGGCAGGGCGTCCTGGACGGCATGACGCTGACGCTCGCGATCGGCGCCATCACCTGGATCGTGCTGCTCCAGCCGCTCGCGAACGACAACGCGGGCGGGCTGCTGGGGACCCTGGTGGCCGGGCTCTACCCCGCGCTCGACACCGTCGGCCTCGCCGCCCTCGGATGGATCCTGCTGCGCTCGCCGCGCGCGCCGGGCTGGCTGCGCTGGATCGTCGCGGCGCTCGCGTTCCAGGCCGTCGCCGGATTCGCCTACCTCGTCTCCTCGGTCTACGACCACGACCTGTCCATGCTGGCGGTGGCGGCCTTCATGGCCGCCGGCTGGTGCTGGACGGCGGCCGGCGCGGCGCGCCTGCGGGCCCCGCAGCGCGCCTGGGCCGCGGGCGTGCACGACCGGCCGCCGCGCTGGAGCGAGCCGATCCCGTTCGTCCTCGGGATCGGGGTGGTGGCCCTCGCGGCCGTCGTCCCCGACGTGGAGCTGCGCATCGCCGCCGTGGCCGCCGCGTGCGTCATGGCGGTCCGCGCCCTCGAGACGCTGTCGATCGGCCGCGGCCTGATCACCGAGCGCGACCGGCTCCTCGTGACCGACCCCCTCACCGGGGCCTACAACCGCCGCTTCCTGGCGGCGGAGATGGAGCGCGCCTTCAGCCGGGCCGCCCGCGGCGAGGAGCCCCTGTCGGCCATCGCGCTCGACCTCGACCACTTCAAGGAGGTCAACGACCGGCTCGGCCACGAGACCGGCGACCTGCTCCTGCAGGCCGTCGCCCAGGAGGTCTCCGCCAACCTGCGCGTGAGCGACCTCTTCTGCCGCCTGGGCGGCGACGAGTTCCTCATCCTCTGCCCCGGCACCGGCGCCGACGGCGCGGCCGTGATCGCCGAGCGCCTGCGGGAGTGCATCCGCCGCGCGGCCGGCCGGGTGGTGACCGACATCGCGGTCACCGGATCGCTGGGGATCGCGACCTACCCGGCCGACGCCGACGCGCCGGACACCATGCTCCGCAACGCCGACGCGGCGCTCTACGCGGCCAAGGCCCGCGGGCGCGACGCCGTGGCCCACTACGCCCCGCTCGCGGCCGAGCTCCACGAGGTCTGAGGGGGCGCGGAACCCGTTGGTAGAGTGATCGCGCGGGCTCGTCCCCGCGTCGTGCGGGTGTAGCTCAACGGTAGAGCAATGGCCTTCCAAGCCATCGACGGGGGTTCGATTCCCCTCACCCGCTCTCGGGCTCGGCGCGAGTCCCTAGGACTCGCCCTTCACCAGCACGGCCGAGAGCGAACCGCCGCCGCCCTCGCTCACCGAGACCACCCGCCAGCCGTCGGCCGAGCGCGCGTTGAGGCGCTCCGCGAACGCGTCGGCGGGCCCCGTCTCGACCGCGTACTCGGGCGGCTCGACGTCGGGGTCGTCCCCCGAGGCGAAGCGGCTCTTGAAGTGGTTGTAGGGGCGCACCACCAGGAAGAAGACCACGGCCGCGATGATCAGGAAGGTGATGACCGCGTTGATGAACAGGCCGTACCGGAAGCGGCTGCCGTTGATCGTGAAGTCGAGCTCGCTGAAGTCGGGCTGACCGCCGATCGCGGCGAGCAGCGGCGTGATGATGTTGGCGACGAAGGCCGCGATCACCGCGCCGAAGGCGGTCGCGATGATGACCGCGACGGCCAGCGCCACCACGTCGCCCTTCAGGACGAACTCCTTGAAGTCCCGCGCCGCGCTCTTCACGTATCGGCCTCCGCGTTGGGATGGTCGAGCACCGCGGGACCCCCTACGTTCAGTTGATGCGCCGGTCGTGCCCCTCCCACTCGCGCTCGCGCAGCTCGAACTTGCGAACCTTGCCCGTCGAGGTGCGCGGCAGCTCGCGCCAGCACCTCGAAGGCGTCCGGGCACTTGTAGCCGGCGATCGACGCGTGCACGTGCGCGGTCAGCTCGTCGTGGCCGGCCCGCGCCCCGGGTCGCAGGACCACGAACGCCTTGGGCCGCTCGCCCCAGCGCTCGCTCGGGATCCCCACGACGGCGACCTCGAGCACGGCGGGGTGGCTGGCGAGCGCCTGCTCGACCTCGATGGTCGAGATGTTCTCGCCCCCGGAGATGATCACGTCCTTGGCCCGGTCGCGCAGCTCGATGTAGCCGTCCGGGTGCCAGACGCCCGAGGTCGCCCGAGTGGAAGACGCCGCCCCGGAACGCCGCCGCGGTCCCCTCCGGATCGTCGAAGTAGCCCTTCATCACGTCGTTGCCGCTCATCACGATCTCGCCGATCGTGGCCCCGTCGCGCGGCACCTCGGCGCCGGTGGCGTCGAGCACCCGGATCGGGTCGGCGATCACCATCGCGACGCCCTGGCGCGCCAGGAGCCGCGCGCGGACCTCGCGGCTCCTCGTCGGCCCAGCCGGCCTGCCACTGGCAGACGGTGTAGGGGCCGTAGGTCTCGGTGAGGCCGTAGACGTGGATCACGCGCGCGCCGAGGGCCTCGGTCTGCGCCAGGATGGTCGGGCTGGGCGGGGCCGCGGCGGTGATCACGGTGAGCGGCCGCTCGAGCGGGTGGGCGCGGTCGGAGTTGACCAGCAGGGAGAGGACCGCCGGGGCGCCGTTGAGGTGGGTGATCCCCTCCTCGTCGATCAGGCGCCCAGATCGCGTCGTCGCGCACGGCCCGCAGGCACACCTGGACCCCGCCGCACGCGACGATCGCCCACGGATGGCACCACCCGTTGCAGTGGAACATGGGCAGCGTCCAGAGGTAGACCGTGTCCTGCCCGTGACCGGCGGTGAGGTTCTCGCCGAGGCTGTTGAGGTAGGCGCCCCGGTGCGTGTACATCACGCCCTTGGGCGTCCCGGTGGTGCCCGAGGTGTAGTTGATCGAGATCGTCGCGTCCTCGTCCTCGACCGTCCAGGGCAGCGGCGCGTCCGAGCCCCGCGCCACCAGATCGGCGTAGCGGACGCCCGCGAGCCCGTCGGGCACGGCCGTCGCCTCGTCGTCCCAGACGACCTCGCCGACCGAGAGGTCGTCGATGACCGGCGCGAGGGTCTCGGCGAGCTCGGCGCCGGCCACGATCATCCGCGCGCCCGAGTGGGCGCAGATCGTGAGCACCTCCTGGGGCGCCAGGCGCGTGTTGACGGCCACGAGCACCGCGCCGGCCAGCGGCACCGCGAAGTGGGCGACCAGCAGGGTCGGCGTGTTCGGGCACAGGTACGCCACGCGGTCCCCGGGCGCGATGCCGGAGGCCTGCAGCGCCCGCGCGACGCGGGTCACCTCGGCGCCGAGCTCCCGGTAGGTCATCCGCCGGTCGCCGTCGACGACGGCGGTGGCGTCGGGGAACACCGACTGCGAGCGCTCCAGGAACGCCAGCGGGGTGAGCGGGGTGAGGTGGACCGGCACGTGCGCCTCCGTGGGCCGCGACGCGCGGATCAGCCGCCGATCGCCTCCGGCGTCAGCTCCGCGATGGTGCCGAGAACGATATCCGCGAGCGCCAGGGCCTCGTCGGGCGGGGGGTAGTGCGGGTTGGGGACGGCGACCACGGTCATCCCGGCCGCCGCCGCGGCGCGCAGCCCCGCCCCGGAGTCCTCGACGGCGGCGGCCTCCGACGGCGCCACGCCCAGCAGGTCGAGCGCCCGCAGGTACACGTCGGGCGCCGGCTTGCCGCGCGCGACCTCCTCCGACGACACCGTGACCGCGAACGCGCCCGCGAGGCCGGCGGCCTCCAGCACGCCGTCGATCAGCCCGCGGGTGGAGGAGCTGGCGAGCCCGAGCGGCCAGCGCGCCGCGAGGGCGCGCACGGCGCCGACCGCACCCGGGATCAGCGGCAGGTCGTCGCGGTAGCGGGCCAGCAGGCGGCGCTCGACCTCGCGCCGGATCGCGTCGGGCGTCATGTCGATGCCGACCACGTCGTGCATGTAGCCGGTCCACTCGGCCGTGTTCATCCCCATCATCGCGGTGCTGGGCCTCCGCCGGCCACGGCGCGCCCACCTCGCGGGCGAGGCCCTCGCGGACCTCGTCCCAGACCTCCTCCGACGAGATGAGCACGCCGTCCATGTCGAAGACGACACCGCGGATCACTCGGCCTGGCCCCTCCGGTACGCGCGGACCGCCAGCGGGACGAAGACGATCAGGATCCCCGCGGTCCAGGCGAGGCTGATCCCGACCTTCTGCACCCAGTCCCCGCCGAGCACCAGGGCCCGGACGGCGTTGACCGCGGCCGTCACCGGCTGGTGCTCGGCGAAGGCGCGCAGCCAGGTGGGCATGTTGGCGGTGGGGACGAAGGCGCTCGACGCGAACACGAGCGGGAGCATGATCGGGAACGCCGCGGCCTGCGCGGTCTCGGCGTTGGCGGCCTTGAGGCCGACCAGCGCGAAGATCCACGACAGCGAGTAGCCGAAGAGCAGCAGCACCACGAGCCCGAGGGCGAGCTTGGCGTAGTTGGTCTCCACCCGGAAGCCCACGATGAAGCCGACCACGAGCATCAGGATGCAGACGAACACGTTGCGCGCCAGGTCGGCGAGGGTGCGGCCCACGAGCACCGCCGAGCGCGCCATGGGCAGCGAGCGCAGCCGCTCGATGAAGCCGCGACGCCGGTCCTCGGCGAGCCCCACGGCCGTGTTGATGGCGCCGAAGGCGACGACCTGGGCGAAGATCCCGGGGATCAGGTAGTTGACGTAGTCGACCCCCGGCACGTTGATCGAGCCGCCGAAGGCGTAGCGGAAGAGCAGCACGAACAGGAGCGGCTGGATGGTCGCGAAGACCAGCAGCTGGGGCACGCGGCGGATGGTGAGCAGGTTGCGCCACGTCATCGCCAGGACGTCGCGGATGCCGAGGACCAGGCGCGACGCGCCGGCCGGCGCGTGGAGCCCGGCGACCGAATCGGTGCTCGCGGCGGTGCTCATGCGGCCACCTCCTGGGGGGCGTCGTCGGCGGAGGCGTGCTCGCCGGTGAGGGTCAGGAAGACGTCGTCGAGGGACGGCTCGCGGACGGCCACCGAGGCCGGCTCGATGCCGCGGGCGTCGAGCGCCCGCATCGTGCCGATCAGGGCCCGGGTGCCGTCCGGTGCGCTCAGCCGCACGGTGTCACGCTCGCGCACGAGCGCTCCGAGGTCCAGGCCCTCGAGGGCATCGAGGGCCCCCCGGGCCGCGCCCTCGTCGGCGAGCGTGAGCTCGACGACCGTCGATCCGATCCGGCCCTTGAGCTCGGCCGACGCGCCCTCGGCCACGACGCGGCCACGATCGATCAGGACGATCCGGTTCGCCAGCTGGTCGGCCTCCTCGAGGTACTGGGTCGTGAGCAGCACGGTGGTGCCGTCGGCCACCAGCTCGCGGACCGTGACCCAGAGGTCGCTGCGGCTCTGGGGATCGAGGCCGGTGGTGGGCTCGTCGAGGAACAGGACCGGCGGCCGGTGCACGAGCGCCGCGGCGAGGTCGAGGCGCCGGCGCATGCCGCCGGAGTAGGTGCGCGAGGGGCGGTCGGCCGCGTCGGTCAGGCCGAAGCGCTCCAGCAGCTCCTTCGCCCGGGGGGCGATGTCGCGGCGGCGCAGGTGGGTGAGCGTGCCGATCAGGCGCAGGTTCTCGCGCCCGGTCAGGTTGCCGTTGACCGCGGCGTACTGGCCGGCGAGCCCGATGCGCGTGCGGACGACGTCCGGGTGGGCGGCGACGTCGATGCCCAGCACCCGGGCCTCCCCCGCGTCGGGGCGGAGCACGGTCGCGAGGATGCGGACGGCCGTGGTCTTGCCGGCGCCGTTCGGGCCCAGCAGGCCCAGGACCGTCCCGGTCGGCACGGAGAGGTTGACGCCGTCGAGGGCATGGTGCTCCCCGTAGGTCTTCACCAGGCCACGCGTCTCGATGGCGAGGGCCGAGTCCGAGGCGGGCATGCCGTCTCCCTCCATCAGTTGACTGCTATCAATAGTTGACACTAATAGATGATTGGTAGTTCGTAAAGAATGGCCGCGACGGTTAGGCTGGAGCCATGGACGAGAACCCTTCCCCCGGCGAGCGGGCGTGGGCCACGCTCGTGGGGGTGCTCTTCACCCATCGACAGCGCTGGGTCGCCGCCGGCCAGGCGGAGGGTCTCACCCCGCCGCAGGCCATGGCCCTGATGCGGGTCCGCGCCGAACGGCCCCCGAGCCTGGGCGAGCTGGCGCGGCACATCCGCTGCGACGCCTCCTACGCCACCAACCTCGCCGACCGCCTCGAGGAGCGCGGCCTGGTGGAGCGTCACGTCTCCGACACCGATCGCCGCGTCAAGGAGCTGGTGCCCACGCCGGAGGGGCTCGCCGCCCAGCGGCGGCTGGTGGAGGCCTTCACCGCACCCCCGCCCGGCCTCGAGGACCTCTCCGACGAGGACCAGGAGACGCTCCTGCGGATCGCCGGGTTCCTGGCCGAGCACGCCGAGCCGGGAACAGCGGCGGACATCGGCCTCCAGCTCCAGCACCCCGACTGAGGACGGACGATGGAAGCACGCCTGCTCGAGTCGGTCTTCCCCACCGACACCAACCCCCGCGGCAACCTCTTCGGGGGCACGCTGGTCTCCTGGATGGACAAGGCGGCCGGCTTCGCCGCGATGCGCCGCTCGCGCACCGTGGTCGTGACCGCGGCGATCGAGGACATCGCCTTCACGGTCCCGATCGTCCAGGGCGACCTGGTCGAGGTGAACGCGCGGGTGATCGAGGTGGGGCGCACGAGCATGCGCGTCCGGGTGGAGGTCAGCAAGGAGAACCCGATCTCGGGGACCAGCCAGCTGTGCACCGTCGGCCATTTCACGATGGTGGCGATGGGCGACGACGGCAGGCCGGTGCCGGTGCCCCCGCTGGACTAGGGGGCGCTCCATTCGTGCACCGGGCGCCCGGTGAGGGAGCGCTCGAGGTAGGCCTCGGTGAGGGCGGCCAGGGCCTCCGGCCGGGCGAGGTGGCGCTCGAAGGACGCGAGCGCGGCCCGCTGCCAGGCCGATCCGGTCGCGCGCGCCGCGACGCGGGCGGCGATCACGTCCAGGAGGTCGTCGGCCTCCTCGGGGTCCACGCCGCACCCCACCAGCCCGATCCGCGCCACCGGGAGCAGGCTCGCGATGAGGTCCGGCGCGGCCCAGGGGCGGGGCGAGGGCGCCTCCGGCGAGGGCCAGAGGAGGATCGCGTCGAGGCCCGCGCGCGCCGCCTCGTAGAAGTTGCGCCGGGCGAGCGCGAAGGGCAGCGAGCGCGCCATCCAGGCGGCCTGGGGCGCGAGCGCCAGCGTCAGCCCCACCAGCAGGGCGACGTTGGCCTGCATGTCGCGCACGGTCGGGCCGGCGGGCAGCGCGCGCATCTCGATGCGCAGGTGCGGGTCGTCGCCGACGGCCAGGACGGCGCGGTTCCAGCGCCAGACGGTGCCGTGGTGGAGGCGCAGCTCGGCCAGCCGCGGCGTGCGCCCGTCGCGCAGCGCGCGCAGGGGGTCCTCGTCGCCGACCGCCGGGAGGATCGGCACGTGGAGGGCCACGCTCTCGGCGAACGGCTCGATCGGGGAGGCGATCCAGCCGTGCCCGAAGGACGCCCGCGACGCGAACCACGACTCGGTCACCGGCGCGCGGTCGTCCACGGCCTGGCCGAAGAGGGCGACCCGGGTCTCCTCCCAGAGGAGGTGCCGCAGCAGCAGGGGCGAGTTGGTCGACGCCGCGAGCGCCGGCGCGACGGCGATCTGCGCCGCGTTGAACGCGGCCGCGAAGGCCGACGGGGGCATGCGCAGCTGGACGTGGAGCCCGGTCGCGGCCCCCTCGAGGGTCACGTCCTCCCAGCTCAGCGCCAACGGCTCGGGCCCGGCGATGTCGATCTCGAAGGGCCCCCCGCGCAGGCCGCGCAGGCCGGCGCCGAGCGCGCGGAAGCGGGCCGAGTCGCTCATCGCGGCGGGCCCCAGGTCGTCCAGGGACAGCGTCGGCAGGATGCCCACCGTGATCGGGCGCGCGCCGGCCGGCGCCGCGGCGGCCGTCACGCGCACGAGCCCCTGCGCCAGGTCGGCGCCGAGGGCGGCGAGGGGCCGCCCCGCGAAGCCGACCGGGAGCGAGTTGTACTCGAGGTTGAAGCGATCGAGCTCGAGGTCGAGGCGGTCGTCGTCCATCGCGTCGCGGACGGCCTCGTTGACCGGGGCGGGCCGGCCCTCGGCGTCCACCAGCCCGATCTCCAACTCCACGCCGAGCGACGGCGGACCGGCCCCGAACCCCGGGCGTGCCAGGAGCCCCTCGAGCGCCGTGAGCCCGTCGCGGCAGCGCTCGGCGAAGCGCCTGCGGTCGTCCTCCGAGAAGTCCTCGGCGTCGATCTCCTCTCCCATCGCCCCATCCTGCCCGACGGCGGGTTCCGTGGCGCGCCTGGCGGCGGGAGTAGTAGAACCCACCAATGCCGCCCGCCCCATCCCCCCCTGCGGCGGCCGGCGAGGGAGCGGGCGAGGTCCGCTTCGGCTCCCCGCGCGGCCGCATGGTCCTGCTGGCGACCGTCCTGGGGTCGGGGATCGCGTTCCTGGACGCGACGGTGGTCAACATCGCGCTCCCGGCCATCGGCGAGGACTTCGACGCCGGGCTGGCGGGGCTCCAGTGGACGGTCAACGCCTACGCCCTGACCCTCGCGGGGCTGCTGCTCTTCGGCGGCTCGCTCGGCGACCACCTGGGCCGCCGCCGCGTGTTCGTGTGGGGCGTCGTGTGGTTCGCCGGCGCCTCGCTGCTGTGCGCGCTCGCCCCGTCCATCGAGACCCTCATCGCGGCCCGGGCGATCCAGGGCGTCGGCGCCGCGCTCCTCACGCCCGGCAGCCTGGCCCTGATCGAGGGGAGCTTCCACCCGGACGACCGGGGCGCGGCCATCGGCGCGTGGGCGGGGCTCGCCGGCGTCTCGACGGCCATCGGGCCCTTCCTGGGCGGGTGGCTCGTGGAGGCCGTCTCGTGGCGGCTCATCTTCCTGATCAACCTCCCCCTCGCCGCGGTCGTGGTCTGGGCGGCGCGCCGCGTGCCGGAGTCGAGCAACCCGGGCGTGCGCGGCCAGCGGCTGGACTACCTCGGGGCCGCGCTCGCCGCGCTGGGGCTCGCGGGGGTCACCTACGCGCTCACGGAGGGGCCCGCCGGCGGCTGGGGCGCCGGCGGCACGGTGACCCTGGGGGTCCTGGGGGTCGTCGCGCTCGCGGCGTTCGTCGTCGTCGAGGCGCGCTCCGCGCACCCGATGCTGCCGCTCGACCTCTTCCGGTCCCACCTCTTCAGCGCGGCCAACGCGATGACCTTCGTGGTCTACGGGGCCCTCGGGGCCGCCCTCTTCCTGCTGCCGATCCAGCTCCAGCAGGTGGCCGGGTACAGCCCGGTCAAGGCGGGCACCGCGCTGGTGCCGATGACGCTCGTGATGCTGGTGCTCTCGTCGCGCGCCGGGCGGCTGTCCCAGCGGATCGGCCCGCGGATCCCCATGAGCGTGGGTCCGGTGGTGGGCGGGATCGGGCTCGCCCTGCTCGTCCGCATCGGGCCGGACGCCGACTACGTCACGGACGTCCTCCCCGGCGTCCTGGTCTTCGCCCTCGGCATGTCGATCACGGTCGCCCCGCTCAGCGTCACCGTGCTGGGGGCCGCCGGCCCGGCGCGCGCGGGCGTGGCGTCGGCCGTCAACAACGCGGTCGCGCGGGTCGCCGGGCTGCTGGCGGTGGCCGTGATCCCGGTCGCGGCGGGCATCTCCGGGGGCGACTACCTGGTGCCGGCCGCGTTCGACGAGGGCTTCCGCACCGGCATCCTGATCTGCTCCGGGCTGTGCATCTGCGGCGGGATCCTGGCGGCCGTCACGGTGCGCCCGGGACGCCGGGCCGAGCCCGCCCCGGAGACCCCGACGCACTCCTGCCTCAACGGCCCCCCGCCGGAGATCCCGCCGATCGACGCGCCGGCCGCCTACTAGCGCGATAATCCCCGGCATGCTCGAGTCTCTCGTGATGGTGGTGGAGGACGACCCGGCCCTGCGCTCGGTGCTCGCCCGCGGCCTGCGTCGAGGAGGGGTTCCGCTGCGAGGTGGTCGACACCGGGGCGCGGCTGCTGGAGCGCGTGCCGATCGCCGCGCCGGACGCCCTGGTGGTCGACATCGGCCTTCCCGACTGCGACGGACGGGACGCCTGCCAGGCGCTGCGGGCGCGCGGGATCGAGACCCCGGTGCTCTTCCTGACGGCGCGCGACGCCCTCGTCGACCGCCTCGCCGGCTTCGAGGCCGGGGGCGACGACTACCTCTGCAAGCCGTTCTCGCTGGACGAGCTCGTGGCCCGGCTGCGGGTGCTGGTGCGCCGCTCGGGGGGGCCCACGGTCAGCAGCTTCGGGGGCGTCGAGCTCGACCCCTCCACGCACGCGATCCGGGCCGGCGACGTGCAGGAGCGGCTCACGCCCACCGAGTTCCGCATCCTCGCCGCGCTGCTCGCCCGGGCCGGCGAGGCGGTGCGGCGGCGGGAGCTGGTGCGGGCCGGCTGGCCGCACGGCGCGATCGTGAACGACAACACCCTGGACGCCTACATCGCGCGGCTGCGGCGCAAGCTGCGCGCGCTGCCCGACGCCCCCGCCCTCGAGACCGTGCACGGCGTGGGGTACGTGATCCGGTGAGCGCGCGCCGGCCGCGCGCCCTGCGGACGCGGCTGCTGCTGGCCATCGTCGCCGGCGTGGGCGTGGCGCTCGTCCTGCTCGTCGTCGCCTTCAACGTGGCGCTGGCGCGGAGCCTCGCCAACGACGCCGACGAGATCGTGCGCGCCCGGGCGGCCAGCGAGCTGGCCAGCCTGCGCGTCTCCGAGACCGGCATCGCCCTCCCGCCGCAGATCGCGGGCTCCGGAGTCGCCACCCAGGTCTGGGTCTTCGACGGCCCGCGGGCCCTGCGCGCGCCCGCGGTCGACCCGCAGACCGACGCGGCGGCGCGCGCGCTCGCGTCGGGGCCGGAGCGGGCGATCGACGCCGGCGACGACACCCACCTCTACGCCCTGCCGATCGTCAACAACGGACGGCGGGTGGGGACCGTGGTCACCGGACTCTCGCTCGCGCCCTACAACCGCACGCGCGTGATCGCGGTGATCGCGTCCACGGCGCTCGCGCTGGTCGTGCTGAGCGCCGTCGCCATCGCCTCCGCCCTGATGCTGCGCGCCGCGCTGCGCCCCGTCGCGCGCATGACCGAGGACGCGGAGAACTGGAGCGAGCGGGACCTGGACCACCGCTTCGACGTCGGCCCCCCGCACGACGAGATCACCCGCCTCGCGGCGACGCTCGACGGCCTGCTGGACCGGCTGGCCGCGGGCATCCGGCGCGAGCGGCGCCTGACCGCCGAGGTCTCGCACGAGCTGCGCACCCCGCTCTCCCAGATCACCGCCGAGGTCGATCTGGCGCTGCGCCGCGAGCGGCAGCCGGCGGAGTACCGGGCGGCCCTCGAGCAGATCCGGGCGGGCGCCGCAGCGCATCGAGGCCACGGTGGAGACGCTGATGGTCACGGCCCGCCAGGAGGGCGGCCTGCCGCGCGGCACCGGCGACGCCCGGATCGCCGCGACCCACGTCATCTCGGCGTGCGCGCCGCTGGCGACCCAGCGCGGCGTGTCGCTGACCATGGAGGACGCCGCGGCCGGCTCGGGCACGCGCGCGGGCGTCGAATCCCAGGTCATCGAGCGGATCCTCCAGCCCATCGTGGAGAACGCCTGCAGCTACGCCCGCGGCTGGGTGCGGGTGGCGGTCACCAGCGACACCCGCATCGTGACGCTGGAGGTGCTGGACGACGGCCCCGGCGTGGCCGACGGCGAGGAGGAGCTGATCTTCGAGCCCGGGGTCCGCGGCTCGACCGGCGGCCCCGACCGGGCGGGTGCCGGCCTGGGGCTCTCCCTGGCCCGGAGGCTCGCGCGCGCGGCGGGCGGCGACGTGCAGGTGCGCTCCTTCGAGGGGCGCGGCCATTTCGACGTGCGCCTTCCGGTGGCCTGAGTCCATCCCTAGGCTGGGCGGGCCCGCCCACGACAGAGGACGTCACCCATGTGCATGCAGTGCGTCGGAGCCGTCGGCACCGCCCTCCAGGCCGCCACCGTCGTGGGCGGCCCGATCGTCTACGCCGGCTACCGGCGGGCGCGCTCGGTCCTCGGACTCAGCGACACCTCGGTCGCCGCCCGCGCGGCCGACGGTCACGCGACCTCCGCGGCCCCCGAGCGGATCAGGCCGACCAGCACGGCGACGGCCTCCTCCCAGAACTGGGTCCCGGAGCAGCGCACGCACTCGGCGAGGGCGTCCTCGGTCGTCAGCGGCACGTGGTAGCTGCGGGCTGAGGTCATGACGTCCCAGGCGTCCGCCAGCGCGAGCACGCGGGCGCCGTCGGGGATCGCCGGGCCGCGCAGGCGGTCCGGGTAGCCGCCCCCGTCCCAGCGCTCGTGGTGGCCGCGCACCCACGCCACCTGCTCGGGGCTCAGCACGTCGCCCACCATCTCGGCCCCGATCTCCGCGTGGCGGACGATCTCGCCGTACTCCTCGGGGGTGAGGCGGCTCGGCTTGAAGAGGATCCGGTCCCGGATCCCGATCTTGCCGACGTCGTGGACCAGGCCCGCCTCGCGCAGGCGCACGAGCCGCTCCGACCCCCAGCCCATGGCCGCTCCGATCGCCACGGCGAGGTCGGAGACGCGCTCGGAGTGCTCGAGCGTGAGCGGGTCCTTGGCGTCCACGGCGCGGGCGAGCACGCGGATGCTCTGGAGGGCCTGCAGGCGATGGAGGCGCTCCGCGCGGTCCTCGGCCGAGAGCTCCTCCACCACCGTGGGCGAGTAGAGGAAGGCGACGTCGCGGCCGTGGCGCTTGGCCCAGTAGAGGGCGCCCTCGGTGAGCCGCACCAGCTGGGGCGGCCGAGGCGGCCTGGCTCAGGTCGCAGACGCCGGCCGAGACCGTGACGGCGCCCGCCGGCCCGATCGCGGCGCCGCGAGATCGCCTGGCGCGCCCGGTCGACGGCCTGCCAGGCCTCCATCGCGCCGGTCTCGGGCATCAGCCAGGCGATCTCCTCGCCGCCGACGCGGGCGAGCACGTCGGAGTCGCGCGCGACCTGGGTCATCTGGGCCGCGACCGCCACCAGCACGCGGTCGCCGGCGCCGTGGCCGTGCTCCTCGTTGACCCGGCGGAAGCGGTCGATGTCCACGAGCGCGAGCGAGAGGCTCCGTCCGTGGCGCCGGGCCCGCGCCACCTCCTGCGCCAGGCGCTCGTGGAAGGCCCGGTGGTTGGCCAGGCCGGTCAGCGGATCGGTGGTCGCGCGCGCCCGCGCCTCGGCCGAGGCTGCGCCGCGCCGCCGCGTGGAGCCGGGCGTTGGCCAGCGCCACCGAGGCCATCCCGGCCAGGCTCTCCGCCGCGGTCCGCTCGCGGGCGCTGAAGCGGCGCGGGCGGCGGAAGGTCACGAAGAGCGATCCGAGCAGGATCGGCTCCCCGTCGCCGAGGACCGACGGATGCTCGAGGCGCAGGCCGATCAGCGCGCCGGCGCCGAGGGCGCGGGCCGTGGCGGGCGGGATCGCGGGCTCGCCCGAGACGTCCTCCACGACCAGGGTGGGGTCCGTCCGGCCCGACAGGAGGCGCCAGACCGGCATACCCTCGGCGGTGAGGTCGATGGCGCCCTCGACCACCGCGCGGCGACGCGGGTCGCTCTCGGTGGTGTGGACCTCCAGGACGCGCGCCCCGTCCTCGCTGTGCACGTAGCAGGACGCCCGGTCCGCCCCGAGCGCGCGGCGCGCGGACGCGACGATCAGGTCGATGGCGCCGGCCGCGTCGAGCTCGCCCCGGAAGGCCCCGGCCACGGCCTCGCTGACGATGCGCTCGCGGTCGGGCGTCGCCTCGTCGGGCCGGGCGTGGGGGTCGGGGGGCACGCCCAAAGACTTGCCTTTTCACGATGCTTCCGCAATGCGATAAAGCCCCGTCAAAGGTCCAGATCGGACGTCCTCAGGTTCAGTCGCGCGGCGCCGCCGGGTCGATGCCGGCGCGCCGGACCAGCCGCTCGGCCATCCGCCGGGTCGCCTCGTCGATCATCTCGCCGTCGAGGTCCGCGGCGCCGCTGCCCCGCGCGAGCGGCGTCGGCGTGGGCCGCCAGCACCCGCCGCGCGCGCTCGAGCTCCTGCGGCGGCACGCCGAACACCTCGTCGAGCGGGGCGATCTGGTCCGGGTGGATGCTCCACTTGCCGTCGTAGCCGAGCGCCCGGGCGCGGGCCGCCGACGCGCGCAGCCCCTCGGGGTCGCGGATCGCGGCGTACGGACCGTCCACCGCCTGGAGGTCCGCCGCCCGCGCGGCGACCAGGACCCGCGTCAGGACGCCGTGCCAGCCGTCGCCCGGATAGCCGGGCAGCGGGCGCGCCGATGGTCGTCTGGGGCATGCCCAGCGACGCCGCGAGGTCGCCCGGGCCCACCACCAGCGCCTCGAGGCGGCCCGGGCAGGACGCCGCGATCGCCTCGGCGTTGACGAGGCCGCGCGCGCTCTCGATCTGCGCCTCCAGGCCGATGTGGCCGGCGGGGATCCCGAGCTCCGTCTCGAGGGCGCTGAGCAGGTGGTCCGCGAAGGTCACGTGCCCGGGATCGTCGACCTTCGGCAGCACCACGACGTCGACCGGCCGCCCGCGCGCCGGCCACCACGGCCACGATGTCCCGGTGGCAGTGGGGGGTGTCCACCGCGTTCACCCGCACGGCGCGCGTCGGGGCGGCGAGGCCGCCGGCGAGGGCGGCCACGACCGCGTCGCGCGCGCCGGCCCCCTTCCGCCCCGGCGCCACCGAGTCCTCGAGGTCGAGGATCACCTCGTCCGCCGGCAGCCCGGCGGCCACCTCCAGCATCCGCGCGCTCGAGCCCGGCACGACGTGGCAGCTGCGGCGGGCGCGGGCGGGCCGGGGCATCAGCGCTTCCTCTTGCAGCATCCCGAAGATCCCGCGCATCACCTCGCGCGTCACCTGCCGCCCGACCGACGAGTTGAGGACGTCGCCGACCTGGTCGGCGAGGCTGTCGTCGGCCGGCGGGGCGCGACGCGGCGGCGGGAGCCGGCGGCGCGCTCTCGCGCGCGCGGGTGCGCACCTCCTCGGCCCGCGCCGCGTCGCCCTCCGCCCGGGCCTCCAGCAGCTCGGCGGCGCTCTCGCGGTCGAGCCGGTCCGCGTAGCGCGGCCGCAGGGGGGACGCGGCGATGACCGCGGCCCGCTCCTCGGCGCTCAGGGGCGTCATGCGCGAGGCGGGCGGGTAGAGGCGCGTCGCCGCCACCGGGGTCGGGACGCCGCGCGGGTCGAGCACGGTCACCACGGCCTCCCCCACCCCGAGCGACTGGAGCGTCTGGGCCAGGTCGTAGTGCTCGGTGGTCGGGAAGGTCTCGACCGCGGACTTCAGCGCCCGCGCGTCGCGCGGGGTGAACGCCCGCACGGCGTGCTGCACGCGGTGCCCGAGCTGGGAGAGGACGTCGTCGGGGACGTCGGTCGGCAGCTGGGTGATGAAGAAGACGCCGACGCCCTTCGACCGGATCAGCCGCACCGTCTGGGTCACCGAGTCGAGGAACGCCTTCGAGGCCCCGTCGAAGAGCAGGTGGGCCTCGTCGAAGAAGAACACGAGGTTCGGCTTCTCCGGATCGCCGACCTCCGGGAGCCGCTCGAAGAGCTCGGCCAGCACCCACATCAGGAAGGTCGAGAAGAGCGCCGGCTGGCGGGCCACGTCGGCCAGGCCGAGCACGGACACGATGCCCCGCCCGTCGGGCGCCGTCCGCAGCAGGTCGGTCACCTCGAAGGCGGGCTCGCCGAAGAAGACGTCGCCGCCCTCGGACTCCAGCTGCGAGACCTTGCGCAGCAGGACCCCGGCGGTCGCGGCGGAGATGCCGCCGAGCGTCTTCAGGTCGGCCTTGCCCGGCCCGGTGAGGTAGGCGAGCGCCGCCCGGAGATCCTCCAGGTCCAGCAGCGGGAGGGCCTTCTCGTCGCAGAAGCGGAAGATCAGCCCGAGGCTCGACTCCTGGGTCTCGTTGAGCTCGAGCACCTTGGAGAGCAGCACCGAGCCGAACTCGGTCACCGTGGTCCGCAGCGGGACGCCGTCGGTGCCGCTCAGCGCCAGCAGCTCCACCGGCGCGCCGACCGCCGCCCACGGGTGGGCGAGCTCGGTCGCCCGCGCGGCCAGCCGGTCGTCGGACGTGCCCGGGGCGCCGATGCCCGCCAGGTCGCCCTTCATGTCGGCGGCGAAGACGGGGCAGCCGGCCGCCGAGATCTGCTCGGCGATCAGCTGCAGGGTGCGCGTCTTGCCGGTTCCGGTGGCGCCCGCGATCAGCCCGTGGCGGTTGAGGAAGCGGAGCGGGATGCCCACCTCGACCGCGGTGTCCGGGGCGGCCGGGTCCGCGAAGGGGCGCCCGAGGCGGACGGAGGGGCCCTCGAACCCGTACCCCGCGGCCATGTCGTCGTGGAAGGTCCCCATCAGACGAGCACGACCAGCTTGCGGCCGCCGGTGCCGGCGGCCTGGCGCTCCCACGCCGCCGGGGCGTCGTCCAGCGCGAGGGTCTCGATCTGCAGGTCCACGTCGAGGTCGCCGCGGACCACCGCGGCGGTGAGCTCGCCGTACGCGCGCGCCGCCTCGGCCGGCTCCTCCACCAGCACCGAGAAGCCGCGCACGTCCAGGCGGCGCCCGCGCAGGGGGCCGGCCACCATGGCCATCATCGGGCTCTCGGCGTTGCCGACCTGGACCAGCCGCGCCCCGCGGGCCATGACGCCGATGGCCGCGGCGGCCGAATCGCCCCAGAGGGTGTCGATCACGAGGTCCGCGCCGGCGCCGCAGGCCTCGCCCAGGGCCTCGGCCAGCCCCTCGCCGGTGGGGAGCGCCACGTCGGCGCCGAGGGCGAGGGCGCGGGCGCGACCGCCCGAGCTCCGGGCCACGGCCACGATCCGGCCCGCGCCGCCGGCGCGGGCGGCGCGCACCGCCACCTGGCCCACGACGCCGCTCGCCCCCAGCACCACGACCGTCTCGCCCGGCGCGAGCCCGCCGCGCTCGTGCACCGGCATCCACCCGGCCAGCCCGGCCACGCCCAGCGCCACGGCCAGCTCGTCGGACACGCCGTCGGGCACCGGCACCAGGCGCTCCCGGGGGACCGAGACCACCTCTCCCAGGCCGCCGGTCAGCAGCAGGCACCAGACCCGGGTCCCCTCGCCGATGACCTCTCCCACCGCCTCGGCGCCCGGGGACGTACGGCGGGTCGGGCACCGGGAGGTAGAAGCGCCCGGAGGCGACGGCGAGATCGACCGGGTTCAGGGCCGCGGCGCGCACCCGCACGAGGGCGTGGCCCGGCGCGGGGGCGGGCTCGGGGACATCCGCCCGCACCGGCGTCGCACCCCACTCGAGAACGCTCAGCGCACGCACGGCGCCACGCTACAGGGTGCCCGCCCGGCGGCGTCGCGCGATCTGGCTGACAGGTTTCGCCCCGGATCGTTGGACACCGGGCCAAGGTCGATCACCGGCCTCCGGCTCACACTCGCCCGATGACATGGAACTCACAGGACCCCGAGAGCCGCTCCGTCTGGATCCCCTGCGGGACGTGCTGGGGTCAGCGCCGCCTGTTCACGGCATCCGCCGGAACCGGCCGCCTGGTCCCCACCACGTGCCCGAGCTGCATGGGCGTCGGCGAGCGTCTCGCGGACGGCGACCACACCCCCGCGCCCGCCGCCTGACCGTCAGGGCCGCTTGCGCGGCTTCTGCTTCAGGTTCTCCGGGCGCAGCGGGCACCCCTTGCACATGCGCGCGGAGTCGCAGCAGCGCTTCTTGACCTTGATCTTCTTGAGCTTCTTCGCCGCCACGTGGACGGCAGCATAGCCGCCCGAAGTCCGATGTTGAGGTCCACCGAACTCGCGGGGGACGTTCCGCCCGCGCCGGGCCTGACGACTCAGCCCGCGAGCCCCGCCAGCCAGCCGACGGTCAGCACCACCACGCCGAGCGCGGCGATGGCGAGGGGGTGAAGGCGGAAGAGGATGCGGTCCACGGGATCTCCGGCGTCGGGTGGTCGCCGACCACGTTCGCCGCGACCCCTGGGCTACCCTTCCGCCGTGCACGACCTACTGGCAGGCGCGGACCGGACGGTGCTCGACGCCGTCGACGCGCTTCGCGCCGCCTGGCTCACGCCGGTCATGGTGCTCGCGTCGGCCTGGTGGGTGAAGGGGCTCGTGTTCGTCGCGGTGGGCGCGGTGGCCGACCTGCGCCGGCGGCCGCGCGCGGTGCCGATGACGGCGCTCGCTCGCCGCGGGCGCGTTCGCCGTCGCGTCGCTGCTCGGCGACGCGCTCAAGGCCCTCGTGGGCCGCGAGCGCCCGCCGGTCGCGCGATCCGGGGATCTCGGCCCTCATCCACCTGCCGGCCGACCCGTCGTTCCCCTCCGGCCACGCCGCGACGGCCTTCGCGGCGGCCGGCGTCGTGGCCCTCCGCTACCCGGCCCTGCGCCTCCCGCTGCTGGGGCTCGCCGCGCTCATCGCCCTGTCCCGCGTGTACCTGGGCGTGCACTACCCCCTGGACGTGGTGGCGGGCGCGGCGCTCGGCCTGGCGGTGGCGTGGGCCGTCGTGGCCCTGACGCGGCGCGCGGGGGCCGTCGCGTGATCAAGTACATCGGCTCGAAGCGGACGCTCGTCCCGCTGCTCGAGGGGGTGGCCGCGCGTCTCCCGATCACCTCGATCTGCGACCTCTTCGCCGGCACGACCCGGGCCGGCCAGGCCTTCCGCCGCGCGGGCCTGCCGCGTCGTGTCGAACGACCTGGCGAGCTACTCCGAGGCGTTCGGCCGGGCCTACATCGCCGCGGGCGAGGACCTGGACCGCGCCCTCCTGCGGCGGCTGCTCGCGCGAGCTCGCAGGCCCTGCCCGGCGCGCCGGGCTACGTCACCGAGACCTTCTGCCGCGAGGCCCGCTACTTCTCCGAGGAGAACGGGGCGCTCATCGACGCCGTCCGGGCGGGCATCGACGCGCTCGACGTGGACCCGCTCATGCGCGGCTGCCTGATGACCAGCCTGCTCGAGGCGGCCGACCGCGTGGACTCCACCTGCGGGCTCCAGATGGCCTACCTCAAGCGGCCCGCGCCGCGCAGCCTGCGCCCGCTCGAGCTGCGCGAGCCCGAGCCGGTGCGCGGCCCGGCCGGCGAGGTCACCCGGCGCGACGCCAACGCCCTCGCGCGCGAGCTGGCGGGCGTCGACTGCGCCTATCTCGATCCGCCCTACAACCAGCACTCCTACTTCTCGAACTACCACGTGTGGGAGACGATCACCCGCGGGGACCGCCCCGAGGCCTACGGAGTCGCGCGCAAGCGGATCGACTGCCGCACGACCCGCAGCCCCTTCAACAGCGCCCGCCACTCGTGGGCCGCGCTGGTCGACCTGATCGGCTCGCTGCACCACGCCCTGGGTGATCCTGTCGGTGAACGACGAGGGCTTCCACGACCCGGCGGCGGTCGCCGAGCTGCTGTCCGAGCGCGGCCACGTGGCCTCGCTGGCGATCGACGTGCCGCGCTACGTGGGCGCGCGCATCGGCATCCACAACCCCGCCGGGGAACGGGTCGGCCGGGTGTCGCACGTGCGCGCCACCGAGTGGCTGATCGTCTGCGGGCCGGACCGCGACGCCGTCGCGGCCGCCTTCGACGCACCGGACCTGCCGGTCAGCCGCGCGCCCGCGCCCGCAGCGCTTCGGAGATGAGCACCCGGGTGTCCCAGGCCAGCTCGAGGCTGATCTGGGCGAGCCAGTTCCCGGCGCGATCCACGAGGAGGATCGGCACCTCGTCCTGATGGCAGAGGCGGGCGGCCAGCCGGCGCTGCTCATCGTCCTCCAGCCGCAGGGCGATGCGGGCCGCCGCCTCGGGCACCGGCGGCCCGTCGGCGAACGTGAACTCGAGGTCCGGACCCTCGGGCGCGGGATCCTCCCGCTCGCCCGTCGCCGACGGCGCGCGCGCCACCACCACGACCGGGGCCGCCTCGGCTCCGCCGCGCGCCAGGCGCGCCGCCACCGGACGCGCGGCCTCGCGGGCCCAGGCGGACGCCGAGAAGCCCTCGGGCGTGGGATCGCGCATGGACCACTCCCCCTCGCGCGCGGCCGCGCTGCGCAGGCGGTCGGCGCTCACCGCGGGCAGCCGGACCATGTCCACCCGGGCCGGCCGCGCGTCCTCCGCGCGGACCCAGAGCACGCCGAGCACCCCCTCGGCGCCGAGCCGGGCGACCAGCGCCCGGGCGCTCGCGAAGCCGAGGTCGAGGGTGACCGCGACCTCGGGGTCCTCGATCAGCGCCAGGGCCACGCGCCGCGGGCCGCCGTGCCGTCCGGGGCGCGGCACCGGCAGCCCGACGGCCAGGCCGCGCGCCGCCAGGCCGTCGATGCGATCCGCCGGTACGGCGCACACGAGCCGCACGGGTGCGCGCTCGTCCGGCGCCGCGACGGTCAGCCCGCGCCACCCCCTGCCGATCGCCGCGCGCAGCGCCGGCGTCAGCGCCCGCTCACACCACCGGTGGCAATCCATGTTCGGTGACCCTAATGCACAGCATTCGGGCCGTCCAGCTTCAACCGCTCAGCACCAGCGGCACCAGGATCTCCTCGGCCCCGCCGGGGCTGACGAGGCGGCCGCCCCGGCCCGGCACGGCCGACAGGAGGCGCGGCGGCGCGTCGTCGGCGATGTGGATCGCCGCGCCGTCGTCGATGGCGTAGCGTCGGCGGCATGAGCCCGCGGTCGACCAGGTCGTGGAGGGCCACCAGGCGGCCGGGATCGCTGTCGGCGTGGGGGCAGAAGCCCCCCTCGACCAGGCCCAGCCCGGCGATCGGGACGAAGTGGGGGCCGAGCGAGTTGGTCAGGCCGGCGGTGAACCAGCAGATCGCCCCCGCGCTGACGCCGGCGAGGACCACGCCCGCCTCCCACGCCCGGCGCAGGACGTCGCCCAGGCCGTGGACCGCCCAGATCGCCATGAGGTTCGCGCTGCTGCCGCCGCCGACGTAGATCACGTCCTGCTCCAGCAGGTGCTCGGCGACCCCCTCGGGGTGGGCGCGGAAGAGCGAGATGTGGGTCGCCCGCACCGGACGGGTGCGGAAGAACTCGTGGAAGCGGGCCACCAGCCAGTCCGAGTCGCCGCTCGCCGTGGGCAGCAGGCAGATCGCGCGGGTCGCTCGGTGCGCGGTGAGGCCGAGGATGTAGTCCTCGAGCGGCTCCGTCGCCGGGCTCCGAGGACCACCCCCCGCCCCCGCAGGCGACGATGTTTCGGCTCATCCGCCGCCAGCGTACCGACCTCCCGCCTGTACACCGGGCCAGCGGACGGCGGCGGAAATCTGTCCACAGGTCCCTCAGCGGGGCCGGCCGACGCCCCGATGATCGGCGACATGGCCCGCGCGCGCTCCCCCCGCGCAGGATCCTCGGCCTCCCGTCGGCCGCGTCAGATCGTGGCCCTGGGCGGCGGCGGCTTCAGCGAGGAGCCGCGGGAACGCCGCCCTCGACGACTACGTCCTCGACGCGAGCGGCGCCGACCGGCCCCGGGTGCTGCTTCCTCGCCACCGCCGGCGGCGACAACTCGAGCTACATCGTCAAGTTCTACGGCGCCTTCGCGGAGCGGCCACTGCGACGCCCGAGCCACCTGGCGCTCTTCAACCGCACGGTGGACGACGTCGCGCGCCGCTGCTCCTGTCCCAGGACGTGATCTACGTCGGCGGCGGCAACACCGTGAACCTGCTCGCGGTGTGGCGCGCGCAGGGGATCGACGCTGATCCTGCGCGAGGCGTGGGAGCGGGGCGATCGTGCTCGCGGGCCTCTGCGCCGGGTCGATGTGCTGGTTCGAGGGCGGCGTCACCGCCTCGTTCGGCACCCGCCTCGCGCCCCTGAGGGGCGGGCTGGGGCTGCTGCCGGGCAGCAACTGCCCGCACTACAACGTGCGCCGCGACGCGTACATGGACGCGCTGCGCGACGGGCTCGCGCCCGGCCTGGCGGCCGAGGACGGCGTCGCGCTCCACTTCGTGGACCGCCGCCTGGCGGCCGTGGTCGCCTCGCGCGACGGGCCGCGCGCGCCTACCGCGTGGGCGTCGCCGGCGACCGCGTCATCGAGGCGCCGCTGCGCCCGGTCGCTGCTGGACGGCGCGGCGCCGCCCATCGCCGCCGGCGACCGTCCGGAGGCGACGCCCCGCGCTCGCCGCGGCGCTGTAGCGCGCGGCGAGCGGGCGGCGCGCCGAACCGCGCGGATGCCTACTTCAGGCGGAAGGTGATGCGACCCCGGTTGAGGTCGTAGGGCGACAGCTCCACCTTCACCCGGTCGCCCGGGTTGATCCGGATGCGGAAGCGACGCAGCTTGCCGGCCATGTGGGCCAGCACCTCGTGCTCGTTGTCCAGGATCACGCGGAACATGGTGTTCGGGAGGGCCTCGGTGACCTCACCCTCCACCTCGATCGCCTCTTCCTTCTGCTTTGTCGCCAGAACGTCTCCTCTCGATGCCTGGACCCTGACTCGGGCGCCTAGAGCGCCTGAACGGTCGAGGCCTGGGGGCCCTTCTGGCCCTCGGTGGCCTCGTAGCTGACCCGCTGGCCCTCCTCGAGGTTGCGGTATCCCGACCCCTGGATCTCCGAGAAGTGGACGAACAGATCCTTGCCACCGTCATCCGGCGTGATGAATCCGTAGCCCTTCTCGGACGAGAACCACTTCACGACACCCTCAGCCATTGCTCATCCTTCGTTTTGTCCGCACGACCGGCTCCGACGCACGGAGCCGCGAGCATGGTAGCTCACGTGGCCGCGGCAGGCAGCCTCCGCGCGCATCACGCTCGAGCGCGCGCGGCGCAGCTCCGCCTCCGCCACGACGATCAGCGAGGCGTTGTCGATCGACCGGCATCGGGCCCGTCGAGCGGGTCGTCGCCGGCGATCGCGTTGCGCAGGAAGCGGATCGGGATGTCGTGGGTGACGACCAGCGGGAAGCGCGCCGCGCGGCCCAGCAGCCGCTCGAAACCCGCGGACGTAGCGCGTCAGGGCGTCGATGCGGCTCTCGCCGCCCCCGGGCGGGCGCGCGTCCTGGGCCGTACTCGTCGCGCCAGGCGCCGGTACTCGGTCGACCGGGGCGCCCTCGAAGTCGCCCAGCCCGCACGTCGTCGAGGTCCGGGCAGATCGACGCGCGGCACGTCCCGGCCCGTCGAGCAGGATCCCCTTGCGTCTGGCGGGCGCGCGGAAAGCGCGTGCAGCACGCCGAGGTCGATCGGCAGGGCGGCGATCCGCGCCCGGAGCGCCTCCACCTGGGCGCAGCCCGGTCGCGTTGAGCGGGATCGGCACCGACGGGATCGCCGTTCAGGCGCCGCGCGGCGTTGTAGTCGGTCTGCGCCGTGGCGGACCAGCGCGAACGATCGCTCGGGCGACATGAGGGCACCCTACGAGCAGGCACCCCGTGACACCAGCGCGCACCGGGGTTTCACGCGGCGGGCCCCGCGGCACTAGAGTGGTCGTGATGAACCGCCGTCAGGCCCTTATCGGGTACGTCACTTACCGCGTCGGACGACGGGTGGTCCGTCGCCGGGTGGGCGACATCCGCCCGGGTGGACGCCGAGACACACAGGGAGGTCAGATGTCGAAGGACAGCTCGAGATCGCTCGCGGGCGTCGCGGCGCTCCTCGAGACCGTGCGGCCGATCGTCCAGAAGGCCGCCAGCGACCCGGAGTTCCACGGGGCCCTCAAGCAGGCATTCGCGGTCGGCAAAGAGGTGAACAGCCAGGTCAACGGCAAGCCGCCGTCGGCCATCGCGCGCAAGCTCGCCTACGACCGGCGAGCTCCAGCGCAAGGTCGAGAACTCGGCGATCGACCTGCAGAAGGCCGTGGCCGGGCTCATCGAGCCGCCCAAGAAGAAGAAGCGGATCCGGGGCGCGATCACCAAGATCATCGTGATCGGCGCGGCCGCGGGTGCGGTCGTGGTGGTGCTCAAGCGCGTGCGCGGCGGTGGCGGCGACGAGGGCTTCGACGGCGACCTGTAGGACCTCTCCGAGCCGCGGTTCGTGAACCGCGGCTCGGAGCCCGCCCTCTCCTGCGTCGGCGTCACCAAGACGTTCGACGGCGGGCGTCGAGGCGCTGGCGGGGCTCGACCTGGAGGTCCCCGACGGGGCCTTCTTCGGCCTGCTCGGCCCCAACGGGGCCGGCAAGACCACGCTCATCCGCAGCATCGTGGGGCTCACCCGGCCGACCGGCGGGCACGATCTCGGTGTTCGGCGCGCCCGCCTCCGGGGCCACGGCGCGGGGCCGCGCGCACCGCCATCGGCTACGCGCCCCAGGACGTCGCCCTGGACCGCTTCGTGCCCGTGCGCGAGCTGCTGATGCTCCACGGCCGCTACTTCGGGCTCACGCGCGCCGAGGCCCGGCGGCGCGCGGACGACATGCTCGTGGCGTTCGACCTCACGGCCAAGGCCTCGAGCTACGCCAACCTGCTCTCGGGCGGGATGCGGCGGCGCCTGCTCCTCGCCCGCGCGCTGCTCCACCGCCCGCGCCTGGTGATCCTCGACGAGCCCACCGCCGGGGTCGACCTCGAGCTGCGCCACGACCTCTGGAGCTACATCCGGGCCCTCCACGCCGACGGGACGACGATCCTCCTCACGACGCACTACATCGAGGAGGCCGAGGCCCTCTGCGAGCGGGTCGCCTTCATCCGGGCCGGGCGGATCGTGGCGGACGGCCCCCCGGACGACCTGCGCGAGCGCTTCGCCGCCCCGCGCCTCGAGGACGTCTACCTGCGCCTGGTGGGCCGGTGACCACCGCGCAGCTGCGGCGGGTCAAGCGGCGGGGGATGCTGGCGCTGGCCGAGCGCGAGGCGCTGCGCGTGGTGCGCCTCTGGAGCCAGACGATCGTGCCGCCGGTCGTGTCGGCGGTCCTCTTCATCGTGGTCTTCGGCATCGCGCTCGGACGCCAGATCACGCTGATCGACGGCGTGCCCTACGAGCAGTTCATCGTCCCCGGGCTGGTGCTGATGGGGGTGGCCACCTCGGCCTTCGCCAACACGGCGACCTCGATCTACCAGGCGCGCAGCGACGGCTTCATCGAGGACCCGGCCAGCAGCCCGATGAGCGCCTCCCAGATGCTCCTCGGCTACCTCTCGGGCGGCGTGCTGCGCAGCCTGCTGATCGGCGTGCTCACGCTCGGCGACCGCGCGGGTCTTCGTCGACTTCGGCGTCGAGCGACCGGACGTGCTGGCCGCCGCGCTGATCGGCACGAGCCTCGCCTTCTCGGCGCTCGGCACGATCGTGGGCCTCTACTCGACCGGCTGGGACCAGCAGAACGTGGTGGGCAACCTGGTCATCCAGCCGCTCGTGTTCCTCGGCGGGGTGTTCTACTCGGTCGACGCCCTCACCCAGCCGTGGCGCGCGCTGACCCACTTCGACCCGATCTTCTACATGGTGGCGGCGGCCCGCGAGGGCATGCTCGGCACCTCGGACGTCGACCCCTGGCTCTCGGTGGGCGTCACCCTCGGCCTCGCCGTCGCGCTGCTCGCCTGGGCGTGGTGGACCTTCGCGCGCGGGATCGGCATCCGGACCTGACCCGCGCCGACATCCTGACGGCTCCACTAAAGTCGTGCTCCATGCGCCCCGGCGAGATACTGCGTGACTCGTGGGAGCTGTACCGGACCCACGCCCGCCATCTGATCTCGATCGCCGCCGTGGTCTACGTGCCCCTGGGGGCGATCGCCGCCGCGCTCGTGCTGCTGGGATGGCCCGGCGTGATCCTGGCCAACCTCATCAACATCGCGGCGATCTTCCTGGTCCAGGGCGCGCTCGTGAAGGCCGTCGAGGACGTCCGCGACGGCCGCCGCGACCTCGGGGTGATCCAGACCTTCGGCTTCGCCGGCCAGCGCCTGGTGCCGCTCGCGATCGCGGGCGTCCTCGCGGCCGCGGGCATCCTGATCGGGCTGATCCTCCTGATCGTGCCCGGGCTGATCCTCCTGACCTGGTGGCTGGTGGTCTCCCCCGTCATCGTCCTCGAGTCGCGCAGCGTGTTCGACGGCTTCGGGCGCAGCCGCGCCCTGGTGCGCGGCAACTCCTGGCCGGTGTTCGCGGTGGTGGTGCTGACGCTGCTCGTGCTCTTCGCCTTCACCGTGGCCCTGAGCGTCGTGGCGCTGCCCCTCGGCGACGCCGTCCGCCCCTTCCTGGTGTCGGCGCTGGGCAACAGCCTGGCCGCGCCCTTCGCCGCGGTGGCGTGGACGCTCACCTACTTCCAGCTGCGGACCATGGAGCGCACGCGCGCGCCGCGGGTCGCGGTGCCGGTGGCGTGAGGCGCGGTCCCGGCGGCCGGCGGGGCCGGCTCGCGCTGCTGGCGATCGCCGGCCTGGCGCTGGTGGCGGTCGCCGCCGGGTGCGGAGGCGGCGGCGACGGGGGATCCGCGGGGACGGCGACGTCCACGGGCACGACCGGCGAGGACGCCGGCGTCATCACCAGCGCGACCGGCGCCACGTGCAGCGCGCGGACCCCCGACCCGCCGGCCGACCCGCCCACGTACTCGACGGCCCCGCCGCTCACGATCGACACCTCCACGGCCTACCGCGCGACGCTCACGACCTCGTGCGGCGACATCGTGATCGCGCTGAACGCGAAGGCGCGCGCCGAAGACGGTCAACAACTTCGTCTTCCTGGCCCGCGACGGCTTCTACGACGGCCTGACCTTCTGGCGGGTGGTCTCGGGCTTCGTCATCCAGGGCGGCGACCCCGAGGGCACCGGGCTGGGCGGCCCGGGCTACACCTTCCCGGACGAGCTGCCCAAGGACGGCTACCCGACGGGCTCCGTGGCGATGGCCAACTCGGGCCCCGGGACCAACGGGTCGCAGTTCTTCATCGTCACCGGCGACGCCTCGGCGCTGCCCAACGCCTACTCCAAGTTCGGCCGCGTGGTGAAGGGCCTCGACGTGGCGCGCACGATCGAGTCGTTCGTCGATCCCACCGCGGACCCCGGCGACCCCTCCTCGCAGACCCCCACCAGCCCGATCTACATCTTCTCGGTCCGCATCACCGAGACGGGCCGCTGGCGACCGCGCGGCGGGGCGCTACTCGGACCAGTCGCCGTCGGCGACCGGCGGGCCGTAGCGGTTGAGCAGCTCGGCCGGCATCAGGAAGCGCCGGCCCTCGGCGCCGGCCTCGCGCTCGTAGGCGGCGACGGCCTCCTCGGGGAGGTCGACCGCGAACACCACCCACTCCTCGGACGACGCTCCCGGGGCGGGCGGGCGGTCGGTGACCCAGACGCCCGGGGGGCCGCCCGACGGGCGCCGGTCGCGGAAGCCGCCGCTTCTGGATGGCCATCGCCTCGTCGTAGTCGCTGGCGTGGAAGAGGCGCACCCGGCGGCCGCCGCCGCGCCCCGGCAGCCGGCGCTCGTCCGCGTCGGACTCGACGCTCTCGTGCTCCAGGTCGATGACCACGTGGGTGATGGGGAGCGTGTAGCGCTCCCGCGCCCGCCGGACGACCTGGCGCTCGAGCCACCCGGAGCGCTGGGGCGGGTGGGTCGAGATGATCGACCTCGTCGGGCTCGAAGACCCGCAGCGCGTCGTCCAGGGCCTGCAGCGGATCGGCGTCGCCGAGGTGGCCGCTCGCCTTGAGCCCGGCCTCGTGCATCGCGACGAGCGAGGCCTCGAGGCGCGCGCGGGCCTCCTCCTGGCGGCGCTCCAGGTCGGAGGTGAGCCAGTGCTCGAGGCGCGTCCGCGCCACGGCCGGCGCCACGACCATGATCTCCCCGCCGTCGCCCGCCCGGTAGGCGACCTCTTCGACGATCCCGTGAGCCGCACACGTCTCGTTGGCGATCACCAGGATCCGCCTGGGTGCCACCCCGCGATCGCTCGACGGGCTCATGTGCTGAAAGTAACGAAAGCGGCGCCGTCGCGCCACCCCCAGATCGCGCGTCGTGGACCCGCCGCCCGGCCGTGGGGGTAAGATGCCTCGCGATGGGACGCGTTCACTCCACCGACGACTACCTCGAGGCGATCTACTTCCTCGCGACGCCCGTCGGCGAGTACGGCCCGGTCGTGAAGGAGGCGCCGGTGCCCGCGGCCCGCGTGGCGGAGATGCTCGGCGTCACGCCCCCGACCGCGAGCGAGATGATGAAGCGCCTCGAGTCCGAGGGGCTCGTCGAGCGCGGCCCGCGCAAGGGCCCCCTCCTCACCAAGAAGGGGCCGCGAGGAGGCCGAGCGCGTGGTGCGCCACCACCGCATCATCGAGCGCTTCCTGACCGACTTCATGGGGTACACCGCCGCCGAGTCGCACGTGCACGCCGACGACATCGGCGACGCCTTCAGCGACGAGATGGTCGAGCGCCTCGCGGTGCAGCTCGGGCACCCGGACCGCTGCCCGCACGGCTGGCCGGTCGACACCGCGCACGAGCAGGAGGAGAACCGCGACCTGCACCTCGCTCGCGAAGGTGCCCGCGGGCAAGGCGCGCATCGTCCGCCTGGCGGAGCACGACGGCGACCTCCTCCACTGGTTCTACGAGCAGGGCCTCGTGCCCGGCACCGATGTCGAGGTGCTGCGCATCGACCCCGCCGCCGGGCAGCTGACCGTGGTGATCGACGGCGACGAGCGGGTCATCGGCGAGCGCGCGGCCGCCGGTCTGTACGTCCTTCCCGGGTAGGACGTCGCCATGAGCGCGGAGTCCGTCGAGACGCGCGGGCTCGTGATGTCGTACGGGGCCGCCCGGGTGCTGCGGGGCGTGGACCTCGCCGTCCCCGCCGGCTCGCTCGTGGCCCTGATCGGCCCCAGCGGCTGCGGCAAGACGACGCTGCTGCGCAGCGTCGCCGGGCTCGAGCGCCCCGAGGGCGGCACGGTGCGCGTCGGCGCGCGCACGCTCGTCGGGCCCGGCGTCTTCGTCCCGCCCGAGCGGCGCCGGATCGGCATGGTCTTCCAGGACTCGGCCGTGTTCCCCCACCTCAGCGTCGCGCGCAACGTCGCCTACGGCCTGCCCCGGCGCGACCCCGGCCGCGACGCCCGCGTGTCCGAGGCGCTCGCGCTGGTGGGCCTCGCGGGCTTCCACGACCGGTCCCCCTCCACGCTGTCGGGGGGGCAGCTCCAGCGCGTGGCGCTCGCGCGGGCCCTGGCGCCGCGGCCGTCGGTGATCCTCCTCGACGAGCCGTTCTCGAGCCTCGACGCCCCGCTGCGCGCGGAGCTGCGCGCCGAGGTGCGCCGCCTCCTCACCGCCATCGACGCCACGGGGATCTTCGTGACGCACGACCAGGAGGAGGCGTTCGTGGTGGGCGACGAGATCGCGGTCATGGACGGCGGGGTGATCGCGCACCAGGGCAGCCCGGCCGGCCTCTACGAGCTCCCCGCCACGCGCGCCGTGGCCGAGTTCATCGGCGACGCCAACTTCGTGCCGGGGACCGCCGACGGGGCGGGCGCCGAGACGCCGATCGGCCGCATCCCGCTCCACCGGCCCGCGACCGGGGCCGTCGAGGTGATGGTCCGGCCGGAGCGCATCCGCGTGGGCGCGGGCGACATCGCCACGGTCGACCGGATCGAGTACTTCGGCCACGACGCGATGTTCCACCTGCGCCTGGACGCGGGCGCGGTGGTGCGCTCGCGCGCGATCGGGGCGCCCGAGCACGCCCCGGGCGACCGGGTGGGCGTCGAGTTCGTCGGGCGCCCGACGGTCGCCTATCCCGCCGCGGCCTGAGACGGGCGTCCTGAGCGCGCGGGAGGCGGATCTGCTCGTGCTCGGCGGCGGGCCCGGCCGGGGTCGGGGCCGCCTACCGGGCCGCGCGCGCCGGGCACCGGGTGATCCTGCTCGAGCGCTCCGCCCACCTCGGCGGCGCCGCGGGCAGCCGCACCGTGGCCGGCGTCCGCGTCGACCTGGGCAGCCACCGCCTCCACCCCACCATCGAGCCGCGCATCCTGGCCGAGCTCCAGGGCCTCCTCGGGCGGCGACCTGCAGCGACGGCCGCGCAACGGCCGCATCCGGCTGGGCGACCGCTGGATCGCCTTCCCCCTGCGGCCGGCGGACGTGCTGCGCCGCTGTCCGCCGTCGATGGCGCTCGGCGCGCATCCGCGACGCCGCCCTGGGGCCCGCTGCGCCACCCGCGCGCGCGACACGTTCGCGGAGGTGCTGCGCGCCGCGCTCGGGCCCACCATCTGCGAGCGCTTCTACTTCCCCTACGCGCGCAAGATCTGGGGCGTCGCCCCCGAGGAGCTCTCGGGCGAGCAGGCGCGGCGGCGGGTGGCGGCGTCCTCGCCGGCGAGCCTGGTGCGGCGGGTCTTCGCCCGCGGCGCCGAGGGCAAGCGCGTCTTCCTCTACCCGCGCCGCGGCTACGGCCAGATCGTCGAGGCGCTGGCCGGCGGCGGCGGCCGAGGCGGGCGCCGAGATCGCCGCCGGGCGCCGAGGTGACCGCGGTCGACCTGGCGGCCGGCGGCGGCGACGGTGACGCTCGCCGACGGGCGCGACGCTCGCCGGGCGGCGCGTGTGGTCGACCCTCCCGCTCACCGCGCTCGCCGCGATGACCACGCCGGCGCCCGACCCGCGGCGCGCTGGCGGCGGCCGCGGGCGCTCGAGCTTCCGGGCGATGCTCCTCGTCTACGTCGTCCTGGAGCGGCCCCGCTACACGCCCTTCGACGCCCACTACCTCCCGGGCGGCGCGACGCCGGTGACCCGGGTGTCGGAGCCCAAGAACTACCGCGACGGCGACGACCCGCGCCGGCGTCACGGTGCTGTGCGCCGAGATCCCCTGCGACGCGGGCGACGCGCCTCTGGGAGGCGGGCGACGCCGACCTCGGCGCCGGTGGTGGCCGACGGCGCTGGTGGAGGCCGGCCTTCCCCGCCCGGCGATCGCCGGCGTCGAGGTCGCGCGCCTGCGCCACGCGTACCCGATCCTGCGCACCGGCTTCGAGGACCGGATCGCGCGGCTCGACGCCTGGGCCGGCGTCGCAGCCGGCGCTGCTCACCCTCGGCCGCCAGGGCCTGTTCGTCCACGACAACGCCCACCACGCCCTCGCCATGGCGTGGGCGGCCGCCGACTGCCTGCGGCCCGACGGCGGCTTCGACGCGGCGGGCTGGGCGGCGGCCCGCCGCCGCTTCGCCGCCCACGTCGTCGAGGACTGACGCCCGGGCTACCCCACGCCCACGGACGCGGGCGCGGCGTGCACCGAAGATGCGGCACGTGAGCGGCCGGCCCTCGTCGCCCTCGCGGGTGCAGACGGCCATGGTCGCGGGCGGCGAGGTCGACGATCGGGACCGGGACGATGCCGGGCACGTGGAAGAAGCGCAGCGACGGAGGGCACCGACGGCTGATGCCCGTCGCCGAGGATCAGGCCCACCGCGTGAGCGCCGCCGGCCGAACGCGCTCGTCGGCCTGCCCTCCGAGCCGCGGCCGCTCCCGCGTCGAAGCCGTCGGTCGCCGCCGGCGCCAGTGGCCTGCGGCCCGACCTCCATCGACGCCTGGGTGCTGACCGAGATCGGCCCCGCGACCTGGTGCCCGCGAACGACTCCCGGGCCTCGCCCGACGCGCCGAGCGCGAGCGGGCCCGACGATGGCTCTTTCGGGCGCAAGCGCTCCTCGCTCACGCACCGGATCCACGCCCCGCTGCTGGCCATGGCCACCCTGCCCGGCCAGCGATCTGGCCCGTGCGCGCCAGAGACGAGCCGTGCCCCGGCAGGCGCCACGCCCAGCGCGGGCCGCGCGACGGCGCGCGCTGAGATGTGCCGCTGGAGCCGTCCGGTCGACCGGACCTTCCCCGAGAACGCGATTGAGAGCCCGGGCGACACGCCATCCGCGATTCCAGGAGCCGATGAGCGAGACGTCGAACGACCACCGCTCGCGTCGACCGTGCCCGCCTCTCGAGCGGCCGCCGCGGGCGTCGCGTCGTTGATCTCGCGGTAGACGGCCGGGATCACCCGCCGCAGGTAGGGCACGAGGCGCACGAACGAGTGCCCGTGCTCGCGGAAGCGGTAGCTGATCGGCACCTCCGCGTAGCGGTAGCCCTTGCCCAGCAGGTCGAGCGTGAGCACCTGGGCGTAGTTGAAGTCGTGGATGATCTCCGCGTCGGCGGCCGCGGCGCGCGCGACAGCGCCCGGTAGCCGCTCTGGCCGTCCGACAGCGACGCGGCGCGCCACGGCCGAGAGCGCCAGCGTGAGCACCCGGTTGCCGAGGCGGCGGTGCGGCCGCATGCGCTCGATGTCGCCGGCGAAGCGCGAGCCCACCACGTAGTCGGCGCGGCCCGCGAGGATCGGGCGCGACCATCGCCTCGAGCTCCTCGGGCGCGTACTCGCCGTCGGCGTCGCAGAACGCCACCGCGGCGGCGTCGCAGGGCCACGCGCCTCGGCGAGCCCCCGGCGCACGGCGGCCCCGAGGCCCGCGGTTGGCGCCCATCCGCACCACCGTCGCGCCGGCCTCCGCCGCGCGCCGCCGCGGTCGCGTCGGTCGAGCCGTCGTCGACGACGATCACCCGCACCGGCCGGCCGGCGACCGCGGCCGGGCGCCCGGGCCACCACCGCGCCGACGGTGGCCTCCTCGTCGTGGGCGGGAGGACCAGGACGACGGGCGCCGTCCGGGGCCGGGCCGGGCGGGGGCGGGCCGCGGCGGCGCGGGCGCCGGGCCAGGCGCAGGTGGCCGAACAGGCCCGGCGCCGGCCGACCGCGCCGACGCCGCCGGCCACGAGGGCGTAGCCGGTCTTCAGCGCGTGGGCGGCGACCGCGGCGGCCAGCGCGGCGCCCGGGTCGGCGCCGACGGCCGACGAGGGCCGCCGTGCGCCGCGGCCTCGTAGGTGCCGATGCCGCCCGGCGTGATGGCGACCGTCTGGGCGGCGATGGTCACGGCGGTGACCAGCGCGGCGTCGGTCGGCGACACGGCCATCCCGCCCAGCCGGCGCACGACCAGACGAGGACGCTCTCGAGCAGCCAGGCCAGCGGCCGCGCCGGGGACCACGAGCGCGAGCCAGCCCCGCGGCGGGCGCCGGCCTGCGCGCCGCACGAGGCGCGCCAGCCAGGCGGCCGCGGCGAGCAGCAGCAGGCGCCGAGGCGACCGCGAGGGGGAGCGCCGCGCCGCCGATCAGGCGCTCGGCCGAGGCCGGGGCCGAGGAGGGCCGCGATCGCGACGACGGCCAGGACGTCGGCCGCGCGCAGCAGGACGGTGGACGCCGTCGCCGCGCCGATCGGGGCCCGCGCGCGCCGCACCACCGAGATCACCCGCACGGGCTCCCCCAGCCGCAGCGGGCAGGACGTGGTTGGCGGCGAGCGAGACGTGGATCGCCGCCAGCGACTGGCCGAACGAGAGGCCGGGGAGCACCCGGCACCACAGGCCGGCGCGGACCGTGAAGGCGAGGGAGTAGGCCGTCAGGGCGACCGTGAGGCCGAGCGGGATCGGTGATCGCGGCGTGGAGGACCTCGCCCAGCTCGGACACGTCCACGGTCGCGGCGATGTAGACGACGCTCGCCACCAGGGCCACGCAGCCCGCGGCCAGGAGGGCGCTTCGGGTGACCACCGGCCGCTTTTCGTAGGTGCGCCTTATGCTCAACGTCGGCGGACCTTACACTGCAACGAAAGCGCGGCGTCGAATCGCCGTGACGCGAGCGGGAGGTCGGCCGGGTGAGGGGTGGGAGAGCGCTGGTCGCTGTCGGGGTTCGTCGTCGTGCTGGGGGCCCTGCTCGGGGCCTGCGGAGGCGGGGAACGCGACCCGCTGACCATCTACACCGGACGGTCGGAGAGCCTCGTCGGACCTCTGCTGGAGGACTTCTCGAAGGAGAACGACGTCGCCATCGACGTGCGCTACGGCGACACCAACGACCTCGCGCTCCTGATCGCCACCGAGGGCGACCGCTCGCCCGCCGACGTCTACTGGGGCCAGAGCCCGGGGGCCACCGCCTACCTCGCCGGCAAGGACCTCCTGGCACCTCTGCCCGACGGCGTGCAGGAGCTGGTGGCCGACGAGTTCGAGGATCCCGAGGGGCGCTGGGTGGGGGTCAGCGGCCGCCAGCGGGTGCTGGTCTACAACGAGGACATGGTGGACGCGGCCGACCTCCCCACCTCGGTCTTCGACCTGACCGGCCCCGCGTACCGGGGCAAGGTCGGGCTCGCGCCCACCAACGGCTCGTTCCAGGACTTCATCACGGCCATGCGCAACCTCGAGGGCGAGGAGGCCGCGAAGGCCTGGCTGGCCGGCATGGAGGCGAACGACGCCCAGACCTACGCGAACAACAACGCGATCGTCGAGGCCGTGGGGCGGGGCGAGATCCCGTACGGCCTGGTCAACCACTACTACAACCACCAGTTCCTGGCGGAGGACCCCGGGCTGCCCAGCCGCAACCACGAGTTCGCCGCCGGGGACATCGGCGCCCTGGTCATCCCCAGCTCGGCGAGCGTGCTCAGGGCCTCGGACAAGACCGAGGAGGCCCAGCGCTTCATCGCGTTCCTGCTGTCGGAGGAGGCCCAGCGCTACTTCGCCCAGGAGACCTTCGAGTACCCGCTCGCCGACGGCGTCCCGGCCGCGGCGGGGGTGCCGCCCCTGGCCACGCTCCGGCCGCCCCCCGGCGAGCAGGCCGACCAGCTGGGCGACATCGAGGGCACGGGCAAGCTGATCGCGGCGAGCGGGCTCAACTGAGGCGACCGCGGGACACGCGCGGGGCGAGCCTCCGCCTGATCGTCGTCCTGGTGGCGGCGCCGTTCGCGGCGCCGCTGGCCTACCTCCTGGTGCGCACGCTCCAGGAGGGGGGCTTCTGGTCCACGGTGACCGACCGCGCCCTGCTCGCGCCGCTCGCCCGCAGCCTGGTCCTGGCGAGCGCGGTGGCCCTCGCGGCGGCGACCGTCGGCACGCTCGCGGCCTGGCTGGTGGCCCGCACGGACCTGCCCGGGCGCCGGCGTCCTGCGGCTGCTGCTGCCCCTCCCGCTGGTCCTGCCCTCGTTCATCGGCGCGTTCGCCCTGATCGCGGCCTTCGCCACCGGGGGCCTCGTCGAGCGGGCCCTGTCCCCCGTCGGCCTCGGCGGCCTGCCGCGCGTCGAGGGCTTCCTCGGGGCCTTCATCGTGCTGACGCTGCTCACGTACCCCTACGTCTACCTGCCCGTCGCCGCGCGCCTGCGCCAGCTGCCGCCGGCCATGGAGGAGTCGTCGCGGCTGCTCGGCCGCGGCCCGGCGGCCACCTTCCGCGCCGTCGTCCTCCCGCAGGCGCGCGCGGCGATCGCGGCCGGCGGCCTGATCGTCTTCCTCTACGTCATCGCCGACTTCGGCGCGGTCCAGCTCCTGCGCTACGACACCCTGACGCGCGCGATCTACGCCAACCGCCTCATCGACCCCTCGATCGCCGCGGCCCTCAGCCTCGTGCTGGGCGTGCTGGCGATCGTGGTCGTCCTCGCGCAGCGGCGCGTGACCGGATCGGGGCCGGCGGACGTGCGCCGCGACGGCCGGCCCCTCCAGGTCGCGCTGGGGCGGTGGACGACGCCGGCGGTGGCCTTCGTCGGCGGCCTGCTGACGCTGGCGCTGCTCGCCCCCCTCGCGGTGCTCGCCTACTGGGTGGTGCGCGGCGCGGCCGAGGGATCGTCGCGCCGCACCTCGTTGATCGCGCACCCCGACCGGCTGGTCGAGCCCGCGGTGAACACCACGATCGCCAGCGGCGGCGCGGCGCTGGTGGCCGCGCTCGTCGTGCTGCCGGTGGCGTTCCTCGCCGCGCGCCACCGGGGCCGCCTGGGACCGGCGGCCGACGCCCTGGTCACCGGCGGCTTCGCGCTGCCGGGGATCGTGATCGCGCTGGCGCTCGCGTTCTGGACGCTCAACAGCCCGGGCGCGTTCGGCGCGCTCTACCAGACCCTCCCGCTGCTGGTGGGCGGCTACGCGCTCCACTTCGGCGCCCTGGCGCTCGGGCCGACCCGGATCGCCGCCGGCAGCGTGCCCCGGCGGCTGGACGACGCGGGGCGGATGCTCGGGCGGGGGCGCCTGGCGCGCCTGGCCTCGATCGACCTGCCCCTGATGGCCCCGGGCATCGCCGCCGGCGCGGGGCTGGTGCTGCTGTCGGCCATGAAGGAGCTGCCCATCACGCTGCTGCTGGCGCCCGCGGGCTTCCCGACGCTGGCGACCCGGATCTGGAGCGCGGCCGAGGACGCCTTCTGGGCCGACGCGAGCCTGGCCGCCCTGGTGCTGGTGGCGCTGTCGGGCGTGCTCACCTGGCTGCTGGTCGTGCGCCGCGAGTGGGCCCTCTCGTGAGAGGGCGCCGTCCCTGCGGGTGGCGATGGTGGCCGTCGCCCTGGTGGCCTTCCTGGCCGCCGCCGCCGCGGTGGACGTGCGCGCGACCTTCGCCGTCCAGACCACGGCGGACGAGCCCCACTACCTCATCACCGCCCTCAGCCTCGCCCAGGACGGCGACCTCGACGTCCGCCCCCAGTACGAGGCCGGCGCCTATCGCCCCTTCTACGAGATCCCCCTCACGCCGCAGGCGCGGCCCCGCGCCGACGGGAGCCTGGTGGAGCCCCACGATCCCCTGCTGCCCGTGCTGCTGGCCGTCCCGACGGCCGTGGGCGGGTGGGTGCTGGCGAAGCTGACGCTCTGCCTGATCGCCGCGGCCGTGGCCGCCCTCACCCTCTGGACGAGCGTGCGGCGCTTCGACGTCCCCGTCGTCCCGGCCGCCCTGGTGGCCGCCGTGCTCGGGGCGTCGGCCCCCCTGGCCGCCTACGGCTCCCAGGTCTACCCGGAGATCGTCGGCGCGCTGGCCACCGTCGCGGGCGTGGCCGCGCTGACCGGTCCGCTGCGGCCGCGGCGGGCTCGCGGTGCTCGCCGCTCGCCGTCGTGTGCCTGCCGTGGCTCGCGGTGAAGTACGCGCCCGTGGCCGTCGCCCTCGCCCTGATCGGGCTCTGGCGCCTGTGGCGCGGCGGCCGCCCCCGGGTCGCCCTCGGGCTGTGCGCGGGGCTGGCGCTGGCGGCGGTGGCCTTCCTGGTCCTCCACGAGGCCCTCTACGGCGGCACGACGCCCTACGCCGCCGGGTCCTACTTCGTCGACGGCCAGCTCCAGGTGATCGGCTCCCACCCCGACTACTTCGGTCGCAGCCGCCGGCTGGTGGGCCTCTTCGTGGACCGCGACTTCGGCATCGCCGCCTGGCAGCCGGCCTGGCTGCTGCTGATCCCCGCCCTGGGGGCCCTCGCGGCGCGGCGGCCGGCGGGGACGGCGGCGCTGGCCCTCCCCCTCGCCGCCGGCTGGTTCGTCGCCACCTTCGTCGCCCTGACGATGCAGGGCTGGTGGTTCCCGGGCCGCCAGCTGGTGGTGGTGCTGCCGCTCGCCGCCATCGCGATCGCCTGGTGGGTGCGGGCGGGCGGCTGGAGGCTGATCACGTTCCTGGCGCTCGGGGCCGTGGGCGTCCTGGCGCAGGCGTGGCTGGTGGTGGAGGGCCTGCGCGGCGACATCGCGTGGGTGGTCAACCTCCAGGCGACGGCCAACCCGCTCTACCGGGCGTGGCGCGAGGTCCTGCCGAGCTACCTCGTCCGAGGACGCCGGCACCTGGGTGCTCCACTGGGGGTGGGCCGCGGTGGCGATCGTCGTGGCCGTGGCCGCCTACCGCGACGCCGCGCGCCGGAGCCCGCGCGCCGCGGCGGGCGCGGCGCGCGAGACGGAACCTGCCAAGCTCACGACGTGACCCACCGCCTCGTATGGACGGCCGCGGGCGTCGGCGCCGCCGCCGCGCTCTACGCCGCCGTCCTCCGCCCCCGCCACCTGCGCTGGGGCGCGACCGGCGACGAGGCGCGCGGCGCGGTCGCCGGCGACGAGCTCCTGCCGGACGCCGACATCGTCTCGACGCGCGTGGTGGAGATCGCGGCGCCGCCGTCGGCCGTGTGGCCCTGGCTCGTGCAGATGGGCCCGGGCCGCGGCGGCGCCTACACCTACGACTGGGTCGAGCGGCGGCTGGGGATCGACATCCGCAACGTCGATCGTGTCGTCCCGGAGCTCCAGGGCCTGCGGCGTCGGCGACGAGATCCCCATGCCGGGCTACGCGATGCGGGTCGAGCGCCTCGACGCCGAGCGGGCGATGGTCGTGCGCTCGGAGAACGGCGGCTGGGTGTGGGCGTTCGAGCTCCGGCCGACCGCGACCGGCACCCGCCTGGTGAGCCGCAACCGGATCGACCGCTCCCGCTGGTCCGCCCGCGACTGGCTCGCCTACCCGGTCATGGAGCCGGGCTCGTGGGTGATGGAGCGCAAGATGCTCCTCACCATCCGGGATCACGCCGAGCGCCTCGCCCGGCGCGCCGCGGCCGGGGCGCCGCCGGCCTAGAGCGAGAAGATGATCCCGGCGGGCTCGCCCGGATCGGCCGCCACCAGCGGCAGGGCGGCGCGCAGGGCCCGCTGGAAGACGCCCGAGCTCTCGCCGAAGAGGCGGCCGAGCGTCTCGGCGGGCGTGAGCTCCTCCATCACGCCGTTGGCGTGGTCGGTGACGAAGCCCACCAGGGCGAAGGGCAGGCGCGCCTCGCCGGCCAGCACGGTCTCGGGGCCCCCGGTCTGGCTCACCGCCGCGACCCCGGCCGCCCCCAGCTGGGCGATCTCGCTGACCGTGTTGAGGCGCGGGCCGTCGACGTGCCCGTAGACGCCGCCGTCGCGGACCTCCAGGCCGGCCGAGCGGGCGCCGGCCACCACCCCGGCGCGCACGGCCTCGCCGTAGGGGAGCTCGTAGATCCAGTGGCCGCGCCCCGGGATCTCCGGGTCGGTGAAGAGCGTGCAGAGCGAGCCGTCGGCGAGCCGGTTCGAGGGGAAGTGCAGATCGTCGAAGACCACCAGCTGGCCGAGCTCGAGCGACGGGTCGACCGCGCCGCACACCGTGGTCGAGATCAGCGCCCGGGCGCCGACGGCGGCCATCGCGGCGACCGTCGCGCGGGGCGTGACCTGATTGGACAGCCGGGCGTGGCCGGCGCCGTGGCGCGGGACGTGGGCCACCGGCACCCCGGCGAGGACGCCGCGGGTCACCGTCGACCGTGCCGTGGCGCGTCTCGACCGGCTCCACCGCGCGGTCGTCGAGGCCCTCGAGCTCGTAGAGCCCGGTGCCGGTGATGAGGCCGATCGGAGCGGGGTCGGGCGCGGGCACGCCGGGACCCTACCGTCCGGTCAGTCCCGGGGGTCGTCCTCGCGGCGGGTCGCGGTGACCGTGTAGGTGGCGTCGGCGCCCGAGAGCAGGAAGTCCGGGTTGATGCAGCTGGCCGACACCCGGTGCTCGAAGGTGCGCTCGACCTGGGAGCGGCAGATGGGCAGCGGCTCGCGCGAGGCGCGCAGGCCGCCGAACCCGGCGGCGGTGCGCTGGAGGCGGCGGAGGCCCTCCAGCTCGATCTCCACCTCGTAGACGCCCTCGAGGCAGCCGATCCAGGTGTGCCCCTCGCGCTCGTACGAGTAGAGCCGCGGGCAGCCGGCCTCGATGCATCCCGCCGGCTCGACGACGCGCTCGCACGCCACCGGGCACTGGCGGCAGGAGCCCGAGACGGGGACGGTGGCGACGCGGCTGAATCTCACGCGGGTCATTGAAGCCAGCGCACGGACCCCCGGTCAAGGTCGCCCGGCCCTCGCGGCCGGGCCGGCCGGCGGATCAGGCCAGGCAGCGCGCCCCGAAGAGGGTCTTCAGCTCGGCCACGAGGCTGCTGTCGCGCGGGTCGACCGTGAACTCCTCGCCCAGGTGGAGGCGCCGCCGGCGGCCCTCGTCGGTCTGGACGTCCATCACGACCTGGGCCGGGCCGCGGTGGTCGCTCAGGAGGCGCCGGAGCTCGTCGAGCGGCGTCACGGCCAGGCGCGCCATGTCGACCTTCACCAGCAGGCGCTCGTCCTCGCCGCCCTCCTCGGGCGTGAAGGCCCGGATGCCCTGGGCGACGAGCTTGGTCTCGCCCTCGCCCTTCTGATCGACGCGGCCGTTGATCAGCACCATCGCCGTCGGCGACCAGGAGCGCGCGCGCCTCGGCCAGCACGGCCGGGACGACCACCACCTCGACCGAGCCCTCGAGGTCGTCGAGGCGGACGAACATCATCGGCTCGCCCCGGCGGGTGGTGATGCTCTTGATCGCGCCGAGCATGCCGCCGACGGTGACGGGCTCGCCGTCGTTGCGGTCGGCGAGCGCCGGCGATGCCGCAGGTGACGGCGCGGGCCAGCTGGCGGCGGCAGTCCTGGAGCGGGTGGCTGGAGACGTAGAGGCCGAGGGCCTCCTTCTCGGCCGCCAGCAGCTCCTCCTTGGGCATCTCGTGGGAGGGGATGGGCGGATCGAGCTCCACCACGAGCGCGTCGCCGCCCGAGGTGCCGCCGAACAGCGACTCCTGGCCCGCCGCGAGGTCGCTGCGCCGGCGCGAGGCCTGGCTGACCGCGGCGGCGATCGTCTCGAGCATGCCCAGGCGGGTGGCGCCGGTGCAGTCCAGGGCGCCCGCGCGCACGAGGCTCTCCAGCGCGCGCTTGTTGACCTGGGCCTGGTCCACGCGGCGGCAGAAGTCCCAGAGCGACTCGAACGGCCCGCCCGCGTCGCGCGCGGAGATGATGGCGGCGACCGCGTTCTCCCCCACCCCCTTGGTGGCCGTGAGGCCGAAGCGGATCTCCCGCTCGCCGGTGACGGCGAAGTCGGAGCGGCTCACGTTGACGTCGGGGGGCAGCACCGACAGGCCCATGTCGGTGCAGCAGGCCACGTAGAACGGGACCCGGTCCTTGGTGTCCATCACCGAGCTCAGCAGCGAGGCCATGTACTCGGCCGGGTGGTTCGCCTTGAGGTAGGCCGTGCGGTACGCCAGCAGGGCGTAGCAGGCGGCGTGGCTCTTGTTGAACGAGTAGTCGCCCGCCGCCTCGCAGAGGCTCCAGAGGCTCTGGGCCACCTTGCGGTCCGTCCCGCTCTCGACGCAGCCCGTCGATGAACTCGTCCTTGAGCGAGGCCATCAGGACCTTGTCCTTCTTGCCCACGGCCTTGCGCAGGTCGTCGGCGCGCGACGGCTCGAAGCCCGCGATCTGGCGCGAGATCGCCATCAGCTGCTCCTGGTACACCGCCACCCCGTAGGTGGGGCCGGTGATCGAGCGCCAGGCGCGGATCCTCGAACGTCACGCGGGAGGGGTCGCGCTTGTTGCGCGCGTAGGTGCTGATGAAGGCCATCGGGCCGGGGCGGTAGAGGGCCACCAGCGCGATCAGGTCGGCGAACTCGGTGGGCCGCACCTCGCGCAGGGCCTCGCGCATGCCGCTCGACTCGAACTGGAACACGCCGATCGCGTCGCCGCGCGCGAGCATCGCGTAGGTGGCGGGGTCGTCGAGCGGCACGGTCTCGATGTCGAGCGGGGCGCCGCCGCGGTCCTCGATCAGCTGGAGAGCGCCCTGGATGACGTCCAGGTTGCGCAGGCCCAGGAAGTCCATCTTGAGCAGGCCGAGCGCCTCGACGTCGTGGTCGGGCACCTGCGTCACCACGTTGCCCTCGTCGTCGAGGCGCACCGGGACGTAGTCCGTGATGTCGCTCGGCGCGATCACGACGCCCGCGGCGTGGACGCCCTCGTTGCGCACCAGGCCCTCGAGGGGGCGCGCGGTGTCGAGGATCTGCTTGGTGACCGGGTCGTCGCCGTACGCCTGGGCCAGCTCGGTGCCCGGCTTCATCGCCTCGGCCAGCTTGATGCCGATCGGCCGCTCCGGGACGAGCTTGGCGATCCGGTCCACCTGGCCGTAGCTGTGCCCGAGCACGCGGCCCGAGTCGCGCACCACGGCGCGGGCGAGCAGCTTGCCGAAGGTGCCGATGCGCGACACGGCGGCCGAGCCGTACTTCTGGGTGACGTACTGCACCACGCGGTCGCGGCCGGCCACGGCGAAGTCGGTGTCGATGTCGGGCATGCTCTTGCGCCCGGGGTTGAGGAAGCGCTCGAAGAGCAGGTCGTGGGCGAGCGGGTCCAGATCGACGATCCGCAGGGTGTAGGCCACCAGCGACCCGGCGGCCGAGCCGCGGCCCGGCCCCACCCCGACCCCGTTCTCGCGCGCCCAGAGCATGTAGTCCCACACGATCAGGAAGTAGCTCGCGAAGCCCATCTCGGCGATGACGCCGAGCTCGAAGCGCAGGCGCTCCTCCGCGCCCGCGGGCGCGCCGCCGGGGTAGCGGCGGGCCATGCCCTCGCGGCAGAGGCGCTCGAGGTAGACCTCGGCCGGCTCGTCCCCGGGCACCGGGAAGCGCGGCAGCTTGATGTCGCCCAGCGGCAGGTCGAGGGCCTTGCAGCGCTCGGCGATCTCCATCGAGACCGGCAGCGCGTCGAGGAAGTCCGGCAGGGCCTCGGCCATCTCCGCGGCGGTCTTGAGGTAGAACTCCTTCGTGTCGAAGCGGAAGCGCTTCGGGTTGCTGAGCACGTCGCGGGTCTGGATCGCCAGCAGGGCCTCGTGGGAGTCGGCGTCCTCCCGGCACGGGTAGTGGGCGTCGCACGTGGCGACCAGCGGCAGCCCGGCATCGGTGGCGATGCGCCGCAGGTGGGCGTTGATGCCCGTCTGGACGTCGAGGCCCGCGTGCTGGATCTCCACGTAGACGTCGTCGCGGCCGAAGATCTGCGTGAGGGCGTCCAGCTCGGCGCGCGCCGCGGTCACGTCGTCGCGCTCCAGGCTGGAGCAGACCACGCCCGACAGGCACCCGGAGAGGGCGATGATCCCCTCGCTGTGGCGGGCCATCAGCTCGTGCGAGATGCGCGGCTTGCGGTGGTAGCCCTCGAGGTAGCCGGCCGAGCAGAGCTTGATGAGGTTGTAGTAGCCGGTGGTGTTCTCGGCCAGGAGCGTCAGGTGGTTGCGCTTCTCCTTGCCGGGGCGCGCCGCGTGGTCGGGCACGACGTAGGCCTCGAGGCCGACGATCGGGGTGATGCCCGCCTTCGTCGCCTTGCGGTAGAGCTCCACCGCGCCGCTCATCACGCCGTGGTCCGTGAGGGCGACCGCGCGTCTGTCCCATCTCCTCGACGCGGGCCACGCAGCCGGTCGATGGTGCACGCCCCGTCGAGTACCGAGTAGTGCGAGTGGACGTGGAGGTGGGCGAAGGGCGGATCGGCGGTCGGCATGAGCGGTCAGGCTAGCCGCGGGCGGGGGGACCGACAAGGGACGTCCACGCTAGATGCGGGGGTAATTCTCACGCGGCCACCCCAGGGATGGTGCAGGCGGGCTCCGAGGCGTCGACACGCGAGCCGGGCCCGGCACCTGGACATCCTACGGAGCGGCCCCGACGTCCCCCGTCCCGGGCCCGCTTCCCGCCGACGTCGCCGCCGCGCTCGAGCGACGCGTCCGGCGGATCATCCGGTGCACCCTCGCGACGACCGACCCGGCGGGCCCTACCCCGGCGCGCCCGCCGTCCGGCGCCGGCACCCTCGCGTCACGATTGCACCCGCGCCCACCAGGCCGGGTCCGGCCGGAACGGGGCGGCCGGGACGCCCCTCGCGTCGGTGCCGAGGCGGTACACGAGCCCGGCCGCGGGCTCGGCGCGCCGCCGTTCGTCGCTCCAGCCCTCGGTCGCGGTCGTCACGTAGAGCCGGCCGAGGCCGGGGCCCCCGAAGGCGCAGCACGTGCTCTGCACGGCGGGCACGGAGAGCACGTCGCGCAGCTCGCCCGCGGAGGAGTAGCGGTGGACCCGGCCGCCACCGTAGACGGCCACCCACAGGTCGCCTGCGGCGTCAACGGTCAAGCCGTCCGGCGATCCGATCTGCTCGGCGACCGTGGCCAGCGCCCGTCCGCGGGAGATGGCCCCCGTGGTGGACTCGAAGTCGAACGCGTGGATCACCCTCGGCCCGCTGTCCACCAGGTACATCGTGCGGCCGTCCGGGCTCCAGCCGACGCCGTTGGCGATCGTCAGTCCGTCGAGGATGCGGGTGATCGACCCGTCCGGGTCGAGCCGGTAGAGGGCGCCGCCGCCGGGCCGCTGGTCGTCGGCGAGCGTGCCGGCCCAGAAGCGGCCCCGCGGGTCGCACGCTCCGTCGTTCATCCGGGTCCCCTCCGGGGCCGGCTCCGCGAGCTGGCGCACGCGTCCGTCGAGGCCCAGGTGGGCGAAGCCGCGTCCCGCGGCGAGCAGCCAGCCCGCGTCTCCCTCGATGGGCGCGATCGCGCCGACCGTTCCGGGGACCTCGTAGGTGCGCACCGGCACGAGCGCGCCGTCCTCGGCGATCCGGTCGCGGTAGACGCGCCCGGCCAGGATGTTGACCCGCAGGAGCTCGTCGCGGCGCCCGTCCCAGCGCAGCCCCTCTCCGAGGACGGTCTGCTCGGTGGTGCAGGCGACCGCGGAGCCGGGCACGCCGCCCGCCCCCGCGGCCACGCTCACGCCGTCTCGAGGATGGCGTGCGAGAGCATCCCGCCGGAGACGACCCGGGCGTCGAACCCGTTCTGGAGAAGACAGCGCGTCGCGGTGTAGGCACGCTGGCCTGAGCGGCAGACGACCTGGATCTCGCGATCCCGTGGCAGCTCGTCAAGGCGCGAGCGCAGCTCGCCCATCGGGATGTTGAGCGAGTTCGGGACCCCCTCCACCGCGAGCTCGAACTCCTCGCGCACATCCAGAAGAAACCCGTCACCCGCGGCACCCCAGTGCGTGAGGGGCATGTCGTCGCGGAGCACGCCGGCCGCCACCATCCCGGCGAAGTTCACCGGGTCCTTGGCGCTCCCGAACGGCGGTGCGTAGCAGAGCTCGCACTCCTCGAGGTCGTAGACGGTGGCGCCCATCTGGATCGCCAGGGCGATGCACGCTGATGCGCTTGTCCACTCCGTCCTCGCCGGCCGCCTGCGCGCCGAGCACGCGCCCGTCTGACCTCCGGAACAGCACCTTCATCGCGATCGGCTTGGCACCCGGGTAGTACCCCGCGTGGGAGTTCGGGTAGATATAGACCTTCTCGTAGTCGGTGTCGCCCAGGCGGTCGAGCGTCTTCTCGTTCGCGCCGGTCCAGGCGACCGTGGACCCGAAGAGGCCGACGACGGCGGTGCCCTGCGTCCCGCGGAACCGCGAGTCGCGTCCGGCGATCACGTCGGCCGCGATACGGGCCTGCCGGTTGGCCGGTCCGGCGAGCGCGATGAGGCTCCACTCGCCGGTGACGAAATCGCGCACCTCGACGGCGTCGCCGACGGCGAAGATGTCCGGGTCGCTGGTGCGCATGTGCTCGTCGACGCGGATGCCGCCGAGCTCGCCGAGCTCGATGCCGGCCATCCGCGCGAGGGTGGTCTCCGGTCGCACACCGAGCGCCAGGATCACGATGTCGGCGCTGTGGCGGGCGCCGGACCGCGTCGAGACCGTGAGCGTGCCGTCGTCGGACCGCTCGAAGCCGGCGACTCCGTCGTCCAGCGCCACCGTGACGCCGTGCATCTTGAGAAACTCGGCGACGAGGCGCCCGTACTCGGGATCGAGAGGCGTGAGCACCTGGTCGGCCATCTCGACCACCGTCACCTCGAAACCGCGATGAACCAGGTTCTCGGCCATCTCGAGGCCGATGAAGCCTCCGCCGACGATCACCGCCCGCATCGGCGGGCGCACCGTCTGGAAGCCCGAGTACTTGCCCATCCCGGCGAGGAAGCTCGTGCCGCGCTCGATCCAGCGGCGGATCTCCGCCGCGTCCGGCACGGTCCGCACCGGGAAGATGCCGGGGAGGTCGATGCCGGGCAGGGGGGGCCGGATCGAGGCCGCCCCGGGCGACAGCACCAGCGTGTCGTAGGACTCGGTGGTCACCTCGCCGGTCGCGACGTCGCGCAGCTGAACCGTCTTGTCCGCCGACGAGATCCCGACCGCCTCGCAGCCGGTCCGGCAGTCCACCGCGAAGTGCGCGCGGAAGAGCTCCTCGCTCGCGACCAGCAGATCCGACTCGTGCTCGATGACCCCGCCCACGTGGTAGGGCAGGCCGCAGTTCGCGTACGAGACGTACGGGCCGCGCTCCACCATCACGATCTCGGCCTGCTCGTCCAGTCGCCGGAGGCGCGCCGCACACGACGCGCCTCCGGCGACTCCTCCGACGATGAGCACCTTCATGGCGTCCTCCACGTTCCGTTGTGAGGCTGTGGGCTGATGCGCCGTTCGCAGACGCACGACATGCCGGGCTCGTGATGGTGGAGCGCGGCGGCTTCGCGAGGACTCATGAGAGCTCCGCGACCCTCTCGCCGAGGATGATCCGCCCGGCGGCTTCGATCAGCGCCAGATGCGAGAACGCCTGCGGGAAGTTGCCGAGGTGGCGCGCGCTCGCGGTGTCGAACTCCTCGGCGTACAGCCCGAGGGGCGACGCGATCCGCAGGAGCTTCTCCATGAGGTCGCGGGCCGGCTCGTGGTCTCCGACGATCGACAGCGCCGACACCAGCCAGAACGAGCAGATCAGGAAGGTGCCCTCTTCGCCCGAGAGGCCGTCGTCGGTCTCGTCGGTGCGATAGCGCAGCACGAAGCCGTTCTCGGTGAGCCCGGTCGCGACGGCATCGACGGTCGCGCGCAGGCGCGGGTCCGTGCCGGGCAGGAAGCCGAAGATCGCCGCCAGCAGCGTCGAGGCATCGAGCGCGTCGGTCGCGTAGTGCTGGCGCAGCGCGCCCCCCGCCGCAACGCCGTGCTCGAGGATGTCGGCGCGGATCTCGTCGGCGGTCGCGCGCCAGGTCGCCTCCTGCGCCGGATCGCCCCGAATGCCGGCGAGTTTGGCGGCGCGGTCCAGAGCGACCCAGCACATGAGCTTGGACGAGACGTAGTGCTGCGGCGCGCCACGCGCCTCCCAGATCCCCTGGTCGGGCTCGCGCCATACCCTCGTGGCGCACTCGGCCTGCGTCACGACGATGGGCCACAGGCGGCGCGGCAGTCGATCGCTACGGCGTGTGTGCAGCAGGATCGAGTCGAGAACCGCGCCGAAGACGTCGTTCTGGCGCTGATCGAAGGCGCCGTTACCGATCCGCACCGGGCGCGCGCCCGCATATCCGGAGAGGTCGTCGCGGGTCGTCTCCGTGAGGTCCCGCCGGCCGTCGATGCCGTACATGATCTGAAGCGAGCCGTCCTCGGTGGGCTCGAGGTCGGCGACGAACTGCATGAACTCGTCGGCCTCCCAGTCGAGGTTCAGCCAGTGGAGCGCCTGAAGGGTGAAGGTGGCGTCGCGCATCCACGTGTAGCGGTAGTCCCAGTTGCGCTCGCCACCCGGCGTCTCGGGCAGCGAGGTGGTGAGGGCGGCCACGGTCGCGCCGGTGGGCATGTAGGTCATGCCCTTGATCGCGAGCGCCGAGCGCTGGATCGGGTCCCGGAAGCGGTGGTCGGGCATGCGGGCCCGCCCGAGCCAGGCGCGCCAGAAGCGAACGGTGGCTGCGATCCGGCCCTCGGCATCCGCGACGTCCTTCGGCGTCGCCAGGCCGCTCTCCCAGGACAGGGCGCAGTAGGCGCGCTCGCCGGGCTCCAGGACGTGCCGCGCCCGGACGCTGCCCCCCTCGACGCCGAGGGCGAGGTCCGAGCTCAGGCGGATCGTCTGCCCCGCTCCGCTCGCGTCGGCCGCGTGGCGGTCGCCATCGACCAGGGCCCACTCGGCCGCCGTGCGTCCGTAGTCGAAGACCGGCTCGCAGACCAGGTCGATCTCGACCTGGCCCTCGATGCACTCGACGGTGCGCACCAGCAGGTGCTCGGCGTCGTCATCGGCCGGCGGGCGCGTGTGAGGCGTGACGAGGTCCTCTTTCGCTACGGGGCCCATCGTCAGCGCGTCGCGCACAACCACCCAGCCGGAGGGCGTCTTCCAGGTCGTGACCATCACGTTGGTTCCGGGCTCGTAGGCGCGCGCCGACGGGTGGTTGATGCCGAAGGGCGCGAAGCGGAAGTAGCCGGCCTGGCGGTCGAGCAGGCTCGCGAAGACGCTCGGCGAGTCGAAGCGTGGCACGCACAACCAGTCGATGGCGCCGTCGGGCGCGACAGCGCGCCCGTGTGGCAGTCGGAGAGGAAGGCGTAGTCGGCGATCGGCGGGAACGGCGAGGGCGCGGAGGCGCTCTGAGGGTCGCGCCGAGGATCGGGCGGCGTGACGCTCATGAGGCCACCCACGGCGCGCGCCAGCCGCCGACGTCGGCCGCGAGCGCGTCCGCGGCCTCCGGTCCCCAGGTGCCCGGCTCGTACTCCTGCACGGGGGGTGGTGCGTCCAGAAGGGGCTGCATGATCCTCCACTCCTCTTCGACTTCGTCCTGGCGGGTGAAGCGCACGCTGTTGCCGGCGATGGCCGCCTCGAGCAGCACCTCGTACGGGGTTGCGCCCTCGCCGCCCATGTCCGCGAACTCCACGTCGAACAGAATCGGCGCCGCCCGGCGGTCGCCGGCGCGGCGGGCGTCGAGGACCATCCGGACCCCGGTCGAGGGGTCGAGCTTGATCACCAGCTGGTTCGGTTCGGGTCGCCGCTCGAGCGCCGCGAAGCCGAGCCGGGGCGGGTGCTTGAAGACCAGGCGGACCTCGGTTTGGGTGACCGGCAGGCGCTTCCCCGTGCGGATGAGGAACGGGACGCCCGACCAGCGCCAGTTGTCGATCTCGAGGCGCAGCGCGCAGAAGGTCTCCGTGCCCGAGTCCGTCGTGACGCCATCGATGTCGCGGTAGCCGCGATACTGGCCCCGCACGTAGCGCGCCGGGTCGGCCTCCCGGGTCGCCATGAAGACGGCCTGCATCGCGTCCTTGACGGTCTCGGGGTCGCCCCCGGCGGGTGGCTCCATCGCGGTGGCGCCGACGACCTGCATGAGGTGGTTGACGACGACGTCACGCAGCGCGCCGACGGGGTCGTAGAAGTGGCCGCGCCCTTCGATGCCGAAGTCCTCGGCCAGGGTGATCTGGACGCACTCGATGTAGTTCCGGTTCCAGACCGGCTCCAGCATCGTGTTGGCGAAGCGCAGGTAGAGGATCTCCTCCAGCCCCATCTTCCCGAGGTAGTGGTCGATCCGGTGCAGCTGCGACTCGTCAACGTACCGGTGGAGTTCCTCCGCCAGCGCGCGCGCGGAGTCACGGTCGTGGCCGAACGGCTTCTCCACGACGACGCGCGCAGAACCCGTCAGCCCGGCCCGTGCCAGCCCTCCGACGACCGTCGCGAACAGGGACGGCGGGGTTTCGAGGTAGAACACGGGCGCCGCGCAGTCCCCCATGGCCTGCCCGACGCGCGCATAGGTCGTGGCGTCGGTGAAATCGCCGTGCACATAAGTGAGCCGGGACGCCGAGCCGGTCAAAGACCTGGGGGTCGATCCGCTCGCCGGCTCCCGCGATCGACTCCCGGGCGCGCTCGATCGAGCCGCTCAATGGTCCAGTCGTCGAATGCCACGCCGACGATCGGGAAGGACAGGAGCCCGCGCTGCTCAAGCCGGTAGAGGGAGCGGAAGGTCATCACCCGCGCCAGGTCGCCGGTGATCCCGAAGATCACCAGGACGTCGCACTCACCACTCGACGGTGCCGCCACGGTCGCCCCCTCGATGTGTTTCGGTCCCAACCCGTCCAGGAGGCTCGCCTTCGCGCCCGCGATCCGCATCGGGGAGGATCCACCGGCGGGCTGCGTAGTTCCTCGCACGCAGCGGCGGGGCGCCTCGGCCATTTGTCCTGGCCCACGGGCGGTTCTACGATCCCGCGCGTGAGCACGACGGCCGGGTCCGCGCAGGGCGCACCACCGCCCGCCGCGCCGCCCGGCTCGCCCGGCGGACGCGGCCGGCGGTGGCGGACGGCCGCGCTGATCGCCGGAGGGGCTGTCGTCCTCGCCGGGCTCGCGGCCGGCGCGACGATGCTGGTGTGGTCGCCGGTCAACCTGCGCGACGACGGGGCGGCCCTGGCCGGCGTCAACCTGCCCCCGGGCGCCACGATCACGCGGGCCCGGGCGATCGGGCCCGACGGGGCGATCATCCCCCTCGAGGTGCGCGGCGACGGGCTCTGGCCGCGACGGCCCCTGGCGAGCGGGGAGCGGCTGCGCGTGGACGTGAGCATCCGCCGCCCCGCGGCCGTCGGCTGGCTGGTCGGCGACACCGCGCACCTGACGATGACGCTGCGCACCCCCAGCGCCCGGGTGAGCCGCCGCTGGGTGAGCCTGGCGCCGGGCGCCCCCCTGGCGGTGGCCTTCGACCAGCCGGTGCGGACGGTCCTCGTGGACTCGGGCGGAACCCCCGCGCGACGGACGCTCGCACCCGAGAGCCGGACGGTCACCCTCCCCCGGCCGGCCCCCGCCGGGACCGTGGCCGTGGCCGCGGCGGCCCGCCAGTGGGAGCGCGCCGCCCCCGCGACGCTGGTCAGCTGGTTCCCGGCCGGGAGCCGGCCGCTGGCGATCGTGCCACCCGGCGGCGGGTCACCGCCTCGCCCCACGCGACCGGATCCGGCTCACGCTGTCGCGGCCGGTGGCGGAGGCCCTGGGCGCCCGCCGCCCCACGATCACCCCCGCGGTGCCCGGGAAGTGGACCACGCCGGACGCCCACACGGTGGAGTTCACCCCGAGCGGGCTGGGCTTCCCGCTGGGGGCGACGGTGCGCGTCCAGCTGCCGGCCGGGCTCGACCCGGCCTCCGGCGGGGCGCGGCGGGTGGGCCTGCAGGTGCCGGGCGGCAGCGAGCTCCGCGTCCAGCAGATCCTGGCCCAGCTCGGCTACCTGCCGCTGCGCTTCCACGCCGCGCACTCCATCCCGCGCACGCCCGCGGCCGAGCTCGCGGCGGCCGTGTCCGCGCCCGCGGGGCACTTCACCTGGCAGTACGCCGCGACGCCCGCCTCGCTGCGAGCGCTCTGGACGCCGGGCGAGGACGGCGTGATCACCCGCGGCGCGCTCATGGCGTTCGAGCGCGACCAGGGCCTCACGACCGACGGCCTGGCCGGGCCCGCGGTGTGGGCGGCCCTCGTGAAGGCCGCGATCGCCAACCACCGCCAGACCTTCGGCTACACGTACGCCATGGTCCAGCGCGCCCTCCCCCAGTCGCTGGCGATCTGGCACAACGGGAGGATCGTCGTCCGCACGCCGGCCAACACCGGCGTGCCCGCGGCCCCCACCGACCCGGGCACATATCCGGTGTTCGAGCACATCGCCTCGGCCACCATGACCGGGACGAACCCCGACGGCAGCCACTACTCCGACCCCGGCGTGCCCTGGATCAGCTACTTCAACGGCGGCGACGCCCTGCACGGCTTCCCGCGCGGCAGCTACGGCGTCCCGCAGAGCGTGGGCTGCGTGGAGCTCCCGATCGGCGCGGCGGCGAAGGTCTGGCCGTACACGCCGGTCGGAACGCTGGTGAACGTGGCGACATAGCGCGAGGCCGGCCTCTTGCGGGCCGGCCTGGCGCGCAAATGCGCCCTGGCCGGGCGCATTTGCAGCCGGCGGCACCGCCTTCGGCGGGGACGGCCGCCTTGGACAGCCGGGCCTTGGCCCGGCTGTCTCGTCGCCTTCGGCGACATCGGACCTCCCTGGACGTCCTCGTGTGTCTCGTCTGGCGATCTGGCGCTGTCGCGGGCTTCGGGGGTGGCAATAGGGTCGCGGCACACCGCGGTCCAAGGAGACACGATGAGCTCCACCGAGACCCTCTCGCTCGCCTCGCGTGCGCTCGAGGCGTTCAACAACGCGGACTGGGACGCGTTCCGCGACCTCTGCAACGACGACGTCGTCTACGTCGAGTCGGGCACCGGCCGGCGCATCGAGGGCATCGAGGCCTACCTCGGGGCCCTGCGCGAGTGGAAGATCGCCCTCCCCGACGTCCACGGCACCATCCGGCGGGCCGTCGCCGACGGCGACCTCGCGGCGCAGGACATCCTCTGGCGCGGCACCCACCAGGGGCTGCTGCCCACCCCCACCGGCCCGGTCGCGGCCTCGGGCGTCGAGATCGTGGTCACCGGATCCCTCTGGGTGACCTCGCGCGACGGCCGGGTGGCCGAGATCGAGCACCACCTCGACGTGCTCAGCCTGCTCGCCCAGATCGGCGCGCTGGACTGACCCCCCGCTCCCGCCGCCGCGCCCTCGGGCGCGGCGGCGCGGACGCTCAGTCGGGGTCCACCCGCGACTCGGCCAGCAGCACGCCCCACGGACCGCCGACGACGAGGTGGCGGCCGTCGGGCGACCACGCCGCCGCGCGCGCGGCCGCGGATCCAGCGGACCACCGCACCGTCCGAGAGCCGGATCAGGGCGATGACGTCGTTGCGGCCCTCGCGCGAGTGCACCGCCACCACCTCACCGCCGGGCGCGGCGGCGACGTACGGCAGCTCGCCCTCGTGCAGGCTGTCGGGGGCCACCGCGGGGCGGCAGCGCGGCGGCCGGGTCCTCGGCCGGCCGCTCCTCGGCCTGGAGCGATCAGCTCCGGGATCGACCAGGCGCGGGCGACGTAGGGGCTCACGCCGCGCAGCGGTCACGCCGTCGGCGTCGAACGCTCAGGGAGAACGCCGGCTCGCGGGCGGCCGCGACGATCCGCACCGGGCCGACGCCGGCGACGCGGCGACGCCGCGTCGAGCCCCTCGAGGGCGAGGTGGGTCTCGGGCGCCGGCGAGAGCATCAGGCCCATCGGCGGCAGGGGGCGGCGGCGGCCGGGGCGGCCCGGCCTGGGCGAACACCGAGCTCACCACGCTCCACGGGCCGGGGTCGTCGGCCAGGATCGCCGGGGGTCCGAGTGGCTTCGTGCTCATCAGTCCTCCTCCAGTGGTTCCATCCAGGCGCTTCCCCAGTCGCCCGCGACCAGGAAGGTGTCGGGCTCGGGCGCCGGGGCGATCAGGCGCGCCCCCTCGATCCTGCGGACCTGCGCGCCGTCGCGCGGCGTCGACCAGCGCCGCCACCGGGGCGTCGGCGTCGGGCGTGCCGAGCGCGACCAGGGCGCCGTCGGCCGAGAGCGCGATCGCCCCCACCCCGTCGACCGGCGAGGGCCAGCTGGCGAGCGGCTCGTCGCGGCCGACCTCCCAGAGGCTGATCGAGCCGTCGGCGTGGCGGGCGGCGACCCGGGGCACGGCGGCGGGCGGCGGCGAGCTCGACCACCGGCGAGCCCGGCCCGGGCTCGACGCCCGGCGGGCCCACGCGCGCGCCCGCGGCGGCGACGAGCGAGGCGTCGGCGGCGTAGCAGAGCGCGCTCGGCGGCCCCAGGTGGAAGACGACCGCGGCCTCGATCCCGACGTCGTACTCGTCCACGCCCGACTCGTGCGCGGCGGCGAAGCGGCGGCCGTCGGCGCGGATCGCGACGGGCCCCTCGCCGATGCCCGCGGCGACGTCGCCGAGGCTCGGCAGCACCACGCCCGCGCCAGCCGTCGGAGCCGTGCAGCAGGCCCGCGTTGGCGCCCGCGGCGCCGATCACGCGGTCGAGCCCGGGCGGGCGGCGGTCGTGGACGACGTGCATCTTGGGCGCCATCAGGCTGTACGCGACCCCGGCGCCGGCCCCCAGCACCAGCTTGCCGTCGGCGACGACCGACGCCTGGCGCAGCGCGGCGGGCGCGGCGGCCTTCACGCGCAGGGGCGCGCCCGGAACCGCCGGCGGCGTCGGCGGGCGCCGGGACCGGCGCGAAGCGCAGCCCGCGCGGGCCGCGCTCGACGCGCGCGAACGGCGGGACGCTCGCCGGGTCGATCGGGAGCATGGGGGGCCCGCCGCGCCTCATGCCGTGTCCCTCGCCTGCGCGATCTTGTAGGCCGTCCGGCTCTGGAGCGAGAAGAGCTCGATGAAGCCGGGCGCCGCGCCCTGCGAGAACGAGGCGTCCGCGTTGAAGGTCGCCAGGCTGCGGTCGTAGATCGCGTTGGGCGAGCGCCGGGTCACGGCCGTGGCGCTCCCCTTGTAGAGGCGCATCGTGATCTCGCCCTCGACGCGGCGGTTGACCCGGTCCATGAACGCGTTGATGTCCGCCAGCAGCGGCTCGTACCAGAGGCCCTCGTAGGCCAGCTGCGCCCAGAGCGCGTCGAGCGTCGGCTTGAGCGCGTTCTCGCGCCCGGTGCACACGAGCTTCTCCAGCTCGCGGTGGGCGGTGAGGATGACCTCGGCCGCGGGCACCTCGTAGATGTCGCGCACCTTGAGGCCCGACGACGCGGTCCTCGATGTGGTCGAGGATCCCGACGCCGTTGCGGCAGGCGATCTCGGCGATGCGCTGGATGATCTCCACCAGCCCGAGCTCCTCGCCGTCGAGGGTCGTCGGCAGGCCGTCGCGGAAGCCGATGACGATGTCCTCGGCGCGGTCGGGCGCCAGGCGCGGGCAGCGTGACCAGCTGGAAGACGTCCTCCGGGGGCGGCTGCTCGAGGTCCTCGATCACGCCGCCCTCGCTGGAGCGGCCCCAGAGGTTGTCGTCGATCGAGTAGGGGCGCTCGACGCTCGACGACACCGGGATGCCGTGCTCGAGCGCGTAGGCGATCTCCTCGTCGCGGCCCATCTGCCACTCCCGGACCGGCGCGATGACCTTCAGGTCGGGGGCGATCGTCGCGATCGTCGCCTCGATGCGCACCTGGTCGTTGCCCTTGCCGGTGCAGCCGTGGGCGATGGTGTCGGCGCCGTGGGTGTGCGCGGCCTCGACGGCCAGCTTGGCCAGCAGCGGACGGCCGAGGGAGGTGAACAGCGGGTAGCCGCCCTGGTAGCGGGCGTTGGCCAGGATCGCCGGCGCCACGTAGTCGCGCGCGAACTCCTCCTTGGCGTCCACCACCAGGCTCTCCACGGCGCCGAGGTCGATGGCCTTCTGGCGCACGGCGTCGAAGTCGTCGGCCGGCTGCCCGAGGTCGATGCAGAGCGCGATCACCTCGGCGTCGTACTCGTCCTGGATCCACTTGAGCATCACCGAGGTGTCCAGGCCGCCCGAGTACAGCAGCACCACGCGATGAACCTCGTGCGGCTGCGCGAGATATCCGGCGACGGGCGGTGCAGGGTGTTGCTCGGGCACGAAGAAGCCTCCAATGGTTGGGCGTCGGAAGTCTAGTTGGACGCCGCCGACAGGGCCGGAACTCGACCGATGGGTGTGGCGCAGGGTGCAAGTGACGTCGTATTACGCCGATACCGTCTCCTATGACGCCGTCAACCGCAGCGAGCCACGTCATTCCGTGACCTCCGACGTCCACTCCAGCCTCCGCGTACCGGCCGACCTGACCGTGGTGTCGTTCGTGCGCTCCGCGCTGGCGTGCATGCTGACCCGCGGGCGAGTGGCCCGCCGGCGGGTCCGCGCGGGTGCTGCTGGCCTCGACCGAGGCCCTGACGAACGCGATCGAGCACGGATCGCCGCCCGGCGCGAGCGTGCGCGTGGATCTCTCGATCACCCCGGACCGGGCCGACGTCGTCGTGGTGGACGAGGGGCACCCCGACGTCGATCTGCCGCGCGTGCCCGACTGCGCCGCCTCCGCCCACCCAGACCCGCGGCCGCGGCCTCATCATCATCAGCCGCCTCGCCGACGACTTCGAGCTGCGCCCCCGCGGCGACGGCACCGAGGTGAGCGTCGGCTTCGTCCGGGCGGCCGGATACGACGAGTCGCCCGTTCCCGTGGCGGCCGGGCGCGCCGCCCAGGGGGCCTAGGGCCCGCTCGGCCGGCGCGATGCAGAGGCGACTCTGCTCCGCCTCCCACGCTTCTCCGAGACGCGCGGGCTTCACTCGGTGCATCCCGAACACCCATCAGGGAGGATGCCCGATGAGTTTCACCACTCCCCGCCGGATCGCGGCGGGCGCCGCGGCGCTCGCGATCGTCGCCGGCGGAGCGACGGCGGTGGCGGCCACCAACGGCGGCGGCACGAACGCGCCGGCCGGAGCGGCCACCCCGGCGGCGTACGGCGGCGCGGCCACGACCGACGGAGCGACGCCCGCGCCCCCGGCCCGGAGCGGCCAGGGCCAGGGCGCGCAGGGGGGCCAGGCCGCTCCGGATCCGCAGGGCGGCCCTCGCGGCGACTGCCCGGGCGGCGGCATGGGGCCCGGCGGCGGCTCCGAGGGCGGCTCGGGCGGCGCCCCGGCGGCGCCGACGACCCCGGCCCCGGCGAACCCGCAGGGGTCGGCCGGCAGCTACTAGCCGAGCCGTCCCCGCACCGGCGCAGCCGGTGCGGGGCGCGGCTAGTCGTTCTTGATCGCGTCCAGGATGTTCAGCCGGGCGGCCCGACGCGCCGGCAGGATCGCCGCGAGGACGCCGAAGACGCCGGCGACGACAGGAACACGATCATCGAGCCCCAGGGGATGGAGAGCGCCTTGAACTCCGGGATCGCCGAGACGCTCACGGCGCCCAGGAAGACGCCCAGCACCAGGCCGACGAGGGCGCCGATCAGGGCCACGATGACGGCCTCCCAGCGGATCATCGCCCGCACGCTGCGGCGCGAGAGGCCGACCGCGCGCAGCAGCCCGATCTCCCGCGTGCGCTCGAACACCGAGAGCGCCAGCGTCAGGATGATGCCGAAGATCGCGATGATCACGGCCATCGCGAGCAGCACGTAGAAGAGCTGCAGGAAGCCGTTGATCTGGCTCGCGACGAAGTCCTTGTACTCGGTCTTGGTGCGCACGTCGAGGTTGGGGAAGTCGGTCAGCCGCTTCTCCGCGGCGGCCTTCGCCTGCTCGGGCGAGACGCCGTCGGCGGCCCGCGCGAGGATCACCGTGTCCTGCTGGGTGGTGAAGTTGCGCTCGTACTCCGGCAGCGAGATGAAGAACTGGCCGAAGGTGTCGTCGGTGAAGACGGCGCTCACGCGCAGGTTCGTGACGCCGGTCTTGGCGAAGAGCACCGGCATCTGCGACCCGACCTTCAGGTCGTGGTCCTTGGCGTAGTCCTCCTGGACGGCGATCGTCCCGGGCCGGTCGAGCGACGTCATCGACCCCTCGGTGACGCCGGGGTCGTAGAGCTCCGGAAGCGTCGTCGGGATCGACCCCCGACGACGCCCTGGGTGGACCCGTTGGCGTCCTTGAACTCGCCGTCGCGCCAGGCCGTGACGCCCTGGAGGGCGGGGTCGCCCTGGAGCGCGGCCGCGGCGGCCGGGCTGAACGGCTGCTGGCTGCTCGAGATGATCACCAGGTCGGCCCTGACGCGCTTGTCCAGCGTGCCGATGAACGTCTCCTGCAGCGACGCCGCGAACACCGTGACGCCGGTCACCAGCGCGACCCCGATGGTGAGGGCGGCGGCGGTCTGGGCGGTCCGCGACGGGTTGCGCATCGCGTTCTCCTGCCCGAGCCGCCCCGCGAGGCCGAGCTTGGCCATCGGCCAGCCGATGACCTTGGCCAGGGGCCGGGCCACGTACTGGGTGAGCATGGCGGCGCCGAAGAACAGCAGCACCGCGCCGACGCCGATGAACAGGAAGCGCTGCCCGAGGCCGCCCGAGGCGACCAGCCCGCCCAGCACGAGGGCGACGCCGAGGGTGGTGATGACGATCGCCGTGACCAGGCGGGCGACCCGCGCCGAGGGGATCTCGGTCTCGCGCATGGCCGCGATCGGCGGCACGCGGCTGGACTTCCACGCCGGGATGATGGCGGCGGCCATCGTCACCACCAGGCCCACGATCAGACCGACGATCACCGAACGCGGCTCGATCTGGAGGCTGGTCGGCGGCAGGGAGGCCCCGACGGCGTTGAAGCCGGCGCGCAGGATCGCGGCGAACGCGATGCCGAAGATGATCCCGACGATCGACGCCACGAGGCCGATGAAGAACGCCTCCAGCAGCACCGAGAGGATCACCTGCCGGCCCGAGGCGCCGACGGCCCGCAGGAGCCCCACCTGGCGCGTCCGCTGGGCGACGGTGATCTTGAAGGCGTTGAAGATGATGAAGCTGCCGACGAAGAGGGCGATCGCGGCGAAGGCCAGCAGGAAGTTGCGGAAGATGTCGACGAACGACTTGAACTGGTCGCTGGACTCCTTCGCGGCCGTGGCGCCGGTGATGGCCTCGTAGCCCTTCGGCAGCACCTGCTGGACGCGCGCGGCCAGCGCGGTGTCCGAGACGCCGGGATCCCCTCTCACGTCCACGGTCTGGTAGCGCCCGGTGGAGTCGAACACGCGCTGGGCGGTGGCGGGCGTGAACGCGGCCAGCGTGGCGCCGGCCAGGTTGTTCTGGTCGCCGAAGGCGACGATCCCCACCAGGCGGTACTCGGCCGACCCCGTCGCGGTGATGACCCTCACCATGTCGCCGATCGCGAAGTCCTCGTCGTCCGCGGTCGTCTTGTCGATGACGATGTCGTCCGGCGCGCGCGGCGGGGTGCCCGCGGTGATGCGCAGCGGGTTGAGCTCCTTGTCGTCGGTCCAGCTGAAGCCCAGCGCCGGCGGTCCGCTGACGCCGGCGGCCTTGCCGTCCTTGCCGATGATCTGAGCGGTCCCGTACACCGTGCCCTGGGCCGTCGCGACGCCGTCGACCGAACGGATCGTCGGCAGCAGCGTCGCGGGGACCGGCTGACGATCGGCCTCGGAGACCGTCTTGACGCCGCGCACCTGGACGGCCACGCCCTGGTTGGCGGTCTCGAAGACGCCGTCGAAGGCCTTGTTGATGGTGTCGCCCAGGACGAAGGCGCCCACGACGAAGCCGACCCCGAGCACGACGGCGAGGGAGGTCAGGAAGAGCCGGAGCTTGCTGGAGAGCAGGTTCCGGTAGGCCTGCCTGACGATCATGTCCGGGGGCCCGCCCCGAGCGTCTTCATGCGGTCGAGGATCGTCTCCGGCGTGGGCTCCGGCAGCTCGTCCACGATCCGGCCGTCGGCCAGGAAGAGCACGTGGTCCGACATGCTCGCCGCGGTCGGCTCGTGGGTGACCATCACGATCGTCTGGCCGAAGTCGTCGGCCGCGCGGCGCATGAAGCCCAGCAGCTCCGCCGACGCCTGCGAGTCGAGCTGCCCGGTGGGCTCGTCGGCGAACACGATGCTGGGACGGGACGCCATCGCCCGCGCGGCCGCGACGCGCTGCTGCTGGCCGCCGGAGAGCTCGGAGGGGCGGTGCTTGAGGCGGCCGCGCAGGTTGAGGGCGTCGATGACCTGGTCCATCCAGTCGCCCTCGGCCTTGCGGCCCGCGATGTCCAGCGGCAGCCGGATGTTCTCCAGGGCGTTCAGGGTCGGCACGAGGTTGAAGGACTGGAAGATGAAGCCCACGTGGTCGCGGCGCACCTGGGTGATCTGCTTCTCCGACAGGGCGGTGAGCTCGGTGTCGCCGATCCAGGTCTTGCCGGAGGTGAGCCGGTCGAGGCCGGCCATGCACTGCATCAGGGTCGACTTGCCCGATCCCGACGGACCCATGATCGCGGTGAACCGCCCGCTCGGGAAGTCGTGCGTGACGCCGTTGAGGGCGCGCACCTCGGCGTCGCCGCTGCCGTAGATCTTGAAGGCATCCTCGATGCGGGCCGCCACGGCGGCGCCCGTTGTGACCGTGGTCGCGTCGGGCATGGGTCCCTCCCCGTCGAAGGTCGTCGCGCAGGCCTCGGGTGATCCTACGCGGTGACCCCCGGCAGGCAATCCCTCAATGCTCCGACGAGACCGTCGAGGTCCTCCTGGTCGATGACCAGGGGCGGCAGGAAGCGCAGCGTCCGCGGCGTGGTGTTGTTGACGAGGTAGCCGCGCTCGAGCATCGCGTCCACCGCCTCGGCGGCCCGCGCCCGGGGCAGGTCGATGGCGCACATCAGCCCGCGGCCGCGGGCCTCCGTGGCGAGCCCGTCGGTCACCAGGCCCTCGAGGTCGGCGAGGAGGGCCGCGCCCTTGCGGCGCACCGACTCCTGCAGCGTGGCGTCGCCGAGCACGGCGCAGGAGGCGAGGGCCGCCGCGCAGGCGAGCGGGCTGGCGGCGAAGGTCGAGCCGTGGTCGCCCGGCTGCAGCACCGCGTCGAACTCGGGCCGCGCCACGATCGCCCCGATCGGCACGCCGCCGCCCAGGCTCTTGGCGAGGCACATCACGTCCGGCACCACGCCCGACGTCCTGGTGGGCGAACAGCGGACCGGTGCGCGAGAGCCCGGTCTGGATCTCGTCGATGATCAGGAGGGCGCCGTGGGTGTCGGCGAGGTCGCGGGCGAGCCGGATCATCTCGTCGGAGACCGGGTGGACGCCGATCTCGCCCTGGATCACCTCCAGCACGATCGCGCAGGTGCGGCCGTCCACGGCGGCGCTGAGCGCCTCGAGGTCGTTCCGCTCCACGTGGCGGACGCCCGGCACCAGCGGCGCGAAGGGCTCCTGCTTGGAGGGCTGGCCGGTCAGGGAGAGCGCGCCGAAGGTGCGGCCGTGGAAGCCGTCCACCAGGGCCACCACCTCGGTCCGGCCCGGCCCGGCCGCCTTGCGCGCCAGCTTGAGCGCGGCCTCGCTCGCCTCGGCGCCCGAGTTGCAGAAGAAGACCCGCCCGCCGAGGGAGCGGTCGCGGATCCACTCGGCCAGCGCGATCATCGGCTCGGTGTAGTAGAGGTTCGAGACGTTGATCAGCCGCGCGGCCTGCTCGGTGATCGCCCGCACGACCGCCGGGTGGCAGTGGCCGACGTTGTTCATCGAGATGCCCGCCATGCAGTCCACGTAGCGGCGGTCCTCGGCGTCGAAGAGGGCGGCCCCCTCGCCGCGCACGAACGCGACCGGCTGGCGCCGGTAGGTCGGCATCAGGGCCGCGGCCTCCCGCTGGACGAGCACCTCGTCGATCACTGCGTCACCTTGGTCCCGATGCCGGTCTCGGTGAAGATCTCGATCAGCACGGAGTGGGGCACCCGGCCGTCGACGATGTGGGCGGCGCCCACCCCGCCCTCCAGCGCGTCCACCACGGCGCCGAGCTTGGGGATCATCCCCGCCCCGACGGCGCCCGACTCGATCAGCCCGCGCACGTCGCGCGCCCGGCACTCGCTGATCAGGCTGGCCGGGTCGGACACGTCGCGGAGGATGCCGTCGACGTCGGTGAGGAAGATGACCTTGCGCGCGCCCAGCGCCGCCGCCAGCCGGCCGGCCACCGTGTCGGCGTTGATGTTGTAGCTCTGGCCGTCGGCGTCGACCCCGACGGACGCGACCACCGGGACGAACTCGGCGAGGCTCTCGAGCACCCACGGGTCGATGCTGGCCACCTGGCCCACGAAGCCGAGGTCGGCGTCGGGGCTCTGCGCCTTCTCGGCCTCGATCAGCCCGCCGTCGTCGCCCGCCAGGCCCACGGCGGGCGCTCCGGCCACGTGCAGCTGGGCCACGATCTCCTTGTTGATCTTGCCCACCAGCACCATCTTCACGAGCTCCATGGTGGGCGCGTCGGTCACCCGCAGCCCCTGGACGAAGCGCACCTCGAGGCCGAGGCGGTCCGAGTAGCGGGAGATGTCCGGGCCGCCGCCGTGCACGACCACCGGGTTCATGCCCACCAGCTTCAGCAGCGCCACGTCGCGCGCGAAGGAGGCCTTCAGCTCCGGGCGTCGTCATCGCCGCGCCGCCGTACTTGATCACGATCGTCTCCCCGGCGAACTCCCGGATGTACGGGAGCGCCTCGAGGAGCACGCCCACGCGGGGCTCGAGGTCGGGCGGCGGGTCGGCGTGCGCCCGCCGGGTGGTGGTGTCGTCGGCCATCGGCCGGTGATGCTGACATACGGCGGGCCGCGGATGGGGATCGGGCTGACGAAGTCCGTCAACTGCCGGACAGCGTCCGCCGCGACCTGCGAGCGTGCCGGGCATCGGCCACTCACACGACCACGGAGCCGGCGGACGCGCCGCCGACGCGCGCGCGCTCGGGATCGTCCTCGCGATCACCGCCGGGCTTCGCCGTGCTCGAGGTCGTGGGCGGCCTCCTCGCCGGGAGCGTCGCCCTGCTCGCCGACGCCGGCCACATGCTCTCGGATGCCGCGTCCCTCGCGCTGGCGCTCGGCGCCGTCTGGCTCGCGCGCCGTCCGCCCACGGCGCGGATGAGCTTCGGCTGGCGGCGCGCCGAGATCCTCGCCGCGCTGGCGAACGGCGTGGCCCTGGTCGCGGTGGGCATCTGGATCATCATCGAGGCGCTGCAGCGGCTGCCCGACCCGCCCCACTTCGACGCCGTGCCCACCCTGGTGATCGGGCTGGTCGGGCTGGTGGTCAACCTGGTCGGCGGCGGGGATCCTCTGGCGGTCCGGAGGCGAGAGCCTCAACGTCCGCGCGGCGCTCTTCCACGTGCTGGCCGACCTGCTCGGCTCGGCCGGGGTCGTGGTGGCGGCGCTGCTGGCCATGGCCTTCGGGTGGTGGGCCGCCGATCCCGTCGCCGCGCTGGCGATCGGGGTCCTGGTGCTGATCGGCGCCTGGCGGGTCCTGCGCGAGTCGATCGCGGTCCTGCTCGAGGCCTCCCCCGAGGGCATCGACGCGGACGAGGTCGGGCGCAGCATGGCCGCCGTGCCGGGGGTGCGCGAGGTGCACGACCTCCACGTCTGGACCATCACCTCGGGCTTCCCCGCGCTGTCCGCGCACGTCCTGGTCGGCCCCGGCGAGGACTGCCACGCGCGCCGCCGCGAGGTGGCCGAGATGCTGGAGCACGACTTCCACATCCATCACACGACGCTGCAGGTGGAGCACGAGAGCGACCGCCGGCTCCACACGATCACCGAGCCCGGCCGCGGCGAGGAGCACGCGTGAGCGCCCTCGGGAGCGGTGAGCTGCCCTAACCCGCCAGCAGGCCCGTCAGGTACATGACGGCGATCCCGGCGAGGAAGCCGCCGACCACCCAGCCGGAGCCGAGCCCGCCCGGCGCGCGCCGGGCGATGTAGCGGCCGACCTCGACGACCACCTGCAGCGCCGCGCCGACCGCGAGCGAGAAGAACAGGACGACCAGGATCTCGTTGGTGAGGAAGCCCCCGATCCAGGCCCCGACGATCGTCGGGGCGCCGGCCACCAGCGCCAGCACGCCGAGCCGGACCGCGCTCACGCGCCGGCCGTCCGCCACGGGGGCGACGATGCCGAGCCCCTCGGTGACGTTGTGGACCATGAAGCCCACGACCAGGAAGGTCCCGAGCGCGAGCTGCCCGACGGCGAACGACGAGCCGATCGCCAGGCCCTCGCTGAGGTTGTGGATGCCGATGCCGATCGCGACCATCGTCGCGAGGGCGAGGCCGGCGAGCGGCGCCCCGGCCGCGGCGCCCGGCTCGCGCCGGGAGAGGCGGTGGGAGACCCAGGCCAGGCCGAGGTAGCTGGCCGCGACGCCCGGCCAGCACCAGCCCCGGCCCCCCCAGCGCGCCGGGCAGGGCGCCCTGCAGCTCGAGGGCCTCGGCGAGGGCGTCCACGGCCAGGAAGGTCAGCAGGCCGCCCGTGAGGGCCATGAAGGCCGCGAGCCAGCGCGGGTCCGCGCGGCGCAGCGACGGCAGCCAGAGCATCCCCAGCGCGACCGGGACCACGCCCACCAGGAGGCCGATCAGCGCGTACCCCCCGAACGCCGCGCCGCTCGCCGACGGCGTCTCGACGGCCGCGGGCACGGCGATCGTCGACTGGATGCCCGTCGAGCTCGTCACGCCCAGGAGGTAGGGGTCGCCCGCGACCCAGGTGAACGGGATGTCGATGTGGGTCGAGCGCAGGCGGCCGAGGGTGGTGGGCCCGTCGACCGTGAACGGGCACGACCGCGTCGTCCACCGTGACCACGGCGATCGTGATGTCCTCGGGCTGGGGGTTGCGCACCAGCAGCCGGATCTGGCCGTCGTGGAACTCCACCCGGCGCATCTCGAGCGTGTCGGCGGGGGGCGGGTTGCCGCCGATCAGACCCGTGATGGAGCTGCCCGAGGCGACGAAGGCCGCCGCGATCGCCACGAGCAGGACGATCGGGACGAGCGCCAGGACCCTCACGCCCCACGGACCGCCGCGCGACGCGCCGGACCGGCTCGGTGCTCACGCGTCCTCGACCTCGAAGAAGCCCATCCACCCCAGGTCGGCGAACTCGGACTGGTGGGCGTGGAACATGAAGCGGCCCGCGTGGTGGAAGTCGATCTCGACGATCCCGCGCTCGCCCTGGCACTGCATGACCGTGTCGGTGTACTCGAAGTGGTCCGTGCTGCCGGTGCGGTAGTAGCGGAAGAACTCGCCGTGCAGGTGGAACGAGTTGATCAGGTCGAACTCGGTGAGGTTCGCCAGGTAGATGCGGACCGTCTCCGAGCGCCTCACGCGGATCGGGTACTTGGCGTAGTAGAACGCCTTCCCGTTGACCGTGTAGAAGTTGTTCTCGCCGTCGCCGTCGGTGTCGAAGCCGTTCATCACCATCACCAGCTCCTGGGCCGGGGCCCGCGGCGTCGGGGGGTCGATGATGAAGGCCCCGTAGAGCCCCTTGTGGATGTGCTTCTTCAGGGGCGTGGCGTGGCAGTGGTAGAGCTGCATGCCCCACGGCATGGCCGGGAAGCGGTACGTGAAGGTGCCGCCGGGCTCCACGATCTCGAAGACGCCGTCCATCCCGGACGGGTGGATGCCGTGGAAGTGGATCGTGTGGGGGTGGGAGCCGGCGTTGGTGAACTCCACCTCCAGGATGTCGTCCTGGGTGGCCCGGATCACCGGGCCCGGCACCGTGCCGTTGTAGGTCCAGGCCGGGAAGAAGACCCCCGGGGCGACCTCCACCTCGCGGTCCAGCGCGGCGATGGAGTAGCGGCGCACCCGCCCGGGCTGGTGGGGCAGCGCCGGCGGCGGGATCAGCAGGGCGTCCAGGTCGTTCGGGCCGCCCGGGCGCCGGGGCCTCCGGCGCCGAACATCGCCGCGTGGCCGTGGCCGGCGTGGGCCGGCTCCGGCGCGGCGGCGGCCGACGCGCCCCCGAGCGAGGGCACCGTCGCCAGCCCCGCCATCGGCAGCGCCGCCACGATGGGGGCCGCGCCGACCAGGACCTGCCGCCGGGTCAATCCACTTTTCGCCACGGCTATCTTCTACAGTTAGTCATGACTAGCTGCAACTCGACCACGCGACTGATCCACGTGCCGGCCGGTCGCGTATCCCCCACGGTGCCGCCATCTCCCACCCCACGCACCCACGACCCGCCGATGACGACCGCGCCCCCCGCGGCCGCGCCCGACGACCTCCTCGAGGGCGTCCTCCCCGGCGAGGCCCGCGTCGCCGACGCCGCCGCGCGCTCCCTGGGCGGCGGTGCGCGCGGATTCCGGGCGGTGCTGCCCTTCCTCGGCCCGGCGTTCATCGCCGCGGTCGCCTACGTGGATCCGGGGAACTTCGCGACCAACGTGGCCGCGGGATCCCAGTTCGGCTACATGCTGCTGTGGGTGATCCTGGCGTCGAACCTCATGGCGATGCTGATCCAGACGATGTCCGCCAAGCTCGGGATCGCCACCGGCATGAACCTCCCGGAGGTCTGCCGGGCGCGCTACCCGAAGCCGGTCTCGCGCGCCCTCTGGGTCCAGGCCGAGCTGATCGCCATGGCCACCGACCTGGCCGAGTTCATCGGCGCGGCGCTCGGCTTCTACCTGCTCTTCGGCATCCCGCTCTTCTGGGCCGGGGTGCTGACGGGCGTCTTCTCGTTCGGGATCCTCGCCCTCCAGTCGCGCGGCGTGCGGGCGCTCGAGATCGCCATCGCGGCCTTCGTGGGCGTGATCCTGGTGGGCTTCGCGGTCCAGTTCTTCTTCACCCACCCGGCGCCGTCGGGCATCGCCCACGGCCTCCTGGTGCCGCAGTTCGACGGCACCGAGAGCGTCCTGCTGGCCACCGGCATCCTCGGCGCGACCGTGATGCCGCACGTCATCTACCTGCACTCGGCCCTCACCCAGCGGCGCGTGATGGGGCGCACGGAGGAGGAGCGGCGCAGGATCTTCCGCTTCGAGCGGACCGACGTGATCATCGCGATGACCATCGCCGGGCTGATCAACATGTCGATGCTGATCATGGCGGCGGCCGTCTTCCACAGCCGCGGCCTGACCGGCGTGAGCGACATCGACCAGGTCTTCGACCTGCTGGGCGAGCTCGTGGGCTCCAACGCCCAGATCGCCTTCGGCATCGCGCTCCTGGCGTCCGGCCTCTCGTCGTCGTCGGTGGGGACGCTGGCCGGCCAGGTGGTCATGCAGGGCTTCATCGACCGCCGCATCCCGCTCTTCCTGCGGCGCGGCCTGACGATGGCTCCGGCCCTGATCGTGCTGGCGATCGGCGTCAACCCCACGGACGCCCTCATCCTCAGCCAGGTGGTCCTGTCGTTCGGGATCCCCTTCGCGCTGATCCCGCTGCTCGGCTTCTGCCGCAACCGCGAGCTGATGGGCGGGCTGGTGAACCGCCGCGCGACCACCGCGATCGCATCGGTGGTCGTGGTCCTGATCGTCGCGCTCAACGCCTTCCTGATCAGCCAGACGCTCTTGTAGCTCGCGCGTTCGGGTGAGGCGGATCACCCGAAGGGGCGAGCGCGCCGGGAGCGCGAACGCGCTGGGCGTCGGGATCCCGGGCGGAGACCGCCAACGCCCGCTTGCCGCCCGCCCGCCGGGCCCCCAGCATCCGCACGTGGACAGCCGCCGGTTCCCCCTCGTCGTGTCGGCGGCACTCGCCGTCCTCCTCGCGGTCCTGGCGGTCGCCGTCGCCGCCGGCACCACGCCCGCACCGACCGCCGGTGCGCCGCGCCCGGGAGCCAGCGCGACCACCCCCGCCACCCCGGCGAGCGGCGTCCCCACGCTGCCGGCCCGGGTCCCGGGCTACACCGTCGCCCCCGTCCCGATCGGGACGGCCCGCGAGTCGCTGGTGTTCCGCACGCGCAACGCCGTGCTGAACGGCGTGAGCGGGCCGGCGTCGGGGTACGCCGTGGAGATCGCCCAGGCCACGCGCGGCGACGACGATCGGCGTCCTGATCGGCATCGCGGCCCGGCCGGGCGTCGCCGTGCCCCCCATTCCCCGCGACATCGTCGGCCTCATCGGCCGGCCGGCCCGCCTGCGCACCCGCGTCACCGGGCACCCGGTGGCCGTCTACCCCGGCGCGGGCCACCAGCTGGTGGTCGTGGACGCGGGCCCCCGCCGCGCGGTGGTCGGCATCGCGACCAGCGCCGCCGCCGCGCTGGCGCTCGGATCGGCGGTGGCCCGGGGCCTCGGGCCGGGCTAGGTGTGGTACTCCGCGTTGATGGTCACGTACGCGTGGCCGAGGTCCGAGACCCACAGCTCCGCGCCGGAGTCGCCCCGGCCGAGGGCGACCTCGAGGTCGTACTCCTCGCGCGCCAGCACCTCGGCCGCCTCGGCCGCCGCGTAGGGGACGCCGTCCACCGAGACGACCGGCTCCATCACCGGGTCGACCGCGCCGGCCAGGGCCTGGCCGACCGCCTGGGAGACGCGCCCCCAGTTGGGGTCGCGTCCGTTGACGGCGGTCTTCACGAGCGACGACTCGCCCACCGCCCGCGCCACCGCCTCGGCCTCGGCGTCGTCGCGGGCGCCGCTCACGACCACCCGCACCGCGTGCTCGGACCCCTCGCCGTCCTTGACCATCTGGATCGCCAGCCAGCGGCAGACCGCGGTGAGCGCCGCGGCGAAGCGGTCGCGGTCGGCGCCGTGGAGCGGCGCCCCGCCCGCCCCGGCCATCACCAGGAGCGTGTCCGAGGGGCTCATCTGGGCGTCCACGCTGATGCGGTTGAACGAGTCGGCGGCCGCAGCCGCCGTGATGGCCTGCAGATCCTCGGGGGCGACGACGGCGTCGGTGGTGACGTAGGCGAGCATCGTGGCCATGTCCGGGCGGATCATCCCCGCGCCCTTGGCCGCCGCGCCGATCGTCACCTCGCCCGCGCCGAGGCGCAGCCGGAACGCGCCGCCCTTGGGCGCGCGATCCGGTGGTGCAGATGGCCCGGCCGAAGTCGGCGCCGCCCGTCTCCGAGAGGGCCGCGGCCGCCGCGTCGATGCCCCGGTCGGTGAGGCCGAGGTCGATCCGGTCGCCGATCGTGCCGGTGCTGCACACCGCGACGGCGGCCGCGTCGATCCCCAGGCGCTCCGCGGCGCGCGCGGCCATCTGGTGGGCGTCCTCGAGCCCCGGCGAGCCGGTGGCCGCGTTGGCCGCGCCCGCGTTGACCACCACCGCGCGCAGCGCCGAGCGGTCCAGCCCGCGGTTGCGGATCACCGGGGCCGACGGCAGGGCGCTCGCGGTGTCCACCAGGGCGGAGGACACCGGGCCCGGGGCCACGAGGATCCCCAGGTCGAGCGCCCCCGAGGCCTTCAGCCCGCACGAGACGCCCGCCGCCCGGAAGCCGGGGGGCGAGGTGACGGCGCCCCCCGCGATCGGCTCGAGCCCCTCCGGCACCCGCAGCCAGTCGCCGCGCAGGACCGGCGCCAGGCTCACAGGAGCCCGTCGGTCTCGGGCAGTCCGGCCATCAGGTTGAGGTTCTGGAGGGCCTGGCCCGCCGCCCCCTTGCCCAGGTTGTCGATCACGCTGAACACCGTCACGCGGCCGCCGCGCGGATCGGCCATCGGGCAGACCTGGGCGAAGTTGGTCCGCTGCACGGCGCGCATGCCGGGCGGGCTCTCGACGACCTCCACGAAGGGGTGGTCGGCGTAGAAGGCGTGGTAGGTGGCGCGCAGGTCGTCGGCGTGCGGCGCGCCCTCCGTGAGGCGGGCGTAGCACGTGGCCATCAGGCCGCGATCGACCGGCACCAGGTGCGGCGTGAAGGTCACCTCCACCGCCAGCTCCTGCTCGATCTCGGGCCAGTGGCGGTGGGTGTACACCTTGTACGGGTTGACGCTGTCGGTGACCGTCGAGAAGTGCACCGCCGTCGTCGGCGTCCGCCCCGCCCCGCTGACGCCGCTCTTGGCGTCGATGACCACGTCGGCGATCGACCCGGCCAGGGGCAGCAGGCCGAGGATGCTCGCCTCGGGGAAGCAGCCGGGGTTGGCCACCAGGCGGGCGGTGCGGATCATGTCGCGGCGGCTCTCGGGCAGGCCGTAGACCGCCTCGGCCAGCAGGTCCGGCCGGGGGTGCATGTAGCCGTAGACCGCCGGGTAGAGGGCGGCGTCGTGCAGCCGGTGGTCCGCCGACACGTCGACCACGCGGGCGCCCCGGTCGATCAGCTCGGCCACGATCAGCGCCGCCTGGGCGTGCGGGTAGCAGACGGCGACGAGGTCGCCCGCGGCGACGGCCTGGATGTCGGGCGCCTCGAGCCGCTGCTCGACGCGGTACTCGGGCGCCACGTCCACCAGCCGCTTGCCCGCGTCGCCGCGGGCCGTGATGGTGCCGAGCGAGAAGCGCGGGTGCCGGTCGAGCAGGGCGGCGAGCTGCGCGCCGGCGAACCCGGCGGCGCCGAAGACGTGGACGGTCTGGCTCATCCCCTCAGTCTCTCATCCCCGCAGGTGGGCTCCGCGCTCGGCGAGCGCCTCGCGCACCCGGGCGACCGCGGCCTCGATCTCGTCGTCGGTCAGCGTGCGGCCGGGGTCGGCCAGCGTCAGCCGCAGGGCGAGGCTCACGTGGCCCGCCCCCACCTGCTCGCCCGCGTAGCGGTCGAAGACGTGGACCTCGCGCAGCAGGTGCGCCTCCGGCCGCGCGCGCCGCGCTCACCAGGTCGGCGGCCGCGACGCCGTCGGTGACCACCAGCGCGAGGTCCCGGTGCGAGACCGGCACGGTGAGGAGGTCCTCGTACTCGCGGGGCGGCGGAACGGCGCGATCGAGGGCGTCGAGGTCGAGGACGACCGCGGCCACCGGGCCGGCCACCTCGAAGTTCCGCAGCACGAGCGGGTGCATCTCCGCGGCCCAGCCGATGACGTCCTCGCCGGCGAGCATGCGGGCCTGGCGGACCGGGTGGAAGTAGGGGGCCGCGTTGGGCCGCGGCTCCACCCGCACGCCCGCCGAGCGCGCCAGGGTCGCCGCCAGGCCGGTCGCGGTGTAGACGTCCACGGGGCGGGGCGCGTCGCGCCAGCCGCCGTCGGCGCCGTCGCGGCCGAAGCGCACGCGCCGCCAGGAAGCGGCGCTCGTCGGCCTGGCCGTCGGGCCGGGGCGCGTAGGTGCGCCCGATCTCGAACAGGCCGCCGTCGGTGCGCTGGTGGTGCTGGTTGCGGGCGACGGCCCGCAGCAGGCCCGGCAGCATCGAGCGGCGCATCACGGCCATCTCGGCGCTCATCGGGTGGGCCATGCGCACCAGCGCGCGCCGCGGGATCGTCGCCGGCGATCCGCAGCGCGTCGAGGTCCGACTCGGGCACCTGGCGGTAGGTGATGGCCTCCGAGAGCCCGAGGTCGGCCGCGAGCCGCGCGAGGCGGCGCTCGCGCGCCTGCGAGGGCGTGAGGCGGCCGTTGCCGGCGATCCGCGGGAGCACGGCCGGGATGTCGTTCAGGCCGCGGATCCGACCGACCTCCTCGACGAGGTCGATCTCGCGGGTGAGGTCGGAGGCCCGCTCGAAGGGGATCACGGCCGTGACCCCGTCCACGAGCACCTCCACCTCGCAGCCCAGGCGGGCGAGGATCGCGGCCGACTCCTCGGCCGGCACCTCCACGCCGAGCGTGCGCGGCGATCCGCTCGCTCCGCACCGAGAGCGTCGCGGGCTCGGGCAGCGGCGCGTGGACGTCGAGCGTCCCGGGGACGAGCCGCGCCCCGCAGAGCTCCACCAGCAGCCGGCTGGCGATCGCCATGGCCCGGGGCGGCAGGCGGGTCGGCAGGCCCTTCTCGAAGCGGCCGCTCGACTCGCTGCGCAGGCCCAGGGCGAGGGAGGTGTTGAGGATGGTGGGGCCGTCGAAGGTGGCCGCCTCGAGCAGGACCCGGGTCGTGCCCGCCGAGACCTCGGCGAACTCGGCCCCGAAGATCCCGGCGATGACCGCGGGGCGCTCCGCGTCGCAGATCGCCAGCATCGAGCCGTCGAGCGTGCGCTCCTGCCCGTCGAGCGTGGTGATCGACTCGCCGTCGCCCGCCCGCCGCACGACGATCCGCCCGCCGGCGAGCCGGTCGAGGTCGAAGGCGTGGAGCGGCTGCCCGGTGAGGAGCATCACGTAGTTGGTGATGTCCACGACGTTGGAGATCGCGCGCATCCCGGCGGCCTCGATGCGGTGCGCCAGCCAGGCGGGGGACGGGCCGACGGTGACGTCGGTGAGGACCCGGGCCATGTAGCGCGGGCAGAGGTCCGGGGCGTCGATCTGCGAGCGAGGCGTGGTCCTCCACCGAACCCTCACCCTCGACCGGAGGTTCGGACTCGTCGAGCGGCGTCAGCGGCGCCCCGGTGACGGCGTGGACCTCGCGCGCGACGCCCCACACGGCCAGGCAGTCGGGGCGGTTGGAGGTGATCTCCAGCTCGAGGACGGTCTCGCTCAGGGGCAGCACCTCGGCGAGGGGCGTCCCGGGGGCGATCCCGTCCGGGAGCACCATGATCCCCGCCGCGTCGTCGCCCAGGGCCAGCTCGGTCGCCGACAGGATCATCCCCCGGCTCTCGACCCCGCGCAGCTTCGCCACCGTCGAGCGGCCGGTCGGCGCCCGGAAGCAGGGCGCCCGGCAGCGCGACCGCCACGGTCTGGCCCGCGGCCACGTTCGGCGCCCCGCAGACGATGCCGGCCGGCTCCGCCTCGCCCAGGTCCACCGCGCACACGCGCAGGCGGTCGGCGTTGGGGTGCTGCTCGGCCGACAGCACCCGCCCCACCCGGAACGTGCCGCAGGTTGCCGTTGGCGTCCGGCACGCCGAGGTGGTGGACGGCCTCGACCAGCGTCCCGCTGCCCGACAGCGCGCCGCGCGAGCTCATCGGCCGGCAGCCCGGGGTCGACGTGGTCGGCGAGCCACGACAGGGGCGCCCTCACGCGAACTGCTCCAGGAAGCGCAGGTCGCCCTCGAAGAAGAGCCGCAGGTCGGGCACGCCGAAGCGGATCATCGCGATCCGGTCGAGGCCGCAGCCGAAGGCGAAGCCCGTGTAGCGCTCCGAGTCGATGCCGCTGTACTCGAGCACGTTCGGGTCGACCATCCCGGCGCCGGCGAGCTCGAGCCAGCTGGAGCGGCCGGCCTTGTCGATGTACGACACCTGCACGTCCACCGAGGGCTCGGTGAACGGGAAGAAGTGCGGCTGCAGGAGGATCTCCCGGTCGGCGCCCAGCAGCTCGCGGAAGAAGTGCAGCATCGTGCCCTTGAGGTGGGCCATCGTGAGGCCCTCGTCCACCGCGAGGCCCTCCATCTGGTGGAACATCGGGCTGTGCGTGGCGTCGACGTCGTCGCGGCGGTAGACCGCGCCCGGCGCGATCAGGTAGATCGGCGGCTGGGCGTCCTCCATCGCGCGCACCTGCACCGGCGAGGTCTGCGTGCGCAGCATCCGGTCCGGGTGGCCCGCGACGAAGAACGTGTCGCTGGGCGAGCGGGCCGGGTGCCCCGGGGGCGTGTTGAGCGCCGTGAAGTTGTGCCACTCGGTCTCGACCTCGGGCCCGTCGGCGATGCCGTAGCCCAGGCCCAGGAGGATGTCCTCCATCTCGCGGCGGATCTGGGTGATCGGGTGCAGCGCCCCCAGCGGGTGCGGATCGCCGGGGAGGGTGACGTCGGCCGTGTCCCGCTCGAGGGCCGCGCCCATCTCCTCGGCCTCGAGCTCCGCGGTGCGCGCGGCCAGCGCCGCCTCGACGGCGCGCCGCGCGAGGTTGGCGGACTTGCCCACCTCCCCGCGCCGCTCGGGCGGCAGGCTGCCGATCCCCGCCAGGATCTCGGCGAGCGGGCTCCGGCGGCCGGTGTGGGCGACGCGGGCGGCCTCGAGCTCGGCGAGCGTCGCCGGCCGCGGCCGCGGCGGCGAGGGCCTGCTCCTGGATCTGTTCGAGGCTCGGGTCGCTCATCGACCCGTGAGGCTACCCGACACGCCGACGCCGCGAGGGCTCCGGAGCGCTCGCGCGCTGGCGCACCGCCTCGACCATCAGGGCGGCGCCGGCCGCCGCGACGTTGAGCGACTCGGCCCCCTCGGCCTGCGGGATCGTCACGCGCACCACCTGGCGGCCGTCCGAGAGCCCCTCCAGGGCCGGGGCCAGGCCGGCCCGCTCGGCGCCCAGGGCGAGGACGATGGGCCGCGTGAGGTCGGCGTCCCAGGGGGCGACGCCGCCCCGCGGGCACGGCCGCCACGACGGCGAAGCCCTCACGCGTGGCGAGGTCGGCGGCCGCCACGCCCTCGAGCACCGGCACGGCGAAGGTCGAGCCCATCGCGGCGCGCACGGCCCGCGGGTGGAAGGCGTCGGCCGAGCCGGGGCCCAGCGCGAGCCAGTCGGCGCCGAGCGCCGCGGCCGTCCGCACGCAGGGTGCCGACGTTGCCCGGATCCGCGACGCCGGCCAGGTAGAGGCCGAGCGAGGGCGGGAAGCGCACGTCGCGGAAGCTGCGCACGGGCGGCTGGGGCAGGATCGCGATCACGCGCGGCGCGGCGGCGAGGCCGCTGGCCTGCGCCATCAGCTTGGGCGGCACCAGGTAGCGCTCGGCCAGGCCCTCGGTGGCCGCCAGGCGCGGGTCGTCGTCGGCCAGCTGGTCGGCGTCGAACAGCATCGCGACGGGCCGGATGCCGCGCGCGAGCGCGCCGTCCACGAGGTCCTCGCCCTCGGCGACCAGCAGCCGCCGCTCCCGCCGGACCTTCTTCGTCTGGAGCGCCCGGGCGAGCTGCAGCGCGGGATTGCGCGGCGAGCTCGCCAGGCGAAGCGACCTAGGAGCCGACCGGGACGCTCTCTCTGGCGGCGCGGGCGCGGACGCAGAGCGCCGAGAAGGCCGCGGGCTCGTGCGTGGCGAGCTCGGCCAGGATCTTGCGGTCGAGCTCGACCTCGGCCAGCTTGAGGCCGTGGATCAGCTCGCCGTAGGTGAGGCCGTTCTCGCGCGCGGCGGCGTTGATGCGGGCGATCCAGAGGCGGCGGAAGTCGCGCTTGCGCACCCGGCGGTCGCGGTAGGCGTAGCGCAGGGAGCGCTGCACCTGCTCCTTCGCGCGCTTGTACGAGGAGTGCTTGGTCCCCCAGTACCCGCTCGCCTGGCCGAGGACCTTGCGGCGCTTCTTGCGTGCTCCGACGGAGCGCTTGACCCGTGCCATCGGCTACCTCTTCCCCAGCATGCGCTTGACGCCCGGCACCATCTCGGGGGCGAGGGCTGACCTCCTTGGAGAGGTGCCTCTGCTCCTTGCCGGTCATCTTCTCCTGGTTGTGTCGCATCCCCGCGCGCTGGAAGAGCACCTTGCCCGTTCCGGTGACCCGGAAGCGCTTCGTGGCGGACCTTCTGGACTTCATCTTGGGCATGGCGTGTTCCTCGGGAGCGGCGGACCGGCCGACACATTAGACGACTCGCACCAGCGGCGCGACTAGGAGGCGGTCTCGGCCTCGGCGGGTTCGGGTGCGGGGGCCTCGGCGGACTCCGGGGCCGCGGCCTCGGCGGGCGCCGGCGCGGCGGCCTCGGGCTCGGCCGCCGGGGCGGTGGCCTCGGGGGCCTGCGGCGCGTCGGCCTCGGGGCTCGCGGAGGCCTCGGCGACCGGGTTCTTGAGCGGCGCGATCATCATCACCATGTTGCGGCCGTCCAGGTTCGGGCGGCTCTCGATGATGGCCAGGTCCTTCAGCTCGTCGGCGAGCCGGAGCAGGATCTGCTCGCCGCGCTCGGGGTGCAGCAGCTCGCGGCCGCGGAACATGATCGTGATCTTGACCTTGTCCCGGTGGCGCAGGAACCGCTCGACGTGACCCTTCTTGGTCGCGTAGTCGTGCGGGTCGATCTTCGGCCGGAACTTGATCTCCTTGATGGTGATCGTGCTCTGGTGGCGCCGGGCCTGCTTGGCCTTCTGCTCCTGCTCGTAGCGCCACTTGCCGTAATCCATGATCCGGCAGACGGGCGGGCGCGCGTCGGCGGCCACCTCGACGAGGTCGAGCGCAGCGTTGTTGGCGATCTCCTGCGCCTCCGCGAGGGGGACGACGCCCCTGTTCTCGCCCTCGGCGTCGATGAGACGCACGGACTCGGCGCGGATCGCCTCGTTGATCCGAGTCGAGGGGCCGGCCGGCGGACGGGTATCTGGTCCGCGCCTAGGAGGCAAACAGCACCATTACGGGCCTCAGACGGGTCCCCCGCCGTGCGGGAGCTCGCCCATCAAGGGGCGTCGGGGCTCTGTGGTCTGGTGGGCGTCTGTCATTGAGTGTCGTCGCCGTCCGGGCGAGTCGGGGAACAATAGCAGCGCCCCGCGTCCGTGGGCGGCTCACATGGCCCCGGGGCCCACGACGTACTGGCGCAGGTGGAGGTCGCGGAAGGTCACCGGGCCGCGCGGACCGGGGACGTGGTCGACGTTGATCCCCGTCTCCGGGGCGCCGAGCAGCTCGAATCCGTCCAGCAGCCGCGTGGTGGCGTTCCAGAAGGCCCCGGTGCCCGCGTAGTCGGCGAGGAACGCCTCGGCGGCGGCCGGGATCCTCCGTGACGACCGTGGCCGCCAGCCCCGAGGTCTCGGCGTTGGCGACGCGGGCGGCCTCCCGCGGGCCCGCGACCGGCGCCAGCGTGACCGTGGCCTCGTTGCCGTCGTCGAGCGCCCACTCGTGACCGAGGGGGTGCGGATGGGGCGGCAGGGAGGGCCGGATGCCGAGCCGCTCGAGCGCGCCGACCAGGTCGGGCGAGCGTCGCCTCCCAGAGCGGCTCGTCGACCAGCAGCAGGTTGAGCCGGTTGCACACGCCGAGGCGGTCCAGGCCCCTCTCGACCAGCGCGAGCGCCCGCGCGGGGTCGGCGGCGCCGTCGATGTAGAGCACTCCGCCCCCGTCGGCGTGGGCGAGGGTGCGGACGCCGTGCTCGGCCGCCCGCCGCGCGAGGCTCCGCGTCGTGTCGCCGCTTCCGCGGAGGATCACCAGCGGGATGAGGCGGGGCAGGGAGACGAGCGCGCGCGCCGCCTCGCGGTCGGCCGACGCCACCAGCGCGATCGCGTCGGCGTCGATGCCCGCGTCGGCCAGCGCCGGACGGATGACCTCGCGTGGAGGGCGCCCGCCGAACCGAGCGCCGCGGCGCCCGTGCGCAGCACGCCGGCGTTGCGCGACTTGACCAGCTGGGACGCCACGTCGATGGTCACGTTGGGGCGCGCCTCGTAGTTGGCGCCGACCACCCCGACCGGGCGGCGGCGCTCCTGCATCACGAGCCCGCCGGGCAGCGCCCGCGAGCCGACCAGCGGCTCGACGTCGGGCAGCGCCGCCAGCGCCCGGATCTGCTCGCTCATCCGCTCGAGCCGGGCCCGGTCGAGCCGGAGGCGGTCGATCAGCGCCGGTCCGAGGACGCCCTCGGCGGCCGCGACGTCCGCCGCGTTCGCCGCGAGGACGGGCTCGGCCCGCTCGACGAGGAGCGCGGCCATCGCGCCCAGCGCCGCGGCGATCCTGTCGGCGCCGGCCCGCGCGATGCTCGGGTGGGCCGCGGCGGCGGCCGCCCCGCGTGCCGAGACGACGTCGCGCGCCGCCCCGTCGCCCCTCCCGTGCCCCGACACGCTCATCGAGGCGAGAGGATCACGACGCGCGCGACCCGCCCGGGAGGGACGGGCCGCGCGCTCCGAGAGCCTGCAGCGGAAGGGCTACTTGTTCCCCGAGGCGACGGCCTCCTTGAGGACCGCACCCGGCGTGAAACGCGGGACGGTGCGCGCCGGGATGTTGACCTTCTTCGACGGATCCTGCGGGTTGACGCCGGTGCGGGCGGCGCGGTGCGAGATCGAGAACTTCCCGAAGCCGGCGAATGCGACATCCTCGCCCGACTTGAGGGCGTCCTCGATGACCGCGAGCACGGCGTTGACAACCCGACCGGCCTCGGCACCACTGATCTCGGCCTTGGTGGCGACGCGGCTGACGAACTCGGTCTTGTTGACTGACACTGCAGACCCCCTGGCTCGTTGAATGCGGGAGCAGGCTTGCCCGCGCGAGCAACCTACCAGCGTCGACGGACGAGAAAGGCGTCCCGGAGCGGTTTTCTGTGCTGAGGCGACGAAAATCGTTCGGTGGGCGGGGGTCCCCCCACGGTCTCTGGGTCGCCGAAATCGCCTGATTTACGGGCAAAACCTCTATTTGTGACCCCTCCTGGCACGAATCACTCAGTTCTCGGCGTCCGGACGCCGATTCCTGATGGGTGGATCCCGCACACTCCCTGATCCGGCGGCGCGCGCGCGGCGCAACGGTCTCCGCGGCCATGCTCCTGGCGCTCGCCGCCGGCCTGGCCGCCCTGGCGATCGCGGTTCCGAGCACCCAGTCCGGCCTCGATCTGGGCTACGTCGCCCAGGCGATCGCCCAGGCCTGCGCCGCGGTGGCGTGCCTCAGGGCATCCGCGGGCGCCGCGGGCCCCGGGCGCCTGGCGTGGGGCCTCCTGGCCGCAGGACAGGCCCTCTTCGCCCTCACCAACCTGGTGTTCGCCGCCGTGGAGGTTGCGGGCGTCGCGATCCCCGAGGTGAGCGCGTTCGACGTCCTCTGGCTCGCGTACTACGTCCCGACGCTGGGCGCCGTCGCGATCTTCTATCGCCGCCGCCGCCCGGAGCCGGGCTGGATCGGCGTGGTCGACGCCCTGATCCTGACCGGCTCGCTCACCCTGATCGTGTGGGAGTGGGCGCTCACGCCCCTGGCGCAGTCGGGGGCCGGGGGCGTCCAGGGGACCGCGATCAACACGCTCTACCCCACCCTCGACCTCTTCGGGCTCTCGGTGATGGCCTGGCTGGTGCTGCGCCACGGCGGCCGCCCGCGCTGGCTGCTCTGGATGGCCGGCTCGTTCCTGGTCGCGGTGGTCGCCGACGCGGTCTATCTGCGCGGCGCGCTCCTCGAGGAGCCCCGTGCGATCGGCGCCTCGGCCGCGCTCTACATCGCGGCCGCCGGCTGCATCACGGTGGCCGCCGTCCTGCGCCGCGCGGCGGGCCCCGTCGACGTGGGGGGCACCCGCCCCCGGCGCCCCCACGCGTGGATGCAGGTGCTCCCGTTCGTCCTCGTGATCCCGCTGCTCGCGATGCTGAGCGACGGCCACCGCGAGCCGGTGGCGGACACCCTGGCCGACATCGTGATCGCGATCGTGATCGCCCGCCTGTCCTGGTCGGTGATCCGCCTCGACACCGTCGGTCGCGAGAACCAGCGCCTGCTGGTGACCGACCCGCTGACCGGCGCCAACAACCGCCGCTTCCTGGCCGACGAGCTGGTGCGGCTCGCCGCGCGCGCCCGGCGCGACGGGAGCTCCCTGGCCGTGGTGATGCTCGACCTGGACGGCTTCAAGCTGGTCAACGACACCCTCGGACACGGGGTGGGCGACGCCTACCTGCGGCGCCTGGTGTCCGAGATGCGGACCCGGCTGCGCGGCGGCGACGTCCTCTGCCGCATGGGAGGCGACGAGTTCGTGGTCCTCCTGCCGGGCACGGACGAGGAGGGCGCCGTCCAGCTCACGGAGCGGCTCGAGGAGGCCGTCGTGATCGCCCGCGACGGCGTCTGCCCGCGGATCCCGGTCGGCGGCTCCTTCGGCGCCGCGGCCCAGGCGGGCGCCACGCTCGACGCGCCCGAGCTGCTCCAGCGCGCCGACGCCGCGATGTACGCGGCCAAGCGCGCGGGCGGCGCGCGGACGATCCGCTGGCGCGAGGGGACGGCGGCCCGGCTCGGCCTGGGGGCCGACCGCCTCGTGGGATAGGGCGGCGCGAGCCCGTCCGGCGCTAGCGTTGGCGGAGACCTCTCCACGACCCGAGGGAACCAGATGATCCAGCGCAGGCTCGGCAGCGACGGTCCCGAGGTCGGGCCCACTCGCCTTCGGCGCGATGAGCTTCGCGGGCTACTACGGGCCGGCGGAGGACGCCGAGGGGATCCGGACGATCCACCGCGCCCTCGACGTGGGGATCACCCTCATCGACACGGCCGAGGTCTACGGCGACGGGCGCAACGAGGAGATGGTCGGGCGCGCGATCGCCGGGCGCCGCGACGAGGTGGTGCTCGCGACCAAGTCGAGCCGCGGCGGCGCCGACTACCTGCGCGAGCGCCATCGAGAAGAGCCTCGCGCCGCCTCGGCGGTCAACCACGTCGACGTCTACTACCTGCACCGCGTCGACGCGGAGGTGCCGATCGAGGAGTCGGTCGGCGCCATGGCCCACCTGGTGGAGCGCGGGCCTGGTGCGCCACGTCGGGCTCTCCGAGGCCGGGCCCGAGACCATCCGGCGCGCCCACGCGGTGCACCCGATCGCCGCCCTCCAGAGCGAGTACTCGCTGCTCCACCGCGAGCCCGAGCGCGACGTCCTCCCGGTCGCTGCGCGAGCTGGGGATCGCCTACGTGGCCTACAGCCCGCTCTCGCGCGGGCTGCTGACCGGGCGCATCCGCACGCGCCGACGACCTGGCGCCCGACGACTGGCGCCGCCAGGTGCCGCGCTTCCAGGGCGACAACCTCGCGCGCAACCTCGACCGTGGTCGGCCGGCCTGGCGGAGATCGCCGACGGCGCGCGGCGTCGACCTGGCGATCGCTCGCCACTCGCCTGGCTGCTCGCGCAGGGCGACGACATCGTCCCGCTGGTGGGCACCAGCAGGGCCGACCACGTCGAGCGACAACCTCGCGGCGCTCGACCTGGTCGCTCTCGCGCCGACGACCTGGCGGCGATCGACGAGGTCGCGCCGGTCGGCGCGGCCGCGGGCGACCGCTACCCCGACTCCTACATGCCCCGCCTGGGCCTCTGAGCGCGCCGCCGGCGCGGCCCCGGCGATCACTCGGCCGGGGGCCAGCGCTCCTCGGGACGGGCCTGGACGTTGCCCGGCGGGCACCATCCGCTGGCGGCCCGGGTCCATCGCCTCGTAGGGGCGCACGACCGGCGCGCGCCAGAGCTCGTAGCTGCGGCAGGCCGCGTCCGGGTCGTCCGGGTTCTGGCGGACCGCCTGCGGCGAGGGCATGGGCGTCGCCGAGCCCGATGCCGGAGCTGACGCCGGTCTCCGGGCCGAAGAAGTGGGCGGCGTCGCCGATGATCGACGCAGGCCGGGGACCCACCACGCTCGCAGCTCAGCAGCTGCGGCTCGGAGTAGCGGACCTGGTCCATCGAGGTGAGGGCGGCGACGCCCTCCGCCGACGTCGGCAGCAGCTCGATCCACATCTTCTTGATCGCGTCGAGGCCCGGGCGCGAGGGCCGCCTCGGCGCCGACCTTCTCGATGCTCCGCCAGCCGGCCGAGCCCTCGTTCCAGCTCAGCACGCCGATGTGGCCGCCGTCGGACATGTACGACATCGCGAACGAGGTGTCGATCGTCCGGGCTCATGAAGGTGAGCGACGCGTCGGCGAGCGGCTCGAAGTTGGCCTCGATGCCCGGCCATCTCGCGCACCGGCGAGTCGACGCCGTCGCAGGCGACCACGAGGTCGGCGTCGATCGGTGACGCGCCCGTCCGGGCCCTCGGCGACACGCCGATCACCCGGTCGGAGTCGTCGCGCACGAGCTCGACGACCGTGTGCTCGTAGACGACCGGCAGGTCGCGCTGGCGAGGGCCTCGATCAGGGCGCCGAAGCGCACCGCCACGGCGACGGCCGAGCCGTCGGGCGCGCGGGGCGATCGGCGCGCCCGCAGCCTTGCGGACCTCCTCGAGGATCCCCACCTCCTCGAGGGGCGCGTAGCCCTGGAAGCCGAGCATGTAGCCGCGGGGCATGTAGGCCCCCTCGGGCGTTGCGCTCGATGACGACGGGGAGAAGCCGCGAAGGCGCAGCAGATGGCGCGCCAGGGTCATGCCCACCATGCCGCCGCCGGAGATGACGATGTTCATGCCGGTGAGCATATTCGACGGGGCCCGGAGCGGGCCCGGATCAGGTGACGATCGCCACGACCGGGTCGCGCACGAAGGTCACCGTGACGCCGCCGCCGGGACGCCGGAGCGACCTCGAGCCGAGGCTCAGCCCGTGCACCTCGAGGGCCGCGACGGCGCGCGGCGTGGACGCCCCGGACTCCAGGATCGCGCGGGCGAGGCGCCCCTTGAGGCTCTTGCCGGCGTGGCCGACGCTGCGGCGGACGCCCGCCGGGCCGGGCTCCACGAGCTCCACGCGCAGGTGGCGCGAGCGCGCGAGCAGGGCGGGGTCGAGCGGCGGCGGCGTGCTCGGCCGGGAGCAGGTCGATGACCCAGCCGCCGGCGCCGCACGCGTCGATGAGCGGCGTGATGCGCGGCCGCCACATGGCGGCGAGGGCGCCGATCGGCGGCACCCGCGCGCCCATCTTCAGCCGGTAGGCCGGGATCGGATCGGTGGCCGCGAGCGAGGCCCCAGAGGCCCGAGGGCACCAGGACGCGCGCGGTCCAGGCGGCGGCGGGCGACCCGGTCGAGACCGGCGACGCCGAGGGCGCCCCACACCACGCCGGTGTAGCGCTCGGCGGCGGGCAGGGTGGGCGCCGCGCTCGAGCTCCTCCCACTCGGCGAGCGCGCGCTCGCAGGTGGCGGCCGCGGACGCCCAGGAGGCGCTCGGCGGCGGCGGGACCGCCCGACGCGAGCGCGGCGCGCACGCGCGCCGCGGACCCGCGCCCGATCCGCGTCGAGCTCGGCGAACGCGCCCCGGTGCGCCCGGGAACGGGGCGCCGTCGCCGCCCGCGGCCTTCCCCTCGGACGGCGGCAGGAGGAGGACGACCGCCCTACTTCGCGGAATAGCGCCCGGCCTCGTTGCGCAGGAACTCCGCCGAGGGCGGGTCCATGGCGAGCATCTCGGGGACGCTGACCGAGCGCCAGCCGTGCTTCTTCATCCACGGGAGCAGCCGGTTGATCACCTTCTGGGTCTGCCCGCGGTTCTCGTGGAAGAGGACGATGTCGCCCGGCGCGAGCGTCCCCTCGATCTTGGTGAGCATCTCCTGCCACCCGGCGCCGGCCGAGTCGCCGCTCTCGAGGCTCCACAGCACCTGGATCATCCCGAGGCCGTTGGCCGTGGCGTCGATCGCGGGCGTGCGGGCCCCGTAGGGCGACCGGAAGACCTCGACCTGGGCCCCGGAGGTCTTCTCCACGATGGCCTGGGTGCGGGCGATCTCGCTCTTCACCTCCGCGGCCGAGAGGCCCGGCAGGTAGGGATGGTTCCAGCTGTGGTCGCCCATCGCGGCGACCGTCGCCTCGATGGCGGGGTCCTCCGGGAAGCGCACGACGCTCTTGCCGCAGAGGAAGAACGTGGCGCGCATGTCGTACTTCTTCAGGGTCTCCACGGTGGTCTGCGCTGTAGGGCCCGGGGCCGTCGTCGAAGGTGAGCGCCACGACCTTGCCGGCCTTCCCGGGGGTCCGGTAGAGCGGCACCCCGACCTCGCGCACCTTGGCCACCGCCGCGGACTGCTCCTCCGCGCTCGGCGCGTCGCCGGAGGGCTCGGCCGGCTCGCGGCGCCGTGGTCGGCGCGGGAGCGGACGCCGGCGCCGGGATCGACTCGGCGGGCGTGGCGACGGCGTGGTCGCCGCCGCCGTCTCCTCCTCCGCCGCCCGGTCATGAGGGCCGCGATCGCCCCGCCGGCGGCCACCAGGACCACCAGGGCCACCGCCACGCCGATCAGCGCGCCGGCGACGGGCGCGGCGGGCGCGCTCGGCGCGGCGGGCGCGGCGCGATTCCGGGTCCATCGAATGTCCCTGCCACTGGTCGCCGGGCTCGCTCATGACCCGCGGAGTATTCCAGACCCCCCGGGCGGCGATTCACAGGTTGCTCTGCGGCGCCCTTCGGCGGGCCTTAACGCGACGGGCCTACGGTCGTTGCATGACACCTGAACGCACTCCCCCACCGCCCGACGCCCTCCGGAACCGCGACGCCCAGGTCAGCACCGTGAGCCGCGTGACCCGCGGCATCGCGGCCGCCGCCGTCCTCGGCACCGCGATCTTCGGGGGCCTGGCCGCCGCCGGCGTGAGCGGCGGCTCGAGCACCGCCGCCACCACCACGACCACGGCCGCCACCGCGACCTCCACCGCCGGGACGCAGGCCACGACCACGACGACCCGGAGCGCCGTCGCGACGCCCGTGGCGTCGAGCCAGACGCCGGTCGCCTCGTCGGGCGGCTCCTGAGAGCCCGCACGGCGACGGATCTCACCGCAACCTCAACCGATCGATGCGCCCGCCCTTAACACGGGGTGCCTACGTTCGGTCGGTGACATCGCGACGTCCCCCGCGAACCGCGCGAGGCCCAGGTGCGCCGCATCCGCCGCGTCACCCGCGGGGTGGCCGCCGCGGCGGTGCTCGGAACCGCCGCCTTCGCGGGCCTCGCCGCCGCGGCGTCGCAGAGCGAGGCGGCGGCGGAGGACCCGCCCCCCACGACCCACGAGCAGACGCGCGTCGACTCGGTGCGGGACGCGATCGACTCCATGCTCGGCCGACGTCTTCGGCGAGGACGACGCCGAGGCGCCCTCCTCGTCCGACCGGGCCCCGGTGGCGCCGTCCGGAGGATCGTGAGAGCCGACCTCGCGACGGCGAGCTTCCCCGCGCTGGGCACGACGGCGCTCGTGGTCGTCGATCGCGCCGGGCGTCGTCGACCAGGCGGAGGCGCTCCTGCGGCGGGAGCTCGAGGACGATCGACATGGCGTGCAGCCGCTTCCGTGAGGACTCGGAGCTCAGCCGGGTCAACGCCGCGGCCGGCGAGGTCGTCGAGGTCGGAGACCTCCTGACGCGGGCGCTGGCCGTGGCCCTGCGGGCGGCCGAGATGACCGGCGGAGACGTGGACCCGACCGTGGGGCGGGCGATGGACGACCTGGGCTACGACCGCGACTTCCGGCTGGTCGAGCGGCGCGGACCGTCGTGGCTGGTGCGGGTCGAGCCCGTGCCCGGGTGGCGCTCGGTGCTGCTCGACCCGCGCACGCGCCGGGTCCGGATCCCGCGCGGCGTGTCGCTCGACCTGGGCGCCACGGCGAAGGCGCTCGCGGCCGACCGCGCCGCCGCGGCGATCGCGGCGGCGACCGGGGCGGGCGCCCTGGTGGGCGTCGGCGGCGACCTGGCCGTGGCGGGCACGGCGCCCGCCGGGGGCTGGCCCGTCCGGGTCGCCGAGGACCACCGCCACCCCGAGGGCGCGGGGCAGACCGTGGCGATCCGCGGCGGCGGCCTCGCCACCTCGAGCACCACCGTCCGCCGCTGGACCGCGGGAAACGCGGAGCGGCACCACATCATCGACCCCCGCCGCGGCGGGTCGGCCAGCGAGGTGTGGCGCACCGTCAGCGTCGCGGCGCCGACCTGCGTGGAGGCCAACATCGCGAGCACCGCGGCGATCGTCCGCGGTCGTGACGCGGCCCGTCAGCTCGAGCGGACCGCGCTGCCGGCGCGGCTCGTGCGGGGCGACGGCGAGGTGGTCCGGGTCTGCGACTGGCCCGCGGACGGATGAACGCCGTCTGGTACCTGATGCGCGGCAGCGGGGTGGTCTCCCTGCTGCTCCTGACCGCCGTCCTCGCCCTCGGGATCGCGACGCACCGGGGCGCCCGTCTCCCCACCCTGCCGGGATTCGCGACCCTCGCGCTCCACCGCAGCGTCTCGCTGCTCGCCGTGACCTTCATCGCGATCCACGTCGGCGCGGCCGTCGTGGACCCCTACGCGGGTGTGGCGCTGGTCGACCTGGTCCTCCCCTTCGGCGCCGCGTCCCAGCCGCTGTGGGCGGGGCTGGGCGCCGTCGCCCTCGACCTCGTGCTCGCCCTGATCGTCACCGGGCTCCTGCGCCGGCGGATCGGCAAACGGGTCTTCCGCGCCGTGCACTGGACGGCCTATGCCGCCTGGCCGCTGGCGCTGGTGCACGCCGCGGGGATCGGCAGCGACACCGGGACGATCTGGATGCGCGGGGTCGCCGTGACCTGCGTCGTGATCGTCGCGGTGGCTGTCGCCCGCCGCACCGACGCGGGCGGCGCCCGGACCGCGGCGGCGCCACCCCGCACCGCGCGCACCTGAGCGCTCAGGCCACGCGGGCCAGCCAGTCCAGGGCGGCCCCGACGGCCTCGGCCTCGCCGCCGGCGAACGAGTGCCCCACCCCGGGGACCATCGCGACCTCGACCTGGTGGTTGCCCGCGGCGCGCGCGACCTCGGCGAGCGCGGGGGCCTCCTCGGCCAGCACCACCTCGTCGGCGTCGCCCTGCACCAGCAGGATGGGCGCCCGCACGCGGCCGATGTGGCGGTCGGTCATCGCGTCGACGGCCTCCGGCCCGCGGGAGTGCCACCAGGTGCCGGCGGTGTAGACCCCGGCCGAGCGGGGGGCGTCGCTGGGCGCGTAGGCCCGCCGCGCCACCACGATCCTGTCGCGGCCGGCCTCGAGCGCGTCGCGGCACTCGGCCGCGAGGTCGTCGTAGCTGGGCCGGGCGCCGCTCAGGGCCATCCGGCGGCGGGCCGAGTTGGGGAGGCCGACCGCGTTGCCGAACGTCATCAGCGCCACGAGCCGGGGCGGCGCGAGCTCCGCGGCGAAGCGCGTGGCGAGCACGGCCCCGAGCGAGTAACCGCTGACGACGACGCGGTCGAAGCCCTGGCTCCCGAGCCAGGCGACGCCGGCCGTGAGATCGGCGAGCGCCTCCTCGAACACCGCGCTGCCGAAGATCTGCGAGACGTTCGACAGCCGCGTCTCGAGGGAGAGCATGGGGATGCCGGCGCGCGCCAGCGGGTCGCCCAGGAAGCGCAGGGCGCCGACGCTGAAGTTGCCCTGGTTGCCGTGGAGGTGCAGCACGGCGACCCGGCCGCGGGCCGCCGTGCGGGCCTCGGTGGCGGCGGGATCGATGTGGAAGAGCGCGTCGTGGTGGGTCCCGTCGTCGCACGCGATGGTGACGAGCCGGTGGACGACCCCCGTGGACGGGTGCTCCGGCGCGGCGCCCGGGCGCGCGGGCCGGCCCCCGGTGCCCAGCGTCCGGTCGAGCCAGGCGGCGCCGGCCGCGGCGGCCGCCGGAACGGCGCCCCAGAGCGTGTGATCCGTCCCGGCGACGCGCTCCAGGTGGACGGGCACCGCCGGCGGCGCCCGCCGCGGCGGCGAGCTCGGCGCCGTACCCCGTCTCCACGTCCGAGCCGGGCTGGATGAGGGCGAGCGGCACGCTGAGGTGGCGCACGCGCTCGCGCGAGACCGCGTGGGAGGCCTGCGGCGAGCGGCACGCCCACCAGGTGCGCTCGGTCCAGACCTCGGCGTCGCACGGCGCGTCCCGCACGCCCGAGCCCCGGGCGACGACGACGATCTCGTCCCCGTGATCGTCGGTGGCCGCGCGGCGGGTGGCGCGGGCGAGCATCTCGTCGTACGCGGGGAGGGCGCCGTGCGCGCGCCATCGGTCGCGCAGGGCCTCGGGCAGCGAGACGGGATGGGCGAGGGTGCAGACGGCCTCGACCTCGGCGGGCCGGCGCAGCGCCTGATGGTGCGCGACCATCGTCGCGCCCAGGCCGTAGCCGAGCATCGCCACCCGGCGGTACCCGAGCTCCCGCGCCAGGGCCAGGGCGCCGTCGAGGTCGTCCGGCGCGTGGTCGAGGCGCCCGCCGCCGTAGATCACCCCGAAGTTCGCCATCCGGGTGTTGACCGAGAGGGTGGGATAGCCCTGGCGGGCCATCTCGAGCGTCGCGCGCCGCACGACCCCCGAGGTGTAGTTGCCCATGGACCCGTGGACCGCCACGACGAGCACCTCGGAGCCGCGCGCTGGGCCCCGGGGGGTGCGCGAGCAGGGCGTCCCACGAGTGGCCGTCGGCCGAGGCGTAGGTCATGTGGGTGACCGGCGCGCGGGCGTCGTCGGCGCCGAAGTCGCTGCCGGGGCGCCACCCCGCGCGCACCGTCAGCCGGTCGGGGCGCGGCTCCGTGCTCACGCGGGCTCCACCGATGACGTCACGGGCGCAGGATAGTCCGCCGGGATATGGTCCCGTCGATGAGCGAGCACATCGACCCCACGGTCCCGCCGAGCGGCGAGGGCTGCGAGGAGTGCCTCGCCGGCGAGGGCCCGGGCTGGTGGTTCCACCTGCGCCGGTGCGCGAGCTGCGGCCACGTGGGCTGCTGCGACTCGTCGCCCTCGCGGCACTCGCGCGCGCACTGGGAGCAGACCGGCCACGCGGTCATCCAGAGCTTCGAGCCCGGCGAGGACTGGTTCTGGTCCTGGCCCGACGACGAGATGCTCCGCGGGCCGGAGCTGGCCCCGCCGACCTCCCACCCGCCCGGGCAGCCGACGCCCGGCCCGGCGGGACGCGTCCCGCCGGACTGGATGCGGCAGCTGCACTGAGGCCGGAGGCCCCGGCCTACCAGGTCAGGGGCTTGCCCGGCGTCGTGAGCCACGCGGTGAAGAAGGCGTCCAGGTTCATCCGGGACTCGCGCGCGGCCAGGGCCGTGAAGTCGGCCGTCGTGACGTTGCCGTCGCGGTTGGCCGCGTACCAGCGCCGCAGGATCCGGAAGAAGGCGGGGTCGCCGACCTTCACCCTCAGGGCCTGAAGGGTCATCGCGCCGCGCACGTAGGTGCTCTCCGCGAAGAGGTCGGCCGGGTCGGTGATGCCGGCGGGCGGCGGGTTCCAGTAGCTCGCCGTGTCGGGCGCGGCGTAGAGGTCGTCGAAGACCTCCTGGGGGGTGAACTGGCCGGTGTGCTCGCCCCAGAGCCACTCGGAGTAGGTCGCGAAGCCCTCGTTGAGCCAGATGTCGGGCCAGACGGTCAGGCTCACCGAGTCGCCGAACCACTGGTGGGCGATCTCGTGGGCCAGGGTGAACTCGTCCGGGGCGCGGTCGAAGTTCGGCTTGGTCTGCGACTCGAGCGCGTAGCCCACCTCGGGCGCGTCGTCCACGATCGCCCCCACGGCGTCGAACGGGTAGCGCCCGAAGACCGACGAGTAGTAGGCGACCATGTCGGGCAGCTGCGCCAGGACCGGCGCGGCGTCCGCCGCCTGCGAGGGATCGACCGCGACGTAGCTCGGCACGCCCGCGACCCGCGACCGGGTGAGCGAGAAGCGCCCGAGCGTCGCCGTCGCGAGGTAGGTGGCCATCGGCGAGGACTCGCGCCAGGACCAGGTCGTGCGCCCGCCGCGCGACCAGGAGGCCGCCAGCACCCCGTTCGACATCGCGGTGACGCCGTCGGGGACGGTGATCGCGATGTCGTAGGTCGCCTTGTCGCGCGGGTTGTCGTTGCCGGGGAACCACGACGGCGAGCCCTGGGGCTCCCCCACCACGAACGCGCCGTCCGTCGTCGGGACCCAGCCCTCGATCGAGCCGTCCGGGTCGGTGACCACCTCGGGCACGCCCGTGTACGCGAGCGTCACGACGAACGCGGCGCGCCGGCGCAGGGGCCGGGCCGGCGTGATCTGCAGCTCCTGCCCGTCGCGCGTGAACAGCGCGGGCCTGCCGTCCACCCGCACGTCCGAGACGGCGAAGCCGCGCAGGTCGAGGTCGAAGCGGCCGAGGTCCTGGGTGGCGGTGGCCGTGATGACCGCGTTGCCGTCGAGCCGCTGGGTGGCGGGCTCGTACGCCAGGCGCAGCGAGTAGTGGGAGACGTCGTAGCCGCCGTTGCCGGCCAGCGGGAAGAAGGGGTCCCCGAGGCCCGGCGCGCCGATCTGCGGCGACGGGGGCCCCGGATGCCAGGGGGCACGGGGACCGTGGGGGTGGTGCGGATGGCGTACGTCCGCCCTCCAGGGCGCCGCCGAGGCCGCCGACGGCACCAGCGCCGCCGCCCCGACCACCAGCCCGATCACACCCGCGCGCAGCACCGATCGTCTCGCCATGGCGCATCTCCCCTCGTCCGTGTGGTTCGACCGCCCGGGTGCGGCGAGCGGCGACGATACCCGGCCGCCCGAGGGGTCGCCAGAGCCTCAGGGCGATGAATCCGTCACCGGCCGGCGCCCACCGGCGGAACTCGTCGGATTCGCTTCCGCCGGCCTCAGCGGAGGATGCGGAACCCGACCCGGACGGTGGCGCCGATGCGCGATCCGCTGCGCGGCACCGCACTCAGGCGGTAGGTCCCCGGCGCGAGCGTGCGGCCCCAGACGCGGCCGCTGAAGCGCAGGCGTTGGCACCGGCGCGCGCGGTGGTGCTGAAGTTCCCGAGCCCGACCCAGCGAACGCAGCCGCGCGCCTTCGGGTTGGCGCCGGCGCGGCGGGGCGAGGCAGCGGTTGCCCGAGCGGACGCCGGGCGTGGCGCGCTGGACGGTGAAGGTGCTGGTGAACCCGACGTTCGCCCGGTAGGCGATCCGGGCCCCCAGCGACGGGTTGGACACCACCGAGCCGCCGCCGCGGGCCGCGCGGAAGGCGCTCGGCGAGACGCTGAGGCCCGAGATCGCGGGGGTCGGCGGGGGCGGCGGCGGGGGCGCGGTTCCCGCTCCGGTGAGCAGCACCCGGACGGCCCCGTCCACGGCGTTCGAGTCCACGGTCAGCGTCGCCACCCTGGTGCCCGCCCCGTGCGGCGTGAAGCGCACCAGCACGCGGCACGCGGCGCCCGGAGCGAGGGCCGCGGCGCACTCCGACTGGAGGGCGAAGTCGGCCGGGTCGGCCCCGCTCAGCGGGGTGCCCGTGACGGTCAGGGGCTCCGAGCCGGTGTTCGTGACCGTCACCGCGTCCGCGTCGCTCGTGGTGCCGATCAGCCGGGCCGGGAAGATCAGCCCGCCCGGGCTGAGGCTCGCGATCGCCACGGGCGTGTAGGTGATCGTGACGGACGGGGTGCCGCTGGTGTCCGGGACCGCGACGACCCCGGTCACGCTCGGGGCCGTGAAGCTCGCCCCGCCGCCTCCGCCGCCGCCGGACCCGCTGGTCGCGCTGCCGCCACCGCCGCCGCCGAAGTACCCGCCGCCGCCGCCGCCGCCGCCCACGCTGGTGGCGGTGGAGCCGCCGGACGCGCCGGCCCCGCCGAGGGCCGAGACCCCCGCGAGCGCCGCCGTGCCGCCGGTTCCGGTGCCGGCGCCGGCCGCTCCTCCGGCGAGCGCGGTCCCGCCGCCTCCGCCGCTCAGGGCCGTGCTGCCCGCGGCGCCCGCGACGCCCGCCGCGCCGCCTCCGCTGCCCGAGGTCGCCGCCCCGCCCGATCCGCCGCCGCCGCCCGCCACGATCAGACGCGAGGCCGCGGCCCCGGCCGAGGCCGCCGCGGCGGTCTGGAAGACGGACGCGCCCCCTCCGCCGCCTCCGGTGTCCCCGCTGGATCCGCCGGCGCCCCCGGCGCCGCCGCCGCCGATCGCCGATCCCGGGGTCGCCGTGCCGGCGGCGCCGTTGGCGCCCACCTCGGCGTAGACGACCGACCCCGGCGTGACGGCGACCTCGCCGGTCACCCGCGCCCCGAAGCCGCCGGGCGCCAGGGCGCTCTGCCCCGTCCCGCCCTGGCCGCCCACGGCCACGATCTGGAGATGGCGGACGCCGCCCGGAATGACGAACGGGCTCTCGCCGGGGGTCGTGAAGGTCACGGTCACCGGCGTCGCGGCGCTCGCGACGCCCGGCGCGGCCAGGGCGGCGACCGCCAGGGCGCCCACGAGGGCGCGGCGGCGCCGGAGCCCCGCGACACGCCGAGGGAGGAGGTCGCTCACGACGCGGAGCGTACCCCAGCCGCTCGGCGCGGCGCACCCCTACTTGATGGCGAGCACGTCGGCCGGCTGGATCTCCGGGGGCGCCGCCAGCAGGCGGTCGGCGTTGGCCAGCAGGGCCTCTGCGATCGGCCCCGAGAGGTGGGCCTGCCGCTCGGCGTCGCCGGGGAACGCGTCGACGATCCAGAACGTGGTCGCGTCGGTGCGCAGCGACATCCAGACCGGCGTACCCGGCTCGGCGTCGGCCAGCGCGAGCGCGTCGGTGAGGAACGTCTTCACCTCGTCGGCGGTCTCGGGCTTGGCGGTGAGCTTGACGACGAGCGCGACGGTGACCATGGGGTGCCTCCCGGTGGGTTTCCGTGAGCCTGGCCCATCGAACGCGCGGCGATCGAGTGGCGTATCCGCCGATCTTGATACGGTTTGCGTCATGCGCATCGGGCTTGCCGCGATGGACGGATGCTTCGGCGTCGGAGTGGTCTCGATGCTGGACCTCCTCCAGACCGCGGAGGCGCTGCGCGCGGAGGTTGACCCGTCGATCCCGCCGATCGAGGTCGAGATCGTCGGCACGCGCTCACGGGTGACCACCAGCTCGGGGGCGATCCTGCCGGTCTCGGCGACGCTGCGCGAGCTGGCGGACTTCGACGTGGCGGTCGTCTGCGCCCTCAAGACCTTCACGGCCGAGGAGACCGTCGCGGCGCTCGCGCGGCCGGACATCCGCGAGCTGATGCGCGCAACGACCGCGGCCGCCGGGGGGAGCGCGCGTCTCGCCGCCGCGTGCACCGGCTCGTTCGCCCTCGCCGAGGCCGGGATCCTGGACGGTGGGCGCGCCACCACGAGCTGGTGGCTGGGCCCGGGCTTCCGGAGCCGCTACCCCGACGTGCGCCTGGACCTCGACGCGATGGTCGTCACCGACGAGCGCGCGATCACCGCCGGCGCCGCCCTGGGCCACGTCGACCTCGCGCTGACGCTGCTGCGGCGCGAGAGCCCGGCCCTGGCCGATCTGGTCAGCCGCCTGCTCCTGGTGGACGAGCGGCCGTCGCAGAGCGCCTACCTCGCCGTCGACCACCTCGCCCACGACGATCCGCTCGTGCGGGAGTTCGAGGAGTACGCACGCGCCAACCTCGACCGTCCGATGGACATCGGGGTGGCGGCGCGGACGATCGGCACCAGCCGGCGCACCCTCGAGCGGCGGGTGTCCCGCGCCGTCGGGTTCTCGCCGCTCGCCCTGGTGCAGCGGCTGCGCACGGAGCGGGCGGCGCACCTGCTGCGCACCACCGACGAGAGCATCGACCAGATCGCGCCCCGGGTGGGCTTCGCCAACGGCTCGACCCTGCGCGCCCTGCTGCGCCGCTCCCGCCGGCCGGCCTGAGGGCCCCACCGGCGCGGTGATGCCGCAGCCGCCATCCGCACCCGCGCGGATGGCGGCCCCCCGGCGGCCGCCTACCGTCGCGGGTGAGGTGATGCCCCGAGAGGGAGTGTGGGCGGTGGAGATCGCCCTCGTGATCGTCGTCATCGTCGCGCTGGTGATCGCCGCGCTGTCGATACGGGTCTTCCGCCAGTACGAGCGCGGCGTCCAGTTCCGGCTCGGCAAGCTGACGGACGGCCCGCGGGGCCCGGGGCTGGTGCTCATCATCCCCGTGATCGACCGCATCAAGCGGGTCTCCCTGCGGATCGTCACGATGCCGATCCAGTCCCAGGAGATCATCACCAAGGACAACGTGAGCGTCGACATCTCGGCCGTCGCCTACTACCGGGTGGACGATCCCATCCGCTCCGTGGTCGCGATCGAGGACGTCCGCGCCGCGATCGCCCACATCGCCCAGACGACCCTGCGCGCGGTGGTCGGCCAGCACACGCTCGACGAGACGCTGTCGGAGACCGAGCGGATCAACAAGAACATCCGCGAGATCCTCGACGTCCAGACCGAGGAGTGGGGCGTCTTCGTGACGCTGGTGGAGGTGAAGGACATCCAGCTGCCGGAGACGATGAAGCGCGCGATGGCCAAGCAGGCCGAGGCAGAGCGCGAGAAGCGCGCCAAGATCATCGCGGCCGAGGGCGAGGCGCTGGCCGCCGGCGAGCTCGCCCGGGCCTCGGACGTGATGATGAGCCACCCGATCGCGCTCCAGCTGCGCAACCTGCAGACGCTGGTGGAGATCTCGGTGGACAAGAACTCCACGGTCATCTTCCCGGCCCCGCTGATGAGCACGATCCAGGAGATGACCTCGCTCCTGGCGCGCGAGCTGCGCGCCTCGGGGGCCGCCCTGCCCCCCTCGCCCGCCGTGGCGGAGCCCGCCCGCCCAGGACCAGCCGATCCCGGGGCGGACGCCGGCCTGAGCCCGGGGGCGCTCGCCCCCGTCACCGGATCGCCACACGATCCCCCGCCATCCGCCAAGCGCCGGCCGCGGGCGGGCCGGATCATCGCCTCATGCGGATCATCGGAGTCTCAGGAGGGCGAGGCCGCCCGCGGACGACGGAGCCCCGGGCGCGCGAGGTGCTCGCGGAGGTGGCGCCCGTGCTGCGTCGCGCTCCTGCCCCTCGGCTGGGCGCTCGGGGTCACGACGACCGCCGCGCCGATCGCGCCCCTCGCCGGGTGGGCCGGTGGGCCGCTGCTGCTCTCGGGCGCGGCCCACTTCGCGCTGCTGTCGGTGTACGCCGGCGGCGCGGGGATGCTGGCGGCCATGGCGACCGCGCTCGCGATCTCGAGCCGGGGGCTGATCTACAGCGCCGCGCTCGCCGGACCGCTCGCCGACCAGCCCGCCTGGTTCCGGGCGGTGGCGCCCTACTTCCTCGTCGATCAGATGTACGTGCTCACCGACGAGTGGTGCCGGAGGGGCGTCGCACCCCGCGCGCTGCGGCGCGCCTTCCTGACCGCCGGGGCCGCCATCTGGTTCACGTGGATCGTCGCGATCACCAGCGGGATGCTGGTCGGCCCGGTCGTCCCGACCACCTGGCGGGTCGAGTTGGTGCTCGGGGCCCTGCTGGCGGGGATGCTGCGCGGGGCGCTGGTCGATCGCGCGACGGTCGCCGCGGCCGGCGCCGGAGCCGGCATCGCCCTCGCGGGCGCGGCGCTGCCGGCCGGGCTGGCGATCGTCGTCGGCACGCTCGGGGGCCTCCTGGCCGCCGGGTGGAGCGAGGGGGGATTCCGGTGAGCATGATGGCCCTGCTCGCGGCCACGGGGCTCGGGATCTACGCGCTCCGCGCCTCGTTCCTGGTCGCCGGCCGGCGGGTCCGCCTCGGCCCGGGGACCCGGGCGGCGCTCGACCACGCCCGCGCGCCCCTCCTGGGCGCGCTGCTCGCCAACCTGGTCGCCCAGCACCCCGGCGCCGGGGGGCTCGTGGATCCGGCGGCGGTGGCCGTCGTGGCCGTGGCCGCTCTCGCCGCGCGCGCCGGTGGGACGGCGGCGGCCGTCGTGGCGGGGCTCGTGGTCATCGCCGCGCTGGGGCTGCTCGCGTAGCGCGCCGCGCGGGCGGTCAGCCGGGGTCGTCCCCCAGGAAGGCGTCGAGCTCCTCGAGGAACCGCGGCCACGCCGGCTCGTCGGCGCGCAGGATGTGGTTTCGGCTGTCGAGCGGGACGAGGCGGCTCCCGGGGATCAGGGACGCGAGCTCGCGGGCGGACTCGAACGGCACCCGGAGGTCGCCGCGCGCGTGCATGATCAGCGTCGGCGCCCGCACCCGCGCGCAGAGCCCCGTGACGTTGACCCGGCCGAAGGCCTCCATGAAGCGGGCGGCGTTCTCCGGCGAGGTGGTGCGGCGGTGGAGATCGTTGAACGCCCGCCAGTCCTCGGCGCTTCCGTCGGGGATGAACTGCATGGCGAACACCTGCCGGAACGCCGGATCGTCGGCGCCCCAGCCCAGCCGGGCCAGCTCGATCATCACCTCGGCCGACCGCCGCTCGGCATCGGTGCGGGCGCGGAGCATCCTGCCGCGCGCCGAGGCGCCGAAGAGGACCAGGTGGGAGACCCGCTCGGGGTGCCGCGCCGCGTACGCGATCGCGGTCGACGCGCCCCGCGACAGCCCGAGCAGCGCGACGCGCCCGAGGCCCGCGGCGTCGACGACCGCCTCGAGGTCCGCGAGCCAGGCGTCGGGCGAGAAGTCCGCGACGTCCCAGTCCGACAGGCCGCAGCCGCGCTGGTCGTAGCGGACCAGGCGCCGGTGGCGGGCGAGCCCCCGGAGCCAGTGGGCCCAGACCGGGCTCTCCCAGTCGTAGTCGAGGTGCGTCATCCAGTTGGCCGCCTTCAGCAGCGGCGGGCCCTCGCCGACGAGCGCGTACGCCAGGCGCGTCCCGTCGGGCGTCGCGCAGAACCGGATCTCCTGGTGAAGGGGGCGCTCCGGCGGGGGGAGCCCGGGTCTCCCGTCCGGGACCTCCGGGTCCGCGATCCGCACCGGCGCGACGAACTCGTACCCGCGCCCCCTCGCGGTGCGGATCACCCGCTGGGAGCGCCCGTCGTCGGCCAGCACCCTCCGCAGCGCCTTGATCCGGGTGGTCAGCGCGGACTCGGTCGACGAACCGGTGACCCCAGACGGATTCGAGCAGCTCGTCCTTCGTCACCACCCGGCCGTGCGACCGCACCAGCTGCACCAGGACGTCGAACGCCTTCGGCTCGACGTGGCAGGCCCGCCCGGCTCGGCGGAGCTCGAAACGGTCGAGGTCGAGGGCGAAATCCTCGAACTCGTAGCGCATCGCCCCATCATGACCGCTCGGACGATGCGCGCGCCATTCGGGTCGCCGCCGGCACCCGTCCCGGTATGGGGGCGTGTGGGGAAATCCCCATACGCCGGCGCCGATGGGCGCCACCCGGTGACACGGCCGATGGCGACCCCATACTCCGAGGACCGCACGCCATGCGGGAAGTTATGGGGAAATCGCCATACAGGCCCAGACCGCGCCTCCGACGGCGCTCGACGCCGTGCAGCTGACCCGCGCCACGAACCCCTACAGCGCCGGGGCGGGGACGATGCCGCCCTTCCTGGCGGGCCGCGACCGTGACATCGAGAACTTCGACGCCCTCCTCGCGCGGCTCGAGGAGGGCCGCCCCGGCCGCAGCCTGATCCTCTCGGGGCTGCGCGGCGTCGGCAAGACCGTGCTGCTGCTGGAGTTCGAGAGGCTCGCGGTGGAGCGCGGCTGGGACTGCACCGGCGTGGTCGAGATCGGCGCCACGACCGACTTCCGCACGTCGATCGCCCGGATGACCCACCGGCTGCTGCGCGGCCTCAGCCGCAGGCAGATGATCAGGGAGCGCGTCACGCGGGTGCTGGGGGTGCTGAAGGCGTTCAACGTGATCACGCCGGGCGGCTTCCAGCTCAACATCGACGTCTCCGCGGTCACCGGCAGCGCCGACAGCGGCGACATCGAGGAGGACCTGACCGAGCTGCTCGTCCAGCTGGGCGAGGCGGCGCGGGCCGGCGGCACGGGCGTCGTCTACCTCGTCGACGAGATGCAGAACCTCGAGCCGGTGGCGATGGGGGCCCTGTGCATGGCGTTCCACAAGCTCGCCCAGAGGAAGCTGCCCGTCGCCCTCGTCGGCGCGGGACTGCCGGCGCTCCCGGCCCAGCTCCGCTCGGCGAAGCCCTACGCGGAGCGGCTCTTCGAGTACTTCCCGCTCGGTCGCCTCAGCGACGGCGCCGCCCACTCGGCGCTGGTGACCCCGGCGACGCGGGCCGGGGCCGTCTACGAGGACGCGGGGGTCGCGTCGATCCTCGCCGCCGCGGACGGGTATCCGTACTTCATCCAGGAGTACGGACGCGTCGTCTGGGAGGAGGCCGGCGTCTCGCCGATCACCGCGGCCGCCGTCGCCGAGGCCCTGCCGGTGGCGCAGGAGATCCTCGACGAGGAGTTCTTCGACAACCGCGTGGAGGAGGCCACCAACGAGGAGCGGCGCTACATGGCGGCGATGGCGGACCTCGGCGACGGACCGCAGGCGACCGCCGCGGTGACGGAACGGGCCGGCTACCGCAGGCGCACCTCATCGGGGAAGGCGCGCCAGGCCCTCATCCGCAAGGGGCTGATCTACGACCCCGAGTACGGGTCGGTCGACTTCACCGTGCCGCACTTCGCCGAGTTCATGCGCCGCCGCTATCCCCTCGCCCGGCTGCTGAAGGGATCGGACCAGGAGCGGGGCGGCTGACCCGGGCCCTCCCGGCCCCGGAACGTGAGCGGGAGCCGGTTCGGCGACCCTCCGCCGAAACGACTCCCGCGTCACTCACAGTGGACCCGGCCGGCACTGCCCCGGCGTCCGAAAGCGTTCCCCCACCGGCTTCTCCGAGCGCAGTCGTCGATGAGTGTCTCGCGAGGGGCGTCATCGTCGACCAACCGCTCCCCCGCCAGGCTCTCCTGTTATCTCGCTCCTCCGCCGAGTGCCGTTGCTTCGGAGCCAGGATCGCTAGTTGACACCGGTGATCTCCCTCACGATCCGAAGGGAGGCCGATGGCCCTCATTTACTGCTGTTTAGGCAGCGAGAGCGAGCTTGGGAGAGTTCTCCGCAGCTCCATTGTTTCCCGGTTTTTGACGCGGTCCACCGGGTCCGCGGCTCGCTTACCGATGCGGTACCGCTCCGTCGAAACTGGATCGGGCCCGTGTTCCCGGTGAGGGTAGCACCGCGGCGGGCTACGATCACCCGATGCGCGCGCTGCTCATGCGGACCTGCCTCGCGGACATGGTCGCCCCCTCCGTCCCGCGCGCGGCGGCGGCGGTGCTGCGCCGGGTGGGCGTCGAGGTGACGGTCCCGCGCGGGCAGACGTGCTGCGGGCAGCCGGCCTGGAGCTCGGGCCACCCGGACCAGGCGCGGCCGGTCGCGCGGCGCGCCCTTCGCGGCCTTCGCCGGGGACGACCCGGTGGTGGTGCCCTCGGGCTCCTGCGCGGCGATGATCCGCCACGGCTATCCCGAGCTCTTCGCCGGCCGCCCCGAGGAGCAGCAGGCGCGCGAGATGGCCGAGCGGACGGTCGAGCTGTCCCAGTTCCTCGCGCGCGAGGGCCTCAGCGCCCGGCCCGCGGGCTCGGGATCGGTGACCTACCACGACTCCTGCCACATGCTGCGGATCCTGCGCGAGAAGGAGAGCCCGCGGACCGTGCTGGCGGGCGTCGAGGGGCTGGAGCTGCGCGAGATGGAGCAGACCGAGGTCTGCTGCGGCTTCGGCGGCACGTTCAGCGTCAACTTCCCCGAGGTCTCCGGCAACCTCGGCGAGGAGAAGGCGCGCGCGGCGGCGGCGACCGGCGCCGACGAGCTCGTGGCCTGCGACCTCTCCTGCCTGCTCCACATCGTGGGTCGCGCGCGCCGCACCGGCATCCCCCTGCGGGCGCGCCACCTGGCGGAGGTCCTGGAGGGGTGAGCGGGCGCCGCCCGGTGGTCTATCCGGAGATCACGGAGCCGCTGCGCGAGCGCACCCGGGAGGCCCTCGCCGACACCGAGCTGCGCGGCAACCTGCGCACCGCCGGCGGCAGCTGGAGCGCCGGCCGGGCCCGCATCGGGCGCGAGCACCCGTTCGCGCAGATGCGCGATCGCGGCCGGGAGATCCGCCGCTCCAACATCCGCCGGCTGCCCGAGCTGCTGGAGCGGCTGGAGGAGCGGGTGACGGCGGCCGGGGGCACCGTGACGCGCGTCGCCGACGGCGAGGCCGCCTGCCGCTACATCACCGACCTGGCGGCCGCGCGGGGCGCCACCACCGTCGCCAAGTCGAAGTCGATGGCCACGGAGGAGATCAAGCTCAACGAGGCCCTCGAGGAGGCCGGGCTGCGCGCCGTGGAGACCGACCTGGGCGAGTGGATCCTGCAGCTGGCCGGCCAGCACCCCAGCCACATCATCGCGCCGGCGGTGCACCTCAACGTGGCCCAGATCCGCGAGCTCTTCGAGGCGGAGAGCGGCGAGCCGGTGCCGCAGGAGCGCGAGGCGCTGGTGGCGCACGCCCGGCGCCGCCTGCGCGAGGTCTTCGCCGCGGCGGACATCGGCGTCTCGGGGGTCAACCTCGCCGTGGCCGAGACCGGGACCCTCTGCGTCGTCGAGAACGAGGGCAACGGGCGCCTCGTCACGGCCCTGCCGCGCATCCACGTGGCGGTGATGGGGATGGAGCGCGTGGTGGAGGACTGGGACCAGGCCGCCCACCTCCTGCAGCTCCTGCCGATGGCGGCGATCGGCGACGACGCCGCGACCTACGTGAACCTGATCACCGGGCCCCGGGCCGCGGACGAGGCGGACGGGCCCGAGGAGCTGCACCTGGTGCTGCTGGACGGCGGGCGCGCCGCCCTGCGCGGGACGGACCTGGAGGAGGCGCTCGACTGCATCCGCTGCGGCGCCTGCCTCTACTCGTGCCCCATGTGGCGCAGCGTGGGCGGGCAGGCCTACGGGTCGCCCTACTCGGGCCCGATCGGCGCGGTCATCACCCCGCTGCTCGAGGGCTCGGCCGGGGAGCGCTCCTCGGAGATGCCCTTCCTGTCGTCGCTCTGCGGCTCGTGCCACGACGCGTGCCCGGTGGGGATCCCCCTCCACGACCTGCTGGTGCGGGTGCGGGGGCGCACCGACACGGCGGCGCACCGGCGCGAGCGGCGCCTGTTCGCCCTCTGGAGCCGGGCGTGGAGCAGCCCGGCGCTCTACGGGGCGACCCGCATCGGCGCGCGGCTCGGGCTGCGGACGCTCGGCCGGCGGGGGTGGATCCGGCGCCTGCCCGGCCGCGGCGCGGCCTGGACCGAGCAGCGCGACCTCCCGAGCCGCTGGCCGCCCCGATAGCCGACCTCGCGGAGACGCTGGCGGCGTCGCTGGTGCGCCACCGCGCCACCGCCGAGCGGACGGCGGCGGCCGCGGTCGCCGCGACCGCGGCCCGCCAGGTGGGCGCGTGGGAGAGCACGCGGGCGCTGATCGCCGGGGACCCGCTGCTCGATCGCCTGGGCGTCCCCGAGGCGCTCGCCGCCGCCGGCTGCGAGGTGCTGCGCTGGCCGGAGGGGCGCGGCCTCGGCTGGCGCGACCTGCTCGGGCTCGACGGCCCGGCGGCCACCTGCGGGGTCACCGTGCCCGCGCTCGCGGTCGCCGAGCGCGGCACGCTGGTGCTGGCCACGGGACCGGGCCACGGGCGCGCGATCGACGTGGTGAGCATGCACCACCTGGCGATCCTGCCGGTCTCACGCGTGCGCGAGACGCTGGCCGAGGCGCTCGCCGAGACCTACGGCGCGGGCGCGGTCCCGTCGGCCGTCTCGCTCGTCTCGGGACCGAGCCGGACCTCCGACATCGAGAAGATCTCGACCCTCGGCGCCCACGGGGCGCTGGCCATGCACGTGGTCATGGTCGACGACGAATGAGCCGATAGCGTACGTACCCGTGACGGAACCCATCATCCGCCTGGACCACGTCTCGAAGCGGTTCGGCGAGAACGTGGCCGTCAACGACGTCTCCTTCGAGGTCCGGCCCGGCCGCTGCCTCGGCTGGCTGGGGCCCAACGGATCGGGCAAGACGACGCTCATCCGCTGCATCCTCGGCCTCGCGCGCGTCTCCTCGGGGTCGATCGAGGTGCGCGGCCACCCCATCCCGGCGGAGACGCGGCGCGCGCTGGAGCGCGTGGGCGGGATCGTGGAGGAGCCGCGCTTCTACCCGTACCTGTCCGGCCGCGGCAACCTCGAGGTGTGGGCCCGCTTCACCGGCGGCGCGGCCCACGAGCGCATCGACTGGGCCCTGGGGCGGGTCAACCTCACCGAGCGCGCGGACAGCGCCGGTGAAGCAGTACTCGCTGGGCATGCGCCAGCGCCTGGGCGTCGCGCGCAGCCTCCTCACCGATCCCGAGCTGCTGATCCTGGACGAGCCCAGCAACGGGCTCGATCCGGCCGGGATCGTCGAGTTCCGCGACATGATCCGCTCCTTCGTCGAGGAGGACGGGCGCACCGTCTTCATCTCCTCCCACCTGCTGGACGAGGTCGAGAAGCTCGCCGACGACATCGCGATCGTCCAGGCGGGGCGGCTGGTGATGCACGGGCCCGTGGCGGAGCTGGTGGCCGGCGGTCGCAGCTCGATCCGGCTGCGGGTGGACGCCCCCGACCGCGTGGAGGGCGCGCTGGCCTCGGCGGGGATCGTGGGCAGCATCGCCCGGAGCGGCAACGGCGGCGGCGAGGGCCGGCTCAACCTGACGCTGGACCACATGGACGACCAGGTGGCGATGCTGGTCACCCGGACCCTGGTCCAGGCGGGCATCGGCGTGTCAGAGATCGTCCACGAGCGCGAGTCGCTCGAGGAACGCTTCCTGGACATCACGGCCGGCGCCACCCCGGGCGAGATCGGCGGCGACGGGCCGTGATCCTGGCGACACTGCGAACCATCGTCGGGCGGCGCGGGTCGTTCTTCGGCGCGGCGGGCACCGCCCTCGGGGCGGTGATCCTGACGATCGTGATCGTCTACGTCGTGCACGTGCGCGACACCGAGGAGTACGCCTCGGCCGGCGGGCGGCCCCTGCTCGACGCGACCACCGCCGTGCTGGTCCTCGTGGGCGTGGTGATCGCGATCGTGCTGGGCGCCCTGGCCGGCTCGTACGACGTGTCGCAGGGCACGATGCGCTACCTGCTCCTTGCGGGACCCTCGCGCTGGTCGATCTACGCCAGCCGGATGGCCGCGGTGCTCCTGGCGAGCTGGCTGGTGCTGCTGCCCGCGTTGGTCGTGGCCCTGATCGCCAGCGCCGTCCTCCCCACCGCGTCCCAGGACGCGATGAGCGCGACGAACGTCGCATCGTCGGTCTGGAACGTGCTCCTGCTGAGCGGCACCTACGCCCTGATCAGCATGGGCATCGGATCCCTGCTGCGCTCGAACGGCGCCGCCATCGCGATCGCGCTCGTCATCAACATCGGCGTGGCGCCCGCCCTCGCGCTGGTGTCGTCCTGGAACCAGACGCTCGGCGACCTGGCGCTGCCGGCGGTGCTCGGCGAGCTCGGGGGCAGCGACACGAGCCTGCCGCTGGCGCTCGCCGCCGTGGCCCTGGTCGCCTGGCTGGCCCTGTTCCTGGGCGCGGGCTGGTGGCGCATCTCCCGCGACGAGTACTGAGAGGCCCCCGGCCCCTAGCGCCTGCGGACCGCCTTGACCGCACGATCGGCGTCGCGGCGGGCGTCGCGCTCGGCGATCGAGCGCCGCTTGTCGTAGAGGGTCTTCCCCCGCCCGAGCCCCAGCTCGATCTTGGCGCGCCCCTCCTTGAAGTAGAGCCTGAGGGGGACGAGCGCGAGGCCCTTCTCGGCGAGGGCCTGGGCGATCCGCTCGATCTCCTTGCGGTGCAACAGGAGCTTGCGCGTGCGGCGCGGGTCGTGGCCGGCGTAGCCGGCGTTCTCGTAGTCCGAGAAGTGGGCGCCCACCAGCCACGCCTCGCCGTTGCGGATCTGGACGTAGGCGTCGCTGATCGTGGCCCCGCTCTCGCGGATGCCCTTCACCTCGCTGCCCTGCAGCACGATCCCCGCCTCGAAGCGGTCGGTGATCGCGTACTCGTGCAGGGCGCGACGGTTCTGCGCGACGTCCCGGAACCGGTCCGTCTTCTCGTTGTTCTTCTTGGCCGCCATCGGTCGGCGATGTTAGCGCGGCCGGGCGCCCGCCCTGCCGCGGCGGCTCCGCCCGACCGCCGGGCCGCTGGTCGCCCCGAGCGCCGAGCGGGCGCCCGCGGGCTCCAGCTCGATGCGCCCGCGCAGGGGCTCGATGCGCACCACCCGGGCCCGGATATCGTCGCCCATCCGGATGCGGCGCCCGGTGGAGGCGCCGATCAGGAAGACGCCGAGCGGGTCCGCGCGGTAGTGGTCGTCCTCCAGGCGGCGGGAGGGCAGGAAGCCGGTGAAGGCCTCCTCGAAGGTGACGAAGAGGCCCGCGTCGATGAGGCCGGTGACGCGCCCCTCCACCGGCGTGTCCCATCCGCGCGCGGTCAGGCGGTCGCGCAGCAGGAACGCCGCGCAGATGTCGTCGGCGCGGCGCTCGATGGTGGAGGCCTCGCGCTCGGTGGCGGAGCTGTGGTCCGCCTCGGCGGCGAGCTCGGTGAGTCCGGGACCCGGATCGCCCAGGCCGAGGGCGTCCAGCAGGCCGCGATGGACCAGCAGGTCCGGGTAGCGCCGGATCGGCGAGGTGAAGTGGAGGTACGCCGCGCTCGCGAGCCCCGAATGGCCGACCTCGGCGGCGGAGTAGTGGGCCTGGCGCAGCGTCCGGAGCACGAGCGACCAGAGCGCGTAGCCGCCGGTCCCGCCGGCCTCCAGGTGGCGCGCGACGGCGGAGGCGGCCGCCGCGGCGGCGGCTCTGCGCTCCGGACCGCCGAGCGGGCCGTCGGGCAGGGGCGGGGTGGCCACCCCGAGGGCCTCCAGCTGCTCGTAGAGCATCTCGAGTGCGCGCCTGGGCCGGGTCGTCGTGGTGGCGGAAGACGGTCGGCGTCCCGCGGGCGATGAGGTACCGCGCGACGGCCTCGTTGGCCGCGATCATGCACTCCTCCACCAGGGAGTGGGCCGGGGTCTGCCCCTCCAGGTCGATGGAGGCGACGCGGTCCCCCGCGAAGCGTCACCACCGGCTCCGCCGACGCCGCCTCCAGCGCGCCACGGGCGATGCGCCGGTCGCGCAGGACGCGCGGCGACCGCGTCGATGCGCCGGATGTCGGCCTCCAGCCCGGCGTCGCCGATCGACCCGCCACCGATGACCCGGTCGGCCTCGGCGTAGGTGAGCGCCCGCTCGGAGCGGATCAGCGAGCGCGTGAAGCGGGTCTCCCCCACGCGCCCGTCGGCGCCGATCACCATCTCGACGCGTCACCACGGCGCGGTCCACGCCCGGCGCGCAGGCTGCAGAGATCCGACGAGAGCCGCGGCGGCAGCATCGGGGTGACCGTCCCGGGCACGTAGACCGAGTTGCCGCGCCGGGCGGCCTCGCGGTCGAGCGCGCCGCCGGGGGCCACGAAGCGCGAGACGTCGGCGATGTGCACCCACAGCCGCGTGGCGCCGCCCTCCCCGGGCGCGACCGCGATGGCGTCGTCGTGGTCCTTGGCGCCGTCGGGGTCGATGGTGATCACCCGCTGGTCGCGCAGGTCGTGGCGGCCGCGATCCGTCGCCGCGTCGCCCTCGTCGAGCGCGTCCGCCTCGTCGAGCGCGGCGCGCGGGAACGGCCGCGCGAGGTCCTCGGACACCAGCAGCGCGCGCAGGGCGGCGTGGGGCGAGCTCGAGGGGCCGTGGACGGCGGTGACGCGGCCGGCGCGGCCGCGCACGGTGACCGTGACGAGGTCGCCCACGTCCGCGCCGCCCCGGGCGCCCTTGGCCAGGGGGATGCGCGGGCCGGGCTCGAAGGCCGGCTGGGCCGCGGCGCTGCGCCCGGACGACACGAGCTCGGCCACCAGCACCGCCGATGGCCCGCCGCGGCTCATGCCCGGGCCGCCGCCATGTCGAGGCCGCGCTGCAGGGCCTCGTCGGGCGCCGTGCGGGGATCGTCCAGCACCTTCACCGCCGGCGGCAGGCCGCGCTTGGCCAGGTCGTAGCCGGACGGCGTGAGGTAGCGGGCCGTGGTGAGCTTGAGCGCCCCGCCGTCGCGGAGCGGGATCGTGCTCTGCACCAGCGCCTTGCCGAAGGTCCGCTGGCCCACCAGGATGCCCCGCTTGGCGTCGCGCAGGGCCCCGGCGACGATCTCGCTGGCGCTGGCGCTGCCCTCGTCCACCAGCACGATCAGCGGCAGGTCGCCGGCCACCGGGCTGGTGTCGGTGCGGTAGACCTTGCGGGGCGAGTGCAGCCCCTGGGTGACCACCACCTCGGAGCCCTCGGGCAGGAAGACGCCGGTGACGCCCACGGCCTCGGTCACCAGGCCGCCCGGATCGCCCCGCAGGTCGAACACGAGGGCCTCGGCGCCCTTCTTCTTCAGGTCCTGGATCGCGGTGCGCAGGGCGCCCGTGGCGCCCCGGGTGAAGGCGGCCAGGCGCACGTAGCCGATCTTCTTGCCGTCCACCGTCACGATCCGCGAGTCGACCGCCGGGACCTTGATCCGCGACCGCTTCAGCTCGAGCACGCGCGCGGGGGCGTCGCCGGTGCGCAGGCCGACGTTCACCGTCGTCCCCTCCTTGCCGCGGATGCCGCCCACGACCGTCTCCAGGTCCTTCCCGCCTGGTGGGCGTGCCGTCCACCGAGACGATCACGTCGCCCGCCCGGGCGCCGGCGCGCTCGGCGGGGCTGTCGGCGAAGACCCGCGTCACGACCACCGTGCCGTCGCGCTCGGCCACCTGCAGGCCCACCCCGAAGTAGGCCCCGTCGTTGCGCTCGCGCAGCGCCTCGAGCTCGTCGGGGGTCAGGTAGTCCGTGTAGGGGTCCTTGAGCGCGTCGACCATGGAATCGACCGACGTCGACTCCAGCTTCGAGGAGTCGACCGTGACGTAGTACTGGTCCTTGAGCAGGTCGAGCACCTGGCCGGACAGGTCCTGGCCGCTGTCGCCGAGGAGGAACCCGCGCAGGGGGTCCTTGAGCTGGGTGAGGCCGGTCGCCTGGGCGTGGCCGCCCACCACGACGCCGCCGACGAACACGGCGAACACGACGACCACCGCCAGCGCGGCGATCAGGACCCGGCGGGGGCTCATGGGCGGGGTCGGCGGCGCACGGGTCTGACGAGCGATGATAGCCCCGCCCGGCCCGGGATCCCGCGATCCCGGTGCGGCGGGAGGCTCAGACCTTGAGGAAGCGGCGCAGCGTGATGCCGCTGCCGAGGGCGCCCACCAGGGCGCCGGAGACGATCAGGATGAGGCCGAGCATCGGGAAGCCGATCGTCGTCGCCTGATCGCGCGTCAGCGCGCCGTCGGCGTCCTGGATCCAGGTGTCCACGACGCCCACCTTGACGATCCACAGCAGGATCACCGAGAGGACGGCGCCGACCAGGCCGCAGATGATCCCCTCGATCACGAAGGGCCAGCGGATGAACCAGTTGGTGGCCCCCACCAGCTTCATGACCTCCACCTCGCGGCGGCGGGCGAAGATCGAGAGCCGGATCGTGTTCCCGATCAGCAGGATCGAGGCGACCATCAGGATGGAGATCAGCGCCAGCCCGGCCCACTGGATGAACTTGGCCACCGACAGCAGCTTGTCGGCGGTCTCCTTGCCGTAGGAGACGCCGAGCTCCTTGTCGATCGCCGGGCTGTCGCTGATCTGGTCGATGATCTGCTGGGCCTGGGCCGGGTCGGCCGGCTTGACGTTGAACTTGGCCGGCAGCGGGTTGCTCGGCAGCTCCTGGAGGATCGACGGGTCCTTGAGCCGCGCGCGCAGCTCCTTGAGGCGCGTCGTCCTTGGAGACGTAGCGGAAGGACGTGATCTGGCCGGACTCCTTGAGGGCCATCAGCTGGTTCTGGAGCCCGTTGACCTGCGTCACCGAGGCCGAGTCCGAGATGAACACGTCGATGTCGACCTTGGCCTTCTGGGAGTCCACGGTCGACTGCACGTAGAGGAACGAGGGGATGAACGCGCCCAGGATGAAGACCGCGATCAGCACGGTCACCGTGGCGGCCACCGAGACGGCGGCGTTGGCCCGGATCGAGCGCAGCGCCTCCGCGACGAAGAAGCGCGGCCTCACGAGTCGGCCCGGGCGTAGCTCGCCTGGCGCTGGTCGCGGACGACCTTGCCCGCCTCGAGCGCGATGACGCGCATCTGCATCTTGTTGACCATCTCGCGGTCGTGCGTGGCCATGATCACGGTCGTGCCGGTGCGGTTGATCCGGTAGAGCAGCTGCATGATCCCGATGGACGTCTCGGGGTCGAGGTTCCCGGTCGGCTCGTCCGCGATCAGCAGCCGCGGGTGGTTGACGAACGAGCGCGCGATCGAGACGCGCTGCTGCTCGCCGCCGGAGAGCTCGTTGGGGTAGCGGTCGCCCTTCTCGGACAGGCCCACCAGGGCCAGGATCTCGGGGACCTTGCGCCGGGTGCTGCGCGGGTTCTCGCCGATCACCTGGAGGGCGTAGGCCACGTTCTCGTAGACCGTCCGCCCCGCCAGGAGCTTGAAGTCCTGGAAGACGCAGCCGATCGAGCGGCGCAGGTAGGGCACCTTGGAGCGCCTCAGCCGCTGGAGGTTGCGTCCGCCCACCGTGATCGAGCCGCTCGTGGGCTCGAACTCCTTGATCAGGAGCCGGATGAAGGTCGACTTGCCGGAGCCCGAGGGGCCCACGAGGAAGACGAACTCGCCGCTCTCGATGGAGAGGCTGACGTCGTCCAGCCCCATCGCGTCGGTGGTGTAGGCCTTGGTGACGCCCGTCGAAGATGACCATCGGGCCGTCGCCCGGCCGCAGCACCGAGCGCCGGTCGGCGCGCGTGATCGAGTCGCTGCCGTTGCGGTCGCGGCGGCGCGCACGCTCGCGGTCACGCCGCGGCGGCGTGTCGGAGTCGGAGGGGGGTGTCGGGGGGGCGTCGGTGCTCATGATGAAGACCCGCGCGCGGTCGAGGGGAGGTGCAAGCAAAGGGGAGCCGCCGTCATGACGTTCTTCGGCGGATGCGACCGTCCCATGGAGCCCGGGGAGGGTAGCCCTTCCCGCACGGGGAAGTCAATCCGCGAAAATCGCCGGAAACAGGGGCCATTGGCGCGCGCAGCAACGTTCGACGGAATGGGGGTCAGTCCTCCTCGGCGGGGTCGGAGACGGGCTCGGACGGGGCGGATCCGCCGCGCGCCCGGCGCTCGAGCTCGGCGCGGATGAAGCCGTCCAGGTCGCCGTCGAGCACGCCCTGCGTGTTGCCGGTCTCGTACCCGGTACGAAGGTCCTTGACCATCGTGTACGGGTGGACCACGTAGGAGCGGATCTGGCTGCCGAAGCCGATGCTCTGGCTCTCGCCCCGGCTCTTGGCCGCCTCGGCCTCGCGGCGCTCGAGCTCGGCCTGGACCATCCGCGCGCGCAGCAGGGCCATCGCGGTGGCGCGGTTCTGGGTCTGCGAGCGCTCGTTCTGGCACTGGACGACGATCTTGGTGGGCAGATGCGTGATGCGGACGGCCGAGTCGGTCTTGTTGACGTGCTGCCCGCCCGCCCCGCTCGCCCGGTAGGTGTCCACCTTGAGGTCCTTGTCCAGGATCTCGATCTCCACGGCGTCGCTCACCAGCGGGGCGACGTCGACCGCCGCGAACGAGGTCTGGCGCCGGTTGGCCGAGTCGAAGGGCGACAGGCGCACCAGCCGGTGCACGCCGCGCTCGGCGGACAGGAGCCCGTAGGCGTTGGTGCCGTGCACCGTGAAGGTGACCGACTTGATGCCGGCCTCGGTGCCCTCCTGGACCTCCTTGAGGTCTGTGCGCAGCCCGCGCTGCTCGGCCCAGCGCAGGTACATGCGCAGCAGCATCTCGGCCCAGTCCTGGGCATCGGTGCCGCCCTCCCCCGCGTTGATCGTCACGACCGCATCGCCGGCGTCGTGCTCGCCCGAGAAGAGGCGCGCCTCCTCCAGGGCGCCGAGGACGGCGTCCGCGCGGTCGAGGCCGTCGGCCAGCTCGGCGACCATCTCCGGCTCGCCCTGGGCCTCCTCGCGCAGGAGCTCGGCCATCTCGGACAGCGACGCGATCTCGTCGGAGAGCTCGCGGTATTGGGTCAGCCGCCCGGAGGCTGCCGAGTGCTCGGAGGAGACCTTCGCCGCGTTGGCCTGGTCGTCCCAGAAGCCCGGCGCGCCCATCTGCGCCTCGAGCTCCGTGACGCGGCGCCCGAGGGTCGGCGGATCGAGGTACTCACCGAGCTCCGCGATCCGCTCCTGGAGGCGGGCGGCGCGGGGGATCAGGTCGTCGAGCGAGCGCGTCGAGTCGGTGGTCATGGGGTCGGGCGGCGGGCCGGGCGCGGTGCGCCCCGGCGCCTAGGCTCCGTGGCACCTCTTGTACTTCTTGCCCGAGCCGCAGGGGCAGGGGTCGTTGCGGCCGACCTTCTCGTCGTCGCTGAGCACCCGCTGCTCCACCACCGCGACCGAGCCCCGGTCCTGGACGACCTCGACCTCGCCGTCGCCGTCCTCGTCGTCGACCATGGCGTCGAAGCCCTGCACGGGATCGCTCTGGTACGAGTAGTCGACCTCGGTGACGCGCTGCTCCTCGACCTCCGGCGGCCGCTCCACCTGGATGTGGAACATGTAGCGGACGAACTCGCCCTTCAGGATCGCCATCATCTCGTCGAACATGGCGTGGCCCTCGAGGCGGTACTCCGAGAGCGGGTCCTTCTGGCCGAGGGCGCGCAGGTGGATGCCCTCGCGCAGGTAGTCCATGTTGTAGAGGTGCTCGCGCCAGTGCTGGTCGATGAGCTGGAGGAGCACCCAGCGCTCGAGGTCGCGCATGAGCGTGTCGCCCAGCTCGGCCTCGCGCCGGTCGTAGGCGTCCATCATGTCGTCCTCGACCTTGTCGAGGAACTCGTCGCGCGTGAGCGGGTCGGACGGGTGGTCGAGCTCGCCCCGGATGTCGTCGACCGTGAAGCTCATCGGGTAGTAGCCGTTGAGCGCGCCGAAGAGCGCCTCCAGGTCCCAGTCGGCCGGGAGCGAGTCCTCGTCCTCGTACTGGCCGATCACGTCGACCAGGGTCTCCGCCACCCAGTCGCGGGCCTGCTCGCCCAGGTCCTCGCCCTCGAGCACGCGGCGGCGCTCGGAGTAGATGACCTCGCGCTGCTTGTTGAGCACGTCGTCGTAGTCCAGGACGCGCTTGCGGATGTTGAAGTTCTGCTCCTCGACCTTCTTCTGCGCGCCCTCGACGGTCTTCGAGAGCATCTTCGCCTCGATCGGGAGGTCGTCCCCCGGCCCGAGGCGGTCGAGGATCTTGTAGATGCGGTCGCCGGAGAAGATGCGGATCAGGTCGTCCTCGGCGGACAGGAAGAAGCGCGAGCGGCCCGGGTCGCCCTGGCGGCCGGCGCGACCGCGCAGCTGGTTGTCGATGCGGCGGCTCTCGTGGCGCTCGGTGCCCACGATGTAGAGGCCGCCCAGCTCCTCGACGCCCTCGCCGAGCTTGATGTCCACGCCGCGGCCGGCCATGTTGGTCGCGATCGTGACCGCGCCCTTCTGGCCCGCGCCCAGGATGATCTCGGCCTCGCGGGCGTGGTTCTTGGCGTTCAGGACGTTGTGCTCGATGCCCCGCCGCGTGAGCATCCCCGAGAGCAGCTCGGAGATCTCGACCGAGATCGTGCCCACCAGGACCGGCTGGCCCTTCTCGTTGGCCTCGGCGATGTCCTCGACCACGGCGCGGTACTTCGCGTCCTTGGTCTTGAAGATGAAGTCGTTCGCGTCGTCGCGCACCATCGGCCGGTGCGTCGGGATCGACGTGACGTCGGTCTCGTAGATCTTCGCGAACTCGTTGGCCTCGGTGGCCGCGGTGCCCGTCATGCCCGAGAGCTTCTCGTACATGCGGAAGTAGTTCTGGAGGGTGATCGTCGCGAGGGTCTGGTTCTCCTCGCGGATCTTGAGCCCCTCCTTGGCCTCGAGCGCCTGGTGCAGGCCCTCGGAGTAGCGGCGGCCCTCGAGGACGCGGCCGGTGAACTCGTCCACGATCAGCAGCTCGCCGTCGCGGACGATGTACTCCTTGTCCTTGCGGTAGAGCGAGTGCGCCTTGAGCGCCTGGATCAGGTGGTTGACCAGGTTCCCGTGGACGTCGAGGTAGAGGTGCTCGATGCCGAGCGCCTTCTCGACCTTGTCCACGCCGCTCTCGGTGGGCGACACCGCGCGGTGCTTCTCGTCGACCTCGAAGTCCTCGCCGGTCTTGAGCGTGGGCACGATGCGGGCGAAGCGGTAGTAGGTGTCGGTCGCCGCCTCGGGCACGCCCGAGATGATCAGCGGCGTGCGCGCCTCGTCGATGAGGATCGAGTCGACCTCGTCCACGATGCAGAAGTAGTGGTCGCGCTGGACGCAGTTCGACCAGCCGCACGGCCATGTTGTCGCGCAGGTAGTCGAAGCCGAACTCGGCGTTGGTGCCGTAGGTGGCGTCGGCCGCGTAGGCGTCGCGGCGCTGATCCTCGGGCATCATCGAGCCGATGACGCCGACGCTGATCCCCAGCGCGGTGTAGAGCGGCTCCATCCACGCGGCGTCGCGGCTCGCCAGGTAGTCGTTGACCGTGACCACGTGGACGCCGCGCCCGGTGAGCGAGTTGAGGTAGACGGCCGGGACGGCGGCGAAGGTCTTGCCCTCGCCGGTCTTCATCTCGGCGATCTTGCCCGCGTTGAGCGTCATCGCGCCGATCAGCTGGACGTCGAAGAGGCGCATCCCGAGGATCCGGCGGCCGGCCTCGCGGACGACGGCGAAGGCCTCGATGAGGATGTCGTTGACCGTCTCGCCGTCCTGCAGGCGCGCCCGGAACTCGTCCGTCTTGGCCCGCAGCTCGGCGTCGCTGAGCTTCTCCATCTCGGGCTCGAGCGCGCCGATCTTCGCGACCTGAGACTGCATGCCCTTCATCGCGCGGCCCTCGCCGACGCGCAGGACCTTGTTCAGGAGATCAGTGCTCATGCGGACACCGGGGGGATCGTGGGCACAACCTGTTCATCGTAGCGCAGGCCTCCTGGGCCTCATCGGCGTGCCGGCCGAGGTCATGAGCCCCCGTCACACCCCGGGTGCGATGAGGCCGAAATCGCCGTCGCGACGGCGATAGACCACGTTGACGAGGCCGTCGGCCTCGTTGAGGAAGACGTAGAAGTCGTGGTGGACCAGGTCCATGTAGAGGGCCGCCTCCTCCGCCGACATCGGCTTCAACTCGAAGCTCTTGCTCTTGACCAGTCGCGGGGTGGGCTCGGGCGGAGCGACGGGCTCGGCCGACAGGGCCGCGGGCACGGGCTCGAGCGGCGGCTGGCCGACCAGCTCGGGCACCTCGTCCATGGGCGGGGCGTGGTGGTCCTTGCGCCGGTCGCGGTAGCGGCGCGCCTGGCGCTCGAGCTTGCGGGCGGCCTGATCGATCGCCACGTACATGTCGTCGGCGCTCTCGCGCACCCGGAGCACCGGCCCCTTGGTGCGGACGGTGACCTCGGCGATCTGATCGCGCTCGATCTTCTTGTTGCGCTCGACCGAGAGCTCGAGCTCGACGCTGGTCGCCTCGTCCCAGGGCGGCAGGATGCGCGTGAGCTTCTCGAACTTCTGCTCCGCGTGGTTGAAGAGGGCGTCGGTGACGGACATTCCCTTGCCCTTGACCTGGAGCTGCACGGTGGCCCCCTTCTGTGGCTTCTCTGTCCCCGGATGCTATCGCGGGAGCCCGACATCACCCACGGCCGTCGCCTCATCGCGCGGGCTCCACGACCCGCGCGAAGCAGACCGCGCCGACCCGGCGCGCCCCGCCGGCGCGCAGGGCCCGCGCGCAGTCGGCGAGGGTCGCCCCGGTCGTGTGGACGTCGTCCACGAGCCAGGCGCAGGCCGGAACCGGGTCGCGGCCGGACGGGCGCGAAGGCCCCGGCCACCTGGCGGGCGCGCGCGGTGGCGCCGGCGCCGCGCTGGTCGGGCCCCTCGCGGGACCGCACGAGCGCGTCGGCGACCGGACGGCCCCAGACGCGTCCCAGGGCGACGGCGATCAGCCGGCTCTGGTTGAAGCCCCGGGAGCGTCCGCGGCGCGGGCCCAGCGGCACCGGCACCAGCACCGCCCCGAGCGGCGGGGCCGCCACGGCGTCCGCGATCGCCCGCGCCAGCACCTCGGCGAGCACCCGCCGGCGCCCGTCCTTGAGCGCCGCGACCATGGCGGGCGCCGGCCCGGAGTAGGCCACGGCCTGGCGCGCCTCCGCGATTCGGCCCCGGCACGCGGCGCACCGCTCGACGGCGACCGGGACCGGGATGCCGCACCCGCGCGCACCACGGCGGAGGCAAAGGCGCGAGCGCCGCGAGACACGCGTCGCACGCCGGCCGGCCGGGCAGCCCGCAGGCCGCGCACGCCGGCGGCAGCAGGACGTCGAGCAGGACACCGAGGGGCACCACCCCAGCCTCCCGGTCGCGTCGTGGCGGATCGGCGCCGACATCGTGCCGAGACGCGCGCAGGCCGGTCGTGGCCCCGATGTCGCCGATGGCGACGAGACACCACGGGCCGGGGAAACCCGGCCCGTGGTGTACAAGGTCGCCGCCAAAGGCGGCCACCGAATGCAAATGGGCCCGGCCAGGGCCCATTTGCCGCGTCCAGGCCGGCCCGCAAGAGGCCGGCCTCAACGCGTCAAGGGACACGCTCGTACGGCGGGCGATGGACCCCGCGCTCGGTGACGATGGCCGAGACGAAGCGGGCCGGGGTCACGTCGAAGGCCGGGTTCGCGACGGATGTCGTCGCGGCCGACGCGGCGGCGCCGAAGAGCGACAGGCCGCGGACCTCGTCGGCGGAGCGCTCCTCGATGGGGATGCTCGCGCCCGTGGGCGTCGAGAGGTCGATGGTGCTCGTGGGGGCGGCCACGATCACGTCGATCCCGTGCTCGCGCGCCAGCACGGCCAGGCCGTAGGTGCCGATCTTGTTGGCGACGTCTCCGTTGGCGGCGATCCGGTCGGCCCCCACGACGACGTGCGAGACGGCGCCGCCCGCCATCATCGAGGCCGCCATCGAGTCGGTGATCAGCGTGTGCGGGATGCCGTCGCGGTCGAGCTCCCAGGCGGTCAGCCGCGAGCCCTGGAGCAGCGGGCGGGTCTCCGGCACCACGACGCGCACCGAGGGGTCCGCCGCGTACGCCGCCCGGACGACGCCGAGGGCCGTGCCGTAGCCGCCGGTGGCCAGGGCGCCCGCGTTGCAGTGGGTCATGATGCGCGCGCCGCGCCCCAGCAGCGCGAGGGCGTGGGCGCCGATGAGCCGGCAGCGCTCGACCTCGTCCTCGTGGAGGCGTCGGGCGGCGTCGGCGAGCGCCTCCGCGAGGGCGTCGGGCGGGCCCGGGTGCGCGTCGGCACGGCGCATCTGCGCGTTGACCGCCCAGGCCAGGTTGACCGCCGTGGGGCGGGCGTCGCGCAGCCCCGCCGCCGCGCGGGCGATCTCCGCGCGCCCCGAGCCCGGGTCGTCGCCGCGCACGGACGCCGCCGCGAGCGCCACGCCCATGGCCCCGGCGATCCCGAGGGCGGGCGCGCCCCGGATCGAGAGGCGGCGGATCGCGTTGACCACCTGCGGCCAGTCCGCGCAGACGAGCACCGCCTCGCGTCCGGGCAGCAGCGTCTGATCGAGCATCTCGACGCCCGCGTCGGTGAGCCGGATGATCTCGAGGGGCGCCAGCCCCCCGCCCTCGGACGCGCCGCTCACGACGAGGGGGCGGGAGCCCTCCCGTAGCCCGTCTCGGCGAGGCGGCCCTTGAGCCGCTCGATCATCTCCACCGGGCCGGGATCGACATCCCGCAGGAGGGCGAGGTAGAGCGAGACGTAGTCGCCGAGCAGCACCAGGTCGAGGGTGCGCGCCAGCGCGCCGCGGCCGTCCGCCGCGATCGACACGACCCGGCTGACGTGCGGCTCGACCAGCTCGCGGGTGAGGTCGAAGCGGCGCTGCACCTGGCGGTGCTGGCGCGGCTCGCGCAGCATCACCAGGGAGGCGCGCGACGAGAGCTCGGACGGCATGCCGGCGAAGCCGCAGATCTCGTTGTGGTCCAGCTCCGGCAGGGCCGACGCGTAGGCCGGGATCTTGGCGTTCTCGTTGAACTGGCCCTTCCAGCGCACGGCCACCGGGGTGGTGAGCTCGGCGCCCCAGATCAGCGGCACCGTGTCCTGCAGGGTGCGGGCGAGCTGCTTGGCGGGGTTCTCGGACTCCGGGACGTCGGGGCCGAGGGTCGCGATCGCCGTGGCGATGATCTCGCGCGCCTCGTCGAGGTCGTCGTCGATCGGCGGGAGCACCTCGAGGCGGCCGAGGACGACCACCAGGGGGATGAGCATCCGCAGGAGGGCGGCGCGCGGCTGGTACCCGGGCGCCACCGGCACCACCGGCACGCCCTCCTCGGTGGGGTAGTGCCCGCCGAGCTTGCCGCCGCTGGTGATGGCGACCGTGAGCGCGTTGCGGTCGAGCGCCTGGGAGGTGGCGGTCAGCGTCTCCTCGGTGCCCCCCGAGTAGGAGCTGAGGACCACGAGCGTGCGCTCGCCGATCCAGCCGGGGAGGAAGTAGTCGCGGACCACCGCTGATCGGGCGGCGGATCCGCTCGCGGTAGGCGCCCAGCACGAGGTCGGCGGCGATCGCCGAGCCGCCCATGCCGCAGAGCGCCACGTCGGAGATCTCCGACGGCGGGTAGATCAGCTCGACGGCCTCGGCGGCGGCGCGGGCCTCGTCGAAGGCGGCGAGCGAGTCGCCGATGCCGCGGATCAGCCCGAGGCTGTCCCGGCTCGAGCGCGTCGGCTGTGTCGAGTCCGCTCACCGGGCCAAGGCTACCTGAGCGCCGGATCGGCGCTCACGGAGGCGCCCGTGGGGACCGGAGCGGACGCGTTGACGAGCGCGTCGGGGGCGATCGCGGCCCCGTCGCCCACGACGGCGCCCGCGAGCACGCGGGCGCGCGCGCCGACGGTGACGCCCTCGCCGAGGATGGCATCGACGACCTCGGCGCCCTCCCCCACCCTGCGTCCGCGCGCCGATGACGCTGCCGCGCACGGTCGCCCCCGCCGCCACCGACGCGCCCGCGCCGAGGCTGGAGAGCTCCCCCACGGCCGCGGCGGGATCGACGACCGCGCCCGGGCCGGCGTACGACGTCGCCCGTGGCGGTCGCGGTGACGAGGGCCCCGCGGAGCACGTCGTGGTTGGCCGCGAGGTACGAGGCCGGAGTGCCGATGTCGCGCCAGTAGGCGTCGCTGGGGTGGCCGTGGAGCAGCCCCTCGGCGGCCAGCTCGGGGAAGATCTCGCGCTCGATCGAGCAGGCGCGGCCGGCCGGGATGCGCCCGAGCGCCTCCGCCGTGAGCAGGTAGGTGCCGGCGTTGATGCGGAAGGGCTCTCCGGGGCGGAGCTCGTCGGGGCGCGGCTTCTCGACGAAGGCCTCGACGGACCCGTCGGGGTGCAGGCGCACCAGGCCGAAGGCGCTCGGGTCGTCCACCGGCGTCAGGGCCACGATCCCGGCGCCGCCGCTGCGGCGGTGCGCCTCCGCGAAGGCCCCCAGATCGAGGTCGGTGAGGATGTCGCCGTTGAGGACGAGGAAGGGGGCGCCGTCGAGGAGCGGCTCGGCGTTCTTGACCGCGCCGGCGGTGCCGAGCGGCTCGGGGTCCACCACGTAGCGGACCCGCATGCCGACCGCCGAGCCGTCGCCGAAGTGGGCCTCGAGGGCGTCGGGGCGGTAGCCGCACGAGAAGATCACGTCGTCGATCCCGTGGCGGCGCAGCAGGTCGATCTGGTGCGCGACGAAGGGCCGGTCGACGAGCGGCATCATCGGCTTCGGGCGCGTGTCGGTGAGGGGGCGCAGGCGGGTGCCCGTCCCCCCGACGAGCAGCACGACCTGGGTCAGCGGGTCACTCCCACGTGCGCCGGGATGCGGCCGATCCCCTCGAAGACGTAGCCGTGGCGGGTCATCGCGAGCGGGTCGAGCGCGTTGCGGCCGTCGATGATGACGGGGGAGCGCATGGTCGGCCGGAGGGCCTCCCAGTCGATGCCCACGATCGCGCTCCACTCGGTCACGAGCACGGCCGCGTCGGCGTCGGCCATCGCCTCCTCGGCGCTCGCGCACATGGTCACGCCGTTGAGCCGGTCCGACGAGATGTCGACGATCGGGTCGTAGGCGCGGACCTCGGCCCCCTCGGCCAGCAGGCGGGCGGCCAGCACCAGGCTCGACGCCTCGCGCATGTCGTCGGTCTCCGGCTTGAAGGCCAGCCCGAGCAGGGCGACGCTCTTGCCCTCCAGCGCGCCCAGGTGCTTCTTGAGCTTGCCGATGACGCGCCGCTTCTGGAGCTCGTTGACCTCGATGACCGAGGTGAGCAGCTGGAAGTGGTAGCCGGAGTTGCCGGCGAGCTGCTTGAGGGCGGAGACGTCCTTGGGGAAGCAGCTGCCGCCGAAGCCGATCCCGGCGCGCAGGAACGAGCTGCCGATGCGCGAGTCGAGGCCCATGCCGTTCGCGACCACCTGGACGTCGGCGCCGACCTCCTCGCAGACGTTGGCGATCTCGTTGATGAAGCTGATCTTGGTGGCCAGGAAGGCGTTGGACGCGTACTTGACCATCTCCGCGGAGGGCACCGTGGTGCGCACGATCGGCGCGCCGAGGGGCGCGTAGAGCGCGGCGACGCGGTCGCCGTGCTCCTCGTCGAAGGACCCGATCACGACGCGGTCGGGCTGGAGGAAGTCCGCGATCGCGGCGCCCTCCTTGAGGAACTCGGGGTTGGAGCAGTAGCCCACGCCGGCCAGGCCGCGCGCGTCGAGCTCGGCGCGCACCCGCTCGCCGGTGCCGACGGGCACCGTGCTCTTCATCACCAGGACGTGGTTGGCGTCGGTCCCGACCTGCTCGAGCTCGTCCACCACGCCCATCACCCGCGAGAGGTCCGCGTCGCCCGAGTAGGTCGGCGGCGTGTCGACCGCGATGAAGATGATGTCGGAGAGGTCCAGCATGCGCTCGAGCGAGAGCGTGTAGGTCAGGCGGTCGCGGTGCTCGGCCATCAGCTCGACGAGGCCGGGCTCGTAGATCGGCACCTGGCCGTCGTTGAGCGCGGCCACCTTCGAGGCGTCGATGTCGCGGAGGGTCACCTGGTAGCCCATGCGAGGCCAGGCAGACGCCGGTCACCAGGCCGACGTAGCCGGCCCCGATGACGCCGATGCGGTCCCGCGCGGGCGGCGCGCCGTTGGCGCTCGCGTCCTCGCTCACGGCGTCGACCCCGCGGTCTCGACCGAGATCGGCGTGTTGGTCGCTCCCTTGGCCAGCTTGGCGCGGTTCAGCGGACGCATCGACTTGGCGATCTCCTCGATCGTCTTGGCGCTGAGGTCGTTCTTCAGCGTGTTCGAGACCCAGTACCAGACCCCGTCCCGCTGGAAGGCCAGTCGCTGGAGGTTGCGACCGTCATAGTACGTCAGGTAGCGGCGGCCACCCGACTCGTACGAGCCGGTCTCCCCCCCCACGATCGGGGGGTTTTTCATGTTCGTCATGGTTATCGCCCAGTATCTCGCGACGCCCCCCGGATTCACGTTGAAGACGACCTTCACCATTCGGGGGCTGCCCGCGCCGCCGTTCTTCACGACCTTGTCGGCGCGTACGATCTTTACGGCCGAACCACGGGCAACCTTGAGCGGAGCCATCATCGGGAATCCGGCGGACCGCTGAATTTCGCGCATCGCGGGGACGACGCCGGCCGTGTCAACCGTGTCCGCCGGCGGCCGCGTGGCGGCCTTGGGCGGGGTCGCGAGCGTGCCGGTGAAGTTGGCGCCGGAGATCACGACCACCTCGTTGCCGCGCGCGTCGGACTTGTCGAGGGCCGCGACGCTGGTGGTCGGCCCGAGCAGCGCGGCGATCCTCCGGGCCGGGTCGCGGAAGCCGGGGGCGTAGAAGACCGCGCTCGAGGTGTAGCCGAAGTCGGGCGCGTTGCCGCCCACCGAGGCGCGGTAGCGCTTCTCGCTGAGGGCCTGGGCCACGTCCTCGGCGCCCAGCGCGCGGCCGCTGCCGTTGTAGACCGTGACGTCGACCGCCGAGGGGTCGATCGGCTTGGCCGCGGCGGACTGGCCCTGCTCGAACTCCGGGTCCTTCCACTCGGCGACCTTCGTGGCGATCTCGCCGTCGGCCGCGAGCTCCACCGAGGCCCCGTTGATCATGTCCGAGTGGCCCTGGATCGCGACGCGCGCGATGCGGTCCTTCGGCACGGTGAGCGCCAGCTCGAGCAGCGACAGGAAGCGCGGCACGTTGGTGATGCTGGTCTCGATGTTCTTGCCGTAGATCTTGCGGAAGCTGGTGATGTTGGTGAGGTTGCCGAGCTGCTTGGTCTGGCGCTTGAGCTCCGACAGGAACTGCTGCTGGCGCGCGATCCGGTCGTAGTCCGAGTCGGTGTGGCGGTAGCGCACGTAGGAGAGCGCGTCGGCGCCGTTGAGCTTCTGGTACCCGGGCTGCAGGTCGATGTTCGCGTAGTTCCGCGCCGCCGTGCCGTCGTTCAGGTTGTAGTAGCGGCGATCGATGTCGAGGTAGACGCCGCCCACCGCGTCGACCAGCTTCGCGAAGCCGGCGAAGTCGATGATCACGTAGTCGTTGACGTCCTCGCCCGTCAGCTCCCGGACCGTCTCGATGGTCTTGGCCGGCCCCTGCGAGTAGGCCGCGTTGATCTTGTCCATCCCCAACCCCGGGATCGGCACGTAGAGGTCGCGGGGGAAGGAGAGCATCGAGATGAAGTCGTGCTTGGGGTCCATCCGCACCAGGATGAGCGAGTCGCTGCGGCCCGGATCGCCGAGCTGCGGACGGGTGTCGGACCCGATCAGCAGGATGTTCGCCGGCCGGCCGGGGAGCACCGGGCGCGTTGCGGCGCGGGCCGCCTTGGCCTCGGGGGTGTCGGGAGCCGACGCCTCGAGTGCGTTGTCGAGGTAGATGTAGCCGCCGAGCAGCACCGACACGACGAGGCCCACGAGGATCCAGAGGGAGAACGCCAGCACGGACACCCAGGTGTGGCGGCGGCGCGGCACCCGCCAGTAGCGCGCGCCCCGGTGCGGCGGTTCCGGCGGCGGGTTCACGCGGACGCGCTCTCGGCGGCGGGGGCGGGGAGCTCGGCCACCATGCGCGCGAAGTCGGTCAGCGCGCGCCGGTAGCGGGGCAGGCTCTCGATCTCGACGTGCTCGTCGGGACCGTGGTGTCCGGCGCCGCGGGGGCCGAACTCGACCGCGGGGACGCCCGCGTCCAGGAAGGCCACGGCGTCCGAGGCCCCGTCGCGGCCCACCGAGGTGGTGGACGGCTCGTAGCGCCCCGCCGCCCCGAGCAGGGTCTGGACGAAGAGGTGGTCCGGCGAGACGTCGGCCGGGCGGAGCTCGAGGAGCACCTCGACCGTGGCGCGGGAGTCGAGCGAGCTCACCTGGCGCAGGACCTCGTCCGGAGACTGGGTCGGCAGGTAGCGGAGGTCGACGTCCATCCGGCAGGCGTCGGGCACCTTGTTGACCGCGTCGCCGCCCTGGATCCGCCCGAGGTTGATCGACGGCCGGTCGAACAGCGGGGCGGACTCGGAGGCGAAGGGCAGCCGGGAGATGCTTCGGAAGAGGTCGACGGCACGCAGGACCGCATTGTCCCCCAACCACGGCGTGGCGCCGTGCGCGGCGGTTCCGGCGACGTCGATCCTCAGCATCAGCACCCCCTTCGCCTGCACCCCGACCTGCATGTCGGTGGGCTCGCCGCAGACGACGAAGTCGGCGGTGAGACCGTCGTGGACCATCATCTGGGTACAGTTCTCCCCCGGCTCCGAACGTTCCTCGTCCGGGACGACGACCAGCTCGACCTGCACGCCGGCGAGACCGGTCGAGAGATCCGCCACGGCGAGCATCATCGCGGCCAGCGCGGCCTTCATGTCGTAGGCGCCGCGCCCGAAGAGCCGCCCCCCGTCCACGCGCGGGGTGAACTGCTCCGGGTGACCCGGAACGACATCGATGTGCCCGTGATAGATGAGCCGCACGGGACCGGATCCGACACGCGCCACGAGGCTGCGGCGACCGCCCGTCTCCACGCGGCGCACCGTCGCCCCCCGGGCCTCCAGCCACCCCGCGACGAAGTCGGTGGCCTGGCTGATCCCGGCGCGGCGTGACGTGTCGTAGGCGATCAGCCGCTCGGCGAGCAGGACCTCGTCCACCCGGGCAGGATAGCCGCTGGCCCGGCGGCGGCGCGGCGGCGGCGGTCAGGACCCGCCCTGAACCGGCGCTTTGCCGAATCCGAACATGGCGCGACTAGCCTCGTCGGATGCTCTCGGCCCTGCTCAGCGCGGTCCTCCTGGCGACCGCCCCCGCCAGCGGGCCGGTCGAGCGCCCGGTGACGATCCCGACCACCGGCGGCCTGACACTGTCGGGCACGGTGACCGTCCCGCCCGGGCCGGGCCCGCACCCGGCGGCCGTGATCGTCGGGGGGCTTCGGACCCCAGGGCCGCGACGGCGGCGGGGGCGGGGACGGCGTCGGAACCTACCGCGAGCTCGCGATGTCCCTGGCCCGCCGCGGACTCGTGGTGCTCCGGTACGACAAGCGGGGGATCGGCCGCTCCCAGGGCCCGACCCTCAGCTGGCTCGACGCCCGCCCGCTCGCGGCCGACGCGGTGGCGGCCACCCGGCGGCTGGTGTCGCTCCCGGGGGTCGATACGGCGCGGGTCACCCTCGTCGGCCACAGCCAGGGGGGCGACCTGGCCCTCCGGGCCGCGCGCACGGCGCCGGCGACCCGGGTGGTGACCCTCGCCGCGCCCGGACGCCGCCTCGGGCTGCTGCCGCGCGCCGCCGGCACCCCCGAGCGCCTGCTCTCCCGGCTGATCGGCCCCGACGTCGCCGCGGCGACTCTCGAGCGCGACCCGCGCCCGGACGCCGCCGCGGCGCGCCAGCCGGTGCTGCTCGTGCACGGGGCGAGGGACCGGACCGTGCCGATCGCCGACATGGCCCTCCTGAAGACGGCCCGCGACGCCGCCCGGCGACGCACCGCCACGCTCCGAATCCCGGGCGTCGGGCACTCCCTACAGGTCGAGGGCCGCCTCTCCGCGCGCATTGTCGACGCGGTCGCCGGCTTCGCGGACTGAGTCGATCGCGGGCACGTCGTTGCGCAGGCTCCAGGCCCCCCAGAGCGCCAGCAGCACCGCGCAGCCGGCGAGGGTCGCCTCGATGCCGACGCGCTCGGCGACGAGCCCGGCCAGGGTCGAGCCCGCGGCGATGGGGCCGATCACCGAGAGCTGGTAGAGGCCGAGCAGCCGCCCGAGGAGCGGGGCGGGGGCCAGGAGCTGGATGGCGGTGTTGGTGGCCGCGAACATCCAGATCCAGAACACCCCGCTGAACGCCATCCCGAGCATGCCGATCGCGAACCACGGGGTCAGGGCCACCACGGCCAGCCCCGCCGAGAAGGTGAGGGTCGCGATCGGCAGGGCCCGGTGGCGCTGCAGGCCGGAGGCCTGGAGCCGCTCCAGCAGCCAGGCGCCGACCAGCGCGCCGCCGCCCATGGCGCCGAGGAGCAGGCCCGAGGCCGCCGGCCCCGGCGTCGAGGCGGTCGGCGACCACCGGCGCCAGCTCCTGGATCGGCGAGGCGAGGGCCGTGAAGAGGGCCATGCCGAACAGCAGCCGGCGCATCGCCGGGTCGCGGCGGGCGTACGCGAAGGCCTCGCGCATGCGGTGGCGGTCGCCGCCCGCCCGCGCCGGCGGGCGCGGCGCCAGGCGCAGCAGCACCCAGACCAGCGCGAGGAACGAGACCGCGTTGACCGCGAAGCAGACCGTGGCGCCGAAGAGGGCGAGCGTGACGCCGCCGATCGCCGGCCCCAGCAGGCGGGCGACGTTGATGCCGGCGGCGTTGAGGCTGACCGCCTGCGAGAGCCGCGGACGCGGCACGAGCGACGGGATCAGCGCGAGCATGGCCGGCAGGCCGAGGGCGAAGCCGACGCCGACCACGAACGTGAGGATGTAGATCGCCGGGACGTTCACCCCGTCGATCCACGTGATCGCGGCCAGCAGCCCCGCCGCGACCCCCTGCAGGAGGAAGGTCCAGATGCCGACCAGGCGGCGGTCGAAGCGGTCGGCGATCTGGCCGGCGTAGGCCGCGAGCAGGATCGCCGGCGCCCGCGTGACCAGGGCCAGCGCACCCACGGCCGCCGGGCTGTCGGTGGCCTTCAGGATGAGCCAGCCGCTGGCCACGATCTGCAGCCACGAGCCGGCGTTGGACGCCAGGCTGGCGAGCCAGACGTCGCGGAACTCGCGGACGCGCAGAACCTCGGGGACCGGGATCACGCACGGCAGTATCGCCGTCCCGGCGTCCCCGCCGGCCCCTACCCCAGAGCGGAGGCGATGATCCAGACCACCGGGATCAGCAGCACGGCGACCGCGATCGCGACGGCGGCCGTGCCCATCGCGCGACCGCCCGCGGTGGCGGCGGGGTCGCGCCGCGCGCGGAGCCCGATCACCAGTGCCGCGAGCGCGAGGGGGACGCCGATCACGAGGCCCCCGCCGGTGAACCAGTCCCAGGGGAGGAGGCTCCCGGGCAGCGAGACGATCGCGAGGACGAGCGCGAGCTGGGGTGCGCCGAAGCGGCGCGCCGGGGAGACGTCGATCTGGTGCGTTCCGGTGGTCATCGGTCCTCCGAGGTGGTGGTGGTCAACCGTCGGAGCGATCCTCCCCGCGCCCGGCCCGCGCGCGCCATCGTGGCGGGCGCGGGACCGGCCTACGTGGTGGCGCGGAGTCCGGGCCCGGCGTCGGCGCGCAGATGGGCGAGGACGGCCAGCACGCGGCGGTGGTCCTCGTCGGAGGCCGGCAGGCCCGAGCTTGCCCAGGATGCTGCGCACGTGGGTCTCGACGGTGCGGTCGGTGAGCCACAGGCGCCGGGCGATGCCCGCGTTGGTGCGTCCCTCGGCCATCAGCGCCGAGGACCTCGCGCTCGCGCGGGCTCAGCGCCGCGAGCGGATCGTCGCGGCGGCCCGTGACCAGGGCCGCCACCACCTCGGGGTCGAGGGCCGACCCGCCGCCCGGCGACCCGCACGAGCGCGTCGAGGAAGTCGTCCACGTCGAGCACGCGGTCCTTGAGGAGGTAGCCGAAGCCGCCCTCGGCGACCAGGTCGAGCGCGTGGCGGGTCTCGACGTGCTGGGAGAGCAGCATCACCGGGACCGCGGGCCGCGCGCGGCGGATCTCGCGCGGCGGCCCGCGCCCCGTCGTCGTCGTTGCCGGGCGGCATGCGGATGTCGACGACGGCGAGGTCGGGGCGCTCGCGCGCGACGGCCTCCACCAGCGACGGGCGCGTCGCCGACGGCCGCCACCACCTCGTGCCCCGCGTCGCGCAGCAGGAGGACGAGCCCCTCGCGGAAGAGGGCCGAGTCCTCGCCGATCACGATCCGCACGGGAGCACCACCTCCAGACGGGTGCCGGCGCCGGGCGGGCTGTCCACCCGGAAGTCGCCCCCGTGGGCGGCGACCCGGTCGGCGAGGCCGGACAGTCCGCCGCCCGTGACGGCCGCCGCCCCGCCCCGCCCGTCGTCGCTCACGGTCAGCAGCAGCCCCCCCTCGCCGCGGCGGGCGCGCACGTCGACCCGGGTGGCGAGCGCGTGCTTGACCGCGTTGGCGACGCCCTCGCAGACGACGTAGTAGGCGGCGGTCTCGATCTCGGGCGGCAGGCCGTCGGGGGGCCCGTCGAGGTCGACCGGCAGCGGGCTGCGGCGGGCGAGGTCGGCCAGCGCGGGCCCCAGCCCGGCGTCCAGCGCGCTCGGCCGCAGGCCGCGGGCGATCTCGCGCAGCCCGGCGACGGCCTCCGCCAGCTCGTCCACGGCGCCGTCGAGGGCGCGGACCACCTCGGGGTCGGCGCCCGGGCCGGCGCTGGACCCGGCGCAGCGCCATGCCCAGGGCCACGAGCCGCTGCTGCGCGCCGTCGTGGAGGTCCCGCTCGAGCCGGCGGCGCTCCTCGTAGCCGGCCCGGACGATGCGCGCGCGGCTCTCCTCCACCTCGTCGAGCCGGCGGCGCAGCTCGCAGCGCAGCCGCACCACCTCGACGGGCAGGGCGGCGGCCCGGACCACGTCGGCCAGGAGCCCGGGCCGGGCCAGGAGGCGCTCGGCGTGGACGATCAGCCCGAGCGGCGCGGCGCCGCGGCCGACCGCGGTCACCGTGCGGTCGCCCGCGGGCGCCGGGCGTCGGCCGCACCGTCCCCGTCACGTCGGCGTGGATCGCCGTGCTCCGGGAGCCAGACGAGCAGCCGCAGGTACGGATCCCCGAGCGCCTCGCGCAGGACCCGCTCGATGCCCTCCGGCTCCGCGGTGCCGTCGCGCAGGCGGGCGGTGAACGCCTCCACCCGGCCCACGGCCCGGCTGCGGTCCCGGTCGAAGCGGCGGTCGACGATCCGCTGCAGGCGTCGGCGCAGGGGGTCGAAGGCGAGCGCCGCGGCGACCCCGGCGATCGCGGCGCCGGCGATCGAGCCGCCCCCCAGGGGCACCGCGATCGACCAGCGCGACGGCCACGACCCCGGCCACCAGCAGCGACCGACAGGGCGAGCCACGCGATCGTCCGGCTGATGACCCGGTCGACGTCGTAGAGCCCGTGGCGGAGCATGGCGAGCGCCACCGCGCCGACCAACGCCAGGTACGCGGCGAGGAACGTGACCGTGGTGACCGGGCCCGTCCCCTCGACGAACGCCCCCTCGATGATCCCCGCGACGAGGGCGACCGGCAGGAGGATCGCCGCGGCGGCGAGCCACTTGATCTGGATCCGCTCGACGCCGCTCGAGCGGCGGAAGCGCACGATCACCGACGACGGCCCCCAGCACCACCGCCGCGAGCAGCGAGCCCAGGCCGAGGATGCTGAGGGCGGCCTCGGCGGGACCCGGCAGCGTCGGCAGGGGGCGGGCGACGTCCGCGTAGGGGGCGTCGAAGGGCTCGTCGCGGAACGCGGTGGCGGCGAGCGCGAGGAACCCCGACGCGAGCGGCGACGAGCACCGCCGAGCGCCAGCGGGGGCCGACGGGACGCCCGTCGGGGAACAGCAGCAGGAGCAGCGAGAGCAGCACGAAGACCGGTATCCAGTCGCTGCCGAACAGCAGCGCGCCCCACCCCGCCCCGCCGACCTCGCCGTGGACGGCGGCGTCCGCCCAGGCCTCGCCGGCGACGTCGAGCGCGGGGATCAGCCCGAGCGCCGCCACGATGGGGCCGACCGGGTTGTCCGGCCGGCTGCGCGCGATCGCGACGCCGGCGGCGAGGGCGGGGATCGAGAAGGCGGCGAACCCGAGGGCCGCGAACGCCGAGCCGGAGGGCACGTCGTCGATCCCCCGCAGCACGAGCGCGGTCGCGAACGCGGCCGCGGCCAGCACCGCGCAGGTCCATGCCGTGGCGAGGGGCCAGCGCACGGCGCGATCATCCCACCCGCGGCGCTCCCCGTGATCCGTGCCAGCACGGATCGGGGCGCCCCGGCTCAGATCAGGAGACGCCCACCAGGTCGACCACGAAGATCAGGGTCTCGCCCGGCGCGATGACGCCGCCGGCGCCCCGGTCGCCGTACCCGAGGTGCGGGGGGATGACGAGGCGGCGGCGGCCGCCGACCCTCATGCCCGCGACGCCCGAGTCCCAGCCGGCGATCACCTGGCCGGCGCCCAGGCCGAAGCGGAACTCCTGCCCCCGGTTCCAGGACGCGTCGAACTCCTCGCCGCTGGAGTGGGCCACGCCCACGTAGTGCACGGAGACCGTCTGGCCGGGGAGGGCCTCCGGGCCGTCGCCCACGATCAGGTCGGCGATCTCCAGGTCGGCGGGCGGATCGCCCTCGTGGGGCTCGACCTCGGGGCGCTCAGGCGGCACGGTCGGCCACCCTGACGCGGTTGGCCGCGCGGCCCCGGGCCTTCTCGGCCGAGGCGCGTGTGGTGTCGTCGATCGAGGCGTCGGAGAGGATCTGCTCGGCCTTCTCGAGCGCGGCCTGCGCCCGGGCGCGATCGATCTCGTCGAACAGCTCGGCCTGCTCCACGAGCACCAGCAGGTGGTCGTTGTCGACCGCCATGTAGCCCTCGGTCGTGGCGTAGACGACGACCGTGCCGTCGGGCTGGTGGATGCGGACGTCGCCGACGCGCAGCTGGGCGATGAACGGCGCGTGGCGGGCCAGGATGCCCACCTCGCCCGCGACGCTCGGAACGATGACCATCTGCGCCACGCCGTCGAACACCGGGCCCTCCGGCGTGAGCAGCCGGATGCCGAGGGTGCGGCGCTCGCTGCCGACGGAGGTGCTCACACCGCCGCCCGCAGGCCGGCGGCCTTCTCGATCGCCTGGTCGATGCCGCCGACGAGGAAGAAGGCCTCCTCGGGGAGGTCGTCGTGCTTGCCCTCGACGATCTCCTTGAAGCCGCGCACGGTCTCGGCCAGCGGCACGTACTCGCCGGGCCGGCCGGTGAAGGCCTCCGCCACGTTGAACGGCTGGGAGAGGAAGCGCTCGATGCGGCGGGCGCGCGACACCGCGAGCTTCTGCTCGTCGGTGAGCTCGTCCACGCCGAGGATCGCGATGATGTCCTGGAGGTCCTTGTAGGTCTGGAGGATCTCCTGGACGCGCGTGGCCACCTCGTAGTGCTCGGCGCCCACGCCCTCGACCGAGAGCAGGCGGCTGGTCGAGTCGAGCGGGTCCACGGCCGGGTAGATGCCCTTCTCCGAGATCGCCCGGCTCAGCACCGTGGTGGCGTCGAGGTGGGCGAAGCTGGCGGCCGGGGCCGGGTCGGTGAGGTCGTCCGCGGGGACGTAGATGGCCTGCACCGAGGTGACCGATCCGTTGCGGGTCGAGGTGATCCGCTCCTGGAGGTCGCCCATCTCGCTCTGGAGGGTCGGCTGGTAACCCACGGCCGACGGCATGCGGCCCAGGAGCGCCGAGACCTCGGAGCCCGCCTGGACGAAGCGGAAGATGTTGTCGATGAACAGCAGCACGTCCTGGCCGGCCTTGTCGCGGAAGTACTCGGCCATCGTCAGGCCCGACAGGGCGACGCGCAGACGGGCTCCCGGCGGCTCGTTCATCTGGCCGTAGACGAGGGCGGTCTTGTCGATGACCCCGCTCTCCTTCATCTCCAGCCAGAGGTCGTTGCCCTCGCGGGTGCGCTCGCCGACGCCCGCGAACACGGACAGTCCGCCGTGCTCCTGGGCGATGTTGTGGATCAGCTCCTGGATCAGCACGGTCTTGCCCACGCCCGCGCCGCCGAAGAGGCCGATCTTGCCGCCCTTCACGTACGGGGCGAGCAGATCGACGACCTTGATGCCGGTCTCGAGGATCTCCTCGGTGGGGTTGAGCTGGTCGAACGCCGGCGCGGGCCGGTGGATCGGCCACCGCTCGCCCTCGCCGATCGGCGCGCCCTCGTCGATGACGTCGCCGAGCACGTTGAAGATGCGGCCGAGCGTGCGCTCGCCCACCGGCACCGAGATCGGCGCGCCGGTGTCGACCACGGCGGTGCCGCGGGCCAGGCCGTCGGTGGTGTCGAAGGCGACCGCGCGGACGCGGTCGTCGCCCAGGTGCTGCTGCACCTCGGCCACCAGCGGCGGCTCGCCCTCGCCGCGCGAGATCTCGATCGCGTTGTAGATCGACGGCAGCCCGTCCGGGAAGCGGGCGTCGATCACCACTCCCTTGATCTCGAGGATGGTCCCCGTGCTTCGAGCGTCGTCAGCCATGTTTCGCGATCTCTCCTCGGAAATGGATCGAGCTATTCCAGTGCATCCGCGCCGCCGACGACCTCCAGGATCTCCTGGGTGATCGCGGCCTGACGGGCGCGGTTCATCGCCAGCGTGAGCGAGTCGATGAACTCACCCGCGTTGTCGGTGGCGTTGCGCATGGCGCTGCGGCGGGCGGCGAGCTCGGCCGCGGCGCTCTCCAGCAGTGCGCGGTAGATCGTCGTCTCCACGTAGTTCGGGAGCAGCGACTCGAGGAAGTCCTCGGGCTCGGGCTCGAAGAAGGCCACGCCGGCCGGGCGCTCACCGTCGTCCTCGACGATGTGGCCGTCGTCGTCGAAGACGACGTCGCGCTGGATCGGCAGGAGCTGCTCGGTGGTGACCTCCTGCTCCAGCACCGACTTGAACGCGTTGTAGACCAGCACGACGCGGTTGACCTCGCCCTTCGTGAAGCGCTCGGCGACGTGGGTGAGCACGTGCTCGGCGTCGGCGAACTGCGGGTCGGCCGAGAAGCCCTGGAAGACGCTGTCGATCGGCATCTTGCGGAACCTCAGCGTGCCGGCGCCCTTCTTGCCGACCGCGGTGAAGTCCACCTCCTCGAAGCCCTCGGCCCGGAGCTCGTCGGCCACCAGGAGCGCCTGGCGCAGGATGTTGACGTTGAACGCGCCGGCCAGGCCGCGGTCGCCGGTGATCGTGACGATCACCGCACGGCCCTCGGCCGGGCGGTCCTGCAGCAGGGCCAGCCCGCCGATGCCGCCGCCGCTCTGGCGCGCGGCCTGGGACATCAGGCGCCGCATCGCCCGCGCGTAGGGACGGAGCGACTCGATCGACTCCTGCGCGCGGCGCAGCTTCGCCGAGGCCACCAGCTCCATGGCACGGGTGATCTTGCGGGTGTTGCGGACCGAATCGATCCGCCGCTTGATGTCTCGCTGGCTCGCCACGAGGTCAGGCGGTCGCCGCGGCCGGCTCGGTCGAATCGACCGGCTCGTCCGCCGCGGGCTCCACCTCGGGGCTCTCGACCGGGAGCGTGCCGGTGAAGCGCTCGCCGACCCGCTCCGCGATCTTCTGGATGCCCGCCGCGGTCTCGTCGGAGAGCGCCTTGGTGTCGCGGATGTCGGCCAGCAGCTCCGCGCCGTTGTCGCGCAGCTCGAGGCGCAGGGCCTCGTTGACCTCCGGCACCTTCTCCACCGGGATCTGGTCGAGCATGCCCTGGTTGGCGGCGTAGATGATCGCGACCTGCTCCTCGACCGGCCACGGCGCGTAGGCCGGCTGGTTGAGGGTGGCCACGAAGCGCGCGCCGCGCGCCAGCGAGCGCTGGGTCGCGGCGTCGAGCTCGGAGCCGAACTGCGAGAAGGCCTCGAGGTCGCGGTACTGGGCCAGCTCGAGCTTGAGCTTGCCGGCCACCGAGCGCATGGCCTTGATCTGCGCCGAGCCACCCACGCGGCTGACCGAGATGCCGACGTTCAGGGCCGGGCGGACACCCGAGAAGAAGAGCTTGCTCTCGAGGAAGATCTGCCCGTCCGTGATCGAGATCACGTTCGTCGGGATGTAGGCCGACACGTCGCCGGCCTGCGTCTCGATGATCGGGAGGGCCGTCAGCGAGCCGCCGCCGAGCTCGTCGCTCAGCTTGCAGGCGCGCTCCAGGAGGCGGGAGTGGAGGTAGAAGACGTCGCCCGGGAAGGCCTCGCGACCCGGCGGGCGCCGCAGGAGCAGCGACATCTGGCGGTAGGCGTCGGCCTGCTTGGAGAGGTCGTCGTAGACGCACAGGGCGTGCTGGCCGCCGTAGAGGAAGTACTCGCCCATGGCCGCGGCCGAGTAGGGGGCCAGGTACTTCAGCGCCGCCGCCTGGGAGGCGGTGGCCGCGATGACCGTCGTGTACTCCAGGGCGCCGGCGGCGCGCAGCCGCTCGACCACCGTGGCGACGGTCGAGGCCTTCTGGCCGATGGCGACGTAGAAGCAGAACACCCCGAGGCCGCGCTGATTGATGATCGCGTCCACCGCGATCGTCGTCTTGCCGGTGCCGCGGTCGCCGATGATCAGCTCGCGCTGGCCACGGCCGATCGGGATGAGCGCGTCGATGGCCTTGATGCCGGTCTGGAGCGGCTCCTTCACCGGCTGCCGCTGCACCACGCCGGGAGCCTTGAACTCCACCGGGCGGAAGTGCTCGGTCTCGATGGGGCCGCGATCGTCCAGCGGGTTGCCCAGCGGATCCACGACGCGGCCGAGCAGGGCCTCGCCGACCGGCACCTGGATGACCTTGCCGGTGCGGCGCACCGGGTCGCCCTCCTTGATCAAGGTCTCGCCGCCCAGGAGGACGACGCCGACGTTGTCCTCCTCGAGGTTCAGGGCGAGGCCGGTGACGCCGTGGGGGAGCTCGAGCATCTCGAGGGCGACGCAGGACTGGAGTCCGTGCACGCGGGCGATGCCGTCACCCACCTGGAGCACGGTGCCGACCTCTTCGGTCTCCACCTCACCCGCGTAGTGCTCGATCTGGTCGCGGAGGACCTTCGTGATCTCGTCGGGGCGCAGCTTCATCTGGGGGACGTCACCTTTCTCTCTCCTGGGGCGGGGCGGTGCGAGGGCGCCCGCGTGCTCATGACGGCGCCAGCGCGGCGTCGACGGATACGGAATGCAGGCGCTCGGCGAGGCGGTCGAGGTCGTGACGGACGGATCCGTCCACCACGAACTCCCCCACCTTCAGCACCAGGCCACCGACGATCTCGGGGTCCACGGTCTCGCTGAGGACGACCGACTGGCCGGTCTTCCTCGTGATCTCCTCCACGATGCGGTCGCGCAGATCGGCGGGCAGCGCGATGGCGGTGATCGCCTCGACCTCGAGGCGCGCCTCCGCGGTGTCCACGCGATCGGCGAACGCGTCGCTGATCTCCTTCAGCTCGCCCAGCCGGCCGCGGTCCACGAGGACCTTGAGGAAGTTGCCGACCAGCGGGTGGGCGCCCTCGGTGAGGGCGTCGATGATCCCCCGCTTGGCGCGGCGGTCCACCTCGGGGTTCTCGAGCACGTCGCGCAGCTCGGCCGACTCCTCGGCCGTCGTCGTGAACGCGCCCAGGTCGGAGGCGACCGTGTCGATCGCACCCTCCGAGGCGGCCGACTCGAAGAGGGCCTCCGCGTAGGTGGTCGCGACGCTCAACCGCGTGCCCCGTTGGAGAGGGCGGACAGGTCGGCCGCGGCGATGGCCTCCTCGATCAGGCGGCGGTGGTCCGCGTCGTCGAGCGACTTGCGGGACACCTTCTCGGCCGCGAGCAGGGCGAGCGTCACGACGTCGTCGCGCACGCCGCCGGCGGCCGCGCGTGCCTGCGCCTCGATCTGGACCTCGGCGTCGGCGACGGTGCGCTCCCGCTGGGCCTGCGCCTGGGTGATGATCTCGGCCTTCTGGCGCTCACCCTCCTTGCGCCCCTGCTCGCGAAGCTGCTCGGCCTCGCGCTGCGCCTCGGTGAGGCGCGCCTTGTAGTCCTCGAGCAGGGCCGTCGCCTCGTCGCGACTGCGCTCGGCCTCGTCGATGTTCTCGGCGATCGAGTCCCGGCGCTTGGTGACGATCTGGCCGATCGGGCCGAAGACCTTCTTCTTGAGGATGTACAACGTGATCCCGAAGATCACGAGCGTCCAGATCATGAGACCCGGCTGGGCCTCGAGCAGCGGGTTGCTGCCGCTGTCGCTCGCCGCGGGCAGCGTCACCACCGTCAGGAGGGGGTTTGCCATCAGGCGTCCGCTCTAGCCGATGAAGAACGCGACGAAGCCCATCAGGAGGGCGTAGAAGACGATCGCCTCCGTGAGGGCGAGGCCGAGGAACATGAGGGACATGATCTCGCCGCGCAGCTCGGGCTGACGCGCGACGGCCTCGACGGTCTTACCCATGAGATAACCGACGCCCGCGCCCGGCCCGATCGCCCCGAAGCCGGTGGCGAGACCCAGGGCGAGGATCTTTGCTGCTTGCTCTACGTTGCCTTCGAGTGCCACGAGATGCCTCTCCTCTTGTTGTTAGTGCGATGACTCCACGGCGAAGCCGATGTAGATGCCGCTCAGCATGGCGAAGATGAACGCCTGCAGACCGGCGATCAGCACCCACTCGAAGATGTAGAAGAACACGCCGACCGGGATGGCGATGACCCCGGCGAAGTTCCCGAGCAGGATGCTGAAGCCGGCGCACATGATGATGAGCAGGTGGCCGGCGAGGATGTTTGCGAAGAGCCGCACCGAGAGGCTCACCAGCCGCAGGAGCTGCGAGAGGATCTCGAGCACCGCGATGAACGGCTTGATCGCCGTGGGCGCGTCCGGGACCAGCGTCTTGGCGTACCCCACCGCGCCGTGCGCCCGGATGCCCTCGTAGTTGTAGACGATGAAGGTCACGAGGGTCAGCGCCAGCGTGACGTTGATGTTCGCCGTCGCGGCGTACAGCGAGAGGTCGGGGATCCCGAACGGGAAGGTCCCGCTCTCGTGCGACACCGGCAGCGGGACGAAGCTGATCAGGTTGTTGACCGCGATGAACAGGAAGAGCGTCGCGATGTACGGGAAGTACCGCGGGAAGGTGCTCTGGGTCAGCGTGGGCCGCGCGATCTGGTTCTCGGTGAACTCGTAGGCCATCTCGACCACGTTCTGGACCCCGCGCGGCCGCTCCTGGAGGCCCTTGCGGACGGCGTAGAGCCCGAACCCGATGCAGATGCCCGCGGAGATCAGCATGTAGAGCGACGGCCTTGTTGATCGAGAGGTCGATCGGGCCGAGGTCGATCGGGATGTACTTGTTGAGGGCGAACTCGACCGAGGGGTCGAACTTGTCCTCCTCCTCGGCCGCCGCGGCGATCGCCGGGAGGACGAGCAGGCAGAGCGTGGCGAGGGCGCTCAGCGGCGCCCAGGCGCGCCAGCCCCTCACCTCGGGGTGTCCTGCTGGAGCTTGCTAGCGCATCGCGAAGAGCATCGTGCGTCCCGCCAGGTCGCAGGTGAACGCCGCGAGGAACACGCCGGCCGCGGTCAGCCCGATCGTCTTGTCGTACTTCAGGGCGATGACGAACAGGACGATCGCCGTCAGCCACGCGCGGGAGATGAACGAGACGCCGGACATCCCCACCGCCACCGTCGGCGTCGAGCCGAGCGCCACCTTCGCCGTCCAGAGCTGGAGGCCCCAGTTGACCGACCAGAGGACGACGCCGAGGAGCCAGCCGTTGAGCGGGCCGCCCAGGAGCAGTACGAGCGGGCAGGCTGAGGATGGCGACGATGAGGCCGATACCGGACGCGATGAACACGAGCGGACGCGGTGCATCGGTCATGTGAGGAGATGTCGCGACCGTCATCGGTCGCCCCTCACATTCCGGGCGATGCTCTGGGGTGGGATGCAGGTCCTCCGGTGGGAACGGGCGCTCATCGAGCCGTTCGCGGGCAGCGTGGCTCCGGCGAAGCGCGAGGCAGTATAACCGCGCGCCGAAAGCATGGGGTGCGTCCGGGAGGGTGGCCAGGACATTCGTACCGCCGAATATCGGGGTCGGCGCGGCGACCGCGCGGCCGCGCCGCCCAGGGATCCGGGCGCCTCCGGCGAAGTGAGCGGCGTCATGCCTCGTGCGCTTCCCGGTTCCGATCCGCCCCGCCCGACCACGCGGCCGGCCATCGCGTGCCTCGGCCTCGTGGCCCTGGCCGTCGCCGCCGCGGTCCCCGGCGACGGCCGCCGCGCGCATGACGATCCTCGACGACGACGCGGCCACGATCCGCAGCGCGACCGCCGATCGCCCCGACGGGCAGCGCGGGCCTGCGCGTGGACGACGGCCTCTACCAGACGCCCACCATCCCCGGCGTCCTCCCGGCCACCCGCCAGGTCGCCCGGGTGCAGAGCACCGCGGACGCGATCGGCACGCCGGGCCTCGTGGGCCGCGGGGCGGTCGGCATGGCCGACCTGCTGGGCGACCGGATGCTCGCCTCCGGCTCGGGCCGGGTCCTGGTGGACGACCTGGGCACCGAGTTCCGCGGCTCCGAGGGGGACGACCTCGCCGCGGCGCTCGCCATCCTCGCCCGGCGCCGTCTGGGCGCCGCGGCGTCCGCGGCGGTGCACTTCTACGGTGCCGAACGCCGGCGGCCCTGCTCACCGACCCCGCCTGGGCGGCGCCCGGCTGGCGGCGTGCGCGCGGCGGCGGCGTCTGGCTCGAGCCCGCGCGCGCGCTGGAGCCGCCGCCGAGTGGCTCGCCTGGCCGTCCGAGACCGCCTACCGCCTCGGCGGCCGGCGGCAGCGCCGCGCGCCCGGGCGCACGTCGGCCTTCGGCGCCGGCGACCAGGCCGCGGCCTGGAGCCGCGCCCGCGCGGGCAGCGCCTGCGCCGTGCTGGGCAACGGCCCGGGCGCCGTACCGCCTCGGCGCGTCGGTCGACGCCTTCGCGGCGCAGTACCGCTGGACCTTCCCGATCGACAGGGCCTCCAAGGTGCCGGTCGCCGGCTGCAGCCCGCGTCCCGGTGCTCAGCGCGGCGGGCGCGCGCGCGCTCGACACCGCCGCCGCATCGACGAGGCGACCGGCCTGGAGATCCCCGACGGCGGGCTCGTCACCCCGCCCCTGGCGGCGGGCGAGCCGGCCCAGCTCACCCTGCAGCTCGGCGCCGACCCGCTGGGCCTGGCGGCCGCGCTCGGGCGTCTCCTCGGAGGCCTTCTGGACCGCCGCGCAGGCCCGCGTGACGGCGCGCGGCGCCGGGCGTGGTGGACGCGGCCCGGTGGCCGGCGACGGCGTCGGCGCGCATCGAGTTCACCCCCACCGCGCCCGGCGCCAGTGACGATGCGGCTGGTGATGCCACGGCGTCGTGCTCGGCCGCGCGCGCTCGGCGGCGAGCGCCGACATCGTCGGCCCGCTGCGCGCGGTGCGCGCCGAGGCGGCCGCTCGTCCGCCGCGTCGTGGCGGCGCCCGACGCCTGGGGGCTCGACGATCCCGCTGGTCCACCCGGGCCAGGCGCCCGGCACGCGGTGCGATCGACGTGATCGCCGCCGCCGGCCTGACGCGCTCGACGGCCTACGAGCGCGTCGACGACCTCCCCGCGGCGCGGGCGAGGCGGCTCTGGCGCACGATCGTGCACCACCGGCGTGCTGCGCCACTTGAGGATCTCGAGCACGTAGACCAGGTAGACCGAGGCGAGCAGGGCCACGCAGGCCGACGCGCGCGAGGCGCGAGGGTCCCGAGCGATCCGCGATGCCGCCGTCGGGGTCGCGGTAGGGCACGAAGCGCAGCAGCGATGGCCACCAGCGCCCATCAGGGCGCACCAGGCGTAGAGGGCGAGCACGGTCTTGCGCTGCCCCCAGCCGATCGTGAAGAAGCGGTGGTGGAAGTGGCTGCGGTCGGCCGAGTAGACCGGCAGGCCGTGCTTGAGCCGCTTCATGATCACGAAGGACGTGTCGAGGATCGGGATCGCGAGCACGAACAGCGGCGCGACGACCGCGATCGGCCGCGGCGCTCTTCATCACCCCGCTGACCGCGACGCCGGCGATGACGAAGCCCAGCAGCATCGAGCCGCCGTCGCCCATGAAGACGCGGGCCGGGTGGAAGTTGAAGACCAGGAACGCGGCGCAGGCGCCCGGCGAGGGCGGCGGCCATGATCGCCGGGTCGGCGCGGCCGAGCGAGGCGGCCAGGATGGCGAACGTCGTGGCGCCGATGCCCGGTGATGCCGGCGGCCAGGCCGTCCATGCCGTCGCTGAAGTTGATCATGTTCACGATCGCGACGAACCAGAGCACCGTCAGCGGGTACTGGGCCGGGCCGAGGTCGCCGACGCCCACGAAGGGCAGCGTGATGTGGTCGATCGTGAGGCCCGCCGAGACCGGGATGGCCGCGCAGGCCACCTGGCCCACCAGCTTGACCGCCGGGCTGAGGCCCCAGACGTCGTCCACCATCCCGAGGCAGCGCGATCAGCACCGCGCCGGCCACGACGGCCCGCGTCGCGGGGTCGTCGGGCAGGTAGTAGAGCACCGGCACGAGGAAGCCCAGCAGGATCGCGAGGCCGCCCAGGCGGGGCGTCGGCTCGCGGTGGATGCGCCGGTCCGAGGGATGGTCGACGGCCCCGACCGCGGCGGGCCAGGCGCGCCGTCAGCGGCGTCGTCGCCAGCACGACCAGCGCCGCGACGATCGCGCAGAGGATGGGGATGAGGGTGGTCGTCACGGAGAGTCGGACCCGGAGGGGCCCTGAGGTGATTCTAGGTGGGGCCGTCGGAGCCCTTCAACGCGCGGGGAAGCGGTGGGTGAGCGCGGCCGCCCGCACGACCAGCCCCGCGGGGCAGCAGGCGCCCCGCCGAGCAGGCTGCGCGCGCGACACGACGCCGGTGGGCGCGCGGCGGCGCCCGGCGGCCAGCGCGCGCCAGGTGGCGCGCACCACCAGGTCGACGTCGTCGAAGGGCACGCGCCGTGTCCGGGCGTCGGAGCCGCCGGCCGAGAGCGTGAACTCGGTGCGGGTGGGCCCCGGGCAGACCGCGAGCGCCCGCACGCCGGTGCCGCGCAGCTCCTCGCCGATGGCCTCGGTGAGGTGCAGCTCGAAGGCCTTGGTGGCCGCGTAGGTCGCCATGTAGGGCACCGGCTGCCAGGCGGCCGCCGAGCTCACCACGACGAGCGCTCCGCCGCCGCGCTCCACCATCCCGGGCAGCACGTGCGCCGCCAGGTCGACGACCGCGACGCAGTTCAGGCGCACCATCTCCGCCTGGCGCGCGCGGTCGAGGGCCCAGAGCTGCGCCGTGGGCGCCGAACCCGGCGTTGAGGATCACGACCTCGGGACGCGGCCGCCTCGGTCGATCGCGGCCCGGCAGGCCGCGAGCCCCTCCTCGGTGGAGAGGTCCGCGACGACGACGCGCGCCTCGACGCCGTGGCGTCGTCGCGGGCCCAGTCGGCGAGCGTCGCGCAGCCGCTCCCCGCGGCGGGCCACCACGAGCAGCGGGTGGCCGCGGGCCGCGAGGCTCTCGGCGTAGGCCCGCCCGAGGCCCGACGAGGCGCCCGTGACCACGGCGAGCCCCGGCGCATCAGCGCGCGGGCTCGGCGAAGAGCCGGTCGCCGGCGTCGCCGAGGCCGGGGACGATGAAGTTGCGCTCGTCGAGGCGCTGGTCGATGACCGCCACGGTGATCGGCACGTCGGGCTCCGCCGGCCGCGATGGCCGCGATCCCCTCGGGGGCGGCGATCAGCCCGGCGAGGTGGAGGCGGGTCGCCCCGGCCGCCGCGCAGGGCCGCGAGCGCGTCCGCGCCCGAGCCGCCGGTGGCGATCATCACGTCGAGCACCACCACCTCGTCGTCGGCGAGGTCGTCGGGGAGGCTCTCGAGGTAGGACGAGCGCGCGGGCGGTGCGCTCGTCGCGGGCCAGGCCGAGGAAGCCGACCCGGGTGTCGTCGGGCAGCAGGTCGAGCGCCGGCTGGAGCATCGCGAGGCCCGCCCGCAGCACCGGCACCACCGTCACGCGCCGGGCCGGGCAGCGCCACCGGCGCGGTCGTCAGCGGGGGTCTCGACGACGTCCCCGGCCGCGTCTCCAGGCGCGCATCGCCTCGGCGACGACGAGCGTCGCCAGGGCGTGGGCCGACCGGCGGAAGTCCGGCGACGGCGGTCGCCCGGTCGCGCAGGCGCGCGAGGTGGTGCCCGGCGATCGGCGCCGGCCAGGGTCACGGGGGGACGGGCGGGCACCGCGGCCAGGCTATCGGCGCGGCGGCGGCTAACCTGGCGGCATGGCCCACGCCGAGAGCCACCTGAGCGGCCGCGGAGGCTGGCTGCGCGCCGCGGTCCTCGGCGCGAACGACGGCATCCTCTCGACGGCCGGGCTGGTGCTCGGCGTCGCCGCCGCCGAACGCGTCGGTGGGCGCGATCGCCACCGCCGGCATCGCCGGGCCTCGTGGCCGGGGCCCTGTCGATGGCCGCCGGCGAGTTCGTCTCGGTGAGCTCCCAGCGCGACGCGAGGAGGCCGACCTGGCGCTCGAGCGGCGCGAGCTGGCCGCCGACCCGGAGGGCGAGCTGCGAGGAGCTGGCCGGGATCTACCGGGCGCGCGGCCTCGAGCCCCGAGCTGGCGCGGCGCGTGGCCGAGGAGCTGTCCGCGCGGCGACCGCGCTGGCGGTCCACGCGCGCGACGAGCTCGGCATCGACCGAGACACGCATGGCCCGGCCCTTCCAGGCCGCCTGGACGTCGGCGATCGCCTTCTCGGTCGGCGCCGCCGTGCCGCTGCTCACCATCACCGCCACGCCCGCCGCGCGCGCGCATCGCCCTGACGGTGGTCCTCACGCTGCTCGCCCTCGCCGTCCTCGGCGCCGTCGGCGCCCGCCTGGGCGGCGCCCGGCTGGGCCGCGCCGCCGTGCGCGTCACCGCCTGGGGGGCGGTGGCGATGGCGCTGACGTACGCGATCGGCGCGCTGGTGGGGACCGCCGTCTAGCGCCGGCCGGCCGCTAGGTGCCCGGCGGCGCCGGCGACTCGCCGGCGATCAGCGCGGGCTCGGGGCGCGAGCCGCGCGCGCCCGGACAGGGCCGGGAGGGCCGCGGCCAGCGCGTAGGCGCGCGGCACCAGGAGCCGGAACGCCGCCAGGAGGGCGACCGCCACGACGCCGTCGAGCCACCAGTGGTTGGCGGTCGCGACCACGATCAGGATCGTCAGCACCGGATGGGCGAGGACCCACCAGCGCCACGGGCTGGCGCTGACGCTCACCACGCACCATCCGATGAGGACGCGCCCACGCCACGTGGACCGACGGCATGGCGCCCAGCTGCGCCGGACCGGGCGTGCCGGGCGTGTTGTAGACCGAATCCCCGAAGGCGGTCGCGGTGTCGACGAAGCCCAGCCCGCCGAGCAGGCGCGGCGGCGCCACCGGCACGAACTGGATCAGCAGGCAGGCGCCCGTGAGCAGGGCGAGCGTGGTCCGCCACGTCGGATAGCGGTCGCGGTGGCGCAGGAACAGCCAGACCAGGAAGGCGATCAGCGCCGGGACGTGCACCCACATGTAGTACGCGTTGAAGGCCCGGATGATCAGGTCGTGGCCCAGGAAGCAGGCGCTGGACGCTCAGCTCGCTGGGGAACCCGAGGTCCTGCTCCAGCCGCCAGATGTCCATCCCGCGCGACATCGCGCCGTCGATCTTCATCAGGGACAGCGTGCCGGCCAGGGTCCAGATCGCGTACAGGCCCAGCACCAGGGCGGCCTCGCGGCAGAGCGCGGCGGCCGTCCGCCACGGCCGGCCGTCCGGGCGCGGCAGCAGCGCCGACGACCAGGAGCGCGATCGCCATGACGCATGCGTCTTTCCACGGCAGCCAGCCCACGACCCGTCTACCGTACCGCCGCGGACCCGCTAACGGCGAGAGGCGGCGACCGCGCGGGAGGGGTCGTTGCGGGCGCGCAGGTACGAGACCATGCCGAGCGTCTCGTGGGAGGCCGGGCTCCCGGCGAAGAGCGAGCAGTAGATCCGGTAGAGGCCGGGCGCGAGCGTCGCGTGCACGATCCCGGTCCCCGCGGGGGGCAGGTAGACCTGCTGCCGCGCGCCGGTCGAGTCGATGATCGTGAAGTCGTGGTCGTCCATGCCCCGGTTGTAGACGCGCAGCGTCACCGCCCCGGCGGCGACGACGGTCTTCGACGGCACGACCTTCCACTCGGTCTCGTCGACCGCCAGGGAGGACGGCAGCGGGGGCGGCGGCGGGAGGGTGGTGCGGTGCAGGCGCGGCGCCGCGACGGCGCTCGCCGCCCCGACCAGCGACACGCAGATGAGGGCGCCGGCGATGCGGACCGCGGGCGTCACCCGACGAGCGGCCCCGGCAGTCCGAAGGGCCCGCCCGGGATCACGGCCGCCGGGGTCGCCGCCGAGCCACTCCCCGATGAGGTGCGAGTAGACGGCGCGGAAGTCGGTCGTGACGCGGAGGTCGCCGCGGTCGAGCGTGGCCAGGCCCGGGAAGTCGCCCCGCATCCCTCCGGCCACCGACGAGCCCATGGCCATCATCAGGCCGCCGGCGCCGTGGTCCGTGCCGCTCTCGTTGGACTCGACCCGGCGGCCGAACTCGGAGAAGACCACGGTGATCACGCGCCCCTCGATGCCGCGCGTCGTGAGGTCGGCCTTGAAGGCGGCCAGCGCGCGGGAGAGCGTGGAGAGCTGCGGGTCCTGGCTCTGGATCTGGTTGCCGTGGGTGTCGAACGAGCCCCAGTCGAGCGTGATGATCCGGGTGCCGAGGTTGGCCGCGAGCAGGTTGGCGGCCAGCTGCAGGCGGGTCGAGAGGTCCGAGCGCGGGTAGCCCGCCCCGACGCCGACGCCGGCGAGCGAGCGCAGCGAGCGCGACACCTGGACCGTGCGGCCGTAGACCTCGCGCACCTTGCCGAGCTCGGTGTTGCCGGCGCCGACCGGCACCGCCGACAGCGGGGCGATCTGCTCGGTGGTGTTGACCAGGCTGGTGGACACGCCGTCCACGCGGAACTCGGCCCCGTTGAGGCTGCGGACCGCCGATGACCGGCGCCTTGGCGGAGCGGATCTGCTTGGAGATGCTCGAGTCGAGCGAGACGGCCTGGAGCGGGTTGTCCGGCGACCCGTAGAGGTCGAGCCAGCGACCGAGCCAGCCCGTGTTCATCTTCTGCAGCGCGCCGGCGAACCAGTAGTCGCGGCTGTCGAAGTGCGAGCGGTTGGCCGGCGTGTAGTCGGCGGCCGGCCAGAGCGCGAGGTCCGAGCCCGGGCCGCCGGTGCCGTCGCCCCAGAGGGTGTCGAAGCCGCGGGTGTCGCCGTTGTTGCCGACGCCGGACACGCCCGGGTTGGCCCAGGCGTGGGCCCCGCCGGTGCCCGGCATGACCGTCGAGCCCACCTTGCCGTCGATGGACGGGCCCTGGACGCGGGCGAGCGCCGGCCGCTTGGCCGCGTAGGCGTCGTACTCGGCGATCGGGATGACCGTGTTGAGGCCGTCGTTGCCGCCGTTGAGGAAGATCATCACGAGCTGGTTCGCCGGGCTGGCGCCCTCGGCGACCGCGGCCTCGAAGGCGCGGGTCCAGTCGATGCGGCTGGCGGCGTAGACCGAGGCCATGCCGAGGGCGCCGGAGCGCAGGAAGGAGCGCCGGTCCATGCCGCGGGAGCGCGGGACGCCGTCCGGGAAGCCGGCCATCGCCTCGGCGGAGATGGGCATCGCGTCGACCGGGTCGAGGCCGCTGACGAGGCTGTCGGAGCGCGCGCAGTCGGCGCAGCGGATCGCCTCGGCCGCGCCGGGGTCGAGGGGTCCGTGGGCGTCGGGCCGGGGGGTCTCGTCCATCACATCACCTGTGCGTCGGGGCCGCCGAGCATGAACGCGCGCAGCGCCCGCTGGCGGGCGATGCGGTCGTTGGCCGACATCGCCCGCGTCGTGCCGGCGTAGTACATGAGGGAGCTGAGCGTCTTCGGGCGCGAGCCAGGGCCGGCCCGACCGCGGCGCGGGCGCGGTCGACGGCCTGCCGGGGCGTCTCGGTGGGCACGTCCTCGGGCTGCTTGTCGGGAAGCGTCGCGTAACTCAGCGTCAGGAGCCGGTTGGCCAGCGCGAAGCGCGCCAGGGCCGTGTTGGTGTTGAGCCAGGCGACGCTGCCCTCCCAGCCGGCGACCGTTCGGCGGGAAGTACGGGCAGCTGGCCCATGTCGCGCAGGGCGCTCGACGAGGCTCCCGTCGGTGATGTTGAGCCCGAGCGCGCGCATCGTGCCGATCGCCTGGACGATCGGGGGCTTGATCATGTTCGGCTCGCGGATGGAGTCGAGCATCGCGCGGGTGGGTGAGGATGCGGCGCACCAGCGGCTTGAGCTTGAGGCCGCTCCCGACGTAGCTCTTGGTGAGGTCGCGCAGGGTCGCCGCGTCGGGGGCCGTGGGGATGAACTCGCCCCACAGCTTGGTGACCAGGAAGGGCGCGTGGCTGGGGTGCGCCAGCACCACGTCCACCAGCTCGCGGTGGCCGAAGGCGCCGGTCCTGCCGAGGAGCGACTTGGGGCCGTCGTCCCAGCGCGAGCGGTTGAAGTAGCCGATCGCGGCGTCGGGGTTCTCGTCGTCGATCTGCCAGCCCGAGGCGCAGCGCGCCGCCTCGCGGACGTCCACCTCGCTGTAGTTGGGCACGCCGGCCGGCGTTGGTGACGCCGAGGCGTGAACAGCTCCATCAGCTCGCGGCCGTAGTTCTCGTTGATCGCCCGCCGCGTGTTGTCCTCGCCGGTGAGGTAGCGGAGCATCGCCGGCCCCTCGCCCACCTCGTAGACCAGGTTGCGGAAGGTCGCCGACGGGTTGGCCGCCAGGTCGGAGTACCGGCGCAGCAGGTCGTTCTGGTTCGTCATCAGCTGGGGCGGCGACACGTCGGCGCGCGAGGTGGCGAAGTGGCGGTGCCAGAAGAACGTGAGCCGCTCCACGAGCGGGTTGCCGGTCTTCAGCATCCGGTCGCACCACGCGAGCACCAGGTCGTCGTCCGACTCGAGCGGCTTCAGCGGCGTGCCGTCCTGGCGCACCGGCGGGGACGCCGCCGAAGCGCGCCCTGGGGGCGGGCCATGAGCTTGTCGACCGCCTTGTGGAGCGTCAGGCCCTTGAGCGCTGTGCGCTCGGCCTCGGAGGGGCCGAAGCCGGTGCGCCAGGTGAGCCGGTCGACCATGGCCTCGGTGAGGGGCTGCTGGGCCCCGCCGGGAGCCGGCCGGTGCAGGTGCCGCCGCCGCGGGGGGCTCGCCAGACGGGGGCTCACTTCGCCTTCGCCCTGCCCGTGAAGGCCTTGAAGGCGGAGCGCATCGCCTTGGAGCCGCTGACCCGGAAGTCGCCGTTGCGGTCGCGGACGTCGAACCAGACGATGCCGGCGAGGTTCGGGATGCGTGGTGCGCAGGTTCGCGAGCGACGTGATCCACTTGGCCTTGTTGCCGCCCGTGGCGGTGGAGCCGGTCTCGGCGATCCAGAAGGGCTTGGGCGCCAGGGCGGAGACCTGGCGGTAGGCGTCCTCGAAGAGGGCGTCCGGCTCCACCCAGGCGAGGCCGCCCGTGGCGCCGAAGTTGTAGCCGCTGGTCCCGACCAGATCGACCTGGGTCGCCCCGGGGAAGTAGGCCGCGAAGGCGTTCTCGGGCGTGTCGGGGACGCTGCGCACGTAGGGCGCCCACAGCAGCTTGATGCGCCTGCCGCCGCCGCCCCGGACCACCTTGCGCACGCGCTTCCAGGCGGTGACGTAGTCGGCCGGCGTGTTGCCGTTGACGTTGCCCGACCACGCGTACCAGGGGGCGTTGGGCTCGGGCATCGGCCGCAGGATCGGCGCCGGGCGGAGCGTGCCGATCTGCTTGGCGAGCTTCTTGAGGCCGGCGTCCTGGGCCCCGCGGCGGATGGACGAGAGCCGGTAGCGCTTCTGGTTGGCGCCGTCGCGCCCGCCGTCGGGCATCCAGGTCACCATCAGGCGCGCCTTGGTGCGCGCCGCGAGGGCGACGATCTGCGGATCGACCGTCCGGCCGCCGGTGACGTAGGTGGAGATGACCCGGGTGGCGCGCGTGCCCGAGGCCTTGGTCAGCGCCGGCACGCCGGCGACGGGGTCGTCCTGGTAGACGCCCACCTCGATGCGGGCCGCGGAGGCGGCCGGCGCGTGCGCCGCCACAAGCCCGAGCGCGCCGGCCAGGCCGAGCATCGCGCAGGCCGCGGACAGGGTCGCGCGGCGAGATCTCACCGTCAGGGCACGTGGCGGAGGGGTCATCTTCCGACCGTATCGGCGGCACCGGGCCGATCCCTGAGCCCCACCGGGAACCTGACGCCGCTCTCACAGGTCGCTCACATCCCCGCTTGTAAGTGAGCGGTCACTCACTTACGCTGTACACATGACGGCCGCACCCCCCTCCCGGCGCACGGCGCCGGAGCGACGCGACGAGGTGATCGAGGCGGCCATCGCGGTGTTCGCCGAGCGCGGCTACGCGCCGGCCACCACCCAGGAGGTCGCCGAGCGCGCGGGGATCTCCCAGGCCTACGTGTTCCGCCTCTTCGACACCAAGCGCGCCCTCTTCATCACGTGCGTGGAGGTCGTCCAGGGGCGCATCGGCGATGCCTTCCGCGCGGCGGCCGCCGCGGCGACCGACCGCTCGCCCGAGGGCATCCTCGCGGCGATGGGCCGGCGCTACCTGGAGCTGCTGGAGGAGCCGGGGCTGCTGGCCGTGCAGCTGCAGTCGCACGCCGCGTGCGGGGACCCCGCGATCCGCGAGCGCGTCCGGGAGGGCTTCCTCCGCCTCTGGGCCGAGGTCCGGGAGACGAGCGGGGCCTCCGAGGACCGCGTGCGGGAGTTCTTCGCCAAGGGAATGCTGCTCAACGCGCTGGGGGCGCTCGGGCTGACCGGGCTCGTCATCCCCGGCCTCGACCGCGGGGGCGACCCGCCCGGGAAGGAGGCGGGATGACCCAGGCCGCCCGCACGACATGGATCTTCGCCATCACCGGCGTCGGCCTCTTCATGGCCGTCCTCGACAACCTGGTGGTCACCAACGCCCTGCCCAGCATCCGCGAGTCGCTGGGGTCGTCGATCGAGAACCTCGAGTGGACCGTCAACGCCTACACGCTGGCCTTCGCCGTGCTCCTGCTCACGGCGGCCGCGCTCGGCGACCGCTTCGGGCGGCGGCGGGTCTTCGCCCTGGGCGTGGCCCTCTTCACCGTCGCCTCGGCGGCGGCTGCCCTCTCGCCCAACATCGAGACCCTGATCGCGTCGCGCGCCCTCCAGGGCGCCGGGGCCGCGGCCATCATGCCCCTCTCCCTCACCATCCTCAGCGAGGCCGTCCCCGCGGCGCGGCGCGGCGCCGCGATCGGCATCTGGTCGGCGATCGCCGGGGTCGGCGTGGCCTTCGGCCCGCTCGTCGGCGGCGCCGTGGTGAGCGGCATCTCCTGGCACTGGATCTTCTGGCTGAACGTCCCGATCGGCCTCGCGCTCGTCCCGCTCGCCTTCCTGCGCCTGCCCGAGAGCGTGCGCCCCGGCGCGCGGCTGGACCTGCCCGGCGTCGCGCTGGCCAGCGTCGGCCTCTTCGGGATCGTGTGGGCGCTGGTGCGCGGCAACCCGGACGGGTGGACCAGCCCGCGCGTCCTCGTGCCCCTGGTCGCCGGGGTGATCGTGACGGCGGCGTTCGTCGTCTGGGAGACCCGCGCGAAGAACCCGATGCTCCCGATGGCCTTCTTCCGCAACCGCGCGTTCGCGGCCACCAACGCCACCAGCCTGTTCATGTACTTCGGGATGTTCGGGTCGATCTTCCTCATCGCCCAGTTCCTCCAGACGGTGCAGGGCTACTCGGCCTTCGAGGCGGGCGTGCGGACGCTTCCCTGGACCCTCCCGATCCTGTTCGTGGCGCCGGTGGCGGGCCTGCTGTCGGATCGCATCGGCGGCCGCCCGCTGCTGGTGTCGGGCATGGCGCTCCAGACCGTGGCGATGGTGTGGATGGCGATGGTCTACGACCCGGCGATGGCCTACTCGCAGCTCGTGGTGCCCTTCCTGCTCGCCGGCATCGGCATGGGCCTCGTGTTCCCGCCCGCCGCCAGCGTCGTCCTCGGCGCCGTCCGGCCCGAGCAGGCCGGCCAGGCGTCGGGCACGAACAACATGATCCGCGAGCTGGGCGGGGTCTTCGGCATCGCGGTCATGACGTCCGTGTTCACGAACGCCGGCGGCTTCGCGTCACCCCAGGCCTTCACCGACGGCCTCGTGGCCGCGGTCTGGGTGGGCGCGGCCGTGCTCGCGGTCGGCACCCTGGTCGCGCTCGTGGTCCCCGGCCGCCCGCGGCGGGAGCACGCGCCCGCGGCGAGCGGCGAGACGCTGGCCGAGTCGGCCTCCTCCTGACTCAGGCGGGCGCCGGCGCCACCTCGACATCGCGCGAGGTGGCGTCGGCCGCCAGCATCCCCAGCAGTCGCGCGCCCTCGGCGGCGACGGCCCGGCGCACCCGCGCCGTCAGGCGGATCTGCGGCCGCACCAGCAGGCGGGCGGCGCCGCGCTCGCGCTCGAGGCGCCAGGTGGCGTTGACGAAGCCGTCGATCAGCACCGTGCCCGGCGTCTGGCCGTTCGCGGTGGCCAGGAAGCGGGTCCGGGCGTCGGGATCGACGATGCGGCGCCGGTCCCGGTGCCCGAGGAGGATGTTGTCGTAGCCGGGCAGGAAGCGCGGCGGCGCGGGGGTGTCCGGGTCGGGCCGCGGGGCGTCGGGGAGGTCGACGAGCTCGCCCCCGCGCTCGTCGCGGAAGGTGGCCAGGCCGGGCGCGATGCGGGCGAACACCGGCGCCAGGCCCGCCAGCCCCGACCACGCCTCCATGTCCTGCACGCTCGCCGGTCCGAAGGCGGCCAGGTAGCGCAGGGCGAGCCCCTCCAGGTCGGGGTCGTCCGGGACCGGCCTGCCGAGCCAGGCCTCGACCGTCATGAGCGTCGGCCGTCCGCGCTCGCCCCAGACGCCCCGCGGCGGCAGCTGGACCATGGGCACGATCTGGGCGACGGCCTGGCCCAAGGCGTGGGGGTCCCTGCCGGGGAACCTCTCGGCGAGCGCCGCGCGCAGCTCGGCGGGCGTCAGCGGGCGCTCCTCCACCAGGGCGCGCCCGGCGGCCAGCAGGGGGGCCATCTCCATGCCCTCCAGGGCCCGCGCGTAGACGCGGTTGGCCCAGAAGCGGCGCGTCACCGTGTCCTGCAGCGCGGCCCGCAGCGCCAGGCAGTCGTCGGCCGTGACCAGGTGGAGCGTGGAGCGCATCAGCGTCGCGCGCACGGCCGCCCCCGCGCGGATCGGATCCGCCAGCTCCTGCGGCGCGAAATCCTCGACGCGGCTCCAGAGCGCGGTGTACGGGTGCAGCGGTTCCTGGGCCTGCATCCCCACCAGATGCTCCACGACCGCGGGCGCCGGGCGGCGCTCGCGCGCCAGCAGGAGCTGGCGGGCGAGCAGGGCCCGGTTGAGCGCCCGCGTGGAGAGGACCGTCAGACGGCGGTGCCCGCCAGCAGGCGCGGGTAGAGCGGGAAGCGCTCGCCGATCGCGCGGGAGCGCGACCGCAGGGCCTCCAGGTCGGCGTCCGAGGCGGCCGGGTCGAGCGCCGCGGTGATGATCCGGCCGATCTCGCGCATCTCCGGCTCGCGGAGGCCGCGCGTGGTGAGCGCGGCGGTCCCGATGCGGAGTCCGGAGGTGACCGTCGGCGGGCGCTCGTCGAACGGGACGCCGTTCTTGTTGACCGTGATGCCGGCCAGCTCGAGCCGGTCCTCGCCGTCCTTGCCCGTGAGCGGGGTGGCCGAGAGGTCCACCAGGACCAGGTGGTTGTCCGTGCCGCCGGACACCAGGCTCACGCCGCCCGCCAGCAGCTCCGCGGCGAGGGCCTGGCAGTTGTCCACCACGGCGCGCTGGCGGGCCTGGAACTCGGGGGTGAGCGCGTGGCCGAGCGCGACGGCCTTGCCGGCGATCACGTGCATGAGCGGGCCGCCCTGGAGCCCCGGGAAGACGGCCTTGTCGATCTTCGCGCCGAGCTCCGCGGTGCTCATGACCATCCCGCCGCGCGGGCCGCCGAGGGTCTTGTGGATCGTGGTGGTCACGATGTCCGCGATGCCGATCGGCGTCGGGTGCACGCCCGCGGCCACGAGGCCGGCGATGTGGGCCATGTCGACCATCAGGAGGGCGCCGACCTCGTCGGCGATCTCGCGGAAGGCCGGGAAGTCGATGATCCGCGGGTAGGCCGAGGCGCCGGCGACGATCAGGCCCGGGCGCAGCTCGCGGGCGAGGTCGCGCACCTGGTCCATGTCGATGCGGGCGTCCGAGCGGCGGACCCCGTAGTGGTGGAACTCGTAGAAGCGCCCCGAGAAGTTGACCTTGAGCCCGTGCGAGAGGTGGCCGCCGTGCGACAGCGACATCGCCGAGGATCCGGTCGCCCGGCTTCAGGACGGCGAAGTAGGCGGCCTCGTTGGCCGTCGCGCCCGAGTGGGGCTGGACGTTGACGTGCTCGGCGCCGAAGAGCTCGATCGCCCGGTCGATCGCCAGCTGCTCGACCTCGTCCACCACCTCGCAGCCGCCGTAGTAGCGGTTGCCGGGCAGGCCCTCGGCGTACTTGTTGGTGAGGACCGAACCGACCGCCTGCAGGACCGCCTGGCTCGTGAAGTTCTCGCTCGCGATCATCTCGAGCGTCTCGCTCTGGCGCTCCGCCTCGAGCCGGAGCAGGCGTGCCACGGCGGGATCGGCCTCGGAGATGTCCTGCGACAGGTAGCTGTCGTCGTCGATGAAGCTCACTCTGCTCGACCCCCGGGGCGACGTTGTCCGGCTACGAGGGTACACCCCTACCGCGGACGGACGACCGGCGCGCCGACCGCGGCCAGCGCCCGCGCGACCCCCTCGGGATCGGGGCCGGGGCGCACCAGCACGGGCGCGCCGCCCCCCGCGAGGGGGCGCAGGTCGACGACCGCCGACGCGGTGCCGGGCAGCGGCGCCGGCGTCGATCACGGCGCTCGCGTCCCGCAGGTCGGCGGGCACGTCCGCGACCCGGGCCGGGATCGGGCCCGCCGGGGTGGTTGGCGCTCGTCGCGACGAGCGGGATGTCCAGCTCCAGGAGGGCCCCGGACATCCGCGGCGCGCGCAGGCCGACCGTGCCGGCGGCCTCCCCGGCCGCCGCCGCGTAGCGACCGGCCGGATCGGCGACGAGGCAGGTCGCCGGGCCCGGCAGCAGCGCCGCGGCGGCCGCGCGCGTGCGCGCGTCGAGCGCGTCCAGGGCCTCGGCCAGCAGGGCGGGGGCGAACAGCAGCACCTGGCAGGGCTGCGCGCGCGGGCGCCCCTTGAGCGCGTAGAGCGCGTCGACGCCCGCCGGCACGTCGAGCGCCGCGGCCAGGCCGTAGACCGTGTCCGTCGGCACCAGCGCCACGCCTCCGGCGCGCAGGGCGGCGCGGGCCGCCGCCACGTCGTCGCTCAGGCCCGGCGTGCGCCCACCACCCGCGCCACGCCCGCGAGGTCGTCGCGGTGGGTGGCGTCCGCGAGCCCGGCGGCCGTGAGCATGGCCTCGGCCGCGGCCGCCTGGCCGTCGCCCACCTCCATCAGCAGCCACCCGCCGGGCTCCAGGTGCGCGGGCGCCTCGGCGGCGATCCGCGCGATGGCCTCCCGCCCGCTCGGACCGGCCACCAGGGCGCCCTCGGGCTCGAAGCGCAGCTCCGGGGGGGCCGCCTCCAGGTCGGACGGGCGAGAGGTACGGCGGGTTCGCGGCGATCACGTCGAAGCGCCGGCCCGCGACGGCCGCGAAGCCGTCGGACAGGAGCCACTCGACCCGGCCCGCGTCGTCGTTGGCGCGCGCCACCGCGAGCGCCTCCTCGGAGCGGTCGAGCGCGGTCACCCGCAGCGCGGGGCCCTCGTCGGCAAGCGCGAGCGCCACGGCGCCGCTGCCGGTGCCCCAGTCCAGGAGCGAGCCGCCGTCCTGGGCGACGGCGAGCGCCCACTCCACCAGCACCTCGGTCTCGGGCCGGGGCACGAGCACCCCGGGCCCCACGGCGAGCCGCAGGCGCCGGAAGGCGCGCTGGCCGGTGAGGTAGGCGAGCGGCTCGCGGCGCCCGCGCCGGCCGACCAGGGCGCGGGCGCGGTCGAGCTCGGGCGGGGTCAGCGGCCGCTCGGAGTCGGTGTAGAGCTGGATCCGCTCGATCCCGAGGGCGTGCGCCAGGAGCAGGTCGGCGTCGAGGCGGGGCGAGGGCGAGCCCCTCTCGGCCAGGTAGGCCGTGCTGCGCCTGAGGACCTCCCCGATGCTGAGGGGCCCGCTCACCGGGCGGCGCTCAGCGGCGGGCGCGCGCCATCATGAACGCCGTCAGGGGCCCCAGGAGGAACTCGTTGACGGCGTCGGTCGCCTCACGCAGGGCGGCGGCGTCGGGGATCACCTCGCCGCCGGTCTGGACCAGGCGGATGTAGACCTTGGACGGCTCCGAGTGCATGGGCTCGATGGCGCACTCCAGCGAGGCCTCCCCCACCCGCCGCCAGATGCGCAGGCCGAGCGTCACGTCGTCGCCCTCGAGCAGCTCGAGGCGGTCCTCGTCCACGCGCAGGACGTTCTCCACCAGCAGCTCCCGCGCCGCCTCGGCGTCGCCGATGTCCCAGACCGCGACCAGGGTGATGTCCTCCACCCAGGTGTCGCCGATGCCGTAGCGGTCGGTGGCCTCGTCGATGAGGCCCACGATCCGCTCCCGGCCCTCGCGGTAGCCCATGCCGGTGACGCCGCACGAGGCCATCTGGGCCGGGCGCAGCACGAACTCGGTGCCGTCCGGGCTGGAGAAGGTGGCGCCGGCGTCCGAGTGGTACTCGAGGCGCGACAGGCCGTAGCGGTCGCTGATCCCGGCGAAGAAGAGGGCCAGGTCCTCGCGCGGCAGGGTGACCTCCTCGTGCCGCAGGGTGACGCCGACGAACTCGATGCGCAGCAGCTCGGTGTTCAGTGTCACGACGTCTCCCCCTGGTTCGACTGCTCGTCCAGGCGGCGACTGCGTTCGTCGGCCGCGAGGGCGTCCGTGAGGCTGGACAGGTTGCCCACCAGCACCTGCTCGCGCAGGGGCACCGTGACCCCGACGCGGTGATCCGTGACCCGGTTCTGAGGGTAGTTGTACGTGCGGACCTTCTCCGAGCGGTCGCCCGAGCCGAGCTGCGACTTGCGCGCGGCAGAGACCTCGGCGGCCCGCTCGGCCTGCGCCCGCTCGTAGATGCGCGCGCGCAGCACGCGCATGGCGCGCTCGAAGTTCTGGAGCTGGCTCTTCTCGTCCTGCATCGAGACGACGATGTCGGTCGGCAGGTGCGTCAGCCGCACCGCCGAGTCGGTGGTGTTGACGCTCTGGCCGCCCGGGCCGCTGGAGCGGTAGACGTCGCGCTTGACGTCGTTCGGGTCGATCTTGACGTCCACGTCCTCCACCTCGGCCAGCACCGCGACCGTCGCCGTGGAGGTGTGGATGCGGCCCTGGCTCTCGGTGGCCGGCACGCGCTGGACGCGGTGGACGCCGGCCTCGTGCTTGAACACGGCGTAGGCGCCCCGCCCCTTGACGGCGATCGTGGCCTCGCGGACCCCGCCGGCGTCGGCGTCGGACACCGACATCAGCTCGACCTTGAGGCCGCGCGACTCGGCGTAGCGCGTGTAGACGTCCACCAGGTCGCGCGCGAACAGGGCCGCCTCCTCGCCGCCGGCGGCGGCGCGGATCTCGACCAGGGTGTCGCGGTCGTCGTCGGGGTCGGGCGCGATCATCGCCTCGCGGATCCGCGGGGCCAGCGCCTCGAGCTCGGCGCGGGCCTCGTCCAGCAGCGAGCGCACGTCCTCGTCCTCGACGTCCTCGGCGAGCAGCTCCTCGGCCTCGGCCAGGCGCCCGGCCGCGTCCTCCCAGAGGGTCGGCCAGGGCGAACGCCTCGGAGAGATCCGACCAGCGCTTGTTGACGGCCGCGTAGCGCTCACGGTCGGAGCTGAGCTCGGGGTCCGAGAGGGCCTGGGAGAGCTCATCGCGCGTACGCACGATCTGCTCGACGAGAGATCGCGCGTCCGCGCTCACGAGGTCATCTCCCGGCTCGGAGCCGGGTGCCTACGCGCCGGGGCGCTGGCTGCGGGCGAGCTTGCGCTGGAAGCGCTCGACGCGTCCGCCGGAGTCCACCAGCTTCTGCTTGCCCGTGTAGAACGGGTGGCAGTTGCTGCAGATCTCGACCTTGATCTCGGGCTTGGTCGAGCGGGTCTCGAACTCGTTGCCGCACGAACAGCGCACGTGCGCCGTGACGTACTCGGGGTGGATGTCCGTCTTCATGATGATCCTCGCAGTGTGGACGAACCGCGGATGCGGCGAACGTCGATAGGTCGATTCTAGATGACCGCGCAAGGGCGGCCCCGCGATGGGGCCGCCCGTGCGGGACGGTGCACTAGGACCCCTTGCGCTCCTTCACGAGCGCCGTCAGCTGGGGGACGATCTGGTGCAGATCGCCCACCACGGCCATGTCGCTGAAATCGAAGATCGGCGCGTTCGCGTCCTTGTTGATGGACACGATCATCTGCGAGGTCTGCATGCCGACCTTGTGCTGGATGGCGCCCGAGACGCCGAAGCCGAGGTAGACCTTGGGCGAGACGACCTTGCCGGTCTGGCCGATCTGGGTCGGGTAGGGGTACCAGCCCGAGTCCACGACCGCGCGGGTCGAGGCCACGGCCCCGCCCAGGGCGGCGGCGAGCTCCTCGAGCGACCCGAAGGCCTCCGGGGCGCCCAGGCCGCGACCGCCGGTCACCAGGATGTCGGCCTCCTCGATGGAGGGGCCGGTCTGCTCCTCGTGGGCCTGCTCGACCATGACCGCGCCCGACGAGAAGGACTCGAGGGACACCGCCACGTTCTCGACGGTCCCGTCGCCCGCCGACTCGACCGGCTCGAAGGAGCCGGCGCGGACCAGGCCGATCTTGGGGCCGGTGGTCCAGCCGACGTCGGCGCGGATGGTGTCGCCGAGCGCCGAGCGCTTGCCGACCAGCGCGCCGCCCTCGAGGGCCAGGTCGCCGAGGTCCCAGTTGAGGCCGGCGTCGAGGCGGGCGGAGAGCCCGCCGGCGATGTCGGACGCGAGCACCGACGCCGCGAACAGCACGGTGTCGAAGCCCTGGTCGGACACGATGCGAGCTGATGACGTCCACGCGCGGCTGGGGCAGCGGGGCCTCCAGCGCGGGGTCGTCGGCCACCAGGACCCGCTTGGCGCCGTAGCGCGCGGCCGTGGCGGCCAGGCCCGCGACGCCGGAGCCGATGACGACGGCGGCCGTGTCGGGGTCGAGCGCGACGGCCTTGGAGAGCACGCCGAGGGCGCCCTTCTGGATCGGTGTCGCCGTTGTGCTCGAGGAAGACGAGGGTGCTCATACGAGCTTCCTTTCCACGAGGAAGTCCAGGATCTTCTGGGCGGCCGAGCCGTCGTCCTCGATCTTGAGGGTGTCGCCGCGCGACGCCGGCGGGCTCAGGGAGATGACCGTGGTGCGCGAGCCGGACTCGCCGGCGCGGTCGGCCTCGACGCCGACGTCCGCGAGGCTCTTGACCTCCTGCGGCTTCTTCTTGGCGCCCATGATGCCCTTGAGCGACGGGTAGCGCGGCTCGTTGAGGGCGTCGGAGACGGCCAGCACCGCGGGCAGGGAGGCCGTGATCTTGTCGTAGCCGAACTCGGTCTGGCGCTTGGCGGTGACCGACCCGCCGGCGACCTCGAGCTCGGAGACCTGGGAGATGACGGGGAGCTTCAGCCGGTCGGCGACCGCCGCCCAGAGGACCGCGCCGTCGCCGTCGGAGGCCTGCTGGCCGAAGAGCACGAGGTCGGGCGACTCGGCGCCGAGCGCCGCGGCGAGCACGTAGCTGGTGGCCACCAGGTCGGAGCCGGCGGCCGCGTCGTCCGAGACGAGCACGGCGCGGTCGGCGCCCATCGCGAGGCCCTTGCGGATCGAGTCGAGCGCCTTGCCGGTCCCGAGGGAGACGAGGACGACCTCGCCGTCACCGGAGCCCTCCTTGATGCGGAGCGCCTGCTCCACCGCGTTGAGGTCGAACGCGTTGAGCGAACGGTCGCCCGAGCGGTCCATCCTCAGGGTCCCCGGATCGATCCGGCGAGACGGACCTGGGTCCGGTACGTCCTTCACGCACACCGCGATTTTCATTCAGCCCCCCTGCCGACCTGATGAGTCCGGATCGCGTCGCCCGGGCCGCCCGCCCTCGTGAGGGCCTCGGCCGGGCTGCGACGTCCGATCCGCTGATGACCTTCCGTGCGCGCAGCCTAACGTGCCGGGAGGCACCCGGCGGAGGGCATCCGCACCCGAGCGCGATCAGCCCTCGGTGGCGGCGGCCGACACGGCGCCGGTGATGAAGTCGATCATGCCCTGGATCGGCGCCCCGGGCGTGAACACCTCGGCCACGCCGAGCTGCTTGAGCGCCGGGATGTCGTCGCGCGGGATCGTGCCGCCGACGATGACCAGGACGTCCCCGGCGCCCTCCGCCCGCAGCAGGTCGACGACCCGCGGCACGAGGGTCATGTGGGCCCCGGAGAGGATCGAGAGGCCGACCACGTCGGCGTCCTCCTGCACCACCGTCGCCGCGATCTGCTCGGGCGTCTGGTGCAGGCCGGTGTAGATGATCTCCATGCCCGCGTCGCGCAGGCTGCGCGCGATGATCTTCGCGCCACGGTCGTGGCCGTCCAGGCCGGGCTTGGCGACGACGACACGGATCGGGCGGTCCACGGGCGATTCCTCCGGGGGGGACGGTCGCCGAGTATTCCACACGGCGGCGGCGCCGAACTCCCCCGAGCGGTAGTGTTTCCGCCGTTCCCGACCCTGGAGTGAGCGATGCGCACCACCGTGAGGAAGTCCGCCGATGCGGTCACCGCGAAGGCCGACCTGCTGGTGGTCTGCGTGCCGGATCCCCCGGGCCGGCTCGCGGGACCCGCGGCCGCGGTGGACGCCGCGCTGGGGGGCCTGGTCGCCCGGGCCGTGAAGGACCGCGAGATCACCGGCGAGGCCGGATCGGCCACCCGCTTCCACGCGGGGGACGCGCTCGCCTCCCCGCGCGCGGTGGTGGTGGGGGTCGCGGCCGGCGCGGTGGACGACTGGCGGGCCGCCGGGCGCGCGGCCGCGGGCCTCACCGAGCGCGTGCGCACGCGCTCGGTCGCGCTGGTGCCGCCCGACGACGCGACCCCCGCCCAGATCGGGGCCTTCATCGAGGGCTTCGGGCTCGCGGGCTACCGCTTCGACCGCTTCCGCACCAACGACGCGAGCACGACGCCCCCGGCCGAGCGCCTGACGGTCCACTCGCCCGCGTTCCGGTCGGCCGACGCCCGCCGCGCCGACCGCATCGTCGAGGCGGTCAACGGCGCGCGCGACCTGTCGAACACCCCGTCGCAACCACCTCACCCCGCGATCCTCGCCGAGCACGCCAAGGCCCTGGCCGACGCGATTCCCGGGCTCACGTGCACCGTGCTGGGCACCTCGAAGCTGGAGAAGCTCGGGCGCGGGCGCGCTGCTCGGCGTGGCGCAGGGGTCGGCCCGAGCCGCCCAAGCTGATCGTGCTGCGGTACCGGCCCGAGGCCGCCGGCGCGGCCGGGCGAGGTGCTCGGCCTCGTGGGCAAGGCGGTCACGTTCGACACCGGCGGCATCTCCATCAAGCCCTCGAGCGGCATGGAGGAGATGAAGCTCGACATGGGCGGCGGCGCCGCGGTCCTCGAGGGCGCCGCGCTGGTCGCCGCCCTCGGCCTGCCGGTCGAGCTGCTCGCGGTGATCCCGGCCACGGAGAACATGCCGAGCGGCGCGGCGGTCAAGCCGGGCGACGTCATCACGGCGCTCAACGGCCGCACGATCGAGGTGATCAACACGGACGCCGAGGGGCGCCTGATCCTGGCCGACGGCCTCGCCTACGCGGCCCGCGAGGGCGCGACGCGCCTGATCGACATGGCCACGCTGACCGGCGCCATCGTCGTCGCGCTGGGCGAGGTCTACGCCGGGCTCTTCGGCTCGGACGCCGGAGTGGACCGACCTCGTGCGCGACGCCGCCGAGGAGTCCGGGGACCTGGCCTGGCCGATGCCGATGCACGAGCGCTACGGGCACCTCATCAAGAGCGGCGTGGCCGACCTCGCCAACGCGTCCAACAAGCGGCAGGCCGGCCCGGTCTACGCCGCCCAGTTCCTGCGCGAGTTCACCGACGGCCTCCCGTGGTGCCACATCGACATCGCCGGGACCGGGATGATCGGCGGCAAGGGGACCGGCTACGGCGTGCGGCTGATCCTGGCCGTGGCGGAGCGCCTGGCGACGCCCGCGCAATGACCGCCTGGGTCATCCTGATCGGCTTCGGCGTGGCCGTCGTCGGCGTGGTGGCCAAGATCGGCATCGACGTGACCCGCTACCTGCGGGCCGATCGCGAGGCCCACGGCGGGCGCCTGACCGTGACCGCCGCGCGACGCGCCTTCCTCATCGTGGCCGTCGTCGCGCTGGCGATCCTCGTCTTCATCGTCTGGCCCCTCATCCTCGGCGACGGCTGAGACCGGTCGCGTGGCCGACGTCTCGCAGCTGACCCTCCTCGCGGGGGCCGGGGTCCTCGCGGGCGCGGTCAACGCCGTCGCCGGCGGGGGGTCGCTGATCGCCTTCCCGGTGCTGGTCGCCACGGGGCTGCCGCCCCTGACGGCCAACATCACCAACACGATCTCCCAGATCCCCGGCTACGTCTCGATCGTGGAGGGCTACCGCTCGGACCTCGAGGGGCAGGGCCCCCGGCTGCGCACGCTGGCCGTCCCCACCATCGTCGGGCGCGTTCGTCGGGGTCGCCCTCCTGATCTGGGGCGGCGAGTCCGCCTTCGAGGCCGTCGTGCCGTGGCTCGTGCTGATCGCCTGCGCCCTGCTGGCCCTGGGGCCGCGCATCCGCGCGGCCATGGCGGCCCGCGGGGGCGAGGTCTCGACGCACATCTCCGCGGGCCTCCTGCTGGCCGTCTTCGCGTCCGGGGTCTACGCGTCCTACTTCGGCGCGGCCGCCGGGGTGCTGCTGCTGGCGGTGCTCGCGCTGGGCGTGGCCGACCGCCTCCAGCGCCTCAACGCCCTGAACCGGGCGATGATCCTGCTGGCCAACCTGGTCGCGGCCCCGGCGCTGATCCTGCTGGGCCCGATCGACTGGCCGTCGGTGGCGGTCCTCGCGCCGGCCACGCTGGTGGGCGGGGCGATCGGCGCGCGGGTGGCGCGCCGCCTGAACGACGACGTGCTGCGCTGGAGCGTCATCGTGCTCGGCGTCGGCGTGGCGGTGTGGCTGCTGGTGCGCTGAGGGCGGGCCCGTCAGGTGAGGCGGGCGCGCTCCAGCAGGCGATCGACGGCGCCCGAGGGGTCCACCCGCCGCGCCATGACGTCGTCGATCAGTCCGGGGAGGAACCCCGGGTCGCTCGCGGCGTCGACGCGACGCGCCAGCCGGTCCAGCGCCAGCGCCCGCAGCTGGCGCTCCAGACCGTCGCGGCGGCGCGCCTCCAGGCGGCCATCGGCCTCCAGGAACGCGCGGTGCGCCTCGACCTCGGCCCACAGCTCGGCGACGCCCTCGCCCTCGAGGGTCTTGACGCGCACGATCGGCGGCTCCCAGGGGCCGCCCGGGACCAGCGTGAGCGCGTTGGTCAGCTCTGTGACGAGCTGGTCGGCGCCGGGGCGGTCGGCCTTGGTGACGGCCAGCACGTCGGGGATCTCCATGAGGCCCGCCTTGATCGCCTGGACGCCGTCGCCGCTGCCGGGCATGAGCGCGAGGACCACCGTCTCGGTGAGCGTCTGCACCTCGACCTCGTTCTGACCCGACCCCACGGTCTCGACCAGCACGACGTCGAAGCCGGCGGCGTCGAGCACGAGCACGGCGTCGGCCGTGGCCTCGGCCAGGCCGCCGAGGTGGCCGCGGCTGGCCATGGAGCGGATGAAGACCCCGGGATCGAGGAAGTGGTCGGTGAGCCGGATGCGGTCGCCGAGCACGGCGCCGCGCGTGAACGGGCTGGTGGGATCGACGCTCACGATCGCCACCCGCCGGCCGGCGGCGCGCAGGTGGCGCACCAGCGCCCCGATGAGCGTGCTCTTGCCCACCCCCGGGGCCCCGGTGACGCCCACGCGCCACGCGCGCCCCGTCTCGGGGTGGAGGGTCGCCGCGAGCTCGCGCCCCTCGGGACCGAGGCGCTCGACCAGGCTGATGGCGCGGCCGATGGCGCGCCGCTCGCCGGAGCGGACGCCGGCGATGACCTCCTCGAGGGTCACCGGAGCTCTCCGAGGGCCCCCGCCGCCGCGGCGAGCAGGCGCGCGTTCTCCTCGGGCAGGCCGATGGTGATCCGCAGCGCGGTGGGCGCGCCGAAGGCCCGCGCCGGGCGCACGATCACCCCGCGCGCGAGCAGCCCGGCGTTGAGGGCCTCCGCGCGCTCGGCCGAGCCGAGGTCGACGAGCAGGAAGTTGGCGGTGCTCGGCAGTGGGTCCAGGCCGAGGGCGCGCAGCCCCGAGGCCGTCATCGCGCGCTCGGAGTCGTTGAGGCGGATGCGCTCCGGCAGGTGCGCGTCGGCGTCCTCGAGACTCGCGATCGCCGCCGCCTGGGAGGGCGCGCCGAGGTCGAAGACGTTGCGCACCACGCCCAGGGCCCGCACCAGGTCGGCCGGTCCCATCAGATAGCCCACCCGCAGGCCCGCCAGCCCGTACGCCTTGCTGAAGGTGCGCATCGCCGCCAGGGCACGGCCCTCGGCGACCAGGGCGGCCGCGTCGTGGCCGCCCGGGGGCAGGTACTCGAAGTAGGCCTCGTCGACCACCGGCAGCACGTGGCCGGGGAGCGCGTCGAGGAAGGCCCGCAGCTCGTCGGCGCCGACCGCGGCCCCGGTGGGGTTGTTGGGGCTCACGACCACGACCATCTTGGTGCGGTCGGTGACCTGGCCGGCGAGGGCGTCGAGGTCGTAGGAGCCGTCGGCCCGGAGCGGCGCGGTGCGCACCGTGGCCCCCTGGATCTGAGCCCCGACCCGCCAGGAGAGGAACGAGGGCCAGCCCATCGCGATCTCGTCGCCGGGGTCCAGGAGGGCGAGGCACATCAGCTTGATGAGGCCGTCGACGCCCGCGCCGGGAAGGATCTGCGCGGCGCTCAGGCCGAGGCGCGCGGCGAGCGCGTCGCGCAGCGCCCACGCCCCCGGATCGGGGTAGACGCGCACCCCGGCGGCGGCGTCGCGCATCGCGGCGATGGCGCCCGGCATCGGCGGGAACGGGCCCTCGTTGGAGGCGAGCTTGATGACCGACGAGACGCCCAGCTCGCGCCGCACGTCCTCGACCGGGCGTCCCGGCTCGTAGGCGTCGACGCCGGCCAGCGCCGGGCGCACGAGGCCCGCGGGGAGGGGCGTTCCGTCCGCCGTCGCGGTGTGGTGGTCGCGTGTCACGCGCGGCGATGGTAGTGGACCCGGCGCGCGGTGGCCGGGCTAGGGTCGGCCACCGTTGGCCCTTTTCCCGGAGGTGTGACCGACCGTGATGATCACCGAGCGCAGCAAGAGCGTCATCCCCTTCCGACCCGCCGACGCCGCCGGTGTCGGAGAGGGGGCGTTCTACCTGGACATGATCGTCTGGCTCAACGGCGATCGCGTGACCATCGGCGACCGGGTCGGTTTCAACTACGGCTGCTACGTCAATGGATACGGCGGCCTGACGATCGGCGACCGCACGATCTTCGGCCCCTACACGATGATCCACACCGCCAACCACGAGATGGACCTCGGCGCCCCGATCCCGGATCAGGGGTGGACCTCCGGCCACGTCACGATCGGCGCCGACTGCTGGATCGGGATGGGCGTCAGCATCCTCCCCGGCGTCACCATCGGCGACGGCTGCGTGATCGGCGCGGGCAGCGTCGTGGCCAAGGACGTCCCCGAGTACACGATCGCCGTGGGCAACCCCGCCCGGGCGCTGCGCGACCGCCGCGAGGGCCGCTCGTGAGGGTGCTCTTCCTCCAGCGCCAGCCGTGCATCCGGGCGATGAAGTACGCGATCGCCCTCCGCGCCCGCCACCCCGACGTCGCGCTCGGATTCGCCTACCAGGGCAAGACCCTGACCGGCTGGTACGGCTCGGGCGACGAGCTCTTCGACGGCTGGTGGGAGCTCCCCCGCGATGAGGCCGGCGGCGCCCTCCACGACGCCATCGGGGAGTTCCGCCCGGACCTGATCCACAGCCACAACCTGCCGGACTCGCTGACCGTGCTGGCCCTCGCGGTCGCCGGCGGCCGGGTCCCCGTGATCCACGACGTCCACGACCTGCAGAGCCTGCGCCGCACGCCCTACGAGGACGGCTTCGCCGATCCCGACGATCCGGCCGAGCTGGAGTCGGCCGCCGTCGAGGGGTGCGCCGCGCTGATCGCGGTGTCCCGGGAGATGCTCGACGAGATCGACGTCCGCCACGCCACCCCGGGGCGGCGGCTGCTGTTCGCCAACTACGCCCTGGAGCGCGACCTCGCCCCCGAGCGGCCCGCGCGCGCCGACCGCCCCGGGCCGCCGCGCGTGGTCTACCAGGGGAGCCTGTCGGCCAACGGGAGCCACTACGACCTGCGCGACCACTTCACGGCCATCGCCGCGTCCGGGATCCCGATCGACGTCTTCCCCAACCGCGAGGTGCCGGAGTACCGCGAGCTGGCGGCGCGGACCCCTGGCCTGCGGGTGATGGACAGCCTCGAGCCGGCCGCGCTGCTGCGCGAGCTCCCGGCCTACGACGTCGGCCTGGCGGCGTTCAACACCGGGCTGAACGCCGCCCACCTGGACACGGCGCTCCCCAACAAGGCCTTCGAGTACCTGGCCTCGGGGCTGCCGCTCGCGGTCGGGCCCCACCGCGCGCTCGAGGGCCTCGTGGCGCGCCATGGGGTGGGCGTGGTGGTCCCCCGGCCGCAGGACCTCGCCGGGATCCTGCGCGACGCCGACCTGCCCGCGCTGCGGGCGCGCGTGGCCGAGCGGCGCCGGCAGTTCACGGCGGAGGGCCACATCGACGCGCTGGTCGATCTCTACCGGGCGACGGCCGGGTCGCGGTTCGCGGCGGGACCGGCGTCGCACGCCCCCGGCTAGACTTCCGGGGGTGAGCGACCCCGCCGACCTCGGGCTCTTCCCGCTGGGTCTCGTGCTGCTGCCGAGCGAGAGGGCGCCCCTCCATCTCTTCGAGCCGCGCTACCGGCAGCTCTACGCCGACTGCGTCCTCGAGGACACGCCCTTCGTGGTCGTGCAGGCCGGGCCCACGGGGACGGCCGACGTGGGGTGCTCGGCGCGCTTCGAGTCGCTCGTGCGGCGCTTCGAGGACGGCCGCCTGAACGTGATCGTGCAGGGCGTCGAGCCGGTGCGGCTCGTCGAGGAGACGGACGGGCGCCTCTACTTCTCGGCGCGCGTCGAGGCGCTCCCGGACGAGCCCTCGGAGGTCCCGGCCGGGCCTCGCCGACGAGGTGCTGCGCCGCTACCGCGCCCTCGGGGGGCTCGGCGAGACCGCGATGCCGGAGGCGCCGGAGGGGACGCCCCTCTCCTACGCCGTGGCCGCGGTGTTCGACATCCCCGCGTCGTCCAAGCAGGAGCTGCTCGAGACGCGCAGCGAGGCCCGCCGCCTGTCGATGCTCACCGAGCTCTTCACCGCCGCCGACCAGGAGGGCGAGCACGCCCGCATGGCCGCCCACCGCGCCGGCAGCAACGGCAAGGTGAGCGCGCCGTGACGCCGCCCGCGGCGGCGCCCGGGGCGCGCACCGGCTACGCCCTGCTGCGGGCGGGCGCGCCGGCGGTGGCGCGCGGCCGCGCCGCGCTGGTCTGGGTCGAGGGGCCGGACGCGGCGGGCTTCCTCCACGGCCTGCTCAGCAACGACGTCGAGGGCCTGGCGGTCGGCGACGCCCGGCCCGCCCTCTTCCTCGACGCCAAGGGGCACATCCAGGTGGACCTGCGCGTGCGCCGCGACGCCGGGGACGCCTTCACCCTGCTCACCGGCCCGGCGCTGGGCGGCCGCCTGCTCGCGCTGCTGGAGCGCTACCACTTCTCCGAGGACCTCGAGCTGCTGGGGCCCGAGGAGGTCGATCTGCTCACCGTCTCCGGCGTCCCCGCCGCGGACGCCGGGCCCGCGCAGATCGTCGTCGCCGGGCGTCTTCCCGGCACGCTCGACCTGGTGGTCGACGACGCCGCGGCGGCGATCGCCGCGCTGGGGGTGGAGGAGGTGCCCGCGGAGGCCCTCGAGATGGCGCGGATCGCGGCGGGCGTCCCGGCCGTGGGGATCGACACCGGCGCGTCCACCCTCGTCCAGGAGGTCGGCCTCGAGGACGAGGCGGTCTCGTTCGACAAGGGCTGCTACCTGGGCCAGGAGACCGTGGCGCGCGTGCGCTACCGCGGTCGCGTCAACCGGCTGCTGCGCGGCCTGGCCCTCGGCGCGGAGCCGGCGGAGCCCGGCGCGGCCGTGACCGTGGACGGGCGCGAGGTCGGCCGCCTCACCAGCGTGGCCGTGACGCCGGACCTCGGCGCCATCGGGCTCGCCGTCCTGCGCCACGAGGTCCCGCCCGGGGCCGCCGTGGACGTCGCGGGGGCCGCCGAGCCGGCGCGGGTGGTCTCGCTCCCCTTCGCCGCGCGCATGAGCGAGGACGCCGGGGCGGGCGCCCTCATCGGCCTGCTGGGCCCCGTCGGCGCCGCCGCCCTCGAGTCGGCCACCCAGGCCCTGGGGGAGACGACCGGAGCCGGCAGCGCGACGCTCCGGGTGGCCGGCTGGACCGCCGCCGACTGGGCCTTCCGGTTCGAGCTGCCCGGGCTGACGCACCACATCGTGGTCCAGGTCCCCCACGACGGCGGGCCGACGATCGTGCGCAGCGCCGGTCCCGGCCCCGATCCGCTCGCGCCCGAGGACCTGCGCCGCCCCTGACCGGGCGCCGCGGGGCGTGCCGTCCGGGCGGGGTGGCACACTACGAACATGCGTTCGATCACCTCAGCCGGTTCGCAGGGCCAGCTCATCCTCTTCCCCGGGGCGGAGGCCGCATCGGCGCCGGAGGGCCGCCGGTCCGCGCCCCGCGCGCGCCGGCGGGCGACTCGGCCCGTCGGCCCGCAAGGCCGAGCGCCTCGACCAGATGGCGGCGGCGGCGGAGCGGGAGATGGCCGAGAGCTACCGGGCCGGCGACATGCCCGGCGCCCAGCGCGGCGCGCGATCGCGCCCTCGGCGCGCGCCGGGCGGCGGAGCTGCTGCGGGCCGGCCCCCGCGGGGTGGCCGACGTCCTCGGGGGGCGGCACGAGGCCGCCTGATGCGCCCGGTCCGTCCCCCGGCTCGCGCCGGGGGACGGACCACGGAGCACTCCGCTAGGAGAGCGCCTTGGCCTTCAGCGCGTCGAACTCCTCCTGCGAGATGGCGCCGGAATCGAGCAGCCCCTTGGCGCGGGCGATCTCGTCGGCGGGCCCGGAGGCACGCGGTCTCTCGCACGTAGCTGTCGAACTGCTGCTTCTGAGCCTTCTGTGCTTCGGCCTGCCGCTGTGCCATGCCGTCGTGACGCGCGATCAGATAGATCAATGCGCCGATCAACGGAAGGATCACGAGAAAGATGATCCACAGGGCCTTCGCGAATCCACCCAGGTCCTTGCTGCGGAAGATGTCCACGACGATCGTGAACAGGATCATCAGCACGAAGAACAGGAAGTAGATGACGAGCAGCGTCCACAGGAGATCGAGGAAGCTGAAGTTGTCCATTCACCACCCCCACGTTGTTGTCATGTGACGCGCGCATCTTGTCACCCGCGGCGCGCCGCGGGCGATCGGGGGTTCAGGCGAAGAGGATCTCGTCGCCTGTTTCACCCTGGTGAAGCCGCTCCTCGATCTTCTCGAAGGCCAGCTCGTGGAGCACCGGCATCAGGATCTCGATGGGCGCGTCGGGCGCCGCGGGGTTGCGGAACTGCACGCTCACGCGGCCCACGAAGCAGGTCTTGATCCCCAGCTCCTCGCCGTCGCTCAGCACGCGCACCTGGAATCCCCACAGCATCGAGGGACCGTCGGTGAGGGACGTGCGGAGCCCTCCCGGCTCGAGCGTCGTACTCCCGACCATCGACCTCGAGTCGATGTTGAGTCATAGGTCGATCACCTCTCCCGCTCGCGTGAGGGCCGCGGCGGCGCCGCCGCGGCGTGGGTCGCCGGCCCCCTCGAGGCCGCCGGCGCCGCGGGCGACCGCGCTGACGCCGCCGAAGAAGAGGTTGACGTCGCCCCAGCGTCGCAGCCGGTGGCCGTCGCCCGCCAGGGCGCGGACCGCCTCCTCGGGCACCCCGCCCTCGACGTCGACGCCGTCGCCCTCCGGATGCACCCGCGGGCGCCGCACCGCCGCCTCCGCGCCGAGGCCGCAGTCCACCATGTTCACCACGGTCTGCAGGATGGCCGAGCGCAGGCGGTTGGATCCGGCGGACCCGAGCGCGATCACGGGCTCGCCGTCGCGCAGCAGCAGGCTCGGCGCCATCATCGACGTCATCCGGGTGCCGGGCGCGATGCGGCCGAAGCCCGCGGGGTTGAGGTCCTCTTCGCCCATCATGTTGTTCAGGAGGATGCCGGTTCCGGGCAGCACGACGCCCGATCCGGAGCCGTTGGAGCTCGACAGGCTCGCCATCCCCCCGTCGGCGTCGATGGCGCTGACGTGGGTGGTCGACCCGGCGGGCTTGCGCGTCTCGCCGCCGCCCGGGCCCCCCCCGCCTCCCGTGCGCCGCGCCCAGAGGCGCTCCATGCAGTCCTCCTCGTGCAGGTCGGCGAGGAAGTCGTCGTCGCGCAGGGCGTTGGCGGCCAGCCCGGCGCGGGTCACGGCCCGGTAGTGGTCGGCCGCGCGTGGCGGGCGCGCGCCCCTCCTCCATCGCCGCCAGGGCCGCCGCGATCAGGGCGCCGCCCGACGAGGGCGGCGGGTTGGTGAGGACCGTCGTGCCGCGGTAGCTGATCGTGAGCGGCGCGCGGTCGATCACCCGGTAGGCGCGCAGGTCGTCGGCGGTCACGTACCCGCCGGACGCCGCCATGTAGTCCGCGAGCGCGGAGGCCAGGGGCCCGTCGTGCATGCTCGCCGGCCCGGCCTCGGCCAGGTGCAGCGAGCGTCTCGGCCAGGTCGGGGAGGCGCACGCGGTCCCCCGGGCCCAGGAGGCGGCCGCCGGGCGCGTAGACCGCCGCGGCCGCCGGGGTGGCGGTGAGCATGTCGGCCAGGATCTCGTGCAGGTAGCCGGTCTCGCGGGTGAGCACCACGCCCTCGCGCGCCAGCCCGACCGCCGGGGCCACCACCTCGCTCAGGGGCAGGCGGCCGAAGCGGCGCACGGCCTCGCCCAGGCCCGCGACCATGCCGGGCACGGCCACCGAGGCGGGCCCGATGTGGAAGACCTGCTCGGCGCCGCCGAACGGGACCGTGAAGTGGTCGAGGTCGGCGGGGTCGAGCGGACGCCCCCGCGGCCCGAGGCCCGGCGCCGCGACGAAGAAGTCCATCAGCGCGGTGTCGCCCGAGGGCGAGCGCACCAGCAGGAAGCCCCCCGCGCCGGGACCGGTGAGCGGGCTCTCGGCGACCGCCGCGGCGAAGGCCGCCGCGCAGACCGCGTCCACGGCCCCGCCCCCGCGTGCCAGGGCCTCGGCACCGGCCCGCGCGCTGAGGCGATGGCCGGCCGCGACCACACCGACCGGCGCGCCGGACCCGGTGGTCGCTACGCCGCGTCCTCGGGGTCGTCGGGCACGATGTCGGAGCGGCGCATGGTCGTCGTCGCGTCGGGATCCGCCGGGGGGTCGGCCGGAGGGGCCGCGGCGATCGAATCGACGTCGAAGACGCGCGGGGCCGAGGGCTCGGACGGCTCCGACGACCGCGCCGGGTAGGGCATGTCGAAGCGGGTGACCCGCTCCTCGCGGCGCGCCGGCCGCGTCCTGGCGGGAGCCTCGGGCTCGGCCGCCGGCTCGGGCGCGGCGGCCGGGGCCGCCCGGACGCCGCTGAAGTTGGCCGCCACCACGGTCACCCAGACCTGACCCTGCAGGTCGGGGTCGATCGTGGCGCCGAAGATGATGTTGGCCTCGGGGTCGGCCGCGTCGGCCACCACGCGGGCCGCCTCGCTCACCTCGAGCAGCGAGAGGTCGGGGCCGCCGGTCACGCCCAGCAGGATCCCCTTCGCCCCGTCGATCGGCGTCTCGAGCAGCGGCGAGGCGATCGCCGCCAGCGCGGCGTCGGTCGCGCGGTTGCCGCCGCCCGCGTAGCCGATGCCCAGCAGCGCGGTGCCGGCGCCGCGGATGATCGTCCGCACGTCGGCGAAGTCCAGGTTGATCAGGCCCGGCAGCGTGATCATGTCGCAGATGCCCTGGACGCCCTGGCGCAGGAGGTCGTCGCAGACCTTGAAGGCCTCGACCATGCTGGTGCCGCGCTCGAGGACGCTCATGAGCCGGTCGTTGGGGATGACGATGACCGTGTCGGCGGTCTCCTGGAGGCGCTCCAGGCCGTCGTCGGCCGCGCGGGTGCGCCGCCCGCCCTCGAACCCGAAGGGCCGGGTCACGACGGCGACGGTCAGGGCGCCCATCTCGCGCGCGATCTTGGCCACGAGCGGGGCCCCGCCCGATCCGGTTCCGCCGCCCTCGCCGGCGGCGATGAACACGAGGTCGCTGCCGCGGAGCGCGCGGCGGATCTGGTCCTCGCTCTCGCGCACCGCCTGCTCGCCGAGCGCGGGGTCGCCGCCGGTGCCCAGGCCGCGGGTGATGTCGGCGCCGACCGTGATCCGGACGTCCGCCTCGCTCTCCTCCAGCGCCTGGCGGTCGGTGTTCACGGCGACGAACTCCACGCCGCGCAGCCCCGCCTCGATCATGCGGTTGACCGCGTTGCAGCCCGCGCCGCCCACGCCGACGACGCGGATCACCGCGACGTAGTTGGTGCCGTCCTGGTCGCGGAACCCGAACTCGGGCTCGGGCCCGGTCGGGGCATCGGGCGTCTCGGTGGGGCCCTCCGTGCTGCGGAACAGCTCGGAGAGCGGGCCCTCGCGCATGCTGGAGCGCGACCCGCGCGTGCTCACGCCGCCACCACCCCGCGCCCGGCGGGCAGCGTCACGCCGGCGGGGCCGGCGACCACCTCGCGGGCCAGCTGGCGGTACCAGCGGGCGGCCTGGCCGCCCGGCTCGTAGCGCAGGATGCTCTGGCCGGCGACCGGCGCCTCGGCGAAGCGGATCGTCTTTCCGATGCGGGTGCGGAACACCCGGTCCCCGAAGCTCTCCTCGAGCATGCCCACCGCCTCACGGCCGTGAATGGTGCGGCCGTCGTACATCGTAGGGAGGATACCCACGATGTTGACCGAGGGGTTCAGGTTGTCGCGGACCTGGCGCAGGGTCTCCCGCAGCTGGGCGAGCCCGCGCAGGGACAGGTACTCGCACTGCACCGGCACGATGACCCCCTCGGCCGCGACCATCGCGTTGATGGTCAGGAGCCCGAGCGAGGGCGGGGTGTCGAGCAGGATGTAGTCGTAGCTCTCGCTCACCGGGCGCAGCGCGCGCTCGAGGGCGCGCTCGCGGCCGATCATCGCCGACAGGGCGAGCTCGGCGCCGGCCAGCTCGATGCCCGCCGGGGCCACGTCGATCTCGCGCTCCTCGATGATCCCGGTCAGCGGCAGGGATCCGGTGAGCACCTGGTACATGCCGGCGGACAGGCCCTCGACGTCGATCCCCTGGCTCATCGACAGGTTGCTCTGGGGGTCGAGATCGATCACCAGGACCCGCAGGCCCATGTCCTTCAGGGCCACGCCGAGGTTCAGGGTCGTAGTCGTCTTGGCGACGCCGCCCTTCTGGTTGGCGAGGGCGAGGACGCGTGCGGGTCGGGGCATCGTGCGCACCTTCGGTATGCCGGTTGACTCCCGCACGATTCTCCCCGCGCGCCGAATCTCCTTGCGGGGGCCCTCCGGGATCAGTCCGGGGGGAGCTCGAGACGGCGCTGGCCCGCCCACGCGGCGGCCTGGGAGCGGCGCTGGAAGCCGAGCTTGCGCAGCAGCTGGGAGACGTGGTTGCGCACCGTCTTCTCCGAGAGGTGCAGCACCTCGCCGATCGCGCGGTTGGTGTAGCCCTCGGCGATGAGCGCGAGCATGCGGCGCTCCCGGTCCGTGAGCCCGGCCAGCTCGGCCTCGGCCTGCTTGGCCGACAGCTCGCGGAACTGGTGGAGCAGCGCCCCCGCGGCGCGGGGGTCCAGGGTCGACTCGCCCGCGGCCGCCTCGCGGATGGCCTGGGTGAGGCGCTCGGCGTCGGCCTGCTTGAGCAGGTAGCCGCTCGCGCCGGCCATCACGGCGCCGACGATGGCCTCCTCGTCGGTGTACGAGGTCAGCATCAGCACGCGCGCGTCGGGGTGGTCCGCCTTGATGCGGCGACACGCCTCCACCCCGCTGCCGTCCGGAAGGCGGACGTCCATAAGCACGACGTCCGGGTGGGTCTGCTCGTTGAGCTGGACGGCCTCCGCGGCCGTCTGCGCCTCGCCGACCACGCGAAAGCCCGCCGAGTGCGTGAGCAGAGTCCGCAACCCGATGCGGACGACGGTGTGGTCGTCCACGATCAGGACTCTGATCGGATCAGCAGGGGTGGTGGTCATGAACGGGTCACCTCACGGTCGGGAACGGGATCGGGAGCGAACATTTCGACCTCGGGCTCGTCGCTGTCGAGCGGAACCTCGAGGGTGACGCGGGTGCCCCCGCCGGGGGCCTCCTCCACGGCGAGCCGCCCCCCCAGGCGGCGCGCGCGTTCCTTCATGTTGCGCAGGCCCTCGTGGAGGCCGGGGACCGCCGGCGCGCCCTGCGCACCGGGACCGCAGCCGTCGTCGGACACGATCAGGTCGAGCTCGTCGGGCGCGAAGACCAGGGACACCATCACGCGACAGGCGCCGGCGTGGCGGGCCGTGTTGGTGAGGGCCTCGCGCAGGATCTGCTCCAGGTGCTGCCCGGCCTCGTCCGGCAGCGGGCCGGCCGAGCCGGCGCCCTCGACCGTGAACCGCACGCTGCGGCCGGTCTCCTCGCCGAAGCGGCGCGTCAGGTCGCCGAGGCCGGCGGCGATGCCCTGCGGCGTGGCCGGGGCGATCGCGAGTGCCCGGATGTAGTCGCGGATGCCGTCGGTGGCGGCGTTGAGGTCGGCGACCACCTCGCGCACCTCCGCGCGGAAGAGCGGGTCGTCGGCGCGGATCGCGATCGCCTCCAGGTGAAGCCCCGCCGCGTAGATCGACTGGATGGTCCCGTCGTGCAGGTCACGCCGGAAGCGCGCGCGCTCCTCGGCGATCGCGCGGGCGCGGTCGATCTCCTCCAGCTGCTGCTTGGCCTCCACGTCGAAGATCTCCAGGAGCTTGACCGCCAGCACGCAGAGCACCAGCCCGGCGACGCCGCGGATCACCTCGAGGGGCAGGCCGGTCACGCTGAACCAGCCCTCCGCGCTGCCGATGCCGCCGGGGGCGAGCGGGCCCTGGGGCACGATGATGCCGAGGACCGCGTAGACCGCCAGCACCGCCGCGGCCGAGGCGGCGTAGGGCTTGATGGCGGTCATGCCGGCGTCGCCCAGCTCGGCCCGCTGGCGCCAGAGCCCCACCGCCGACAGGAGCGCACCGGGGAAGAGCAGGGCGTAGCGGGCCAGCCCGTTGACGGCCTCCTCCCACTCGGCCGCGCTCCAGCCGGCCTCCTGCGCCGCGAGCGCCGTGACGCCCACGATCGCGACGGCCACCAGGATCGAGAGGGCGGTCAGCGACCGGCGGACCACGTCGGTGAGCCCCAGCAGGCGCAGCCCGAACTGCACCAGGAAGACGAACGCGACGATCTGGACCAGGGCCCGCAGCACCAGGAGGCCCTGGATCACGCCCGGGCGCATGTAGGTCTCCTGGATGGGGATGAAGACGTATCCCCAGACCGCGAACGCCTCGACGAAGGCGAACGCCGCCAGCCAGATCAGAGACGAGGAGAGGGTCAGTCGGGTGGCGCGGCGCCGTTGGAGCCACACGGCGAAGCCGAGCGAGAAGAAGACGAGACCCTGCGCGAACAGGAAGATCGTCTCGTTCTGAACGAAGAACTCGCGCACCCGGCGCACCCGCCCTCATGGTTCCGACGCGGGCGCGGCGGACAGGGGAACCGTCTGGGCTCCCCCATCCGCCGCGGCGTCCGCCGGAAAATCGAAACACCGCTGCGGGTGGGATTGTAGCGCCCCTCCGGCGAGGAGCCGTGGGATCCCTCTAGAAGGTCGCGATCTGCAGGCTGTTCGCTCCCGCCATGCGACGCAGGCGCGCGACGCGCTCCTCCATGGGCGGGTGGGTGGAGAACAGGCCGGCCGCGCGGCCGCCGCGTCCGCCGCCGCGCGCGTTGGCCGCGAGCGGGTTGACGATGTAGAGCGGCTCGGCCGCCGGGTTCACCCGCATCGGGATCGCCGCGGCGCTGCGGTGCAGGCTCTCCAGGGCGTCCGCCAAGGGCAGGGGATCGCCGAGGAGCTCCGCGCCGGTGGCGTCGGCCACGTACTCGCGCTGGCGGGAGACCGCGAACTGGATGATCATCGCGGCGATCGGCGCCAGGATGATCGTCGCCAGCGTGCCGACGAGCCCGAGCGGGTTGTCGTCGTCCCCGCCGAAGAAGAGCGAGAACTGCAGGAAGTTGGCGATCGCCGAGATCGCGCCCGCGGCCATCGCCGCGATGCTCGCGATGAGGATGTCGCGGTTCTTGATGTGGGCCATCTCGTGGGCGAGCACGCCCTCCAGCTCACGCGGGCTGAGGGCGCGCTGGATGCCCGCGGTGACCGCGATCGCCGCGTGCTTCGGGTTGCGCCCCGTCGCGAAGGCGTTGGGCTGCTCGGCGGGGGTGACGTAGACGCCCGGCTTCGGGACGCCGGCCCGCTGGGCCAGCGTCTCGATCATGCGGTGCAGCTCGGGCTCCTGCTGCTCCGTCACGGCCACGGCCTTGCTCATCTTCAGAGCGAAGGACCCGCTGAACCAGTACATGACGAAGTTGAAGACGATCGCGAGCGCGGCGAACAGGATCAGCCCGCTCGCACCGCCGATCAGGAACCCGATGACCAGCAGGAGGCCCGTGAGGGCCGCGACCAGCAGGAACGTCTTGACGTTGTTTCCCGCCTTGTACGAGGCGAGGTTCATCATCTCTCCTTGGGATCTCCGGCCGATCCTCTCCGAACGGCGCGGTGTTCCGAGTATAGGAGGGCCGTCGAGCACGATCCCGTGCCTCCGATTAAGGCCTGATTATCGGTGTGATCGTGTCTGGGGAGCTGTGGGCGCTGCGAACCTCGAGGTTTGTGAGCTCTGAGCGTCGCTGAGCTCTGAGCGTTTCCGAGCTCTGCGACAAGGATTGGGCGGACACGGCGTGGGGCCGGCCTCTTAGCGGGCCGGCCCGACGCGCCGAAGGCCCCTGGCCGGGGCCATCGGCAGACCGGCGGCACCGGCTGTTCGCCGGGCCAGGCCGCCGGAAAGGTCAGAACCACCGCGAACCGGGCAGCGCCCGAGGTGCGGGCTCTTGACTCCGATGTCGCGAAGCGACGAGACAGCCCGGCTCCGCCGGGCTGTGCAAGGCGGTCGCCCGGCGAACAGCCGGTACCGCCGGTTGCGCATGGCCCCGGCCAGGGCCCGCCGCGCGTCGGGCCGGCCCGCTAAGAGGCCCGGCCCACGCGTTAGTCGCCCAATCCTTCTCGCATAGCTCGAAACGGTTCAGAGCTCAGAGACGCTCAGAGCTCACAGACCTCGACGCTCGGAACGCTCAGAGCTGCCGCCACAGGCGGCCACCGATTGCAAATGGGCCCGGCCAGGGCCCATTTGCCGCGGCCAGGCCGGCCCGCAAGAGGCCGGCCTCGCACGCGTGAGGAGCAGGCGCCTCGACAGACGAGCAGGCCCTCAGAGGAAACCCTCAGTACCCTGGCCTCGTGCGTCGACTTCTCCTTCTCGGTGTCCTCTGCGCCATCGCCGTGGTGTGTGCGGGGTGCGGGCCCCTGGACGCGACCGGGTCCGGGGGGACGGAGTTGGATCCGGTCGCCGTGCTCGGCGTGCTGCCGAGCCCGGACGACCTGCGCGGCCAGCCGGCGACGGTGGCCGACGCGGCCCAGCTGCAGGACGCCCTCACGGGGGGGCGCGACCCGAGGGTGGCGGCGCGCATCGCCGACCTGAAGCCCCCGGCCGCCGGGGTCCGCACCTGGAGCGCGTCCGGCGGACGGCGGCTGATCGCGGTGGTGAGCGTCTGGGACTCCCACCTCACGGCGATCGGGGTCGGCGGCGACATCGCGTCGATGCTGGCCGAGGACGGCGGCAGCGCCTGGACGCCCGAGGACGCCGGCGGCAGCCGCGGCGCCCGCATCGACAGCGGCGGCCGCCAGGAGATGCGGCTCTCCTACGGGGTCGGGCGGAACTCGCTCTACGTGCGGTCGGAGGGCCCGGTGGACCCGGACGTCGTCATCCGCACCCTCAATCGGATGCGCAAGGTGGCCGAGGCGCAGGTCGGCTGAACGCCGCCCCCTACGGGGTGAGGTCGCGCCGCTCGATGACGAGGTGGGCGGCGATGGCCGTCACGAGCGCGAGGGCGGCGAGCGCGGCGAGGTCGCCGGCGTCGAGGGAGCCGCGCCGCAGCACGGCGGGCGGGTCGAGGTAGGAGAAGATCGACAGGTGCCCGAGCGGCTCGGCGATCGTCCAGAGCCGCGCCAGGTAGTCCAGCGCGTACGACACCAGCAGGAACCCGGTGGCCCACGCGACCGCCCGGGCGCCGGTCCGCACCAGCGAGGCGGCCAGCAGCGTGACGCCGCCCACGGCGAGGAAGCAGACGTACCCGGCCAGCAGGGCCCCGGCGAGGGGGGCGACGTGGACCGGGGCGAGGTCGGCGACCGCGAGGGCCGCCGCCAGCGCCCCGATGTAGCCGCCGAGCACGACGAGCGCGAGGGCGGTGGCCATCGCGAGCGTGTGGGCCGCCAGCCAGCGGGCGGGCGGCAGCGGGCGGGCGAGCACCAGCTCGGCCGTGCCCATCTCGGTCTCGCGCGCGGGCGCGGCGCCCATCGAGATCACGACCGCCGCCTGGATCGCGAGCGCCACCGGATGGAGCAGGCCGGAGCCGACGTACCCCGTCGCCGTGGCGATGTCCGCGCTGCCCGCGAGGGCGCGCAGGGCGGGGGGCAGCGCGTCGACCAGGCTGCGGATCGCGTTCTGGTCGACGCTGGCGTAGGCGACCCCCACCACGAACTCGAAGAGGCCGAAGCCGATGGCCAGGAGGACAAGGCGGCCGCGGTTGCGCTCCAGGGCGAGCGTGTAGATGGTCCTCACGCCGCGCCGGGGGCCGCGTAGAGGTCGCGGAAGGCGTCCTCGAGGCTGGCCCGCTCGATGGAGACATCGACCAGGGGCAGCCGGGCGAGGGCCGCCAGCAGCGGGGCCGGGTCGCCGGCGAGCGTGAAGCGGTGCAGCTCGCCCTCCACCCGCGCGGGCCCCACCCCGGGGCCGGCGTAGCGGCGCGGGGTCGACCGGCCCGCGGAAGCGCACCTCGACGCTGCGGCTGCGGGCGCCGCGCAGGTCGCCGAGCCGCCCCACGAACAGCAGGCGGCCGTCGCGGACCATGGCCGCCCGGTCGCACAGGGCCTCGACCTCGGCGAGCACGTGGCTGGAGAAGAAGATCGTGCGCCCGGCGCGCGAGCGCGCCGCGAGCCAGTCGAGCAGGCGCGACTGGATCACCGGGTCGAGCCCGCCGGTGGGCTCGTCCAGGATGGCCAGCGGGGGGTCGTGCTGGAGGGCGGCCACGAGCCCGAGCTTCTGCTTCATGCCGCGCGAGTAGTCGCGCACCCGCTTGCGCAGGGCGGCCTCGTCGAGGTCGAGCGCGGCGCAGAGGTCGTCGCGCAGCACCGGCGGGCGCGGATGGAGGCGGGCCAGGACGTCGAGGGTGCGCCGCCCGGTGAGCGACGGGTAGAGCCCGAGCTCGCCCGGCAGGTATCCGACCTGCGCCAGGGCGCCCATGCGGTCGTCGGCCAGGGCGTGGCCCATCACCGCGACGGAGCCCGAGGTGGGGTGCACCAGGCCGAGCGCCAGGCGGATGAAGGTGGTCTTGCCGGCGCCGTTCGGGCCGAGGAAGCCGAAGCACTCGCCGCGCTCGACCACCAGGTCGATCCCGTCGACTCCCGCTGCGGGGCCGTACATCCTGGTGAGAGCCGCGGCCTCGATGGCGTGGTCCACTCCGACGAAGGGTACGGAAGAGCGATGGAGCTGAGCCTGACGTACGCCACCCCCTGGGGGGTCGGCTGGATCGCCCCGACGCCGCCCAAGATGCAGCGCGCCTCGCACGCGCTGGCCCAGGACGGCGACGTGTGGCTGGTCGATCCGGTGGACGGCGAGGGGCTCGCCGGGCACCTGGAGGAGCTCGGCACGGTGCGCGGCGTGCTCCAGCTGCTCGACCGCCACCCGCGCGACTGCGCGGCGCTCGCCGCCCGCTACGGGGTCCCCCACCTCGTCACGCCCCTCGACGGCGTGCCCGGGTCGCCCTTCCGCGCGATCGTGGTGAGCGACCACCGCTGGTGGCGCGAGGTGGCGCTCTGGTGGCCGCAGCAGCGGGCGCTGGTGGTCCCCGAGGCCCTCGGCACCGTTCCCTTCTTCCTCGCCCCCGGCGAGCGCATCGGCGTGCATCCGGGGCTGAGGATGTTCCCGCCGCGCGCCCTGGACGGCTTCGACCCCCTGCGCGTGCTGGTGGGCCACGGGCCGCCGATCGAGGGCCCGGAGGTGGCGGGGCTGGTGTCGCAGGCCATCGCCGGATCGCGGCGGGGGTTCCCGCGGCTGGTCGCCGGCCTGCCGCGGGCCTGGAGGGCCGCGAGCTAAGCGCCGCTACTGCGCCTGGACGTTGCGGCCGGGACCGCCGTTCAGGACGTCCTTGCCGACGCCGCCACGCAGGACGTCGGCCCCCGGCCCGCCGAGCAGCCGGTCGATGCCGGCGCCGCCGAGGAGGCGGTCGGCCCCGGCTCCGCCCTCGAGCCGGTCGGCGCCGGCTCCGCCGGCGAGCCGGTCCGCTCCGACTCCGCCGAGCAGCCGGTCCGCGCCGGCCTCACCCGCCAGCCGATCGGCACCAGCCTCGCCGAGGAGCCGGTCGGATCCGGCTCCGCCGGACAGCACGTCGTTGCCGGGGCCGCCGCAGATGACGTCGGCGCCGCCCGCCCCGACGATGCGGTCGTTGCCGCCCAGACCGACGATGACGTCAGCCCGCGGCGTGCCGCGCAGCGTGTTGCGCGCCGCGGTCCCGATGATCGTGGCGGCGCGCCCACCGCACCGCGGCGGCGCGGATGCGCCGGGCCCGCCTCGACCGGGCCGGGGGCCGCCCCCGCCGGGGGCCGGGGGTCCCCCTGAAGCCTTGCGACCGCGATCTCGCCCCCGTTGGCGGTGGTGGAGCCCGCCACGACGATCGCGCCGTCGGGCTGGAGCGCGAGCGACGACGCGTTGTCGTTGCCGCCGAAGTCGAGCGTCGCCCGCCCTCCCGAGGCGAAGGTGGTGTCGGGGGATCCGTTGGGCTGGAGCCGCCGCACGAAGGCGTTGCGCGCCGCCGTGAAGTCGGCACCCGCGAGGAGGATCTTGCCATCGGGCTGAAGCACCATCGCGGAGGCATCCGCTCCTCCGGCCGCCTCGAGGAGGGCCCGGCCGCCGGTCCCGAACGCCGGGTCGGGCCCGCCGTCGGGCAGGAACCGCATGACGAGGACGGCGTGGCTGCCGGGACTCATGCCGCCGGTGGTCGCCGCGACGAGGATCTTGCCGTCGGGCTGGAGGGCGAGGGCGGCCCCGAGGTCGTACTGGTTCACGTCGACGACGACGACGCCCGTCCCGGCGCCGAAGGTCGGATCGAAGGTGCCCTGGGGGTTCACGAGCCGCGACACCGTCAGGTCGGCCCCGACGAGGGGCGACAACGTCCCGACGACCACGATCCGGCCGTCGGGCTGGAGGGCGATCGCGTCGGACTCGCCGAGGCCGCCGAGGGCCAGCCGCGACCATCCGGAGCCGCCGCCGTAGGAGGAGTCGAAGGTCCCCTCGGGATTTCGCAGGCGCACGACCGTCGCGTCTCCCGTCGACCCGACGCTGGTGCGGCCGCCGGCGACGATCGCCCCGTCGGGCTGGAGGGCGATCGTGTTGAGGGTCTCTTCTCCATCGAGGTCGATGCGCGACCAGCCGCTGCCGCCGCCGTATGTCCCGTCGAGGGTCCCCTCCGGGTTGCGCAGCCGCGCGACGACGCCGGCCGGATTCGGTCCGGTCGCGTCCTCGGAGCTGCCGGCCACCAGTATCCGCCCGTCCGGTTGGAGGGCGATCGCGTTGGCTCGATCGCCGCCGTTGAGGAAGTCCATCTTGGACCAGCCGCTGCCACCGCCGTAGGACGGATCGAGGGCGCCCCGCGGGTTGAGCAGGCGCGCCACCACCGCCACGGAGGGGTCCGCCCCGACCTGAGAGCTACCGGCCACGAGGATGGCGCCGTCGGGCTGGAGCGCGACGGCGGCCGCGCTGTCGTCGCCGCCCAGGTTGACCAGGGCCTTCCCCCCGGCACCGAATGACGGATCGAGGTCCCCGGGGGCCGCGGCGGCCGCCACCGTCACCGCCGCCCAGAGCGCGAGGGCGACCATCGTGACCGCGAACCTCATCCCGCGCGTCATGCGGGCCATCGTATGCCGGGTCCGCGGGCCGGGGCTAGGCCAGGCGCCCGGTCCGCTCGGTCTCCTCGCGCAGCCACCCGGCGAGCTCGGGCGTCAGCTCCCCCGGGCGCAGCCGCCACGACCAGTTGCCGTGGACGGTGCCGGGCGTGTTGAGGCGGGCGCGCGAGTCGAGGCCGAGGAGGTCCTGCATCGTCACGATCGCCAGGCCGGCGCGCGAGGCCAGGGCCATGCGGGTGAGCAGGCGCTCGGGCCGGTCCTCGTGGATGCCCATCGCCGACGCGGTCTCCCAGGCCTGGTGCCGGGCCTCGGGATCGGCGTGCTGCCACCAGCCGTGCGGCCGTGTCGTTGTCGTGGGTGCCGCTGTAGGCGACCGAGCGCTCGGGGTGGTGCTCCGGGCGGTGGGTGTTGTCGTAGCCGCCCGGGAAGGCGAACTGCAGCACGCGCATGCCCGGCAGCCCGAGGCGTGTCCATCAGGTGGTGGACACCCGGCGTGATCACGCCGAGGTCCTCGGCCACCAGGGAGAGCGGGCCCAGCCGCGCCCGGGCGGCGTCGATGACCGCCCCGCCCGGTCCCGGATACCAGGCGCCCTCGCTGGCCGTCAGGGCGTCGCGGGGGACCCCCCACCAGGCCTCGAACGCGCGGAAGTGGTCGATCCTGAGGCTGTCGTGGAGGGCGGCGCTGCGGCGCAGGCGCTCGATCCACCAGCGCTGGCCGTCGCGCGCCATCGCATCCCAGTCGTAGGTCGGGTTGCCCCACAGCTGGCCGTCGGCCGTGAACGCGTCCGGCGGCACGCCGGCCACGAGGTCGGTCCGGAAGAGGTCCGGGTGGGCCGTCACGTCGGCGGCGTGGGGGGCCACGTAGAAGGGGATGTCGCCCATGATGCGGACGCCGCGGTCGGCCGCGTGGGCGCGCAGGGCGCTCCACTCGCGGTCGAAGCGCACCTGGTCGGCGAGGGCGTCCGGCCCGGCCGCGTGGACCCAGTCGTCGATCCAGTACCCGTTGAGCTCGCGGAAGCGTGCGATCTCGACGCCCGAGACCGGCCGCGTGGGGATGAGCCAGGAAGCCGGGCCAGGCGGCGAACGCCGACGGGCTGGCGTAGGGCGAGCCGTGCACGTCGGGCGCGGTGAGGGGGAGGATCTGCCACCAGGCCTGGCCGGCCTCGGCCAGCCAGTCCACGAAGGCGTAGGCCTCGGGACCCAGGCGGCCGCCCGGCAGCGAGCCGACGTGCAGCAGGACGCCCGAGCGGCGCTCGGACGTCGGGTCGGATGGTGTGGAGCGCCGGGCCATCGGGAAAGGCTACGCTCAGTGCCGCCCGTGCCCGTCCCCATGCCACGCACGCCGCCCCCGCGCATCCAGGTCGATGACGTCCGTCCGGCCGTCGATGGCGGGCGCTGGCCGGTCAAGCGCAGCCTCGGCGACCTGGTGATCGTCGAGGCGGACCTCGTCCGCGACGGGCACGAGCAGCTGCGCGCCGTCGTGCGCCACCGGCCGCCGGGCTCCCCGCGCTTCCTCGAGGAGCCGATGGTGCAGGTGACCCCCGACCTCTGGCGCGGGCAGTTCACCACCACGGCCCTCGGGCCGCCACCGCTTCCAGGTGGAGGTGTGGGTGGACGTGTTCGGGTCGTGGCGCGGCGAGATGGAGCGCAAGCTCGGGGCCGGCCAGGAGGACCTGGAGAGCGAGCTCGCCGAGGGGGCGGGCATCCTCGAGGGCGTCGCCGCGGGCGGCCTGCGCGGCGCCGACCGGCGCGACGGCGCTCGCCGCGGCGGAGGCCCTGCGCGACGACGGCCCGGCCGGCCGAGCGCGCCGCCGCGGCGCTCGCCCCCGAGGTGGCGGTCGCCGTGGAGCGGGCGACGGCGCGCCCGGAGCGCGTGCGCTCGGCCGCTGCTCGAGGTGGACGTGGACCGCGAGCGCGCGCGGATGGGCGCGTGGTACGAGCTCTTCCCGCGCTCCTTCGGCGGCCTGGCGGGCGTGGAGGCGCAGCTGCCGGCCCTGGCCGAGCTCGGGTTCGACGTCGTCTACCTGCCCCCGATCCACCCCATCGGGGTCACCCACCGCAAGGGGCGCAACAACTCCCCCACCGCGGCGCCGGGCGAGCCCGGCAGCCCGTGGGCGATCGGCGCCGCCGAGGGCGGCCACACCGCCGTGAGCCCGGAGCTCGGCACGCTGGCCGACGTCGAGAGCCTGGTGGCCGCGGCGCGCGCGAACGACATCGAGATCGCCCTCGACTTCGCCATCCAGTGCTCGCCGGACCACCCCTGGCTGACCGAGCACCCGGACTGGTTCCACCGCCGCCCCGACGGGACGCTGAAGTACGCCGAGAACCCCCCCAAGCGCTACCAGGACATCTACAACGTCAACTTCGCCAGCGACGACTGGCAGGCGCTGTGGGACCGCCCTGCGCGACGCGGTGAGCTTCTGGGTGGAGCGCGGCGTGCGCATCTTCCGGGTCGACAATCCCCACACCAAGCCGATCGGCTTCTGGGAGTGGCTGATCCGCTCGGTGCGCGAGGAGCACCCGGACGTGGTCTTCCTGGCCGAGGCCTTCACCAGCCCCGCCCGCATGTACGCGCTCGCCAAGGCCGGCTTCAGCCAGTCGTACACCTACTTCACCTGGAAGAACTCGGTCGCAGGAGCTGACCGAGTACGTCTCCGAGCTGGCCGGTCCGGTCGCGGAGTACTTCCGGCCGAACTTCTTCGCCAACACGCCCGACATCCTCCACGCCTACCTCCAGACCGGCGGCCGCCCGGCCTTCGAGGCGCGCCTGGTGCTGGCGGCGACCCTGTCGCCGAGCTACGGCATCTACTCGGGCTTCGAGAACCTCGAGGCGACGGCCGTCGCGCCCGGCAGCGAGGAGTACCTCGACTCCGAGAAGTACGAGGTCAAGGAGCGCCGCCTGGACGGCCCCCTGCTGCCCCTGGTGCGGCGGATCAACGCCATCCGGCGCGAGACCCCGCGCGCTCGGGCGCATCGACGTGCGCTTCCTGACCACCGAGAACCCGTCCCTGATCGCCTACGCCAAGGGCCGCGGCATGGGCACGATCGATCGTCTGCGTGAACGTCGACCCGCACAGCGCCCCAGGTGGGCATCGCGCTGGTGCCGGGCGATCTGGACCTGCCCGCACGCGTTCTCCGTGCGCGACCTGGTGTCGGGCGACGTCTACCGCTGGAGCACGGGCCCCAACTACGTCCGACTCGACCCCGTCGTGTCGCCCTTCCACATCTTCCGGGTGGAGCCATGACGCCACCGATCGGCATCGACCGCGACATCAGCCTGCTCGCCGCGCGCGACCACCACGAGCCCCACAGCGTGCTCGGCGCCCACCCGGTGCCCGGGGGGATCGTCGTGCGGGTCTGGCGGCCGGAGGCCCGCGTGGTGCGCGTGCATCCCCGACGGCCACGGGCCGGTCGAGCTCGCGCACCGCGACGTCGGCGCTGTTCGAGGGACGCTGCTCGAGGGCTTCGCGCCGCCGCTGCGCTACGAGGTGGAGGTCGAGTACGACACCTACACCGTCCGCGGGCGCCGACCCCTACGCGTTCCTGCCGACCATCGGCGAGCTCGACCTGCACCTGGTCGGCGAGGGCCGCCACGAGGGCCTGTGGGAGCGCCTCGGCGCGCACCTGCGCGAGATCGACGGCGTCGCCGGGACGGCGTTCGCGGTGTGGGCGCCCTCGGCGCGCTCGGTGAGCGTGGTGGGCGACTGGAACGGCTGGGACGGACGGGTGCACCCGATGCGCTCGCTGGGGTCGTCGGGGGTCTGGGAGCTCTTCGTGCCCGGCGTCGGCCCCGACGGGCACTACAAGTTCGAGGTCCGCGGCGCCGACGGCGCGCTGCGCCTGAAGGCCGACCCGCTGGCCGCGGCCGCCGAGACGCCGCCGCGCACCGCCTCGGTGGTGTTCGAGAGCGCGCACGAGTGGCGCGACGGGGCCTGGATCGCGCGAGCGCGCGGAGCGCCGCCCGCACGCCGAGGCGGTGTCCATCTACGAGGTGCACCTGCCCTCCTGGCGGCTCAACCCGCTCGAGGGCAACCGCCCGCTGACCTTCGCCGAGCTGGCCGATCGGAGCTGGGCGACTACGTCGAGGAGATGGGCTTCACCCACGTCGAGCTGCTGCCGGTGATGGCGCACCCGTTCTCGGGCTCGTGGGGCTACCAGGTGACCTCGTACTTCGCGCCGTCGCCGGTCCAGGGCTCCCCCGACGACCTGCGCGAGATGATCGACCGCCTCCACGAGCGCGGCATCGGCGTGATCATCGACTGGGTCCCGGCGCACTTCCCGCGCGACGAGTTCGCGCTCGGCCAGTTCGACGGCACGGCGCTCTACGAGCACGCGGACCCGCGGCGCGGCGCCCACCCCGACTGGGGCACGCTGATCTTCAACTACGGCCGCAACGAGGTGCGCAACTTCCTCGTCGCGAGCGCCCTCTACTGGCTGCGCGAGTACCACGCCGACGGGCTGCGCGTGGACGCGGTCGCGTCGATGCTCTACCGCGACTACTCGCGCAGCGGCGGCGAGTGGGTGCCCAACGAGTACGGCGGGCGCGAGGACCTCGAGGCCATCGGCTTCCTGCGCGAGCTCAACGAGGTGACCCACGGCGCGCGAGCCCGGCGTGGTGATGGCCGCCGAGGAGTCGACCGCCTGGCCGGCCGTCTCGCGCCCGACCGACGCCGGCGGCCTGGGCTTCGACTTCAAGTGGAACATGGGCTGGATGCACGACACGCTCGAGCTACTTCGCGCTCGACCCGATCCACCGCCGCTACCACCACGACGAGCTCACCTTCAGCCTGGTCTACGCGTTCACCGAGCAGTTCGTGCTGCCGCTCTCGCACGACGAGGTGGTGCACGGCAAGGGCTCGCTGCTGTCGCGGATGCCCGGCGACGACTGGCAGCGCCACGCCAACCTGCGCGCCCTCTACGCCTACATGTGGGCGCACCCCGGCAAGAAGCTGCTGTTCATGGGCGGCGAGCTCGCCCAGGAGCAGGAGTGGAGCCACGAGCGCAGCCTCGACTGGCACCTGCTGCGAGCGGCCGCGCCACGCCGGCGTCCAGCGCGCTGGTGCGCGACCTCAACCACCTCTACCGCGACCACGCCGGCGCTGTGGGAGCTCGACGCCGAGCCCGACCGGCTTCCGCTGGCTGGTGGTGGACGACCGCGACGCCAACGTGCTGGCCTTCGCGCGCTTCTCGGCCCAGGGCGAGCCGCTGGTGATGGTGGCGCAACCTCTCGCCGGTGCCGCGCCCGGCCTACCGCGTGCCGATGCCCTTCGCCGGGCGCTGGCGCGAGGTGCTGAACTCGGACGCGGACCTCTACGGCGGCGCCAACCTGGGCAACCTGGGCGGCGTCGTCGCCGGCGACACGCCGTGGGGCGCGGAGCCGGCCTCGGCCGAGATGGTGCTGCCGCCGCTCGGGGTGGTCTGGCTGGCGCCCGAGGGGTGAGGGACCGGTCGCGGACGATCTCCTGACCCTGCCGTGGGAGCGCCCGCTGGGCGCGACCCCGGGACCGGACGGGCGCACGACCTTCCGGGTCTGGGCGCCGCACGCGCGGCCGCGTGGCGGTGCTGGTGCGGCGGCGGGGTGCTCAGGCTCGAGCCGGCCGGCCAGGGCGTCTTCGAGGGCGAGACGCGAGGCCGCGGCGGGCGACGACTACCACCTGGTGGTCGACGGCGGCGTGCCGCTGCCGGACCCCTGCTCGCGCTCCCAGCCCGAGGGCGTGCGCGGACCCTCGCGGGTCGTCGATCCGGGCGCGTTCGCCTGGAGCGACGGCGGCTGGCGCGGCCTCGACCGGCGCGAGCTGGTGCTCTACGAGCTGCACGTGGGCACCTTCACGCCCGAGGGCACCTTCGCCGGCGTGGCCGGGCGGCTGCCGGAGCTGCGCGAGCTGGGCGTCACCGCGATCGAGCTGATGCCGGTGGCGACCTTCCCCGGCGAGCGCAACTGGGGCTACGACGGCCTCTACACCTGGGCGCCCCACCCGGCCTACGGCGGGCCCGAGGGGCTCGCCGCCCTGGTCGACGCGGCCCACGCGGTCGGCCTGGGCGTGATCCTCGACGTGGTCTACAACCACCTCGGGCCCGGCACCGAGGCCCTGGAGGTCGTTCGGCCCCTACCTCACCGACGACTACGCCACGCCCTGGGGCGACGCGCGGTCAACTTCGACGGCCGCGACAGCGGCGGCGTGCGCGAGTGGGCGATCCAGAACGCCTGCATGTGGGTGCGCGACTTCCACGTCGACGGCCTGCGGGTGGACGCGGTCCACGCCGATCTACGACGACGGCGCCCGCCACGTGATGGCCGAGCTGTCCGACCGCGTGGCGCGCGGCGGCGCCGCGCGCCGCGCGTGCTGATCGCCGAGAGCGACCTCAACGACCCGAAGGTCGTGACGCCGGCCGCGGCGCGGCGGCTGGGGCTTCGACGCGCAGTGGGCCGACGACTTCCACCACGCGCTGCACGCGCTGCTCACCGGCGAGCGCGACGGCTACTACGCCGACTTCGGCACGGTGGCCGACCTGGCGGCCGCCACGTCGCGGCCCTTCGTCTACGACGGGCGCTACTCGGCCTTCCGCCGCCGCCGCCACGGCGCCCCGGCCGACGCGATCGCGCCCGAGCGCTTCGTGGTCTACGCCCAGAACCACGACCAGGTGGGCAACCGCGCGCTCGGCGACCGCCTGCCGGCCGCGCGCGCGTCGCCTGGCGGCCATGTGGGTGCTGCTCTCCCCCTTCACGCCGATGCTCTTCATGGGCGAGGAGTACGGCGAGCGAGCGGCCCTTCCAGTTCTTCACCGACCACATCGACCCGTTCATCGCCGACGCCACCCGCGAGCGGCCGCCGCAACGAGTTCGCGGAGTTCGCCGGGCTTCGACGACGGAGGTCCCCGACCCCCAGGATCCCGGAGACCTTCGCGCGCTCGGTGCTCGACCCGGACGCGCGGCGACCCCCGGATCCGCGCGCTCTACCGCGACCTGCTGGCGCTGCGCCGCCGGCTGCCCCGCGCGGACGCCGCGGTGCGATACGACGAGGACGAGGGTTGGGTGGGCATGCGTGCGCGGGGATGTTGAGGTGGTCGGCAACTTCGGAGACGAGAGCGCGGAGGTGCGGGTGGACGCGACGCGGGTTGTGCTGGCGACCGGCGAGGCGTCGACGCTCGCGGACGGGCGTGCTGACGCTGCCGCCGCTGCGGCGGGGCGGTGGTGCGATGAGGGTCTGGCCGGGGCGCCCGTTCCCGCTCGGCGCGACCTGGGACGGCCACGGCACCAACTTCTCGCTCTTCTCCGAGAACGCGTCGACGCGTGGAGCTGTGCCTGTTCGACGAGGGCGACCGCGAGACGCGCGTCGAGCTGACCGAGGTGACGGCCTTCAACTGGCACGGCTACCTGCCCGACGTCGCGCCCGGGCCAGCGCTACGCCTACCGCGTCCACGGCGCCTGGGCGCCCGAGCGCGGCCACCGCTTCAACCCCGACAAGCTCCTGATCGACCCCTACGCCAAGGCGATCGAGGGCCCGATCCGCTGGGAGGCCGGCAACGTCCTCCCCTACGAGCCCGACGGCGAGGACGCCGACCTGGTGCGCGACGACACCGACGACGCCGACGCCATCCCGAAGGCGATCGTCATCGACCCCGGCTTCGACTGGGAGGGCGACCGGCCGCCCGCGACCCCCTGGCACGAGACGCTCATCTACGAGGTGCACGTGAAGGGCTTCACGAAGCTGCACCCCGCACGTGCGCGAGGACCTGCGCGGCACCTACGCCGGCCTGGCCTCGGACGAGGCGATCGAGCACCTGCGCTCGCTCGGCGTGACGGCGGTCGAGCTGCTGCCGGTGCACCACAACGCCGACGAGCACCACCTGGTCGACCACGGGCTGACCAACTACTGGGGCTACAGCTCGATCGGCTTCTTCGCGCCCCACGCCCTGTACGCGGCCACCGGCCGCACCGGCGAGCAGGTGCGCGAGTTCAAGGGCATGGTCAAGGCCCTCCACCGGGCCGGCATCGAGGTGATCCTCGACGTGGTCTACAACCACACCGCCGAGGGCAACCACCTGGGCCCGATGCTGTCGTTCAAGGGCATCGACAACCTCTCCTACTACCGCTGCTCGTCCGAGGACCCGCGCTACTACATGGACTTCACCGGCACCGGCAACAGCCTCAACCCGCGTGCACCCCAGCGTGCTGCGCCTGATCATGGACAGCCTGCGCTACTGGGTGCTCGAGATGCACGTCGACGGCTTCCGCTTCGACCTCGCCTCGGCGCTGGCGCGCGAGTTCTGGGACGTCGACCGGCTGTCGGCCTTCTTCGACATCATCCACCAGGACCCGGTCCTCTCCCAGGTGAAGCTGATCGCCGAGCCCTGGGACGTCGGCCCCGGCGGCTACCAGGTCGGCAACTTCCCGGTGCTCTGGACCGAGTGGAACGGCCTCTACCGCGACGAGATGCGCGACTTCTGGCGCGGCCACAGCGACGGCGTCGCCGAGCTTCGCCTCGCGCCTCACGGGCTCGAGCGACCTCTACCAGTCCGACGGGCGGCGGCCGTTCGCGTCGATCAACTTCATCACCGCCCACGACGGCTTCACGCTGGCCGACCTCGTCTCCTACAACGAGAAGCACAACGAGGCCAACCTCGAGGACAACCGCGACGGCACCGACGACAACCGCAGCTGGAACTGCGGCGTCGAGGGCCCGACCGACGATCCGGAGATCATCGCGCTGCGCGAGCGCCAGCAGCGCAACTTCCTGGCGACCCTGCTGCTCTCGCAGGGCGTGCCGATGCTGCTGGGCGGCGACGAGATGGGCCGCACCCAGGGCGGCAACAACAACGCCTACTGCCAGGACAACGAGATCTCGCTGGTTCGACTGGGACCTCGACGAGCGCCGGCGAGCGGCTGCTCGACTTCACCCGGCGGCTGATCGAGCTGCGCCGCGCGCACCCGGTGTTCCACCGGCGCGACTTCTTCGGCGGCCAGTCGCAGGACGGCTCGGGGCTGCCCGACATCCGCTGGTTCCGCGCGGACGGGCGCGAGATGAGCCGGCGCGACTGGCGCAGCTCGGAGCTGCGCGTCCTGGGCGTCTTCCTCAACGGCGAGGAGATCCCCTCGCCGAACCCCGTCGGCGAGCCGGTGGTGGACGACTCCTTCGTGATGCTGGTCAACGCCGGCGCACGAGGACACGCTCTTCCGCCTCCCGGCGCGCCGCTTCGGCAACCGCTGGCGGCAGGTGATCTCGACCGCCGAGCCCGACGCGCCCGAGGGCTGGCGCAGCTGGCCGGCGCGCTCGGAGGTGACCCTCGAAGCCCGCTCGGTGCTGATCCTCCGCCGCACCTGGTGAGGGCGACCTACCGGCTCCAGCTGGGCCCCGATCTGGACTTCGCCGACGCGCGCGCGCTCGTGCCCTACCTGCGGCGCCTGGGGGTGAGCCACCTCTACCTCTCCCCCAGCCTGCAGGCGCGCTCCGGCTCGACGCACGGCTACGACGTGACGGACCCGCGGCGCATCTCGGCCGACCTCGGCGGCGAGGACGGCTTCCGCGGCCCTGGCGGAGGCCGGGCTCGGCGATCCTGCTCGACGTCGTGCCCAACCACATGGCCGCCGACGACGAGAACCCGTTCTGGGCCGACCCGGCGCTGCGCGAGCGCTACTTCGACATCGATCCGCACACCGGCCGGCACCGGCGCTTCTTCTCCATCGACGAGCTCGCCGGCGTGCGGGTGGAGGACCCGGAGGTCTTCGAGGTGACCCAGTCGCGCGGCGATCGGGCTCGTCGCCGAGGGCCTGGTGGACGGCCTGCGCATCGACCACCCCGACGGCCTGGCCGACCCGGGCGGCTACCTGCGCCGCCTGGAGGAACGGGGCGTCGCGCACGTCTGGGTGGAGAAGATCCTGCAGCCGGGCGAGGACCTGCCGGACTGGCCGGTCGAGGGCACGATCGGCTACGAGTTCATGGCCGACGCGACCGGGCTGTTCATCGATCCGGCCGGCGAGGAGCCCCTGACCGCGCTGTACGCGCGCCTCACCGGCGAGCGGCGCGACTTCGCCGACCTGGCGACGGAGGCGATGCACGAGGAGGCCCGCACGACCTTCGAGCCGGAGGTGAGCGGCTGCAGGACCTGGTGGACGAACCGGACATGGCCGATGCGGTCGCGGGCCTGCCGGTCTACCGCACCTACGTGGAGCCCGAGGGCGAGGACCTGGAGGAGCAGGACCTGCGCCTGGTGGAGGAGGCCGACCTGCCCGAGCGGGTGCGCGAGGCGCTGGTGGATCCCTCCGACGAGGACGAGGCCGCGTTCGCGGTGCGCTTCCAGCAGACGACCGGCGCGATCATGGCCAAGGGCGTCGAGGACACCGCCCTCTACCGCTACACCCGCCTGGTGGCGCTCAACGAGGTCGGCTCGCACCCCGGGGTCTGGGGGCGCACGCCCGACGAGGTCCACGCCGCCAACGCCGAACGCGCACGGCGCTTCCCGCGCGGGCTGCTCGCCACCCAGACGCACGACACCAAGCGCTCGGGCGACGTCCGCGCGCGCATCGGGGCGCTCTCCTGGATCCCGGGCGAGTGGCGGGCCCGGATCGCGGCGTGGTGGGCGATGAACGCGCCGCTGCGCGCGGACGGCGCGCCGAGCCCCGACGAGGAGTACCTCGTCTACCAGACGCTCGTCGGCGCCTGGCCTCTGGGGCCGGAGCGCCTGCGCGACTACATGGTGAAGGCGATGCGCGAGGCCGGGGTCACGACGAGCTGGGTCGCGCCGGACGAGGCCCACGAGGCGGCCGTGCTGGCGTTCTGCGACGCGCTGGCGGGGTCCGCGCCCTTCGTGGCCGACCTCGAGCGGTTCGTGGAGCGCCTCGCGCCCGCTCGGCGAGACCGCGGCCCTCGGCCAGACGCTGCTCAAGCTGACCGCGCCGGGGGTGCCCGACATCTACCAGGGCGACGAGCTCGGGGACCTGGCCCTGGTGGACCCGGACAACCGCCGGCCGGTCGACTGGGACCGGCGCCGGCGCCTGCTGGACGAGGTGGCGGCCGCCGCCGCGCCCCGGCGCGAGACGGCCAAGATGTTCCTCATCCACCGCGCGCTCGCGCTGCGCGCGCGGCGCCCGGAGCCGTTCGCGGGCTCCTACCGGCCCATCGCGGCCGGCCCGGCGGCATTCGCCTTCGCGCGCGGCGACGCCGTGATCGCCGCGACCCCGCTGCGGCCCGGGGGCGCCGCCGCCCGGCTGCGCGTGCCGGCCGGGCTGGCGGGCGCGTGGACCGACACCCTCACCGACGCGCGCGTGAAGCTCGCCGACGGCGTTACGCTGGACCGGTTGACCGGCCCGCTCCCCGTCGCGCTCCTCGAGCGCGATCGCTGACGAAAGGCACCCCGATGGAGATCACGCGCGACCGTCCCCCGAGCACGCCCGGACCCGCCGACTGGTTCACGGGCGAGGTGTGGGTCGATGCGATCGCGACGTCCCCGCCCCCCTCGCGGGTCCGCCTGGTGAGCGTGCACTTCGCCCCCGCGGCGCGGACGGCGTGGCACACCCACCCCGTGGGTCAGGTGATCCACGTCACCGAGGGCGTGGGCCTGGTGCAGCGCCGGGGCGGGCCGGTGGAGGTGATCCGGGCGGGCGACACCGTGCACTTCCAGCCCGACGAGGACCACTGGCACGGCGCGGCGCCCGATAACTTCATGACCCATCTGGCGATGCACGAGGCGAGCGACGCCGGCGAGCACGTGGTTTGGGGGGCGCACGTCACCGACGCGGAGTACCTGCCGGGCTAACCCAGGAGGTCGCGAAGGCCCATCAGCGCGATCGGCACCCAGAGCGGGCGGTTGTTGAGCTCGTAGGTGAGCTCGTAGACGGCCTTCTCGAGCAGCGAGGTGTCGAGCAGGACGTTGAGGTCGGAGCGGGACTCCGGGAGCCAGGCACCCCCAGCCGACGTCTCCAGGTAGGCGCCCGAGGAACGCCGAGGAGACCGCGTCGTTCCAGGCGCGGCCCCACAGCTCGAGCTCGCGCGCGGCGTCCGAATCGGGCTCCACCAGCCCGCGGGCCGACTGGTCGAGCAGGGCGGTGAAGGTGGCGTAGTGGAACGAGCGCAGCAGCCCCGCCACGTCGCGCAGCGGGCGTGCGCTTGACCCGCCGGTCGCTGAGCGAGCGGGCGGGCTCGCCCTCGAAGTCGATGATCATGAAGTCGCGGCCGGTGAACAGCACCTGGCCCAGGTGGTAGGTCGCCGTGGCAGCGGATGCGCATGGCCGTCGAGCGGCCCGGCGGTGATCGCGGCGAAGCGGTCGCAGGAGGGCCTTCTCGGCTGCGAGGACGCTCTCGGCGTCCGCGCGCTCGCGTCGGGCCCAGGCGGGGCAGCGAGCTGGCGCAGCAGCTGCATCGCGCGGCCCGTGAGGTTGCGCATCGACTGGTAGACCGAGCGCTGGTAGTGCGGCGTGAAGGGCTCGGGCGCGAGCCCGGGATCGAGGGTCTCGCCGGCGAAGGCCGCGTGCAGCTCGGCGACCCGCTGCCCCAGCAGCTCGCGCCGACTGGAGGTAGGAGCCGACCAGCTCGTCCGCCTCGGTCGGGACGGGCCGCTGCGCGCGCTCCAGCAGGCCGCGCCGCGGCGGCTCGGGCGCCGGGGCGCCGTTCTGGATCCGCTCCGTGACGCACCGCACTCGTAGAAGCGGCTGAGGGCGTCGAGCGTGTACTGCCAGGCGTCGCCCTCGTTGGGGACGAAGTCGTGGAGGATCGCCGAGCGTGCGCCGGCTCGGCGCCGTCGACGTCGGTACTCGAGCGCACCCGGCCACCGCGGGCGTGTTCGCGAAGCTCGTGCGCTCGCTCAGGAAGCGGCCGAGCTCGAGGTCCGGGTTGACCCCGTCCTCGACCCGGCGGAAGAGCTTGAGGATCAGCGACTGGCCGAAGACGCACGGACGTGTTGCTCTGCTCGGCGCGGAAGATGGACGGCTCGGGCGACTCCTGCGTGCCGAGGGCGCGCCGCAGCGCCGGCGTGGGCCGGCCGACGAGCGCGGCCGCCGTTCTGGCCCTTGAGCGTGCGGCGGCGCGCGGACGGTCTCGAGGCAGCTCGCGGCAGACGTCCGGATCGACCATGGCGTCGCACGAGCACGGCGGTCTCGCCGCCGCGGCCGCGGCGAGCCGCGCGACGACGCTGCGCGGGGAGTCGGCGAGCAGGTACTCGGCGCGCTCGCCCTCCATCACCGACGCGAGCGACCGAGTAGGTCTCGGCCTCGCCCTCGGTGTACTCGACGCGCACGATCAGCACGCCGGGCCGAGATCGAGGCGCGCACGCCGGTGAGCGGCAGGGCGTCGGTGACCGACGCCTGGCGGATGACCCGCGCCTTGCCGGCGAACCAGCGGTCGCGCGGGGAGGAAGCGCGCGATCGCCCGCTCGAGCTCGGCCGCGCGCGCGGCCCTGCGAGCGATGGCGTCGATGGTGCCGTCGGTGCTCGAGCATCGGCGCCTCGTCGTCGGTCGCGCGGCGCCAGCGCCTCCTCGCGCGGGCCCTCGAGCGCGAACCAGTAGAAGCGCGTGGGGGCCCAGCGTGAGCAGGTAGGGCAGCTCGCCGATGGGCGGGAACTCGGTCTGGCCGAACAGCTCGACCGGCACCGAGCCGCGGAAGCGCGAGCAGGTCGAGCTCGACGTACTGGGCGAAGCGCGACAGGTTGGCGACGACCAGGACGCAGCTCGTCGTCGTCGCTGGCGCAGGTAAGGCCAGCACCTGGCGGTTCTCGGGGTGCAGGAACTCGAGCGCGCCGCGGCCGAAGACCTCGTAGCGCTTGCGCAGGGCGATGCAGCCGCCGCATCCACCACAGCAGCGAGCTGCGGGTTCGTGCTGCTGGGTCTCGACGTTGACCGTCTCGTAGTGGTACTCGGGGTCGATGATCGACCGGCAGGTAGAGCTGCTGCGGGTTGGCGCGCGAGAAGCCGGCGTTGCGGTCGCCGCTCCACTGCATCGGCGTGCGCACGCCGTTGCGGTCGCCGAGGTAGATGTTGTCGCCCATGCCGATCTCGTCGCCGTAGTAGATGACCGGCGTGCCCGGCAGCGACGAACAGCAGGCCGTTCATCAGCTCGATCTTGCGGCCGGTCGTTGCCGCAGCAGCGGCGCCAGCCGGCGGCGGATGCCGAGGTTGATCCGCGCCTGGCGGTCGTGCGGCGTAGACGCGGTACATGTAGTCGCGCTCCTCGTCGGTGACCATCTCGAGCGTCAGCTCGTCGTGGTTGCGCAGGAAGAGCGCCCACTGGCAGCCGTCGGGGATGCGCCGGCGTCTGCTGCGAGGATGTCGATGATCGGGAAGCGGTCCTCCATGCTGGATCGCCATGAACAGCCGCGGCATCAGCGGGAAGTGGAAGGCCATGTGGCACTCGTCGCCGTCGCCGAAGTAGGCGGCCGCGTCCTCGGGCCACTGGTTGGCCTCGGCCAGCAGCATCCGGTCCGGGAAGTTGCGCGTCGATGTGGGCGCGCAGCTCGCGCAGGAACGCGTGGGTCTCGGGCAGGTTCTCGCAGTTCGTGCCCTCGCGCTCGTAGAGGTAGGGCACGGCGTCGAGCCGCAGGCCGTCGACGCCCATCTCGAGCCAGAAGTCGACCACGCGCGAACATGCGCCTGCGCGCACCTCGGGGTTGTCGAAGTTGAGGTCCGGCTGGTGGGAGTAGAAGCGGTGCCAGTAGTACGGCCTCGGCGACCGGGTCCCAGGTCCAGTTCGAGGTCTCGAAGTCCTTGAAGATGATCCGCGCGTCGCGGTAGCGCTCGGGGGTGTCGCTCCAGACGTAGAAGTCGCGCCAGCGGCTGCCCGGCGGCGCGCGGCGCGCCCGCTGGAACCAGGGGTGCTGGTCCGAGGTGTGGTTGAGGACCAGCTCGGTGATGACGCGCAGGCCGCGCGCGTGGGCCTCGCGGAGGAGACGCCTTGAAGTCGCGCAGCGTCCCGTAGGCCGGGTTGACCGTGCGTGTAGTCGGCGATGTCGTAGCCGTCGTCGCGCAGCGGCGACGGGTAGAACGGCAGCAGCCAGATGCGCCGTGACGCCGAGGTCCTGCAGGTAGTCGAGCTTCTCGGTCAGGCCCGCGGAAGTCGCCGATGCCGTCGCCGTCGCTGTCGCGAGAACGACCGCACGTGCAGCTCGTAGATGACGGCGTCCTTGTACCAGTCGGGCGCGTCGTCCGCGATGTTCGTCGGCTCCCGGATCACCGCGGCATCCTAGACCGCCCGACGGTCGGCGCGCCGCGGGGGTCGGCCCGGCCGGAGTCGGGCATGATCTGTGGATGGGAGAGATCCAGCGCACCTACCGCGGCTCCGCAGAGCGTCCCGAGGAGGAGCTGCAGCGCCAGGGTCCCGAGCGGGCGCTGGTGATCGCGTCCCTGGACGTGACCGGCGACGAGGAGGAGGACCGCCTGCGCGAGCTGACCGAGCTCCTGCGCACCGCCGGGGCGGAGGTGATCGACACCCTGGTCCAGCACCGCGACCGGCCTCTGCCGCGCACCTACCTGGGCAGCGGCAAGCTGGAGGAGCTCAAGGAGCTGGTCACCCGCACGTCGCCCGACCTGGTCGCCGCCGAGGGATCGCTCTCCCCGGGCCAGCAGCGCGCGCTCGAGGACCGGCTCAAGACGCGGGTGGTCGACCGCACCGCGATCATCCTCGACATCTTCGCCCAGCACGCCCGCTCGGCCGAGGGCAAGCTCCAGGTCGAGCTGGCGCAGCTCGAGTACTCCTACGCCCGCCAGGAGGGGCTCTGGCAGCACCTCGAGCGGCTCGGCGGCGGCGTCGGCACCCGCGGCCCCGGTGAGAGCCAGCTCGAGTCCGACCGGCGCCTGGTGCGCAACCGGATGGCCACCCTGCGGCGGCGCCTGCGCGACGTCGCGCGGTCGCGCGAGACCCAGCGCGAGCGGCGGGTGGCGTCGGCCACGCCGCGGGTCGCGCTCGCGGGCTACACCAACGCCGGCAAGTCGAGCCTCATGAACGCGCTCTCGGGCGCGGACGTGAGCGTGGACGACGCGCTCTTCGAGACCCTGGACCCCACGACCCGCCGGATCAGCTGCGAGGGCCACGACGTGCTGCTGTCCGACACCGTCGGCTTCATCCGCCACCTCCCCCACCAGCTGGTGACGGCCTTCTCGGCCACCCTCGAGGAGGCCCGCGACGCCGACCTGATCCTCCACGTCGCCGACGCGTCCGAGTCGGAGGCCCGCCGCGCCGACCGCGCCCGGGCCGTCGGGGCGGTGCTGGAGGAGATCGGCGCGGGCGACATCCCCCGGACCCTCGTGCTGAACAAGATCGACCTGCTGCCGCCGGAGGAGCGCCTGGCGCTGGCCTACCGCCACCCCGACGCCATCCAGGTCTCGGCCGTGACGCGCGCCGGGCTCGACGAGCTCGGGCACCGCCTGGCCGAGGTCGCGCGCACGCGCCTCGTGGCCCTCGACGTGACGATCCCCTACGCCCAGGGGTCCCTGATGGCGGCGGTCTACGCCGACGGCAGCGAGGTCACCCAGGAGGCGACGGCCGACGGGACGCGGGTCCACGCCCTCATGCCCGCGGGCGCCGCCGCGCGTATCCGCTCGGCCCTGGCCGCCGGGGGCGCGCCGGCCTGACGCCCGCCCCGGAGGGGCGGGCGCCGGCGGGGCTCACCTGATGTAGACCGGGGTCCCGATGTCCACGAGGTCGTAGAGGCGCTCGGCGTCGCCGATGTACATGCGGATGCAGCCGTGCGAGGCGCGGCTGCCGATCGACCCGGACTGCGGCGTGCCGTGCATGCCGATGGCCGGGGCGGACGTGCCGATCCAGCGCGTGCCGAGCGGGTTGCTGACGCCCGGGGGCACCGGCCCGAGCCCGGCGGCCCACGGCGAATCGGGCGGGAACCAGGTCGGGTTCTTCTGCTTCTCGATCACGTGGTAGTTGCCGGTCGGCGTGGGGTGCTCGGGCGAGCCCACGGCGATCGGGAACGTGATCTTCTTGCCGGCCCTGAACCAGGTGAGGCGGAAGTTGCCGCGATCGACGATCACCACCGGCCCGGCGGTGGTCACGGACGGGATGAGCCGCTTGGACGTGAGCGCGTAGCGCGGCCGGTCGCGGGTGATGATGGCCTGCTCGACCGTGGTGGCCGACTTGGTGATGTCGATGGTGGTGCCGATGCGGGCCTTGCGGGCCACCGGCTTCACGCCCTTCACGGTCACCGACGCGTCGACCGCCGGGACGCCGTAGCGGTCCGCCCGCAGCTGCAGGGTGGCGCGCAGCTTGGCGCGGTTGACCCTCTGCTTGAGCGGCACCGCCACGCCGGTGGGCGGGACGGGCTGCGAGCGCCCGTAGATGAGGGCCACCTTGACCGCGTAGTCAACGTCGGCCACGTAGCCGACCTTGACCGGGTCGATCGTCAGGTTGCGGCCGCGGAAGGTGACGAGCAGGGGCTGCCGCCGCGGCGCGACGTACTGGGCGATGACCGTCCGCGTGGCGTCGGCGGCGTTGAGGCCCGCGACCGGCACGCCGGCGATGCTGACGCCCGGCGCGATGATGCCGGGGGCGAGCGCCGGGGGCGCCGGCGCGGTCGTCGTCTGCGCCGCCGCGAGGGCGGGCAGGACGGCCACGGCCGTCGCCAGGACCGCCAGAATCGAACCCAATCGCCGCATCATCACCGCGCTTTCCCTCACGTTCACCCGGGCATATTCGCGGCGATGCTAGCGGAGGATGCGCGAATTTCCGCGTCCGGGCGGGTATTTCGGGGGGATCGGCCTAGGCGAAGACGTCGACCAGGCGGCCGCGGTGGCCCTCCGGGTCGGGCTGGGCGGCCGCCGCGGGGGGGCGCAGGGGACCGCGGCGCGGCGTGTCCGCCTCGGGCGTCTCGGGGCCGGCGGCCTCGTCGGGCGCCCGGCGCATCGCGGACGCCGCCAGCCCGGCGGTGGCCGCGGTCGCGGCGGCGGGCGGGGTCGGGGTGACGCCGGTCACGCGGTCTCACCGGGGGGCGCCGCGGGGGCGCGGGCGGCGGCCTGCGCCTCCGCGGCCGCGTAGGCGTCCCGGGTCGTCTGGGCCGCGGCGGCGCGCATCAGGGCCTGGATGACGAGGAGCGACGACCACCAGGTGACGAGCGAGAGCCCGACCGCCCCGATCAGGCCCCGCAGGGCCGCGTCGGTGACGTCGAAGCCCTGGCGGCGGCAGACCCAGAACGCGATCACGAAGCCGACGAGGGCTCCGGCGCCGCGGGCGCGGGAGATCCAGGTGTCCATCGGCGAGGCGGGGGTCTCCTCGGCGGAGCGGCCCTTGCCCTTGGCGGAGCGGCCGGCCATCAGGCCAACCCGGACTCACGCCGGCGCAGCTCGCGCTGGCGCTCGAAGAGGAACCGCACGAGCTTGTCCTGGGTGGAGACCGGGGGATCGACGAAGGCGATCGCCACCCGCCAGGGGTGGTCGCCGGCGTCGACGTTGTCGCAGCGCACGACCCGCCCGCTGAGCGCGACCGTCCCGACCGATCCCGCCGCACTCGACGGTGACGGTGAGGACGCTGCCGGCCTCCAGCGGCTCCGACGAGCGCAGCAGCGCGCCCCCGCCGGAGAGGTTCTCGGTGACGGCGCCGATGTCGGCGGGCCGGTCGCCGGGACGCTCCGGCACGGTGCTCGCGTGGGCCATCAGGTTGATCGGCACCCGCACGGCGGTGCGGCGCTGCATGCGGCGCGGGCCGCCGACCACGCGGGCGGTGTAGCGAGCCCTCGCCGTCGCCGGGCCCGCTGACGATCTCGGCGTCGATCTCGCAGGGCACGTCGCTGAGCGAGTAGGAGACGCGCGCGACGCGCCGCAGCGGCAGGCGCACCACCTTGCCTCCCAGTCGCGGAGGCGCGAACAGGACCGAGGCGCCCTCGTCGGCCATGCCGTCGATGGTGGTGAGCCAGGGGCCCCCGGGCACGTCCTCGAGCATCGCCTGCATGCCGCGCGAGGGCAGCAACGCCTGGTCGATGGCCGGTTTCGCGGCCGGTGTCATGGCAGGAGCATCTCCGCGACGCGGCGCCCGTCCGCCGGGGCGAGCGCGCCGGGGACCGACGTGCCCGACGAGAGGAACGCCAGGGGCTTCCCCATCCTCATCGGCAGGTTGAGCAGGTTTCCGTGAAAGCGCGTCTCGTCGAGCTTCGTGAGCGTGAGGCGGTTGACCCCCACCAGGCGGAAGCGCCGCTGGACGTCGGAGATGTCGGCCAGCGCCACGGCGGCGGGCAGCACGAGGTGGACCTCGGCGACCTTCGCCGGCTCGAGCAGCGCGGCCAGGCCCTCGATCTCCCCCAGCTGCTGGTGGGAGCGGCCCGCCGTGTCGATGACCACGAGGTCACGGTCGGCGAGGGTGCCGCAGAGCGTGGCCAGGGCCGCGCCGTCGGGGGCCCGGAAGAGCTGGACGTCGAGGCGCCGGGCGTGGCCCTCGAGCGCGTCGTGGGGGCCCTCGCCCGCCGCCACCAGGGCGACGGCCAGGCCGGCCGCGCGGTAGCGCCCGGCCAGGGACGCGGCCGCGCTGGTCTTGCCGACGCCGCTCTGACCCACGAAGGCCAGGGTGTGGCCGGCCGCGGTGGGCCGCCATTCGCGGACCACCGGCAGGCAGGACGCGATGTAGTCGCGGACGGCGTCGCGCACCGTGTCGTCGCCGTCGAGGAACGGCGCGACGCCCTGCCCGAAGCCCTCCAGGAAGCGGTCGAGGTGGCGCTCGTCCACGCCGGCGCGCACGAGCTCGTTGTGGACGCCGTCGAGGTTGGCGGCCCGCCGGACCGGGGCGGGCGGCACGAGGGTGACGCCGGCCGGCTCGGGCGCGAAGGCCGCCGGGACGAAGGGCTCCTCCTCGTCGTCGAGCTCGACCGGGGCCGGGGCTGGGCGGCGGGGGCGGCGCCAGCACCGGATCCACGGCCGCCGACTCGTGGGCCTGGCGCACGGCGGCGCGGGCGGCCTCGAGGATGGCGTGGCTGCGCTCCAGGTCGCCGGCGGCGAAGGGGCGGGGCGTGGTGCCGGCCACGCGGGCGTAGCTGGCCGCGGGCGACGCGGGCGGGCCCGGCGCGGCGGGGGCGTCGGCGACGTCCATCGCCTCGGCCTCCTCGGCGGCGGCCAGGCGGCCCTCGAGGTGGCGGCGGAAGGGGTTGGGGGTGTCCTCGGCGGCGGGCGCCTCGTCGCGCTCCTCGGCCGGCGCGGGCGCGGGGGCGGCGACGGACGCCGCGGCCTCGCGGTTGGCCGTCTCGGCGTCCTCGGGCGGAAGCCCCTCGGCCGCCGTCACCTCGACGCCCTGGCGGCCGAAGAAGCCGCCGACACCGCCGGTCACGACCCGCTTGGTCTGAAGGATCACGGCGTCCTCGCCGAGCTCGGCGCGGACCTTGAGCAGCACCTCGTCGACGGTGGCTCCGGAGAATTGCTTCATCTGCACGACCGGGGGCTCCTTGTGGGGGGCATCGGGGGCGGGTCCTAGACGAGGGCGGCGAGCCCGATGGGCTCGACGCGGACCGAGGGCAGGATCTCGTGGTACGACAGGACGGTCAGCTGGGGGATGGAGTGGGCCGTGAGGGCCTTGAGGTGGCGGCGGGTGGCGCCGGAGCAGAGGAGCGATCGGCGCGGCGCCCATGGCCTGGGCCAGCTCGACCTGCTCGGCGAGGGTGTCGACCAGGGCCGACGCGCGGGCGGGGTCCATGGTCACGGTGGTGCCGTCCTCGGTGCGCGCGACGGACTCGGCGATCTCGCGATCGGCCTCGGGGTCGAGGGTGATCGCCCGCAGGGTCCCGGTCTCGTCCACGAAGCGCCCGCAGATCGCGCGTGAGAGCGCCTGGCGGCAGTACTCGGCCAGGATCGGGACGTCCTTGGTGAGCTTGGCCTTGTCGCCCAGCGTCTCCAGGATCGTCACCAGGTCGCGGATCGGCACGGCCTCCGAGCAGCAGGGTCTGGAGGACGCGCTGCACCTCGCCGACGGTCATCAGGTCGGGCACCAGCTCGTCCACCGGGGCCGGGAAGCGCTCCTTGAGGGCGTCGAGGAGGCTGCGCACGTCCTGGCGGCCCGAGCAGCTCGGCCGCGTTGCGGCGGATGACCTCGCTGAGGTGGGTCACGACGAGCGAGGTCGGGTCCACGACGGTGTAGCCCGAGATCTCGGCCTGCTCGCGCTGGGCCTCGCCGATCCAGACGGCCGGCAGCCCGAACGAGGGCTCGACCGTCGGGAGGCCGTCCAGGGGCAGCTCGGCCGTGCCGGGGTTCATCGCCAGCAGCTGGCCGGGCATGAGCGACCAGCGGGCGACCTCGACGCCCTTGATCTTGACGGCGTAGTCGTGGGAGCCCAGCTGGATGTTGTCGCGGATGCGGATCGGCGCCAGCGACAGCCCCAGCTCGGTCGCCATCTGGCGGCGGACCATGGTGACGCGGTCGAGCAGGTCTCCCCCCTCGTCGGCGTCCACCAGCGGCACCAGGCCGTAGCCGATCTCCAGCTCGAGGGGGTCGAGCGGCAGCAGGGCGGTGACGTTCTCGGGCTCGGCCGGGCGGGTGGCGACCGCGGTCGCGGCGTCCTGGATCCGCAGCTCCTCCTCCTCGCGGATCCCCTTCTTCAGGAGCGTCGCGACGATGAGGATGATGCCGCCGATGATGAAGAAGGGCAGCTTGGGCAGGCCCGGGCACGAGGCCCATCCCGACGGCGACGGTGCCGGCGAGGAAGAGGGCGCGCGGCTGGCGCACGATCTGGTTGGCGAGGTCCTGGCCGAGGTTCGACTCGCCCACCGAGCGGGTCACGATGATGCCGGTGGCCGTGGAGATCAGGAGCGCCGGGATCTGGGTGACCAGGCCCTCGCCGACGGTGAGCAGCGAGAAGTGCTGGAGCGCCTCCGAGAAGCTCATCCCCTGCTGGAAGATGCCGACGCAGAGGCCGCCGATGAGGTTGATGACCGACGATCAGGACCGCCGCGATCGCGTCGCCCTTCACGAACTTGGACGCGCCGTCCATGGCGCCGTAGAAGTCGGCCTCCTTGGCGATGGTCTCGCGGCGCTTGCGTGGCCTCCTCGTCGGTGATCACGCCGGCGTTGAGGTCGGCGTCGATCGCCATCTGCTTGCCGGGCATCGCGTCGAGGGTGAAGCGGGCGGCCACCTCGGCGACGCGCCCGGCGCCGTTGGTGATCACGACGAACTGCATCACGATCAGGATCATGAAGACGATCAGGCCGACGACGACGTTGCCGCCCACCACGAACGCGCCGAACGACGAGATGACCTCGCCGGCCTCGCCGTGCAGCAGGATCAGGCGCGTGGCCGAGATGTTGAGGGCCAGCCGGAAGAGCGTGGCCACCAGGAGCAGCGACGGGAACACCGAGAACTGGAGCGGCTCGGTGGTGTAGAGCGTCGCGAGGACGATCGCGAGGGCGGCCGAGATGTTGGCCGTGAGCAGGATGTCGAGCAGCCAGGGCGGCAGCGGCACGATCATCATCACGACGATGCCGACGACGACCACGGCGATCGCGACATCGCTGTTGTCCAGGATGCGCGACATCGTGTTGCGGGTGGCGGCCCGCGGGGCGGCGATGGCGGTGCTCACGCGGCGGCCGGCTCACGCCCGGAGGCGCGGTAGACGTGGGCGAGGATCTCGGCGACGGCGCCGAAGGCGTCGGCCGGGATGAACTGGCCGACCTCGGCGTTGGCGAACAGGCTCCGCGCGAGCGGCGGGTCCTGGACGACCGTGACGCCGTTCTCCTTGGCCATCGCGATGATCCGGAAGGCCACGTTGTCGGCGCCCTTGGCCACGACGCGCGGCGCGGGGAGCGCCTTGGCGTAGCGCAGCGCGACCGCGAAGTGGGTCGGGTTGGTGATGACGACGTCCGCGTCCGGGACGGCCGACATCATGCGGCGCACGGCCATCTCGCGCTGGCGGCGCTTGAGCTGGCCCTTGATCTCGGGGTTGACGTCCTGCTCCCGGGCCTCGCGGCGGACCTCGTCGCGGGTCATGCGCAGGTCGCGCTCGTGCTGCCAGCGCTCGTAGAGGAAGTCGGCGATTGCGATCGCCGCGTAGACGGCCACGATCGAGAAGCCGATGCGCATGGTCAGCGCGCCGACGACCGCGATGGCCCGGCCCGGCCCGGCGCCCATGAGGCTCATCAGGTCGGGGATGGAGTCCTTGAGGACGAAGTACGCGATGGCGCCGGTGGCGCCGACCTTGATCAGGTCCTTGACGATGCTCACGAGCGAGCGCGGCCCCAGGAGCCGCTTGGCGCCGGCGATCGGGTTGAGCACCGAGAAGCGGGGCTTCAGCACCTCGGGCGTGATGCCGGGCTTGACCTGGATGATCGAGGCCACGACGCCCACGACCATCCCCGCGAGCGCGAACGGCGCGACGAGGCGCAGGGACTCCCAGCCGGCGTCGATCATGATCCGCCAGCCCGAGGAGGGCGTGATGGTCCCGGTGTCGCCGGCCGAGCCGAGCGACGTGGTCATGATCTGGGCGAAGCCGGTGAGCATCCAGCCGCCCATGAAGGACAGCAGCGCGAAGGTGGCCAGCAGGCCGAGGCCCGTGTTGATCTCACGGCTGCGCGCGACCTGACCACGCTTGCGCGATTCATCGCGCCTGCGCGGGGTGGCTTTCTCCGTCCTCTCACCCGCCGAGCCGGCCATACGACGCCGCCGTCCCCATCGCGCGCCGTCCGTGACTCCGACAACCCGCGCTCATCCAGAACGCGGCCGATGGATCAGCCGCCGGAGACGGGGGTCTCCGGGCCGATCACACGCTTCTTCGTCAGGAAGGGGCGGAAGGTTGAGCGAGCGGGAACCGGATCGTGACGGCGCTGCCCTCCCCGCGGACGCTCGCGATGGCGACGTCTCCCCCGAGCGCCTCGACCGCGGCCCGGACCGCGTCCATGCCGACGCCCCGGCCGGAGATCGCGGTGATCGCGCGCGCCGTCGAGAGGCCGGGCAGGAACACCAGCTGGAGCGCGTCGTCGTCCGAGAGGGCGAGCGCCGTCGCCACGTCCATCCGGCCGGCCCGCACCGCGGACGCCCGCAGGGCCTGGGGATCCATGCCGCGGCCGTCGTCGCGGACCTCGATGGCGACCGGTCCCCCTCCGTGCGCGCCGAGAGGACGAGCGAGCCCACCGGGTCCTTGCCCGCGGCCACCCTCTCCCCGGGCTCCTCCAGGCCGTGGTCGATGGCGTTGCGCAGCGCGTGCACCAGGGGCTCGCCGAGGCCCGCGGCGACGGCCCGGTCGAGCACGATCCCGCCCCCCTCGATGCGCAGGTCAACGAGCCGTCCCAGCGTGTGCGACAGGTCGCGCACCATGCGCGGGAAGCGCATGAAGACCTCCTCCACCGGCGTCAGGCGGATGCCGCCCACGAGCGCCGTGAGGTCGTCGAGGGAGCGGCCGAGGCGCTCGACCTCGGCGTCCAGGTCGGCCCGGCCGGTCGCGGCGGCGATCTCGGCGAGGCGCGCCCTCCGCTCGGCGAGGTCGGCGGCCAGCGCGACGAGGGCGTCCAGGTGCTCGGGGCCGATGCGCACGACCGGCGCGGCCGCGGAGCCCTGGAGCGGCCCCGTCCGCGCGGGTCGCGGCGGCGCCCGGACGCCGGCGCGGTCGCCGCCGCGGCCTCGAGCCCGGCGATCACCGCGGTCGCGTCAACCTCCGCGCCGTCGCCGCAGGCGACGGCGTCCATCATGGCCTCGAGCGCGTCCAGGCAGCCGAAGAGCGCGTCGATGAGCGGCCGCGTGGTGGACGCCCCGGCGTCGCGCACGGCGGTGAGGACGTCCTCCATGCGGTGGGTCAGATCGGCCATCGCGTCGAGGCCGACCGTGGCGCTCATGCCCTTGAGCGAGTGCGTCGCGCGGAAGATGGCGGCCACGGTGCCGGCGTCGCCGGGATCCCGCTCCAGGTCGAGCAGGGCGGCGCTCAGGTGGCGCAGGCTGTCGCGTCCCTCGTCGAGGAAGAGGCCGAGATACTCGGACGTGTCCACGAGCGGCTCATCGGCCGCCGGTTGGCCCGCCTTAGCCGCGGTGGCATCTCCTCCTCCGAACGGCGGTGGGGGGGCTATCCGGATGGGTGGTACCGCCGTCTGCGGCCGCGCTTACGCTGCCTCTCGTTCGATGTTCCCGGTGGAGAGGCAATCGGTGACGATCTGCGAGGTTCAGGGGGACGACCCCTCGGCGGTGGCGGCGCTCTCGATGGCGCTCGAGGAGGAGCTCGCCGCGCTCGGCGCGGTCGCCCGCCCGGTGGCGTTCGCCTGCATCGGCTCGGACCGCTCCACCGGCGACGCCCTCGGCCCCCTCGTCGGCCAGCGCCTCGAGCGGCTGGGACACCCGCGCGAGGGCATCATCGGGACCCTCGAGCACCCGCTGCACGCGCTGAACCTCAGCGACCGCCTCGCGGCGGTGCGCCACCACGCCACCCCGCCCATCGTCGTCGCCATCGACGCGGCCCTCGGCCCGCTCCGCGGCGTGGGGACGATCTCGCTGCGCCGCGGCGGGCTCCAGCCCGGCCAGGGCGTCGGCAAGGCGCTTCCGGCCGTCGGCGAGCTCGCCCTCACGGCGACGGTCAACGTCCAGGCCGGCGCGCTCGACTCGCAGGTGCTGCAGTCCACGCGCCTGTTCCTGGTCCAGGGCCTGGCCGAGACCATCGGAACGGCCTGCTGGTGGGCCCTGCGCAACCTCCGCGACCCCGGCGAGGCCGAGCGGTCGTCCCTGCGGGTCGCCTGAGGCCGTCCCCTCAGGCCGGCGGCCAGCGCTCCTCGTCGGGGCGGCGGCCCTCGGCGTAGACCTTCGACGCCGTCCCGCCCACCGCCAGGTAGGGCGCGACGGCGGGCCGGCGCCAGTGCTCGTAGGCCCGGCAGGCCGCGTCGGGGTCGTCCGGGTTCTGCGCGATCGCGGTGGCGAGCGCCTGGGCGTCGCCCATCCCCAGGCCCGAGCCGATCCCGACCTCGGGGTTCATCGCGTGGAGGGCCTCCCCCACCAGCGCGACCCCCGGAGCCCACCAGGCGTCGCAGCGGACCTCGGTGACCTCGCGGTAGAAGAGCTGATCCACGGAGGTCAGGCCCGAGAGCGGCCCCTCCGCCTGGGGCAGCAGGCGGACGAAGGCGCGCCGGTAGGCGTCGAGCCCGGGGGCGAGCGCCTCCGCCGCCCCGCCGGACACCCGGTCGATCTGCCACCCGCCGGCGCTGCCGCCGGACCACCCCAGCAGGGTCACCTGGCGGCCGTCGGAGAGGAAGGCGATCGAGAAGGGCTCGGGCGCCGGCAGCGGGCTGCGGAACGACACGAAGGCGGTGTCCGCCAGGCGGGTCTGCGCGGGGATGCCGGCGAGCTCGCGCACCCGCGACCCCGTGCCGTCGGCGCCCACCACCAGGTCGGCGGGCAGCTCGTGCTCGCCGTCCGGGCCCACGACCCGCACCCCCACCACGCGGTCGCCGTCGCGCAGCAGGTCGACGAGCTCGTGCTCCCAGAGGATCGGGACGCCCTCGCGCAGGGCCTCGAGCACGGCCTGGCGCGCCACCGAGATGGCCACCGGCTGATCGTTGCGGTGCGGTGGGATGTCGATGCCCAGGGCCCGGATCGGCGCGAGCACGCCGATCTCGTCGAGGGCGTCGTACGCCTGGAAGGGCAGCATGATCGGGCCGGGGATCCGGCGGTCGGCCGGCGCCCGCTCGATCACGGTCGCCTCGCCGCCGCGCAGGGCGATGCCGCGGGCCAGCACCAGCCCGGCCATCCCGCCACCCGCGATCACGACCCGCACAGCCCACCCCCGTCGCACGCCCGCGACCACCCAGGCTACCGTTGTCGCGTGCTCGCCATGGTCTTCGACGGGGTCGGCCTGCCGCTGCGCGCGGTCGAGCGCGACGTGCCGGTGGCGGGCCCCGGGCAGCTGCTGCTGCGGGTCCGCGCCTGCGCCGTGTGCCGCACCGACCTCCACCTGATGGACGGCGAGGTCGAGGTGCCCGCGCCCCCGCGCGTGCTCGGCCATCAGATCGTCGGGACCGTCGGGGACGGCCGCGAACGCGTCGGCGTCCCCTGGCTCGGGTGGACCTGCGGGGAGTGCCGCTACTGCACCTCGGGGCGCGAGAACCTGTGCCCGCGGGCCCGCTTCACCGGGCGCGACATCGACGGGGGCATGGCCGAGTACACGGTGGCCGACGAGCGCTACTGCTTCCCCCTCCCCGACGGACCCGCGGACGTTGACCTCGCCCCCCTGCTCTGCGCCGGGCTGATCGGCTACCGCGCCCTCACGATGTGCGGCGACGCGCGACGGGTGGGCCTCTACGGGTTCGGCGCGGCCGCCCACATCGTGGCGCAGGTCCTGCGCTGGCAGGGGCGGGAGGTCCACGCCGTCACCCGCCCCGGCGACGACGCCGCCCAGGCGCTGGCGCGCGAGCTCGGCGCGGTGTGGGCCGGCGGCTCGGACGAGCGCCCGCCCGACGAGCTGGACGCCGCGATCATCTTCGCGCCCGTCGGCGCGCTGGTGCCGGCCGCCCTGGCGGCGGTGGCCCCCGGCGGGACCGTGGTGCTGGGCGGCATCCACATGAGCGACATCCCCGCCATGCCCTACGAGCTGCTGTGGCACGAGCGCTCCCTGCGCTCGGTGGCCAACCTCACCCGCCGCGACGGCGAGGAGTTCCTCGCGCTGGCGCCGACGGCCGGCGTGCGCACCCACGTGACGACCTACCCCCTCGAGCGGGCGGGCGACGCGCTCGACGACCTGCGCCACGGCCGCTTCACCGGCGCCGGGGTGCTGGTTCCGCCCGGTAGAAGCCGCTGATGTGAGCGCTCACGAGCGCGGACGCCCGGGTGGCGTGACCGCGCTCGACCGCCGCCAGGATCGCGGCGTGCTCGTCCGTCAGCCGGGCCAGGGTGGCGCCCGTGTCGGGCTGGGCGCGGAGGAAGTCCAGCAGGTGGCGGGCGACGGTCTCGCGCAGGACCTGCATCACCAGGTGCATCGCCTCGTTGCCGGAGGCCCGCACGAGGGCGACGTGGAAGCGCACGTCGGCCTCCTCGAACTCCTCGACGCCGATGCCGGGGCGCCTCATGTCGTCCAGCGCCTCCCGCGCCTGCGCGAGACGCACCGCGTCGTGCCGGCGCGCCGCCGCGGCGAGGGCGCCCGCCCTCGAGCTGCGAGCGGAACTCCATCAGGTCGTCGACCCCCACCCCGTTGAGGCGCAGCAGCGTCACCATGGCGTCGCGGGCGTGCTCGCCCGCGCCCTCGGCGACGACCGTCCGCGACGGCGACCCGGTGGCGGACACGAGGCCCTGCGCCTGGAGGGCGCGCAGCGCCTCGCGCACCGAGGCGCGGCTGACGCCGAACGACTCCGACAGGTCGCGCTCGGTGGGCAGCGCGTCGCCCGGCGAGAGCGTGCCCGCGATGATCGCCTCGCGGATGCTCTCGGCCACCTGGAGGTAGAGCGGGTTGCGGCTGACGCCGTCGAACATCTTCATGTGCCTATTGTCGCATTGACTGATGGTCTGACCAACGGTTACCCTGAACCCGGTTCCGGAGTTCCCCGAGGAGGTTCGATGCCCAAGGTTCTCATTCTGACCGGTGACGCGGCGGAGTCGCTCGAGGTGATGTACCCCTACCAGCGTCTGCTGGAGGAGGGCTACGAGGTCGACATCGCGGCGCCGTCCAAGAAGAAGCTGCAGTTCGTGGTGCACGACTTCGTCGACGGATACGACACCTACACCGAGAAGCCGGGCTACACGTGGCAGGCCGACGTGGCCTTCGCCGACGTTGACCCGTCGCAGTACGTGGCCCTCGTCGTACCCGGTGGTCGCGCCCCGGAGTACATCCGCAACGACGCCGACGTGCAGCGCATCGTCGCCGCGTTCTTCTCCGACGAGCGGCCGGTCGCGCAGCTCTGCCACGGCCCGCTCGCGCTCGCGGCCGCCGGCGTGCTGCGAGGGGCGCCGCACGGCGGCGTACCCGGCGCTCGAGCCGGACGTCCGCGCCGCGGGCGCGGAGTACGTGGACGGCGGCGGCGTGGTGGACGGCCAGATGGTCTCGGGCCGCGCGTGGCCGGACCACCCGGAGTGGATGCGCGAGTTCATGCGTCTCCTGCGGCAGCACGCGCCCGTTGACAGCGCATCGGAGCTCTCGACGGTCGCGTAGCGTCGTGGCCATCGCGCCGACCGATGCCACATTGCAGGAGCTGGTCAGCACCCTCCCCGCCGGGAGGGTGCTGACCGACACCGAGGCGATGGACCGCTTCCGTCACGACCACGCCGAGCTGGTCGAGGGCGGGCACCCGCTGGCCGTGGTGCGGCCCCGCGGCACCCGCGAGGTCCAGGCCGTGATGCGGGTGGCGGCCGCGCACGGCGTGCCGGTGGTCCCGCGCGGCGCGGGCAGCGGGCTGTCGGGAGGCGCCGCGGCGATCGACGGCGGCATCGTGCTCTGCACCGAGGAGATGACCCGGATCCTGGAGATCGACCCGGCCAACCTCGTCGCGCGCGTCGAGGCGGGCGTGGTCAACGGCGTCCTGAAGGAGGCCGTCGCCGAGCACGGCCTCTGGTACGCCCCGGACCCCGCCAGCCGGGACTTCTCCACCATCGGCGGCAACATCGCCACCAACGCGGGCGGTCTCTGCTGCGTGAAGTACGGCGCCACGCGCGAGAGCGTGCTCGGGCGTCACCGCCGTGCTGGCCGACGGCGAGCGCATCGAGCTCGGCGGGCGTACGGTCAAGCGGGTCGCGGGGCTCGACCTGCTCTCCCTCGTGGTGGGGTCCGAGGGCACCCTCGCGGTCGTGACCGAGGCGACCCTGCGCCTGCGGCCGACCCCGGCGGTGCCGCTGACCCTGGCGGCGTACTTCCCGACCCTCGTGTCCGCCGGCGTCGCCGTGGAGGCGATGAGCCGCGCCGGCATCACGCCCTCGCTGCTGGAGCTGATCGACCGCGTCACCCTCTCCGCCGTGGAGGACTGGCGCCGGCTGGACCTCGACCTCGAGTCCGCCGCCCTCCTGCTCGTCCAGTCGGACCTGCCCGGCAGCGGGCGCCACGACGAGATCGGCGTGGCCGCGCGCTGCTGCGAGGAGGCCGGGGCCAGCCTGGTGGTCGCCGCCGAGGACGAGGTCGAGAGCGGCATGCTGATGGAGGTCCGCCGCCTGTGCTTCACCGCGCTCGAGCGCCGGGGGGGCACCCTGCTGGAGGACGTGGGCGTCCCGCGCGGACGCGTCGCGGAGCTGCTGGCGCGCATCGAGGAGATCGCGGCGGCCACCGGTCTCGAGATCGCCACCTTCGGGCACGTCGGCGACGGCAACATGCACCCCACGATCGTCTTCGACCGCTCATCGGCCGACGAGCGCGGCCGCGCCCACGACGCGGCGGGCGCCATCTTCGAGGCGGCGCTCGACCTGGGCGGCACGATCACCGGCGAGCACGGTGTCGGCACCCTCAAGCTGCCGTGGCTGGAGAGCGAGATCGGCACCCGTCCGCGGGAGCTCGCCCGGGGCGTGAAGGGCGTCTTCGACCCCGGTGGCCTCCTCAACCCGGGGAAGGCGCTCTAGCGGTCCAGCCGCGCCTGGAGGCCGTCGATCTGCAGCTCGAGCCCGAAGGCGAACAGGTCGTCGCCGCCGGCGCCCGGCGGGTCCTCCAGCTGGCGCAGCAGCCCGTCGAGGAGCGGGTACCGCCCCGGGGGCGGCAGCTCGATGCTGTCGGCGGGCGGGGTCCCCACCAGCGAGAAGCCGATCGCGTAGCGGCTCACGGACCTGACGGCGTAGGCCGCATCCTCGGGCGAGAAGCCGCTGCTGCGCAGGAACGCCAGCAGGTCCTCGACGCCCTGGGCGGCCGCGAGCCAGGAGCGCGCGGGGTTGCGGCCCACCAGGGGGAACGCGTTGGGGTGGGCCAGGGCGAGGGCGCGGAAGCCGCGGCCGAAGCTGCGGACGACCTCGCGCCAGTCGCCCTGTGCCGGCAGCACGTCCTGGCGGAGCTCCTCCAGCAGCAGCTCCACGACGCCGTCGAGGAGCGCGCCCTTGTCGGCCACGTGGCGGTAGAGCGCCATCGCCTCCACCCCGAGCTCGGCCCCGAGCGTGCGCATCGAGAGGGCGTCGAGGCCGCGCTCGTCGATGAGGCGCAGCGCGGCCTCGACGATCCTGGCGCGCGTCAACGGCGTGCGCCCCTGCGCGCCGCGGCGCGATGTCTCCGTGCGACCCATCCGTCCCGCCTCCCGGTGGTCGACCCGAGCCTACCCCGGCGGCCCCGTCAGCTGTCGAACAGCCCCTGGCCGAGGTAGCCGCCCCGGGCCGGCACGCCCGGCAGCGCGAAGAAGTAGCCGCCGCCCTCCGGGCGGATGTACTCCTCCAGCGGCTCGCCGTTGAGGCGCGACTGGACGGCGAGGAAGCCGGTCTCGATGCTCCTCTGGTAGCTCACGAAGGCGAGCCCCTGGTCGAGCTGGCCGGCGCCGTCGTAGCCGCGCGTGTAGGAGAAGCCGCGCCGCAGGATGAGGTTGTCCTGGGTCTCGGGGGTGCGCGGGTTGGCCAGGCGGATGTGCGCGTCGAGCGGGGTCTTCGCGCCCCTGGGATCGGCCGCGTAGTCGGGCACGTCGGTCTCGTGGACGCCGTCCAGCGGCGCACCGGTCTCCTTGCGCCGCCCGATCAGGGCCTCCTGCTCGGCCAGCGGGGTGCGGTCCCAGAACTCGACGATCATCCGGATCACGCGCACCACCTGGTATGAGCCGCCGGTGGTCCACGCCGGCTCGCCGTCGGCGCCGCCGCGCACCCAGACGTAGCGGTCCATCAGCTCGGCCTCGGTGTGGAGGTTCGCCGTGCCGTCCACGAAGCCGAGCAGGTTGCGCGGCGAGCCCGTGGTCCGCTCGGAGGGGTCCGAGCGCCGGTTGAAGCCGTCCACGACCCACTTCAGCGTCATCTCGCGCCGCGTGCGCCGCATCAGCTGGCGCAGGGCGAAGATCACGTGGTCCGTGTGCTGGGACTGGATGATCAGCAGCAGGTCGCCGTGACTGCGCGCCGGATCGAGGCGGTCGTTGGCGATGAAGGGCATCGTCACCAGCTCGCGCGGGCGTCTGTCCGCCAGGCCGTAGCGGTCGTCGAACAGGCTCGCGCCCACCGAGACGATGATCGAGAGGTCGTCCGGCGCCGGCGCGGGGCCGAGGATGCCGGAGTCCGTCGGCGGGTACGCCGGGTCGCGCTGCTGCGGGGGCACCCCGGCCATCAGCCCCCGGATCTCGTCGGTCAGCTCGCGGAACATCTCCTGGAGCTGCGCGCGGTCGCTCGCGACGACGGTGAAGGCGGCGGCCAGGCCCTGGGCCGGGACCGGGTTGACGGTGATCCCGGTCTGGTGCGCGCCGTCGAACGGGATGAACCCCAGCGTGGGGCTCGTCGGCGCTCTCGGTGCTGCCCTTCGCCGCCCCGACGGCGATGCCCCCGGTCGCGGCGCCGACGGCGATGCCGCCGGCGCCCGCGAGGAATTCCCTGCGTGAGACGTGATTCTTCACGCGCTCACGCTACTTGAGGCCAAGCGCGCCCGGCACGAGGGCGAGGTCCTCCGACAGCCCGGCCAGCTGGCCCTTCATCTGATCGATCTGCGCCTGGGTGACCGTGGTCGAGGGGCACAGCTGCGCGTTGGGGAAGTCGTCGTCCTCCTGGCAGAAGAGGACGAAGCCGTCGCCCGTGCGCAGCGTGTCGATGCTGGCGTTGAGCTCCTTGAAGTCGGCCTGGATCTTCGCGAGGAGGTCGGGGTCGGCCTGCTTCAGAGCGGGCGCGAGGAGCGTGATGATCTTCTCCGAGCCCGCGACGTTGGCGGCGAAGTCCCAGAGGTCGGTCTTGGAGTAGCGGTCCTCCTCGCCGGTGATCTTGCCCTCGGAGACCTCCTGGATCAGCTCGGAGGCGCCCTGGGCCATGGCCAGCGGCGGGATCTCCAGCTTCGCGACCTCGTTCTTGAGGGTGGCGAGGTTGGCGTCGAGCCTGTCGGCGTACGTGGCCGCGCCCGCGGTGGTGTTCTGCTTCCAGAGCAGGTACTCGAGGCGGTGCCAGCCGGTGAAGTCCGGGTCGTTCGGGCCCGCGAAGTCGTCCACGCGCGAGTCCACGGCGCCGTCGATGTCGGGGATCAGTCCGGCGATCGGCTCGATCGCCTCCCACGACTCGCGGCTCGGGGCGAAGGCGGCCTTGGCCGCCGGGATGTCACCCGCGCGGACGGCGTCGGTGAACGTCGTCGTGGTCGCGACGATGTCGGCCGTCTTCGCGGTCACGTACTTCTTGTAGTCGGCCACGGCCGCGAGGATCAGCGCGTCGTCGGTCGCCACGGTCGCCGTGTCCTCGAGCGACAGCCCGGTGCCCGAGCCGGAACCCGACCCGGAGCCGCTCCCCGATCCGCTCGCCGACGCACCGCCCGATGAGCGGACATCGGCCCCGTCGTCCGACCCGCAGGCCGCCGTGAGGAGCGCGATGGGTACCACCAGGCAGAAGGCGATGACGAGCACGCGGCGCATGGAACCTCCGGGGCGTGGGCCGGGAAATGTTGTCGGTTGAAGAAGCGGCGTTAGGCTACCCGAAGATCTGAGGAGAGGACAGACGAGGACACATCCCCGTCACGACCAATCTTCGGTGTCCCTAATTCTTGCTCATCGTCGGCCCTTGCATGACCGGCGGCGGTTTGGCAGGGTCCTCCTGGCGAGCGCGCCGGCGGAGACCTCGGCAGGGTCCCGCCGCTTGCGCCTCGCCTCGGAGCGCCGCGGGCAGCCCTCGCTCGCCGCTCCTCTACGCGTGCGAGGCCGGCCTCTTGCGGGCCGGCCTGGCCGCCGGCAAATGGGCCCTGGCCGGGCCCATTTGCAATCGGTGGCCGCCTGTGGCGGCGACCTCGTACAGCCCGGCGCAGCCGGGCTGTCTCGTCGCCTTTGGCGACATCGGAGCCAGGCCCGCACTTCGGGCGCTGCCCGGATGTGCGGTGGTGTTGACGTTCCCGGCGGCCTGGCCCGGCGAACAGCCGGTGCCGCCGGTCTGCCGATGGCCCCGGCCAGGGGCCTTCGGCGCGTCGGGCCGGCCCGCCAAGAGGCCGGCCCCACGCCGTGTCCGCCCAATCCTTGTCGCAGAGCTCGGAAACGCTCAGAGCTCAGCGACGCTCAGAGCTCACAAACCTCGAGCTCGGAAACCTCGAAGCACGAAGCGTTCAGAGCTCGAAAGCGCTCAGAGCTCGTAAACGCTCAGGGCTCGCCAACGCTCAGAGCTCGGAAACCCCTATCCCCCACCCACCCCTCTCATGATGTGGGAGAGGTCCACGAACATCTCGCCGGTGAGGGTGTTGGTGAGGGCGATGAAGGCCGGGAGCAGGATCGCGCTGCCCGCCAGGGCCACGATGATCTTGAGCGGCAGGCCCACGATGAAGACGTTCATCTGGGGGACGGCGCGCGAGATGATGCCGAGCGTGACGTCGGTGATGAGGAGGGCCGCGATCACCGGGGCGGCCACCATCACGACGACCAGGAAGATGTCGTCCGCCCGGGCCAGCACGCCCTCGACGGCGGCGTTCATGTCGAGGGGCTCGAGCGGCGGCGCGAGGGTGAAGCTGCGGACGATCCCGGCCACCAGCAGCTGGGCCCCGCCGAGCGCGATGAAGCAGGAGATCGCGATCAGGTTGTACCAGCGCCCCAGCACCGAGATGCTCACGTTGGAGGTCGGGTCGAGCGTCTGGGCCACGGCGAACCCGGCCGAGGCGTCGATGAACGCCCCGGCGGTCTGGATCGCCGCGAACAGGAACTGGGCGATCAGGCCGAAGGCGAAGCCGATGATCGCCTCCTTCACCGCGAGCATCGCGAAGGGGATGATCCCCTCGGGGACCGTGCCCGCCCAGGGCGGCGACGCCCGGCAGGGTCACGAAGCTGATGATGATCACCAGCCCGGCCTTGATCCTCACCGGGACCATGCGCGAGCTGAAGACGGGCGCCACGGCGAGCATCGCCGACAGCCGGGTCGCGATCAGCATGAACAGCGTGGCCTGGGGCGCCAGCTGGGTGAGGATCTGATCCACGGAGCGCCCGGCTCAGGGCCCGATCAGCGAGATGCCGGCCCAGAGCTCGACCGTGAAGTCGAGCATCGTGTTCATCATCCACGGGCCGGCGAAGACGATCACGACGACCACCGCCAGGATCTTCGGGATGAAGGTGAGGGTCGGCTCCTGGAGCTGCGTGACCGCCTGGAAGATCGACACCAGCAGGCCCACCACGAGGCTCACGCCGAGGATCGGCAGCGAGAGCTCGAGGGTGACCCACATCGCCTTCGCGCCGATCTCCATGATCTGGCTCTGGTTCACGGGCGCACGCTCACTGGACGAAGCCGCGGATGAGCGATTCCGAGATCAGATGCCACCCGTCCACGAGGACGAACAGCAGGATCTTGAACGGCAGTGAGATCACGACAGGGGGCAGCATCACCATGCCCATGCTCATCACGGTCGACGCGATGACCATGTCGATGATCAGGAACGGGATCAGGATCAGGAAGCCGATCTCGAACGCGGTCTGGAGCTCGGAGAGCACGAAGGCCGGGATCAGCACGCGAGTCGGGACGTCGGCGCGGGTCTTGGGCCGGCCCTCGCCGGACATGTCGGTGAAGAGCGCCAGGTCCTTCTGGTCGACCTGCTTGAACATGAACTCGCGGATCGGGATCTCGGCCCGCTTGATGGCGGTCTGCTCGTTGATCTTCTTGTCCATCAGCGGCTGGATCGCCGTGTCGTTGATGGCCGTGAAGGTCGGCGCCATGATGAACATGGTCAGGAACAGCGAGATGCCCACGAGGATCTGATTCGGGGGCATGGACGGCGTGCCGAGCGCGTTCCGCACGAAGCCGAGCACGATGATGATCCGGGTGAAGCTGGTCATCATGATCAGGATCGACGGGGCCAGGCTCAGCACCGTCAGCAGGACCAGCAGCTGGAGCGAGGTCGAGACCCCGCCGTTCTTGCTGCTGTCCAGGTTCAGGTTGATGCCGGGGGCCGCCCAGGCCGCCGCCGGCCAGAGCACGCAGCCGAGCGCGAGGACGAACGGCGACGCGAGGAAGATGCGCCGCGCCGTGCGGCGGCGGCGGGTCTTGGGCGGGGGCGGCAGGGCCGCCACGATGCGCTCGCGGAGGCTCGGAAGCTGCGCGGCCCCGGCGGCCGGACTGGTGCGCAGCGGCGGGGTCACTTACGCGTCGTCAGCGAGCGCAGCTTGTCGACCAGCGCGCTGTCGCTCGAGGTGGTCACGGCGCGGACCCGGTCGTCGACCCCGGCACCCCCCGTGGGCGGCGACGGCGGGTTGCGGCCGAAGGTCGAGGTGGTCGGGGGCACGTCGATCAGCCCGACCAGATCGTCGGTGCCGAGCCGAGTGAGGGCGGTGACCGCGTGGTCGGTCGAGCCGACGAGCAGGATCTCCTCGCCGACGCGGACGATGTGGAGGGCGCGGTTGGGGCCGAGGGAGGTGGTGGAGACGACGTCGATCAGGGCGCCGCTCTTGCCGCCCGAGTCGAGAGCCGGGTAGCGCGAGCGCTGGACGCGCTTGAGGACGTACCAGACGAGCGCGATCAGCCCGACGACGACGACCAGGCCCAGCCCGAGGCGCATGAGGGTGTCGCCGGCGCCGCCGCTGAGGTTGCCCGGCGAGGAGGAGCCCTCCGGGATCGGGAGCGATTCCGGGTCGGCCGGCGCGGTGGTGGTGGCGCCCAGCGCCGGGCCCGCCAGGGCGGTGAGCGCGAGGGCGGCCAGGGCCAGCGTCGCGGCGATCGGCCGGACCGCCGCCGTGCGTCGCGGGTGTCGGGGGCGCTTCCTGCGCCGTGGGGGTGAGGGCGATCCGTGCCTGGTCGGGGTGAGGGTGACCATGGCGTGTGTGCGTCGGGCGGGCCGACGCGGGAGGTGCGCTAGAGCAGGGCCTTCTCCACCGCGCTGACGACGCGATCGGGCTGGAACGGCTTGACGATGAAGTCGCGGGCGCCGGCCGAGAAGCTCTCGACCACCATCGACTTCTGACCCATGGCGGAGCACATCACCACGCGGGCCTCGGGGTCCTCGGCGCAGATGGCGCGGAGCGCGTCCAGGCCGCTCATGCCGGGCATCGTGATGTCCATCGTGGTCAGGTCCGGGCGGAGCTCGCGGTACTTGCTCACCGCGTCGGCGCCGTCCTCGGCCTCCCCGACGACCTCGTAGCCGGCGTCCGTGAGGATGTTGCGGATCATCATCCGCATGAAGGCGGCGTCATCGGCGATCAGAACGCTGGGCAACTCGGCTCCTCCGCGACGTGTGGATCTGTCCGCGCTGGTGCCGGTATCGGCCTCGGGAAGCGGATCTTGACCCGACCGGTCTGCGTAGCGGAAATCGCCTAGGCCTCGTCGGCCGCGAGGCCGTGGAGGCGCTTGGCCTGGCTGGCGACGTCGGTGATCCGCACGCCGAACTCCTCGTCGATCACGACGACCTCGCCGCGGGCGATCTGCTTGCCGTTGACCAGCACGTCCACCGGCTCGCCGGCGAGCTTGTCGAGCTCCACGATGGAGCCCGGCACCAGCTCCAGGACGTTGCGGATGCGCAGCTGCGTGCGGCCGAGCTCCACGGTCACCTGGAGGGGGACGTCCAGCAGGAGGCTGATGTCGCCCGTGCCGCCGGGCTCGGAGCCCTCGTCCAGCGACGGGAACGTGACCGGCTGCGCCACCGGCGGGGTCGTCGCGGGCACGGACCGCAGGTGACGGTCCTCGTCGGTCTCGGCCTCGGCCTCCGGGACGTCGGCGTCCGCGGTTGCGGCGGGACGCCGGCCGAGGCTGTCGACCAGCAGGCGCGCGAAACCGACCGGCATGATCTGCATGAGGGTGGTGTCGAGGAGCCCCTCGACGTGGAGCGGGAACGCGGTCCTCACCAGCAGGCCACCGGGCCCGGCGATCGACCCCACGCCCTCGTCGGAGAGGTCGATGATCTCGAGCCCCGGCGCGGCGATCTGGACCCTCCGTCCGACGAGCTCGGCCATCGCGCTGGCGGCGCCGCCCATCATCTGGTTCATGGCCTCGGTCACCGCCGAGGACTGCATCTCGTCGAGCGCGTCCGCGGGCGCGCCCTCGCCGCCCATCATCACGTCGGCGACCATCGCGGCCTCCGGGATGCCGAGCACGAGGATGCTCTTGCCGTCGAGGCCCTCGGTGTAGGCGACGGTCACGACGGCCGACGGGGCCTCGAACTCGGCCCGCAGGGCGGCGTCGGTCATCAGCTCCACGGTGGGGGCCGCGATCTCGACCGGGCGCGCGAGCAGCGCGGAGAGCACGCCCGCCGCGCTGGACATGCAGATGTTGCCGACCTCGCCGAGGGCGTCCCGCTCGAAGTCGGTCAGCTCGTAGGGGGCGGCGCCGGACCGGGCGAGCGCATCGCCCTCCTCGGGGGAGGGGGTCTCGTCGCTCATGCGTATGTCCTTTCGGAATCCTCGATCGGGCTGGTGATCTGAACGGCCACGCGGCGTCCGCGGACGCCGGGCTGTGCCAGGAAGGCGGCGCGGGTGCCGACCCTGAGGGTCGCGTCCGCGCCGACTCCGATGGCGAGGGGGATGACGTCGCCGGGCTCCAGCGCGAGCAGCTGCTCGACGCTCAGGTCGGCGCTGCCGAGCTCGACGGCGACCGGCACGAGCACGGATCCGATCTGGGTCGCCACGCTGTCGCGGCTCTCGGGCGTCGAGCTGTCGGACTGGGTCGAGAAGTAGCCCCGGGCGGTGAGCTTGTCCATGGCGGGCTCGAGCACGAGGTACGGCACGCAGAGCGAGACGGTCCCCACGGCGCCGCCGATCCTCACCTCGAAGCTGATCAGCACGACCATCTCCGACGGCGTCACGACCTCGGCGAACTGGGGGTCCATCTCGGTGCCCACCAGGCGGAAGCGGACCGGCACGACGGTCGACCAGGCCTCGGTGAAGGCGCCCAGCAGGATGTCGGTGACGTTGGCGAGCAGCGCCTGCTCGATCTCGGTGAGCTCGCGCGCCTTGGCCCGCTGGGTGCCGGGGCCGCCCACCAGGCGGTCGACGATCGAGAGCGCCAGCGGGAGGTTGAGCTCCATGACGGCGTTGCCCTCGAAGGGCTCCATCGTGACGATGGACAGCAGGCTGGGCGTGGGGATCGAGTTGAGGAACTCGCGGTAGGTGACCTGGTCGGCGCTCACGACCTCGATCCCGACCGGCGTGCGGACGACGCCCGACAGCTGGGTCTGGACGGAGCGGCAGAAGGTCTCGTGCATCAGCTCGACCGTGCGCAGGGTCTCCTTGGAGAACTTGCTCGGGCGCATGAAGTCGAAGGGCCGCACGTGGGGGGCCTGGGCGCCCATCTGGTCGGCGTCGATCTCGCCCCGTGACATCGCCACGAGGAGCTCGTCGATCTCACCCTGTGAAAGCACGTCCGGCACGCCCCTCTCATCGGCCTCCCTCCGGGGAAGTTGAGGTCGGAGACGCGGTTCGGGGGGTGCGTTTCCGAGCTTCGGGGCTTCTGAGCCCTGAGCGTTTCGAACCTCGAGGTTTGTGAGCTCTGAGCGCTTTGAGCTCTGAGCGTTGTCGAGGAGTGCGACAAGGATTGGGCGTCAAGGCGTAGGGCCGCCCTCTTGGCGGGGCGGCCCGACGCGCGAATCGCACCCTGGCCGGGCGGATTCGCAACCGGCGGTACCGGCTGTTCGCCGGGAACGGCCGCCGGAACGGTCGCGCCACCGCGATCAAGGCCGGCCCGAGTTCGAGGCTTCTGAGCTCTGGCGTTTCGTGCTTCGGGGTTTTCAGAGCTCTGAACGCTTCTGAGCTATGCGACATGGATTGCGGACAAGGCGGCCGCACTCTTCGGGCCTGCCCGCATGTGCCCGGTCGGTGCATTTGCAGACCGGCGTCCGGCGGCGCCGGGGCCAGGCCGCCGGAAGTCAACCACCGACCTCCGGGCAGCGCCCGAAGTGCGGGTTTGGCTCCGATGTCGCGAACTGAGCGCCCGCCGCCGGCGTCAAGGCGGCCTGGCCCGGCGAACAGCCGGTGCCGCCGGTCTGCCGAGGGCCCCGGCCAGGGGCCCGGCGCGTCGGGCCGGCCCGCTAAGAGGCCGGCCCCACGCCTTGTCGCCCAATCCTTGTCGCATGAGCTCGGAAACGCTCAGAGCTCTGAGAGCCCCGAAGCACGGAACGCTCAGAGCCCGGAAACACTCAGAGCGCAGCCATACCGCAGGTCACCGTCACGTCGGCCGTCTCCGTTACCCTTCTCGACTGCGTGTCAGCAGGAGGTTCTCAATCTCGACGCAGCAGAACGGGGTGGACGACGGCGGGCGCTACAGGGCGGCGCTCGGAGACGACCCGGCGGAGATCGCCGAGGTCCGCGCGGCCGTGCACGGAATCGCGGTCGACGAGGGCTTCGCCGACCGCGCCAGCGATCTCGTGCTCGCGCTCGACGAGGTGATCGCCAACGCCCAGGAGCACGGGCAGGCGCCGATCGCGGTCGAGGCCTGGGTCGACGGCCGCCTGGTGGTGGAGGTGTCGGACGTGGGCGACGGCTTCGACCGCGCCCAGGTGTGGAAGACGCATCCGCCCGAGCCCTTCGGCCGCCGCGGGCGGGGCCTGTGGATCGCCCGTCAGCTGGCGGACATCGTCACCATCGACTGCGCGTCGGGCCGCACCCGCGTGCGCATCGAGCTCTCGCCGGACCCGCAGATCGGCGCATAGAGCCGCACCCGCAGCGCGCACCGGGTAGCTCCGATGTCGCCGCAGGCGACGAGACCGGCCCGGGAACCCGGCCGGGGCGTACAAGGTCGCCGCCAAAGGCGGCCACCGAATGCAAATCCGCCCGGCCAGGGTGGATTTGCCGCGGCCAGGCCGGCCCGCAAGAGGCCGGCCTCGCACGCGTGCAGGCCTACTGGACGGCGAACTCCGTGTAGTAGACGTCGGTGATCTTGATGTCGGTCTGCTTGTTGACCCGGGAGACGATCAGCTTCTTCACCTTCGCGCGGCCCGTCGGGGTGTCCAGCCCGCCGCTGGTCTGGGACTGCAGCGTGGAGATGACGATGTCGCGCAGCTCGGAGTCGGCCTCCACCTCGGGGGCCTTCTCGCCCTTGGGGGGAGGGATCTCGCCCTCGGAGAGCTTGGAGAAGCGCAGGGCCACGCCCACCTTCGCGAAGTGCGGCGTGCCGTCGCCGTCGGCCAGGTTGACCACGAACGGGGTGGCCATGGTGTAGACGGCGCCGGGCTCGGCGGCGAGCTTCTTGGGGTCCGGCGGCGCCGGGGCGAGGAAGATCGTCTTGGCCATGAACAGCCCGACCAGGAGCACGGGAAGACCGATGATCAGCAGCTTCTTCTTCACGTGGGCTCCTTAGCCGCCGAGTGCGGTAGCGGGTGACTGCTCCGGCGCGCCCTGGAGGCGCATGACGAGGATCTCGACGCGTCGGTTCTGGCCGCGGCCGGCTTCGGTGGCGTTGGACGCGATGGGGCGGGCGTCGCCGAAGCCCGCGGCCTGCAGGCGGGCCTCGGGGACGCCGGCGTTCTGGAGGACCTGCACGACGGCGGCCGCGCGCACTCCGGAGAGGGCCCAGTTCGAGGGGAACTGCGACGAGTTGATCGGCGTGCTGTCGGTGTGGCCCTCGACCCGGATCGGGTTGGGCAGCTTCACCATCGTGGCCACGATCGGCGCCAGGATGCGGCTGGCCTCGGGACGCAGCACGGCCCGGCCCGAGTCGAAGAGCACGCCGTCGGTCTCGACGCGCAGCGTGAGGCCGCGCTCGTTGACCTGGGTGCTGACGCTCTTGTCCAGCCCGGCCTTGTCGACGGTCGCGTTGATCTTCTTCTCGGCGGTCATGAGCTGCTTGGTCTCGAGGAGCTGCTCGGGCGACGCCTTGGACAGGTTGATGCCGCCCACGAAGGGGAGCTCGGGCGCGATCTGGCTGGTGGGCGTGTCGACCACCGGGCTGGCGTCCACGCTGCCCGCCCCCTCGAGGACGCTCGTGCCGCCGCCGGTCAGGCCGCTGTTGAAGGCGTCCTGCAGGCTCTGCTTGAGGACCTCGAACTTGGCCGTGTTCACGACCGAGATCGAGAACAGGACCATGAAGAGCACGAACATCAGGGTGAGCACGTCGGCGTAGGTGATCAGCCACCGCTCGTCCGGGTGCTCCTCGTGTCGGGGCTTGCGCTTGGCCACGGGTCCCGCCTACGCCGCTTCGGGGATCGCCGCGCCGGCCGGTGCCGACGAGGACTCCTCGTCCTCGTCCTCGACCTCGCGCGCGGAGGGCGGCAGGAAGCTCCACAGCTTCTCGGCCAGGATGCGGGGGTTGTCGCCGCTCTGGATGCTCAGCACGCCCTCGAGGATGAGCATGCGCTCGCTCGACTCCTGGGCGGTGGCCTTCTTCAGCGCGTTGGCGATCGGCAGGAAGACGACGTTGGCGGCCGCGACGCCGTAGAACGTGGCGAGGAACGCGGCCGAGATGGCCGGGCCGAGGTGGTCCGGCTCGTCGAGGTGCTGGAGCACCGACACGAGCGAGAGCACGGTGGCCAGGATGCCGATGGTCGGGGCGAATGCGCCCCCCTGCTTGAACATGTCCTGGTTCTTGTGGTGGCGTTCCTCCATCGCGTCGAGCTCGGTCTCGAGGATGTCCTTGACCAGCTCGGGGTCGGTGCCGTCCACCACCAGGCGGACCCCCTTGCGCAGGAACGGGTCGTCGGCCTGCTTGGCGTCCTCCTCGAGGACGAGCAGGCCCTCACGGCGCGCCTTCTCGCTGTAGCCCACCAGCGTCCGGATCACCTCCGGCCGGTTGTCCACGCGCTCCTTGAGCGACAGGATCGTGAGCTGGATCATCGACATCGTCTCCTTCAGGCCGAAGGAGGCGATCAGGACGCAGAGGGTGCCGCCCATGACCATGATGAAGGCCGGGGGGCTGATGATCCCCCCGATGGTGCCGCCCTTCATGATCATGCCGACGATGATGAAGACCCACGCGCCGACCAGTCCGATCAGTGGAGACATGACCTCGCCTACCCGCTCGTCGTGGTGGCCAGGTGATCCGCGGGCGCCAGGTGGCCCCCGCCGGCGACGAGACGGCGGTAGTCCAGGACGGCGGCGATGACCTCGTCGACCGACTCGGTCACGAGGAGCCGGCGCCGGTCCATCATGAGGATGTGTGTGTCGGGTGTTGCCTCGACGGTCAGGATGAGCTCCGCGTTGAGCGTCATCTCGTCTCCGTTGAGGCGGTGCAGGGTGATCACGTGAGCCTCCGATGCGGTGGCGGGCCCGACAACCGTGGGCCCATGGCGCCATCCGGTTATCGGTAGACCGGCCCGCCGGTTGAGCCGGCGGGCCGCGGTGTGGCGCTGTCAGCCGCTAGCGCTTGAGGTTCACCAGCTCCTGGAGCATGTCGTCGGAGGTGGTGATCGCCCGGCTGTTCGCCTGGAATCCGCGCTGGGCGATGATCATGTTGGTGAACTCGAGCGCGAGGTCGACGTTGCTCATCTCGAGCGCGCCGGGAACCACGACTCCGTGGCCCGCGGCCCCGCCGGGGACGCCGTTGACCGCGGCTCCGGAGTTGTTGGACGCGCGGTAGAGGTTGTCGCCGATCCGCTCCAGGCCGGGCGCGTTGGCGAACTTGGCCAGGCTGAGGGTGGCGACCGGGGTGGAGACGCCGGCCGTGTCGATGGCCGAGACGCCGCCCGCCGCGTCCACGTTGACCGCCGCGGTGGTCGCGGGGTTGACCTGGATCCGGCCGATGTTGCCCGTCGCGGCGACCGTGCCGAGCACGTACTGCCCCTTGCTGGTCACCAGGTAGCCCTGGGCGTCGAAGGAGAAGTTGCCGGCGCGGGTGTACTGCTCGCCGCCCGCGGCCACGTCGTTGCCGCCGGTGCCGCCGAAGGTGGTGCCCGGCGCGGCGACGCGGAAGAAGCCGTCACCCTGGATCATCATGTCGGTGACGACGCCGGTGCACTGGGCGTTGCCCTGGGTCATGAGGGTGTCGATGGAGTTCAGCGACATCCCGAGGCCCACCTGGCGCGGGTTGGTGCCGCCGAGGCTGGGCGCCACGGGGGCCCCCGCTCCGGAGAGGTTCTGGTAGAGCGAGTCCTTGAAGCTCGCGCGCTGCGACTTGTAGCCGAACGTGTTGACGTTCGCGATGTTCGAGGACAGCACGTCCATCATGGTCTGGTGGTTTCGCAGGCCGGAGACGGCCGCGAACATGGATCGCATCATGGTGTGGGTTTCCTTTCCCTGGTGGCGATCCGACCCTCCTCGGAGAGGTCCGGCCCGGTCGCCGAGTTCATCCGGCCCGTCGTCAGCCGACGACGGCGCTGTCGATGTTCGTGAACACCTGGTCCTTCATCCCCGCCTGATCGACGGCCGTGATGACGGTGCGATTGGACACCGACACCACGAACGCCATGCGATCGACGAGGACCACGCTCTCGCGCGCCCCCTTGGCCGCCAGGCGGTCCACCGCACCCTCGAGCCGCTGCTGCGTCTCGGGGGTGATGGAGATCTGTCGCTGTGAGAGTCGCTGCACCGCGTGCGCGCTCCACTTGAGCGCTCCGGGGGCGTCCTGCCCGCGCAGCTTCTCGCTGAGCACCCGGTCGAAACCGGCCGCCGCGGCGCCTGCGCCCTTCTGCGCCTGCGTACCCGCGGGGCCCGCGGCCGGGCGAACCTGCCCGATCGAGGGGCGCTCGATGCTCATGCGGCGATCCCCGTGACCTGGGACACGTCCACCGCGACACCGTTGACCATGAGGCTCATCGACTTGCTGGCCGAGCCCACGGTCAGGCTCTGCACGACCCCCGTCACCGCCGCCGTTCCGTCGGCGGGCTGGTAGGTGACGGACTTGCCGATCAACGCCGCGCCCTGGGACAGCTGGCCGCTCATCGTGAGGGCCTTGATGTTCGCGGCCATGTTGGTCGTCTGCTCGAGCTGCGAGAACGAGGCCATCTGGGCCACGAACTCGGTGTCCTTCATGGGCTCGAGCGGGTTCTGGGAGCTGATCTGGGTGGCGAGCAGCTTGAGGAAGCCCTCCGACGAGAAGATGTCGGTGGCGGGCTTCTTCGTCGCCGCGGCGAGCGGCGACGTGGCGATGAAGTCTCCGGTGAGCGGAGCGGTCTCAGCCATGGTCCCTCCTCACGCGAGCAGGTCGAGCCGCGACGGCGAGGCCGCGGCGTGGGTGGGCGACGCGGCCGGAGCCGCCTCGATGTCGTCATTCGCCTCCGTGCGAACGGGGGCGTCCGTGCCCTGCGATGAGGAACGCGCGTCCCGCGCGTCCTGCCCGCCGTAGCTCACGTCGAGCCCGTCCAGCGAGTAACCGAGATCGGTCAGCGCCGTGCCGAGCTGCGTGAGCGACTGCTGGAGCATCCGTGCCGCCTCCGGGCGATCAGCCGTGATCTGCGCGTGGAGGACTCCGTCGGTCATCGTGACCCGGATGGTCAGCTGGCCCAGATCCGGCGGGCGCAGGTTGACCAGGAGCTCGCGACCGCCTTCGCGCACGGCCATGTGCACGCGGGTGCCGAGCTCGTGGGCGAGCTCGTGGGCGGTGGTGAGCCCGCTTGCCCCGTGGGCGATCCCGCCCGGGGCCGTGGGGTGGACGGGAGCCGGTGGCGCCTGCGCCGCCGCGACGGCCGGCCCGGGGGCCGTGGCGGTCGCGGGGGCGGCGGGTGCCGCGGCCGGCTCTCGCGACGCCGCGGCCGGCGGGGCATCCTGCCCGGATCCGGCCTGCGGCGCCACGGGGGTGGTGGTCGCCGGGGGTGTCGCCGCCACGGGGGCCGCCGGAGCGGCCGTGGACGGCGACGTCGGGACCGCCGAACTGGTCGATGCGGGGCGCCGCGGCCGGGGCCTGCGGGGTCGCCGGGGTGACCGGCGCGGACGGCTGGCCGTCCGGCTCATCAATCGACGTCAACGTGAGGGTGATGGTCGCCGCCGGGGGCGGGGCGGCCGGGGCCGCCGTCGCCGTGGCCGTCGCCGTCGTGGCGGGCGCCGCCGGATTCACGGCCTGTGCGGGCGAATCACCGGTTGCCTGAGGGGCCGCGGAGCCCGGCGGAATCACCGGCACCACGGCACCGCTGCCGTCCACCCGCGCCGGCACCAGGCCGGGAAGCGGCTGGGGCGGTGCGGCCTGGGCGGAGCCGGCCGGAGCGGCGACCGCGGGAGCGGGCGTCGCGGCGGAGCCGGGCGGTGGCGCGGCCACGGGGACGACGGCGGCGATCGCCATGGCGATCGAGGCCGCCGCGGCCGCCTGGGTCGCGTCGGGTGAGATGTCGGCGTCGGCGACGATCTCTGTGGGCAGCTCCCCGGTCAGGGGTCCGGCTGCATCGTTGGGGTCCTGGGCTCCGGCGCTCGCGTCCGGGGAGTCGGGTGGTGTGGTGTGACCATCCAGCGCGGTCACGAAACCCCCGTCGTCCGGCCCCTGGGCTCCCGCGGCGTTCTCGCCGGCGGCACCCGTCGTGGGGACGGATCCTCCTCGGCCCGCGGCTGCCGGTGGCAGCCCGAGCTGTGATTCGATCATCTCATCAACACCGTCCCTCCCCGTCGGTGATCATCCGAGGCCATTCCGTGGCCCGGTGGGGCGGCCGAACGTGCCGGCGGCCCGGAACTCGTCGTAGTACCCCACTACCTTCGGCAGGTAGGCGCGCATATCCGAGTAGGCGGGCACACCCCCGTGCCGCTCGACCGCGTCGGGGCCGAGCCGGAACGCCGCCAGGGACAGGGACAGGTCGCCGCGGAAGGCGCAGAGGCTCGCGGCGAGGCAGCGCGCCCCGGCATCGAGGCTCGCGGCCGCGTCGAAGGGGTCGGACACGCCCATGGCCCGGGCACGGCCCGGCATGAGCTGCAGCAGGCCCCGGGCCCCGACGGGCGACTCGGCGTGGGGATCGAAGCCGCTCTCGGCCTTCACGACCGCGCCCAGGAGGGCCGGCTCGACCCCGTGCGCCTTTGCGGCGCGCGTGATGAGCCGGGTGATCCGGGACGGCGGGGCGGATGGCGGGGCCTGGACGCGAGCCATGGTGGTGGCGATCAGGCGACGGCCCGCGCGCGCGCGGTGCGGCGGGTGGCGAGTTCGTCCATGGTGATCGCCTCGTCGTGCCGCTCGGCCACGCGGTGGCGCTCGAGGGCGCGCAGGCGCAGCTGGGTGAGGGCCTCGCGCTGCTGGCTCGCCCTCACGAGGTCGTCGCGCCGCTCGTCGGCCACGGACTCGAGCCCGGCGAGCGTCGCGCGCTCGTGGCGGGCGCGGGAGCGCGCGAGGGCGAGGCCGTCGTGGGCGGCGCGCAGGGCGTCGAGCTCCACGGGGCCGCCCATCAGGTCGCGCAGCGCCGTGAGCTCGCGCTCCATGTCGGCGTCGGCCGTCACGACCCGCTCCTGCTGGTTCGCGACCGCCATCATCGCGTGCGCCAGCTCCTGGCGCGCCAGGTCCTCGCGGCGGGCCCGGTGATCGAGCACCTGCTCGAGCCGGAAGCGAAAGCGGGGGATCACGCCCCCGTTATCGGCCCCCCGGACGAACCTTGATGCGGGGGTCAGACCGCCGCGGTCGCCGCGATCGGAGTCGCCATGCTGAATCCGCCCACGCGCACGACATCGCGCATGGACAGGATGCCCACGAGCTCGGAGGCGTCGAACACCAGCACGTGGCGCACCCCGTGCTTGACCATCACCGACGCCGCCTCGGCGATCGCCCAGTCGGGCGCCGCGGTGACGACCTCGCCGGTCATGTGGTCCTCCACGTACTCGGCGGTCGGGATCGAGACCGGCGCCGACGGCGCGCAGGAGGTCGCGCTCCGTGACGACCGCGGGGCCCGGGAGGGAGCCGTCGAGCACCACGGCCGCGCCGGTCGCGTGCTGCATCATCCGCTTCGCCGCCTGCTCCAGGGTGTGCTGAGGGCCCACGATCGCGCTGATCGGGCTCATCGCGTCTTTCACCCTCATCGCGCCTCTCCTCGTTACGATTGTTGCAATCTTCTGCCTAGCCTGACATGCACGCGGCGAGAGTTCAACCGTCCGACCGTATGGTCGGCCCGGCTCCCGGTACCGTCCCGGCGCCGATGGCCACGACGCCCACCAGCCCGCCGTCGCCGCGCGTGGTCCTGACCATGGTCTTCGTGGTCGGCGCGGCCTCGCTCGGCACGGAGATCGCCGCGGCGCGCCTGCTGGCGCCGTGGTTCGGCGCGTCCACCGTGATCTGGGCCAACACGATCGCGACCGTCCTCGTGGCGCTGTCGGCGGGCTACTGGCTGGGCGGCCGGATCGCGGACCGCGGCGCCACCCTGGCCGGCCTGGCGCGCCTGATCCTGATCGCCGCCGTGCTGCTCGCGGTGGTGCCCTTCGTCTCCGGCCCCTTCCTGCGCAACTCGGTGGACGCGTTCGACTCGCTCAGCGTGGGGGCCTTCGTGGGCTCGCTGGTGGCCGTCTGCGTCCTGATCGCCGTGCCGGTGGCCGTGCTCGGGACCATCTCGCCCTACGCGATGCGGCTCACCGTGACGGCGGTCGAGGAGGCGGGGCGCGTCAGCGGCCGGCTCTACGCGACCTCGACGCTCGGCAGCCTCGCCGGCGTGTTCCTGGCCGCGCTGGTGCTGGTGCCGTTCGCCGGCACGCGCCGGACCTTCCTGATCTTCGCCGCCACCCTGGGGCTGGTGGCCCTGCTCGGGCTCTCCTGGCGCTACGCGCTGGTGCCGGCGGCGTGCCTGGCGCTGCTGGCGGTTCCGACGGGGACGCTCAAGGGGAGCGAGGTCGGCCGGGTGATCTGGGAGAAGGAGACCGAGTACCAGTACGCCCGCGTCGTCGAGCGCGCCCGACGGCGAGCGCCAGCTCGAGCTGAACGAGGGCCAGGCGGTCCACTCGGTCTACCGCCCGGGCGAGTGGCTGACCGGCAACTACTGGGACGAGTTCCTGGTGCTGCCCCTCGCCGCCGGCGCGCCGCCCCGGTCCATCGCGATCCTCGGCGACGCCGCCGGGACGACGGCGCGCGCCTACGGCCACTTCTTCCCCGCCACGCGCGTCGACGGCGTCGAGATCGACGGGGAGCTGACCGACGTGGGGCGCAGCCTCTTCGACCTCACCGGGCCGAACCTCCACCTCCACACCGCCGACGCCCGCCCGTTCCTGCGCACCTCGGACCGGCGCTGGGACGCGATCATGGTCGACGCCTACCGCCAGCCCTACATCCCGTTCTACCTGGTGACGAAGGAGTTCTTCGCGCTGGTCCGCGAGCACCTCACGCCGGGCGGCGTGCTGATGGTGAACGTGGGGCACCCGGAGGGCTCCGACGGCCTGGAGAAGGTGCTCACCGCGACCGTCCGCACCGTCGTTCCGGTACGTCCTGCGCGACCCGAGCGAGCGGGTCAACACGATCCTGCTGGCGAGCAACGCCCCGATCTCGGACGCGACGGCTGGCGGCCGCCCCGACCCCCCCGGGGCTGGAGGCCGACGGCCCTGGCGACCGCCGCGCTCCTGGCGCCCGGGCTGGACGGGGGGTCGGTCTACACCGACGACCGCGCGCCGGTGGAGTGGCTGATCGACGCCTCGATCGTCAAGGTCGCCGCCAACGGCGAGAGCGGCCGCTAGGCCTCGGACGATCTCCACGCCGGGCGGCAGCGGGTCGAAGCTGCCCGTGAGCCCGGGCTCGGGCGCGTCGGCCTGCGGGGCGGCCGCCCCGGTCAGGGCGAGCAGGGCGTCGAGGGCCTCGCCGCGGTCGTAGGGGTCGCCGACGGCCTGGCGCAGGAAGCGCTCGATGTCGTCGTGCTTGGCCCGGGCCTCGTCCACCAGCGCGTCCGAGCCGCCGACGTAGGCGCCGATGGCGATCAGGTCCGCGGCCCGCCGGTGGGCGGCCAGCAGCGCGCGCAGGCGGCCGCCGGCCTCCTGGTGCTCGGGCGAGAGCAGCTGCGAGGTCAGGCGCGAGACGGACTGGAGCACGTCGATCGCCGGATAGTGGTGGCGGTGGGCGAGATCGCGCGAGAGGACGATGTGGCCGTCGAGGATCGAGCGCACCGCGTCGGCGACCGGCTCGTTCATGTCGTCGCCCTCGACCAGCACGGTGTAGAGCGCGGTGATGCTGCCGACCGGCGCGGTGCCGGCCCGCTCCAGCAGGCGCGGGAGCATGGCGAAGACCGAGGGCGTGTAGCCCCGGGTGGCCGGCGGCTCGCCGATGGCCAGGCCGATCTCGCGCTGGGCCGTCGCGAGCCGGGTGACCGAGTCCATCATCAGCAGGACGTCGGCGCCGCGGTCGCGGAAGTACTCGGCGATCGTCGTGGCCACGAAGGCGGCCTTGATGCGCACCAGCGCCGGCTGGTCGGAGGTCGCCACGACCAGGACGCTGCGGGCGAGGCCCTCGGGGCCGAGGTCGTGCTCGATGAACTCGCGCACCTCGCGGCCGCGCTCGCCGACCAGGGCGATGACGTTCACGTCGGCGCTGCTGCCGCGGGCCATCATCCCCAGCAGGGTGCTCTTGCCCACGCCCGAGCCGGCGAAGATGCCGATCCGCTGGCCGCTGCCGCAGGGCATGAGGGTGTCGATGGCGCGCACGCCCAGCTGCAGCGGCGTGCGGATGGTGGGCCGGGCGAGCACGTCCGGCGGCGGGGCGTCGATGGAGCGGCGCCCCTCCATCTCGGGCGCGGGGAGGCCGTCGAGCGGCCGGCCGAGCCCGTCGACCACGCGCCCCAGCAGGCCCTCCCCCACCCCCACCTGGACCGCCGTGCCGGTGGCCACCACGGTCTGGCCCGGGCCGACGCCGGTGGCGTCGCCCAGCGGCATCAGCAGCGTGCGCCCCTCGCGGAAGCCGACGACCTCCGCCTGGAGCGGCGGCTTGCCGGTGCGGTGCCCGGGCGTGAGGATCTCGCAGCGCTCGCCGATGCTGGCCTCGGGCCCCTTGCTCTCGACCACCAGGCCGATCAGCTGGGTGACGCGGCCGTTGAGGCGGTAGGGGTCGAGCGAGCGCAGCCGCCGGAAGCCGTCCGCCAGGTCAACGTCGCTCACGGGCCGGCCGGCTCGACGAGCGTCTGGTCGGGCGGGGCGAAGAGGGCGTCCAGCACGCGGGTGAGCTGGCTCGGGAAGGTGGCGTCAACGTCGCCGGCGGAGGTCTCGAGCACGCAGGACCCGACGCCGATGCGCGGGTCGTCCACGATCTCGAGCGCGCCGATGCCGCCCATCTCCTCGAGGATCGCCGGGGCCAGGGCGCGGCAGGTGGCGAGATCGACCGGGCTGACGCGCGCGACCAGCTGGGAGCGGTCCGCCGCGCGCCGGATGGCGCCGCGCAGGACGTCGCCCACCCGCTCGGGGCGCACGGCGATCTCGGCCCGCACGAGCTTGGCGGCCGTCTCGACGGCCATCGCCATCGCCTCGCGCACCAGGTCCTGCTCGCACGCGCTCGCGGTGGGCGACCAGGCCCTCGGCGGCCTCGTCGGAGCGCCGCGAGCGCGGACCCGATCTCCTCGTGGGCGGCCGCGCGCCCGGCGGCGAGGCCCTCGGCCCGCGCCTGCTCCACGGCCTCGCCCGCGGCGCGCTCGGCGGCCGCCAGGATCTCCTCGGCCTCCGTGCGGGCGCGCTCGAGCAGGTCCTCGGGGCTGCCCGGGGGCAGGCGGCGGGCCGAACGCGGCCGCAGCGGCAGGGCCACCGGCGCGTCGCCGACGGCCGCGCCGCGCACCAGTGCGCTAGATGACAAGCTGCTCCTCGGTGCCGCGGACGATCACGATCTGCCCCGACTCCTCGAGCTTGCGGATGATCTCCACGACCTTCTGCTGAGCCTCCTCCACCTGCTTCACCCGGACGGGGCCCATGAACTCCAGGTCCTCGCGGATGTTGGTGGCGGCGCGCTCGCTCATGTTGCGGAAGATGGTGTCCTTGACCTCGTCGCGGGTGCCCTTGAGGGCGACCGCCAGCTCCTTGGTGTCCACCTCGCGCAGCACCTGCTGGATGCTGCGGTCGTCGAGCGTGACGATGTCCTCGAAGAGGAACATCATGCGGCGGACCTCCTCGGCGAGCGCGGGGTGCTCGCCCTCGAGCGCCTCGAAGATCGCGCGCTCGGTGCCGCGGTCAACCTGGTTGAGCAGGTCCACCAGCGACTTGAGGCCGCCGGCCGAGGTGAGGTCCTGGTTGATGACGCTGCTCAGCTTGCGCTCGAGCACGCGCTCGATCTCCCGGATCACCTCCGGCGCCGTGCGGTCCATCAGGGCGATGCGGGTCGCGACGTCCGTCTGCTGGCTCTCGGGCAGGCTCGAGAGCACCTGGGCGGCGGTGTCCGACGGCAGGTAGGCGAGGATCAGCGCCACGGTCTGGGGGTGCTCGTTGGCGATCACGTTGAGGATCTGGGTGGCGTCGGTCTGGCGCAGGAACTCGAACGGGCTCACCTGGATGGCGCCGGACAGGCGCGCCATCACCTCCTGGGCGTGCTCGGGGCCGAGGGCCTTCTCGAGGATCGCGTTGGCGTAGTCCAGCCCGCCCTCGGCGATGTACTCCTGGGCGAGCGCGACCTCGTAGAACTCCTCCACGACGGCGGTCTTGCGCTCGGGCGGGACGTGTCCGATGCCGGCGATCTCGAGCGTGAGCTCGTCGATCTCCTCCTGGCGCAGGTGCTTGAAGATGGCCGCCGAGGCCTCGGCTCCCAGGCTCACCAGGAGGATCGCGGCCTTCTGGCGCCCGGCCACGCTGGGCACGCTCACGGGCGCGCCCCCGTCCCCAGGAGCCACCCCCGCAGCAGCTGGGCGACGTCCTCGGGCTTGCGCAGGGCGAGGTCCTCCATCTGGGCCTCGATCGGCGTCTTGCGCTGGCCCTCGAGCTGTTGGATGGCGGCCACGGGCGCCGACGGGATGAAGCCGGAGCTCAGCTCGGAGACCGGCACCGGGCCGCGCTTGAGCAGCTCGGGGAGGGCCTTCTCGAGGTCGGTCTGGCGGCGGCGCAGCGAGCGGCGGGCGAACAGGGCCAGGAGCAGGACGCCGATGGCGGCGATCCCGGTCTTGGCGAAGCCCATGATGTCGGGCCCGCCGGACCCGCCGGCCGTGGCCGTGGCCCCCTTGGCCGCCGCGGCGGCGGCGGTTACCGCCGTGCCGTCGGCCGCGAAGGGCACCGCCTGCACGTTGATCTGGTCGCGGCCGTTCTGGAAGCCGACGGCCGCCTTGATCGTGTCCTCGAGCCCGGCGACGACCGCCGTCGGGACCTTGTCGCTGACCTGCACCGAGATGGCCTGGCTGGTGATCGTGCCCGGGGACCTTCTCGACCTGCGAGCGCACGCGGTCAACGCCGTTCTTGGTGGCCTCGGAGGTCTTGTTGTAGTTCGTGTCGCCGCCGCTGGTGCCCGTGCTGGGGAAGGTGCTGGTGGTGGGCGTGTTGGCCGAGGTGCCGGCCACCGCGCCGGCGGCGCCGCCGGCCGACTTCAGCGTCTCCTTGCTCGTGTCGGACTCGAGCGGGACGAGGCTGTCCTTGTTGTAGGTCTCGCTGTCGGTCGTGGTCTTATCGAGGTCGAGGACCGCGTTGACCTTGGTCACCGCCTTGCCCGGCCCGAGGACCGCGGCCAGCATCGCGTCGAGCTGGCCCTGGAGGCCGCGCTCGTAGGTGGACTGGAGCTTGAGGCGATCGCTGGCCGCGCTGGTGCCGGTGACGTCCGCGTCGCCGCCCTCCAGGATGTTGCCCTGGGAGTCGGTGACCGTGACGTCGGCGACCTTCAGGCCGGGGACGGCCATCGCGACGAGCTTGGTGATGCCCTTGACCTGGCCGGCGTCCAGATCCTGGCCGGCCTTGGTGGCGACCACGACCGCGGCCGTGGTCGGCTGCTGCTCGTCGGTGAACAGCTGCTCCTCGGGCATGGCGATCTTGACCGTGGCCGACTGGACCGGGTCGAGGCGGCTGATCGTGCGCGACAGCTCGCCCTCGGTGGCGCGGACCAGGTTCACCCGGTTGGTGAAGTCGGTGGCGCCGAGGTTGGACTTGTCGAAGATCTCGAAGCCCACGCCGCCGCCGTCGAGCAGGTTGGAGGAGGCGAGGTCCAGGCGCGCCTGGTCGAGATCGGAGGCGGGCACCTGCACGGTGGTGCCGCCGTCGGTGAGCTTGTAGCGGATGCCCGAGTCGTTGAGCTGCGACGTGATCGCCGCGGCGTCGTCGGCGCTCGCCGACGAGACCAGGGTCGAGTAGGACGTCTGCCCGGAGAACTTCATCAGGAGGATGATCCCCACGACGAAGATCAGCACGGCGCCGACGATCAGCCGCCGGCTGGGGCCGGTCAGGCCCTCCCAGAACCCCGTGACTCTGGACAGTCCGCCCACCGCCTAGACCTGCATCCTGCTGAGTTCCTGCCAACCCTCGACGAGCTTGTTGCGCACCTGGACCGCGGTGTTGAAGGCGAGGTCCGCCTTCTCGACGGCGACGAGGGCCTCGGTCGGGTCGGTGAGGCCGCCGGTGGCGGCGCTCTCGGAGAGCTGCTCGGAGCTGGTGAGCTGGTTGTTGAGGCCGCCCAGGGCGTTCGTGAGCATGCCGGCGAAGCCGCCGCCGTCCGTCGCCGGGGCCGCCGCGCCGGACGCGGCGTCGGTGGCGCCGATCGGGCCGAAGGGCATGGCGGGGAGGGCGCCGATGGGACCGAGCGTCGTCACGAGATGATCCTCAGGGAGTCCTTGGCCATCGCCTTGGTCGCCTCGAAGGCGGTCACGTTGGCCTGGAAGGCGCGGGTGGCGGCCACCATGTCCACCATCTCGGTGACGGCGTCCACGTTCGGCTTGGTGACGTAGCCCTTGGCGTCGGCCTCGGGGTTGCCGGGCTCGTAGACCTTCCGCAGGGGCGCGTTGTCCTCGACGATGCCGGTCACGGCCACGCCGTGCAGGTCGGCCGCGCCGTCGGTGCTCGCGATGCCCGCCGGGCCGGGGCAGGCGCGAACTGGGCGCCGCCCGCGGCGGGGGCCATCGTCACGGCCTTGCGGTGGTAGGCGTCGCCCGACGCCGGCGGTGCTGTCGGCGTTGGCGAGGTTGTTCGCGATCACGTCCATGCGAAGACGCTCGGCGGCGAGACCGGTGGCGCTGATTCCGAGCGCGGGATACATGCCCATCAGTGAGCCCTCCCGGGGTTTGACGATGACGATCAGCGGCCGAGGATGGCCGTGCGGAACTGTGCGAAGCGCTTGTCGAGCAGCGAGACGACGGTCTGGTGGGCGAGCTGGTTGGCCGACAGCTGGGCCATCTCGTTGTCCGGATCGACGTTGCTGCCGTCGACGCGCATCGTGGTGGTGTCCACCGAGTGGATCGACGGGGCGAAGTCGGCGACCTCGTTCGGCCGAGCTCGCGCCCGGTGAGGTCCGGCAGCGCGGAGTTGTGGCTGCATGCGCGCGCGGTCGCTCTGGACCGCGTCGGCGAGGGCCGCCTCGAACGAGACGTCCACGCGCTTGTAGCCGGGGGTGTCCGCGTTGGCGATGTTGTTGGCGAGCGCCGTGTTGCGGGCCTCGTAGGCCGCGCATCGACGCCGCCAGCACCTCGGTGGTGAGGTCGTCGGGGAACATCAGGCGGCTCCGAGGGGGTTGGTGCGGACGGCGTCGGCGACGTCCTGCATCACGACGACCAGCCGCTCCGGCGACATGCCGAGGGCGGCGAGGGCGGCGGGGTCCATGCCGTCCACCAGGGAGCGGCCGTCGAGCCCGACGCCGACGAGGATGCAGCCGGCGTCCGCGACGTGGACGCAGCGCGCGAGGGCGGGCTTGAGCGTGGCCGAGGACGGATCGTGGTGGTAGCGGATCGCCTCCTCGAGCTCCGGCGGGAAGTTCCAGGCGGCGGCGACCTGGGCGCCGAGCTCGGCGTGGTCGAAGCCGAGGAGCTCGACCTCGATCTCGTGCAGCGGGACGCGCCGCTCCTCGGCCAGGGCGACGACCTCCTCGAAGGCGTCCTCCATGCGGCTCGAGAGGATCAGCTTGCCGATGTCGTGCAGGAGGCCGGCGACGAACGCCTCCTCGACCGGGGGGTTCTTCACCTCGAGGGCGAGCCGCCGCGACGTGAAGGCCACCGCGACCGAGTGGTTCCAGAGCTCGCCGCGCTGCAGCCCGTAGCCCGGCAGGGGCCCGGCCAGCAGGCTCGAGGTGTGGGCGGAGATCGCCAGGCTCTTGACGGCCGAGAAGCCGAGCAGCAGCGACGCGTCGGAGATCGTGGTGACCTGCCGCGAGTGGCCGTAGAAGGCCGAGTTGGCGAGGCGCAGGATGCTGGCCGTGAGGGCCTGGTCGCGCAGGATCACCTGCGAGATGCGGCCGACCGTGATCTCGGGGTCGTCACAGGCGGAGATCACCTCGGTGACGGTCAACGACATCGACGGCAGGTCGGCGACCTCGGCCGCGACCTCCTCCGCGCTCAGACGTGTGATCGTGGTCATCATCGACTCCGGATCGCGGGTCTAGGCCAGGACCGGGGCGGCGGCCTGCTCGGCGTGACGCTCGTCAACCAGCGCGGTCCACGCCTCGCAGAGCACGTTCAGGTCGGCGATGACCTCGTCGAGCGTCTGGGCGTCAACCGTCTCGGGGTCGAGGCGCCGCAGCACGTACTCGTAGATCGCGCCGAGGTGGCGGCTGATGGCGCCGGCGGAGGGGTTCAGGCCGCGGTCGAGCTCCTCGACGATCGCGCGGACGCGGCCGACCAGGGCGGCCCCGGTCTCGCGGTCGCCGTCGCTGATGGCCCGGTGGGCCTCGCGGCCGAAGCGGACGGCACCCTCGAAGAGCATGAGGACGAGGTCCTCGGGAGCGGCGGAGCTGACCTGCTCGGGAGACGGAGGGGTGTGCATCCTGAGGGAACCTCGCGGTCGCGATGAACGATTTCCATCGGGGTTCCGTCCCCTATCCCACCGGCGTGGTTCCATGCCGATGCCTTCTCTCTCTCGACTCCCCGCCGTCCGTCCTTGAGCCTTTGGGGCGTGCCGAATATCGCCCAGGCGACGGCAGCTATTGGGGGGAGCGCTCCGGACGCGCTCCGGTGAGCCGTGCCGACGACCCGCGCGGGCCCGCGCCCGGGGTCGCCGGGACCGCCGCCCCGGCGAGCCGGGGCGGCGGAACGGCGCGGTCTCAGACCGTGGGCTCCCAGGTGACCAGGAAGGCCGGCTCGGGCCCGCGCCCGTCCGGCCGCAGGGCGACGGCCCGCGCGGCGAAGGCCAGGCGACCGCTCTCGGCCGCGCGCACGGTGGCGACGAAGTGCTCCCGGCCGCCCTTCGCGCCCTGGTGGACCGCCGCGGCGACGCGCCGGGGCGTGAACTCGCCGTGGACGTCGACCGTGCCCGCGACCACCTCGACCTCGACGTCGTCGACCGACAGTGGGCCCAGGGTGGCCATCACGTCCACGAGCACGTCGGAGCCGACCGCGACCGAGCCGTTGGCCCGCAGCGAGCTGGTGACGCTCACGTCCGGCCACGCCTGGCGCATCCGCTCGCGCCAGTGGGCGAGCGCCTTGACGCCCGCGCCGGAGTCCGCCGCGAGGGCGACGGAGGACCTGGTGGGCCGGGATGTAGGCCCGCTCGGCGTAGTCGCGCACCATCCTGCCGGTGCTGAACGCGCCGCCGAGGTTGCGGATCGACGCCGTCATCATTGCCGTCCACTCGCGCGGGCGCCCGGACGAGTCGCGGGCGTAGAAGGCCGGGATGACCTCGCTCTCGAGCAGCGTGTAGAGGGCCTCCGCCTCGACGGCGTCGTTCTCCTCCGGGTCGTCGTACTGCTCGCCGCTGCCGATCGCCCAGCCGCAGTCCAGCGCGTAGCCCTCGGCCCACCACCCGTCGAGCACCGACAGGTTGAGCGCGCCGTTGACGGCGGCCTTCATGCCGCTGGTGCCCGAGGCCTCGAGCGGGCGGCGCGGGACGTTGAGCCACACGTCGGCGCCCTGCACGAGGTAGCGCGCCACGTGCATGTCGTAGTCCTCGAGGAAGACGATCCGGTCGCGCAGGCGCGGGCGCTGCGACTCCTGCACGACGGTCCGCAGCACGTCCTTGCCCGGGCCGTCCATCGGGTGGGCCTTGCCGGCCACGATCAGCTGCACCGGCCGGCGCTCGTCGCTGAGCAGGCGCGCGAGCCGGTCGGGGTCGCGGAACAGGAGGTCGGCCCGCTTGTAGGTCGCGAAGCGGCGGGCGAAGCAGATCGTCAGCGCGTCCGGGCCGCAGCGCGTCGGCGGCCGCGCGGCTGGCGATGCGGCGCGAGCCCTGCCGGTTGAGCTGGCGGCGCAGGCGCTCGCGCGCGAACAGCACCAGGCGCTCGCGGCGCAGCTCGTGCACCCGCCAGAGCTCGCCCGCCGGGATCGTGTCGGCCTTGTGCCACACGGTGGGGTCCTCGGGGCGCTCGCGCAGGCCCGGCCCGATGTAGCGGTCGCAGCAGCTCGTGCATCTCGCGGCTGAGCCAGCTGGGCGGGTGAATGCCGTTGGTGATGCTGGTGATCGGCACCTCGTCCACCGGCAGATCGGGCCAGAGCCCGCGCCACATGTGCGCGCGAGGTGTCGCCGTGCAGCGCGGCGACGCCGTTGGCGAAGCCGGACGTGCGCAGGGCCAGGGGCGTCATGCCGAAGTCGGTCTCGCCCTCTCTCGGGGTACGCCGCCAGCGCCGCCAGGTCGTCCCAGGTCATGCCGATCTCGGCCGCCTTGGGCTCCAGGTAGGAGCGCGCCAGCTCGGGATCGAAGATCTCGTTGCCGGCCGGCACCGGGGTGTGGGTGGTGAAGACCGTCGAGGCGACGACCTGCTCGCGGGCCTCGCCGAGGTCCAGTCCGTCCTCCACGATCAGGGCCGCGCATGCGCTCGAGCACGAGCAGCGCGGAGTGGCCCTCGTTCATGTGGAACACGGTCGGGCTGAGGCCCGCCGCGGCGAGGGCGCGCACGCCCCCCACGCCCAGGAGGATCTCCTGGCGCATGCGGTGGTCGCGGTCGCCGCCGTAGAGCACGTCGGTGATCTGGCGCGCCTGCTCCGAGTTGCCCTCGACGTCGGCGTCCAGCAGGAGCAGGGTCACGCGGCCGACCTGGATCGAGCGCACGACCGCCCGCACGGTCTCGTCGCCGATCTCCACCTCCACCGAGACCGGCTCGCCCGTCGGCGTCGAGCTGGTCGCGCAGGGGGAGGTCCGCCCAGTCGGTGGCGGGGTAGCGCTCGCGCTGGCCGCCGTCGGGGCCCAGGGCCTGGCGGAAGTAGCCGCTGCGGTAGAGGAGGCCGACGCCCACGAGGGGCACGCCGAGGTCCGATGCCGACTTCAGGTGATCGCCGGCCAGGATCCCCAGACCGCCCGAGTAGAGCGGGATGCCCGCGTCGAGACCGAACTCGAGCGAGAAGTAGGCCACCAGCATGTCGGCCGCCTCGGGATGGGCGGGCACGAGCCAGCCGGGATCCGAGACGTACGCGTCCAGACGGCGCGCGACCCGCGCGACCATCGCGACGAAGCTCTCGTCGGCGGCGGCGGCGTCCAGCGCGTCCTGGGGCAGGCCGCGCAGCAGCGCGATCGGGTTGTGGCCCAGCCGCTCCCACCCCTCGGGGTCGAGCCGCTCGAACAGGTCACCCGCCTCGGGGCTCCACGACGACCAGACGTTTCGGGCGATCTCTCCGAGCCAGGCGATGCGCTCGGGAAGGGCCGGGTGGACGTCTAGTTCGTGGACCTTCATGCGGGGGTCTCCTCCCGTCGGCGGGCTCCGAAAGCCCGAGTCGGCTCAGGACGGCACAAGGGCGGCGCGTGGGTCGTCGCCCTCCGGGATCGGGGGATCATAGGCCAGAGCGCGGCGCGATGGACCCCGCCGTCACATCGGCCCGGGCGTCCCGGACCTGAGGATCAGCCCGAGTGGTCCAGGTAGAGCGAGTGGCCCGTCGCGGTGGGCCGGTAGCCCGCGAGCGCGGTCCGCCCGGCGCCGAGCGAGCCGATCTCCTGGCGCAGCGCGTCGCGCGCGGCGGCGGCCCTCTGGACGCAACTCCTGCTGGTCGCGCCGCAGCAGCTCCACCAGGGCGCGCGCCTCGGCCAGGTCGGCGGACGAGGGCGGCGGGGTGTCGCGCGGCGAGATCAGCGCCTGGACCGAGCGGCGCTCGCGGTCGAGCTCGGTGAGCCGGTCGAGATCGGCGGCCGCCAGGGCGTCGCCCTGCTCGATCTGCAGCTCGCGCAGCCGCCGCAGCTCAGCCAGCAAGGTTCACCCCGACCACGGGGCCCGAGCGGGTGCTGGCGGGCCGCGGCGAGGCGGCGATCTGCACCCACGCGCCGCGCAGGTCCGACATGCAGGCCACGGCGTGGTCGATCTCGTCGGGGTCGCGCCGCAGGCGCGCCGCCGTCAGCCGCTCGCCGGCGTAGACGTAGAGGCTGGCGAGGTTCTCGGCGATCACGCCCTGGGTCATGTCCAGGGTCACCCGCAGCTCGGTGAGGATGTCCTGGGCGCGGGTGAGCTTCTTGCCCGCCTCCTCGAGGTCCCCCGTCACCAGGGCGGCCTGCCCCTGGGCGGCGAAGCGCAGGAATCCGTCGTAGAGCATCACCACGAGCTGCCCCGGCGTCGCCGTCTGGGCGGAGTGGTTGGTGTACTGCCGCAGACCCGTCGTCACGCTGTGTGCCCCCTGGGTGCCTGTGTGCCGGTCATCCGAGCTTGGCGATCTGGGCCGCGAGGTCGTTGCCCTGCGCCTGGAACTGCGCGACGGCCGTGTTCATCGCGGTGAACTGCGCCTTGAGACGCGCCTCACGGAGGGTCCATCAGGGCCTCGAGGCTGGTGATCCGGTCGTCCAGCCGCGAGAGCGAGCTGGTGAAGCCGGTGAGGCGCGCCGCGAGGGTCTCGGTCGAGAAGGTGTTGGTGAAGCCCTGCAGCTGGCGGGCGATGCCGTCGCCGGCGCTGGGTCCGGCAACCCCGTCGTCGGCGCCGAACAGCTTGCGACACGGCGGCCGGGTCGGCGTTGAGCGCCGCGGTGAAGGCGCCCTGGTCGAGCGACAGGGTGCCGTCGCGGGCGCTGGTGATGCCCACCTGGGCGAGGGAGTCGTAGGCGCCCCCGCCGGGGACCGATCCGCCGACGATGTTGCGCAGCTGGCCGGCGAGCGCGGCCATGGTCTGGTCGCCCTGCAGCGTGCCGGCCTGCTTGGTGGCCGCGTCGTAGCTGGTCGCCAGCTTCACGTTGCGCAGGACGGCGTTGTAGGCGTTGACGAACGCCGTGGCGGTGGCGAGCGAGTCGCCGGTGTCCGCGCCCACCGTGACCGTGGTCGCGCCGACCTTCGCGAGGTTGAGGTCCACCCCGTTGATCGCCCCGGCGATGGTGTTGCCCGAGCTCGTGACGGGGAGGCCGTTGATGGTCGCCGCGGCGTCCTGGGCGGCCTGGGTGGTGGTGAAGCCCAGGCCCGGGGCCGCGCTGCCGCCGAGGCCGATCGCGCCGGCGCTGCCGCTCTGGCGCGAGATCAGCACGAGCTTGTCGTTGACCACGCTGGCCGAGACGCCGACGTCGGCGGTGCCGTTGATGCGGTCGGCGAACGCCTGGAGGGTGTCGCCGGCCTGCACCGCGACGCTGGCGGTCTCGCCGTTGACCGTGATGTCCAGGCTCGTCCCGGCGACCAGCGCGGGGCTGACCGTGGAGGCCGTGGTGTGGGCCTGGGCGAGGGCCGTGACGACGACGTTGTACGTGCCGGTCGGCGCGCCGCGTCCCGGCGGTCGCCGTGACGACGGACGGATCCGCGGAGGTCGCGGTCTTGGCCTGGAGGGCGCCGAGGGAGTACATGTCGGCGGCGGCGTCGCGCAGGGTGGTGAGGAGGCCGTTGATCTCCTGGACCACGCCCTGCTTGGCGGTCAGGGTCAACTTCTGCGTGTTGATGCGGTCGATCGGCTGCCGCTCGATCTTCATCAGTGCGTCGACGATCGCCGCGGTGTCGATGCCGCTGCCGATGCCGCTGAACGTGATCGCCGGCCCCGAGGTGGAGTTCGAGGTCGAGATCGAGCTCGTGCTCATGCGATCCCCCTCAGGACGTGGTGTCCACGCGCAGGCCGCTCGCCGTGACGGACGCGATCACGTCGAGGACGTGCTTCGAGGGGACCTCCCTCAGCACCTCGCCCGTCTCGCGTTCGTACATGGTCACGGTCACCGTGCTCGTGGGTTCGTGGATCTCGAACTTCGCGTCCACATCGGCGGCGCTGACACTGAACTTGAGAAGGCTGCGAGCCTCGTAGCGGGGGGTGCGATCGGGCATCGCGGGAGCCTTCCGGGGGCTCCTCCTGCGGGGCCGCGGAGGGGCCGGGGGCACGGACGAAGCGGCGGGCTGAGCTCTCGGTGGGCGCCGAGGCGTGGATGGGATCGACCTGCACGGGGACTCCGATTGCTCGGTGTCCGGCGCGCCCGCGGGAGCGCCGGCTCCCCTATGGATCGGCCCCCGGCGGGCAAAGCTTGACGGTGTGCGGACGTCAGGCGCGCGAGGCGGCGAGCAGCGACATCGACTGGCGAAGTTCCCGCAAAACGCTGGAATGCGGGTACACCAGCAGCCCCTCCCGCAGGACGGCGTCGGCGTCGCCGTAGCGACCGTAGCCGGCGAGCAGGCCCGCCAGGTCGAGGTGCCGGGTCATGTTCTGGGAGTCGCGTCTCCAGGGCGGCGCGCAGGAAGGTCTCGGCGTCCTCGTCGAGGTGCTTCGACTGGCAGATGCGACCGAGCGCGGCGAAGGCCTCGGGCGTGGTGTCGCCGGCCTCGACGGCGGCCAGGAGGCGGTCGGCGGCCGGGTCCGGGAAGTCGTTGATGTAGAGGAGATACCCAAGCCGGCGGTCCGCGTCGCGGCGATCGTCGGTCGTGGCGTAGAGGAGCGGGACGATGCCGTTGAACTGCTCCAGGGCGCTGAGCTCCAGGAGCGTGCCGGCGAGCTCGATGAGGGCCGCGAACACACCGGGCCGGTCCACGCCCGGCGGGATGACGGGGAGCGGGGCGCCGGGCTCCAGCGTGTCAACCGCGGCGCCGTAGGCGGCGGCGTAGACGCCGTCGCCGACCGTCCCGATGCGGGCGATGGCCGCGCGGGCCTCGTCCGGGTCGTCGGCGAGGATGCCGATCAGCACGGCCTTGGCGCAGGCGGTGAGGTGGCTCGCGCTGGCGACCGGGATGGCGGCGATGTGCGCCCGCGCGCCGTCGAGGTCGTCCGAGCCGGATGAGCGCGTCGATCATCGTGATGCGGACCGCGGCGTCGTCCGGGCTGATCTCGCGCGCCTCGGTGAGGACCGCGAGGGCGTGCTCGGCGTGGTCCTCGGCGAGCAGCACCTGGGCGATCGCGCGCAGCGACTCCGCGCGCCGGTGGTCGCCGACGATGCTCGCCATGTACCGGCGCACCTCGAGGGGCGGATCCGAGTTGAGCAGCAGCCCGGTCAGGCTCACGACCGGCGCCGCGTAGTAGCCGTCGGCCTCGCGGATCGCGTTGCGCTGGCAGCGGACCGCCTCGTGCGCGTCGCCCATCATCTCGTAGAGCGTGCCGAGGGCGTGCCACGAGTAGAACGAGCCCATCCCGGCCTGGGCCAGGTAGCGGTCGCCGCCGTGGTCGCCGAGGTCGATGGCCCGGCGGAAGCTCTGGACCGCGGCGCGGTACTCGCGCCGGCTGGTGTGGATCTGGCCCTGCAGGTAGTGGAGGTCGGTGAAGTCCGGGTAGGCGCTCAGCGCGTCCGCGAGCACCTCGAGCGCCTCGTCCCAGCGCTCCATGGAGTTCAGGGTGGCGACGATGTTCCGCAGCAGCAGGGAGGCGTAGTACGCCTTCAGGGAGTCGAGCGCGCGCGAACGAGCGGCGGAAGTAGTCGAGGGCCTGCTCGTGCTCGCCGATCCGCTGGAACTCGACCCCGGCGTTGAAGAGCGTGAAGGAGTCGTGGGGCTTGCGCGCCACCTCCTCCATCACGATCGCCATGTTGCGGTCGGTCTTCTCCTTGGCGCGGCTGGTCGGCTCGAGGTAGCCGTAGTGGTGGATCTCGATGCCCACGAAGCGGGTCACACGGCCGCCCTCGGGGTCAACCGTGCCCATGATCTGCTCGTGGAGCGCGCCCGAGTAGCGGTAGGCCGGGCGGTTGCGGAAGAGGCGGAACGCGGAGTTGACCACGCTCTCGATGCCGAGCTCCTCGCCGATGAAGTTGACCTCGCGCAGGCAGTAGCCCTCGATGCCCTCCTCGTGCAGGAGGTCGCGGATGCGGGCGCCGTCGATCAGCTCCTCGTCCGCGTCGAGGACCAGGATCCAGTCGCCGGTCGCCGCGTCGATGCCCGTGTTGCGCGGGGCGGCGAAGTCGCCCTTCCACTCCTCGTGGATGACCCGCGCGCCGAAGCTCTCGGCGATCTCGATGGAGCCGTCAACCGAGCCGGTGTCCACGATGACGATCTCGTCCACCGCGTCGCGCACGCTCTCCAGGCAGCGCGGCAGGTGCTCCCGCTCGTCGCGCACGATCATGCAGAGCGACACCCGCTGGGGGGGCCTCTCCTTTGGCGCGTTGAGGCTCGCGATCGTGAGACCCATCCCGGTCCTTCCCGTGGTCGTCGGCCACCCCCCCATCGGCGGGAGGTCGGCAACCTTGAGCTCAGCCGATCGGAACCAGGTCGCGCACGGGATCGAAGGCGCGGTCGGGCAGGATCCCGCGCGGGTCCATGTCGGTGGGCAGGTCCCACTTCACGACGTAGCGCACCGTGTTCTCGCGCATCAGGGCCTCGTGGTCCTCGCCCGTCAGCGCGAACGTCTTGTGGCCGAAGTGGTGGACGTAGCTGTCGTCGGCCACCCAGAGGCGGAAGCCGGCGAGCCGGGTCCGCAGCGAGTAGTCGTCGTCCTCCAGGTTGCCGACCGCGAAGCGCGTGTCGAATCCGCCCACGCGGTCCAGCACCGGGCGCGCGATGGCCATGCAGAGCCCGCTCAGCCGCGTCACCTCGAAGCCGCGGCCGGCGTGCGCTCCGGCGCGCTCGGCGGCGAAGCGGTCGAGCGCCTCCGAGGGCGCCTCGGAGTAGGGGGGCGCCGGGAGGATCTGGTCGTCCGAGACCCAGTTGGAGCGCGGGCCGGCGATGCCGACGCGCGGCTCGCGCGCGAGCGCGCACAGGAGGCCCCTCAGCCAGCCCGGCGTGGCGAGCGCGTCGTTGTTGAGCACCACGACCACGTCGCCGCGCGCCTGGGCGAGGCCGAGGTTGACGCCCCCGGCGAAGCCGAGGTTGACGGGCGAGCGCACGACGCGGGCGCCGCGGGCCGCGCTCCACTCCGAGGTCGCGTCGGTGCAGCCGTTGTCGACCACCACCACCTCGTGCGGCTCGGGCGTGTGGCGGGCGATGCTCTCCAGGCAGAGGGCCGTGTAGAGCAGGTTGTCGTGGCAGGGGAGCACGATCGTGGTGAGCGCCGTCGTCACGCCGTCGGCCCCCGTCTCGACCGCGCGGCCGCTCAGGGCGCGCAGCCGCTCCGCCGCGATGGCCGCGGCGGCGTCCCAGCTGTGGTTGGCCCGGATGTGCGCGCTGGCGCGGCGCCCCACGGCGCGCGGCGGCCTCGCGGTCGTCGTAGGCCTCGCGCATGCGCGCGGCCAGGTCGAGCGCGAGCACCTCGATCACGCTCACGGGGCCGACCAGGTCGAGGTCGCCGACCCGGGTCCGGTCCAGCACCAGGGGGTGCGAGGGCACCAGGAGCGCGGTCTCGTCGTCGCAGAAGTCGGCGGTGGAGCCCCCCTCGGGGACGATCACCGGCAGGCCGGCGGCCATGCCCTCGGCCACGGTCAGCCCGTAGCCCTCGCCGCGGTAGGGGTGCACCAGGCAGTCGCACGACGCGTAGAGGCGCGGGATCTCGTCGTCGGAGAGGCGGTCGCGCAGGAAGGCCACCCGCGGGCCGGCCGGGTCCGCCGCCATCGCCCGCACGCGCTCCTCGGCCTCCTGGGGCTGGTAGGGCCCGCCGCGGCCGAAGTCCTTCACCACCAGGGTCACGTCGTCGCGGGCCGAGAAGGCCGCGCGGTAGGCGTCCAGCAGGAGGTCGATGCCCTTGCGCCAGAGCAGGCCGCCGACGAACAGGAAGCGGTAGCCCCCCGGGACGCCGGGAAGGGGCAGCGGCGCCAGGTCGGGGTGGAAGCGCTCCGGGTCGACCCCGTGGGGGACGACCCTGCACCAGGTCGGGGTCGAGACCCGAGGCCAGGTAGCCGTCGCGCAGGTGGCGCGAGCAGGCCCACACCTCGTCCACGTCGCGGTGGATGGCGCGGCGCCAGTCGCGGGGGATGGCGCCGAACTCCCACGGCAGGGCCACCACCAGCCGGCCCGCCGGCGGGCGGGCGAAGCTGGGCGGGTACCCGTGACGGATCGTCACCTCGGGGGGCTCGGCGAACAGGCGCTCGGTGGCACGGCGCACCTCGGGCGCCATCGGCGCGTCCTCGGCCCCGGCGTCGGCGGGCTCCACCTCGACCAGGCTGAGGTCAACCTCGCCCGCCCGCACCAGCGCGGCGGCCAGGTGGCGGTTGGCGGTCGCCAGCGAGTGGGCGCGGGTGACGGCGCCGTAGAGCGCGACGCGCGGCCCGTCCCCCTCGGCCTGGCGGCGCCGCGGCCGCGGCTCCACCTCGGCCAGGCGGGCGAGGGCCCGCAGCGCGACCACCTCGGCCGCGTGCCCGGCGGCGACGCGGCCGCGTGCCCGCGCGCCGAGGGCGGGGAGCTCGTCGTGGCGGGCGTGGGCCTCGCGCAGGGCGGCCACCAGGGCGTCGCGCGCGGGCCCGCCGGTGGCCGGGTCCACCGCCAGCGGCCAGCCGACCTCGCCGTCGACCGCCACGGCGAGCGGCCGAGGCGGGGGCGATGACCGGGCGGCCGCAGGCCATGGCCTCGAGCAGGTCGCGGCCGCGGCCGAACCCGGCCGTCGGCGCCACGACGACGTCGGCGGCGCGGTAGAGCGCGTTCATCGCGCGCCGCCGGCAGGGACTCCTCGAGGAGGACCACGTCGGGCAGCCGGTCGGGATCGTGGCCGGCGGCCCGGACCGCCTCGACGACACCGGCGCCGTACTCGACCGGGAGCCCGTCGCTGGAGAAGAGGTGCAGGAGGAGCGTCACGTCGGCCGTGGGCGCGAAGGCGCGGCACCAGGCGTCCAGCAGGAGCTCCCAGCCGGAGCGGGCGGTCCAGTCGAGCACCGCCAGCACGACCGTGCCGTGGAGGCCGTCCAGGGCCAGCGGCGGCGCGTCGGCGGCGGGGATCTCCACCGGCTCGGGCATCACCGTCACCCGGCGCGGCTCCAGCCCGGCCGCGATCAGGGCGTCGCGCTGCGCGGCGCCCGGCACCCAGACGTCGTCCATCTGGCGCAGCCGCACCAGCCAGTCCTCGCCCGGCACGACGCCGGGCAGGCAGGTCACCGCCACGCGCACCCGGCCGGCGGCGTAGGGGTCGAGGATCCGCCCGGGGACCTGCTGGATGCTGGGGTCGGCGCCGGAGACCGGCTCGCCGGCCATCTCCGCCAGCGGCCAGCTCGCGCTCGGGCTCCAGCACCGATCCCGACTGCCACAGGAGCGGCTCGAGCGCCACCTCGGCCCCGGCCGCGCGCAGGCCGGACAGGTAGGCGCGCGAGCTGGCCGCCCAGGGAGAGCGGTCGAGGACGGGTCCGCGCCAGACGAGCCTCATGCGGGGACCGCCGCGGCCAGCCGCTCCAGGGCCAGCGCGGCCACGCGCCGGTGGTCGAAGGACCCGGCGCGCTCGCGCGCCGCGGCCCCTCGTGCGGCGCGCGCCTCGGGCGAGGCGGCGGCGTCGCGCAGGGCGGCGCGCAGGTCGTCGACGTCCGGCTCGGCCCACTCGTGCCCGGCGTAGGCCGGCACCTCGGCGACGGCCTCCGGGGGCACCGGGACCAGGCGGAAGCCGATCGGCCAGCCGGTGCCGCGCGTCGACGAACGCCGCGGGTCCGGACCACGCGGTCGCGATCGCCGGCCGGCCGAGGGCCATCGCCTCCAGCAGCGGGCGGCCCCAGCCCTCGCCGCGGGTGGGCGCGACGACGACGTCGCAGGCGGCGTAGAGCGCCGGCCATCGCCTCCGGCGCCGAGCAGGTCGTCGATCATCACGATGTCGGCGACGCGGGCCGGGTCGAGCCCCAGGGCGACGATCCGCTCCCCGACGGCGCGGTGGATCGCGGCGGCGTCCATGCCCGCGGGTGGTGGACCAGACCTTCAGCACCAGCGTCACGTCGTCGTCGGCGGCGAAGGCCGTGCACCAGGCGTCGATCAGGAGGTCCCACCCCTTGCGCAGGCTGAAGTCGAAGGCGGCCAGGAACACCGTGCCGTGGGCGCCGGGGATGTCGAGCGGCGGCGTGTCGCGGTCCAGGCGGTCGAGCTCGAAGGGCTCGGGGATGATCACGAGGCGCTCCCGGTCCACCCCGGCCGCCGCGAAGGCCTCGCGGTTGTGCTCCGTCGGCACCCAGACCTCGTCGGCGCGGTTGCAGCCCTCCACCCACCCGGCCGGGATGCGGTCGGTCTCGAACATGGTGCGCAGCACGCGCAGGGAGCTCGGCGCGTCGAAGACCGCGTGCGGCGGGAAGGTGTGCTCCACGTGGGCGTCGATCCGCTCCAGGTCCGTGTCGCAGAGGGCCCCGAGCAGGGCACGGTCGGCCGGCGTGAGGGCGCTGCGCGGGTTCCAGAGCCGGGGCTCCGTCCTCACCCGCGCGCCGAGCTCGGAGAGCCCGCGCACGAAGGCGCGGCCGCCGGCCGCGTAGCCGGAGGGGTCGGTCAGGGGTCCGCGCCAGAGGATCCCGGGGGCGGCGCTGTCCGTCGGGGGCATGCGCCCCCATCGGCGCGCGCGTCCCCGCACTTGAGGTGGCGCCGATACCATCGTGGGCCGTGGCGTCGCTCCCGCTCTCGGTGCTGGACCTCACGCCCGTCCCCTCGGGCGCGAGCGGGCGCGAGGCCCTCGAGAACTCGGTGGACCTGGCCCGGGCGGCCGACGGCTGGGGCTACCGGCGCTACTGGCTCGCCGAGCACCACAACCTGCCCGGGATGGCGAGCTCGGCGCCGGAGATCCTCATCGACCGGATCGCGGGCGCCACGACGCGGATCCGGGTGGGGTCGGGCGGGATCATGCTGCCCAACCACTCGGCGCTCCACGTCGCCGAGACCTTCAAGGTGCTGGAGGCCCTCCACCCCGGCCGGATCGACCTCGGCATCGGGCGGGCGCCCGGCACCGACGGCCTCACGGCGATGGCCCTGCGCCGCTCGGCGGAGGCGCCGGGCGCGGAGGACTTCCCGGCCCAGCTGATGGAGCTGATCGCCCTGGGCGGCGACGGCCTGCCCGAGGAGCACCCCTTCCACGGGGTGCGGGCGGAGCCGGTGGACGTCCCCCTGCCGCCGATCTGGATGCTCGGCTCGAGCGACTACGGCGCCCGGGTGGCCGCGGCGCTCGGGATGGGCTTCGCCTTCGCCCGCCACATGAACCCGCGCGGCGCCGAGGAGGCCATGGGCCTCTACCGCGAGGGGTTCCGCCCCACGCCGGAGCTCCCCGAGCCCTACGCCATCCTCGCGGTCTCCGCGATCTGCGCGGACGACCGCGAGCGCGCCCGGGAGCTCGCCATGTCGCTGGCGCTGGGCGTGGTGCGCATGCGCCGCGGCCGGGCGGCGCCGCTGCCCTCGCCCGAGGAGGCGGCCGCGTACCCGTACGACGCCCACGAGCAGGAGCAGGTGCGGCGCTACCTGCGGGCCCAGGTGCTCGGCGCGCCGGACGAGGTGGCCGAGCAGATCGCCGCGCTGGTGGAGCAGACCGCGGCGGACGAGGTGATGGTGATGACCAGCGTCCACGACCACGGCGCCCGCCTGAGCTCATACGAGCGGATCGCGGCGGCCCTGGGCTTAGAGGGCCCGGAACGGCCGAAGCCCGCCGGATGGCGGGCTTCGGACGTCCTGCGGCGGATGCGGAGCGTGTGGGCTGTTACCGCAGGAGGGAGAGGATGTTCTGCGGGGCCTGGTTGGCCTGCGCGAGCATCGCGGTACCCGACTGCTGGAGGATCTGGTTCTTGGTGAACGTGATCATCTCCTGCGCCATGTCGGCATCGCGGATGCGCGACTCAGCGGCCTGCACGTTCTCAGCGGTGACGCCGAGGCGGTTGATCGTGTTCTCGAGCCGGTTCTGGATGGCGCCCAGGTTGGCGCGAGCGGTGGTGACGGTGCTGATCGCCGCGTCCAGCGAGGCGATGGCCGCGCTGGCCGCCGCCGCCGACGACACGGCGATGCCCGAGATACCGAGGTCGGAGGCCGACACGGTACCGATGGTGAAGGCGATGCTCTGGCTGGCGTTGGCGCCCGACCTGCAGGGTCACCGCGCGACGCCGCCGTGGCGACGGAGCCGGCCAGGATCTTCAGGCCGTTGAACTCGGTGTCGGTGCCGGTCTTGCCGACCTCGGTCGAGGATCTGCTGAACCTCGATGTCCAGGTTCGTGCGCTGGGCGTCGGTCAGCGTGCCGTTCGAGGACTGCACGGCCAGGTCACGGACGCGCTGCAGCATGTCGCCCACGGTGCCGAGGGCACCGTCAGCCACCTGCACCATCGAGACGCCGTCCTGCGCGTTGCGCGCGGCGACGTTCATACCGCGGATCTGGGAGCGCATTCCCTCAGAGACCGCCAGGCCGGCCGCGTCGTCGGCGGCACGGTTGATGCGCAGACCACTCGAGAGGCGCTCGATCGACTTGCTGATCGCGGAGTTCGTGTTCGAGAGCAGTCGGTGCGCGTTCTGCGCCTCGACGTTGTTGTAGACGCTCAGACCCATGATTCCTCCTTGAATCCAGGTCGATATGTGGTGAAGCCATCGCCCCGCCCCGCATCCGTGCGAGTGGTGGAACGACGACGCGGTGACCATCCTGGTCCTCCGCGTTCAGGGGGTCTATCGGCGGTGCCCGGCGCAAAGCTTGAGAACGGGCGACCCCCGTAAAGAAGGCTCTAGGCCGGGCCGGCTAGCGGGCCTCGTCGGCGTCGCCCATCATCCCGAGGGCCTGGTCGAGGGCTTCCTTGCTCGATTCGGCCGCCTCGAGGTTCTGCGCCTGGATCTCGAGGAAGACCTCCTTGCGGAACACCGGGACGTCTCGGGGTGCCTGGATGCCCAGGCGCACCTTCTCGCCGAGCACGGAAAGCACCGAAACCTCGATGCTGTCGCCGATCATGATGCTCTGGTTGGCCTTGCGTGTGAGCACCAACATATGGGAGGCCTCCTTGCGCGAACACGGGTCGGATCCGAAAAGGACTGCCGCGTGGGCGCTAGTATGTCGGGTCGGTTTCGGAATCGCCACAAACGGCCGGGGAGGTCGGATGCTGTACGGACGGCGCTTGGATCAGTCGCTGCAGCACGTTGACGGATCGCGCTACGCACTGGTTCACGCGGTTGCGAAGCGAGCTCGCCAGATCACGCTCTGGCTCACCGCCGACCCGGCGGAGCTCCGCGCAGAGGCCGCGCCGCCGCCCGCTCCGGGTGAGCTCACCTCGCGCGACCCGGTCGCGCTGGCCGAGGCGGAGATCCTCGACGGCGAGGTCAAGGTCCGCTGGGACCCGGAGGGCCTGGCCGACGAGGCGGCCCTGCTCGAGCTCGACGAGCTCGAGACGGACCCGCTGCTGCTGGAGGGCCTGGACGACGACGACGTCGTCGGCGACGGTGACGACGACGGCATCGCGCTGACCCCCGCCCTGGCCCACGTCCTCGAGGGCGACGCCACCGAGGAGGTCGCGACGAGGTCGCGAGGCGGAGCCGAGGCCGACCCCGCCGACGAGGAGGAGGCGGTCGTCGCGGTCGTCGCGGTCGGCGACGGCGAGGTCGAGGAGATCTCCCTCGAGGAGGTCGAGGAGCCCGACGACGGACGACGACGAGGAGGACGTCGTCTGAGTCAGGCCGGCGGGTTGCGGGAGCACACCGGGGGCCCGGGAGACCGGGCCCCCTGGTGTTTGTGGGCCCTTGGGCTGTGAGCTCTGAGCTCTGAGCGTTCCGCGCTTCGAGGCTTCAGACCTCTGAGCGTTCCGAGCTTCGGGGTTTCAGAGCTCTGAGCGTTCCGAATTCGGGGTTTCAGAGCTCTGAGCGTTTCCGAGCTCTGCGACAAGGATTGGGCGGACAAGGCGTCGGGGCCGGCCTCTTAGCGGGCCGGCCCGACGCGCCGAAGGCCCCTGGCCGGGGCCCTCGGCAGACCGGCGGCACCGGCTGCGTCGCCGGGCCAGGCCGCCGGAGTCTCAGCGCCACCGCGACATCCGGGCAGCGCCCGAAGTGCGGGCCTGGCTCCGATGTCGCGCAGGCGACGAGACGCCCGGCCGGCGGACCTGGCCCTGGCGTACAGCTCGCCGAACGCTGGCCGCCGGCTGCGATGGGCCCGGCCAGGGCCCTTCGCCGCGTCAGGCCGGCCCGCAAGAGGCCGGCCTCGCACGCGTGAGGGACGAAGCGCTCCGACGATCAGGCCCTCGAGGAGACTCTCAGAGCCTGAGCCTCGCTTCGAAACGTTCAGAGCTCGGCAGACCCGAACTTCGGAACGTCAGAGCTCGAAACCTCAGAGCTCGGAGCGCTCAGACTCCGATCTTCACCTTCTCGGTGATCGTCTCCAGGGGCTCGGGGCGCCCCGTGATGTTCCAGACCACCGCGCACAGGGTGTCGAATCTGACGCGGTCGTCGTTGCGCTGGGCCTTGGTCTTCTTCTTCGACTTGCCATCGACCACCGTGGTGTCCGCGTAGAGCTCGGTGCGGGCCTCGTCGAGCATCCAGTCGATGGTGTCGAGCGGGTCGTACGCGGGCGGGTGGGTCATCGGAGCCTCCCTCTGGGCGACGGGTGGGGCGGGGTGAGGCGTCCGGGAGCGCCGCCGAAGTCTTCGGCGGCCTCACCGTAGCCTCCTCCGCCCACGACGCGAGCATGCCCACGCAGTCGGCCGCAAAGGGCCCGAACTTGACCGTTCCGGCCTTAGGCCGGAGAGCCCAGGTACCCCTTGGTCACGTCGTCGGCCGCCACCGGGTCCACGATCAGGATCTCCATCGGCTCGGCCCAGAGGTCCGCGCTGCCCTCGCGGAAGGCCAGCAGGTGGGGCGTCTGCAGGTGCTGGTCGAGCGCCTCGCGCGACTCCCAGCGCTCCACGCAGCACGATGCGGTCGGGGTCGCCCGCGACGCGGTGGACCGCGTAGAGGACGCAGCCCTCCTCGGCATGGGTCGGGACGGCGACCTCCTGGAACGCCGCCACGGCCTCGTCGCCACGCCCGGGAACGGCCCGGCCCAGCACCACCACCACGACCTCCGACATCCTCCGCCTCCTGGTGTCCTCGGTGAACCGACCGGGAAACGCTACGCGTACTGGGGCGCCGTCGCCCGGCAGAGCCAGGCGGGCATGCCCAGCGATTGGGCGCCGCCGGTCTCGAGCCAGTCGAGCAGACGGGGCGCGTCGGAGCCGGGGACCGCGGGGAAGGCCGAGCGCAGGCCCGGCTCCTCCATCCAGGCCGCCACGCCGTAGATCGAGAGGGCGCCGACCTCGGCGGGGTCGCCGGCGGGCGTCGTCAGCCACTCGGCGAACGCGCTCTCGCCGCCCGGCTCGAACGGGTTGGGGGGCGCGACGCCGCCCGTCCCCTCGGCGGCGACCAGGGCGCGCCGGTAGAGGCGACGCATGCGCGGCTCCAGCGGCAGGCCCCCGGGCAGGACGTCGAGGCCGTAGGGGGAGCGCCGCAGGGCGGCGTGTCCGCGCTCCTCCAGGCGGCGGGCGTAGTCGTCGCAGAGGGCGCGCAGGTCGGGGTGCCGGTCCAGGCGGATGCGCGGATCCGGGCCCTGGTACTTGCTGAGCTGGTCCGGACGGGCCGGGTCGTAGCCGCTGAAGTGGAAGAAGGTGAGCGGGCGACCGTCCACCAGCCAGCCCTCGGGGCCGCGCGCGGAAGTCGCGCACGGGGAGGTTCCAGTAGGCGACGTTGACCTCGGGCAGCCGCATGATGTGGTGCGCGGAAGTAGCAGGGGACCAGGTCGATCCACTTCTGGTCCACGAAGAGGCCCTGCGCCGTGGCGTCGATGCACTGGCGCGCGAGTCGCCCGGCCCACCAGTCGAGGAACGGGCCGCCGCCCGGGCCCACGGCCACGAAGCCGAGGTTGAAGACGCCGCAGGCGAGGAACGCCGCCTCGTAGGGGTGCTTGCCGTCCTCGGGCAGCGGGATCGAGGTGTGGGGCGTCAGGACGATGTCCTCGCGGCGGGCCTGCCTCTCGATCTCGTCGAGGGGCCCGAACACCAGGATGTCCGGGTCGAGGTAGACCACCGCCTCTCCCCCCTCGTCGAGCAGGTGGCGCATGCAGGGTCGGCTTCACGGCCGTCGCCAGCTCGACGACGGTGTAGATCGTGGCCATGCGGTTGAACTCGGCGGCGCCGAAGCCGGCCTCGGTCGGGCGCACCACGCGGATGCGCGGGTCGTCCGAGTCCACACGCTCGTCGCCGAGGTCGATGACCAGGATGGTGAAGGTGCCCTCCGGGTGCGCGGCGACGAACGAGTCGGCGAGCGCCGACGCCATCGCCAGGTAGTTGCGCGCGACGATCGTGCAGCCGTTGATCACGTGACGACCTCGAGGTGCGGGGTGGTGGCGCGGGCGCCCAGGACGGTGGACTCGGGGACCTCGACCGGCAGGATCGCGGCGCCGTTGCGCAGCGGCGTCGAGCGACGCCAGGACGCAGACCTCGCGGCCGGTGCCACCGGCCACGCGCGGGGCGACCGCGCTCACGCCCGGGCGGCGCAGGGCGGCGGCGAGGGGCGCGAGCCAGCCGTCGGCGCAGCACCACGTCGCTCGTCACGAGCAGGGCCGCCTGCCCGTCGGCCGAGGCGACCCCCCGCGGCCAGGACGCGCCGGCGCCGAGCGGGGTGTCGTTGCGCACCGTGCGAATGTCCCCGCCCAGGCCGGCGAGCAGTGGCGCCGGTGCCGTCGCTCGAGTCGTCGTCGATGACGATCGCCTCGACGGCGTCGATGGCGGCGCAGGTGGCCACGGCGGACGCGAGCAGCCGCTGCAGGCCGTCGACGTCGTCGCGGCAGTAGGCCACCACCGCCAGCCCCGGCGTCGGGTCGCCGGGAAAGAGCGTCGCCGTCGCGCAGCACCGCGTCGCCCGCGCCGATCGCCATGCCCGAGGCCTCGTGGAGCGCGAGCAGGAAGGCGTCCTCGTGGACCGTGGCCGCGGTGGCGCGGCGCGTCGCGGCGGTCGCGGGCGGGCCGGCGGCGGCCAGCTCGCGGGCGCGGTCGTAGACCGCCTCCATCGCGCGCGACCCACGCGGCCCGGTCGCGCATGGCGGCGGACGCCGCGAGCGCCGCGGCCGAGGTCGGCGCGGTGCGCGGCGGGGTCGGTGGCGAGGCGCGCGGATCGCGATCGCGAGTCCGGCGGGCGTCGTCGCGCGCAGGTGGGCCGCCCCGAGGGCCGGCTCGTCGATGTCGTAGGTCGCCGCCTGGGGGCGCGGCGGCTGATGGCTCACGACGGGCAGGCCGACCGACGCCGCCTCGAGGGCCGCGGTGAGCGACGAGCAGGGGTAGCCGTCGACGAAGACGTCCGCCGCCGCCAGCGCCGCCGAGGGATCCGCGAGCACGCCGAGGGCCCGGATGCGGCCGCCGCTGCGCGCGCGGGCCGCGCGCCAGGCGCCGGAGTCGTCGGGCCCGACGGCGATCAGGACGGCGTCCGGGAGCCCGGCGACGATCGGGCTCCATCAGGTCGAGGAAGCCGACGTCGTCGATCGCGCTCGAGCTTGTAGGCGCGACGCCATGGCCACCAGGACGGTGGCGTCCTGCGGCAGGCCGAGCTCCGCGCGCGCGGCGCGACGGTCCGGGACGGCGACGGGCGGGTCGGCCGGGACGGGCAGCAGGGCGGAGCGCGCCGGGACGACGCCGCGGCGCCCCTCGCGCGGTGCGGACGGCGGCCGGCCGGGTGCTCACCACGAGGTCGGCGACCCCCGGGCCGAGCCAGAAGCAGTGGTCGGCGTGGTTCACCAGCAGCACCGGGGGCCGGCCCGCGCGGTCGGCGAGCGCGATCGGCGCCACGGCCTCGAAGGGGTGGACGTGCAGCACCACGAGGTCGGCCGCGTCGACCAGGCGGCCGAGCGTCGCGGGCGCGCGCCAGCTGGTCGTGGCCCTCGAGGATCGCCACGCGGCCGCCGCGAGCGCCGACGGCGTAGGAGAGGCGGTCCGGCACGGGGCCGCGCTGGCGGGTGAGCGCGAGGGTGGGGACGCTGGCCGTGTCGCGCTCGATCCAGCGCCAGGCCATGCGCGAGTGCCCGCCCACGGCGGCGCACTCGGTGGCGACGTGCAGCACGCGGCGCGGGCCGCGCCGCGCGGGACGGCGGGGCCGCGCGGGCAGGCGCGGCGGCCGATCTCCTCGAGCGCGGCGTCGATCACCGGGCTCGCCCAGACCCCGGGGGGCTGTGCCAGGCGTAGTCGGCGGCGATCTGGGCCCAGGCCGCCGCGTGGGCGTCCGCGCCGCGCCGCGGTCAGGGCGGCGACGCGGGCCTCGAGGCTCGGCCAGGGCGCGGCCGTGGGCCGCGACCCGCTCGGCCGCCGTCACCCGGCCGCCACGGCGCGGATCCCGATGTTGGCGAGCAGCCCGGGCGGCAGCTCCGGGCTGATCTCGGTGAGCGCGTCCATCAGGTCGGGCGGCCAGTCGAGCATCATCGAGTTCGGCACGCGTCTTGAGCGTGAACCCGAACTCCTCGCGCACGACGGAAGCCGGCGGCGGCGAGGTCGGCGCCGAGGGTGTCGAGGCCGTAGACGCGCGGTGACCCACCAGGTGGTCGCGCGCCGACAGGTCGTCGAGCTCGCTCCTGGAGCCCCATCAGCACCGCGAGGCGGCGGTGCAGGGAGTCGCGTGTTGGGCACCACGACCACCAGCGATCCGCCGGGGCGAGCCAGCGGCGCACGCGGTTCATCAGCTCGCAGCGGGTGGTCGACGTGCTCCATCACGTGCAGGGCGAGCACGGCGTCGTAGACCGGACCCGGGTCGAAGTCCTCGAACATCGCGCTGGTGCACGACCAGCCCGGGGTGGCGGTCGACGCGCCTCGTCGGCCAGCAGCGGCGAGCCCTCGACGACCTCGGCCTCCAGGCCGCGGGCCAGCAGCTCGCCGGCCATCTCGCCGGTGCCGTAGCCCATGTCGAGGACCCTGCGGGCGTCGCCGACCGCCGCGGCCACCCGCGGGGCGCTGAGACGCTGGGCGCGCTCCTCGATGTCGATGTCGGCGATCTCGTCGCTCAGGTAGTAGGTGCGCGCGTAGCGGTCGAGCGCCGCGGGGGTCAGCGTCATGCCGTCATCTCCTCGGCCCGGAGGCCCTGGATCACCTGCTCGTTGAACGAATCCGCGCCGAACGCGGCGGCGCCGCCCACGATCTCCGCGTCGAGGCTCCGCCGCCTCGAGGACCGCCCGCGCGACGGCGAAGGCCTCCACGCTCGCGCGGGAGGGGTCGGTCGGGCCGCGGCCGACGTGCCGGTGCACGACGCGCACGTCGGCGCCCTCGCGCACGAGCCCGGTGTCGCGCAGTGTCGCGGCGACGGCGGCCGCGACGTCGTCGGGGCGCGGTGTCGTGGCGCAGCTCGAGGGCCAGCACGCGGGTGCCCGGGCGGCCGTCGCCGCCCGGGCTCACGCGGAAGGCCGGGATCTCCGGATCCGGGGACGTGGGTCAGGCTCGGGAAGGGCGGCAGGTCGGCCTCGTCGACCTCGGCCCAGGCGAGGGCCATCGGGACGCGGCCCGGGCGCGTAGCGCGCGCCCGACGGCGGCGAAGATCTCCTCGGCGCCCACGCCGATCACCGGCCGGCGGACGCTGCGCACCACCCCGGTGCTCGAAGCGCGAGCGCGGTCGCGCCTCCGCCGACCCGCGCGGCCCGCACCAGGCGGCCGACCGTGACGACGCGCGCGCCGGCGTCGCGCGCGGATGCGGGCCAGCAGCGCCTCGACGCACCTCGCCCATCCCGCCCGGCTCCACCGTGTGGAAGGGGCGGCGGGGACGGAAGCCGGTGGGCTCGCCCGCGGCCGCGCGCTCCAGCGTGCGCGGGTGGAAGAGCGGCATCCACACCTTGCGGCGCAGGGCGGCGGGCACGGCGGCCGCGCCGCCGGGGTGGATCTTGGCGCACATCGAGCGCGATGAAGCGGCGTGGAAGGTCGCGCCGTGGTTCGCGCGCGAGGCCTCCTCGAGCGAGGCGCGCAGCAGGTCGTGGTGGTCGTCGAGCACGCCGGCGTCGCCCCCGCGCCGCCGCGCCTCGGCGGCCTCGGCGGCCGTGCGCCGCGCCTCCTCGGCGTGAGCGTGGGCGCGAGCCCGTCCAGGTCGACCGTGAAGTAGATGTCGTCCACCAGGCGCCCGTCGATGGACATCGCGGGGCGGTCGACCTCGCGCAGCCGCTCGCCCACCAGGCCGCCGACCCAGTCGGCGACGTGGCGCACGAAGGCCGCGTGGGCCGTCGGCCCCGGGCGGTAGTCGGCGAGGGGCGGCGCGGCGCCCGCGTCCTCGCGGTCGATCTCCAGCAGGCGCACGCCCAGGTCCAGCCGCCGCCCGGCGACCCGGAGCGGCCGGAAGCCCCCGCCGACGCCGTGACGCGGCAGAAGCAGCTCCACCTCGCGGCCGCGGCGCAGGGCCGCGTCGGCCGCGACGAGCGCGGCGATCGAGCCGCCGACGACGACCAGCGGGCTACCGGGCACGGAGCACCAGGTAGTTCATGGCGCAGTTGCTCGGGCAGGTGGTGCGCGGCGCGCGCGAAGCCGTCGAGCACCTCCGGCGGCAGCGCCGCCATCATCGTCGTTGGGCAGCGGCTTGAGCATCACGCCCTCGCGGGCGACCAGGCGCAGCCCGGCGTCCCAGCGCCAGCTCGATCAGCTCCTCCAGCTCCCAGACGCGGCGGGTCGCGTAGAGGTGGCCGCGGTCGGAGATGTCGCGCGGGTCGTCGATCAGCCCCATCTCGAGCGCCACCAGGCGGTGGATCGAGCGCGGGTTCTGGACGCTCAGGTGCACCACCCCGTCGGCGGCCAGCAGCGCGGCGCGCCCGGGCGAGCAGGTCGCCGGGGTCGGGCAGCTCGTGGATCAGGTTGCAGGCGAGCACGTGGCTGAAGCCCGCGCCGACGCGCTCCTCCCAGCCGGGCTCCTCCAGGCGGGCCGCGACGAAGCGCACGCCGGGCAGGTCGCGCTCGCGGGCGAGGCGCAGGTAGGCGTCGGAGCGGTCGACCGCGGTGACCCGCGCGCCCCTCGCCGCGAGGGCGGCGGTCATCAGGCCGGTGGCGCACCCCAGCTCGAGCACCTCCTCGCCGGCGATGACGTGGGCGGCGATGCGGGCGACCGTGGCGCCGCGTGTAGTGGCTGTCGAAGTCGGCCTCGGGGTCGTAGACCGCCGAGTAGTCGCCGGTCGTCACGCCCGGGCGCTCACGCCGCGCTCCTGACCAGGTCGAGGCGCAGGCTCTCGCGGGCCAGCACGCTGCGCTTGAACTGGATGAGGCCCTGGTCCGGCACGCCGTCGACGCTCGAGATGCCGAGGTCGAGCGTCCGCGCGCCCTCGGCCAGCGCCAGCTCCACCAGGCGCAGCGCCAGGACGTTCATGGGCGAGCGCGGCAGGTCGTGGCCGGCGTCGCCCCAGTAGACGACCAGCTCGCGCCCGGGCGCGACGCGGTAGAGCAGGGCCGCGGCGCAGGAGCGCCCGCCGTGGGTCAGCAGGAAGGCGCGCACGCGCCCGGGGAACGCGTCGCGCGCCGCGGCGCACGTAGTCGAGCGCGCAGCGCCAGCGCGCGCCCCTTGGCGCGCGCGGTTGGCGGCGAGCACGCCGTAGGCGCGCGCCCACTCGTCCTCGTCGCGGGCCTCGGCGAAGCGCGAAGGGCTCGCCGAGCGGCGTGGCGCAGCGCGCGGCGGGCGGGCGAGCGCAGCCGGGCGACGTAGTCGTCCGCCGCCGCGATGCCGTCGAGGTCGATGTGGAAGTTGAGCTCGCAGCGCTCGACGCGCGAAGCCCAGGTTGAGCAGCGCGAACTGGACGCTCGCCTCGGAGCCCGAGTAGAAGGCCGGCCGCGCCTTCACCCGGATGCGCTCGACGCCCTCCGCGTCGAGCCGGGCGACCGCGGCGGCCAGGGTCGTCCGCGACGTTGCGGGTGGTCTCGGCGTCGCGCACGAAGTCGGGCCCGCCGAAGGGCGCGCTGTGGCCCGAGCGGAACTCGCCGTCCGTCCACCACGCCCACCAGCGAGCCGACCAGGCGGCCGTCGGCGACGTGGTCGATGCGGCGCACGCGCTGGCCGGCGCGCAGGTTGAGGGCGTGGAAGGCCTCGGCGTTGAAGAGCGCCAGGTGCTCCGCGGCCGCCGTCGCCGTCGCGACCGGGTCAGCCGTCGGCATCGAACCCCCGCACGGCCTCGACGACGCGCTCGGCGTCCTCGGGCGGCAGGTGGGGCCCGATCGGCAGGCTGAGCGTCTCGCGGGCGATGGCCTCGGCGATCGGCAGGTCTCCCCGACCCAGGCCGAGATCGCGGTAGGCGCCCTGGAGGTGGGGCGGCACGGGGTAGTGGACCAGCGTGTCGATGCCGGCGCTCGGCCAGGTGGGCGGCCAGGGCGTCGCGGCGGCGCGCTGCGGATCGCGAAGACGTGCCAGGCGTGCGCGTCGCGGACGGGCGCGGCGGGCAGCTCGACGAGGGTCCCCGCGAGGCCCTCCCGGTAGACGTCGGCGATGTCGGCGCGACGGACGTTCCACTCGTCGAGCCGCGCGAGCTTGACCGAGAGCATCGCCGCCTGCAGCTCGTCGAGGCGGCTGTTGAGGCCGCGCTCGGCGTGGACGTAGCTGCTCCGACGAGCCGTAGTTGCGCAGGCGGCGCAGGCGGTCGGCCAGGTCGGCGTCGTCGGTCGTCACGGCGCCGCCGTCGCCGAGCGCGCCGAGGTTCTTGCCCGGGTAGAAGCTCCACGCGCCGGCGTCGCCGAGGCCGCCCACCGGCCGCCCGCGGTGGCGCGCGCCGTGGGCCTGGGCGGCGTCCTCCAGCACGCGCAGGCCGTGGCGCCGCGGCGATCTCGCAGGATCGCGTCCATCTCGGCCGGCAGGCCGTACAGGTGCACCGGCACGATCGCGCGGGTGCGCGGCGTGATCGCCGCCTCGAGCCGCCCGGGGTCGATGTTGCCCGTGGACGGATCGGGCTCGACCGGCACCGCGGTCGCGCCGGCGCGGGTGACCGCGAGCCAGGTGGCGATGTAGGTGTTCGCGGGCACGAGGACCTCGTCGCCCGGGCCGATCCCCAGGGCCAGCAGGGAGAGGTGGAGCGCGTCGAGCCCGCAGGCCACGCCGACGCAGTGGCGGACGCCGACGTACGCGGCGAAGCGCTCCTCGAACGCCTCGACCTCCGGCCCGAGCACGTAGCGGCCGCCGGCGACCACGCGCGCGACCGCGGCGTCGATCTCCGGCGCGAGCTCGGCGTGGGCCGCGCGTCAGATCGAGGAACGCGACCCTGGTGAGGGCCTGCGTCGTCACACCGCGGCCCGGGCGTCGCGCGCGAACTCGTCGTAGTCGCGGTAGTAGTCCGCCTCGGAGTAGTGCTCGGAGGCCAGGACCAGGGCGACCGATCCCGACGAGAAGTTGGCCAGCTCGCGCCAGACCATCGACGGGATGTAGAGGCCGGTGTAGGAGCGGTTGAGCGAGAAGACCCGGGTGCGCGTGCCGTCGTCGACCGCGACGTCGAAGCTGCCCGAGGCCGCGATCACCAGCTGCTGGAGCTCCCGGTGGGCGTGGCCGCCGCGGCCCTCGCCGCCGGGGACGTCGTAGAGGTAGTAGACCCGCCGGCACTCGAAGGGGACGTGCTGCCCCGATTCGATGAAGGTGAGGTTGCCGCGCGGGTCGCTGATCTTGGGCAGCGGGAGGATGCGCACGGGGCCCTCCGGCCCGGCGCCCACGCGCACGCCGTCGGCGGGATTCGCGGGCGCGTCGCCCAGGAGTCTCAGACCCATGGCCTCCCATCGGCAGGGAGGCCATGGGGTTTAGGTCACTGCGTCGGGGTGCTCCCGTCCACCGGAGCGGTGGCGGTGCCCGCGTCGGTCGCGGCGCCCGAGTCGGTGGCGGCCCCCGACGACGTGGCGGCGGAGGAGCCGAGGACGACGACGACCTGGGCGTCCGGCGCGACCGCGAGCACGCCCGAGCCGACCGTCGCGGGCGTCGGGGCGGGCAGCTGGAGGTCGTCGGCCACCTGCTGGGCCTGGGCCGCGAAGCCGTCGCGGTAGAAGACCTCGCTGGTGGTGGTCGGCGAGGGCGCGTCGGCGGCCGTGACGTTCTGGTAGCCGAGGCCCTTCGCGGTCTCGGCCGTGCGGCCGGCGAGCCCGCTCTCGCTGGAGCCGTTGAGGACCGCGAGGGCGATGCTGGAGCGCGAGGCCGCGCCGCTGGCCGTCGCCGCGCCGGGAGCCGCCGCGGACGCCGGGGCCGAGACGGTCTTGGTCTCGGTCACCGTGGCCGTGCCGCTGCCCCCCGAGCTCACGATGTAGCCGACGAAGAGACCGCCGACGAGGGCCGCGGCGACCACCGGCAGCCCGAAGCGCCGGGCCGTCGGTCCGGACGGGCTGCGACGCCCCTTGCGGGGGGCCTCGTCGTAGTCGTCCTCGTACTGGTCGGTCTCGTACCGGGGCGGCCGGGTTCGGCTGGTGGTCACATCGTCCCCCTGATCATCGTGTGACGCGTCTGTCATGGCTTGCACCCCGACGCCCGAACTCCTGCGACGGATGTCCGACGGGGACCGTCAGCGGTCGGGCCGCGTAGGCTCCCGCGATGCGCTCGGATCGGACGATCGTGGTCGTCTGGCTGCTTCTCGTCCTCGCCGCCGCGGCGTACGAGGCGCTCGTCGGCCTGGACGTCATCGAGTTCAAGAACACCTCCGCACAGGGGGCGCCGGGCGCGAGCGGACTCCTGGTCGTGGCGATCGCCGCGGTGGGGCTGGGCGGCGTCGTGTTCCTCGTGGGCGGGCTGGTCCCGGCGCTCATGGAGCGGCTGGCCGAGGTGCGCGAGATCGCCCTCATGCCGGTGGCCGCCGCGATGCTGCTGCTGTACCACCACCTCTCGTACGACCCCTCCTACGCCCCCGCGCTCGAGCGCTTCTCCAACGGCGACGCCGCACCGACGGCCGCGGTGATCGCGGCGGGGGTCGTGGACCTGGTGGCGGCGGGACTGCTGCTGTCGCGCCGGCTGCGCTCCGGCCTGCTGCTGGGCGGCGTGGCGCTGGTCGCGACCGCGGTGCTCACGCTGTTCGCGGGCGGGGGCCACTAGGCGCCGGCGTCCCCCGCGAGGGCCCGCACGACGTCCGCGGCCGGCCGCTCCACGGCCAGCGCGTGCGCCTCGCCGGCCCACAGGTTGATGGCCCCGGCGTCGCCGCGGGCGCGCGCCGCGGCGCGCAGCGGCGAGGTGACGTGGTGGATCTCCGGGTAGGCGACCGGCGCCGCGTCGCCGTAGTCGTCCATGAAGCGGTTGCGGATCCCGCGGGCGAGGCGCCCGCTGAAGGCGCGCGTCAGCGCGGTGGGCGCCGGCGAGGCGACGGCGGCCCGGTGCGCGGCGGACGTGCCGGCCTCCGGGCAGAGGAGGAAGGCCGTGCCGATCTGGGCGGCCCGGGCGCCGGCCGATCGCACCGCCGCCACGGCCTCGGCCGTCGCGAGCCCCCCGGTGGCGACCAGGGGCAGGTCCACCGCCTCGCGCACGAGCTGCAGCAGCGCCAGCAGTCCGTACACCGGCGCCGCGTCGTCGTCGATGAAGGCCGCGCGGTGGCCGCCGGCCTCGGCGCCCTGCACGACGAGCACGTCCGCGCCGGCCTCGGCGGCGAGGAGGGCCTCCCCGGGGCTGGTCACGGTGACCCAGACCTCGCTGCCCGCGGCGCGCAGGCGGCCGATCACGGCGGGGTGCGGGCACCCGAAGGTGAAGGAGACGGCGGCCACCGGATCGTCGGCCAGCAGCGCGAGCTTGGCGCGCCCAGTCGTCGTCGTCGAAGCGCGGCGCGCCCAGCGCCACGCCGTCGCGGTCGGCCTCGGCCGCCAGCAGGGCGACGTAGGGCTCGTAGGCCGCCGGATCCGACGGCTCGCCGGGGACGAAGAGGTTGACCGCGATCGGCGCGGAGGTCAGCGCGCGCGTCCGCGCGAGCCCCTCGCGCAGGGCGTCGGCGCGCAGGTAGCCGCCGGCCAGGAAGCCGAGCCCGCCCGCGCCCGAGACCGCCGCGGCGAGCTCCGGAGTCGACGGCCCGCCCGCCATCGGGGCGAGGACGATCGGCACCGGGAGTCGATCGAGCACCACATGGAGACCCTAGCGCCGGGGTCCGCCGTCCTTCGCGCGGGCCCGGAGTGGATCCGGGGCTAGCCCTCCACCCGGTTCACCATGTGGCGCGTGTGGTACTGCTCGTTGAGGAGCACGACCTGCTTGCAGAGCCGCTTGCGCCACGTTGATGACCACCGGCGCGCGCAGGTTGACGCTGATCTCGCTCGGGTTGCGCGGGATCGTGAGGATCGCGTAGACGCGGGCGTCCTCGAAGCTCGTCGAGCTCGAGCTGCGTTGGCGTCGATGTCCGACGACCTCGGGCGCGTAGTCCGGGAACACGGCCCACGGATCCGTCACCACGAACGCGTGGAACGGCGCGCTCGACGGCCTGGAACCAGAACACCGAGTGGCTGGACGACCCCGTGGAGTTGCTCGTGCTCCACCAGCGCGTACGACGATGCAGGCCGGGAAGCCGGCGAGCGGCTCGCAGGCCGTGATGATCGTCTCGGGCCGGACCTCGACCGCGCCGAGCGCCTGCGAGGCCACCGTGATCGAGGTGGCGACGCCGCCGGACGTCGTGGTCATCCCGTCTCCTTGCTCGGTGCGGGTCATCGGTCTCCTACTGCAGGAGCCGCAGGATGCTCTGCGGGGCCTGGTTGGCCTGGGCCAGCATCGCGGTGCCCGACTGCTGGAGGATCTGGTTGCGCGTGAAGTCGATCATCTCCGGTCGCCATGTCGGCGTCGCGGACGCGCGACTCGGCGGCCTGGAGGTTCTCGGAGGTCAGGTCGAGCCGGCTGATCGTCTGCCTCGAGGCGGTTCTGGATGGCGCCCATGGCGGCCCGCTCGCCGTTGACCTGGCGGATGGCCGCGTCGACCGAGGCGATGGCCTGCGGTCGCGGAGGCCGCGGTGCCGATGGCGATGCCCGAGATGCCGAGGTCGGCGGCGGACATCGTGCCGATCGTGAACGCGATGACCTGCGACCCGTTGGCGCCGACCTGGAGCGTCACGGCGTTGGCCGCGGTGGCGACCGAGCCGGAGAGGATCTTGACGCCGTTGAACTCGGTGTCGGAGGCGACCCGCGCCATCTCGGCGACGATCGACTGGACCTCCTGGTCCAGGTTGTTGCGCTGGAGGTCGGTGAGCGTGCCGTTGGCGGCCTGGACCGAGAGGTCGCGGATCGCGCTGGAGCATGTCGTTCACTCCGCCGAGCGCGCCGTCTGCGACCTGCACCATCGAGACGCCGTCCTGCGCGTTGCGCGAGGCGACGTTCATGCCCCGGATCTGGGAGCGCATCTCCTCGCTGACCGCGAGGCCCGCCGCGTCATCGGCGGCGCGGTTGATGCGCAGACCGGAGGACAGGCGCTCCATCGTCTTGCTCAGCTTGATTGTTCGTCGACGCGAGCTGACGGTGGGCCATCTGCGCCTCGACGTTGTTGTAGATCCGCAGACCCATGTGAGAATCCCTTTCTCGCCAGTCGTTCCGCCGGCGGACCGGCAGCGGGCGGGTGCCCGGAGAGAGCTGAGACGGGACTTCCATGTCCTGCGTCACAAACGAACGTGGTGCGGGTGATCGCCGATCATCCCGATCGACCTGAGCGGCGGATCCCCCGGTACGGAGGGATCACGTGAACCCTCATCGGAACCGCGAGGGGAGACTTGAGACTCGTGTCCCCGCGCCCTCATTGCAGGAAATCCACCAGCGACTTCTGGATGACGCGGGCGCCCGTCGCGAGGGCCGGCGTTGTAGACCGTCTCGCGCATCGAGAGGTCGGTGATCGCCTGCGCCATGTCGGCGTCCTCGATCTTCGAGAGCTGGTCGCCGGTGGCGATCTTCTGGGCGTCGAAGCGGCTGGCGGTGAGCTCGAGGCGGTTGATCTTGGCCGCCCCCTCGCCGCGCAGGGCGCTGATGTTGTCCTGGTGGGCGTCGAGCTGGCCGAGCGAGGCCGAGATCGCCGTCATGTCGCCGGTCTGCGAGCGCCGTGGTGAGGCTGTCGAGCACCGTGAAGATGTCCGTCGCCGCCCGGAGGGGTCTGGAGGCGGTCGGCCGTGATGTTGACGCTCATGACCGAGCCCTGGGACACCTCGCGGCTGATCTGCCCGGTGTTGATCGGGGTGATCGCCGCCTGGGCCGTCGCGTCGAAGGGCGCCGTGTCGGTGGCCGTGCCGCCGAAGATGAAGCGCCCGCCGAGGCTGCTGTTGCCGATCTCGACGTACTGGCTCTTGAGGGTCTGGACCTCGTTGGCGATCAGCGAGCGGGCCGTCGCCGACAGGGTGCCGTTGCCGCCCTGCACGGCCAGCTCGCGGGCCCGCTGGACCACCTCGAGGGCCTGGCCGAGGGCGTCGTCGGTGGTGTTCAGCCACGTCTGCGAGTCCTGCGACGTTGCGGCTCCAGGCCGCGGTGGCGCTCTGGTCGCGGCGCAGGCTGAGGCCCAGGGCGATGCCCACCGGGTCGTCCGAGGGGCTGTTGATCCGCTTGCCGGTCGAACAGCGTGCGCTGGGCGTCCGAGAGCCCCCGGTAGTTCGTCTGCAGGTCCGACAGGAACGCCTGGACCGCCTGGTTCGAGCTCATGCGACCAACCATGACGCCTCTCCTATCTGCCGACGACGCCCATGCGGGACACGATCGTGTCCAGCATCTCGTCGAGGGTCGTGACCATGCGGGCTGCCGCGTTGTAGGACTTCTGGAAACGGACCATGTCGCTCATCTCCTCGTCCAGGTTCACCCCGCTCACGCCCTCTCGGCGCGACGTGGCGGCGTCGAGGACGCCCTGGTGGACCTGGGTGAGGCGGGTCGCCTGATCCGTGTCGACCCCGAGCTTCGTGACGAACTGCTGGTAGAAGCCGTCGATGCTCGTGGTGGAGGCGCCGATCGTCTGCACCACGTACTGGAGCTGGGCGAGGGCGGTGGCGTTGCCCGCGCCGGCGGGGACGTCCGCGGCCGTGCCGCTGGCCGCGATCGCGTCCACCGACGCCGCGACCGGGGCCGCGATGGCCAGGGTGGCCGCCGTCGTCCCGGTGAAGAAGTTGTTGCCCGTGGAGCCGTCGAGGCCGAAGCCGGCCGCGTGGCGCGTGTTGACCGCGCGTCGCCACGGCACCCGCGAGGGTGTCGAGCTGGGCGATGTAGCCGTTGGCCCCGCCGATGACCGAGTCGCGCAGGTCCACCAGGCCGCGCAGGCTGCCGCTGGTGATGGTGGTCGCGACGCCGTTGACCGTCGCGGCCCCGGCGCCGTCGATGGCGAGCGCGTTGACCGTGTCCGTGGTGCCGTCCAGGAGCAGCTGCGAGCCGACCGCGACCGAGACCTTGCCGTTGGTCGGGTTCTCGGTCACCGCGACGTTGGTGTAGCCGGAGAGCTCGTCGATCAGCATGTCGCGCTGGTCGCGGAGGTCGTTGGGCTCCTGGCCGACGGCGGTGACCATCGCGATCTTGCGGTTGAGCTCGTTGAGCTGGCCGGAGATCTCGTTGACCCGGGCGACCCCGAGGCCGATGCGGGTGTCCGCCTCGGTCTGGGCCGTCGTGAGCTTGGTGTTGAGGTCGGCGAAGCCCTCGGCCAGCGCCTGGCCCGCGTTGCGGACCGCCTCGCGGTTGGCCGCCGACTCGGGCGAGAGCGACAGGGCCTGCCAGCTGCCCCAGAACTCGCCCAGCAGGTGGGTGATGCCGGTGTCGCCCGGCTCGTCGATGACCGAGTCGAGGTTGCCGAGCGCGTCCGCCTTGGCGCTGAACTGGCCGACGTCCGAGGTGGCGCCGCGGAAGTTGAGGTCCACGAACTGGTCGCGCAGCCGGGTGTACTGGGTGGCGATCACGCCGGTGCCGACCTGGCCCGCGGCCACCGGCATGTTGACGGCCGGCTGGGTGAACGGCGTCGCGGCGGCCATGTCCACCCGCTGGCGCGTGTAGCCGGGGGTCGTGGCGTTGGTCAGGTTGTGCGAGACCGTGTTGAGGGCCCGCTGCTGGGTCACGACGCCGCTGAGGGCGACGTTGAGACCGAAGAATGTGGATCCCATGACCCCTCCCCTACGCGGCCGTGTTGAGCATGAGGGGGCCCGACGCCGGCGCCGCGGCCGGGGTGCCGCCCGCGGTGTAGGCGCGGTGGGCCGGGTTGTGGTCGCGGGTGCCGAGGCTGCGCACCGACATGTCCACCAGGTTCAGCTCCTGGCGCACCAGCTGGCCGTTGACCGCGTTGGCCAGCTCGAGGTCGCGGACCACCGACTCGATGGCCTGGATGCGCGGCGCGATGACGGTGCGCTCCGCGGGGCTGAGCCCCTCGCGCAGGACCGACCAGCGGGTCGCGGCCAGGCCGAGCTCGTCCGCCAGGGCCTCGGCGGCGGCGGCGCGGGCCTGCTCGATGGCGGACAGGCGCCGCACCTCGAGCTCGATCCGGCCGGCGATGTCGTCGACCTGCTGGTGGCGCCCGGTCGTGATGGCGGGGCGCTGCTCCTGCACCAGCGCCAGCAGGCGGCGCTGCGATCTCGAGGGCCTCGTCGAGGCGCTCGGCGAGGGCGGAGACGGCGGCGTCGCGGCTCACTGGGGCTTGCTCCTCATCATCCCGGGGGCGTCCTTGGCCTGGTGGACGCGGCCGCCCTCCTGGGCGAAGCGGGCGCGCAGCTGCTGCTCGACCCGCTCGCGGGCGGCGCCGTCCGGGGACGGGGCGATCGCCCGGAGCCGCCCCTCGCGGATCCAGCTCGACGACCAGCTTCTCGTCGATCCCGAGCGCGGCGGTGACGTCCACCATCGTGGCGTCGGGCTTGTCCAGGAGCCAGTCGCGCAGCTCCTGGAAGCTCTCCTCGCGGGCCTCCTGGCAGGCCGACGCACACGCCGCGCGGCAGGAAGGCGAAGAGGCCGGAGCAATCGACGCAGGTCATCGGGCTCATGTCCCGCCCCCCGTCGGCGCCGGCGTGCCGCCGAGCTGACGCTCGAGCATGTCGGCGAGGCCGATGCCGCCCGACTGGGCGAGCTGGTCGCCGAGCTTCTGGGTCATCAGGCCCGCGTAGACCGGGTTGCCCTCGGCGACGTCGGTGCCCTTCATCATCTCCTCGACGAGCATGCTCATGAACACGCCCTCGAAGCCCTCCGCGGCCTGCCGGATGGTCGAGGTGCCCGCGGCGGCGCCGGCGGCGCCCGTGGAGGCGGCGGGCGGCGACGGCGGAGGTCGGCGGAACCGTCATCGGCGCAGACCGTTCGCCATGCCCATCATCTCGTCGCTCGCGCTGACCACCTTGCTGGAGGCCTCGAAGGCGCGCTGGGTGACGATGAGGGAGATCATCTCGGTGCCCACGTCCACGTTGGACGACTCGAGGACGCCCTGGGAGAGCATCCCGCGGCCGCTCCGTGCCGGGGGCGCCGACGTCCGCCGTGCCCGAGTTGGCGGTGGGCTGGAACAGGTTGCCGCCCACGGCCGGCAGGCCGGACGGGTTGGCGAACGAGGCGGTGGTCACCTGGCCGATGTTCTTCACGGCGCCGTTGACGGTGGCGCTGACCGTGCCGTTGGCGGCGATGGTGAGGTCGCTCGCGCCGGCGGGGACCGTGACGCGCGGCTGGAGCAGCTCGCCGCCCGGGAGGCCGATGCGGCCGTTGGCGTCCACCTGGAGGTTGCCCGCGCGGGTGTAGGCGAGCGTGCCGTCGGGGCGGGTCACCTGGATGAAGCCCTCGCCCTGGATCGCGACGTCGAGGTTGCGGCCGGTGTTCTGGAGCGCCCCCTGCTCGTGCTCCTTGGCCACCTGGCCGGGCGCGGCGCCCAGGCCGACCTGGCCGGTCTTGCCGCTGGGGAGCGTGAAGGGCTGGTAGGCCAGGTCGACCAGGTCGAGGCGATCGCGCTTGTAGCCCGTGGTCGTGGCGTTCGCCAGGTTGTTGGCGACCACGTCCATGCTGGTCTGCTGGGCCATCATGCCCGTCGCAGCCGAATACAGAGCGTCCATCATCTGCCCATCAACCTCCGTGTCGTCGTGCTGACGGCGGGGCCGGGCGGAGAGGTCAAGCGAGCGGTGGTGCGTGGTGCGGGGGCCGTCTGTCTGTCGGGCTCCCAGAGCTTCCGCCACGTCGGGGCGGTCCGGCTCGGTCATCTGCTCGCGTGGCTGGTCCCCGTTATCCGACCGCGCCCACCCTGGTCACCGAGGCCTGGAGGGCCTCGTCCTGTGCGTTCACCGACTTCTGGTTCGACTCGAACGAGCGCATCACGCGGATGAGGTCGACCATCTCCGAGACGACGTTGACCGTGCTGGACTCCAGGTGGTCCTGGCGGACCGTGGCCTTCGAGGTCCCCGTGGGGGTGCCCGTCAGCAGGCTCTCGCTCTCGGCGGAGACGCTGTCGGGTGCCAGGTCGGTCAGCTGGAGCGTGCCGCGGACCGTGCCGGCCTGGGAGACCGTGCCGTCGGCGGCGATCTTCACCTCGCCCTGGTCCAGGGTGATCGGGCGCCCGTTGGTGCCGAGCACCGGGTAGCCCTCCTTGGTCACGAGCCGGCCGTTCGCATCGAGCGAGAACGAGCCGTCGCGGGTGTAGCGGCGCCCGTTGGGCGCATCCACCGTGAACTGTCCGGCACCCACGAGCGCGAGATCCAGGTGGTTGCCCGTGAACCGCAGGGCCCCCTGGCTGTCGATGCGCGTGATCCCGTTGACCTGGGCGCCCATCTCGAGCTTCCCGATCGTCGGGTGGCCGGGCGTCCCCATGCTCGTCAGCAGCATCTCGTCGAACGGCGAGGCCGTCGTCTCGCTGCGCTTGAAGCCCGTGGTGGTGGCGTTGGCGAGGTTGTTCGCGACCGCGTCCTGGCGCTTGCTCTCGGCGAGCAACCCGGTTGCGGCGATGTACAACCCTCTGATCACGCCGGTGCCTTTCGAGTGGAGAGTCCGATCGCGGGGTCTATCGGCAGCCCGTATGCGCCACTTGACCGGCGGGCCGCTTCAGCCCGGCCCCGCGCGCGACGACAGAGACAGGGATGTCCTCGGCAACGCCCGCGCCCACCGCACCGACGCCGTCGGCGGCCCTCACCGCCGCCGTCGCGGCGGCCGACGCGCTGGCGGTCGCCGGGCAGCCCCTCCCGGTCAGCCCGGGGCAGACGCTGGCCGCCCGGGTCCTGGCGATCCAGGGCGGCATGGTCGAGCTCGCCCTGGCCGGAGGAGTGGTCACCGCGGCGAGCGACCTGCCCCTGGAGCCCGGCCAGACGCTGCGCCTGGTGGTCGGCGAGGCGGGCGCCGACCGGATCACGCTCCGGCTCGCCCCCGAGACGGCGGCCGCCGCCCTCGGGGGCGACCCCGGCCACCCTCACCGGCGCGCTCGCGGCCTCCGGCACCCCGCCCGCCGCCGCCTCGGCCCTGCTGGCGGCGATGGCCGAGCAGGGCCTGCCGGCCCCCGCCGGGGCGGCCGCCGAGGCCCTGGCCGCGCGCGCCGCCGGGGCGGGCGTCTCCACCCCCGCCCAGGCCGCCGCGTTCGTGCGCCTGGTCGCGGCCGGGATGCCCGACCACCCCCGCCGCGGTCTCCGGCCTGGCCCAGCTGCTCGACGGAGCGCCGCTCGGCCGCGCCCTCGGCGGCCTGATCGACGCGCGCGATGGCGCGCGCGACCGCGGCCCCGCGCGAGCCCCCGGCCGCGACCGCCGCGCCCGCGCCGCCCGTCGCCGCCGCGCCGCCGGCGCCCGCCGGCACGGCGCCGCCCGGCGGCGCCGAGGTGCGCGCCCCGGTTCCCGCCTCCGCCCGGCGTCGCGCCCGCGCCACCGGCCGGGGCGACCGCGACCGCCGCGGCGCCGGCGCCGGCGCCGGCCTCCACCGCCCCGGCGATGCCCGGCCCGGCCCCCGGGGCGGCGCCCCCGGCCCAGGCGCCGCCGCCGGGCCCGGTCCTCACCGCCGCGACGCCGGCCGCCGCGCGGCGCCGCCGATCCCGCGGCACGCCGCCGCGCCGGCGGCGCGGGCCGCGGCCCCCCTGGCGACGCTCACCGCCGACCTGGCGCGCCTCGTCGCCGACGTCGCGACCGGTGCCGTGGACGGCCGCCGCGACGCCCTCCAGCGCGCCGTGGCGCAGCTGGGCGTCGGCCTCGAGCACGCGCTCTCGCACGGGCGGGCGCCCGAGGAGGCCCCGGTGCGGGCGCTGCTGCTGGCGCTGGCCTCCCACACCGGCGCCGACCCGGCGCTGGCCCGCGCGGCGGCCACGGTCGCCGATGCGGTCGGCGCCCAGGCCCTCGCGGGCTCGACCCTGCCCCCGCCCCCCGGCGCGGACCCGGCCTCGAACAACGGCGCGTACCTCCAGCTCCCGCTCCCGGGCGGCGGGACGGCCGAGATCCGCGTCGCGCCCGACGGGGGCGGCGAGAGCTCCGGCGGCGGCCGGCCGCGGCGGCTGGCCTTCCTGCTCCACCTCTCCGCCCTGGGGCCGGTGATGGTCGAGGCCACCGCCGGGCCGGGAGGCGTGGACGCCACGGTCCGCGCCGCCGACGAGGGGGCGCGCCGCTTCCTCGACACGCTGGCCCCCGAGCTGGCGGACGCGCTGCGGCGCACCTCCGCGCGGGCCAGCGTCAGCGTGGAGCGGCTCGGCGGGCCGCCGCCCGAGCGCCTGCTCCCCCCTCCCCCTCCTCCGGACTGGACATCTCGGCGTGAGCGACGAGCGCCCTCCCGCGCGGCGCACCGCCGTCGCGCTCCGCTACCGCCGCGAGGACGACCCCGCGCCGCGGATCACCGCCGCGGGCAGCGGCCCCATCGCCGACCGCATCCTGGAGATCGCCCGCGAGCACGACCTGCCGCTGCGCGAGGACCCGGACCTGATCCAGGCGCTGGCGGCTGCTCGACCTCAACGCCCTCATCCCGCCGGAGCTCTACGACGTGATCGCGGAGGTGCTCGCGTGGGCCTATCGCGCGAATTCCTCCTTCGCGTCCACCACCGGCGGTCTCGCCGGCGGGTAGCCCGGCGCGGCCGCGCTACCGTGGGCGCATGGCGACCACGGTCACACTCGGCGATCTCTCACGCGATCCGGCCGAGGTGGCGCGCGGCCTCGTCGCGTGGGAGCGGGGCGAGCCGGTCGAGGCCGTGCTCCAGACGCTGGCGGCCTCCGGCCGCGAGCTGCACGGGGTGCGCTACACGCTCTGGGTGTGGGCGGGGCGGACCGCCGGCGGCGAGCCGGCCTGGGCCCTGCCGGTCACGGCCCGCCAGACCGCCGCGTTCTCCCCCAAGGGGCCGATGACGGCCCTGCTGCGCTGCCTCGACGCCGCCGTCGTGCTGGGCGCCGACGCCGGCGCGATCCGCCTCGAGGAGTGGCGCGGCCAGACCTGCCTCGTGGCGCCCGGCATCGTCGAGGAGCTGGCGCCCGGGATGCTGGAGGACGCGAGCCCGCCGCCGGGCCAGGCCCGCATCGCCGAGCTGCCGGACGCGATCGTCCTCGGCGGGCCGGCGGTGCCGCTGCTCGCCGACCCCCTGCGGACCGGCGACGGGCTCGTGGCGATCGCCCGCGACCTGTCCATCCACCCCGTGCGGGTGGCCCTCGCCCTGCTCGAGCACCGGATGCCGGTGGACGCGCTGCCCGCCGACCCCGGCGGCCTGGTCGCCCTGCTGCGCGAGCGCGGCTGGGGCGGCGAGCCGGCCGGTCGTGGTGGAGGAGGCGCCGAGCCTCGCGATCGCCGACGACCCCTGCCCGCGGCGGCGGCACGCGCGCGTCGTGCTGCAGCGGATGCTGCGCATGGGCAAGGTCGGTCCCGGCTACCACACCGACATCGCCAACTTCGCCCGCGGCGCGGCGGCCCACGAGCGCCACCAGGCCCTCGAGGTCGCCGAGGCCCTCCTGCGCGCCGGCCTGCTGGGCGAGAAGCCGAGCGTGGGCCAGCGGCACATCTACCTCAACGTCCGGGCCCTCCCGGAGATCCACGCGCTGATCGATCGCGGCGAGACCGACGACCCCCAGCTCGCGGAGATGTGGACCGCGCCGCGCCGACCTCAGGATGACGCGGCCATCCGGCCGGCGAGCCGGTGGTCGTGGACCGTCATCCTGAAGGGTTCTCGGGCCGGCACGGTGACCGTCACCACCGGGACGGTCCGCGTCTCGGTGACCAGCTGCGCGGGGGGCGAGCCGCCGCGCGCGGCGTAGCCCACGATCACGCCCGCCAGCAGGGTGACGCACATCAGCAGCAGCGCCAGCGTGAGCGGCATCTTGCGCTTCGGCGGCCTGCGCGGGCGCGGCGGGCGCGGCCGGGGCTCGGTGCTCACAGGCCGGCGTCCGTGGCGCGGCGGGCGTAGATCGCGAAGGCCGCGTCGAGGGTGACGGCCGGATCCCAGGCGTCCGGCTCACGCGGGACCGTGCGGGCGGCCAGGTCGAGGTACCACCCCGGCGCCGCGTCGTAGACGCGCACCAGGTCGCGCGTGGTGAAGGTGGAGCCCACCCGCCGCCGCAGCTCGCGGTGGACGACGGTGACGATGCGCTGGCGGGCCCGCGCCACCGCGCCGGGCTCGGGCTGGGACATGCGCGCCAGGCCCTCCTCCCACGAGAAGCGGGCCGTGCTGACGGCCGGATCGACGGGGCTCACGCCTCCCCCTCGGGCAGCAGGCGGTCGACGCAGCAGCGCGCGGGCCAGCTGAGGTCGGCGCGCTCCCGGATCCAGTCGGCCACCGGGGAGCCGCCCTCCGCCATCCCGAAGGCCAGGTGGGCGTGGAGGCACTTGACGTGGGCCGCGTCCCCGCAGCCCGCCACCCGGTAGCCGGCGTGGAGCTCCTGGTGCCGCGCGTGCGCCGCGGCGATGTGCTCGCGCATCTGCGGGTCGGCCTCCAGTGCCCGCACCCCGCCCGCCGCCTCGAGTCGGCTGACCGCCTCGCCCAGCGCCCGGCAGGTGAGCCAGTCGCGGGTCGGGAACGGGCGCCCGCGCAGGTCCAGCGGCGCGTTGCGCACGACCGCGGGGCCGCCGTGCGGGCAGCGCACCACCACGCTGAAGTCGGTGAACGGCTCGCGCCCGATCAGCGCGGCGACGGCCCGCGCGTCAGAAGATGCCGGTGAGCCACCCGAACGGGCCGCCGCCGTCATCGCGCCCCGAGGCCGCGGCGGGCCGCGGATCGAGGCTGCCGCGCACGAGGTAGGCCTTCTCGCCCGGCTGGATCAGTCCGAGCGCGCGCGCCCGGGCCTCGAGGACCGCCGGCTGGTCGAGCGCCGCCAGCTGCTCCTTGAAGCCGTCGCGCTCGCGCTCCAGCACCGTGAGCTTCGCCGTCTCGTCGCGCAGCTCCGCGCGCTGGTCGAGGTAGCCCATCACCGGCCCGATGTAGCCCAGGAGCACGGCGGTCAGGAGCCCCGCGATGATGATGCGCTTCGCTCGGATGGTGCGGACTCCGGACGGTCGGGTCGGGCCGTCGGGCCCCGATCATCTCGGGGTACGCCCCAGCCGCGCCCGTTCCTGCCGGTCCGTGTTTCACGCGCGGAAGGCCGACCGCCCGGGGTACGACGCCGCGGGGCCGAGCTGCTCCTCGATCCGGATCAGCTGGTTGTACTTCGCGACGCGCTCGCTGCGCGACGGGGCCCCGGTCTTGATCTGCCCCGCGCCGGTCGCCACGGCGAGGTCGGCGATGAAGGTGTCCTCGGTCTCGCCGGAGCGGTGGGACACCATCGAGGCGTAGCCCGAGCGGCTGGCCAGGTCCATGGCGGCGAGCGTCTCCGAGAGGGTGCCGATCTGGTTCACCTTCACCAGCAGCGCGTTGCCCGCGCCGAGCTCGATGCCCTTCTTCGAGCCGGATCGAGTTGGTCACGAAGAGGTCGTCGCCCACCAGCTGCACCCGGTCCCCGAGGCGCTCGGTCAGCGCCACCCAGCCGTCCCAGTCCTCCTCGGCCATGCCGTCCTCGATCGAGATGATCGGGTAGCGGTCCACGAGATCGACCCAGAAGTCGACCATCTCGGCCGAGCTCGAGCGTGCGGCCCTCGCCCTCGAGGTGGTACGCCCCGTCGCGGTAGAACTCGGTCGAGGCGGGGTCCAGGGCCAGCGCGACCTGCTCGCCCGGCGTGTAGCCGGCGGCCGTGATCGCCTCGACGATGATGTCGAGCGCCGCCTGGTTGGTCTCGAGGTCGGGGGCGAAGCCGCCCTCGTCGCCCACCCCGGTCGCCAGCCCGCGCGCGCGCAGCACCGACTTCAGCGAGCCGTACACCTCGGCGCCGATCTGGACCGCCTCGGCCAGCGTCCGCGCGCCGATCGGGGCCACCATGAACTCCTGGAGGTCCACCGAGTTGTCGGCGTGGGCGCCGCCGTTGAGGATGTTCATCAGCGGCACGGGGAGCCGGTTGGCCCGGGCCCCGCCGAGGTAGCGGTAGAGCGGCAGGCCCGCGTCGGCCGCCGCGGCCTGGGCCACCGCCATCGAGCAGCCGAGGATCGCGTTGGCGCCGAGCCGGGCCTTGTTGGGCGTGCCGTCGAACTCGATCATCGTGCGATCGATCACCGCCTGCTGGCTCGCCTCCTTGCCCACCAGCACGCCGGCCAGCTCGTCCTCGACGTTGGCCACGGCCTTCATGACGCCCTTGCCGTTGTAGACCTGGGCGTCCCCGTCGCGCAGCTCCAGGGCCTCGAACGCGCCGGTGCTGGCGCCGGAGGGGACCGCCGCGCGGCCGACGGCCCCGGAGGCGAGCCCGACCTCGACCTCGACGGTGGGCTGGCCACGGGAGTCGAGGATCTGGCGGGCGTGGACGCTGGCGATCTGGGACATGGGCGCTCCGGGATCGGGGTGCGGGAACGGGCGGCCGAGTCTATCCGCCCGGCCCCGGCGCCTCTCGACTCCTCGGCCTCGCTCGTGGATTCGCGTCTAGGATCGGGTGGGTACCACCGGGTCAGGTCGTGAACCGAGGAGGTCGGGACGATGGCGGACCATTCCGGAGACGCGTCCGCGTCTCAGCTGATCAGCGGGCGGATCGCCGAGCTCGGCGACTGGCGCGGCGAGATGCTCGGCCGGATCCGCGCCCTGATCGCGGAGGCGGACCCCGACGTCGTCGAGGAGTGGAAGTGGAGGGGGACCCCGGTCTGGTCGCACGACGGGATCATCTGCACCGGCGAGACGTACAAGAAGGTCGTGAAGCTGACGTTCTTCAAGGGCGCCTCCCTGGAGGACCCCTCCGGCCTGTTCAACTCCAGCCTCGAGGGCAACGTGCGCCGCGCCATCGACATCCACGAGGACGAGGAGATCGACGAGCCCGCCCTGAAGGCGCTGATCCGCGAGGCCGTCGACCTGAACGAGGCCGGCACGAAGCGGTAAACCCTGGGCGCTTCGGGATCGAGGCTTCCGAGCTCTGGGCGCTTCGAACTTCGAGGTCTGTGAGCTCTGAGCGTTCCGAACTTCGAGGCTTCTGAGCTCTGAGCGCTTCGAAGTTCGGGGTTTCAGAGCTCTGAACGCTGACGAGCTATGCGACAAGGATTGGGCGGACAAGGCGTGGGCCGGGCCTCTTAGCGGGCCCGGCCGACGCGCTCCGGGCCCCTGGCCGGGGCCCTGCGCAACCGGCGGTACCGGCTGTTCGCCGGGACAGACCGCCTTGGACAGCCCGGCGAGCCGGGCTGTCTCGTCGCTGCGCGACCTCGGAGCCAGAGCCCGCACTTCGGGCGCTGCCTGGTTCGCGGTGGTTTTGACCTTTCCGGCGGCCTGGCCCCGGCGCACAGCCGGAGCCGCCGGCTGCGAGGGCCCGGCCAGGGCCATTTGCGCGTCGGGCCGGCCCGCTAGAGGCCGGCCCCACGCCTTGTCCGCCCAATCCTTGTCGCATAGCTCGGAAACGTTCAGAGCTCTGAAACCCCGAAGCACGGAACGCTCAGAGCTCAGAAGCCTCGAAGCTCGGGCGCTTCCCGGTTCGCGGTGGTGTTGACCTTTCCGGCGGCCCGGCCCCGGCGCAAGCCGGAGCCGCCGGTCTGCCGAGGGCCCCGGCCAGGGGCCCTCGGCGCGTCGGGCCGGCCCGCTAAGAGGCCGGCCCCACGCCTTGTCCGCCCAATCCTTGTCGCATAGCTCGGACCAGCGTTCAGAGCTCTGAAAGCCCCGAACCACGGAACGCTCAGAGCTCACAGACCTCGAAGCTTCGAAGACGCTCACGAGCTCAGCGAAACCCCGAAGCGAGGAAACCCTCACAGCCACCCCCGGTCGTCGGCGACGCGGATCGCTTCGACCCGGTTGCGCACCCCCGTCTTGGCGATGGCGGCGGAGAGGTAGTTGCGCACCGTCCCCTCGGACAGGAACAGGGCGCGCGCGATGTCGGCCACGGTGGCGCCGCCGCGGGCGGCGACCAGGACGTCGCGCTCGCGCCCGGTGAGCGGCGACGGGCCGCCGGCCAGCGTCGCGGCCGCCAGGGCCGGGTCCACCACCCTGCTCGCCGCCCGCCACCCGGCGGACCGCGTCGGCGAGCTGCTCGGCCGGGGCGTCCTTGACGACGAAGCCGAGGGCTCCCGCCTCCATCGCCCGGCGCAGGTAGCCCGGGCGGCCGAACGTGGTGAGGATCAGCACGCGGCACGCCGGGCAGCTCCTGGGCGAGGGCGGCGGCGGCCGCGAGGCCGTCGAGCCCGGGCATCTCGATGTCGAGGAGGGCGACGTCCGGCGCGCTCGCGCGCGCGGCCTCCACCACCTCGTCGCCGCTGCCGACCTGGGCCACGACGGTGAAGTCGTCCTCGAGCTCGAGCAGCGCCGCGAGCGCCTGGCGCACCAGCGACTGGTCGTCGGCCAGCAGGATCCGGATGCTCACGCGGCGACCGGGTCGCCCATCTCGACCCGCAGGCGCCAGCCCCTGGGCCCGGCCCCGGCGCGCACCGTGCCCCCCGCCGCGGCGACCCGCTCGCGCAGGCCGGTGAGCCCGTTGCCGGCGTCCGGCGGGCCGCCGCGGCCGTCGTCCTCGATCTCCAGCCAGGTCGGGCCGAGCGCGATCACGCAGGTGCGCGCGCGGGAGTGGCGGACGACGTTGGTCACGCCCTCGCGGACGACCCAGCCGAACAGCTCGGCGTGGGCCGGGTCGACGACCTCGACCGGCGGGGGCGGCGGCGCGTCGATGCCCGGCCGCGCGCAGCACCTCCTGCGCGCTGGCCAGCTCGCCGGCGAGGGTCACCTCGCGGTAGCCCGAGACCGCGGCGCGCACGTCGGCCAGGGCCGAGCGGCGTGAGCCGCTCGACCTCGCCGATCTCCTGCGCCGCCCGCCCGGGTCCCGCGACGTCAGGCGGTGGGCCAGGCCCGCCTTGACCGTGATGGTCGGTCAGCGAGTGCCCGAGCAGGTCGTGGAGGTCGCGGGCGATCCGGTTGCGCTCGTTCTCGGCCGCGAGGCGGGCGACCTCCGCGCGCGCCTCGCTCAGCTCGCGGCTCGCCTTGATGATCGTGAAGAACCCGTACATCGCGAGCGCGACGAGCGGGAGCGTGACGAGCATCGCCCAGTCGGGCTCGGCGTCCCACGAGGGGACCAGGGCGGGCAGCGCGGTGGCGACGAGCGTGAGCGCGGCCACCGCCGGGATCGCGGCGCGCGCGTGGTCGGTGAACACCAGCCCGGCCATCACCAGCACCGACGAGGAACACGCACATCACGAGCGCGTCCTGGCGGGCGAACACCGTCTCGAGCGGCCGTCAGCCCGACCATCGCGCGCGAAGAGCGTCCAGTAGCGGCGCCGGTGCGCAGCGCGTGGAGGCCAGCGCCAGCACGTACCCGGCGGCGAACAGGCCGATGATGGCGTAGCCCGCCACCGCGGCGGCGCCGCTCGAGTACTCGTGCGACGCCGCTCGCGGTCTGGCCCAGGTACACCAGCCAGATGGCCGGGAACAGCAGCGCGCTTCCAGGCGCCCGGCGCGCGGAGGCCGCCGACGCCGTCGGCGAAGAGCACGCCGCCGCCGCGCAGGCGGGTCGCGGACGCGTCGGTGGACATGGCCCCTGGCCAGGTTAGACCCGTCCGGTGTCGCGGCGGTACGCCCGGGCCGCGACGACCGCCAGCGCGGCGCTCCACGCGCCCACCACCAGCCAGCCGCGCACGCCCCACGCCGCGCCGCCGGTCCCCACGTGCGCCGCCTGCACCAGCCAGTACGACGGGACCACGTGGGCGAGCCGCGCCGAGGACGCCGCTCGCCGGTGATCGGGAACCAGGTGCCCCCGAGGAAGGCGAACAGCGCGGTGATGCCGCCCAGGGCGGGGCCCATCGAGTCCACCTGAGCATGTGGCCGAGGGCGATGCCCATCACCGCGAAGGGGATCAGCGCGACCAGGATCAGCGCCGTCATCTCCACCCAGCGGCCCGACCGGCATGCGCACGCCGAGGGCGATCCCGGCCGCGTACAGCAGCGCGATGCTCACGCCGGCCATCAGGTAGCCGGTCGATGACCTTGACCCGCAGGTAGCTCCGCGCGCTGAGGGGCGTCAGGCGCAGCTGGCGGTTCCACCCCACCGAGCGCTCGGCGGCGATGCGGGCCCCGCCGGCGATGACCGCGGTCATCGTTCCGAACGCGATCAGGCCCGACCATGTAGTAGAGCGGCGCGGAGATCCCGCTGTTCAGCGAAGTCGTCCTCGTCGCGGTTGGGCGCCGCGAAGAGCAGGTACATGGTCAGCGGGAACACCAGCGAGAAGATGAAGAAGCGCACGTTGCGGAAGGTGCGCAGCACCTCGAGGCGGGCGTACGTGGACGGGCCGGTCATGGCGCCTCCCGTCGGTCGTCGCGCCCGCGAGGGGCACGGGGTCGTCGTCGCGCCGGGGCGCCGGTGAGCGCAGGAACGCCTCCTCGAGCCCGGCCCCCACGATCTCGATGTCGCGCGCGTCGGGGTACGCGTCGAGCAGCGCGCGGATGGCGCGGTCCGAGTCGGCGCACTCGAGGATGACGGCCTCGCCGCGGCGGTCGGCCGCGGCCACCCCGGGCAGCCGTCGCAGCTCGCCGCAGATCGGCGCCGGGCAGCGTCGCCCGGATCGTCCGCAGCCCGACGCGGGCCTTGATCTCGGTGGCCGGGCCGTCGGCGACGATGCGGCCGTGCGCCATCAGCACGATCGCGGTCGGCGAACTCGTCGGCCTCCTCCAGGTAGTGGGTCGCGAAGACGATCGTCGTGCCGCGCGCGGCGAAGCCGCGCATCGTCTCCCAGAACGCGTGGCGGCCCTCGACGTCCATCGGCGACCGTCGGCTCGTCGAGCACCAGGAGGTCCGGGTTGGACACCAGCGCCAGCGCGAAGCGCACGCGCTGCGACTGGCCGCCCGGACAGCTTCTGGGTGCGCCGGTCCGCGATCGCGGCGAGGCCGGTCAGCTCGATGCACCTCGTCCACGTCGAGCGGGTGCGGGTAGAGCGAGGCCATCATCGCGACGATCTCGCCGCACGCTGAGATCGCGGATCAGCTGGCCGGTCTGGAGCATCGCCCCGACGGCGCCGGCGGCCACCGCCGTCGACCGGGTCGCAGCCGAACAGCGAGACCGTGCCGGAGTCCGGCGGGCAGCAGGCCGAGCATCATGTCGATGGTCGTCGTCTTGCCCGCCCCGTTCGGGCCGAGCAGCGCGACGGTCTCGCCGGCGCGCGATCGCCAGGTCGACGCCGCGCACGGCGCGCGACCGGCCCCTGCGGGCAGCGGAAGGTCTTCTCGAGCCCCGCGAGGCGGATGCCCGCGGTGCCCGGGATGTCTGTCGTGGTCATGCGACCAGGGTCGCGCGGCCGGCCCCGAAGCGGCAGGGCCGCCGTGCAACGTCTTACCGCTGACTTTTGTCAGACGCGGGGGCGCGGAGGACTCCTCGCGCTGGATGACGTCGAACGACCAGAGGGCGCTCTCGCTCGACACCGGCCCCTCGGTGTTGTGGGCCTTGTGACCGCGCTGGAAGGCCTGGCCGCCGACCCAGGCGTCGAAGGCCTCCTGCGACGCCCAGCGCGTGTAGACCAGGTAGACGTCGCGATCGTCGTGGGGCGCAGCAGCTCGAAGGCCTCGAAGCCGTCCATCGTGCGCCACCTCGCCGGCGCGGGCGGCGAAGCGGCGCTCGAACTCCTCCGCCCGCTCCGCCGGCACGGTGATCGCGTTGATGCGGACGACGCTCATGACGGCCTATGCCTTCTTCTCGTCGTGCCCGCCGAACTGCTTGCGCATGGCCGACAGGAGCTTGTCGGCGAAGTCGGCCTCGCCGCGCGAGCTGAAGCGCTCGAAGAGGGCGGCGGTCAGGACGTGCGCGGGCACGCCCTCGTCGACGGCGGCCAGGATCGTCCAGCGGCCCTCGCCGGAGTCGGAGACGCGGCCGCCGAAGGCGTCCAGGTTCGGGTCCTCGTTCAGCGCGATCGCCGTCAGGTCGAGCAGCCACGACGAGATGACGCTGCCGCGCCGCCAGACCTCGGCCACCGCGGCCGTGTCGATCTCGTACTGGTAGTACTGCGGATCGCGCAGCGGCGTCGTCTCGGCGTCGTGCTCCTGCTTCTGGACGCCGACGTTGGCGTGGCGCAGGATCGCCCATGCCCTCGGCGTACGCGGCCATGATCCCGTACTCGATGCCGTTGTGGACCATCTTCACGAAGTGGCCGGCGCCGGGCGGGCCGCAGTGCAGGTAGCCGTGCTCGGGCTGGACCGGGTCGCCGCGGCGCCCGGGCGTGCGCTCGGCGGCCTCGACGCCGGGGGCGATGGTGCGGAAGATCGGGTCGAGGCGCTTCACCGGCTCGTCCTCGCCGCCGATCATCATGCAGAAGCCGCGCTCGAGGCCGAAGACGCCGCCGCTGGTGCCGACGTCGACGTAGTGGATGCCCCGCTGGGCGAACTCCGCGGCGCGCTCGACGTCGTCGCGGTAGTAGCTGTTGCCGCCGTCGATGATGATGTCGTCCGCCTCGAAGAGCGCGGCGAGCTCCCTCGCCGTCGCGCCGGCGTAGGCGGCCGGCACCATGATCCAGGCCGCGCGCGGGCGCGCTCGAGCTTGGCGGCGAAGTCCTCGAGCGAGTAGGCGCCGATCGCGCCCTCGGTCTCCAGCTCCTTCACGACGTCGGCGCTGACGTCGTAGACGACGCACTCGTGCCCGTCGCGCATGAGGCGGCGCACGATGTTGGCGCCCATCCTGCCCAGACCGATCATCCCGAGCTGCATCAGGCCCTCCCTCGTTGGGCGCGGTAGCGGCGGATCAGCGCGTTGGTCGAGCTGTCGTGGTGCAGGTCGGGCGGCGGCCTCGGCCGGTCAGCTCGGGCGCGATGCGCATCGGCGAGCGCCTTGCCCAGCTCCACGCCCCACTGGTCGAACGAGTTGATGCCCCAGATCGCGCCCTGGGTGAACACCTTGTGCTCGTAGAGCGCGATCAGCTGGCCGAGCGACCGACGGCGTCAGCTCGGGCGCCAGGATGACGTTGGTCGGCCGGTTGCCCGGGAAGGTGCGGTGCGGGCACCAGCGGCGGGCGCCACCCCCTCGGCGGCGACCTCCTCGGCGGTCTTGCCGAAGGCGAGCGCCTCGGCCTGCGCGAGCAGGTTGGCCATCAGCAGGTCCTGGTGGTCGCCCACCTCGTGCGGCCGGGCGGCAGAAGCCGATCAGGTCGCTCGGCACGAGCCGCGTGCCCTGGTGGATGAGCTGGTAGAAGGCGTGCTGGCCGTTGGTGCCGGGCTCGCCCCAGACGATCGGCCCGGTCGCCGGTCTCGACCGGGCGCCCGTGCAGGTCGACCGACTTGCCGTTGCTCTCCATGTCGAGCTGCTGCAGGTAGGCCGGGAAGCGCCCGAGGTGCTCGCTGTAGGGCAGCACCGCGTGGGTCTCGGCGCCGAGGAAGTTGGCGTTCCAGACGCCCGAGCAGCCCCAGCAGCACCGGCAGGTTGCGCTCGAGCGGCGCGGTGCGGAAGTGCTCGTCCATCAGCGTGGAAGCCGGCGAGCAACTCGCGGAAGCGCTCGGGCCCGATGGCGATCATCAGCGACAGGCCGATGGCCGAGTCGACCGAGTAGCGCCCGCCCACCCAGTCCCAGAAGCCGAACATGTTGGCCGGTGTCGATGCCGAACGCGGCGACCTCCTCGGCGTTGGTCGAGACGGCGACGAAGTGCTGGCGGCACCGCGTCGCTCGCCCAGGGCGCCGACGCAGCCAGTCGCGCGCGCTGCGGGCGTTGGTCAGCGTCTCGAGCGTGGTGAAGGTCTTCGAGGAGACGATGAAGAGCGTCTCGGCCGGGTCGAGGCCCGTCGATGGCGTCGCCGATGTCGTCGCCGTCGACGTTGGAGACGAAGCGCACCGTGAGCGCCGGGTCGGCGAAGTCGGCGCAGCGCCTCGGTAGGCCATCGCCGGGCCGAGGTCCGAGCCGCCGATGCCGATGTTGACCACGTTGCGGATGCGCTCGCCGGTGGCCCCGGTCCACGCCCCCGAGCGCACCCGCTCGGCGAGGTCGCCCATCCGGTCGAGCACCTCGTGGACGTCGGGCACGACGTCGTGGCCGTCGACCTCGATCACCGCGTCGCGCGGCGCGCGCAGGGCGACGTGCAGCACCGGCGCGGTCCTCGGTGACGTTGATCCGCTCGCCGCGGAACATCGCGTCGGCGCGCCGCGCCACGCCGGCGCGCTCGGCCAGCGCGACCAGCAGGCGCGAGCGTCTCGCGGTCGACCCGGTTCTTGGAGTAGTCGAGGTACAGGTCGCCGACCTCGAGCGTCAGCTCCTCGCCGCGGGCGGGGTCGTCCGCGAAGAGCTCGCGCAGGTGCGAGCGCGCTCGACCGTCGCGGCGTGGGCCGCCAGCGCGCGCCACTCGTCGGTCCGGGTGATCATGCCGCGCGCCTCCTCGTACCAGCTGCAGCTGCCGGTCGGGTGCCAGAGCGGTCGAAGTCGCTCGCCGGCCGCGGCCGCGAGCCGCGCGGCGCGCTCGACCCGCGCGCGGAACCGCTGGGCCGACGCGCGCAGCGCCAGCTCGGGGTCGGCGCCCACCGCGCGCGCCGCGCCGACCGCGGCGAACAGGACGTCGCCCAGCTCGCGCGCGCCCGGGGTCGCTCGCGCAGCTCGGCGGCCTCCTCGTCGAGCTTGGCCGAGCGCGGCGGCGACGTCGGGGAAGTCGAAGCCCACGGCGGCCGCGCGCTTCTGGACCTTGGTGGCGTAGGCGAGCGCGGGCAGGCCGGCCGGGCAGCTCGTGGAACATCCCCTGGTCGGCGCGCTCCTCGCGCTTGCGCCGCTCCCAACGTCGACCACGCCGGCGGCCGACTCGGCCACCGCGTCGCCGTAGACGTGGGGGTGGCGGCCGATCAGCTTGTCGCGCCTGGCCGCGCGCGACCGTCGGCCGAGGTCGGCGCCGCCCTCGTCCTCCTCCAGCAGCTGGGCGAGGAACACCGACTGGAACAGCAGGTCGCCGAGCTCGTCGGCCAGGCCCTCGCCGCCGGACGCGACCGCGTCGGCCACCTCGAAGGCCTCCTCGATGGTGTGCGGCACGATCGTCTCGGCCGTCTGCACGCGGTCCCAGGGGCACTCGCGCCGCAGCCGCAGGCCCGACCTCGGCGAGGGCCGCCACCTCGGCGCCGATGGCCCGCGCGCGCAGGGCCTCGCGGCCGGGCAGCGTGTCGCGCGTCGGGCAGCCGCGCGGGCGATGCGGTGGGCCTCGGCGTCGGGCGCGACGATCACCGCGCCGTCGGGCGGCAGCGGCCGGGTCGCCGAGCGGCTCGGGCGCGACCGGCGCGAGCGCCGCGAGGAGCGCGGCGTCGAGCGCCGGGGCCAGCACGCGGCCGCGCCGCGGAGACGGCGGCCAGCGCGACCGCCGGGACGGAATCGGGCGCCCCCGCTCCGAGGCCGACGACCGAGATCACGGCCGTAAGCCTACGCGAGCGCTCGGACGCCCGGGGGCGTCGGCCGCGCGGGCGCGGTGGTCGCGGCCGCCGGCGCGGTGGTGGCCGGCGGCTTCAGGTCGTCGTTCGCGTAGATCGTGTGCTTCTCCCAGCCTTGAGCGCCTTCTGCGCTCCACGTCGCTGAACGCCGCCTGGCGCTTCGCCGCGAGCTGGCTGGAGATGATCTGCGACTTGGCCTCCGCGAACGGGGTGGTGTGCGGCGGGCGTGATCGTCACCGTGATGATGTGCCAGCCGAACTGGGTCTTGACCGGCTGCGAGATCTCGCCGCTCTTCAGCGCGAAGGCGACCTTCTCGAACTCGGGGACGAGCTGGCCCTTCTGGATCTGGCCGAGGCTCGCCGCCCTGCGTGGTCGGTGCCGGTGTCGGTCGAGTACTTCTTGGCCAGCTCGCGCGAAGTTCTGCGGCGGTCGACCTCGGCGCGGATCTTGTCGGCCTCGGCCTTGGTCGCCACCAGGATGTGCGACGCGGTGCGGCCGGCCGGCGACCTTGAACTGGGCCGGGTTGGCCTCGTAGTACTTCTTCGCGTCGGCGGCGCGTGAAGCGGATGCCGCGGGTCACGTGGTTGCAGCAGCTTCTGCTGCTGGAGCTGGTTCTTCGACGATGTCGCGGGCGTCGGCCTGCGAGATGCCGCGCTCCTTGAGGAACGCGTCGAACTTCTTCTGCGAGCCCTCGAAGTTGGTCTTGCGGATGCGGTCGAGCTCGGCGTCGATCTGCTTGGCGCTCACCGCGCACGGCGTGCCGCACTTGCGCGGCCTCGAAGCTCGACGACCTGCTGCTGCACCAGCGAGCTCGGCAGGGCCTGCTGGCGCACCTGGTCGTAGCCGTCTCGGCCCCGGCCGCGGGGAGCGTCTGGCCCTGCGCCTTGGCCTGCGCCGCGGCTCTGCGTCGATCGTCTTGTCGAGCTGCGGCCTGGGTGATCTGCGCGTCGCCGACCTGGGCGACCACCCCGTCGGGGAGGCTCGCCGATCGCCGTCGCCGCAGCCGGCCAGCCCGGAGGAGGAGCGGCCGGCGGCCCCAGGGCCACGAGGCCGACGAGGACCCCCGCGAAGAGCGGCGATCTGCGGTTGGTCTTCGTCACGACGGGGGCGATGGTAGCACCTCGCTTCCGGGCCCCGGTTAGGGCCGTCCTTAAGGGACCGCGAGGCGGTTCCGGCGGCCTCAGGCGGCCAGCGCGGCCGCCCGCGAGCGCGTCGAGCGCCGCCTCGGCGGCCGCGAGGCGCTCCGAGGGCGCGCGTGCCGGCGGGCACGCGACGACCAGGCGCTCGCTGCCCGCGTAGGTCGCCCTGCGGCTGGGCCTCGCGCAGCGCCCGCAGCTGCGGCGCTGGTGAGGCTCACCGGGCCGACGGTGACGCGGCCGGAGCGCACCGCGATCTGGCTCGCGCCCGCCGCGCGCAGCTTGACGCGCACCCGCTGCACCGTGAGCAGCGCCTCGACGGCGGCCGGCACCGGGCCGAAGCGGTCCTCGATCTCGTCGCGCAGCCGCGTCGACGTCCTCGAGGGTCCGCCGCCAGGGCGATGCGCCGGTGCAGGTCGATCTTCGCGGCCTCGAGCGGGACGTAGTCCGTCGGGATGTAGGCCGAGACGGCGATGTCCACCCGCACCTCGCGCTCGGGGGGCTCCTCGCCCTGGCCGCGCAGCACGGCCTCGTTGAGCATCTCGAGGTAGAGCTCGAAGCCGATCGCCGCGACGTGGCCGCTCTGCTCGTCGCCGAGCAGGTTGCCGGCGCCGCGGATCTCCAGGTCGCGCATGGCGATCCGCAGCCCGCTGCCGAGCTCGGTGTAGTCGGCCAGCGCGCGCAGGCGCGACGAGGCCTCGCGCGTCAGCGACGCGCGCGTCGGGATAGAAGCAGGTAGGCGTGGGCGGTCACGTCCGAGCGGCCGACCCGCCCGCGGATCTGGTAGAGCTGCGACAGGCCGAGCTGGTCGGCGCGGTCGACGATCAGGGTGTTGGCCTGGGGGATGTCGAGGCCCGACTCGATGATGCGTGGTGGCCACGAGCACGTCGGCCTCGCCGCGCACGAAGGCGAGCATCACCTCCTCCAGCTCGTGCTCGTGCATCTGGCCGTGGGCGGTGACGATCCGCAGCTCGGGCACCAGGGCGCCGCAGCGCCGCGCTGGCCTCGTCGATGGTCTCGACGCGGTTGTGCAGGAAGAAGCTCTGCCCGCCGCGCGCGGGCTCGCGCCGCAGCGCCTCGACCACCAGCGCCTCGTCGTACTCGCCGACGTGGGTCGCGATCGGGCGGCGGCCGGGCGGCGGGGTCTCGATGACGCTGATGTCGCGCAGGCCCGAGAGCGAGATCTGGAGCGTGCGCGGGATCGGCGTGGCGCTCATCGCCAGCACGTCCACGCGCAGCCGCAGCTGGCGCAGCGACTCCTTCTGGGCCACGCCGAAGCGCTGCTCCTCGTCCACGATCACCAGCCCGAGGTCCTTGGGCTCGACGTCCATCGACAGCAGCCGGTGGGTGCCGATCAGGATGTCGAGCCGCCCGTCGCGGAAGCGCGCGAGCACCTCGCGTGGTCTCGGCCGGCGTGCGGAAGCGGTTGACCATGTCGACGCGTCACGGGCAGGTCGCCGAAGCGCTCGCGGAAGGTGGCCAGGTGCTGCTGGGCGAGGATCGTGGTCGGCACCAGCACGAGCACCTGCTTGCCGGCGGCGGCGGCCTTGAAGGCCGCCCGCATGGCGATCTCGGTCTTGCCGAAGCCCGACGTCGCCGCAGATCAGGCGGTCCATCGGACGGGGGCGCTCCATGTCGTCGGCGACCGCGTCGATGGCGCGCTGCTGGTCGGGCGTCTCGCGGTGGACGAAGCGGCGCTCGAGCTCGCGGGTCAGCTCGTCGTCGGGCGGGAAGGCGAAGCCCGCGGCCGGCCGCGCGCGCCTCGTAGAGCGCGATCAGCTCGCCGGCCATCTCGCGCACGGCCGCCCGCGCGCGCGACTTCATCCGGTCCCAGGCCTTGCCGCCCAGCTTCGAGAGCGCCGGCGCGCGAGCCGTCGGCGCCGACGTAGCGGGTCACCCGGTCGAGCTGGTCGTGCGGCACGTAGAGGCGGTCGCCGTCGGCGAAGGCGAGCGCCAGGTAGTCGCGGGTCAGCCCGGCGACGGTGCGCGTCTCGAAGCCGGTGAGGCGGCCGATGCCGTGGTCCTCGTGCACGACGTGGTCGCCGACCTTGAGGTCGAGGAAGCTCGCCAGGCGCTTGCCCACCACCGGCCCGCGCTGCGCCGAGGGCGCGGCGGCGGCGCAGGATCGCGCTCCTCGGGGATGATCGCGACGCCGAGGTCGCGCGAGACCAAGCCCGGCGCGGACGCCGAGCACGCGACGCCGCGACCGTGCCCGGCGGCGGCAGCTCGCCGGGCTCGAGCTCGATCGGCGCGCAGGCGCTCCATCCGGGCCAGCGCGCGCGACATGTCGCCGCGGCGGGCGAAGGCCGACCAGCACGCGCAGCCCGCGCGCGGCCAGCCGCGCCAGCTCGGCCTCGGCCTCGCGACGCCGAGCGGGTGGCGAAGCGCGCCTCGACCGCGTCGAACGGCGCCGCGCGCCGGCCCCCGAGGGCGGCGCCAGGTCGAGCGCGGACGAGCCCCGCCAGCTCCGCCTCGACCGACGCCGGGTCGCGCCAGCGCGCCGGCGGCGGCCTCGTCCTCGAGCCGCTCGAGCGCCTCGCGCAGGGCGGCCGGGTGCTCGGTCGGGCGCCAGGCGCACGACCGCCGCGCCGGCGATCGCGGGCTCGCGCGAGCGGATCGACCGTCTCGCCGTCGGGCTCGGCCGCCGGCCAGGCGACCAGGCGCGGTGATCGGGCGGATCGTGCGCTGCGTGAACGGCGAGAACGCGCGCATGCTCTCGATCTCGTCGCCGAACAGCTCGACGCGGGCCGGCAGGTCGGCCGTCGAGGGGTAGACGTCGAGGATGCCGCCGCGCACCGACAGGTCGCCGCGCTCCTCCACCTGGGCCACCCGCTCGTAGCCCAGGGCCACCAGGCGGTCGACGAGCTCGTCGAGCGAGATCCGGTCGCCCACCGCCACCTCGAGCGGCTCGCGCGCCGCTGGCCGCGGCCACCCGCTCGGCCACGGCCGGCGCGCCGGCCACGACCACGGTGCCGGGCGCGCCCGAGGGTCGCCAGCGCGCGGGCGCGCTGGCCGACGAGGTGGGGCGACGGGCCCGACCGCGCCGCCCGCGGGCACGCCGCGCGTGGGCCACAGGGCCACGGCGCCGCGGCCGAGCAGCGCGATCAGCTCCAGCGAGAGGTCGCGCGCCTCGTCGTCGCCCGGGGCCACGGCGAGCAGCGAGCGCTCGCCCGCGCGGGCCAGGGCGGCGAGCACGAAGGGCCACGCCGGGCGGGCCAGGGCGAGCGCGCCGGCGCCCGCGCCCTCGGCGAGGCGGTCGCGCCGCCGCGGCGAGCGCCGGGCGCGCCGAGGAGCAGGCGGTCGATCGCGGTCGGCGTCGCTCACTCGGCCGCCCTCGTCTGCACCGGCGCGCCGGCCTCGCGCGGCCGTCGGCGCGCCGCGCGGCGCTCGCTGGCGCAGCGCGGGCGCGCGCGCCCGGGCTCGGAGGCGTGGAAGCGCTCGATGGCGGCGGGCATGCCCTCGGCGAGCGCCACCTCGACCATGTCGGCGCGCGGGCGATCATGGCCTCGACCTCCTCGCGCGGCTCGGTGAAGCGCGTCAGCACCCAGTCGGCGCGGTCGCCGCGGAAGCTCGGCCGGCGGGCGGCCGACGCCGACGCCGCACGCGCGGGAACTCGCCGCGTGCCCAGGCCCGCGCTCACCGAGCGCAGGCCGTTGTGGCCGCCGTGGCCGCCGCCGAGCTTGCCGCGCACGGCGCCGAACGGGCAGGTCGATCTCGTCGTGGACCACCAGCACCTGCTCCGGCGACGCGTGCAGCGAGCCCGCGGCCGGGCCGACCGAGTCGCCCGACGCGTTCATGAAGGTCTGGGGCACGAGCAGCGCCACCGGGCCGGCCGGGCCGCGGGCCTCGGCGAAGCGCCCGCCGTAGCGTGGTGGCGAAGCGCCCGGCGCCGAGGCGCGCGGCCAGCAGCTCGACGACCATCTGCCCGGCGTTGTGCCGGGTCCCCGAGTAGCGCGGCTCGGGGTTGCCGAGTCCCGCGACCAGTCGGATCGAGGCCGGTCCTTCCAGCCGTCAGGCGTCGGGGGTGTCGCCGCCTCCGGCATCCGGCTCGTCGATCTCCGGGGTCTCCTCCTCCTCCTCGATGATGACCTCGCTCGGGGCCACGACCGACGCGACGACCGTCTCGGCGTCCGTCACGATCTCGACGCCCTCGGGCGCGCTGAGCTCGCCGACGGTGACCGAGTCGCCGACGTTGAGCTCGCTCACGTCGATCTCGATGTGGTCCGGCAGGGAGTCCGGGAGGGCGCTGACGACGACCTCGCGCAGCGGCTGGTCGAGCACGCCGCCGTCGCGGACGCCGATCGCGGTGCCGACGAGCACGATCTGCACCGGCGCCTCGATGGTCTGCGTGAGGTCGACCTCCTGGAAGTCGACGTGGACCACGTCGAGGTGCAGCGGGTGCAGCTGGCAGTCCTTGAGGAGCACGGGACGCGCGGGCGCGTCGCCGATGACGAGGTCGATCACGCCGGTGCGCCCCTCGTGGAGGGCGCGGCGCAGCTCACGGTCGGACAGCGAGAGCGCGAGCGACGGACCGCCCGACTGGTAGACGACACCGGGCACGAGACCCTGCTGGCGCAGGCGTCGCGCGGGTCCGTTGCCGAACTCGGTGCGGGGCTGGGCGGTGAGCGATACGTGTGCCATTCGTGATTCGTTCCTCGTCGGGGCCGACGAAGGACTCTAGTCGACCCGGCGTGACTTGTCAGGGAGGCGCACGCGCGCCCTCCGCCCGCGGCTCAGAAGAGCTGGTTCTCGCCCTCGAAGATCGCGCTGACCGACTCGTCGCAGAAGACGTTGTGCACCGAGTCGGCGAGGATCCGGTCGACCGAGAGCGCGCGGAAGAGCTCGTCGTCGGCCGCCTCCTCGGGGAGGGGGATGGTGTCGCTGATCACCACCTCCTCGATGACCGAGTCGCGCAGGCGCTGCACCGCGCTGCCCGACAGCAGCCCGTGGGTCGCCGCCGCGAAGATGCGCGTCGCGCCGGCGTCCTGGACCACCTTGGCGCCCGCGCAGAGCGTGCCGGCGGTGTCGATCATGTCGTCGATGAGGAGGGCCGCCCGGCCCTCGACGTCACCGATCAGGAGCGTGATCTCGGCCTCGTTGTGGTCCGGGCCGCTGCTTGGTGAGGACGGCCAGCGTGGCGCCGAGGCGCTCCGCGAAGTGGTTGGCGAGCTTCGCGCGGCCGGCGTCGGGCGACACGACCACCAGCCGCTCGGGGATCTGGCCCTGGTAGGCGCGGTCCTTGAAGTGGTCGACGAACATCGGCAGGGCCGTCATGTGGTCCACGGGGACGTTGAAGAAGCCCTGCACCTGGCCCGCGTGGAGGTCCATCGTCAGGACCCGGTCCACGCCGGAGGCCTCGAGCAGCGTCGGCGATCAGCTTGGCCGTGATCGGCTCGCGCGGGGCGGACTTCTTGTCCTGGCGCGAGTAGCCGTACCAGGGGATGACCGCGGTGATCCGGTGGGCCGAGGCGAGCTTCGCGGCGTTGATCATCACGAGCAGCTCCATGAGGCTGTCGTTGACCGGCCGGCTGGTGGACTGCACCAGGAAGACGTCGGCGCCGCGGACGCTCTCCTCGAAGCGCACGTAGATCTCGCCGTTGGCGAACGTCTTGAGCGTCACCGCGCCGAGGTCGATCCCCAGGCGCCCGGCGATGCGCTGACCCAGGTCCTGCGACGCGCGGCCGGCGAAGACCATGAGCCGCTTCGAGTCGTCCCGGTCGATGCTCGTGTTCAACGGCCCTCCTCCTTCGCCTTCGCGGCGGCCTCTGCCGCGCGGGCGGCGGCCTTGACGGTGAACCCCTCGATCACCGACTGGCGCGCGCGGGCGATGCCGAGCGCCCCGTCGGGCACCTCGTCCGGTGATGATCGACCCCGCCCCGGTCATCGCGTCGTCGCCGACGCGGACGGGCGCGACGAAGACGCAGTCCGAGCCGGTCTTGACCCGCGCGCCGATCGTGCGTGCGGTGCTTGCGGAAGCCGTCGTAGTTGGCCGTGATGTTGCCGGCGCCGATGTTGGTGCTCCTCGCCCACCGTGGCGTCGCCGATGTAGGAGAGGTGCGGGACCTTGGCCCCCGGCCCGAGCGTCGTGTTCTTGAGCTCGACGTAGGTGCCGACGCGCGCCCCGGCCTCGAGCCGGCTCCCCGGGCGCAGGTAGGCGAAGGGCCCGGCCTGGGTGCCGTCGGCGAGCTCGGAGCCGAGCACGTGGGCGCTCACCACCGTGCAGCCCGACCCGATCGTGGTGTCGCTGACCACGGCGTCCGGCCCGATCGTGCAGCCCTCGCCGACGCTCGTGGCGCCGCGCAGGTGGGTGCCCGGCAGCAGCACGGTGTCCCGCCCGACGCTGACGCCCGCCTCGACGAGACGGCGGCCGGGTTCGGCATGGTGACCCCGCCGCGCATCAGCTCCTCGCGCAGGCGCGTCTGGAGGGCGGCCTCGCAGGCCGCGAGGTCCACGCGGTCGTTCACGCCCGCCGCCGCGAGCGGGTCGTCGGCGACCAGGGCGGCGACCGTGCCGTCGAAGCGCTCGAGCGCGTCGGTGAGGTAGATCTCGCCCTGGGCGTTGCCCGTGCCCAGCCCCGCGAGGGCGGCGGCCAGCGCGGCGCGGTCGAAGACGTAGAGGCCGGCGTTGTACTCCCCGACGGCCAGCTCCTCGGCGGACGCGTCGCGCGCCTCGACCACCCGGGCGACGGTGCCGTCGGCGGCGCGCACGCACCCGTCCGTAGGCCGCGGCGTCCTCGACGACCGCGGTCAGCATGGTGGCGGCCCGGCTCTCGGCGGTGTGCTCGGCCACCATCCGGGCGACCAGCTCGGCGGGCAGGAGCGGCGTGTCGCCGCAGGCGACGATCACCGCGTCGCAGGAGGGGTCGAGCGCGCGCGAGGCCGACCTGGGTCGCGTGCCCGGTGCCGAGCTGCTCCTCCTGCACCGCGACCTCGACCCCGGCGGGCAGGGCGTCGCGGACGACCTCGGCGCCGTGGCCGACGACCACCACCGTGTGCGCGACTCCGCCCCCGTCGAGGGCGTCGAGGACCCAGCCGACCATCGGGCGACCGGCGAGCGGGTGCACCACCTTCGGCAGTGCCGACCGCATCCTGGTTCCCTGGCCGGCGGCGAGGACGACGGCGCCGATGCTCATGCGGTTCTCGTGTCCGTCCCGGGGAAGAATGTCGAGTCTCTGCCTGGTTGGGGCGGGAGGATTCGAACCCCCGATCGCGGGACCAAAACCCGCTGCCTTACCCCTTGGCTACGCCCCAGCTCACGTCGTCCCTGACCGCGCGAGTATAGACAGCCGCCGCGGATGCCCACCGCCTCAGGACCCCCGCGCGGCGAGGGGTCGGGTGAGCCGGTCCCAGCCCTCAGCAGGCCGGGCGCCAGCGCGAGGGCGGCGATGTCGAAGAAGACGTATCCGCTCGCGGCGCCGCTCGGGGGGTTGCCGTCGGGGACCCCGATGCCGGGGACCTGTAGCTCCTGCCAGGTCCAGATCCCCACGGCCGTGCCGTAGATCTCGAGGAAGGCGACCGCGAAGAAGACGCCGGCGTAGACCGTCGGCATCCGGCCCTTGATGAGGAAGAGGACCAGCACGGTCGCCCCGACGGCCCCGGCGACGTCGGTGCGCCCCATCGCCAGCAGACCGATCAGGGCCCAGGCGGTCACGGCGACGATCGCGCCGCGCCCACCAGGATCCGGGGGCGGGCGGCGAACAGCGGCATCTGGCTGAAGCGCAGGCCGGTGAGGTAGACCAGCCCGTGCCCCGGCGGCACGAACAGCGGCAGGTTGCCGAGCCGGTAGATGTAGACGCCCCAGATCACCGATCCGATGACCTCCGCGCACGTCGCCACGACCACCACGACGACGCTCGTCTGGGCGCGCTCCATCGGCGTCAGGTAGACGAACGCGATCGCCAGGAAGGTCCACGTGCAGACGGCCAGGAAGAGCTGGCCGCCGAGGTCGGTCTGGCTGTCGAGCGCCAGGCCGAGCACCGTGATCAGCAGCATCGCGACGCAGAAGCAGCCCCGGGCTGCGGACGACGCGCTCGACGATGCCCATCGCCGCGACGGGAGGGTGATGCGGCGAGCGATCCGGCTGGTGGACACGCGGTCAGGGTACCGGTTAGGTTGGCCGCGCTTCATGGGTTGGTCGCGAGGGAAGCCGGTGTGAGTCCGGCGCGGTCGCGCCACTGTGACCCGGGAGCGGCACCCGCACGACAGTCGACGTGGGCCACTGGGGAGTACCCCGGGAAGGCTGCGGGTGGCGCGTTCGACCGGGGAGCCAGGAGACCTGCCTCCAACCCGCTCCTGACAACACGCCCTCCGCGAAACGAGGAGCCTCAGTGAGCACCACCCTCACGGGTCACCCTGGCCGCCGCCTGCGCCGCCGGGCTCGCGTCGGCGCCCGCCGCCGTCGCGCTCGACACCATCATCCGGGTCGAGGGCTCCTCCGCCAACCTCATCCCCGAGAGCGCCATCCCCATCGAGGGCGCCGGCACGGCGACGGTCTTCGACGACGAACTTCGCGTCCGGTCGTCGTGAGCCGCGCCTCCGCCTTCTGGCAGCTCTACCGCGCCACCTCCAGCACCGGGCCTCGGCCTGGGCTTCACCTACTTCCCGTCCTTCAAGTCGGTGCTGGTCCAGAAGATCGGCGCCGACGAGAACGTCGGCTGCGTCGGCTGGCAGTTCCGCGTGAACCACGTCGGCGCCGCCGGTGGGCGCCGAGCGACAAGGCCCTCGCCCAGGGCGACCGGTGCTCTGGTACTACGGCGGCGCCGACGGCGTGCGCGAGCTCGACGTGGCCCCGTCCTCGGACCGCGGTCTCCAAGGGCACCGCTTCACGGTCGGGTCACGAGCTACCGGACAGGACGGCGCGGCCGCAGCCCGGGCGCCGGCGCTCGGTGCGCTACGGCGCGTCGGCCGTCGCCACGGCCGACGGCGTCGGGCTCGGCCACCTTCGTCGCCCAGGCGCACGGCACCCAGGCCGGTCAGCGCCACCCGGGCCGGCGACATCCGCAGCGCCGCCCGCGACGTCTGCTCGTTCGCCGGCGACCCGACGGTCTGCAACCTGCCGGCGGCCCCGGCGCCCGCCGGCGCGGCCGCCGCCGACGCGGACACGATCGCCCCCGGCAGCCGCATCTCGCTTCCCGCGCCTCGGCGGCCGCTACCCGGCGCGCGGCCATCCGCGGCACGCCGGCCCGGACCGCTCCGACGTCGCGCAGCGTCGACGTGGCCCTCGCGCGGCGCGTGGGCACGCTGTGCCGCTTCCGCACGCGCCCGGCGGCCTCTCGGCCGCGCGCCTGCACCCGCGCGCCTCTTCCTGCCGGCGCCGCTCGGCGGGCGGCCCGACTGGAGCCTCGGCCTCGGCCGACGGCGCTGGTGCCGGGCATCTGGCGCGTCTGGAGCCGGGCGACCGACGGCGCCGGCAACGTCGAGTCGTCGGCCTGGCCCGCGTGAACAGCGGCCAGTTCCGCTGGCGCCCGCCGACGGCGGCCGCGATGAGGCGGGCGGCGCCCGCTCGATCGCTCGCGGGCGCTCGCCCTCGCCGTCGCCGCCCCCCTCGCGGGCGCGGCGACGGCCGACTCCGCGGCGGCCGAGCGCGGGGCCGCCTGGCTCGCGCCGCAACTCGGCCGGCGGCGCCCGGCGGCCAGCAGGCCGACGCGATCGTCGCCCTGCGCGCCGCCGGGCGCAGCCGCGCCGCGCTGCGCCCGCGGCTGAGCGCCCTCGGCGCGGGCCGCCCCGGCCTACGCCGTCACCGCCGGCGGGGCCGCCAAGGTCGTGATGGCGGCGGTCGCCGCGGGCGGCGACCCGCGGCGCCTCGGCGGGGTCGACTACCTGCGGCGCATCACCACCCGCTACGCCGCCGGGCGCTACGGCGCGACCGCCTTCGACCAGGCCCTCTCGATGCTCGGCCTGCGTCGCCGCCGGCGCGCGCGGTGCCCGCCGCCGCCGTGCGCGCCACGCTCGCGGCACGGGCGCGCGGCGGCTGGGGCTTCACCATCGTCGCCGCACCGGCGGCCACGACTCGGTCGACGCCACGTCCTCGGTGATCGAGGCGCCTGCGTCGCGGCGGGCGTGCCGGCCGCGACGACCCGGGCCTGCGGGCGGCGCCGCCTGGATGCTCGCCCAGCGCAACGCGGCCGGGGGCCTGCGCCTCGGCCGGCGGGGGCGCGCCGACCGAGGCCAACTCCACGGCGGGCGCGATCCGCGCCCTGCGGGCGCTCGGGCCGGACGCCGCCCGCCTCGACCCGGGCCGCGCTGCGCGCCCTGCAGGAGGCGCGACGGCGGATTCCGCTTCACCCGGGCCGCCGCCGGCAGCCGCCTGCTCGCCACCAACGACGCGGTGATCGGCCCTGGCGCGGGCCAGTGCCGATCCGCTGACGGATCGTGACGCGAGGATTGGTAGCACCCGCGGCGGGTTAGGATCCCCCCCGTGTCCACGCGCCTCCACTTCCAAGCGGAGATCGAGCTCTTCCGCGACCGGCCTCGTCGAGATGGCGAGCCTCGTGCTCTCCCAGGTCGAGCGGGGGGTCGTCGCGTGGGAGGAGGTCGACGTCGCCGCCGCGGCCGACGTGATCGACGCCGACGACCAGGTCGACCAGCGCTGCGCCGAGCTCGACCAGAAGGTCTTCAGCCTCCAGCTGCTCGCAGGCGCCGGTGGCCGGAGACCAGCGCCTGCTGCACGTCGGCCTGATCGCGGTGATCGCGCTGGAGCGCGTGGGCGACCTGGCCGTGGCGATCGCCGAGGCCGCGAAGTCCGTGCCGCCCGAGGGCGCCGTGCCCGAGATCCAGGCCCTGATCTCGCGCATGAGCGCCCGGGCCGTGGACACCCTGGCCCGCGCCGTGCAGGCCATCGCCCGCGGCGACGCCGAGCTCGGCGAGCAGGCCGGCGGTCGAGGCGCGCACCGTGCGGCAGATGCTGGACGAGGTGGTCGCGGTGGTCGCCGGCGCGCCCGGACGAGCCCGAGACGCGGATCTGGTCGGCCGCCGCCGTGCTCGTCGCGCGGCACCTCGAGCGGGTCGCCAACAACGGCGCCGAGCTCGGCGGCCGCGTCCGCTTCCTGGTGAGCGGGGAGGCCTTCACCCGCGACGGCTAGGAGCGCCCCCGCGACGCGGGGCGGGCGGTGCTACTCCGCCTCGGCCTCGCCGAGGCGTGGTGGCCGTCGACTCGCCGTCCTCGGTCTCCGGCGGCGGTCTCGGGCGTCGCCGAGCGCTCCGCCCGCTCGAGCGACTCGAGCGCCTCGAGGGCCGACGAGTCGGCCGCCATGGTCCGGATGCTGTTCCGCCGCTGCCGCTTTGCCTTTGCCATCCACCCCTCCCAGGTCCTCGCCAGTCTTACCGGGCGCGCCAAATCCGCCGGACTCAGATGCGCCCCTCGGCGAGGGCGCTGACCAGGCCGGCGTCGGCCGGCGGAAACGTCGAGCGCCGGCAGGTCCTCGCGGCGCACCCAGCGGAACTGCACGCTTCCGAGCGGCCGCGGGCGCTGGGTCGGGAGCCACCCGCAGCGGAAGAAGCGCAGCTCGAGCGGGCCCGCGCGCGCGGTCCAGACGAGGGCGCCGACGTCGAGCTCCGACGCCGAGCTCCTCGAGGATCTCGCGCCGCAGCGCCTGGTCGTCGCGTCTCGCCCGGCTCGCGCTTGCCGCCGGGGAACTCCCAGCGGCCGGGCTGCCCGCCGCCGGGCCGCGCTGGCTCACGAGGATGCGGCCGCCGCGCTCGATGACGGCCGCCACCACGACCAGCTGGCCGGCCCGCCTCACCCGCCCGACCCCGCCCGCACCAGCAGCCCGCCGCGGCGCCCGGCGAGGCCGTCGGCGACGCAGGCTCGCCGCGGCCTCGGGATCGCGGCCGGCGCTGACCGAGCCGGAGGCGGCCAGCTCGCGCAGCAGGTCGCCGCGGCGCTGGCGCATCGAGCCCTCGTAGCGCCCCTGGGGGCGGCGCGGCGGCGTCAGCGCGAGCGCCGTCGCCGGCGTCGGCGGCCGGGCAGCCGTCGCGCAGCGGGCAGCCGCCCTCGCAGCGCGGGCGCGCGCGCCGTGCACCAGAGCCGGCCGAGGTCCATGATCGCCTGGCCGGCCTCCCAGCCCCGTCCCGGGCGCGCCGGGCCAGCCGCCCGGGAAGCGCCGGGCCACCACGCGCGCGGCGTTGGTGTCCACCGGCAGCACGTCCTCGCCGTCGGCGAAGCAGCGGATCGCGGCCGCGGTGTACGGCGCCCACGCCGGGCAGGTCGGTGAGGCGCTCCGGCGCGGGCCACCCGTCGCGTCGCGACGACCCGGGCGGCCGCGTGCAGGTTGCGGGCGCGCCGCGGATAGCCGAGGCCCTGCCACTCGGCGAGCACCTCGCCGAGCTCGGCCGCGCGCCAGGTCGGCGGCCGTGGGCCAGCGCGCGATGAAGCGGTCGTAGTAGGGCAGCACGCGCGCGACGGGCGTCGCCTGGAGCTGCGCCTCGGCCACCAGGACGCGGTAGCGGTCGCGGGTGCGCCGCCAGGGCAGGTCGGCGCCCTCGCGGTCGGAACCAGTCCACCAGGCGCCCCACGACCGCGTTCGCGTCGGCACCGTCTCGGCCGATCACGCGCGGCAGTCTGTCACGCCGCCGCCGGCGGCGGCGGTCGCCAGACCACCCGCCGCACCGGGCCCGCCGGGCCCGGCCTCCCAGCGGACGATGGCACGGCGCGTGCGCCGTCTGGCGCCCCTCGGCGTCGATCGCGAACGGACCGAGGAACGTGCGTGGTGCGCAGCGCGCGGGCCGCGTCCCAGAGGGCGTCGGGCTCGGACGGACCCGGCGAGCGCCAGCGCGCGCTCGGCCACGATCGCCGGCCGCGAGCGCCTGGGCCGCCGGGTAGTCGGCGCCCGCCGGCAGGGCGAGGGGCCGGGGAGGCGGCCGGTCGCCGTCCCACTGGGCCGGGCCGAGCCAGCCCACCACCGCGGCGCCGAGGCGTCGTGCGCCGCGGCGCCACGCCGCACACGACCAGGGCCGCGCGCAGGCCGGCGGCCGCGCGACCGCGCGGGCCAGCGCCAGGTCGTCCTCGATCCGGCCGCCGCCGACCACCCAGCGCCGCGCCGGCGCGCGAGGCCCGCGCGACGACGCGGCCGGGTCCCCGGCCTGCAGGTCGCGCACGCGACGGGGACGAGCCCGGCCTCCTCGAGCGCCCGCGCGGCGCCCGCGGCGACCGCCGCCCCGAAGCCGCCGGGCGCCCGCACCAGCGCGACCCGCGGCGCGCCGGCGCGCGAGGGCGTCGGGCAGGCCGCGCCAGTAGGCTCTCGGCCGGGCCGAGGACGTCGACCACGCGGGCGCCGGTGCGGCGGCACGTGGCGGCGGCGCCGTGGTTCCAGACCACCTCGGGGCGCCCGGCCATCGCCCGCGCCACCGCGCGCCCCGGCCCGCTGCCGTAGGGCCCGAACAGGAGGTCGGCCGACCGCGGCGAGCTCGCCGGCCAGCGCGGCGCTGCGGCGCGGATCGCTGCGGTCGTCCTCCAGCCGCAGGCGCACCCCGGAGGCCGCGGCCCAGGCGCGCAGGCCCGCGGCCGCCTGACGCCCCATGGGCGCGAACCGCCCGCTCAGGGCGAGAGCCGCGGCCGCCCGTGATCTCAGGCGTCGAGCGATCGGCTCCGGCGGGCGCGTCCTGGAGCGCGACCAGCGCGCCGGCCCAGCGCCGCGCGAGCACCTCGGGGCCTCGCCACCCGGGCCCAGCTCGAGGGCCGCGCCGCGGGAGCGGAGCTGGCGCAGGCGGTCCTCCACGATCACCACCTCGTCGAGGGCGTCCGGCGCGAGCTGCGCCGCGCGGGGTGCGCGGCAGCAGCATCTCGAGCCCCTCGCAGCGCGGGCCCCTCCCAGGTCCCGGCGCTGACGGCGGCCGAGTGGCGCACCACCCCGCCCCCCACGAAGAAGACCTCGGCGGCGCCGTCCGCCTCGCGCGCGCTCGACCAGCACCGCCGATGCGTCGCCGCGGCGCGCCGGGCGCGGGCGAGCGCCGGCGAGCGCCGCCGAGCAGCGCCCGCGGCGCGATCCGACCATCTCGTCGGGGTCGGTCGCGGTCTCGCCGCGCGCGACGAGGCCCCCGAGCCGCAGGGCCAGCGTCGCCGAGGGCGGCGGGGTCGCCGCCGAGGACGGCCTCCAGCTCCGCGAGGGCGTCGGCCCGCACCGCGAGGTCCTCGTCGCCGATCGCGTAGAGATCGCGCAGGAGGCCACCGCCTCGCGGGTCAGGCGCTGCGAGCGCACCGGGCCGAAGTAGGAGGCCCCGTCCGCGCGGATGCGCGGGACGACGAAGAGGCGCGGCCGGCGGGCCGCGCCGCTGAGCTTGAGGTAGTGGCCCCGGCCCGCCCGTCCCCCGCTTGTTGCAGGGCGGGCGCAGGCTCCTTGATGAGGGCGTTCTCGCGCAGCAGCGCCGCGAACTCCGAGCCGCACGTCTCGTGGTCGATCGAGTCGAGCTGCTCGAGCGCGCGCCCGATCAGGCGCCCGTGGCGCCCGCCCGGGCCGAAGTAGGAGCGCACCCGCCGGCGCAGGTTGGCCGCCTTGCCCACGTAGAGCGCGTTGCCCTCGCGGTCGCGCATCACGTAGACGCCGGGTCCCGTCGGCAGGTCCTCGGCGAGGGCCAGCTTGTAGGCGTGCCGCGCGCCCGCCGAGGCCGCCGAACGCGACCGCCCTCTTCGAGCGTGTCGACGCCGCGCTCGGCGAGCAGGCCGATCAGCCGCACCAGCACCTCGGCGGTGGCCTCGGCGTCGGGCAGGGCGCGGTGGTTCGGGCGCACGGCCGTGTCGGCCCAGTCGGCGAGCGTCGCCGAGATCGTGGCGCGCCACCCGGCCGTTGAGCAGGCGGCGCGCGAGCACCAGCGTGTCGAGCCACGGCTGCGTGAAGTAGCGGCCCCAGAGCCGGCGGCGCTCGTAGTTGAGGAAGCGCAGGTCGAACGGCGCGTTGTGCGCCACCAGCACGTCCTGGCCGGCGAAGTCCACGAAGCGCGCGAGCGCCTGCTCGATGTCCGGGCTCTCCGAGACCATGCGGTCGTCGATGCCGGTGAGGTCGGTCACGACCGGCGGGATCGGCCGGCCCGGGTTCACCAGCGTGCTGAAGCGCTCGTCCACGTCGCAGCGCCACCAGGCGCACCGCGCCGATCTCGGTGACCTTCGAGTGGCCGGGCGAGCCCGCCGGTGGTCTCGAGGTCCACGACGCAGAAGGTGGCCGCGGTCGAGCTCGCGTGCGCGACCAGTCCGGCGGCGCCAGGCCCACCAGGTCGCGCCCGAGCCAGGCCAGGCGCGCGTCGCCCTCGACGATCTCGGCCACCAGCCGGCGCTGCAGGCGCTCGGGGCAGCCGCGCAGCCGCAGCAGCTGGGCGGCGACGTGGCCGACCTCCAGCGGGCGGCCGCGGCGGACCAGCAGCGCGCACAGGCGGTCGGGCAGGGAATCGCCGCCCTCGGCGCCGGGCTGCGGGCGTCGGGAGTGGCAGGTGGAGTTGAGTCGCGATGGACACCGGCGATCGACTCTAACGGCGGCCTCCGCCGTCATCGTTGATCGCTCGTTGCACGGGAATTCCACAGGGCGTCCCAATGGGGGACTTCACGCCGTCTGTAGGCCGATGTATTCTCGCGCCGCTACTACTTTGCGCAGGATTGCGCGACTTCTCGATAGGTGAAACCGCTCCGTTGCTCTCCTCCCGCCGACTCCCGTGAGCGGTGCCCGGCGGTGGCTCCTGCTCGCCGTGTCCGTCGCGGCCGTTCGCGATGTTCGCGCCGGGTCTCGCGCTCGCGGCACGGCACCGCCGTCGCGGACGAGGTGGTCGTGACGGCGCCCGCCGCCCCGACCGACGGGACGGTGGTCACGGATCCGACGACGGCGCCCGATCCGGTGGGCGGGGCGCCCGTGCGAGCGAGACGCCGGTCGTGGAGCCGCCGACCGACCGAGGCGCCCGCGCCTCCGCCGGCGACCGCCGAGACCCCGGCGCCGCCGGAGGCCGAGTCCACGCCGACGCCGGCGCCCGCGCCGACGGTCATCGACACGGCCCCGCCGCCGAGCGGCTCGGCCCTCCCGACCGCGCCCGACGCGCCCGAAGGCGATCGTCGAGCCGGACAAGCTCCCCGTCGCGCTCCTGACCGCAGGACCACCCGGTCCAGGTGGCCATTCCGCCCGCCGCGGACACCTCGCTCGTAGGCATCGACGTGAAGGCGTCGGTCCCCGACGCGCCCGCGCCGGTGACGCCGGCCGCGGCGCCCAGGCGCCCGGCCCTGCCGGTCGCGACGGTGCCCACCCAGAACGCGGCCCTGCACCAGGACCTGTTCACGCTCGACCCGGGCCGGCGCAAGAGCCCGGTGGGCCCGGTGGCGGCGACCCGGCTCGAGCGGGGCCCGGGCATCGGCCTGGGCGACGAGGGCGTCAGCACCCTGTTCGGCGAGAGCGTCGTGGCCCCGATCGGCACGATCACCTCGGGCTCGAGCCTGCTGGCGGTGCTGGCCGGCTATGTCCTTCCCGGCGGTGGGCGGCCCGCCGGCCACCACGCTGATCATGTTCGTGCTGGTGGGCCTGATCGTGGCCATCGCCCGCGCGCCGCGCCCGCAGCTGAGCGAGCGCCTGTGGAGCGGCTCCCTGATGGGCGCCGCCTCGGGCCACGGCCTGGCGGTCTGCCGACCCGGCTAGCCGGTACCCCCCCGGCACGACGGTGCGCCCATCCGGCGCGCCACCGCCGGGATATCGCGTCCCGCGCCGGTCCCCCGATGGGGCCGGGCGCAGAAACCTTCGCGAGACATGGGGTACACGAGATGCAGTCGATGCGGATCTTGGTTCTTGGACCAGAGGGGAACGGCCGAAGCGCCCTCGAGGAGACCCTCACGCGCCTGGGCTACGTGGTGATGGGCGCAGAGGCCCGTCCCGAGCGGCCGGCGCCGGCCTCGGGCGACATCGTGATGCTGGACCTGCGCGACGAGGGCGCCGACTGGCACGGCATGGCCGAGACCCTGCACGCCGACGAGCGGCCGATGATGATCATCTGCGACCGCCCCCGGCGCCTGGTGCGCACCCTCTCGGGGCGCCCGGCCGGCACCATGCTGCTCACCGGCGCCGAGACCGACGCCGGCTACAAGGTGGCGCTCACGGTCGCCCACGGGCTCAGCCGCACCGCGGCCAACCGCTCGGCCGAGCGCCGCGAGGGCGACTCCGAGATGCACCTGGCGGCACTGTGAGGCGGTCGTCATCCCGTCCGGGGACGGGGCTCGTCACCCGATGAGCCTCTTCTCCGGCGTCGATGTCGTCTTCTACCAGGTGTGCAGCATGGACCGGGCGATCGAGTTCTACTCGGGCGTCCTGGGCCTGGAGGTCCTCCGCCGCGAGGGCAACGACTGGACCGAGCTCCAGGCGGGGGACACGGTGATCGCGCTCTCGGGCGAGCTCGCGACGCGCCCGCACCAGGGCGGGGCGACGGTCATCCTCAGCACCGACGACATCCAGGAGGTCCACCGGCGTGCTCGGCCGAGCAACGGCGTGCAGCGCGGCCGGATCGAGGACATGGGCGGGGCCAAGACGCTCCAGTTCTTCGATCCCGACGGCAACGAGATCGTGGCGCTGCAGCCCCCGGCCTAGGAGCTCCCCGGCGGCGGACCTCCCCGGCGCCCTGGGGTCGCCGGGCCTGGGAGATGGCGGTGATCAGGCCCTCGACGTCCTCGGCCCCGATGGCGATGCTCGAGGCCGTCCAGCCGAGCGGCGCGCGCACCCGCAGCGGCTCGGAGAGCTCCACCAGCACCAGCGGTGCCGGAGCGGCCGACGAAGGCCACCAGGTCGCGCGCGATGCGCGCCCCGACGCCGCCCCACTTGGGCCAGACCATCGTGCCCGACCCGGTCGATCCGGGCCACCGGGATGTCGGCCCGGCCGGCAGCCCCATGCGCACGGAGACCGTCGCCTCGTCGACCGTCACGGTCGGGCGGCGGGGCGCGAGCGGGCGCCAGGAAGGAGCGGGCCCACCTGCCGCTGCGGATCGGGAACGTCTGCACCGGCGCCAAGGGTACTCGCGCGGGGACGGCGTATCATCGGCTGGTTGAGCGCGGACGGGGGGACCGAGTGGCGCGACGCGGCTGGTACGGACGTGATGGGGGCCTGACGACCCGGATGGGCCTGACGCTCTTCGGCCTCGGCCTGCTCTACGTCGTCTTCATCGCGGTGCTGATCGCGGCGGGCGTGGGCGCGATCCTGATCCTCCTGATCGCCGGCGGCTTCGCCCTCGTGCAGATCCTCTTCGGCGACAAGATCGCGCTCGCGGCGATGAGGGCGCGGGTCACCGAGCCCGACGAGGCGCCCGAGCTGCACGCGATGATCGAGCGGCTCTGCCAGCTCGCCGACATCCCGAAGCCCAAGGTCGCGATCGCCGACGCCGACATCCCCAACGCCTTCGCCGCCGGCCACAGCCGCAAGACCGCGACGGTGTGCGTCACCACCGGGCATCATGCGGACCCTCGAGCCGCGCCAGCTGGAGGGCGTGATCGCCCACGAGCTGTGCCACATCGCCAACAAGGACGTCATCGTGATGACGGTGGCGGGCTTCCTGGCGACGGTGGCCGGCCTGCTCGTCCGCTTCGGGGTCTACAGCGGGATGATGGGCGGCCGCAGCCGGGACAACAGCGCCATGATCTTCATGGTCGTGATCGTGGCGTCGATCGTCGTCTACGTCCTGTCGTTCCTGCTCCTGCGGGCGCTGTCGCGCTACCGCGAGTTCGCCGCCGACCGCGGCGCGGCGATCATGACCGGCGCGCCGGCGCAGCTGGCGGCCGCGCTCGCCACGATCAGCGGCACGATGACGCGGATCCCCACGACGGACCTGCGCGCCGCCGAGGGCATGAACGCCTTCTTCATCATCCCGGCCGTGGCCAAGGGCTTCTCGCTGTCCAGCATCGTCTCGACCCACCCGCCGGTGGAGAAGCGCATCGAGCGCCTGATGGCGATGCAGGCCACGCTCGACGCCTCCCCCGACCGCCACGCTCTAGCACCGCCGCCGCCGTGGGCCTCTTCGACGTCCTGCGCGGACAGCGGGCGCCCCGGCGCGCCGACCTCGACCGCCTCTTCGCGATCGGGCAGGCCGCGATCACCCTCGAGGTGTCGCTCGAGCTCCGCACCACCGGGCGCGCGGGCGTCTGCTTCAAGTCGATCGAGGCGGGCGTCTTCGACCAGCTGGTGCGCGACATCGAGGAGCTGCTGAACGCCACGAGCAGCGACGCCGGCACGACGATCCGCCGCCACGACGACAGCCTCGGCTTCTCGTGGGTGGTCATCGAGGACCCGGACCTCGACGACCTGGTGACCACGACCCACGTGGTGAGCCAGTCGCTCGAGGAGCGCGGGTTCTCGGAGCAGCTCCTGTGCGCGGTGTTCGGCTTCGACGGCGCGCTCGGGCCCGGTGAGCCTCGTCTACGGCTACAAGCGCGGCACCTTCTACCCGTTCGCGCCGCGCGAGGGCAAGGTGCGCGACAACACCCTCGAGCTGCGCGTCCAGTCGATGCTCGCCCACGAGCTGCCGCTCGAGCCGGAGCTCGAGCGCTGGTACGCGGTCTGGGACTCGCCCACCGGCTGAGCCGGCGCCGGACCCGCTACCGGGAGGGGATCAGCCCCTCGGACGAGAGCAGCTCGCGCGCCTCGCCGAGCGTCGTGCCGTGCCCGGGCACGATCGCGTCGGACGGGTGGAGATCGTCCGCCGCCAGCGGCGCCCCGCGCGCGACGACCGTGTCGACCAGCTCGGTGAGCGCGGCCGCGAAGGCCGCGTCGTCGCCGGCGTCGGCCGCGGCCTGCACGCGGTCGTCGATGAGACTCACGGCCGCGAAGGCCTCGTCGTCCAGCCGGTACTGCCCCTCGCCGAGGATGCGCACGATCACGACGGCTTCTCCCCGTCCTCGATCTGGCCCGCCGGCTTCTCGGCCTCGCCGGATCCCAGCTCGGCCTTGAGGCGGGCGAGGTCGGCGTCGACCCCGCCGGACACGGTGAGCTGCTCCAGCTCGCGGTCGAGCGGATCGCGGCGGTCGCCGAGGTCGGTGAGGGCGCCGGACTCCAGGAGCTCGTCGATCGCCCCGGCGCGGGCCCGCATCGTCTCGGTCTTGTTCTCGGCCCGCTCGATCGCCATGCCGACGTCGGCCATCTCCTCGGAGACGCCGCTGAAGGCCTCGCCGATCTTCGCCTGGGCCTCGGCGGCCGTGTACTGGGCCTTGATCGTCTCCTTGCGGGTGCGGAAGGACTCGACCTTCGCGCTCAGGCGCTGCTCGGAGAGGACGAGCTTGTCCTGCTCGATCTGCAGCTGCGCGCGCTGCTCGTCGATGCTCTGCAGCTGCAGCTGCACGCCCTTCTTGCGCTCGAGGGCGACGCGGGCGAGGTCCTCGCGGTTCTGCTGGAGGGCCGTCCGCGCCTGGCCGTCGAGCTTCTCGACGCTCTGCTCGAGCTTGGCGGCCTGGAGCTCGAGGCGCTTCTTGCTGGTGGCCACGTCGGCCACGCCCCGGCGCACCTTCTGGAGCAGCTCGAGCTGCTTCTCGTACGAGTAGTCGAGCGTCTCGCGCGGGTCCTCGGCCTTGTCGAGGGCCTTGTTGGCCTTGGCCTTGACGATCATCGTGAAGCGGCTCATCAGGCCCATCGCACGGCTCCTCTCGTACCTCTCAGAACCGGGCGAGGATAGCACCGGCGGGCCGGCGACCCCCCGGGTCGCGGGCTCCGCCCGCGTCGGCGCCCGCGCTCAGCGGAGGTCGAGAACCTCGCGGCTGCGCAGGTGGGTGAGCACCTTGCGCTTCACGCGCTGGAGCGCGTTGTCGACCGTCTTGGGGGTGCAGTCGAGGCGGCCGGCGATCTCCTCGTAGGAGCGACCCTCGAGGTACATCGTCAGGACGCCGCTCTCGAGGTCCGACAGCGCCTCCCCCAGGCACTCCACCAGGCTGCGCAGCTCCTCGGAGGAGATCACCTGCGTGACCGGATCGACGACCGGGTCGCCCGGGAGCACCTCGGCCAGCGACATCTCCTGGTCGCCGCTCGCGCCCGGCGCGCGTGTGGCTGAAGGAGACGTACGTGTTGAGCGGGCGTGTGCTTGTTGCGGGCCGCGGTCTTGATCGCGGTGATGATCTGGCGCGTCACGCAGAGCTCGGCGAAGGAGCGGAACGAGGCCTCGCGGTCCACGCGGTAGTCGCGCACGGCCTTGAAGAACCCGATCAGGCCCTCCTGGATCAGGTCCTCGCTCTCGCCCCCGGCGAGGAAGTACGCGCTGGCCTTCATGCGCACGAAACCGCGGTAGCGGTCGATCAGGCGGTCCATGGCGGCCGCATCGCCCGCGCGAGCCCGTGAAATGAGGGCCCGATCCTGCACCTCGATCCAAGGTTGAGGGTGGTGGCCCTCCGCCCGGTCGGCGCGTCCCCTGCTTGCTGTTCCTGCTCGTGAGAACGCGCTGCTCATGGGTTTTCTCCCTGGTTCAGCCCCGGTGCCTCAAGCTGAACTCAAGCGTTTGGATGTGACGAGTTGCGCATTGTTATCGTCCGCGCACAGTCGCGTCAACGTGCACAATCACGCAAATAGCGTTAATTCGGTGTGCGCAATGTCTCGAACAGGAGGATCGCCGCGGCCACGGAGATGTTCAGCGACGCCACGCTGCCGGCCATCGGGATCCGGGCCAGGTGGTCGCACTCCTCGCGCACCCGGGGCCGCAGCCCCTCGCCCTCGGCGCCCATCACGAGCAGCACGTCGCGGGGCCACGCGGAGCTCGCGGTAGTCCTCCCCGCCCTCCGGATGCGCCCCGATGGCGGTCCGGCGGCCGCCGCCCCGCGCGTCGTGGAGGAAGCTCACCATGCTCCCGACCTGCGCGATCGCCAGGTGCTCCACCGCCCCGGCCGACGCCTTGGCGACGGTCGGGCGTGATGCCGGGGCTCCCGCGGCGCGGGATGATCATGCCGGCGGCGCCGACGCCCTCGGCCACGCGGGCGATCGCCCCGAGGTTGCGCGGATCCTGCGCGCCGTCCAGGCACACGACCGGGCCGGGGCGCTCGAGGACGTCACCGGGCTCGGCGTAGGGGTAGGGGTCGGCCACCGCCACCACCCCCTGGTGGTCCGAGGTGCCCGCCAGGCGGCCCAGCTGGTCGCGGCTGTTCTCGGTCACCGCCACGCCCTCCAGCCAGGGCTCCCCCGCCAGCTGGGGGAGCGCGTACACCCGTGGACCTCCCGCGCCCCGGCCGCCAGCAGCTCGCGCACCGGGTTGCGCCCGTAGACCACCTCGCGCCCGTCCGGGCGCGTGGGGGCGGCGCTCATGCCGCGTTGACCCGCGGACCCTCGGCGGTGTCGGTGATCTCGTAGCCCAGCTCGCGCACCCGGTCGCGCAGGGCGTCGGCGCCGGCGAAGTCGCGGGACGCGCGCGCCTCCTCGCGCCGGCGTACGCAGGTCCATCACCTCGGCGGGCACCTCGGCCGGCGGACCGGGGTCGATCCCGCCGAGGCCGATGGTGTCGAGCAGCTCGACCAGCTCGCGGCGGGCCTCGCGCAGCTGTGCGGCGCCCGCGGTGCCGGCGGCGATGGCCCGGTTGACGCCCCGGACCATCTCGAACAGCGCCGCGAAGGCCTCGGGGGTGCCGAAGTCGTCGTCCAGGGCGCGGAAGAACTCGCCGCGGCCGTCGACGATCGTGCGCGACAGGTCCGGGTCGTGGCCCTCGCTGGTCGCCCGCGATCGCCCGGTCCAGCGACCGCAGCGTGTTGGCGAGCCGCTCGACGACCGCCCGGGCGTCGTCCAGGCGCTCCTCCGAGAACGGCAGCCGCGAGCGGTAGTGGCTGGTGAGGAAGTAGGCGATCACGACCTCGGCCGGCCAGCGGTCGAGCACGTCGGACAGCGGGGCGATGTTGCCGATGCTCTTGCTCATCTTCTCGTCGCCCAGCTCGAGCATCTCGTTGTGCATCCAGATCTGGGCCATCCGGCCGCCGTGGGCGCCCTCCGACTGGGCGATCTCGTTCTCGTGGTGGGGGAAGACCAGGTCGATGCCGCCGCCGTGGATCTCGAAGTCGCGGCCGAGGGCCGTCTCCGCCATCGCCGAGCACTCGATGTGCCACCCCGGGCGGCCCGGGCCCCCAGGGCGACTCCCACCAGGTGTCCTCGTCGGGCTTGCGCCCCTTCCAGAGGGCGAAGTCGAGGGGCGACTCCTTGCCGACGCCCGGCTCGCCCGAGACCATCTCGTCCAGGCGCCGGCCCGAGAGGCGCCCGTAGCCCTCGAAGCGCTCCACCCGGTAGTAGACGTCGCCGTCGGAGGGGTACGCGAGCCCGCGCTCCACCAGCGTCGGCGATCAGCTCGATGATCTCGGGGATGGAGTCGGTGACGCGCGGCTCGGCGTCGGGCCGCCCCAGGCCCAGCCGGTCCGTGTCGGCGATGTAGGCGTCGGAGTAGCGCCGGGCGAGCTCGGCGCTCGGGACGCCCTCCGCGCGCGCCGCGTCGTAGATCTTGTCGTTGACGTCGGTCAGGTTCGAGACGAGCCGCACCCGCATGCCGCGGCGCTCCAGGTAGCGCTTGAGCACCGAGAAGACCACGAAGGGGCGCGCGTTGCCGATGTGGATGCGGCCGTAGACCGTCGGCCCGCAGACGTAGATGCGCACGGTGCCGTCCGGGTCCGGGACGAGCTCCTCCTTGCGCTTGGTCAGGGTCGAGTGGAGGCGGACCTCGCCGCTCACGGCGCCTCCACCAGGGCGACCGCCTGGCAGGCGATCCCCTCCCCGCGGCCGAGCGCGCCCATGCCGTCGCTCGTGGTGGCGTGCACGGTCACCGGCGCCCCCACGATGCCGGGTGAGCGCCTCCTGCATGGCCTGTCCGGTGCGGCGCGAGGCGCGGTCGCTCGCAGATGGCGACGGCGTGGGCGTTGGCGACCGTGCAGCCGCTCTCGCGCACCCGCGCGACCACGATCGAGAGCAGGCGCTCGCCGGACGCGCCCTCCCACTCCGCGTCGCCCGGCGGGAAGAGCGCGCCGATGTCCGGGAGCCCGGCCGCGGCCAGGAGGGCGTCGCAGATCGCGTGCGCGACCACGTCGCCGTCCGAGTGCCCGACGAGCCCCTCGGGGTGGTCGATGGCCACCGTCCCGAGCATCAGGGGGCGCCCGGGGGCCAGAGCGGTGGGCGTCCACGCCGTTGCCGACCCTCAGGCCCATCGCAGCGGCACCTGGGTCGGCGCGCGGCGCGAGAAGCGCGTGATGGTCTCGTAGCCCGCCTGGCGCAGGGCGGCGACCGCGGTCGGGTAGTCGCGGGCCACGTCCTCGGGGGCGTGGGCGTCGCTGGCCAGGGTGGCGGGCACGCCGGCCGCGCGCAGGCGCGCCAGCAGGCTCGGCTCGGGGTAGAGCTCGCCGATCGGCTTGCGCAGGCCCGCCGAGGAGCACTCGATCGCGACGCCGGAGTCGGCGATGGCGGCGATCGTCGCCTCGAGGCGCCCGTCGAGCGCCCGCGGCATCCGGCCGCCGAAGACCTTGGGCAGGTCCGGGTGGGCCAGCACGTCGAAGAGCCCCGACCGCGCCGCGGCGACGAGCTCCTCCAGGTACTCGGCCCAGAGCCGCTCGGGCCGCCATGTCGTCCCAGGCGGGGAAGTCCGGGTGGTCGACCCCGAGCTCGCCCAGCCAGTGCACCGACCCGAGCACGACGTCGAAGGGCCGCCCCTCGAGGAAGGCCGCGATCTGCTCGGTGCGGCCCGGCAGCCAGTCCATCTCGATGCCCACCAGCACCGGCAGCCCCTCCGCGCGCGCGGCGAGGATCGCCTCGCAGTAGACGTCGACGTCCTCGGTGGCCTCCTCGCGCCACCAGGGGTTGTCGAACCAGTCGCGGGCCTGGGCGAAGCGGTGGACGTGCTCGGTGATGGCGATCTCGGACACGGCCCGCGAGCGGGCGCGCTCCACGTAGCCGCCGATCCAGGCGCTCGACAGGTGCCCGCCGACGGCCTCCCAGCGGTGCCGCCGCGTCGGCGCGGGCGCGGACCCCGTCCGGTTGGAGATGCATGTGGTAGTCGGTCAGCACGAGGTCGCGCGTAACCCTACTGGGGCCGCGCCGCCAGCACGGCCGCGGCCAGCACCGCGTCGGCGGGCGTGGTGACCTTCAGGTTGGGGGTGAGGGAGGCCACCAGGCGCACCCTGCCCCCCTCGGCCTCGACCATCGACGCGCAGTCGGTCGCCTCGTCCAGTCGCCCCTGCGCCGCGGCGGCCTCGACGGCGCTCCGCAGGACGCGGCGCCCAGAAGGCCTGCGGCGTCTGGGCGCCCCAGAGCCCGGCGCGGTCCACGGTGCCCGCGATCAGCTCGCCCTCGCCCGCCCGCTTGAGGGTGTCCGGCGCGGGGGCCGCGGCGATCGCGCCGTCCACGCCCTCCAGCGCCGTCGAGCACGCCCGCGATCAGGGCGGGCGTCACCAGCGGACGGGCGGCGTCGTGGACCAGCAGGCGCCGGCAGTCCGGGGCGGCGGCGCGCACGCCCTCGCGCACCGACGCGGCCCGGCTGGCGCCCCCGGCCACCACGCGCAGGCCCTCCGGCGCCCCGACGGCGTCCCGCACCTCGTCCTCGCGGCCCGGGCGGCGCCAGCACGACGATCTCGTCGAAGAGCCCGGCGCGCGCGCAGGGCGTCCACGCTCCAGCGGAGCATCGGCCGCCCCGCCAGCGGCATCAGCGCCTTGGGCACCTCGGCGCCCATGCGCGCGCCCGCGCCGGCGGCGACGACGATCGCGGTGGTCGAGGTGGGCAGAATCCCTCCCGGAGCGGGTGTGGGCCCGGCGAGCGACGGGCCAGGCCGCCGAATGATGTCATCGAGATGGAGTCGACCCCATGAGCCTCCACATCGGTACCTCCGGGTGGGCGTATCCGGAGTGGAAGCCCGCCTTCTATCCGCAGGGGCTGCCCCAGAGCCGCTTCCTCGCCCACTACGCGGGCGAGCTGACCTCGTGCGAGATCAACGCGACCTTCTACCGCCTCCAATCCGAGTCCACGGTCACCCGCTGGGCCGGGGAGACGCCGCCCGGCTTCCGCTTCGCCGTCAAGGCGCACCGCCGGCTGACCCACACCGCGACCCTGCCGCCCGGCGAGGGCGGCGGCGAGTTCCTCGAGCGCTTCCTGGAGTCGCTCACCGGGCTCGGCGACCGCCTGGGCGCCGTGCTGCTCCAGTTCCCGCCCTCGCGCCGGCGCGACGACGGCGCGCTCGCCGACCTGCTCGCGTGCCTGCCGCCCGGCCTGCCGGTGGCGCTCGAGTTCCGCCACGACTCCTGGTCGGACCCCGCGATCGCCGAACGGATCGCCGCCTCCGGCGGGACCGTGTGCGTCTCCGAGACCGCCGGAGCGGTGCTGGAGCGGCTGCCGCCGGGCCCCCTCGGCTACGTGCGGCTGCGGGGGGACGCCTACTCCTCCGAGGCCCGCGACGCCTGGCGGGACCTGCTCGAGCGCGAGTCGGCGGACCGCCCGGTCTTCGCCTTCGCCAAGCACGAGGGCGTTCCGGCCGGCGATCCCCACGCCGGACTGGGGCTCGCCCAGTGGCTGGTGCGCGAGACCTAGGTGGGCGGGGCCGCCGCGGCGACCGTCGGGACGAGCCCGTCCAGCCGCCCGGCGGCGGCCAGCGCCTCCAGCGCGGCCACGACGGCCGGAGCGAAGTGGCTGCCCGAGCAGCCGCGGCACTCGGCGAGGGCCTCGTCCGGGCTCATCGCGGCGCGGTAGGGCCGGCTGCTCGTCATCGCGTCCCACGCGTCGGCGAGGCCGATGATGGTCGCGCCCTCGGGGATCTCGTCCCCCGGGAGGCCGTCCGGATACCCCTGGCCGTCCCACCGCTCGTGGTGGTGGCGCACCCAGGAGGTCTGCTCCGGCGACAGCACGTCGGGAACGATCCAGGCGCCGAGCACGGCGTGCTCCTTGAGGCGCTCGTACTCCTCCGGAGCCAGCGGGCCCGTCTTGAGGAGGAAGGAGTCCGGGATCCCGATCTTGCCGACGTCGTGGACGATCGCGGCCTCCCGCAGCAGCGCGACGCGGGTGGGGGACCAGCCCAGCTCCTCGCCGAGCATCGCCGACAGGACGGCGACCCGGTCGGAGTGGGCGCGGGTGTTGGAGTCGCGGCGCGCTCGACCGCCCGCGCCAGCGCCTGGATCGCCGCGAGCGCGGCGCCCGCGCCTCGCGGACCGCGCGCTGGGCCGGCGACATCTCGACCACCACCTCCGCCGAGTACGTGACGCTCATGTTGCGGCCGCTGCGCTTGGCCCAGTAGAGGGCGCCGTCGGCCAGGCGGAAGAGCTCCGAGGGGTCCGGCCCGGCCGTCGTCAGGTCGCAGAGCCCGATCGACACCGTCTGCCCCTCCACGGGGCCGACCGCTTGCGCCGCCACGCTGGAGCGCAGGCGCTCCGCGGCCTCCAGGGCCCCCTCCCGGTCGGTCTCGGGGAGGATCCAGGCGAACTCCTCGCCGCCGACGCGCGCGAGCAGGTCGCCCGTCCGGGAGGCCTCCCGCATCCGGTCCGCGAGCGCCACCAGGACGGCGTCGCCGGCCTGGTGGCCGAGGCTGTCGTTGACGGTCTTGAAGCCGTCGAGATCGAGCACGATCAGCGAGAGCGGTGATCCGTGGCGGGTCGCGCGGGACACCTCCGCGGCGAGGCGCTCGTGGAACTCGCGGTGGTTCGCGAGCCCGGTGAGCGAATCGGTGGCCGCCAGGGTCGCGAGGCGGCGGCGGTCCTCGGCGTTGGAGACCGCCAGCGCGATCAGGTCGGCGAAGCGCCGGACGCAGAGCTCCACCGCGTGCGGCGGGGGCCGGCGTCGGTGGTGGCGGCGACCACCGATCCCCAGAGGCGGGCGTCCACCCGGATCGGCGCCGCGACCATGGCGCGCAGGCCGATGCCCGCGAGCTCCCGGCCGAGCGGCTCGTCCAGGTCGCGCAGGTTGACGTCGGCCGCGAAGGCCTCCGAGCGGAAGACGCGGGCGACGGCGCTGCCGCCCGAGGGGGGCAGCGCCGCGTGGGCGGCCCGGACCTCGGCGAACGCGCCGGTCGCCCCCCACGCTCCGACCACGGTCCCGCGCCCGCCCTCGAAGCGCAGGATCCGCGCCGCGACGTAGCCCAGCAGCCCGGCCACCTCCCGCGCCACCAGGTCGAAGACCGCGCCGGCCTCCTCGCCCTCGGCGACGGCCGTCGCCACCCGGCTCAGCGCCGCGTGCTCCGCCGTGCTCCCGGAGATCGTCTCGTAGAGCTCGCGCATCTCGCGCGAGAGCGTGTCGATGGCGTGCTCCAGCGAGTACCGGTCCTCGTCGACCTGGACGTACGAGCGCTCCACGCGCGCCAGCAGGTCCGCGCCACGCCGCCGGGTCGGTCGGCGGCGTCAGGGGGTCCAGCCCGGTCTTGCGCAGCTGTCGCGCCAGCAGGCGGTGCATCAGGCCTCGGACAGGGTGGTGATGCTCATCGTCTGGTTGTGGAGCTCCGAGCGCCCGGAGGCGTCGGGGGCGATCTCGCCGTAGGAGTAGAAGCCGACGTGGCGCGAGCCCGCCGGCAGGACGGCGACCGATCGCCTCGACCTCCTCCTCGCACAGCTCGCCGAGCACCATCCGGCGGCCGACGCAGCTGACGCCGATCGCCAGCACCGGCCGCTCCCGGTCGTGGCCCTCCACCGCGCGCATGCGCCGCCCGCTCCGAGCCGTCGACCAGCCGGTCGATGCTCGCGCGCATCAGCTGCGCGAGCGCGCCCTGGCCGACGTCTCCGGCGAAGGTCAGCGACTGGCTCGGCCTCGTCCACGGCGATGATCGAGCGCACGAGCCCCATGCACTCGTCGCCGCGCGCGCACCAGCAGCGGGAACAGCAGGCCCGTCGCCGGGAGCCCGGCGGCCCGGTCGGCCCAGGTACTCCTTGTAGAGCTCCAGGGCCGGCCGGCCGTCGAGCTCGTAGAGGACGTTGCCCTCCGAGCGCGTGATCACCCGCTCGGGGCCGAACTTCTCCCAGCCGCCCCCGGTGCCGTGCCCCACCACGAGGCTCTCGCCGAAGATGCCCACGGCGCTCACCATCCCGGAGTGGGCCCTCCGCGCCGTCGAGCACCCAGGTGTTGCCGAAGCGCGTCCCGTCGCCCGCCAACCCGCCCGTCACGACGACCGACGGCGCGGCAGCGCGAGGTGATGCCGCGCCACCAGCTCGCTGCCGTTGACCCTCAGCCCGTCCGAGAGGACGAACACCGCCCGCAGGTCGGGGGCGCCGAGCGCCCGGCCGATCTGCTCCCCGGCGTCCCGCGACTCGGCGGGCGTGGCGACGCCCGCGGTGGCGGTCGCGAGCCGGGCGCGCGCGAAGCGCGCCACCGCGACGCTCATCGATCCGTCGTCCAGGGCGCCCTCGTGCATCTCCCCGGCCGTCGAGCAGCCGACGATCCGCGAGGTCGGGAAGGTCTCGTCGAGGGCGGCGAACACCTCGGGCCGGTACGCGCATCCCCGCCGCGCCGAACGCCATCACCAGGGTCCGGGGGGAATCCATGTCGCGGGGCGGGCGGCCGGACCAGCTCGATCCGTCGAACCGGAACGTGTCCATGTCCAAGGGGGTGCTCCTCGGGGCATCGCCGCCGCGTCATGCGGGGGCTCTCCCTTATCGGCCGGAGAGGGTCCTGATTCAAGCCCCCGGCGTAACGGAACCGCGCGGCGCGGGGCCGCGCGGGATCACTCCCCGGTGCCCGGCAGCCGCGTGAAGATCATCTTGCCGGAGGGGCTCTGGAGGACGCTCGTGACCTCCACGGTCACCTCCTTGCCCACCGCCGAGCGGCCGCCCTCGACCACGATCATCGTGCCGTCCTGGAGGTAGGCGACCCCCTGGTCGTACTCCCTGCCCTCGCGGATCACCTTCACCTGCAGCGGCTCGCCCGGCAGCACCGCCGGCTTGAGCGCGTTGGCCAGCTCGTTGACGTTGAGCACCTCGACGCCCTGGATCTGGGCGACCTTGTTGAGGTTGTAGTCCGTGGTGACGATGGACGCGCCCACGTCCTGCGCCATCCGCACCAGCTTGGCGTCCACGCCCTCGACGCCGGGGTAGTCCGCCTCGCGCACCGAGAAGCCCCCGTTGGCCGCCGACTTCAGCTCGGAGACGATCTCCAGGCCGCGGCGGCCGCGGGCGCGCTTGAGCCCGTCCGACGAGTCGGCGACCTTCTGGAGCTCCTCCAGCACGAAGTCCGGGATGACGATCGCGCCCGACAGGAACTTCGTCCGCAGCACGTCCACCAGGCGCCCGTCGATGATCGCGCTCGTGTCGATGAGCCGCGTCGGCGCATTGACCGGGGCCGAGCGCGAGCGGATGCCCACCAGCCGCAGGATGTCGACGTGACGGCGCGCGGCCACCCGGCTGAACACGAAGGCCACGACCAGCACCACCGGCAGCAGCAGGTAGGGCCCGATGATCGGCAGCTGGGCCACGGCCACGCCGGCCAGCGCGGCCGCCACCAGGCCCACGACGAGGCCCAGCGCGCCCACCATCAGCTCGGCGGCCGAGCGGCGGTCGGCCGCCCGGTCGATCGCCCGGAGGCGGTTCCGCAGCCACGCCCCGAAGAGCCCTCCGAGGAGGAACCCCACGAGGGCGCCGCAGACGGTGATCGCCGCCCACGCGGCGTAGCTCCACGGGGACGAGAACCACGAATCGAGGGGAAGGGCCGAGCCGACCTGGTACGCCCCGAGGCCGCCGAGCAGTGCGAGGACGATCCGGCTGACCACGATCAGCACGCTGACCTCCGCTCATGCGCCCGACGTGCGGGCGGGTACCACGTCATGCCCTCCAAACCCTTCCCCGTCCTGTGACCCCCGGACTCCTGCTCGCGTAACGGTATCCGCCCGCCCGGCTACTCCACTAGCGCTTCGGCACCGCTAACGCCGGCTTCGTCGTCGGAACGGGTCTGGCCGATGTCCCCCAGCAGGTTCTCGAGGAAATCGATGGCCTCCTGCTCCTCCATGTCGCGCGCGTACATCAGCTCGCTCGCGAGGATCTTCTTGGCCCGGCCGAACATCTGCTTCTCGCCGGTCGAGAGCCCCTTGTCGAGGTCCCGGATGGAGAGGTTGCGGACGACCTCGGCCAGCTCGAAGATGTCGCCGGTCTTGATCTTGTCCCGGTTGTGCTTGAAGCGGCGATTCCAGTTCTTCGGCATCTGGGTGCCGTCGTCGCGCAGCACGGCCAGCACCTCGTCGACCGTCTCCTCGCCGATGACCTTGCGCAGGCCCGCCGAATCGGCGTTCTCGGTGGGGACCATGACCGTCATGTCGTTGTAGAGGATCTGGATCGTCAGGTACTCGCGCCGCTGCCCGAGGATCTCCTTCTGCTCTTTCTTGATGATGTTCCCCGCACCGTGATGCGGGTACACGACCTTGTCGCCGACCTCGTACAACCGCGCCCCCTCACTCGTCATCGACAGGACAGTCCTTCATCGCCCGAAGGCGACCTCGAGGGCCTCCCGGACCCCGGTACCGCGTACAGGTTCTCCGGTGCCGCCGTCTCGCCCTCGCCCCCGGGCTCCGCGGGCGGGGTGACCGCCGCGCTCCATCCCGTGGGCGGCGGCGGCCGCCAGGCGCCTCACTCCGTGACCGGCCGGGCGCACCGCGCCCGTCAGCCCGAGCTCGCCGAACGCGGCCGTGCCGGCCGCGAGCGGAATGCCGCGATGGGCGCTGGTGACGGCGAGAGCCATCGCCAGGTCCGCCGCGGGATCCATCGCCCGGGCGCCGCCCGCCACGCTCACGAAGACGTCCGCGTCGCCCAGCCGCACGCCGGCGTGGCGCGACAGCACGGCGATCACCTGCGCCAGGCGGGTCCGGTCCACGCCGATCGCCACGCGCCGCGGCGGCACGATCTCGGTGGGGCCCACGAGGGCCTGCACCTCGACCAGCACCGCGCGGCTGCCCTCGATCGCCGGGAAGACGCATGATCCGACCCGCTCCCCGGCCTCGGCCAGGTAGAGGCGGGTCGGGTCCTCGACGCACACCAGGCCGGCCGGGCGCATCTCGAAGATGCCGGTCTCGTTGGTGGAGCCGAAGCGGTTCTTGGTCGCGCGCAGCACGCGGTGCGACGCGGAGGTCGTCGCCCTCGAACGAGAGGACGCAGTCGACCAGGTGCTCGAGGGTGCGCGGCCCCGCGAGGCCGCCGTCCTTGGTGACCTGGCCCACGAGGATGATCGTGACGCCCTGCTCCTTGGCGAGGCGCATCAGCTCGGCCGTCGCCTGGCGCACCTGGTTGGGCGCGCCCGGCACGCCCTCGAGCGCGTCGGAGTGGAGGGTCTGGACCGAGTCGATGGCGCAGACCGTCGGACGGTGCGCCTCGACGGCGGCGAGCACGGACTCGAGCCGCGTCTCGGCGAGCACCTGGACCGGGCCGCAGTCGCCCGCGATCCGCTCGGCGCGGCCGCGGACCTGGATCGGCGACTCCTCACCGGTGACGAGCATGGCCCGTCCGGTGACGGCGATGTTCGCCAGCGCCTGGAGCACGAGGGTGCTCTTGCCGATTCCGGGCTCGCCGCCGAGCAGCACGAGCGATCCCGGGACCAGCCCGCCCCCGAGGACGCGGTCCAGCTCGGTGATCCCCGTCGTCATGCGATCGGGCGTCTCGTCGGTGAGGTCCGCGAGCCGGGTGACGACCGGCACGGGACCGATCGCCGTGCGCTGGCGCGCCGCCGGGGCGGCCTCCTCGGCCACGGTGCCCCACTCGCCGCAGGTCGGGCAGCGGCCGACCCAGCGTGGGGCCTGCTGACCGCAGGCCCCACACGTATAGACCACCCGGGCGCGCGACGACGCGCGAAACCCCCGCTCGGGGATTACGCCTCGCTCGGGCCGGTGGGCGAGTCCTCGGAGGCCGCACCCGCCGCAGCGCCGACCGTCTCGGGCGCCTCGGCCGGAGCCTCCGCCTCCTGCACGATGAGCTTCATGTCGTCGCCGTCCCGATCGACGGTGACGGTGCCACCGCCCTCCGGGAAGCCGCCCGACAGGAGGCGATCGGACAGGGGGTCCTCGATCAGGCGCTGGATCGCGCGCCGCAGCGGCCGCGCGCCCATCGTCGGGTCGTACCCCTGCTCGACCAGCAGGTCCTTGGCCTCGTCGGTCAGCCGCAGCGCCAGACCGTGCTCCTCCATCTGGGTCTGGAGGCGCACCAGGAGCAGATCGACGATCTCGGTGATCTCCTCCTTGGTCAGCTTGTGGAAGACGATGATCTCGTCGATGCGGTTGATCAGCTCGGGCCGGAAGACGCGCTTCAGCTCGCCCATGATCCGGGACTTCATGTCGTCGTACGACATGCCCGTCTCATCCGTGACCGAGAAGCCCAGCGGCGTGCTCCGCGAGATCGTCGCGGCGCCGATGTTCGAGGTCATGATCAGGATCGCGTTGCGGAAGTCGACCGAGCGCCCCTGGGCGTCGGTCAGGCGGCCGTCCTCCAGGATCTGGAGGAGGATGTTGAAGACCTCCGGGTGCGCCTTCTCGACCTCGTCGAGGAGGATCACCGAGTACGGCTTGCGGCGGACCTGCTCCGTGAGCTGGCCGCCCTCGTCGTAGCCGATGTAGCCGGGGGGCGAGCCCACCAGGCGCGACACCGCGTGCTTCTCCATGTACTCGGACATGTCGACCTGGATCAGGGCGCTCTCGTCGCCGAACAGGAACTCGGCGAGCGTCCTGGCCAGCTCGGTCTTACCCACGCCCGACGGGCCGAGGAAGATGAACGAGCCCGAGGGCCGCTTGGGGTCCTTGATGCCCGCCCGCGCGCGCCGGATGGCCCGGGAGACGGCGGTGATCGCCTGCTCCTGGCCGATGACGCGCTTGTGGAGCTCCTCCTCCATCCGCAGCAGCTTCTGCGTCTCGGCCTCGGTGAGCTTGAACACCGGGATGCCGGTCCACATCGAGACGATGTCGGCGATCTCCTCCTCGCCGATGGAGGCCCGCGGGCCGCCCTCGTCGCTCTTCCACTGCTCCTCGAGCTCGCGCTTCTTGTTCGTGAGACGCCGCTCCTTGTCCCGCAGGTTGGCGGCCTTCTCGAACTCCTGCGCCTCGATGGCCGCTTCCTTCTCCTTGCGGACCTGGTCGATCTCCTCTTCCAGCTCGCGGTAGGTCGGAGGGGCGGTCATGGTGCGGATGCGCATGCGCGACGACGCCTCGTCGATGAGGTCGATCGCCTTGTCCGGCAGGAACCGGTCCGCGATGTAGCGGTCGGCGAGGTTCGCGGCGGCCGCGAGGGCCTCGTCGGTGATGGTCACCCGGTGGTGGGCCTCGTACCGGTCGCGGAGGCCGCGCAGGATCTGCTCGGTCTCCTCCTGGCTGGGCTCGTCCACCTGGATCTTCTGGAAGCGCCGCTCCAGCGCGGAGTCGCGCTCGAGGTACTTGCGGTACTCGTCGAGCGTGGTGGCGCCGACGGTCTGCAGCTCGCCGCGCGCCAGGGCCGGCTTGAGGATGGAGGCGGCGTCGATCGCGCCCTCCGCGGCACCCGCGCCGACGAGATTGTGCAGCTCGTCGATGAACAGGATGATGTCGCCGCGCTGGGTGATCTCCTTCATCACCTTCTTCAGCCGCTCCTCGAACTCGCCGCGGTACTTCGAGCCGGCGACGAGGGCCGCCAGGTCGAGCGTGTAGATCTGCTTGTTCCGCAGGAGCTCGGGGACCTCGTTGCTGGCGATGCGCTGGGCGAGGCCCTCGATGACGGCGGTCTTGCCCACGCCGGGCTCACCGATCAGGACCGGGTTGTTCTTGGTGCGCCGCGAGAGGATCTGCATGACCCGCTCGATCTCGGTCGCCCGGCCCACGACGGGGTCGAGCTTGCCCTCGGCGGCGAGCTTGGTGAGGTTGCGGCCGAACTGGTCGAGCAGCTTGCTCGACTTCTTGTCGCCGCTCTGGCCGCCCGTGGCCTGACCCTGCTGGCGACGGCCGGGGCCCGACAGCATGCGGATGATCTCGTTGCGGATCTTCTCCGAGTCGGCGTCGAAGTCGGCGAGGATGCGGGCGGCGACGCCCTCGTTCTCGCGGACCAGGCCGAGCAGGATGTGCTCCGTCCCGATGTAGTTGTGGCCGAGCGACAGCGCCTCGCGGAGCGCCAGCTCGAGCACCTTCTTCGCCCGCGGCGTGAAGGGGATCTGCCCGGAGGTGACCTCCTCGCCCGATCCGACGATGCGGATCACCTGGGCGCGGACCTCCTCGACCGTGATCTCGAGGCCCTCCAGCACGCGCGCCGCCAGACCCTCCTCCTCGCGAAGGAGGCCCAGCAGGATGTGCTCGGTCCCGATGTAGTTGTGCTTGAGGGTGCGCGCCTCTTCCTGGGCAAGCACGACGACCTGCCGCGCGCGCTCCGTGAACCTTTCGAACATCGGGATTCCCCTTCCTACTCACCCGTTCCCGAAGACGCGAAAACCGCGCCGGCGGGGTACGACGGGCGTTGGAGAGTGCGGGACAACGAGGATGCGCCGGGCGACCGACGCCGGGTCAGCTTAGCACGGCCCCTCCTCTCGCCCCCTTCATCGGCGACAGGCGAGGCCTTCTCAAAGATCGCGGCTCCCAAGCGGGAAGTCGCCCCCCGTTCGGCCGGAGGCGAACCCCCCGGCAGAACGGTTGACCCGGATCTCGAGGCCGATCTCATTCGGCCATCATGACCCTTCGCCCGGACGTACGCCGGGCGCCGCCCGCCACCCCTAGTGGCGGACGCGCCGGTCCTGGTCCGGGTAGACGAGCAGGCCCATCGTGCGGGCCCGCTTCACCGCCTTCGCGACCAGCGACTGCTGGCGGCGCGAGAGCCCCGTGATCCTGCGGGAGCGGATCTTGCCGCGCTCGCTCACGAAGCGGCGGAGCGACGGGTAGTTCTTCCAGTCGATCTCCTCCGCGGCGAGCTGCGGGCGCCGCTTGCGCTGCGCGGGCGCTCCGCCCTTGCGTCCCTTGGTCTTCGATCGCGCTCGGCCTCTGGGCTTTGCCATCCGCTCCTCAGTGTTCTCGGTCCTGCGAACGGCCGGGGACTATAGCGCAGCGTCCCCGGCCGCGGGGAGTCAGCGCAGGAGCGAGGGGCGCGCGTCGCGCGACGCGGCGGCGCATGTACCGCTTGCCGAGCTTCCAGGTCACCATCCCGAGCGCCGCGTAGAGGGTGCGCTTCATGGTGGTCTCCTCCTCTGCGTCGAAGGTCCGGACTACCGCTTGGTGACGGCGTCCTTGACGTCCTTGACCGCGTCGGCCACCTTCTCGCCGGCCTGGCGCATCTTGCCCTCGGACTGGTCCTTGCGGCCCTCGTCCTTGCGCTCCTCGTCGCCCGTCAGGGCGCCGGCCGCCTCCTTGATCCTGCCCTTGGCCTCCTGGGCCTTCCCGGATTCGCTCATCGAAACCCCCATCGGATCGCGTGTTTTCGCAACCCTCCGGTGGTGCCCGGGACGTGGGGGCGCGAAACCCCGGTCAGGTCCTCATGGCCGGGAAGAGGATGACCTCGCGGATGGTGTGGCGGTCGGTGAGGAGCATGACCAGCCGGTCGATGCCGAGCCCGAGCCCGCCCGTGGGGGGCATGCCGTGCTCGAGCGCCGCGAGGAACTCCTCGTCCATGGGCTGGGCCTCGTCGTCGCCGGCGTCGCGGTCGGCGGCGGCCATGGCGAAGCGGGCCCGCTGGTCGTCGGGGTCGTTGAGCTCGGTGAAGGCGTTCGCGATCTCCATGCCGCCCGCGAAGGCCTCGAAGCGCTCGACCGTGTCCGGGTCGTCGGCCGTGCGCTTGGCGAACGGCGAGAGCGCGAGCGGGTAGTCGTAGAGGATCGTCGGCTGGATCAGCGTGGGCTCGAGGCTCTGGGAGAGGATCCCGTCCACGAGCTTCGCCCAGGGGAGGTCGTCCGGGGCGTCCAGCCCGGCCGCCCTCATGGCCGTCCTCAGCGACGTCGGCGTCGGCGTGCTCGCGGATGTCGATGCCGCTCGCCTCCCGGAGCCCCTCGCGGAAGTCGACGCGGCGCCAGGGCGGCGCGAAGTCGATCTCCGCGCCCTTCCACGGGACGGTCGTGCCGCCGGTGCTCTCGCGGGCGACCGTCGCGACGAGCTGCTCCAGCATCTCCATGACGTCCCGGTAGTCCGCGAAGGCCTCGTAGGTCTCGACCATCGTGAACTCGGGGTTGTGCTTGTGGCTGACGCCCTCGTTGCGGAAGTCCTTGCCGAGCTCGTAGACCTTCTCCAGCCCCCCCACGATGCAGCGCTTGAGGTAGAGCTCCGTCGCGATGCGCAGGTAGAGGTCGCGGTCGAGGGCGTTGTGGTGGGTCACGAACGGCCGCGCCGCCGCGCCGCCGTAGATCGGCTGCAGGGTCGGCGTCTCGACCTCGATGAAGCCCCGCTCGTCCAGGAAGCGGCGCACGCCCGCGATCGCCCGGGAGCGCGTGATGAAGGCCGCCCGGACGTCGGTGTCGGACATCAGGTCCAGGTAGCGGCGGCGGAAGCGCGTCTCGGGATCCCGGAGGCCGGCGTGCTTGTCCGGCGGGGGGCGCAGGGCCTTCGCCAGGAGCTCCGCCGACTCCACGACCACGCTCAGCTCGCCGCGGCGGGTGCGCGCCACCGGGCCGGCGACCCCGACGATGTCCCCGAGGTCGAGGTCGAGGAGCGCCGCCATGGCCTCCTCGCCGAGGCGGTCAACCGTCGCCCAGAGCTGGATGCGGCCGCTGCGGTCGTCGAGGTCCAGGAAGGCCGCCTTGCCCTGCCCGCGGCGCGCCGCGAGGCGGCCGGCGATCCGGACCGTCTCGGTCCCGGTCTCCCCGGCCTCGAGCGCCTCGTTGTCGGCGCGCACCGCCGCGATCTCCCGGCGGTCCGCGAAGCGGCGCGGGAACGGGTCGATCCCACCCTCGCGCAGAGCCTGAGCCTTGGCGCGACGCTCCGCGATCAGCGCCGGGAGACCCCCCTCGGACGGGGCGTCAGTCGTTGTGGTCCCCCGCCCGGATGTCAACGATCTGGTACTGGAGAGCCCCGCGCGGGGCCGGGATCGTGACCTTCTCGCCCTTCTTCTTGCCGAGCAGCGCCTTGCCCACCGGGCTCTCGTTGGAGAGGCGGTGGTTCTTGGGGTCGGCCTCGGCCGAGCCCACGATCGAGTACTCGCGGGTCGCCTTGCTCTTGACGTCCTTGAGGGTCACGTGGGCACCGATCGACACGGTGTCGGTCGAGAGGTGCTCGGTGTCGACCACCCGGGCGTTGCGGAGCTTCTGCTCCAGCGACTGGATGCGGTAGAAGAGCTGCGCCTGCTCGTTCTTGGCGTCGTCGTACTCCGAGTTCTCGGAGATGTCGCCGAACTCACGCGCCTCCTTGATCCGCTCGGCCACCTCGCGACGCTTGGTGGTCGTGAGGTACTCGATCTCCTCCGTGAGCTTCGCGTAGCCCTCTTCCGTCAGGATCACTTCGCGGTCCATCGGGTGGGTCTCCTTCGTTTAGGCGCAAAAAACACCAGCCCCGTGGCGGCGCCGAAAGGTAGCTTCGACGCCGGTCGTAATCAAGCGGCCGCGGAGGCGGCGGCCAGGGAACGCAGCCGCGCGAGGGCGGCGCCGGAGCTCGGAGCGGTCAGAAGCTCCGCCAGACGGAGGCCGGGACGTCGTATCCGGCCAGGTACCACGGGTAGAACTTGCGCAGGTATCCGACGGCGCGCGACTCGCCGATCGCGAGGGCCGCGTCGGCGGCGAACAGGGCGAGCTCGTCGATGACCTCGTCCAGGGTGGGGCGGGGCGCGGGGGCGCCGCGCAGGATCTCGTCGTACACCCACGGGTTGCCCAGGGCCGCGCGACCGACGGCGATCGCGGCGCAGCCGGTGTCCTCGAGCACGCGGCGCGCCTGCGCGGGCGTGGCGATGTCGCCGCTGGCGACGACCGGCACGCCGACGGCCGCGACGACCTCGGCCGTGATGCGGTGGTCCGCCGTGCCCTCGTACTCCTCGGCCGCGGCCCGCGGGTGAAGGCAGATGGCCGCCGCGCCGGCCGCCTCGAAGCGGCGCGCGGTCTCCGTCGGGTCCGAGGTGCGGGGCGTGAGGCCGCGCCGCATCTTCACGGTCACCGGGACGCGCACCGCGCGGACCATCGCCTCGACGATCCGGGCGGCGGCCTCGGGGTCGGCGAGCAGGGCGGCGCCCGCCCCGGTCTTGCAGATCTTCGGGACCGGGCAGCCCATGTTGATGTCGATCAGGTCGGCGCCGGCGGCCTCGACGGCCCGGGCGGCCTCGACCATCGCGTCCACGTCGGCGCCGAACACCTGCACGCCGACCGGGTGCTCGTCGGGCACGATCGTGAGCATCCCGAGCGTCTTGCGGTTGGCGTAGCGGATCCCGAAGCTCGCGATCATCTCCGAGATCGCCAGGCCGGCGCCGTGGCGGCGGGACTGGCGCCGGTAGGCCCAGTTGGCGATGCCCGCCAGCGGCGGCTGCACCAGCCGGTTCTCCAGCCGCAGGTCGCCGATCCGGAACGGCTGCGCCACCGGCCAGTCCGCCGGCGGGGCGGCGGGGGCGGAGACCGGCTCCGCGGAGCGCTCGGCGAGGATGGCGCGCATGCGCTTCTTCACGGGGCGCCGTCCCCGGTGGCGGCGACGGGCTTGACGTTGAGCTCGTGGACCAGGCGCAGCCCCTCGAGCGTGAGGAGCGGGTCGTGCTCGTCGATCTGCAGCGAGAGCGGCACCACGACCGGGGCGAGCCCGCCGGTGGCGAGGACGAACGTGTCCTGGCCCAGCTCCTCCTTCATCCGCTCGACGACCCCGTCCACCATCGCGACCGTGCCGAGCACGATCCCCGAGCGCATGCTCTCGACGGTGGACTTGCCGATGACCCGGGCCGGCGGCAGCAGGTCCACCCTCACCAGGCGCGCCGCGCGCGCGGTCAGGGCGTCCAGCGAGGTCTCGATGCCCGGGGCGATGACGCCGCCCAGGTACTCGGCGCTCTCGGAGACGGCGTCGAAGGTCGTCGCGGTGCCGAAATCGACCACGATGCAGGGGCCGCCGTGGCGGCGGTGGGCGGCCACGGCGTTGACGATCCGATCGGCGCCGAGCTCGCGCGGGTTGTCGATCGCGAGCGACATGCCGGTCCGCACGCCCGGCCCGATCACCAGCGCCTCGCGGCGCAGGTACTTGAGGGCGAGGGAGCGATAGGCCGTCGAGAGCGTCGGCACGACCGAGGCGACGATCATCTCGTCCAGCTCGCCCAGGCTCCCGCCCCGCAGGCGCAGGATCTGGTCGTGCTCCGCGGCGATCTCGTCCTCGGTCGCGGAGCGGTCGGTGGAGATCCGCCACTCGTGGAGGAGCTCCTCGCCGCTGTAGACCCCGGCCTGGGTCTGCGTGTTCCCGACGTCGATCGCGAGCAGCATCGGCCCGTGCCCGCCCTCTACGCGGAGGTGTCCGTCGGCTCCGCCGACTCGACACCCCTCAGGATCTCAACCGTGACGTCCTGGGTCGTGTAGATCTCGACCTTGGGGATGATCCGCGTCGGGCGGTTCTTGTCCCACACCCACACGTCCTCCATCGTGATGTGGAAGAACGGGTAGGAGGCCTGGGGCAGGAAGTCGCGCTCGAAGCGGTTGCAGAGGTACGTCGCCTCCTGCGTGAGTACGCAGAACCGAAAGAGTGGGAAGACGTCCGCGTACTCGCGCTTCAGCCTCAGCTCGAGCTCGGCGTCGTACTCCTCGAGCTCATCGGTATGGGACATGCCGCGGCTCCTTGGTGCTCGGTCGGCCGTCGATCATAGCTCACGGCTCCCCGGTTCCCCGGGCCGGACCAGGGGCTCGGCGAGCCGCCGCGCCGGCTGCTCGAAGGGATCCAGCGAGGCCTCCAGATCGGCCAGGCGCGGACCCCCGGGAAGGGTCAGGCCGGGGTCGAGGTCGAGCAGCGGCAGCAGCGCGAAACGCCGCTCGGCGAGCCGGGGATGCGGGATCTCGAGATCGTCCCCGTGCCAGACGCCGCCCTCCCACAGCAGCAGGTCGCAGTCGATGGCGCGGGGCCCGAAGCGGACACCGCCGGGGTCCCGCCCCAGCTCGCGCTCGAGACGCTTGACCTCGCCCAGCAGCTCCGCCGGCGCCAGCGGCGTCTCGATCCGGGCGGCCGCGTTGAGGAAGGGGGGCTGGTCGAGCAGGTCGCGGGGGGCCGTCTCGTAGGCCGCGCTCACCGCCTCCAGGCGGACCACCCGATCGAGCCAGGCCAGCGCGGCCTCGATCGTGGCACGGCGATCGCCGATGTTGGCCCCCAGCCCGACCCAGAAGCGCACGGGTCCTAGCGCTGCCGGCGGAGGGTGACGGCGGTGTCCGCGACCGAGTGGGGCAGCGCGACGTGGGGCTTGCGCACGGTCACCGCGACGTCGCGCACGCCGGGCTCCTCGAGCACGCGGTCCGCGATCACGCCGGCGAGGCGCTCGAGGAGGGCGAAGGGCGGTCCCTCGACGATCGCGACGATGGCGTCGGCCAGCGCGGCGTAGTCGACAGTGTCGCCGAGGTCGTCCGTCGCGGCCGCCACCGCGTGCGTCAGCGTGAGCTCCACGTCCACGACGAAGGTCTGGCCCAGCGCGGTCTCGGCGGGGTGCACGCCGTGGCGGCCGAAGGCCTCGAGGCCGTGGATCGCGACGCTGAGCCGGTCCTCGCTCACGCTCCGGCCGCCCCGACGGCGTCCCACACGCGGACGGCGTCGACCGTCTCGCGGACGTCGTGCACGCGCAGCACGGCCGCGCCCCGGGCGACCGCCGCCAGGCCTGCGGCGATCGACGCCGGCATCCGCTCCCCCACCTCGCGGCCCAGGAGCGTGGCGAACATGCTCTTGCGCGAGACCCCGATCAGCACCGGGCGCCCCAGGGACGACCAGCGCCGGCAGGCCCGCCAGCAGCGCCAGGTTGTGCTCGAGCGTCTTGCCGAAGCCGAGACCCGGATCGAGGACCACGTGCTCCTCGGGGATGCCGGCCTCGAGCGCCGCCGCCAGGCGCGCGGCCAGGTGCTCGCGCACCTCGCCCACCACGTCGTCGTAGCGCGGATCCGACTGCATGGTCCGCGGCGCGCCGCGCATGTGGACGAGGCAGACCGCGGCGCCGCGCTCGGCGACCAGCGGCAGCAGATCGGGGTCGCCGCGCCCCGCGGTGACGTCGTTGACCATCACCGCGCCGGCGTCGAGCGCCGCCTCGGCCACCGGGGCCAGGGAGGTGTCCACCGACAGCGCGAGCGGCGGCGGCTCCTCGCGCACCGCCCGCAGCACGCCGTCGAGGCGCGCGAGCTGCTCGCGCGCGCCGACCGGGTCGGATCCGGGGCGGGTGCTCTCGGCGCCGACGTCGCAGATCGCGGCGCCGTCGTCGGCCATGCGGGCGAGCCGCGCCATCGCCTCGCGGGGATCGAGCGCGCCCGATCCCCCCCACAGGGAGTCCGGAGTCGCGTTCAGGATCCCCATCACGCAGGGCGCACGCAGCCAGCTGAGGGGGTCGCTCATCGCGGCGAAGGCTACCCCGCCCCCGCGCTACCCCTCGGGCAGCGGCTCTCCGGCGGAGGGATAGGGGGTGGCGCGCTTGGGGGGCTTGGGCTGCTCGGCGGGGGTGTCGAGGGAGCGGGCGAGCTCGGCGGCCTTGGCGTCGCGCTCGGCAAAGACCTCGTCCTCGGGGTCGCCGGCGAGGATCGCCAGGAACTCGGTGCGCTCGATCGTCTCGCGGCGAAGGAGGATCTGGGAGAGGGTCTCGAGGTCGTCGCGGTGCTCGACCAGGATGTCGCGCGCGCGCTGGTGGGCCTCCTCGATGATGCGCCGGATCTCGGCGTCGATCGTGCGCGCCAGGTCATCGGAGTAGTCGGGCTCCGAGTGCATGTCGCGGCCGAGGAAGGGCGCGCCCTGGTTGTGGCCGAGCACGCGCGGGCCGAGCTTGTCGGACATGCCGAAGCGCATCGTCATCTGCTTGGCGGTCGAGGTGACCTTTTCGAGGTCGTTGGCGGCGCCGGTGGTGATCTCGTCGAAGACCAGCTCCTCGGCGGCCCGACCGCCCAGGGTCATGGCCATCTGGTCCTCGAGCTGGGCGCGGGTGGTGAGGAACTTGTCCTCGGTCGGCATCGAGATCGTGTAGCCGAGGGCCTGGCCGCGTGAGACCACCGAGATCTTGTGGACCGGGTCGGCGTCCGGCAGGAAGTGGCCGACCAGGGCGTGGCCCATCTCGTGGTAGGCGGTCACGACGCGCTCTTTTTCGGTCAGAAGGCGCGACTTCTTCTCGGGGCCGGCGATCACGCGCATGATCCCCTCCTCGAGCTCGGTCTGGTCGATCACGCGCTTTCCCTTGCGGGCGGCCAGAAGAGCGGCCTCGTTGACCAGGTTGGCCAGATCGGCGCCGGTGAAGCCGGGGGTCTGGCCGGCCAGGGTCATCAGGTCGATGTGCTTTGCGATCGGCTTTCCCTTGGTGTGGACGCGCAGGATCTGGGCGCGCCCTTCGCGGTCGGGGCGATCGACGACGATCTGGCGATCGAAGCGGCCGGGACGAAGCAGGGCCGGGTCGAGGATGTCGGGCCGGTTGGTGGCCGCGATCAGGATGATGTTGTCCTTGGCCTCGAAGCCGTCCATCTCGACCAGCAGCTGGTTGAGGGTCTGCTCGCGCTCGTCGTGGCCTCCCCCGAGGCCGGCGCCGCGGTGGCGGCCGACGGCGTCGATCTCGTCCATGAAGATGATGCAGGGGCTCGACTGCTTGGCCTGCTCGAACAGGTCACGCACGCGCGAGGCGCCGACCCCGACGAACATCTCGACAAAGTCCGAGCCCGAGATCGAGAAGAAGGGCACGCCGGCCTCTCCGGCCACCGCTCTGGCGAGGAGGGTCTTTCCCGTTCCGGGGGGGCCGAACAGAAGCACGCCCTTGGGGATGCGGGCCCCGAGCGACTGGAACTTCTTCGGGTTCTCGAGGAACTCCTTGATCTCGTGCAGCTCCTCGACGGCCTCGTCGGCGCCGGCGACGTCCTTGAAGGTGATCTTCGGGGCGTCGACGGCCATCCGCTTGGCCCGGCTCTTGCCGAAGCTCATCACCTTCGAGCCGCCGCCCTGCATGCGGTTCATCAGGTAGATCCAGAAGCCGATGAACAGCACGAACGGCAGCAGCCAGATCAGGCTCGACCACCACGGGGTGGACGGGATCGGCTTGACGGTCAGCGGGACGTTGGCGGTCTGGAGCTCGTCGGTGAGCGTCTGCGCGTAGTCGTTGGGGTAGCCGGTGGTGAACGTGTCACCGGCCTTGGTGACGACGGTCAGCTCCTGGTTCTCGACCTTCATCGTCGCCTTGGCGATGTCCCCGTCGCGGATGTCCGACAGGAGCTGGTTGAAGGTCGGCGCCTGAGACGACGAGGAGTCCGACACCAGGAGTCGCTGGGCCACGAACACCAGCAGGATGACGATCAGGATCGGAAGGACCGCACTTTTTACGAGCCTGCTCACCGCGCCCCCGGACCCCTTCGATCACCGCCTGGCATCCCAGGATAGCAGCGGTCCCCGGGGCCACCCGGGTGAACCGCTACTGGTTCAGCGCGGCGATGAAGGGGAGGTTGCGGAAGCGCTCGTCGTGGTCGAGCCCGTAGCCGATCACGAAGACATCGGGCAGCTCGAATCCCGACGTAGCGGGTGTTGATCGCGAGGCGCCGGTGGCGGGGCTTGGTGAGGAGCGCGCAGATCTCGAGCGAGGCCGGATCGCGCGAGGCGAGGTTCTTCAGCAGGTAGGACAGCGTGAGGCCCGAGTCGATGACGTCCTCGACGATCAGGACGTGCCGGCCGGCGATCGGGATGTCGAGGTCCTTGAGGATGCGGACCACGCCCGAGGAGTGGGTCTGCGAGCCGTAGGACGAGACGGCCATGAAGTCGATCTCGCAGGGGACGTCGACCTGGCGCACGAGGTCGGCGATGAAGAAGATCGCGCCCTTGAGGACCCCGATCACCAGCAGCTCGCGGCCGCGGTAGTCCTCGGAGATGCGGGCCGCGAGCTCGGAGATCTTGCCCTGGAGGGTCTCCTCCGAGACGAGGATCTCGCCGACCGACGCCCTCGCGTCCTCGTTCATGAGCGCTCGACTTCGAGGATCACGGCCGGCCCCGCATCGGTGGCGATCAGATCATCGGCCGCGCGGTGGCCCGCCACCCACACCACGCGCTCGCCGGTCGCGATCACCGGGACCTCGGCGCGCAGCCGTGACGGGACTCCGTCGGCCGCGAGCAGCCTACCCACCGCGAGGTGGCCCCCGGAGGCCATCGGCAGGCGATCGCCGGCCCGCGGCGGCCGGACCTCGAAGGGGCCCTCGCAGGTGACCGCCACGCGGTGGGGCGTCGGCGCCCCCGCGGTGCCGCGGCTGGCGCGCACGAGGACGCCCGCGTAGTCAACCCGCCCGGGGACGCCCAGGGGCGCCGGGGAGGGCGGATCGCGGGGCGGCGGATCGACGACCAGACGGCCCGACTCGAGCGCGGCCACCCCGCCGCCCGGCAGCGTGATCCGGCCGGCGTGCTCGACGAGGTCCAGCGTGCGTCCCACGGCGACCGCCGAGCCGGCCTCGCCGGGAAGCCCGGCGTCGGCGATGAGGCGCCGGACCAGGATGCGGCGCATCGCCGGCGGCTCGGCGCCGAGGGCGGCGGCGTCGAGCCCGCGGCCGTCGTGGGCGCGGGCCCACGCGGCGTCGACGAGGGGTGCGAGCAGATCGGCCTCGTCCCTGAGCGCGTCGGCCAGCGCGGCGACATGTCGCTCCGCCCCCGGGTGGACCGCCGCCAGCGCCGGGACCAGGCCGGCGCGGACGCGGGTGCGCGCGTGGGCGGGGTCGGCGTTGCCGGGATCGCGGACCACGGAGAGGCCGCGGGCGGCGCACCAGCCGCGGGTCTCGCCGGCGGTGAGCACGAGCAGGGGCCGCACGAACTCGTCGCGGCGGGGCGCCATCCCGAGGGCCCCGGTGCGGCCGGTGCCGCGGGCCATGCGGAAGAGGACCGTCTCGGCCTGATCGGACGCCGTGTGGCCGGTGGCGATGCGCGCGTATCCGCCCTCGGCGGCGCAGCGGCGGGCGGCGGCGATGCGCGCGTCGCGCGCGCGCTCCTGCACGGCGGAGCCCGGGGCGCAGGTCGAGACGCGCGCGGTGGGCCCGCAGCCCCAGGGCCTCGGCCCGCGCGACGACGGCGGCCACCTCGTCGGCGGCCTCGGGGCGCAGGCCGTGGTCGATGGCGAGGACGCCGACCGGGCCGTCGTGGATCTCGGCGAGCAGGTGCATGAGGCAGGTGGAGTCGGGTCCGCCGGAGACCATCGCCAGGACGGGCGCCCCGGCGGGAAGCAGCCCGTGACGGCGGCAGTGGTGGGCGACGCGTGCCTCGGGGGTCCTCGTCACAGGGCGATTATGGTGGACGCGGCGCCGGGCGGCGAGGCCCCGGGATACCCTTGGGCGGACATGCGGGCGATCTCCCGACTGGATCGGCGATTCGGTGCGGCCCTCCGGCGCGCGGCGCGGGGGATCCCGGGGTGCCTCGGCATGGCCGGGGCGGTGGCCGCGGCGATGAGCCCGGCGTTCCGGCTCACGGTGGCGGCGCTGATCGTCCGGCGCTCCAGCCGGCGCACGGGCCTCGAGGCCCTCGCGGCGGGGGTGGGCGCCGCGGTGGCGGCCCGGCTGCTGCGCGACCGGCTCGGCCGGCGCCGGCCCGGCGACCGCGTCGAGGGGGGATTCCCGAGCCGTCACGCGGCGGCGGCGGCGGCGATCGCCGGCTCCGTCGCGCGCCGCGACCGCCGCGTCGGGGGCGCCCTGGCGATCGCCGCGGGCATCGGCGGAGCGGCGCGCGTGGCGACGGCCGAGCACGATCCCGGCGACATCGCCGCAGGCATCGCGCTCGGCGTGGCGACGGCGTGGGGCCTGGGCGTGCTCAGCGCCGGCGGGGTCGAGCCCGGATGAGCACGTTCCGCCGCCCGCCGGCCGAGGAGCGCCGGCGCGCCCTGATCGGTGCGGGCCGGTTCGCCAGTGGCCTGCTGTTCTCGCTGGGCCTGCTGGGGGTGCTGAAGACCGGCACCGACGAGGGGAGCCTCCAGCTGTTCATCTTCACGGTCGCGCCCGCGAGCACCGTGATCTGGCTGATCCTGGGCCTGGTGGGGATCGGGATGAGCATCGAGCCCGGCATCGCGCAGGTCTACCTCATCGCGACCGGCGCGATCCTCGTGGCCTGGGGCCTGCTGGCCCTCGTGCTCGGAAGCGGGGTGTCGGAGATGTTCACCCGCGACACCTCCACCCTCGTCCTCTACCTGGTGGGCGGCGGCGCCTGCCTCATCGTGGCCCTCGCCCCCCTGCCCGGCTCCGCCCGCGGAGCCGCCCGCGGCTGATCAGGAGGCGGCCGCCCAGCGGTGCTCGGGCGAGAACAGGCTCACCCGGTCGCGACCGCTGGCCTTGGAGTGGTAGAGCGCCTTGTCGGCCTGGTCGAGAAGGCGGGTGCCGTCGTCGTCCGTACCGTGGGGCAGGTCGGCCACGCCCGCCGAGATCGTGGTGCCCACGCCCTCGCCCCCGGCGACCAGGACGCGCACGCCGGCGACCGCGGCGCGGATCCGCTCGGCGGCCTCCATGGCCTCCTCCGCCGGGCCCGGGATGATGATCGCGAACTCCTCCCCGCCGAAGCGGGCGGCGATGTCCGACGCCCGCGAGTTGTCGCGGATGGCGTCCCCCACTGCCGCGAGCAGGCGGTTGCCGGCGTCGTGGCCGAAGCGGTCGTTGAAGGCCTTGAAGCGGTCGAGGTCGAGGAGGACCAGCGAGAGCGGAAGCCCGTAGCGGGTCGCGCGCCGGCACTCGCGCGGCAGCGCGTCCTCGAAGAAGGCGTAGTTGTGGACCCCGGTCAGGCGGTCGGTGAGCGAGAGGCTCGCGATCCGGGCGGTGTCGCGGAGGTGGGCACGATGGCCGGCACCCACGACCAGGCCGGTCGCGGCGAAGGCCAGCAGCCCCAGCCCGAGGGCGGCGCCGTCGACGCCGGGTCGGCCCGAGGCCAGCGCCACCGCGAGCGCGGCGCAGGCCACCGCCACGACGAAGCCACGGCGCCCGGCCAGCGGGAACGCCAGGGCCAGCGGGAGCGCGAACAGCGTCCATGCCGCCGTCGCGCCGAGGAGGACCAGGAGCGTCGGGACCGCGACGGCGATGCCGAGGAGGACGGCGCGTCGCCGCCCGGCCGCGGCGTCGATTCCCGTCCCGTTCCGATCCTCGACGGCGCTTGTCCTCATGAACCCCTCGGGTCGCGACGTCGCGAATCTAGTGCCGAGCTCGGACGACATCCGCGCCGGCGGCGCGATCCCCACGGCTACACTCCCGGACCGTGTCCTGGGCATCCTTCACACCCGAGCCCTCCCTCGCCGGGCGTTCGCTGCTCACGCTGCGGCACCACTCCCCCGAGGCCGTCACGGCCATCCTCGACACCGCCGACCGGCTCAAGCGCGAGCGGGCGGACGGGTGGCCGCCGCTCCTCGACGGGCGGGTGGTGGCGCTGATCTTCGAGCGGCCCTCGACGCGGACGCGGGTGTCGTTCGCCAGCGGGATCGCCCGCCTGGGCGGCACCAGCCTCGTGCTCTCCCCCGACGACATGCAGCTCGGCCGCGGGGAGTCGATCGAGGACACCGCGAAGGTCCTCGGGCGGATGGTGGACGCGATCATGCTGCGGACCGGGCCCCACGAGACCCTGGTCGAGCTCGACCGGCACGCCGGCGTGCCGGTCATCAACGGGCTCACCTACGAGCACCACCCCTGCCAGGCCCTGGCGGACGCGCAGACGCTGCGCGAGCGCTTCGGCGACCTCCGCGGGCTGCGCGTTGCCTGGCTCGGCGACGGCAACAACTGCTGCGTGTCGCTGATGGTCGTGGGCGCCCTCACCGGCATGGCGATCACCGCGGCGTGCCCCGAGGGCTTCACGCCCGACCCGGAGCTGGTCGCGTGGGCGGACGCGACCGCGCGCGCGCACGGCGGCTCCGTGAGGGTGGTGCGCGAGCCCCTCGAGGCAGTGGAGGGCGCCCGCGGGCTCTTCACGGACACCTGGGTCTCCATGGGCGACGAGGGGGCCGAGGACCAGAGGCGGGCCGTCTTCGCGCCCTACCGCATCGACGACGCGCTCCTGGACCGCGGCGGGCCCGGGGCCGTGGCGCTGCACTGCCTCCCGGCCCACCACGGCGAGGAGATCACCTACGAGGTGCTCCACGGGCCCCGCTCGGCCGTGTGGGACCAGGCCGAGAACCGCATGCACGCCCAGGCCGCCCTCCTCGCCCACGTGCTGGGATAGCGATGGGGGTCTTCGGCCGGCGCACCCGGCGCCCCCGCGCCGACTCGACCCGCTGGGTGTCCGTGGCCTTCGCCCGCCACCAGCCGGAGGCCGAGATGCTGGCGGGCCTGCTGGCCGAGCTGGAGATCCCCGTCGTGGTGCGCCGGACGACGGTCAACGTGCCCGACATGCTCGCTGGCGGGCCGCGCGAGCTCCTGGTGCCGGCCGAGCGCGAGCTCGAGGCGCGGGCCCTGCTCGACCCCCAGGAGCCCATCCCGTCGTAGCGCCGCCGCCCGCCGTGCCGGGCCCCGGGTCACGCCCCTTGGCAAGTGCGCCACAATCAATGTCATGGGAGAGCATCCGGCATTCGGAGTGGGGCTGTCGCGCGCTGCCGATCCCGTCGATGCGGCGGTGGAGGCGTGCGAGGCCGTCCGGGCGACCATGGGGTGGTCCGGGGCGCCGACGCTCGTCGTGATGTTCGCGTCGCCGGACCTCTGCGCCGACGCCGACCGGCTCCTGGCCACGGTCCACGCCGAGCTCGGCCCCCAGCACCTGATCGGATCGATGGGCGAGGCGATCATCGGCGAGGGCCTGGAGATCGAGGAGGGCCCCGCCCTCGTGGTGTGGGCGGCCCACCTGCCGGGCGTCGAGGTGATCCCGTTCCGGCTCGTGGCCCGGCCGCTCGGCGAGGGCATGGGCGTCCTGGGATGGCCGGACGCGATCACCGACGCCCCCGAGGGCAGCGTCGGACCGGTGATCATGTTGGCGGACCCGTTCTCGTTCCCCGCCGACGGCCTGCTCCTCGAGCTCGACGGCGAGCCGGGGGCGCCGGTGGTGGTGGGCGGCATGGCCTCCGGCGGGCGCCGCCCCGGCGACCACTGCCTCTTCGCGGGGACCGACGTGCTCCTCGAGGGCGCGGTCGCCGTCGCCCTGTCGGGTTCGGCGACGGTGACGGTGGTGTCCCAGGCCTGCATGCCCATCGGGCCGGAGATGGTCGTCACGGCGGCGGAGGGATCCTCGGTGATGGAGCTCGCCGGCATGCCGGCGCTGGAGAAGCTCGAGGAGGTCGTCAACGGGCTGGAGCCGGCCGAGCGGGCGCTCGCGGTGGAGGGCCTGATGGCGGGGCTCGTGATCGACGAGAACACGCCCGACTACGAGCGCGGCAACTTCCTGGTGCGCCCCATCCACGGCGGCGACCGGGACTCGGGCGCGCTCGTCCTCGGCGAGAACCCGCGGATCGGCCAGACGATGCGCTTCCACGTGCGCGACGCGCGCTCCGCCGACGAGGACCTGCGCGCCGCGCTGCGCGCCGCCCGCGGCGAGATCGGGCCGGCCGCGCCGGGCGGGGCGCTCATGTTCAGCTGCAACGGCCGGGGCACGCGCATGTTCTCCGAGCCGAACCACGACGCCGGGGCGGCGTCCGAGGAGCTGTCGGACGTCCCGCTTGCCGGGCTCTTCTGCAACGGGGAGATCGGCCCCGTCCGCGGCCGCAGCTTCCTCCACGGCCACACGGCGACGATGGTGGTCTTCGCCGACGAGTGACATTCACGTCGCCCGAATCACGTATGTATCGATTCAGGTAACGCGATTGTTGTTTGTCGTGTGGGTCTTCATACTCATTCGCACGAGTGATGAGACCGGAGGATTCACACATGGTTGATGAGGACGGGCAGCCCGCGGGCACCCGAGGCAACATCGGCAACGAGATCTTCGAGCAGGTCGAGAAGATCATCAGTGACGAGGGCCTCACCCGCACCCAGGCGTTCCAGCGCCTGTCCGAGCGCACGGGCCGCCGGGCGGGCACCGTGGCGGCCAACTACTACCGCGTGGCCCGCCAGCGGGGCGCGCCCCTTCAGCCCCGCGCCCCCCGGGGCTCCAAGCGGCGCGCGGGATCGTCGGACGGCAGCGTGTCCGCCGCGACGGACGCGGCCCTGGCGAAGGCGCGCGAGGCCCTGGAGGAGCTGTCGGCGATCGTACGCCGGCAGGAGCGTGAGATCGCCGAGCTGCGGGCCGACGCCGCGAAGTGGGAGAAGGTGAAGGACCTCCTCGGCTGATCGCCGATGTAGGTGCTCACGTGAGGGCTCGTGGCATCACCGGGTGCTTGACGCCGGGCGACGCCACGAGCACGGCGGCGACCTCGTCGAGCCCGATGGGCTCCTCCAGGAATTCGCTCGGGTCGATACGTCCGTCGGCGAGCATCGCAAGAGCATCACGGAATACATCCGGTGTGTGATGGAACGACCCGCGAAGTGTGATTTCTGAATAGTGAAGGGGCGCGGTCGGGAGCGTCACCGTCAACCCCGGCGGGCAGCCGCCGTGCAGAAGGACGTCCCCGCCGGGCCGCACCGCTTCGACGGCCAGCCGCCAGGTCTCGGGACGCCCGACGGCCTCGACCACCAGGTCCGGCCCGCGTCCGCCGATGCGCGTCGCCAGGCGGCGGGCCGCGTCGGGGTCGCGCGGGGCGTCGTGCACCTCGGCCGCACCGAGTGCGCAGCGCGCGCTCGCGCCGCTCGCGGTGGGGATCGGCCAGGTGGACCCGGTCGCCCCCGGCGGCCAGCAGGGATGCCAGCAGCTGCCCCTGGACGCCCCCGCCCAGCACCAGCACCTCCCGCCCGCCGCCCGGCCCGCAGCGCCCGGCCGAGTGCAGCGCGCAGGCCAGCGGCTCCGCGAACGCCCCCCGCTCGGGCGCGAGCCCCTCGGGCAGCGGGTGCAGGTTGCGGGCCACGATCGGGGCCGGGACCCGCAGCCGGTCGGCGAAGGCCCCGGTGAGGTAGACGATCCGCGGGCAGAGGTTGGGCGCGCCGGAGCGGCAGACCGGGCAGTCGCCGCAGGGGGCCGAGTTGGCCACGACCACGCGGTCGCCGACCCCGGGCCCCACCACGCCCGCCCCCACCGCCTCCACGACCCCCGCCACCTCGTGGCCGAGCGGCGCCGGGAGCCGGCCGAGCGCCGGGTGGGCGCCGGCCCGCATCATCTTCGCGTCGGTCGCGCAGGTCAGCGCCGCGAGCACCCGCACCACGACCTCGCCGGGTCCGGGAAGCGGATCGGGGACGTCCTCGAGCCGGAGATCCCCGGCGCCGTGCAGGATCAGGGCGCGCACACGGCGACGCTACACCGCGACGCCTCCCGGCGGCGCTACCATGCCGCGTCCCCCCGTCCCGGAGGCGTCGACGCCCTACCCCGAGCACCTGTGCCACCTGGTCGAGGCCTATCTCGAAGGGCTCGACTTCGCCGCCAGCGACGCGCGGGAGGTCGAGGAGATGGCGGGCACGGAGGGCCTCGTCGCGGCGATGCGCCACTCGCTGCTGGCGGGCGGCAAGCGCATCCGGCCGGTCCTGGCGCTGGCGACCTGCGAGGGCCTCGGCCGGCCGGCCGAGATGCTCCTGCCCGCGGCGGCGGCCATCGAGCTGGTGCACACCTACTCGCTGATCCATGACGACCTGCCGGCGATGGACGACGACGACCTGCGGCGCGGGCGGCCGACCTGCCACAAGCTCTTCGGCGAGGACACCGCGATCCTCGCGGGCGACGCCATGTTCGCCGAGGCGGTGCGGCTGGTCGCCGAGCAGCAGCCCGGGGGCGCCCGCGTGCGGGTCGGCATCCTCCTTGAGATCAGCCGCGCGACCGGCGTGAGCGGCATGGTCGGCGGGCAGTACCTCGACCTGACGGACGCCGCGAGCGCGTCGCCGGACGCCCTCCGCCGAGTCCACTCCCTCAAGACCGGCCGGCTGATCGCCTGCGCCGTCAACAGCGCGATCGTCCTGGGCACCCCCGGGCCGGACGTGGAGCGGGGGCTGAGGACCTACGCCCGCGAGCTGGGCCTGCTCTTCCAGATCGTGGACGACATCCTCGATGTCGAGGGCACCGAGGTGGACCTCGGCAAGGCGGTCGGGGGGGACGCGCGCCAGGGCAAGATCACCTACGTCAGCACGCACGGGCTCGAGGGCGCCCGGCGCCTCGCCGGCGAGGCGCACGCCCGCGCGCTGCGGGCGCTGTCCACGCTGCCCGCCGGGTTCGAGGCCCTGGGGGGCATCGCGGACCTGACCTTCGTGCGCCAGAACTGAGCGCGGCGCCCGCCCCGCGCGACGCGGGACGGGCGGGGACGGAGCTAGGCGGCCACCGGGGGGATGGCGACCATGGGCCGCTCGGGGTCGGCGGCGGCGCGGCGGTTGATCGCCACGATGCACTGCATCAGATCGCGGTAGGTCGGCGGCACGCCGGGGCCCTCCACGTCCAGCTCCATCGCCAGCCGGTTGGCCCACGCGACGAGGCTCCCCTGGGGCTCCGCCGAGCCGTCCAGGAGCGCCTGCTCCAGCACCAGCCCGCCGAGGCCGCGGAGCTCCGAGATGACGACGATGCGCGGGCGGGGAGGCTTCGGCTTGGCACGGCTCCGGCGCCGGGAGGGCGCGGCCGTGACGGACGCGTGCGGAGGGGAGGCGGTGAGGGAGGCCAAGACGGGGTGCTCCTGGACGGGTGCCGAGTGACTCGGCGCCGGTTGCGCGGTCACACCCCTCTTCGGCGCGAACCCCGCAGCGGAACGTCCCCCGAAAGGGGGATCCTCAGAGGCCCATTCCGGTGGAATGTGCGCCGGGAGCGGAGTGCTGGGCCACGATTCTCACCAGCTGCTGAGGTTCGGAGATCCCCAGGAAGTTGAATCCGCTATCCCGTTCATCGGTACCGGCGGTCTCGAAGTTAACGGCCCCCACGCGAAAGAGCCGGTCGAGGAGCGACTGCTCGATGCTGACGTTCTGGATGCGGTCGAAGCGCGCCGTCTTCTCCTTGCGCGACAGGATGCCGCGTCGCACGCGCAGGCGCTCGTCGGTGAGGACGTAGAGCGTCGAGAAGCGGAAGATCGAGCTCACCAGGATCACGCCGGCGACCAGGACGATCGAGATCGAGGATCCACCGGCCCTGATCCGCGCCCACGACGATGGCGATGATGGCCGGCACGAGGGCGAGGGGGATCCAGAGCGCGAAGAAGCTCATCTGAGCCCTCCAGCACGGGCGTCCCTGCCACAGGATGCTCTCTCCCTCGACCAGTTCCATGCGCGGGAATGTACCCGACGCCACGGCCGGATTCGCCCGGCGCGAGGCCGGGCATGATCGAGTTCGTGCCGACCGATACCATCTCCGCGTACCCCTCCCGGCGTGCGCCTTCACCCAAGGAGCCGAGCGAATGAGCACCGACGGCCCGACGATCGAATCCCTCGAGATGGAGGATCGGCGCTTCCCCCCGCCCCCCGACTTCGCGCGGGACGCCGTCGCGACGCCGGACCTCTTCGACCGCGCCGCCGCGGATCCCGAGGCCTTCTGGCTCGAGCAGGCGAAGGAGATGCTCGACTGGACGAGCGAGCCGACCGTCGCGTGCGACAGCTCCAACGCGCCCTTCTTCACCTGGTTCGCGGACGGGACGCTCAACGCCACCGTCAACTGCCTGGACCGGCACCTCGCCGAGCGCGGCGACCGGGTCGCGTTCCACTGGGAGGGCGAGCCCGGCGACCGCGTCGCGATCACCTACGCGGACCTGCACGAGCGGGTCTGCCGCCTGGCCAACGGCCTGCGGGCCCGGGGCGTGGGCAAGGGCGACCGCGTCGCGATCTACATGGGCATGGTCCCGGAGATCGTCGTGGCCATGCTGGCGTGCGCCCGCATCGGCGCGCCCCACACGGTCATCTTCGGGGGCTTCTCCCCCGACTCGGTCCGCGACCGGGTGCTCGACTGCGGCGTGACCGCGATGATCACCGGCGACGGGGCGTGGCGCGGGGGCAAGCTGATCCCCCTCAAGGACAACGTCAACGCCGCCCTCGAGGGCGCCCCCGACGTCCACACCTGCGTCGTGGTGCGCCGCACCGAGAACGAGACCGGCTGGATCGAGGGGCGCGACGTCTGGTACCACGAGCTCGTCGCCGAGCAGTCCGCGGAGTGCGCGCCCGAGATCGTCGACGCCGAGCACCCGCTCTACATCCTCTACACCTCGGGCAGCACCGGGAAGCCCAAGGGGATCCTGCACACGACCGGCGGCTACCTGACCGGCGTGTCGGCCACCCACCGCTGGGTGTTCGACCTCAAGGACGACGACGTCTACTGGTGCGCCGCCGACGCCGGCTGGGTCACCGGGCACAGCTACATCGTCTACGGGCCGCTGGCCAACGGCGCCACGAGCGTGCTCTACGAGGGCGCCCCCGGCACCCCCGACAAGGACCGCTGGTGGGAGATCATCGCCCGCTACGGCGTGACGATCCTCTACTGCGCCCCGACGGCGATCCGCACGTTCATGAAGTGGGGCGTCGAGTACCCCGGACGGCACGACCTCTCGTCGCTGCGCCTGCTCGGATCGGTGGGCGAGCCGATCAACCCCGAGGCCTGGATCTGGTACCGCGACACCATCGGCGGCGGCACCTGCCCGGTGGTGGACACCTGGTGGCAGACCGAGACCGGCAACATCATGATCGCCCCGCTGCCCGGCATCAGCACCCTCAAGCCCGGGTCGGCCTCGCGTCCCCTGCCGGGGATCACCGCCGACGTGGTCAACGACGCCGGCGCAGAGCGTCCCGCTCGGGCAGGGCGGCTACCTGGTGCTCACCAAGCCCTGGCCGGGGATGCTGCGCACCCTCTACGGCGACGACGACCGCTTCGTGTCCACCTACTGGAGCACCTACGAGGGGCTCTACCTGGCCGGCGACGGCGCGCGCCGCGACGGCGACGGCGACTACTGGCTGCTGGGCCGCATCGACGACGTGATGAACGTCTCGGGCCACCGCCTGTCGACGATCGAGATCGAGAGCGCGCTGGTGGACCACCCCAAGGTGGCCGAGGCCGCGGTCGTGGGGCGGGCCGACGAGACGACCGGCCAGGCCATCGCCGCCTTCGTGACCGTCAAGGGCGGCGTCGTCGGCGACGAGGAGCTGATCGCCGAGCTGCGCCAGCACGTGGCCACGAAGATCGGGGCGATCGCCCGCCCCAAGTCGATCGTCCTCACCGACGACCTCCCCAAGACGCGCTCGGGGAAGATCATGCGCCGCCTGCTGCGCGACATCTCCGAGAACCGGAAGCTCGGAGACGTCACGACCCTCGCGAACGACGAGGTCGTCAGCGAGATCTCCGGGATGGCGGAGTCGGCGCGCGCGAACGCCAACGAGGACTAGGAGGGTCCTCCTAGGCGGCGGCCGGCTCCGGCGCGGAGATCATCCGCTGGTAGGAGACCCCGAGCAGGGGGCTCGACAGGAGGAAGTCCGCGGTCGCCCGGTTGCACGCGATCGGGCAGTCGTGGACGACCGCGATGCGCAGCAGTGCCTTGACGTCCACGTCGTGGGGCTGCGGCTGGAGCGGATCCCAGAAGAAGATGACGATGTCGAGACGGCCCTCGGCGATGCCGGCGCCGACCTGCTGGTCGCCCCCGAGCGGGCCGCTCAGGAAGCGGCTGACCGGGATGCCCAGGGCGTCCTCGACGAGGCCGCCGGTGGTGCCGGTCGCGTAGAGCTCGTGCTCCATCAGGGTGCCGCGGTTGAAGCGGGCCCAGTCGAGCAGGTCGAGCTTGCGGTTGTCGTGCGCGATGAGCGCGATGCGCTTGCGGTCGTTCAATCCGGCCTCCCGGCGTCGTGGTGAACCGGGGATCACGGTAGCGCGCCCTCCGCGCGGCGAGGTTGCCGGGACGTGAAGGCGGCCTCAGAACTCGGGGTGGACGCCCTCGCTGGTCTCGTGCAGGCGGGCGTCGACGTGGTTGAGGGCGAAGGCCAGGGCGTTGTGGGGCGGCGCGCGCCGGTCCGAGTCGCGGAACCAGAAGACGATCCCCTCCACGCCGAGGGCCAGGCGCAGCCGCTCGTGGGCGTCGGCCTCCTCGGCCAGGGCCAGGACGAGGGCCAGGGCCGCGATCTCGCGGAAGGGCCCCGCCTCGTCGGGCGACCTGCCGAGGCGGGGCACCAGCGCCGCCCGGGCCTCGACCAGCTGGGCCTCGACGAGGGCCCGCCCGTCGCCCTGCCACTCGACGACCACCAGGTCGCCCTGCGCGCCGAGGGCGTCCAGGGCCAGGATGTCGCCCGGCAGCGGCCCCGGCGCGGCCTGGTTGATGCTCTTCGCCAGCTCGATGAGGCAGGCCCGGAAGCCGGGCCAGCGCGGCTCGGGCGACTTGTGGGCGGCGACCCCGCACAGCCCGGTGGCGATCGCGAGCCGGTCGTCGGCCTCCTTCTCGGGCCAGCGCCCGGGCGGCGGCCTCGACGCGCACCGCCGTCCGCACGGGCCCGTAGAAGGCGATCTCGGCGCGGACGCACGGCGTGCGGCGGAAGAGCGACGTGGCGGACTCCTTCTCCTGGAATGCCGGGACCTAGCCCCGGCTAGCTGTGGCACGAGCCGGACGGCCCCGGCTTGACTTAGCAACAGGCTAAATGACTACCGTCCGGCGGATGCAGGCCGACTCCCGCGCCAACCGCTCCGCCGCCCTCCTGTCGGTGGGATCGAACACGGTCCTGATGGTGGCCAAGTTCGCCATCTGGCTGGTCACCGGGTCCGTCGCCGTGCTCTCGGACGCGGCCAACTCGGCCGGCGACCTGGTGGCGTCGGGCATCGCCTTCGCCGGGGTGCGCGCGGCCGCGCGGCCGGCCGACGAGGACCACCCCTACGGCCACGAGAAGACCGAGAACCTCGCGGCCGCCGATCGAGGGGGTCCTCGTGCTCGCGGCCGGCGTCGCCGTGGCGGTCGAGGCGACGCGCCGGCTCCTGTCGGGCGACGACCCCCTGGTGCGGCTCGACCTGGCGATCGCGGTGATGGTCGTGTCGGCGGTGGTCAACCTGTTCGTCTCGCGGCGGCTGCGGCGGCGTCGCGCGGCGCACCGGGTCCCCGGCCATCGACGGCGAGGCGGCCCACCTGTCCTCGGACGTGTGGACCTCGGCCGGGACCGCGGCCGGCCTGGTGCTGGTGGCGCTCACCGGCTGGAGCGCCCTGGACTCCCTGGTCGGCATCGCCATCGCCCTCTACGTCATCGTCGTCGGCGCGCGCCTCCTGTGGCGGGCGATCCAGGTGCTCCTCGACGGGAGCCTGCCGCCCGACGAGCTGGCGGCGATCCAGGCCGTGCTGGCGGACTTCAGCGCCTCGGACGGGGTGAGCTTCCACGCGCTCCGGGGCCGGCGCGCCGGCAGCAAGCGCCACGTCGACATGCACATGGTGGTCCCTCCCGAGACCACCGTCCGCAACGGGCATGTCGATGAGCGGTCGCGTCAAGAGCGCGGTGCAGGCGAGCGTCCCCAACGCCGAGGTCCTGATCCACCTCGAGGATCACTGAACCGGCGCGACCGGCGCGGAGGATCTGGCGGATCGACGGCGAAGATCCGATCCATGACCACCCAGACGATCGACCTCAACGCAGACAGCGACACGCTGCAGGTGAACCGTCAGGCCATGAACACCGGCTCGCCACGGCGACGGCTGTCCGAGATGGATCTCGATCCGCCGTCGGGCCCCGTGCCGGCCGAGGTCCTGGCCTACTTCGAGTCCGCGCTCGAGCGCGAGGGTCGTCGCCGGGCCGCCTAGCTCCGCCAGTGCGTCACCCGTCCGGCTCGCCCGCCTCCTGGCGGGCGGCCCGGACGGCGTCGCGCATCCTCAGGCTTCCGATCATGGACGCCATGCAGATCAGGCCCAGCACCAGGTTCACCGTGAGCATCACGGCCTCGATGCCCACGCTGAACGCGAGCAGGTCCACCCGCGACGCCTCGCCCGCGAGCAGGATCACGATCATGGCCTGCTTGGGCCCGAGGCCGCCGGGGGTGGCCGGCAGGAGGGTCCCCACCGACCCGGCAACCTGGACGAGCAGGGCGTTGTGCAGGGTCGCGGGCACGTGGAAGGCCGCCAGGAACCAGTAGGCGCTGCCGACCCGCAGGCACCAGCCGACGGCCTGCCAGAGCACGACCCGCCGCAGGTAGGCGCGGGGCATGGTGAGGATCACGAGGCCCTGGCGCACGCTGGCCCAGAATGCCCGCACGCGGACCGCGGCGTAGACGAGGGCGATGAGCAGGACGCCGCCGATGACCGCGAGGATCCACGGCCGCTGGGCGTACCAGGAGAGCTCGAAGGCCGGCAGGCGCGGGAACGACGGCAGGTCCGGGAGGATGCCGAGCTGCCAGGCCCAGACGATCAGGCAGCCGGCGATCAGCGCGTCGAAGATCGACTCGGCCAGGAGGCTCGACGCGAGGGCCGGGTAGGCGGAGCCCCGCACGCGCCGCTTCATCAGGAACAGCTTGACCACGTCGCCCGCGCGCGCCGGGATCACGCTGTTGATGCCGACGCCCGCGTAGTAGGCGCGGAACGTGTCCCACCAGCGGACGGTGGAGTCGGGGTAGGCGGCGGCCAGGATGTTGCGCCAGGCCCGCGTGCGCGCCGCGGAGTTCGCCACGGCGAAGACGACGCCGGCGGCGAGGGCCCACCACCCGATCGCGGCGACGCGGTCGCCGAGGGCCACGACCGCCTGGCGGAAGGACTCCCACGAGCCGTCGGCCGCCACCCGCAGACGCGAGGCCGAGGGGGCGACGTTCACGACCAGGACGGTGGCCGCCACCGCCCCCGCCGCGAGGAGGAGGACGAACGCCCACCAGGCCGGCCAGAGCCGGCGCTCGTGCTCGGGCCCTAGGGGTCCGTGATGGGCGCCGCGGGCGGGCGTGTCGTCGAGGGGTTCCACAGTTCCTGGATCTCCTCGAGCGTACGCCCACGGGTCTCCGGAACGTTGCGGTGGATCCAGACGCAGGACACGACGCAGAGGCCCGCGAGGAGGAAGAACGTGGCGGCCTCGCCGATCGCGTTGACGATGGTCAGGAAGAACCGGGTGACCAAGGAGACGGCGCCCCGGTTGGCCGCCGTCGCCAGCGAGACCGCCCGGCCGCGGACCCGGTTGGGGTAGATCTCCGAGATGATCGTCCACACCACGGGGCCGAGCGAGAAGGCGAACGAGGCCATGAAGACCACGAGGGCGACGACGTGAAGACGCCGGCCACGGAGACGCCCGCCTCCCCGCCCGCCGAGTCGGTGCTGAAGAGGGCGAAGGACGCGCCCAACCCGGCGAGGCTCACGGTCATGCCCACGAGCCCGGCCAGCTGCAGCGGCCGCCGGCGGCGATCGAGGTCCAGCGCCGCCCGATCCGGTCCGCCAGCGCCCCGGCCACGAGCGCCCCGATCAGGGCACCGAGCGTGACCCAGCTGGTGATCACCTCGGCCGCGAAGGTGCTGAGGTCGAGGTCCGCGCCTTCACCAGCGGCAGCGCGCCGGAGATGACGCCCTGGTCGTAGCCGAACAGCAGGCCGGCCAGGAAGGTGACGACACCCTCCATCAGCAGCCAGCCGGTCAGGCGACGGCGGCGCTCCGCGGGCAGGGGCGAGGCGGCGTCGATCGTCTCGCCCGGAATCCGCACGGCGGCAGGATATGTGCGAGACGCCGAATTCGCCAGACGCGAACGAGCGGCATCCCCCGGGCGGCCCGGGAAGGTTCACGCGGGCCGCGGCGTCATTGAGTGCGACACGGGTATCCGAGCAGGAGGAAACATGCGACGCGCTCACGCACACCACCTGGCCGCCGCGGCGCTCGCCAGCGCCGCCGTCCTGGCCCTGGCGGCCTGCGGCTCAGGCTCGAGTTCAGGCTCAGGCTCGGGCTCCGGCGGGGCCTACGGGAGCTCGGACCAGGGCTCCGCATCCACCACGACGGCCGCGGCGGCCGCGGCGCCGACGTCGACGCCCACGCTCTCCGCCGACCCGACCGGCGCGCTGAAGTTCAGCACCACGACGCTCGCGGCGACGGCGGGCACGGTCACGATCACCATGACCAACCCCTCCGGCAGCGGCATGGCCCACGGGATCGCGGTCGAGGGCAACGGCGTCGACAAGGACGGGGCCACGGCCCAGCCGGGCGGCGACTCCGTCCTGAAGGTCACCCTGAAGCCCGGCACGTACAGCTTCTATTGCCCCGTCCCCGGCCACGAGGACGCGGGGATGAAGGGCACGCTCACGGTGACCTGAGCCTCAGGCATCCCCCCGCCAGGCCACGAATCCGAGCAACTGCTCGAGGGTCGCGGTGCGTGTGGCCAGCACGCAGGTGTGCCCGCCCCGCTCCCAGGACACCACCAGGGCCCCGTCGATGCGGGCGACGCGGACCGGCCAGCCGGTGACCTCGACGGTCCGGGCGCCGGCCGGCGCGGCCAGGGGCCGGCCGTCGATGATCGTGTAGCCGACGCGGACCGGGCCGCGCGAGTAGGTCACGGTCCGCGACGGGCGGTCGCCGAGCGTGTCGGCCCGCCCGCCGACGGTCCGCCAGGGCGAGTCGTACGCGTAGTTCGGGAAGCGGATGCCGGCCATGGACGCGCGCACGAAGCGCGGGTCGGCCGGATCGACCGGCGGCGCGGCGGCGGTCGGGGCGGCGAGGGCCGCCCGCGCCGCCTGGTCGACCGACGGCGCGGCGGTCTCGCCCGGCCAGAGAACCAGCACGAGGGCCGCCGCCAGGGCGGCGAGGACCCCCACGGCGCCGATCAGCAGGGGAACGCGGACGGGGCGGCGGGCCGTGGCCTGCGCGCGATCGCGGGCGATCCGCGCGCGCAGCTCGGGCGGCGCGCCGACCCCGGCCGTGGCCGACCGGATCGCGGCCCCGATCGCCTCGTCGTCGATGCGATGGTCAGGCATGGGTCACCGTCGATGGGTGGGCGAACGCGGCGGCCACGCGGGCCCGCGCCCGGTGGAGCCGGGTCGTGATGGTCGATTCGCGGACGCCGAGGGCGGCGCCCGCCTCGCGGTAGGAGAGGCCGACGACGTTGACCGCCACCAGCGCCTCGCGGAAGTCCGCCGGCAGCTCGGCGATCGCGGCGAAGAGGGCCCCGGCGTCCATCGCGGCCTCGGGGTCCCAGGCGGCGCTCGGGTCGATCAGCTCGGCGCGATCGTCCAGCGGCACCTCCGCCGGTCGCCGCCCGCTTGCGCGCATGCGGCTGACATGGGTGTTGCGCAGCACCCTCAGGAGGTAGCCGATGTCGTCCTCGCGGCGCAGCCAGCGGGGCTTCGCCAGCACCAGGGCGAAGGTCTCCTGGACGAGGTCCTCGGCGTCCTCGCGCCGCCCGCACAGGCCCCACGCCGCCCGGAAGAGGAGATCGACGTGGTCGCCCAGGCGCCCGGGATCGAGTCGATGGGCCGCGGCGGCGGACCCCTCGCTCACGCGGGGCGCCCTGTGGGAGTCGGCTCGGAGCGCACCCTCATATCCTCAAGGACGCCGACAGGGGGCAGAACCTTCCCGATGCGCACACCGACACCTCCGAAGAAGACCCCGTGATCGTAAGCGTCCTCGTCCGGCGACTCAAAGAGGGCCGCAGCTTCGCCGGACGTGACAAGCGTGGGACGGGCCTCTCAGCGGGCCCGTCCGGTCAAGGTCAAGACCACTGAGCTATCCGGATGCCGATCGCGGTGTGGGGCCCGATGTGGCCGCGCGGGGCGGCTCGATGGCGCGGTGCTCCACGTCGTCGTCCTCGCGCTGGGTTCGGCCTTGTACCCGCTGGGACTGGCGGCCGTGCTGGTGATCCTGGCGGCGCCGCGGCCGCTGCGGATGCTCGTCGGCTACCTCCTGGCGGGGCCCTCGTCAGCGTCGGCCTCGGCCTGCTCGCCATCTTCGTGCTCCGGGCGTCCGGGCTGGTGGAGGGAGCGCGCCCCACCCTCACCCCGGCCCGGCGGCTCGCGATGGGGGCGCTCGCGCTGCTGATCGCCTACGTCGTCTCCACCGGCCGTTTCGCGAGCGTCCGGATCCGGCGCCCGAAGCCGGCGGAGGCCTCCGCCGGCCCCTCGTGGTCGGAGCGGGTGCTCGCGCGCGGGTCGGGGCTGATCGCCTTCTTCGTCGGCATGGCCATGAGCCTGCCGAGCGTCTACTACATCGCCGCCCTGCCCTACATCGTCGAGAACTACCCGGCCCCCGCCGCCCAGGTGGCGCTGGTGCTGCTCTTCAACGCCATCCAGTTCGCGTTCGTGGAAATCCCGCTGATCGGCTTCCTGGTGGCGCCCGAGCGGACGGCCGTGCGGGTGCGGGCGATCACCGGAGGCCTTCGGACGCACGCGCAACGGATCGTCATCGGCGTCGTGGTGGTCATCGGGGTCTACCTCGTGGTGGTGGGCCTGGTCGGCCTCAGCTGAGGCCGACCAGGCCGAGGACGACGAGCGCGACCCCGAGGGCGAGGGACAGCCAGGCCGCCGCCGCGCCGGAGTGGTGGAGGACGAGCGCCCGGATCCGCGCGAGCACCGCCTCCGCCCGCGGACCGGCGAAGGCCCGCGCGAGCGCGATGACGAGGACCGGCGCCAGGAAGATCACGTTGAACACGACGATCATCAGGATCTGGACCGCGGGCGGCTGGTCGGAGGCCGACAGGGCGGCGATGACCGCGAAGTACGGGACCGCCGTCGGCAGCTCGACGGCCGCCACGGTCGCGCCCGCCAGCGGCGCGAACCGGTGCGCCACCAGCTCGGCGCGCGCGAATCGCTCGCGCAGCTGCCCGCGGCGTCGCCAGAGCACCCCGGCCGCGACGATGGCGGCGACGCCGACGACGATCTCGCCCCAGTGGAGGAGGTCGGGGCGGGGGTTCGGGGCGAGCCCGGCGATCCGGGCCCCCACGCCGAGCAGCACGATCCCGCCGACGACGTTGACGGCGAAGACCCCGGCGGTGAACCCGAGGATCGCGCGCACCGGGTGCGGGGTCGTCGCGAGGTAGAGGGCGGCCACGACGGTCGCGGGGTTGAGCGAATCGACCAGCGCGATCACGACGATGAGGAGCAGGAGGCCGATCACGGCGCCACCCGGATCGGCGCGGAACGGCGGGCCCACCGGGGCCGCTGCGGTGTCATATCCTCACGCGATCGTGCCGCCTCGAGTCCTCATCTTCACCGCCAGCGTGGGCGAGGGGCATGATGCACCGACGCGGACGCTCTCGGAGCAGCTGCGGCGCGAATGCCCGGATGTCGAGGTGATGGTCGAGGACGGGCTCGCCCTGATGGGGCGGGCGGTCCGCGGCGTCAGCGAGAACGCCTCGCGGGTCGTGTTCTTCCACGGCGAATGGGCCTGGGACGTGGGCTACGCGGTGTTCGCGCGCCTGGGCCCCACGCGGCGGATGTCCCAGGCGGGCCTCGCCCGCTTCGGCGCGGGCGGCATCCTGCGGCTGATCGAGGAGCGGCGGCCGGATGTCGTGGTCTCCCTCTTCCCCCACACCACGGAGGTGCTCGGGCGCCTGCGCCTGAGCGGGCGCCTGGACGTCCCGGTCGTCGCCGGGGTGACCGACCTGGCCGCGCTCTGGTACTGGGCGACGCCCGGCGCGGACGTTCACCTCGTGACCCACGCCGAGTCGCTGGGCGAGGTGCGGACCATCGCCGGGCCCGGGGCGGAGGTGCACTGCGTCCACGGCTTCACCACGCACGACTTCCTCTCCCCGCGGGACCGCGCCGACGCGCGCGCGGCGCTGTCGCTGCCGGCCGAGGGCAGGATCGTCGTCGTGTCGGGCGGCGGCTGGGGCGTCGGCAGGATCGCCGAGGCGCTCGACGTCTGCCTCGGCCTCCCCGAGGTCGACCTGGCCGTCTGCCTCTGCGGCAGGAACGAGCAGCTGCGGACCCGGCTGGAGCGGCGGTACGCCGACGAGCCGCGCATCCGCGTCGAGGGGTTCACGGAGCGGATGTCCGACTGGCTCGCCTCCGCCGACGCGCTGGTGCACTCCACCGGCGGCCTCACCATGCTCGAGGCGCAGATGCGCGGGTGCCCGGCGATCTCGTTCGGATGGGGGCGCGGCCACGTGCGGCTCCACAACCAGGCGTTCCGCCGCTTCGGCCTCGTCCAGGTGGCCGGCTCGGACGCCGCGCTCGCCGCGGCGCTGCGGAGCGCGCTGCGCAACCCGCGGACGGTCCCGTTCGACTTCGCCGCGCTGCCCTCGGCCGCGTCGATCGTGCTCGCACGGGCCGGATGAGATGAGGGCGGCGACCCTCGGGCTGGTCGCGCTGGGCGCGGGCGCGGCCGCCTGGAGCGCCCCCGCCGCCGCCGCCCACGTCCGGCCGCTCGCCGCCGCGCTCGGCATCCGGACGCGCCTCGACCGCCCCGGGCATCGCCCTCACCTTCGACGACGGGCCGCACATCGACGGCACGCCCGCGGTGCTCGAGGTGCTGGCGCGACGGGGCGTCGTGGCGACCTTCTTCCTGGTCGGGGAGCAGGTGGCGCGCCACCCGTCCCTGGCCGCCGAGATCGCGGCCGCCGGCCACGAGATCGCCCTCCACGGGCACGCGCACACGCTCCTGCTGCGGCGCACCCCCCGGGGGCTCGAGGACGACCTCGACCGCGCGCTCGTCGCCATCGGGGAGGCGACGGGGGCGCGGCCCGCCGCCTACCGCGCGCCCTACGGCGTCTTCAGCGCGGGGGCGCTCGCGCTCTGCCGCCGGCGGGGCTGGGAGCCGACGCTGTGGTCGCGCTGGGGGCGCGACTGGGGGGCGCGGGTCACGCCGGAGGCCATCGCCCGCCGCGCCTCCCTCGCGCTCGCGCCCGGGGACATCGTCCTCCTGCACGATGCGGACCACTACAGCGCGCGCGACTCCTGGAGGCGCACGGTCGCGGCCCTTCCCGCGGTGCTCGACTCCGCGCTCGCGGTCGGCGCTCCGCTCGTCCGCCTCACGGCGGCCGAGGGCTCAGGCTGAGCCGTTGCCGTTGCCGTTGCCCATTGGCGTGGGCGTTGCCGTTGCCGTTGCCGTTGCCGTTGCCGTCGGTGACCCAGGCGACGTAGCGCGAGACCCCCTCGTCGAAGCTCGTCGTCGCCTCCCACCCCAGCTCGCGCTTGGCGCGGGCGCCCGAGATCTCCGCCCCCTGGATGTCGCCCGGGCGGCCCTCGACGTGGACGATCGGCACCGGGCACACGACGCGGGTCACGGTCTCGGCGATCTCGCGGACCGTCGTGCTCTCGCCGCCGACCAGGTTGTAGACCCGCCCGATCGCCGCCGGATCGAGCGTCGCGACCACGCCCTCGGCGAGGTCCTCGACGTAGATGAAGCGCCGCGACTGGGTGCCGTCGCCCGCGATCGTGATCGGCTCGTCCGCCAGCGCGCGCTGGACGAAGGCGGCGAGCACCGTCGCGGGACGCGCCCGGGGGCCGTAGGGGATGCCGAAGCGCGCGATCGTCGTGTCCATGCCGTAGAGGGCGCCGTACGACGAGCAGTACATCTCCCCCGCGAGCTTGGTGGCCGTGTAGAGGTGACCCGGCAGCGACAGCGGCTCGTCCTCGTCGAGCGGCCCGTGGCCGTTCGAGTCGCCGTAGATCCACACGGTGCTCGCGTAGACGATGCGCGACACGCCCTCGAGGCGCGCGGCCTCCAGCACGGTCCGGGTCCCTCCCCCGTTCACCGACTCCGCGAGGCCGGGGTCGGCCAGCACCTTGTTCACGTCGGACACCGCCGCCAGGTGGACGACCGCGTCGCAGTCCCGCAGCGCCAGCCTCAGGCGGTCCTGATCGACGAGGTCGCCGATCACCAGCTCCACCTCGTCGGGGTGGTGGTAGGGCGACTCGACGAGATCGAAGATGCGGGGCTCGTGGCCGTGCGCGAGCAGCCGATCGACGACGTGGGATCCGATGAACCCGGAGCCTCCGGTGACCAGGACCTTCATCAGCGCGCCTCCACGGGACGGTAGTAGAGCGGTACGCACCAGTGGTTCGTCGCGATCCAGTCGGCCACCGGCAGGTCGACCCCGTGACCCATCAGGCGGTGGCACGGCGCGTCGTAGACCTTCCCGGTGGATCGATCGATCGGATCGAACACGATGTACTTGTAGAGGCTGGACACCATCCCCTCGGGCAGCTCGAGCCGGCCGGGATGGAGGGGGTCCAGCTCCGCGCGCGCCGCCGCGTTCTTCCAGGCGACGATCTCGTCCAGGCGCTCGGTCTGGACGATCCCGATCGCGGCCGTGAACTCGTTCATGCGGTAGTTGAGGCCGGCGACCTCGTATGAGGGCTTGCCGTAGTTCCGGAACGCCCGGCCGTACTCGACCAGGTCGTCGTGGCGCGAGACGAGCATCCCGCCCTCGCCGGTGGAGATCGTCTTGGTGGCGGCGAAGGACCAGACGCCCGCGTCGCCCCATGTGCCGGCTCGCCGCCCATGCCACGACGCGCCGTGGGCGTGGGCGCAGTCCTCGATCAGGAAGATGCCCTCCTGGCGGCAGTAGTCGGCGATCTGCTCGATCTCGAACGCGATGTGGCCGCCGATGTGCACGACGAAGGCCGCCTTCGGGCGGTGGCGCTCCGCCTTGGCGACGAAGTCCGTGAACGACATGCACAGGTCGTCGCGGTTGGCATCGACGAACTCGACCCGGGCGCCCGAGGACACCGCCGAGAGCGGCGTGGCCATGAAGGTGTTGGACGGGCAGAGGACGACCTCACCGGCCACCTCGGCGTACGCCAGCGCGGCGAGGGCGGCGCCGGACCAGCTCGCGAAGGCGACGGCGGGCAGGCCGTTCGAGGCGCTCCAGGCGGACTCGAACCCGGCCGTGTGCCGGCCCTCGGACCACTGCTCGGCGTCCATCGCCTCGTCCCAGAGCGCGCGGAGCCGCGCACGATCCCGGTGATCGAAACCGATGGCGAAGCGGTCGATCTGCGGCGATATGGCGACGGGCGGACTCGAGTCGGAGGACGACAGGCGGCGGGCCGCCTATAGGGGGCAGGCTCCACCAGGTATTGGCGAATTGCGCGCCCCCCGACATCGTCCGTCGCCGTGCCTCTCCGGGGCGCCACATATTGACATGGACGCGCGTCGCGCGCGCGCCTCCTCTCATGGACGACGGCCCGACGGTCGCGGTGGACACGCGCGGCCATCCGGACGTACCGTGGCCCGCGTGGGCACCTCCGCGACCGAGCAGATCTCGCGGGCCAGATCGGCGGCGCTCCGGACGTTCCGGGGCAGCCGCCTGATCGACGTCGCCCGCGCGGTCGCCGATCGGCTCCCCGGGGGAGTGCGCCGCCGGCTGAAGGCGGCCCTCACCCGCGCCGAGACCTCCGCGGGCAGACCCCCGCTGCTCGTGCCGCCCGCCGAGCTCGAGGCTCGCTACCGCGACGCCCTGGGCGGCCTGATCGAACGCCATGGCGAGGACGCCGTCGGCGACTACCTGGAGTTCGGGGTCTACGTCGGGACGTCGCTCGGCTGCATGGACCGCGCGCTGCGCGCCCACGGACTCACCGAGGTCCGGCGCTTCGGGTTCGACTCCTTCGCGGGCCTGCCGGAGGCCGCGCGCACCGACGACGAGGGCTTCTGGGGAGAGCCGGGGCGATGGAGCTCGGACCTCGAGAACACGCGGGGGAACCTCCGCCGCCAGGGCGTTGACATGTCGCGCACGATCCTCGTCCCCGGGTGGTACGAGGACACGCTCACTCCGGAGCTGCGGCGTCGGCACGGGATCACACGGGCCGGCGTCGTCATGATCGACTGCGACCTCTACACGTCGGCCAAGCTGGCGCTGGACTTCTGCGCGCCCCTGATCGTGGACGAGGTGATCGTCTTCTTCGACGACTGGGAGGACGTCGGGGACCGGGACCTGGGCGAGAAGCGGGCGTTCCGGGAGTTCCTCGACGAGCACCCGGGCCTCCGCGCCCGTGACCTCGGCGGCTACGGGGAGACCGGCAGGGTGTTCCGCGTCACCGGGTGACGCGCCGCGGGGGGACCGGCTCACCGGGGTGAACCGGTCGGCGCCCATTGACCCCGGCACGACCCGGGACGAGCCTCCTCCGAGGGGCCCGTGGTCGTGGTCAGGCGCCCGCGCCGCGCGCGCGGGAGACGAAGGGAGCCGGAGATGGGCCAGCCGTTCAAGGGATCGATCAGCGTCGACATCCGGGACTCGGTGCCCGACTGGGAGCCGTTCGAGCCCCCGAAGGCGCCCGAGGGCGCGCCGAGCGTGGTCTACGTCGTCCTCGACGACGTCGGCTTCTCGGCCCTCGGCTGCTACGGCGGGCCGGTCGAGACCCCGCACATCGACCGCCTCGCGGCCGAGGGGGTGCGCTACACGCAGTGGCACACGACGGCGCTCTGCTCGCCGACCCGCTCGTGCCTGCTGACGGGGCGCAACCACACGCGCAACAGCATGGCGTGCATCACCGAGGCGGCGATCGGCTTCCCCAACGCCAGCGGCACCATCCCCCCCGAGAACGGGACGATCTCCGAGATCCTCGGCGAGCGCGGCTGGAACACCTACATGGTCGGCAAGTGGCACCTGTGCCCGGACGACGAGATGAACCTGGCCTCGACCCGGCGCAACTGGCCCACCGGCCGGGGCTTCGAGCGCTGGTACGGCTTCCTCGGGGCGGAGACGAGCCAGTGGTATCCCGATCTCGTCTACGACAACCACCCCGTCGATCAGCCGCGCTCGCCCGAGGAGGGCTACCACCTCACCGAGGACCTGACCGACAAGGCGATCGAGTTCATCCGCGACGCGAAGTCCATCGCGCCGGAGAAGCCCTTCTTCCTCTACTACGCGCCCGGCGCCTGCCACGCCCCCCACCACGCGCCCAAGGAGTGGATCGACCGGTACAAGGGCCGCTTCGACATGGGCTACGAGGCGATGCGCGAGCAGACCCTCGCCCGGCAGAAGGAGCTCGGGCTGATCCCGCAGGACACCGAGCTGCCGGCGATCAACCCGATCGGGACGCCCGAGACGCGGTCGGGGCCGGACGGCAAGCCCTTCCCGATGCTCGACGTCACCCGCCCGTGGGACTCGCTCTCGGACGAGGAGAAGGGGCTGTTCGCGCGCATGGCGGAGGTGTACGCGGGCTTCCTGGCCCACGCGGACGACCAGCTCGGGCGCCTGCTCGGCTTCCTGGAGGAGTTCGGCTACCGCGACAACACGCTCGTCGTGCTCGTCTCGGACAACGGCGCGAGCGGCGAGGGCGGCCCGAACGGCTCGGTCAACGAGATGAAGTTCGCAAACGGCATCCCGGACACCATGGAGGCGAACCTGCCGATGCTCGACGAGCTCGGCGGCACCGCGACCTACAACCACTACCCCAACGGCTGGGCGATGGCCTTCAACACGCCGTTCAAGATGTGGAAGCGCTACGAGTTCAACGGCGGCACGAGCGATCCGTGCATCATCTCGTGGCCGGCCGGGATGGAGGCCCGCGGCGAGATCCGCGAGCAGTACCACCACGCGATCGACCTCGTGCCGACGATCCTCGACGCGCTGGGCGTGGACCCGCCGGAGGCGATCAAGGGCCACACGCAGAGCGACTTCGACGGCGTCAGCATGCGCTACGCCCTCGACGACGCCTCGGCGCCGACCGCCCGCCGGACCCAGTTCTACGCGATGCTCGGCTCGCGGGCGATCTGGCACGAGGGCTGGAAGGCCGTCACCACCCACCCCACCATCGCGGGCTGGGGCAACTTCAACGACGACGTGTGGGAGCTGTACCACACCGATGTTGACCGGTCGGAGCTCCACGACCTCGCCGCCGAGCACCCCGAGAAGGTCCGTGAGCTGGTCAACCTCTGGTTCGCCGAGGCGGGCGCCAACGGGGCCTTCCCGCTCGACGACCGCTCCGCCCTGGAGATCATGCTCACGCCGCGACCGGTGCTCTCGCCGCCGCGCAACCGGTACGTCTACTTCCCCGACACCGCCGAGATCCCGGAGTCGCAGGCGGTCAACGTCCGCAACCGCTCCTTCGCGATCGGCGCCCTCGTGGACATCCCGGGACCGGGGGCCCAGGGGGTGCTCTTCGCCCACGGCTCGCCGTTCGGCGGGCACGCCCTCTACATCAAGGACGAGCGCCTGCACTACGTCTACAACTTCGTCGGCATGGGCGAGGAGCACGTCGTGGCAACCGAGGCCGTCCCGGCGGGCGAGGGCCTCATCCTGTCCGCGTCGTTCGAGAAGAAGGGCGAGGACCCGCCGGGCGTCGCCGCGGGACTGCTGTCGCTGTGGCACGGGGACGTCAAGGTGGGCGAGGGCCAGATCAAGACCCAGCCCGGCAAGTTCATGATCGCCGGCGAGGGCCTGTGCATCGGACGCGACGGGGGTGCCGGCGTGACGGCGGACTACCCCGGGTCCAGCCCTGGCGCTTCACGGGCGGCACGATCCGGCGGGTCGCGGTCGACGTCAGCGGACAGCCCTACGTTGACCTCGAGCGCGAGGCGCAGGCGATGCTGATGCGCGAGTAGAACGGGGGCGTCGCGGCGGCGGTGGGGGGATCCCCGGCCAGCTAGAGGAAGAGCATCGAGTCCCCGAACTCGTGCCAGAGGTATCCCTCCGCCACCGCGGCCGCGTACGCCTCCCCGACGCGCGCCTCCCCCGCGACGGCCTCCAGCAGCAGCAGGTGGCTCGCCTCGGGGGTGTGCAGCCCCGTGATCAGGCCGTCCACCGCGCGGGCGGGACGGTCGGGGCCGAGGACGAGGCGGGTCCAGCCCGCGGCCGGGTGCACCTCGCCGCGGTCGTCGGCCGCGCTCTCGAGGGCGCGCACGGCGGTGGTGCCCACCGCGACGATCCGGCCCCCCGCCGCCCGGGTGTCGTTGACGAGCCGCGCCGTCGTGGCCGGCACGACGTAGCGCTCGGGGAGCGGGGGCTCGTGCAGCTCGGGACTGGAGACGGCGGCGTGCAGCACGATCGGCGCCACCACGATGCCGCGCGCCACCAGGCGCACCAGCAGAGGGGCGGTGAACGGCCGGCCGGCGCTCGGCATCTCGGCGCTGCCGGGCTGGGTGGCGTAGACCGTCTGGTGGTCGGCCAGCGGATAGCGCGCGGCCAGGTGTCCGTAGCCGATGGGGCGCCCGTGGCGGGCGAGGTACGCGAGGGCCGGGATCGGCGGGGTGACGCGGGCGGTCCAGAGGCGGCTCGTCGCCGCGTCGGGGTCCGGATAGGGGGCCTCGAGGTCCAGCCGGCGACCGTCGGGCAGGCGCAGCGTGTCGCCGGCCCGGGTCGCGAGGTCGGGCCCGCGACCGTCGGGGCGGCGCGGCTCCACCACCCAGCGGCCGTCGTCGAGCGGAGCGGAGACGTGCACCGGGGCCGGGCGGCCGTCGTCGTGGCGCGCGTCGAGGGCGGCGGCGACCGTCGCCGAGGTGTTCACCACCACCAGGTCCCCGGGCGCGAGCAGCTCGGGCAGGTCGTGGAAGCGGCGGTGCGTCACGCCGTCCGCCCCGGCGACCAGCAGCCGCACCCCGTCGCGGGGCGTGCCGCGCCGCTCGGGCGGCTCCCCCGCCTCGCTGTCGGCGGGCAGCGCGAACCGCGTCGCCGGCTCCGCGAGGCCCGCGGCGCGCATCGCGGCTCACGCCCGGTGGAGGGGCGCGAGGGCGTCCGCCGTGTAGCGCCCGCTCGGAAGATCGTCCTCGACGAGCCTCATCAGCGCCGGGACGACGCTCTCGGGCGCCGGCCGGTCGCTGATGTCCTCTCCCGGATAGGCCTGCTGGTGGAGGTCGGTCGCCATGTCGCCGGGATCCAGCGCGTAGATGCGCATCCCGGGGTGCTCGGCCGCCAGGACCGCGGTCAGCTGGTCGAGGGCCGCCTTGGACGACCCGTAGCCGCCCCACCCCTCGTACGCGCCCACCGCGGCGTCGGACGAGACGTTGACCATGCGGCCGCCCGAGCGCTCGAGCAGGTCCATGACCATCTGCGCGAGCGACAGCGGCGCGATCACGTTCACGGCGAACACGCGCTCGAGCTCGGTCGGCGGGTAGTCGGCGAGGCCCGGCTGCGGGCTCGGCCCGAGGACCGATGCGTTGTTGACCAGCAGATCGAGGCGGCCGAGGTCGGCCGCGGCCACCGCCAGGCGCGCTCGGTGCCATCCGTCGCAGACGTCACCGGGGATCGCCGTCACGCGGGACGGGGGCCATCCCGCCACGGCGCGGCGCAGCCCCTCGGCCCCGCGGGCGTCGATCACCACGTGCCACCCGTCGTCCACCAGCCGCCGGGCGAGCGCCCGTCCCAGCCCCTTGGAGCCCCCGGTGATCAGGGCGACCGGGTGATTGTTCCTGTCATCTGGGTTCGTCATGCATGGAGGGTACGACTTCAAGTGCACTTGAAGTCAAGGCCGCCGCGCCACCCCCCGCTCAGCCGCCGCCCGCCGCCGCGATCTCCGCGAGGGGCGCCGGGGCGGGGCCCCGCCGCAGGACCGTGCTCCAGCCACGGCAGAGCCCGATGGCCACGAGGCCGGCGGCGAGGTTGACCACCAGCACGGCCGCCTGCATGCCCACGCCGAATGCGAGGGCCGTGCCGGTGGACGCGACACCGCCGAGCACGAGCACGATCAGACCCTGCTGGGCGCCCACCCCGCTCGGGGCGATCGGGATCAGGGTCGCGAGCACCTGCGCGAGCACCACCAGGGCCACCAGCGACGGTGTCGGCGCGATCCCGAACGCCGCCAGGAAGCAGGCGATGGACGCCAGGCGGAACGACCACGCGGCGAACTGTCCGAGCAGCGCCGGGCCCAGCGCGCGACCCTGCGTGAGGACGGCCAGGCCCCGGCGCACCCGCCGGGCCGCCTCGGCCAGTCGCCGCCGCGCGCGGCCGCGGGCGAGCACCGCCGCAAGCGCCACCAGCGCGACCGCCGCGCCGCCGGCGAGCCACGGGCCCGGCAGGGTCAGCCACGCCGGCGGCGCGATCGGGGCGCCGTTCAGCGCGCGCGGCAGGAGCCCGGTCGCCGTGGCGACGCCGAGCAGGAGCGCCATCGGCACCAGCCCGAGCAGACCCTCGGCCACCATGGTGCCGGCGAGGGTCTCGTAGGTCGCGCCGGGGATAAGACGCCGCGCCAGCACCAGGCGGGTCGCGTGCCCCGCCTTGGCGGGCAGGACGGCGTTGACGCCGGTGCCGGCGAGATAGGGCGTCAGGGCATCCCGCGCGCGGATCGGGCTCGCCGGGAGCGCCGCCCGGACGATCCGCAACCAGACGCCGCCGAGGGCCGCCAGCTTCAAGAACTGGAAGCCGATTCCCAGGGCGAGCGGCGCCGGGCTCACGGCGGCGAGGTGGCCGACCAGCGGCCGCGCCGCCTCGAGCGGCGCGACGAGCTCAACCACGGGGCGGCGCCGCCACCGGGACGGAGCCCTCCTTTCGACGACACCGGCATTCCATGAGACCGACGGTAGGCCTCGCCGATGAGACCGGGATGAGCGCGGATCGAAGGTCCTGTTACGCCGGGCGGCCCCGCCGGCCGATGACCAGCACGTGGAGGCTCAGGGCCAGGACCCAGGCCGGGAAGGCCAGCTCCACCCAGGGGACGAAACCGGCCGCCACGAGCAGCAGGATGGCGATCAGGTAGCCGGAGGCGACGAGCCACCGGGGCGCCAGGGCGGTGCGCAGCAGGATCGTCGAGCTCGCGAGCATGAACACCGCGGCCATGCGCATCGCATAGACGTCGATGAGGTCGTAGACCGTGCGCCGGCCCACCTCCCACGCGCCGGAGCTGAAGAGGCTGTCGGCGCTCCCCCCGGCGCTTCCGACCAGGGCCGCCGCGACCGCCCCGGCGACGAAGAGCGTGCCGACGAACAGGAGGCCGCTGCCGAGGAAGACGGTCGCGAAGAAGCGGTCCTCCGCATCGCCGATGCGGTCCCGCACGACGCCGATGAACCAGAGGAACGCGAGGCCCTCGAACGGCACGAGGGCGAGCGCGGCAAGTACGACGTCCCTCTTCCCGCCATCCGCGAGCCACTCACCCGCGTCCGCGGGATCCGCGGGGATCGCCGCGCGCAGGGGTATGAACGACGCCGCGAAGAGGACCGAGAAGACGACGCCGGCCAGAGCGGCCGAGCGCGGCGTCCTGATCGCCCGGGAGACGCTGCGCGCGTCGGCGGCCGCGCCGGCGGAGGTCGTCACGATTCCAGGGTCATGTGCATGTGATCGCTCTCCAGGGCGCCGAACCTCGGATGCGCGGACAGGGCGCGGAGTCTAAGCCGACGCGCCCCCGCGCGACGAGCCCGCGCAACGACGGTCCTGGCAGCACTCGTCCGCCGGGGCGACCTCGAACGGGGGATCGCCCACGCAGCAGCCCTCGCCGCGCCATGCGTTCACGCCCTCCCTGACCGCCACGCCGGCGATCAGGAGACCCACCACGGGGTCGAGCCACCACGCGCCGAGGAGGGCGTTGCCGACGAGCCCGACCAGGAGGGCGCCCGACAGGTACGCGCAGAGCATGTTCTGGCGGCCCTCGCCCCTGGTGGCCGCGGAGCCGAGGCGGTCGGCCAGGCGGGCCTTCGCGATCCCCAGGTAGGGCATGACCACGAGGCTGGAGGCGGCGAGGGCGATACCCAGCGCGCTGGCGTCGGCGTGCTCGCCCGTGACCAGGCCGCGCACAGACTCGACGGCGACGTACGGTGCCAGGAGGAAGAACTGGATCGCCACGAGCTTCTGCGCGCGCACCTCGGCCGCGTCGGAGAAGACGCGGTGCCCGGTGAAGCGCCAGACGATGATCGCCGAGGCGAATCCCGCGATCGCGGAGTCGAGGCCGAACCCCACCAGGGCGATGGATCCCGCCATGGCGCCCGCGACGATCGCTATCGCACCCTCCGCCGACATGTACGCGAGGCTGAACCAGGACAGCCGGCGCGCGCGCCGCCAGCTCCCTCCGCTCGGTGTCGTCCCGGCGGGGTCTCGCCGGCGCGAGCGTGCTCACGCGTGAGCCCTCGCCGGCAGCACCGAGTCCAGGAGCGCCCGTCCCGCCTCGGTGAGCGAGTACATGACCATCTTGCGATCGCGGCGCGAGGTGACGAGACCCGCGGCGCGCAGCGCCCGCGCGTGGTGCGAGATCAGCTTGTCCGAGCGCTCCGTCACCCAGGCGAGATCGCAGACGCACAGCTCGTCGCCGTCGCGGAGGGCCACGGCCACGGCCAGACGCGTCGGATCGCCCAGCGCCCTCGCCCGCTCGGCCGCCGCCGCCAGGTCCTGCGGGGCCGGCCGTGCGGCGCGGACCGCCTCGGCCCTCGGCAGGTCGAGGCAGAGGAGATCGCAGGAGTCCGCGTCGGCCGCCACGCCGATCATCCTAACATCCGTACGAATGTACGTCTGTGGCCGGACCCCGACGCTGGCGGCTGCGGCCGCTCTGCCGCCCGCACCGTCCCCGATAATCCGGCCCGCTGTGACGACAGGTCCAGAGGGCGTCAAGGGGGCAACATGAAACTGCTGATCGGGATCATCCGTCCTGAACGGGCGAACAACGTCCTGGAGGCGCTCTACCGCGCCGACGTGCGCGGCTACTCGATGAGCCGGGTCCAGGGCCACGGGGGCGAGCTCGACCGGGTCGAGACATACCGCGGCACCACGGTGAAGATGCGGCTCTCGGAGAAGATCCGCTTCGAGATCGCCGTGTCGGAGGAGTTCGTGAAGCCGACGATCGACGCGCTCCGCGAGGGCGCGCGCACGGGCGAGGTCGGCGACGGCAAGATCTTCGTCCTCGACCTCGAGCAGGCGGTGCGCATCCGCACCGGGGAGACCGACGAGGGCGCGGTCACGCCGGTGCAGTCGTGATCGACAGCGGGGACACCGCGTGGATGCTGAGCGCGACCGCCCTCGTGCTCCTGATGACCCCGGCGCTCGGCCTCTTCTACGCCGGCCTCGTCCGGTCCAAGAACACCCTGAACACCTTCATGATGTCCATCGCCGCCCTGGCGGTGGCGACGGTCACCTGGGCCGCCGTCGGCTACTCCCTCGCGTTCGACGGGACGGGGGGCTTCGTCGGCGGGTTCGGGCACGCCTTCCTCAACGACGTGGCCTTCACGCCGCGTGAGGGCACGACGATCCCGCAGCTCGTCTTCTTCGCCTTCCAGGCGACCTTCTGCATCATCACCACGGCGCTCGTGTCGGGGGCGGTGGTCGAGCGCATGCGCTTCGGCGCGTACCTCGTCTTCTCCGCCCTGTGGTCGGTCCTCGTCTACGCCGTCCTGGCGCACTGGGCGTTCGGCGGCGGCTGGCTGCAGTCCAACGGCACCCTCGACTTCGCCGGGGGCGTGCCGGTCGAGATGGCCTCCGGGTTCTCCGCGCTGGCGGCGGCCCTCGTCGTGGGCGCCCGCAAGGACTACGGGCGCCAGGCGCTCCTGCCCCACAACACGGTCTTCGTCCTGCTCGGGGCCGGCCTGCTGTGGTTCGGCTGGTTCGGCTTCAACGGCGGCAGCGGCCTGTCCACGGGAGACCCCTCGGTCCTCGCGTTCGTGAACACGCTGCTCTGCCCGGCCTGCACGCTCCTGACCTGGTTCGTGCTGGACCTGCTCCGCGACCGCCAGGTGACCGCCGTCGGCGCCGCCACCGCGATCATCGTCGGGTGCGTCGGCATCACCCCCGCCGCGGGCTACATCAGCCCGGGCTGGGCGATGGCGCTCGGGGTGCTCGTCGCCCTGCCGAGCTACGGCGTCATCGTGTGGCGCACGCGCACCCGCGTGGACGAGACGCTCGACGTGCTCGCCGCGCACGGCGTCGGCGGCCTGGTCGGGATCGTGTTCATCGGCCTGGTCGCGCAGCAGTCCTGGAACGGGGTGGCCGACGGCCTCCTCTACGGGGACCCCGGCCAGCTCGTGGACCAGGTCGTCGCCGCGCTCGCCGCCCCCGTCTACGCGTTCGTGGTGACCTACGTCCTGCTCAGGCTGATCGGCGCGGTGATGCCCCTGCGGGCGACCGAGCACGAGGAGGCCATCGGCATGGACGTCGTCTTCCACGGCGAGGAGGCCTACGTGAGCGGTGAGGGCGCGATCCTGATCGGGACGGACGCCGCCATCGAGGAGGAGACGGCCATCCGGTCCTAGTTCGGGATGCGGGGGCGGTGGTGCGCGGGGCGATCCTCGATTAGCCTCGCGGCACCCGCCCCCGCACCCGAGCGGATCGCCCGTGCGCATCGACAACCCCCTCGCAGCGGTGCTCGTCTTCGGGCCCCCGTGGCCTCGGTCCTGCTGGAGGATCGGCGGTTCCGCGGGGATGTCCGGCAGCGCTTCGCGGATCGGACCTACCTGGCCCTGCAGGCCTGGCAGATCGCGGGCCTCGCGGGCGGCCTCGTCTGCGCGAGGTTGCTGCCCCGCGCCGACCCGCCCGGCTCGGAGTGGCTACGGGTCGCCCTCGGCTGCGCCCTCGGACTCGCCGGGCTCGTCCTCCGCTGGTGGGCGATCCGCACCCTGGGCGCGCGCTTCACGCGCGACCTGCGGGTCGCCGCGGACCACGCTCTCGTTGACGAGGGCCCGTACCGACGTGTCCGCCATCCCTCGTACACGGGCGCGATCCTCGTATTCACGGGCATCGGCGTCGGCCTCGGGAACGCCCTCAGCATCCTGTTCTGCGCCCTGCTCCCCGCGTGGGGCTACGTCCGGAGGATCCCCCGCGAGGAGGCGCTCCTGCGCCGCACGCTCGGCGAGCCGTACGCCGAGTACGCGGATCGCACCGACCGCCTCATCCCGGGTCTCTGGTGATGACCCGTCGGTTCGTCATCGAGGGGCGCTCCTGCGCCCTTCCATGACGGCTGATGCCGTCGCACAGCCCGATGTCGCCGGCGAGGACGGTCAGGCGCGGAGGGCCCGGCGATCAGGGCGCGAGATCGCCCGACGTGAGCGTCGCCAGGCGCGAAGCTCGTCGCCCGAGATGCCGTCGAGGAGGCGGTCCCGGACCGCGTTCAAACGGCGAATGGCCGCCTGGCCGATGCGTTGGTTGATGCGAAGCTGCGCGGCGCTCACGGTGAAGACGACGCCCGTCTTCCTGGTCGCGGGCGCGACGATCGTCCGCGTCGGCGGCGTTGGCTTTGCGGCGTGCGATCCGGCGACGGCGATGGTCGCTTGCAGCCGCGCCGCGGTCACCGCCCCAGCCCTCAGGTCCCCGCCGGAGAGGCCACCGTCGAGGCGCGGCAAGGAGGGCGTTGGCCTCGCGGACCGCCCGCGACGCGATGCGCTGGTTGATCCGAAGCTGATCCGCGCTCAGCGTGAACACGACACCCGGCTTCACCGGCGCCGGAGGGATGACGACGGGGCGCGGCGTCGCAGTCGGCAACGAGCGGGTGTCGGGGGCGGCGCCCACGTCGATGCCGTTCCCGAGCGCCCAGGCGCCCACGGTGCCCCCGCACAGATCGCCGGTGCGGACCCCCGCACCGAGCCAGGCGTCGAGCGCGCCGGCGCGACGGATCGCCGCCGCGTAGATGCGCTGGTTGATCCGAAGCTGCGTCGCGCTCAGGGTGATCTCGTCGGGCGGGGGCGACGGCGGGCGCTCGGGGAGTGTCGCGCAGGCCCCGGTCGGGACCCGGTCCGATCGCAGGCTCCGCCCGGGCCCGGAGGTGTCCGCCACCCAAGTGACGAGCGCCTCCCCCCGGCCCGAGGGCGCCAGGGCGACCTGCTCGACGTCGTCGGACGTCGGGTACTTGACCGGGGCCGGAAACGGCCCCGCGGCCGCGGCGGCGACGGCCCAGGGCGCGTTCCAACCTAGGCGAACGCTGTGCCAGGCCAGGAGCGATGTGCCGAAGCGAATCGACGGCCGCCCGCACGTCGTCCGCGCGCTGGAGGGTGGAGAACCGTCCGTCGGCGACGGCGAAAACCGTCTGCTGGGTACCCCAGGCGCCCCCCGGCGCGCGACGCCGGATGCGAAGCACCTCGCCGCGCGGTTGGTCCGAAGCCGGGTCAGGCCCGAGCTCGTTGTCGAGGCTCACGCCGTAGGCGACCAGGGCGTGCCCCGCGGTCCCGGCGGCGGCCACCGGGTCGAAGCCGTCGGGAGCGAGCTGCTCGGGCGCGCCCCACAGGCGACGAGGTCCTCGCGATGCCGGAGCCGGGATTCGAACCCGGACGCCCTCGCGGGCCGAGGATTTTAAGTCCCCCGCGTCTGCCAGTTCCGCCACTCCGGCCGCGGTCAGGCTACGCGGTGCGGCCTCGTCCTAGCGACCGAAGGTCGCGGTGCCGGGCGTGCGGTCCACCGCGGAGAGGCGGGTCGTCTCGACGGCCTTGGCCCACTCCTCGGGGAGGACCGGCCAGCGGTGGAGGATCTCGGCGTGGCGGATGTGCCGCATGTTGGACGCCCATGGCCATGATCGTGCGGCGGCCATCCATCACATCGCTGCGGCCGCCCTGCGTGGAGGGAGCGGCCGACGGAGTCTGCGAGCTCATCCTCCAAAGTCTAAGGAACGCTCGTCACAATCGGAACAGGTCGTTCGAGGGGTCCCGGGCGGCCAGGGCCACGCCGTCGAGGAGGTCGCGCTCGCTGACGACCATCGCGTCGGCGCCCGAGACCTCCAGGACGACGGCCGCGATCGACGGCGCCGGCAACGATCACCCCGGCGCGCGCGGGCTCGAGCCCGGGGACCTCGCGGCGGCGCGCGACGGGCAGCGCGGCCAGCTCGGCGGCCAGCCGCTCGACGGTGGCGCGGGTCAGGACGTGGCGGTGGACGCGGTCGCGGTCGTAGGCGCCGAGCTCGATCGGCGGCGAGGCTGGTGACGGTGCCCGCGACGCCGACCACGCGCTCGACCGGGCCGAACGACTCCAGGCGCGCCGGCGACCGCGGCTCCGGGCGTCGTCGCGCAGCGCGGCCATCTCGGCGGCGGCGGGCGGGTCGGAGCGCAGGTGGCGCTCGGTCTGGCGCACCGCCCCCAGCTGGAGGCTGATCGCCTCGATCGGCTCGGCGAGCCCGCGCACCAGCTCGGTGCTGCCGCCGCCGATGTCCACCACCAGGATCGGCCCGTCGCCGCCGACCCCCAGGCGGGCGCCGGCGAACGCGAGGGCGGCCTCCTGGTCGCCGCCCAGGACGGTGAGCGGCGCCCCGAGCCGCGCGCGCACCACCTCGGCCACGGCCTCGCGGTTGGGCGCGTCGCGCACGGCGCTGGTTCCGACGGCGACGATCCGCGTCCGGGTCGAACGGCGTCGCGCGGTCGGCGTACCCGGCGAGGCAGGCGTCGAGCCGCTCGAGGGCCTCGGGCGCGATCGTGCCGTCGGCGGAGGCGCCCCGGCGCAGGCCCGTGACGGTCGAGAACCGCGCGCCGGTGGGCCCCGCCTCGTCCTCGCCGTCGCACAGGAACAGCCGCACGGAGTTGGACCCGATGTCCACCACCGCCAGCCGCGACCGGCGCCGGCGTCACCGCCCCGTGAGGTAGCGCAGGGGCGAGCGCAGCACCGCCGAGGCGTTGGAGGCGGCCTGCGCGCAGCACGGTGAGGGCGGCCACGCGACGCCTGCAGCGAGGCGACCGACGCCTGCAGCTCGGCCTGGCGCTCCGGCATCGCGGCGATCGACGCGGACAGCCGGTCGCTCTCCTCGGCCAGCTCCGCGCCCGCGACCGACACCCGGCCGCTCAGCCGCGCGCACCACCCGCCACAGCCTCAGGCCGGCGATCGCCGGCGACGGCGAGCGCGACGAGCACGATCACGACGATCGCGATCACCGTGACGACCGTGGCGTTGTCGACCAGGAAGTCCATCCCGGGGAGTATCGCACCGGGAGTAACCTGCGCGGCGATGGCGGACCACGGACGTCGCGCAGACGCTGCCCCGCGTGGCCGAGGACGCGGTCTTCGTGCCCGAGGAGGAGCGTGCGCGGCGCGCCCAACGTCGTGGTGGACGGCGCGCGCCAGGAGGGCACCGTGCTCTCCCTCTCCCACTGGCCCGCGAGCGGGACGCCCGCCGCCCTGCGCGCCGACACCAGCGCCGAGATCGTGACGCGCTACCTCGACCGCGACGCCCGGCGGCCCCGAGGTGGGCGCGATCACGATCAACCACTACGACGAGGACGGCCTCCTCGGCATCTGGCTGCTGCTCGAGCGCCCGCCACCGGGCTCGCCGGAGCGGCGCGATGGCCGTCGCGGCCGCCGAGGCCGGCGACTTCGGCACCTGGACCGACCCCTGGGCGGCGCGGATCGCGATCGCCGCGATGCGGATGGCCGAGCGGGCGACCACCCCGTTCCCCGAGGTCGGGCGGGCGCTGGCGGGCGCCGGGACCGGCGACCCCGCCGGGCGCCTCTACCTCGCCCTGCTGCCGCGCACCGGCGGGCTGCTGGCGGATCCCGGAGAGATTCCGGATGCTCTGGCGGCGCGACTGGGAGATGATCGAGGCCGACATGGCCCTTCTCGACGCCGGCGACGCCACCCTGGCCGAGGACGACGCGACCGACGTCGCGGTGGTGAGGACGCCGCGCCCGCTCCATCCGATGGCGGTCCACCCGCGCACGCGCCGCATGCGCGTCCTGACCGTGCTGCCCGACGGGACGCTCTCGCTCGCCCACCGCTACGAGACCTGGGTTCGACTACGTCTCGCGGCCGCTCTCGCCCGCGCGTCGACCTCACGCCCCTCGCGGGCCGCCTCCAGGAGCTGGAGGGGCGCCCGGGCCGCTGGCTCTTCGAGGGCGTGGAGGTCATCACCCCGCGGCTCTTCCTGTCGGCCGGCGCGGGCGGGCCCGCTCCGTCGTCGATCTCCGCCCGAGCGCCTCGCTCGCCGAGCTCGCCCGGCACCCTCGCCGGGGCGCCGCGGCATGACCAGCCTCGCGTGGGTGGACGTGTTCGCCTCGGGGCCGATGACCGGCAACCCGCTCGCCGTCGTCCTCGACGCGGGCGGCTGGACCGGCCAGCAGGATGCAGGGCTTCGCGGCGGAGCTCGGGATCTCCGAGACCGCCTTCGTCCTGCCGCCCGAGGCCGACGGCGACCTGCGCGTGCGGATCTTCACCCCGGTGCGCGAGCTGCCGATGGCCGGCCATCCGATGGTCGGCACGGCCTGGGTGCTCCGCGCGGCCGGCCGGATCGGCGAGACGGCGCTCCTCGAGACCGGCGCGGGCACCTTCGCCGTCCGCGTCCAGGAGTCGGTGCGCGACCACGGAGCTCGCCCCGCCCGAGGCGCGGGCCGCTGGTGGACGGCCCCGAGGTGGGCCGGGCGGCCGGCGTCGAACCGCTCACCGATCCGCCGGCGCAGGTGTGGAGCGCCGGCGTGCCCCAGCTGATGCTCCGGGTCGCCGACGTCGAGGCCCTGGCGGCGGCGCGCCCCGACGACGACGCGCTCGCCGCGCTCGGCGAGCGCGACGGCTGGCTCGGCGTCAGCCTCTACGTCATCGCCGACGCGGCGGACGGGCGCGTGAGCGCGCACGTGCGCCACTTCGCGCCGCTGCTCGGGGTGCCCGAGGACCCGGTGACCGGCTCGGCCGGGGCCGCCCTCGGCGCGTGCCTGGCGTCGGCCGGTATGGCCGACGGGGAGGGCAACCTCGCGATGAGGGTGACGCCAGGGCGTGCCGCCGGGGCGCGGCGGGGAGATGGCCGTCCGGGTTGCAGGGCGGGGATTCCGGGGAACCCCACGTCAAGATCGGCGGGCGGGTGGTTCCGCTGTTCGAGGGACGTTTCGTCGACCCCTGACGCCCGTGCCGGGGGTCGCGGGCGCTAGGCTTCCGGGTTCGGGGACGGGGCACGGGGGCTGAGCGATGAGCGATGTCGAGGGGGCGAAGAAGCGGGTGCACCAGCTGCTGCTCTCGGGCGACAACACGCTGAAGAACCGGGACGATCCCCAGAGCCGCGGCCGCGCCCGGGCCCGGTTCGAGGAGGCGGCCGTCGTCGCCCGCGAGGCGGACCTCGGTGAGGACATCCGGGCGATCATCGACCGGCGGCTCGCGCTCCTGGACGGTGCCGGTGGCGCGTAGGCGATCCGAGGGAGCCGGACGCTGCACGGTCTGCGAGCGCGTCGTCCTGCCGGGCGAGCCGGTGCAGTACTTCGAGCAGCCCGACCGCGGCAACCGGCGATCGGTGGTCTGCCCCCTCTGCCCGCGCAAGGCCGTCGCGCGCGGCTGGGTGCGCGTGCCCAGCGGCGACCGCTCCCGTCGAACCCGAGCGCGTCTGCCGCCTGAGGGCCCACCCGCGGCGCCACCCGGCCCACCGCTCACCGAGCGGCGGCTCCGGTTCGTGCTGGGCAAGGGCGGCGTCGGCAAGAGCACCGTGGCGGCCGCGATGGGCCTCGCCGCGGCGCGGGCCGGGCCAGCGGGCGCTGCTCGTCGAGGTCGCGGGTCGAGCACAACCTGTCTCGGCTCTTCCGCGCGGCCAACGTCGAGCGACGACTCCGAGGTGGAGCTCGCGCCCGGCCTCTTCGGCGTCTCGATCGACGCCGAGGCCGCGACCGAGGAGTACCTGGCCGGCCAGCTGAAGGTGCGGCCGCTGGTGGAGATCCTCACCCGCAGCAAGGCCTTCCACACCTTCGCCGCCGCCGCGCCGGGGCTGCCCGAGCTCGTGACGATCGGGAAGATCTGGAGCCTGGCCATCGCGCTGGACGACGCCGGCCGCCCGCTCTGGGACGTGGTGATCGTCGACTGCCCGGCGACCGGGCACGGCATCGCCCTGCTCGACGACCGCCGGCAACGTCGAGGAGCTGGCCGGCCGGCGGCCCGATCCGCGACCAGGCCGCGCGCATCCACGAGGTGGTCGCCCACCCGGCGGCCACCGGCATCGCGATCGTCGCCCTGCCCGAGGAGCTCGCCGTCAGCGAGGCGATCGAGGCCGCCGCGCACCCTGCGCGGGCAGGGGCTGCCGGTGGCCGCCGCCGTGCTGAACGTGCGTGCGGTCGCCGCGCTTCTCGCGCCGACGACGCGCCCGCCCTCGAGGCCGCGATGGGCGACGGACCGGGCCCGGTCCGCGAGGCCGCGCGGTCCGCGCTCGAGCACCTCGAGCCACCAGGAGGCCGACGTCGCCTACCGCGAGCGCCTCGCCGCGGAGACCGGGCTGCCGGTGCTCGAGCTCCCCGAGGTCATCACCCGCCGCTTCGACCTGACCGCGCTCGGCGTCCTCGCCGACGCGCGTGGTCGCCGGCGCCGGCACGGCGGGGTGGCCCGATGATCGCCGACCTGGCATCGCGCCGGCTGGTCGTGTGCTGCGGTGCCGGCGGGGTCGGCAAGACCACGATCTCCGCCTCCGTGGCCCTGCGGCTCGCGCCGCGAGGGCGCGCAGACGGTCGTCGTCACCATCGACCCGGCCCGCCGGCTCGCGACCGCGCTCGGCATGACCGGCCTCTCCGACGAGCCCCAGCGCGTGCCGGCCGGCGCGCTGCTCGAGGGATCGGGCGAGCTCTGGGCCCTCCAGCTCGACGCGAAGGCCACCTTCGACCGGCTGGTGGCGCCGCTACGCCGCCGACGACGAGGCGCGCGACCGCATCCTCCAGAACCGGATCTACGCGCCACCTGTCCGGCGCGGTCGCCGGCGCCCAGGAGTACATGGCGGTCGAGCGCCTCCACGAGCTGGTCGAGGAGACCGACTTCGAGTGCATCGTGCTCGACACCCCGCCCGCGACCAACGCGCTCGACTTCCTCGACGCCCCCCAGCGGATCACGCGCTTCATCGAGGGGCGCGCCCTGCGACTGCTGCTGCGGCCCTCCAGCACCGGCGAGCGGCATCGGCTGGCGCCTGCTCCACGCCGGCAGCGGCACCGTGCTCTCGCTCCTCGAGCGGCTCACCGGCGCCCAGCTGCTGCGCGACGTCGGCGACTTCCTGTCCGGCTTCGACGGCATGTACCAGGGCTTCGCCGACCGGGCGCAGGCGATCCGCGCCCTGCTCCTGTCCGACAGCTCGGCCTTCGTCGTGGTGTCCGCGCCGGGCGGCGATCCGCTCGCGCCAGGCCGTCGCGCTGACGCGCCGGCTGGGGGAGGAGCACTTCCCGCTCGTCGGCGTCGTGCTCAACCGCGTGCACCCCCTGCCCCCCGGCGGCCTGCCGGCGGTCGACGCCCTGGCCGCCGCGCTCGCCGGCGCCCCCGACCCCGCGCGGCCTCGCCGAGCGCGCCGCCGCGACCCTCGCCGAGGAGCAGGTGCTCGGGCTGCGCGACCTCGACGCCGATCGAGAGCCTGCGCGGCGCGATCGACGACTACCCGGTCATCGACGTGCCGGCCTTCGCGCGCGAGCCCGTCGAGCTGGAGGGGCATCGCCGAGGTGGCCGCGGCCCTCGGGCGGTGAGCCCGCCGCGGGTCGTCGTGCTCGGCGCCGGGGTGGTCGGCGCGGCCTGCGCGCGGGCCCTCGCCGACGGGGGCGCCGAGGTGCGGGTGATCGACCCGGGCGCCGGCCGCGCCGCCGCCTCGTGGGCGGCCGCCGGCATCCTCTCCCCCTCCCACCCGGAGGAGCTCCCCGACGCGCTCCACCGTCCTCGCGGCGACCGCAGCCGCGAGCTCTGGGAGCGACCTGGCCCGGCGCCACCCGCGCGATCGAGCTGCGCCGCACCGGGCTGGTGCTGCTGGGCGACGAGCCCGCGCTGGCTCGAGTGGCGCGCGCGCGCGCGGCCTGGCGGTGGAGCCGGCTCCCGGCCGACGCGCCGGGGCGGTGCTGCTTCCCCGAGGTCGCCACGGTCCGCAGCCCGCGGGTGGCGCCCGGCGCTGCTCGGCGACATCCCGGTCGAGCGGACGCCGCCGCCGCACCTCGAGGGGCTGCGTCGCGAGCGCCGACGTCGTGGTGATCGCCACCGGCGCCTGGGCAGGGCCGCACCTGCGCCGAGCGCTGGGCGTGGACCTCGACGTGGCGCCCCGCCGCGGCCAGATGATGCTCTTCGCCGCCGGCGCGCCCGACGACCGTCCTGATGGAGCCGGCGCGCGAGGCGCCTCGCCGTGCCCGCGCGCCGACGGCCGGGTCGTGGTGGGGACCACGCTCGAGGACGCGGGCTTCCGACGCGGAGACCGCTGGCGCCCGACCTGGAGCGCCTGGAGGCGTGGGCCCGGCGGATCCCTGGCCCGGGCTCGGGCCCGAGGAGACGCGCTGGGCCGGCCTGCGGCCGTGGTCGAGCCGCCCCGCGCCGACGATCGGCGAGCGCGGCGCCCGGCGTGATCGTGGCCGTGGGCCACTTCCGCAACGGCATCCTGCTGGCGCCCGGCCACCGGCGAGCTCGTGGCCGACCTGGCCCTCGGCCGGCCGCCTCGGGTCGCCCCCGCGCCCTTCGCCGTCGGCGCCGCCGACCCGGCCTGAGCGCCCCGGATACGATTCGGGCGATGACTGCGACCGAGGACGCGGCGGCCCCCGTCGCACCGGGCGGCCCCCAGCCCGGAGGACGTCCTCGCCGAGGTGCGCGCCCAGGTGGCCGCCGGCACCCCGCTCGTCGGCGCCCTGGCGGCGCGCTTCTACCGGGCGGTGAGCGCCCTCGACCCGGCCGCCACCGAGGACTCCCTCGCCATCCTCCCGGGCAACCGCGGCGTCCACCTCTACGAGACGCCTGGTCGCCTGGGCGCCCTCTCGGCGCCGGCGAGCAGGTGATCGACCTGGGCTGCGGCTCCGGGCGGCGCCACGCGGGCCGCGGCGCGGGTGGTGGGCCCGGAGGGCATGGTGGTGGGCATCGACGTCAGCGCGGAGAGCCTCGCCGAGGCCGAGGCCCGCACGCCCGACGACGCTCCCGATCCTCTACCGCCGGGGCGACATCCACCGCATGGCCAACGTGCCCGACCGCACCTTCGACTGCGCCATCGCCAGCATGGTCCTCGAGCAGGTCGACGACCTCGGGCCCGTGCTCGCCGAGATCTCCCGGGTGCTGCGCCCCGGCGGCCGCTTCGTGGCGAGCGTCACCGTCGTTCGACCGCCTGCGCCCGATCGACGCCTCGTTCATGGGCGCCGTGATCGCGGTCGTCGGGCGCTCACGCGCCCGGGGCGCTCGCGGGCCGCGCCAGCCGCGCCAGCATCCCCAACGAGCCGATGGACCGCATCGCCTTCAAGGAGGCGGGGCTCGCCACGGTGGAGGAGCAGGACGTCCAGCTCGCGGTCGTGATGGAGGACCGTCGAGGACGCCTGGAGGCTCTTCTCGCGCACCTACATCGCGCACGTGCTCGACGAGGAGGGCCAGGCCGACCTGCGGCGCGTGCTGGAGCGGCGCATGCCGCACACGCTCTACCTGCCGCTGCGCTTCCTGCGCACCCGCCGGCCGGGCTGAGCGCCCGCCGGACCTAGGAGGCCACGGCCTCCAGGAGGGACGCCGGCTCGCAGGGGCCGGACGCGCCGAGGAACTCGCTGCCGTAGTGGCGCATCGCCTCGACGATCGGCACCAGGTGGCTGCCCTTGGCGGTGAGGCGGTACTCGACGCGGGGCGGCATCTCGGCGAACTCGCGCCGCTCGATGATCCCCTCCTCCTCGAGGGAGCGGAGGCGGATCGACAGCGTGCGGGGGCTGATGCCGCTCAGCGAGCGCTCCAGCTCGCTGAAGCGCGCGCGGCCCCTCGGCGAGGTCCCGGAGCATGCAGGAGCGTCCACTTGCCCGAGACGATCCTCGCGGTGGCGAGGACGGGACAGATGGAATCCGGAGCTTCCGCGGGGGCGAGTGTGCTCATGATCGTGACAAAGGGTACCACCGCTCCGCGCAAATCCCGGAAGGGGCGTGACACGCGGCTCAGGAGTACTGCGCCGCGGCCTCGCGGCGCGAGGCGCCCGCGTCGAGCATGAGCTTGAAGTCGTGGGGGCTCGACGCGGCCTCCATCGCGGCGGCCAGGCTCACGCGTCCGGCGGTCACGTGGTCGAACAGCGACTGGTCGAAGGTCTGCATGCCGTAGTAGTCGCCCTCGCGGATGACCTCGGTCAGACGGCCGGTCTCGTCGGGGTTCAGGATCATGTCCCGCGCGCGGCCGGTCGCGACCAGGACCTCGCAGGCCGGCACGCGGCCGGCGCCGTCGGCGGTGCGCACGAGGCGCTGCGAGATGATGCCCGCGCAGGGTCCCGGCGAGCATCGCCCGCACCTGCTGCTGCTGGTGCAGCGGGAAGAAGCCGATCGCGCGGTTGACCGTCTCGGTCGCGTCGAGGGTGTGCATCGTGGAGAGGACCAGGTGGCCGGTCTCGGCCGCGCTGAGCGCCGTCTCCATGGTGACCAGGTCGCGGATCTCCCCGATCATGATCACGTCCGGGTCCTGGCGCAGGACGCGCCGCAGGGCGCTGGAGAACGAGTCGGTGTCGAGGCCCACCTCGCGCTGGTTGATCAGCGAGCCGCGGTCCACGTGGAGCATCTCGATCGGGTCCTCGATCGTCACCACGTGCTTGTGGGAGGTCCGGTTGATCCGGTCGATCATCGCGGCGAGCGTGGTGCTCTTGCCCGATCCCGTCGTGCCGGTGACGAGGATGATCCCGCGCTCCTCGTCGGCCAGGCGGCCGACGGCCGCCGGCAGCTGGAGGTCCTCGACCGACAGCACCTTGAAGGGCACCACGCGCAGGACGATGCTGATCGACCCGCGCTGGCGGAAGATGTTGACGCGGAAGCGGCCGAGGTCGTCGCGGGCGTGCGAGAGGTCGGTCTCGCCGCGGCCTCGAACTCGGCGCGCTTGACGTCGTGGCCGCGCAGGAGCTCGTCGGCGAAGCGCTCGGTGTCCTCGGCGGCGCAGCACCCCGTAGCCGGGGACCTGGATCAGCGAGCCGTTGACGCGGACGATCGGGCGCGCGGGCACCTTGAGGTGCAGGTCGCTGGCGCCGCGCTCGACGGCGTGGGCGAGGAGGGCGCCGAGCTCGGGCGGGCCGCTGGGGAGGCTGGGTGCGGACTGCGACACGCTCAATGTTTCGGCACTCGGGCGGGCCTCCATGAGCCCTGTCGCCGTCGACGGCCGACGACGTCCGTCCCGAAAGGGCGGGACCGCGGGACGTGGGGGGCGGGCCGCCGGGCGGGTAACGTCACCGTCCGAGTGCCCGACACACCGCGACCCACCGCCCGACGGATCCCGCCGGCTCGCCTCGCGATCCTCCTCGGCGTGTGGGTCGTCGCTCGCCGGCACGGCCACTGCTCGTGGCGAACGCGCTCGACCAGCCGGTGGGCGCCGGCGCGCGCGACGAGGCCCAGCCCGCGGTCCCCGGCGCGACGGTCGACCCGACCACGGCCGACTCGTCCCTTCCGCCGCTGGCGCTCGTCCTGGATCGCCCCCTGCCCAGACTCGCGGCGGACCTGAAGGCCCCGATCCGGCAGGCCGCCGTGCTCCAGCAGCTGGCCGCGGACCAGGCGCAGCCGCGCCGCTACGTCGAGCTCGGCTCGGTCCTGCAGCTGCTCGGCCAGGGCCCCGCCGCCGAGAAGGCCTACGAGACGGCGCTCCAGCTGGACCCCGCCGACGTCGCCGCCAAGATCGGCCTGGCGCTGGTGACCGCCGCCCGCGGGGGCGACCAACGCCGCGGAGGGGGCGGCCGCGCTGCGCCGCCTGGCCGCCGCCAACCCCGACGATCAGCTCGTCGCGTTCAACGAGGGATGGCTCGCGATCTACCGCCGCGAGGCGGCCCCGGCGAAGGCCGCGTGGACGCGGACGGTCGCGCTGGGACAGGACACGCGCCTCGGCCGGACGGCCGCGGCGCTCCTGGCCTCTCTTGAAAACGACTCCGTCCGGCCGAAACCCATAGAGATGGCTCCGAGACTTCACCCGCTTCGCACGCGCGCTTAACCGCCGCTTAAGGGCGGGCTGACAGCATGCGGCGTCAGCATGGGCAGGAAGGCTCGACGCTGCTGCGAAAGAGCGAGAGGGGTATCACGACCTTCTCGTTTCTTTTCGTCGGGCTAAAGCATTTCGGGTTCGACGCTGATAGCGAAGGTCGCTGATGCGTATCGGCCCCTTGACTTCAAGAAATGAAGCGATAGCCGTCCGAACGGACGTTCGTTTCGGACGGTCTGCGGTGGGTTGCGTGGCTGGTCCACGTGCTCCGATGGCGTCCAGCCGGAGGTGAGGACATGACGGTAAGTGAGATGGTCGAGCTCGAAGAGGTTCAGGCGCTGCTCGCCCGCGGTCAGGAGCAGGGCTTCCTGAGCATCGACGAGGTCGCGAAGTCGGTGGAGGGCGTTTCGCTCGACGACGGCGCCGCCGAGGACCTGTACCGACACCTCGACGAGGTCGGGCGTCGAGCTGGTCGAAGAGGCCGAGGCCCGCGACCGCCTGGCGCAGATCGCGGAGGCCGCCGACCGGCCGCCGCGCAAGCTCAACCTCAAGGCCGACACCAGCACGGACGCGCTGCAGCTCTTCCTCAAGGACGTGGGCCGGGTTCCCCTGCTCACGGCCAAGCAGGAGGTCGAGCTGGCCAAGCTCATCGAGCTCGGCGACCTCCAGGCCAAGAAGAAGATGGTCGAGTCCAACCTGCGCCTCGTCGTCTCGATCGCGAAGAACTACCGCAACCAGGGCCTCGCCTTCCTCGACCTGATCCAGGAGGGGACGCTCGGGCTCGTGCGCGCGGCCGAGAAGTTCGACTACCGCAAGGGCTTCAAGTTCTCGACGTACGCCACCTGGTGGATCCGCCAGGCGGTCGCCCGCGCGATCGCCGACAAGGGCCGGACCATCCGCATGCCGGTGCACGTCGTCGAGAAGCTGAACAAGATCAACCGCGCCGAGCGCAAGCTCGTCAGCGAGCTGGGCCGCGAGCCCTCGATCGCCGAGATCGCCGACGCGGTCAAGCTTCCCGAGGCCGAGGTCGAGTCGATCAAGCGGAGCGCCCAGACGCCGGTCTCCCTCGAGAAGCCGGTGGGCGACGACGAGGAGTCGGAGTTCGGCCAGTTCCTGGCGGACGACAAGGCCATCGCCCCCGAGGCGGCGGCCGAGACCGTCCTTCGCAACGAGGCGCTGCGTGACGTCCTCAACTCGCTGAGCTACCGCGAGCGCCGCGTCCTGGAGCTCCGCTACGGGCTCGGTGGCGAGCACCCGCGCACGCTCGACGAGGTCGGGCGGACGTTCAACGTCACCCGCGAGCGGATCCGTCAGATCGAGAACCAGTCGCTCCAGAAGCTGGCCAGCCTCGCCGAGGCGCAGCGCCTGCGCGACGTGGCGTAGGAGCTCCGCGCCGCCGCGGCGGCCGTGATCGGACGCACGGACGAGGGGCCCGGAGACGGGCCCCTCGCTCGTTGCACGGTGCGCGCAGCCCGGAGGGGTAGATTCGCCCCATGGCACGACGACGAGACGACGACTGGCCCCCGCCGGAGACCGACCCGGAGAAGATCGAGAACGCCCGCGAGCGGACGCTGCGCGAGGCGGGCCGCAGCAGGCGCAGATCCTGCGCTGGAGCTACGCGATCATCGGCGTGCTGGTGATCGCTGGTGATCGTGCTCGCCTGCCTGCGCTGAGCGGCGAGCGGGACCGCGAGATCGGCGTCGTGTCCGACCTCTGGCGCTTCCCGGTCAAGTCCTTCGCCGGCGAGCAGGCTGCGCCGCGCGTTCCTCGGGCCCTTCGGGATCCTCGGCGACCGGCGGCTGGCCGTCCTGGACGAGAGCGGCGATCTGCTCACCGGCGGCGCGCCCACGCCCTCCTCGGCTTCCGGGCCCGCTGCACCGAGCCGGAGGCCGGCGAGGGGGTCGAGGTGATCACGCCGCAGGGGTGGGAGCTGCCCTGGGACGACCCGGCGGTCGCCGACGAGCTCTCGGTCGCGCTCGGGCAGGCCCGCGTGCGCCTGGTGCGCAACCCGGTGGGGGTCCACGACGTGGCGCCCGTCCACATCATCAGCACCGGGTCGCTGGCGGCCGCGCGGGAGTGGGTGGACGGCGAGGACATCGACCGGCGGCGCTTCCGCGCCAACATCATCCTCGACCTGGAGGAGGCCGGAGCCGTTCGCCGAGGACGCCTGGGTGGGCGCGGCGCATCGAGCTCGGCGACGGGCGGCCCGCTGCTCGAGGTCTTCTCCCCCACCGAGCGCTGCGTCATGACGACCTTCGACCCCGACACGGTCGCGCCGCGACAACCGGGTGCTCGCGGGGCTGGCCCGGGCGCGCGACAACCTGTTCGGCGTCTACGCCCGCGTGAGCCGCGCCGGCTGGGTCGAGGTGGGTGCGACGGCGCGGACCCGCTTGACCTGACGCGGGATCCCCCTACACTTCATAACCCGCCGCGGGGTGGAGCAGTCTGGTAGCTCGTCGGGCTCATAACCCGAAGGTCGCAGGTTCGAATCCTGCCCCCGCTATTCCGAAAGGCCCGCAAAAGCGGGCCTTTTGTGTTTTTGGACGTTCTCGTCCAAGCGTGGCCGGAGCCGTGTGCCCCCGGTCGTGCCCCCAAGAGAGCCCGGCGGAGCCCGGTTGTCACTGACCATCCGCGGGTCTGTAGGTGGCGTCGTCATCGTCGGCGCGCTGATCGCGTTTGCCGGCGTGGTCGAAGCACCCGGCGCGCTCGCCTCGGCGGGCGACTGGTTCGCGGCCCAGTCTTGGGCTGGCGCGCCCGTTTCGACTAGCCGTCCGGATAGTGGTTCTGGCGAATACGGCTGCGGTTGGATGGCGGGACGCCCTCCGCGAACGGGATCTCGCCATGAATCGATCGCTCCAGACCGCCCGCCTGCTCGCCGCCGGCGCCGCGACCGCACTGCTGGCGCTGCCCGCCATGGCGGGTGCCACGCCGGTGATCGTCGATCTGGCGCCGGGGGCCGACGGGGCGGCCGTGGCCGCGAGCGTCGGCGCGGTACCGGAGGTCGTGTTCAACGAGAGCGGCGCGGGCTTCGCCGCCGACCTGACGCCGGCCCAGCAGGCCCGCCTGCAGCGGGCGGGCGTGGTGAGGGCGATCGCGACGGACCGGATCGTCGCGCACATCAGCGGGCGCGGGACGCCGATTCCCGAGCAGCCCGCCCAGGTCATCAGATCCGCCCAGCGTCGCGTCGGGCTCCTCGAGAGCCGCACCGCAGACGTGGACGGTCTCGACGATCGCCGCGTCAACATCGATATCGCGATCTTCGACTCGGGCATCGACCCCCTCCATCCCGATCTGAATGTCGTGGGAGGAGTCGATTGCGCCGTCGGCCGGGGATGGAACGACGTCGAGAGTCACGGCACCATGGTCGCGGGATTCGCGGGTGCCATCGACAACGGGATCGGCATCGCCGGGATCGCACCGGGTGCGCGCCTCTGGTCGGTGCGGATCGCAGACGAAACCGGGTTCATCCGCAACTCGGCGTGGCGATGCGGCCTGGAGTGGCTCAACCGGCACGCGAAGAAGATCGAGGTCGCGAACTGGAGCTTCGGCGATGGCGACCCGATGGTCGGACCGTGCGGCGTGGTCAACGGGCGGGTCGTCGACAGGCTCCACAATCTCACCTGCAAGGCGGTCGATGCCGGGGTGACGATCGTGGCCGGCGCGGGCAACGAATCCACGGACGTCGGGCTCGTGAGCCCCGGCGCATGGCCCGAGGTGATCACCGCGTCGGCGGTCGCCGAGACGGACGGTCTTCCCGGCGGCCTGGGTCCGACGTCCTCCTGCTTCCCCGACCAACTCGATGACGCGTTCGCGTTCTTCTCCAACTTCGGCCCGGCGGTGGACATCGCGGCGCCCGGAGTCTGCATGCAGTCGACGTACCCGGGTGGGCTCTACGCCGTGAACAGCGGGACGAGCTTCTCGACCCCGTTCGTCTCGGGCGCAGCGGGCCTCATCAAGGCCAAGCGGCCCTACGCATCCCCCACGGCCGTCCGGACCCGACTGCTCGACGCCGCCGAGCCGGGGCCGATCGCCGGGGACCCGGACGCGTTCCCGGAGGGGCTCCTGAACGTCGCCGGGTTCTGATCCGCCCCATTCGCAACGAGGCCGTCACCGGGTAAAGCGGGCGACGGCCTTGATGTGCGGGGCCTGGGGAAGAATGTCGCAGGCCGGCGGGGCATATAGACGAGCATGTGCAGGGCGTGAGGTGAGCCACCCGAGGCGATGCGGCGCCACTGATAGCTATCGGGATCGAGCCCGGCCGCGTCGTTCCTCGGGACTACAACGCGGCTCTGATTGAGCTGCACATGGGCCTCCACCAGCGACTGAGCGATTGCTGGACCGAAGCGACAGGCGTCGTCGACCGACTGGTGGCACTCGGCGGCGTGTGCCCGCCGCCAGGGTGACGGGGCGGTGGGCGTCGGCGGGCCGGCCGTGCCCCTTCCGGTGCCCCACGTGAACTGATCTGGGGCTACCTCGACGGCCTGCATCGACCCCGATGCACGGAGGTGGAAAGGGCCCGCGACCTGCTTGTCAAAGGCGATCCGGCGTGCCGTGCGGTGGTCGCGGAGGTCAGGGCCAGCGGGCCGTAGCGGGCTTATAACCCGAAGGTCGCAGGTTCGAATCCTGCCCCCACTATCCGAGAGCCCGGTCATCGACCGGGCTCTCGTCGTTCTGAGGGAGGGTCAGGCGGCCGCGAGCCCGCCCAGGCGCTCCTCGAGGGCGGCGAGCTTGGCCGCCAGGCGCTCGCGCTCGGCCCGCACCGCCGGCTCGTGGTAGCGGGGGTGGTCCGGGTGGGCGAGGTTCTCGAGCTCCAGGGGGTCCTCGTCGAGGTCGTACATCTCGAACTCGGCCGGAGGCCCGTCGCCGCCGCGGAAGTACCGCGCGTACTTGAAGCGCCGTTCGCGGATGCAGCGGATGCGCCCGGGCACGCCGGGCAGGATGTCGGCCACCTGGCCCGTGCCGGCGTGCATGTCGTCGAAGGTGAAGAGCACCTCGTCCTGGACCGGCGGGGCCCCTGGGTCGCGGAGCAGGGGCGAGAGGTCGGTCCCGCTCAGTCCCGGCGGGGGCTCCGCGCCGGTCAGCCCCGCGATCGTCGGCACCAGGTCGACGAGCGAGGCCGGGTGGGGGCAGGACCGGGCCTCCGGAGCCAGCGAGGGGTTGGAGAAGATGAGGGGCACCCGGATCGTCTCCTCGTAGACGTTGAAGGCCTTCTGCCGCAGCCCTCCATGGGCCAGCCCCAGCTCCCCGTGGTCCGAGAAGCGCACGACGACGGTCCGCCGGCCCAGCGGGGTCGGGTCGCCGTCCTCCCCGTAGAGGCAGTTGACGACCGGCGCGAGCTGGCGGTCGATCCGTTCCACCAGGTTCGCGTAGAAGTTGACGTACCGCAGCCCCTGCTCGGGATCGCCCAGCGGGCCCACCGCCATGTCGATGGCCGGCTTCATCGCCGCGTGGGCGGACGGCTTGAGGTTGGCCGACGGGTCCTCGTCCACGCTCGCCGGCAGGCCGACTTCGCCCTCCAGGTCCTCGGGCGCGTAGTCGTCCTCCCAGCTCCGCGGGAAGGCGAGCACGTCGTGGGGGTTCACCAGCGACAGGATCAGGCAGAACGGCGCGCCGCCGGCGTCCCGGGCGCGCTCGCCGAGGTAGGCGACCGCCTGCTCGATGTAGCGGGCGTCGTGATCGGCCCGCCCGCCGCCGAAGCCGGGCGGCTCGGTGTCGCCACCGGCGTCCGGGGGGACCCAGCCCTCGAACCCGTAGGCGCGCAGGTCGTCGGCCGTCGCATCGAAGGCGCCCGCCTCGCCCTTGCTCAGGTGCCACTTGCCGCGGTACTGGACGTCATAGCCGGCGCCACGAAGCATCGTCGCCAGGTTGGGGAGGTCACGCGAGAGCTCGGTCTCGGTCGCGGAGAACGGACCGTCTCCCGTCAGCGTGTTGACGACCCCGTGCTGAGCGGGCATGAGACCCGTGAGGAACGTCGCGCGGCTCGGGCTGCACATCGCCGTGTTGCAGACCGCGCTGTCGAAGCTCACGCCGTGACGCAGCAGCCGCGAGCGCGTCCGCAGCCGCCCCTCGGCCCCCTCGGGCCAGTGCATCGGTGGGCGCTCCTGATCGGTCACGATCAGGATCAGGTTGGGCTTCTCGGGCAGCGTGGGCACGTCGCGGGTTCCTTTTCGAGGACGGCGGGACCGGTCGATGCGCGGGGAGCTTACCCTCGCGCATCAGGGGCCGGGTCCCTGCCGGGCCACCCGCCCGCCCGCTTGCCGAGACGGTGATCCCGGGTGATGGTGGACCGAGGATGACGCCCTCACCGGAGACCGCCGGCGACTTCGACCGCGACTCCTGGGAGCGGCGCTGGTCGCGGGCGCTGCGCGCCGGCGCGCACGCCGTTGACCGGCGCCCCCCGAACGCGCACCTGCTCGCCGAGGTCGCGGACCTGCGCCCCGGTCGCGCGCTCGACGCGGGCGCCGGCCACGGCGCCGAGACCCTCTGGCTGGCCGGGCGGGGATGGCGGGTCACGGCCGTCGACTTCTCCACCACCGCCCTGGAGCACGCGCGATCGCGGGCCGAGGGCCTCGGCGCGGACGTCGCCGGGCGCATCGAGTGGATCGCGGCCGACCTGGAGACCTGGACCCCGCGCCCCGAGCGCTACGACCTCGTGGCCTGCCTGTACGTCCACGTGGCCGGGTCGGTCCCGGCGATGGTGCGGCGGCTGGCCACAGGCGTCGCGACCGGCGGGACCCTGCTGCTGGTCGGCCACCGGCCCACCGACCCGGCGACCGGGGCGCCGACGCCCGCCGCCGGCCAGGTGCAGATCTCCGTCGACGGCGCGGTCGCCGCGCTCGAGCCCGACCGCTGGGAGGTCGTCGTCGCCGAGGACCGTCCGCGTGAGGCGGGGGGCAGCGGCGTCGACGCCGTGGTGCGCGCCCGACGGCTCGCATGACCCCGCGCGCCGGCCCGCGCCCGCCTCAGCGAGCGTCCGTCGTGTCGCTACGCTCCGGTGTGGGTTCGGGACGGAGCTCGAGGCATGCCATCGGCCGAGACCCGCCCGTATATCCCCGCAGCCGCGAACGGGGGCCGCCACGATGTGGGCCGATGCCGCACGGCCGGAGGATCCACCGGGACCGTGCAACCGGGGGGAGGGGCTGCGATGGAACTCCGCGGCGTCTGTCGTCGGCTTCCGATGAAGGTCATCGCCGCCGTGGTGGTCGCTGCCGCGCTGGTCGGGGTCCCTCACGCCATCGCGGCCGACGGGTGGCGGATGGCCGCCCACGACGCCGCCCGGACCTCGCGTAGCGGCGTTGTCTCCGCGCAGGCCCCGGCCCTCCTACCCGGATGGCCCGTGAGCGACGAGGGCTTCGCGGCGCCCCTGGTGGCGCCAAACGGGACGCTGGTGCGCCCGGGCGGCCTGTACACGGCGATCATGAACCGCAACGGCACGCTGCGCCGGGTACTCGTCACCCCCGTCGGTGAGCAGGCGATCGGCTCGAACGGAGGCGTGCAGGCGATCGGCGTGGACGGACGTCTCTATGGCTTCTCGGGCGTCGCCCGCCTCGCCGCCTACACGCCCGCGGGGCGGCTCCTGTGGCGCTCATCGGCGCTCGACTACGCGCCGGAGGCCTCCAGCCGGGCGTTCACGGTCGCGCCGGACGGCAACGTCTACTGGATGGCTGAGCAGGACACGCCGGTGGCACTCGACGCCGCGGGTCACCGGATCTGGGACTCGGAGGGTGACTGCTGCTTCCTCAGAACGGTGCTGGCGGTCGGCCCCGACGGGACCGCCTACTACTGGCGTGCCGGATACGGGTTGGCGGCTCGCCGTCCGGACGGAACGAAGCTGTGGGGGCGGGCCCTCCCCGGTGGCAACGTCCGCATCGCCGTCGCGGACGACGGCACCGTGCTGGTGCTCGTCGACTCCGGCCTTCACGCGTTCTCGCCCGATGGGGGCGAGCGGTGGTCGGTCTTCACGGCGCCGGGCGCGAGCGGGATGGCCGTGGGCGCCGACGGATCCGTCTACGTCGTCGCGACGGGTGTCCTGGTCGCCGTCGGGCCGGAGGGTCGCGTGCGCTGGGCGCACCGTGGAACCGTCACCCCCACCGATCCGATCATCGGCGGTGACGGAACCATCTACCGGGGCGGCGCGCCGCTGGTCGCGCTCCGGCCGGATGGCTCGCGGGCCTGGCAGGCGACGGGGGTCAGCGAGCCCCTGGCGCCGCGGGCGATCGGATCAGACGGAACCCTGTACGCCGAGTCCGGCGGGGCGCTCTTCGCCCTCGCGGGTCCGTCGGCTCCCGTGAGCACCAGGATCCCGGCCGCCGAGCGTCGCCGCCTCCTGATCTCGGGGCTTCGTGTCAGCCCGAAGCGCTTCCGCGTGCGCGGGGCGGAGTCGCTGTGCACCCCGGCGCGAGGATGCCGGCCCGCCGATCCGCTGGGGGCCACGGTGAGCTTCACCCTCAAGCGCGACTCGGTGGTCCGCCTGGTGCTGCGCCGAGCGTGCGACGGGCGGATCGTGACCCGCTCCGTCAGCCATGTGCGCGCGGGGACGATGTGGAGCTCGTTCAGCGCCGCGACCGCGTATCACTCGCTTGCACCGCGCCGCTACACCCTCACCGCCATCGCGACCAGCGGCACGACGACCGTCACGACCCGCGCTCTCGCGATCGAGATCGTCCGGTGACGAGGCCTGGCCGCCGGGCTATGGGGCGGCCAGCGTCACGGCCACGCTCCGGATTCTCGTGTTCGGATTGCGCGAGCCGGTTTCGACCGTCGCCACGTATCTCCCGGCGAGAGACGCGCCCCCGGCCGCCGTCGGGAGCGTGATCCATCTTACTTCCGCGACCCCTCCGCGTGATCAGCCGCTCCCGGGCATGACCCCGAGGGTCGCCGCCTCCGGATCGACCACCTCCACCGCGCCGAGCGGCATCTGGAGGAACCGGCCCCCGAGGCGGCGGAACGCCTCGGGGTCGGCGCTGCAGACGAAGCGGCGCGCGCCATCGGGCCCCGTCGGGCGCAGCAGGCGCTTGCGCGCCAGCATGTCGGCCACCTCGCGCGCGATCTCGGAGCGCCCGTCGATGAGCGTGGCGCCCGGCAGCGAGCGACGAAGGAGGCGGGCGATCATCGGGAAGTGCGTGCAGCCCAGGATCACCGTGTCCACGCCGGCCTCCGTGAGCGGCGCGGTGTAGCGGCGCACCATCGCGGCGGCCTCCTCGTCCAGGGCGTCGCCGCGCTGGATGACCGGCGCGAGGCCCGGGCAGGCGACGCTCGTGATCCGGACCCCGGCGTCGTGGGCGTGGACCATCCGCGGGTAGGAGCCCGAGCGCACGGTGGCCTCGGTGGCCATCAGGCCGACCCGGCGGTTGTGCGTCGCCCGGACCGCCGCGCGGACCTCCGGCTCGATCACGCCGATGACGGGCACGTCCAGGCCGCGCTGGAGGTCGGCGAGCGCGACGGCGGTCGCCGTATTGCAGGCGACCACGATCAGCTTCACGCCCGACTCGGCGAGCCAGCGGCCGATGGCGAGCGAGCGCCGGCGCACGGCCTCGGCGCCGCGGTCGCCGTACGGGAAGAAGCCCGTGTCGCCGAAGTAGACGAAGTCCTCGGCCGGGAGGGCCGCGAGGCACTCGTCGAGGATCGTGAGACCGCCGACGCCGGAGTCGAAGACGCCGATCGGCTGGGACGCCTCGGGGGGCACGCCTGCCACGATAGCCGCGCGCCACGCCGACGCGCTCCGGGGTTTTCCGCACGGCCCCGCGCGGGACCCCCGACGCCGCCCCGGCCCGGACGCGCGACGGTGGGCCCATGGAGCCTCCGTCCAGTCACACGCGAGCCCGCCGGGGACGCGACGACGCTGCGTTGCGGCCGCGTCGAGGACGCGGCGCGCGATCGTCGATCTCATCCGCCGCGAGAACCACCGCCCGCCGACGAGGAGGCGATCGCCGCGAGCCTGGGAAGCGCGCCGAGCATCGTGGCGGAGGAGGACGGCCGGCTCGTCGCGTTCTTCTACGGCCGGCCCTTCGCGCCCGAGATCGTCGAGATGCAGAACATGCTGGTCGCGGACGGCCACCGCCGGCGCGGGCTCGGCCGGCGCATGGTGGCTCGCATCGAGGACGACCTGCGCGCGGCGGGATTCCGCGCGGCCATCGGGGCCAACTCGGTGCTGCACCCGGGCACCACGCCCGAGCGCTGCATGAGGGCGCGGGCCTTCTGGATGCGCAGGGGCTGGCACATCGTGCTCTCGACCGGCGGATCGGTCGTGCTGGTGCGGTGGCTGGGCACGCCCGCCCAACCGTCGCCGGAGGGCGCGGCCGCGGCTCTCGGCGGAGCCCCGCGGGACGAGGGCTGAGCGGCCCGGGCGCCGCGCCGCTCAGCCCAGGAAGGCGTCCACCGACCGTGCGAAGCGCGCGCGGTGCTGGAAGAGGAAGGCGTGGGCGCCGGGGTAGATCTGGAGCCGCGCGCCGGGGATGAGCGCGGCGATGCGGCGGAGGTTGAGCGGGGGGACGACGGGATCGACGCTCCCGCCGGCGGCGAGGGTCGGGATGCGCACCGCCCTCAGGGCGTCGGCGTTCGCGTCGGAGCGCAGCCAGCCGTCCTCGGCGGCGACCTGGGCGCGGACGGTGGCGGCGGGCACGGCGAAGTCGTCGGGGATCTCCCCGCTCTCGGAGGCGGTGTCGAGGCGGCCGAGGAACGCCCGCCCGGCGGCTCGACCGGTGGGGGTCCGCGGGTAGAGCACGCGCAGGACGGCGGCGTCGGAGGGATCCGGGTCGCTGTCGATGCGCTGGTCCGCCGGGGGGCCGAGGACGGCGGCGTCGCCGCCGGCGTTGGTGCCCGCCAGCACCAGCCTCCGGACCCGCTGGGGGTGGCGCACGGCCAGCTGCTGGGCCACGAAGCCGCCCATCGACCAGCCGAGCACGTCGGCGCGGCGCAGCCCGATGGCGTCCATGAGACCGGCGGTGCGGTCGGCGAGCGCCGCGAAGGAGGTGCGCGCGATCGGCGGGCCCGAGCGGCCGACTCCGGGGTAGTCGAAGAGGATCAGGTGGTGGTGGCGGGCCAGCAGCGCGAGGAGCGCGGGGTCCCACTCGGCCATCGTGGAGCCCGTGCCGATGGCCATGACCAGGGGCGGGCCGGCACCGCGCTCGTACCAGGCGATCCGCCGCTCGCCCACCTTCGCGACGTGCACCTCGGCCTGCGCGGCCCGCGCGCCCCCGGGGCCGATGGCGAGCAGGCCGGCCGCCGTGGCCGCGGCGCAGCAGAGCAGGCGTGTGGTCGAGGGGCGCACCCCGCCCCCATCGTCGCCGGGCCGAGGAGGCTTGACCGGGGCGCCGGGCGACGACGGAGCCCGACCCGCAGAAGCCGCATCGACCGGCGTTCTGGGCTTGCCCCCGGGCTCGGCGGGGTGAGAGCGTCCCGCCGAGTGTCATCGAGACGGGGGTGGACGGTGCGGGGGATGCGGCGCGCGCTGGTGGCGGGGATCGCGGCCGGCGGCCTGGCGATGCTCGCGGTGACGGGCACGGCGACCGCCCAGACGACGGGCGCCTACGACGTCCTGTCCACGACGAAGGTGGGGCCGAGCCCCAACCGCGTCGTCTACGGCTACGGGGCGGCGTGGACGCTCAACGGCAACGGCAGCGTGAGCCGGGTGGACGCGACCACGGGCGCCGTCAAGACCACGTCGATCGGCCCCAACCCGCGCGACATCCGCGCGGGCTACAACCGCATCTGGGTGCTGAGCTCGACCAAGTCGCAGGCCTCCATCGTCACCCTGAACCAGTCCGGGGCGAAGGTCGGCACGACCATCACCATCAACCTCGGCACCACCACCTACCTGGGCAGCGGCCAGCCCAACGGTGCCAACACCCTCGGGGTCGGCTCGAACTACGTCTGGGTGGCCGGCGTGCGCACGTGGCAGAAGCTGGCGAGCATCGACCCGAGCTCCGCGAAGGTCGTGGTCAAGACCTGGCCGATCCCGCAGGCGTTCACCGCGGCCGACGGCGCGCTGTGGATGGTGACGCCCAACCAGGCGAGCATCCAGAAGCGCACGCCCTCCAACCTGTCGATCGCTCGCGACCCTCCCGGTCAGCGGCGCGACCGGCGGGACGGCCGGCCCGCTCTCGCTGACCTACGGCGCCAACTTCCTCTGGCTGTCGCAGTCCACCCCCAACGACGTCGGCCAGATCAACAAGGTCTCGCCGACCTCCGGCCTGGTCGCCGGCGCGGTGAGCAGGGGCCTGACGATCACCCTCACCTGCACCGCCGTCGGCGAGGGCGCCGTGTGGGCGACCGAGCGGCCGAACGGCCTCGACGACACGCCGGCGCTGCTCGTGCGGATGAGCCAGACGGACCTCTCGACCCTCACCAGCGCGACGCTGCCGCTCGGGGCCACCCCCGGCGCGGTCCAGTGCGTGACCGTCGGCGGCGGCCTGGTGTGGGTCACCGACGGGGTGGGGTCCCTCTACAAGATCCAGCCCTAGACCCCGGGCCACCCCGCCCGCGCCGCCGCCTTCTTCTTCTTCGGCTTCGGCGCGGGCGTGGGCGGCCGGGGAAGCGGAACCCGGCGTCGGCCATGATCCGGCGGCCGGCCGGGCCGACGACCTTGGCGACGAACGCGCGCGCGGCCGTCTTGTTGGAGCTGGACCTCACCACGGCGATCTCGTAGCGCACCTTGGGCTGCGCGAAGACCGGGATCGCGATCTGCTTCAGCTGCGACGCCGCGGCGCGCGCGTCGGTGACGTAGACGACGCCCGCGTCGGCCTCGCCGAGGGCGACCTTGCCGACGACGCCCTTCACGTCGCTCTCCTGGCTCACGACGTTGGAGAGGGCGTTGGACATCCCGAGGTTGCGGAAGACGGTCCGGGTGTACGAGCCGACGGGCACGCGCGAGTTGGCCACGACGAGCTTGATGCCGCTGCGCTGGAGGTCGTAGACGGATCGTGATGCCCGGCCGGGTTGGAGCGCGGGACGATGACCGCGAGCCGGTTGAAGGCCAGGAAGACGCGGCTTCTCGACGAGGCCGTCGCGGTACAGGTCCTGGGTGAAGTTCGGGCGCCGCCGAGGCGAAGACGTCGGCCGGAGCACCCTGGCGGATCTGAAGCGCCAGGGTGTTCGAGCCGGCGAAGCTGAACCGGGCCTGGGGGTCGATCTTGGGGAAGGACCTCGGTCAGCGACGCCGCCGCGAAGACCGTGGGCGGGCTCGCGGCGTTCGCGGTGCCGACGACCGTCGCGAGGACGGCGACGGCGAGGGCGAGGAGGAGGCGGGCCGATCTCATGGGAGGTACCTCGCGAGCTCGTCGGACGCGGTGGGGAGGCCGTGGACGGACGGGAAGGCGTCGGTGACGACCGGGCCCGACAGCCCCTTCAGGAAGGAGAGCTGCTCCGCCTCGCTGGCCGCGATCGGGCCGAGGAGGCCGCGGAACGCCGGGCTCACCACCTCCACCAGCGACCCCAGGTAGGCGTGGACGGACATCGCCTCGATGCGCCGGCCGAGGCTGATGGCCTCGGAGCGCTTCTCGAATGCCGACGCCGGGAACGAGACCTCCATGTCGGCGTCGTCGATGGGCGCCTCGCCCGCCGCCTGGAGCGCCTCCCGGAAGGCCTTCTTGTGGGCGTTCTCCTCGGCCGTGGCCCGCTCGAGGACGCGCGACTCGGCCGGCGAGAAGAGACCGCTCCTGCGGGCCCGGACGTAGTACTGGGAGGAGACGAACTCCAGCGACACGCCGAAGCGCAGCCACGCCAGGTCCAGCTCGCGCTCGGCGGCGACGGCGGGAGCCGCCAGCCAGCCGGCGACCGCGCCCGCCGACAGCACCGCGCCGCCCGTGCCGGCCGCGCGAACCAGGAAGCGGGATCTCGTGAGGCGGCTGGCGGTGGCCATCTGTGCCCTCCGGGTGGGCGTCGGGGTGCGGTCCGCCAGGATCCTATCCGTGATGCCGGAATCCTGTCTATCGCCGGGCGGGCGATCGACGAGCTCGGGCTACGCCGCCCCGACCAGGACCAGGCGGTTGCCGGAGGGGTCGGCCACCTCGACGCCGTCCGGGGCCGCGGTCACGGCGACGCCGCCCCCCTCGAGCCGGCCGGCGATCGCGTCCACCTCGCCCGCGCCGGGGAGCCGGACCTGGAACCGGTCGAGGCCGCGCGCGCCGGCGGGCGGGGCCGGAGCGCCGCGGGAGCCCCAGGTGTTGAGCCCCAGGTGGTGGTGGTAGCCGCCGGCCGACACGAACAGGGCCCCCGGATAGGCGGTCACGGTGGGGTCGAAGCCGATCAGCCCGCTGTAGAAGTCGCCCGCCTCGGCGGTGTCGCGGACCTGCAGGTGGACGTGCCCCATCACGGTCCCCTCCGGCATCCCCTCGTCGGGGGTCCCCGGCGTCAGCGACGCGAGCACGCCGTCGAGGTCCATGGGGAGGGTGGCCATCTCGAGCTCGCCGTCGCGGCGGGCCCACCCCTCGCGCGGCCGGTCGCGGTAGATCTCGATGCCGTTCCCCTCGATGTCGTCGAGGTAGAGGGCCTCGCTCACCAGGTGGTCCGAGGCGCCCGTGAACGTCCAGCCCGCGTCCACGACCCGGTGCACCGCCTGGGCGAGGTCGGCCCGCTCGGGGACGAGGATCGCCAGGTGGAAGAGGCCGGTCGTGCGCGCCGGACGGGCCGGGGCGCCGGGGTCGCCCACCAGCTCCACCAGCACGGACCCGGGGGCGACGCCGAGGTGGACCTCGTCGCGCGAGCGCGCGAGCTCGCGCAGGCCGATCGCGCGCTGGTAGAAGGCGGCCGCGCCCTCGAGGTCGGCGACCCTCAGCCTCACCGGACCGAGCGTCGCCGCCGGATCGATCGAGGTCCGTGTCCCGCTCCCGCCGGTGCTGGTCATTGCGCCTCCTGGCACGACCGGGCGACCGCCCGCCCCATTGGTTGATAGCTCAAGTATATCACCGCCGGTACCATCTCGGGGTGCTCGTCGGACGCGACGCCGAGTGTTCGGCGATCAACAGTCTGATCGCGGCCGCGCGGGTGTCCAACGGCGGCGCCCTGGTGCTCCGCGGCGAGGCCGGCGTCGGCAAGACCGCGCTGCTGCGCTACGCGGCCGAGAACGCCGACGGCATGCGCGTGCTGCGCGCCGTGGGCGTGGAGTGGGAGGCCGACCTGCCGTTCTCCGGGCTCCACCAGGTGCTGCGCGAAGGACTGGCGCGGCTCGACCGCCTCCCTCCCCCGCAGGCCGCCGCGATGCGGGGGGCCTTCGGCCTCAGCCAGGAGAGCGTCGAGGACCGCTTCCTGATCTGCCTCGGCGCGCTCGGGCTGCTGGCCGACATGGCCGAGGAGCAGCCGCTGCTCGTGGTGGTGGAGGACGCCCAGTGGCTCGACCGGGCCTCCGCGGAGGCGCTGGGCTTCGCCGCGCGGCGGCTGGACGGCGAGCCCGTGGCCATGCTCCTCGCGGCGCGCGAGGGGGAGGCCCGCCGGCTGGAGGCCGCCGGGGTGCCGGAGCTGCCGCTGGAGGGGCTCGACCACGCCTCGGCCCGGGCCCTGCTCGACGGCGAGGGCCCCGAGATGGCGCCGCACGTGGCCGAGCGGCTCGTCGCCCTGACGGGGGGCAACCCGCTGGCCCTGGTCGAGCTTCCCTCGGTCCTGGGAGCCGAGCAGCTCAGCGGCCGGGCGCCGCTGCCCGAACACCTCCCGCTGACCAGCGAGGTGGAGCGCGCCTTCCTCGAGCGCGCGGAGGGCCTCGGCGAGGGCGCGCGCGCCGTGCTCAGCATCGCGGCGGCCGACGAGACCGGCGATGTGCCCACGGTGCTCGCGGCCGCGGCGGCGCTGGGGGCCGACGCCGGCGACCTGGAGGCGGCCCAGGAGTCGGGCCTGATCCGGGTGGTGGGCGACCGCCTGGAGCTGCGGCACCCGCTCGCGCGCTCGGCCCTTCACCGGGGGACTCCCTATCCGATGCGCCAGGCGGCCCACCGGGCGCTGGCCGACGTGCTGACCGACGAGGCGGACGCCGACCGGCGGGCCTGGCACCTGGCCGCCACGGCCGTCGCGCCCAACGACGAGGTGGCGGACGCGCTGGAGCGGACCGCGGAGCGCGCCCGGGTGCGCAGCGGCCACGCGGCCGCGGCGGCGGCCCTGGAGCGCGCGGCCCGGCTCGGCTCGGATCCGGACGTGCGGGCGCGGCGGATGGTCGCGGCGGCCGAGTCGGCCCTCGCGGCGGGGCGGGCGCCCCTCGCCCAGGCCCTGGCGGAGGAGGCGGCGCCCAAGGTCCGCGACGACTCCCTGCGCGCCGATCTCCTGCGGGTCCAGGGCTCCGCCGAGCTGGCGCGCGGCCGGCCCGCCGAGGCGCACCGCCTGCTTCTCGACGCGGCCGAGGCGGCGGAGGCGAACGGCGCCGGCCCGGAGCGCCTCCTGGATCTGCTGCTGGTCGCCGCCGAGGCGGCGATCGCGGGCGGCGATCGCGACGGCGTCCTGGAGGCGGCCCGGCGCGCGGAGCCGCTGGCGAACGAGGTCGGCGGCTGGGGGCCCAACTGGCTCGCCGGCGTCGCCATGGTGCAGGCGGACGACCTCGCGCACGCGGTGCCCACGCTGCGCCGGCTGGTGGCCAACGCCGGGGACACGCACGACCCGCGCACCCTGGTGTGGGCGGCGAACGCCGCCGTGTGGCTGGGCGAGCAGGACCGCGCGATCGCGCTCCAGTCGGAGGCCGTCGCGCGCGCCCGGGCTCGGGGCGCCTTCGCCACCCTCGCGGTCGCGCTGCTGCGCCGCGGGGGCCTGGCCGCCGCCCGCGGGCTCACCCGCGAGGCCCTCGCCGACGGCGAGGAGGGCCTGCGCCTGACCGAGGAGGCGGGCCTCGACAACAGCGTCGCCCAGAGCCACGCGGTGCTCGCCGGCGCGGCCGCCCTGCGCGGCGACGAGGAGGTGTGCCGGCGCGAGGCCGGCCGCGCGATCTCGGTGGCCGTGCAGCGCGGGCTCGCCCCGGCGCGCGAGACGGCGACCTGGGCCCTCGGCATCCTGGAGCTCGGCCGCGGCCGCTACGAGGCCGCCCTCGAGCACCTCGCCCAGATCGCCGGCGGCGACGACGCCGGCCGGATGCGCACCCCCCTGTCGCTCTACGCCGCCGCGCCGGACCTGATCGAGGCGGCCGCCCGGGCCGGGCGGCCGGAGGAGGGCGTTCCCGTCCTCGAGCGCCTGGCGCTCTGGCAGGCGATGACCGGGGCCAACTGGGTGGCGCCCCTCCTGGAGCGCTCGCGCGGCCTGCTGGCCGACGGCGCGGAGGCCGAGGCGCACCTGCGGACGGCGCTGGATCTCCACACCGGCGGCGCGCTCGGATTCCACCGCGCCCGCACGGAGCTGTGCCTGGGCGAGCTGCTGCGGCGCGACCGCCGGCGCGCCGAGTCGCGCACCCACCTGCGCGCGGCGGCGGGGGTCTTCGACGCCCTCGGGGCCGAGCCGTGGGCCGAGCGCGCCCGCGAGGAGCTCCGGGCGACCGGCGAGTCCCGGCGGCGCCCGGATCAGTCCGGCTCGGCGGACCTCACCCCGCAGGAGCGCCGGATCGCGCGCTTCGTGGCCGAGGGCGCCTCCAACAAGGAGGTCGCCGCCCAGCTCTTCCTGAGCCCGAAGACCGTGGAGTACCACCTGGCCAAGGTCTTCCAGAAGATGGGGATCAGCTCGCGTGCCGACCTGGCCCGCCTGGAGGCGACCCTCTCGTAGCGTCCCGGGGGGCGCATATGATCGCCCGATGCCCCCCTCGCCGAGCTCCGACCGCCCGCCGTCGCGGCCTTCCGCCGCGGGAGCGGAGCGGGAACCGGTGGACGTGGTCCTCACGTATGCGACCGACAGCTATGCGGACACGCTCCACCGCGGCTGGTTCATGCCGGTCAACCGCCTTCTGGCGCACCTTCTGACGGCGCCGGAGGTCGGGCGCCTGATCGTCGCCGATCCGTTCCGGAGCGCCCCGATCCGGCTCGCACGCCGCCTCACCCGGGGGCCCGCCCCCACGGTCGGCGACGGCCGCCGCGTCACACACGTCCGGCCGCTCCGGATCGGGCGCGACGACCCGAAGGACGAGCGGGGGCTGCGCCGGGTCTACCGCGCATACGACGGTCGCCTCGAGCGGGCCGCGGGCCACGGCGGCCCGCTTCCGACGGTGATCACCTGCAACCCCTTCGTCGCGGCCTTCTCACCCCTGGGCTGGGCCGGGCGGGTGGTCTACTACGGCTTCGACGACTGGGCCTCCTACCCCGTGCGGCGCGCGTGGTGGCCGGCCTACGAGCGGGCCTACGAGGTCATCCGCGAGAGGGGCTGGCCGGTGATCACGGTCTCCCGGACGATCGACGAGCGAATTGCGCCCCGGGGGCGCCACCTCGTCCTGCCCAACGGGGTCGAGGCCGACGAGTGGGCCCCGCCGTGGGCGGAACCGCCCGCGCTGCCGGGCGGTACGCCGAGGATCGTCTACATCGGGAGCATTGACGACCGTGTCGACCTCGACGCACTCGAGGCCGTCGCCAGGGGCGTTCCGGGGGCGTCGGTGCTCATGGTCGGGCCGGTGCTCGACGACGCGGTCGGCGCCCGGCTGACGGCGATCGAAGGAGTGCACCTGGTCGGGCGGTTCGGGCGGGCGGAGTCCGTGGCCATCCTCCGTAGCGCCGACGCCTGCGTCCTGCCCCACCGCGTCACCGACCTCACGCGCGCGATGTCGCCGCTGAAGCTCTACGAGTACCTCGCGGCCGGGAGGCCCGTCGCGGCCACCGCACTGCCGCCCGTGCTCGGCGTCCACGAATCCGTGCAGATCGTGGAACCCGGCGGGGACTTCGCCGCGGCGGTGCGGGCGGCCCTCGCCCGCGGCCCGCTCGAGGAGACCGAGCGTGCCCGCTTCGTCGAGGAGAACTCCTGGAGCGCGCGCCTCCAGGGGTTCCTCGACTTCGCGCTGGCCGACTGACGGGCCGCCCGGGCGCGAACCGGGCGGGTGGCGCCCAGGGGATCACTGGGGACGCCCCCGATGCGACCCCGAGGTGCCTCCGGGAGTGTGGTGGAGCACACCGACACCCTGGAGGAAGCCGTGGCCGCCATCACCCCCCGCACGATCGACATCGACGCCCTGCGCGACGCGCACCGGGGACCCGTCCTCGTGAGCGGCGACCCCGGGTGGGACGCGGCGCGGACCCCGTGGAACCTGGCCGTGGACCAGCGGCCCGAGGTCGTGGCCGTGGCGGAGTGCACCGAGGACATCGTCGCGGCCGTCCGCTTCGCCCGAGACAACGACCTGGGGGTGCGCGTGCAGGGGACCGGGCACGGCGCCTGCGGCGACCTCGAGGGTGTCCTGCTCATCGACACGTCGGGGCTGCGGGGCGTCGAGATCGACCCCGGGGAGCGCGTGGCCCGGGTTGAGCCGGGCGCCCTCTGGTCGGATGTCACCGGCCCCGCGGCGGAGCACGGCCTGGCGGGGCTCTGCGGCTCCAGCGGGGGGGTCGGGGTGGTCGGCTTCACGCTCGGCGGCGGGGCGGGACTGCTGGGCAGGCGCCACGGCTTCGCCGCCAACTCCGTCCTCGCCGTCGAGCTCGTGACCGCCGACGGCGCCCTCCGGCGCGTCGACGCCGAGAGCGACCCGGAGCTCTTCTGGGCGCTGCGCGGCGGCGGCGGCAACTTCGGCGCCGTCACGGCCCTGGAGTTCCGGCTCCACCCGGTCGCGGAGGTCTACGCCGGCAACCTCTTCTGGCCGATCGAGCGCGCCCGCGAGGTGATGCTGGCCTACGCGACGTGGACCGAGAGCACGCCCGACTCGGTGACCTCCTCGATCCGGCTCCTGCGCCTGCCCCCGATCCCGGTCGTCCCCGAGCCGCTGCGCGGCCGCTCCTTCATCAACATCGTGGCGGGCGTGATCGGCGACGAGGCCGAGGGCGCGGCGCTGATCGCCCCGCTCCGGGAGATCGCGCCGCCCTACCTCGACACCTTCGCGGCGATGCCCGCCGCGGGCCTGTCGGAGGTGGCCGGCGACCCGCTCGACCCGGTGCCGAGCATCAGCGGTCACGCCCTGCTCGAGGGCCTGCCCCCGGAGGCCATCGACGCCCTGCTCGCCGTCGCGGGCCCGGAGTCGGAGACGCCCCTGCTCCAGGTGGAGCTGCGCCAGCTGGGCGCCGCGCTCAGCGCGACGGCGCCGGGGTCCGGAGCCGTGGGCGGGCTCGAGGCCGGGTTCGCGCTCTTCGCCGTCGGCCTGCCGATGGCGCCCGGACACGCCGAGGCGATCGCCGCGAGCCTGACCGGCGTCCGCGAGGCCGTCGCCCCGTGGACCACCGAGCGCCGCTACTTCAACTTCACCGACGACGCGGTCGATGGGGCGACGCTCTACGCGCCCGCGGCGCACCGCCGGCTCGCCGACCTGCGCGCGCGGATGGATCCCCGTGGGCTCTTCCGGCCCAACCACCCCGTGGACGGCGCGCGATGAGCGCGCCCGGGCGCAGCACCGGCTTCGGGGGCGGCACGGTGCGGGAGCTGGTCTCGGCGGCGTCCACGGATGGACGCGTCGCGGTGCAGGAGCACGGCGGTGCGCGGGGCTTCGGGCACCCGACGCACGCCCACACCCTCGAGGACGAGGTGCTCTACGTCCTCGAGGGTGTGGTCGAGGTCACGGCGGGCGACCGGCTCGTGACCGCGTCGCCCGGCGAGTGCGTCCCGCTGCGCCGCCACGAGCCCCACGGATGGCGGATCGTGTCCGACGACGGCCGCGTGCTGATCACGACGGTCCCCGGCGCGTTCGCCGACTACTTCCTGGACTCGGGATGCGTCGACCCGTGGGCCTGCGACGAGCTCGCCCGGCGAGGTGTGGTTCTTCCCGATTCCGCCGGCGAGGCCCGCGAACCGGGCGCGAACGGACCGCACGAGGGGCCCGACTAGACCATCGAGGGGGTGTTCGCGACGGACGTGGGGCATAGGGTCCTCCGCGTGAAGAACAAGCGCGAGAACGATCTGCGGATCTCGTCCCCTCTTCCCCGCCGGTCGCCGAATGGGAGCGGCAGGGAGCCCTTCACGAGCTGACCCGGGTCGCCCGCGACCTGGAGTTCGAGAACCCGGACGCCGTGGTCGCCCGCATGGGGCGCCTCACCCGGAAGCAACGGGAGGCCGTCGCCGAGGCGATGGAGCGGATCCTGGAGCTCGGCGGCTAGGACCGGTGCGTTCCGCTGTCCGCGGACGCGGGGAGGGCACGGCCTGACGGATCGCCACGACAAGTGGTGTTGGTTGACCCACGTTCCGGGGTCCGCACGCGACGCCGTCATCGGTATGGTTGTGCGCGGCCCTTTTTCAGGCCACCACTTTTCAGGAGATCGGCCCCCGGTCCCGAATAGGGCCAGAGCCCCCGGGATCCCGTCCGGCCAGCGACGATCGCGATACCTTAAGAACTCGGCGTGTCCACGACCTCCTCCCAAACAACCCAGGTGCTGCTGCCCGAGCTCGGTGAGTCGGTCACCGAAGGCATCGTCGTCGAGTGGAGGGTCGCCGAGGGCGACTCCGTCGAGATGGGGCAGACGCTCCTCGACGTGACCACCGACAAGGTCGACGTGGAGGTGCCCGCGCCCGCCGCGGGTGTCGTGACCCGGATCGTCGCCGGGGCGGGTGAGACCATCGAGGTCGGCGCCCTGCTCGCGGAGCTGGGCCCGCCCGGCGGCAACGGGGCCGCGGCTCCGGCCGCGCCCGCGGCGGAGGAGGCGGCGGGCGACCACGAGCCCGGCGCGGTCGTCCCGATCGTCCTGCCCGACATGGAGTCGGTGACGGAGGGCGTGGTCGTCGAGTGGCGCGTCGCGGTCGGCGAGGCGGTCGCCGCCGAGCAGATCGTCGTCGAGGTGTCCACGGACAAGGTGGACCTGGAGGTCCCCGCCCCGTCGGCGGGGACCCTGACCTCGATCGCGATCCCCAACGGCGAGACCTTCACGGTCGGCCAGCCCCTCGGCGAGATCACGGCCGGAGCCGCGGCCGCGTCGTCGGCCGCCCCCGCGCCGAGCACGCCCGCGGCTCCGGCCCCGGCCACGGTCCCGGCGACGCCGGTGGCGGCCAAGGGCGCGGATGTCAGCTGGCCCCGGATCTCCCCCATCGCCCGGCGCGCGGCCCTCGAGAAGGGCATCGACCCCGCCACCATCGTGGGCACCGGCCCCGGCGGGATCATCCGTAAGGGCGACGTCGCGGCCGCGGCCGCGGCACCGGCCGCCCCGGCGGCGGCGCGCCAGCCCGATCCCGGCGGTCGAGGGCGAGGAGGCGGTCGCCCTGCGCGGCCCGGCCGCCGCGCTCGCCGGCTACATGGACGAGAGCCTGAAGATCCCGACCGCGACGAGCTTCCGGACGCTCAGCGTCGCCGTCCTCGACGCGCAGCGCCGCCAGATCAACGCGGACCTGAAGGCCGCCGGCCGCTCCGAGAAGCTGTCCTTCACCCACCTGATCGCGTGGGCGATCATCCGCGCGGTCTCCTCGCAGCCGGTGATGGGCACGGGCTTCAACGCCATCGACGGCAAGCCCCACAAGCTGGTGCGCGAGGCGGTCAACCTCGGGCTGGCCGTGGACGTCGAGCGCAAGGACGGCAGCCGCTCGCTGCTCGTCCCCGTGGTGCGCGATTCGGCGGCCGCCGGCTTCGAGGGCTTCCGGACGCAGTTCGACGACCTGGTCGGGCGCACGCGGGCGGGCCAGATCAAGCCGGACGAGCTGCGCGGGGCGACGGTGACGCTGACCAACCCCGGCGGCATCGGCACCATCGCCTCCGTCCCGCGGCTCATGCCCGGCCAGGGCACGATCGTCGCCACCGGCGCGATCGGATACCCGCCCGGCCTCGCCTCCGTGCCCGCCGACACCCTGCGCGACCTGGGCGTCGAGAAGGTCATGACGATGACCAGCACCTACGACCACCGGGTCATCCAGGGCGCCGAGAGCGGCGCGTTCCTCGCCGAGATCGACGGCTTCCTGCAGGGCGCCGACGGCTTCTACGACGACGTCCGCGCGAGCATCGGCCTGGCCCCCGGCGCGCCGATCGTCAAGGCGGCCCCGGCGGCCGCGCCCGCCGCGCCGGCCCCCGCCGCCGCGGGCGGCATCGACGAGGCCCTCCTCGAGGGCGTCGCCGCCGCGGTCTCGGTGGTCAAGGCCCACCGCAGCCACGGCCACCTGGCGGCGCAGCTCGACCCGCTCGGGTCGACCCCTCCGGGCGATCCGTCGCTCCTGCCGGAGACCGTCGGCCTCACCCCCGAGATCATGGCCCGGATCCCGGCATCCCTCCTGCGCGTCAAGGTGCCCGGCGAGAGCTTCGCCGCCGCGCTCCCCGAGCTGCGCAAGGCCTACTGCGGGACGATCGCCTACGAGATCGAGCACCTCTCCGACCACGGCAAGCGTCTCTGGCTGCGCGGCGTGATCGAGTCGGGCCGCTACACCCAGACGCCGTCGGCCGACCACCGCAGGCACGCGCTGGCGCGCCTTGTCGAGGTCAACGCCTTCGAGCGCTTCCTGCGCCGCACCTACCTCGGCCAGAAGACCTTCTCGATCGAGGGCGTGGACGCCCTTGTCTCGATCACCGACGAGGTCATCGAGCTCGTGGGCGACGAGGGGGCCGAGGACGTCGTGATGGGGATGGCCCACCGCGGCCGCCTCGCGTTCATCTCCCGGGTGGTGGGGCGGCCGCCGGAGTCGATCCTGGCCGAGTTCGAGGGCCACATGGCCTTCGAGACGGGCGACGAGGAGGTGCGCGAGACCGCCGGCGACGTGAAGTACCACCTCGGCGCCGAGGGCACCTACACCACGCGCAACGGGCGCACCGTGCGGGTGAAGCTCGCCGCCAACCCGAGCCACCTCGAGCAGGTCAACGCCGTCGCCGAGGGGCTCACGCGCGCCCTGCAGACCGACCGCCACACCCGCACCGGCGATCACAACCCGGCGTCCGCGGTGCCGATCCTGATCCACGGCGACGCCGCCTTCACCGGCCAGGGCGTCGTGGCGGAGACGTTCAACCTGCAGGCGCTGCGCGGCTACACGACCGGCGGCACCGTCCACGTGATCGCCAACAACCAGATCGGCTTCACCACCGACCCCTTCGACTCGCGCTCGACGTACCACGTGAGCGACCTGGCGCGCGGCTACGACGTGCCGATCATCCACGTGAACGCCGACGACGTGGACGCCTGCATCGGGGCCGCCCAGATCGCGGCGGCCTACCGCAGCCGCTACCAGGCCGACGTGCTGATCAACCTGATCGGCTACCGCCGCCTGGGCCACAACGAGCTCGACGAGCCCGCGTACACGCAGCCCGTCATGAGCCGGACCATCAAGGCCCACCCGCCGGTGAGCAAGCTCTACGCCCAGAGGCTGATCGACGCGGGCGTGACCACCCGCGAGGAGGTCGACGGGCTGATCGCCGCGGCCGAGAAGTGGATGCGCGACGCCCACGAGGCCGTCACCAGCCGCGGCGAGACCGGCGGCGAGGGCGAGAACGTGCCGAAGGCCAACGGCGGCGCCGCGCCCGCCAGGCAGCGCCGTGCCGGAGAGCCTGCTGCGCGAGCTCAACGAGCAGCTGCTCGCGGTGCCCGACGGCTTCACGATCCACCCCAAGCTGGTCCCCCAGCTCGCCCGCCGGCGCGACGCGCTCGGCGAGGAGGGCGGCATCGCCTGGGCCCACGCCGAGTCGCTGGCGTTCGCCTCGCTGCTGGTGGAGGGCGTCCCGCTGCGCCTGACCGGCCAGGACTCCGCGCGCGGCACGTTCAGCCAGCGCCACCTGGAGCTGCACGACGTCGGCGAGGGCGAGACGTGGACCCCGCACACCGGCCGGGTGCACACGCCGCTGGCCAACCTTCCGGGCGCCACCGCGTCGCTCGAGCTCTTCAACAGCCCGCTGTCGGAGGCCGCCGCGGTCGGCTTCGAGTACGGCTACAGCACCCAGGCCCCGGAGGCGCTGGTGCTGTGGGAGGCCCAGTACGGCGACTTCGTCAACGGCGCCCAGATCATGATCGACCAGTTCATCGTCTCGGGCCGCGCCAAGTGGGGCGAGGCCTCGCGGCTCACGCTGCTCCTGCCGCACGGATACGAGGGCAACGGCCCCGAGCACTCCTCCGCGCGCATCGAGCGCTTCCTGCAGGCGGCGGCCGAGGACAACATCCGCGTCGCCAACTGCAGCACGGCCGCGAACTACTTCCACCTCCTCCGCAAGCAGGCGCTCACCGAGCGCCAGCGCCCGCTGATCATCTTCACGCCCAAGAGCCTGCTGCGCGCCAAGAGCGCCTCGTCCCACCTCGCGGATCTCACGGACGGGACCTTCAACACGATCTTCGACGACCCGACGGCGGCCGACCGGCGCGCGTCGGTCACGCGCCTGATCCTGTGCACGGGCAAGGTCTACCACGACCTCGACGCGCCGGCCCGAGCGGGCCGAGCGGACCGAGCTCGCGATCGCCCGCGTCGAGATGCTCTACCCGTTCCCGAAGATCGAGATCGCCGAGCTCTTCGCCTCCTACCCGGCGCTGACCCAGGTCACCTGGGTCCAGGAGGAGCCGCAACAACATGGGCGCCTGGGAGTTCGCCCGGCGCCACCTGAAGCGGCTCTTGCCCGAGGGCGTATCCTTGAATTACGTCGGTCGAGCGCGCCGCGCGAGCCCCAGCGAGGGCTATCCGCAGGCCCATCAGGCCGAGCAGGAGCGGCTCCTCTCAGCCGCGCTGAATCGAGACCAGGAGAACTGATGAGCGAGCCCACGCGGGTCGTCGTGCTGGGAGGTGGCCCGGCCGGCGACGTCGCCGCGCTGCGCGCCGCGCAGCTCGGCGCGGATGTGACGATGATCGAGCGCGCGGAGCTCGGCGGCACCTGCCTCAACTGGGGATGCATCCCCACCAAGGCCCTCCTGGCCACGGCCGACCTGCTGCGGCGGGTCCGGCGCGCCGACGAGTTCGGCCTGGTGGTGCCGGAGGTCTCCTTCGACTTCCCGAAGATGATGTCGCGCAAGCAGGACGTCGTCCTCAAGATGCGCTCGGGCGTCGAGGGCGCGGCCAAGCGCAAGGGCGTGACCGTGGTGCGCGGCGAGGGCCGCGTGGACGGCGACGCGGTCGTGGTCGACGGCGAGCGCTACGTCTACGACCACCTCGTGGTCTGCGTCGGGACCGAGCCCTCGGGGCTGCCGGGCTACGACATGGACCACCCCGCGGTGCTCACCTCGAACGACATCCTGGTGCTCGAGAGCGTCCCGGAGAGCCTGATCGTGGTCGGCGGGGGCGTCATCGGCTGCGAGTTCGCCAGCCTCTTCGCCGCCCTCGACACGAAGATCACGGTCATCGAGATCCTCCCGCGGCTGCTCGCCGGCATCGACAACCGCACCGCCTCCCAGTTCCAGAAGCTGCTGGAGAAGGAGGGCGTCACGGTCCACCTGGGCCGCCAGGCGACGGTGAGCGAGTACCGCGACGACGGCGTGACGGTCACGCTCGACGACGGCACCGAGATCTCGGCCGAGAAGCTGCTGGTGTCCGTGGGCCGGCGCTCCCAGGCGGCCGGCATCGGCCTCGAGGAGCTGGGCGTCGAGATCACCGACCGCGGCATCGTCGTGGTGGACGAGTACCTGCGCACCGCCAACCCCAAGATCTGGGCGGTCGGGGACTGCATCGGCGGGCTCCAGCTGGCGCACCTCGCGTCGGCCGAGGGCGGCCGCGCGGTGGAGAACGCGCTCACCGGGCACCTGATCCCGATGGACCGCACGGTGGTCCCGAGCTGCATCTACACCCACCCCGAGATCGCGACCGTCGGGCTCAACGCGGACGCGGCCAAGGAGGCCGGGTTCGACGTGAAGCTCGGCCAGGCGCGCTTCGTGGGATCGGGCAAGGCGCTGGGCGAGGGCGAGCCCGACGGCTACGCGCAGCTGGTGACCGACGCGAACACCGGCCTGCTGCTGGGCGCGACGATCATGGGCGTCCACGCGGTCGAGATGATCCACGAGATCGGCGTCGCCATCTCGGACGGCCTGACGGTGACGGAGCTGGGCGAGATCATCCACGCCCACCCGACGGTCAGCGAGATGGTGATGGACGCCGCGCAGCAGGCGGTCGGCGTCGCCCCCTACCTCTCCTAGGGGCGCCCCCGGCGAGATCTGGAGGAGGCTCGGCCCCGCCGAGCTGACGCCCCACGAGGCGGTCGCCCGGCCCGTGGGGCTGCTCCGGGAGATGCCGCCCGGGGGGCCTCCGGCCTACTCGTGGTCGACCGTGGCCTCGCCGGGGCTGGTGCTGGGCCGGCTCGCCGTGGACCCGGTGCTCGACCGCGACGCGGCCCGGGACGAGGGCGTCGCGATCGTGCGCCGGTCGTCGGGCGGCGGACCGGTGCTGTGGGACCGCGACCTGGTCGCCCTGGACGTGGCCCTGCCGCGCGGTCACGCGCTGGCGCCGCGACGACGTCGTGTCCGCGTACCGCTGGCTCGGAGAGGCGATCGCGCGGGCGCTCCGAGCCCTGGGCGTGGGCGACGTGGAGGTGATCGGGGTGGAGCGGGCGCGCGCGGCGCGGGGCGCGCCGGCGGGCGCCGCCGACGCGTGCTTCGGCGGCCTCTCCCCCTTCGAGGTGCTCGCCGGCGGGCGCAAGGTGGTCGGCCTCTCGCAGGCGCGGCGGCGTCCGGGCGCGCTGCTGCAGGCCGGCATCCCCCTCGCGCTCGACAGCGCCCGCCTGGCGCGCCTGATGGCCCGCGACGGCGCCTTCGCCGACGCGCTGGCGGCGACCGCGGCGGGCGTGCGGGAGTTCGTGCCGGGCCTGACCGCCGCGGACCTGGTGGCGGCGGTCGACGCGGCCGTCGTGGATCTCACCGGCGCGCGCCTGGTGGACGCCGCCCCGACCGAGGCCGAGCGGGGGCCCGCGGACCCGGACGGGGACGCCGCCCGGGACGGCGGCCGTCTAGGATCGCGCGGATGGACGATCCCCGACGTGACCGGCGGCGCGAGCAGCAGCGCCGCGTACACCGCCAGCGGCGCCTGACCGCCGGCCTGGTCGCCGTGATCCTGGTGGCCCTGGTCGCCGTGATCGCGCTGCGCGGGGGCGGGTCGTCCGACGGCGCCACGGCGACCGCGGCCGGGTCGTCGTCGACCGCGTCGTCCTCCGCGGCGACGCCGCCGGCCCAGCCGGTCGCCGACGCGGGACCGGTGAAGATCGCCGCGGTCGGCGACACCGTGATGGGCAGCCTCCCCTACGGCCTGCCGCCGGACGGCGGGGCGTCGCTCTTCGCCGACGTGAAGCCCCTGCTGACCGGCGACATCGTGATGGGGAACCTGGAGGGCACGCTCTCCAGCGGCGGCTCGTCCAAGTGCGGGTCGGGGAGCACCAGCTGCTTCGCGTTCCACACGCCGCCGAGCTACGCCCGCTGGCTCAAGCAGGCGGGCTTCACGGTGATGAACCTCGCCAACAACCACGCGCTCGACTACGGGCCGGAGGGCCAGCGGGAGACCGTGGCGGCCCTCAACCGGCGTGGGCATCAGGAACACCGGACGCCCCGGGACGATGGCCACCCAGAAGGTCGGCGGCCAGACCGTGGCGATCCTGGGATTCGCCCCCTACCCGTGGGCCGACCCGCTGCTCGACATCGCCGCCGCCAAGCGGCGCGTGCAGGCCGCCGCGCGGACGGCCCAGGTCGTGGTCGTGACCTTCCACGGGGGCGCCGAGGGGAGCGACAAGACCCACGTGCCGCCCGGCTCCGAGAGCGCCTTCGGCGAGAACCGGGGCAACCTGCGCGCGTTCACCCACGCGATGATCGACGCGGGCGCCGACGTCCTGATCGGCCACGGACCGCACGTGCGTGCGCGGCATGGAGATCTACAAGAAGCGCCTGATCGCCTACAGCCTCGGGCAACTTCGTCGGCTACAAGGTGTTCGGGCTCGGCGGCCCGCTCTCCACGAGCATGGTCCTGCAGGTGACGCTGAACCCCGACGGGACCTTCGCGACCGGTCGCATCCGCCCCACCCAGCTGGTGGGCGCGGGCTCGCCGGCGCAGGGCGGCTACGCCGTCAGCGCCGTCCAGCAGCTGTCGGCCCAGGACTTCGGGGCGCGCGCGCCCCGGATCGGGGCCAACGGCGTCATCCGGCCTCCGGCTCCGAGCTGATCGGGTAGCCCACCGGGGCCGCGCGCCCCTCGACGCCGACCACCAGCACCGCGGGCCCGTCGGCGGCCCGCGCCCAGAGGTCCGCCAGGGCCTCGCGCAGCTCCACGGGGTGGTCGGCCCGGGCGGTCGACGCGCCGAAGCCGCCGCAGATGGCCTCGAGGTCGAGCCGCGGCTCGCGGAGCGCGATCCCGGGCCAGGCGCCCTCGGCGCGGCCGGTGAGGCCCTCGAGGCCGGCGCGGAGGATCTCGTAGCCGCCGTTGTCGGCGACGACCAGGGCCAGGCCGCGCCCGCGGTTGGCCGCGGTCCAGAGCGCCGAGACGCCGAACAGCAGGCTGCCGTCGCCCTGCACGGCCATCACCCGGCGGGCGGGATCGGCCAGCGCCGCGCCGACGGCGGCGGGCAGGCCCCAGCCGAGGGCGCTGCCCCGGTGGGCCATCCAGGTGGCCGGCGTGCGCCGCGAGACGGCCGCGCGCAGGCCGCGGCCGGCGGTGAGGGCCTCGTCGACCAGCAGGTCGCGCGGGCCGAGGGCCCCGGCGACGGCGCGGGCGAACCCGGCGGCGGTCACGACCGACGCCGAGGAGCCGCGCACCAGGCGGGCCCGGGCGGCCCGGCGGCCCTCCAGGGTGGCCGCCACGGCGGCGGCGCGCCGTGGGGCGATCGCGGGGGGCGCGGGGCCCAGCCGCGCCACCAGGCCCGAGAGCCCGGCGCCGGGGTCGCCCACCAGGCCCACGGCCGGCGCGTGGACCTTGCCGACCTCGTGGGGATCGACCTCGAGGTGGACCAGCGCCGTGCCCGGCGGGCAGGGCCTCGCCCGGGCTCGTCCCGAAGAGGCGGAAGACCGGCATCCCGACGGCGAGCACCACGTCGTGCGGCGCCAGCAGCGGCCCGATCTGGGCCGCGAACGCGGGCAGCGGGCCCCTCCAGAGCGGGTGGTCGGTGGGCAGCGGGACCGAGGAGCCCATCGGCTCCCCGAAGACCGGCGCGCCGAGGCGCTCGGCCAGCGCCGCCAGCGCGGCCCGGGCCGCCGGTCCGGCGACGCCGTCGCCCGCCAGGACGCCGGGGCGCGGGCGGAGCCGAGGAGCGCCGCGGCGCGGTCCAGGGCATCCGCGGGCGGCGGCGGCGGGGCGGGGATCCGCACCGGCGACGTGCGCGGCCGGGGCCGGCGCCACCTGGACGTCGAGCGGCAGGGAGAGCACCACCGGCCCGCACGGCGCGGTCGCGGCGACGCGCAGCGCCCGGGCGAACGCCTCGGGGAGGTCGGCCGGGCGGGCCACCTCCCAGGCGCCCTTGACCAGCGGGCGGGCGAGCTCCACCAGCTCGCCGCCGAGGAAGGGCTCCTCGGCCAGCAGGCTCTGCACCTGCTGGCCGACGGTCACGACGAGGGGGATCCGGCAGCGGGCCGCGTTCAGGATCCCGGACATCGCGTTGGCGAGCCCCGGCTGCACGTGCACGTTGACCGCCACGGGCCGCCCGGTGACCCGCGCGTACCCGTCCGCCATGCCCATGGCGACGGCCTCGTGGAGGGCGAGCACGTAGTCGCACGTCCGCGCGCCGGCCGAGGGCGTCGGTGATCGGCAGCTCGGTGGAGCCGGGGTTGCCGAAGAGCACCGGCATGCCCTCCGCGGCGAGCGCCGAGAGGAGCCAGTCGGCCCCGTTCACCCCAGCGGCGCCATCGTGAGCCCGGCGCCCTTCAGCTGCTCCCAGTAGAGCTCGGCCTGCTCGCAGGAGCCGCTCCAGACGCGGGCGCGCCCGGACGTGTGGATCGCCGTGGCCAGCGCCATCCCGCGCTCGTAGTCCACGCCGGGGAGGAAGCGGGCGAGGGTCTGGGCCACGTGCTCGAAGGTGTTGTGGTCGTCGTTGAGCACGATCACGTGGCAGGGATCATCGAAACCGCTGCCCGAGCCGGGGAGGCCCGGGCGAGGCTTGACGGGCGTCTCGGTTCCCACGCGCCACAGCCTATCGCCAGCCCGCCCGCGGGTCGAATCAGGTCCCGGGGGCCACCAGGCGGACGAGGCCCGGCGTATCCGCCCGGGCCGTAGCTGCGCGCGGACACCGCGTTGCTGGAGTTGCCCTCGACGGTCTGGATGCTGCCGTCCGGCGAGGTGCCGGTGACCACGCCGATGTGGTCGAGCACCCCGTCGCCGCCGCGGTCGAAGACGACCAGATCGCCCACCTGGGGCGACGCCGCTGCCGGCCGGGATGTAGCGGCCGGTCTGCTCGGCCCACTGCTTGACCGTGGGCACGTATCCGAGCCCCTGGCCGTCGGGGCCGATGGGCACGCCGGCCTTGGCGGCGACCCAGGAGGTGAAGTACGCGCACCAGGGCTGGCCGCGCCGCGGCGCCCGCGGTGGCCGTGCGGTACTCGGCGATGCGGGGCGCGTCGTTGGAGCCCGGCGGCTGCTCGGCCACGCCGAGCTCGCGCGCTCGCGAGCGACGCGATCTGCTGCCCGCGCGTCCCGGAGGCGGCGGGCGCCGCGGCGCCGACCCCGATCGGGAGCGTGCCCCCGATCGCGCGGGGGACGTAGTCCGCGGCGGTCTGGCCGCCGGCCGGCCGCGCCCATCGCCGACGTGAGCTGCGCGCCGAAGCTGTCGGCGGTCGTCGCGGCGGCGGGCGCGGTCGCGGCGGCGGGCGGGGCGAGCGAGGTCGTGATCTCGCGCACGCGCGCCATCGCCTGGGTGTAGCCGGTGCTCTGGGTGTCGATCGGCAGGGGGGATCCCGAGATGGTGGTCTCCGGGCGGCATCGACGCGGGCGGACCGCTCTCTTGAGCGGCGCGCACGGCTCCAGCACCGGTCGTCGCCGCCCGGCCCGGGGCTACCATCCCCGGATGGGCGCGACCATCTCACCGACGCCGCTGGCGCCCTTCCACCCGATCGTGGCCGACTGGTTCGCGCGGGCCTTCGCGGAGCCCACCGCGGCCCAGGCGCGCGGCTGGCCGCCGATCGCGGCCGGCGACCACACGCTGATCCTCGCCCCGACCGGGTCGGGCAAGACCCTGACCGCCTTCCTCTGGGCGCTCAACGGGCTGGTGGCCGACCGGCTCGCCGGGCCGGGAGACCTCGCGCCTGCTCTACCTCTCCCCCCTCAAGGCCCTCAACTACGACGTCGAGCGCAACCTGCGCGGCCCCCTCGCGGGGATCGCGGCCGTCGGCGCCCGCCGGGGGATCGAGGTGCCCGAGATCTCGGTGGCGGTGCGCACCGGCGACACGCCCCAGCGCGAGCGCCAGCGGATGCTGCGCACCCCGCCGGACATCCTCATCACCACGCCCGAGAGCCTCTACCTGCTGCTGACCTCGCGCGGCACGCGAGATGCTGGCGGGCATCCGCTCGGTGATCGTGGACGAGATCCACGCCGTGGCCGGCACCAAGCGCGGCGCCCACCTCGTCCCTGAGCCTGGAGCGGCTGGAGCGGGTGGTCGCCGACGACGGCGGGCGCCCTGCAGCGGATCGGCCTCTCGGCCACCCAGCGCCCGCTGGCCGAGATCGCCCGCTTCATGGGAGGCCAGGACGCCGAGGGGCGCCCGCGCCCCGTGACCGTGGTCGACGCCGGCTCGGCGAAGGAGCTGGACCTCGAGGTGATCGTCCCGGTCGAGGACATGCGCGAGCTGGGCGGCGAGCGCTCGACGCCGGACAACCTCACGGACGTCGCGGGCATCGGAGAACCGGCGGCAACTCGATCTGGCCGGCGATGTACCCCGAGCTGCTGGAGCTGATCCGCGCCCACCGCTCCACCCTGATCTTCGTCAACAACCGCCGCCTCGCCGAGCGCCTGGCGCTGCGCCTCAACGAGCTGGCCGAGGAGGAGGTGGCGCGCGCCCACCACGGGAGCCTGGCCCGCGAGCAGCGGACGATCATCGAGGAGGAGCTGAAGGCCGGGCGCCTGCCCGCCCTGGTCGCCACGAGCAGCCTCGAGCTCGGCATCGACATGGGCGCGGTCGATCTGGTGATCCAGGTGGAGAGCCCGCGCAGCGTGGCCCGCGGGATGCAGCGCATCGGCCGCGCCGGCCACCAGGTGGGCGCGCCGAGCCGGGGGCGCATCTTCCCCAAGTACCGCGGCGACCTGCTCGAGTGCGCCGCGGTGGTGGAGCGGATGCGGCGCGGCGCGATCGAGGAGACGCACGTGCCCGCGCCTGCCGCTCGACGTGCTGGCGCAGCAGCTGGTGGCCATCTGCTCCGAGGGCGTCTGGACGGTGGACGAGCTGGAGCGGATGGTCCGCGGCGCGTACCCGTTCGCCGAGCTCTCGCGCGAGCAGCTCGAGGGCGTGCTCGACATGCTCGCGGGGCGCTACCCGTCGGACGAGTTCGCCGAGCTGCGGCCCCGGGTGGTGTGGGACCGCACCGCCGGCACCGTGCGCGGGCGCGACGGCTCGCGCATGCTCGCGGTCCAGAACGCGGGCACGATCCCCGACCGCGGCCTCTACGCCGTGGTGCTGCCCGACGGGGCGCGGGTGGGCGAGCTCGACGAGGAGATGGTCTACGAGGCGCGCAGCGGCCAGGCGTTCATGCTCGGCGCCTCGACCTGGCGGATCGAGGAGATCACGCGCGACCGCGTGGTGGTGACGCCGGCGCCCGGGGCCCCGGGCGCGCTGCCCTTCTGGAAGGGCGAGGGCGTCGGGCGCCCCTACGAGCTGGGCGAGGCCGTCGGCCGCCTGGCGCGCGAGCTGGTCGCGGCCGGACCCCCGGAGGCCGAGCGGCGCGCCTGCGCGAGCCGAGAGCGCCTTCGACGCGCGGGCGGCCACCAACCTGGTGGCCTACCTCGAGGACCAGGCGGCGGCCACGGGCACGGTGCCGAGCGACCGCGCGATCGTGGTGGAGCGCTTCCGCGACGAGATCGGCGACTGGCGCCTCTGCGTGCTCACCCCCTTCGGGGCCCGCGTCCACGCGCCCTGGGCGCTCGCCGTGGGCGCGCGCATCCGCGCGCAGACCGGCCAGGAGGCGCACACCATCTGGGCGCGACGACGGGATCGCGATCCACCTGCCGGACGCCGACGAGGCGCCGTCCGCCGACAGCGCCCTGATCGACCCGGACGAGCTCGAGGAGCTGGTGCTGGGCGAGCTCGCGGGGACGGCCCTCTTCGGCGCCCGCTTCCGCGAGAACGCGGCGCGCGCGCTGCTGATCCCGCGCCGCCGGCCCGGGCACCGGACGCCCGCTCTGGCAGCAGCGGCTCAAGGCCTCCTCCCTGCTCCAGGTGGCGCGCAAGTTCGGCAGCTTCCCGGTGATCCTCGAGACCTACCGCGAGTGCCTGAACGACTGGTTCGACCTGCCCGGCCTGCGCGGCGTGCTGACCCGGATCGCCTCGCGCGAGCTGGCGGTCGTCGAGGTGGAGACCCCCACGGCGTCCCCCTTCGCCGGCTCCCTCCTGTTCGAGTACGTCGCGTCGTACATGTACGACGACGACACCCCGGTCGCCGAGCGCCGCGCGCAGGCCCTCTCGCTCAACCGCGACCTGCTGCGCGAGCTCCTCGGCCAGGAGGAGCTGCGCGACCTGATCGACGCGGAGGCGCTGGAGACCCTCGAGGCCGACCTCCAGGGCCTCTCCGAGCGCGCCCGGGCGCGCGGGGCCGACGGCCTGCACGACCTCCTGCGGCGCATCGGCGACCTGTCGATGGCCGAGATCGCCCGGCGGCTGGTCGATCCGGCGGCGGCGGAGCCCATCGTGGACGGGCTCGTGGGCGAGCGCCGGGCATGCGTGGTGCGCGTGGGCGGCGAGCAGCGGGTGATCGCGGCGGAGGACGCGGGGCGCTACCGCGACGGGCTCGGGGTGATGCCGCCGGCCGGCCTGCCGGACGCCTTCCTCGAGACCGCGCCCGACGCCCTCGCGCGGGCTGGTGGCGCGCTACGCCCGCGCCCGCGGCCCCTTCCACATCGCCGAGCCGGCCGCGCGCTACGCGCTCGAGCCGTCCGCGCTGGAGGCCCCTCTGGCCGCGCTGGAGAGCGCGGGCACGCTGGTGCGCGGCGAGCTGCGCCCGGGCGGCTCCGGCCGCGAGTGGTGCGACGCCGAGGTCGTCCGGCGCCTGCGCCGCGCGAGCCTCGCCGCGCTGCGGCGCGAGATCGAGCCGGCCGACCCGCGGGCGCTCGGGCGCTTCCTCCCCGACTGGCAGCGGGTCGACCGCCCGGCCGGGGCGCGCGGCACCGACGCCCTGCGCGAGGCGCTCGGGACGCTGCAGGGGCTGGCCCTGCCGGCCGCCCAGTGGGAGGGCGAGGTGTTCCCGCGCCGGGTCGCCGACTACGGGCCGGCCTGGCTCGACGAGCTGGCGGCCCGCGGCGAGATCGTCTGGGTCGGCGCCGGAGCGGGCGGCGTCGGCGGCGGCCGCGTCGCGATCTACTTCCGCGAGGACGCGCCGCTGCTCGGCCCGCCGCCCGCCGACCCGGCGCCCGGAGGGCGGGCCGGCCGAGCCGGCTGCGCGCCGCCCTCGCGGGCGGCGCGAGCTTCTGGGACGACCTCCTCGTGGCGGGCGAGGCCCCGCGCGAGGAGGTCTTCACGGCGCTCTGGGCCCTGGTCTGGGCCGGCGAGGTGACCAACGACCTCTGGCTGCCCCTCCGGGCCCCCCGGAGGCTCCCGGCGCTGACGCGGGCGGGCGCGGGCGGGGGACGCCGGCGCCTGGGGCGCGGGCGCGGCGCCCCGTCGGCCGTCGCGGGGCGCTGGTCGCTGCGCGGCCCGGCTCTTCCGCCGACGCCCCTGCCCCGGACGAGCGCCGCCGCGCCCTGGCCGAGCTGCTGGTGGAGCGGCACGGGGTCCTGACCCGCTCGGCGCGCCCTCTCGGAGGGCGTGCCGGGCGGCTACGCGGCCGTCTACCCGGCGCTGAGCGACCTCGAGACGCTCGGGGTCGTGCCGCCGCGGCTACTTCGTGGAGGGCCTGGGCGGTGCCCAGTTCGCGATCGGCCGGGGCCGTCGAGCGCCTGCGCGACCTGCGCGACCCGCCGCCGGACGCGCCCCGCACGTCGTGGTGCTGGGCGCGGCCGACCCCGCCCAGCCCTACGGCGCGGCCGTCCCCTGGCCGCGCCGCGAGGGCGGGCCGGGCGCCCTCGCGCGTCTTCGGCGCCGCCGTCGTGCTGGTCGACGGGCGCCCGGTGATCTACCTGGAGCGGGGCGGGCGGGGCCTGCTGACCTTCCCGACGACCGACGAGCGCGCCCTGAGCGCCGCCGTCGAGACCCTGGCCGCCTGGGTCCTGGGCGACCGCAGGCGGCGCGCGGGCATCGAGCGGGTGGACGGCGCGCCGGTGTTCGGGTCGCCGCTGGAGGCCCCGCTCGCGGCGGCGGGCTTCCGGAACGATCTGCGGGGGATGGTGCTCCGGGCGTAGGGCGCTCTCACTTGCAGTATGCAAGTATTTCCCCTCATGAGCTCCTCCACGCCGACCGTCGCCCCTGCGCACAAGGGTGCCGCGGGCCGCGTCGGCGTCGCGCACGACCACCCCGCGTACCGGTGGTGGGTCCTCTCGGTGACCAGCCTCGGCCTCTTCCTGGCCACGGTGAACACCGGCACCCTCCTGATCGCCCTCCCCGACGTCGAGCGCGAGCTGGGCGTCTCGCTGCTGAGCCTGATCTGGGTGATCCTCGCCTACATGGTCGCCAGCACGGTGCTGCTGCTGCCGGCCGGGCGGCTGGGCGATCAGCTCGGACGCAAGCGCCTCTACGTCGCGGGCCTGGCTCTGTTCACGCTCGCGTCGCTGGGCGCCGGCCTGGCCGACTCGGGGACGGGCCTGATCCTCTGGCGGATCGTCCAGGGCGTCGGCGGGGCGCTGGTGTTCGCCAACTCGGGCGCGCTCGTGACCGACGCCTTCCCGCGCGAGCAGCTCGGGCTGGCGATGGGCACCAACACGATGGTCGCCGCCGTGGGGCTGGTGGTCGGCCCGGTCCTCGGGGGCTGGCTGGTGGAGTTCGGCTGGGCCTGGGTCTTCTGGTTCAACGTCCCGATCGGGATCATCGGCACCGTCTGGGCCGCGCTGGTGCTGCGCGAGATCACCGGAAAGGAGGCCAGCCGCACCCGGCGCTCGTACGACCTCCTCGGCAACGCGCTCGCGCTGGCCGGCCTCACGGGCCTGGTGCTGGGGCTCTCGGACGCCGGCCTCGACGGATGGGGCGCACCGATGGTCGTGATCGGCCTGATCGCCGCGGCGCTGCTGCTGCCGGCCTTCGTGCTCGTCGAGGCCCGCACGGCGTCGCCGATGCTCGATCTGCAGCTGTTCCGGATCCGCGTGTACTGGACCGCCGCGACGGCCGCCTTCCTCAACGGGCTGGCCCGCTTCGCCCTGATGTTCCTGTTCGTCTTCTACTTCCAGGGGCCCCAGGGCGACGACCCGATCGTCGCCGGGATCAAGCTCGTCCCGCTCGCCGCGGGCATGCTCGTGGCGTCCCCGATCGCCGGCTGGTGGGCCGACCGCCACGGCTCGCGGACGCCGGCGGTGCTCGGGATGCTGCTGACCGCGGCGGGCCTCGCGGGGATGACCACGCTGGAGGTGGACTCGCCCTTCTGGCAGTCGGCCATCTGGCTGGCCATCGTCGGGGTGGGGTCGGGCGTCTTCAACTCCCCCAACACGGCGGCGATGATGGGCTCCGTGCCGCCGCATCGGCGCGGGATCGCCTCCGGGACGCGCACGATGCTGCAGAACACCGGCGCGGTGATCTCGATCGCGCTGATGCTGATGATCGTGACCGCGGTGGTCCCGACGAAGCTCCTCTTCAGCATCTTCAGCGGGCTGACGACCGGCCTCTCGGCGGACAAGCTCGAGCCGTTCATGAGCGGCATGCACCTGGCCCTGTGGGTGCTGGTGGCGTTCTCGCTGATGGGCGCGGCGGTGTCGGCGATGCGCGGCGCCGACCGGCCGGCGCCTCAGAGGTAGTGGGAGAGGATCCCCTCGGCCTGCGCGGGCGTAGCCGCCCCCGAACAGGCAGACGTGCACCAGCACCGGATAGAGCTGGTTCAGCTCGACGCGCTCGCCGTGGCCGGACGCGAGCGGGAAGGCCTCATGCGTAGGCGGCGAAGACCCGGGGCGAGAAGCCGCCGAAGAGGCGCATCATCGCCAGGTCGATCTCGCGGTGGCCGCCGTAGACCGCCGGGTCGATGACCGCCGGGCCGCCGGCGGCGTCGATGATCGCGTTGCCGCTCCACAGGTCGCCGTGCAGGCGCGCCGGCGGCTCCGGGGGCCCGCAGAGCTCGGGCAGCCGCGCGGACAGGCGCTCGACCCGGTCGAGGGTGGACGCGGGGAGGTCAGCCCTGGTCCACGGCACGGCGGGCCATCGGCTCGAGGCGGCGGCGGCCGTAGAACTCGGCCCAGGTCGGGCAGGGCGTGTTGGCCTGGGGAAGCCCCCCGATGGCGTTGTCGGCGTCGAGCCCGAAGGCGGGGGCGCCGGCCCGGTGGAGGGCGGCGAGCCCGCGCCCGAAGGCCTCGTCCGCGGCCGGGCCGCCCTCCCCGCGCCCGAGCCACTCGAGGGCCAGGAAACGCGCCCCGGGGCCCTCCCCCACGGCCACCACCGCGGGCGTGCGCAGCGCCTGCGCGGCGGCGATCCAGCCGAGACCCTCGGCCTCCGCGCGATACGACCCGTCGGGCGCGTCGCGGGTGGTGCTTGAGGAACAGCAGGCGTCCGTCCGCGAGCGTGACCCGCAGCGCGCGGTTGATGCTGCCGCCGGACACGGACCGCGCGTCCACCACCGCGGCGCCGGCGGCGGCCTCCAGGGCCGCGAGGACCTCGGGAGGCGTCGTCACCGCGGCAGCGGCGGCTCCGCGCGCAGGTGCTCCAGCAGCCCGACGCACGCCGCGTCAACCATCTCGAAGACGCGCGCGAAGCCGTCGGCGCCCCCGTAGTAGGGGTCGGGGACGGAGAGATCCCCGCGCGCCGCCGGGTCGAACTCCCGGAAGCAGGCGCACCTTGGCCGCCGCCTCCGGACCGGGCGCCAGCGACCGCAGGTCGTCGACGTTCTGCTCGTCCATCGCCAGCACCAGGTCGAGGCGCGCGAAGTCGGCGGCGTCGAACTGGCGCGCCCGGCCGCCCATGGCGACCCCCCGGTCGCGCGGCCTCCGCGCGAGCGCGGGCGTCGGGGGGGTAACCGACGTGCCAGGCGCCGGTCCCGGCGCTCTCGACGAGGATCACCTCCTCGAGGCCGGCCTCGGCGATGCGGTGGCGCATCACGGCCTCCGCGGTCGGGGACCGGCAGATGTTGCCCAGGCAGACGAAGGAGATCCGGACGGGCACCCGGCTACTCGGGATCGGTGGGCGCGACCGTGGTGGCCGCCTCGTCGCGCGTGCGCAGCTCGCCGCGCAGGCGCGCCTCGCGGTCCTTGGCCCGGCGGCGCGAGAGCAGCAGATAGCGCAGCCCGACCACCGCGAGCGCGCCGATGATCGCCCCGACCAGCGTGGCGCCGCGGAAGTCCGGTGCCTCGACGTCGAGCGTCCGCTCGGCCGGCGTGGGCGGCGCTGCCGTTCCCGAGCACGATCCCGAGGGTGAAGATGTTGGGCAGCGCCAGCACGCACCGCCGAGGGCGACCAGCCAGGCCCGGGTGCGCCAGGCGCGCCGCCGCGCGAAGCGCGAACGTGAGCACGAACAGCGGCAGGAAGGTGAAGACGAAGCCGTAGAAGAGGCCCAGCGCGATGCCGGCGGTGATGCTGCCGTCCACCTGGTCGCCGATCCGGTGGGCCCACCAGCGCGGGATGGTCGCGCCGCCGATGAAGTAGAGGACGACGATCCCGACCAGCACGCCGCCGCCGATCAGCAGCCGGCGCCGCAGGGGCGTGCGGGGCGCCGGCGGCGGCGCCGCGGGCTCGGTCCGGTCGTCGCTCACCCCGCGAGTCTGTCCGCTGCGCACCCGCTTCGCCAGTCGGTCGTCCGCGGCCGCCGCGCGGATATCGTGGGCCGATGCCCGAGGGCCACGTCAGCCACCGCAACGCCGCCCGCTTCGACGCGGCGCTCGCGGGCCGGGCGCTGGTGAGGGTGGAGGCGCCCGAGCCGCGGCTGCACGCCCAGCGGATCCCCGAGCGCCTCGACGGCGACCGGGTCGCGGGCGCCGAGGCGGTCGGCAAGCACCACCTGCTGCGCTTCGAGAGCGGCCGCGTGCTCCACTCGCACCTCATGATGAGCGGCGTGTGGCGGCTCGCGCGGGCGGCGCGGACCCCCGCGCGCGGCGGTCTCTTCCTGGCGCTCTGGACCGAGGACCACGTCGCCTCCCTCTACCGCTGCCCCCAGGTCACGCTCCTCGAGCCGGGCGCGCCCCTGCCGCCGGGCCTCACCGCGCACCGGGCCGGACCTGCTCGCCGCGGCGGTCGACCCCGGGCGCGGCGACCGCCGACGCCCTCGCCCGCCTGGAGCCCTCGCGCCAGGTCGGCGAGGCCCTGATGGACCAGCGCGTCGTCGCGGGGATCGGCAACGTCTACAAGAGCGAGACCTGCTTCCTCGCCGGCATCGACCCCTGGCGGGCCGTCGGCACCCTGAGCCCCGAGCAGGCGCACGCCCTCGGCGCGACCGCGGCGCGAGCTGCTGGCCGAGGGGGTGCGCGAGGCCGGCGCCATCCGCACCTACCGCCCCCCGGGCGGGCCCCCCTGGAGCCGCGAGCGCACCTGGGTCTACCGCCGCCGCGGCAGGCCGTGCCGGCGCTGCGGCACCGCCGTGCGCTCGCGCGGCCAGGGCGACGCGAACCGCACCACCTACTGGTGCCCCGCCTGTCAGACCTGAGTGCGGGTCTCCTCGGCCTCCTTGGCGAGCATCTCGGCGGCGCGGCGGCGCACCCGCATGACGTACCACTGCTCGTTGACCTCGGCGCCGACCAGCAGGGCGACGCAGGTCAGGAAGAGGAAGATCAGGTAGATCGCGGCACCGGCCAGCGCCCCGTAGACCGTCTTGTACGAGTCGAAGTTCTCGATGTAGAGCGCGAACAGCCGGGTGATACCCACCCAGATGGCCACGCCCACCACGGCTCCGGGCAGGGAGGCCAGGATGCGGCGGCGGGGCGCGTTGGGGCCGAAGTGGTAGACGGCGACCGTGAACAGCAGCAGGCCCGTCGTCCCGATGAGGTAGAGCACGCGGCTGGCGACGTTGGGCGCGCCCTTGCCGAACGCCTGCTCGGCGAGGGCGTCCACCAGGCGCGACCCGCCGATCAGCGCCAGGGTCGTCGCCACGACGAGCAGGGTCGTGGCGATGGCGATGACCAGGGCGATCAGCTTGCCGTGCGCCCAGGGGCGGTGGCGGACGCCGCGCACCCGGTCGAGGCCGCCGACGAGTGCGCCGATGACGTTGGCCGAGACGTAGAGGGCGCCCAGGAGACCGATGACCAGGAAGGTGGCGGCCTGCTGGGTGTTGTTGGTCGCCGAGCCGAGCGCGGATCGCAGCAGGGCGCGCAGCTCCACCGGGATGGCGTTGTTGGCGTCGGGCCGCAGGAACTCGTCGAACGCGTCCGGCTCGGACACGAGGCCGACGATCGAGACCAGGACGAAGAGGAACGGCACCGTCGCCAGGAACGCGTTGTACGCGAACTGGCTGGCGACCTGGGTGATGTCGTCGACGATCGAGCGCTGTACCGTGCCCGTCACCAGCTCGTACAACCAGCTGAGCGGCTTGCGCAGGGATTTCGACACCGAGCGCACCCGGGATGTCGGGTCGAGAACGGTGCTCATCGGGTCTGGATATCGGCCCGCGATGGCCCGCGCAAGCCGCCTCGCCGTGGGTCGAGCGCCAAGACTCCCCTTCCGGCGGGTCGGAGGGGCCTCCGACCACCCTCACGGGGGGTGTCACGGGGGCCGCGCCACGGCATATTCCTTCCTGAGGGCCGCTCCACTGTCCCCCGCGCGGCGGTTCGGAGGCTCGTGACGCTCGGGCACAGCGTCTCGGACTTTCTGGGCATCGCTCCCCCGGCAACGAGGTCGAGCGCCGGCGCGGCCCTCACTCTCTTCTCCCGGCGCCGGCAGGCGCTATCGTGGCCGCCGTGCTGATCGGCTTCGTCGGATCGGGCCTCATGGGCTCCGGGATGATCCGCAACCTCGCGGCAGCGGGCCACGAGGTGCGCCTCTACGCCCGCACCCCGGCCCGCGCGCGCGACCTGCCGGCGACGCTCGTGGGGTCGATCGCCGAGGCCGTCGAGGGAGCCGACCTGGCCTGCTCGTGCGTGACCGACTCCCCCGACGTCCGCGCCGTGGTGGACGGGATGCTGGCCGCCCGGGCGCCGGCCCCGGTGCTGGTGGAGATGAGCACCATCGCCCCCGCCGTCGCGCGCGAGCTCGCCGAGCGCTGCGCCGGGCGCGGCGTCACCTACCTCGACTGCCCCGTCAGCGGCGGCCCCCCGGGGGCGGCGGCGGGCACCCTGGCGATCATGGTCGGCGGCGACGGCGAGGCCCTCGCGGCGGCCGCCCCGGCGCTCGACGCGATGGGCGATCCCGCCCGGCGCGTCCACTGCGGCGCCGTGGGCCTCGGGCTCGTGGCGAAGCTGGTCAACAACATGCTGGTGGCGACGATCTCCGCCGCGACGGCCGAGGCGCTCGGGGCCGGTCAGCGGGCCGGGCTGGATCCCGCCCTGGCGCGCGAGGTGATCATGGGAGCCTCCGGTGACTCGTGGCAGCTGCGCAACCTCTTCCCGCGGGTGCTCGCCGGCGACCACAGGCCCGGCTTCACGACGGTCAACCTCCTGAAGGACCTGGGCCACGCCCGGGACCTCGATGACGTACCCCAGGAGTTCGCGGAACTCGCCCGGACTCTTCTCGAACGGGTCCCCGGCGATCTCGACTACGGCGCCGTCGCACGCCTCAGCATGGACCTGCCCGACTAGCGTCGCGGGGCTACTTGGACTGCGAGAGGAGCACGGCGAGGTCTGCGTAGGACAGGCCCTCCGGCGTCTGGGGGAGCCCCAGATCGTGCTCGATGGCCGCTGCCAGCGCGCGGGCGCGCTCCAGGACCGCCTTGTGGACCGGCTGGCCGGGCGCGGACTCGGCGATGCGCTTGGCCTCGTTGCGAAGCTGGTTCAAGTCGGCCGCCGGAGAGTTGAAGCTCGGCTTGGCCGGCGGGGTCCACGAGGGGGTGTCGGTGCTCATGGGTCCACGATACCGGACGCCTCCGGCCGATGACGCCCGCGCGTCAGACGACACGCGCCTGCCGGGCCGCCAGCTCCATCTGGGCCTCCTGCGAGTTGAGCGGCTCCTCGCCCTGAGCGGGCCGGACCCGCCGCCACTCGGCGTCCGGGCCGAGCTCCCAGGCCAGGGCGGTGTCGGCGAGCTGCAGGTCGAGGACCTCCTGGATCTCGGCGCAGGCCTGCGGGTCGTCGATCGGGCCGACCAGCTCGACGCGGTTGTCGAGGTTGCGGGCCATCATGTCGGCGGAGCCGATCAGGTAGCGGGTCTCGCCGCCCACGGTGAAGGCGAAGACGCGGGCGTGCTCCAGGAAGCGGCCGACGATGGAGATCACGCGCACGTTGTCGCTGATCCCGGGGATCCCGGGGCGCAGCCCGGTGATGCCGCGGACGATCAGGTCCACCGGCACGCCGGCCTGGGACGCGCGGTAGATCGACTGCGATGATCGGGCCGTCGATGATCGAGTTCAGCTTGATCACGACCCGCGAGGGCGAGGCCTCGGAGTGCCCCTCGATGGCCCGGTCGATCTCGCGGATGATGCCGTCGCGCATGTCCGCGGGCGCGACGAGGGCGCGGCGGTACATCGGCGGGCGGGCGAAGCCGGTGAGGTGGTTGAACAGGTCCGCCACGTCCTCGGCCACGTCCTCGCGGCAGGTGAAGAGCCCGAGGTCGGTGTAGAGGCGCGCGGTCGAGGGGTTGTAGTTGCCCGGTGCCGAAGTGGACGTAGCGCCGCACCCGGTTGCCCTCCCGGCGCACGACCAGCGCAGAGCTTGGCGTGCGTCTTGAGGCCGCTGAGGCCGTAGACCACGTGCACGCCCGAGCGCTCGAGCGCGCGCGCCCACTGGATGTTGCGCTCCTCGTCGAAGCGGGCCTGCACCTCGACCAGGCAGACGGTCTGCTTGCCCTGCTCGGCCGCGCGCATCAGCGCCGGGACGATCGGCGAGTCGCCGCTGGTGCGGTACACGGTCTGCTTGATGGCGAGGACGTTGGGGTCCTCGACCGCCTGCTCGACGAAGCGCTCGACGCTGGTGTGGAAGTCGTCGTAGGGGTGGTGCACGAGGATGTCGCCCGCGCGGATCGCGGCGAAGATGTCGAGCTTCTCGCCCTCCTCGGGGCGCAGGCGCGGCCGGGTGCGCGGCTCCCACGGCGGCGTCGCGCAGGTCCGGGCGGTCCATGGTGGCCAGCGCCCAGAGCGAGGTGAAGTCGAGCGGCGGCCGGATGCGGAAGGTGTCGCGGTCGCCGACCTCGAGGGCCTCGATCAGGTCCTCCACGAGCCCCTCGGGCGCGTCCTCCTCCACCTCCAGGCGCACGACGTGCCCGAAGCGGCGGCGGCGCAGCTGGGCCTCGACCGCGCCGAGGAGGTCGTCCGACTCGTCCGAGATCGAGAAGTCCGCGTCGCGCGTGACCCGGAAGAGCGAGGTGTCGAGCACCTCCATCCCGGGGAAGAGCCGCTCCACGTGGCAGCGGATGACGTCCTCCAGCGGGACCAGGCGGCGGTCGTCGACCGGCAGGAAGCGCGGCAGCCGCGGCGGCACCTTGATGCGCGCGAAGCGGGTCTCGCCCTTCACCGGATCGCGCACGCGCAGCCCCAGGTTGAGCGAGAGGCCGGAGATGTAGGGGAACGGCAGGCCCGGGCCCGACCGCCAGCGGCGTGAGGACCGGGTAGACCTCGCGGTCGAACTGCACGTCCACGTCGCGGCGCTCCGCCGGGTCGAGGTCGCTGAACGAGACCATCTCGATGCCGTTCTCGGCGAGCGCGGGGACGATCTCCTCGTGCCAGATGCGGCTCTGCTCGGCCGTCAGCTCGCGCACCCGCTCGGCGATCCGGTCGAGGACCTCCTCGCGCGGGAGCTGGTCGGGCGTCGAGGGGCGCCGGCCGGCCTCGAGCGCGTCCTGCACGGCCGCCACGCGCACCATGAAGAACTCGTCGAGGTTGCTGGAGAAGATCGCCAGGAACTTGCAGCGCTCGAGCAGCGGGACCTCCGGCGTCGCGCGCGAGGGCCAGCACGCGGGCGTTGAAGTCCAGCCAGGAGAGCTCGCGGTTGATGTAGAGCCCGGGGTCCGCGAGGTCGCGGGCGGCGGGCGCTTCGTGGGCGGTCGTCATCGGGAGCCCATTCTGGACTGTCCGGCGGTCCGCCGGAAGGCCTGGACGCGCGGAGGTTACGCCCCGCTGCACCGAGAGGACGTACGGGCTCTCGCCGCGCAGCCCCTGGACCTCGAGGGTGAACGTGCCCGTCGTCGGGGGCCACGACGTCGATCCGCTCGTCCGCCGTCGGGCCCGAGCGAGGACGGCCGCCAGCCAGGTGCGCCCGAAGGCCGGGCCGCGCCGTCCGGCGGGGGTCCCGGGGCGCCAGAGCGCGAGGTCGAGGTCCGCACCGGTGGCTTCCGGTGGCGCGCAGCTCGGCCGTCAGGCGCTCGCCGGCCCGCAGCTCCACCCGGAAGCCGTCGCGGGGATCGCTGAGCGACCCGGTCCGCCCCGGGACGACGGCGGAGGCCCGGGTGGCCGTGATGATCGCGGGCGTCCGCTGCGCCAGCACCGTGTCGTCGTTGGGCTCGGGGTCCTCCCGGGGCGGCGCGGGCGCCGCGAGGGCCGCGGCGAGGTCGAGCACGCCCGCCCCCGTCGAGACGTCGGGCCCGGCCGGCGGCACGTCCCGCGCGCGTGGCCAGGAGCGCCGCGCGCACCTGCTGCGCCGACCAGCGCGGGTGGAGCGCGAACAGGCGCGCGGCCGCCCCCGACACGATGGCGGCGGCCATCGAGGTCCCGGTCCTCCTGACCAGTCCGACCGCCGCGATGCCGGGGAGCGCGCGCGGCGGCACCGACGCGATGCCCTTGCCCGGCGCGGCGATGGCCACCTGCGGCCCGCGCTCGGAGAGCGCGAGTGCCCGCCCGGTGCGGCCGACGGCCCCGACGGTCAGCACCTGGCGGTAGGCGCCCGGGTACGCCGGGCCGCCGGAGGCGCCGCCGTCGTTGCCCGCGGCGACCACGACCAGCGCCCCGGCGCGCACGGCCGCGTCGATGGCGTCCTGCTCGGCGCGCGAGTAGCCCCTGCCCGCCGAACGAGATGTTGATCACCCGGGCGCCGCGCCCGGCGGCGTAGCGGACGCCCTGCGACGAGGGCGGACGGCGTGGTGTTGCCGTCGCCGTCGGCGATCGTGACCGGGAGGATCCGCGCGGCCGCGACCCCCGCGCCGCCGACCCCGTTGCCCGCGCGCGCCCCGATGATCGCGGCGACGTGGGTGCCGTGCCCCTGCGGATCGGCCGCGCCGCCGCCGACCCCGGGGACGAACGAGCGGGCGGCGCCGGTGAGCACCACGCCCGCCAGGTCGGGGTCGCTCGCGTCGATCCCGGTGTCGAGCACCGCCACCAGCGGCCGGCGTCCGCGCGGGGTCGGGAGCGGTCCAGCCGATCTGGGCCAGGAAGCCCTGCTGGGCGAGGAGCGGATCAGGTCGCGCGACCGGTGCGACCTGCCGCTCGACGGCGATCGCGGGAGGTGGCGGTGGAGTGGCCGGCGTCACACCCGCCAGCGCGCTGCGACCGCGACGAGTCCCACGATCAGGACCACCGCGACGAGCATGCCGGCGACGAGAGTGAGGCCGAGGATCAGCGGCACCGCGACCACGATGCCCTGGGCGATCGCGACGATCCACAGCAGATCGCGGGGGATGCCCGCCCCGATGCGGCTGGCGATCGCCACGCAGGCGACCAGCACGACGACGGCGAGGGTGGCGAGCAGGAGCGTGCTCGGCCGCCAGATCAGGAAGGCCACGACCTCGAGCAGCGCGAGGATCGCGGACAGCATGATGCGCCGCCCCCGGATCCACTGGTGGGCGCGACCGAGAATCGTCGTCGGGCGGGCCTCGATGGTGAGCAGCGGATCGTCCATGGTCCGAGTTTAGCGAGGCCCCCGCCCGCCTCCCATGCGGGCGGGCGGGGGGACGACGCGCTAGCGGGCCACGCGCACCGCGAGCGTGGCCCGGGTGCGTGCGCCCGACTCGTCCACGGCGCGCACGGCGAGCGTCCGGGTGCCGGCCTTCAGCGCCACCCGCACCGTGACGCCGGTGGCGTCGTCGTAGCGTCCGTCGCCGTCGGTGTCCCACTCGACGCGCCCGATCTCGCCGTCCGGATCGGTCGCGAACGCGATGTAGGCGGCGCGCTGACCCGGCGCCGGGCGTTGCGTGGTGGCGACGATCGACACCGCCGGCGCGATCCTGGCCACCGGCGCCACGGCCTCCTGGCGCGCGGCGATGCCGGTGATCCTCAGGCGGGGGGTCCCGGTGCGCACGAGGCTCCCGGTGCCGATCGGACCGATCTCGGTGGCGCGACCGGTGGCGAGGTCGACGCCGTAGAGCCGCGCGCCGGTGCCTCCGGCCGGCGTCGTGACCATGTAGCCGCGGTTGAGCACGCCCGCGATGTCGAAGGACGTGAGCGGGCCGACGTCCACCCCGAGCGGCTTCCCGGCCACCAGCGTCCCGGCGTTGGGCGGGCTCTGGGTGACGAGCTGGTTCGACGTCGCGTCGATGCCGAACAGGGTGGTCGTGGCGGGACGCACCGCCGAGAGGCTCGACTCGCTGTAGGCGCTCGCGACGATGCCGGGGTCGCCCGGGTTCAGCGCGCCGTCGGGGCTCATCGCGCCGTGGTTGCCGGTGGCGAACGCGATGCGGTAGTTCTGCTCGGCGTCGCTGGTGATGCGCAGCGCGTCGGGCACCGGGTTCACGTCCACCCCGAAGGACGTCCCGACGAGCCCGGGCGCGAAGCCCGCGCCGACGGCGGCCGTGGCGCCGGTGGCGGGATCGATGGTGTAGACGACGCTGTTCGTCCCGACGCCGACGAGACCGCCGGTCGCGGGCCGGACGTCGATGCCCACCAGCGTCACGCCGGCGGGCAGGCCGCTCAGGGGGCTGCTGTCGAGCACGACCCCCGGGAAGCGGGAGTCGATGCGCAGCAGGTTGCCGCCGGTGTCGGTGGCGTAGATGTCGCGGGCCTGGGCGGCCGCGGGAGCCGCCAGTGCGAGCACGGCGCCGAGCGCGATGGCGCGGCGGCCGATGAAAGGTCGAGCCATGTCGGTCCTCTCCTGATCCTCATGGTCTGTCGACCTGAGTACGGGGGACCCCCGCCCGGGGTTCACTCGCGTCCGGACCGGATGTCGCGGTGGAACGCGCCTCCGCCCGCGCGAGCCGCCACTGCGCCGCGAAGTCGTCCTCGGGCGGGGCGCCGCCCGGCCCTCCCGCGGCGGCGACGTCGAGGAGGGCCTCGGCCATCTCGCGGTCGAAGAGGATGCCGGCCTCGAGGCCGATCTCGGCGCGGGCCACGGTCGCGGGCTTGCCCCGCCCCATGGGGCGGGGCGCGGTCATGGCGTCGAGGGACTCGCAGAGCCCGACCAGCCGGCCGAGCCGGGGGATCGCGGTGGCGCGCAGGGCGCGCGGGTAGCCGCTGCCGTCCCAGCGCTCGTGGTGCGCGCGCACCGCCTCGACGATCGGCGCGGCCACCCCGAGCGCGGCGATGAGGGCGGACCCGTGGTCGGGGTGGCGGCGCATCAGCGCCCACTGCTCCTCGGTGAGCCGGCCCGGGGCCGCGAGGACGGCGTCCGGGAGCCGGACGCGCCCGATGTCGTGCACCAGCCCGGCGACGTGGGCCATCGCGACGTCCCCGGGCGACCAGCCGAGATCCATGGCGACGAGCCGGCAGAGCCGGCCGACGCGGGCCGAGTGCCGGGCCGTGGCGTGGTCGCGCGCGTCGATGACCGCGATCAGCCCGGGAACGCTGTCCGCGGCGACGGGGGGCAGGTGGTGCACGGCCGGACGATACCGCCGTGACATTCGGAAAGGTCACCTATTCGCCATTCTTCGACGGTTTGCCCGCGGTGAGCCGGTGGTGCAGTCTGCGAGGCGATCCCGAGGAAGGAGCCGCGATGCCGACCGAGCCCGACGCGGATGGCCGCACGAGCGCGCGGGGAGTCGTCATCCGAATCGTCCCCCTGGAGTTCGAGGAGACCGTCGCGCGGCTGGTCGCGGCGATCGAGGGGCGCGGCCTGCGCCTGTTCGACGTCATCGACCACCGCGAGGCCGCCCGCGCCGCGGGGCTGGAGCTGCGCCCGACGCGGGTCCTGGTCTTCGGCAGCCCGGTCGCCGGGACGCCGCTGATGGACCGCTCCCCCTCCTCGCCCTCGAGCTGCCGCTGCGGATCCTGGTCTGGAGGGGCGATGACGAGCGCGTGCGGGTCGGCCACCTGGACCCCGCCTGGCTGGCGGACCAGTTCGGCCTCGATCCCGGGCAGGAGGGGCCGCTGGGCGCGCCGGCGGCGTTGATCGCCGCCGCCCTGGGCGAGGGCTGACCCGGGGCGTCAGCCCGGCAGCGGCGCCAGCGGCTCCACGACGGCGCGGAACCACTCCGGCGGCAGCAGCTCGAGGGCCGCGGCCGCGGCCCCGCGGTCCGCGAACAGCCCGGCCAGGCAGGTGCCGCTGCCGCACAGCAGCACGGCCTCGGAGCCCGCCGCCGGCGAGCGCCCGCGCGGTCGCGCCGAGCGCGGGCCGCAGCGCCAGGGCCGCCGGCCAGAGGTCGTTGCGCACCCAGCCGGCCGAGGGCCGGCATCCCCGCCGGCAGGCGGCCTCTCGTCCGCGGGGCGGCGGCGGCGGCAGGCGGTCGAACGCGGCGTAGACGGCGGCGGTCGACAGCCCGGTCGGCGGGCGGGCGAGCAGCGCCGCGAAGGCGGGGGCGAAGGCCGGGCGCAGGCGCTCGCCGCGACCCCGGGCCCACTGGGCGCCGGCGCGCACGAAGAAGGGCACGTCGGAGCCGACGCGGGCGGCGACGGCCTCGAGGCGGTCCTCGCCGAGGCGGAGCCCGAGGAGGCGATCGGCGCCCACGAGGGTGGCCGCGGCGTCGCTCGAGCCCCCGCCGAGCCCCGCCTCGGCGGGGATGCGCTTGTCGATGCTCACCTCGAGGGGCAGCGGGCGGCCGACCTCGGCCTCCAGCTCGTCCAGCGCCCGCCACGCGAGGTTGGCGGGGCCCTCGATGCCGGGGCAGACGACGCTGCGCCGCGACGCCTCGCGTACGGTGACCTCGTCGGCGATGCCCGCGAGGGCCACCATCAGCGATCGTGAGCGGGTGGTAGCCGTCGTCGCCGCGCGGCCCCACCAGCAGCCGCAGGTTGATCTTGGGCGGCGCGAGGAGCGTCAGGCGGTCCACGCGAGCGCCTCCGCGAGGGCGGGGAAGGCGTCGGGCGGGAGCGCCTCCGGGCGGACCGTGGCCGAGTGGCCGAGCGCGGTGAGGGCGGCGGCCACCGCGGCCCGGTCGCCACCGGCCAGTGCGAGCGCGTTGGCCAGCGTCTTGCGGCGGGCCGCGAACGCCGCGCGCACCAGGCGGCGCACCTCGGGCGCGGGCCCGGGCGCGATCCGGCGCAGCGCGACCAGCGCCGAGTCGACCCGCGGCCGGGGGGCGAACACCTCGCGCCCCACGGTGCGGCGGAAGGTCGGCGCGGCCGCGAGCTGCAGGAGCACCGAGGGCGCGCCGTAGAGCCGGCCGCCCGGCGGCGCCAGCCAGCGGTCGACCACCTCGCGCTGCACCATCACGCACCAGCGCTCCAGGGTCGGGCAGGCCCCAGAGGCTCTCGAGCACCAGGGGGGTGGCGATCGAGTAGGGCAGGTTGGCCACGAGCGCGGTGGGCGGCGGCGCGAGGTCGCCCGAGGGGCAGGCGCATGGCGTCGCCCCAGTGGACGGTCACGTTGCGAGCCTCCGCGATCGCGGCGGTCGAGCGCGGGCTCGAGGCGCCGGTCGAGCTCGACCGTGTGCACCCACGAGGCGGCGCGCGCGAGGGGCGCCGGTCAGCACCCCGAGGCCGGCGCCCACCTCGAGGACGACGTCGTCCGGCCCGCACGCCGGCCTCGCGGATCGCCAGGTCGACCAGGTTCTCGTCGAGCAGGAAGTGCTGGCCGAGGTCCGTGTCGGGGCGGATGCCGTGCGCCGCGAGGCTCCGCATCACGCCCATCCGCTCGCCCGCGGGCGGCGGCTCAGATGGCGAAGACGCGGGCGGCGTTGGAGGTGGTGAGGGCGTCGAGATCCGCCTCGGGGACGCCGCGCAGGCCGGCGATGAAGCGCAGCGTGTGGGCGACGTTGGCCGGCCGGTTGGGCCGGCCGCGGCGCGGCACCGGCGCGAGGTAGGGGCTGTCGGTCTCCACCAGCAGCAGCTCGGCCGGCGCGTCGCGGGCGGCGCGCTGCAGGTCGAGCGACTTGGGGAAGGTCACCGGGCCGGCGAAGCTCAGCATGTAGCCGCGCTCGGCCGCCTCCGCCAGCCGGTCGGGCAGCGAGAAGCAGTGGAGCACCACCGGGTGGTCGCCGGCCTCGCGGGCGAGCATCGCGAAGGTCTCGTCGGCCGCGTCGCGCGTGTGGATCACCAGCGGCAGGCCGGCCTCCCGGGCCAGCCCGATCTGCGCCGAGAAGGCCCGCCGCTGCGCCTCGGGGCGCGCGTGGTCGCGGTAGTAGTCGAGGCCGCACTCCCCCACCGCGACGACCCGCGGGTGGGACAGCAGCTCGCGGATCCAGACCTCGTCCGCGGGCGTGAAGGAGTCCGCGTCGTTCGGGTGGACGCCGACGGCGGCGAACACCCCGGGGTGCTCCTCGGCGAGGGCGACCGCGTTCTCGCTGGACGCGCGCCCGACGCCGATCGCGACGATCCTGCTCGACCCCCGCCGCCGCGGCCTCCGCCACGAGCTCCGCCGGCGGCACGTCGCAGGAGTCCAGGTGGGCGTGGGTGTCGACTACGCCGCCTCCTCCTCCACGCGGGGGAAGAGCGGGCCCGCGCGGCGCCACGGTCGCGGCGGCCGCGCCCTCGCCCCACCACGCGGCGGCGAGGGAGACCCGCGCCGGGTCCTGGCCGAGCGCCGTCAGGATCCGCTCGGCCGACGACGGGGATGACCGACCAGAGGAGGATCGCGACGACGCGCAGCCCCTCCGCCAGGCTGAAGAGCGTCTGGTCGAGCTCGCCCGCGCGCGCGGGGTCCTTGGCCAGCGTCCACGGCGTGCGCTGCTCGACCAGCCGGTTGAGGCGCTGGACGATGCGCCACACGTCCTCGAGGGCGCGCGAGATGTCGAGGCGGGTCAGGTTGTCGACGAACGACGCGGTCGCCGCCGAGACCTCCGCGGCCAGCTCGGCGTCGGCGCCGCCGTCGGCGGGCACGACGCCGTCGCGGTAGCGCCCGATCATGCTGGTGACGCGGTTGAGCAGGTTGCCGAGCTCGTTCGCGAGCTCCTGCGAGTAGCGCGCCTCGAAGCCCTCCGCGGTGAAGGTGCCGTCCTCCCCGAAGCGCACCTCGCGCGCCAGGTAGTAGCGCAGGGCGTCGATGCCGTAGCGCTCGATGAACGGGAACGGGTCGACCACGTTGCCCGTGGTCTTGCTCATCTTCTCGCCGCCCTTGAGCACGTAGCCGTGGATCATCAGGCGCCGCGGCAGCTCCATGCCCGGCCGCCATCAGCATGGCCGGCCAGATCACCGCGTGGAACTTGAGGATGTCCTTGGCCATCAGCTGGAGGTCCGGCGGCCAGTAGCGCTCCACGAGGTCCTCGCCCGGGCGGGCGTAGCCCAGGGCGGTGCGGTAGTTGAGGAGGGCGTCGATCCAGACGTAGATCGTCTGCTCGGGATCCCACGGGACCGGCACGCCCCACTCCACCTGGGCCCGCGACACCGACAGCTCCTCCAGCCCGAGCTCGATCATCCGCCGGGCCTCGTTGAAGCGCGCCGGCGGCTGGACCCAGCCCGGGTTGGCGTCGAAGTGCGCCAGCAGGCGCTCGCGGTAGGCCGGCAGGCGGAAGAACCAGTTCTCCTCCTCGACCCACTCGACCGGCGTCTTGTGGACCGGGCAGAGGCGCCCCTCGAGCAGGTCGGACTCGGCGTAGAACGCCTCGCTCGCCGCGGCAGTACCAGCCGCCGTAGCTGCCCTTGTAGATGTCGCCGGAGTCGTGCAGCCCCTGGAAGATGCGCTGCACCTCCGCCTCGTGCTCGGGGTCGGTGGTGCGGATGAAGAAGTCGTAGGACGCGTCGAGCACGCCGCCGAGGTCGCGGAAGCGCGCCGAGAGCATGTCGGCGTGCTCGCGCGGGGTGCGCCCCTCCCGCGCGGCCGAGTCGGCGATCTTGCCGCCGTGCTCGTCCGTGCCGGTCAGGAAGAAGACGTCCTCGCCGCGCTGGCGGTGATGGCGGGCGATGATGTCGGCCATGATCGTCGTGTACGCGTGACCGATGTGCGGATCCGCGTTGACGTAGTAGATCGGCGTCGTGAGGTAGAAGCGTCCGTCGGCCACGACCCCGGAGTGTAATGACAGCGTCCCTCGCCCCGCGCCCGCTCGCCGCGCTCGTGCGCCGTGGCGGACCTGCTGGCGCGCGACGGCGTGCGACTGGCTGCTCGCCGGGAGCGCGGGGCGGGCGCTGCTGGGCTACCGGGCGCGGCCCGCCGACATCGACATCGAGGTGGCGCCCGGCGACGCCGGGGCGGCCGCACGGCGCCTGGGCGTGGACCTGGCGGCGAGCGCGGGCGCCGGGCGCGCGTCGCGCGCGCGGGTCGCTGCGGCGTCGCGGGCGTGGAGGTGGACGTCACGGTCGGCCTGACCGTCGAGGGGCCCGTCGCACGCCCTCGCGCCCGACCACGCGCTCCAGCGCGCGTGGTCGCAGCCCGTCGCGGTGTGCGGACGGGACGATCCGCGTCGCCCCCGTCGAGGAGACCCTCGCGCGGGCGCTCGTGCTGGGCGACTGGGACCGCGCTGGCGACGATCGCCGCCCAGGCCGCCCCCGCGGGCGCCGCCATCCGGCCGGACTACGTCGCGCTGCGCCTCTCGGCGGTGACCTCGAGCGCGACCCGGTAGGCGCGGTTGCGGGGGGCGACGCCGAGCGTGGCCGCCACCTCGGCCGCCCGGGTGGCGCCGACCCCGGCGTCCAGCAGGAGGGCCATCGCGGCGTGCAGGGCGCCGGAGTCGGGGTCCTCCCCGGCGACCGGCCGCCGGACCGATCACCACGGCGATCTCGCCCCGCGGCGGCTCGGCGAAGCGCGCCGCCACCTCGGCGGCGGTCCCGCGGACGACCTCCTCGTGGAGCTTGGTCAGCTCCCGGCAGACCGCCACCGGCCGCTCGGGCCAGGCCGCCGCGAGCTCCGCGAGCAGGGCGGGGAGCCGCTGCGGGCTCTCGAAGGCCACGGCCGGCACGGCGAGCGCCCCGAGGCGCTCCATGAAGGCTCGGCGCTCGGCGCCGCGGCGCGGGACGAAGCCGGCGAACGCGAAGCCCTCCTCGCCGGCGAGGCCGGACGCCGCAAGGGCGACGGTGACCGCGCTCGGGCCGGGCACGACGGTGACCGGCAGGCCCGCGTCGAGGGCGGCGCGCACCAGCCGGGCGCCGGGATCGCTCACCAGGGGCATGCCGGCGTCGCTCACCAGGGCGACCCGCGCGCCGGCGGCCATGCGCTCCACCAGGTCGGCCGCGCGGGCGGCCTCGTTGTGGCGGTGGACGGCCACCATGCGCACGTCCGCCCCGGCGTGACGCAGCAGGGTCGCGGTGCGGCGGGTGTCCTCGCAGGCCACCAGGTCGGCGTCGCGCAGGTGCGCCGCGGCGCGGGGGCTCAGGTCGTCGAGGTTGCCGATCGGGGTCCCCACCACCACCAGGCCACCCGCGTCCGCCACGGCGGCCCCTTCCCGAGTCCGTCGGTTCTCGCCGAGGCGGACGCTACCATTGCCCGCCGATGAGCCGGACAACCAAGCCCTATCGACGTTTCCGCGCGCGCGGAAACGTCGAGGAGCCAGGCGCCGACGACGGTCTCGCCGAGCTGCGGGCCCTCACCGAGCGCGAGGCCGGCGAGGCCGAGGCGCCGCCCGGGGGGCGCCGGCGCGCGCCCGACCCCGACCTTCCGGCGCCGCGCCCCGGGCGGCTCGAGCGCCAGCAGCGCCGCGCACTCCAGCGCGAGGGCCGCAGCCGCTGGTCGTTCCGCGGCCTGGGGCCGGGCGGCTGGATCGCCCGCATCGCGATCCTGTTCTTCGTGCTGCTCGTCGCCTGGGGGGTGATGGGCTACATCGCCCTGAACGGGGCGGTGAAGGAGGCGAACGCCAAGATCACGCCCGCCGCGCGGGCGGCGCTGGACCCCGCGTCCGGCGGGATGCTCGGCACCCCGACCAACACCCTGATCCTGGGCGTCGACGCCCGGCCGGGGGAGGCCCGCAGCCGCGCCGACACGATCCTGGTCATGCGCACCGACCCGGACTCGGGCCGCATCCGCTACCTCTCGATCCCGCGCGACTGGCGCGTGGACCTGCCGGTGGTCGGGACGCAGAAGATCAACTCCGCGTTCTACTTCGGCGGCCAGGCCTCGATGATCAACGCGGTCAAGCGCCTCACCGGCGTCCCCATCAACCACATCATGATCGTCCGCTTCACGGGCTTCCCGAAGATGGTCGACGCCCTGGGCGGGGTCACGGTGACCAACTCGACGGCCCTGGTGGACTGCCCCTACGAGGGCGGGCGGACCGTGAGCTTCCCGGCCGGGCAGCTCCAGCTCGACGGCGCCCGCGCGCTCGAGTTCGCGCGCGTGCGCAAGTGCGACGGCGACTTCCAGCGCGCCCTGCGCCAGCAGGCCGTGGTCGCGGGCATGAAGAAGCAAGGTCCTCTCGCCGCTCAACGTCTGGCGCGCGCCGTGGCGCGGGGCCGCCGTCGTGCGCAGCCTGGCGACGGACATCGGCACCATCGACATGGTCAAGCTGGGCTGGCTCCAGGGGCGCCTGAAGCAGGAGAAGGCGGATCGCATCCTGCTGACCGGCGAGCCCCAGATGATCGGCGGCGTCTCCTACGTGGTCCAGACGGACCCGGACCTGAACGAGAAGGAGATCGCCAAGTTCATGGGCACCGGGACGAGCGGGACCTAGGGCCTACTCCAGCGCGGCGAAGGCCTTGGCGCGGTCGATCTGGGCGGCGACCACGATCAGGTCGCCCTCGTGGACGACCGTCTCGGGGGTGGCGTACTCGAAGCTGCCGCCCGGCCGCTTGATGCACACCACGGTGACGTCGTGGCGCTTGCGCAGCTCGGCGTCGCGCAGCGTCTTGCCCACGATGTCGCGCGGCACCGTGGTCTCCACGAGCACGAAGTCCTCGTCGAGGGCGATGTAGTCGATCGTCCGTCCCACCATGGTGTGGGCCACCCGGACGCCCATGTCGCGCTCGGGGAAGACCACCCGGTGCGCGCCCACGCGCTCCAGGATGGCGCCGTGCTGGGCGGTGATCGCCTTGGCCCAGATCTTGGGCACGCCGAGATCGACCAGGGCGTAGGTCACCAGGATGCTCGCCTGGATGTCGTTGCCGATCGCGACCACGGCCTTCGGGAAGTCGGCGGCCCCGAGCTGGCGCAGGGCCTCGACATCGGTCGCGTCGGCCCGCACGACGTGCGTCATGGTCGTCGCGCAGGCCTGGACGATCTTCTCGGACGCGTCGACCCCCATCACCTCGTGGCCGAGCTCGGCGAGGGTGCCCGCGAGGGCCTGGCCGAACCTGCCGAGCCCGATCACCAGCGTCTGGTCGTTCCTACCCAACGATGGGCCTCTCCTCCGGGTTGGTGTAGAGGCGCTCGCGCTCGCGCAGCACGAGGGCCACCCCCAGAGTAAGGGGCCCGACGCGGCCGAGGAACATCAGCGCCATGAGCACCGCCTGGCCGGCCCCGTTCAGATCGGGCGTGATCCCGGTGCTGAGGCCGGCGGTCGTGAACGCGGCCATCGCCTCGAAGAGCGCGATCGAGAGGGCGACGTCGTTCGTGGCGAGGACGATCAGGGTGCCGAGCACGACGGCGTTGACCGAGATGACCGCCAGCGTCAGGGCCTGCCGCTGGGCGGCGAGGGGGATGCGGCGGTTGAACGTGTTCACCTCCGGGTCGCCGCGCAGCTCGGCCCAGACGACCAGGAGCAGCAGCGCGAAGGTGGTGACCTTGATGCCGCCCGCCACCGACCCGCTGCCGCCGCCCGCGAACATCAGCATGTCGGTGAACAGGAGGGAGTCCTGGTTGAAGTTGCCGTAGTCGAGCGCGTTGAAGCCGGCGGTGCGCGGCATGACCCCCGCGAAGACGCCGTTCACCAGCCGGTCCGGGACGCTCAGCGCGCCGAGGGTCCCGGGGTTGCTCCACTCCAGGGCCGTGATCACCCCGATGCCCGCCACCAGCAACACCCCGGTGGCGAGGAGGGTGAGCTTGGCGTGGACGCTCCAGCGCGAGGGCCGGCGCGGGTGGCGCCAGACCTCGAACCACACCGGGAATCCGAGGCCGCCCACGATCACCGCGACGGCCATCGTCAGCAGGATCGGCGCGTTGCCGACGAACGTCGTGAGCCCGCCGGGGAAGATCGAGATGCCCGCGTTGTTGAAGGCGGCGACGCCGTGAAAGAGACCCTCCCACGCCGCCGCGCCCGCGGAGCGGCCGGCGTTGACCAGGAGTCCGAACAGGACCATCGACGTCAGCGCCTGGCACGCCACGGTGAAGGCGACGATCGCCAGGATCAGCCGTCGCATCCCGCCGAGGTCGAGGGTGTGGGTCTCGGCCTGGGCCGCCATCCGCTCCCGGAGCCCGACCCGGCGCGCGACGACGACGAACAGCAGGAGCGCGCTGGTCACGATGCCGAGCCCGCCGACCTCGATCATCACGAGGATGAAGGCCTGCCCGGTGGGGCTCCAGTAGGAGGAGACGTCGACCAGGCTCATCCCGCTGAGGGTGGTGGCGGCCGTCGCCTGGAACAGCGCCGTGTGGAAGGGCGCGCCGCCCGCTCCCGTGGTCGCCACCGGGAGGCACAGCAGACCCGCCCCCAGCAGGATGATCGCCGCGAAGCCGCCCACCACGAAGCGGGCGGGATGCCGCAGTCGGCGTGAGCGCGGCGGCGGCGGCACGGCCTTTCTCGCCCCGGCGGGGCTAGACCTTGTCCAGCCCCACGGTCTTCTTGCCCGACGACTCGGCGGGCTTGGCGGGCGCCGCGCCGCCGTCGGAGCCGCCCGAGCCCGACCCGGAGTCCGATCCGGAGCCGTTGGACCCCGAGTCGGCCGTCGCGCCCGAGGAACCGCCGTCGTCGCCTCCGCCGCGCCGCTTCGAGCCGTAGTCGGTGTTGTGGAAGCCCGATCCCTTGAAGTGGATCGCGGGGGCGAACAGGACCCGCGAGGCCTCCGCCCCGCACACCTCACAGGTCGTGAGCGGGTCGTCGCTCATGCTCTGGCGAACCTCGAACGTGTGGCCCTTGACGCATCGGTACTCGTAGAACGGCACGCAACCACCTCGAACGGACGACCCGGGACGGACGGCGGATTATAGACCACGCCCCGGAGGGCCTGGCACTCTCCCGCCGAGTGTGCCAAGAAGCGCCCCGCGACCGACGGTCCGGGAGCATTGATACCATCGGCCGGCGTCGGCAACCCGGCGCTTCCGCGCGAGATCCCGATGCCATGACGCAGCCCATGCGAAAGGGCCAGGCCGTGCATCGCGCCGTATGGACCGGCGTGGGTGTCACGCTCGGCGCCGCAATCCTCGCCCGCCGCAGGCCGGTCGCGGCGGCGACCCTGCTGGCCGTCGGCGCCCTCGCCGGAACCGCCGCCTTCATGCCGCGCAACCCCTCGCTGGGGCGCGCCCTCTGGCACGGCCCCGCGGACCGCCCGCGCGCCGCCCTCACCTTCGACGACGGCCCGGGGCCCTCTACGCCGGACGTCCTCGACGCCCTGGCGGCCGAGGGCGCGCGCGCCACCTTCTTCGTGCTCGGGCGCCAGGTCGAGCGCCACCCCGAGATGGTCCGCAGGATCGTCGCCGAGGGGCACCAGCTGGCCAACCACGGATACGACCACGGCATCCTCATCTTCCGCGGGGCCGCCCACGTCGCCGATCAGCTGGCCCGCACCGAGCGCGCCGTCGTCGCCGCCGCCGGGCCCGACGCGATGTCGCGGCTCTTCCGCGCGCCCCACGGCTTCCGCGGCCCGGCGACGGCCCTCGGGGCGCGGCGGGCCGGGTACCGCATGGCCGCCTGGACGTGCGGTGTCTTCGACTCGGCCGAGCCGGGCGCGGCGACCATCGCCCGCCGGGCCGTCACCGCGCTCGCGCCGGGGACGATCCTGCTGCTGCACGACGCCGACGGCTGGGCGCCGGGCCGCCCGCGGCACCAGACCGCGGAGGCCCTTCCGGACATCTGCCGGGCCGCCCGGGAGCGCGACCTCGAGCTGGTGACGCTCCGCGAGCTGGTGGCCGCCGCGTGAGCACGCAGGCGGCCTCGACGTGGCGGCGCCTGACGGGCAAGCACCTGGTGCGCACCGTCGTGCAGCTCGCCGTGATCCTGATCATCGGGACGCTCGCCTTCTGGAAGCTCGACCTGGGGAAGATCCAGGACGCGTTCCAGATCACGTCGTGGGGCTTCCTGGTCGCGGCGGTGCTGGCCAACTTCGCGTCCGTCGGCTTCAAGGGGATCGCGTGGAAGGGAGTCGTGGACGCGCTCCCGTCGGTCACCACCCGCACGCGCTACCGCGACCTGATCGGCCCGCTGTTCGTGGGCTTCCTCTTCAACGCGCTGCTGGCCGCCCGGGTGGGCGAGATCGTGAAGGTGCTGCTGCTGCGCCGGCGGATGGAGCGCCGCGGGCCGACGCCGCCGACCACCACGCTCCTGGGCACGGTGGTGGCCGAGAACCTCGTCTCCACCATCACCTGGGTGCTGCTCGTGGTAGGCATCGGCCTCTTCCTGCCGTTGCCCTCCTACGCGTGGTTCGCGTCGATCGCGCTCGGCGTGGGCTGTCTCGCGATCGTGAGCGTCGCCCTGCTGTCGGGCCCGGGGCGCCAGCTGCCGCCGTGGCTGAACACGGGACCGCTCTGGGCGCGGGCCACGCGCGCCGTCGCCCGCCTCTGGGGCGGCGTGCGCGAGAGCCACCTGGGGCTGCGCGACCCGCGCCAGATGAGCCTGGTGGTCGGCGCCAGCCTGGCGACCTGGCTCTGCCAGTGGGCCGGCATCTACTTCACGCTGAAGGCCTTCGGGCTTGGCTACGTGGGCTGGGGGGGCGCCGGGCTCCTGCTGGTCACCATCACGCTGGCGCAGGCCTTCCCCGTGCTCCCGGGCAACCTCCTGGTGTTCCAGGCCGCGGCCGTGGTGCCGCTCACCGCCTCGTACGGCGTGAGCGCGGCCGAGGCCCTCGCCTTCTCGGTGGTGCTCCAGGGGACCGAGGCGCTGGTCGGCGTGGCCGTCGGCTTCCTCTTCCTGCTCGCCGAGGGGGTGGGCTTCAACCAGCTCCGCCACCAGGCCGAGGAGCAGGAGGACGCCATCGTCGACGCCCCGGCGGCGCCGGCCTCCGTGGACACCCTCGGCGGCAACTGAGCGTCACAGGGTCGCAACAGCGGCGTAACCCCCGCGCCGGCCGCGGGGTGGAGACTGGTGACGACTCCCGGCGCGCCGTGACGCGCCCCCGCCGGTGGCCGGGGTCACGAGGGCCGCGAACGCGGCCATGGCACGACGAGGGGGGCTGTCGGGAGCCCCTCTCGTCAGCCCGCGTCCGCGCCCGGCTCCACCCGCGCCCAGATCGCGCCCAGCGCGCGCAGCTCGTCGTCGTCGAGGCGCGACAGGAACTCGCGGCGCACACCCGCGAGGTGGCTCGCGCGCGCGGCGCGCAGCCGGCCGCGGCCGGAGGGCGTCAGGGCGACGTCGGCGCCGCGGCCGTCCTCCTCGCAGGACTCCTTGACCACCAGCCCCTCCCGGACGAGGCGGTCGATCATCCGGCTCATGCCGCTCACGCTCAGGAGCGTCGCGGCAGAGAGCTCCGAGACGCGCAGGCGCCCGCGCGGAGCGTCCCCGACCAGCATCAGGACCTCGTACGAGGTGACCGACAGGCCGTGGCGCTCGCGCAGATCGGCGTCGAGGCGGCGGACGATGCCGGCGTGCGCCGCCAGCATCCCCCTCCACGCGCCGAGCTCGAGCGGGGTCAGCGCCGCGCCGTCGGCCCCGCGCACCGCCTCATTGACGTTTGCTTGCATCGTCAACTACCATTGTGTTTGCTCATTCAACGACATTACCAGGCGGGCCGCGCGGCCGGCCTCGGAGGGAGGGTCACGATGGGCCTCGACGGCATCCACCACGTCACGGCCATCACGAGCGACGCGCAGCGGGCGGTCGACTTCTGGGTCCCCGTCCTCGGACTGCGGCTCGTGAAGACCACCGTCAACTTCGACGCGCCGGACATGTACCACCTCTACTTCGGCGACGAGACCGGCACGCCCGGCAGCATCCTCACCTTCTTCGAGATCCCCGGCGCCCCGGTGGGGCGCCCGGGCCCCGGCATGGTCCACCGCATCATCTGGCGCGTGCCCTCGGCCGCCTCGCTCGACTGGTGGGCGCAGCGGCTGGGAGACGCCGGCCGGTCGGTCGAGCTGCGCGACGGCGCGCTGATCTCCTCCGACCCCGAGGGCCTGGGGATCGAGCTGGTGGCCGAGACCGCCGGGGACGGCGTCCCGCGGGCGGCCTGGTCGCCGGAGATCCCGGCCGAGCACGCGCTGACCGGGATCGTCGGGGTGCGGGCCCACAGCCGGACCCCGGAGGCGACCGAGGCGCTGCTGGTGGACGTGCTGGGCTTCGCCCGCGACGGCGCCGGGCGCTTCGTCACCGCCGGCGGCGAGCGGCGCGGGGTCTACGTGATCGACCCGGCCCCCGGGCACCGCGGCGAGCCCGGGGCGGGCACGGTGCACCACGTCGCCTGGACCTCCCCGGACGCCGACCACGTGGGGTGGGGCGAGCGGGTGAGGGCCGGCGGCGGCCACCCCACGGGGGTGATCGACCGGCAGTACTTCGAGTCGATCTACTTCCGCGAGCCGGGATCCGTGCTCTTCGAGATCGCCACCGTGAGCCCCGGCTTCGCCGTGGACGAGCCGGTGGAGAGCCTCGGCGAGGCGCTCCGCCTGCCCCCGCAGTACGAGAGCCACCGGGCCCCGATCGAGGACCTGCTCACGCCCCTCCGGGTCCCCCGCCACGGAATCGCTCCCGCGGCGGCCACCGCAGGCACGGAGGAGGAGCGATGACGTCACCCGGCGCAGACGAGCGGCTCGACCGCGGACGGGAGCTGGCCGAACGGCATCTGGGCGAGGGGGTCGTCGAGCGCTGGAGGGCGGTGTCCCCGGACCTGGAGGAGCTCACCTCCGCGTTCGGCTTCGCCGACCTCTGGGGCCGGCCCGGGCTCGCCCGCCGCGACCGCGCGATCGTGGCGATGGCCGTGACGGCGACGCTGCGCGCCGAGCCCCAGCTGGGCTGGCACATCCGCGGCGCGCTGCGCGCCGGGGTGAGCCCGGACGAGGTCCGGGAGGTGCTCATCGCCATCGCGGGCCTGGCCGGGTTCCCGGCGGCCTGGACGGCGATGGAGGTCGCCGGGCCGATCCTGGCCGAGCACGAGGCGGGCGCCGCCGGGGAGGCGCCATGACCCTCGTGGCACAGCACGCCCCCGCGGCGCCGGGCTCCCCCACCGTGCTCGTCCTCCACGGCCGCGGCGGGCGCGAGACCGACCTGCTCGGCCTCGGCGACGCGCTGGGCGGGGGCGTGGGCGTGCTCGCGCCGCGGGGGCCGGAGGTCCAGGAGCCGGGCTTCTCGTGGTTCCGCAACATGGGCATCGGCAACCCGGTGCCGGAGAGCCTCGACGAATGCCTCGCGCGGCTGGCGGGATGGCTCGAGGACGCGGCGCCCCGGCTCGGGCTGACCACGCCGATGGCCGCGGTCGGCTTCTCGAACGGCGGGATGATGGCCGGGGCCCTGGGGTCCGCCCGGCCGGACCTCGTCGATCGCGTGGCGCTGCTGTCGAGCGTCTACCCGCTGCCCGGGTACGTCTACGACCTCGGCGGCCTGCGCGGCCACCGGGTGCTCGCCGTCGGCGGCGAGGACGATCCGTTCCTGCCCCGCGAGATCGCGGTCGCCGGCGCCGCCGCCTACCGCGCCGCCGGGGCCGAGGTGACGGCGCTCACGCGACCGGGCGGGCACGGCGTGGGCCCCGAGGAGATCGACGCGCTGCGCGAGTTCCTCGGCCTGGCGCGCTAGCCGAAGCGGCCCGACACGTAGGCCTCGGTGCGTGCGTTGGACGGCTTCGTGAAGATCTGCTCGGTAGGGCCGGTCTCCACCAGCCGCCCGGGCTCGCCCTCGTTCTCGATCGTGAAGAACGCCGTAACGTCGGACACACGGGCGGCCTGCTGCATGTTGTGGGTGACGATCACGATCGTGACGCGGTCCCTGAGCTCCCGGATGAGCTCCTCGATACGGAGGGTGCTCTGGGGGTCGAGCGCCGAGCACGGCTCGTCCATCAGGAGGACGTCCGGCTCGACCGCGAGGGCCCGGGCAATGCACAACCGCTGCTGCTGCCCGCCCGAGAGGCCGCCGGCGGGGGCGTTGAGACGGCCCTTGACCTCATCCCATAGCCCCGCGCCGCGCAGCGTCTTCTCGACGAGGTTGTTGCGATCCTCCTTGTCCATCTTGAGGCGCGTGAACCGAGGGCCGGCCTTGATGTTGTCGGCGATCGACTTGGTCGGGAACGGGTTGGGTCGCTGGAAGACCATCCCGACCCCGCGGCGGATCGCCACCGGATCCGCCTCCCTGCTGTAGATGTCGTTGCCGTGGAGGAAGACCGAGCCCTGCATCCGCGCCAATGGCACGAGCTCGTGCATGCGGTTGAGGCAACGGATGAACGTGGACTTCCCACACCCCGAGGGTCCGATGAGCGCCGTGACGGTGTTGGCCGCGAAGGTGAGGTTCACGTCCTCGAGCGCGTGGTGCTTGTTGAAGAACGCGTTGACGTCCTTCGTGTGCATGGGTGGCGGCGACCCGGCGTCCGGCGCCGGCGTGGCGGGCGCCGCGACGGCCGCCACGGGCTCGGTCCCGGCCCCGTCGCCCGTCGGCGCGCCTGTGGCCTCGGGCCGGATGGGCATCTCGCTTTCCGGGGAGGTCATCGGCTTTCCGTTCGCCCTCGGGTGGACAGGAGTGACGCGAGGAGGTTGAGCACGAGGATCATGACGACGAGGACCAGGGCCGCGCCCCAGGCGAAGGCGATCGACGCCTCGGTCTGGATGGTGATGGTGTTGTAATAGATCAGCTGCGGGATCGCGGCGATGGGTTCGGACAGGCTCGTCGAGAAGAACTGGTTGCCGAGCGAGGTGAACAGCAGCGGGGCGGTCTCGCCCGCCGCGCGCGCCGTCGCGAGGATGATGCCCGTGAGGATGCCGGGGAGCGCCGTCGGGAGGATGACGCTCCAGGTCACCCGCCAGCGCGGCGCGCCCAGGGCGAGCGCGGCCTCCTTGTGGGAGCCGGGCACCAGCCGCAGGATCTCGTCGCACGAGCGCACGACGATGGGGAACATGATCACCGCGAGTGCGATGGCCCCCGCGAGCGCTGAGAAGTGCCCCTGCACCACGACGACGCCGAGGTACACGGTGAGGCCCACGACCACCGACGGCACCCCGAGGAGGATGTCCACGAAGAAACCGATCGCGTTGGCCACACGGGACAGGAACCGGCCGGTCTGACCGACCTCTGCGGTGAAGAGCGCGGCGAGCAGGCCCAGCGGCCCCGCGAAGAGTGTCGCGAGCCCCATCATGATCAGCGTCCCCACCAGGGCGTTCGAGATGCCGCCGACCGTGGAGTTGGGGTCGAGGGGCGGCAGCTCGGTGAAGAACGACTTCGAGATCACCGGAGCGCCCTTGCTGATCATCTCGTAGAGCACCAGCACGAGCGGCACGAGGCCGAAGAGCAGGGTGAACCACACGAGGCCCTCCCACACGCGGGAGCGAACGACGCGCGCGCGCGACACGCGCGGCAGCTCGTAGACGCGCGGTGGCTCGACGGCGGAAGGGGTGGTGGCCGGCGTGACCGCGGCGCTCGCCAGGCTCGCCTGAGCCTCGAGACCCGTCGGCGGCGCGGCGGGGGGCCCGGGCTCAGCCGGGTGCTCGCCCGCCTCGATCCCGGTCTCAGCGCCCTCCGCTCCTCGGCCGAGCTGCACCCGGGCGAAGGCCCGCGAGAGGGCTCCGCGGCTGCCGCTCGGCCCGCGCCCGACCAGGATGCGAGCCAGGACGTTGATCAGGAAGGCGAGCACGAACAGGACCAGCGCGAGGGCCGTGAGCGCGGCGAGCTGCAGCCCGCCCGCCTCACCGGTCTCGAGGGCGATGACGCTCGCGAGGGTGGCGCCGGGGCCGAGCAGGGAGTCGAAGATGCCCGGCGTGTTGCCCAGGAGGACCGCGATGGCGATCGTCTCCCCCACGGCGCGTCCCAATCCCAGCGCCGACGCCCCGACGATGCCCGAGCGCGCCCAGGGGAGCATCGCGTACCGCACCATCTCCCAGCGGGTGGCGCCGAGTGCGTAGGCGGCCTCCTGCTGCTCGCGCGGTACGGTCGCGAGGACCTCGCGCGTGATGGCGGCGATGATGGGGAGGATCATGATCGAGAGGACCAGACCGGCCACCAGGTAGGAGCCGGTGGTGACCGGCCCCTCGAAGGGTTGCCAGCCGAAGATGCTGAACCCGCCGAAGTTGTCCGCCATCCACTCCAGGCCGGGCTTCAGGAACGGCACGAGGACGGTGATCCCCCACAGGCCGTAGACGACGGAGGGGACCGCGGCGAGCAGGTCGACGGTCTTCGCGACGGGGGAGCGCAGGCGCCGGGGCAGGAGCACGGTGGTGGCCAGAGCCACACCGATGGCGGCCGGCACGGCGAGGACCATCGCGATGACCGCGGTCATGAGCGTGCCGTAGATGAACGGCAGCGCCCCGAATTGCGGCGGTCCGGTGACAGGAGTGGGGATCCACTCGGTGCCGGTCACGAAGCCCCAGACACCGAAGGTCGACCAGACCTCGCCCGTCTGCTGGACCGTCTTGAAGATCAGGTAGACGATCACGGCGACGCCGATGACGCACGCGAGGAAGGTCACCCCGGCGAACGCGCGGTCGGCCCAGAGGCTGGCCGCGGGCCGACGGACGCCGGCGACGCGCCGCTCCGGCGGTGGCGCCGGAGCGGCGGCCGTCGCCGCGGGCGGCGGCGGGGGCGGCGTCATCGCCGCCCCCGGCCCGCCGTCGAGGTGAGATGGAGGGTTGTCAGGACGACGGTTCGGCTACTGGATGTTCTTGATGTTCTTCTTGGCGGCCGACAGCACGTTGGCCGGAAGCGGCGCGAATCCGTAGTTCACCAGCTTGGCCTGCTGCGGGGCGGCGAGGAAGAAGTTCGCCACGCGCTGGGCGTCGCCGACCTGGCCCTTGTTCTTGGAGTTGCTCGAGCCGACGAGCCAGGTGGTGATGACGATCGGGTAGCTCCCCGAGATGGGGCTGGCCGAGAAGTCGACCGTCAGGTCCTTCTTGATCGCCGACGCGGGGATGTTTCCGGCGGCGGAGATCGTCTTGGGGGTGGGGAGCACGTACTGCGTGACCCGCTTGCCATTCACGACGCGGCTGGCGCCGATCCGGGTGACGTTGGAGGCCAGGCCCGCGCGGATGGCGTCGGCCAGGTCCACGTAGCCGATCGAGCCCGAGCTGCTCTTGACGCAGTTGGCGACGCCGGGGTTCTGCGGCGCCTTCTGGATGCTCGGGGCCGTCCACGGCGGTGTCTGCGAGCCACCGCCGCCGACCTTGGTGGCGAAGTTCTTGCTGACCTTGCCGAGGTAGCGGCTGAAGCCGAAGCTGGTGCCCGAGCCGTCGCTGCGGACGCAGACGGTGATCGGCGAGTTCGGCAGCTTGAGCTTGGCGTTGGGGCCGGTCTTCAGCTGCTTCCAGTTGGTGATGCTGCCGGAGAAGATGTCGCCGACCTGCTTGCCGGTCAGTTTGAGGCTGTTGCCGGCGACTCCGCTCACGTTGATCGGCACCGAGATGGCGCCGAGCAGCGTGGGCACGTAGACCGGTGTCGCGCCGAGCTGGCTCTGCTGGTCCGCGGTCAGCGGAGCGTCGGAGCCGACGAGCGTGTTGACGCCGTTGACGAGGTTGCGGATGCCCGTCCCCGAACCCCCGCCGGCGTAGTTGCAGTCGCCGCCGTTTGCGCAGAAGTCGCGGTAGGGGACTTGCGGGAAGCTGGCGCCGGACATGTTGAGAGTCGCGGCAAAGGCGGTCGACGCCCCGGCCGTGACCACGAGGCCGGCCGCGGCGAGGCTCGTCGCGACCGATTTGCGCAGGGTCTTGTTCACCGAGCAAACGCTCCTTCTCTCGGGGGCCGGACGGCCCCCTCATGTGATCCGATGAGCCCTGGTCGGGAGCAGAGCGGCGCGAAGCTAACACCGGCCCCCCGGCGCCCAGGTGACACGGTTGTGACGCCGCGCAGGCGCTCTGTAACAGGCGCCCCCGACCCCCGGTCACGGCGCGTTCACCGTCGTTCACATCATCGTCACCGCGCGGCGACGAACCCCCCGGGGAGCCGCCCTATCCTCCGCCGACATGGACGCCGGACGGATGAGGGTTCTGATCGTCGAGGACGACGAGAGCACGGCCGAGGCCATCGGGTTCCACATGCGCGCGGCCGGGTTCGAGGCGATGATCGCCTCGGACGGCCTGGCCGGGCTGCGCGCGCTGCGCACCGGGGCGCCCGACGCCGTGGTGCTCGACCTGATGCTCCCCGGGGCCGACGGCTGGCACGTCATCCGCCAGGCGCGCGAGTGGTCGCCGCGCCTCCCGATCATCGTGGTCAGCGCGCGCACCAACGAGCACGACCGCGTCGAGGTCCTCTCCCTGGGGGCCGACGACGTCATGAGCAAGCCCTTCTCGATGCGCGAGCTGCTCGCGCGCGTCACGGCCGCCCTGCGGCGCACGGCGCTCGAGAGCGCCCACTCCGAGCGGCTGCCGATCGCCGAGGGCGAGCTCAGCATCGACCCGGAGCGGATGTCGGTGATCGTGTCGGGCCGGCCGGCCCCCCTGACGCCGCTGGAGTTCAAGCTGCTCTGGACCCTCGCCGAGGCGCGCGAGCGGGCCCTGTCGCGCGACGAGATCTTCCGGCGCGTCTGGGGCGGCGAGCGCGCGCACGGCGACCGCTCCGTGGACGTGCTGGTGCGCCGTCTGCGCCGCAAGGTGGACGAGGTGGGCGGGCGCTTCACCTACATCCAGACCTTCCACGGCGTGGGCTACCGCTTCCTCGCCACCCCCCGCCGCATGCCCGGCGGGGACGCCCCCGCGCCCTACGCGGAGTCGCGCAGCGCCTGAGCCTCGGGGAGCGCCTCGAGCTTCTTGAGGGTGTTGTTCTCGATCTGGCGGATCCGCTCGCGGGTGACGCCGAAGGTGCGTCCCGACCTCCTCGAGGGTCCGCGGCTGCTCGCCCTGGAGGCCGAAGCGGAGCTCGATGACCTTGCGCTCGCGGTCGGGCAGCGCGTCGAGGGCGCGCAGGATGTCGGTGTGGCGCAGGTTGACCGACGCCTCGTCGAACGGCGACGCGGCGCGCCTCGTCCTCCACGAAGTCCCCGAGCTCGGAGTCCTCCTCCTCGCCGATCGGCTTCTCCAGGCTCACCGGCAGCTGCGCCATGCGCAGGATGTCGCGGACCTCGTCCGGGCTCATCCGCAGCTCCTCGGCGATCTCCTCGGCGCGCGGCTCGCGGCCGAGCCGCTGCACGAGCTGGCGCTCGAGGTGAACGACCTTGTTGAGCTTCTCCACCATGTGGACCGGGATCCGGATCGTCCGGGCCTTGTCGGCGATCGCCCGCGTCACGGCCTGGCGGATCCACCAGGTCGCGTAGGTCGAGAACTTGAAGCCGCGCCGGTAGTCGAACTTCTCGACCGCGCGGATCAGGCCGAGGCTCCCCTCCTGGATGAGGTCGAGGAACGACAGTCCGCGGCCCAGGTAGCCCTTGGCGATGCTGACGACGAGCCGCAGGTTGGCCTCGACCATGGCCTGCTTGGCGATCATGTCGCCGCGCTCGATGCGCTTGGCGAGGGCGACCTCCTGCGACGGCCGTCAGCAGCGGCACGCGGCCGATCTCGCGCAGGTAGAGCCGCAGGCTGTCGAGGCTCGGCTCGACCGCGAGATCGAGCTCGGGCGGCCGCTCCGTGGGCGTGGCGGCGCCGCGCGCGATGACCTCGCCGTCCGCGTCCAGCACCTCGACGCCGACCTCGAGCAGGTGCGAGTAGAAGTCCTCGATCTGCTCCTTGGTGACGTCCGCGTCCTGCAGGGCCGCGACGATCTCGTCGTAGGTGAGGACGCCCTTCTCGCGTCCCTCCGCCACGAGCGCGCGCATCTCCTCGACATCCGGCAGGGCGATCTCGACGGCGCTGCGGGCGGAGGGTGGCGTCATATCTCGCGGTCCTTCCTCGGTGGGGAACGGACGGGAGGCTCGCTGCAGTGTACCGGGACGGCGGACGGGCCCCACGCGTGTGGTTGCGTCACAATCCTGCTCGCTCGGCGAAAACCGGCGGGCCGGTGCGGTGGCCGCGCCAGGTGCACCCGTGCAGACTGGGTGTGGCAGACGGAAAAGCGACGAGAGCGGGAGACGGCATGAGCACGACGCGGCGCGGCGTCGCCGAAGACCTCCAGGAGACCCGGCCGGCGGCGCCGATCAGCCTCTCGCGGGCCGGCGTCACGCGGTCCGCCAAGGCCATCCGGATCCGCCACGAGGGCGCGGAGCGGCTCTTCCAGGCCGAGGTCGCGTGCTTCTGCGACCTGCGCGCCGTGCAGAAGGGCGTCCACATGTCGCGCTTCGAGGAGACGGTCAACCAGGCGATCGACGAGGTCGTGCTCGGGGAGGCCCTGCGCATCGAGGAGCTCGCCGAGCGCATCGCCCTGACCATCGTGGAGAGCCAGAGCGCCCTGCGGAGCGAGGTCACGATCACGCGCCAGCTACCCGGTCGAGAAGCGCACGCCGGTGACCGACATCGCCACCCAGGAGATGTACGGGCTGATCGGCATCGCGGCCGCGAACCCCACGGTCAGCCGCCGCCTGGTGGGAGTCACCGCCCAGGGGATGAACGCCTGCCCGTGCGCGCAGGGCCTGATCCAGGCCCAGGCCTCGGACGACCTGCGCGTGGACGGCTTCTCCGAGGAGGAGATCGAGCGGATCGTGCGCCTGGTGCCGATCGCGACCCACAACCAGCGCGCCCGCGGCACGCTCTACCTCGGCGCGCCCGAGGCGGTGGACATCGACGCCGACACCCTGCTGGAGATCGTCGAGGACGGCATGTCCTCGGAGATCTACGAGCTGATGAAGCGCCCCGACGAGCAGTACGTGGTCGACCGCGCCCACCGGCGCCCGCGCTTCGTCGAGGACTCGGTGCGGGAGATGATCCGCGGCGCCCTCGAGCGCTTCCCCGACCTGCCCGGCGACGCGTTCGTGCACGCGCACCAGGTCAACTTCGAGACCATCCACACCCACGACGTCGAGGCGGAGCGCTCGGGCACGCTCGGCGAGATCCGCCGCGAGATCGCGGACGGGGCCCACGCCGGGCACCACATCACGCTGCGGGACTGGCTCGACGGGGTCGTGCCGGCCCCGGAGTGACTAGGCGGAGGGCCCCCGGCCGACGAAGCCGCGCAGCTTGCGCCCGGCCGTCGAGCCGAGCCAGGCAGGGTCGCTGAGGGGCGGGTCGAGCTGCTGGTCGCGGGAGACGATCGCGCGGGCGATGCCGCGGGCGATGGTCGCCGGCGACTCGTGGGAGCGCCCGCGCAGCGCGTCGCGCAGGGCGGCGAGCTCGCTGGTGAGGGGCAGGTAGGTCACCGAGCGGGCGATGCCGACCGGCGGCCGGAAGTAGCCCAGGGCCGCCTCGACACCCCAGGCCGGCTGGTCGAAGCCCGCGGCGGTCGCCGCGCCCACCGACGCCGCCAGGCGCAGGTTGACGTCGTGGAAGTAGAAGCGGCCGCCGCGCTCGACGACGTCGATGCAGCAGGGCCCGCGGTAGTCGACCACGTTCAGGAGCCGGGCCGCGCCGGCGTTGAGCGCGTCGGGCGCCGCGACGATCTGGGAGACCGAGCTCGTGCCGACGTCGCGGGGATAGGTCGAGGCGACCCGGGCGGCCACCATCGAGAAGCCGCCGTCACCGCGGACGCAGTGCAGCACCCACGGCTGGCCGACGATCTTCTCCTGCACCACCGCGTCCAGCCCGGACGCGCGCAGGTGGGCGATGGCCGCGTCGCGCTCGGCGGCGGTCGCGACGGACACGACCGGGGCGGACGCGGAGTCGGAGAGCGGGGTCCGCGCCTTGACGATCGAGGGGAGGGAGGGCCAGGGCTCGCGCGGGCCCTCGGGGCCCACGACCACCGTGTCCGGGTGGTCCACGCCGGCCGCCGCGGCCGTGCGGCCGAGGGCGATCCTGTCGCAGAGGGCGTGGTACTGGTCGGCCGTCGGGCCGGCGAAGGCGGCGCCGGAGAGGTTGGGGGAGCCCTCGGCGATGACGCGCACGGCGTCCTCGTCGAGCGGGAGGACCGCGGAGATGCGCTCCTCGCGGCAGGTCTCCTCGAGCCAGGCCAGGAACGCCTCGGGGGACTGCGCCGGCGAGGGGTAGCGGCGGGGCGAGCGGCTGGCGCCCGAGCGGCCGCCGGGCTCGCCGGCGGGGTGGCTCGTGAGGACGTCGTAGCCGGCGTCGCGGAGCGACCGCACGGCCCAGGGGCCGCCGCGGTAGCCGGTCCACACCACCAGGACCCGTGCGGTGGTCACCATCACGGTGCCGTCGCGGAACGAGAGCTCCAGCGGACGGTCGGGCCTCTCACTCCTCACAGGCGTCTTCATCTCGCGTCATCCCCGGGATCGCTGGCGGGTACCCACAGGTCTCCATCGACCCCGCGGAGCCGAATATGAACCGCCGCACGCGGGGGACTATCCTGGGGGGCGTGAACGAGGTCGTCGTGACCGCCATCGGCGCCGATCGTCCCGGGATCGTCGCGGCCATCAGCGCCGCGCTCCTGGACATCGGCGGCAACCTGGAGGACGCCCGCGCGGCGCTGCTGCGGGGGTCGTTCGCGATCACGCTGGCGGTGGCCGTGCCCGAGGGGGTCGAGCCGGAGGCCGTGGCCGCCCGCCTGGCGCCGGTCGCCGACGAGCTCGGCCTCGGGATCTCCGTGCAGAAGGCCGTCCCGGTGGGCGCGGAGCACACCGCCCGCCGCTGCATGGTGTCGATCTACGGCGCCGACCGGCCGGGCATCGTCGCCACGATGGCCGCGGCCCTGGCCGAGAACCGGGTCAACATCCTCGACCTCAGCGCCCGCCTGGTGGGCGACCCGCCGATCTACGTGCTGGGCATGGAGGTCGAGATCCCCGACGACGCGGAGCCGGCCACGATCGGCGGCGCCCTCCGCCAGGTGGCCGCCACCCGCGGGCTCGAGGTGTCCTTCGAGATCGAGGAGTCCGAGGCTCTCTGATCCGGGACGTCCTGCGGTTCCCGGACCACCGCCTCAAGCTCCCCGCCGTCCCCGCGAGGCCGGGCCCGGCGCTGGACCGGCTCGCCCGCGACCTGGAGGAGACCGCGCGCTCGTTCCCCCGCACCGTCGGCATCGCGGCCCCGCAGGTCGGCGAGCTCTGGCGCGTGGCCTGGATCGACTGCACGGGCCACCCCAAGGTGCCGGACGCCCATGGGGCCGACCTGGCTGGTCAACCCGGTGCTGGTCGCGCAGGAGGGGGCGGTGGTGGGGCGCGAGGGGTGCCTGAGCCTGCCCGACCTGACGGCCAACGTGCGCCGCGCCGAGCGGATCGTGGTGGAGGCGGACGACCTCGCCGGCCGCCGGCGCACGCATCCGCACCTCCGGCTTCGAGGCGCGCGTGATCCTGCACGAGATGGATCACCTCGACGGGATCCTGATCCTGGACCGGGTGGCCTCGCTCGCCCTGGACGTCTTCCCCCGCCGCTCGCGATGACCGCGCCGTCCGGCGGGCCGCGTCACTCCTCGCGCGCGGCCGCCTGGGCGAGGAGGGTGACGATCTGGTCGCGGGCGGGCTCCCCGAAGGTCTCGCGGGCGAGCGCCAGCCGCGACTTGGCGGCGTCGTCGCCGGAGCGGGCGGCCTCGGCCACCGCGCGCCGCAGCCCGGCCACCAGGAGCAGGAGCTGGCGGTCCGGGGCCAGGTCGTCCATGCCGGGGGCGATCGGGTGCACCACCCGCAGCCAGTCGGCGGCCGGCTCGCCGGGGCGCGCGCTGGACCAGGCGCTGGTCATGACCGCCTGCTCGAGCGCGGCGCGGCGCTCGCGCCGGCCCGCCCGGCCGCCGGCCCCGGCGATGGCCTCGATCTGGCCGCGACCGACGGAGACGCGCACCACGCGGCAGAAGGCGTCCTCGTCGGACGTGTCGGGGCCACGGCTCACACCCTATGGATCGGCGTCCCGCGACGATGGCTGAACCGCGCCTGACGCGTGAGGGCGTCACCCACCCCGTGGTCGTGCTGCGCGAGCTCGACGGCCCCCTCGACGCCGTGCTGGTGGACGACGGCCGGCCCCTGGACGTGGACCCCCGCCTTCGGGAGGAGGGCGCCGCCCACCGCGACGCGGTGCTGCGGGCCGCGCCGGCCACCTGGAACGGCGAGATCCTCGGCTTCCGGGCGCTCGAGGGGGACACCGTGATCGCCGGGCCGGACCGACTACTTCACGATGCTCGCGACCAGCGACGCGCTGCGCGCCGAGCGCGAGCGGCTCGGGGAGTCCGGCCCGCTGCGGACCGCGGCGCGCCGCGCCGCCGGCGGCGATCCGCTGCGCAGCGGCGCCGGGCGGGCCTCGGTGGTGGGGCTGTCGATCCTGCTGGTGCTCACCCACGGGGCCGGGACGTGGCTCCTGCTCGGCCGCCGGACGCGCGACCTGGCGGTCTCGCCCGGCCTCGTGGGCACCATCGACGGCTGCACGGAGCCCGGCGCCACCGCGCGGCCCCTGCGCGAGAACCTGGCCCGCGAGCTGGCGGAGGAGGCGCCCGGCGTCGTCGCCCTGTCCGGGCGCGACGCCGGCGCGCTGGCCGCGGGCGCCCGGCTGCAGGGGCTGACCATGAACATGCTCCGCCTCAGCCCCACGATCAGCGTGGAGATCCGGATCGAGCTGACGGAGCCCCCGGAGCGCGCCGACCTGCTGTCGGCGGCGGAGTTCAGCGAGGCGATCCTGGTGGAGGCCACCCGGGACGGGCTGGCGGGCCTGTGGGGCGGCTCCCTCCCCCTCGCGCCGCCCGCCGCCGGCGCGCTCGCGCTCTGGGAGCGCCGCTACTTCTTGTAGACGTCCCCGCCGATGTCGCCGCGCACGGCGTGCACCGGGTGGCCGGCGGCCTCCCACTGGTAGTAGGAGCACGCCGGGCCGAAGGCGGGCTCGTAGACGATCGGCTTGGGGTTGCGGCCCACGTCGCGGGCCGCGGCCGCGTGCCGCAGCAGGGCCGGGTCGTCCATCTCCGGCCAGACGATCACGAGGTGCGCCGCCGTGAGGAACTGCGCGACGAAGGCGCACCCCTCGGCCGGGCACGGCCACGGATCGGTCTTCACGCAGTACCAGCCGCTGTAGTCCTGCGCCCGAATCGTCGGTCCAGAGCTCCTCCTCGAGGTCGATCTCCTGATCGACGTCGGGGATCGGCGGGGCGACCAGCGGGTCGTCGAGCCCGATGCCGGGTGATCCGGGCCGTCTCAGGCATGCGTGACTCCTCGCGTTCGGGTGGTGGTGGCCGGGTGCGCAGCCGTCGATCCAGCTGGTGGCGCCGTCCGCGTAGACCGTCTGCTTCCAGATCGGGACGCGGGCCTTGAGCTCGTCGATCACGAAGCGGCAGGCCGCGAAGGCCGCCGGGCGGTGGCCCGCGGAGGCCGCCACCACGACGCTGGGCGCGCCGACCTCCACCGTGCCGGTGCGGTGCTCGACGCTGACGCGGGCGCCGAAGGCCCGCTCGGCCTCGGCGGCGATGGCCCCCATCTCGGTGAGGGCGAGCTCCTCGTAGGCCTCGTAGTGCAGCGCCGCCACCTCGCGCTCGCCCGCCTCCCGCCGCGTCGTGCCGACGAAGAGGCAGGACCCGCCGTGCTCGGCGTCGTCCACGCCGGCGAGCACGGCGCCGGCGTCGAGGGGGGTGTCGCGGAGCGCGATCATCCGCCCGAGACCGGCAGCACGAGCGCGACCTCGTCGCCGTCGCGCAGCGTGGCCCCCGGGAGCGTCCACTCGTGGTTCACGGCGTAGCGCACGCCCTCGGGCAGGCCGAGGCGCCGCACGGCCTCGGGGAGGTGCCCCCACACCGCGCCGGCCGGGGTCGCCGGCAGCACGCGGACCGCGAGCCGGCCCGTGCCCGCCGCCTCGCGGAGGGAGCCGAAGAGGCGCACGGTTACCTGGATGTCATCTGCCACAGGGCCGATTGTACCGGCGCCCGCCGCGACCCCCCGCCGGGCGCGTACCCGGCCCGCTTTCCCCATGGCCACGGGCCTCGTAGCGTCGCGCCGGCAGCGATCGGGCCGCCGCCGCTCATACTTCTCTTACGGTGCTACTGGCCGGTGGGGGGGTCGACCTGCCCGCACGAGGAGTGTTCCGGCATCCGCCACCGACCTAGGCTGTCCCTCATGAAATCACCTCGCCGTCGTTCCGTGCTCGCTCTGCTGGGCGTCTCGGCCATCGCCGCCGCCGCGGTCCCCGTGCTCACCATCGCCAACGGCGCCGCGCCGCTCGCGCCCGATCTGCGGGCCGATCCGCCGGAGAACATCAGCCAGCCCGAGCTCTACCAGACCGCCACCGGCATCGGCGCCGGGCGTCTGCTCGTCCGCTTCGACGGCTTCGTGACCAACGTGGGGCAGGGCCCCATCGAGATCTCGGGCAACCCGCAGGTGACCGGCAACGCCGGCCTTCACCAGCGCGCCGCCTCCACCTGGGGCCCGGGCGGGACACCTGAGCAACGTCAACCAGATCGTGGGGACCCCGCCGGTCTACTTCGAGACCGCGGACGGGCACAACCACTTCCACCTCAAGAACGCGATGCGCTACTCGCTGTGGAACAGCTCGAAGACGGCGCAGGTGGCGCCGGGGTCGAAGGTCGGCTTCTGCCTCTACGACATCCAGCAGCTCTCGAGCGCGCCGGTGATGACGACGAACCCGAACTACACCGAGGTCGTCACGAACTTCTGCGACCAGGGCAACCCGGGCGCGACGTCCCTCAAGATGGGCACCTCGCCCGGCTGGCGCGACGTCTACAACAAGTCGCTCTCGTACCAGTGGGTGGACGTCTCCGACACCTCGCCGGGCACGTACTACGTGGCCAGCGACGCCGACCCGGACAACCTGCTCTGGGAGGGCGGCGGCAGCGCCGAGACCAACACGCGCGCCTTCGCCAGCACCCCGGTGACCGTCCCCGGGTGGGTGCCGAAGCCGCTCTCGACCCCGCAGACCGGGGGCGCCAAGACCATCACCCTCCAGACGACCAAGTTCGGCGGGCAGGGCGACTCCAACCTGCGGTTCAAGATCGTGAGCCCCCCGGCCCACGGCACCCTCGACGAGGCCACCGGGGCGCTCTTCACGACCTCCGCGGTCAGGTACACGCCGGCGCCCGGCTACGCCGGCGCCGACAGCTTCAGCTACGTCGCGATCTACAACGGCTACGGCTACCCGCTCAACCCGGCCCCGGCCGACGGTGAGCCTCACGAGCGGCGTCACCCAGACCGTCGCGATCTCCGGCGCGCCTGCCAGCATGACCGCCGGCACCAGCGCCCAGCTCAGCGCCGCGGTCACGAACCTCCCGGGCGGGGTCAGCTGGAGCACCACCGGCGGCAGCGTCACGCCGACCGGGCTCGTCACCGCCCCGGCCGCCGCCGGCAGCATCACCGTCACGGCGACGAGCACGTCGGTCCCGAGCGTGGCCGCCTCGGTCACGATCGCCGTCACCCCCGTCCCCCAGCCCCTGCCGGCCCCGAGCGTGAACGTGAAGTCGCCGACCGGGCTGAGGCTCCTGTCGGACCTCGGCACCGGCCACGTCGGCTCCCGGATCATCGTGGGCAAGGTGATCGTCGGCCCCAAGAGCGGACGACTGGTCTTCACCGCCACCATCAACAAGACGGTCCTGGGACGCTGCAACGTCAAGGCGCCCGCCCGTCACGCGGTGAACTGCAAGATCGTCCTCAAGCGGAACTACCCCCTCAAGAAGGTCCGCTTCACCGCCCAGCTGAAGTTCGCCAAGACCTCCATCGTGCGCCGCGGGTACGTGGTCAAGAGCTAGCCGCGGCGGGACGGCGACCCGGCGGCGTGTGGTAGCGTCGCCGGGTTCGTGCGCTGCGAGATCCGCAGCGTGAGCGCGATCCCAGCAGGGGGCACGTGGGAGACAGCAAGGCCGGCCCGGAGCACGAGCGACGGGCGACCGAGTCGGGCATCGAGATCGACCGCGTCTACGACGAGGCGTCGATCTCCGAACTCGATCTCGTCGACCGCCTGGGCGAGCCGGGGGCGTTCCCGTACACCCGGGGCGTCCACCCCACGATGTACCGCGGCAAGCCCTGGACCATGCGCCAGTACGCGGGCTTCGCCACGGCCGAGGAGACCAACGAGCGCTTCCGCTACCTCCTGGCCGCCGGGGCGCCCGGCCTCTCCACGGCCTTCGACCTGCCGACGCAGCTCGGCCTGGACTCGGACGACCCGCTCGCCGCCGGCGAGGTGGGCCGGGTGGGGGTGGCCATCGACTCGGTCGAGGACATGGGGCGCCTCTTCGACGGCATCCCGCTGGACCGCGTCTCCACGAGCATGACCATCAACGCACCCGCCTCGGTGCTCCTGCTGCTCTACCAGCTGGTGGCGGAGGAGAACGGCGCCGACGCGCGCGAGCTGCGCGGGACGATCCAGAACGACGTGCTCAAGGAGTACGTGGCCCGCGGCAACTACATCTACCCGCCCGTGCCCTCGATGCGGCTGACCACCGACACCTTCGCCTACTGCGACGCCGAGCTGCCGCGCTGGAACACGATCTCGATCAGCGGGTACCACATCCGCGAGGCCGGCTCGACGGCGGTGCAGGAGGTGGCGTTCACGCTGGCCAACGGCATCGCCTACGTCGAGGCGGCGCAGGCCGCCGGCCTGGACGTCAACCGCTTCGGCCCGCGCCTGTCGTTCTTCTTCAACGCCCACAACAACCTCATGGAGGAGGTCGCCAAGTTCCGGGCGGCCCGCTCGCTGTGGGCGCACATCATGCGCGACCGCTTCGGCGCCACGGAGCCGCGCGCGATGACGCTGCGCTTCCACGCCCAGACCGGCGGCAGCACGCTGACCGCCCAGCAGCCGCGCAACAACGTGGTGCGCGTGGCCGTGCAGGTGCTGGCCGCCGCCCTCGGCGGCGCGCAGTCGATCCACTCCAACGGCTTCGACGAGGCGCTCGCCCTGCCCACCGAGGAGAGCGGCGAAGCTCGCCCTGCGCACCCAGCAGGTCATCGCCGCGGAGTCCGGCATCCGCGACACGGTCGACCCGCTCGGCGGCAGCTTCTACCTCGAGGCGCTCACGGCCGAGATCGAGGAGCGCGCCCGCGAGCTGATCGCGGCCATCGACGAGCGCGGCGGCGCCGTGGAGTCGATCGAGTACATGCGCGAGGCGATCGGCGACGCGGCCTTCCGCCACCACGAGGAGGTCGCCTCGGGCGAGCGGGTGGTGATCGGGGTCAACGTGCACCGCGAGGACGACGAGCAGCCGGTGGCCATCCACCGCATCGACCCCCAGATCGAGGTGGACCAGGTGGCCCGCCTGCGGCGGCTGCGCGCCGCCCGCGACAGCGGCGCGGTGGAGGCCCGCCTCGCCGAGGTGCGGGCGGCCGCCCGCGGCACGGCCAACCTGCTGCCGCCGATGCGCGAGGCCCTGCGCGCGCGGGCGACCGTGGGCGAGGTGTGCGGGGTGCTGCGCGAGGAGTACGGCGAGTACGACCGGATGCTGGCGGCCCGCGGATGAGCTCGCCGATCCGCCTCGTCTACAGCTTTCCAGACGCGATCGGCAGCCCAGGGATCGGTTCGACGGCGCTCCACCAGATCCAAGGCCTCATCGAGAGGGGGGTCGAAGTCACGGTGTACTGCGCAAGCACGCGCGTCGCACTGCCGGGCGCCGCACGAGTCGTCGAGACGATGGTGGTTGCCGGGCGGCGCGTCCCGCACCGTGCGCTCGGCGTCGACCGCACGTATCGCTATCACGACCGCCGCGTGGCCTTCGCGCTGCGCCGCGGGAGGATCAAGGCAGATGTCATCCACAGCTGGCCGCTGGCATCACTCGAGACGTTCCGCGCGGCCGCCCAACTCGGAATACCGGCGGCCCGCGAGGTCCCGAACACGCACACCGCCGAGGCCTATGCCCGCGCCGAAAGGGAGGTGGCGGCTCTCGGTATGGAGCCCGCCCGAGGCCAGTCGCATTCGTTCGACGCTGGCCGACTCGCCCGCGAGGAACGCGAGTACGCCACAGCCTCCACTCTCCTCGTGCCATCACCGCATGTGGCGTCTACCTTCGCCGAGCGTGGATTTGGAGAGGACCGACTCAGCCTGGTGCGCTACGGATTCGATCCGAGGTCATTCCCGGCCCCCGATGCGCTTCCGCACGCCGATCCCGCGCGCGGACTGCGACTCGTGTTCGTAGGGCGATGCGAGCCGCGCAAGGGCCTCCATCATGCCCTCCGAGCGTGGCGGGAGTCGGGCGCCGGCACCCGCGGCCGTCTGAGAATCTACGGGGCCTTCGCCCCCGGCTATCGCGAGGCAATCGCGCCCCTGCTCGAGGCTCCCGGAGTCGAGGTGGCGGGATTCACAGACGACGTGTCCGCCGCGCTGCGTTCCGCGGACGCCCTGATTCTGCCCTCGACTGAGGAGGGCAGCGCGCTCGTCACCTACGAGGCGCAGGCTTCAGGCTGCGCGCTGGTGGTTTCGGAGGAGGCGGGCGCCTTGGCGACCCACGGCGACAGTGCCTTGGTGCACCATGCCGGAGACGTCGCGGCGCTCACCGAGCACCTGCGCCTCTTGGACAGCGATCGCGACCTGGTCGACCGCCTGCGCCGGGCGGCCGTGGCGCGCCGGGCGATCCTCAGCTGGTCATCGGCCGCCCGCCGGCTCATCGAGGTGTACGACGGGATCCGGTCGGATGGCGCAGGAGTGACCCCGGCCCGCTGATCCGTCCCGCACACGAGGCTAGCCTGACGCCGATGGACACTCGGCTCCTGTCGGGGCTCGACCTGTAGGGTGACGGCCGCCCTGAGGTGGCTCCCCGGGGCCGGCGCGGGCCGAGCACGGCCGATGCAACATGACACGGGCCGGAGGTCGATGTCCTGGTGAGCGGGCCGGTACGCGGATGAGCACCGAGGAGAAGCGCGAGCGGCTCAAGGAGCTGCGCGAGGACGCCCGCCACGCCGGGACCGAGGCCGCGGTCGAGCGCCAGCACGCGCGCGGCAAGCTGACGGCGCGCGAGCGCATCGACCTGCTGCTCGACCCGGGGAGCTTCACCGAGCTCGACATGTTCACGCGCCACCGGGCCCACGGGTTCGGCCTGGAGGAGACCCGCCCCTGGGGCGACGGCGTGGTCACCGGCCACGGCACCATCGACGGCCGCAAGGTCTTCGTCTTCAGCCAGGACTTCACCGTCTTCGGCGGGAGCCTCGGCGAGGTCTTCGCGGAGAAGATCGTCAAGGTCATGGACCTCGCGGTGAAGATGGGCTGCCCGATCATCGGCATCAACGACTCGGGCGGGGCGCGCATCCAGGAGGGGGTCGTGAGCCTGGGCGGCTACGCGGACATCTTCTTCCGCAACGTCCGCGCCAGCGGCGTCATCCCCCAGATCTCGGTGGTCATGGGCCCCTGCGCGGGCGGCGCCGTCTACAGCCCGGCGATCACCGACTTCATCTTCATGGTGCGCGAGACGAGCCACATGTTCATCACGGGCCCCGAGGTCATCAAGACGGTGACCGGCGAGGACGTGACGATGGAGGAGCTCGGGGGCGCGGACAGCCACGCGACCAAGTCGGGCGTGTGCCAGTTCGCCGCCGACTCGGAGCCCGAGTGCCTCGAGATGGTGCGCGAGCTGGTGTCGTACCTGCCCCAGAACAACCTGGACCCGCCGCCCTTCCTGGCGACCGACGACCCGCCCGACCGCGCGGCGCCGGAGCTCGCGACGATCATCCCGGACGCGCCCACCAAGCCCTACGACATGACCGAGGTCATCGAGCTGATCGTGGACGACGGCGACTTCCTCGAGGTGGCGCCGCTCTACGCGCCCAACATCGTCGTGGGCTTCGCCCGCCTGGCGGGGAACGTGGTGGGGGTGGTCGGCAACCAGCCCAAGGCGCTCGCCGGCGTCCTCGACATCGACGCCTCGATCAAGGGCGCCCGCTTCGTCCGCTTCTGCGACGCGTTCAACGTCCCGCTCGTGACGCTGGTCGACGTCCCCGGCTTCCTGCCCGGGACGACCCAGGAGTTCAACGGGATCATCCTGCACGGCGCCAAGCTGCTCTACGCCTACAGCGAGGCCACCGTCCCGAAGCTCACCGTGATCACGCGCAAGGCCTACGGCGGCGCCTACGACGTGATGGCCAGCAAGCACGTCGGCGCCGACTTCAACGCGGCCTGGCCGACGGCCGAGATCGCCGTCATGGGCGCCGAGGGCGCCGTCAACATCGTCTTCCGGCGCGAGCTGCAGCAGGCCGAGGCAGACGGCGAGGACGTCGCCGCCCGCCGGGCCGAGCTGATCGCCGACTACACCGAGCGCTTCGCGAACCCCTACATCGCGGCCGAGCGCGGCTACGTGGACGACGTGATCGAGCCCGAGGAGACCCGCGCCTGGCTCATCCGGGCGCTCGAGGTGTCGCTGACCAAGCGCGAGCTGCGGCCCCGGCGCAAGCACGGGAACATCCCCCTGTGACGCCGGCATCGCTGCGGGTCCGGGCCGGCGGGACGCCGACCCCGGCCCAGCTCGCCGCGCTCGCGGCCGCCGCGACCGCCCTCGTGGAGGCCGAGCGCGTCGCCCCGGCCGATCCGCGGCCCGCGGCCTATCGCTCGCGCTGGCGCCGGGCGGCGATGTTGGAGAACACCGAGGTGCCGGGTGGCGCCAAGGACGACGGAGCGCCCTGGGGAGGCACGACCCGATGATCCCGAAGGTGATGGTGGCCAACCGCGGCGAGATCGCGATCCGGGTCTTCCGCACGCTGCGCGAGATGGGGATCGCCTCGGTCGCGATCTACAGCGAGGTGGACCGCGACGCGCTCTTCGTGAGCCACGCCGACGAGGCCTACCTCCTCGGCGGCGGCCTGGCCGCGGAGACCTACCTCAACGTGCCGCGGATCCTGGAGATCGCGGCCCAGGCGGGCGTCGACGCGGTCCACCCGGGCTACGGCTTCCTGGCCGAGAACGCCGGGTTCGCGCGAGCGCTGGCCGAGGCCGGCATCGTCTGGATCGGCCCGCCCCCGGACGCCATCGACGCCATGGGCTCCAAGGTGCAGGCGCGCGCGCTGATGGACGCGGCCGGCGTGCCGATCGTGCCCGGGGTGACCGAGCCGGTCGCCGACGTCGCCGCCGCGCGGCCGATCGCCGAGGGCATCGGCTACCCGGTCGCCGTCAAGGCCTCGGCGGGCGGCGGCGGCAAGGGCTTCCGCGTGGCGCTCACCCCCGCGGACCTCGAGGACGCCTTCGACGGCGCCGTGCGCGAGGGCGAGCGCTTCTTCGCCGACGGCGCCGTCTACCTCGAGCGCTACCTGCCCGAGCCGCGCCACGTGGAGATCCAGATCCTGGCCGACTCCCACGGCAGCTGCATCTGGCTCGGCGAGCGCGACTGCTCGGTGCAGCGCCGCCACCAGAAGCTGGTCGAGGAGACCCCCAGCCCGGTGGTGTCCGACGACCTGCGCCGCCGCATGGGCGAGGCGTCGGTGCGCGCCGCGCAGGCGGTGGGCTACACCTCCGCGGGGACCCTCGAGTACCTGGTCTCCGGCGAGGAGTTCTTCTTCCTGGAGATGAACACCCGCATCCAGGTGGAGCACACCGTCACCGAGGCCGTCACCGGGCTCGACCTGGTGCGCGAGCAGATCCGCGTGGCGGCGGGCGAGCGGCTCTCGATCGCCCAGGACGAGGTCGACCCGCGCGGGCACGCGTTCGAGTGCCGCATCAACGCCGAGGACGCCTCGGCGCGCTTCCTCCCCTCCCCCGCCCGGATCACGGCCTACCGCGAGCCCTCGGGCCCGGGCGTGCGCGTCGACTCGGGCGTGCGCGCCGGGTCGGAGATCCCGGAGATCTACGACCCGATGGTCGCCAAGCTGATCGTGTGGGACGTCGACCGCGAGTCCGCGCGCCGGCGCATGCTGCGCGCCCTCGACGAGTACGTCGTCGAGGGACCCGCGACCCTGATCCCCTTCCACCGCTGGCTGCTCCAGGAGGAGGAGTTCATCGCCGGCGGCGCCTGCCACGCCCTGCTGGCCCGGCTCGCCGACGAGCCCACGCCGATCCCCGGCGCCCCCGGCGCCGCGGCGGGGCCGGCCGACGCGGCGCCCGAGGCCGAGCCGCAGACCGAGCGCGCGCTTCAGCGCCGAGGTCGACGGCCGCCGCTTCGAGGTGGTGCTCCGCTACCCGGAGTCGGCGGGCGGCGGCGGCGGCGCGGCGGCGCCCGCCAAGCGCCCCAAGCGCTCCGGGGGACGGTCGAAGGGCGGCGGCGGAGGCGGGGCGTCGCCGGATCAGGTCGTGACGCCGATGCAGGGCACGGTCCTGCGGGTCGCCGTCGAGGTCGGCCAGGAGGTCGCGCCCGGCGACATCGTCTGCATCGTCGAGGCGATGAAGATGGAGAACGAGGTCGCCGCCCATCAGGCGGGGACGGTGAAGGAGCTCGCGGTCTCCGAGGGTCAGGCGGTCACCGCGGGCGACCTGCTGGCCATCATCGGCTGACCGCCGCCCCGCCACGGAGGGAGGGCCCGTGAAGCGAGCCGTGATCGCGCTCAGCTGCATCCGCCTCGTGCCCCATTTCATCCTCTTCCTGCTCGCCCCCAACCGGGCCACGATGGCGGCCGACCTGAAGCGCTGGTACCAGGACGGGCCCGAGGACTACGACGGCAGGCCGGAGCTGTGGGCGTTCGCCGAGGCGATGACGCGCAAGCCCGAGTACCGCTCGCTGTTCTACTACCGGGTGAGGGAGTTCTCGCGCCTGTGGTCGACGCTCCCGCGACCGCTGTGCCGGCCGCTGGCGTCGCTGTACCTCAGGGTGAACCACATCGGTCCGGGCCTCTTCATCCAGCACGGCTACAGCACGGGGATCTCGGCCGAGCGGCTGGGGCGCGACTGCTGGATCAACCAGCACGTGACGATCGGGTTCGCGAGCGACGAGGGGGAGCCGGTGCTGGGCGACCGGGTCCGGGTCTCCGTGGGCGCCCGGGTCCTCGGCGGCATCACGATCGGCGACGACGCGATCATCGGCGCCAACGCGGTGGTGGTGAAGGACGTCCCGCCCAACTGCGTGGTCGCCGGCGTCCCCGCGCGGATCATCCGCCGCGACGGCGTCAGGGTGGACGAGCCGCTCTAGCGCCTCACCCGCGCGCGCAGGGCGGCCAGCCGGTCGCGCAGCGCCTCCGCCCGCGCCCGCGCCGCATCGACGCGCTCGGCCGGGAGCGCCTTGATCGCCCGGCGGGCGAGCATCGCCGAGGACAGCGCCAGCCGCGCCGGGTGGCGCGACCGCACGACCCAGAGCGTCGTGGCCTCGCGGGCGCCGGTGGCGAACTCCATCTTGTAGTTGGCCGTCCCCTGGCCCATGTCGATCGTCTGGACGCCCTGGCCGAAGCCGTCCTCCAGGACCCGGGCGAACAGCACGATCCCGAGGCCGCGCGAGGCGTGGGCCGGGTCGAAGCCGCCCTGGAAGTGGGTCTGGCGGTCGCCGATCCGCCACGCGAGCTCGGCCGCCGCGGGGGCCTCGTCGAGGTCGAGCTCCCAGAGCTGCAGCCACCCGCGCTCCGCGGCGGCGGCGTTGAACGCGGCCAGGAAGCTGCGCGCCCGCCCGGTGTCGATGGAGGAGCCACCGCGGTCGTCCCAGCGCATGTCGTGCAGGCGAAAGAGGGTCGCGGTCGCGGACAGCGCCTCGCCGGGGCCGGCCGGCCGCATGCGGTGGCCGGGGTCCTCCTCGAGGCGGCGGCGGCGGCGGCGCGTCTCCTTGCGGACGGTCCGGCGGCGCCCGGCCATGTACTCGTCCCAGGTGCCGCCGGCGGCCGCGATCTCGGGGCACTCCAGGCGGCGGCGCTCGATCGGGGTGACGCGCCAGGGCAGCGCCGCCATGAAGGCCATGTGCCAGCGCGCGGCGAGGTCCACGTGCGCCAGCGAGATGACGTCCCAGCGCGGACCGTGCCCGGCGATCGCGCGGGCGACCGCCGCCGCGACCTGGGGCGCGCGCGCGGCGTCGGCGCACACCGGTCCGAAGGAGTCGGAGAGGTCGTCGCCGGCGGGGTGGAGCACGCGCAGGCCGCCCCGGCGGCTCAGCACGAACGGCAGGATCCCGATCACCTCGTCGCCCTCGCGGGCCACGCCGACCACCGGGGTCGACGCCGGGTTGTGCGCCAGCCACGCGCGCACCCACTCCGGGGTGGTGAAGGGGATGCCCGCGGCCGCGCAGAGCTCGCGCCAGCGGTCCTCGACCGGCTCCAGCCGGCCCGTCGCCGTGATCAGCTCGGCCTCCACGGGCCGCCGTGCCATCGCGTCCTCGACCATGCACACCCCCTCCTCGACGTCGCCGGACACTAGCCGCCTCACAGCGCGCTCCGCTCCAGCACCCTCAGGCGGTTCCAGGGGATGCCCGAGGTGTCGTTGCGGGCCAGGCCGTCGGAGGGGCTGTCGGCGTCGCGCAGCAGGTAGCCGTAGGAGTTCGAGACGGTCGCGCCCACCAGGCTCGTCCAGGGCGCCGTCTCCTGGTTCTCCATCTGGAGGAGCAGGCCGCGGTCGGAGGTGCCGTCCACGGCGATCATGCCGTAGCGCTGGAGGGCGGTGCAGACCATCCGCAGGAAGCGGGTCTCGGGGGCGGTGGAGGCCCGTCCGGGCACGGTGCGCGAGGCGCAGTCCACCGCCGGGTCCAGCTGGAGGCGCATGCCCATGTCCATGGCGGTGGCCGGGTCGCGCGTGGTGGTGCCGTTGGGTTGGTCGCTCTTCGACGCCGGGGCGCGGAAGCGGTTCGAGAAGTCGCGCGCCGAGTAGCTGAAGCGCAGCGCGTGCTCGATGGCGCCCGCGCGCACATCGCCGGGGCGGATCAGGCCGGCGAGGATCGACAGGCCCGATCCGGTGCCCGAGCCGCGGAAGGGCAGGCCGAGGCTGCGGGTGCCGTTGGGGTTCAGGATCGCCCCGTCGCCGTTGTAGTGGAAGAGGCCGGCCCCGGAGGCCGACAGGCCGGCGGCCGAGACCGACGCCTGCCAGAGGCGGAGCTCGGTGTCGGCGCCGAAGTCGGGGTGCGACGGATCGAGGATCACCATCGGGCGGTCCGACCCGCCGCCGGCGACCGCGCCGGCCGGGACCCGGAAGCGGGTCGCCTGGCCGCCCACCGAGACCGCGAGCAGGGGATCGCCCGGGGAGGCCACGTAGACCGGGGGCACCTCCCCCGACGCGCTCAGGGCCACCTTCGAGACCGCCGTGTTGGCGTCGAGCTGGGCGACGATCGCGTCGCTGCGGGCATCCGAGGGCACGCCCGCGGGGATCGGCTGGTTGAAGGCGAAGCCGGGGTCGTAGGGCCGCTCCTCGGCCGACAGGCCCGACGCGGGGGGCGGGGCGGCGAACGGGGTGACCACGGCGGGGGCCGGGCCGGCGGGCGGCGCGCCGCGGGGCCTCTTGGACACCGGCGAGGCGCCCCGGGGCCGCACCACGCGGACCGACGGCGAGGCGACGAGCAGGTTGCCGCGGCCGGCGCCGGGGGCCAGCCCGACGGCGAGATGGCGCCGCGACACGCCGCGCATGGCGGCGCGGCGGCCGCGGAAGACGACCCGCCCGTCCACGCGCACGACGACGGCCGCGGCGGCGGCGCTCAGGGTGAGGCGCTGCAGCCGCCCGCGCCGGACGGGCACGCGCGAGATCGCCACGGGCGCCGGACGGCCGGCCGCGCGGCGCCAGACGGCCCAGCGGCGCTCGCCGGACGGGCCGGCCGCGACCCCCACCAGCAGTCGGGGGCCGCGCGCGCGTCCCACGCTCAGAAGGGCCCGGGGGCCGCGGACCAGCGGCGCGCTCGCCACCCGGATCCGCGTCGAGGCGACGACGAGGGCGCCGTCGGGGACGATCGCGGCGATCCGAGCGCGCGCCGGGGCGGGGCCGGATCGCAGGCGCCACGTCGGGCCGGCCGTCGCGCGGGGGTGCGCGACCGAGCCGCCGGCGGCGACCTGTGCGGTCCAGGGGGCGGGGAGCGCCCGGGGATGGGTCGCGGCCGCCGAGGCGCCCGTCGCCGCGAGAACCGGCATGGCCACGGCGATCGTCGCCGCCGTCGCGCCCCACCGCCCGATGCGCCGCCATGTCCCAGCCGGGTCCATCGCGCCTCCCTGCGCTCGGTCCGAAGGGGGGCCACGAGAGGCCCCGCACAGCTACTGTCGGACCCTCGGGGAGGACCTTGACGCCAGGGGCCCCGGACGGCCGGCGGCCTCCTCCCCGGCGCTCGTGTCGGGCCCCGCTCCGGCCGACAAGGAGCGGAGGGCGAGACGCACCTCCCGGAGACGGCTAGGTCGGGACTAGACCTTCGGGTGATGCCGCTGGGTTGGCCGCTTGCGACACTCGCAGCCGTTGGGAACACCACCCAACGGGAACCGCTGAGATCACGGAGGAACAGGGAACAGATGCGAGCCTTCCGACACAGAGGTCGGCGCCAGGCAGGACGAGGCGACAGAGGGACAGGATTGCCCGTGCTCGAGGACGTCATGACCCTCATGGAGTACGAGCTCGCGAGGGCTCGCCGCTACGAGCGGCCGCTGTCGCTGGCGGCCATCCCGCTGAGCGCTCAGGTCTCGGCGCGGATCCCGATCCGCTTCTCCGATCTCTTCGCGATCTCGCCCGACGGCGAGTACGTCCTGGTGATGCTGCCCGAGACCGACGGCGTGGGCGCCGGCGCTCTCGCGAGGCGCCTCCAGGAAAGCGGCGGAGCTGTCGATGACATCAACGTGGTCACCTTTCCGGACGACGGCGTGACGCTCAGCGACCTGATCGATCAGGTCCTGGAGCCGGATCGCACCGAGGACCACATCGCGAGGGCGTCATGAGGGCGGTCGTCACCGGCGCCGCCGGGTTCATCGGCTCGCACCTCTCCGAGCGGCTCGTGGCCGAGGGCTACGAGGTCGTCGGCATCGACGCGTTCACCGACTTCTACGACCGGCCGGCCAAGGAGGCGAACCTCCGCGACCTGTCCGCCGAGCCCGCCTTCCGGCTGATCGAGGCCGACCTGCGCACGGACGACTTCGACGCCGACCTCGAGGGCGCCGACCTGATCGTGCACCTCGCCGCCCAGCCCGGCGTGCGCGACAGCTGGGGCCGTGGCTTCGAGGTCTACGTCGGCCACAACGTGCTCGCCACCCAGCGCGTCCTGGACGCCGCGGTGCGGACGGGCATCGAGCGGGTCGTCTACGCCTCCTCCTCCTCGATCTACGGGGCGGCCGAGACGCTGCCGACCATCGAGAGCGTCAGCCCCCTCCCCATCTCGCCCTACGGCGTCACCAAGCTCGCGGGCGAGAGCCTGCTGGGCGCCTACCGCCCGCTGGGGATCTCGAGCGCGTCGCTGCGCTTCTTCACGGTCTACGGCCCCCGCCAGCGCCCGGACATGGCGATCCGCCGCTTCATCTCGGCGGCCATGACCGGTGACCCGGTCCCGCTCTTCGGCACCGGCCGCCAGTGCCGTGACTTCACCTTCGTCGGCGACATCGTCGATGGCATCACCCGGACGGTCCAGTCCGGCGCCGAGGGCCCCTTCAACCTCGGCGGCGCCAACCCGATCGCCCTCAACGACCTGATCGACCTCATCGGCGAGACCGTCGGGCGCCCCGTGCCGCTCGACCGGCGCGCGGCCCTGGCCGGCGACCCGCCGAGCACTTCCGCGGCGATCGACCACGCCGGCCTCACGTTCGGCTACGAGCCGCAGGTGAGCCTGGCAGAGGGGATCGCCCGCGAGGCCGAGTGGCTCGAGGGCGTGCTCTCGCGCCGGGACGAGATCGCGGCCGCCGCATGAGTACCCTTCCGCAGATCGACTCTCGTAGCTACGCGTTCCCCCGTCGCGACCAGGCGACGAACGGCGACCCCGGGACCCCGGGCGCGTCGGCGATGCAGTCGGCGCTCGAGATCAACCGGCTCCGGCGCACCTTCCTGTCCGACATCGCCGCCCTGCCGCGGCCGTCGCGCGGCTACTTCGTCATGAAGCGGATCATCGACCTGACGATCGCGATCGCGATCGGGATCATCCTGCTCCCGATCGGCCTGATCATCGCCATCGCGATCCCGCTCAACGACCGCGGCTCGGTGTTCTTCAAGCAGCAGCGCACCGGCCTCGGCGGCCGGCGCTTCACGATGCTGAAGTTCCGCACCATGTGCACCAACGCCGAGGAGATGAAGGCCGAGCTCCAGCACCTGAGCCTCGTCGCCTACCCGGACTTCAAGATGGACAACGACCCGCGCATCACCCGGGTCGGCAAGATCCTCCGCGCCACCTTCCTCGACGAGCTCCCGCAGCTGATCAACGTGATCCGCGGCGACATGAGCCTGGTCGGCCCCCGCCCCACGTCGTTCGCCGCCAGCACCTACAGCCTCTGGCACACGGAGCGTCTGGAGGCCAAGCCCGGCATCACCGGCCTGTGGCAGGTGCGTCGCGGCGAGGACGAGACCTGCCTGGACGAGCGCCTGCGCCTCGACGTCGAGTACCTGAGGACGCGCAGCACCGTGGGCGATCTGAAGCTGCTCTTCGAGACGATCGGGAGCACGATCCGCCGGGCGGGGAAGTAGCAGCACCCGCGGTGCCGATCTCCGGACGGCGTCTCCTCGTCCTCGGCTGGCACAACGTCGAGGGCACCCCCTGCTTCCCCTCCGCCCCGGGGACCGGCATCGGCGGCTTCTGCGATCAGCTGGACTGGCTCGGCCGCTGGGCGAACGTGGTCCCACTGGGCGAGAGCCTGGACCGGATGGCCGCCGGCGAGCCGCTGCCGCCGCGGGCCGTGGCGATCACCTTCGACGACGGCTACCGCGACAACCTCGAGCTGGCCGCCCCCGAGCTGGAGCGCCGGGGGATGAGCGCGACCTTCTTCCTGGTCCCGCGGCTCCTCGACCGGCGCCTGGACCCCTGGTGGGAGCGGGCCGCCTGGGCGGTGGACCGGGCGACCGCGACCGACGTGACCGTCGGCGGGCGGCGTCTGCCCCTCGCCACGCCCGCCGACCGCAAGGCCGCGCGCGGCGCGGTGGCCGAGCTGCTCAAGCGGCGCGACCGGGAGCGTCGCGAGGAGGCCCTCACCGACCTCGTCGAGCGCCTGGCCCCGCCGCCGGGCGACGACCTGGCCGAGCTCTTCCTGGACTGGGACGGCGCCCGCGAGCTCGCGGGCCGCGGCTTCGAGATCGGGTCCCACTCGCGCGACCACTGCATCCTCTCGGAGGAGACGCCGGGCGTTCAGCGCGACGACCTCGCCGAGTCGCGCGCGATGCTCGAGGAGCACCTGGGCGTCTCGATCTCGACCGTCGCCTACCCCAACGGGACCCGGCGCGACTACGACGCCGCCACCCTGGACGCGGCCCGCAGCGCCGGCTACGCCCACGGCGTCACCACCCGCAAGGGCTGGAACTCGCGCCGGACGCCACCCTTCGAGCTGCGGCGCGCCGTCGTCTACCCCGAGCGCGGCTCGCGATTCCTGCGAACCGCGGTCGAGATCGCCGGTAAGAGGGCGCGCCAGGTGGGAACGCGCCTGACGATGAAGGCCAAGGGCTATGGCGTGACACCCCGTCAGAGGTACGATTCCGCATCATGAGCATCCGCCGCCCCCTCGCACTCCTGGCACTGGCACTCCTGGCCCTCGCGCCCGCGGTCGCGCTGGGCGCGACGAACCTGCCGGACACGCCGGACCTGCCGCCCGCCGAGGCGCCGGCGACCCCCGCTCCGACTCCGACCCCGACCCCGACCCCGACGCCCACCCCGACGCCCTCGGCGCCGTCGTCATCGTCGTCCTCCGGATCGTCCTCGGGGTCCCAGAGCACGCCGACCACGCCGCAGAACACCGGTCCCACCGCGGCGGAACTTGCGGCCCAGGCCCGCGCGCGGGCCGCCGCCCGTGCGGCCGAGGCGCGCGCCGCGAGGATCCGGGCCGCGAAGGCCCGGGCGGCCGCCGCCCGCAAGGTCGCGCTCGCCGCGATGGCGACCGCCCGCACCGACGTCGCCGACGTGGCCCCGATCGTGACCAAGGCGGCCGACTCGACCGTCTCGACCGCGGCCGTCACCGACAGCGCCCGCGCACAGGCCGAGGCCGACAGCTCCGCGCTGCGGCTCGCCGCCTTCGCCATCCTGGGGCTCGCCCTGCTGGTCGGCCTCGGCGAGGCCGCCCGCCGGCTCACGATGCGCCGCACGGGCGGAGCGCCCACCGTCCGCCGCAGCGCCGGCGACGAGGCCGCCCGCCGCCGCCGCGCCCGCGCCGCGATCACCGTCCTCGCCTGTGGCTCCGGAGCCTTCTTCGCCTATCTGATCGTGAACCCCTCGATCATTGGCGGGTAGCTCCGAGGCTCTGGTCTCCTCTGAGGGCCTGATCGTCTGTCGAGGCGCTTTGTCCCTCACGCGTGCGAGGCCGGCCTCTTGCGGGCCGGCCTGGCCGCGGCAAATCCGCCCTGGCCGGGCGCCCTTGCATACGGTGGCCGCCTTTGGCGGCGACCTTGTACAGCCCGGCGGAGCCGGGCTGTCTCGTCGCCTGCGGCGACATCGGAGCAAAAGCCCGCACTTCGGGCGCTGCCCGGATGTGCGGTGGTGTTGACCTTTCCGGCGGCCTGGCCCGGCGAACAGCCGGTGCCGCCGGTCTGCCGATGGCCCCGGCCAGGGGCCTTCGGCGCGTCGGGCCGGCCCGCTAAGAGGCCGGCCCCACGCCGTGTCCGCCCAATCCTTGTCGCAGAGCTCGGAAACGCTTCAGAGCTCAGCGACGCTCAGAGCTCACAAACCTCGAAGCTCGAAACGCTCAGAGCTCAGAACCCCACAAACACCAAGGGCCCGGTCTCCCGGGCCCTTGGGTACCAACGAAGGCCGCGTCAGGTCAGGACGGCTTCGCCGTCACCTCCACCGCGCTCCGGTGCAGGGTCTTCTTCACTCCCTTGGCATCGGCGACCGAGATCACGATGGCCACGCGGGGGCGGGTGCCGGCCCGGGCGGGGAGCCTCACGATGAGCGTCTGGGCCTTGTTGGCCGTGAGGCGCGTCGAGCGGCGGTGCACCGTCTTGGAGCCGACCTTGCTGGCGCCGACGGTGAACTTGGCCGGGCCGCTTGGACCGCACGGTGACGACCACGGCGACCTGGTTCTTGCCGCGCACGACCCGGCGCTTCAGGATGGCGGCCCAGCCGACCGCGGCCTTGCGCTTGGCCGGGCGGATCGCCGGCGTGTGGGTCGGGGTCGTGGTGGCCGGCGGCGCGGCCGGGGTGGCGAGCCCGCCCGGCCGGGGCACTCCGAGACCGCCGGAGGGCGCCATCGCCCGCAGGCGCGAGCCCGGGATCGCCGAGACCGCGTAGCCGTAGTAGCCGCTGGAGTCGGGGCCCACGAGGCTCGGCCAGGGGTTGGCCTGCCCGATGCTCGTGTAGCTCAGCGGGTTCAGCATCTGGAAGCCGTTGCCCGAGGAGTTGGTCACGACGATCGCGCCGTAGCGCTGGAGGGTGCGCGCGACGAGCTTGCCGAAGCGCTGGGTGGCCGCGCCGCCCTGGTAGCTGAGGGCGTCCACGTTGACCGTCGGGTCGAGGAACACCCGCTGGCCCATGTAGAGGCCGCTCGAGGAGTTGCCGCCCGCGCTGATGGCCGGGGGCACGAAGGTGCGGTTGCTGATCGTCGGGTGGAGCATCGCCAGCGCGTGGCCGAGGTCGCCGTTGGGGCCCTCCGCGATGCCGCGACGGACGTCGTCGGGCGTGATCAGGCCGGCGAGCTGGCTGATGCCGGACTCGCGGCCGCCGGCGGAGTCGCTCCGGCTGGCGCCGCTGCCGTCGAGGGGGGCCATGCCGCCCCAGGACGCGTTCCACGTGCTGCCGCTGGGGCCCTGGGCCGCCTGGTAGAGGCTGATCACCAGGTTCTCCTGCGGAACGACGATCACCATGTGGCCGTCGTCCTCGTTGGCCCGGCGGGCGGCCGGATTGATGCGCACCTTCTTGCCCTCGAGGGCGTTGGAGCCCCAGCCGGACGTGAGGTGGATCGTGTACTGCGGATCGCTCGGGCTGGAGACGTAGACCGCCGGCGTGTACTCGGCGTACGAGAGCCCCACCGACGCTCCGAGGCTCGACCCGTTGCTCGCGATGGGCGGATTCGGCGGGACGAGGAGGTTGAACGGGCTCGTCGGCCCGAACGGGATCGTGGAGAGGGGCGCTGCCGATGCGGCGGCCGGGATGGCCACGAGGGCGATGACGGCCCAGCACGCTGCGGCAAGGGAACGCCATCTCGTGGTCGATGACACCGAGGCGGCTCCTTTGTGGGGGCACGGAACGGCGACCCTAGCCCGGCGTCCAACCGGGGACAACCGGCGGCGGGGTGAGGAAACTGTGAAGTTCCCCCTCCCGTAGAATGCCGCGGGGCGTTGCCGGGACGGGCGCCCGGGATGACGACGAGGGAGACAGGTGGATCTCTACGAGTACCAGGGCAAGCAGCTCTTCGCCGGTCACGGGATCCCCGTGCCGTCCGGCCAGGTGGCCGAGACGCCGGAGGAGGCCCGCGCCGCGGCCGAGTCCATCGGGGGCCGGGTCGTGGTCAAGGCGCAGGTGCAGGTCGGCGGGCGCGGGAAGGCCGGCGGCATCAAGGTCGCCGACACTCCCGACGAGGCCGAGGCGCGCGCGCGCGACATCCTCGGCATGGACATCAAGGGCCACACGGTGCACCGGGTCTGGATCGAGGCCGCATCGGAGATCGCGAAGGAGTACTACGCGTCGGTCACCTTCGACCGGGGCGAGAAGAAGCCGCTCGTGATGCTCTCCGCCGCGGGCGGCGTGGACATCGAGGAGGTCGCGGCCGAGCGTCCCGACGAGCTCGCGCGGCTGCACATCGACCCCCTCACGGGCTTCCAGCAGCACCACGGACGCTGGCTGATCTACCACTCGGGGATCGACGTCGAGGCCCAGAAGGGCGTCCTCGACATCCTCACCAGGCTCTACGCCGCGTTCGTCGACCTCGACGCCACCCTGCTCGAGATCAACCCGCTCATCCTCACGGCCGACGGCCGCGTGATCGCGCTCGACGCCAAGGTGACGATCGACAACAACGCGCTCTACCGCCACCCCGACGTGGCCGCCCTCCAGGAGTCGGTCACCTCCGACCCGCAGGAGCGGCTGGCCCAGGAGAAGGGCGTCACCTACGTCAAGCTCGACGGTGACGTCGGCATCCTCGGCAACGGCGCCGGGCTCGTGATGAGCACGCTCGACGTGGTCGCCCTGGCGGGCGGCCGCCCGGCCAACTTCCTCGACGCCGGCGGCGGCTCGCGCGCCGACGAGGTCGTGGCCGCGCTCGAGGTGCTCCTGTCGGACCCCAAGGTGAAGTCGCTGCTGGTCAACATCTTCGGCGGCATCACCCGGTGCGACGAGGTCGCCGAGGGCCTGCTCACGGCGCTCGAGCGCCTGGGCACCACCCTGCCGATCGTGGTCCGCCTCGACGGCACCAACGAGGAGGAGGGTCGCGCGATCATCGCCGAGCGCGCACCCGCCAACGTGGTGGTCGAGCCGACGATGCTCTCCGCCGCCCGACGAGCCGTCGAGCTCGCGAAGGAGGCCGCATGAGCATCCTCGCCGACGCGTCCACCCGGCTCGTGGTGCAGGGCATCACCGGGCGCGAGGGCGCATTCCACGCGACCCGCAACAAGGCCTACGGCACCCAGGTCGTCGCCGGCGTCACGCCCGGCAAGGGCGGCCAGGACGTCGAGGGCATCCCGGTCTTCAACACCGTCGCGGGACGCGGTCGAGGAGACCGGCGCCAACGCGGCGATGGTCTTCGTGCCGCCGCGCTTCGCGGCCGACGCGATCTACGAGGCCATCGAGAGCGGCGTCGACCTGATCGTGTGCATCACCGAGGGGATCGCGGCGCACGACATGCTGCGCGTGTACACGCACCTCAAGCGGGGCGACCAGACCCTGCTCGGGCCCAACTGCCCCGGGGTCATCAGCCCGGGCGTGGCGTCGGTGGGCATCATGCCGACGCAGGTCTTCCAGCCCGGCCGCGTCGGGCTGGTGAGCCGCAGCGGCACGCTGACCTACCAGATCTCCAAGGAGCTGGCGGAGCTGGGGATCGGCCAGAGCACGGTCGTGGGCATCGGGGGCGACCCCGTGGTGGGCAGCTCGTTCATCGACATCCTCAGCCGGTTCGAGGCGGACCCCGAGACGGACCTCGTGGTCATGGTGGGCGAGATCGGCGGCGCCGAGGAGGAGAAGGCGGCCGAGTACATCCACGCAGAACATGTCCACCCCGGTGGTCGGCTACATCGCCGGCTTCCAGGCGCCCCCCGGCAAGCAGATGGGCCACGCGGGAGCCATCATCACCGGCTCCTCCGGGACGGCGCAGGCCAAGAAGGACGCGCTCGAGGCCCGCGGCGTGCGGGTGGGCACCAACCCCACCGAGGTCGCCCAGCTGGTCAAGGACGCCATCGGCACTGGCTGACGCAGCCGCCAACCACCGGGTCGAGGTCGTCCGCGACCTCGGCGCGGTGGCGGAGGCCTGGGGGGCGCTCGCCGATCGCACGGCGGCGCCACCGGCGCTCCATCCCGGCTACTTCCTGGCGTGGGCCGCGGCGCACTCCGCGCCCGAACGGCTCCGCGCCGTCGCGGTGTGGCGGGACGATCGGCTGGTCGCGGTCCTCCCCCTGGCCCTGGACCGCTCGCGACTCTCGACGGCGGCGATGCGCGACGTCGAGGAGTGCGGCATCGTGAGCGACGACGCCGCCGCGGCGGTGGACGCGGCACGCGGGGCGCTCGGCATGGGCCTCGCCCGGGTGTTGCTGAGGCCCGTGGTCGAGGACGGCACCACGCAGGCGGCGTTCGCCGCCGCCCGGGACGAGGGAGCCGGCACGCTGCTGTGCCGCCCGGTCGATCTGCACCCCGTCATCGACATCGACGGCACCTGGGACTCGTACCGCGCCTCGCTCAGCAGCAAGCAGCGCCGGGAGATCGGCCGGGCGCGCCGGCGGCTGTCCGAGCTGGGGGAGGTCTCGGTCGAGGTGATCGACGGCGCCGGCGGCGTGGGCGACGCCCTCGACGTGGCCTTCGCCATCGAGGCCAGCGGCTGGAAGGGCCGCGAGGGGACCGCCCTGGCGATGCGGCCCGCGGACGCGCGCATGTACCGGCTCCTGGCGATGTGGGCGGCGCGGCGCGGATGGTTCCGCCTTGCGCTGCTGCGCCTCGACGGCCGCCCGCTCGCCTTCCAGTTCGGGATCCAGGCCCACGGCGTGCTCTACGCGCTGAAGATCGGCTACGCCGGGGACGAGGCGGCGCGCCGGCACTCCCCGGGCCTGATCCTGATCGCGGCCGAGATCGAGCGCGCCTTCGCCGAGGGCCTGCGGCGCTTCGACTTCGCCGGCAGCGCGGTCGACTGGAACCGGCGCCTGGCCAACGGATCGCGCACCCTCAACGAGATGTCGGCGTTCCCCGCGACGGCCGCCGGAACGGCGGCGTACGCCGCGGCGTGCGCGCGGGCGCGGGCGATCCCGGCCGCCAAGCGCGGCCGCGCGGCCGCGCGCGTCGGCGCGCGACCGGGCGCGCGCGCGTCTCAGCGGGGGCTGAGCCCCCGGCAGGCCGTGAGGATCGTGTCGGCGATCGACGTCCAGGCGTGGCGGGTCTGCGCCAGGTGCAGCGCGTGGGCGCCCATCCGCTCGGCGGCCTCGGGGTCGTCCACCAGCGACAGGATCGCCTCGGCGAGCTCGTCGGGACGCTGCGGGGCGACGACCAGGCCGCTCTCGCCCTCGTCGACCACCTCGGGCAGGCCGCCGACCCGTGTCGCGATCACCGGGCGGCCGTAGGAGTACGCCACCTGCAGGGCGCCGCTGGCGGTGGCGTTGCGGTAGGGCAGCACCGCCACGCGGGCCATGCCCATCAGCGCGCCCAGCTCCTCGTTGGGCACGTAGCCCTCGTCCACCGTGACCACGTCCCCCACGCCGAGCCGGGTCGCGAGCCGCGCGAGCTGCCCCTCCTCCATCAGGCGCGAGGGATGGCCGGCGATCAGCAGGCGGGCGTCGGGGCGTCGGGCGTGCACGGCGACGAACGCCTCGATCAGGTCCTCGATGCCCTTGCTCGGCAGGAGCGTGCCGAAGAAGACCACCACCGGCGCGTCGGGCGGGATGCCGTGGCGGGCGCGCAGGTTGACGTCGCGCTCCTCCTCGGGGTCGAGGATCACCGAGCTGCCGATCTGGATCGAGTGGATCCGATCGGCGGGGACGTGCGGGTAGAGCTCCGCGAACCGCCGGCAGTTGGCCTCGCCGTGGAGGAAGACGGCGTCGAAGAGCCGGTAGATGCCCCGGTAGAGGCGCACGTCGACCGCCCAGCGCAGCCCGCGCACGCTGCGGATCTCGGGCTCGTGGACGATGTCGGTGAGCCTCATGCCGCGGCGGCGCAGGTACCAGAGGAAGGGCCCCTCGATCGCGTGCTCGATGCTGCCGAACTGCACGATGTCGGGGCGCATCCGCTGCAGGTGCCGGGTGAGGCGCAGCCACTCGACGATCACCCTGACGGCGCCCATGGCGAGCCGCCTCAGGCGGCGCAGGCGGCGCCGGAGCGGCCCGGCGCCGGCCGGGGCCGGCCCGGACGGGGTCGAGGTCGGGCGCAGCACCGGGTGGACGGTGAAGTTGTGGGGCCGGTCGGCGAGCTCGTAGTCGCTGCTCGTGATGAGCGTGACGTCGGCGCCGTTCTCGGCCATCGCCGTGCACAGCTTGTAGGCGTAGTAGACCATCCCGCGGGTTCCGCGGGGCTCGACGACAGCGATCTTCATGCGTTCATCACCGTCCGGTAGAGGTCGCAGAGACGGCCCGCCTGGGTCTCGATGTCGTAGCGCTCGTGGGCCACGACCCGGCCCTCGGCACCCAGCCGGGCGGCCATCCCGGGGTCGCGCAGGAGGCGCAGGACGGCCCACGAGAGCCCCTCGGGGTCGCCGGGGGGCACGAGCAGGCCGTTGCGCTCGTCCAGGCACATCTCGGGAACGCCCCCGACCGCGCTGGCGACCAGCGGCACGCCGGCGGCGGCGGCCTCGGCGAGCACGGTGGGCAGCGCGTCCGAGAGCGTCGGGAGCGCGAAGATGTCGATGGCCGCCAGGACGCGCGGGATGTCGGTGCGGCTGCCCGCGAACACGACGTGCTCGCTCAGCCCCGCCGTGGCGACCGCGGACTCCAGGGGGGCGCGCTGGTCGCCGTCGCCGACCACCAGGTAGACCGTCTCGGGGAACTCCTCGAGGATCGCCGGGAGGGCGGCGACCATGTTGTGGACGCCCTTGTCGTGGCGCAGGACGGCCACCGTCGCCACCACGGTCGCGTCCGCGGGGATGCCGAGCTCGGCCCGGACCGCGGGCCCCTCCCCCGCCGCCGCCTCGAAGCGCGCGAGATCGATGCCGTTGCGCAGGGTCACCAGCTTGCGCTCCGGGTAGGGGCGGTGCTCGAGGTAGTGGCGGCGCGCCTCGTCGGAGACCGCGATCAGCCGGCCGGCGTAGCGGGCGAGGGCCCAGTCGCCGAGGCGGTTGCGCGCCCAGGCGCGCGACCAGCGCGGGGGCTCGTACATGGTGTGCAGCGTTGACACCGACGGGATGCCCAGGCGGTGGGCGGCGATCGAGCCGAGGCCGTCGGCGAACTCGAGCTGGGTGTGCACGACGTCCACGCCGCGCTCGCGCAGGTAGGCGGTGAGCCGGCGGAGCGCGCTCAGGTCGCGGAGCCGCTCGACGGGGACGGACTCCACCGGGATCCCCAGGGCCCGGATCTCCGCGGCGACCGGGTTGCCGCTGCGCTCCTGCATCACGCAGACGACGGGGTCGAAGCCCTGAGTGCGGAGGTGCGGCAGGTACTGGAGGAGCAGCCGCTCGGCGCCGCCCCATCCGAGTGAGTCGATCAGGAAGACGACGCGTGGCACGCGCCTATCCTGCCCGACCGACCCCCCCGTGGTGACACCGGAGGATCCGTCGCCCGTGGATCGAGCGACGGATCCTCCCAAATGCGTCAGAACCCTAGGCCTTCCGGATCGTGACGGCGATCTTGCCGGTGGCCTTGACGCCACAGGCGGCCGAGGCGGACACCGTGCTCTTGCGGAGCCCGGAGTTGGCCTTGGCACCGGCCTTCAGCGTGATCGAGACCGTCTTGGACTTGCCGGCCGCGATCGTGCCGAGGTTGAGGGTGACGCGGTTGCCCTTGACCGTCGCGCCGGCCGGCTTCTTGGCGAGCGTGAAGCCGCTCGGGACCGTGAAGCCCGCGGTGGTGGACGTGGCGCCGGCCAGCTTGCTGGTGTTCTTGACCTGCACCTTGATGACGCCGTTCTTGCCCTTGGTGACGTCGGTCGCGCCGAGAATCTTGGTGGCGAGGCCGACCTTGACGCACACCGGGGCGGGCAGGGGCGTGATCGTGGTGGTGAAGGCGGGCCCCTGCACGGACGGCTGCGGACCGGGGTCCGGGGTCACGGGCGGGTTGGGGTCGCCGCCGCCGGGGGGCGGCGGGCAGCCGTCGGTCCCGGTGAGGTTGAGGGTCCAGCCGGAGAGGTTGAAGCCGTCGATGAGGGACGTGTCCTCGACGATCAGCTTCCAGGTCCCGTTGGGGTCCTGGCCGATCAGCGCGCCGAGGGAACCCTCGGGCACCATCTGGCTGCGCGTCTGGCCGGCGGTCCAGTTGGCGGTGGTGATGAAGTTGGTGGCCGAGTCGTTCCAGGTCGTCTTGAGGGACTGGAGCGAGCCGGAGCCGCGGTGGTTGCTCAGGAGCACCGAGGTGCCCTGGGGCGACACGAGCCGCATGGTCAGCTCACCGGGGTCGAAGGTGTGCTCGATGTTGGTGAACACGTCCACGTCGGTGAGGTACTTCTTGGCGCCCGAGACGACGACCGTCTTCTCGAGGACGCCGCTGCCCGGGGCGTCGGGGAGCGTGCCGCCGTCGCCGTTCACGACCGTGGGGGTCGTGGCCGGGGTCGAGTCGGTGGTGGTGAAGTCCAGGCGGAAGCCGCTGAGCGTGCCGGTGTCGAGGGCGCCGTTGTCGTTCACGCTGAGGGTGTAGACGCCGTTGGGGTCGTCACCGATGAAGGCCGCCAGCGAGCCCTCGGGCGAGAGCGTCAGCTGGGGGCCGTTCACGTTCAGGTCCTCGTTGGCCTCCGAGACCGTCTTCGGGGCGGAGTCGTCCCAGACGGTGCCGTTGAAGCCGTTGGCGCCGGCGCGGCCGGCCTTGGTGGAGTTCACGAGGAGGATGGACTTGCTGCCCTTGGTGAGCGTCATCTTGAGCTCGCGGTTGACCGGGTGGGTGATGTTGGTGATCACGTCGAGGTCACGGATCGTGCCGGTCTTGCCGGTCACCGTGATCGAGCGCGACACCGTCGCGCCGGGCGTGTCGGGACCCGCCGGCGTCGGAGGGTCGGTCACGGGCGGCGGGGGGGCGGGGGTCGCATCCGGGATCGGAATCGGGTTTGCAACGCTCGCCGAGAACTTCGAGTAGGCGGAACAGAAGGGGGCGGGATCGGGCGCCGCCGCCATGGCGGACTGGGCCATGACCCCGCCGAGGGCCATGGAGGCGGCAGCCACCCCCAGAACCCGTCCGATGCACTTGCGCTTGATCCTCACGTCTCCGCTCCCTTTTGACTATCCAGGTCACAAAGGATGATGTGGCAGGGTCGTCGGACCTGCGCCCACCGTCCGGGGGGATCGCCCCTCACCGATGGTGGGGGGGCCGGCCCCGAACGGGTCGGTTTGTTCCCGGGGAACGCGAAGAGCCGCCCGGAGGCGGCTCTTCTGTAATGCGATTCCGGCCCGCCGGGCTCAGTACACGCTGCGCGCGGGCACCCGCCAGTTGGCGGCGCTCCAGAACGTCGGCACGCGCACGATCCCGCTCCAGTCGATGCCCGGGGGCATGCCGGTCGCGTCCGTGTACCACCACGAGCCGTTGGTCCCCGTGCCGTCGCGGATGATCGCGCCGTAGTCCTTGACCGCGCGCCAGAAGACCAGGGCGGCGCGCAGGGTGTCGCCGGAGAAGCGGGCCCGCAGGGTCGCGTCGATCTGCTCCCAGGGCATCGTGATCTGGAAGCGGGCGCCCATCGGCACCGTCGAGCCGAAGGCCTTCGACTCCGACGACCGCGCCGGGGCCCGGAAGGAGCGGCTGAGGATGTTGTTGCCCAGGGCGACCCCCACGGCGTGGGGGATGACGCCCGCCGCCAGCTCCTCGTTGAGGACGACGCCGACCGAGCTGAACAGGCCCCAGGCCGTGCCGTTGCCCTTGAAGGGCGTGCCGTCGCCGTCGATCCGCGCCGAGCCGGTGGTCGAGCTGCCGATCCGGCCGCCGGAGAAGGTGAGGCTGCCGTCGGTCCAGTAGCGGGTCACGAGGTTGGTCGAGCCGTCCGGGGCCACGGCGTTGAAGACCTCCATGGTGTCGTCGGCGCCGCCCCCGCCGGCCGGAGTCCCGTGGATGTAGACCCGCGTGCCGTCGATGCCGGTGTAGATCGGGTCGCCGGGCCCGCCCTGGAGACGGGTCGGGCTGTTGGAGCCGCCGATGTTCTTGGAGACCCCCATGAAGGCGCTGACCATCGCGCCGGAGTCCGGGTCGGTCGGCTCGTCCGCCGGGATCGCCTGGCGCACACCGGCCGTGGGCCAGGGGTTGGAGAACAGCCCCCCCAGGCTCGGCGGGGGCGCGGGGAGCGGGGCGGAGTTGTCCACGCTCACCGAGCGGGTGACCGTCGTCGCGTTGCCGAGGGTGTCCACGGCGGTCACGGCCAGCGCGTGCGCGCCGGCCGTCGCCGTCGTGGTGTCCCACGGGGCGGTGTAGGGGCTCGACGTGTCCGTGAGGAGGAGCGCGCCGTCGATGCGGAACTCCACCCGGGCGACCGCGCTGGGGTCGGTGGCCGTCGCGGCGATCGCGACCGTGCCGGACAGCGACGCGTCCGCGGACGGGCTGCTGATGGCGACCGTCGGACCGGTGGTGTCCGCGCTCGGCGGCGGGGCGGGCGTCGGCGTCGGGGTGGGCGTCGGGCGTCGGGGTGGGCGTGGGCGTCGGGATCGGCGTGGGAGCGGAGGCCGCCGCCGTGAGCCGGATCGCGTCGACGAGGAAGCTGTCGCCCGAGGCCGCGTTGGACTGGCTCACCCGGACGTCGAGCGCGTTGCCCGTCCCCGCGGCCGTCCGCGTGACGGACACCTTCTGCCAGGCGCTCGAGAGGGTCAGGGTGGCCGACGAGGTGTCGCCGACGACCGCCCCGCCGGGGGTGCGCTCGCGCAGCTTCAGCTGCAGCGGCTTGCCGACCGAGGACGCGCTCGCGGCCTTCGCCCAGGCCTCGGAGGAGTAGACCGTCCCCGCGGTGGTCGAGGGCACCGAGGCGGCGGACGGGTTGAGCGTGAAGTAGCCGAGGGTTGAGCTGTTGGCGGTGCGGATGGCGTAGGCGCCGTGGGGTGCGTCCGGAACCGCGACGCTGGCGACGACGGCGCCGTAGCCGGTCCATCCGGCGATGGCCCCCTCGAAGGATGCGTTGCCGAGCAGGCCGCCGTCGAACCCGCCGGCCGGCGGGGGCGCGGGGGCGGGCGCGGGGGCCGGCGCGGGGGCGGGCGCGGGGGCCGGGATCGCGGTCGCCTCGGCCAGGGTCGCGTCGTCGGCGAAGAAGTACTGGCCCGCCGCGGCGCCGGACTGGCTCACGCGCAGGTCCAGCGTGCCGCCGGACGACCGCGTCGTCGCGCTCACCGTGATCCGCTTCCAGGCGGTGGTGAGCGCGGTCGAGGTGGAGACGGTGTCGGCCACCATGCTGCCCGCGGCGTTCCACTCGCGCAGCTTGATCTGGATCGGGCGGCCCGCCGAGGAGGCGCTGCCGGCCTTCACCCAGATACCCGCGCCGTAGCGGACGCCCGCGGCGAGCGGGCCGACCGGCGTCAACTCCTGGAGCACGTAGCTGGACCCCGTGCCGCTGCGCTCCACCTTGACCACGTACGCCCCGTCGGGGGCGCCGGCCTGCGCGACCTGCGAGAGCGTGGCGGAGTAGCCGTTCCACCCGGAGGTCCCGCTCTCGAAGGAGCCGTTGATGCCGACGCCGTCGGCGGCCGACAGCCGCGCGGACGCGCCGGCCTGGACCAGGCGGACGGCGTCGACCGCGATCGCGTCGCCCCGGCGCGCGCGCCGCTGCGTGATCTGGAGCTCGAGGCGGCCCCCGCCCAGCTCGGGACGGGCCGTGACCGCCACGCGGCGGAAGGCGCGCCCGAGCGCGACCGGCGCGGATGTCCAGCGGTCGATCACCCGGCCGGCGGCGGACCGCTGGACGACCGCGATGACGACGGGGGCGCCGAGCGAGCCGGGGGCGTCGGCCCGGACGAGGGCCTCCGCGCGGTAGGGGCGCCCGGGGACCGGATCGCCGTGGGTCGCGGCGGCGGCGAGCGACATCGTCGCGCCGCCCGCGCGATGGACCAGCCGGGCCACGCGGCCGCCGGCGGGGGCGTCGGCCGCGCGCACCCGGCTCAGGACTCCGCCGGACGCCTGCCAACCGGCGCTCGAGGCCTCGAACGAGGGACTGGGGCTCAGGTTGGCCGGGGCACCCTCGGCGGCGACGGCCGGGGCGGCGATCGCGCACAGGCCGGCACAGGCGGCAACGAGGCTCGAACGCCGGGCACGGCGGAGCCTCCCCGGGAATGCTGGGGACATGAGGAGGGTTCCTTCCCTTCCATCGTCCGCGGCCCGATTTCATGGGAGAGGGGCCGTCAGACTGTGTGAGCACAACGCAATCCGAGCGTCGCCTCGTTTATCGTCCCGTCGCCCCAACCCCTTGAGGGGGCTTACGAAAATTGTGATGAGCGCCACCGAGAACCACTCCAACGGCACCGTTCGCCCCCCGCGGCCGCCGGTCATGATCGTCAACCTCTCGAAGCGGTTCGGAGGCGCGGACGTGCGCGTGCTCCAGCTGGCCGACGCCCTGCGCGCGAGCGGCGTCCCGTTCGTGGTGGCCGTGCTCTCGGGGTCCCCGCTCCACCGGCGCCTGGCGGCGGCCGGCCACCCGCGCCTGGCGATCGCGCGCCGGCGGGGCGATCCGCGGATCGTCGGCGACCTGGTCCGCGTGCTGCGCGGCGCGGGCGTCGGCGTGATCGACGCCCAGAACCCGCAGTCGCAGCTCTGGTCGCTGCTCGCCGGCCTGGTGGCGCGCGTGCCGGTGCGGGTGACGACGGTCCACTCCCAGTACATGGCCGAGCACGGGGGCTCGGCCCGCGGGCGGTTCTACGAGGGCGTGCTGCGCCTCAACCGGCGGCTCGGGGCCCGCTTCGTCGTGGTGTCGGAGCCGACCCGGGCGTACGTCTCCTCGATCGGCGTCGCGCCCGGCCGGACCGCGCTGATCGCCAACGCCGTCCCGCCGGCCGAGCCGGACCCCGGCGGGCGGGCGGCCGTCCTCGCCGGCTGGCCGGACGACAGCGTCGTTGTGGGCGTCGTCGCCCGGCTCGAGCCCGTGAAGGGCGTCGCCGACCTGATCGAGGCCCTGGCGCTGGTGGCGCCGGACCACCCGCGGCTGCGCGTCCTGGTGGTGGGCGACGGCCGCAGCCGCCCGGCGCTCGAGCAGCAGGTGGCCGGACTCGGCCTGGGCGACCGGGTGCGCTTCACCGGCTTCCGCGACGACGTCGGCACCCTGCTGTCGGGGCTCGACGCCTTCTGTCTGCCGTCCCACTCGGAGGGCCTGCCCTTCGCCCTGCTCGAGGCCTGCGCGCACCGCCTCCCGCTGCTGGTGACCGGGGTGGGCGGCATGGACGAGCTCCTCGACGACGGCGTCACGGCCGTCGTGGCGCGCCCGGCCGATCCGGCGGACCTCGCCCGCGGCCTGCGCACCCTTCTGGCCGACCCGGAGCGGACCGCCGCGATGGCCGAGCGGGCCCATCTCCTGGTGGCCGAGCGGTTCAGCGTGGACGCGATGATCTCCGCGACCCTGGACGTCTACCGCTAGGCGCGGTCCTCAGGCCCGGCTGGGCATGACCTTGCCCAGCAGGTACTCCAGCGCCTCCCGGGCCACCACCCAGAGCAGGGCCAGGTAGACGATGCCGCCGACGACGGCACCCACCAGGATCGTGGGCCAGGGGTTGGTCAGGACCTGCATGACCCCCCAGAGCGCGACCGCGGTGCCGCCCGCCGCCACCAGGGGCGCCCAGAACGTCCCGAACATCGTCATCAGCTTGACGCCGATCACGCGCGAGGCCATCACGAGGGCGATGCCGGCGAAGACGACGGTCACGAGCGTGAGCGCGACCGAGACGGCGTTGATGCCGCGCGTGGCGACGAGGCCGATGACCACGTAGAGCGCGATCGTGCGGGGGATCGCGAGCTTCAGGAGGATCGAGGCGCGGCCGGTGACCTTGAAGATGGTCCCGCCCGGGATCTCCAGCGCGAGGATCACGCCGTAGACCGCCATGATCTGCATGGGCACCACGGCCCCGCTCCACTGGTCGCCGAAGACGGCCAGGATGATCGGGTCGGCCATCACGATCAGCCCGACGGCGAGCGGCGCGGCGATGATCATCGTGAAGCGCAGCGAGGTCAGGAAGACCGATCCGAGCTTGTTGGCCTCGACCTTGGTGTACGCCGGGAAGAGCACCTGGCCCGCGACGATCGACAGGTTCACCACGAGCAGCTGCGGCAGCCGCTGCCCCAGCGAGTAGAGACCGAGCGGGATCGGGCCGAGGACGCGGCCGATGATGAGCGGGTCGGCGGAGACCGAGATGCCGTGCAGCACGTCCACGCCGGTGAGCGTCCCGCCGAACGTGAAGAGCTGGCGGGCGTACTTGCGGTTGGCGCGCAGCCGCGGCCTCCAGGGGACCATCACCCAGAGCATCGCCGACAGCACCAACGTCCCGACCAGGTAGCCGAGGACGAGGCTCCAGGCGCCGAAGCCGATGAACGCGAGGATCACCCCGAGCGTCCCGCGCACCGCCACGTTGCTCAGCTCCGAGATCGTGCGGGCGCGGAAGTTCATGCTTTTCTGGGCAAGCGCGTACTGGGTCGCCCCCAACGCGCGCAGCGGGAAGTTGAGGGAGAGCGCGGCCAGGAGGGGCAGCACCGCCGGCTCGCCGAAGAAGTCGGCCACGAACGGCGACGCGGCGAGGGTGATCAGGCAGCCGACCATGCCGATGCCCAGGCCGTAGACGAAGACCGTGTTGGCCCGCTCGGCGATGTTCTCCTCCTTGCTCACCACGAGCGCCTGGCCGAGGCCGAAGTCGCCCACGGTCTCGAGCAGGGTGGTGAACGTCAGGGCGAGGGCGACCAGGCCGAAGTCGCGCGGATTGAGCAGCCGGGCGAGGACGGCGATCGAGACGAGCACGATGATGCGCCCGCCCACATATGAGCCGTAGGCCCAGAAGGCCCCGCGGATCGTGGTCGATCCGAGGCTCCTCTCCTTCGTCTCCCCGCTCACCGAGCTTCCGATCGCTCTCTCTCAACCGCCCGGACGGCCGCGCCCACGGCGCGCCGCGACTCTGTCACCGCACGGGGTCCCAGCGGATGCTCTGAGCCTTGCGCAGGCCCCTGACGAGGCCGACGCCGACGGAGTAGTTGCCGAGCAGGAACTGGCCGCAGGCGCGCGCGAGCGTGCCCGGCAGGCCGGGGGGCCGCACGCCGGCGATCGAGGCCAGCCCGAGCGCGTACCCCGTCACCTGGACCGCGGCGGCCGCCCGGTAGGGCTGGCGCCGCGACGCGGCGAGCGACGACAGCAGCACGATCGGCAGCAGCACCGGCAGCGCCAGGCGGCCGTACTTGTGCGAGAGCACGCGCCAGCGGAAGCCCCACGGCAGCCCGCGCAGCTCCGACGCCATCTGGAGCCGCCCGGCGCCCATGCGCGAGCGGCGGGCCACCTCGGCCTTGTGCCCGATCGCGGGCTCGGTGGAGCCGGCGGCGGGCTCGTAGATGGCCCGACCGCCCTGGCGCGCCAGGTGGCAGAGCAGCCAGAGGTCGTCCACGACCGCGTCCTCGGGGAACGGGCCGAGCAGCTCGCGGCGGACGGCCATCAGCTCGCCGGACATGGCCGCCACGCTGCCGGTGCGCGTCTCCAGGGTGCGGATGAGGCCCTCGTAGCGGTCGTAGGCGCTCTTCTCCTCGCCCCGCCGCCCGGCGACGGCCGAGATCGACGGATCCGAGAAGTGGCGCAGGGCGGCCACGAGGCTACCGGGCTCGAGGAGGTTGTTGGCGTCGGTCATCAGGATCACGTCGCCGTCCGCCGCCGCCACGCCGCGGTTGAGGGCCGCGGGCTTGCCGCCGCGCTCCTCGGCGAAGAGCACGAGGGCGTCCGGGCGCGCGGCGCGGGCCAGGTCGGCGGTCTCGCGGTCCTCGTCCACCACGACGATCAGCTGGAGGCGGTCGGCCGGGTAGCCCTGCTCCGCCAGGTTCCGCAGCTTCTCGGCCAGCTCCTCGCGCTCGCGGTAGGCGGCGATGATCACGCTCACACGCGGCAGCGCGTCGCCGGCCTCCCACGGCCGACGGGGGAGCAGCGAGAGGACCGCGGGGTATCCCGCGAGGACCCACGCGGTGGCGGCCCCCGACAGCCAGAAGACCGGGCGCGCGACGCTCATCTGAAGTGACCTCCGAGCAGGGGACGCATGCGGTACCCCGACAGGACCAGGGTCCCGGCGAGCAGGCCGAGCCACGCCCAGAGGTACTCGGGGAACGCCTGGTGCAGCAGGACGGCGGCGCACAGGTACCCGACCAGGCCGGCGATCAGCGCCTCGGTGCATCCGGCCGCGCTGACGAGCCCCTTCTCCAGGAGCCGCGCGCGCGCCCGCAGGCCGCACCACAGGCCGGCGCCGATCATGCCGAGGAACGACAGCAGGCCCAGCGTCCCGGTCTCGGCCGCCGCCTGGAGGTAGCTGTTGTGGGCGTTGCGCTCCGACCGCGCGTCCAGCCCGATCTTCGCGGCGTAGGCGCGGTAGTTGGAGGGGAACTGGCCGGCCCCGATCCCGAGGACCGGGTGGTCCTGCCACATCCGGAAGGCCGCGATGTTCTCGCTCAGGCGCCCCCGGAACTCGGTGGACTGGGACGGGTCGTCGATGCTGCGCAGCTGCTCGAAGCGCTGCGCCGAGCCGGTGAGGGCCACGGCCAGCACGATCCCGATCGGCAGGATGAGGATCGCCAGACGCCAGCGTCCGCCCTGGAACCAGAGCCACACCGCGACGGCGATGACCATGGCGATCGCGCCGCCGCGCGACTGGGTCAGGGCCACGCCGACCACGATCAGGAGGCCGGCCGCCCCCGCGCAGATGCGGGTGAGGCGGGTCGGGCCCTGGCGCATCGACCAGAGCGCCAGCGGGAGGGCGAGGATGAGCGCCTGGGCCCAGAAGTTGGCGTCCGCGAGGGGCCCGGTGGCCCGGGACGCGTCGCCCGTCGCGGCGAAGCCGGCCCGGACCTCGAGGGCCAGCTGCTCCGCCGTCGGGGGATTGTCGCTGGCGAAGCCCGAGCCACTCCCCCCGGGGCCCGGCGATGCCCAGCTGCTTCAGCATGGTGAGGCCGACGAGGCCGGCGGCCACCACGACCAGGAGCTCCATCGAGTGCCGCAGCGCGGCCTCGTCGGAGGCCATCATGGTCACGACCATCACGATCGCGACGCCGACCAGGACGTCCTGGGCGATCGACCGCGGGTCCGCCCCGCCGGCGGCCTCCACGGCTGAGAGGATCCTGATGAAGGCGAAGATGAGGAACGCCAGCAGCACGGGGGTGAGCCGCAGGAGGCCGGCGCGGTAGCGGCCGCGCGCCAGGCAGACGCCCACGATCAGCAGCGCGAGCCCGGAGAGCACGTTCGGAACGCCGAAGCCCTCGTTCAGCACCAGGCCCGCGTTGGCGAAGACCGTCGACGGGAGGACGAGGGCGCCCAGATCCGGGCGGGCGATGACCACGCCGACGGCGCAGAGGCCGATGAACGTGACCAGCACCTCGAGCGGGCCGCCGGAGCCGGAGAAGAGGAGGTAGCCGAGGAGCGCGGCGCCGGCCGCGAGCGCTCCGAGAAGGGGGAGGCGCCCGAACGCGTCGGGGCGCCTCGCACCGAGGGTCGTCATGGGCGGCGGGTGACCGTCGGCTGCTCTCGGGCGCGGGTGGGGATGACGATGTCGGATCCGTCGCCGCCCTGGCTCGGGGGCGGCGGGAAGACCCGGCCGAGGACCGCGGCGGTGGCGAGCGCGAGGATGCCCGCGATGACGATCGCGATGATCACCAGTGTGCTGCTGCTCGCGCCGCTGCGCGAGGCGGTGCCGTCCGCGCTGCCGATCTGACGGGTGTTGAAGGCGACGGTGTAGCCGCCGAGGTCGGGCTTCCACTGGGCGACCGCGTTGGCGGCGCGCTCGGCGAGCACCGGCGAGTCGGACGTGGCGGAGATCTGGATGCCTGAGGTGTCGGTGACGACGGAGCTGGACACGTCGACCTGGTTGGCCTCGGCCTTGTCGATGCCGGCCTTGGCGAAGGCGGCGTCGATCACCTCGCTGCTCGCGAACGCCTCAGCGAACGTCGAGGAGACCGGTCCGCGGCTCAGGGTGTCGACGGCGGAGATCGAGAGGCCGGCGTCCGTGGTCGTCGGGACGATCAGGACCGACGCCGTCGCCTGGTAGGCGGCGGATCGCTGGGCGATCCCCAGAAGGCCGCCGACGAGCGCGACGAGCCCGATCAGCGCGCTGAACAGGATGATGCTCCGCTTGGACAATCGGGATCCTCGATGTGGGGGCGCCAGCCGGCGCGGAATGTATCACCGGCGTTTTCTCACCAAACTGAACGGTCGGTCAGCTCTCCATCGACGGAAGAGCGGTCTCCTTGAGCACTCGAAACCGGTCCCATGGGATGCCCGAGCGCGCATTGCGCGAGAGACCGTCCGAGCCGGACTCCTCGTCGCGCACGATCCAACTGTAGGACTCGTAGCGCTCCGGGCCCACGATGTCGGGCCAGTCGGCGGTCTCGCTGTTCTCCATCATGAGGATCAGCCCGTCTTTCGAGGTGCCGTCCACCGCGATCATGCCGTACCGCTGCAGGGCCCGACAGATCATCCTCAGGAGCTGGGTCTCGCGCCCCTTGGCCGGCGCGCCGGGCACGGTGCGGCTCTCGCAGTCCACGCCCGGGTCGAGCTGGAGGCGGGTGCCCATGTCGATCGCCGAGGCGGGATCGCGGGTCGTGGTCCCGTTGGGCTGATCGGTCTTGACGGCCGGAGGACGGACGCCGTCGGTGAAGTCCGGCGACGAGTAGGTGAAGCGCAGCGCGTGGTCGATGCGGCCGGCGCGCACCTCCTCCGGGCGGATCAGGCCCGCCAGGATCGAGAGGCCCGAGCCGGTCCCCGAGCCGCGGAAGGGCACGGCGAGGCTGCGCGAGCCGTCGGGGTTCAGGCGGGCGCCGTCGTTGTTGTAGTGGAAGAGGCCGGCGCCGCGCGCGCGCAGCTCGCGCGCATCGTGGTCGACCTCCGCCCCGAAGAGCCGCAGCTCGGTGTCGCGCCCGAAGTCCGGGTGGGTGGGGTCCAGGATCACCAGCGGGTGGTCCGCTCCGCTGCCCGCCTTCGCGTCCGGGGGCACCCGGAAGCGGATGCGCTCGCCCCCCACCTCGACCGAGTAGAAGGGCGAGTCGGACGAGGCGGTGTACACCGGCGGGACCTCCCCCTGGCTGGCCAGGAAGGTCTTGCCCGAGGTCCGGTTCTCGGCGATGCGCGCGGCGATCGCGTCGCTGCGCGGGTCGATCCGCGGGTTCGCCGGGATCGGTTGCTTGAAGGCGAACGACGGGTCGTACGGCAGCGCCTCCGCGCTCGTCGGCGTCGGCCCCGGCGGGATCGGCGTCCCCTCGTCGCCGCCGCGCAGCAGGAGGGTGAGCGACACCGCCGCAACGCCCGCCGCGAGCGCGATCAGGACGACTGCGCGCCGGCGTGAGAGGGGGCCGTTCACGGGTGGGACGACCGTAGCAAGGCCGCCCGGGGGCCCTTCGCGCGGCGGGTGTGAGTCACCTGTGCGAAAAGCTTTCAAAAGGTGAAATGCCACACCTGCTCTTCACAGGTGGGGGGTTGACGTGCAGACTGGTCCCCGCATTCGTCCAGTGCCCATTGGACGGAAAACGACAGACGTCTTCCGCGCGACGTCCCCGGGCTCGTCCGAGCCGAGGGGGATGGGGTGCCCGCCCATTTCGCGTGGCAATCGCCTGGGGGTGGCAATTGATGAAACCGACACTCACCGTCGGTGCACTGCGCACGTTCACACGACGGCGCGCACTCGCCTGCGCCCTTGCCGGCGGAGTCGCCGGAGGGGTCGGCGCCATGTGCGGCCCGGCCGCCGGGGCCACCGCCCCGACCGCCCAGCTCGCGGCCACGACCGGATCGCTCGGCGGATGGCAGCCGATCACGTCCGGACCGCCGGCCGACGCACAGTTCACGGCGGCCGAGACGAAGCCGCGCGCCCTGCGCCTGACCGACCCGACCGGAAAGGGATCGGCGCTCATCACGGCCGATCTCGGCAGCCGCTCCAGCGTGACGCTCACGGCCCGGGTCAACGTCCAGCGCCTGCGCGCTCGCCCTCGGCGGCGTGCGTCCGCTGCTCTGGACCCAGAGCGTGAACGGCCAGATGCAGGAGGCCGGAGTCGTCCGCACGCGCAAGGGCTTCCGGTGGGCGCTCTGGCGCATCACGCCCGGCGGCAAGAGGGTCGGAATGGTCATCAGCACGGCGCGCCTGCGCGCCAAGACCTGGCGCAACGTCGTCTTCCACTCGACCTGGTCCAAGCGGCGCGCCCGCACCTCCCTGAAGATCAACGGCACGGTGGTCGCGCGCTCGGCCCCGGTCAACATGCGGCGCGTCACGGCGGCCCGCGGCTCGATCGGCCTCGGCCCGGCGCGTCGCGGCATCGGACCGGCCGCCCTGCTCGTGCGGTCCGCGGTCGTCAACGGCCACGCCGCGCCCCCGGCCGCGGCGCCCACACCGGCTCCCGCCGCGGCCAAGACCCGCCTCTCGGCCGAGGTCGACCCCTACTCGCCGGACTTCGCGTTCAACAAGCCGGTCCCGGCCAACGCGCAGGTCGATCCGCGCAGCGCGGCCATCGTGTCGCAGCTGGTCGAGAACGCGAACATGAGCAAGGTCAACCTCAGCGCCGACGGCGAGGTGCCGCCGGTCTACGTGGCCAAGCCGAGCGACCCGCTCTACTCGGTCAACGTCGGCGGCAGGCAGACGCGCTTCCGTGTCCCGGCCCAGGCCGTGGCGGGCGGGGGCAGCGACAGCCCGCTGGTCATCCTCGACCCGTCCCACCCGGACTTCGGCCGCGACACCGAGCTGCGGCTCTGGCAGGCGTCGATCGGCTCGGGGAGCCTCTCGGCGTCCGGCGCCGGCCTCTTCCACTACAACAACGACGGCGCCACGCTGAACCCCGACGGATCGCAGAGCGTCAGCGTCCCGTTCGCGGGCGGCGGCACCGGATCGGGCCTCTCGATCCTCGCGGGCCTCATCCGGCCGGCGCAGGTGCAGTCCGGAGCGATCCGGCACGCGCTGCGCTTTGCGTACTCGGCGGCGGACTTCACCAACAAGTTCCGCTCCCCCGCCATCCGCACCGACCAGCCGAAGGGCACGTCCACGCGCAACCCCGCGACGGCGATGGACATGGGGATGCGTTTGCAGCTCGATCCCTCGGTCAACTGCGACACCCGCAACGTCCCGGGTCGGCCCGGCCTCGAGACCGCGTTCCTGCGCCAGGTCTGCCACGCGCTGCAGGACTACGGGATGATCGCCGTGGACGGCTCGTCCGACCGCGTGATCCTCCTGATGATGGAGAACTCGGCGACGGCCAACTGGAGCGCGGTCGTGGGGCCGACGTTCAACGGCTCCTACGGCTACATGGTCCGCTCGACGGGCACGCCGTCGGACGGCCTCAACCGCGACGACAACTCCGGCATCCCCTGGAACCGCATGAGGGTGATCGCCGGCTGAGACGCGCCTGACCTCGCCGCGGCGGCTCAGCCCGCCGCGGCGAGGTCGGCGATCTCCAGGAGCCGGTCGACCCATTGGTCCGGCCCGAAGCGCGGGAGCACCGAGGCCTTGGCCGCCTCGCCCATGCGGCGCGCCTCGTCCCGGTTGGCGGGATCGGTGGCCCACGCGATCGCGGCGCGCAGCGCGTCGGGGTCCGACGGCGGCACGATGATGCCCGTCACGCCCGACTCGATGTAGTCCGACGCGCCCGGCGAGTCGGTCACGATCGTGACCTTGCCGAGGGCCATCGCGTTGAGGTAGGTCTGCTCCCCGCCGCTGCGCACGGTGCGCGGCATGAGCGGGACCACCACCACGTCGGAGGCGCGCATCCGGCGGACGTACTCGTCGTGGGGCACCGGGCCCACCCGGAGGTTCGCGGGCATGTCGGGGTAGCCCGTGATCTCGGGACGGCTCGTCGCGATGCTCCCCTCGATGCCGAGGTCGCGGACCGCCTCGATGAGCGTGCCGTAGTCGCGCATCGGGTTCCCGCCGGCGAAGACGCCGCCGCCCTCGGTGGTGGGGACCGCGAGCTCGTCCTCGCCGAGGGTGTAGTAGAAGGGCGTGTAGAGGACCCGGTCGGGGCTGATCCCCCAGGTCTGCGGGAAGACCTCGAGCTCGTGCTTGGAGACCACGCAGAAGATGGTCACGGCGCGCCCGATGGCCTTCATGCCGGCTCGCCGCAGGGTGCGGTTGGTCCCGGTCCCCGCCTTCCAGTTGGCCTCGGCCATGACCACCGGCGGACGGTGGCGGCGGAAGCCGACGAGCGTCGCGACGGCGAGGTCGGGGTTGCGCGCGCGGATCCCCACGGAGCCGTCGAGGACCATCACGTCGCAGCGCCCGGCGGCGGAGACCAGCCGGCGGATGGCGGTCGGCCGCGGCATCGAATGGGGGTCGATCGTCTCGACCCGCGCGTTCCACTGCGGGCGCCGGGGATAGCTCAGCGTGCTCACGATCCTGGCCGGGGCACCGGGGTGCGCCCGGCTGGAGGATCGCGCCATCGGGGACCCTAGTTCAGGACCGAGCGGAGGACCGTGTAGGCCTCGCCGTACTCCACGCCGATCTCGCTGCCGCGCAGGTACGCCAGCGCGCGGACGTTCTCGATCGAGCGGATGTGCGGCGGCTCGCGGAGCTGGGTCGGGTAGAGCCGGACCCCGTCGAGCTTGATCTCGATCACGTCGCTGATGTCCACGTAGAACGCGGGCTTGAACGGCGCGTCGGACCAGATGATCTTCGGGATCTCGTAGGTCCAGATGTTCTTCGGGAAGAACTTCTCGAGGTTCTGCGGGATCGGCCGTGCCGCGGCGAACGCGGCCCGGTAGGTCGCCCGGTGGTCCTGGTCGAAGTCCTCGCCGTGCGGGAGGAGCAGCAGGTCGGGGCGGTGCTCGTTGAACGCCGCCTCGAACAGGTTGACCATCTCGCGCTGGCTCACCGTGTCGAGCTGCTCGATGAGGTCCTTGCCCGCATAGAAGATCTCGTAGGTGAAGCCCACCCGGGCCGCGACCGCGTCGATCTCCGCGATGCGCTCCTCGAGCGTGGTCACCACGGGGTGGCCCCAGTGCTTGAGGCCGTCGACGGCCATGAAGACGACGTGGACCTTGGCGCCCGCACGGGAGGCCTGAGCCATCAGGCCTCCCGCTCCGAGCACCTCGTCGTCGGCGTGCGGCGCGACGACCAGCAGGGATGAGAGCGACTTAGAGTCGAGCATTCGCCCCACGGAGGTCCGCGTTGGCCTTGTAGTAGTCGATCGTCTCCTGGATCAGGGCGTCGAGGTCCATCCGGGGCTGCCAGCCGAGGGCGGCCGCGTTCTTCAGCTCGGGGAGCTTCTCGAAGCTCTCGGCCTCCTCGTACTGCGGGCCGTAGATCTTGGTGGCGTCGGCGTAGATGATGTCCGACTCGCTGCCGGTCATCTCCTTGATGCGGACGGCCAGCTCGTAGATCTCCGTGGTGTTGCCCGGGTTCCCCACGTTGTAGATCTTGGGGTCGTCGAACGCCTCGTCGGTGAGGTGCTCGTCGATGAACCGGCAGAGGTCGAAGACCGACAGGAAGGCGCGGCGCTGCTGACCGGACGCGAAGACCGTCATCGGGAGGCCCTCGAGGGCCTGCTGGACGAAGGTCGGCATCACGAACCCGCCGTAGCGCGACTGGCGCGGGCCGGCGACGTTGAACGGCCGGATGGTGGCCGAGCGCAGCCCGTGGACCTTGCTGTTGATGCACATGGCCTCGGCGGTGAGCTTGCCGAGGGCGTACTCGATGCGCGGGTTGAAGTACGGGGGGACGCGGATGTCCCCGTCCTCGCGCAGGATGCCGCTCTTGCCGTAGATCTCGGCGGACGAGAAGTTGACGAGCGGGATGTCGGCCGCGATGCACTTCTCGATGACCTTGGCGGTGGTGCCCACGATGGCCGGGCCGAGCTGGCCCGCGAAGCCGAGGATGCTGGCCGGGCCGACGTAGCTCGCGCAGTGCACGACCATGTCGAAGTCGTCCAGGGATCCGGCCTCGACGAGGTAGTCCTCGACGGTCTTCTGCACGACCTCGATCGCGCCCACCGGACCGCGGAGGTCCTCGGGCTCGATGACGCTGGAGACGCACGAGTCCACGACGGTGACGCGGTCACCGCTCTCCACCAGAGCTTCGGTGACGAAGGAACCGATGAATCCGAGCCCTCCGGTCACGAGCACGTGGCGACTGGGCCTGCCACTCTTGTGATCGGTCACTTCTACCTCCGTCTGTCGTTCCGGTGACCCGGCGTCCAAGCCGGTCAGACCGCCCTTCGCGGCCCGCAGCCAAGGTATGGCAGCCCCGCGATCTCGCACCCCCCCCGGGAGGTCAATCGCGTTTCGCCGGAGGTCTAGTTGAGGTCGAGGGGATTCTGACGGCGCACGCGGACGGCCTGCGCACCCAGGGAGTCATCGGCAGCGGCGGGGCCGCTCGATAGGGCCGGGTCAGGCGGGGCGGGGCGTGGCCCTCCAGGGGCGGGCGCTGCGCAGGCAGCACTCCCTCTCGACCAGCTCGACGCGCTCGCCCAGCTCGATCGCGCCTTCCGCGATCAGGGGCGACATCGTCTGCTCGGCGTCGTCCTCGGTGAAGCCGAGGGGCGGCAGCGCGCGGGCGGGGACGTGCTCGGGGACGGTCCAGACGTCGCCGGCCAGCCCGCAGACCGGGCAGCCCGTGAGGCTGACCAGGTCTCCCGACCGGGCCAACGCGTCCAGCTCCGCCGCGATCTCCGGCGAGGGCTCGTGCCCGAGGGTGCCGACCGCGCCCTGGCCCAGGAGCACGCTGATCGCCCCGGGCGTCATGACCTGGGTCCTCGAGCGCAGCAGATTGAGGATGGCCTCGGTCACGCGCGGTCCCTCTCCTCGTTCAGCCGACACACCCGATCACCCTTTCCGCAAGCATGCTAGCGCCGCGTCCGGAGGCCACCCCGCTCAGAGCGACAATGCAGGGTGACACGGGGGGGTGACAAGACCCCCCCGGGGGACAGAAGGTACGTGGGAGCGAAATCTCGTGTCCCCGTTGGAGGGGCGAAACCTCCCACCCCGATCGCGGCCCCTCACGCACAATGCGTGACATAGTGGGCGCCGCCGGTGGGGTGGGGCGTCACCCTTTCTGCTTCTCGAGTACATCCCCAGGCCCTGGGAGGTCATGCCGATGCAGCTTCACCCACTCAGAACGAGGCGGCGCGCTCATCGCGTCATCACCGCCGTGCTCACGGCGGTCGCCGCGATGCTCGTTCTGCAGATGTCGTCGGCGCTGGGCGCCCCACAGGCCCAGCAGTGGACCGGCCAGGCGAACGGCAGCACGCCGGACATCGAGCGGACCGACCTCCTGTACTTCCTGCCCAACGGGGCCCAGGGCCCGGGCGGCGCGGCCGGCACGATCAACCTGACCCTCGACGGCACGCCCGTGGTGGCCTACTGCATCGAGACGACCAAGTTCCTCAACCAGAACACCCCCGGCCCCACGGCCGACGTGACCGAGATCCCCCTCGCCACCCCCGCGGACCGCGCGGTGCTCTGGATCCTCCAGAACCGCACTCCGACCGGGCCGGTCACCCCGGCCAAGCAGGACGAGGCGGCGACCTCGCAGGTTGCCGTCTGGGTGCTCCGCGGCGAACTGCGGGCGACCAACCCCACCAACTCCGCGTCGATCAACGCGGCTGCGGCCGCCCTCGTCACCGAGGCCCTCGCCGAGAGCGCCACGCCCCGGACGATCGGCCTGACGGCGGCGGCGCCGGCGGCCGGCGCCACGAGCACGACGATCACGATCGCCGCGAAGCCGGGCTCCGTTGTGCAGCTCGCGGTCACCTCCGGCCCGGGCACCCTGTCGGCGCCCTCGGTCACGGTCGGCCCGAGCGGCACGGCCACGGTCACGCTGACCGGTCCGGGTCCGGGCACGACGACGGTCTCGGGGACCACGGCCGGCGACGGCGTCCTCTACGCCATCCAGCCGACCTCGGATGACTCGCAGAACACCACGACCTCCGGCAAGAACACGATCAGCGCCAACACGACGGTCACCTTCACGGCCGCCACGACGCCGACGACGCCGACCACGCCCACGACGCCGCTCACCCCGGTGACGCCGGCCGGCGCGGTCACGGCCAAGGCCAGCCTGTCGATCAGGAAGTCGGCGCCGGCGACGGCGAAGGTCCTGACGCGGGTCAAGTACACGATCGTGGTCACGAACACGAGCAAGGTCACGGCGAAGAACGTCACCCTCCGCGACACGCTTCCGGGCGGGCTCTCGTTCGCGAAGTCGAGCCGCAGCGGGACGCTCTCCACGGGCCGGATCAGCTTCAACCTGGGCACGCTGAAGGCCGGCGAGAGCCGCACCGTCAGCGTCTGGCTGGTGGCGAACGCCTCCGTCCGGGGCCAGAGGACGAACACCGCAACGACCCAGGCGACCGGCGTCGCCGCCGTCCGGGCCAGCGCGGTCACGATCTTCCGGCCGATCGCGAAGCGCATCCAGCCGGCGGTCACCGGCTGATGATCCATCCGCCCGGGCGCCCCGCGAGGGCGCCCGGGCCCGGAGGACCCTCGGTGGCTGACACCCGGTTCACGGCGTTCTAGCATCGCGCGGTGGTCACGACCTCCCACCGCACACCGAGCGCGCGCCTGCTCATCGCGCTCGCCGCGATGGTGGCGCTCCTCGCGCCCGGGCTGGCCGCGGCCGCCCCCTCGCTGCCGTCGTCGCCGGCGGCCGACGCCGTCGTGGCCGCCCGTCCGACGTTCACCTGGACGGCGAGCTCCGGCATCCTCACCGGCCTCCGGTACGACGTGTACGTCAACCTGCCCGCGGGGCCCGCGGTCGTCGCCACGGCCAGCTGGCCGGCCACCACGGCCACGGCGACGGTCGACCTCCCGGAGGGGGTCCTGCTGACCTGGTGGGTGCAGCGGACCGACACCGGCGGGCTCACGGAGGTGACGCCCCCCGAGAGCCGGACCACCATCCGGGTCGCGCCGCCGCCGCCGACCCTCGTCGCCGCGCCGCCCGGGCTGTCCAACAACACGGCGCCGGCGTTCTCGTGGACCGGCGACCGCACGAGCTCGCGCTGGACGATCCTGAACGCGGCGGGCACTGCGGTGCAGGGCGGTCAGGTGGCCACCGCGAGCGGCCAGGCCACGGCCCTCCTCTCCAGCGGGACGTTCCAGCTCCAGGTGGTCCAGCGCAACGCCGTCGGCGCCGAGAGCGCGCCCGTCTCGGCGACGTTCGCGATCGACGCCACGCCGCCCGCCCCGCTCGCCATCGCGGCGAGCCGCCCCTCACCGAGCGTCGGCGTCACGCCGAGCTTCTCCTGGAGCGGGGTCGAGCCCGGGGCCCTCTGCTGGTGGCGCGTGATCGGGGCCGGCGGCACGATCCTCCAGGGCCCGACCAGCACCGGCGGGACGTCGGCGGCGCCCGCCGCGCTCCCCGCCGGGTCGTACTCGTTCGAGGCGCGCCAGGTCGACGCCGTCGGCAACCCGGGCCCCTGGGCGACCGAGCCCTTCGCCATCCTCGCCACCCCCGGGACAACCCCGACGTCGCCGTCGGTCGCCGCGCTGCCGGCCAGCAACTGGCGCAAGCTGACCCCCCGCAAGGGCGCCACGATCCGTTCCACCCGCCCCACCCTGCGGTGGGCCGCCGGCCCCAAGGGCACCCGCCTCTACAACGTCCAGATCTTCGTGGTGGGGAAGAACAACGCGCTGAAGAAGGTGCGCAGCGCCTTCCCGCGCTCGCGCTCCTTCACCCTCCCCAAGCGCGGCGCCCTGAAGAAGGGGTCGTGCTACGTCTGGCGCGTCTGGCCCTACCGGGGCTCGAGCTTCACCTCGACGCCCCTCGGCGTGAGCCACTTCTGCATCCGTAAGTGAATCGGCGCAGGACCCCCCGACGGGGGCGGTCGGAACTGGCCGAACGGGTGGCTCAGGACGCCCGCCGGCGTTCTAGCGCGAAGTAGGATCGGGGGTGACAGATGCGCACCCGCCTCACCTTCTCGCGCCTCGTCGCGACCTTCCTGATCGCCTGCGCGGCGGCGGTCCTCATGGGGGCGCCCGCCGCCCTCTCCATCGGGCAACCCGCCGCAAGCGGGCCGGCGTTCACGAATGCCCCCAGCGCCACCTTCAGCTGGAGCGGCGTCGGTCCCGATCTGGGCTACGACACGATCAGCTACGACGGCGACCTCCAGGGCCCCTCGCCGCTGACCTTCGCGACGGGTGGCACGTCCGTCAGCCTGGCCCTCGGGACCCCCGGGACCTACACCTTCCGGGTGCGCGCGACCGAGTCGGACTCGCTGGGCATCCTGCCGCCTCAGACCGGGGGCTACGGCACGTTCTCGGTGACCGTGGACCGGACCCCGCCGACGATCGCGCCCGTGATGACGCCGGCGGTGCCGAACGGCGACAACGGCTGGTACCGCTCCCTCACGGTCGGCTGGACCTGCGACGGCACCGGCTCCCCCGTGGTCTGCCCCGCGGCCGCCGCCGTCACCACCCAGGGCCTGGGCCAGACGCGCACCGCCCAGGTGACGGACGCCGCGGGCAACGTCAGCGCCGTGGCCACCACCCCGATCTTCAACTTCGACGGCGCCGCCCCGCGCTCCGCGGCCCTCCAGGCGCCGACCCCGCGCGCCATCGTGACCGCCGAGCCGGTCTTCGTCTGGGGCCCCTCCACGGGCGCCGAGACGTCGGGCTTCAACCGCTACGAGCTGTACGTGCGCGTCTCGGGCACCTACCGGCTCGTGGCCTCGGTGCCGCACGTCGCCGGCCAGACCGAGTACCGGGTCGCCCGCAATCCCTCGCTCTGGCCCACGGTCTTCCCCAAGGGCGTGTCCACCTCCTGGTACGTCCGCACGATCGACAACGCGGGCAACGGCGGCGGCGGAACGGGGCAGGCGCGCACCTTCACGATCAACCCGAACGCCCCCGCCGCGCCCAGCATCACCGGGGGCCCGGCCGGCCTGACGAACCAGATGAACCCCACCTTCACGTGGGCCGGGGACCAGCCCGGGTTCATGTGGCAGCTGTTCGTCCGCGACAACGACACCGCGCTGCAGTCCGGCTCGGGGGCCGCCACCCAGGCGACCGCGACGGGGCTCACCGACGGCGAGTACACGTTCCGCGTCTCCCAGGTGAACGCCTTCGGCGACGAGGGCGCCGAGGCCGTCCGCTCGTTCACGGTCGACACGTCGCCGCCGGCCGCTCCCGCGATCACCGGGCGGCCCCCCTTCCCCACCAGCAACCCGTCGCCCTCCTTCTCGTGGGCCATGGAGGCCGGCGCGTCGGCGCGCTGGCAGGTGCTGGGCAGCGGCGGCAACGTGATCCAGACCTCGGACACCCCCGCCTCCGCGGCGACGGTGAGCCCGCTGCCCAACGGCGCCTACGTCTTCCGCGTGGTGGCGATCGACCCGGCGGGCAACGCCTCGGCGCCGACCTCCGACCCGTTCTCGATCGCGGGCCTCGCCGCCCCGGCGAAGGTCGCCTCGCTGACCTCCCTCCTGCCGCTCCAGAACGCCAGGCGCCTGAAGCCCCGGGCGGGCAAGACGCTGGTCACGCGCACGCCGGTGCTGCAGTGGACCAAGGGGCCCAAGGGCACCACGGTCTACAACCTCCAGCTCTTCAAGGTGGTGCGCAAGCGGCCGAACCTGCCCCCGGTCGTGACCAAGGTGTACTCGGCGTTCCCCAAGGGCACCCAGTTCCGCGTCCCCGCGAGCAAGACCCTCCCGGGCACCTGCTACGTCTGGCGCATCTGGCCCTACACGGGCAGGAGCTTCACCAAGTCGCCCCTGGGGATCAGCAACTTCTGCATCGCGAGCAAGGCCACCCTGGCCAAGGCCGCCAAGGCCGCCGCGAAGAAGGCCGCCAAGTAGGACCCGCACCCCCGTCTCGGCGGGGGAGCGTCCGGTAGACTCCCCGCCCGTGGCGACGATCTCCTTCGCGCGGGGCGCTCCGTGCCCCGAGGCCCTGAACGGCGATCTGATCGCCGAATGCACCAGAGCCGCCCTCGAGGCGGACCGGGTGCGGATCCTCTCCTACGGCACCGGCAACGGCTACCCGCCGCTGCGCGAGCTGCTGGCGGCCGAGCACGGGGCGACGCCGGACCAGGTGTTCATCACCAACGGGTCCCTGCAGGGCTTCGTGTTCCTGCTGGAGACGCTCCTCGAGCCCGGCGACCTCGTCGCCGTCGAGGCGCCCACCTACGACCGCGCGCTGCTCCAGCTGCGGCTGCACGGCATGGACGTCCTCCCCATCCCGGTCGAGGACGACGGCCTGGACGTGGACGCCCTCGCGGCGGCCTGCGCCTCCGGCCGCGTGCCGCGTCTGATCTACACGATCCCCAACTTCCAGAACCCCTCGGGCGCGACGATCTCCCTCGAGAAGCGCCGGGCCCTGGTGGAGGTCTGCGAGCGCCACGGGATCCTGATCCTGGAGGACGACCCCTACGGCAAGCTGCGCTTCGAGGGTGAGCCCATCGCCTCGATCGCCGAGCTCGCCCCGGCGGGGCGCGTGCTCTTCACGTCCTCGTTCTCGAAGACCGTGGCCCCCGGCCTGCGGGTGGGCTACCTGGTCGCGCCGTCCGAGATCGCGGGGCCGCTGGCCGCCGCCGCCTCGCGCACCTACATCTCCCCCGCCCTCCTCGCGGAGGCCGCGGTCCACCAGCTGATCGCCTCGGGGGGCCTCCCCGCCAACATCGCGCGCGTCACCGAGCTCATGCGCGAGCGCCGCGACGCGATGGTCGCCGGCCTGGGCGAGCTGCCCGAGGGCACGCGCTGCGTGCCGCCGGCGGGTGGCTTCTTCATCTGGCTCACGCTTCCCGAGGGCCTGTCAGCGGACGCGCTCTTCGACGAGGCGGCCGCCGCGGGCGTGGCCTATGTCAAGGGCAGCGACTGCTTCGTCGCCGGCGGCGAGCGCACGCTGCGCCTCGCCTACAGCGGGGTCAGCCCCGCCGAGATCGACGAGGGCATGCGCCGTCTCGGCGGCGTGTTCCGGGGAGCCGCCGTCAGCTCCTAGGCGCGGCGGCGGGCCTGTGGGCCGCCCGTGCGTTTCATGAGAGCCGGTCCCGAATCTCTCAGAACGGGTGAATTCGCCCTCGCCGGGGGCCGCCGGCCGGTACGGTCAGGGCATGTGGAGAGGGGCCGTGGAAACGGCAGTCGCGCGGGCCCCCTCCGGGCCCGCGGGCACGTGTGTGCTCGTGCTCTGGGTCGGCCATCGCGCCGGACCGTGGACGTGCCGCTCGCTCGAGCGCCAGGGCTACCGGGTGCTGCGCGCCCACCCGGAGGGCGCGCACGGCGGGCGATCGCCGGCGTGCATGAGCCCGCTGCGCTACCCCTCCGCCACCGATGACCCCGAGGGGTTCCTGGCGTTCGTGGTCCGCACCTGCCGCGAGCACGGCGTCCACGCCGTCCTGCCCCTCGACGAGGACATCGTGCGGCTGCTGGCCGAGCGCGAGCCGGACCTCGGCGCGACCGTGGTGGCCGGCCCGGACGCGGCCCAGTACCGGGCCCTCTGCGACAAGGCGGAGCTCGCCCGCACGGCCGAGCGGACCGGGGTCGATCACCCGTACACCATCGAGGTCGCGGACGAGCTCCCGACGGCCGGATGGCCGGCGCTGCCGTGCATCGTCAAGCCCCGCATCTCCGGCTCGAGCGGGCTGTGGGAGAAGCCGATGCTCGCCACGACGGTCGCCGAGCGGGACGCCGCCGTGCGCGCCCTGGTGGCCGCCGGCGTGCCGGCGCTGGTGCAGGAGCGCCTCGTGGGGCCGCGCTGGGTCGGGCACTGCGTGCTCTCGGACCACGGCTTCGACTTCCTGGGCTTCCGCGTGGACCGCGACTACCCGCGCGGGGCGGGGCCGGCCTCGGTGATGCACACGGCGGCGGTGCCGCCGCAGGTCATCGACGGCACGCGCCGGCTGCTCGACGCGGTGGGCTACCGCGGCCCCTGCAGCCTGAGCTTCATCGAGCGCGACGGGCGCTTCATGGTCCACGACGTCAACCTGCGCCTGGGCGCGACCGTCGAGGCGTCGATCCGCAGCGGCTTCGACATCCCCGGGCGCTCGGTGGAGGCCGCGCTCGCCCGGCCCTCCCCGCCGTTGCCGGCGCTCACCGCGACGCGCTACGTGCGCTTCGACGGCGAGCTCAAGCAGCTCGTGCGGACGCTCCGCCACCGCGGGGGGGACGAGTCGGCGGCGACGCTGGTGCGCTGGATCGCCACCGGCCTGGTCTCGCGCCGGACGGTCCTCGACCCGTCGCCCTTCGACCCCTCGTGGGTGCTGGGCCTCCTGTCGCGCAAGGCCCAGCACCTGGGGTCGAGCATCAGAACACGGACGCGCTGAGCGGCTAGCCCAGCATCTCCTGGACCGTCTCGCGCTCCTCCACCAGCTCGGCGTTGGTGGCGGCGATCTTCGACTTGGCGAAGTCGTCCTGGTCCCAGCCCTCGCGGATCACCTCGTAGGTGCCGGGGGCGGTGGTGCGCACCGGGCACGACGGCCCAGACGCCCTCGTCGAAGCCGTAGCGAGCCGTCGGACTTCACGGCGATCGAGTGGATGTCGTCCGACGGGGTGTGCAGCGCGCGCACGTGGTCGACGCGCGGCGTTGGCGGCCGAGGCGGCCGACGACAGCCCGCGGGCGGCGATGATGGCCGCGCCGCGCTTGCCGACGGTCGGGCAGGAAGTCGCCCTCCAGCCAGGCGTCGTCGGTGATCACCTCGCGTGGCGGGCTTGCCCGTGATCGTGGCGTTGGTGAAGTCGGCGAACATCGTCGGGCGGTGGTTGCCGAAGATGAAGATGTCGTTGACCTCGGTGACCGTCGACGCCGGCCTTCTTGGCCAGCTGGGTCTGCGGCGCGGTTCTGGTCGAGGCGGATCATGGCGGTGAAGCGCTCCGGGCCGCAGGCGCGTGGCCTGGGAGGCGGCGATCATGCAGTTGGTGTTGCACGGGTTGCCGACGACGGCGATGCGGGCGTCGTCGGCGGCGACGTCGTCGATGGCCTTGCCCTGCTCGACGAAGATCTTGCCGTTGTCCTTGAGCAGGTCGGCGCGCTCCATGCCCGGGCCGCGCGGCTTGCTGCCGACGAGCAGCGCACCAGTTGGCGTCGTTGAAGGCCACGCGCGGGGTCGCCGGTGAGCACCATGCCCTGCAGGAGCGGGAAGGCGCAGTCGTCGAGCTCCATGGCGACGCCCTTCGAGCGCCTCCTGGACCTTCTCGACCGGGATCTCGAGCAGCTGCAGGATGACCGGCTGGTCCTTGCCGAACATCTCGCCGGAGGCGATGCGCGGGAGGATGGAGTAGCCGATCTGGCCGGCGGCGCCGGTGACGGCGACGCGCAGGGGCGCCTTCTCGGCGCTCACGCCTTCACCCCCGAGAGCTTCTCGACGAGGGCGTCGGCGACGCCGGACGTCCCGACGGCGGTGGGGTCGTTGCGGTCGGCCTTCATGTCGTAGGTCACGTCCTTGCCCTTCGGCGATCACGCGCGGCGACGGCCTTCTCCAGCCGGTCGGCGGCGTCGGTCTCCTTCGAGGTGCCGGAGCATCAGCATGCCGGAGAGGATCAGGGCGGTCGGGTTGACCTTGTTCTGGCCCTTGTACTTCGGGGCGCTGCCGTGGGTGGCCTCGAAGACGGCGCCGTCGGGTGCCGATGTTCGCGCCGGGCGCGACGCCCAGCCCGCCGACCAGGCCGGCGCCAGGTCGCTGAGGATGTCGCCGTACAGGTTCGGCAGCACGAGCACGTCGTACAGCTCGGGCTTCTGCACGAGCTGCATGCACATGTTGTCGACGATGCGGTCCTCGAACTCGATGTCGGGGTAGTCCTTGGCCACCTCGCGTGGCGACCGCGAGCCACAGGCCGTCGGTGTACTTCATGATGTTGGCCTTGTGGACGGCGGTGACCTTCTTGCGGCCGTTCTCGCGGGCGTACTCGAAGGCGTACTGCACGATCCGCTCGGTGCCCGAGACGCTGATCGGCTTGATCGAGATGCCGGTCGTCGCTGGCGTCGATCTTGATCGCCGTCGGGCGAGCTCGTTGATGAAGTCGATCAGCTCGGCGGTCTCCGGCTGTGCCGTGCTCGAACTCGATGCCGGCGTAGAGGTCCTCGGTGTTCTCGCGGACGATCACCAGGTCGACCGGCGCTCGAAGAAGCGGCGCACGCCCGGGTAGTTCTTGCAGGGGCGGACGCAGGCGAACAGGTCGAGCGCCTGGCGCAGAGGGACGTTGATGCTGCGGAAGCCGGTGCCGACGGGCGTGGTGATCGGGGCCTTCAGGCGCGACCTTGGTGCGGCGGATCGACTCGATCACGCGCGTCGGGCAGCGGCGTGCCGGCCGTCTCCATGACGTCGACGCCGGCCTCCTGCACGTCCCAGTCGATTTTCGACGCCGGTCGCGTCGACGCACGCGCTGGGCGGCCTCGGCCATCTCCGGCCCGGTGCCGTCGCCGGTAATCAACGTGACGTGGTGTGCCACGGGTCCGACTCCTTCATGGCGTTCTCTGACGAAGCGGCCGCCCGGAGGCGGCCGCAAACCGCACGGAGCATACCGAACCGGCCCGTCCGGCCGCCGGACCCGTCCCGGGCTCTCAGCGCAGGGGCCAGGCGAGCGGGATGAAGATCATCGCGACGATCATCATGAGATCGACAGCGGGCAGGCCGAGCCGGGCGTAGTCGCCGAAGCGATAGCCACCGATGCCGTAGACCATGGTGTTGGTCTGGTAGCCGATCGGCGTCAGGAACGACGACGACGCCCCGATCGCGATGGCGATGGCGAAGGGGCGCGGATCGAGGCCCGCCTGCGGTCGCCGTGCTGAGCGCCACCGGGAACAGCAGGACCGCCGCGGCGTTGTTGGTGATCAGCTCGGTCAGCACCATGGTCGCGAGCAGCACGCCGAAGAGCAGTCCGAGGTCGCCGAACGTGCCGAACGGCTCCACGAGCACGTCGGCGAGGTCGGCCGCCAGCCCGCTCGACTCGATGGCGGCCCCGATGCCGAAGCTGGCGGCGATCACGACGATCACGTCGAGGTCGACGGCGTCGCGCGCCTCGGTCGGGCGAGAGGATCCGCAGGGCGACGACGGCGAAGGCCGCGAGGAACGGCCGCGGGCAGGATGTCGACGAGCCCGGTGCCCGGCGAGCACGAGCAGCGCGAGCGATGATGAGGCCGACGAGCGGGGCCTTCTCCTCGCGCGGCGGCCCCTCGCCGTCGAGCGGCGGCGACCACCAGGAAGTCGCGCCGGTCGAGCGCCCGCGGACGGAACGCCGGCCCGGCGAGCACCAGCAGCACGTCGCCCGCGGCGCAGGGCGCACCTCGCCGAGCTTGCCGGCGATCCGCTCGCCGGCGCGGTGGATCGCGATCACGGCGCCGCCGTAGCGCCCCCGGAAGCCCGCCTGCTTGAGGGTCCGGCCCGACGAGCGCCGATCCCGGGGCGACGACGGCCTCGTAGAGGCGGCGGTCGATCGGCCGACCCGGCGGCCGTGAAGTGGCGCTCCTCGGCCGAGCGCCAGCCCGCGCATCTCCTGCAGGTCGAGGACGCGGGTCGACGTTGCCGGCGAACGTGAGCCGGTCGCCGACGGCGAGGATCTCGTCCGGGCGGACCGACGAGATCCGGTGGCCGTCGCGCTCGACCTCGACCAGGTAGCACGCCCTGCAGGTTGCGCAGCCCGCCCTCGGCGACGCTGCGGCCCGCGATGCCCGGGCTCGTCGGTGACGATCAGCTCGACGGTGAACTCGCGCGCGTCGGCGTCGGCGGTCTCGCTCGGGGCGCGCCGGTCGGGCAGCAGCAGCGGGGTGAGCACGATCATGCGCGACGAGGCCGGCGATCGCGAACGGCAGCCCGACCTTGCCGATCTCGAACAGCCCCAGCCCGGCGTAGCCCGCGTCCTGCGAGCAGCCCCGAGCACGACCAGGTTGGTCGAGGTGCCGATGAGCGTGACGGTGCCGCCGACGATCGCCGCGAAGCTGATCGGCATCAGGTAGCGCGACGGCGAGCGACCGGTGCGGCGCGTCCACGCAGACGACCCCCGGGATCACCATCGCGACGATCGGGGTGTTGTTGAGGAACGCCGAGGCGGTGGCGGTGGGCACGAGCAGCCGGGCGAGCGTGCCGCGCTCGCCGGGCTCGCGCCGCGCGGCGCGGACGCGCGGCGACGCGGGCGACGAGCGCCTCGAGCACCCGCGTGCGGCCCGCGGCCGCGGCGACGCACATAGAGGGCGGCGACCGTGAGGGGCGCGGAGTTCGAGAACCCCGCGAACGCCTGGTCGGTGTCGATCACGCCGGCGACCAGCAGCGCGATGACGCCGCCGAGGATGGTCAGGGCCGGCGACAGGCGCTCCGACACCAGGACGGCCAGCACGCGACCACGACGACCAGGGTGATGCACGGCGTCGGCGCTCATCGACGGCGCATCATGCCCGACCCTCGGCGGTGGCGCGCCGGGCGTCTCCGACCGGGCGCCGCCCGCACAGCGACGAATGACCCGCAGGAGAGCGGTCGTCCGTCCGGTAGAGTCCGCCATGAGGGCAATCGAGAAGCGGAGGGCACGAACATTGCTCAGCCATGACGTCGTGGTGGTCGGCGCGGGCCTCGCCGGGATGCGGGCGGCGATCGCCGCGCACGAGGCGGGTGTGGACGTCGCGCTCGTGACCAAGGTGCACCCGGTACGAAGCCACTCCGGAGCCGCCCAGGGCGGGGTCAACGCGGCGCTCGGCAACGAGACCGAGGACCACCCCGACAACCACACCTTCGACACCGTCAAGGGCGCCGACTACATCGGCGACCAGGACGCGATCGAGATCCTCTGCAACGACGCCCCGGGCGAGATCATCCAGCTCGAGCACTGGGGCGCGGTGTTCAGCCGCGACGAGGCCACCGGCAAGATCGCCCAGCGGCCGTTCGGCGGCGCCGGCTACCCGCGCACCTGCTACGCGGCCGACCTCACCGGCCTGGTCATGCTGCACACGCTCTACACGGTGTGCGTGAAGTACGAGATCCCGACCTACGAGGAGTGGTTCGTCACCGAGCTGGTGAAGGACTACGCACGGCGGCTGCTGCGGCGTCGTCGCCTACGACATGGTCCACGGGACGATCCAGACCATCGGCGCGAAGGCCGTCGTGCTCGCCACCGGCGGCGCCGGGCGCGTCTACCGGCCCTCCACCAACTCGCACTCGTCCACCGGCGACGGCATGGGCCTCGCCCTCAAGGCCGGCGTGCCGCTGAAGGACATGGAGTTCATGCAGTTCCACCCCACCACGCTCAACCCGAGCGGCGTGCTGGTGACCGAGGGCGCCCGCGGCGAGGGCGGCTACCTGCTCAACTGCGAGGGCGAGCGCTTCATGAGCAAGTACGCGCCCAACAAGCTGGAGCTCGCCTCGCGCGACGTCGTGTCGCGCTCCGAGGCCACCGAGATCCTCGAGGGCCGCGGCGTCAACGGGTCGATCATGCTCGACCTGCGCCACCTCGGCCGCGAGAAGATCATGGAGCGGCTGCCGCAGATCCGCGAGCTGGCGATGGCCTTCGCCGGCGTGGACCCGATCGAGGCGCCCATCCCGATCCGCCCCGGCGCCCACTACCACATGGGTGGCGTGCACGTGGACTCGTGGGGCGCCGCCCCGCACATGCAGGGCCTGTTCGCCGCCGGCGAGTGCGCCTGCGTCTCGGTGCACGGCGCCAACCGCCTCGGCGGCAACTCGCTGCTCGAGGCCGTCGTCTTCGGCGCCCGCACCGGCGGCGCCGCGGCGCGCTACGCGACCGACGTCTTCAACGGCCGCGGCCGCGAGGCGACGCCGGAGGCCGCGGTCCGACTACGAGCAGCAGCTCCGCGAGCTGCTCGAGCGCCAGCGCGGCCCCAAGCAGCACGAGATCCGCGAGGTGCTCGCCGACACGATGCAGGAGAAGGTCGGCGTCTTCCGCACCGAGGCCCGAGCTGCGCGAGGCCCAGGCCACGGTCGACGAGCTGCGCGAGCGCTTCAAGGGCGTCGTGGTCACCGACAAGGGCCGCACGTTCAACCAGTCGCTCATCCACACCATCGAGACCGGCTACCTGCTGGACCTCGCGGCCACGATGGTGGCGGGCGCGGTCGAGCGCACCGAGAGCCGCGGCGCGCACTCGCGCACCGACTTCCCGGAGCGCGACGACGAGAACTGGATGAAGCACACCCTGTCGTACCTCGAGGACGACCAGATCCGTCTGGACTACTCCGAGGTCACGGTGACCAAGTACGAGCCCCAGGTGAGGTCCTACCTGATGGCGACGACGACCTTCGACATCTTCCGCTACCAGCCCGATCGTCTCGGACGACGCAGCTACCGGCAGTCGTACGACCTCGAGCACGGCGAGGACTTCACGCTCCTCGACGCGATCCTGCGCCTGCAGGACGAGCAGGACGGCACGCTGGCGATCCGCTACTCCTGCCGCAGCGCCATCTGCGGCTCCTGTGCCTGCAAGGCCAACGGCAAGACCGTCCTCGCCTGCATGAGCCAGGTCGAGGAGGTCAAGCGCGAGAACGAGAGCGGCACCGTCGTGATCGACCCGATCGGCAACTTCGCGCCCCTCAAGGACCTGATCGTCGATCTCGACCCCTTCTGGGACAAGTTCAAGTCGGTCAAGCCCTACCTGATCCCCGACGGGCCGGCGCCCGAGAAGGAGCGCATCGTCTCCAAGGAGGACATGCAGAAGCTCTTCCGCGAGGCCGCCTGCATCCTCTGCGCCGCCTGCTACTCCGAGTGCAACTCGCTGGCGGCCGACCCGGACTTCGTCGGCCCGGCGGCGTTCGCCTGGGGCTACCGCTTCGCCGGCGACGTGCGCGACGGCCAGCGCAAGGAGCGCGCCAAGCTCTACACCGGCGAGCACGGCGTCTGGGACTGCACCCGCTGCATGTTCTGCAACGAGCGCTGCCCCAAGGGCGTCAACCCGCGCGACGCCATCGAGAAGCTGGGCGGCATCGCCTTCCAGGAGGGGCGCGCGCACAAGGACGCCGGGGCCCGCCACGCCAAGGCGTTCCTCATCTCGATGCGCACCGGCGGCAAGCTCAACGAGACGCTGCTGGTGCCCTACACCCAGCCGCTCAAGGCCCCGCTGGACGTGCCCGTTCGCGCATCCAGATGCTCCGGCACGGCAAGGCGCCCTCGCCGATCCCGCACAAGATCCAGAAGCTCAAGGAAGTCAAGACGCTGATGAAGAACGTCAAGGAGACGATCTAGTGGCCACGCGGTTCGCCTACTACCCCGGGCTGCATCGCCGAGTTCAGCTCCAAGGAGCTCGACGCGACCACGAAGCACCTGGCTCCGATGCTCGACATCGAGCTGCTGCCGATGCCCGCCGCCACCTGCTGCGGCGCCGGCGACATCGCCGAGGCCAAGCCGAACCTGTACCTCACGCTCAACGTCCGCATCCTCTCGCAGGCCGAGGAGATGGGCGTGGACATCCTCACCATCTGCAACGTCTGCACGCTCAACCTGCGCCGGGCGAACAAGATGGTCAAGGAGGACGCCCGGCTGCTGGAGCAGGTCAACGAGGAGCTGGTCAAGGTCGGCGCCCGCGCCTACGAGGGCACGAGCGACGTCACCCACCTGCTCTGGTACCTCTCGACCGAGGAGGGCCTCTCCCTGCTCGAGAAGCAGGGCCCGCGCGGCCTCAACGGCCTGCGGGTGGCGCCGTACTACGGCTGCCAGCTGCTGCGGCCGTCGTCGGTGATGGGCTTCGAGGACCCGGACAAGCCCCAGTCGCTCGAGCGGCTGATCACCGCCCTCGGCGGCGAGGTCGCCGACTACGAGGCCAAGTCCTCGTGCTGCGGCTTCCCGATCATCCTCGCCCGCGACCGAGGTGGCCCTGAAGGAGTCGCACCACGCGCTGTCGCAGTCGCGCGACGCGGGTGCCGACTGCATGGTCACCCCGTGCCCGCTCTGCCACCTGGCGATGGACGCCTACCAGCGCAAGGCCGAGGCGGCGAACGCCACCGAGTACAACATGCCGGTGCTCCACCTGCCGCAGCTGATCGGGCTGGCGCTCGGGCATCGACAACAAGATCATGGACTTCAAGCGCCACCTGGTGCCGGTTGACCGCGTGCTCGAGGCGGTCGGAGCCTGATCCAACCCCCCGGGCGGCCGGCGACGGCCGCCCGGGGGCGCCCGCGGGGAACGGACACCTCCCTGAGCCAGATCACCCCACTCACGGCCGGTACGCGCTCCACCCTCCCGGACCCGTGCGTCAGCTGCGTCTTCTGGCAGCACGACCGGCTGATCTCGGACGAACGCCACAAGGACGCCTGGGTGGAGTCGTTCGGACGCCGCCACGGCGCCTTCGGACGCGTGCTGCGCGACGGCATGACGCTTCCGCGGCATGGTCCAGTACGGCCCCGCCCGGGCCTTCCCGCGGGCGCTGGCCCTGTCCGCCGGCCCTCCCACGCCGCGACGCGGCCCTGCGTGACCTGCGTCTTCCTCGAGGGGGACGACCCGCAGGGGTCCTGCGAGCACCTGCTGCTCGAGGCCCTGGCCGACCTCAAGCTGCGCGGGATCGCGCGCGTCGAGGCGTTCGGCCTCAACTATCCCGACGAGGTCCCGACGGACGAGCGCTTCCTCGGGCCACCACACCCTGTTCGACCGCGGCTTCCTCGAGCGCCTGGGGTTCATGCCCGTCCGCGCCACCGGGCAGGTGTCGCTCATGTCGATCGAGCTCGGCGGCATCGTCGCCGGGACCTCCCTGCTGCGGCGCGCGACCGGCCGATCCGGCGGACCACCGAGCCGACCCTGCGAGGAGCCCCCGCCTGAGCATCCGCCGCGGTTTGGGGGCCGCCGTCCTCGTGCTGGCGCTGGCCCTCGCTGTCGCCGGTGGCGGCGCTGGCCGCCGACCCGGCCGAGGAGGCCCTCGCCACCCGCGACGCCTACGTCAGCCCGCGCGTGCTCGGGCCGGCCGCCGCCTCCGAGCAGCGCCTGCTGGCGGACGCGGCCGCCCGGCTGAACGCCGAGGACCGCCAGGTGAAGCTGGCGGTGGTCCTCGGCCCGGTCGGCTCCCCGACCCTGCAGGCGTACGTCCGCACCCTCGCCGAGCGGCTCGGCTTCGACGGCACCGTCGTCGTCACCTCGCCGACCGGCGCCATCGCGGCGGTCGGCCCTCGCTCGGCGGCCCAGATCACCCTGGCGATCCGGGCGTCCGGCGCCCGCAGGATCGCGAACCCGGTCGACCGGCTCGCGCTGGCGGCGGGCGTGGCCGCCCCGGTCAGCGCCGACCCCGGCGGGCACGGGACCCGAGCGGTGGTCATCCTCCTGTCGGTCGCCCTCCTGGGCGGTCTCTGGGCGCTCGCCCTCGGCAGCGGCCGCGGGGAGCGGCGCGCCCGGCGCGAGGTGGCGGAGGCGCGGGCGCACATGCGCATCTGCCTGGACGCCCTCCGCGCCCGGGCGACGGCCCTGATGCGGCGCCAGGACCTCCCGGCCCCGGCGCGCGAGGGGGTGGGCCGCGCGCTCAACACCTACGCGGACGCGGTCACGTCGCTCCAGGAGATGCGGGGCGTGAATCAGGTGGACGCCCTGGCGCCGGACGTCCACTCCGGCATGGACGAGCTCGCGCGGGCCGCGGAGGTCGTGGGCGAGCGCATGCCCAGCGAGGACCCCTTCGCCGGCCTCTGCCGCGTGGACCCGGTCCACGGGCCCGGCACGGAGGACGAGGGCCTGTGCGCGGCCTGCCACGAGGCGGCCGAGGAGGGCCGCCGGCCGCCGCCCCGGATGCTGCCCGAGCAGGGCCGGGCCGTCCCCTTCGACCTCGCCACCTACGGGCCGGTGCTGCGCCTTCGGCAAGGGCCTTCAGGGTGAGTGGACCTCACTGAAGGCTCACAACCAGCCCCTCGTGACCAGGGACTCGGCGATCTGGACCGCGTTGGTGGCGGCGCCCTTGCGGAGGTTGTCGCTCACCACCCACAGGGCCAGGCCGCGCGGGTGCGAGGAGTCGTTGCGGATGCGCCCGACGAAGCACCTCGTCGCGGCCGGTCGCCTCGCGCGGGAGCGGGTAGAGGTTGAGCGCCGGGCTCGTCCACGAGGACCACGCCGGGCGCGCGCCATCAGCAGGCGCCGGGCCGCGTCGGCGGTGATCGGCTCGGTGGTCTCGATGTGGACCGCCTGCGAGTGCGACTGGACCACCGGCACGCGCACGCAGGTGGCGCTCACCGGCGAGGTCGGGCATGCCGAGCATCTTGCGCGTCTCGGCCGCCACCTTGCGCTCCTCGCCGGTGTAGCCGCTCTCGTCGAAGACGTCGATGTGCGGCAGCACGTTGAAGGCGATCGGGTGCGGGTAGACCACGGGCTCGGGCTCGTCGCCCGCCAGGCAGCCCGGCCGTCTGCTCGCGCAGCTCGCGCACGGCCGCCTGGCCGGTGCCGCTGACCGACTGGTAGCTCGAGACGATGACGCGCTCCAGGCCGACGGCGTCGGCGATGGGCTTCAGGGCCACGACCAGCGGGGCGGCCACGCAGTTGGGGTTGGCGACGATGCCGGCGTGCCCCTCGAGGTCGGCTCGTTGACCTCGGGCACGACGAGCGGGACGGCGTCGTCCATGCGGTAGGCGCTCGAGTTGTCGATCACCACGGCGCCGGCCTCGACGGCCGCCGGGGCGAACTCCTTGCGCGCGGGCGCTGCCGGCCGAGAAGAGCGCGATCTGGATCCCCTCGAAGCTCGTCCTGCGGTGAGGCGGCGCACCGTGCGCGGCTGGCCGAGGTAGTCGATCTCGCCGCCCCTCGCTGCGCTCGGACGCCAGCGGGCGCAGCTCGGTGACCGGGAAGCCCCGCTCCTCGAGCACCCGCAGCATGGTGCCCCCGACGGCGCCGGTGGCCCCGACGACGGCGACGTTAAACATCGCGCGCGGCTGCCTCGCCGGCCAGGTCGAACGCGTCGTGCAGGGCGCGGACGGCCCGCTCGACCTCGCGGCGGTCGATGACCACCGTGATGCGGATGGTGCTCGTGTCGATCATCTGGAGGTTGATGCCCTGGTCGGAGAGCACGCGGAACATCTTGGCCGCGACGCCGGGCTCGGACTTCATGCCCGCGCCGACCAGCGTCACCTTGCCGATCTGGTCGTCGCTCGGTCACGCTCGCGGTAGCCCAGCTCCTCGCGCATGCCCTCGAGGGTGTCGAGCGCGGGGCGCAGCTCGTCGAGGGGCACGGTGAACGACACGTCGGCCGTCGTCGGTGGCGCTCACGTTCTGGATGATCGTGTCGACGTTGAGGTTCGCGTCGGCGAGCGCGCGTGAAGATCAGGGCGGCCACGCCGGGGCGGTCGTGCGATGCCGGAGACCGTGATCTTGGCCTCGTCGCTGCGGTGGGCGATGCCCGAGACGATCGCCTTCTCCATACCGGGGGTCTCCTTCGTGATCCAGGTGCCCTCCTCCGGAAGGAAGGAGGACCGTACGTGCAGCGGGACGTCGTGGCGGCGCGCGAACTCCACCGAGCGCAGGGCGAGCACCTTCGACCCCATCGCCGCCATCTCCAGCATCTCCTCGTGGCTGACCAGCGGCAGCTTGCGCGCCGCCGGGCTCGACGCGCGGGATCGGCGGTGAAGACGCCGGTGACGTCGGTGTAGATCTCGCAGACGTCGGCGTCGAGCGCCGCGGCGAGGGCCACCGCGGTCGTGTCGGAGCCCGCCGCGGCCGAGCGTGGTGACGTTGCGGGGTTCGTCGGACATGCCCTGGAAGCCCGCGACGAGGACGATCGTGCCCTCGTCGAGGGCCGCGCGCAGCCGCTCGGCGCGGATCTCGACGATCTTCGCCTTGGTGTGGGAGTCGTCGGTCAGGATGCCGGCCTGCGAGCCGGTGAACGAGCTCGGCGTCGTGGCCCAGGTCGTGGAGCGCCATCGCCATCAGGGCGCACGAGATGCGCTCGCCGGTGGACAGCAGCATGTCCATCTCGCGCGGATCCGGGCGTGTCCGAGATCTCGTGCGCCAGCGCCACCAGGCCGTCGGTGGTCTTGCCGCGCGCCGAGACGACGGCCACGACGTCGTCGCCGCCCTCGCGCGGCCGCGGCGATGCGCCGCGCGACGTTCTTGATCTTGTCGCGCGTCGGCGACCGAGCTGCCGCCGAACTTCATCGTCCTCAGGCCGATGGCCGTCCTCCTCCCGCGTGCGTCGAGGGCCAGCGTAGGATGGTAGCTACAACCACCGCTGTCCGGCGGAAGAACTCCCACAGCCCGACCACCATCAGGACGGGGAGCACCACGCCCAGGATGACGAACGCCCAGGCGCTGCCGACGTGATCGACCATCCAGCCGAAGTTCTGGCCGAAGAAGCCCGTGAGGAACGTCAAGGGCAGGAAGATCCCCGCGACCACGGTCAGCTGCTTCATCACCACGTTGAGCCGGTTGTTGACCGTGCCCAGGTAGACGTCGGTGGCGGCCTGGGCGGCGTCGCGGGCGCCGTCGAGCGCGTTGACCACCCGGACCATCCGCTCGTAGTCGCCGCGGAAGCGCCGCGAGACGGCCCGGGTCATCCCGGGGATGTCCTCCTCGTCGGCCTCCGACAGGCGTCCGATCACGTCGCGCTGCGGCATCGCCACCCGCCGCAGCGCGATCACCCGGCGGCGCGTCTCGAGCAGCTGACGCTGGACGTCGGGCACCGTGTCCTCGAGCACCGCGTCCGCCAGCTCGTCGCCGCGGGCGTCGAGCTCGCTGATGAGCGGCAGCAGGCTCTGGACCAGCAGGTTGACCACCCGGTGGAGCGCGCCCGCCGCGGTGGGGGGCGGCTCGTGCGCGTGCGGCTGCCCGCCGGCCGCGTCCTCGAGCGCGAGGGCAGGGCCGCTCGTGGATCGTCACCAGGAAGCGCGCGCTGAGGAGGCAGTGCACCTCGATCAGCTGGTCGACCGGCCCCGCTCCGGCGTCGACGGCTCGGCGGCGCCGTAGACCGTGATGAGGTCGAAGTCGTCGAAGTCGTCGTACGAGGGGCGCCGGCCGGTGTGGTCGAAGCCCTGGTGGGCCATCTCGGTGATGCCCAGCGTCTCGCGGACGAGCGTCCGCTCGGCCTCGCCGGGGGCCTCGATGTCGAGCCAGAAGAACTCGTCGCGCGCCAGCAGGCCGGCGATCGCCGCGTCGGTCGGGTCGGCGACGGGGCCGGAGGGGGACTCCAGGCGGCGTGTCAGAGGTCCCGGCGGCCGAGGAGCGCGCGGCCCAGCGTCAGCTCGTCGGCGTGCTCGAGGTCGGCGCCCACCGGCAGGCCGCTCGCGAGGCGCGTCACGCGGACCCGGCCGCGCACGAGGTCGGCCAGGTAGAGGGCCGTCGCCTCGCCCGACATCGTCGGGTTGGTGGCGATGACCAGCTCGGTGACGCCGTCGGCCGTCGATGCGCGCCACCAGCTCGGCGATGCGCAGGTCCTCGGGGTCGACGCCGTCGATCGGCGACAGCGCGCCCGCCGAGCACGTGGTAGCGCCCGCGGTACTCGTTGGTGCGCTCGATCGGCAGGATCGCCGAGGGCTCCTCCACCGCGCAGAGCAGCGTCGGGTCGCGGCGCGGGTCGGCGCAGATCGGGCAGAGCTCGGCCTCGGCGAAGCTGAAGCAGACCGAGCAGGGGCGCAGCCGCTCGGTCATGTCGACGATCGCCTCGGCCAGGCCGCGCGCGCGCTCGGGCGGCGCCTTCATCATGTGGAAGGCCAGCCGCTGGGCGCTGCGCGGCCCGATGCCGGGCAGGCGCGCGAGCTCGGCGACCAGCCGCTCGATGGAGGGCGTCAGCACGCGGCGGCGCCGGCCGCGTCCTAGAGGCCGGGGATGCCCCAGCCCGGAGAGGCCGCCGGCGACGGTGCCGAGGCGGTCCTGGGCCAGCTGCTGCGCGGAGCGCATGGCCTCGTTGACCGCCGCGACGATCACGTCCTGCAGCAGCTCGACGTCCTCGGGGTCGACCGCCGCCGGGTCGATCGTGATCTCCAGCAGCTCGAGGCCGCCGCTCACCCGGGCCGTGACCGCGCCCCCGCCGGCCGAGGCGGTCACCGACTCCTGCTGGAGCTCGGCCTGCACGCGGGCCATGTCCTCCTGCATCTTCTGCATCTGCTTCAGCATCTTCTGGGGGTTCATCCCGTGGGCCATCGCTGTCCTCCCTGTCGGTCGCGCTCGCCGTCCTCCTCGACGGCCCGGAACATCGTCTTGAACTCCTCGCAGGAGCGCCTCGTCGTCGCGCGGCGGCGCGCGGCTCCGGCGGACTCGGCGTCCGTCGCGGCTCGGGCGCGCCCGCGACGAAGTCGATCGCCAGGCTCGCGCCCCGACACCGTCGCGACCGCGTCGCGCACCCGCTCGCGGTGCTCGTGGCGGCCCAGCATGTCCGCGCGCATCGCGCTGGTGACCGTCACCTCGAGCGAGCCCTCGTCCACGCGGGTCGGCCGCGAGCCGTCGAGGAACCCCCGGGTGGGCGGCGCCTCGCGCTCGAGGATGTCGAGCACCTGGGTCCAGAGCCGCGCGAAGTGCTCGAGGTCGGCCGGGCGTCGGCTCGTGGGCCGGCTCGGGCGCGGGGGCGGCGGCCGCGGGCGGGCTCCGGCGCGGCCGGGCGGCCGCCTCGGGCGGCGGGCTCCGCCGCCGGCTCCGGCGGGGCGGCGTCGGCCTCGGGCGCGCGGCGGGGCCGGCGGCGGGGGCGGCGGCGCGGCGCGGGGCGGGGGCGGCCGGCGGGCGGGGCGGGGCCGGGCGCCCCGCCTCGAGGGCCTCCAGGCGGGCGGCGAGCGCGGCGGTCGACGGGTCGAGGGCGGGCCGGCTGAGGCGGGCGGCGACCAGCTCCAGCTGCAGGCGCGGGTCGGCGCCGCCGTGGCGGATGCGCACCTGGGCGTCCGAGAGCAGGTCGAGGCCGCGCACCACCTGGGCGTCCGAGAGCTGGTTGGCCTGGGCCTGGAGGCGCGCGATCTCCTCCGGCGAGAAGGCCCACTCGTCGCGGGCGCGCGCGCCCTGCTGCAGCAGGCAGACGTAGCGCAGGTGGGTCACCAGGCCGCGCATGGCCTGCTCGGGGTTGACCGGCCCGTCGAGCGTCTCCTGCAGCAGCTCGAAGGCGCCGGCGGCCTCGCCGGCGGCCATCAGGTCCACCAGCTCGAAGATCGTCTCGCGCGCCACCGCGCCGAGCAGCTCGAGCGCGTCGGCCGCGTCGACGCGCCCGTCGGCGTAGGTGGCGATCTGGTCGAGCAGGCCCGAGCGCGTCGCGGTAGGACCCGTCGGCCGCGCGGGCGAGGATGTCGAGCGCCGCCTCGGAGGTCTCGATGCCCTCGGCGCGCGCCACGCGATCCAGCACCTTCACCAGGGCGGGAAGGCCCGGCTTGCGCAGCACGTAGTGCTGCAGGCGCGAGCGGATGGTCCCGAGGATGTCCCAGGGGTGGGTGGTGCAGAGGATCACCACCAGGTGCGGGCGGCGGCTCCTCGAGGGTCTTCAGCAGGGCGCTCGCGGCCTGCTCCTGGATCTGGTGGGCCTCGTCCATGATCGTGATCCGGTAGCGGCAGGCCACCGGCGCGTAGCGGACGGTCTCGAGCCACTCGCGCATCTCGTCGATGCGGCGGGCGCTCGAGGCGGCGTCGACCTCGACCACGTCGAGCCAGTCCTGGTGGCCGGTGCGCCGGCACGAGTCGCAGGTGCCGCACGGCTCGGCCGTGGGGCCGGGGCTCGACTGGCAGTTGAGGCAGCGGGCGAGGATGCGCGCCGTGGTGGTCTTGCCGGTCCCGCGCGGCCCCGAGAAGAGGTAGCCCTGCGCCGGGTGGCCCGAGCGCAGGGCGTTGCCGAGCGCGCGCGCCACGTGGTCCTGCCCCACCATGTCGCGCGAAGACGGCGGGACGATGGCGGTTGTAGAGGCTCGCGCCGGGCTCGCTCATTCGGCGGCCCGGCTCAACGAGATGAGAAAGACGTGACCGTGCACCCGTCGTCGAAGCGCGATTCCAGGGTTGATTCCGGGCCGCTGGCTCCGGCGAGGTGGCCCCACTGCGCGTACGCGGATCCGCTTAAGGCTGCTTCCTTCCGGACCTGACCTGATTCGCGGTCGCCCACCGAATGGGACCTCGCCATCACTGCTGCTCTGCTCGGAACCGAGCCCAGGGATCGGCCCCTCGGACGGGGATTACGCCCCGCTGTAGCGGATTGCGGGTACAGGGCACCGCTAGCTCCCCGCCTAGCACGGTCACCCGCCGAGGATAGTCCACCGCGAGGGCCGGTGCGAGCGCTCCCGGGCCGGTCAGCGATCGCGGCGGCGGCGGCCGAAGATCCGGGGGCCCATGCTCTCGCCGCGGCGCTGGGCGCCGGTGGCGCCGAAGAACGCCGCCACGCCGCCCCCGAGCATCCCGATCGTGATCGCCAGGTAGGCCCAGCCGCGCAGGCCGGACTCGCTGCCGGTCAGCTCGAAGATGAGCCACATGACCGACCCCCACACCACTCCCAGGGCGACGCCCGAGAGGACGATCGCGACGCGCGACAACGGCGCGCGGCGTGGGCTCGGGGGTGGCGGACGGCTTGCTCATCGCTCCCACGAGCTTAGACCACCCGCGCCGCACGGCGCGGGGCGTCGCGCGGACCCGCCGGGTAGTCTCGGCGGGATGCCCGAACGACGCCCATTCGGCCGCAGCGGCCTGGAGATCTCCCCGCTCACGCTGGGGGGCAACGTCTTCGGCTGGAGCGCCGACGAGGAGACCTCGTTCGCGGTCCTCGACGCCTACGTGGCGGGGGGCGGCAACGTCATCGACTCGGCCAACATCTACTCGTGGTGGGCGCCGGGCAACCACGGCGGCGAGTCCGAGGCGATCCTCGGCCGCTGGCTCGCGGGGCGCGACGACCGCGACGACCTGGTGGTGGTGACCAAGATCGGGATGGCCGGCGGGGCCCAGCCGAAGGGGCTGACGCGCGACCTGATCCTGCGCGGCGCCGAGGCCTCTCTCGCCCGCCTCGGGATCGACCACATCGACCTCTACTACGCGCACGAGGACGATCCCGACACGCCGATCGAGGAGACCCTCGGGCGCCTTCGACGAGCTGGTGCGGCAGGGCGTGGTGGGGACGATCGCCGCGTCCAACTACCCGACGGCGCGGCTCGCCGAGGCGCTGATCGTGAGCGAGCGGACCGGGCTGGCGCGGTTCGAGGGCCTCCAGCCGCGCTTCAACCTCCTCGACCGCGACCACTTCGACGCCGCCACGCGCGCGCTCGTGCCGGGACAACCACCTCGGCGTGGCGTCGTACTTCTGCCTGGCGCGCGGCTTCCTGACCGGCAAGTACCGCCGCGACGCGCCGCGCCCCGCAGACCCCGCGCGCCGCCGGCGTGGCCAACGACTACATCCACGACGAGGGCTTCGCGGCCCTCGACGTGCTCGACGGGATCGCCGCCGCGCACGGCGGCGGCACCAGCATCGCGCAGGTGGCGCTGGCCTGGATCATGGCCCAGCCGGAGATCACCTCGGCCGTGGCGAGCGCCACCTCGCCGGAGCAGGTGCGCGAGCTCATGGGGGCCCTCGAGGTCGGTCTCACGCCGGAGCAGGTCGCCGCGCTCGACGCCGTCGCCTGACCCCGGGCGGTCGGCCCGGAAGGTTCGTGCCGTCCGCACCGAGCGGATAGCGTGGTTGACAATGTGCGCCTGCGGGTCGATAACCCTTGCAGCATGGAAACGCGAATCCTCGGCCTCAGGGCCTGACGAGCACCAGGTTCGCCGTGACCCGCGCCCAGCCACGATTCCACCGGCTGGCGAGTGAGCGGGTCGAGAAACCATCGAGGAGGTCTTCATGGCCAATCACCTCACCCCGGACGAGTTGTCCGAGGCGTTGGGACTTGCCAAAAAGCAGGTCGTGCGCATGTGCGTCGAGACGTCGGTCCCCATCTACAACGGCCGGATCGACAAGACCCTGTTCGTGAGATCGGTGACCGCGGCGGGCCACCGGCTCCCCGAGGAGGCGCAGGGACTGCTGACGGCCACCGCCTAGGGGCGAGCCCACCGACCCCGGAGGCTGGCGCTGGCGGCTCTGATCGCCGCCACCGTCGCCGCCGGGGTCGGAGCCCCGGGCGCGGTCGCCGCGGGAGAGGCCCAGCGGGTCATCTCCACCTGGTCCGCCTCCAACCCCCAGACGTCCGCCCTCGTGTGGCGCCTGGACGACGGCGGGACGCCCACCTCGGTCGCCTCCTTCCGGGCGGACACGCCCCGGATACCGGCGTCCACGATGAAGCTGGTCACCAGCACCGGGGCGCTGCTGCAGCTCGGCCCCGCCTTCCGCTTTCGCACCGAGCTGTTCGCCGCCCCGGACGCGCGCCTGCACAACGGCACCCTGACCGGGAAGGTCTACCTGAAGGGCGCCGGGGATCCGCTGCTGGCCACGCGCGCCTACTCCCGCGACTACCTCTCGGGCGTATCGACGCCGATCTCGCAGATGGCCCGCGAGGCCCGCCAGCTGGGCATCCGCCGCATCGTCGGGCCGGTGATCGCCGACGAGCACCTGTTCGACTCCCGCCGCACGGCGCCGACCTGGCCCTCCTACTACTCGGCCTACGCGTCGCCGCTGTCGGCGCTCGCGACCAACCAGGACTACAGCGGCGAGGGCCGCGCCGCCCACACCTCGAGTCCGCCCCTCGCCGCCGCCCAGCGCCTGCGGGCGTCGCTCGGCGCCAACGGGGTCCGGCACCGCGGGGGCCTGACCGTCGGCGTGACGCCGGTCAAGGCCCGCTCGCTGGGGGCGTCGGTCTCCCCTCCGCTCCCCAAGATCCTGCGCCAGATGAACCTGGAGAGCGACAACTTCATGGCCGAGACCCTGGCGAAGGACGTCGGCGCCTACGGCACCGGCGCGGGGACGACCGCCGCGGGGGTCGCCCGCACCCACGCGCTGCTGCAGGAGCGGGGCATCGTCACGGCGGCCGACACGTTCGTCGACGGATCCGGGCTCTCGCGGTCCAACCGCATCGCCGCCTCCTCCCTGGTGCGGCTGGTCGCCGCGGCCGACGCCGACCCGGACTGGGGCGCCGCGCTGATCGGGACCCTCGCGCAGGGCGGCCAGGGCACGCTCGTCCACCGCTTCACGAGCGGCGTCGCCACCCGGCGCGTGCGCGCCAAGACCGGCTACATCAACAACGTGAGCGCCCTCGCGGGCCGCGTCATCAGCCGGCGCGGCCAGCACTACGCGTTCGCGTTCCTGATGAACACCCCCGACATCACGGGCGCCAAGGCCACCCAGGACCGGGTCGTCACCCTGCTGGCCGCCGGCGTCGAGGACACCGCCGCGCCCCCGAGCTAGTCGGCGGCGCGCTCCGGCGGCGTCCCGGCTCCCGTCGAGGATCGCGAGGAAGGCCTCCTCGTCGATCACCGGCACGCCCGCCGACTCGGCCTTCTGGAGCTTCGAGCCCGGGTCCGCCCCGGCCACCAGGAACGCGGTCGACCTGCTCACCGAGCTCGTCGCCTTGCCCCCGGCCGAGGCCACGGCGCGCTTGGCGTCGTCCCGCGAGAGGGCCGCGAGGCCGCCGGTGATGACCACGCTGAGACCCCGCAGCGGGCCGTCGCGGGTGGGCGCGCGCGCGTCGGCCACCGTCGTGAGACCGGCCGCCCGCAGCCGCTCGAGCTGCTCCCGGTTGGCCTCCGACGACAGGAACTCGCGCACCGACTCGGCCACCACCGGGCCGACGCCCTCGGCCTCCGCGAGCGTCTCGGCGTCGGCGGCGAGGAGGGCGTCGAGCGACGGGGTCACCGCCACGATCGCCTCGGCGGTGACGTCGCCGACGTGGCGGATGCCCAGCCCGTAGAGCAGGCGCGACCACGGCCGCTCCTTGGACTCCTCGATGGCCCCGAGCAGGTTGTCCACCGAGACGTCCTTGAAGCCCTCCATCGCGATCAGGCGCTCGCGGTGGAGGTGGAGGTCGTAGATGTCGGCGAAGCTCCGCACCAGGCCCTCGTCGAAGAAGCGCTGGACGGTCTTCTCGCCGAGGCCCTCGATGTCCATCGCGCCGCGCGCGGCGAAGTGGCCGAGGGCCTGCTGGATCTGCGCCGGGCAGGACCGGTTGGGGCAGCGCATCTGCACCTCGCCCGGCGGCTGCACGACCGGCGTGCCGCACGCCGGGCAGCGCTCCGGCATGACGAAGGCGCGCTCCGCCCCCGTGCGCTCCTGCGTGAGCGGCCCCACGACCTGCGGGATCACGTCGCCGGCCCGCTGGACGATGACCCTGTCGCCGATCAGGAGGCCCTTGCGGGCCACGTCCTCCTGGTTGTGGAGGGTCGAGAGCCGCACCGTCGCGCCTCCCACCGAGACCGGCTCGAGGACGGCGAACGGCACGAGGGCCCCGGTCCGCCCCACGCTGACCATGATGTCGCGCAGGGTCGTGACCGCCGTCGTCGGGGGGAACTTGTAGGCGATCGCCCAGCGGGGGGCGCGCCCGACGGCGCCGAGCCGCTCCTGGACGGCGATGTCGTCGATCTTGACCACCGCGCCGTCGATGTCGAAGTCGACCGTGCCCCGGCGCTCCTGCCAGCGCTCGCACTCGGCCTTCACGGCCTCGATGTCGTCCAGCAGGGCGACGTCGGGGTTCACCCGGAAGCCGGCCTCGCGCAGCCACGCCAGCGACGCGGAGTGGCTCGGCAGGTCGAGGCCGTCGCTGTCGCCGATGCCGTAGCACCAGATCGACAGGGGCCGCCCGGCCGTCACCGACGGGTCCATCTGGCGCAGGCTCCCCGCCGCCGAGTTGCGCGGGTTGGCGAAGGTGGGCAGGCCCTCCTCGGCGCGCGCGGCGTTGAGGTCGGCGAAGGCCGCGAGCGGCAGGTAGACCTCGCCGCGCACCTCGACCACGGGCGGGGGCGTCCGCCCGTCCGGGAGCCGCAGGCGCGTGGGGATCGCGCGGATCGTGCGCAGGTTGGCCGTCACGTCCTCGCCGACGACGCCGTCGCCGCGGGTGGCCCCGGACACGAAGAGCCCGTCCTCGTAGATCAGCGCGATGGCGAGCCCGTCGATCTTGGGCTCCACCACGAAGCGGACGTCGCGGCTCCCCAGGCCCTCCTGCTCCATCACCGTCCGGGCGCGGCGGTACCAGGAATCGAGCTCGTCGGCGCCGCGCGCGTTGGCCAGGCTGAGCATGGGGCGGCGGTGCTCGACCGGCGGGAAGCGGCCCGACAGCGGAGCGCCCACGCGCTGGGTCGGCGAGTCGGGCGTGACCAGGTCCGGGTGGGCGGCCTCGAGGGCCTCCAGCTCGCGGAGCCAGTCGTCGTAGGTGATGTCCTCGACGCGCGGGTCGTCGAGCACGTAGTAGCGGTGGTTCGCGTCGTCGAGGAGCGCGCGCAGCGCCGCGATCCGCTCGGCCGGCGCGCTCACGCGGGCCGCCCTAGAGACCGTGCAGGCACGTCCGAAGGAGCTCCTGCGGCGTGTCGACGACGGCGTCGGGGCCCTCGGCGATGAGATCGGCCGGCGAGAAGAAGCCCCAGGTCACGGCGACCGTGACGACGCCCGCGGCCCGCCCGGCGCGCAGGTCGAAGGGGGCGTCGCCGACGTAGCAGGCACCCTCGGCGCCGGCTCCGAGGCGCGCCAGCGCCTCGCGCACCGGGGTCGGGTCGGGCTTGTGCAGCGGCGTGTCCTCGGCGCCGATCACGACGTCGAACAGCTCGCGCAGGTGCGGGAGCACGCCCCAGGCCAGCGCGACCGCGTCGTGGCTCTTGGAGGTCACGATGCCCAGGCGGCGCCCGGCGGCGCGCAGCTCGATCAGCACCTCGGCGATGCCCTCGTACTGCTCCAGCAGGTGCGGCCGTGTTGGCGTGGTTCCACTCGCGGTAGACGCCGTAGAGCTCGTCGGCGCGGTCGGGATCGAACACGGCCATCTGCTCGAGCAGGGGGCGGCCGACGTTGGCCACCAGCCGCTCGTCCGGCCAGTCCTCCCCGAGGACGGTCTTGACCGCGTGGCGGTGCGACTCGCGGATCAGCGCCACCGAGTCGATGACGGTCCCGTCGAGGTCGAGGAGGATCGGATCGAAGCCGCTCACGCCCCGCGCACCGACCGGGCTCGGGGCCGAGCAGGTCCGACGACCCACATGCGCTCCAGGTTGTCCATCTCGTCGATGTCGGTGAGGTCGAAGTGCATCGGCGTCACCGAGATCTGGCCGCCCTCGATCGCGGCGAAGTCGGTCCCGTCCTCGCGCTGGTAGGAGGCGCTCTTGCCGTAGATCGTGAAGCGGCGGCGGGCGCCCTCGGTGGCCTCGAGCACCAGCTCGTCGTTGTAGATCCGCCGCCCCAGCCGGGTGATCCGCGCGCCGCGCACGGCCTCGGGCGCGAGGCCGGGGGCGTTGATGTTGAGCAGCGCCCGCGGCGAGATGTCGCCCTCGAGCACGCGCGGCACCAGGCGCGCGGTGAAGTCGGCCGCGGCGCGGAAGTCGTAGGCGGTCCCGTCCCACTGGCTCGGCCTCGAGGTCGGTGGCCTGGGCCGAGACGGCGATCGCCGGGATAGCCGAGCAGGATCCCCTCCAGGGCCGCGGCCACGGTCCCCGAGTAGGTGACGTCGTCGCCGAGGTTCACGCCCAGGTTGATGCCGCTCACGATGATGTCGGGCAGCCCCTCCAGCAGCCCCAGGGTGCCGAAGCGGACGCAGTCCACCGGCGTGCCGTCGGTGGCGAAGGCCGTCGAGCCGTCGGCGAGCCGCACCTCCTCCACGTGGAGCGGGTGGTGGATGGTGATCCCGCGGCCGATGGCGCTGCGGTTGGAGTCGGGCGCGATGACGCTGACCCGCCCGAGGGGCTCGAGCGCCTGCTTGAGCGCGAGCAATCCGGGCGAGTGGACGCCGTCGTCGTTCGTGACGAGGATGTGGGTCACCGGTCTCCAAGGGTAGCGACTGCCCCCGGCGACGGTCCGTAGCGGACGGCGACGAGCGTCAGCGGATGGGCGGGCGCGGTGGGCCCCGCGGCGCCGCGCGGGGCGCCCGCGAGCAGCGGCGCCACGCGCGCCGGGGTCCAGAGGCCGCGCCCCACCAGCAGCAGGGTGCCGACGACGACGCGCACCATGTGGCGCAGGAAGGCGTCGGCCTCGATGGTCAGCACGAGCTCGTCGCCGACCTCCTCCAGCGCGCAGGCCGAGACGGTCCGGTCGAAGAAGACGTGCTCGGTGCGGGTCGGCGTGAAGGCGCGGAAGTCGTGCTGGCCCACGCAGCAGGCCGGCCGCCTGCGCCATCGCCTCCGCGTCGAGCGGCGCGGGGTGGTGCAGCACGCGCGCGCGCCGCAGGGCCGACGGCGGGCCCGGGAGGATCCGGTACGCGTAGCGCCGCCCGGTGGCGTCGCGGCGGGCGTCGAAGCCGGGCGCGGCATCGGCGACCGCCCGCACCGAGACGTCCGGCGGCAGCAGGCCGGCGAGGCCGCGGAGGATCCGGGCCGGGGCCGTGTCGCGCGCCGGTGACGACGCTCGCCACCTGGCCGGAGGCGTGCACCCCGGCGTCGGTGCGGCCGGCCACCACGACCTCCACCGGCTCCCGCAGGAGCGTGGCGAGGGCCGCGGTCAGCTCGCCCTCCACGGTGCGCAGCCCCGGCTGGGCGGCCCAGCCGGAGAAGCCCGCCCCGTCGTACTCCAGGTCCAGGCGGAGGACCCGGCCCGGCCGCGCGCACTAGCGTGCGGCCGGGACCTCGATCTCCTTGGAGAGCTCGAGGAGCACCATCGGAGCGGCGTCACCCTGGCGCGGGCCGAGCTTCAGCACGCGGGTGTAGCCACCCTGGACGTCGCGAGAACGCCGGACCGATCACGTCGAACAGCCGGTAGGTCACGTCCTTGTTGCGCAGGAGCGCGATCGCCTGGCGGCGCGAGTGGAGGGTGTTCTCCTTGGCGAGGGTGATGGCCTTCTCGGCGATGCCGCGGGCCAGTCGCGCCTTGGTCTCGGTGGTCTGGATGCGCCCGTGCGTCAGCAGGGCGGTGGCCAGGTTGGCCCCCATCGCCTTGCGGTGGGCGGGGCTGCGGTTGAGCTTGGGTCCTTGGTTGCGGTGACGCACGGTGCTTCTCCTGGTCGGGTGAGGATCTAGTCCTCGTCGCTGCGCAGGCCGAGGCCGTGCGCGGCAAGGTTCTCCTTGACCTCTTCGATGCTCTTCTTCCCGAAGTTCGGGATCGCCGACAGCTCGGCCTCCGTCTTCGAGATCAGGTCGCCGATGGTCTCGACGCCCACGCGCTTGAGGCAGTTGTAGGAGCGCACGCCCAGCTCGAGCTCCTCGATCATGATGTCGTGCATGCCACCGCCGGGCGGCGGCTCCTCGACGACCGTCTCGCCGATCAGCTTGGTGCTGTCGGGGTCGGCGAAGATCGCGAGGCGCCCGATGAGCGTCTCGGCGGCCTCGGACATCGCGCCCGCGCGGGTCGATGCTCCCGTCGGTCTCGATCTCGAGGAGGAGCTTGTCGTAGTCCGTGCGCTGGCCCACGCGGGCGGGGCTGATCTCGTAGCGCACGCGGAGCACGGGCGAGAAGTTGGAGTCGACCGGGATGACCCCGATCGTGGTGCCCGGGCCCTTGTTGAGCTCGGCGGGGACGTAGCCGCGGCCGCGCGAGATCATCAGGATCATGTCGAGCCGGGCGCCGGCCTCGAGGTTCCCGATCTCCAGCTCCGGGTTGAGGATCTCGAGGTCCGCGGGGGCCGAGATGTCGCCGGCCGTGACCGGCGCCGGGGCCCACCTTGGAGAGCTCGACCTCGATCTCGCCGACCTCGCCGTGGAGCCGGGCGACCAGCTCGCGCAGGTTGAGGATGACGTCGGTGACGTCCTCGCGCAGGCCCGGGATGGTGGTGAACTCATGCTGCACGCCCTCGATGCGGACGGAGGTGACCGCCGCGCCCTCGAGGGACGACAGGAGCACCCGGCGCAGGCTGTTGCCGAAGGTGTGGCCGAAACCGCGGTCGAGCGGCTCGACCTCGAACCGGCCCAGCGTGTCGCTGACGGGCTCGTAGGTCATGCGGGGCGTCTGGATGTCGAGCACGTGTCTTCCTGTTCTCCGGCGTGCGCCGGATCGTGGTACTGACGCGGTCCGTTGGCCGTCGCATCGGCGGCCACCCGCGCGTCACGGGTGGAGCCATCGCAACCGGCCGGGCCGTTACTTCGAGTAGAGCTCCACGATGAGCTGCTCGCTCACGGGGGTGTCGATCTCCGAACGCTCGGGAGCCTTCAGAACCTTGCCGTTGAGGGCGTCGTAGTCGGCCTGGAGCCAGGGGGCCACGGAGGCGACCAGCTCGGTCGCGGCGCGGATCACCGGCTCGGCGTTCGAGCCCTGCTTGACGGTGATGATGTCGTCCACCTTCACCTGGTAGCTCGGGATGTTGACCTTCTTGCCGTTGACCCGGAAGTGGCCGTGGTTCACGAGCTGGCGCGACTGGCGGCGGGTGGCCGCGAAGCCCAGGCGGTAGACGACGTTGTCGAGGCGCATCTCGAGCATCTTGCAGCAGGTTCTCGCCCGTGATCCCCGGCTGGCGGCTCGCCTTGCCGTAGTAGCGGCGGAACTGCTTCTCGAGCACGCCGTAGAAGCGGCGCGTCTTCTGCTTCTCGCGCAGCTGGAGCAGGTACTCGCTCTGGCGGATGCGGCCGCGGCCGTGCTCGCCCGGGGGGTACGGGCGGCGGTCGAGGTACTTCTGCGCCTTGTCCGTGAGGGCGACGCCCTCGCGGCGCGACTGCTTGACCTGCGGGCCGGTGTAGCGCGCCATGCCTAGACCCTCCGCCGCTTGCGGGGGCGGCAGCCGTTGTGCGGCACCGGCGAGACGTCGGTCACCGAGGCGACCTCGATGCCGGCGGCCTGGAGGGAGCGGATGGCCGTCTCGCGGCCGGAGCCCGGGCCCTTCACGTAGACGTCGACCTTCTGGAGACCGTGCTCCATGCCCTTGCGGGCGGCGGAGTCGGCGGTGACCTGGGCGGCGAAGGGCGTGCTCTTGCGCGAGCCCTTGAAGCCGGCCGATCCCGCGGTCTCCCACGCGATCACGTTGCCCTGCTTGTCGGTCAGCGTGACGATCGTGTTGTTGAACGACGTCTTGATGTGGGCGTTGCCGACGGGAATGTTCTTCCGCGTGCGACGACGGGTACGGCCACGGGTCACCTTCTGGCGTGCCAACGCGCTCCTCAGTCCTGTTCGGGGATCTCGGTCTTAGCCCTTGCGCTGCTTGCCGACGGTGCGCTTGGGGCCCTTGCGCGTCCGGGCGTTCGTCTTGGTGCGCTGTCCGCGCACCGGCAGGCCGCGACGGTGGCGCAGGCCGCGGTAGCAGCCGATCTCCATCAGCCGCTTCATGTCGTTCGAGCGCTCGCGGCGGAGGTCACCCTCGACGATGAGCGTCTTCTCGATGACGTCGCGGAGGCGCCCCACCTCTTCCTCGGTGAGGTCCCGGACGTAGGTGTCGCGGTTGATGCCCGTCTGCTCCAGCACCTTGTTGGCCGTGGGACGGCCGATGCCGTAGACGTACGTGAGGCCGATCTCGATGCGCTTCTCGCGCGGGATGTTGACTCCGGCGATGCGCGCCATCAGCCCTGCGTCTGCTTGTGTCGGGCGTTCGGGCAGATGACGAGGAGCTTGCCGTGACGCTTGATGACACGGCACTTCTCGCAGATGGGCTTCACGGATGCACGGACCTTCACGACTCATCCCCTGGAACCGGTCGGCCGGACGATTCCGGGACGACGCTGGGCGCGGGCAATCTCGCGGGACCTCTCCCACGAGCGGTCCGGGATGTTAGCACGCAGGCCGTGCCCTTTTCAGGGCAGGACGCGGAAGGCCTTGGTCGCCACGACGGGCTTCGCGGTGCCCAGCTTGGGGAGGGTCAGCACGAAGGTGTAGGGGCCCGGAGCCAGGAGCTTGCCGCCGATCCTGCCGGTGAAGGCGATCGCGTTGAGGCCGGCCTCACCGGCCTTGGTGAGGCTGCCCTTCACCGGCACCTTGCGCGTGCAGCGCGGCTTGCCCGACAGCGTGCCCGTGGGCTTGACGCAGCGGCCCTTGGAGCGCCGGCCTTGGGCCGGCCTGGTCACGGTCAGGACCAGGCGCGAGGCGACGCTGAGGCGCACGCCGATCGTGGTGCCCTTGTTGGGGCCGCTGGTGCGGAAGGCGCTGCGCGACAGGGTGACGCCGCTGATGCGACGCAGGGAGGCCGGCCCGCCGGGGCCGAGGGTCCGCCTGGCGACGGGCGCGGCGGCAGCGGCGGCCGGGGGCGCCGGCTGGATCTCGACCGCACCGAAGTCGCAGCCCCGGAGGGACGGGCGCGGCAGGCCGCGCTGATCGGTTGCGGGGCAGCCGACCCCGGCGGCGTCGATCGCCGCGCTGCCGGCGCCGGGCAGAAGGGTGAGCGTCGCGCCCCCGTTGGCCGCGAGCAGCCCGAGGCGCGGGTCGCCGACCGGTGATCCGGGAAGGCAGGCGGTGTCGGGACCGCTGAGGAGGTTGGGCGCGCTCGCGACGGCGCCGCCGCAACGCGGCTCGGGGTCGCCCAGGATCGACGCGCCGACGATGGCCCCGGAGATGCCGTTGGGGCCCAGCGAGGACTCGCCGCGCACGTTGCCCTGGAAGGTCGACCACTCGATCAGCGCCTGACCGCCCGAGACCCAGACCGCGCCGGCGTTGCCCCCGCTCGTGTTGGGGCCCCCGGAACTGTTCCGCCCCGCGGGTCCGCCGCGGTTCGAGGCGAAGGTGCTGCCGGTGATGGTCGCGGTGCCCGGCCCAACGGCGATGGCTCCGCCGTCGCCCCCGGGCCCGCCGACGCCGACGCCGCCCGCGCCTCCGCCCCCCTCGTTGGCCGCGAAGGTGCTCCTCGTGACCGACAGGGTGCCCGATTCGATGCGAATGGCCCCGCCGTCGCCGCCGCCCCCACTCGGGCTGTTGCCGCCGCCGGCCCGGTTGTTGGTGAAGGTCGACTCGAGAACCGTGACGGCCGGTGCGGCCGGGTTGCCGCTCCAGATCGCGCCGCCATCCCCGCCCTTGCCCGAGGGGAATTCGCCATCTGCCGCGGAGTTGTCGTCGAAGGCGGCCCGGATCACGGTCAGCGCACCCTGGTTGCGCACGCCGGCCCCGCTGGCGCCGGTGTCGCTCGGCAGCCGGGCCCCGCGCACCGTGAGGGCCTCCAGGGTCAGGTCGCCTCCGGGCAACACGTCGAAGGCGCGATCCTCGAACGTCACCTGGATGACGGTCGCTGCCGCACCGGCACCCACGACGCGGACCGCCGGACCACGCACGTCGAGGTCTCCCGCGAAGCCCTGGTCCTCGTTGAACCCGCTCCTCGACAGAGTGAACGTGCCTTCCGGGAGCACGACGGCGTCGGCGCCCGAGCCCGCCGGGCAGCCCTGGACGGCGCTGTCGAGTACCGCCGCGACCACGGCCTCCCGCAGCGAGCAGAGGCCGTCCTGCGTCTGTGGATCCGTGATGGGGCCGTCGAGCGTGGTCGTGACCGGGATGGTCGCCGCCTGGGCGACCGGGACCACGGCGCCGAGCGCCGCGCCGGCGAGCAATACGTTACGGATGACGGCTCGCATTCCGGCGACCCTAACCCGGACGCTCGCGCCCGCGCACCTACCCGTCAGGCCAGGGTGAGGATCCTCGGGCCGTCGGCCGTGACGGCGACGGTGTGCTCCCAGTGGGCGGAGAGGCTGCCGTCCTTGGTGGTGATCGTCCAGCCGTCGTCGCCGAGCATCACCTCGTGGCGGCCGGCGTTGACCATCGGCTCGATGGCGATCACGAGGCCCTCGCGGAGCTCCGGGCCCGTGCCGGGGCGCCCGAAGTTGGGCACCTGCGGCTCCTCGTGCATCGAGCGGCCCGACGCCGTGGCCGACCAGGCTCTGCACCACCGAGAAGCCGGCGGCCTCGACCTCGGTCTGCACCGCGTGGCCGATGTCGCCGACGTGGCCGCCGACGCAGGCACGCCGCGATGCCCCGCTCGAGCGAGACGCGGGTGACCTCGATGAGCCGGGCGGCGATCGGGCGAGACCGTCCCCGACCCCGTGGGTGCGCGCGCGCGTCGGAGACCCAGCCGTCGAGGACGACGCCGACGTCGATCGACAGCACGTCGCCGTCGCGCAGGGCGTAGCCGTCCGGGATGCCGTGGACCACCTGCGTCGTTGACCGACGGGCAGATCGACGCCGGGAAGGGCGTCGACCCCGGGATAGCCCTTGAAGGCCGGGACGCCGCCGTGGGAGCGGATCAGCTCCTCGGCGATCGCGTCGAGGTGGGCGGTCGTCACGCCGACGCGCGACCTCGGCGGCCAGCAGGTCGTGGCACTCGGCCAGCACGGCGCCCGACGCGGCCATCGCGTCGATCTCGGCCGGGGTCTTGGGGATCGGGCCCCGCGAGCGGCCGGAGGCCACGGCCGACCCCCTAGCCGGGCGGCGCCGCGGGATGTGCGCGACGATCTGGGCATAGACCTCGTCCGGGCGTCCGCTCCCCGTCGACCTCGCGCAGGAGCTGGCGCGAGCGGTAGTAGTCGATCAGCGGGGCGGTCTGCTCCTCGTAGACCGACAGGCGGTTCATGACCGTCTCGGGCCGGTCGTCGTCGCGCTGGTAGAGGTCGCACTTCTCGGTGCCGTCCCCGTCCGGGCACGGCGTCGCCCGTCGTACGGGTTGAAGACCTCGTGGAAGGAGCGCCCGCAGCGGCGGCAGATCCAGCGGCCGGCGAGGCGGCGCACCAGCTCGTCGCGGGGGACCGCGATCGAGATGACCGCGTCGAGCGGCAGGTCGAGCTCGGTGAGCATGCGCGTCGAGCGCGTCGGCCTGCGGCACCGAGCGGGGGAAGCCGTCGAGCAGGAACGCGGCCCGTCGGCGTTCTCGGAGAGGCGCTCGCGGATCATGCCCGACCACGACGGCGTCGGGCACCAGCTCGCCGGCGTCCATGTAGCGCTTGGCCTCGCGGCCGAGGTCGGTGTCCGCGGCCACGGCGGCGCGCAGCAGGTCGCCGGTGGCCAGGTGCAGGAGCTGGTACTCGTCACGGAGGCGCTCGGCCTGGGTGCCCTTCCCGGCCCCGGGCGGGCCGAGGAGGATGAGGCGGGCTATTTCAGGAACCCTTCGTACGAGCGCATCATGAGCTGGGCCTCCATCTGGCGCATGGTGTCGAGTGCGACGCCGACCACGATCAGGATCGACGTGCCCCCCGAGCACCCCGAAGAACACGTTCGAGTCCGGCAGGTAGCGGAAGACGATGTTGGGGAGCTCGGCGATGATCGCGAGGTAGATCGCGCCGGGCAGCGTCAGCCGCGTGAGGACGCGGTCGAGGTAGACCGCCGTCGGCCGGCCCGGGCGCACGCCGGGGATGAAGCCGCCGTACTTCTTGAGGTTGTCCGCCTGCTCCACCGGGTTGAACTGCACCGCGGTGTAGAAGTACGTGAACAGGATGATGAGCAGCGGCCTCGAAGATGATGTAGTACCAGGAGCCCGGCGCCAGGAAGTCGGAGACGTCCTGGAAGAAGGAGCCCCGGCCCGCGAGCTCGGCGAGCGTCGGCGGCAGGATGACCACCGACGACGCGAAGATGACGGGGATCACCCCGGCCATGTTCACGCGCAGCGGCATGTAGGTCGTCCCGCCCGAGGTCATGCGGCGCCCGACCACGCGCTTGGCGTACTGGATCGGGATGCGGCGCTGGCCCTCGTTGATGAACACGACGCCCACGACCACGGCCAGGGCGATCGCCAGGATCAGGACCTGCGAGACCGGCGGCAGCGTCGAGCCAGCCGTCCACCGCGTCGGGGACCGACGAGACGATGCTCGCGAAGATCAGCAGCGAGATGCCGTTGCCGACGCCGCGCTGCGTGATCAGCTCGCCGAGCCACATCAGCAGCACGGTGCCCGTGGTCACCGACAGCACGATCAGGTAGAAGCGCCCGGGGCTGAACCCGGGCAGCGCGTCCTGCGACTTGAAGTAGAGGACGTAGGCCATCGACTGCAGCAGGGCCAGCACGACGGTGAAGTACCGCGTGTACTGGGTGATCTTCTGCTGGCCGGCTCTCGCCCTCCTTCTGGAGGCGCTCGAGCGAGGGGATCACCACGGTCATCAGCTGCAGGATGATGCTCGCCGTGATGTACGGCATGATCCCGAGCGCGAAGACCGCGAAGCGCGTCAGCGCGCCGCCGGCGAACAGGTTGAGGAAGTCGAGCAGCCGGCTGCCGCGCTGATCGATCGCCGCCTGGAGGGTGTCGAGGTTGACCCCCGGCATCGGCACGTACGAGCCGAAGCGGTAGACCGCCAGGATGAAGGCCGTGAAGAGGAGCTTCTTACGAAGCTCCGGGGAGCGGAGCGAGGTGAGGATGGTCTTGAGCATCCCTACCTACTCGGTCGTGCCGGCCTCGCCGATGATCTCGACGGTTCCGCCCGCCGCCTCGATCTTGGCCCGCGCCGCGGCGGACACGGCGTGCGCCCGCACCGTCAGCGCCCGGTCGATCTCGCCCGGGCGAGGATCTTGACCGGCCAGTCGCGGTTCGCGTTGTTCTTCACGAGCCCCTTGGCGGCCAGCGCCTCCGGGTCGACCGTCGCGCCGGCGTCGAACACCGACAGCCGCCCGACGTTGACCGGGACCGAGTGGGTCCGGAAGGGACCCATCGGCATCGACATCTTGCGGTTGGAGCCGCGGAGCTTGCCCTGCTGCATGTAGATCGGCATCTGGCCGCCCTGGTAGCCGGGGCGGACGCCGCCGCCGGCGCGCGAGCCGAGGCCCTTCTGGCCGCGGCCGGAGGTCTTGCCCGTGCCGGAGCCGATGCCGCGGCCGACCCGCTTGCGCGGGCGCTTGGCGCCCGGGCGGGGAGCGAGCTTGTCGAGCCGGATGTCCTCCGGCGCGCTCTCGGGGATCTCGATGTTCTCAGGCATTCGGGGCACTCTCCACGCGGACGAGACGGGCGACCATGCGGAGCATTCCCTGCAGCTGCGGCGAGTCCTCGTGCTCGACGGTCTGTCCGATCCGGCGCAGGCCGAGCGCGCGGAGGGTTCCGCGGTGGCGCTGCTGGGTCCCGATCTGCGAGCGGATCTGGGTGATGGCGAGACGGCTCATTCGGCGCTCGCCGAGGCCGCGGCGACGGGCTCGGTGGCCGGCGCGCCCGAACCGGACTGGATGCCGAAGACCTCGGCCACCGTCTTGTCGCGCAGCGCGGCGATCTCCTCGGGCCGGCGCAGGGACTTGAGCCCGGCGACGGTCGCGGCGACCAGGTTGACCGGATTGCTCGTGCCGAGCGACTTGGTGAGGATGTCGCGGATGCCCGGCCAGCTCCAGCACGGCGCGCACGCCGCCGCCGGCGATGACGCCGGTGCCCTCGGAGGCCGGCTTCATGAAGACCTTGCCCGCGCCGGACCGGCCGAGCACCTGGTGGGTGATCGTGGTGCGGTACTTGGGCACGCGGAAGAGGTTCTTCTTCGCGTCCTCGACGGCCTTCTGGATGGCCACCGGGACCTCCTTGGCCTTGCCGTGCCCGACGCCGACGGTGTCGACCTCGTTGCCGACCACGACCAGCGCGGAGAACGAGAAGCGCCGGCCGCCCTTGACGACCTTCGCGACCCGGTTGACCTGGACGACCCGCTCATTGAGCTCGAGCCCGTCCGGGTTGATCTTTGCCCCTCGGCGTACCTCAGCCACGCGCGCTCACCCTCTCACGAACTAGAACTCGAGCCCGCCCTCGCGGGCCCCGTCTGCGAGCGACTTCACGCGCCCGTGGTACTTGTAGCCGCCCCGGTCGAACACGACCTGCTCGACACCGGCCTGCTTGGCCCGCTCCGCCAGCAGCTTGCCCACCTCGGCCGCCGCCTCGCCCTTGGCGAGACCGCGCAGAGGCGGCCTCGTGCGAACCGGCCGCCGCCAGCGTGTGACCGCGGGCGTCGTCGATGACCTGGGCGTAGATGCGCTTGTTGGAGCGCGCGACGCAGAGGCGCGGCCGCTCGGCCGTGCCGACGACCCGGCCGCGGATGCGGCGGTGGCGGCGAAGGCGCGCCTCGCGTGTGCTGATGCTCATGCTCTCTTACCGACCTTGCGTCGGACGTCCTCGCCCGCGTAGCGGATGCCCTTGCCCTTGTAGGGCTCCGGCGGGCGGACCGCGCGGATCTGGGCGGCGATCTCACCGACCGCCTGCTTGTCGATGCCGCGCACCACCACCTGCGTCGGGAGCCGGCACCTCGAAGGCGATGCCCTCGGGGGGCTCGATGGTAACAGGGTGCGAGTAGCCGACCGCCAGCTCGAGGGTCGTGCCCTTGAGCTGCGCGCGGTAGCCGACGCCGACGATCTCGAGCTGGCGCTCGAAGCCGTTGCTGACGCCCTCGACCATGTTGGCCACGAGCGTGCGCGAGAGGCCGTGCAGCGCCCGGTGCGGACCGCGGTCCGTGGGGCGGGTGACGACCAGCGTGCCGTCCTCCTCGGCTGATCCGGATGGGCTCCACCACGGTGTGGCGCAGCTCGCCCTTCGGGCCCGGTGACCGTGACCTTCTGGCCCGCGATGTCGACCGTCACCCCGTCGGGGATGGGGATCGGCGCGCGTCCGATGCGGCTCATCTGCTCAGACTCCCCGTCACCACACCGAGCAGATGACCTCGCCGCCGATACCCCGGCGACGGGCCTCGTGCCCGGTGATGACGCCCTGCGACGTCGAGAGGACCGCGATGCCCATGCCGCCGAGGACGCGCGGAATGGACGTCCGGTCGACGTAGACGCGCCGACCCGGCTTGGAGACGCGCTGGATGCCGCTGATGACGCGGCGCCGGTCGCGGCTGTACTTGAGCTTGACGACCAGGTCGGTGCCGACGCGGCCCTCGCGCAGCTCGAAGTCGGTGATGTAGCCCTGCTCCTTGAGCACGTTCGGCGACGGCGGCCTTCAGCGTGCTGCCGGGCATCTCGACGGCGTCGTGCAGGGCGGTGTTCGCGTTGCGGATGCGCGTGAGCATGTCCGCGATGGGGTCGGTCATCATCGCGGCTCCTACCAGCTGCTCTTCGTCATGCCGGGGATGACGCCCGCGTGCGCGGACTGACGCAGGCAGATGCGGCACAGGCCGAACTTGCGAAAGACCGCCCGAGAGCGTCCGCAGCTGTGGCAGCGCGTGTACTGCTGGGTCGGGTACTTCGGCGTACGGGACGCCTTCACCCGAAGGCTGGTCTTTGCCACGTTTCTCCTCTAACGACGGCCGCGGCCGTACTTCTTCTGCTTGCGCCGGCGGCGGGCTGCCCGCTCCTCGGCCGTGTATCCCTCCGCACGGAACGGCATCCCGAGGTGACGGAGCAACGCGCGCCCCTCCTCGTCGGTGCCGGCCGTGGTCGTGATCGTCACGTTGAGACCGCGGACGGCGTCCACGCTGTCGTAGTCGATCTCGGGGAAGATGGTCTGCTCGCGCAGGCCGAGGTTGTAGTTGCCGCGGCCGTCGAAGCCGTCCGGGTTGATGCCGCGGAAGTCGCGGATCCGCGGGAGCGCGACCGACGTCAGCCGGTCGAGGAACTCCCACATGCGGTTGCCGCGCAGGGTGACCTTGCAGCCGATCGCCATGCCCTCGCGCAGCTTGAACTGGGCGATGGACTTGCGGGCGCGCGTGGTGGCCGGGCGCTGGCCGGCGATGATCGCCAGCTGCTCGACGGCCTCGTCGAGCGCCTTGCTGTTGGTCTTGGCCTCGCCGACGCCCATGCTGAGCGTGATCTTCTCGAGCCCCGGGTGCTGCATCGGGGACCGGTAGCCGAACTCCTCCTGGAGCTTCGGCCGGATCTCGGTCTCGTAGGTCGTCTTGAGCCGCGCGGGCGAGCCCGCTGGTGCAGTTGCGTCGTCGGCCATCAGTCGAGCTTCTCCCCTGAGCGTGCCGCGACGCGCACGCGCTGCCGTCGATCTCCTCGATCCGCACCCGGGTCGGACGGTTGTCCTTCGGGTCGATGAGCGAGACGTTCGACAGGTGGATCGGGCGCCGGGCTTCTCGATCACGCCGCCCGGCTCGTTCGGCGGACGCGGCTTGGTGTGCCGCTTCATGATGTTGAGGCCCTCGACCAGGACGCGCTGCTCGTAGGGTCGCACCTCGAGCACGATGCCCGTCTTGCCCTTGTCCTTGCCGGACAGGAGCACGACGCGGTCGCCCTTGCGGATCCGTGCCGGCATGTCAGAGCACCTCCGGCGCGAGGCTGATGATCTTCATGAAGTTCTTCTCGCGCAGCTCGCGGGCCACCGGGCCGAAGATGCGGGTGCCGCGCGGGTTCTGGGCGTTGTCGATGATGACGGCGGCGTTCTCGTCGAAGGCGATGAACGTGCCGTCGCCGCGACCGTGCTCCTTCTTGGTGCGCACGATCACCGCGCGGACGACGTCGCCCTTCTTGATCGCGCCGTTCGGGACGGCCTGCTTGACGGTGCCCACGATGACGTCGCCGACCGACGCCGAGCGACGGCGCGAGCCGCCCATGATCCGGATGCACAGGATCTCGCGGGCGCCGGTGTTGTCGGCCACCCGAAGGCGTGTCTCGACCTGGACCACTAGCGGGCCTTCTCGATGATCTCGACCAGGCGCCAGCGCTTCTGGCGCGACAGCGGCCGGCACTCGACGACGCGCACCAGGTCGCCCTCGGAGGCCTCGTTGCGCTCGTCGTGGGCGTGGAGCTTGGAGGAGCTGCGGACCGTCTTGCCGTAGACCGGGTGCGGGCGCGAGGTCTCCAGGCGCACGGTGATGGTCTTGTCGCGGACGGCGGACACCACGAGGCCCTGACGGGTCTTGCGGCGCGGCGACGGACTCCTGCGGGGTGCGTGCGGCGGCGCTCATGCGCTGCAGCTCCCTCTCGCGGGCGATGGTCAGCATGCTGGGCGATCTCGCGCCTGCGAGCCGACAGCTCGGAGGTGCGCTCGAGGGCGCCGGAGGCGTGCTGGAAGCGCAGGTTGAAGTGCGCCTCGCGGGCCGTCACCAGAGCTGACGCGCCGAGCTCGTCGTCGGACAGGTCTCTGATCTCGTTGGCCTTCACGAACTCACCATCCTCACGCGTGACGAACTTGCAGCGGATCGGGAGCTTGTTCGCCGCGAGCCGCATGGCGTCGCGCGCGAGCGGCTCGGGGACCCCGGCCAGCTCGAACATGATCCGGCCCGGCTTCACCACGGCGACCCAGCCCTCGGGAGAGCCCTTGCCCGAGCCCATGCGGGTCTCGGCGGGCTTCTTGGTGACGGGCAGCTGCGGGAAGATGTTGATCCAGACCTTGCCGCCACGCTTGATGCGGCGGGTCATGGCGATACGGGCGGCCTCGATCTGACGGTTCGTGATCGACGCCGGCTCGAGGGCCTTGAGGCCGTACTCGCCGAAGTGGATGACGTCGTTGCCCTTGGACAGGCCATCGACGACGACCGCGGTGGTGCTTGCGGTGCTTGGTGCGCTTGGGCATCAGCATCAGGAAGCGCCCCCACCGCTCGAGGCAGCTCGCCGCCGCCGCCCGAGCGCTCGCGCCGGTCGCCGCCGCCGCCGGGGCGACGGTCGCGGCGCGGGCGGCGCGGCGGCGGGGCCGCGTCCATGTCGGTGCGCCCGCGGCTGTCCGTGACGCCCTCGGGCAGGACCTCGCCCTTGTTGATCCAGACCTTCACGCCGATGCGGCCGAACGTCGTCTTGGCCTCGTGGAAGCCGTAGTCGATGTCCGCGCGCAGGGTGTGCAGCGGGACGCGGCCGTCCGAGTAGTGCTCCGAGCGCGACATCTCGGTGCCGCCCAGGCGGCCGCCGCACTGCACCTTGACGCCCTGGGCGCCGGAGCGCATCGCGGAGGTGAGCGCGCGCTTCATCGCGCGCCGGAAGCTGACCCGGTTCTCGAGCTGCTCGGCGATCGACTGGGCCACCAGCTTCGCGTCGAGCTCGGGGCGCTTGATCTCGTTGATGTTCACCTGGATCTGCTTGCCGGTGAGCCGGTTCAGCTCGCGGCGCAGCGCGTCGACCTCGGACCCGCTCTTGCCGATCACGATGCCCGGGCGGGCGGTGAAGATGTCCACCGTCAGCTTCGTCTGATCCTTCTTGAGGTGGATCGACGACAGGCCGGCGTGGCTCAGCTTGCGCGTGATGTGGTTGCGGACGACGCGGTCCTCGTCGAGGTACTTCGCGAAGTCGCGCTCGGAGAACCAGTTGCTCCGCCACCCGTTGAGGACGCCGAGCCGGAAGCCCGTCGGGTTGATCTTCTGACCCATGTTCCTAGCGTCCCGTCTCGGCGAGGCCGATGGTGATGTGGCAGGTGCGCTTCATGATCGGCGTCGCGCGCCCCTGGGCCCGCGGACGGAAGCGCTTGATCGTCGGCCCCTCGTCCACCGTCACCCGCACCAGGACGCAGCTCGCGCGGGTCGAGGCCGTGGTTGTGGTCCGCGTTGGCGATCGCCGACTGCAGCACCTTGCGCATCGGCACGGCGGCCGCGCGGGTGCTGTAGGCGAGGATCGCCTGGGCGTCCGCGACGGACTTGCCGCGCACGAGGTCCGCCACCAGCCGGCCCTTGCGGGCCGACGTGCGGACGTACTTGGCGGTCGCCTCGACGACCTGGGGGTGTCTGCGGTGTCGGTGCTCATCGGCGCATCGTCGAGGTCCGGTCGGAGCCGGCGTGGCCCCGATAGGTGCGCGTCGGCGCGAACTCGCCGAGCTTGTGGCCGACCATGCTCTCGCTGATGAAGACCGGCACGTGCTTGCGCCCGTCGTGGATCGCGATCGTGTGGCCGACCATCTCCGGGAAGATCGTGGACGAGCGCGACCAGGTGCGCACGATCCGCTTCTCGTTGGCCGTGTTCATGTCCTCGATCCGCTTCATCAGGCGGTCATCGACGAACGGCCCCTTCTTGGGGCTACGACCCATGTGCTCAGCGTCCCTCGGTGTGCTTGCCGCGCTTGCGGCCGCGGACGATGTACTTGCTGCTCGGCTTGCCCTTGTTGCGGGTGCGGTAGCCGTTGGTCGGCTTGCCCCACGGGGTCACCGGGTGGCGACCGGAGTTGCTCTTGCCCTCGCCGCCGCCGTGCGGGTGGTCCACCGGGTTCATGGCGGAGCCGCGCACCTTGGGGCGCTTGCCCTTCCAGCGGCTGCGGCCGGCCTTGCCGATGGTGATGTTCTCGTGGGTGATGTTGCCGATCTGGCCCACGGTCGCGCGGCAGTCCAGGTGGACGAGCCGCATCTCGCTCGAGGGCAGGCGCACGGTGCCGTAGTCGCCGTCCTTCGCCATCAGCTGGGCGCCCGGTGCCGGCGGAGCGGCAGAGCTGGCCGCCGCGGCCGATCTGGAGCTCGATGTTGTGGACGATCGTGCCCGTCGGGATGTCGCGCAGCGCCAGCGAGTTGCCCGGCTTGATGTCGGCCTTCGGGCCGCTCATCACCGTGTCGCCGACGCGGATGCGCAGCGGCGCCAGGATGTAGCGCTTCTCGCCGTCGGCGTAGTGGAGCAGCGCGATGCGCGCCGACCGGTTGGGGTCGTACTCGATCGCCGCGACCCGCGCGGGGATGTCGTCCTTGCGGCGCTTGAAGTCGATGATGCGGTAGCGGCGCTTGTGGCCGCCGCCGATGTGCCGGCTGGTGACGCGGCCGTTGTTGTTGCGCCCGCCCGTCTTGCTGATCTTGTCGAGCAGCGACTTCTCGGGCTCGGTCTTGGTGACCTCCTCGAAGTCCGAGCCGGTGATGAAGCGCCGCCCCGGGGACGTGGGCTTGTACTTGCGAATGCCCATCAGGCCCCCTCGAAGAGCTCGATCTTGTCGCCGGGCCGCAGCTCGACGATGGCCTTCTTCCAGCCCGGGCGACGGCCGCGCGAGGCGCCGCGCCGCTTGGGCTTGCTCTGGACGGACACGGTCCGCACGTCGGTCACCGTGACGTCGAAGAGGTCCTCGATCGCCTGGCGGATCTCGGTCTTGTGGGCGCCGTCGAGCACGCGGAAGGTGTACTGGTTGTGCGCCTGGACGAGCTGGAAGCTCTTCTCCGAGATGACCGGGCGCACGATGACCCGGCGGATGTCGTCACGAAGCGCGGTCACGCGGACTCACCGTCCTCGGACTCCTCGGCGGGAGCCTCGCTCTCGGCCTCGGGGGCCTCGGTCTCGGTCTCGGCGGCCGGGGCCTCCGTCGTGGTCTCGGCCTCGGTCTCCTCGACCTCCACGGCGGCGGGCTCCTCGGCCACGGGCTCGTCGGCCGCGACGGGCCTCGTCGGCCACGGCCTCCTCGGCGGCGGGCGCGGCCTTCTTGGCGCGCGTGCGCTTGGGCTTGGCCGGCGCCTCGGTCTCGCTCGCGATCGGGGCGGGCTTGGGCGGGGCCTTCTTCTTGGGCGCGGGCTTCGCCTTGGGCGCGGGCGACACGGCCTCGACCTCGGCGGGCTCGCCGCCGGTCAGGCGCTCCCACGCGGCGCGCTCGACGAGGATCGCGCGGGCGGCGACGATGTCGACCGTCTCCAGCTCCGCGCGCCGTCGAGGACGTAGACGCCCGGGATGTTGCGGAAGGAGCGCGCCTCGATCGAGTCGAGGTCGCTCGACCACCACGAGCAGCGGCCGCACCGCGAGGCCGTCGGGGGCCTGGCGCAGGTACTCGACGGCCGCGCCTGGTGGACGGGGCGTCCCAGCCGGTCGGGTCCATGACCGCGGCCGAGCCGCGCTCGACCTGGGCGCGCAGCGCCGCGCGGAACGCCTGCTGGCGCACCTTGCGGTTGACCTTGCCGCCGTAGGTGCGCGGCGTGGGGCCGAAGACGATGCCGCCGCCGGTCCAGTGCGGGCGCGCGGGTCGAGCCCTGACGGGCGCGGCCGGTGCCCTTCTGGCGCCACGGCTTGGCGCCACCGCCGCGGACCTTGCCGCGGGTCAGCGTCGAGGCCGAGCCGGCGCGGCGCGCGGCGAGCTCGGCGATGACGGTCTCGTGGATGAGGTGCTGCTTGATCGGCTGCTCGGCGATCAGGGACGCGAGCGCTCGCGCTGCCGGCCGGCGAGGCCCTTCGGCGTCGAGGACGGGGATGGTGGTCACTCGGGCCTCACGATCACGATGCCGTTGACGCCGCCGGGGACGGCGCCGCGAACGAGCAGCAGGTTGCGCTCGGGGTCGCGGTCCACGATCTGGAGGCCGCGCTGGGTGACGGTGCGCGCGCCCATGTGGCCGCTCATCCGCAGGCCCTTGAACACGCGGGCGGGGTAGGCGGCGGCGCCGATCGAGTCCGGGCTGCGCGGATGTTGTGCGAGCCGTGGCTCTTGGGTCCGCGCTTGAAGTTGTGGCGCTTGATCGTGCCGGCGTAGCCCTTGCCCTTGGAGGTGCCGGTGACGCGCACCATCTGGCCGGGCTCGAAGGGCTCCACCGTGACGACGTCGCCGACGGCGACCTCGGCGCCGAGCTCCTCGGGCGAGAACTCGTGCAGGTGGCGGACCGGCGGGGCGCCGGCCTTCTTCAGGTGGCCGAGCTCGGGCTTGCGTGAGCCCCTTCGGCTTGATGGTGCCGAAGCCGAGCTGCACGGCGTCGTAGCCGTCGGTGTCCTGGGTCTTGACCTGGGTCACGTGGCAGGGGCCGGCCTCGATCACGGTGAGCGGCACGCGTGCGCCGTCCTCGCCGAAGATCTGGGTCATGCCGACCTTGCGTCCGATGATCGCGGGCATGGCGCGCCTACGCCTTGATCTCGATGTCGACGCCCGCGGGCAGGTCGAGGCGCATGAGCGAGTCGACCGTCTTGGGCGTCGGCGAGTAGATGTCGATGAGGCGCTTGTGCGTGCGGATCTCGAAGTGCTCCCGCGAGTCCTTGTCCTTGAACGGACCGCGGATCACGCAGTACACGTTGCGCTCGGTCGGCAGCGGGACCGGCCCGGAGATGGTCGCGCCGCTGCGCTGGGCCGTCTCCACGATCGAGGCCGCGCTCTTGTCGATCAGCTCGTGATCGTAGGCCTTGAGGCGGATCCTGATCTTGTTCTGCTGCACTCGTCGCGACGCCTTTTCGTGGGGAAAGAAAACCCCGCCGCCTCCGGGGTGGAGACGACGGGGTCGGGGACGAACCCTGCTACTCGGTGATGCTCTCGACCACTCCCGCGCCGACGGTGCGGCCACCCTCGCGAATGGCGAAGCGGAGGCCCTCCTCCATGGCGATCGGCTGGATCAGCTCGACGTCCATGGTGGCGTTGTCGCCCGGCATGACCATCTCGACGCCCTCCTGGAGGGTGACGACGCCGGTCACGTCGGTCGTGCGGAAGTAGAACTGCGGGCGGTAGCCCTGGAAGAACGGCGTGTGACGGCCGCCCTCGTCCTTGGAGAGGACGTAGACCTGGGCCTTGAACTTGGTGTGCGGGGTGATCGACTTCGGAGCCGCGAGCACCTGGCCGCGCTGGATCTCCTCGCGCTTCACGCCGCGCAGGAGCGGCGCCGATGTTGTCGCCGGCGCGACCCTCGTCGAGCAGCTTGCGGAACATCTCGACGCCGGTGCACGGTGGTGCTGTCGGTCTCGGCGGTCATGCCGACGATCTCGACGGTCTCGCCGACCTTGATGATCGCCGCGCTCGACGCGGCCGGTGGCGACGGTGCCGCGGCCGGTGATCGTGAAGACGTCCTCGACCGGCATCAGGAACGGCTTGTCGACGTCGCGCTCGGGGACGTCGATGTAGTCGTCCACCGCCGCCATCAGCTCGAGGATGTCCTCGGCCGCCGCGGCGTCGCCGTTGAGGGCGTTCAGGGCGGAGCCCTTGATGACCGGGATGTCGTCGCCGGGGAACTCGTAGAGCGACAGCAGCTCGCGGACCTCGAGCTCGACGAGCTCGAGCAGCTCCTCGTCGTCGACCATGTCGGCCTTGTTCAGGAACACGACGATCGACGGCACGCCGACCTGACGGGCGAGCAGGATGTGCTCGCGCGTCTGGGGCATCGGGCCGTCGGCCGCGGACACCACCAGGATCGCGCCGTCCATCTGCGCGGCGCCGGTGATCATGTTCTTGATGTAGTCGGCGTGGCCCGGGCAGTCGACGTGGGCGTAGTGCCGGTTCTCGGTCTCGTACTCGACGTGGGCGGTCGCGATCGTGATGCCGCGCTCGCGCTCCTCGGGGGCCTTGTCGATGGCGTCGAAGGCGACGGCCGTGCGTGCCACCGCCGAGCCCTTCTCGGAGAGCACCTTCGTGATGGCGGCCGTCAGGGTCGTCTTGCCATGGTCGACGTGACCGATGGTGCCCACGTTCACGTGCGGCTTCGACCTGTCGAACTTCTCTTTCGCCATCGATAGCTCCCTCTGGGCACTCTGCGATGCGGCCGCCTCGCGGCCGCGCTCCTCTGACGGAAAAATCCCCCCGGCGCAAAACGCGCGGCCCGAAGGCCGCGCACGAAAAACCGGGCGCTCCGTAGAGCCGGGGTAGATTAGCAAAAGGACCCCGGCCCGCAAGGCGCGCGGCCACCTGCCGCGGCCCCTCGTCGCACGGACGCCTGCGAGACCGTACCATCCCGCTCGTGAACGCGTCCGGACTGGTCGCGGACGCTCCGGGGCTCGGCGGCCGGCGAGGTGCGCGACGACCCCGCCTCGCGGGACCTCTACGCCTCCGACGCGAGCATCTACCGGCGGCGGCCGCTCGCCACCCTGCGGGCCCGCCGACGCGGACGACCTGGACGCCGCGATGGCGGCCTGCCGGGCGCACGGCGTCCCGCTCACGATGCGCGGCGCCGGCACCAGCCTGGCGGGCCAGGCCGTGGGCCGCGGGCTGGTGGTCGACTGCTCGGCCCTGGCGCACGATCGCGATCGACCCCGACGCGCGGATCGCGCGCGTCGGGCCCGGGGGTGGTGCTCGACGACCTGAACGCCGCGGCCGCGGCGCACGGCCTCATCTTCGGCGCCGACGTCGCCACCGCCAGCCGCGCGACCCTCGGCGGGATGATCGCCAACAACTCCGCCGGGGCGCGCTCGGTGGTCCACGGGCTGACCGCCGACCACGTGCTGCGCGCTCGACGTGACGCTGGCCGACGGCACCCGGGCCACGCTGCGCCGCGGCGATCCGCGGCGCCCGCGCGCGCTGGAGGACGCCCGCCCCCTCGGCCGCCGCGGCCCGCCCGCCCGCGCTCGTGCGGCGCGTGTCCGGGTACGCGCTCGACGCCCTGGCGCGGCGACGACGCCCGACTGGCCGCGCCTGCTCTGCGGATCGGAGGGCACCCTGGCCGTCACCCGGTCCGCGCCGAGCTGCGGCCTCGTCGAGCGCCCGGCGGCGCGCGGGCTGGCGCTGGTGCCCTTCGCGCTCGGTCGACGCGGCGCTCGAGGCGGTCGTCGGCCTGCTCGAGGCGGGGCCGTCGGCGATCGAGCTGATGGACCGCGCGCTGCTCGACCCGGCCAACCGCCCGCCGGCGGTGCGGGCCCTGATGGGCTTCGCGGCCGACGCGGCGGCGCTCCTGGTGGTGGAGCACAGCGGCGACGCCGGACGAGCGTCGCGCGACCGCGCTGGCGGCCATCGCCGGCGCGCGGGTCGTGCTCGACCCCGCCGAGCAGGCGGCGGTCTGGGCCGTGCGCCGCTCGGGCATCGCGCGCGCGCTGCGGACCGACGGCGCCGGCGCCGCGGGCGACCCGCGGCCGCTGCCCTTCATCGAGGACCCGGCCGTGCCGCCCGGCGCGGCTGGCGGGCTTCGCCCGCGAGGTGCGCGGGGTGCTCGCGCGCGAGGGCGTCCCGGCCGTCTGGTACGGGCACGCGAGCGTCGGCTGCCTGCACATCCGGCCCATGGTCGACCTGCGCCTGCCCGGGCGCGGTCGCCGATGGTCCGGCGGATCGCCGAGGAGGTCGCCGACCTCGTGGCCCGCAACGGCGGCTCGCTCTCGGGCGAGCACGGCGACGGCCGCCTGCGCAGCGAGCTGCTGCCGCGCATGTACCCGCCCGAGACGATCGCGGCCTTCGCCGCGCCTCAAGGCGCTCGCTCGACCCCGAGCGCCTGCTCAACCCCGGGCGTGCTCACCGACCCGGAGCCGCCTCGACGAGGGGCTGCGCCTCGCGGCCTCCCCCCCGCGGCGGCCCCGGCGGACGGCGATCAGCTTCGCCGCCGAGGGCGGGCTGGCGCGGGCCGGCGAGGCCTGCAACGGCAACGGCGCCTGCCGCTCGCGCGGCGGGTGCGATGTGCCCGAGCTTCCAGGCCCTCGGCGACGAGCGCCACTCCACGCGCGGGCGCGCGGTGATCCTGCGCGCCGCCCTCGAGGGGCGGCTCGCCGGCCGGGCTCGCCGACGACGGCCTGCACGAGGCGCTCGAGCTCTGCCTCGGCTGCAAGGCGTGCGCCGTCCGAGTGCCCGGCCCAGGTCGACATGGCGCGGCTCAAGGTCGAGGCGCTCGCCCACCGCCACCGCGCGCGGGGCGTCCCGCTCGAGGCCCGCCTCGCCGGCCACGCCCACGCGCTCCTGGCCGCTCGGCGCGCGCGCCCCGGGGCTCGCGCGGATCGGCGCCCGGCTGGCCGAGCGCGTGCTGGGCAGCGCCGTCGCCGGTGCCCGTGCGGCGCTGGCGCCCCGCCCGGCCGCCGGCGGGCGACGGGCCGCGGGTCGTGCTGATGGCCGACACCTTCACGCGCTTCCTCGACCCCGGGATCGGCGAGGCGGCCCTGCGCGTGCTCGGCGCCTGCGGCGCCGATGTGCGGGTGGTCGATCCCGGCTGCTGCGGCCGCCCGCTGCTGTCGCAGGGCCTGGTGGCGCCCGCGCGCCCACCGGCGCGCCGCGGCGCTCGACCGGCTGGCGCCGCACGCGATCGCCGGCCGGCGCGATCGTGGTGCTCGAGCCGTCGTGCTGGTCGATGCTGATCGACGACCTCCCGCGGCTCGCTGCCCGACGACCCCCGCGCCCGCTGGGTGGCCGCCGCGGCCGTCACCTTCGAGCGGGCCGTGGACGACCTCGGGCCGCCCGCCGCTGCGCGACGACCCGCGCGAGGCGCGTGGTGCACGAGCACTGCCACGCCGCGCGCCCTCGGCGACGGCCGCGAGGGCGCCGCCGCGCTGGCCGGCGATCGCCGGCCTCGCGTGCCGCGACTCGGGCGCCGGGTGCTGCGGCATGGCCGGCGCCTTCGGCTACCGCCACCCGGAGCTGTCGCGGCGGATCGCCGAGGACCGGCTCGCGCCGGCGATGAGGGGCGCCGCCGGTGGCCGTCGCGGCGGGCACCTCGTGCCGCGAGCAGATCCGCCGCACCACCGGCCGCGCCGCCCTCCACCCGGCCGAGCTCATCGCCGCGCGGCTCCGCGTGATGCGGCGCGTCCTGCTCGCCGCGCTCGCGGCGCTCGCGCTGCTGGCCGTGGCCTCGCCCGCCCTGGCGGCGCGGCCCGAGTACCGGCATCGCCGCCGACGAGCTTCCCCGCCGACTGGCACGTGGCGCGGGCCAGCTGGAGCGCGCGCTCGTGCGCGCCGCCCGGGGATCCGAGACCCGCGCGCGACATCGCGTAGGTGCTGCGGCTCGGGGCGCGCTACATGCGCTCCGGGCCAGCCCGACGGGCGGCGGCGCACCGTCTCGCGCACCCTGCGCGTCAACGCCTGGTGGTTCACGCGCTGGTCGGCGCCGTCCGACCGGATCATCGTGCGCGACCCGACCGGGGTGCTCTCGACCTACTGGACCGGTCGCGGCCTCGCCGTGAACCCGGTCGCGACCTCCGGGCCGCTGGCAGGGCCTGAACAACGACCTGTCACCGGTCCAGCTGGCCGACGCCCTGCTGCCCTTCGCCGTGAAGCGCCGCGCCGGCCGGACGCGCTTCCTGCTGTGGGAGTACTACGACGTCCCCGCCCGCCCGGGCGCGATCCGGCCGGGCGCGTCGGGCATGGCGCAGGGGCGGCTGGTCCACCTGCATGGCGCAGCGCCTACTACCTGACCGGCGAGGCCCGCTTCTCCGACGCGGCCCGCGGGGCGCTGGCCGCGTTCGGCGTCTCCGGTGGACCGCGGGGGCGTGGTGAGCCGCGTCTGGGTGACGGGCGAGCGGCGCAGCCGCCCCTGGTACGTGGAGCGCGCCTACCCGAGCGCCAACCCCTGGCAGGGGGCCGCGCTCAACGGCTTCATGGTGACCCTGCTCAACCTGCGCTCCTCGGCGCGGCTGCTGCGCTCCGAGCCCCGGCCGCTCGCCATCGGGCCGGCCGCCCTGCGCCGCCGCCCGCGCGCGCCGGGGGCGGCGACGGCCGCCGGGCCTCGCGCGCGCTGGCCATCCGCGGCGAGCAGACCCTGCGGCACTACCTGCCGCTGCACGACACCGGCTCGCTGGAGCATCTACATGCTCTACCGGCCCGGCTTCGCGTGGCGGGCGTACCTCGCCGACGCCACCTACCACTGCTACCACGTCGCCCTGCTGCGGCAGCTCGCCAAGGACGCCCCCGCGGGGCGATCGACCTACGTGCGCTTCGCCGACCGCTGGGCCGGCTACGCGCGTCGGGCGGGCGTGAGCTGCCACCGATGAGCGGCGACCGCGGGGGCGAGCCCCGCGGTCGCGCCGATCAGTTCGAGGCCGCGCCGACCTTCTGGCGGATCTCCTCGGCGATGGAGTTCGGCACTTCCTGGTAGGAGTGGAACTGCATCGTGAAGGTCGCGCGGCCCTGGGTCGCCGAGCGCACCGAGGTGGCGTAGCCGAACATCTGCGACAGCGGGACCTGCGCGTTGACGACCTCGGCCGTCGAGCCGCGCGGCTCCATCCCGCCGATGCGCCCGCGCCGCGAGGTGAGGTCGCCGACGACCGTGCCCGACGAACTCCTTCGGGACCACGACCTCGACGGCCATCACCGGCTCGAGCAGGCCGGGGACGCGCGCTTGACCGCCTCCTTGACCGCCATCGATCCGGCGATCTTGAACGCGATCTCCGAGGAGTCCACCTCGTGGTAGGAGCCATCGACCAGCTGGACCTTGACGTCCACGATCGGGTAGCCCGCGACCACGCCGCCCTCGAGCGCCTCCTTGCACGCCCTGGTCGACCGCCGGGATGTACTCCTTGGGGATCGAGCCGCCGACGATCTTGCTCTCGAACAGGTAGCCCGCGCCGGCCTCGTTGGGCTCGACCGACAGGTAGACGTGGCCGAACTGGCCGCGGCCGCCGGTCTGGCGGACGAAGCGGCCCTCGACCTTCTGGACCGCCTTGCGGATCGTCTCGCGGTAGGCGACCTGCGGCTGGCCGACGTTGGCGTCCACGCCGAACTCGCGCATGAGCCGGTCCACGATGATCTCCAGGTGGAGCTCGCCCATGCCGGCGATCAGGGTCTGGCCGGTCTCCTCGTCCGTGTGGACGCGGAAGGTCGGGTCCTCGTCGGACAGGCGCTGCGAGCGCGGTCGCCAGCTTCTCCTGGTCCTGCTTGGTCTTCGGCTCGATCGCGATCTCGATGACCGGCTCGGGGAAGGTCATCCGCTCCAGGATCACCGGGTCGGCGGCGTCGGTCAGCGTGTCGCCGGTGGTGGTGGACTTGAGGCCGACCGCGGCGACGATGTCGCCGGCCGAGACGCCGTCCACGTCCTCGCGGTGGTTCGCGTGCATCATCAGCAGCCGGCCGAGGCGCTCCTTGCGGTCCTTGGTGGCGTTGATGATGTTGGAGCCGGTGCCGATCGAGCCCGAGTAGACGCGCAGGTAGGTGAGGCGGCCGACGAACGGGTCGCTCATCACCTTGAAGGCGAGGGCGGCGAACGGCGCGGACGGATCGGCGGCGCGGGTGACCTCGTCGTCGCGTGCCGGGCACGTGGCCCACGGCGGGGAGCACGTCGAGCGGCGACGGGAGCAGGTCGATGACCGCGTCGAGCAGCGGCTGGACGCCCTTGTTCTTGAACGACGAGCCGCAGAGGACCGGCGTGATCGCGATGGCGAGCACCGCGGCGCGGATGGCGCTGACCAGGCGGTCGCGCTCGATCTCGCCGCCGTCGAGGTAGATCTCGGCGAGCTCGTCGTCGTGGTCGGCGACGGCCTGCGATCGAGGATCTCGCGGGCGGCCGCGGCCTCGTCGGCGAGCTCGGCGGGGATCTCGGTGATCTCGAACTCGGTGCCGAGGTCGTCCTTGTAGACGATCGCGTTCATCGCGATCAGGTCGATGATCCCGCTGAACTCGGCCTCCTGGCCGATCGGCAGCTGGATCGGCACGGCGTTGGCGCCGAGCCGGTCGACCATCGTCTGGACGGCCGCGGAGAAGTCCGCGCCGATCCGGTCCATCTTGTTGACGTAGGCGATCCGGGGCACGCCGTAGCGGTCGGCCTGGCGCCAGACGGTCTCGCTCTGGGGCTCGACGCCGGCGACCGAGTCGAACACGGCGACCGCGCCGTCGAGGACGCGCAGGCTGCGCTCGACCTCGATGGTGAAGTCGACGTGGCCCGGCGTGTCGATGATGTTGATGCGGTGGTCGCGCCAGAAGCACGTGGTCGCGGCGCTGGTGATGGTGATGCCGCGCTCCTGCTCCTGCGCCATCCAGTCCATCGTCGCCGCGCCGTCGTGGACCTCACCGATCCGGTGCGTGCGGCCCGTGTAGTAGAGGATCCGCTCGGTCGTGGTGGTCTTGCCGGCGTCGATGTGCGCCATGATCCCGATGTTCCGGGTCTTCTCGAGAGAAGTCTTCTTCGCCGTCGTCGTCACCGATCACCTCATCCGAGTCGCAGCGTCGGCCGGTAGCGGCCGAGCGCGGAATATCCTCCACCCTGCAATCCCCCCCGCGCGGGGCGGGGAGGCGTGCCTACCAGCGGTAGTGCGCGAACGCCTTGTTGGCCTGAGCCATGCGGTAGAGGTCGTCCTTCCGCTTGAAGGCGCCCCCCTGCGAGCCCAGCGCGTCGAGGAGCTCGTTCGCGAGCCGCTCGCTCATCTGCTTCTCGCGACGCTCACGCGCGAAGCGGACCAGCCAGCGGATGGCGAGCGTGCGCCCACGGCGCGGCGCCACCTCGATCGGCACCTGGTACGTCGCACCGCCGACGCGGCGCGACTTGACCTCGAGCGCCGGCGTGACGTTGCGAACCGCCTCCTCCATCACCGCGACGGGGTCGCGGCCGGTGCGGTCGCGGATGCGCTCGAGCGCCCCGTAGACGACACCCTCGGAGGTTGACTTCTTGCCGTCCTTCAGCACCTTGTTCACCAGCTGGGTGACGAGGGCGCTGCCGTAGACGGGGTCCGGATCGAGCGGACGACGTGTGATTACTGCGCGACGAGGCATCTACTTCGGCGTCTTCGCGCCGTACTTCGACCGGCCCTTGCGGCGGTCCGCGACACCGGCCGCGTCGAGCGCGGCGCGGATCACCTTGTACCGGACGCCCGGGAGGTCGCGAACGCGCCCTCCGCGCACCAGGACCACCGAGTGCTCCTGGAGGTTGTGGCCCTCACCGGGGATGTAGGAGGAGATCTCCATCCCGTTGACGAGGCGCACGCGCGCCACCTTGCGAAGCGCCGAGTTCGGCTTCTTCGGGGTGGTGGTGTAGACGCGGGTGCAGACGCCGCGCTTCTGGGGCGCGCCGCGCAGTGCGGGCGTCGAGACGCGGGCGAACTTTGGACGGCGGCCCTTGCGGACCAGCTGATTGATCGTGGGCACGTCGGCCTTTTTTCGAGCGCAACAGGACATTGCCGGGCGAGCGGCCTGGGAAACCTAGCACGCGCGAGGGGGGTGCTCCACCCGGCCGGCTAGCGCGCGGGGGTCGTGCTCGCGAGCTCCAGGCGGGCGCGGGTGGTCAGGGTGAAGACCCCGCGGATCCGCATGTCGATGCTCCATCGCAGCGGCAGCGCCAGCGCCGGCGACCACCACACGGTGTCGGTGCGCCGGCCCGGGTGCGGGCCGCCGGTGTCGGCCACGGTGGTGATGACCAGCGCGGGCAGCGACTCGCCCCCCACGCTGACCCGCTCGGCGCGCTCCACGGTGCTGCGGTAGCTCACCGGGAGGCCGCCGGCCGAGTAGCGCCCCGACCAGGTCCGCCCGACCGCGAGCGCGCGCGGCATCGCCAGCGGCTGGGGCGTCAGCGTGCGCCGGTCGTCGCGCCCGATGCCGACGAACGTGACCTTCGTGCGGCGGGAGACCTCGTGGCTTCCGCCCGGGCCGACGCGCAGCCGCACCCCCTCGATGTGCTCCTCGCTGAGGTCGAGCTCCTGCCCGTAGCCGCCGGCGGCCGGCGTGATGACCATTCGCGCCGTGTCCGGGAGGTCGCGCGAGATCTTGATGGGGCCGGCGCCGCCGCGCTCCGAGCCGCTCTGGCGGTAGCTGTAGACGCCGGAGCGCGGGATGCCCGGCGCGCCGTCGCCGCCGCCGCCTCGTCGCCGCCCGCCGCGCGCAGCGTCTGCAACGCCGTTTCCTCGCTGACCGGCGTGCTCGAGCCGGCGCGCGTCCACAGCCACAGCCCGACGCCCACGGCCACGACGAGCACCACGATGATGATGGAGCGCACCGGGCGGGCGATCATCGCGGCGACCATGCCCCCAGGCTAGACCCTCCCGCGGCGACGGCGTCTACAACGGTCATTGCAGGGAAATCCGCGCCGTCGGTGTTACCGTCGGACGCCCATGGGAACCCGTCGACTCCGCCGCGAGGCGCTCCACTGCTGCCCCGCCTGCGCCGCGTCGGTCGGCACCCGCGCCGAGCGCGCGCGCCCCCACGCGCCGCGGCCCGTGGACCTGGATGGTGCTGCTCGCCGTGACCGCCGCGCTCGTCCCGCTCGCCGCGCTCGAGGGCGGCAGGGGCGGCGCGACGGCCATCGCCGCCACCGTGGTGGCCCCGGCTCCCGTCGCCGCGCGGGCGATCGTCGCGGCGACGACCGCCGCCGAGCCGCCCGCTCCCCCGCCCGAGGCCGTCCAGTGGCACGACTCCCTGGCGCTCGGCACCCCGAACGCCGGCTCCCTGGAGGGCGGCGTCCGCCTGCCGGCCGAGGGCGTGGGCTACTACACCTACAACCCGGCCACCCAGGAGCCGCCCGGCGGGATGGACCGCACCTGGGGCACGGCGATGCTCGTCCGCCAGGTCCGCTCCGTGGCGCGCTGGTGGGCCGCCGCGCACCCGAACGCGCCCCGCCTGGGCATCGGCGACCTCTCCCGCGAGCAGCGGCGGCTCCTTCACCGGCCCGGTGGTGGGTCACTCCTCCCACCAGAACGGCCTGGACGTGGACGTCCGCCTGGTGCGCCGCGACGGCGCCGAGAGGGCCGTGGATCCGGCGACCTACGACCGCGCCCTCACCCAGGAGCTGGTCGACCGCTTCATCGCCGCGGGGGCGACCTACGTCTTCGTGGGCCCCAACCTGGACCTGCACGGCCGCAACGTCATGGTCTGGCCGGACCACGACGACCACATCCACGTGAGGTTCGCCGACCCGGACGGGACCGGGAACTAGGCGCGGGCGAGCGCCGCGCCCCAGGCCTCCGCGCGGGCGGCCTCCTCCGCGTCGAGGTGGGCGTGCTTGTCGACCAGGAAGCTCTCCGGCGCGGCGACCATCGTCGCGCCGTGACGCTCGAGGCGCTTCGTGATCCCCCGCGAGGCGCGGCCGGTCACGACGGCCGGGCCGTGCATGCGCGTGTCGAACGCCGCCGCCGGGCGACCGGCGGGCAGCACCAGCGCGTCGAACCACTCGCGCAGCCCCGGGCCCTCGGCATCCGGGTCCATCGCGAGGTCGGCGTCCGGCTTGTCCGCCGCCTCGCGCGCGGCCTGACGCGTGCGCTCGGTGGTCATGCCGTGGACATGGGTCGGACCGCCCACCACCAGGAGATCCGCCGCCGCGACGGCCTCCGGGGTCGCGCCCGCGACCGGCACGGCCTCGGCGTCCCCACCCGCGCGCAGCCCGCGGGCGATGCTCTCGGCGACGGCGTGGGTGTTGCCGTACATCGACTCGTAGACGACCAGCGCGCGCATGCCCGCCTCCTCGTTGGGACCCCGGCCCACGCGCCCGCGCCGACCGGCCGCACCGATGAAACGCCCCGGCCCGCACGCCGGCATCCGTGGGGTCCCGCATCCGGCCTTCGGGGTCTTCGGGCTTCGGGGGTCTGCGGCTCTGAGCGTCCGTGCCTCGAGGTCGGTGAGCTCTGGGCGTTCCGTGCTTCGAGGTCTGTGAGCTCTGAAGCTCGCAGAGCTCTGAACGTTGGCGAGCTATGCGACAAGGATTGGGCGGACACAGGCGTGGGGCCGGCCTCTTGCGGGCCGGCCTGACGCGCCGAGGGCCCCTGGCCGGGGCCCTCGGCAGACCGGCGGCTCCGGCGTGCGCCGGGGCCGGGCCGCCGGAAAGGTCAGCACCACCGCGACCAGGCAGCGCCCGCACTGCGGGCTTTGCTCCGAGGTCGTCGCAGCGACGAGACGGCCGGTGCTTGCCGGCTGTCCAAGGCGGTCTGTCCCGGCGAACAGCCGGTACCGCCGGTCTGCGAGGGCCCCGGCCAGGGGCCCGCGAGCGCGTCGGGCCGGGCCCGCTAAGAGGCCCGGCCCACGCCGTTGTCGCCCAATCCTTGTCGCAGAGCTCGGAAACGTTCAGAGCTCTGAAACCCCGAACTTCGAAACGCTCAGAGCTCAGAAACCTCGAAGCTCGAAACGCTCAGAGCTCACAAGCCTCGAACTGAGGCCCACAAAGACGAAGGGCCCGGTTTCCCGGGCCCTCGGTGTGGAGCAGAGACGGCCGGCCCGAGGGCCGGCCGTGAGGCGTTAGGACTCCTCCCGGTCCAGCTCCGGACCGAACGAGTAGGTGCCGCCGTCGCCGTCGCCCAGCGTGAGCAGGGCGTCGTCGTCGGCGTCCGAGAACGGCTCGTCGAGGTCGAACTCGAGGAGCGCCGGAGCCCGGCGGACCGCCTCGATCTCGAGCTGCCGGTAGCGCTTGAGCCCGGTCGCCGCCGGGATCAGCTTGCCGATGATCACGTTCTCCTTCAGGCCGCGCAGTCGGTCCACCTTGCCCTCGAGGGCCGCGTCCGTCAGCACCTTCGTGGTCTCCTGGAAGGAGGCCGCCGACAGGAACGACTCGGTGGCCAGCGAGGCCTTGGTGATGCCGAGGATGAGCGGCTCGACGATCGCCTGGACCCCCGCGACGGCACGGTCGATCTCCGTGTCGTCACCGGTGAACTCGCCCGACTCGCGCTTCTCGAGCAGCTGCTCGCGGATGCGTCCGGCGGCGCGCGCGTTCTCCCGGTACAGGACCGGCTTGTCGACCATCTGGCCGTGCAGGAAGTGCGTCCCGCCCGGATCGTCCACGCGCACCTTGCGGAGCATCTGACGCACGATCAGCTCGATGTGCTTGTCGTTGATGTCCACGCCCTGCGAGCGGTAGACGTTCTGCACCTCGGAGACCAGGTAGAGCTCGGTCTTGGTCGAGGGGTCGTGGCTGCCCTCCGGGGCGTGGAAGCGCTGACCGGTGAGCACCTGGTCGCCGACCACGATGGCCGGACGCGGGCGGTCGGACGGCAGGCGCAGCCAGCGCTGCGAGATGCCGGCCTCGGTCTCCACGTCCACGCGGAGCCAGCCCTTGCCCTCGTCCTTCACCTTGGTCACCGTGCCCTGGACGCCGATGGCGACCCCGGGCTTGGAGCCGAGGATGTCGGCCGGGAAGGCCGAGCCCGCGGACAGGAGATCGCCGGCCTCGACCCACTGGCCGTCGTCCACCGTGATCTGGGTCCGGCGCATGACCGGGAACGGGTGCTCGCGCACCGGCGCCCGGGTCGCCCCGGTGCCCGCGTCGTCCTGCTCGATGTACTCGGGCTCGACGATCGTGAGGTTGGCCGACCCGGGACGGGTCTCGTCGTCCGTGATCCGCACCCAGCCGTCGACCGGGGCGATGTGCGCCTGGGCCTTCGGCTTGCGGGCCTCGAACAGCTCGACGACGCGCGGCAGGCCGTGCGTGATGTCGGCGCCGGCGACGCCACCGGTGTGGAACGTGCGCATGGTGAGCTGGGTGCCCGGCTCGCCGATGGACTGCGCGGCGATGATGCCGACCGCGTCGCCCGGCTCGGTGAGACGGCCCGACGCCGGGTTGCGCCCGTAGCAGCGCGCGCAGATCCCGACCTCGCTCCGGCACTTCACGGGCGAGCGCACCGACACGACCGCGTCGCGCGGCGAGCCGTCCGCGTTGCGGAGCTCCTTGTCCAGCCGCTGCCCGTCGAGCGTGGAGATGAGCTGCCCGCGACGGGCCGCCATCGCCTCCTCGTCGGCCTCGTCGGCCTCCGGCCGCAGGTCGAGGATGACCTCGCCGGTGATGCGGTCGACGATCGGGCCGAGCAGCACCCGGCCGGGGAGGCTCGGGTTGAGGACGTTGTCGTCACGGAAGACCGCGACCTCGATGCCGTCGCTGGTGCCGCAGTCGAGCTCGCGGACGATGACGTCCTGGGAGACGTCGACCAGGCGCCGGGTGAGGTACCCGGAGTCGGCGGTCTTGAGGGCGGTGTCCGCGAGGCCCTTGCGCGCGCCGTGGGTCGAGATGAAGTACTCGAGGACCGAGAGCCCCTCCATGAAGTTGCTCTTGATCGGGCGCTCGATCGTCTCGCCCTTCGGGTTGTTCATGCAGCCGCGCATGCCGGCGAGCTGACGGATCTGCTTGAAGGATCCGCGCGCGCCGGAGTGGGCCATCATGTAGATCGGGTTGAGGCGGTAGAGGTGCTGCTGCATCGCCTCGGCGACCTCGTCGGTGGCCTGCTCCCAGAGCTTCACGACCTCCTCGTGGCGCTCCTCGGGGCTCATCTCGCCGAGCCCGAAGAACTCCTCGACCTCGTCCACCTTCGCGTCGTACTTCGCGATGATCTCGCCCTTGGTCGGCGGGACGACGATGTCGTTCTTGGACACCGTGAGGCCCGAGTCGGTCGCGTGGCGGAAGCCCAGCTCCTTGAAGGAGTCGAGCACCATCGACACGGCCGTGGCCCCGTAGACGTTGACCAGGTCCTCGATGAAGTCGGCGGTCTGACGCTTGGTCAGGACCTCGTGGCGCTCGGGGAACGGGCTGGTCTCCGAGCTCGGCCTCGCCGACCACCTGCAGCGAGGGCCTGACGGACCTCGTGGTTGAAGACGACGCGGCCGGGCGTGGTGATGCGGCGGGTGCCGTCCACGCTCTTGCGGACCTCGATCAGGTCCTGGAGGCCGACGGCGCGCTGGTCGAGCGCCACGAGGACGTTCTCCGGGGTCGCCGAAGGCGCGCGGGGCGGCGCGGTCGCCGAACGGCTTGTTGGTCCACTCGCCGCCGTCGACCTTGGCCTCGTGGCCCCTCGGGAGCTCGAACTTGCGCGACTCGGGGTTCCAGAGGTCGGTCGAGCTCCACCGCGACGCCCTCGCCCTCGTCGCCCTTCTTGCGGACGCTGAGGACGGGCGCGTAGGTGAGGTAGTAGAGGCCGAGGATCATCTCCTGGCTGGGCACCGTGATCGGGCGCCCGTTGGCCGGCGAGAGGATGTTGTTGGCCGAGAGCATCAGGATGCGCGCCTCGGACTGGGCCTCCACCGACAGCGGGAGGTGGACGGCCATCTGGTCGCCGTCGAAGTCCGCGTTGAAGGCGGTGCAGACGAGCGGGTGGATCTGGATGGCCTTGCCCTCGACGAGCACGGGCTCGAACGCCTGGATGCCCAGGCGGTGGAGCGTCGGCGCGCGGTTGAGCAGCACCGGGTGCTCCCCGATGACCTCCTCGAGCACGTCCCAGACCTCGGGGACCATGGCGTCCACCAGCTTCTTGGCCGCCTTGATGTTCTGGACCTGCTTGCGCTCGACGAGCCGGCTCATGATGAACGGCTTGAAGAGCTCGAGCGCCATCAGCTTGGGCAGACCGCACTGGTGCAGGCGCAGCTCGGGGCCGGCCACGATGACCGAGCGGCCCGAGTAGTCCACGCGCTTGCCGAGCAGGTTCTGACGGAAGCGGCCCTGCTTGCCCTTGAGCATGTCCGAGAGGGACTTGAGGGGGCGGTTGCCGGGGCCGGTCACCGCGCGGCCGCGGCGGCCGTTGTCGAACAGCGCGTCGACGGCCTCCTGCAGCATCCGCTTCTCGTTGTTGACGATGATCTCCGGCGCGCCGAGGTCGAGCAGCCGCTTGAGGCGGTTGTTGCGGTTGATCACCCGGCGGTAGAGGTCGTTGAGGTCGCTGGTGGCGAAGCGGCCACCGTCGAGCTGGACCATCGGGCCGCAGCTCCGGCGGGATGACCGGGATCGCCTCGAGCACCATCCACTCCGGCCGGTTGGTGCTGCGGCGGAACGCCGAGGCCACCTTCAGGCGCTTGAGGGCGCGCGCCTGGCGCTGGCCCTTGCTGGTCTGGATGGTCTCGCGCAGGCCCTCGGTCTCGGCCTCGAGGTCGATCTGGCCGAGGAGCTCCTTGATGGCCGCGGCGCCCATGCCGCCCTTGAAGAGGTCGGCGAAGCCGTGGGGCGAGCCGAACCGCTCCTTCATCTCGCGGAAGAGCTGCTCGTCGGCCTCGATCTGGCGCGGCTTGAGGTCCTTGAAGGTGAGCCAGGCGCGGGTGAGGCGGTCGATCGCCTCCTCCGTGTAGCGCTCGATGTCCTTGAGCGCGACGTCGGTCTCCTTGCGGAGGTCCGTCTCGGCCTGCTTGCGGTCGGCGTCGGTCAGCTCGCGGCGCGCCTCGGGGTCCTCCGAGGTGCGGTCGCGCTTGAGGTCGTCGATCCAGTACTCGTCCTCGTCGGTGAGGCCGGGGGCCTCGTCCTCGCGCAGCCACTGGACGCGGCGGTCGAGGCGCTCGCTCAGCTCGAGCAGGCGCTCCTCCTTGTCCACGCCGAACTGCTCGATCGTGGCGTTGACCTCGTCCTGGAGGCGGTCCAGCTCGCCCGCGCGGGCCTCCTCGTCGACCTCGGTGACGATCGAGGCGGCGAAGTAGAGGACCTTCTCGAGCTCCTTCGGGGCGATGTCCAGCATGTAGCCGATGCGGCTCGGGACGCCCTTGAAGAACCAGATGTGGCTGACCGGTGCGGCCAGGTCGATGTGGCCCATGCGCTCGCGGCGCACCTTGGCCCGCGTGACCTCGACGCCGCAGCGCTCGCAGATGATGCCCTTGTAGCGGACGCGCTTGTACTTGCCGCAGTAGCACTCCCAGTCCTTGGTCGGACCGAAGATCTTCTCGCAGAAGAGCCCGTCCTTCTCCGGCTTGAGCGTGCGGTAGTTGATCGTCTCGGGCTTGGTGACCTCGCCCGAGCTCCACTGCCGGATCTGCTTGGAGGAGGCCAGACCGATCGTGATGGAGTCGAAGTTGTTGATGTCGATCACGTGAAGCGCCTTTCTCGTTTGCCGCGTCGACGCGCCTCTCGTGCGCGCCCGCGGCGGAAGACTCCGACCGTCGTCACGGCGGGTCCGCCGGCGGGCGATCCCGAAGGATCACCCGGCCCGGCGGCCCGCCGGGCCCCTCTAAACCTCCGTCGCGTCGGAGCCCGAGGACTCCGCGGACGAGGCCACGACCTCGGCCTCGTCCGGCGTCTCCCCGTTCGCTCCGTCGGCCCCCTGGGGCTCACCCTCCTCCTCGGCGGCGCCCAGGCCGCCCGAGAGGTCGATTCCCAGCTCCTCGGCCGCGCGCAGGAGGTCGTCGTCCTCCTCGTTCGCCGAGAAGTCCGGCCCGGCCTCGCCCTGCACCTTCACGTCGAGTCCGAGGCTCTGCATCTCCTTCAGCAGCACCTTGAAGCTCTCCGGGATGGACGGCTCCTGGATGTTCTCGCCCTTCACGATCGCCTCGTAGGCCTTCACGCGGCCGACCGTGTCGTCGCTCTTGATCGTCAGCATCTCCTGGAGCGTGTACGCGGCGCCGTACGCCTCGAGCGCCCAGACCTCCATCTCGCCGAACCGCTGGCCGCCGAACTGCGCCTTGCCGCCCAGCGGCTGCTGGGTGACGAGCGAGTAGGGGCCGGTGGAGCGGGCGTGGATCTTGTCGTCCACCAGGTGGAGGAGCTTCAGCATGTACATGTAGCCCACGGTGACCTTGCCCTCGTAGGGCTCACCGGTGCGGCCGTTGTAGAGCTTCATCCGCCCCGAGGCCTGGCGGCCGGCGCGGTCGTTCTCGTCGACGCGTGATCTCGATCGGGTTGTCGGGGTGGCTCGCCGACCAGTCCTTCAGGACCCGGTCCACGTCCTCCACCGTCGCCCCGTCGAACACCGGCGTCGCGACGAACGTCCGCGACGGCGGCTCGTGGCCGTTGAGCCGCCGTCCTCGTGGGCGCCGTCGATCCAGCCGCGCGAGGCGGCCCACCCGAGGTGGGTCTCGAGGATCTGCCCGATGTTCATGCGCGACGGCACGCCCAGCGGGTTGAGGATCATGTCGATCGACGTGCCGTCCTCGAGGAACGGCATGTCCTCCTCGCGGGACGATCTTGGAGATGACGCCCTTGTTGCCGTGGCGGCCGGCCAGCTTGTCGCCCTCGGCGATCTTGCGCCGCTTGGCGACGTAGACGCGCACGAGCTGGTTGACGCCCGGCGACAGGTCGTCGCCGCTCTCGCGGTCGAAGACCTTGACGTCGATGACCTTGCCGCCCTCGCCGTGCGGGCACCTTGAGGGAGGTGTCGCGGACCTCGCCGGCCTTCTCCTTGAAGATGGCGCGGATCAGCTTCTCCTCGGCGGTCAGCTCGGTCTCGCCCTTCGGCGTGACCTTGCCGACCAGCAGGTCGCCCGACGTGACCTCGGCGCCGATGCGCACGATGCCGCGCTCGTCGAGGTCCTTGAGGGACTCCTCGGAGCGGTTCGGGATGTCGCGGGTGATCTCCTCGGCGCCCAGCTTGGTGGTGCGGGCGTCGATCTCGTACTCCTCGATGTGGATCGACGACAGCACGTCGTCCTTGACCAGGCGCTCCGAGATGATGATCGCGTCCTCGAAGTTGTAGCCCTCCCAGCTCATGAAGGCCACGAGCATGTTGCTGCCGAGCGCCAGCTCGCCGTTGTCGGTCGAGCTGCCGTCGGCGAGCACGTCGCCCGTCCTCGATCGGCTGGCCCTTGCGGACGATCGGCTTCTGGTGGATGAGCGTGCCCTGGTTCGAGCGCGTGAACTTGTGGAGCTCGTAGTGCTCGAGCTCGCCCTGCCGTGTCCTCGACGATCACGTGGTCGGCGTCGACCGCCGCCACGGTGCCGCCGGTGCGGCTGACGACGACGTCGCCCGTGTCCACCGCCGCGCGGCGCTCGATGCCGGTGCCCACGAGCGGGGCCTCGGTGATCATGAGCGGCACGGCCTGGCGCTGCATGTTGGCGCCCATCAGGGCGCGGTTGGCGTCGTTGTGCTCGAGGAACGGGATGAGCGCGGTCGCCACCGACACGATCTGCTGCGGCGAGACGTCCATGTACTCGACGTCGGCCGGGTCCGCGAGGATCGGCTCGCCGCCCTTGCGGCACAGGACCGGCCCCACCAGACGGCCCTTCGCGTCGATCTCGGCGTTCGCCTGGGCGATCGATCTTGTGCTCCTCCTGCGTGGCGTCGAGGCGCTCGACGTCCTTGGTCACCACGCCGTCCATCACCCGGCGGTACGGCGTCTGGATGAACCCGAACTCGTTCAGGGTCGCGTAGCTGCCCAGCGAGCCGATCAGGCCGATGTTCGGGCCCTCCGGGGTCTCGATCGGGCACATGCGCCCGTAGTGGGTCTGGTGGACGTCGCGCACCTCGATGGGCGCGCGCTCGCGGGTGAGGCCGCCGGCTCCGAGCGCCGACAGGCGGCGCCGGTGGGTGAGCCCGGCCAGCGAGTTGGTCTGGTCCATGAACTGCGAGAGCTGCGACGAGCCGAAGAACTCCTTCAGCGCCGCGACCACCGGGCGGATGTTGATGATCGTCTGCGGCGTGATCGTGTCCACGTCCTCGGTGCTCATCCGCTCGCGGACGACGCGCTCCATCCGGTAGAGGCCGATGCGGAAGGCCTCCTGGATGAGCTCGCCGACCGTGCGCAGGCGCCGGTTGCCGAAGTGCTCGTACTCGTCGAGATCGCCGGCGATCTCGTCGCGCGGGCATCGTCGCGCCGTCGGCGGCGAAGTCCTTGGAGTCCTCGGGCAGCCCGATCTTGATCGGCAGGGCCACCAGGCGGCGGATCAGCTCGACCAGGTCGTCGGTCATCCCGGAGATGCGCCCCGTGAAGCGGGGGTTGGTGAGCGTGCGCACGCTCGAGCCCAGCGACAGGCCGAGGCGCGCGTCCAGCTTGTAGCGGCCGACCTTGGTGAGGTCGTAGCGCTTGGGGTCGAAGAACAGCGAGCGCACGAGGGCGCGCGAGTTGTCGACCGTCGGCGGCTCGCCGGGGCGCTGCTTCTTGAAGACCTCGATCAGGGCGTGCTGCATGATGTCGCCCGACCGGGCGTCGAGCTTCTTCTCGAGCTTCTCGATCTCGGCCTCGATGGCCGCCTTGCTCCTCGGCGGTCGCCTCCTCGAGGCCCTGGGCGAGCTTGTGGATCTCGTCCACCACGACGGCGATCTCGTCGAGGCTCTTGCGCGTTGCCCGTCTGCGGGTCGCCCTCGGTCGCGTCCTTGTCCAGGGTCGCCTGGATGAACGGGTTCACCCGGTCGGGGTCGTTGGGGTGACGGAAGAGGTTCGCCACGTCGTCGCGCGTGTAGCCCAGCGCGAACAGGAGCGTGGTGACCGGCAGCTTGCGCTTGCGGTCGATCCGGACGTGGACGAGGCCCTTCTTGTCGATCTCGAGCTCGACCCAGGAGCCGCGGGAGGGCATCAGGTTCGCGATGAAGACCTGCTTCTCGCGATCCTTGGGCTCCATCACGTAGGCGCCGGGAGAGCGCACGAGCTGGGTCACGACGACCCGCTCGGTGCCGTTGATGATGTACGTGCCCCAGTTGGTCATGAGGGGCAGGTCGCCCATGAAGACCTTCTGCTCACGGATCTCACCGGTCTCCCGGTTGATGAAGGCGACCTCCATCGTGAGCGGCGCCGCGTAGGTGATGTCCTTCTCGCGGCAGTCCTTGATCGAGTCGTTCGGCTGGATGTGGTCGAACGGCATGCCGGGCTCCCAACCGCCCAGCGTGTACTTACCGAACTGCACGGCAAGGGTGCCCGTGAAGTCCTCGATCGGCGAGATGTCGTCGATCGTCTCGCGGAGACCCTCGGTGATGAACCACTCGAACGAGGACCGCTGGATGTCGATGAGGTTGGGAACCTCGAGGACCTTCTCCAGCTTGGAGAAGTTGTGGCGAACGCGGGCAGCGGGGCGGGTGCTCAAGTCGCGAGGCCTCCTGACGAGAGCGGGCGGGGGACGGCGAAGAGCCGGAAAGCCGGCTCGGGCGCAACGGCGAACGTTATCACCGTTAGGCCATGGGTATCAATGGCCGGGCCCGCGGTTGTGCGGGCGACCAGAAGCGGCTGCGGATCGTGGGCAGGCGCCGTCAATAGAACCCATCGGCCAAGGCCGACGATCATAGCACCGGCCCCGGCGCGCCGACCCGAGGCCGGCCAGGGTTGTGCATACTGGCCCGATGGCATCACCGTCACTTCCCTCGGTCGGCGGCGGGTCCGAGGAGAACCTCCTCGACGCGCGGCTGCCCGGGCTGCTGGAGGCGACCCACCGCCAGTGGAGCTCGCCGGACGAGCGCCGGCGCATGCGCGCCTTCGGCTTCCGCCCCGCGGTCGAGCCGGGGGTGCTCAAGCGCGAGTGGCACGGCCTGGCCGTCCGCGTGTCGGCGAGCGGCGATGCGCGCCGCTCGCCCGGGAGAGGGCGAACTCGCCTGGATCGCCGAGGGGCGCACCCTGCTCCTCGACGGTGAGCCCTACCCCGGCGGGGGCGCCGGCATCGCCCTCGTCGAGAACCTGCTGGACCTGATCGCCGCCTACGAGCGCTGGGTCGAGGCGCGCGAGGGGCGCGAGGGGCGGATGCGGCGCGGCCGCGGCGGCCCGCCGGACCAACGCCCGGTCAACGCCCTCGCCGAGACCCGCCGCCTGCAGCGCATGCTGCAGGCACCGCCCCGCCGCGGTCGCTGACGCGCGGCCGCCCGCACCGGGCGGCCGCGCGGAGCGCGATCAGAACTTGCCGGGGACGCCGCCGCCCTTGACGACCGAGAGGTCCTCGAGCCAGCCCTGAAGGCGGGCGTAGTCCTTGTCGTCGGCGTCGAGGCCCGCGAGAGCGGCGTTGACCTCGTCGGCCACGGCGTCCACGTTCGTCTTGTTGGCCGTTGAGACCTTGTCGCGCAGGGCGCTCTTCACGGTCTGCTCGAGCGGCATGGAAATCCTCCGGGGTCGGAAAACGATCAGTTCACGTCGGTCGGCGCCGCGATGGCCGCGGGGCGCAGATCGCATTGTGTGCGATCGCACAACCCGATTTCTACCCGATCACCTCACCGCGATGCGACGGTTGACCGTGACCGTGTTGCCGGCGCGATCGGCCAGGTCCACGCGGACGCGGTAACGGCCCTTGCCGAGCCGCCCCAGGGAGACCTGCCGCAGCGGGCCCGGGGCCATCATCGTCACGCGCTTCGCCAGCTTCCGGCCGGCCGCCGTCGAGATGGTCGCCGTCGCCGTGAGCTTGCCCACCCCCACCTTGTCGGCGGCGCCGACCACGAGCGACACGGCGCGCTTCTTCTTGATCACCCGCGCCTGCGCGACGCGACGCACCACGAGGCGCGGCCGGGTGTTGTCGACGAAGACCGACCACTCGTTGGCGCCGACGTTGCCCGGGGCGTCGCTCACCTGTGCGCGCAGGCGGTGCCAGCCCTGGATCAGCCGTCGCGTGTCCACCGTGATGCCGCGGGGGTACGTCTGGGGCCGGGCCGTGGTCGGCGCGCCGTCGATGGCCAGCGTCCAGGAGGAGAGGCGCGAGCGCGTGAGCCCCGTGAACTTGACCGTCGCGCGGCCGCGCACCGACGCGAGGTTGGGGGGCGTGAGGCGGCCGAGGCGCGGCGGGTCGGTGCTGACGCGCACCCGCCCCCAGCCGAACGCGTCGTCCGGCCCGGGGGGGCCGAGGTCGAGCGCCAGCGCCGTCAGCTGGTCGCGCACCTCGGCGGCCGACGGATTGGCCCCCGCCCGCCGGGCGGCGGAGAGGATCACGGCGGCCGCGCCCGCCGCGTTGGGCGCCGCGTTCGAGGTGCCGCCCACGGCGCGCACCCCGGTGGGCCCCATGATCTGCGTGTTGGTCGGCGCCACGATGTCGGGCTTCAGGCGCCCGTCGTCGGTGGGCCCCTGCGACGAATAGGACTTGAGCGCGTTGCCGCGCCAGTCGGCGGCGCCCACGGTGATCGAGCCGGCCGCGTCGCCCGGAGTGGGGATGCTGTCGGCGGCGCTGCCGCCGATGTCGAGCATGCGGATCTCGCGCGAGAAGAGCGTGATCCTGCCCTCGGGCGGCGGGCCGGAGACGTGGACGACGCGCAGGCGGAAGACGCCGTCGGCGTAGGGGGAGTAGCCGGTGATGCGCTCGGCGGTGGGGAGGCCCGCCGACTGCCGGTCCGTCGAGCCCATCGCGCCGGTCCAGGTGCCGTCGGGCTCCTGGCGCTCGAGGATCAGGTCCAGGTCGGTGGGCGCGCCGCCCGGCGGCGAGGTCCACGAGAGCGCGAAGGTGATCGGCTGGCCGGCCGGGCGCGCGAAGGTCCAGTTGTCGCCGTTGGGCCAGTCGAGGTCGCCGTCGCCGTCGGCGTCGGTCCAGGTCCCCTCCCAGTGCTGGAGGGCGTAGTTGCCGGCCGAGTTGAACCAGAGGATCCCCGCCTGCGACGCGCGGTCCACCGCCTGCGCCAGCGAGCCGGTGCCGTCGAACGGGCCCTCGATGAAGCTGTTCGAGTGCACCACGATGTCCGGGTGGCGGGCGATCAGCGCGTCCGTCGCGGCGAGGAAGTCCGCCTCGGTGTGGTAGTTGACGAACAGGTAGCGCGCGGCCGGCGCGTAGTCGTAGACCGTCTGCGCCACGATCTCGCCGTGGTTGGTCTTGTTGCCGTAGGCGTTGCTCCCGGCGAGGCCGTTCGCGGCGTCGAACGTGAGCGTCTGGATGCGCGAGTTGGGCGGGAGCTCGTCCAGGGCCTGGAGCCGCGAGATGTCGCTGCCGAAACCGAGGTCGAGGATGGCGATGGTCAGGCCGGCGCCTCCGTCGGCGACCCGGCCGAGGACGTCGGCGCCGCTGCGCCACACGCCCTGGCTCGCCGCGGCGGCGTCGCCGAACGGGGCCGTCGCGGTACGGGCGCCCGCCACCCCGGGGATCCGCTTCAGGGCCCCGGCCCGCGCCGGGTCGGCCACGACCTGGAGGCGGCGGCCGTCGCGGCGCTGCACCCGCAGCCCGCTGCGCTGCAGGCCCGCGGCGACCTTGTCGACCTGGCCCGGGCGGGCGTCGACCGTGAGCGCGGCCGGCGCTGCCGGCCGCGGCGGAGGAGCCGGCGAGGGCGGCGCCCGCGATCGCCGAGTGCCGCGAGGGCGATGGCGCGGCGGCTCAGCGCGGGCCCCGCAGGGTCACGTTGCGGACCGCGATGTTGCCGGCCATGTCCTCGGCGGTGACGACCAGCCTGTTGACGCCGCGCCGCAGCGCCGGGCAGGCGCAGCGCCCACCACCGGCCGCCGGACCAGCCGGAGGCTGCGCCCGTTGAGGGAGATCCGCACCTGGCGGATGGTACCGGCGTCGCGCGCGCGGACCCGCACGATCCGGGTCGGCGCCGCGCTCGACGCGCACCTGGGTGGCGGGCGCGGAGGTGTCGGCGCGCACCATGCCGGCGCCGAAGACCTGGTCGGGTCCCGGGCGGGCCCAGGTCCTGGGCCCCGGCCACCAGGAGGGCCCTCAGGGTCGCCGGCGTCGGCCGGCAGGCCGGCCGCGAGGCGGGTCTGGCGCAGCAGGGCGGCGACCCCGGCCACGTGGGGCGTGGAGGCCGAGGTCCCGGCGGTGCCGGGCCACTCCGGGTTCGAGGTCACGTAGGTCGGGCCCACGAGGTCCGGCTTGCCCTGACCGATGCGGCCGTTGGACGAGTAGGGCTCGATCGCGGTGCCGGTCCAGCGCACGGCCCCGACGCGTGACGGCGCCGGCCGCGTCGCCGGGCGTCGGGATGCTGCCGTCGGCGACGGCCATCGCGCCGAAGCCGACCGTGCGCGAGAAGAGGTCGAGCTCGGAGGGCGGGCCGGAGTCCTGGCTCACCACCACCCTCCAGGGCCCGCCGTCGGTGATCAGGGTGCCGGTGACCGCGTTGATCGGCGACGCCGCGGTGCTGTGCTGGACCTCCACCCAGGCGCCGGTGGCGTCCTGGCGCTGGACGGAGAGGCTCGCGGTGACCGCCGGCGAGCCCCAGCCCAGGCTGAACAGCAGCGGATCGCCGAGCCCGGGCGCGATCGGGATCGCCACGCCCTCCGGCGGCGCGACGCCGCGCCAGTGGCGCTGGGCGAAGTTGCCCGCCGAGTTGATCCAGAGGACGCCCGCGGCCGCCGCCGCGTCCACCGCCCGGGCCGCGGGGCCGGTGCCGTCGAAGGGCGGCGTGAGGAAGGAGTTGGAGTGGGTGGCGATCGGGATCCCCTGCGCCGCCACCCAGGCGGCCGCCTGGGCGAACTGGTCCATGCGTGCGGTAGCCCACGAGGACCAGGTGGGCGTCGGGGGCCAGGTCGTGGATGAGCTCGGCCATCCGGACCCCGTGGACGCTCGGCAGCCCGAACTCGTCGCTGCCGTCCAGACCGCTGGTCGCGTCGAAGAGCTGGATGGTCATGTCCTCGCGGGGCGGGAGCTCGCCGAGGGCGATGGAGCGGTCGAGGCCGGCGAAGCCCTTGTCGATGACCGCGACGGTCTGGCCCTGGCCGAGCACGTTGCGCGTCCAAAGGGCGTCGGCGCCCACCCGGAGGGCGCCCTGGGTGATGAGCGCGGCCGAGGCCGTCGGCGCGAGGGTCGCGGCCGCGGCGATGATCACCACGATGGCTGCGCGAGTCCTCACGGCGCGTGAAGCAATCAGAACCGCGAGCGGCCGTCCACCCGGTCGGGTGGACGGCCGCTGATCACGGTGCGGGATCGGGGTCGCGCTACTTGACGCTGACCACGCCGCCGGCCTCCTCGAGCTGGGCCTTGACCTGGTCGGCCTCCTCCTTGGCGACGCCCTCCTTGACGGCGCTGGGAGCGTTGTCCACCAGCTCCTTGGCCTCCTTGAGGCCGAGCCCGGTGACCGCGCGGACGACCTTGATCACCTGGATCTTCTTGTCGCCGGCGGCGTCGAGGCTGACGGTGAAGGCCGTCTGCTCCTCGGCGGCGGCGCCACCGCCGTCACCGGCCGCGGGCGCGGCGGCGGCGGCCACGGGGGCCGCGGCGGTCACGCCGAAGGTCTCCTCGAGGGCCTTGATCCGCTCCGACAGCTCCAGCACGGAGATGCCCTTGAGCTCCTCGATCCATTCCTCAGTCGTCGCCATGTCTCTTCTCCTCAGTGGTCGTGCGTGAAAGTGAAAGGGGGTGCGGGCCGAGCGGTCAGGCGGCGTCCTTCTGCGCCTGCACCGCGGCCAGGGTGCGGGCGAGCCCGCCGATCAGGTTGGACAGGCCGCCGGCCAGGCCGCTGATCGGGGCCGCGATGCCCCCGGCGAGCTGGGCCGAGGAGCTGCTCCTTGGGCGGGAGCTTGGCCAGGCGCGTGACGTCGGCCGTCGGGAGGTCGTTGCCCTCCAGGAGGCCGCCCTTGATCGCGAACGCCTCCGCGTGCTCCCCGGCGAACGTGTCGAGGACCTTGGCGGCCACCGCCGGATCGCCGCTCACCCACGCGATGCCCGTGGGCCCGGTGAGGTAGGGCAGCAGCGCCTCGCGCCCCGTGTCGGCGGCGGCGCGGCGCGCCAGCGTGTTCTTCACGACCGTGTACTCGGTCTCCGCCGCGCGGAGCCGCGTGCGCAGTTCCGAGATCTGCTTGACGGTCAGACCGCGGTAGTCGGTCGCGAAGACGGTGTCCGCGGCGGCGAGGCGCGCGGTGAGGTCCGTGATGGCCTCGGTCTTCTCTTCTCGTCTCAGGGCTTCACCTCCGGTTGTTCCTGCCCGCGCGGGCGGGCGGGAGCGGAGGCGCCCCATGGGGGAGCCGTGCTCGTCGCCAACCTCGCACGGGTCGCCCGGGTCGGGCGGATTGAGGCGGCGGTGCCGCCCCCGTGGGTCTTCGGTCGGGTCTGTGCCGGTGTGGCGCTCTAGGCGGCCGGCTCCTCGAGGACGTCGGACGGCGTGGTCCGGGTGGTGTCCACCGGCACGCCGGGGCCCATGGTCTGGGCGAAGGTGATCGACCGGATGTACTTGCCCTTGGCGGACGCGGGCTTGACGCGGACGATCTCCTCGATGACGGCCTGGTAGTTCTCGATGAGCTGGCGCTCCTCGAAGGACCGGCGGCCGATGCCGAGGTGGATGTTGCCCGCGCGGTCGGTGCGGTACTCGACCTTGCCGGCCTTGACGTCGGACACGGCCTTGGCCACGTCGAACGTCACGGTGCCGCTCTTGGGGTTCGGCATCTTGCCGGAGGGGCCGAGGATGCGGCCGAGCTTGCCGACCGTGCCCATCATGTCCGGGGTCGCGATCGCGACGTCGAACTCGGTGAAGCCCTCCTGGATGCGCTTGGCGAGGTCGTCGCCGCCCACCACGTCCGCTCCGGCGGCCTCGGCCTCACGGGCCTTGTCGCCCTCGGCGAACACGACCACCGAGACCTCCTTGCCGGTGCCGTGGGGCAGGCTGATGGTGCCGCGCAGCTGCTGGTCGGCGTGCCGCACGTTGACGCCCAGCCGCATGTGCACCTCGACCGTGGGGTCGAAGCGCGTCAGCTCCTGGGACTTGATGAGCTTGACCGCCTGCAGCGGGTGGTACACCCGCTCGGTGTCGATCTCGGACTTCGCCTGCTGATAGCGCCTACCGCGCTTGCCCACGCCGTGCTCCTCTTTACTCCGCATCGACGGTCACGCCCATACTACGCGCCGTCCCCGCGATGATCGTCATGGCCGACTCGACGCTGTTGGCGTTGAGGTCGGGCAGCTTGGTCTCGGCGATCTGTCGCAGCTGCTCGCGCGTCAGGTTCGCGACCTTGTCCTTCTGCGGCTCGGAGCTGCCCTTGGCGATGCCGAGGGTCTGCCGGATGAGCACCGCAGCGGGTGGGGTCTTGGTGATGAAGGTGAACGAGCGGTCCTCGTAGACCGTCACCTCGACCGGGGTGATCGTGCCGTTGCCGGCCTGGGTCTGCGCGTTGAACGCCTTGCAGAACTCCATGATGTTGATGCTCGCTCCACCGAGGGCGGGGCCCACCGGAGGCGCGGGCGACGCCGCGCCGGCCGGGATCTGGAGCTTGATGACCTGCAGGACCTTCTTCGCCATGACGTCCTCGATCGCGGGGCGAGAGCCCCGGGTTTGCGGTGTCGGGGCCGGGGCCCCGGTGGGTTACGTGAGCTTCTTGACCTGGTCGAACGAGAGCTCGGCGGGCGTCTCGCGCCCGAAGATGCTCACGAGCACCTTGAGCCGTCCCTGCTCGGCGTTGATCTCCGCGATCTCGCCGGTGAAGTCGGACAGCGGGCCGGCGATCACCTTGACGCTCTCGCCCACCGTGAAGTCGGCGCGGACCTTGGGCCGCACCTCGGTCGCGACGTTGAGGAGGCGGTCAACCTCCATCTGGGTCAGCGGCACGGGCTCGTTCTCGCGGCCGCCGCCACCCACGAAGCCGGTGACGCCGGGGGTGTTCTTGACCAGCCAGAGGGCGTCCGGCGTCATGTCCATGTTGACCAGGACGTAGCCGGGCAGGCGCCGCTTCTCGGTCTGGACCTTCACCCCGTCCTTGGTCTCGACGACCTGCTCGGTCGGGATGACCACCTGGCGCACGCGCTCGCGCTGCCCCAGGGAGATGAGCCGGTGCTCGAGATTGGCCTTGACCTTCTTCTCGTGGCCGGAATACGTGTTGATGACATACCAACGGAACAAGCGGGCGGCCCCTGGGCTAGAAGATCGCGGAGACGAGCCGGTCGAACGCGGAGTCCAACACGGCGAGATAGACCGAGACGATAGCGACGACGACGAGCACCACCGCGGTCGACTGGGCGAGCTGGGAGCGCGTCGGCCAGCTCACCTTCTTGAGCTCGGCGATGACCTCCTTGATGAATCGGGAGCCGCCGCCGCGACGCTGCTGGGCCACGGCCTTCGTGACCGATCCGGCCTTCTCCGTCTTGCGCTTGCCGCTCTGAGGGGCGGGCTTCGGGCTCTTCGGGGGCCCCGGCGAACGGCGCGATGAGGGCGTGCGGGCGCCGCCCGGAGCCGGCGAAGAACCGTCCCCAGATGATCCCTGCCCTCGTGCGGGTCGGATCCGCGCCATCGTCAGCTCATCATCATTCGTCGTGGACTACAGGGCCGGAGGGACTCGAACCCCCAACCCCCGGTTTTGGAGACCGGTGCTCTACCAGTTGAGCTACGACCCTTCGAGGACACTCCGATGCGGCGTGTGGCCGCTACCGGGTTTCCTTGTGCGGCGTGTGTCGCCCGCACCATCGACAGAACTTCCGGAACTCGATGCGATCCGGGGTGTTCCGCCTGCTCTTCATTGTCTGGTAGTTCCGACGCTTGCACTCTTCGCAAGCCATCGTCACTGCGATGCGCTGGCCTGTTGCCACAGGTTGACGACTCCGGTCCGGGGACGGGCGAGCCGCAGGTTACCACAGACCCCTGGGGCTTCCGAAGGTTTCCCGCTCCTGGGTTTGAGAGCTCTGAGCGCTTCGAAGTTCGGGGTTTCAGAGCTCTGAGGGTTTTCTCTGAGGGCCTGATCGTCTGTTGACGCGCTTGCGTCCTTACGCGTGCGAGGCCGGCCTCTTGCGGGCCGGCCTGGCCGCGGCAAATGGGCCCTGGCCGGGCCCGTTTGCAGACGGTGGCCGCCTGTCGGCGGCGACCTTGTACGCCAAGGGCCGGGTTTCCCCGGCCCTTGGCGTCTCGTCGCCTTGCGGCGACATCGGAGCCAAGCCCGCACTTCGGGCGCTGCCCGGATGTGCGGTGGTTCTGACGTTTCCGGCGGCCTGGCCCGGCGAACAGCCGGTGCCGCCGGTCTGCCGATGGCCCCGGCCAGGGGCCTTCGGCGCGTCGGGCCGGCCCGCTAAGAGGCCGGCCCCACGCCGTGTCCGCCCAATCCTTGTCGCAGAGCTCGGAAACGTTCAGAGCTCAGCGACGCTCAGAGCTCACAAACCTCGAGGTTCGAAACGCTCAGAGCTCACAAACCTCGAGGCTCGAAACGCTCAGACGGAGCGGCGTCCCGCCCGGCGGAGGCGGGCGGCGGGCGACTGGGCGGCGACGGCCTCGGCCTGCGCCGCGGCGCGCAGCAGGCCGGCGGCGGCCCTCTGGAGGTCGAGCCCGGTCTGGACCGGCTCGGCGTCGAGGCCGAGGGAGGTGGACAGGCGCCGGTACTCGTTGACGAGCGGGGGCCGGGCCTTGGCGTTGGGCGAGCCGGCGGAACGAACGCGCTGACAGAGCGTCTGAACCTCGGACACCGTCGCGGGCGTGGTGGGGGCGGTCATCGCGTCTCTCCCGGTCCGCCGCCCATGGCGAGCAGCATCATCTCGTGGGCCTCGGCGTCGATGGACAGCAGGAATCGCCGTCCCCGGTCGCCGATCTCGAACTCCTCCTGGACGTCGAAGACGTCGTGGCCGCGGCCGCGGGCGTGGCCGCGCACGCGCAGCGGCGCCTCGCTGTGCGCGTCGAACGCGCGCAGGGCCCGGCCGAGGCTCGCGCGTGCGCGGGCGTTCAACCAGGGCTCGTCGGGGCGACGTGTCTCCATGTGGGTGGGATCGGCGCGGTCCACCCGACTCTTGACCCTCGGGTGTGGTCTACTCCGCCCGGAATGTCCGAATGGTCCGACTGGTACCTGCGCGAGGACCCCACGACCTGGGTGCTCCCCGCCATCCTCCGCCGCCGCGCCGAGGAGCACCCCGACCGCGACTTCCTGCGCGTGTCGGGGGGGCCGTGGCTCGGCTACGGCGAGGTCAACGCGCGCGCCAACCGGGTCGCGAACGCGCTGATCGCACGCGGCCTCGCGCCCGGGCGAGGCGGTCTCGACGCTGGTGCCCAACGTCGAGGAGAACTTCTCGGTCTGGTTCGGCATCCAGAAGGCCGGCGGCGTCCAGTGCGCCGATCAACCTGGCCTACCGGGGCGCCTTCCTGTCGTGGGTGCTCAACCTGCCGCGGTCGCGCTTCCTGGTGATCGACCACGGCGCACCTGGGGCGTCTGGCGCAGATCGCCGGCGAGCTGCCGCGCCTCGAGCACGTGGTGGTGGTGCCCGCCGGCGAGCGCGACGGGCCCGACCCTCGGGTGCGCTGGGAGATGTTCGAGGAGTTCGCCGACGCGCCCGACTCCGAGCCCGGCGTCGAGGTCTCGTGGACCGACGACGCCCGCGATCATGTTCACGTCCGGCACCACCGGGCGCTCCAAGGGCGCGATCAAGCAGCACGCCTCGGACTACTTCTCGGGCCGCACCTACAACGAGGTCTGCGAGGTCACGGCCGACGACACGTTCTTCTCGTGCCTGCCGCTGTTCCACTCGAACGCCCAGGTGCTGGCGACCTACCCGGCGATGATCGCCGGCGCGCGGATCGCGTTCGCCGAGCGCTACTCCTCGTCGCGCTTCTGGAGCCAGGTGATCGACGCCGACGCGACGATCCTCAACACCGTCAGCGCGATCAACTACTTCATCTGGAACACGCCGCCGCGGCGAGCTGGACCGCGCCCACCGGGTGACGCGGGTGATGGCGATGCCGGCCCCCAAGGACATCTACGAGCCGTTCGAGGAGCGCTTCGGCGTCCGCTTCATCGAGGGCTACGGCCTGACCGAGACCGGGATGGTCACCTACCACCCGCCGCCACCTGAGCCCGCGCCCGGGCAGCTGCGGCGTGGCGACCCCGGGCTTCGAGGTCTCGATCGTGCAGCCGGGCACGGACCTGCCGCTGCCCCCGGGCACGCCCGGCGAGATCGTCGTGGACATGAAGATGCCCAACATCGTCATGCGCTCCTACGCCGGCATGCCCGAGAAGACCGCCGAGGACTTCCGCAACCTGAAGCTCCACACCGGCGACCTCGGGGCGCATGGACGAGCAGGGCTACGTCTACTTCCTGGACCGGGTGAAGGACTACATCCGGCGGCGGGGCGAGAACGTCGAGCTCGATGGAGGTCGAGGCCGTCTTCATCTCCCACGAGGACGTGCTCGAGGCGGCCGCGGTGGGGGTCAAGGCGGACGAGGGCGCCTCGGCGGAGGACGAGATCCTGGTCTGCCTGGTCGCGCGCGACGGGCGCGCGATCGACCCCGCCTCCCTCCTGGACTGGTGCGAGGAGCGGATGCCCTACTTCGCCCTCCCCCGCTACCTGCGCGTGCTGGACGCACCTGCCCAAGACGCCGACCGAGCGCGTGCGCAAGGTGGAGCTGCGCGACGCCGGGATCACGGCCGACACCTTCGACCGGGCGGCCGGGGCGGCGCGGTGAGCGACGGCCTGGACCTGGGCGAGGCGGCCGACTACATCCTGGCCGAGCGGCCCGGGCATCGACGAGGACGTCGTCTGGGCGGTGCTGAACGAGCTGGGCGCGCCGCCCGAGAAGAGCCAGGACAAGATCGCGCTGGAGTTGATCACGCGGGCGCGCCCGGACGTGCGCACCAGGGACGCGAAGCGGGTGATCGCCGAGTGGCGCGCCTACGCCGAGCTCGAGCAGAGCCCCGACTGGGACGACCTCGACGACTGAGGGGTGCCTCGGGGCCCGGCTTTCGGGCGCGCACTCCACTAGATTCCGGGCATGTTCCGCGACGACGTGGATCGTCTGTTCGCCGACCTCTTCCCGGGCGGTCGCCACGGAGCCTCCAACGAGGCCCGCGCGCCCGTGGACGTCTACCTGACCGACGGACCGCCGCCCTCCCTGACGGTGGAGCTGGACATCGCGGGCGTCGACCCCGCCGGGGTGGACGTCGCGCTGGTCGAGGACGTCCTCGTGGTCCGCGGCGAGCGGCGCCGCGCCGGCGGCGGGCGGCGCGTCTACCAGCACGCCGAGATCGCCTGGGGGCCCTTCGAGCGGCGCCTGCGCCTGGGCGTGTCGCGTGGACGCCGCCGCGGCGAGCGCCGCCTACGAGAACGGCATCCTGCGGATCCGCCTCCCGCTGGCGCCGTCGCCGCCGACCCGCCGGGTGGAGATCACCGTGCGCGGGACCTCCTGATGGCCGAGGAGGACGTCGCCCTCGAGGTCGGCGATGTCGCGGCGCCGGAGGAGGGCGAGCTCCAGATCCCGGCGACGCTCCCGGTGCTCCCGCTGAAGGAGACCGTGGTCTTCCCGGAGGCCGTGGCGCCGCTGGCGATCGGCGAGCCGCGCTCGGTGCGCCTGATCGACGAGGTGATGAACCGCCCGGACCGGATGGTCGCGCTGGTCGTCAGCCGCGACCCCGAGCTCCCCGAGCCCGGCCCCGACGAGATCCACACGATCGGCACGGTCGCGGTGGTGCAGCGCATGGTGCGGGTGCCCGACGGGACCGTGCGCATCCTGGCCCAGGGGCTGCGGCGGATCCGGGTCGGCCCGTACACCCAGACCGACCCCTTCCTGGAGGCGCAGGTCGAGGAGGTGCCCGACCAGGCCGAGCGCACCACCGAGGTCGAGGCGCTGGCGCGCAACCTCCAGAGCGTCTTCACGCGGATGATCGACCTGGTCCCGCACCTGCCGGACGAGCTCCAGGTGGCGGTCGCCAACCTGGAGGACCCGACGACGCTGTCGTACCTGATCGCGTCCTCGCATCCGCCTGTCGGTGGAGGAGCGCCAGGAGCTGCTGGAGGAGGTCGACCTCGCGGCCCGGCTGCGCCGGCTGACGGTCCTCTGCAACCGCGAGCTGGAGCTGCTGGAGCTGGGGGCCAAGATCCAGAGCGACGTCCAGCTCGACATGGACAAGACCCAGCGCGAGTTCTTCCTGCGCCAGCAGCTCAAGGCGATCCGCGAGGAGCTCGGCGAGGGGCCCGACGACGCCCGCGAGGTGGAGGAGCTGCGCGAGCGCCTGGTGGAGGTCGCCCCGCCCGAGGAGGTGCGCGCCGCCGCCGAGCGCGAGCTGGCGCGGCTGGAGCGCCTGCCGGCCGAGTCGGCCGAGCACGGCGTGGTCCGCACCTACCTCGACTGGATCCTCTCGATCCCCTGGAACGTGACGACCGAGGACGACCTCGACCTGAAACGGGCGCGGGAGATCCTCGACGAGGACCACTACGACATCGAGAAGGTGAAGGACCGCATCATCGAGCAGCTGGCCGTGGCGCGGCTGAAGCAGGACGCGGCCGGCCCGATCCTCTGCTTCGTGGGCCCGCCCGGGCGTCGGCAAGACCTCGGTCGGGCAGTCGATCGCCCGCGCCCTCGGCCGCCGCTTCGCGCGCATCTCCGTGGGCGGCGTGCGCGACGAGAGCGAGATCCGCGGTCACCGGCGCACCTACGTCGGGGCGCTGCCGGGGACGATCGTGCGCGCCATCCGGGACTCGGGCGCGATGAACCCGGTGCTGATGGTGGACGAGATCGACAAGATGGGCGCCGACGTCCGCGGCGACCCGTCGGCGGCGATGCTCGAGGTGCTCGACCCGGCCCAGAACGGCACCTTCCGGGACCACTACCTCGACCTGCCGCTGGACCTCTCGCACGTCCTCTTCCTCTGCACGGCCAACGTGCTCGAGACGATCCCCAGCCCGCTGCTCGACCGCATGGAGGTGATCCGGCTCTCGGGCTACACCGAGGAGGAGAAGCTCCACATCGCGCGGCGCTACCTGCTGCCGCGCCAGATCGCGGCGACCGGGCTGCCCGGACGGGGCGCTGGAGGTCGACCGACGAGGGCCTGGCCACCATCATCGGCGAGTACACCCGCGAGGCCGGGGTGCGCCAGCTGGAGCGCCGCCTGGGCGCGGTGGCGCGGCGGGTCGCGCGCCGGGTCGCCGAGGGCGACACGTCGACGGTGGTCGTGGACGCCGGCGGTCGCGCGCGAGATCCTCGGCCCCGAGCGCATCCACAACGAGGTCAAGCGGCGCACGAGCGAGCCCGGCGTGGCGACGGGCCTCGCGGTGACCGGCGCGGGCGGGGAGATCCTGTTCGTGGAGGCGATGGCGATGCCGGGGGGCGGCAAGCTCACCGTGACCGGCCAGATCGGCGACGTGATGCGCGAGTCGGCCCAGGCGGCCGTGTCGTACGTGCGCGCCCGGGCCGCGGGCCTCGGCCTCCACCTGCGCGGACGACTACTTCTCGACCCACGACATCCACCTCCACGTCCCCGCCGGCGCGGTGCCCAAGGACGGCCCCTCGGCGGGCGTGACGATGGTGACGGCGCTGGTGTCGGCCCTCTCGGGGCGCCCGGTGAGCGAGGACGTCGCGATGACCGGCGAGATCACGCTCACCGGCCAGGTGCTGCCGATCGGCGGGGTCAAGGAGAAGGTGCTCGCGGCGCGGCGCGCCGGCATCGGCGGCGTGATCCTCCCCCGGCTGAACGAGGACCAGCTCGCCGACCTCCCGCCGGGCCTGGCCGACGAGATGCGGATCACCCTGGCCGACCGGGTGGAGCAGGTGCTCGACGTGGCCCTGCAGCCCGCGGTCGTGTCCGCGGAGGCCTAGAGGAGCGCGAGCACCCCGGCGGCGACGAGCGCGAGCCCGATGGGCGCGGTGATCCTGGGGCCGCGGGGGGCCGCGACCTCGACGGTCATGGCGAGGCCCGCCGCCAGCATCAGGGCCGGCTCCCCCATGCCGATCAGCGCGACCGCGGCCATCAGGGGCCCGCAGCAGGCCACGCTGGAGACGCCGTGGGCGACCCCCGCCCGCAGCGCGTCGCCGGACGGATCGCGGCCGCCGGCCCAGCCGTGCGGCAGCAGCCGCGCGTGGGCGCGGCAGGCGGCGAGCGCGCGCGCGCTTGGCGGGCGAGAGCTGATAGAGGCCCACCGCCACCAGGACCGGCCCGGCGGCGCGGCCCCCGGCCAGCGCGACGGCGACGAGCACCGCGAGCCCGAACGCGCCCCACACGCCGAGGAATCCGGCCACCGTGAAGGCGCGCTCGCGGGCGCCGCCGCGCCCGCGGACCGCCCCGCCCACCTCGCGCACCAGCGGGACCGCCCCCGGGAGCATCATCGCGACCACCATCAGCCCCCACCCGACCAGCCAGGCGGCCGAGGCCACCGCGACGCCGGCGTGGACGGCGTGGCCGCCCGCGGCGGGGCCGGGGCCGTGGTGCAGGAGCGGCGCCCAGTCGGTGTGGCCGATGGCGACCAGGGCGAGCGCGGCCGCGAGCGCCGCGGCCAGGGGCGCCGTCGCCTCGCGCAGCGCGCGCGTCACGGGGCGACCGGCGGACTAGGATCCGCCCGGTGTCCCCCGACGACACCCGGGCCGGCTTCGCCGCCGCCGCAGCCGCCGACGGCATCGCGCTCGAGAGCGCGACGTTCGACTGGCTGTGCGAGCAGGGTCACGTGGGGCTCGAGCGCGTCGCCAAGGCCCGCCGCGACCCGGCCCTGGTGGCGCCGGTCTCGGCCGCGCTGGAGCTGCTCGCGACGATCCACGCCCGCCTCGGCGGCGACCTCTCGGTGCTCCACGCCTCGCGCGCCAACCTGCTGCTGCCCGTGGACCTCGTCCACCCGCCGACCGGCACCGTGATCCAGCTCGACGGCCCGGAGCACTTCACGTCGTTCCGGCTGGCAGACCCTCGAGCTCTACCCGCCCGGGGTGGCGCTCGGCTTCGACCGCGACGAGCACGCGGCGCTCTGCCGCGAGCTCCGCGCCCGCACCGACGGGCTCTCGCGCGGGCTGCCGGCCAAGGGCTTCGGCTTCGGCGGCGTGGCGCGCGAGCGGGCCTACCACGACGCGCTGCGCGACCTGGCGACGCCGGCGATGGGCCACCCGCCGCTCGTCCGCATCCCGGCGCTGGACGGCGACGGCGCCGCGGCCTACGCGCGCCGCCGGGCGGCGCTGGCCCCGCTCGCCGGCGCCTGAGCGCGGCGGGCGCTCAGCAGATCGGCGCATCCGGCTGCTCCGTGATCGCGACGTTGACCGTGCGGCAGCGCCCGCACTTCACGCGGACCTTCTTGGTCATGTAGGCGGCGTCCATCGACGCCGCGAGCACGTTGCCGCATTCGACGCAGACGTAGTCGTCGGGGCCGTTGCCGTGGAAGACCGGGCGGTCGGCGTCCTCCTGGATGGCGGTCCCGCCGTCGCGGGGCACCTCGCCCTCGCGGATGCGGCGCATCACGACGCTGGCCATCGGTCAGGCGTTCCCGACCTTGGAGCTGAAGTCCCCGATCATCGCGTCCAGCACCCCGGTGACGATGCCCTCGCCCATCGACGCCGCCGTGCCCGTGATCTGGGCGCGGGTGTGGATCGCGCCGCCGCCCTCGGTGAGCGCGAACTCGACCGTGGCGTTGGCGTGCCCCTGGCCGCCGGCCTCCTTGGCCTTGACCGTCATCACCGCGCGATGGGCGGCGGGGTCCTTCTCGGTGATCTCCACCGTGCCGGTGTACGTGAGCGACATCGCGCCCATCGAGACCTTGACCTGCGCCTTCGCCGAGTCCGGCCCGGTGCGCTCGACGATGCTGCCGCCCTCGACGCACGGGATCGTCCGCTCCAGATCCGTGATCGCCGCGAAGCTGTCGTCGATCGACTTCGTCGTGGTGAAGGTGTGGTCGAGCTCTACCGCCATGGGGTGATCCTTTGCCGGGGAGCGGGATTCCGCTCCGGTCTGCGGGACGATAGGGTCGGGCCGTGGCGATCCCGGCAGGCACCTACCGGCTCGGACCGGACGACGGCACCCTCTCGCTGAGGACCGGTCGCACCGGCGCCGCGGCCAAGGCGGGCCACGACCTCCTGATCCACGCGACGTCCTGGGAGGCGACGCTCACGGTGGGCGGCCCGGGCGAGGGGGCCGTCGCGCTCGACATCGACGGCGGCTCGCTGCGCGTGATCGAGGGCACCGGCGGGATGAAGGCCCTCAGCGACGACGACAGAGCCGACATCGCCAGACGATCGACGACGAGATCCTCAAGCGCCAGCCGGTCACGTTCCGCTCGACGCGGGTGGAGCCGGAGGGCGACGGCGTGCTGCGCGTGGAGGGCGACCTGACCCTGCTCGGCGCGACCCGCCCGATCGCGCTCGACGTCGCCGTCGCCGACGACGGCGCCATCCGCGGCGACGTCGTCATCACGCAGAGCGACTGGGGCATCAAGCCCTACTCCACCCTCTTCGGCGCGCTGAAGGTGTCCGACGAGGTCGAGCTCGCGATCGACGCGCGGCTGCCGACGGGCTGAGGCCCGCCGGAGGGCCGGGGCCTCAGTCCCTGTAGACGGCCTGGGCGTCGAGCCCCCCTTCCACGCCCGGCGGCAACGCGCCGGTGCCGTGCGCGTAGAGCGCGATGTCCTCGACCGTCTTGACCTGGGTCGGGTCGCTCCCGTCGCCGCTCACCCACGCCCCGTTGGACCAGGTGAGGGTCTCCGGGCCGGCGCCGAGGGCGACGCCGGCGAGCAGCTGCGCCTTGTCGCGGATCTTGCCGGTGGCGCGGACGATCGCCGCCGGCGCGCCGTTGGAGGGGTTCGTGTTGTAGCCGTGGCCGACGCCGAAGCGGTCCGTGTCGGCCGGGACCACCTTCACGTCGAGCGCCGGGACCCCCAGCTCGTCCGCGACCAGCTGGGCGTACTGGGGCTCTCTGCCGTCGGCCTCCGTGGTCAGGCTGAGCACCATCTTGCCGGTGGGATGGACGCGCAGGAACACCGCGCGATACGCCTCGTTCGCCATCAGCCCTCCTCGTGCCGGGACGTTTCCGTGGACGCGATGCGCTGGCGCTCCTGGTGGGCGGTCAGCGCGTTGTGCTCTTCGAGATCGCAGAAGGCGGGCTGCGGCCCTCCCTGGGGGTGGGCCGGGGCGGCGGGCCGCTCGCAGCCGGGATAGATGCAGACCTTCTCCGGGGCCTCACTCATCGGTCACCCACCCCGGCGTCGTGTTCCCCTTGCTCGGGCCGTGGCCGCTCGGCATGGACACCGAGCTGCCGGGGACCGGCGTCGCGCTGGCCCAGGTCTCCTCCTCCACCGCCGCGGCCGTGGCCTCGGCGCGGGGGCGGGGGGCGGTCCCAGGTGGTCGCGCCGATGGCCTCGACCACCTCGCCGAGGGCCCGGAAGCTGTGCCCGCTGACCAGCGCGTCGCAGTGGGGCAGCGCCGCCACCATCCCGCCGGCCCGCACCGAGAAGGCGCTCGCCCCGACGCGCGGGTTGACCCAGACGATCCGGTGGGCGAGCCGCGAGAGCCGCTCCATCTCGCGACCGACGAGCATCGGATCGCCGCGCTCCCAGCCGTCGGAGAGGATCACGACCACGGCGCCGCGGGCCATGCCGCGGCGGCCGTGGCGGTCGTTGAAGGTCTTGAGCGCGTCGCCGATGCGCGTGCCGCTCGACCAGTCCGGCGCCGCGGCCGCCGCGCGCTGGATCGCGCGCTCCGGATGGCGCGAGGCGAGCGCGCGCGTCAGGCGGGTGAGCCGCGTGGCGAACGCGAACGCCTCGGCGTCCGGCCCGCTGCCCGCCGCGCAGGTGAGGAACTGCAGGTAGGCGCGCGCGTAGGGCTCCATCGAGCCCGAGATGTCGCACAGCATCACCAGCCGCCGGTGGACCACCCGCCGGCGGCGGCGGGCCAGGCGGATCGGATCGCCGCCGGTGCGCAGGCTCCCGCGCAGCGTGCGGCGCATGTCGATGCGCGCCCCGTGGCGGGCGCGCTCCCAGCGGCGGGTGCGGCGCTCGGGCGTGACCAGCCTCAGGCGCGACATCAGGCGGTAGAGCTGCGCGAGCTCGTCCGGCGCGAGGGCGTCGAAGCTCTTGCCGGCGAGCCGCTCCTCGTCGCTGGCCATCGCCAGCGGCACCTCGACCTCGGCGCCGTCGCCGTCGTCGTCGTCGCCCGCCTGCGGAGCGGACGCGACGATGTCGCCGACGTCCCCCTCGCGCGGCAGGGGCGTGCGGTCGGACCGCGGCCGCTCGTCCGGCGACGTCGCGACCGAGCTGCGTCGTCGTCGGCGGTCGACCGCGTCGTCGCGCCCACCGTCGCCGAAGACCGCGGCGAAGACGGCGTCGAAGGCCGGCGACCTGGCGCGGGGTCGGTCACGAGCACCGCCCGCGCGGTCCAGTAGAGGCGCGTGCGGCTGACCGGCCGCACGAGGGCGAGCGCGCGGGCGAAGTCGGCCGCGCGGGCGGGCGTCACGGGCACGCCGGCGTCGTGGAGGCGCCGGCTGAGCGCCCCGGCCAGCGGCGGGGAGGTCGAGCGCGATCGTCTCGACCGCGAAGGCGGCGGCGGCGGGCCTCAGCCACGGCCGGCCACCAGCTCCGCGAGGCCCGCCGCGCGGACCACGTCCTGGTCCTCGCCGTACTTGAGCACCGACCCGAGGGTCCGGTCCACCGCGGCGGCGTCGAGGCGCTCGATCCCGAGCAGGCTGAGGGCCGCCGAGCCAGTCGATCGCCTCGGCGATCCCCGGCGGCTTCTGCACGTCGCTGTCGCGCATGCGCGCGACCGCGTCGGCCACCTGCACCGCCAGCGCCTGCGAGGCCTCGGGCACGCGGCGGCGGATGATCTCCACCTCGCGCTCGGGCGTCCGGGTAGTCGATCCAGCGGTAGAGGCAGCGGCGCTTGACGGCGTCGTGGAGGTCGCGGGTGCGGTTGGAGGTCAGCACGATGATCGGCGGGTGGGTGGCGGTGACCGTGCCGATCTCCGGGATCGTCACGCTCGCCTCGCCGAGCAGCTCGAGCAGGAAGGCCTCGAAGTCGTCGTCGGCGCGGTCGATCTCGTCGATCAGCAGCACCGCGGGCCGCGGGCCGGGGTGCTCGAGCGCGCGCAGCAGCGGACGGCGGATGAGGTAGTCCGGCCCGAAGAGGTCCTCCTCGCGCAGCTCCGAGCCGCGGGCGTCGGCGAGCCGGATGCTGAGGAGCTGGCGGGGGTAGTTCCACTCGTAGAGCGCCTCGGCCGCGTCGATCCCCTCGTAGCACTGGAGGCGGATCAGGGGCGTGTCGAGCACCTCCGCCAGCGCCTTGGCGGCCTGCGTCTTGCCGACGCCGGCCTCGCCCTCGAGCAGCAGCGGCTGGGGCAGGCGCACGCAGAGGAACATCGACGTGGCCAGGCCCTCGTCCACCAGGTAGTCGACGTCGGCGAGGCGCCGGGCCAGGGTCTCGATGTCCGGCGCCCGGCGCGCGGACCTCGTCGGCCGCCTCGCCGGTGGCGCCCGTCACCATGGGATCACTGCTCGGCGTCGGCGTGCTGGTGTCGCGCCTGGAACGCGGCCATGCAGCCGTCGCAGCAGAAGTAGACCGTCTCGCCCTCGTGCTCGAGCGACGGCGTGCCGGCCACGGCGGCGACGGTCATCCCGCAGATGGGGTCGATCGCGGTGTCCGCGGGGGCGGGCGCGGCCGCCCGGGGGCTCGCCGGAGCGCGGCCGTCGCGGCGGACGGCGACGATCCGGGCCAGGATCGAGAGCGCGATCTCGGCGGGGGTCCGGGCGCCGATGTCCAGGCCCGCGGGCACCTCGATGCGCCCGAGCAGCTCCTCGGAGACGCCGTCGCCGTGGAGCTCGCCGATCGACGCCGTCGCCGCGCGCCCGGCTGGCCACCAGGCCGACGTAGGGGAGATCCGCCTCGAGGCCCCGCCGCAGGGCGGCGAGCTCGTCGCGCCCGTGCGCCGCGACGACCAGGGCGAGGTCGTCCGGCCGCGGCGCCACCGCGTCGCCGGTCGCCGTCACCACGTCGAGCCCCAGCTCGGGGCCGATCCGCGCCAGCGCGGCCGCGATCGGCGTCTCGCCCACGACCAGGACGCGCGGGGCGGAGACCACCGGCTCCAGGAACACCTCGATCGCCCCGCCGGAGAGGCACGGGTTCTGGACCGTGACCGCGCCGTCGACGATCTCGCGCGTCCTCGCCCTCCTCGGCGAACGGGAGGATCCGCAGCAGCACGGCCTCGCCGCTCTCGATGGCGGCGAGCGCGTAGGCGCGCACGCTGTGCTCCGCGCAGGCGCCGCCGACGAAGCCCTCGATCGTGCCGTCGCCGAGCACCAGCGCGACGTCGCCCGCCACCACGCTCGTCGGGCGCTGCGCGCGCACGACGGTCGCGGTGACGAAGGCCTCGCCGGCCGCCGCGAGCTCCTGGGCGCGCCGGGTGGTGGCCGGGGACATCACTGCGGCGGCTCCGGGCGTCCCTGCATCGCCGCCCAGACGCGCGCCGGCGTGCAGGGCATGTCGATGTGGTCGACGCCGTGGGTGTCGTGGAGCGCGTCGATCACGGCGTTGACGATGGCCGGCGGCGAGCCGACGTTGGGCGACTCGCCGACGCCCTTGGCGCCCAGCGGGTGGTGCGGGCAGGGCGTGACCGTCTCGCCGAGCTCGAAGTCGGGGCACTCGAGGGCCGTCGGGATGAGGTAGTCCATGAACGACGAGTTGAGGCAGTTGCCCTCCTCGTCGAAGCTGATCAGCTCCATCAGCGCGATGCCGATGCCCTCCGCCAGCCCGCCGTGGATCTGCCCGTCCACGATCATCGGGTTGATGCGCACGCCGCAGTCATCGACCGCGATGAAGCGCCGGACCGTGACCTGCGACGTGTCGGGGTCGATGTCGACCACCGCGATGTAGGCCCCGTACGGGTAGGTGAGGTTCGGCGGGTCGTAGATCACCTGGGCGTCGAGTCCGCCCTCCATGCCCGCCGGCATCTCCTCGCCGCTGTAGGCCCGCAGGGCGATCTCCTCGATCATCGCGCCCTTCTCGGGGTCGCCCTTGACGTACCAGCGCCCCTTCTCCCAGGCGAGGTCCTCCGGCCGGGTCTCGAGCATCGTCGCCGCGATCAGGCGCGCCTTGTCGCGCACCTTGCGCGAGACGACGGCCACCGCCGCGCCGGAGACCGGGGTGGAGCGGCTGCCGTAGGTGCCGAGGCCGTAGGGCGACTTGTCGGTGTCGCCGTGGCGCACCTCGACGTCCTCCGGCGGGATGCCCAGCTCCTCGGCCACGATCTGGGCGAAGGTGGTCTCGTGGCCCTGCCCCTGGGTCTGGGCGCTGATGCTGACCACGGCCTTGCCGGACGGGTGGACGCGCAGGTCGGCGCCGTCGTTCATCGCGAGGCCGAGGATGTCCATGTGCTTGCGCGGCCCGGCGCCGACGCCCTCGGTGAAGAAGGCGACGCCGATGCCCATCAGCTCGCCGCGGGCCCGCTTCTCGGCCTGCTCGCGGCGCAGCTCCTCGTAGCCGGCGATGTCCATCGCGACCCGCATCGTCTCGGCGTAGTTGCCCGAGTCGTAGGTCCAGCCGGTGGTGGTCTCGTAGGGGAACTGCTCCGGCGCGATGAAGCTCCGCATCCGCAGCTCGATCGGGTCGACCTTCATCTCGAGGGCGAGCGCGTCAACCATCCGCTCCACCATGTAGACGGCCTCGGTGATGCGGAACGAGCAGCGGTAGGCGACGCCTCCGGGCGCCTTGTTGGTGTAGACCGCCTTCACCTTCACGTGCGAGGCCGCCAGGTCGTACGAGCCGCAGCAGATGTGGAAGAAGCCGGCGGGGAACTTGGTCGGCTGGGCGGTGCTGTCGAAGGCGCCGTGGTCGGCGATGACGTCCACCCTCAGGCCGGTGATCCTGCCGTCCTTCGAGCACATCTCGCTGCGCATGACGTAGTCGCGGGCGAAGCCGGTGGACATCAGGTTCTCGGAGCGGTTCTCCACCCACTTGACCGGCACCCCGGCCACGATCGACCCGGCGATCGCGCAGACGTAGCCCGGGTAGACCGGCACCTTGTTGCCGAATCCCCCGCCGATGTCCTGGCACTGGATCCGGATCATGTGCTCGGCCAGGCCCGGCCACGTGCGCGTAGACCGTGCGGTGCGCGTGGGGGGCCTGGTTGCCGTTGTAGATGTTCAGCTGGCCCGGTCGCCGGGTTGAAGTCGGCGATGATCCCGCAGGTCTCCAGCGGGGCCGGGTGGCAGCGCGGGTAGATCATGTCGCGCGACACGATCGTGTCGGCCTCGGCGAACGCCCGGTTGGTCGCCTCCTCGTCGCCCGCCTCCCAGGTGGGGCTCGCGAGGTTGTCGCGCTGGCCGACCTTGTCGTCGCGGATCAGCGGGGCGTCGGGGTCGAGCGCCTTGCGCGCGTTGACGATCGCCGGCAGGGGCTCGTAGTCGACGTCGATGAGCTGGAGCGCGTCGTTGGCCGAGTACTCGTCGGTCGCGATCACGAACGCGACCTCCTGGCCCTGGAAGCGCACCTTGTCGCCCGCGAGGACGGCCTGGGTGTCGTAGGAGATCGTCGGCATCCACGCCAGCCCGAGCGTCTCCAGGTCCTTCGCGGTCACCACCGCGGCGACGTTGGGGTGCGCCAGCGCCCGCGAGGTGTCGATCGAGAGGATCTTCGCGTGCGCGTAGGGGCTGCGCAGCATCGCGCCGTAGACCATGCCGGGCAGGCGGATGTCGTCGAGGTAGGTGCCCTGGCCGCGGATGAAGCGGGCGTCCTCCTTGCGCTTCAGCCGGCCGAAGCCGATCGGGCGCTCGGTGGTGGCGCTGGGAAGGTTCTCGGTGGTGGCCATGCTCATGCCTCCCGTTTCGCCGCGGCTTCGTGCTCGGCGGCCCAGCGCACCGCGCTCACGATGTTCTTGTAGCCGGTGCAGCGGCAGATCGCCCCGGAGATCGCCGTCCGGATCTCGAGCTCGGTCGGGTCGGGGTTCTCGTCGAGCAGCGCGCGGGCGGTCATCAGCATCCCCGGGGTGCAGAAGCCGCACTGGAGCGCGTGCAGCTCGTGGAAGCCCTGCTGGACCGGGTCGAGCTCGCCGTCCACCTCGAGCGACTCCACGGTGCGCACGTCGCGCCCCTCGCACATCACCGCCAGCGTGGTGCACGACTTGACCGGCTCGCCGTCGATCCTCACCACGCAGGCCCCGCAGTTGGAGGTGTCGCAGCCCCAGTGGGTGCCCGGTGAGGCCGAGGGTCTCGCGGATGAAGTGCACGAGCAGCAGGCGAGGCTCGATCTCGCGCGAGACCTGCTCGCCGTTGACCGTCATCGAGACGTTGATGATCAGGCCTCCTGGCGCAGGGCGCGTGCCGCGGCGCGGCGCAGTGCCCGGTGGGTGAGGACTCCGGCGAGGTGGCGCTTGTAGTCGACCGGACCACGGCCGTCGGAGGTGGGGGAGCAGTCGGCCGACGCGATCTCGCCGGCCTGGGCGAACAGCTCCTCGGTGGGGGGCTGGCCGCGCAGCAGCTCCTCCGCCCGGGTGAGGTGGATGGTCGTGAGCCCGACCGCGCTGAGCGCGATCCCGGCCTCGGCGATCGTGCCGCCGTCGATCCAGAGAGCGGCGGACGCGGCCGCGATGGCCCAGTCGCCCGGCGCGGCGCTCGACCTTCTCGTGCGCGCTGCCGCCCCCGGGCCGGAGCGCCAGGCGGACCTCGGTGAGCATCTCGCCGGCGCCGACGGCGGTCATGAAGGGCCCGACGTGGAAGTCGTCCATCCCCACGACGCGCTCGCCCTCGGCGTTCACGATCACCACCCTCGCCTTCGCCGCCGCGCAGACCGCGGAGAGGTCCTCGGCGGCGTCGGCCTGGCAGAGCGAGCCGCCGATCGTGCCGCGGTTGCGCACCACCGGGTCGGCGATCACCTCCTCGGCGTCGCGGAAGAGCGGATAGTGCTCGGCGAGCAGCTCCGACTTGAGGAGCTCGACGTGCCGGGTGAGCGCGCCGATCCGGATCTCGCCGCCCTCCTCGCGGATGTAGGAGAGGCCGCTGATGCCGTTGATGTCGATCAGGTGCTCGGGATTGGCCAGCCGCAGCTTCATCATCGGCAGCAGGCTGTGCCCCCCGGCGATGATCCGCGCCTCGGGGCCGAGCCGCTTGAGGGCGGCGATGACGCCCTCCACGCTCGTGGCCCGCTCGTACTCGAATGCCGCAGGGGTCTGCACCTCGTGCTCCTCTCGGGTCGCTCAGGCGGACGGGTGATCGTCGCCCGCGGGCGTCATTTGGCGGGCGACGGCATGCGCTTGCGCGGGGCGCCGATGTCGTCGCGCTGCTCGTACTGCACCGGGGCGTCGGAGCCGATGACCGGCGACCGCGGCAGGGTCTCGGGGCGCGTCTGGCGCACCTCCGGGTAGAGCGACCGCGCCGCCAGGCTGCCCGCCTCCGTGTTGCGGAGCACCGGGCCGGCGGGGTTGGCCATGGCGATGGGCGCCTCGCGGCCGAGGCGCGCGAGGGTGAGCGTGCCCTTGGTGTAGACCTCGCCGATCCGCGGCGGGACGATCGACGCGCTCTCGGGGAAGTCCCTCAGGCCGGCCGCGGCCGCCCCGGGGTAGAGGCCGTCGACCAGGCCGACGGCGTCGTCGATGCCGGCCTTCTTCACCAGCAGCCCCTCGAGCGCCGAGACCCCGGCGTCCAGGTTCTGGTTGATGGAGGTCACGACCTCGTTGACCGGCCCGGTCTTCTCGAGGATCTCGCCGACGTTCCCGATCACCCGGTCCAGCCCGGTGGTGATCGCGCGGAGCTGGAGGATCGTCGCGACGAGATAGACCACGAGGGCCGCGACGATCAGCGCGACGATGACGATCATGACGATGCCGGCTGCGGACATGGGCCCTCCCCCTATGACGCGTCGTCGAGGATCACATCGAGCGAGCCGCCGTACTCGGCGACCCCCGCGATCGTCTGTGCCACCTGGTCCTGGGTCGTCAGGAGCAGCGCCGTGGCGTCCAGGTCCTTCGACGCCGCGGCCGTGACGTCCCCGATCTCGTTCACGCTCGGGACGATGCTCGACGCGGCGGTGAGCACCCCGTGGAGCAGGTAGACGACCAGCGGCAGGACCACGATCAGCAGGACGGCGTTGCCGATCCACCAGAGGATCATGTCGGCCTCCGCTCGGCCACGATCGCGGCCTTCTTGGCGATGCCCGGGAGCGCGCCGAGGATGACGTCGAACTGGGCGTTGATCGCCGTGACGGCGGGCTCGAGCGGCCTCAGGTGCTCGGCCTCGACGCCCTGGAGCGCGGTGGAGAGCGTCGCGAGCCCGGCCGAGATCTTCAGCAGGCGGCGGCGGACCTCGATCAGCGCGGCCGCGACGACCAGGATCACCACGGCGCCGAGCAGCACGCTCAGCAGGACCAGCAGCGTGCGGTCGCTCATTTCCCACCGAACCCGTCGGTGAGGGCGTTCATGTAGCCGTCCTGCACCACGGCCTCCTCGACGATCAGGCCGAGCACCGGCGCCGTCGCCTCGAGCTGCGGGATGTTGGCGGTGCTGCCGGCGACCTTCGTGGCGACCTCGAGCAGGCCGTCGACCGAGCGCTGGATGCTCGCCACGGTCTTCACCAGGATCGCCAGGAGGATGGCCACGACCAGCGCCGCCCCGAGGCCGGCGACCAGGGACCACGCCCAGTAGGTGTTTCCGGACCAGCTCATTTTCCGACCGCCACCTTTCGCAGGGCCCGGGCCGAGTGCAGGATCCTCACCCCGGAGTCGTTGATCCGGCCGATCCCCTCGAGCTCGGTGGTCTGCTGGCGCAGCACCTCGACCGCCCCCTCGGCGGTGGCCGCCTGCTTGGAGATCCGGATCGCCAGGAGGACGATCGCGATGACGATCACCGCGGCGATCGCGACCACGATGATCCCGATCACGATCCCGATCTGCCACTGGGTCGCTCCCGCCATCAGCGCGTACACGCAGTCCCCCTGCCTCGGCCGCCGGGTCGCTTCGCACACCGGCGTGGGTGCTTGTGTGCGATTTGTATCAATCTTCGGTGGCGCGGACCGAAAAGTCCAGCGAAACCGCCAGGGCTAAGCTGGGGCCATGGCCGATGTCGTCGGGATCGTTCTCGGGGCCGGCGCCTCCCGGCGGCTGGGACGGCCCAAGCAGACGCTGCCCCTGGGCGACACGACCCTGCTGGGGTGGGTCCTGCGCGACGTCGAGGCGTCCGGCCTCGATCGGGTGATCCTGGTGCTGGGCGGCGCCGCCGAGGAGGCGCTCGCCGGGGCGGCCCCCGGCCGCGCGGAGGTGGTGACCAACACGGCCTACGGGACCGGCTGCGCCTCCTCCCTGCTCGCCGGTCTCGACGCCGCGGGGGACGTGGACGCGGTGGTCCTCGTCCTCGGCGACATGCCCGGCGTCGACGCGCCGCTGCTCGACGCGGTGCGGGCCGACTGGGAGCGCCACCGGCCCTGGGCGAGCGTCACCGACTATCGCGGCACGCCGGGCCATCCGCTGGTCTTCTCGGCGGCCGCGTTCGGCGACCTGCGCGCGCTCCACGGGGACAAGGCGGTCTGGAAGCTGCTGGACGCCCACCCGGAGCGCTTCCGCCCCGTCCCCGCCGACCGGGCGCTGCCGCAGGACGTGGACACCTGGGACGACTACGCGGCCGCCCGCCGCGCCCTCGGCGTCGCCTAGGGGCCGGGCTCAGCCCGGCGGCGCCGGCAGCACCTCGACGATCGCGTTGTAGTCGGGCACCCCGCTGGCGTCGCGGCGGCCGGCCGCGATCAGCGGGTTGCACTCCGGGAAGAACATCTGGACGTTGCCCGGGCGCATGCGGGCGATGTGCGCCCGGGCGGCGACCTGGCCGCCCTCGGAGCGCACCAGCAGCGGGTCGCCCTCGTCGACGCCGATGCGCCCGGCGTCCTCGGCGCAGATGAAGAGGGCGTCCCGGTGCGCCCCGGTGAGGGGGTCGTGCTCCCGGAAGACCATCGAGTTGAACTGCTTGCCGCGCCGGGTGGAGAGCACGAAGGCCCCCTCGGGCACGCGCCGCTCCGGGGGCTCGACCGGGGCGAAGTGGGCCGCGCCGTCCGGGGTCGGGAAGACCCAGCCGTCGCAGAGGCGCGGGCCTCCCCACTGGACCTGGTCGCCGGTGGCGCGGAGGGTCTCGATGCCGGCGTAGAGGGGCACCACCCGCGCGATCTCGTCGCGGATCGCCTGGCCCGAGGCGATGGCGACGAGGTCGCGCGCGCTCGGGGTCGACCCGCTGGGCCAGGTCGCTGAAGATCTCCCACTCGGTGCGCGCCTCGCCGACCCGCGGCCCCCTGATCTGGGGGCTGAAGGCGATGCGACGCTCGGTGGTGGTCTCGGTGCCGCCGTCGCGCTGCTCGTAGCGCGTGGCCGCCGGCAGCAGCACGACGACCTCCCCCGGGTCGACGAGCATCTGGGCCGTGACCACGATGTCCTGGTGGACGCGCACCGGGGCCCGGGCGAGGCGGTCGGCGACGAGGGCGGGGTCGGGGAGCGTGTCGAGGAAGTTGCCGCCGCTCGAGTAGAGGACCTCGATCCGCCCGTCGCCGGCGGCCTCGACCATCTCCTCCGCCGTCAGCCCCGGCGTCGTGGGCGGGGTGAAGCCCCAGTGCTCGGCGACGGCCGCCGCCGAGTCCGCGTCGAGCGCGACGCCGCCCGGCAGCGCGGTGGCGTAGGCGCCCATCTCGGCGCCGCCCTGCACCCCGGAGTGGCCGCGGATGGGCATGAGGCCCGCCCCCTCGCGCCCCACGTTGCCCCGCGCCAGCGCGAGGTTGATCACGGCCCGCACGTTGTCCGACCCGAAGGCGTGCTGGGTGAGGCCCATCGACCAGACGAAGATGGCCGAGTCCGAGGCGGCGTACATCGCCGGCGAAGCGCTCCATGTCGCCGCGGGTGGCCCCGGAGAGGCGCTCCAGCTCGTCGAACGGCAGGTCGTCCAGCAGCGCCGAGAGCTCGGGGAACCCGGAGGTGTGCCGCGCGATGAAGTCCTCGTCGAGCCCCCCGGTGGCCGCGAGCACCTTCATCACGCCGGAGATGAAGGCGATGTCGCCGCCGATGTTCACGGGGAAGAACGCGTCGGCCATCTTGGTCCCGAACATGGCGCTCTCGGCGCTGGACGGCACCCAGTAGCGCTCGAGGCCGGGCTCGCGGTACGGGTTCACCACGACGACCCGGGTGCCCTCCCTGCGGGCCAGGTAGAGGTACTTCATGACCACCGGCTGGGCGTTGGCCACGTCGGAGCCGAACAGGACGATCAGGTCGGAGCGCATCAGGTCCGTGTAGGAGATCGTCGTGGCCCCGGCGCCGACCATCGTCCGCAGGGCCGCCGTCGAGGGCGCGTGGCAGATGCGCGCGGCGTTGTCGATGTTGTTCGAGCCGAGGAAGCGCGCCACCTTGCCGGCCGTGTAGTAGACCTCGTTCGTGATCCCGCGGGCGGTCATGTAGAGGGCGAAGCGGGCAGCCCCCGGCGGACCTGATGCGCCCGGCGACGAGGTCGAGCGCCTCGTCCCAGGAGACGCGCGAGAACCCGCGGCTCGCCCGCGCGGCGGACCATCGGGTGGGCCAGGCGGCCGAGGTCGCGCAGCTCGGCGCCCGAGCGGCGGCGCAGCGCGGCGACGTCGGCCAGCAGGCCGTGGTCCATCTCCCCCATGGTGTTGACGCGCAGCAGGCTGAGGCGCGTGGTGCAGAGGTGGACGCCGTCGATCGTCCAGTCGTGCAGCCCGGCGACGCCGAGGGCGCACCCGTCGCAGACGCCCTTGCGCAGGATCCGCGAGGCGTAGGGCAGGGAGCGGCGGTTCTCCCAGACGACCCTCAGCATGTCGAGGTAGTGGTTGGGCTTGGTCAGCCCGACCCCGTTGGGGCGCAGGCTCGCCCAGAGGTCGCGGCGGCGGGGGCGGGCGCGGGGCATCAGCCGAGGATGCGGCCGGGGTCGGTGTAGACGTTGTAGCCGTCGCCGCGCAGGAACCCGACCAGCGTCATCCCGAAGCGCTCGGCGGCGTCGGCGGCCAGGCTCGAGGGCGCCGACACCGACGCGACGACCGCGATGCCGGCCACGGCCGCCTTCTGCACGATCTCGAAGCCGGCGCGCCCCGAGACCATCAGCACCCGGTCGGCCAGGGGCAGCCCGCCCGCCAGGGCCGCGTGGCCGATGACCTTGTTGACCGCGTTGTGGCGGCCCACGTCCTCGCGCAGGCACTCCAGGCGCCCCGCGGCGTCGAAGAGGCCCGCGGCGTGCAGGCCCCCGGTCTCCTCGAAGACCCGCTGGCCGGACCGCAGCGTGTCGGGCAGCCCGAGCAGGACCTCGCGCGCGACCCGGGGGCCCTCCGCGAGGGGCGCGCAGCGCACCTCGACCTCGTCGAGGCTCGCCCTGCCGCAGATGCCGCAGGCGGAGGTGACGGCGGCGCGGCGGCCCTCGCCGAGGACGGCCGGGGCCGACGTGGTGACGGTGACGACGTTGAAGAGCTGCTCGCCGGGCACGTCGTCGCAGTAGGCGACCCGCGTGATGGTGCCCGGCCCGACGACCCCCTCGGTGACCAGGAAGCCCGCGGCGAGCTCGAAGTCGTCGCCGGGCGTGCGCATGGTGACGGCCACCGGAGAGGTCCCCGCCGGGTCGGCGACGCGGACCTCCATCGGCTCCTCCCCCGCGAGCCGGTCGCGGCGGCGGCGGCGCGCGTCGCCGCGCACCGCGAGAACCGAGCGCCGTGGCGTCGGTCGCGCTCATGAGACGATCGCCCGGTGAGCGGGCGGCCGGGCATCAGCGTGGAGGAGGCCCTCGCCCTCGTGACGGCCGCTGGCGCCCGCGACGGGCGGCGGAGGCCGTGCCCGTGCCGGACGCCGCCGGGCGGATCCTGGCCGAGGACGTGCGCGCGGGCCGCGACCTGCCGGCCGCCGAGAGCTCGGCGATGGACGGCTGGGCCGTGCGGGCCGCCGACACGCCGGGGGTCCTGACGCGTGGCCGGGCGAGAGCGCCGCGGGGCATCCGTCGGACCGGGGCCTGGCGCCCGGCGCAGGCGATGGCCATCTCCACCGGGGCCAGCCTGCCCGCGGGCGCCGACGCGGTCGCGCGGCGCGAGATCGTCCGCGCGCGAGGGCGACGCCGTCCGCGTGGCCGAGCCGGTGGCCCCGGGCCGCGACGTGCGCCGGCGCGGGGAGACGATCCGCGCCGGCGCCGTCCTGCTCGGCGCCGGCCACCGGGTGGCGCCGCACGAGGTCGGCGGCCTCGGCGCGATGGGCCTGCGGGTCGGTGCTCTGCCGGCGCCGGCCGCGGGTGGCCGTGCTCGCGACCGGAGCCGAGCTGATCCCCCTCGGGGCGACGCGCGGGCCCGGCGCAGGTCCACGACGCCAGCCGCCACGGGATCGCGGCGCAGGCCACGGCGGCCGGCGGCCTGGTGGTGGCCTCGGCCAGCGTCGGCGACGACATGGACGCCACCGTCGCGGCCCTCGCCGCGATGCTCGACGCGGCGGGCGACGGACCGCCCGGACCTGGTCGTGACCAACGGGGGCATCTCGGGCGGGGCGCACGACGTCGTGCGCCCGGCGCTGGCGCGCCTCGGGGTGGAGGAGGTCGCGCGGGGCGTGAGGGCGGCGCCGGTCTGGCCGACCTACGTCGGGCGGCGCGGCGACCAGATCGTGCCTGGGCCTGCCCGGCAACCCCGCCTCGGCCGCCGTCGCCTTCCACCTGCTCGGCCGGCCGCTGCTGGGCGCGGCCGAGGGCTGGTGGCGCCGGGCGCCCCTGACGGCCGCCGTCGCGGTGCGCCCCGGCCGCGCCGAGCTCGTGCGCTGCGTCGAGGGGCCCGACGGCCTGACGCCGCTGCCCGACCAGGGCTCTCACGCCGTCACGTCGCTGGCCGGGGCGACGGCGCTGGCCTGGCTGGGCGAGGACGACGACGGGGCGGCCGGCGCGCCGGTCCGGTTCGCGCGCCTGGACTGAGCGTCGCGGGCGGCGCTCAGGTCCTCCGGGGTGTTGACGTTGAGGAGGCTGTCCAGGCGCGGGTCCGCGGCCGCGAGGGCCGGATCGGCCAGCAGCAGGGCGGCGTCGAGCCGCCGCGCGGCGCAGGCGTCGATCAGGCCGGTCAGGCTCCGCGCGGCCGTCGTCGAGCCGGTCCGCGATCCGCGCCGCCAGCCGGCCGCGGTAGGCGGCGGCCAGCGGGTGGAGCCGGCCCGCGACGTCCGGCACGGCCGCCTCGTCGTCCGGGCCGACCAGCGCCGATCACCCGCGCGGACGAAGCACGGGTCGAGCAGCGGCATGTCGGTGGCGCAGACGAAGGCCACCCCGTCGGGGTCGTCCATCGCCCGCAGCCCGGCGAGCATGCCCTCCAGCGGCCCGCGGCCCGGGCAGGGCGTCCTCGACCACCGTCACCCCCGCGGGCAGCGGCGGGAGCGCCTGGCCCGCGGCCCGCACGACGATGACCCGCCGGGTCACGCCGGCCGAGGGTGGCGACGGTGCGGCGGAGCAGGGTCGATCCCTCCCACTCGAGGGAGGCCTTGGAGCGCCCATCCGCGCCGAGCGGCCGCCGGCGAGGACGATCGCGGCGCCGGGGGCGGTCCCCGCCCCGCTCATCCGCCGATCATGCTCATGGGCCGGCCGGTGTAGGTCCAGTTCGGGTCGGCCATGCCGTGACCGGCCTCCTTGCGCGCCACCGCGCCCTGGGCGATCGCGCGCAGCTCCTCGTCCGTCGCCCCGGCCCGCAGCGGGCCGCGCAGGTCGGTCTCCCACTCGGCGAACAGGCACGTGCGCAGCTGGCCGTCGGCCGTCAGGCGCAGGCGGTCGCAGGTGGCGCAGAAGGGCTCGGTCACCGACGAGACGAACTGCAGCTCGCCCGCGCCGTCGGCGAAGCGCCAGCGGGTGCCGGTGGCCGAGGCGCGCTCGGGGTCGAGCGGCTCGAGCGGCCAGCGGGCGCCGATCATCTCGCGCAGCTCGTCGCCCGAGAGCACCGCCTCGCGGGTCCACTCGCGCGGCGCGTCGAGCGGCATCACCTCGATGAAGCGCACCACGTAGGGGCGGCGGCGGGCCATCTCGGCGAGCGGCAGGACGTCGGGCTCGCTCACCCCGCGCAGCGCGACCGCGTTGACCTTGATCGGCCGCAGCGACGGGTGGCGCTCGCAGGCCGCGAGGCCCTCGAGCACGCGGGCGAGGTCGTCGCGGCGGGTGATGGCCGCGAAGCGCTCCGGGTCGAGCGAGTCGATGCTGACGTTGACCCGGTGGAGGCCGTTGGCCACCAGCTCGTCGACCGACCCCGGCGAGCAGCACGCCGTTGGTGGTCATCGCGACCTCGCGGACGCCCTCGACCGCCGTCACCCGGCCGATCAGCGCCGGGAGGCCCGGGCCGCACGAGCGGCTCGCCGCCGGTGACGCGGATCTCGCTGACGCCCGCGCGGGCGAAGAGCGCCACCAGCCGCACCAGCTCGTCGTCGCCGAGCAGCTCCTCGCGGGGCAGCCACTTCATGCCCTCGGCCGGCATGCAGTAGCGGCAGCGGAGGTTGCACCGGTCGGTGACCGACACGCGCAGCGATCGGTGGACCCGGCCGAACCCGTCACGAAGGGTCGCCGCGGAGCTCATGGCCGAAGGGTACGCGCCCGCGCCCGGCCGGGCCCACGGGGGCCCGGCCGGAGTCGGCGTCATCGCGACAGCGCCTCCTCCACGGCGCGCCCGGTGAGCACCCGGGCCAGGTGGCGGCGGTAGTCCGCGCTCGCCCAGGTGTCGCTCGGCGGGTCGGTGCCCTCGTCGGCGCTCTGCGCCGCCTGCGACACCGCGTCGCGGGGCGCCCGCCGGAGCGCCGCCTCGGTGGCCGGACGCGCGCAGCGGGGTCTGGCCCATGTTGGTCAGCGCCGACGCGCGCGCCCTGGATCGAGCCGTTGCTCGCGCCGACCACCGCGGCGACGCCGACCGTGGCCCAGTCGAGCGCCCGCTGGCGGAACTTGAGGTAGCTCCAGCCGGCGCCGCCGGTCTTCGGCACGCGGATCTCGGTGATGATCTCGTCCTCGGCGAGGGCGGTGTCGAAGAAGCCGTTGAAGAAGTCCGGCCGCGTCGATCGTCCGCTCGCCGCCCGGCGCCCCGCGCCACGATGACGGCGTCGAGGGCGAGGCAGATCGTGGGCAGGTCGGACGCCGGGTCGCCGTGCGCCAGCGAGCCGCCGATCGTGCCGCGGTGGCGCACCTGGGGGTCGCCCACCAGGCCCGGCCGTGTAGGCGATCAGCGGGCAGTGCTGCTTGGCGACGCGGGTCGTTGTTGAGGTCGTGGTGGCGGGTGAGCCCGCCGATCGCCAGGTGGTCGCCCGCGTCGCGGACGCCCGCGCAGGTCGTCGAGCCGGCCGATGTCCACCAGCGTCGCCGGGCTGGGCGAGGCGCAGCTTCATCAGCGGCAGCAGGCTGTGCCCGCCGGCGATCAGCTTCGGCGTCCTCCTTGGTGCGCAGGAGCTCGAGCGCGTGGTCGGCCGACTCCGCGACCTCGTAGTCGAAGTTGGCCGGGATCATCGCTTCGCCTCCTGGATCGCGTTCCAGACCCTCTCGGGCGTCGCCGGGCGCTCGACGTCGGTCACGCCGAGGTGCGACAGCGCGTCCACGATCGCGTTGACGACCGCGGGCGGCGAGGCGATCGTGCCCGCCTCGCCGATGCCCTTCACGCCGAGCGGGTTGGTCGGGCTCGGGGTGCAGGTGCGCGAGAGCTCCATGTGCGGGATCTCGGGCGCCCCGGGGACCATGTAGGTGGTCATCGTGCCGTGCCGGAGGTTGCCCTCCTCGTCGTAGCCCGCCTCCTCGAAGAGGGCCTCGGCGATGCCCTGGGCCACGCCGCCGTGCACCTGGCCCTCGACCACCAGCGGGTTGATCACCACCCCGCAGTCGTCCACCGCGACGTAGCGGAGGATGTCCACCGACCCGGTCTCCGTGTCGACCTCGACCACGCACGCGTGCGCGCCGTTGGGCCACGAGAAGTTGGGCGGGTCGTAGAGGTGGGTCGCGGTCAGCCCCGGCTCCATGCCGTCCGGCAGGTCGTGGGCCGTCCAGGCCGCGAACGCGAGGGCCTTGATGTTGGCCGAGCGGTCGGTGCCGCGCACCGTGAAGTCGCCGTTCGCGAACTCCAGGTCGTCCTCGCTGCACTCGAGCTGGTGGGCCGCGAGGGTGCGCGCCTTGGCGAGGAGCTTCTCGCCGGCGAAGTGCATGGCGACGCCGCCGACGGCCAGCGAGCGGCTGCCGTAGGTGTCCATGCCCAGCGGCACCACCTGGGTGTCGCCGTGGAGCACCTCGACGTCCTCGAAGCCGACGCCGAGCTGGTCGGCGACGATCTGCGAGAACGTGGTCACGTGCCCCTGGCCGTGGGGCGTGACCCCGATCAGCACCCGCACCGTGCCGGTGGGGAGCATCTCGATGGTCGCCGCGTCCCAGCCGCCGGCGACGTACTTGAGGGCGTGCAGCACCCGCGAGGGCGCGAGGCCGCACATCTCGGTCCAGGTCGAGAGCCCGATCCCGATCTGCTTGGCCGAGCCGCTCTGGCGCCGCTCGGCCTGCTTGCGGCGCACGTCCGCGTAGTCGACCGCCGCGATCATCGCGTCGTGGGTGAGGGGGTAGTCGCCCGAGTCGACCGTCAGGCCGCTCGCGATCGTGAAGTTGGGGAAGTTCTCCGTCGGGATGTAGTTCTTGCGCCGCAGCTCGGCCGGGTCCATCCCCAGCTCGCGCGCCATCAGGTCCATCGTCCGCTCGACGGCGTAGGTGGCCTCGGGCCGCCCGGCGCCGCGGTAGGCGTCGGTGGGCGTGGTGTGGGTGTAGATGTTCGTGTACTCGAAGTCGTAGCCCTCGACGTCGTAGAGGCCGCCGTAGAGCCAGGCCGACAGCATCTGGATGCCGGGGGTCACGATCTGGTGGAAGGCGCCCACCGCGGCGTAGACCGTGGCGCGCACGGCCTTGACCACGCCGTCGCGGGTCGCGGCCATCTCCATGTCGGTGTAGAGGTCGCGCCCGTGGATCGTGCAGACGTAGTCCTCCGAGCGCTCCGCGGTCCACTTGATCGGGCGGTTCAGCCGGCGGGCGAGGGCGAGGCAGATCGACTCCTCGGCGTACGTGTCGAGCTTCGACCCGAAGCCGCCGCCCACGTCCGGCGCGACCACGCGCAGCTTGGCCTCCGGGATGCCGCAGGTGATCGCCTGGGTGGTGCGCACGATGTGCGGGATCTGGCTCGCCGTGTACATCGTGTACTCGCCCATCGCCACGTTGGGGTCGACCACGACGCCGCGCGGCTCCATGGCGTTGGGGATCAGGCGGCGGAGCCGGAAGCGGTGCTTCACCTTGACGAGGTCGGGGTCGTCGAAGAACGGCTTCGACGACTTGAAGCGGCGCCGGCGAGTCGCCCTTCGCGAAGCCCCAGACGCTCGAGACGTTGGTGCCGAAGTCGTCGTGCACGAGCGGGGCCCCGTCCTCCATGGCCGCGAGCGGGTCGGTGACCGCCGGCAGCGGCTCCCAGTCGACCTCGACCAGCTCGGCGGCGTCCTTGGCCAGGACGCGCGACTCGGCCACCACCACGGCGACGCCGTCGCCCGACGTAGCGGGCCTTGTCCTTGGCGAGCGGCCAGTGCTCGCTCATCTTGATGTCGTCGGTCACCGGCCAGGCGCAGACCAGCGGGGCCGCCCACTCGTCGGCCAGGTCGGCGCCGCTGAACGCCGCCACGCAGCCCTCCATGGCGAGCGCCTTGGAGACGTCCACGCCGTTGATGCGCGCGTGCGCGAACGGGCTGCGCACCACGTAGGCCCAGAGCATGCCCGGGACCGTGATGTTGTCGAACGTACCGCGCCCGGCCCGTGATGAGCTCGGGGTCCTCCTTGCGCTGGAGCGGCTGCCCGACGAAGGCGGACGGGGTTTCTGTGGTCGCCATCTCGGCCTCCTAGGATCCGGCCACGGCCGAGACGGCCTTGACGATGTTCTGGTAGCCGGTGCAGCGGCAGAGGTTGCCCTCGAGGCCGTGCCGGATCTCCTCCTCGCTGGGGCTCGGGTTCTCCTCGAGGAACCCGACCGCCGCCATGATCATCCCCGGCGTGCAGTAGCCGCACTGGAGCCCGTGGTGCTCCTGGAAGGACGCCTGCATCGGGTGGAGCTCGCCGTTGGTGGCGAGGCCCTCGATGGTGGTCACCTCCATGCCGTCCGCCTGGACCGCGAGGACGGTGCACGACTTCACCGACTGGCCGTCGAGGTGCACCGTGCACGACCCGCACGAGGAGGTGTCGCAGCCGATGTTGGTGCCCGTGAGCCCGAGCCCCTCGCGCAGGAAGTGGACGAGGAGCTCGCGCTCCTCCACCTCGCCCTCGTGCCGGACGCCGTTGACCGTGACCGTGATGCGCCTCACGTTGTTCCCCCCTTTTCACGGCCGTCCCCACGGCCGAACAACCGTTTGATCGCGGACACGAACGCCGCGACCGCCAGTGAGAAGCCGGAGACCGGCTTCTGTGCCTCGACCACCGCCGCCGCCGCGACCTCCGGCGACGCCGAGAGCTGCGCCTTGATGCACTCCGCGAACTGGTCCACGAGCTTGTTGGAGACGTCCTGCACCACCCCGGGGCGGCCCGAGCTGCGCCACCTGCCCCGAGAAGTGCAGGTCCGTCGCCATGTCGACGCGGGTGCCCGTGCCGACGGCGGTCAGCTCCGACTCGACCGTCCCCTCGGCGCCGCCCTTGCCGCGGGTGTCGCGACCGCTGACGCCGAGGCGGACCGTGTGGGACGCCTCGTCGCGGTCGAGCAGCTTCACGTCGACGAGGAACTGCATGCCGACCGGCCCGAGCTTGACGCTCATCTTCGCCTTCCAGGTCCGGTCGTCGACCACCTCCACGAGGGTCGCCCCCGGCATGCAGGGCACGACGCGCTCGGCGTCGAGCATCAGCGCGAGCGTCTCCTCCGGGGAGGCGGGCACCTCGAAGGAGTGCTCGAGCTTCATCCGACGGGGGCCGGGGCCCGGTTGACCACGGCGACGATCTGGGCCCCGATCGCGATCGCGACCTCCTCGGGGGTGCGCGACGCGATCGCGACGCCGATCGGCGCGTGGATCCGCGCCAGCTCCTCCTCGGTCGCGCCCTCCTCCAGGAGGCGCACGCGGCGGCGCTCCGTGGTCCGGCGGCTGCCCATGGCGCCGATGAACCGCGCCGGGGTCCGGATGGCCCGCAGCAGCGCCGGGACGTCGAACTTCTCGTCGTGGGTGAGCACGCAGATGGCCGTGCGCTCGTCCACGGGCGCGTGGTCCAGGAAGTCGTGGGGCCACTCGGTCACCAGCTCGTCCGCGTCCGGGAAGCGGGCGGGGGTGATGAAGAGCGCCCGCGGGTCGCAGACCGTGACCCGGTAGCCGAGGAAGTGGCCGACGGTGGCGAGGGCCGAGGCGAAGTCGATCGCGCCGAAGATGTACATGGCGGGCCGCGGGACGAGCGAGGACACGAAGACCTCGTCGTCGCCCACCGGCGACGATCGCGCTCTCGCCCAGCGCGAGCAGGGGCCGGCGCGGCGCTCTCGACCGCGTCCGCCGGCTCGCCCTCGCGCCCGACGAGGCGCGGATGGCCGAGGTGGTCTCCGGCGATGGTCGTGACGTAGGCGATGGGGCGGTCCGCGCGCACCGCCGCGGCGACGCCCGCGAAGACCTCGGGGTCGAGCATCTCGATGAACACGTGGACCGTGCCCCCGCAGGGCAGGCCGACCTCGAACGCCTCGTCGTCCACGATGCCGAAGGTCGCCAGGCGCGGAGGACCTCCCGCGAGCACCTCCTCGGTCTGGACGTAGAGGGCCGACTCGACGCAGCCGCCGGTGACGGAGCCCGCGACCTCGCCGGTGTCGGAGACCGCCATGACGCTGCCGGGCAGGCGCGGGGCGGAGCGCTCGGTCCGCACCACCGTGCAGACGGCGACCCGCCGGCCGTCCCGGATCCATCCCTCGACTGTCGGCAGAACGTCTCGCATCGGGCGACCTCGGTGTCGCTCAGCGGAGTTCGAGACTACGGCCGGGATGAAAGATCGTCAATATCATCACGATGTCCCCTCACAGGCAGGGTGTCCCGATGGGCTTCGCCGATGTCGACCAGCTCGAAACCGCGCTCGCGGACGCGTCGTACCTGGCGGACCGCGGCCTCGCCGTCTCGGTCTTCCTGGCCCTCACGCTGCGCCGTCCGCTGCTGCTGGAGGGCGAGCCGGGCGTGGGCAAGACCGAGATCGCCCGGACGCTGGCGCAGGTCCTCGGCGCCGAGATGATCCGCCTCCAGTGCTACGAGGGGATCGACGCCGGCCAGGCGCTCTACGAGTGGGACTACGCGCGCCAGCTGCTCTACGCGCGCACCCTGCAGGAGGGTGCGCTCGATCCCTCGCGGCGGGCCGCGGAGCTCTACGGCCCCGAGTTCCTGGTCGAGCGGCCGCTGCTGCGCGCCGTCCGCGCCGGCGCGGACGCGGTGCTGCTGATCGACGAGATCGACCGCGCCGACGAGGAGTTCGAGGCCTTCCTGCTGGAGGTCCTGGCGGACTCGGCCGTCACGATCCCCGAGATCGGGACGATCACCGCCGACGCGCCGCCGATCGTGGTGCTGACCTCCAACCGCACCCGCGAGCTGCACGACGCGCTCAAGCGCCGCTGCCTCTACCACTGGATCGACTACCCGGACCTCGAGCGCGAGGTGGCGATCATCCGCCTGCGGGCCCCCGAGGCCTCCGAGGTCCTGGCGCGCTCGGTGGCCGAGGTCGTCGCCCGGCTGCGGGAGCTCGACCTCGCCAAGCGCCCCGGCCCGGCCGAGGCGATCGACTGGACCCGCGCGCTGGCGGCCATCGGCGTCGAGCGCATCGACGCCGCGTCGGCCGACGAGACCCTCGGGGCCGCCCTGAAGAACCACGACGACCTCGCGCTGGTGCGGCGGATCCTGCCGGAGGTCATCTGAGCGTGAGCGGGGACCTCGGACCGGCGATGGCCCTGGCCCGCGGCCTGCGCGACCGCGGGGTCCCGGTCGGGACGGGGCGCCTGATCTCGATGACCCGCGGCGTCGGCGGCCGTCGGGCCGGAGGACCTCTACTGGGCGGCCCGCGCCACGCTGATCTCGCGGCGCGAGGACATCCCGGCCTTCGACCGCGCCTTCGAGGAGGCCTTCCGGATCGCGCCGGCCGGAGCCGGCACCGCAGGAGATCGTGGACCGGCGCAGGACCGATCGTCGCCCCGACCGAGCTGTCGGTGGACGCCGGGCCCGCGGGCGACGCCGAGGAGGTCAACCTCGCGAGCCCGATCGAGGCGCTGCGGCGCAAGAGCTTCGCCGACTGCACGCCGGAGGAGCTGGCGGTGCTCGCGCGGCTGATGGCGCGGCTGCGGCTGCGCGCCCCGGCCCGGCGCACCCGCCGCCGCACGAGCGCCCGCGCCGGCGAGCCCGACCTGCGCCGCACCCTGCGCCGCGCGATGCGCACGGGCGGCGAGCCGATCGACCGCGCCTGGCGGCGGCGGCGGGTCGCAGCCCCGGCGCCTGCTGCTGGTGCTCGACGTCTCCGGGTCGATGTTCGACCTACTCCCGGGCCCTGGCGATGTTCGCCCACGCCGCCCTGCGCACGGGGCCCGACTGGGAGGCGTTCGCCTTCGGCACCCGGCTCACCCGCGTGACCCGGCCGCTGGCCGGCCCGGACCCCGACGCGGCGTTCGCCGCCGCGGCCGAGGAGGCCACCGACTGGGACGGCGGCACCCGGATCGGCGAGTCCCTCAAGCGGCTGCTGGACGAGTACGGGCGCACCCGCGTCGTGCGCGGCGCCATCTGCGTGATCCTCTCGGACGGCCTCGAGGTGGGCGACCCGGAGCTGCTCGGCGCCCAGATGGAGCGCCTCGCGCGTCTCGCGCACCGGGTGGTCTGGCTCAACCCCCTCAAGGGCAGCGACTCCTACGAGCCCCTCGCGCGCGGCATGGCCGCGGCGCTCCCCCACATCGACGTGTTCCGCGCGGGCCACAACCTCCAGAGCCTGGAGGAGGTGGCCGAGGTCATCCAGCACGCGGGGTAGTCCGGCGGGCGCGCAGGCGGGCGAGGTCGTCGGGCGTGTCGATGTCCCGGGGCGGCTCGCCGCCCACCTCGACCAGCTCCACCCGCCCGGCGTGCGCGGCGATCAGCGCCCGCGCGCCCGAGTCGCCGCGCTGCGCCGCGACCTCGGGCCAGACCGCGCGCGCGAGGACGACCGGGTGCGACGCCCGCCCGCCGTACGCCGCGCGCAGGATCGGCGCGTCGCCGCGCGCCCGCGCCTGCGACCAGCGCGCGGATCGCCTCGAAGCGCAGCTCCGGCTGGTCGCCGAGGAGGATCGCGGCCGCGTCCACCCGGGCGGGCATCCGCTCGAGCCCGGCGCGCAGCGACGTCGACTGGCCCTCGTCGTGGCGCGGGTTGACCACGATCGTCACGCCCGCCGGCAGCCGCAGCGCCGCCGCGACCTCGTCGGCCGCGTGGCCGAGCACCACGACCACGCCGTCGAGCGGCGCCGCGGCCGCGGTGTCGATCACGTGCTGCAGGAGCGGGCGCCCGTCCGAGCTCGAGGAGCTGCTTGGGGCGCCCCATGCGCGTGCCGCGGCCCGCCGCCAGGATGATTCCTCCGACGCTCACGCGACGGAGCATGACGGGTCTGCGCGCGGGGCGACCCACTAACCTCGTGAGGTGCGCGACGACATGCTCCTCGCCGCCGGGGTCGCGTCCGCGCTCTGGACCGGCGCCGCGGCCCTGGCCCTCCACGAGCGGCGGACGATGCACCGCCCGGAGGACGAGCCCCCCGCCGCGGACGGGCCCCTGGTCAGCGTGATCGTGCCCGCGCGCAACGAGGCGCGCGGCATCGGCGCGGCGATCCGCAGCCTGCGCGCCCTGGACTACGCCCGCGTCGAGGTGGTGGTCGTCGACGACCAGTCCGACGACGGCACCGGCGCGGCGGCGCGGGCGGCGGCCGGGGACGACCCGCGCGTGCGGGTGCTCACCGGGCGGCCCCTGCCCGAGGGGTGGATCGGCAAGCCGTGGGCCTGCTGGCAGGGGGCGACCGCGGCCCGGGGCGAGTGGCTGCTGTTCACCGACGCCGACGTCCTGCACGCGCCGGACTCACTCGGCCGGACCCTCGCCATGGCCCGGCGCCTGGGGCGCGGAGGCCTCACGCTCTTCCCCACCATCGACAGCGCGGGGCTCGTGGAGCGGGTGGTGACGCCGGCGGCGCTGGTCGCCATCGGCACCTTCGTCGCGCCGGGCCCGCTGGCGCGGGCGCCGCGCAGCGGCGTGGCGATCGCGGCGGGCGGCTACATGCTGATGCCCCGGGCCCTCTACGACGCCGTCGGCGGACACGCCGCCATCCGCGGCCACATGGTCGACGACGTCACCCTGGCGGCGCGCGGTCAAGCGCCACGGCGCCCTGCTGCTGCCGGTGCCCGGCGGGCGCCTGGCGCGGCTGCGGATGTACCACGGCGGCCGCGAGGTGTGGGACGGCTGGAGCAAGAACGCCTCGTTCGGCGCGGCCGGCGGCCCCGGCAAGGCGCTCGCGGGCGCCGGCACCCTCGCCGCGCTCGCCGTCCTGCCGGCCCTCGCCGCGGCGGCCGGCGTCGCGCCGTCGCGATCCGGCCCTGGCGGCCACGGGCCTCTCCGGGACGCTCGCGCTCGCTCGCGCTGCAGCGCCTGTCGTCCTGGGCCGTGCCCACCCCGGCGCGCTACGCCCCGACGCTGCCGCTGGGGCTCCTGGTGCTGAGCGGGGCGGCGGTCCGCGGCGCGGTCAGCCGGATCCGCGGAACGGGCGCGCAGTGGCGCGGGAGGCGCTACCCGCTGGCGCGCTGAGCGCGGCGCGCCGGCGCCCGCCCGAGCATGCAGGTCGCGCGCCGCGTTGAGCGCCACGGTGAGGCCCTCGGCCTGTCCCCGGATGGCCGGGTGCAGGCCGGCGACCCGGTCCGGGTGGCAGCGGGTCACCTGATCGCGGTAGGCGCGCTCGACCTCGGTCGCCGGGGCGCCCCGGGGGACGCCCGAGCAGCGCGGCCGCCTCGTCGGCGGTGCGCGGCACCGCGACCGGGTTGGCCACCGGCCGGGGGGCCGCCGCGGGCCGGGCCGTGGCGCGGCGGGCGCGCTCGGCGGCCAGCATCGCCCGCTCCTCGGCGAGCGCGGCGCGCTCGTCCATCAGGCGCTCGCGCTCCTCGGCCACCTCGCGGGCGAGGGTCACCAGGCGGCGGTCGCGCGCCGCGGGGTCCTCGCGCAGCGCCGAGAGCATGGCCTCGGGATCGAGGGTCAGGGGCTCGTCGTCGAGCACGCTCCAGCCCGGTCCGGCCTCGCCGCGGCGGACGGCCGCGATGACCTCGAGGAGGGCGAGGTGGGCGCGGTTGCCGAGCGAGGGACCCTCGGAGGGCGCCAGGCGCACCAGCGTCAGGTCGTCCCACCCGGGCTCGACCAGGAAGGCCGACGACGAGCGGCCGCCGATCAGCATGCGCCGCTCCGGGCCGGGCGCGGTGGCCGAGCAGGGCGAAGCGGGCGCCCTCGTCCGGGCCGCCCTCCAGCGCGGCCAGCTCGTCGTCGAGGTCCTCCAGGCGGCGCGCGACCTCGCGCGCGTCCGGGCCCTGCGCCGGCGACGGCGCGCGCGGCGTCGAGCGCGGCGCGCAGGCCCTCGGCGCGCGACGACTGCCCGACGGCGAGCACCCCCCACCAGCGGGCCCAGGGATCGTCCGGGTCGGCGCGCTCCAGCGCGACCGCCGCGGCCGCCGGGTGGTCCAGCGCCAGCAGGGCGGCGGCGAGGCCGGTCGCGGCGCGCGGCGTGTCGCCGATCGCCGACGAGGCCGCGAGCAGCGCGACCTGGCGCCAGCGGCCCTCGGTGCCGCGTGCCGGGGCGGGCCCGGCGGCGGTGATGAACGGATCGACCATGACGAGAACGGTAGCGGACGTCCGTCGGCGGGCCCGGTCTATGCTCGGCGCGTGAATCGTCTGGCGAGCGAGTCGAGCCTGTACCTCCGCCAGCACGCCGACAACCCGGTGGACTGGTACCCCTGGGGCCCCGAGGCGCTGGAGCGGGCCCGGGCGGAGGACCGGCCGGTCCTGCTCTCGATCGGCTACTCGTCGTGCCACTGGTGCCACGTCATGGCCCACGAGTCCTTCGAGGACGCGGAGACGGCCGCGGTGATGAACGAGCTGTTCGTCAACGTGAAGGTCGACCGCGAGGAGCGCCCCGACGTCGACGCCCTCTACATGCAGGCCACGCTGTCGCTGGCGGGCCAGGGCGGGTGGCCGATGACCGTCTTCCTCACCCCCGACGGCCGCCCCTTCTACGCCGGCACCTACTTCCCGAAGACCGCCCGGGGCGGGCTGCCGGCCTTCCCCGACCTCTGCCGCGCGATCGCCGGCGCCTACCGCAACCGGCGCGAGGACGTCGAGGGCCAGGCGGCCGAGGTGGCCCGCCGGCTGGCGCTGGCCTCGGCGCGGCGAGCCCTCGACCGAGGAGCTCGGCCCGCGGGTGCTCGACGACGCGGTGGTGGGGCTGGCGCGCATCTTCGACCCGGTCGAGGGCGGCTTCGGCGGGGCGCCCAAGTTCCCGCCCTCCCTGGCGCTGGAGTTCCTGCTGCGCCGCCTCTGGCGCCGGCCGGACGACCACAACGCGCGCGAGATGGTGGAGCGGACGCTCGGACGCGATGGCCGACGGGCGGGATCCACGACCAGATCGGCGGCGGCTTCCACCGCTACAGCGTGGACGGGCACTGGCTGGTGCCCCACTTCGAGAAGATGCTCTACGACAACGCGCTGCTGGCGCGCGACTACGCCCTCGCCCACCGGCTGACCGGCGGCGCCGGGCACGCGCGCGTGGCCGAGGCGACGCTCGACTACCTGCTGCGCGAGATGCGGGTGCCGGGCGGCGCGCCTCGCCGCGGCCCAGGACGCGGACTCGCCGGGCGGCGAGGGCGCCTTCTTCGTCTGGACGCCCGCCGAGCTGGAGCGCCTGCTGCCGCCCGAGCAGGCGCGGGCCGTCGCCCTGCGCTTCGGCGTCACCCCGGAGGGCAACTTCGAGGGCGCCTCGATCCTCCACGTCGTCGCGCCGCTGGACGCCGTGTCGCGCGAGCTGGGCCAGGACGCCGCCCCGCTGCTCGACGCGGCCCGCGCGACGCTCTACGCCGCCCGCGCCGAGCGCCCGGCGCCGGCCCGGGACGACAAGGTGGTGACCGCCTGGAACGGGCTCGCGATCGCGGCGCTCGCCGAGGGCGGCGTGATCCTGGGCCGCGACGACTACGTCGACGCCGCCGCGGCGGCGGCGTCCTTCGTGCTGGACCGGCTGGTCGTCGACGGGCGGCTGCGCCGCGTCCACACCGGCGCGGGCGCCGCGCACCTGGGGCAGCTCGACGACCACGCGGACCTCTGCCACGGCCTGCTGTGCCTCTACGCCGCCACCTTCGCGCCGCGCTGGCTCGCCGCGGCCCGCGGAGATCGCGGACCGGATGGTCGCGCTCTTCGCCGACCCCGAGCGGGGCGGCTTCTTCTACGCGGGCTCCGACGGCGAGGCCCTGGTGGCCCGCACCCGCGAGCTCGAGGACCACCCGACGCCGGCCGGCAACTCGCAGGCGGCCCACGTGCTGCTGCGCCTGGCCGACCTCACCGGCGACGCCGCCCTCGAGGAGCTCGCCGTGGGCGCGCTGCGGGTGGTGCGGGGCCGACATGCCCCGCTTCCCCCAGGCGTTCGGCACCGCGCTGATCGCCCTCGACCACCACCTGGCCGAGCGCCGCGAGATCGCCGTCGTCGGCCCGCCGGACGACCCGCGGACGGCGGCGCTGATCCGGGCCGCGCGCGCGGGCGCCGGCCCCTTCGACGCGATCGCGGCCGGCGACCCGGCCGACCCGTCGGCCGCGGCGGCCGCCCCGCTGCTGGCGGAGCGGCCGCTGGTGGGCGGTGCGCCCGCGGCCTACGTGTGCCGGAACTTCACCTGCCTGGCCCCGGTGACCGAGCCCGACGCGCTGCGCGGCCGCCCTGGCCGCCGGGTAGCCGGACCTATCCGGTGTGGGCGTCGAGGACGGTGGTCCCGCGCTCGCCGGTGCGGACGCGGACGGCCTCCTCGATGTCGAAGATGAAGATCTTGCCGTCACCCGGGTGTCCCGTGTGGGAGAGCTGCAGGATCGTGTCCACCGCGCGGTCGACGTCCGCGTCGTTGACGGCGATCTCCAGCTTGAGCTTGGGGCGCAGGTAGATGGTCGTGCGGGAGCCGCGGTAGCTCTCGGTGAAACCCTTCTGGCGGCCCGATCCCTTGACCTCGCTGACGCTCATGGAGGGCAGGCCCCGCTCGGCCAGCGCGTCGTGGATCGCCTCGAGCGCCTCGTGCCGGATGTACGCCTCGATCTTCTTCATTCGCCCGCTCCTCGTCGTCCACCGCCGCCGTCGTATCAATGTACGCAAGAAACCTCGTGATTGGCAGGGTTTTCGGGCCCCCGCGGAGCACGGGCGCTATCCTGGGCGCCGATGGCGGACCTGTCCGAACTCACGTCGATGATCGAGGCCGCGCTCCCGGGCGCGAGCGCGAACATCGTCAACCAGGGTGGTGGTGATCACCTCGCGGCATCGGTGATCGCGCCGCAGTTCGCCGGCCTCACGCGCCTGGAGCAGCACAAGCTCGTCTACGCGGCGGTCCAGAGCCGCTTCGACGACGGGAGCATCCACGCGCTCGCCCTGAAGACGCGCGCACCGGAGACGACATGACCGAAACGCTCACCCTGACCGAGCAGGAGATCCTCGACCAGATCACAGGCCGAGGTCGCCGGCGAACAAGGTCTTCCTCTACCTCAAGGGCACGCCCGAGCAGCCGCGCTGCGGCTTCTCCAACCAGGTGGTGCAGATCCTCAACCACCTCGGCGTCGAGTACGGATCGCGCGACATCCTCGTCGACCCGCGCATCCGCCAGGTGCTCTCGGGCTGGTCCGACTGGCCGACGATCCCGCAGCTGTTCGTCGACGGCAAGCTCGTCGGCGGCTGCGACATCGTCACCGAGATGTTCCAGGAGGGCGAGCTCCAGCCGCTGGTCGGCGCCAGCCGCGTGACCGCGTGATCCGCGCCGCCGCGTGAACCTCGGTCTTCGCGGTCGACGAGCCCCTCGCCGAGCTGCACGCTCACCTCGGCGGGGGGGTCGACGCGGCGACCATGTGGGAGCTGGCGCACGAGCAGGGCATCAAGCTCCCCTACCGCGACTACTGGCACTTCGCCGGCGCCACCAACGTCGGCGGCGGCACCGACGGCCTGGACGGGCTCGACCGGATCTACCACCTCACGCGAGCTGATCCAGAGCAGCCCGGAGGGCGTCTTCCGCGCGGTCCACGGGATGATCTCGGGCGGCTACCGCTCGCAGCGGATCACCACCCACGAGGTCCGCTTCAACCCGGCCAAGCGCAACCGCGGCGGCGAGCGCGACCTCGACGCCATCGTGATGGCGGCGGTGCACGGCATCGACCGGGCCGTCGCTGGAGTACCCGGTGCGCGCCGGCCTGATCCTGATGATGGACCGCGGCTTCCCGCCCGAGCTGAACGCGGCGATCGTCGAGCGGGCGATCCGCTTCCGCGACCGCGGGGTCGTGGCGATCGACATCGGCGGCCCGCGACCCGGACGGCGGCGCGCCGCCCTACCCCTACCGGGACCTGGCCCCGCTGGTCGAGCGCGCCCGCGACGCCGGCCTCGGCGATCACGCTCCACGCCGGCGAGGAGGGGGTCAACGCGCCCGACCCCGGCCCCTTCGTCGACGAGATGCGCCAGGTGCTGGACCTCGGGGTGGACCGGGTCGGCCACGGGATCATCACCGCGCTCGATCCGGGCCTCCAGGAGAGGGCGCTCGAGACCGGCGTGGTGCTCGAGATCTGCCCGACCTCCAACGTGCGCACCGGCGCGGTGCGCGACGAGGAGCAGATGGCGGAGATCGTCTTCGCCCTCGACGCGGCCGGCGTCCCGGTGGTCATCGCCACCGACGGCCCCGAGATGATCGGCACCCGCCTGCGCGCCGAGTTCGCGATGCTCGTGCGGCGCGGCGCCCTCTCCGTCGAGGCCGCGCGCGCGGCCAACGACCGCGCGCACGCGGTCACGTTCATCGGGCCCGGGGCGCTGGCGCCGAGCTGAGCACGCGGAAGGCGACGCGCACCGGGGCCGAGGGGCGCCCGAGCACGTCGGTGGCCCGGGCCTCCAGGCGGTAGGCGCCCGGCGCGCAGGGCCGTCGCGCCGATCCGGCCCGTCAGGACGAAGCGGTTGACGCCCGCGCGGCCCGGGTGGCGCACGGTCCCGACGGTCGAGGTGGCGGGTGCAGCGGGCCGCGCGCGGCACCGCGGCCCGGGCGCGGGGGGCGACGCAGCGCCCCGCCGCCGCGCGCCGCCCGGCGGCCGGGCGCTGGATGGACAGGACGACGGGCGCGGCGCGCGAGAGCCGCACCGTGATCCGGCGCGCCGCGCGCGGGCCGGAGGCGCGACGCGGCGACCGGGCGGCCGCGACGTCAGGCCACCGCGAAGGCGCGGGGGGTGACGGCACAGCCCGAGGACGCGCGGCCGGGGCGTGCCGGCCGCGGCCGTCGCGGGGACCGCCGGGGCGGTCCGCAGCACCCGGTCGGCGCCGGCCGAGACCCCGTCCGGGCCGATCGCCACCACCCGGTAGTGGTAGGTCGGTGCCGGCGGACAGGCCGGTGAGGGTGGCGCCGAGCGCGGTGGGCCCGGCCGCGCCCGCGATCGCGACGCCCGCGGTGCGGCCGCCGTAGGCCGCGGTGGGGCCGAAGTCGAACGTAGTACTCGGCCGGCAGACCGCGCGTGTCGACCGTCCCGCGACGGTCCGCGTCGGCGTCGCTGACGCGGCCGGCTCCGCCGGTCACCGCGTCCGGCGGGGCGAGCTCGAGCGCGCCGGCGTCGCACGCGGCCCCGGTCGGCCGCAGGGCGCCGCGCTGGTCGGTGGCCGGGCATCCGGCCGCGGGCGCGCGGTCGATGGCCGCGCTGCCCGCGCCGGGGCGCATCGAGACCGTCGGGCCGCCGTTGTCCACGAGCGGGCCGAGCAGCGGGTCGGCGGCCGCGCCGGGGCAGCCGGGCGACTGGAACGCCAGGCCCGCGCCGTCGGGACCGGGGAGGTCGGCGCCCTCGCAGCCGTTGCCGTCGATGATGCTCGCCGTGACGGCGACGGACCCGTGGCCAGCAGCCCCGCGGCGGCGCCGGAGCCCGGCGATCCGGCCTGGCCGGTCACCCCCGGGGCGCTGGTGTCGCCCGCCCGGCCGGCGGACCCCGCGGCGCCCTCGCCGTTGCGCGCGATGGTCGCGTAGCCGGCCGTCAGGGCCGCGGCGCTCGCGACCCCTCCCCCGCGCCCGCCCGGCCCGCCGGCGCCGCCCGCGCTGCCGGGGCCCCCGCCGGGGATGCCGCGCCGCCGCCGCCGCCCGCGCCGCCGCCGCCGGTGAGGTTGGAGGCGATCGTGCTGTTGAGGATCGTCGTCGTGCCCGTCATCAGGCCGAGCCCGCCGCCGTCGCCGCCGGCCCCGCCCGCGCCGCCGACGCCCGCGCCCAGGACGTTGGAGAGCCCGCTGCGCGGCCCGCCCGTGGCGGAGCCCGCCCGCGCCGCCCGGCGCGGTGAGGTTGGAGGCGATCGCGCTCTCGCGGACGCCCAGGTCGCCGGCGGCGAGGACCCCTCCCCCGTCGCCCGCGTCGCCGCCCGGGCCGCCGGCCGCGTCGCCTCCGTCGCCGCCGGCCCCGCCGCCGGCCGCCGCGCCCGCCCTGGGCGTCGCCGCCGCGACCGCCCGGCCCGGAGCGGTTGTCGAGGATCGCGCTGCGCACGATCGTCGTGGCTCCCAGGGCGACCACGCCGCCCGCGCCGCCGTCGCCGCCCGCGCCGCCGGTCGCGTCGCCGCCGTCGGCCCCGGCCGCGCCGGGGCTCGTCGAGCCGCCCGTCGCGGCCCCGCCCGCCCCGCCCGCGCCGCCGCGGTTGCCGCTCACCACGCTGTCCGACAGCGTCAGCGGGCCCTCGCTCTCGATCCCGCCGGAGCCGCCCGCGCCGCCCGCGCCGCCGGTCGCGGCGGAGCCGTCCACCCCGTTGGGCGCCAGGGGCCGGCGACCGGGGCGCCCGCGGCCCCGGCGCCGCCCGCGTTGCCCGTGACCCGGCTGCGCACGAGGGTCAGCGCGCCCCGGTTGAGGATGCCGCCGGCGGCCGCCCCGTCCGCGCCGGGCGCGGCGCCGGACGGCGCCGCGCCCCCGGTGACCGTGACGCCGTCGATGGTCACCGTCGGCGCCCGGGGCCACGCTCAGCACCCGGTCGATCCCCCGCGGCGTCGATGGTCGTGACGGCGGCGCCCGCGCCCACGATCGAGACCGCGCCCCGGAGGTCGAGGTCGCCCGTCGCGTTGGCCGTCTCCCGCGCGCCGGTGCGCGCGAGGGCGTAGACCCCCGGGCCGAGGGCGATCGTGTCGGCCTGCGCGGCGGAGCCGGCGGCGCACTCCCCGGGGCCGGGGATCGCGGTGCCGGTGTTCGCCGCGGAGACGGCCTCGCGCAGCCCGCAGGCCCCGTCGGCGCCGACGGCGTCCGCGGTGGTCGTGACCGTGATCGTGGCCCCGAGGGCCGCCGCGGGTGCGGCGCAGGCCACCGCCACCACGACACCCACGAGCGCCGCTGCGGCGATGGTCCTCACCCGGCGATCCTGGACGGGCCGCGCGACGAGCGTCAAATCAGGCGGGTCGCGTGCCGGCGTGCGCGCCGTCGGGCCGGCGGTTGGGCGTCCGGATCTGCGGCTCGACCCGGCGCTCGGGCGCCGCCCAGCCCAGGGGCACCGGGCCGCTCGATCGCGACGATCACGACGTCGTCGCGCAGGCTCTGGTCCTCGTGGCGGCGCGCCGCGTCGATCAGGCGCTCCACCCGCAGCTGCAGCGCCGAGCGCCGCTCGGCCGCCAGCACCGCGCAGGCGCGCTCGACGCCGAACGTGTCGGCCCCCTGGCGCGCCTCGATCAGGCCGTCGGTGTAGAGGACGATCGTGCCGCCGGGCGGCAGCGAGGTGTGGGTCACCGGCCAGTCGGCCTCGTCGAAGACGCCCAGCAGCGGCCCGCTGACCAGGGGCTCCACCGGCTGGCAGACCGTGGCGGTGAGGATGAAGGGCGGCGGGTGGCCGGCCGGCGCGAAGCTGACCGCGCCGCCCGGGTCGATGAGCATGTAGATGATCGACGCGAAGAGCCCCTCGGCCCGCTGGTCCGGCCGTGGCCATCTGCGCGTTGAGCGCGGCCAGCACGGCGGCCGGGTTGGGGTTGACCGACGACCAGCGTCCGCCAGCCGAAGCGCAGGCCCGCGGCCTGGGCCGCCGCGGGGGCGCCGTGGCCGGCCATGTCGCCCACCATCACCGCCAGGCGGCCGTCCGGGAGCACCATGGCGTCGTAGAAGTCGCCGCCCACCAGCAGGGCCCGCTCGGCGGGCCGGTAGCGCGCGGCCAGGTGCAGGCCGCGCACCGCGGGCAGCCGCTCGGGCAGGAGGCCGTTCTGGACGGTCTCCCAGAGCTGCGCGCTCGGTCTTCTGGGCCGCCTCGCGGCGCGCGGCCGCGGCCACGGCGTCGCGCTCCTGGCGCACCTCGCTCTGCATGAGGTTGAAGCCGTCCATCAGCTCGGCGAGCTCGCGCACGGCCTCCGCGGCTGGGCGGGATGGGGTCGGACAGGCGGCCGCGGGTGACGCGCCCGACGCCGGCGCTCGAGCAGCGCGACCGGGCCGCCGACGCGGCGCCACAGCTGGCGGCTGGCGAAGGCGACCATGACCAGCGTCAGCAGCGCGGCGGCCGACGATCGACGTAGAAGGTCAGCGGCGGCGGCGGTCGTTGTCCGCCAGCCCGTCGACGCGGACGTCCTCGATCTCCTCGAGCAGGCGGGCGTGCTCGGCGCGGAAGGCGTTGAAGCGCGCCTCGCTGAGGCCCTGGTTGATGCGCCGGCGCGCCTCCTCGCCCTGCCCCTGGCGCCGCAGCCGGATCAGCTCGACGGCCTCCGGAACCAGAGGCCGGCGGTGCGGTCGACCGCGTCGGCCGAGGCCTCGAGGCTCGGGCTCGCCGCGCGAGGGCCGCGCGTTGAGCGTGTCCATCTCGCGCGGGTAGCGGTCGCGCGCCGCGATGTACGCGGCGAGGTCGTCGCCGCGCGCCAGGAGGATGTAGGCCCGGTTGGCGCTCTGGGCGCTCAGCAGGTCGATCAGGAGCGCGTTGGCGGCGGTCTGGCGCGTCAGCGCCCGCTCCGCGCCGTCGCGGTAGTCGCGCGCGGTCGTGATCATCCCGAGCAGCGCGACGGCGATGAGCACGGCCGAGCACCGAGGCGCCAGCGCCGCGACGAGCGCCGCCAGGACCCCCCGCAGGGAGCCTGGGCCGCGCGGGCGCCTCACGGCGCCGCCGCGACCGGGGGCGGCACGGCCGCGCTCAGTCGGGCGGGCCCTCCGCCACGAGGCGCCGGATCTCGTCGAAGCTGTCCGGGCGCCCGATCACGACCATCGTGTCGTCGGCGCGCAGCACCTCGTCGGGGTGCGGCGTCGCGAGGGAACCGGACTCGCGCAGGATCGCCACGATCGTCGCGCCGGTGGTCGAACGGATGCGGCAGGTCGCGACGGTGAGCCCGACGAGCGGGCTCGCCCTCGGGCAGCTCGATCCACTCCATGACGAGGTCCTTGAGCGCGAGCTCCAGGTCCTCGACGAGCTGCGGGCGGTAGACGACGCCGCCGATGATCGCGCCGAGCTGGCGGGCCTCCTCGTCGTTGAGCGTGAGCACGTGGGGCTCGTCGTCCTCGTCGGTGTAGTGGTAGATCTCGCGCATCCCGTCGAGGTGCACGACCGACGACACCTTCTCGCCACGCGCCGGTGCGCAGGGTGAACTTCGTGCCCACGCCGGGGAGCCGGGTCTCGCGGACCTCGAGCATCGGGCCTATCTCCTCGCTTCTCGTGCGCGCGGCGCGCGGACGGGAAGACCAACCGTCCGATGCGCCGCGACTCTCTCATCAATACCACCCCGACGACCGCGGTGGCCAGAACGAACAATCCGGCGAACGGGCTGACCTGCTCGCGGAAGGCGGCGTCGAGCGCGACCCCGCCCGCCGCCAGGTTGGCGAGGATGATCGTGAACTCGCCGCGGGCGACCAGAGACGAGCCCACGTTGACGCTCTGCGCGGCGGGTGAAGCTCGTCGGCCCGCCCGGCAAGATACCCGCCGACCAGCTTACCGCCCACCGCGATCGGCACGGCGACGACCAGCCAGAGCGCCGTCGTTGTCGCGCGTCTCGCTGAGATCGACCTCGAGCCCGAACGCGAAGAAGAAGATCGCCGCGGCGAAGTCGCGCAGCCCGAGCAGCTGCTGCTCGATCTGGTCGCGGATCTCCGAGCCCGAGAGCAGGATGCCCGCCAGGAGCGCGCCGACGGCCTCCGAGAGCCCGCGGCCTCCCCCAGCGCGCCGCCGCCGATCGCGATCGCGAGAGCCCCCAGCAGGAGCTGCTCGCGGTCGAGCCTCGGCGCGATGCGGTCGATCGCGTGGTGCGCCCAGCGGCCGACCAGCAGGAACGCCACGCACGAAGCCGAGGGCCAGCGCCGGCGGTGGCCGCGATCTCGAGCCCGCCCACCGACGTCGCCCGAGGCCAGGGCCGCCGCGACGCCGAGGAAGAGCGCGATGGCGAGGTCCTCGAACACCAGGATGCCGAGCACCAGGTCCGTCTCGTCGTCGGCCAGCCGCCGCAGGTCGAAGAGCGCGCGCGTGACGATGCCGCTGCTCGACACGTAGATGAGCCCCGCCACCAGGACCGCCTCGGGCCCGGGCCCGAGCAGGGCGATGCCGACGACGAGCCCGAGGCCGCCGTTGACCACCAGGTCCAGGAGCCCCCCCACCAGGACCATCCGGCGCGCGGCCAGTGATCCGGTCCAGCGAGAACTCCAGCCCGAGGAAGAACAGCAGCAGGACGATCCCGAGGCGCGCCAGCAGGTCGATGCCCTGCGAGGGCTCGATGATCGTCGGGAAGCCCGGCGACGGGCCGAGGAGGATCCCGGCGACGATGAAGACGGGAATCGCCGACAGGCCCAGCCGTCCGGCCAGGACACTCGCCACGGCGCACGTGACGCAGACGATCGCGAGATCGCTGAGTTCGAGCAGGTGGACCCTTGTGGGTGGGGTTCGACGGCCGGCCGGGGAGCCGAGAGCCTACCGGCCGGGCCCGCCCGCGCCGGCCGCGATCTCGGACACGTGGCGCACGCCCTCGCGGTCCATCCGGGCGATCAGCCCGGCGGCGATGTCGCGCGGGGTCGACGGGCCCCCGTAGACGAACCCGGTGTAGACCTGGACCAGCGACGCCCCGGCCGCGAGCTTGTCCCAGGCGTCGTCGGCCGTGAAGACCCCGCCGACGCCGATCACCACCAGGTCGCCGCCCGCGCGGCGGGCCACCCGCCGCACCATGTCGGTGGCGCGGTCGCGCAGCGGGGCGCCCGACAGCCCGCCCTGCTGCGACGCCAGCTCCGGAGGGGATGCCAGGCCGTCGCGCGACAGCGTCGTGTTGCTGACGATGACCCCCGCCAGGCCGCGCTCGCGGGCCAGGTCGACCGCGGCGTCCGCCTGGTCCGGGGCGAGGTCGGGGGCGAGCTTCACCAGCACCGGCCGCGGGGCGAGGCCGTGCGGCGCGGGCGAGGCGGGCGTTGACCGCGTCGAGGGCGGCGAGGATCTCGCCGAGCGGGCCGGTGGCCTGGAGGTCGCGCAGGCCGGGCGTGTTGGGCGAGCTCACGTTGACGGTGACGTAGTCCGCGTAGCGCCAGAGCAGCTCGAGCGAGGCCGCGTAGTCGGCCGCCGCGTCCTCGGGCGCGGTGATCTTCGACTTGCCCAGGTTGACGCCGAGCGGCGCCCGCCCGAGCAGGTGGCGCCGCTGCCAGCCGGCGAGCCGCCGCGGCGGTCGCCCGCGCGCCCGGGTTGTTGAAGCCGAGCCGGTTGATCAGCGCCCGGTCGGCCGGGAGCCGGAAGATGCGCGGCGCCGGGTTGCCGGGCTGGCCGTGCGCGGTCACCGTCCCGACCTCGGCGAAGCCGAAGCCCAGCGCCGGCCACGCCGGGGCCGCCACCGCCCGCTTGTCGAAGCCCGCCGCCAGCCCCACCGGGTTCGGGAAGCGGAGCCCCATGAGGGTCTGCTCCAGCCGGCCGCCGCCGTCCGGCGGCCGGGCGAGGCGCCCCAGCAGCGGCGCGGCCACCCTCAGCGACCCGAGCGAGAGCTCGTGGATGCGCTCGGGGTCGATCCGGAAGAGGACGGGGCGCACGACCGCGCCGTAGAGGCCGGAGATCACGGCGGGCAGCCTACGCCGACCGCCGCGGCCGGTATCGTGACCGCGATGTGGAGCCCCACGTGACCATGGGGCCCGGCGACGTCGTCGCGGGCCGCTACGAGCTGATCCGCATGCTCGGCGGCGGCGACGGAGGGCGCGTCTACGTCGCCTTCGACCGCCACCTGTCGCGCGAGGTGGCTCTCCGCTTCGTCGAGGCGGGCGACCGCGCCGTGGCGGCGGCGCTGCTGGAGGAGGGGCGCCGGATGGCCGCGATCCAGTCGGACTCGCCCCAGGCCGTGTCCGTGCTCGACGCCGGCGAGGTCGACGGCGGCGGCGCCTACACCGCCACCGAGCTGGTCGACGGCACGCCCCTCGAGGAGGTCGCCCGCCGCCGCGCGCCGCTGCCGCCGGCCGAGGCCACCCGCTACGCGGTCGAGCTGCTCGACGCGTGCCTGGCGGTGCAGCGGCACGAGCAGGGGCGCGCGGACACCGTCGTCGCGTCGGCCCTCGCGACCCCCGACGGCCACGTGCGGGTGACCCGCTTCGCCCACGCCCCGGCCGCGACCGCCCCGGGCGGCGCCGACCCCGCCGTGGCGGCGGTGGCCGGGACGCTGCGCGACCTGCTGGCCGGGGGGCCCGTCCCGCCGGCCCTGCGCGCGACCACCGACGACGCGCTGGCCGGGCGCATCCGCACGGCGGACGAGCTGCGCGCGCGCCTGCTGACCGGCACGGAGGTCGCGCAGGACACCGTGATCCTGCCGCCGCCCCCGCCGCAGGACGCGCCGCCGCGCAGGAAGTGGCCCTGGATCGTCGCCGCGATCGTCGTCGTCGCGATCGTCGCGGCGGCCGTCGCCCTCTGGGTCGTCCGCGGCGACGACGCCGACCAGGTCAAGGTCCCCGACGTCGCGGGCCAGACGGCGGCCGAGGCGGTCAGCGCCGTCCGCGCGGCGGGCTTCCAGGCGAAGACGGCCGGGCAGGTGAGCACCACCGTCAACAAGGGCCTGGTCATCCGCACCTCGCCGGCCGGCGGCGACTCGGCCGACGCGGGCTCCACCGTGACGATCACCGTCAGCCAGGGCACCGGCACCGTCTCCGTGCCGGCGCTGGTGGGCCTGACCGAGGCCGACGCGACCGGCGACCTGACCTCGGCCGGGCTCGAGTCGCGGGTGGTGCAGGCGGCCAGCGCGACGGTCGACCAGGGGGTCGTCATCACGCAGGACCCGGCGGCCGGCCTCCAGATCGACGTGGGGTCGACCGTGGCCATCACGGTCAGCACCGGCCCGGCGCCGGTCGCCGTCCCGGACGTGACCGGCCAGACCCTCGCCGCGGCGACCCAGACCCTCCAGCGCGCGGGCCTCCTCGTCGGCACCGTGCAGCAGCAGCAGGACCCGAGCCTCCCCGCCGGCCAGGTCGTCGACCAGAGCCCCGCCGCGGGCGGCGACGTCGCGCCCGGCTCGACGGTGGACCTCACCGTCTCCCAGGGCGGGACGGCCACCTCCCCCTGATCAGGGCGCCGGCGGCGTCCAGGTCATGAGGTGGACCTCGTGGGCGAACGACCAGCCCGCGCCCCGCCGGCATCCGGCCAGGTACCCGGCCAGCGCGTCGCCGTGGGGCCCGGGCGCGCACATCCGCTCGAGCGAGAGGGTGTCGTCGAAGAGGCAGCGCTGCAGGAAGAGCTCGGCGGTGACCGGATCGGCGGTCCCGGTCTCGTAGGTGATGGTGCGCACGTCCACGTCGGCCGCGAGGCTCCCGCAGGGCGTCGGCCACCCCCTCGGCCGAGGTGTACGGCGTGGCCTCGGGCGCGTGCGAGGAGCGGTAGGCCTCGTACACGCGCAGGTAGTGCGAGCGCGAGGTGGCCTGCCCCACGGCACCGAGCCCGCCCGCGCGCAGCGCGCCGTTCATCCGGCGCAGGCCCTCGCCCAGGAGCGACGGCGGCACGGCGTAGAGGGCGTGGGTGGCCCACGCCACGTCATAGGGAGGTCCGTCCGCGACGAAGCGCTCGATGCCGACCTCGAGGTCCGCGGCGGCGACGAACGGCGGGGCGAGCACGCCGCGCGCCTCGGCCAGGCTGAACGGCGAGGGGTCGAGGAGGTCCACCTCCACCCGCAGGCCGGGCGTGCGCGCGGCGAGGCCGGCGGCGAGCAGGGCGGCGGGGAACCTGCCGCTGCCGCAGGCCACGTCGAGCAGGCGCACCCGGCCGTCGGCGTCGGCCCGCTCGCGCAGGTCGGCCGCCCAGTCGCGGGCGCCCTCCAGGCGGCGGTAGTCCTCCGACGCGAGGGCGTAGAACCCCTCCATCGAGCGCCGGCCGGCCTCGCTCCAGTGCTCGAGGCTGCGGGTGGCCGTGTCGGCGCGGCTCAGATCCAGCCGCGCCTCTTGAAGAGCCGGTAGAGGACGACCGACGTGCCCACCATCAGCAGCAGCGCCATCGGGTAGCCGAGGCGCCAGTGGAGCTCGGGCATGTGGTCGAAGTTCATGCCGTAGATCGGTCCCGATCAGGGTCGGGGCGAAGAGGATGGCGGCCCAGGCCGAGATCCGCTTCACCTCCTCGTTCTGGGCGTTCGAGGCCTCGGTCAGCAGCTTCGTCTCGAGCGTGAGGTTGACGTTCAGGATGTTCTGGAGCAGCTGGCGGAAGCCGTCGACCTGCTCCTGCACCCGCAGGGCGTGGTCCTGGACGTCGCGCAGGTAGCGGCGCTCCTCGTCGCCGACGGCCGGATCGGCCATCAGGCGTCTCGAGCATCTGCGGCGAGCGGCGTCGAGGCGCGCTGGAAGGCGATGACCTCGCGCGAGAGCTCGTAGATGCGCCGCGAGACGCTCGGTGCCGCCGCCGAACACCTCGTCCTCGATCTCGTCGATGTCGTTCTCGAGGCCCGCGACCACCGGCGCGTAGTCGTCGACCACCCGGTCCATGATCGCGTGGAGCACCGCGACCGGGCCGCGTCGCAGCAGGTCCGGGCCGCGCCTCCAGCCCCTCGCGCACGCCCGCCGAGGTCGGACGCGTCGTCGTGGCGCGACCGTGACGACGAAGTCCGGCGCCGGCGAAGACGTGCAGCTCGCCGAACTCGACGGTCTCGGTCTCGTCGATGTAGCGGGCCGGGCGCAGGACGCAGAAGAGCGTGTCGCCGTAGCGCTCGAGCTTGGGGCGCTGGTGGGCGTGGACCGCGTCCTCGACCGCCAGCTCGTGGAGGTCGAACTCGCCCGCCACCTGGGCGAACTCCTCGCGGGTCGGGGGAGTAGAGCCCGATCCACGCGACCCCTCCGCGTGCTCCGGCAGGCGGCCCCGATGTCGTCGAGCTCGGCCGGGGACGCCACCCGGACCCCGTCGCGATAGATGGCGCAGCCGACGATCACGGGCCAAACCTACGCCCGGGGACTCGCCCTCGCTCGTCCCACCGCCGCGACCGGCGCGGGCGACGGCGACGCCGGCGCGAGCGCCACCGGCGCGGGCCGCGCGGGCGCCGGTGCCGCGACCGCGGCCGCCGCGGCCCGCCGGAGGGCGGCGCGGCGGCGCAGCGCGGGCCGCAGGCCCCGCTCGATGAGGAGCGCGCTGCCGAAGCCGACGGCCGTGATCGCCACGCCCGCCATCGCGTCCACCACGAAGTGGTTGCCGGTGGCGAAGGTGGACAGGATCACGAGCGGGCCCCACACCAGGCCGGCCAGGCGCAGCAGCCGGGAGCGCGCGCTCAGCGCCACGGCGATGCCGAGGGCCACGGCGAAGCCGGCGTGCAGGCTCGGGACCGCCGCGTACGGGTTGTAGAAGAAGGTGGTCGACCCCGAGCTCAGCCCGATGGGCGTGCTGGCGCTGACGGTGTCCAGCACCCCGAGGCCGCTCAGCCGCGGCGGCGCCGTCGGGAAGAGCGCGTAGACCGGCAGCGTCAGCAGCCACGTGGTCAGCAGCGTCGTGCGCAGGACGCGGTACACGGGGCGGCTGGCGCGGTAGACGAAGATGATCCCCGCGGCCAGGATCGCCTGCTGGGCCAGCAGGTAGACCCAGTCGAGGATCGTGAGCCACGGCGTTCCGAGGAGCGCGCCCTGCAGGGGCCCCTCGACGTTGATGCCGAGCGTCCGCTCCAGGTGGAAGACCCGGCCGGCGTTCGCGAGCGCGTCGGCGGTGTCGCCGCGGGTGACGGCGCGGGCGCCCTGATAGGCGACCAGGGCGAGGGCGAACATGGCGACCTCGGCCCGCCAGCCGGCGAGGCGAGGCCATCCCATCTGGCGTGTCGCCGCCACGCTCTTCACCCGTGCGCTCCTTGCGACAATTCGGAGGAGATTCCTACGCTTCTCACGGCACCCTACCAGCGCAACCGGAGTCAATGCCTCCGATTCTGTTAAGGTCGTCTCGTGGGCACCACGACACCCATTGCCGGGCGGCCCCTGCGCCGCGACGCGGAGCGCAACCGCCTGCTGGTGCTGGAGGCGGCGCGCGACGCGTTCGCGGAGCTCGGCCTTGACGCGACGATGGACGAGATCGCCAGCCGGGCGGGTGTCGGCGTCGCCACGGTGTATCGCCGCTTCCCCGACAAGGGGATGATGGTCGAGGCCCTCTTCGAGCAGCGCCTGATGGAGATCGACCTGATCGTCGAGGAGTGCCTCGCCAACGAGGACCCCTGGGTCGGGCTGAGCGGCTTCTTCGAGCGGACGATGGACCTGATCACGTGCGACCGCGGGCTGAGCGAGCTGCTCGCCGGCAGCGCGCACGGGCGCGACCGCGTGGCGGTGATCCGGGAGCGGATCGCCCCCAAGGCCGAGGCCCTCCTGTGCCGGGCCCAGGCGGCCGGGGTGGTCCGCGCCGATCTGGCGGCGTCCGATCTGCCACTGATGAACATCATGATGCGCTCGGTCGCCGACTACACCGCGACCACGGATCGCCAGGTCTGGCGCCGGGCGCTGGGGATCCTGCTCGACGGCATCCGCACGCGCCGCGACGCGCCGACCCCCCTGCCCGTCGAGCCGCTGTCGTACGCCCAGGTGGACGTGGCCATGCGCGGCGCCTGCTCGGGCGGCGCCCGGCCCGGCCCGCGGCCGCGCGGGTCGGTGCGGTCCGACCCGGCCGCCACCTAGGCCCGCAGCGGGGCCGAGGGGGGAGGCCGGTCCCGGCGCGCGCGCCAGAGCGACGCGAGGATGCTGCCCCCCACGATGACGACGATCACGCCGAGCGAGATCCAGACCGGCAGCTTCCCGACGTCCGTGAGGAACATCTTCGCCCCGACGAAGACCAGCACCACGGACAGGCCGAGCTGGAGATAGGCGAACCGCGGGATCGTCCCGGCGAGGAGGAAGTACATCGCCCTCAGGCCGAGGATGGCGAAGACGTTCGCCGTGAAGACGATGAAGGCGTCATCCGTGATGGCGAAGATCGCCGGGACGGAGTCAACGGCGAACACGATGTCCATGGTCTCGACCGCGATCAGGGCGGCCAGCAGGGGCGTGGCCACCCATCGTCCGGCGCGCCGGACGAGGAACCGGGGCCCCTCCACGCGGTCCGTCACCGGGACCATCCGCCGCATCAGGCGTATGACCGGATTGCGGTCGGGATGGACCTCGACCTCCTTGCCCCGCGCCATGCGAATGCCCGTGTAGACGAGGAAGGCCCCGAAGACGTAGACGATCCAATCGATGTTGTCGAGCAGCGCCGCGCCCAGCGCGATGAAGACCGCCCGGAATGCGATCGCGCCGATGATCCCCCAGAAGAGCACCCGATGCTGGTACTTCGGCGGGATCGCGAAGGCGGCGAAGATGAGGGCGAAGACGAAGAGATTGTCGACCGACAGCGCCTTCTCGATGAGATAGCCGGCGAAGTACTCGCCGCCGGCCTCCGGGCCGCGCCACGCCCAGACCAGGCCGCCGAAGCCGAGGCCCACGGCAACGTAGAAGGCGCTCGCCAGCGCCGCCTCGCGCAGGGAGACCTCGTGCGCCGTGCGGTGGAACACGAACAGGTCGAGCGCGAGCAGAACGAGCGTCGCCCCGACCACCGCGGCCCAGATCCAGGGGGAGACCTCCATCGACGAACCTCCGGCATGACGTGGGATGTCAGGCCAGAGGTCTCTCCCGGGCGCCGCGCTCGGCGGGCTCCGCGCCGCCGGGTCCCGTGAGGACCGCACTGACGAACGACGCGCGTTGGGGATACTCCCCTCTGTGCAGGAGCAGTTATATCAGGATTTCAGTATCGGGATAAGCATGTCGTGTCACTAGGTCGCCCTGCGAGAGCTCGCCCTCATCCACCGACGGCGTCCGCGAGCGCGAAGAAGACCGGAATCCCGACCGCGAGGTTGAAGGGGAAGGTGATCCCGAGGCTGGCGGTCAGGTAGTAGGCGGGGTTGGCCTGGGGCAGCGCGATCCGCACCGCTGCGGGCGCGGCGATATAGGACCGCTCGCGGCCATCACCCCCAGCAGCGCGCTCCCGCCGACCAAGAGGCCCGCCGCGGTGCCCAGCAGGACCCCGGCGCCGCCGTTGACGAGCGGCACGCAGGTGCCGAGCACCAGCAGGCCGGGACCCGCCGCCAGGAGTCCGCCGGCGCGACGGGCCGCGTTCACCCCCAGGTCGAGGAGGAAGAATGAGCGCGCGCGCCCTCGAAGACCGTGAGGGCGGCCGCGAAGGTGACGGCCGAGACCGAGCCGTAGCGAGCGGCCAGCGCGCTCGCGTCGACACGATCGATCGGCAGCAGGCGCAGCGCCGCGACGAAGGCGACGGCCGGGGTCAGCACCCCCAGGGCCATGGTGGCCGGCGCCGGCACGACGACCTCGCCCGGGCGCGCGAGCGACAGCGCGACCCCGCCCTTGAGCCCGATGGCGAACAGCAGGTAGATCGACAGCCCGGAGCTCATACCCCCGGTTCGCCGCGCACGCCCCCTGACATGATTGACGGGCTTCGTAATTCCGGTTATATGTATCCGGAAAACTCTGTCGTAATATTGCGCCGTTCGTCGTCCCGGCGCGACGACCCAGGAGACGTCGATGTCCAGTACGCAATCCGGAGCGAGCATCCCCGCATCCGTGCAGCAGGTCCCCGACAAGTCTGTCCTTCAGGCGATCGGCGACCGGCGGACGATCCGCTACTACGACCCCGACAGGAAAGTGGAGGAGTGGAAGATCCAGGCGGTGCTCCAGGCCGCCCGGCTCGCGTCCTGCCAGGGGAACATCAACGCGACGGAGGCGATCGTCGTCAACCGCGACGAGTGCGAGCTCTGGGACGACCTGGAGGAGTGCGTCTCCGGGTTCAACGTCCAGATGATCAACCAGAGCTCGCACATCATCTTCTGGCTGACGAATCTCAATGCCTGGTACGGGCGCGCCAACGATGGCCTGTCGACCCTCGCCCTGTCGGGGGCGCTCACGAAGTACCACGGCTGGAACTACGAGTTCTCGATGACCCAGACGATCCCGCGCCTGATGAGCTTCCCCACCGAGCGCACGGATCAGCTGCTGCGGTTCGAGACCGGCCTCGCCGTCTCGCAGGCGATGATGTGCGGCAACGCGCTCGGCCTCGGCCAGAGCCTGATCGCCTTCGGACGCAAGCCGGGTGGCGTCCAGGAGGTCTTCGAGCTTCCGCCCCACTACATGTTCACCTGGGCCCACGTCCTCGGGTACCCGCTGGAGGACCCCAAGGCGGGGGGCCAGCGCCCACGGCTGAAGTTCGAGAAGCTCTTCCACCGGGGCAGCTTCGGCACCCCCTACGTGCCGGATCCCGCGATCGATGAGCTCCTGCGCGAGAAGGGCATGATCCAGGAGCAAGCCCCCCTGCCGGGCCGCATGGAGGAGCTCGACGCCCTGGCGGCCAAGTTCAGCCGTGACCCCGGGGTCGTGTCGTGGCCGGCGAAGGAGATCACCCGCCTCATCAATGACGAGGACTGGGACTTCGGCCCCAACATCACGAAGCGGGCCCAGGACGTCCTCGACAAGGGTGGTCTGCCCGAGTACCCCGAGGAGATGCGCGACACGTTCACCCGGCTGATGGAGGAGCACGGGCTCGACACCTCCAAGTACCTCAGCTGAGGACGGATCATGACCACCGCAGTGGAGGACCCCTCCGCCCCACCGGACGTCCTTCCGGGCGCCCGGTGGGACGTTCTGGCCGAGCGGGCGCGGGCCGCGGCGCCGGAGGCCTTCGGCCGGGACGGGCGACCGCTGAACCTGGTCGAGAGCATGTGGAGCGAGCGCGGCCGCCCCAAGCCCGTGCTGTCGCCCGTCAACGGCCGTCTGCTCACCCACCTGCCGATGGTGGTGGCCGACATGCCACTCACCCTCAAGATGGTCTCCAGCCGTGGCACGAAGGTCTACACGCCGATGGGCGCGATGACCGACTACGTTGACCACTGGCGCTGCCGCTTCGTCCCGCGGGGCGACCACGGTGAACCCGGCGACGAGCTGATCCTCGCGGCGATCGCGCGCATCGCCTCCGTCCATCGCTGGATGCACGTCGAGAAGCTCCAGGAGTTCGACGGCGAGCCCGCGTACACGAAGGCCCAGGGAGAGGACTGACATGCCCGACGGGCGACCCGGGGCCACGTGCGACACGGAACCCCGGTAAGAAAAGAGACGTCATAGATGACTTGAATCACGGGACTCCGGATGGATAGCCTCGCCAGCGTGGCCGACTGGACCTTCCTGACGAACCACGCACACGTGATGGTGTGCCTTCGCCGTGATCCCAGCGCCCGCATCCGCGATGTCGCCGACGCGGTGGACATCACCGAGCGGGCGGCCCAGCGGATCGTCTCGGAGCTTGAGGGGGCCGGTTACCTGACGCGCACGCGCGAGGGGCGTCGCAACAGCTACGCCCTCCACCAGGAGCTCCCCCTGAGGCATCCGCTCGAGGGGGGCCACACTGTGGGGGAGCTGCTGGACCTGTTGGCCGCCGGGGGCGGGCCCGACTCCTCCCGGAGCTGAGGACGTCGCGGCGTCCGGCCGCTCATCCGCCGAAGTCGAAGAGGTCGCCGAGGAACGATTCCTTACGACGCGGGCGGCGGCCATCCCCATCTCGGTCGTACCGTCGATCGCCGTCGCGGCGGTGGTCGCCCCGTCCGGACGAGGACGGTCCCCCACCGGGCGGGGGCTCGGCCCGCTCGATCAGCTTGTCCAGCTCCCCGCGGTCGAGCCACACGCCCCGGCAGTCGGGGCAGTAGTCGATCTCGACCCCGTGCCGCTCCGCGATTGCCAGAGTGGTCGTCGGACACACCGGGCACCTCATCGTCGCCTCCCCGATATATATTAGGAAAAGCATAGCAGGAAATCTGTAGCGTATGTTGTTGTGGGAGGTCTGTGACCCGGGTCCCGCCCGCAGGGCCCGTTCCACGAGGCGCACCTGGCAGACTCCCGACGTCGAATTCCCGGGAGGTCGCCACGATGCTCGCCGCCGCCGAAGTGGGCAACCGGCTCTCAAAGCAGGAGTACAAGGACGCGGTTCCGGACCTGCGCGTGGGCCTGGTCAACGCGCAGTACGACCTGAGACGCGCCGACTTCCCGGTGATCGTCCTGATCGCCGGCGACGACCGGGTGGCCGCGAACGAGGTGGTGAACCGCCTCAACGAGTGGATGGACGCCCGCTACATGCGGACCCACGTCTTCCTCGACCCGACGCCCGCCGAGCACGAGCAGCCCCGCTTCTGGCGCCTGTGGCAGGCGATGCCGCCGCGCGGGCGGGTGGCGCTCTGGGCCGGCGGTCTCTTCCGCGAGGTCGCCGCCTTCCTGGACGGCGACGTGAGCGAGGCCGACTTCGAGACCTGGACCCGCCACCTCGAGGCGCTCCAGGCCGACCTGCTCGCCGACGGCGCGCTGGTCATCAAGTTCTTCCTGCACACCCCCGTCGCGGAGCAGCGCGCCCGGCTGAAGAAGGCCAAGAAGGGCGACGAGGACGGGTGGCGCGTCAACCCCCGGGACTGGGCCACGCTCGACACCATCAGGGACTCCCGCCCGGTGATCGAGCGGCTGCTGCGGCGGATGTCCGCCCCGGGCGCGCCGTGGACCGTCGTGGAGTCGACCGACGAGCGCTATCGCGACGTGACCGTGGCCCGCACCATCCTGGAGGCGCTGTCGGCGCGTCTTCTCGAGGACGCCCCCGTGGGCGCCGACGTCTCGCCCAAGCTGTTCGCGCCCGCCGCGGACCAGGTGACGGTGCTCTCGACGGTGGACCTCACGCGCGCGCTCGAGCGCGACGCCTACCGGGCGCGGCTGGAGAAGCTGCAGGGGCGGCTCCACCGCCTGCACCTCGAGGCCCGCGAGCGCGGCATCACCACCGTCCTCGCGTTCGAGGGCTGGGACGCCGCCGGCAAGGGCGGCGTGATCCGGCGGGTCACCCAGTCGCTCGAGGCCGGCGACTACCGCGTCATCCCCACCGCGGCGCCGACCCCGGAGGAGCTGCGGTACCACTACCTCTGGCGCTTCTGGAGGGACCTGCCCCCGGCCGGGACGCTCGTGGCCTACGACCGCACCTGGTACGGCCGCGTGCTGGTCGAGCGCGTCGAGGGGCTGGCCACCGCCGCGGAATGGCAGCGCGCCTACGACGAGATCAACGACTTCGAGGACCACCTGGTGGAGCACGGGTGCGTGCTCCAGAAGTTCTGGCTGCACATCTCGCCCGAGGAGCAGCTGGCCCGCTTCGAGGCGCGCGCGATGACGCCCTACAAGCAGTACAAGATCACCGACGAGGACTGGCGCAACCGCGAGCGCTGGGACGACTACGCGGAGGCCGTGGACCAGATGGTCCTGCGCACCTCCTCGGACGCCGCGCCCTGGCACGTGGTCCCGGCCAACGACAAGTACTGGGCCCGTATCGAGGTCCTGGAGCGGGTCACCGACGGACTGCGGGCCGCCCTCAAGAAATGACGCGGCGGCGCCGCCCGGCGCGGTGCGTCAGGATCGGGTGAGACACACGAGCCGCGCCCGTCCGGCGCGATCGAAATCGAAGGGTGGATCCATGGACCACGCATCCGTCAGCGCGCACATCGAGGAGCTCGTCGCCGAGGAGCACCGCCTCCTCGAGGGGGATCCCGACGACCCCACCCGCCACGAGCGGCTGGAGCGCGTGCGGGTCGAGCTCGACCGCTACTGGGACCTGCTGCGCCAGCGGCGGGCCCGCGAGGAGTTCGGGCTCAGCCCCGACCAGGCCAGCGAGCGCCCCGAGGACACCGTCGAGGGCTACCGCCAGTAGGCCCCGGCGGGGTGAGGTCCGGCTACGCCTCCGGGGTCCGGGGGGCGTAGCGGTGGTGGAGCATCAGCGCGTTGCCGTCCGGGTCCGCGAAGAACGCCATGTGGCAGACGCCCGTGTCGAAGATGTCGCCGGCGAACTCCACGCCCCTCTCCTCCAGGGCGGCGCGTGACGCCTGCACGTCGTCCACGTGCAGGGCGATGTGGTTCCGGTTGGGGTTGTGGCCCAGCCCCATCGCCTCCGCCATGATCACGCTGAGCGTGAGGTTGCCGGTCTCGAACTCCGCGAAGTTGCGATCGGGCCGGTAGGCGGACCGGCGCAGGCCGAGGACGTCGCCGTAGAAGGCCACGGCCGCCTCGAGATCGCGGGTCGGCAACGAGACGAAATCGACGCCGAGCACGGTGCCCGGGGGTGACGCTGCGCTCACGGGGGATGCCTCCTCAGACGGGTCGGGCGCGATTGTCCCCCAGCGCGGCGACGAGGGACAGGCCGCCGGGCGTCAGCGCTCGGGGCGGAAGCCGCGCAGGCGCAGGGAGTTGGAGACGACGAAGACGCTCGAGAGCGCCATCGCGGCGCCCGCGACGACCGGGTTGAGGTAGCCGAGCGCGGCGAGCGGCAGCGCCGCGACGTTGTAGGCGAAGGCCCAGAACAGGTTGCCCCTGATCGTCCCCAGCGTCCGTCGCGAGAGGCGGATCGCGTCGGCGGCCGAGCGCAGGTCGCCGGAGACCAGCGTGAGGTCCGACGCCTCGATCGCCACGTCGGTGCCGGTGCCGATCGCGAGGCCGAGATCGGCCTGGGCGAGGGCCGGCGCGTCGTTGACCCCGTCGCCGACCATCGCCACGACCCGGCCCTCCGCCTGGAGGCGCCGCACGACCTCGGCCTTGCCGGCCGGCAGGACCTCGGCGACGACCTCGTCGATCCCGACGCTCGCGGCCACCGCGCGCGCGGTCGCCGCGTTGTCGCCGGTGAGCAGCACCGGGCGCAGGCCCGAGCCCGCGCAGCCGCGCGACGGCCTCGGCGCTCGACGGCTTGAGCGTGTCCGACACCACCAGCAGCGCGCGCACCCGCCCGTCCCAGGCGGCCACGACGGCGGTCCGGCCGGACGCCTGCGCGCGCCTCCAGGGCGGCGGCGAGCGCGCTCGTCCGAGCGCGAGGCCCCAGTCGGCGAGCAGCGCGGGGCGGCCCACGATCACGCCGTGGCCCTCCACCACCCCCTCCACGCCGAGGCCCTCGCGGTTGGCGAAGCCCTCGGGCGCGGGCAGCGGCCCGACCTCGTCGCGCGCGGCCCGGGCGATCGCGCGGGCGATCGGGTGCTCGGACCCGTCCTCGAGGGCGCCGACCAGCCGCAGGACCTCGGCGCGGTCCTCGCCCGCGGCGAGCGCGACGTCGACCAGCGCCATCTGGCCCGTGGTCACGGTGCCGGTCTTGTCGAGCACGATCGGTGTCGACCCGGCGGGTGGACTCCAGGATCTCCGGGCCCTTGATCAGGATGCCCGAGCTGGGCCCCGCGGCCCGTGCCGACCAGCAGCGCCGTGGGCGTGGCGAGGCCGAGCGCGCAGGGGCAGGCGATGATCAGCACCGCGACCGCCGCCGTGAAGGCGAAGGTGGCGCCGGCGCCGTTGGCGAGCCAGAAGCCGAGCGTCGCCACCGACAGCGACGATCACGACCGGCACGAACACGGCCGAGATCCGGTCGGCGAGCCGCTGGACCGGCGCCTTGCCGGTCTGCGCCTGGGTCACCAGCCGCCCGATCTGGGCGAGCGCCGTGTCCGCGCCGACCCGGGTCGCGCGCACCACCAGGCGCCCGCCGGCGTTGATCGTCGCCCCGGCGACCTCGTCGCCCGGGCCGACCTCCACCGGGACGCTCTCGCCGGTGAGCAGCGACGCGTCGACGGCGGAGGTGCCCTCCTCGACGACGCCGTCGGTGGCGATGCGCTCGCCGGGCCGGACCACGAAGCGGTCGCCGACGCCGAGCTCGCCGATCGGCACGCGCCGCTCGGCGCCGTCGTCGTCGAGCACCGAGGCCTCCTTGGCGCCCGAGCTCGAGCAGGGCGCGCAGCGCGGCGCCCGCGCGGCGCTTGGCGCGCGCCTCGAAGTAGCGCCCGGCGAGGATGAAGGTGGTGACCACGGCGGCCACCTCGAGGTAGATGTGATCGGCGGCCGCGCCCGGCTCGATCACCAGGTCGAAGGGCATCCGCATGCCGGGATCGCCGGCGCCCAGGAAGAACAGGGCGACCAGCGACCAGCCCCACGCGGCGAGCGTGCCGAGCGAGATCAGGGTGTCCATCGTGGCCGCGCCGTGGCGCAGGTTGAGCCACGCCGCGCGGTGGAAGGGCCAGCCGCCCCAGAGCACGACCGGCGTCGCCAGCATGCAGCGCCAGCCACTGCCAGTTGTCGAACTGGAGCGCGGGGACCATCGACATCAGCAGCACCGGCAGCGAGAGGGCGGCCGACACGACGAGGCGGCGGCGCAGCTCGGCGGACTCGTCGGGCGCGCCGGCCTCCTCGGCGCGGCGGCGCGCCGCCGCGGGGAGCCGGGCGCCGTAGCCCAGCTCCTCGACCGCCGCGACCAGGCGCTCGGGGGCGACCGCGGCCGGGTCGAACTCCACCGCCGCCGTCTCGGTGGCGTAGTTCACCGACGCCGCGACGCCGTCGAGGCGGTTGAGGCTCTTCTCGACCCGCGCCGCGCACGAGGCGCAGGTCATCCCCGTGATCGGCAGCTCCAGGCGCTCGGGGCCGGGCGTCGTGGCCGGGCTCATCGGGTCACCCGCAGCGTGTGGGCCACGGTCATCACGCGGCCGTCGTGCTTGAACTGCAGGAACAGCCGGTAGCGGCCCGCGGACGGCAGGTCGGCGCGGAAGCGGATCGTGCCCGGGGTGTCCGACTCCTCGGGGTGGACGTGCTGGAAGGCGAGGTCGCCCTCGCGGAGCGCGACCAGGTGGCCGTCGGCGCCGAGGTAGGGCTGGACGCCGGCGAGCGGGCGCCCGCCGCGGCTGAGCGCGTACTCCAGGGTGGTCTCCTCGCCCGCGGCGACAACGGGGGCGGACAGCTCGGCGCGGTAGGGGCCGGTCGTGTCGACCGCGCTCGGCGCGGGGAGGGGCACCGGGCGGAAGGCCCCGGCGACGAAGAGGTCCGTGGCGAGGGTCATGGGCCGCCCGCCGGTGCTGAAGTCCGCGAAGGCGCGGTACACGCCGCCCGCGGGCAGTCGCAGCGACACGCGCCAGCGGCCGTCGGCGCCGAGGGTCGGGTGCAGGTGCTGGTAGCCGGTGAGGTCGCGGCGCACGACGATCAGGTGCATCCGGCGCTCGTGCGCGACGTCGAAGTCGGTGACGGCGCGGCCGTCGGGCGCGAGCACGCGGAAGGCGAGCTCCGTGGTCACCCCGCGCGGCACCGTCGCGACGTCGGGGCTCAGGACGTAGCCGTCCTCGGCCACCCCGAGGCCGAGGGTCGCGGCCGGGGCGCCGTGGCCGGCGGCCATCGCGCCGGAGTGGCCGTGGCCGTCGGCGGGCGAGCGCAGCGGCTCGAGGGCCGAACCCACCGCCGCGGCGGCCCCGAACGTGACCCCGAGGAGGGCGGCGAACGCCGCCAGGCGCGTCGCCGTCCTCACGGCCGCGCCTCGCATCCGGCTCCGACCTCGTCGCGTCTCATCGACCTGCGCCTCCGATTACTGGGTGGGAGTATACGGCAGAGTGCACGGTTGCATACTCCCCCCAAGTATGTCAAGGTCGCCGCATGACCGACTCCGAGAGCACCCCGAGCACCTCGCCGCCCGGCTATTCGGCGCAGGGCGACACCGAGAGCATCCTCAAGCGGCTGCGGCGCGTCGAAGGGCAGGTGCGCGGCATCGCGGGGATGGTGGAGGACCAGCGCTACTGCATCGACGTGCTGCAGCAGATCAGCGCCGCCCAGGCGGCGCTCGACAAGGTGGCGCTCGCCCTGGTGGACGACCACACGCGCCACTGCGTCCTCGGCGCGGCCCCCGCCAACCAGGAGGAGAAGCGCGAGGAGCTGATGACCGCGATCAGCCGGCTGGTCGGCCGGCGCTGAGGGGCGCGCGATGGAGCAGGCCGTCCCCGGGCCCGGGCGCTCGCTGAACGGGCTGGCCGTGAGCGCGACGGTGCACTGCCTGACCGGCTGCGCCATCGGCGAGGTGCTGGGGCTGGCGATCGGCACCGCCGCCGGCCTGGGGAACGGGCAGACGATCGCGCTCGCGGTCGTCCTGGCCTTCGTCTTCGGCTACGGCCTGACGGCGGTCCCCCTGCTGCGCTCCGGCATGGCCCTCTCGGCCGTCATCCCGCTCGCGCTGGCCGCCGACACGTTCTCGATCGTGGTGATGGAGATCGTCGACAACGCCGTGATGCTGCTCGTGCCGGGGGCGCTCGACGCCGGCCTCGCCGACGCCCTCTTCTGGGGCTCGCTGGCCCTGGCCCTCGTCGTGGCGTTCGCGTTCGCGTTCCCGGTCAACCGCTGGCTCATCGCCCGCGGCCGGGGACACGCCGTGGTCCACGGGCACCACGCCGGCTGAGGCGGCCCCCGCGGGGGCCCTACGTGAGCAGCGTGAACCAGACCCGCGCCCAGGCGACGCGCCCGAACTCGCCGTCGAGGTAGCGGCTCACGAACTCCGGGGACGCGAGGCCCGACTCCCGCTCGAAGCGCCTGATCGTGGCGATGACCGCCCGGCGGTCGAGCACCGCGGCCGGCGCGTGGTCGTGTGGTGCCGTCATCGGTTCCTCCCCATGTGGTCACGCTCGGTGACGAGCTACCCGGTCGACGGCGGGCGCACGCCGGGCGTGGGATCGATCGCCGGGGGACGTGACAGGACGGCGGCCCGGTGGGAGGCTTCGCGGCATGGACCTGCGCGCCCTGCAGAAGCCGCTCAAGGACGACTACCGCGCCGACCCGGATCGCGCGCGCATCACGCTGTCGGCTCGCGGCGGCGAGGGCGACACGCCCATCGCGTGCTCGGTGGACATCGGCCGCGCCGTCTACGAGGCCGAGGCCCACGCCGGCGTGGGGGGCCCGGGCGCGGGCGCCTGCTCGGGCGACCTGCTGCTCGGCGCGCTCGCGGCCTGCACCCAGATCACCTGCCAGATGGTGGCCAGCGCGATGGGGATCGCCGTGGAGGGCATCGACGTCGCGGTCGAGGGCGACCTGGACCTGCGGGGCACGCTGGGGGTCGATCGCGACGTCCCCGTCGGCTTCGAGGCCATCCGCGTGCGCGTGGACGTGGCGGCGCCGACGGCGAGCGCCGAGGACGCTGGCCGCGCTGCGGAAGCTCGTCGAGCGCTACTGCGTCGTGATGCAGACGCTGGCCTCGCCGCCGTCGCTCGCGGTCGACTGGGGCACGCCGCCCCCTCCCTGAGCCGCACCGCCCGCACGACCCGGGCGGCTGCCATCATGCGGGCGTGGCGCCAGCCCCCGCACTCTTCGCCTTCGAGGAGGTCGGCGTGATCGCCGGGGAGCGCACGGTGCTCGACCGGGTCGACGCGGAGATCCCCGCGGCCGGCATCACGGTCGTGGTGGGCCCCTCGGGCTCGGGCAAGTCGACCCTGCTGCGCCTCTGCAACCGGCTGGTGGCGCCGACCGCGGGGCGGGTCCTCTTCCGGGGCCGGGACCTCGCCGGAGCTGGAGCCGCTGGCGCCACCGGCGCCGCGTCGGCATGGTCTTCCAGCAGCCGACGCCGTTCGGCGGATCGGTGCGCGACAACCTCCGGGTCGCGTCCGCCGACGCCGGCGAGGAGCTGATGGTGCGGGCGCTCGAGCGCGCGCACCTGTCGAGCGCCTTCCTCGACCGGCCGGCCGGCGAGCTCTCCGGCGGGGAGTCGCAGCGTGCGTGCCTGGCCCGCACCCTGGTGACCGGGCCCGAGGTCCTGCTGATGGACGAGCCGACCTCGGCGCTGGACGAGGCCGCCAGCGGGGCGCTGGAGGCGCTCGCCCGCGAGCTCGCCGACGCGGACGTCCCGGTGGTCTGGGTGACCCACGACATGGGTCAGGCGCGCCGGCTGGCCGACTGGGCGATCGTGCTGGACGCCGGGCGCGTGCGCGCGTCCGGGGAGCCGTCCTCCGAGGTCGTGGCGGGCCACCTGCGATCGCGGACGGCGGCCGATGCCCCAGGGTGACGTCGGTGCCCTCGGCATCGCGACCTCCCTGATCCTGGTGGCCCTGGCCGTCGCCCTCTCGTGGCGCGGCGGCCTCGGGCTCGAGCGGACGCTGGTGTGGGCGGCGACCCGGGCGCTGGTGCAGCTGCTGCTCGTCGGGGCGGCGCTGACGCTGGTGGTCGATCCGGACAGCCCGATCGTCCTCTCGTGGCTGTGGGTCGGGGCGATGCTGCTGTTCGCGGCCGACGTGGCCCGGCGGCGGGCGCCCGAGGTGCCCGGGATGCTGACGCTCGCCCTGGCCGCCTTCGCCGCGACCGGCGCCGTGACCGTGGGCGTCATCTTCGGGCTCGGCATCTTCCCGCTCGAGGGGCGCACCCTGGTCCCGATCGCCGGCCTCGCGATCGGCAACGCGATGAACGCCACCGTCCTCGCGGCGCGGCGGATCGTGGAGGAGCTGCGCGACAAGCGCCTGGAGGTGGAGGCGCGGCTCGCGCTGGGGCAGCCCTCCCAGCTGGCGGCCCGCCCCTACGTGCGGACCGCGCTGCGCGCGGCGCTGGTCCCCCAGATCGAGACCACCAAGGCGGTGGGGATCGTGTTCCTGCCCGGCGCGATGACCGGCCTGATCCTGGCCGGGGTGGAGCCGATCGACGCCGTCCTCGTGCAGGTGGTGGTGATGTACCTGGTGCTCGGGTCGGCCGCGACGGCGACCACGGTCGTCGCGATCGGGGTGGTGCGGCGCCTGTTCACGCCCGGACCACCGCCCGGTGGCGCTGAGCCGCCCCGCGGACGGCTGACACGCCGGGCCGCGAGCGGCGGCCCGGGTCAGCGCGGGGAGCCCACCTCCTCGAGCCGCGCGGCGGCGGCCGACACGAAGGCCGACAGCAGCAGCCGCTCCTCGGAGAGCCGCAGGAGGGCCTCGGCGTGCCACTGGACGCCGAGGAGGAAGCCGTCGCCGAGGCCCTCGACCGCCTCGACCACCCCGTCGGGGGCCCACGCGACGGCCCGCAGGCCCGCGCCGAGGCCGGCGACCGCCTGGTGGTGCAGCGAGTTGACCTCGAGGGCCTCGCGGCCGAGGGCGGCGCCCAGGGCGGAGCCGGCGGCGACCCGCACGCCGTGGGTCACCCGCCCGATGTCCTCCTCCTGGCGGTGGGCCAGGGAGCCGTCGACGCACGCGGGCAGGTGCTGGTGGAGGGTGCCGCCGGTCGCGACGTTGATCATCTGGGCGCCCCGGCAGATCCCGAGCAGCGGCAGGTCGCGGTCGATGGCCTCGATCACCAGCGCGCGCTCGAAGGCGTCGAGCTCGGCGTCCGTGGGGCCGAGCATCTCGTGCGCCTCGTGCCCGTAGAGGCTGGGGTGGATGTCCGGCCCGCCCGGGATGCAGAGCCCGTCGATCTCGTCGACGAGGGCGGCGGCGAAGCCCGGGGTGAGCGGGGGCAGGATCACCGGCAGGCCGCCCGCCTGGAAGACCGCGTCCACGTAGACCATGCCGAGCGCCATCTCGCGGCGGATCGGCTCGCCCTCGGGCATCGGGGACACGCGCTCGCGCATGCGCATCTCCGACGTGGAGATGCCGATCGTCGGCCGGTCGGTGGCGAAGGTGCGCGAGGCCATGCACCAACGGTAGGCCTCGGCGCCGGCCCGGGCCTTGGCCCCCGGGCCAGACGGTCGCCGCGGCACGCCTGCCGCCAGGGTCGGCGCGGTGGCCCCGCTCACCCTCTGCGTGCTCCTGTGGCCGGTGGCCGGGCAGGAGGAGCTCCTCATCGCCCACGAGGACCGGGTGCTCGCGCACCTGGCCGACCACGGCGCGCGCGTGGTGAGCCGCGTGCGCGCTCTGACGGGAGAGCCCTTCGAGGTCCAGGTCCTGGAGTTCCCGTCCGAGGACGCCCTCGCCGCGTTCATGGACGACCCCCGCCGGGCGGCGCTCGCCGACGAGCGCGACCGCGCCGTCGCGCGGACCGAGGTGATCCGGGTGAGCACCGTCGCGCACGCCGGCTCGGGCTAGGGGCGCAGCAGCTGCGCGCAGAGCGACCTCCGCGCACCACTCCTCGTAGTCCTCGGGCGTCCAGCCCGAGGCGCCCACCAGCAGCCCCCAGACGCCCGGGTGGTTGACCGTCCAGAGGATGTCGGTGGCGCGGTCCAGGTCGAGGCCCTCGCGGAGGGCGCCCGCCGCGTGCAGGGGCGCGAGCACGGCGCGCTGGTTGTCGCGGTACTGCGGCCTCGATGCGCGTCCCACAGCTCGGCGATGTCCCGATCCGCGGGAGCGGCGTCGCGGATGAGGTCGAGGACGGGGCCCAGGCGCACCTTCGCCGCGCGTGAGTTGCGGGCGTTGAGGCGCAGCCGCCGGACGGGATCGGTCTCGTCGAGTACCTCCCGGTACCAGGCGCGCTCGGCCACGGGGGCCTCGCCCTCGTCGCCGCGCAGGCGGGCGTTCCAGAGGGCGCGGAGCACGCCGCTCTTGGTCTCGAACGCGACGTAGACCGTCTTCGCCGCGACGCCCGCCTCCGCGGCGAGCGCCGCCATCGTGGTCGGCCGGTAGCCGTCGCGCGCGAACAGCCGCTCCGCGGCGTCGAGGATCTCGCGGCGCGTGGCGGCCGCCTGCTCGCGCCGTCGCGACGAGTCGTAGCGGCGCGTCGTCCGGGGCGGTTGACTCATTTGGGTAGTCTAACGCATACTTCATTACAGTGAGTGTGATGTGAATACTCCCGGAGGTGGATCATGGCGGTGACGACACCCGGCCTCGACCCGATGCGCGCGCACCTGCACGGCCAGTGGGAGGGCGTCGCCCCCGGCTGGGCCGCGCACGCCGACTACCTCGATGCGCGCGGCGCCGGGGTGGCGGCGCGGCTGATCGAGCTGTCGGGCCTCGCGCCCGGCGAGCGCGTGCTCGAGCTGGCCTGCGGACCCGGCGGCGTGGGGTTGGCCGCGGCGCCCGTGGTGGGCCCGCGGGGAGAGGTGGTGCTCTCGGACCTCGCGGCCGGCATGACGGCGATCGCCGCCGCCCGCGCGGCGCGTCTCGGCCTCTCCAACGTGCGCACCCGCGAGCTCGACCTGGAGGCGATCGGCGAGCCGGACGCCTCGTACGACGTGGCCCTCTGCCGCGAGGGGCTGATGCTCGTCCCCGAGCCCGACCGCGCCGCGCGGGAGATCCGCCGCGTCCTGCGCCCCGGCGGCCGGGTGGCCGTCGCCGTCTGGGGACCGAGGGCGCGCAACCCCTGGCTCGGCCTCGTCTTCGACGCCGTCGGAGAGCAGCTCGGGACGCCCATCCCTCCCCCGGGGGTGCCGGGCCCCTTCGCGCTGGAGGACGCCGGCCGGCTCGCCGCGCTGCTGACCGATGCGGGATTCCGCGACGTCGCGGTCGGCGAGCACGCGGTGCCCCTGCGCGCCGGGTCGTTCACGGAGTGGTGGGCGCGGACCGTCGCCGTCGCCGGTCCCCTGGCGTCCCGGCTGGGATCCCTGTCCGAGGAGGGCCGGCGCGCGCTCGAGGCGCGCCTGCGCGCGGCCGTGGCGCCGTACCGGACGGCGGAGGGGATCACCCTACCCGGCGTCTGCCTGACGGCGCGCGGTCGCCGGGAGGGCGGGGCCTAACGCCCGGTTCGGCCGCGGGAGGACGCGGCTCGAACCCGGCGCAGGCCATCACGGGGAGCGGGGGGTAGCGCGGGAAGCGGTCGTCGGTGCGGCTCCGGCGGCAGAGGCTGAACACCGACCGCCGGGTGGTGACGAGCTCCTGGTGGGCGCACGCGTCGCAGAGGCCCGCCCGCTGTCGGGACACCACGCTCAGAGCGTCCAGTGGTGGCCGATCTGGGAGGCCGCGCGCGAGGTGAGGAAGTCGGGCGCGACGGACTCCGGCTCGCGGTCGTCGGCGAGGGCCTCCATCGTCGCGGCCACCGAGCCCGCCAGGGCGGCGAGGTCGTACCCGCCCTCGAGGACCGCGCCGACGGGGGCGCCGACCCGGCGGCCGAGCGCCCGGACGTGGCGGGCCATCTCCGCGAACGACGCGACCTCCAGCGTGCAGCCGCCCAGCGGGTCGTCGCGATGGGCGTCGTAGCCGGCCGAGATGAGGATCAGGTCGGGCGCGAACTCGACGGCGGCCGGGACGATGATCCACTCCAGCAGCGACAGCCACGTGTCCTCGCCCGTGCCCGCCGGGACCGGCAGGTTGATCGAGAACCCCCTCCCCTCGCCGGCGCCGACGTCGAGCAGGGGGCCGGTGCCGGGGAAGATGCCCGCCTGGTGGATGCTCGCGTAGAGCACGGCGGCGCTCGAGTGGAAGATGTCGTTGGTGCCGTTGCCGTGGTGGACGTCCCAGTCGAGGATCAGCACCCGCCGGGCGCCGAGCGCGTCCAGGGCGTGGCGCGCGGCGACGGCGACGTTGTTGATGAGGCAGAAGCCCATCCCGACCTCCCGGCTCGCGTGGTGGCCGGGCGGGCGCGCCGCGCTGAAGGCCACGTCGGCCTCCCCCCCGAGGAGCGCCTCGGCCATCGCGCAGGCGCCGCCGGCCGCGTGCAGCGCCGCCGTCCACGACCCCGCGCTGATCGGCGTCTCGGGATCGAGCGCCCCGCCGCCCGCCTCGCTGATCGACCGGACCGTGTCGAGGTGGCCGATGGAGTGCACCGCGCCGAGCGCCTCCCGCCCGGCGGCGGGGGCCACGCGGCGCGCGTAGCCCAGCCAGTCGCGGCGCGCGAGCTCCTCCTCGATCGCCACGATCCGCGCGACGCGCTCGGGGTGCCATTCGCCGGTGTCGTGCCCGAGGCTGGACGGGTGCGAGAAGTAGAGGGGCGTCGCTCACTCCGGCTCCGGCGCCCAACCGGCGGGCGGGGGCGCGTGCAGCGACGGCCACGGCACCGGGGCGGGCGCGGTGGCCACGCGCACCCGGGCGTCGAGGATGACGATCCGCTCGTGGGACACCGACACCGGGTTGCAGTCCAGCTCCACGATCTGGGGGTGGGCGTGGACGAGCGCGGCGACGCGGAGGACGAGCTCCTCCACCGCGTCGAGGTCGCACGGCGGGGCGCCCCGCGGTACCCCTGCAGGAGCGGCAGCATCCGGAGCTCGCGCAGCATGGTGTGCGCGCCCAGGTCCGTCAGCGGCGTCAGGCGGATCGCGATGTCGTGGTGGATCTCGGCGGCCGTGCCGCCGAGGCCGCAGACGACGACCGGGCCGAAGTGCGGGTCGGTGCTGCTCCCCACGAGCATCTCGACGCCCCCCGACGACCTGGGGCTGGACGAGGAAGCCCTCCACGGCGTGGCCGAGGCCGGTCAGGCTGGCGCTCCATCTCCTCCGCCGCCGCGGCGACGGCGGCCGCGCCGACGAGGCCGAGGCGGACGGCCCCGACGTCGGTCTTGTGGAGGATCCCGGACGCGACCGCCTTCAGCGCCACGGGCGCGCCGATCTCCCGGGCGGCCTCACCCGCCGCGGCCGGGCCGTCGGCGGCACGCGTCGCGACCAGGGGGAGCCCGTAGCAGGCGAAGAGCTCGGCGATCGTCGGCCGCCGGAAGCCACTCGGACCCGGCGACCACCGCGGCCGTGAGGAGGGTGGCGGCGTGCTCGGGATGGGTGTCCGGGAACTCGGGCACCCGCCCGGGCGGGTTCCGCCGCCACCTCGCGTAGCGGGCGACGCGCGCCAGCGCGAGGGCCGCCGCCTCCGGGTACTCGTACACCGGCGGCGCCCCCGGCGCCCCGGACCTCCGGGCGGCCTCGCGGTCGGCGGCCGACATCAGGACCGTCGCGACGGGCGCGCGGCCGGACGACCGCGCGGCGACCTCCCGCACCACGGCGGCCACCTCCCCGCCCACCCCGCCGAGGCCCGGCTGGATGTAGATGACGATCACCGCGTCGATGTCGTCGCGCGCGAGCGAGCACCTCGAGCGCCCGCTCGAACTGGGGCGGCGTCGCGGCGGCCAGGAGGTCGACCGGGTTGCGCACGGACGCCTCCGGCGCGGCCTGCGACCGGAGCCGCTCGCGGAGGTCGGCGGGCAGCTCGGGCACGGCGAGCCCGTGCTCCTCGCAGGCGTCCGCGCACAGGATCCCCGGTCCTCCGACGTTCGTCAGGATCGCGACCCGGTCTCCCGCGGGGAGCGGCTGGCTCGACAGGAGCGTCGTGACGTCGAAGAGCTCGCTCATGGTCGTCGCCCGGATCACCCCCGCCTGCCGGAACAGCGCGTCCACCGTCGCGTCCGAGCCGGAGACGAGCGCGCCCGTGTGCGACCCGGCCGCGCGCGCCCCCGCCGTGCCACGGGCGCTCTTGACCGCGACGATCGGCTTGGTGCGCGACAGCCGCCGGGCGACGCGCGCGAACGTGCGCGGGTTGCCGAACGACTCGAGGTAGAGCAGGACGACCTCAGTGGCCGGGTCGTCCTCCCAGTAGCGGAGCAGGTCGTTGCCCGACAGGTCGGCCTTGTTGCCCACCGACACGAACGACGACAGCCCGATCCCCAGCTCGTCCGCGTGCTCGAGCAGGGCGATGCCCAGCCCGCCGCTCTGCGAGAGCATCGCGACGTTCCCGCGCGCCGGCATGTCGACGGCGAAGGTGGCGTTGAGCAGCGCCGCGGGCGCCGTGTTGATCACGCCCAGGCAGTTGGGACCCACGAGGCGCATGCCCGTCGCGCGGCAGACGTCCACCAGCTCCCGCTGCGCACGCTCGCCCGCCCCGCCGACCTCCGCGAACCCGGCCGTCACGACGACCAGGGCGCGCGTGCCGAGCGCGCCGAGCTCGCGGACGACCTCGAGGACGCCCGCCATCGGCACCGCCACGATCGCGAGCTCCACGCGGCTCGGGCAGGTCGGCGGCGCGCGCGAGGGCGGGCAGGCCCTGCACCTCGGACGCCGACGCGGTTGACCACGTGGAGCCGGCCCGCGTAGCCGCCCGCGCGCAGGTGGTGCAGGATCTCGGCGCCCACGGTCCCGCGCGTGCGCGAGGCCCCGATCACCGCGACCGACGACGGCTCCAGCACGCTGCGCAGCAGGGCCGTCGCGGCCGTGCGCTGGCGCGCGTCGAAGGCCGCGATGGCGGTCGGCGAGAGCGAGGACGGGAACTGCACGATGCGCGCGCCGCGCTCGGCGCGCAGCAGCACGGGGAAGCCGCTGCCGCGGAACATCTCGATCATGCGGCGGTTGTCGGCCATCACCTCCGCGTCGAGCAGCTCCACGCCCGCGGCGTGGGCGTGCTCGGCGAGGTGGGCCAGCAGCAGGGTGCCGAGGCCGCGCCCCTGGAAGGCGTCGGCCACGGCGAAGGCCACCTCGGCCACGGGCGCGCCGGGGTCCCGCACGTACTGCGCGTGCCCGATGATCCGCTCGGGGACGCCGGTCAGCGCCACCAGCCCGCGGTCCTCGCGGCCCCCCTCCGGTCGCCATCGCCCGGGCGGCGCTCTCGAGATCGACGGAGCCGAAGAACCGGTAGCGCCGGGCATCCGGCGAGAGCTCGCCCAGGAAGGCCTCGAGCGCCCCGACGTCGCCGGGGCGGACCGGCCGCACGCGGACGGTGGACCCGTCGCGCAGCTCGACATCCACCACCGTCATCCCGGCCTCCGGGCCCGCGAGCGCCGGCTAGCGCGGCTCGGGGGGCGCGTCGGACCGCGCCGACCCGCCCTCGAACGTGCGCCCGCCGGCGACGCCCCAGTCGTGGACCACCGAGGTCCCGAGCACGAGGTCCTGCAGCGACGCGTTGCGCCGGCTCACGATCGCCCAGAGGATCCCGGGCAGCACGATGAAGTAGAGCAGCGCCCGGACGAGGCCCCGGGACGGCGAGAGGTCGGAGCCGTCGTCGCGGACGACGCGCAGGCCCATCGCGGTCTTGCCGACGGTCCGCCCCTCCAGCCCCCACCCGTAGCCGAGGTAGCCGATGAAGAGCGCCGCCGCGACGATCCACCGTGCGCCCTGGGGCAGGCTCACGAACTCGACGGTACGGGTGAAGAGACCGATGACGACGCTCACCCCGACCAGCACCAGGAGGCCGAGCAGCACGATCACGACCCCGTCGATGGCGTCGGCGAGCAGCCGGGAGACGACGCCGGCGCGTGTCCCCAGACGCTCCTGCACCTCGGGGCTCTCGACGAGCCGGCTCACGACGCACCCGCCGGCGGGTCGAGCGCCGTCCGCCGCGGGCCACGGCGCCGGAGCACCGCGTCCACGGCGCGGGCCAGCAGGGCGTCGGCGCGGATCGACTGGAGGCGGAGGTCGTCGACCAGGTCCGTGCCGATCGTCGCGGTCGAGTCGCGGACGATCTCCCCGATGTCGATGGCCTCCATCGCCTCGCGGGTCGCGGACGTCAGGTCGATGCGCTTCACCAGGGCGTCGATGTCCACCCGGGCGAGCAGCGCGTTGACGTCGATGCGGCCGGCGATCTCGTCGAGGTCGAGCCGGTCCACGACCTTCTCCACGTCCACCCGGTCGACGACGCGCTGGACGTCGACCTGATCCAGCACCTCGTTGAGGTCCATGCGATTGATGACGACGGGGACGATCGCCGCGACCAGGGCGGCGACCAGGTCGACCAGCGGGCGGGGCAGGCCGGACACCGAGGACGGGTGGCCGGCCGGGTCCGCGGCGGAGGGTGCCGCGGGCGTCACCGGCCGGGGCGCGGCGGCGGCCTCCTCCGGCACGTCCCGCAGCCGCTCGACGAGGTCCGCCAGCGAGGACATGACCGCATCGCCCACGAGCTCGGCGTACTCGACGCCGGTTCGGAGGCCACCTCGACGTTCGTCCATCGCACGCCCTCGATCGCCTATGACCGCCGCAAGCGTAGTACCCGGCGGCCTCCGGTGCGCGCGGGCGGTCCTAGCGGAGCTGCCTCAGCGAGGAGACGTCGACGGAGAGCCACTTCGTGGCGAGCGCGTTGACGGTCCCGTCGCGCAGCAGCCCGGTGAGCGCCGTGTTGATCAGCGGGGTGAGCGGGCTGCCGTCGGCCGTCACGCCTCCGTAGTTCTCGGCGGTGGGGATGACCCCGGCCATCGGCCCGACCCGCAGCGGCACCTCCGAGCGGAGCACCGCGAGGCTCGGGGCGTCGTAGACCACGGCGTCGCAGCGGCCGCTCGCGAGGCCCTGGATGAGCGCGGTCACGTCGGCGTAGCCGCGGGCGGGCTTCGCGGGCTTCACGCGCCGGGCGACGACGGCCGCCCCGGTGGTGCCCTTCTGCACGCAGATCTGGAGGGGCTTCAGCGCGGCGAGCGTGCGGGGCGTCGGGGCGAGCCCGCGGCGCAGCAGCACGCCCTGGTCGACGCCCGAGGTAGGGCACCGTGAAGTCGATCGCCGCGCGGCGGCCGGCGAGGATCGAGACCTGGGCGAACGCGACGTCCCAGGGCTTCGGGCCGGGCGCGACGATGTCGCCGAAGGAGGCGGCGTTGACGAAGGACGTGCGGAGGCCGAGCCTCTTCGCCACGGCGTTGGCGAGGTCGATCTCGAGGCCCCGCGCGAAGACGACCTGGGATCCGTTGACCGCGCCGACCTGGAAGCCGTCGCTCGGCATGTCGAGCGCGACGGTGAGGACGCCGGGGGTGATCGTCGGGGGCGGGACGGCCTGCTGGGCGACCGCGGGCGACGGCCGCGACGACGAGCGCGGCCAGGCGGCGACGACGGCGGCGAGGCGCCTCATCGCGAGCTCGCCAGGACGCGGACCGGGGTGCCGACCGAGACGAAGTGGTAGAGCCACTGGGCGTTCGCCTCGGGCACCCGCACGCAGCCGTGCGAGGCGGCGTAGACCGGGACGTCGGGGAACTGGTGCATCGCCACGCCGCCGACGAACGGCGACGCCCACAGCAGCCACTCGCGGAACGGCGTCGACCACCAGCGCGGGAACTGCGCGTACACCGAGTAGCTGCCGATCGGCGTCGGCGTGGACGGCTTGCCGGTGGACACGTGGAGGGCCCGGACGACCGCGTTGTCCTGGATCGTCAGCACCAGCTGGCGGTCGATCAGCACCTCGACGCGCCGGCCGGAGCCGCCCTGGGTGCGCGGCGTGGGCCGGGTGGCCGTGCGCAGGCGCGCGAGCGTCGCCGGGCCGAGGACGCCGTCGCGCGGCAGGCCCTCCCACTTCTGGAAGGCGATCACGGCCGCGGTCGTCGCCGGGCCGAGCTGCCCGTCGACGCCGTTCGGCAGCAGGTAGCCGAGGTCGGCCAGGCGCTGCTGCGCCCCCTTCGTGCCCTGGGTCGGGGTGGTGGGGCGCTCCGGCGTGGGCGGCGGGGGCGCGACGTTGGGGGTCGCGCAGGGCGGCCGTCGTGAGGGGCGTGGTGGCGTTGATCCCGGGGAAGAGCCCCAGCGGCACGCCCCCCTGGATCAGCACCTGGACCGACGTGACGCCGGGCACCGCGGTGACCGTGGTCACCACCTGGGAGAGTCGCGCGAGCAGCGTGTCCGAGTCCGTGCCGGCCACGAAGCGGGCGCCGAGATCGATCGTCGCCACGGTGCCCGTCTGGCTCACGCTCAGCACGGGGGTGCCGGGGAGGATGTAGCTGCGGATCTGGGTCCGGCGCTCGGCCGGGGTCGGCCCCGCGAGCAGGGCCGAGACGGCCGCGTTGAGGCCGTCGCCGGGCCGGGTGACCGTGACGTTCTGCTCGCCCTGGACGAACGCGATCTTCGTGGCGGCGGAGGCGGGACCGGCCAGCGCGACGAGCCCGGCCACGGCCACGAGGAGGGCGATCGCGATACGGAGCCGGCGGCGCGGGACGCGTCGCTCGGTGACACCCTCGACGGTGGCGGAATCGCTCACGGGCATGCCCCACGGTGGAAGGGCGGCGCCCTTCGGAACGCCCCGGCGGAACCTGACGCCGGGTTTGGCCGCGCGCAAACATAGAGGACGGGCCCGAGCCGCGTCCAGAACGGCGGTGCGCGGGGGTGCTCAACCCCGCGTGGGGGGCGGCCGCGGACGGCGCCCGCCCTCGGGAGGCAGCCACACGGCGAGCCCCGGATCGCGCCCCATCAGCGACGCCCGCGTGACCGCGGCCGGCCCGAAGCGGTCCCGGACGGCGTCGAGCGCCGCGTCGAGCGCGTCGGCGACCGGCTCGCCGTCGAGCGGCAGCTCCAGCTGCCCGTCCGGCGGCTCGCCGTCGAGGTTCGCGACGGTCACGCCGAGCAGCGTGAGACCGCGCCGCGCGATGGCCGGGCGCGCCTCGTCGAACAACGCGCGCGCCGCGGCCAGGATCGGCGCCGAGGCGGCGGTGGGCCGGCGCAGGGTCCGCGAGCGGGTGGCGGCGGAGTAGTCGCCGAAGCGCAGCCGCAGGACCACCGTCCGCCCGGCGCGCCCCGACGACCGCATGCGGCGGGTCACCCGGTCCACCAGCCCGAGCAGCACCGCGTCGAGCGCCTCGGGCGTGCGCGGCCGGCTCCCCAGTGCCGACTGCGCGCCGAAGGTCCGCCGGCCGCGTCCCGCCCGGACGCGGCGCGGGTCGCGGTTGTGGGCCAGCCCGTGGAGCTTGCGGCCGGCGGCGGAGCCCAGCAGCGCGCACCAGCTCGGGCTCGCCGAGGGCCGCGATCTGCCCCACCCGCGCCAGCCCGTGGCGGTGGAGCCGCGCCGCGGTCGCCGGCCCGACGCCCCAGAGCCGCTCCACCGGCAGCCGGTGCAGGAGCGCCAGCTCGCACTCCTCCGGGACCACCATCAGGCCGTCGGGCTTGGCGAGCGCGCTGACCACCTTGGCGAGGCTCTTGGTGGTGGCCACCCCCACGGTGATGGGCAGGCCGACCTCCTCGCGCACCTGACGCCGCAGGCGCAGCGCGATCTCGGTGGGCGTGCCCGAGCTGCGCGCCATGCCCCGCACGTCGAGGAAGGCCTCGTCGATGGACAGGCCCTCGACCAGCGGGGACGTGCGGGAGAACACGTCGAAGACGGCGCGGCTCGCCGCGACGTAGGCCTCCCAGCGCGGCGGCACCACGACGGCGTCGGGACAGAGCCGGCGCGCGCGGGCACCGCCCATCCCGGACCCGACGCCGAGGGCCCGGGCCTCGTAGCTGGCGGCCATCACCACCCACGAGCCGACGATCACCGGGCGCGCCCCTCAGGTCCGGGTCGTCGCGCTGCTCGACCGACGCGAAGAAGGCGTCGAGGTCCGCATGGAGGATGGCCGCCTCGCGTGACACGAACACATGTTCGCTCACGGCCCGGACGGGGCGCCACCACGCGGGGCGGGTCTACCCTCTTCCGTGGGCCGCGGCGTGTCCCGGCGCCCGCCCGACCATCCTCGACCGAGGAGCGCGCGATGTCCGCACGCACCGAGCTGAACGCCGCCCACGCCGGCCGGATCGCGCTGGGCACCGCGCGCCGTCAACCGCCTCGGCTTCGGCGCCATGCGGATCACCGGCCAGGGGATCTGGGGCGAGCCCCGGGATCCCGGCGAGGCGCGCCGGGTGCTCCGGCGCGCCGTCGAGCTGGGTGTCGAGCTGATCGACACGGCGCACTCGTACGGCCCCGAGGTCAGCGAGCGCCTGATCGCGGAGGCCCTCCACCCGTACCCGGACGACCTCGTGATCGCCACCAAGAGCGGGCTGGCGCGAGACGGGGCCGACCGCTGGGGCCGCGACGGGCGCCCCGAGGTGCTGCGGAGGGAGTGCGAGCGCAGCCTCACACTCCTGCGCGCGGAGCGCATCGACCTCTTCCAGCTGCACGCGGTGGATCCGCGGGTGCCCTACGCGGAATCGCTGGGGGCGCTCGTCAACCTCCAGCGCGAGGGCAAGATCGCGGGCATCGGCGTGTCCAACGTGTCGGTCGCCGAGCTCGCAGCAGGCCCTGGCGCAGACCACGATCGTCTCGGTGCAGAACCGCTACAGCGCCGCGCGACCGCGGCTCCGACGACGTGCTGGCGATCTGCGAGCGCGAGGGGATCGCCTTCCTCCCCTGGTTCCCGCTCGGCGCGGGCCGGCTCGCCCGCGCGGCGGACGCGTCGGACGGCGACGGGCCCGGGACCCCGGCCCAACGCGCCATCGCCTGGCTGCTCGATCGCTCCCCGGCCATGCTGCCGATCCCCGGCACCTCGTCGGTCGCCCACCTCGAGGAGAACATCGGGGCCGCGGCGCTCGCGCACCGCTCGGGGGTGGCCTCGTGAGCCGGATCGGGCTTGGCTGCATGGGGATGAGCGAGTTCTACGGCCCGGCCGACGAGGACGAGGCGCTCGCCACCCTCCGCATGGCGCTGGACCTGCGCGTCGCGATGCTGGACACGGCCGACAGCTACGGGCGGGGGGCCAACGAGCGCCTCGTGGGCCGGGCGATCCGCGGTCACCGCGACGATGCGGTGATCGCCACCAAGTTCGGCATCGTGCGCGGCGACGACGGGGCCATCCTGGGGCTGAACGGCCGCCCCGAGTACGTCCACTCCTCGTGCCGGGCCTCCCTGGAGCGGCTCGGGCATCGAGCGCATCGACCTCTACTACTGCCACCGCGTGGATCCGGAGGTCCCGGTCGAGGAGACCGTGGGCGCGATGGCCGAGCTCGTGGCGCAGGGGCTGGTGGCGCGGATCGGGCTCTCGGAGGTGACGGCCGACCAGCTGCGCCGCGCCCACGCGGTGCACCCGATCGCGGCGGTGCAGTCCGAGTACTCGCTCTGGACGCGCGACGTGGAGAGCGGCGTGCTCCCCGCGCTCCGCGAGCTGGGCGGGACGTTCGTGGCCTTCAGCCCGGTCGGGCGCGGCATGCTCGCCTCCTCCGCCGGGCCCGCCGAGGGCTACGGCGAGGGCGACCTGCGGCGCAGCATCCCGCGGTTCCAGGGCGAGAACTACGCCCACAACCGCGCCCTGGTCGAGGGCCTCGAGCGGCTGGCCGCCGGCCTCGAGGTGACCCCGGCGCAGCTCAGCCTGGCCTGGCTGCTGCACCAGGGCGAGGACATCGTCCCGATCCCGGGCACCTCCCGCCGGCTCCACCTCGAGGAGAACGTGGCCGCCGAGAGGATCGAGCTGGACGCCGAGGATCTCGCGGCGCTCTCCGACCTGTTCGCCCCGGGCGCCGCGGCGGGCCACCGGCGCCCCGCCAGCGCGGGCGCCATCGACCCCCGCGGGAGCGCCGGATCGGGCTAGGGGCCCGCGCCCTTCAGCCCGAGTGCGGCCGCCGCTCGTGCAACCCGAGCGCGCGCCGCACCCTCGGGGTGCGCACGACGACGATCCCGCCGGCGCACGCCGACGCCAGCGCCACGACCGCGACGACGACGGCCAGCACCCACGGCGAGGGCGGGTGGCCGATGAAGGTGCTGAAGACGCAGCCGGCGAGGGCGACGAGCGCGCCGGTGACCGCGGCCGCGAACGCGGCGTTCCGCAGCAGGCGCCGCTCGAGGGATGCCCCGCCGGTCATGGGCTGACCGTACGCACCTTCGCGGGGCGGGGCCAGCGGACCCGCCGCGCCCGGGGAGGCTCCCTCGTCAGCGCTTCACGACGGAGACGGGCGGCGGGCGGAGCGGAGCTACCAGCCGGCCGTCGGGCAGGCCGTGGTCGGCACGCAGGTCCGCTTGACGGTCGAGCCCGTCGCCGCGGTGAGGTCCTTGGTGTAGACGTAGGTCGTGCCGGAGCGGCTGACGGTCTGGAGGACGTAGCCGTTGAGGGTCGGGGTCCCGTACGAGACCTGGTCGTTGGCCGCCTGGCCACCGGTGGCGACCCAGGCGATGTTCGGCTCGATCGCGCGCAGCTTGGTCGCGTCGGCGCCGATGTAGGTGTTGCCGTCAGAGAAGTAGGCCTCCATCGCGGTGGCGCCGTTGCGGACCAGAGACTTGGCCGCGGCGTCGTTGGCCTTGTTGCGCTGACCGAGGAATGCGGGGATGGCGATCGCGGCCAGGAGGCCGATGATGATGACGACCACAAGGAGCTCGATGAGGGTGAAGCCCTCCTGCCCCGTGCGACGTCGGAGTCGCTCGTGCATGTGGTGCTCTCTTCCATGAGAACGTGGGATGGCGCGGACCTCCGACCCGGGCACGGGCCTCCGCGGTGCCCTCATTATCGAGCGGCCCCGGTGATTGCTTGAGGAGCCACCGCCCGGGCCCGGCCCTCAGCGCCGCGACGAGGCCCCGAGGTAGAGGTCGGTGATCGTCCCCTCGGCCGCCTCGGCGGCGAAGCCGACCGTCTCGGACAGGGTGGGGTGGGGATGGATCGTCAGCGAGAGATCCTCGCGCGTCGGAGCCCATCTCGATGGCGTGGACCGCCTCGGCGATCAGCTCGCCGGCGTTGACGCCGACGACGCCGGCGCCGAGCATGCGGCGCGTGCCGGGCTCCACGATCACCTTCGTGCGCCCCTCCGGACGGCCGATCGTGAGCGCGCGGCCCGAGGCGACCCAGGGGAAGCTCGCCACCTCGTGGTCGATGCCGTCGCGCGTTCGCCTCCGTCTCGGTGAGGCCGATCCAGGCGATCTCGGGGTCGGTGTAGGCGACCGACGGGATCGTCGCGCACGTCGAACGCGGCGTCGCGGCCGGCGATCACCTCGGCGGCCACGACGCCCTGGTGGCGTCGCCTTGTGGGCGAGCATCGGATCGCCGACGACGTCGCCGATGGCGTGGATGTGCGGGCACGTTGGTGCGCATGCGCGTCGTCGACCGCGATCACGCCGCGCTCGTCCACCTCCACGCCGGCCGCGTCGGCGCCGATGCGGTCGCCGTTGGCGCGGCGGCCGACCGCCACCAGGATGCGGTCGACGGTCTGCGGCGCGGGGGCGTCGTCGCCGTCGAAGGTCACGCGCAGGCCCTCCTCGCGCGCCTCGACCGCCGCGACGCGGGTGCCCAGGTGGATCGCCTCGTAGCGGCCGGCGATGCGCTTGCGGAGCGGCGTCACCAGGTCGGGGTCGCACCCCGGGAATGAGCTGGTCGAGCATCTCCACCACGGTGATCCGCGACGCCGAGCGCGTCGTAGACCGTGGCCATCTCCAGGCCGATGATGCCGCCGCCGATGACGAGCAGGCGCTCGGGCACCTCCTCCAGCGCCAGCGCGCCGGTCGAGTCCATGACCCGCGGGTCGTCGGGGAGCCCGGGGATGCGCGCGGGCTCGGATCCCGCGGCGATGATCGCAGCTGCGCGAACGCGATCGTCTCGGTCGCCGTCGGCCGTCTCGACCTCGAGGTCGTGCGGCGACGGTGAAGCGCGCCGGTGCCGCGGACGACGCGCACCTTGCGCTTCTTCGCCAGCCCGGCGAGGCCGTCGGTGAGCGCGGCTCGACCACCGCGTCGGTCGCCGTCCGCAGGGCGTCGAGGTCGATCTCGCGGCTCGCCGAAGGCGATGCCGATGCTCCGCGGCCTCGCGGGCCTCCGGCAGCACCTTCGCCGCGTGCAGCAGGGCCTTCGAGGGGATGCAGCCGACGTTGAGGCAGACGCCGCCCAGGCGCGAGTGGCGCTCGACCAGCATCACGCTCAGGCCGAGGTCGGCCGCGCGGAAGGCCGCGGTGTAGCCGCCCGGCCCGCCGCCCAGGACGACGACGTCGGCGCGGTCGCTCCGCGTCGCTCACAGCAGCATCCGCCGCGGGTCGGCGAGCAGCTCGGCGCAGGTGCGTCGTGAAGCGCGCGGCGGCGGCGCCGTCGACCACGCGGTGGTCGTAGGACAGCGACAGCGGCAGCATCAGCCGCGGCACGAACTCGCCGTCGCGCCAGACCGGCTTCATCGCCGAGCGCGAGACGCCGAGGATCGCCACCTCGGGCGCGTTGATGATCGGCGTGAAGGCGGTGCCGCCGATGCCGCCCAGGCTGGAGATGGTGAAGGTGCCGCCCTGCATGTCCTCGCGCGTGAGCTTGCCCGTCGCGCGCCGCGCGCCGAGAGCGCGGTCGAGCTCGCGGGCGATCTCGAGCAGGCCCTTGCGGTCGACGTCGCGGATCACCGGCACCATCAGCCCGTGCGGGCGTGTCGGCCGCGAAGCCGAGGTGGTAGTAGCGCTTCAGCACCAGGTCGCCGCCCGTCGAGCGAGGAGTTGAAGTCGGGGAAGGCGCGCAGCGCGGCGGCGCAGGCCTTCAGCAGCAGCGACACCATCGTGAGCTTCACGCCCTCGGCCGGCGTGGGCCGCGTTGACCTCCTTGCGGAAGGCCTCCAGCTCGGTGATGTCGGCCTCGTCGTGCTGGGTGACGTGCGGGATCGTCGACCCAGTTGCGCGCCAGGGCCGGGCCGGCGATGCGCTTGATGCGCGACAGCTCGACCGCCTCGACCGGGCCGAACGCGGCGAAGTCGACCTGCGGCCAGGCCGGCAGCCCCGCCGGGGCCGCGGGGCGCGGCGCGCGGGGCGCCTCGCGGCGCGGCGCTGCGCGGCGCGCCGCACTCGGCGGCGGCGCTCACGTCCTCCTTGGTGATGCGGCCCTTGGGGCCGCTGCCGCCGACCGCGGCCAGGTCGACGCCCAGCTCGCGGCGCCAGGCGCGCGCGCGCCGGGCCCGGCGTAGACGTCGTCGCCGTCGAAGCTCCCCGCCGGCGCTCGGCTCGTCGTCGGGCTCCGCCGGTCGTGGCGCCGTCGCGCGCCTCGTCCTCCTCGCGCCCGGCGCGGACGGGTCGGCGTAGAGCCGGCGTCGGGCTCGGCGGCGTCGTCGGCGGCTCGGCGCCGCGGCGGCCTCCGGCTCGGCGCCGGCTCCCGGCGTCCGGCGCCGCCCGCTCGCCGTCGCCGTCGCCGGAGAGCGTCAGGATCAGGTCGCCCTGGGAGACCTCGTCGCCCACCGTCACCGACATCTCGCCCGACCACGCCGGCGGCCGGCGAGGGGACCTCCATGCTCGCCTTGTCGGACTCGAGCACGATCAGCGGGTCCTCGGCGGCGACGGTGTCGCCGGGCGCGACCAGCACCTCGATGACGGGGACGTCGGCGAAGTCGCCGATGTCGGGGACGCGGACCTCGGTCATCGCTGCCACGGGGGTGCCGCCTCCGGGTCGATGTCGTACCGGACGATCGCCTGGCGCGGCGATCGCCGCGTCGATCGCGCCCTCGCGCGCGAGGGCGTCGAGCGCCGCGACGGTCGACGTGGTGGCGGTCGACCTCGAAGAAGCTGCGCAGCTGGACGCGGTAGTCGCTGCGCCCGAAGCCGTCGGTGCCGAGCACCTCGTAGCGGCCCGGGCACGAAGGCGCGGATGCCGTCGGCGAAGGCGCGCATGTAGTCGGTCGCCGCCACCACCGGGCCCTGGCGGCCGGCGAGCATCGCCTCGACGTAGGGCACGCGCGGCTCCTCGGTGGGGTGCAGGCGGTTCCAGCGCTCGGCCTCGAGGCCGTCGCGGCGCAGCTCGGTGAAGCTGGTGACGCTCCAGACGTCGGCGCCGACGCCGTAGTCCTCCTCGCAGCAGCTCGGCCGCGGCCAGCACCTCGCGCAGGATCGCGCCCGGAGCCCATCAGCTGGACGCGCGGGCCCTTCGCCGGTCGGCCTCGCGCACCAGGTGCATGCCGCGCAGGATCGCCCTCCGCGGCGCCCTCGGGCATCGCGGGCTGGGCGTAGTTCTCGTTGAGCAGCGTGAGGTAGTAGAAGACGTCCTCGCTGCTCGGTGAGCATGCGGCGCAGGCCGTCCTGCACGATCACCGCCACCTCGTAGCCGAAGGTCGGGTCGTAGGAGCGGCAGTTGGGGACGGTGGCGGCCATCGACGTGGCTGTGGCCGTCCTCGTGCTGCAGGCCCTCGCCGTTCAGCGTGGTGCGCCCGGACGTGCCGCCGAGCAGGAAGCCGCGCGCGCGGCTGTCGCCGGCGGCCCAGATCAGGTCGCCGATCCGCTGGAAGCCGAACATCGAGTAGAAGATGAAGAAGGGGATCATCGGCGACGCCGTGGTTGGCGTACGAGGTGCCGGCGGCGATCCACGACGACAGCGCGCCGGCCTCGGTGATGCCCTCCTCGAGGATCTGCCCCTTCTTGTCCTCGCGGTAGAACATGAGCTGCTCGGCGTCCTCGGGGCGGTAGAGCTGGCCCACCTGGGAGAAGATCCCGAGCTGGCGGAACATGCCCTCCATGCCGAAGGTGCGCGACTCGTCGGGCACGATCGGCACCACGTGGGGGCCGATCGTCTTGTCGCGCAGCAGCGTGCTGAGCGCCCGCACGAAGGCCATGGTGGTCGAGATCGCGCGCTCGCCCGCTGCCCTTGAGCAGCGCGTCGAAGGCCGACAGCGGGGGCACCTCGCATCGACGGCGACGTCGGCGCGCCGCGCGGGCAGGCTGCCGCCCAGCGCCTCGCGCCGCTCGCGCAGGTAGGTCATCTCCGGGCTGTCGGCGCGGCGGCCTGTAGAAGGCGGCCTCATGGCGTCTGCTCGTCGGTCAGCGGCACGTCGAAGCGGTCGCGGAAGGCCAGCAGCGCCTCCTCGTTCATCTTCTTCTGCTGGTGGGTGATGTTCTGGCCCTCGCCGGCGCGCGCCCATGCCGTAGCCCTTGATGGTCTTGGCCAGGATCACCGTGGGCTGGCCCTCGTGGTGCATGGCCGCGTGGTAGGCGGCGTAGACCTTGCGCGGGCTGTGGCCGCCGCGGTTGAGCGCCCAGATCTCCGGGTCGCTCATGTGCGGCGACGCGCTCCTTCAGCTCGGGGTAGGCGCCGAAGAAGTGCTCGCGCACGTAGGTCGGCGTCGCGCGACTTGAAGGTCTGGTACTCGCCGTCGACCGCCTCGGTCCATGCGCCGCTTGAGCAGCCCGTCGTGGTCGGCCGCGAGCAGCGGGTCCCAGTTCTCGCCCCAGATCACCTTGATGACGTTCCAGCCGGCGCCGCGGAAGTTGGTCTCCAGCTCCTGGATGATCTTGCCGTTGCCGCGCACCGGGCCGTCGAGCCGCTGCAGGTTGCAGTTGACGACGAAGACCAGGTTGTCGAGGTGCTCGCGCCCGGCCAGCGAGATCGCGCCCATCGACTCGGGCTCGTCCGATCTCGCCGTCGCCCATGAAGGCCCAGACCGTGCGCTCGGCGGTGTCGAGGATGCCGCGGCCCTGCGAGGTACTTCAGGAAGCGGGCCTGGTAGATGGCCATGATCGGCCCGAGCCCCATCGAGACCGTGGGGAACTGCCAGAAGTCCGGCATCAGCCACGGGTGCGGGTACGACGAGAGCCCGTTGCCGCCGACCTCCTGGCGGAAGTTGCGCATCTGCTCCTCGTCGAGGCGCCCCTCGAGGAAGGCGCGGGCGTAGATGCCCGGCGACGAGTGGCCCTGGAGGTAGACCAGGTCGCCGCCGTGGTCCTCGGTGCGGGCGTGCCAGAAGTGGTTGAAGCCGACCTCGTAGAGCGTCGCCGCCGACTGGAAGCTGGCGATGTGGCCGCCGAGCTCGGAGGACTCCTTGTTGGCCTGGAGCACCAGCGCGGCCGCGTTCCAGCGGATCGCCGAGCGCAGCCGCCGCTCGACCTCCTGGTCGCCCGGGATCGGCTCCTCCTCGCCGCGCGGGATCGTGTTGACGTACGGCGTGCTGTCGCTGACCGGCACGAGCGCGCCGGCCAGGCGGGCCTCGTTCATCACCCTGCCCAGCAGCGCCCCCGCCCGCTCGGGGCCGTACTCGCGGGAGGATGTCGTCGACCGCCTCGAGCCACTCCCGGGTCTCGCGGGGGTCGAACGTCCTCGTTCTCGGGTCGGCGGGTCACCTCCCGGAGCGTAGCGCCGCGGGCATGACGGACGTCGGCCCGGGCGGGCATCGCTAGCCGGCGATCTCCCGCAGGGCCGCGATCGTCCCCACCGGATCCGGCCCGACCGGCCGCACGTTGAGCATGGTCACGCCGGCCGCGCGCAGGCGCTCGACCCTCTCCCGCACGTATCCCGGCGACCCGCAGAGCGTGGTGGCCTCCACCAGGTCGGATGGAAGCCGGGCCTCCGCTCCGGCGCGGTCCCCCGCCAGGAAGAGGTCCTGGACCTCGCCGGCCTCCCGCTCCCACCCGAACCGGCGAAAGAGCTCGTTGTAGTAGTTGCTGGTCGCCGAGCCCATGCCCCCGATGTAGAGCGCGAGCTCGGCGCGCGCGAGCTCGCGCAGCGCCGCGACGTCGGCGCCCTCGCCCACCGCGCAGATCCCGCCCGCGCAGATCTCGAGCGGAGGGAGGTCCGGCGAGCGGCGGGCGGCGCCCGCGGCCAGCGCGTCGCCCCACACCGCGCCGGCGCCCTCCGTCACGAAGAAGAGCGGGTACCACCCCTCCGCCATCTCGGCCGTCAGCTCCACCGCACGGGGCCGCAGCGCGGCGACGTAGATCGGGATCCGGCCGCGGGACGGCCGCGTGATCAGCTTCAGGGCCTTGCCCAGCCCGGTACCGCGGTCCGGGCCGAGGGGGAGTCGGAACGCGGCGCCCTCGTGGCGCACCGGCTCGCGGCGCCAGACCATCCGGCAGATGTCGATCGCCTCGCGCAGGCGCGCGGTCGGCTGCGTGAACGGGACACCGTGGAAGCCCTCGACCACCTGCGGCCCCGACGTGCCCAGGCCGAGGATGCAGCGTCCTCCCGACAGCGCGTCAACGCCCGCGGCGGTCTGGGCGATCAGCGCGGGCGTGCGCGAATAGACCGACAGCACTCCCGCGCCGATCTCCAGGGTCGTGGTGCGCGCGGCGAGGTAGCCCATGAACGACGGCGCGTCATAGCCCCACGTCTCCGCCACCCACACGGCGTCGAGGCCCGCGCGCTCCATCTCGACCACCGCGTCGACCTGGGTCAGCGGCTCGAGCGCGTAGGACAGGGGAACCGAGATGCGCATGGTGCGTCCTTGGGTTCATGGGGCCGTCGCCGAAGCCTAGGGGCGGGCCGGGGCGGCCCGGCCGGGGCGGTGCTAGCGTCGCCGAATGGGCGGGGTGGGCTTCATCGGCGGGGTCTTCGAGGGCACGACGGACGACGGGTCCGACGGGGCACGCCGTCGGCGGCGCCCGACGACACCGAGGCCCTGGACGCCTACTCCCGCGCGGTCACCTCGGTGGCGCGGACGCTCGGCCCCTCGGTCGCCAGCCTGCGCGTGGCGCGGGCGGAGGGAGACGGAGGCGGCAGCGGCGTCGTCATCAGCGCCGACGGCTTCATCCTCACGTCCGCCCACGTCGTGGAGGGCGCGCCGCGCCGCCTCCGCGCCCGGCTGGTGGACGGCCGCGACATGGCGCTCGCCGTGGTGGGGGCCGACCCGCTCTCCGACCTGGCGGTGCTGCGGGCCGAGGGGACCGATCTGCCGGCGGCGACCCTGGGAGACGCGGACCGACTGGCGGTGGGCCAGCTCGTGGTGGCGATCGGGAACCCGCTCGGCTTCCCCGGCTCCGTGACCGCGGGCGTGGTGTCGGCGCTCGGCCGCTCCCTGCCGGTCGGCCGCGGGCGGGAGCGACGGGTGGTGGAGGACGTCATCCAGACCGATGCCGCCCTCAACCCCGGCAACTCGGGCGGCGCCCTCGCCGACAGCCGCGCCCGGGTGGTGGGCGTCAACACGGCGGTCGCCGGCGTCGGGCTCGGGCCTGGCGGTGCCGATCAACGCCACGACCCGCGGGATCGTGGCGGCCCTGATGGCCGAGGGGCGGGTGCGGCGCGCCTACGTGGGCATCGCCGGCGGGCAGCGCCCGCTGCCGCCGCGGGTGGCGGCCGATGTCGGGCGCGGCGTCGGGATCGAGGTGGTCGAGGTCGTGGCCGACAGCCCGGCCGCCCGGGCGGGGCTGCGGCCCGAGGACCTGATCGTCGAGGTCGACGGCCACGCGGTCGCCGACGTCGGCGACCTCCAGCGCCTGATGGGCGCCGATCGGATCGGCCGCCCCGTCACGCTCGGCGTCGTGCGCGACGGGCGCCGGCTTCCGGTGTCCGTGACACCGGTGGAGCTCTGACCGGGGCGGTCTACGCGCCCAGCTGCCGCATCATCCCCATCGCGTCGAAGACGCCCCAGTGCTCGTGGATGAGGCCGTCGTCCTCGACGCGCATGATGTCGATCAGCGGCACGTCCACCGCGCGGCCGGTGGCCGGCATCCCCATGAACTCGCCCTCGTGAGTGCCCGTGAACCGCCCTCGGACGACCAGCTTGTCGCCGCCGTCCACGATGTCGTCGACCACCATCGCGAAGTCGGGGAAGGCGGCGAGCTGCATGCGGAAGAAGCCCTTGACCCCCTCCCGGTTCGGGGCACCGCCGGGAAGGTCCTCGTGCTCCACGAAGTCGTCGGCGAGCAGCTCGCCGAAGGCGTCGATGTCGTGGGCGCTCAGCAGGTCGTACGCCCGTCGCAGCGTCGCCGTGTGATCCATTGCCACTCCCGTGATGGGGGCCGGGCGTGGGCCCGGCCGGTCGCCGACCGCTCTTCGGCCGCGAGGGTATTCCGCGTCGCGGGACCGGGGCAACCGCGGACCGCGCGACGCACCCGGTGTCTCGGAGGGCGACACCCGCCCCGGGAGAACGCCCGCCGGGGGCGCGGAAGGTTGCGCCGCCTCGGACGCCGGCACGAGGATCGGGGCACTGCCTCAGCTCGGAGAAGGGAGATCCCATGTCCGCCGATCCGCTCACGGTCGGCCGCGAGAGCATCGAGGCCTTCAACGCGGGCAACCGCGACCGATTCCGTGCGACGCTCGCGGAGACCGCGGTCGAGAGGGAGCACGCCACCCGCACCACCACGGAGGGTGGGGACGCCGTGGTCGACCACGACTTCACCTGGAAGGCGGCGTTCCCCGACGCGAACGGCCGGATCACCGCGGCCTTCGCCGACGGCGACCGGGTGACCCTGCAGATCGTCTGGACGGGCACCCACGACGGCGACATGCACGGCCCGGACGGCACCGTCATCCCGGCCACCGGCCGGAAGGTGGCCGTGCCGGCGTGCATGGTCCAGCAGGTCCGCGACGGGAGGATCATCACGAGCGACCACTACTTCGACCTGCTCACGCTGCTGGCCCAGATCGGGGCCGTGCCGGGCGGCTGAGCCCCTGTGCGGGCGGGAGCGCGCGGGGCTCCCGCCCGCACTTACTTGAGACTGCCGATTCCGAGCGACCCGTCGTCGGAGGCACCGTCGTCGGACGCACCCTCGGCGGCCGCGTCGGCCCGGGCCGGAATCGTCGGCTCGTCGAGGAAGTCGGCGCTGGGAACGAAGAACAGTCCGCCGGTGACGGCCGTCGAGAAGTCCAGGATCCGGTCGTGGTTGCCGGGCGGGCTCGCCGATGAACATGTTGGTCAGCATCTGCTCGATGACGTCCGGCGTGCGGGCGTAGCCGATGAAGTACGTCCCGAACTCGCCGGCGCCGACTCGGCCGAAGGGCATGTTGTGGCGCACGATCTGGCGCTCCTCGCCGTCGTCGTCGACGATCGTGTTCAGCGCGACGTGCGAGTTGGAGGGCTTGACGTCGTCCGCCAGCTCGACGTCGCTGAGCTTCTCGCGGCCGACGATCCGCTCCTGCTCCTCGACCGCGCAGCGCGTCCCACGCCGACAGGTCGTGCAGGTACTTCTGGACGACGACGTAGCTGCCGCCGGCGAAGTCGGGGTCCTCGTCGCCGATCGACGACCGCGGCGGCCGCCGCGGCTCCCTCGGGGTTCTCGGTGCCGTCGACGAAGCCGAGCAGGTCGCGCTCGTCGAAGGACCTGAACCCGTGCACCTCATCGACCACCCGCGCCCGGCCCCGAGCCGGTCCATCAGCCGCTGCGCCAGCTCGAAGCACAGGTCCAGGCGACGGGCGCCGGATGTGGAAGAGCAGGTCGCCGGGCGTGCTGACGGCGGTGTGCACGGCGCCGGCGAACTCGGGCAGCGGATGCAGGCCGGCCGGGCGGGGCTCGCCGAAGAGGCGCTCCCAGAGATCGGAGCCGAGACCGACCACGCACGTGAGCCCGCGCCTCGGGGACGCGGAATCCGACCGATCGCCTCAGCCCGCCGACGTCCGTCAGCAGGTCGCGGACCTCGTCCTCGGCGCCCGGGTCCACGGTGAGCACGAGGAAGATCGCCGCCTCGGTGAGCGGCGTCAGAACGGCTTGAGGCTCGGCGTCCGGCACGGCGTCTCCCTGCAACCGGTGACGCGGGAGGGCTACCCGGCCGAGCCGCGGGTCTCCCGAGCCGCTTGACGCGGGCCCCTTGTTCTACAACCATATTGTTGTGAATCAGACCGCAGAGCAACAGATCGACCGGGTGTTCGGGGCGCTCGCCAACACGACGCGCCGCGACATCCTGGGCCGGGCGCTCGCCGGCACGCAGTCGGTCTCGGCGCTCGCGCGGCGGTACGACATGAGCCTCACCGCGGTGCAGAAGCACGTGGCGATGCTCGAGCGGGCCGGGCTCGTCCACCGCCGACGGCGCGGGCGGGAACAGCTCGTTCACACCGACATGGACGCCGTGCACGACGCCCGGCGGCTGCTCGAGGAGCTCGAGGGGCTGTGGCGCGCGCGGCTGGACCGCTTCGGCGACGTGCTCGCCGACATCGACCAGGAGGAATCGACATGACCGTCGTCAGCGTGGTGCCCGACGAGCGGGCCCTGACCCTCACGCTCACCGCCGAGTACGCCGTTCCGGTGGAGCGCGTCTGGCAGCTGTGGGCCGATCCGCGCCTGCTCGAGCGCTGGTGGGGGCCGCCGTCGCATCCGGCCACGGTCACCGAGCACGAGCTCGTGCCGGGCGGGCGCGTGGCGTACCACATGACCGGCCCGGAGGGGGAGAACTACCCCGGCTGGTGGCGCGTGATCTCGACGGACGAGCCCAACGCGATCGAGATCGAGGACGGCTTCGGCGAGGCCGACGCGCCCGCCGACATGCCGGTGACGCGGATGAGCGTGGCGATCACCGACCTCGGCGAGCGGCGCACGCGCATGGTGCTCGTCAGCGTGTTCCCCTCGGCCGAGGCGATGACGCAGCTGATCGAGATGGGCATGCAGGAGGGCATCACGCAGGCCGTCGGCCAGGTCGACGCGCTGCTCGGGCTCGCCCCCGCGTCGCGGACGTAGGCCTCAGGCGCCGTCCGCCGCCGGAGGGCCCCCGGCGGCGGCGGCGCGCTCCGGAGACCAGCGGTCCCAGCCGTGGAAGGGCGCGCGGTCGCCCGAGTCCCAGGCCTCGCGCAGGCCCGGCGTGCTCAGGTCCCAGTCCGGCCGGATCTCGCTCGTCGCCGCGCGCAGGTCGCGCCAGAGGTCGTACACCGACGGCCGGCCCCAGAACCAGTAGCCGTTGTAGACGCTGTGGATGACCAGCCCCGGCGTCAGCACCAGCGTGTGCGGGATCATCGGATCGTTCTCGGGGTCGGTGTACTCCTGGATGTCGAGGTCCTTCTGGATCGTGCGCCCCGGATCGGAGAGGAAGGTCCACTGGGCGCCGACCGACGCGCGGAACTCCTGCAGCGTGTGGTGCTCGTCGGTCGAGATCGTGACGATCCGGGTGTAGGCCACCGCGATCTTCGGCTGGAACGCCGCCAGCTCGAGGTGCTGCTGGTGCTCCTTCGGGCAGTAGTGGCCGCGCGCGAGCGTGAGGATCATCGGATCGTCGCCCTGCAGCTCGCTGAGCCTGCGGACCGTTTCGGTGTGGTCGGGCAGCGCGTAGTCGGGGAAGACCCCGCCGGGCGAGATGTCGGTCATCGGTCCCCCGCCGTCCCGGCCGCCCGTCGCGGTGGCCGCCCATCACCCAGTCCGAGACGATGGACTCGTACTCGTCGGCCGCCTCCTCCCACACGAAGTGCCCGGCGTCCACGACCACGAGCCGGCTGTTGGGCAGGCGCGCGTCGAGGAACTCGGCGTTGGCGAGCGGGACGACCCGGTCCCGCCGGCCGGCGATGATCTGGACCGGGGTCTCGATCGCCGGAAGGCTCCGCGCGAGCTCCGGGAGCTCGTCGGGGTAGCGGCGGACGTAGCGCATCGACTCGACGAAGCGGTCGCCGTCGTAGGACTCCATGTAGTCCTCGCGGATCTCGGGGGGCGGCGCGTAGCCCTCGATCGTGTCGAGCGCCGCGCCGACGACGGCGCGCGGGTCCATCGCCCGGTAGCGATCCAGGTCGGGGGCGAGGACCCACTCCGCGAGCGGCCCGGTCAGCTGGATCGGGACGGCCGCACCGCCGCTGCCCACCACCACGCTGGAGATCAGCTCGGGCCGGGAGGCGGCGGCGAAGAGGGCGGCGGCCGTGCCGACGTCCGGGGCGACCAGGTGGGGGGCGTCCAGCTCGCTCTGCTCGATGAACTGAACGAGGAAGTCGCCCATGGCGCGCGGGGAGAGGAGGTCGTCCCTGCGCTCGGAGCCCCCGAAGCCCGGCAGGTCGACCGCGACGACGCGACAGCGCTGCGCGAGGAAGGTCCAGATCGGCGCGAACGCGAACATGCTCTCGGGCCACGGGCTCGTCATCAGGATCGACTCCGTGGCCGATCCGCCGCCGCACTCGGCGCAGCGGATCCTGAGCCCCGCGACGGTGCGGAACCCGAGCTTGGTCGGCACGGGCCCGGACACGACCGCCGCGACCCGGTGGTCCTCGGGCCACGGCAGCTCCGTCAGCGCCGGCCCGAGTCCCAGCGTCCAGACCCACTCGTCCATCGCCACACCCCCCTCAGCCCGCCGAGGCGGGGACGAGCTGCTGGCCGCCGTCGATGTCGTAGGTCGCGCCGGTGAGCGCCGTGTTCGTCATGAGGTGGACGGCGAGGGCGGCGACGTCCGCCGGGCCGACGACCCGCCCGATGGGCAGCGTCGCGCGGAGTTGCTCGCGCCGCGCCTCCAGCCCGTCGCCGAGGAGCGCCGCCGACAGCGGCGTGTTGACGAAGCCGGGGGCGATCAGGTTGACCCTGACCGGCGCGATCTCGAGCGCGAGGTTGGCGATCAGCGCGGGCATTGCCGCGGTGAGCGCCGCCGTGAGCGCGAGCCCCACGCTCGGCCGCCGGGCGCCGGTTCCGCTCATCAGGATCAGCGTCCCGCCCGGCCGCACCGCCCGCGCCGCGAGGCGGGCGACGTGGAGCGCGAGCCAGAGGTCCGCGTCGACCACTCCGTGCGCCTCCGCGAAGTCCATCTCGGCCAGCGGCGCGTAGTAGGGGCGTCCCGCGGTGACCAGCACGTGGTCGACGGGGCGCGGCAGGTCGGCGAAGAACTCCTCGAGGAGCGTGACGTCGGCGGCGTCGAAGGCGGCGGTGCTCCGCGCGCCGAGCTCGCGTCCCGCCCGCTCGAGGCGCTCGGGGGTGCGGCCGGTGAGGATCACCTCCGCCCCCTCGGAGCGCGCCAGGCGGGCCGTCTCGAACCCGATGCCGGCGCTCCCGCCGATCACCACCACGATCTGGCCGGCGAGCGCGCTCATCGCGCCGCGCCGATCGCCGCCCGCAGCGACCGCAGCGCGAAGGCGTGGACCTCGGAGAAGCTCGGGAAGGGCTGGATGGTGTCGTAGAGCACGTCGAGGGGGACCCGCGCGCGGATCGCGAGCGTGGCCTGCTGCAGCCACTCGCCGGCCTCGGGGCCGAGCGCGTGGGCGCCGGTCAGCCGCTCCCCGTCGCTCAGCAGGGTCAGGTAGCCGTTCGACTCGGCGTAGGCGTGCGTATAGGTCGCCATCTTGGGGATCTCCGCGAGGGACCAGGTGGCGCTGAAGGCGGCCTCGCCGGCGCCGACCGCCGCGGCCTGGGGGTCGGTGTAGGTGACGCGCGGCACGGCCTCGTAGTTGGCCTCCCGGGGATCGCCGAGGATGTTCGCCGCGACGATCTCGCCCTCGTACTCGCCGACGTGGGTCAGCGGCCACACCCCGGTGACATCGCCGATCGGCCCAGAGGCGGTCGCCCGCGCGCATGCGCGCATCGACCGGGATCCCCCGTGCGTCGGGCGAGATGCCGACGGTCTCGAGGCCGATTCCCTCGACCCGGGGCCGCCGGCCGGTGGCGACGAGCAGGCGCTCGCCGCGGAGCTCGCGCCCGTCGTCGAGCTCCAGCACGTAGTCGCCGCCGTCGCGACGCGCCGCGACCGCGGAGGCGCCCACGTGGATCTCGATGCCGTCGCGGCGCAGGGCCTCGGCGAGCGCCGCCCCGAGCGGAGCGGGGTCGTGGGAGAGCACGTGGTCGGCGCCCTCGACGACCGCCACCTCGCCGCCCAGGCGCCGGACGACCTGGGCGAGCTCGAGGCCGGCCGGCCCGCCGCCCAGGACGATGAGGCGCCGCGGGATCTCCTTCATGCTCGTCGCGTCCCGCGTGCCCCAGACCCCCTCGAGCTCGCGCAGGCCCGGAACCGGGGGGATGAACGGGTCCGCGCCGCAGGCGAGCACGACGTGCTCGGCCGTGTGGCGGGTGCCCTCGACCTCCACGACGCCCGCCCCCGCGAGACGGCCGGTGCCGCGGATGAGGGCGATGCCCCGATCGGTCAGCCAGCGCGCCGCACCGTCGTCCGAGTAGTCGGAGACCATGAAGTCGCGCCACGCGAGCGCGTCCGCGACATCCACCTGGGCGCTCGCCCCGGCGTCGCGCGCGCCCTGCACGGCCTCGCCGGGTCGAAGCAGGGTCTTGGAGGGGATGCACGCCCAGTAGGAGCACTCGCCGCCCACCCGCTCCCGCTCGACGACGGCGACGCGCAGGCCGCCCTCGGCCAGCGCGGCGGCGCAGTGCTCGCCGGGGGCGCCCCCGCCGAGCACGATGACGTCGTGGTCGGTGCTCACGTGGGCAGTTCCGTGCCGGCCTGCTCGGCCACCATGTACCGCGCGTACCAGTCCGGCCAGTTCTCGTCGGCCTCCCCGGTGCGCGTCTCGTGCTCGCCGTGGGCCGCCGCCGCGCGCCGGAACGCCTCCGCCAGGTCCTCCGCCGACGCGAACGCCGTCTCGGCGGGGTCGACCCGGCCGGGCAGCCGCGTCGTCACCTCCTGGATCAGCCAGCCGTTGCCGTCCGGGTCGCTGAAGGTGGCGAAGGTGCTGTAGCTGCCGTCGTCGGGGCCGGGCCCGCCGAGGCGATCGGCGCCGTCGGCCTGGAACTGGGCGCCCGGCGCCCCGGGGTGAAACACCTCGCTGACGTCGGCACCGCGGGCGACGAGGTCGGCGCGCGCCGCCTCGATGTCGGAGACGATCAGGTAGAGGCCCCGCGCCGAGCCGGGCGCGGCCGACGTGATCCGCGTGCCGAACTGGACCGAGCATCCGGAGCCCGGCGGCGTGAACTGGACGACCCGGAAGCCGTTGTCGAAGGGGAAGTCGGCATCGAGCCGCCACCCGAGCCCCCCGTAGAACCCCTTCGCGCGGTCGACGTCCGAGACGGGCACCACCACGGCCTCGAGCTTCAGATCCGGCATCGCACCTCGCCCTTCGTTGGTCGCATGGCTGGGTCGGCCCGACGTGCAGTAAGCCGGCGCCACCCCGACACAAGGGGCTTTCCTCCGCCGCACCCCTGCTGAGATGATCCCGACGGCCCAACGACCGGGGGACCGGCGATGGCGCAGCAGCCTCAGCGGGTGTCGGCTCGATGAGCCGCGCCGAGCAGCTCACCCGGCGAGAGGAGCGAGAGCTCGTCGCTGCCGCCGGGGCCGGCGACGTGGACGCGTGCCGGACGCTGGTCGAGGACTTCCTGCCGGCGATCGCCGGCCTCGCCCGCCGCTTCCCCGGCGGCATCGGCGTCAACCACCAGGAGCTCGTCCAGGAGGGCGTCACCGGGTTGCTGTCCGCCGCGCGCCGCTACGACGGCGATCTGGGCACGCCCTTCTGGCCCTACGCCGCGTTCCGGGTGCGCAAGGCGATGCAGGAGCTCGTCGCGGAGCTCACCCGCCCGGTCGCGCTCTCCGACCGGGCGGTCCGGAGCCTGGCCCGGATCCGGGCGGCGCGGACCGAGCACCTGCGGGTCCATCGCTCCGAGCCGACCGACGCGGAGCTCGGCCGCGCGACCGGGTTCTCACCGGACCAGCTCGCGAGCCTGCTGGCGGCCGAGCGCGCGCCGCGCGCCATGGAGGAGCGGCTGGGGCCGGACGCCGAGGCGACCGCGCTGGTGCGCGACTCGATCGCCGATCCGCTCGCGGAGCGCGAGTACGACCAGGTGCTCGACGAGATCGAGATCGGCCATGTCCACGAGCTCGCCGAGGGCCTCGACGAGCGGGCCCGGGCCGTTATCCGGGCCCACTACGGACTCGGACAGCCGGCGCAGACCCTGGGCCAGATCGGCGGCGCGCTCGGCCTGACCGCCGAGCGCGCCCGTCAGATCGAGGCCGCCGCCCTCCGCACGCTCCGCGAGGCGCTCGCGTCGCCCGGGTGATTCGCCGGGCCGCCAGGCCGCGCGGGCGTAGCGGCCCGGAGGCTGACCCACGTAGCGGCTGAGCGACCTCGGCGAGGCCCGAGGAGGCTCAGTCCTCGTCATCCTCGGACGAGTGCTCGTGGTCGGCCTCTCCGTAGACGGCCCGGTCGGGCTCCGCCTCGACGTGGGGCGCGTCGTCCATCACGCGCTGGGTGGCATCCGGTGGCGCGTCCTCCACGTTCTCGATCAGCTGCTGCTCCGACAGCTCGAAGCCCTCTGCAACGCCTCCGCCCGCCTCGATGACGGGAGCCAACTCGGGGGGCACGAACTCCTCGACGTCGGCGTCACGGATCAGTCCGGTCACCAGCTTGTCGATCTCGTCCTCATCGTCGCCCGGCCGTCGTGTGCCCATGGGTATCACTCCCTTCGCGTGTCTCGTTCACGGCCGAACCTGTCACGGACCGACGGCCGGCGATACGGGGAAGCCGCCCATTCTCCGGCGCGGGTTGGCCGAAGGCCCCCGTCTCACGGACGCCTGCGGCAAACCACGCGCCCCGGTGCGCAGCCGCACGGATGCGGGCGGCGCGCGCGAACGGGAGAGTGGGACCATGAAGGGGACCGAGGACAGACGGCACAGGGCTCCACGGACGAAGCCGCCGAGCAACGAGCAGCTGATCGGCCGCGTCGCTCAGGCCCTCGACAGCGGCTTGGTCAGTGCCGACGACCTCGAACGGCTGCTCTCGCGGGGCCGCCGCCCGGCGCCCGGCGGGACGACCGCGGCGAGCGTCCTCTACGCGCTCGGCGCGGTGGTGGTGTTCTGCGGGCTGGGGATCGCCTACGGCACGATCTTCGATGATCTGCCGCGGGCAGCGCAGATCACGACGCCCTATCTGTTCCCCCTGGCCGCGCTCGGCGCGTGTGTCTGGCTCTCGCGTCGCGGCTTCGTGTGGTGGCAGAGCGACATCTCCGGGCTGGTGGGCTACGTGGCGCTCGGGATCGCGTTCGGCGTCTCGGCCGCCGCGTCCGGGTGGGTGGAGTCGGGCGATGAGGTCGCGGTGTTCGTCGCCGGTGCCGCGCTCGTGGCCGTGGCGGTGGTCGCCGCCGTGCATCGGGCGACGCGCAGTTCCCGCCTGCTCTGGGTGGGAATGCCGGCGGCCCTCGCGGCGTTCGGCATCGCGGCGGCGTACCTCACCGGGCTGTGGGATGCGAGCGACAGCGGCCCCGTACACCTGGGCTGGGTGGTCCTCGCAGAGGCCGGCATCGCCGCGGCGGTGGCGGCGATCCTCGTGGGCCGCGACCGCTCCGGCTGCCTCTACGCGACGCTCTGGGCGACTCTGCTCGGATACGCGGCTGTCATGGCGGCCGGCGAGGACCTCGCGCGCTTCAGCGTCTGGCATGTCGTCCTGGCGGGCGTCGTGATCGCCGCCTTCTTGGCCGCCGCGGCGCTCGACTTCGACCTGCTCATATGGCTCGCCGCCGCGGGTGGCGCCTGGTGGGTGGTGCTGATCGCCGTGGTCGTGGGCTCGGCCACCGGCGCCGCGCTGGCCGTCGTCCTCGCCGGGATCGGCCTCGTCGGACTAGGAGTGCTGGTCGCGCGACTGCGCCGCGGGCCCACGGCGATCCGGGCGTAGCCGGGGATCGCGCCCCGAGTCCGCCCCCGGGTGTCCGATCCGCCCCGATCCTCCGCCCGTCAGGTCTCGGTCGCGGCCCGCTCGTCCGCCACCCGGTCGACGTGGGTCCACATCAGGAGGGTCGCGGCCAGGAGGATCGTGATCATCTGCTCCCCGGTCATGATCAGCGACGCCCGGATCTGATCGGCGGCGGGGGACAGCCCGAAGAGGCGGTCGGGCTGGCCGATGTAGGCGCTGTAGAGCGGGTCCGCCAGGAACAGCACCTCGGAGAGCACCATTCCCACGCCCAGCAGCCCCACGGCGTAGGCCGCCCGGCGGGCGTGGCTCATGCGCATGCGCGGCACCGTGCCGATGATGTGGGCCCACACCGCGAGGCCGGTGAGGATGATGCTGCCCTGCATCGCGGCGTGCCCCCAGGGGTTGTCGAGGGCGAACGCGTAGGCGGCCGGGATGTACCAGCCGCAGGTCACGACGCTCCAGGCGACGAAGGCCACCCAGGGACGGCCGGCGACCCTCAGCACCGCCCGGACGCGCGGGCGGGCGGATGCGCGCAGCAGCGGCCGGGGCACCACGAACAGGGCGAGCGGCCCGGCGACGCCCAGCGTGAGCAGGATCGGCGCGACGTCGCCGATCAGCACGTGCTGGACCATGTGGACGGACAGCAGGTAGTGGTGCGCGACGTGGTCGAGCGGCGACGTGAGCGCGAGGTTGAGGATCTGAACGCCCAGGAGGAACGAGAGCGCGCGCGGCACGTTGGCCAGGTCCGGGCGTCCCCGCCGCCGCAGCCGCCACCAGCCGACGAAGTACAGGAGCGTGATGAGGCCCAGGCCCAGCGGAACGAGGGGGGCGCTCGACCACACGGTCCAGGGGTCGGCCAGATCGGCGTGGTGTGCGCCCGCCTGGAGGGCGATGGCATGGTCGACCGGAATCCCCACACGCGCGTTCTAACGCACCGTGCGCCCGATGACATCGGGCGAAACCCACCTCGGGGCGCGGGAGGTCCGCACACCGGGGGCGCAGGCGGCGTCTACTTCAGCCGGTGAGCGAGCGGATGTCGGCGGCGAGGTCGCCGACGTCGATGGGCAGGCCGGCGGCGTAGTAGCCGGCCTGGCGTCCGTCGCGATCCACCAGGACCACGCGCGCCGAGTGGATCGAGCCGATGGCGCCGTCGCTCTGGGCGGCGATCAGCCAGCTCTTCCAGAGGGGACGCAGCTCCGATGCCGAGCCGACGATGTAGCGCATCCGGCCGGTGAGCCTGTGACGCGCGAGGAACGCCCGCACCGACGCGGGCGTGTCGCCCCGGGGATCGACGCTGATGGCCACCACGTCGATGTCCTCGGGCCGCGCGCCCGACCGGTCGAGCGCCTGGGAGATCTCCTGCGCGGTGAGCGGACAGATGTCCGGACAGTGCGTGTAGAGGAAGGTCACGATCGCCGGCCGTCCGGGAACGGGCACGCTCACCGCCGCCCCGCTCGCGTCGCGTCCCCGGGTGAGCGGCGCGTCCCGGGCGGGGCGGACCGGGTCGGCGCGCAGGCTCGGCCCGTCGGAGCCCCCGAACGCCGCGACGACGACGAGGAGCGCCGCGACGGCCGACAGCGCGAGCGCCGCGACGATGACGATTCGAGCTCGTCGACCGCGCCCGGGGGCCGGTGGCGCGGGCGACTCGTTCGGAGCGGCGGGCATCTCGCGTCAGACCCTAGACCCGCCTCGGGCGGGGTGGCGGGCCATTCGTCACGCGAATCCCGGTTCGGCCCTCGCGTAGCATCCGGGCGGCAATGAGCCCTGTCACCGCACGCGCCCTGCGCCGCGCCGCCCTCGTCACGGGGGCGCTCGGCGCGACGCTGATCGGCCACATGCTCACGCTCGAGGGGTGGCGGCTCCTCCCGATCGCTCCGGTCCTCTGGCTCGGGGTGATCGCCATCGCGGTCCTCAAGCCGGCGCGCCACCGGCGCGTGGTGGACTTCCGCGCCTGGGGTCCCGTCCGGATCCTGGCCGCGCTGGTCGCCGCCCAACTGGCCTTCCACCTCCTCGTCGAGGCGGCGCCGTGGACCGTCGGGCTGGTGATGGGCGAGCACGACCACGGGCCGGTCATCACCCTCGGCGCGGCCGTGGTCCACGTGTGCATCGCGCTCGTGCTCTGGACCGCGCTGTGCTTCGGGCAGCGCCTGCTCGTCCGCGCCGTGGCGGTGGCCCGGGCCCTCCTCGCGCCCGAGCGCCGACGGGGCGTCGGCGGCCGACCCGAGCGCATCCACTTCGACGGCCTGGCGGCCCCCGCAGGTCGCCGCCACCGGCCGCGCACGTCGCGGGGACCCCCCGCCTCGCCCCTCCGTCCGGTCGGCACGGGGCGCACGCTCGTCGCTCTCTAGGGGGGTCCGCCCCCCCTCGTCGTCGCTCGTCCTGGTCGCGGCCGGACCCACATCCTCAGCCATCGCGCGGACTCCGCGCGCGCCCGGGCGACCCTCCATGCGGTCGCGGGTGCGCCGGGAGATCCGGGCGACCCGGCCCACGGGCCGGTGACCAGGAGACATTCGGATGAAACGATCCAGGCGATTCTCGATCCCCGCCGTCGCTGCGCTGACCCTTGCCGGCACCGCGCTCGCGGCGACCACGGCGCTGGGCCACGGCGGCCACGTGCACACCAAGCAGGTCCAGCTGCGGTTCGCCGCGGTCGCCGGCGCGACGCCGGTGTCGTGCACGACGCCGATCCCCGGCCTCGGCACGGGCGCGACCACGGCGCGGCTCCAGGACCTGCGCTTCTACATCAGCAACGTCCGCCTCGTGCGGGCCAACGGCACCTCGGTTCCGCTGACGCTGACCGGGAACGACGAACTTCAACCTCACCCGGGGCGGCAACCGCACGACCCTGATCGACCTCGAGAACGGCAAGGGGTTCTGCACCGAGGGCGACAAGGCCACGAACGCCGTGATCACGGGGACGGTGCCCGACGGCGCCTACGTGGGCGCGAAGATGTACCTGGGCGTGCCCTTCCCGCTCAACCACACCGACATCACGACGGCGCCGGCGCCGCTCGATCTGACCGCCATGGACTGGTCGTGGCAGTCGGGTCGCAAGTTCGCGAAGATCGAGGTGGTCGACCCCGATGGCCCCGCCGGCGGCGGCATGATGATGGAGACCGGACAGCGCGCGAGCGCCTGGGCCTCCAGCGCCTTCTTCGTGCACCTGGGAAGCACCGGCTGCACGGGTAACCCCGCCAGCGGGGCGACGGTCGACTGCGCCGACTCCAACCGCGCGTCGATCCCGCTGGCGAAGTTCAACCCGGCGACCCAGAAGATCGCCGTCGACCTTCGCGCCCTCCTCGCCGGCAACGACATCACGGTCAACCGGGCCGGCGCGCCGGGCTGCATGTCCGGGGGCACCGACCCCGAGTGCGCGGGCGTCTTCGAAGCGCTGCAGATCGGCTGGAAGGCCGACGGCAGCGGCATCGGGACAGCCGCATCGACCGCGGCTCTGGACCAGACCGTGTTCCGGGCGATCCCGAGGTGAGCCCGGCGCAGCGTCCCCGCCGTACGTGGGCGGGGACGCTGCGGCGTCTCGTGCAGGTCTGGCTGCCGCGAGGCGCCGCACTCATCGGACTGGCCGTGGTCTCCTTCGCCCTCGTCCACAGCGAGGCGGGGTCCCCTCCCGCGAGCGCCGCGCCGCGGCCGGCGCCGGATGGTCCTGGGACCTGCCGGCCGGCTTTCCCGTGCCGAAGGTGCCGGCGGGCAACCCGATGACCACGGAGAAGGTCGCCCTCGGGCGCTTCCTCTTCTACGACACCCGTCTGTCGGGCAACGGCACGCCAGTCGTGCGGCAGCTGCCACCAGCAGGGGAAGGCCTTCACCGACGGTCGCGCCCAGTCCATCGGCTCGACCGGCCAGACCCACCCGCGGAGCGCCCTCTCGCTGGCCAACGTCGTCTACAACGCCACCCTCACGTGGGCGAACCCGTCACTGGTCACGCTCGAGAAGCAGATGCAGGTGCCGCTCTTCGGCGAACGGCCCGTCGAGATGGGCATCACCGACCGCAACAAGGCGCAGGGTGCTCGCCCGCCTGCGCCGCGACGCCCGCTATCGCGCGAAGTTCGCCGCGGCCTTCCCCGGCCAGGTGGACCCGATCAATCTCGGCAACGTGGTCAAGGCGATCGCGAGCTTCCAGCGCACCCTCATCTCGGGCGACAGCCGCTACGACCGCTATCTGCGCGGCACCGCGCGCCTGACCGCCACGGAGACGCGCGGGAAGGACCTGTTCTTCGGCGAGCGCGCCGAGTGCAGCCACTGCCACACCGGCTTCAACCTCAACGACCAGGTGGTCTACGGGGGCAAGCGCGTGGTGGACACGCCCTTCCACAACACCGGGCTGTACAACGTGGGCGGCACCGGCGCCTTCCCCGAACCCAACCGGGGGGTCTTCGAGCTGACGGGACGGCCCGGGACATGGGCAGGTTCCGCGCTCCGACGCTCCGCAACGTCGGCGTCACCGCGCCGTACATGCACGACGGCTCCATCGCCACCCTCGAGGAGGTCGTCGCCTTCTACGCGGCCGGCGGCCGCGACATCACCAGCGGACCGAACGCCGGTGACGGCCGTCTCAACCCCTTCAAGAGCCCCCTGATCGACAACATCGACCTCGACGCCCGCGACCAGGCGGACCTGGTGGCCTTCCTCCGCACCCTCACCGACAGGAGGTTCCTGACGGACCCGAAGCTGTCCAACCCCTTCAGATGATGGCGGCGCCCTGGTGACCACGAGGAGCTCGGACCCCGGCGGCGTCCCGCCGCGGCTGTACGACGGGTGCGTCGGGCTCCTCGACCGCCTTGGGCTGTCGCGACTCAGGCGCGACCTCTCGCGCGACCTCGACGGCGAGGTCCTCGAGGTCGGCGTCGGCACGGGCCGTCAGCTGCCGTATCACCCGCCGGGCGTCTCGCTCACGGCGGTGGACCCCGACGCGGCCGCGCTGCGACGGGCCGCCCGGCGCTCACCCCGAACGCGGCTGGTGGTGGCCCCGGCCGAGTCGCTGCCGTTTCCCGACGCCTCCTTCGACTGGGTGATCTTCGCCCTCGTGCTCTGCACGGTCCACGATCCGGCCGCCGCCCTGCGCGAGGCGCGACGCGTGCTGCGGCCCGCGGGACGGCTGCGCGTGCTGGAGCACGTCCGCAGTCCGCTCCCCGCCCTGGCGCGCGCCGAGACCCTCGCCAATCCGGTCTGGGGTGCCCTCGCCGGCGGTTGCCACCTCGACCGGGACACCCGGCGGAGCATCGTCGCGGCGGGCTTCTCGGTGGTCAGCGAGCAGCCTCACCTCGGGGGCAATGTGATCCTCCTCGAGGCCGAGTAGCCGGCCAGCGCACGAGAGCGAGGGCCCGCCAGGGGTCCTCTCAGATCCCCCCGCCGGGGCCGAGGAGCGTCTGCAGCTGCGCCAGCTGGCGCTGGAGTCCACCGCAGACCTGCTCGCAGAGCTCCAGCACGGTCTCGTCGGCGATGCGGCAGCGGACGCTGTTGCCGTTCTTCTCCCGCGCCACGAGCCCGGCGCGCGCCAGGATGCCGACGTGCTTGGAGACGTTCTGCTGGCTCGTGCCGAGCGCATCGGCCAGCTCGCCGATCGTCGCCTCCCCGTCCCTCAGCCGGTCGATGATCCTGATGCGCATCGGCTCGCCGAGCACCCGGAAGCGGTCGGCGATGACCTCCACGATCGACTCCGGAAGCGGGTGCGGCATGCCCACGAGAGCCTCCTCTCGGCGATCGTGTGATCGGGAGAACCAGACAACTGAATCGTAGGACGGCTGTGAATGGAGGCCAAGGTCGATTCTCGCACCCGCCACTGCGGGTTCCGGGCAACGCGACTGCGGCATATCCACAACTTGTCAACTATTTAGTTGTGCGGTAGTCTCCCGGGCACAGCAATCTCCAGGGGGGTTCGGTGGCGATCCGGCAGCAGGTGAATGAGGCACGAGCCGAGGTCATCGCCGAACGGTTTCGCCTGCTCGGCGAGCCGATCCGGATCCGCATCCTCGATTCCCTGCGGGACGGGCCGCTGACCGTCGGCGCCCTGGCTCACCAGGTCACCACCTCGCAGCAGAACGTCTCCAAGCACCTCGGCCTGCTTCATCGCGCGGGGATCCTTGCGCGCGAAAAGGACGGCAACCGCGTGCGCTACGGCATCGCCGACCACGCCGTCTTCGCGCTCTGCGACGACGTCTGCGGCGGTATCCAGCGCCGGCTCGACCAGCTCCAGGCAATGATGGAAGAGGGAGTCACGCAATGAGCATCACCACCCGCCCCACCGCGTCGCGGGCGCGGCCCTGGTACCTCGAGCGGGTGCTGTTCGCCCTGGCCGGCTCGGTCACGCTGGCGAGCGTCGCGCTGGCGGTCGCCGTCAGCCCGTGGTTCCTGCTCGTCACCGCGGCCGTCGGCGTCAGCCAGTGGGCCTACGTCCTCGCGGGCGACTGTCCGGCCTCGCTGCTGCTGCGCCGGTTCACCGGTCTGCGGGGGTGCGCACGATGAGCGCCCTCGGTCCGATCGGGCGGCTGGGGCGCTGGTCGGCAACCCACGTGCGGATCGTCGTCGTCGCCTGGGCCGTCGTCGTGATCGGCCTCGGCGTGCTGGCACCCGCGGGTCGAGACGGCCCTTTCGGGGGCGGGCTGGGAGGACTCGGGCTCGCAGTCCGTTCAGGCCCGCGACCTGGTCCAGCGCAACTTCGCCGGCAACGCCTCGTCCGGGCTGATGGTCGTCGTGCATTCGCCGACGCAGACGACCGCCGACCCCGCCTTCGCCGCGACGATCGCCCGCACTGGGTCGATCCTGCGCACCGACGCCCGCGTCGCGTCGGTGACCCCGCCCCAGAAGGGCCAGACGATCTCGGCCGACGGCCACACCGCGATCGTCATGGCCGGCTCGGCGGTGGACCCGATGCGCATGGTCCAGGCCGCCGACGACCTGAAGGGCCCGCTCGGCGACCTCTCGGCCGGCGACCTCACGCGTGAGCCTCACCGGCGCGTCGGGGATGTGGTCCGACTTCAACACGGCCAACCGCGACGCGATGATGCGCTCCGAGCTGATCAGCTGGCCGGTGACGCTGGCGATCCTGGTGCTCGCCTTCGGGGCCCTCGTCGCCGCGGGCCTCCCGCTGCTGCTCACGATCCTCGGCCTGGCCTCGTCGGCCGGCGCGCTCTTCCTGGTCTCGCAGGTGTTCGAGGTGTCGATCTGGGCGATGAACTTCGCCCTCATGTTCGCCCTGGCCCTCGGCATCGACTACGCGCTGTTCATCGTCGTCCGCTTCCGCGGATCGCTGTTCGGCTCCAAGCGCACACCCGTCGAGGCGGTCGGCGAGACGATGGACACCGCCGGCAAGGCGGTGCTGTTCTCCGGGATCACCGTCCTCGTCTCGCTGTCGGCGGTGATGCTGGTGCCGAGCCCGGCGTTCCGCTCCATGGCCCTCGGGATCATGATCTCGGTCGCCTTCATCCTGGCCGCCACGCTGACCCTGCTCCCGGCCGTGCTCGCGAAGCTCGGCCCCAAGGTCGACCGGTTCGCCCTCCCCTGGGCCCACAGCGGAGAGCACCGCTCGGCGCGCTTCGCCGCCTGGGGCGAGCGGCTCTGGCGCCCGCCCGGTGCTCTACGGGCTGCCGGCCCTGATCGCCCTCCTCGTGCTCGCGATCCCGGTCATCGGGCTGAGCACCGGGATGCCCTCGATCAAGGTCGTCCCCTCGGCCGACTCGTCGCGCCAGGGCTACGACCAGGTCTCGGCGGCCTTCGGCCCGGGCGCGCCCGGGACCCTGCAGCTGGTCGGGCCGGCCGCGAGCATGGGACAGGCCCGGGCGATCGCGTCGGCGGATCCGGGCATCGCCCGGGTCACGCCCCCGCAGCGCGGCGGCGAGGGCCTCGCGATGGTCCAGGCCGTGCCGGCGACCGGACCCTCGGACACGGCCACCGGTGACACGATCGACCGTCTGCGGTCCTCCCTGCCCGCGGGCGTCCTGGTCGGTGGCGCCGCCGCCGAGAACCACGATCTGGCCGCCGTGCTCACCACCTACACGCCCATCGTGATCGGAGTGGTGCTGCTCCTGGGCTTCGTCCTGCTCATCGTCGCCCTCCAGGCGCCGGTGGTCGCGGCCATCGGAGTGCTCACCAGCCTGCTGGCCACCGCCGCGGCCTTCGGCGTCGCGCGCCTGATCTTCCAGGACGGGAACCTGTCGGGCCTCCTGGGCTTCGAGTCCCAGGGCTTCATCGACGCGTGGGGACCGGTGTTCTTCTTCGCGATGATCTTCGCCATCTCGATGGACTACACGGTGTTCCTGCTGAGCTCAGCCAAGGAGCACTGGGACCGCTCCCACGATCCCAAGGATGCCGCCGTGGGCGGCATGGCCCACTCGGGCCGCGTGATCCTGGCCGCCGCAGCCGTGATGGTGGCGGTGTTCTTCACCTTCGCGCTCTCGGGGCCGCTGCCCCCGAAGGAGATGGGCGTGATCCTCGGGGTCGCCGTCCTGCTGGACGCGCTCCTGGTCCGCCTGCTCCTCGTGCCGGTCGCGCTGCGGCTGGCCGGGCGCTGGGCCTGGTGGCGGCCCGCCTGGCTCCACCGGCTGCTCCCCGAGGTCCGGTTCGGCCACTGATGACGGCCCACACGACGACGACGACGACGAAGGAGTCCCGATGAGCGCAAGCGGCACCCAGCGAAGAGGCGGGCTCGACCTGGACTTCCGCCACGAGGCGCCCGACGCCTATCGGGCCCTCGCCGCCCTGACCCGGGCGAGCACGCTCGACCATGGGCTCGCGGAGCTGATGAAGGTGCGCGCGTCGCAGATGAACGGCTGCGCCTACTGCGTCGATCTGCACGTCGGGATCGCGCTGCGCGCCGGCGAGCACCAACGCCGCCTCCACGCCGTGGCGACCTGGCGCGAGTCCCCCTTCTTCAGCGAGCGCGAGCGCGCCGCCCTCGCGCTCACCGAGGCGCTCACGCGCATGGATCGGGGAGCCATTCCCGAGGCCGTCGTGTCGGCCGTCGCGGAGCAGTTCGACGAGGCGGAGCACAGCCAGCTGGTGGTCGTGATCGCGGGCATCAATGCCTGGAACCGGGTGATGGTCGCCGGCGGCGATCAGCCGCCGCCGATCGAATGACGATCCGAGAGGACCAGATGACCCTCACCGACACCACCTACGCGAACCGCATCGAGGTGCCCGGCACCTTCGACGAGGTCCTCGCCCGCACCCGCGCCGCGCTCATCGACGCGGGCTTCGGCGTCCTCTGCGAGATCGACGTCCAGGCGAACATGAAGGCCGGACTCGGCGTCGAGCGAGAGCCGTACACCATCCTCGGCGCCTGCAACGCGCCCCTGGCCCGTCGCGCCCTCGAGGCCGAGCCGCAGCTCGGTGCGCTCCTTCCGTGCAACCTGGTGGTCTTCGCCCACGGTGGTTCCATCCACGTGAGCGCGGTGTCCGCCGAGCGGATGCTGGGGCTGGTCGGCAACCCGGCCCTGGAGCCGGTGGGCCGCGAGGTGGACGTGCTGCTGGCCGGGGTCCTCGAGAACGTGGGTGGGTCATGAGCGAGTCGCGTGTCGTGGTCATCGGCTCGAGCTTCGCGGGGCTGACCGCCGCCCTCGAGGCGCGGCGGCGCCTGGGTGACGACGCCCGGGTGACCGTCCTCGACCCGCGCTCCGACTTCACCTTCATCCCCTCGCTGATCTGGGTGCCCTTCGGCCTGCGCCAGCCCGACGACATCACCTTCCCCCTGGCCCCTCTCTATGCGAAGAAGGGCATCACGTTCGTGCCCGAGGCCGCCGAGGGGATCGACCTCGACCGCGGCGTCGTCGCGAGCGGATCGGGCGAGCACCCCTACGACCGCCTCGTCGTCGCCACCGGGCCGCGTCTCGCCTTCGAGCGGATTCCGGGCCTCGGCCCCCTCACCGGCCACACGCAATCGGTGTGCACGCTGGACCACGCGCTGCTGGCCCGGGACGCCTGGGACCGATTCCTCGCCGACCCCGGTCCGGTCGTCATCGGGACGGCGCAGGGCGGCTCGTGCTTCGGCGCCTCCTACGAGTTCGCGCTGAACGTCCGGCACCGGATCGAGAAGGCGGGGCTGTCGAAGGTCGCGCCGGTCACCTTCGTCACCGCCGAGCCGTTCCTCGGGCATTTCGGGCTCGGGGGAGTCGGCGACTCAGAGCGGCTCGTCGAGCGCGTCTTCGGAGATCTCGGCATCGAGGGACTGCCCAACACGAGCATCACCGAGGTGCGCGCCGGCGAGATCGAACTCGCCGGCGGCAGGGTCCTGCCGTTCGCGTATTCCATGATCGTCCCGCCGTTCGGAGGCGTGGAGGTGGTGCGCGCCACGCCCGGCCTCGCCAACGATGCCGGGTTCATCCCCGTCACCGACGAGTTCCGCCACCCCGACCGAGCCGAGGTGTTCGCCGCCGGTGTGGACATCGCCATCGCGCCGCCGCAGGCCACGATGGTGCCCGCGGGCGTCCCCAAGACGGGCTACATGAGCGAGCAGATGGCGAAGGTCGCCGCGCAGAACATCGCCGCGGACTTCGGCCACGGCGACGGCCGGCGCGTGCCGATCGACGAGCTGGGCGCGATCTGCATCCTCGACGGGGGCGACAGGGGGATCATCCTGAAGACGGACCGGGTGCTGGGAGACGCCGAGCACCCGCACCTGATCTCCGGGCCACAGGCGCACTGGGCCAAGGTCGCCTTCGAGCGCTTCTTCATCGCGAGCCGGCGGCGTGGCCACGTCCGCTTCTAGTCCCGTTCCCTCGACACGTCGGTAGGCGCGGCCGCGAGAACCGGCCTCGAGGCGTCTACTCCCGGGAGGCCAGGCCCGTCACCAGCACTCGGCACCCCGCGGTGACCGGGTGCTTCGGCTCGAAGACGGCGAGCTCCGCCGCGTCGTCGATCCGCTCGAGCGCCCCGCTCACCAGCCCCCGGTGGAGCGCGCAGATGAGGTGGCCGCCCTCGGCGAGGACGGCGTCCTTGAACGGGCACGCCCGCAGGCGCAGGTCGACCTGGCCGGCGCGCCGGTCGCCCTCGCTGGTGACCTCCTCCGGGGCGAATCCCAGACCCGCCATCGATGCGACCAGGGCGTCCACCCCCTGCCCGCCGGCGACCAGGCCGTGCCCCTGCTCCCAGCCGAAGGCCTCGATCTCGTCCTCGGTCGTGCGACTGCGACGGACGAACTCGAGCAGGAGCCGGACCAGCTCGCGGTGCCCCACCGCCGCCACCGCGTGCGGGGCCGCCAGCGCGTAGCGCGAGCTGGGCCGCCCGCGCCTGCCGGTGGGGGCCGACGGCGCCGAGACGATGACGCCGGCGCGCTGGAGCACCTCCAGGTGCTGGCGGACGGCGTTGGGGTGCAGGTCCACCCGGTGCGCCAACTCGGCGACGGTCAGGCCCCCGCTCGCTCCCAGAGCCTCGGCCACCGCGCGCCGCGACGGGTGGGCGAGGGCGGCCGCCTCCTCCGGGGTGAGCCCGCCCGCGGCGTCCGCCGCGGGCTCCAGACTATTTCTCTGCTTGTTACTAGACAAAACATCCCCGGCATGTTTTAGTCCATCCTATAGCAGAGAAAAAGAGGACGCGCCTCGGGCCCCTCCGACCCGGTCCGCAGAAGACGAGAGGACCGACATGTCCGAGCAGCAGAAGCGCCTCAGGCCCCGCCGCACCGGCGGGCTCATCGCGACGGCGGCCATCGCCGCGTTCGCGGTCACCGTCGTCGGCCTCATCGCGGGCTTCCGCGCCGCCGACTCCGCGGGCGCGACGCCGGGACCGCAGTCCGTCGCGGCCGCCGCGCACGAGCACTCCGCCTCCTCGGCGCCCGCCGCCCCGGCGGCCGTCGCCGAGTCGGCCGCGCCCAAGAACACGATGAGCGCGGATGCGCCCGCCTACCGGCCCGCGGCGGTCCAGAGCGTCCACCTCGACATGACCGAGAAAACCGTCGAGATCGCGCCCGGGAAGGTCGTGAAGGTCTGGACCTTCGGCAACCGCGTCCCCGGTCCCGTGATCCGCGTCCGCGTGGGCGACCTGGTCCGCGTCACGATCACCAACCGGACGGCGATGCCGCACTCGATCGATCTGCACGCCGCCCGCATCGCCCCCAACGTCGCCTTCCGCGACGTCGCGCCCGGCGAGAGCTTCTCGTTCGAGTTCACCGCCACCACGCCCGGCGTGTTCATGTACCACTGCGGCACTGCGCCCGTCCTGCACCACATCGCCAACGGCATGTACGGGATGATCATCGTGGAGCCGAAGGGCGGCCTTCCCCCCGTGGGCCGCGAGCTGGCGATCGTCCAGTCCGACTTCTACGTCTCGGACACCCCGGGCATGCCCGCCGACGACGCGAAGCTCATGACGGGCATCCCCGACGTCGTGGCGTTCAACGGCTACGCCGCCCAGTACAAGGCCGACCCGATCATCGTCAAGAAGGGCGAGGAGATCCGCGTCTTCCTCCTCGCGGCCGGTCCCAACACCTGGTCCGCCTTCCACGTCGTCGGGACCATCTTCGACCGCGCCTACATCGACGGCATCCACCCCGAGAACCTGTCGATCGGCAACCAGACGCTCAACCTGTCCGCCTCGCAGGGCGCGGTCGCCGAGCTCCACCTCGACCAGGAGGGGATCTACCCCTTCGTCACCCACGACTTCACCAACGCCACCAAGGGCGCGGTGGGCCTGCTCAAGACCGAGCACGCCTCCGGGACCATGAGCCACTGAGCCGACCGGGCCGAAGGAGGATCGACGTGGACATCTCAACCGACCGCGGGCCGCGCACCGAGCTCGACGTGCGGCCCACCCTCGCCGCCGGCGGCGAGCCCTACGCGATGATCATGGAGGCCGTCGAGGGGCTCGGCCCGTGCGAGGCCCTGGTGCTGCGCAGCCCGTTCGACCCGACGCCGCTCCACCGCGTGCTCGCCGGCATGGGCTTCGCGCGCACCACCCGCGAGCTGGGCCCGGACGACTGGGTGACCGAGTACCGCCGCCAGGACGAGGAGCCACCCGTCGTCCTGGACGTGCGCGGCCTGACACCGCCCGAGCCGCTCGAGCGCACGCTCGAGGCCCTCGAGGGCGTTCCGGCCGGCCGGGCCCTGCTCCAGGTCAACGACCGGGTGCCCGCGTTCCTGCTGCCGCTGCTCGACGAGCGCGGCTACCGCTACCGCATCGGCGAGGACGACCGGGGCACGCTGGTGACGATCTGGAAGGACGGCCCGTCCTGACCGAGCGCGAGGCATGGCGGGCGCTCGCCGGCGTCGTCGATCCCGAGCTCGGGATCGACATCGTCGAGCTCGGCCTGGTGTACGCCGTCGAGATCGACGCGCACGCGGTCGCCGTGACGATGACGCTCACGACGGCCGGGTGCCCCCTGCACGACGTCATCGTCGACGGGGTCGAGCGCGCCCTCTCGCGCGCCGGCGCCCCCCGGGTCGAGGTCGAGGTCGTGTTCGAGCCCCCCTGGGATCCGGGCCGGATCGGCATGGGCGGCCTGCGGGAGCTGGGCGCCCCGGGGGCCGGCGGGTGACGGAGCGGCGCCGCTGTGAGGTGCCCGGCCGCCGGACGGCCGAGCGCCAGAGCACGGTGGGAGGGCCTCCCTGGCCGCTCCCCGTCGCGCTGCTCGCGGCCGCCGCCCTCGCGCAGGTGGCGGGGGCCGCCGCTCTCGTCGCGGCCGCCCCGGACCTGGCCCGCGGGGTCGGCTACGGACCGGTCCAGCTCGGCGCCGTCCACCTCATCGGCCTGGCGTTCCTCAGCGTCGCGATCGTGGGGTCGCTGCTGCAGCTGGTGCCCGTGCTCCTGCGCCAGCCCCTGGCGACCCCCCTCCGCGGGGCGGTCGCCGGCGGGGCGCTCGTCGCCGGCTCATGGACCCTGGCCGCCGGCCTCTGGTCCGGAGCGGAGCGCGGCGATCGCCGCGGGCGGAACCCTGCTCGTGGCCGGGGGCGGGCTGCTGGTGACCGACCTCGCCATCGCCCTCGTCCGGGCGGCGCGCGCCGGCACGCTCGGGGCCTCCGGCGCGGGCATCGCCGCCGCGGGGCTCTGGTTCACCGTCGTGCTCGCCGTGGGCGCCCTGATGGCGGCGAACCGGATCCACCCGTTCCTCGACGTCGACCGGATGCACCTGATGGCGGCCCACGCCGCGGTCGCGATCGTGGGGTGGATCGGGGGCACCATCCTCGCCGTCGCCCTGCGCCTGGCCCCGATGTTCGCGCTCGCCCACGGTTACCGGCGCGGGCCGGGGATCGCCGCCCTCGCCGCCTGGCACGCGGCGGTCGTCCCGATCGCCATCGGCCTCGGCGGGGGGATCGCGGCGCTCGCCGCCGCGGGCGGCGCCCTGCTGCTGTGCGCCTGTGGCCTCGCGGGCTGGTTCGTCGCGGACGTCGCCCGCCACCGGCGGCGGCGCGTCGAGGCGCCGCTCGTCCACCTGGCCCTGGGCATCGCGTCGGCGGCGGCGGCGGTCGGCATCATGCTCGGCGCCTGGGCCGGCGCGTGGAACCCGTACCGCGCCGTCATCCCCGCGGCCCTGCTCGCGCTCGTCGGGATGGGGGCCGGCATCACCTCGGGGCATCTCTTCAAGGTGGTGCCGATGCTCGTCTGGACCGGCCGCTTCGCCACCCTGGCCGGCACGCCCGGCGCGCCGCGCCTGGCGGACCTCTACCCGGCACCGCTGGCGGTGGCCGAGCAGGCCGCCTTCACCACGGGACTCGTGCTGCTGGCCGGGGGGACGGCCGCCGGCTCGGAGTCCGCCGCGCGCGCCGGGGCCGCCCTCCTGGTGGCGGCGGCGCTCGCGGTGGCGGCGGCGATCGCGGCCTGCGTCCTCCGGCGCGCGGGCCCGCGCCCCGTCCCGCCGCGCGGCCCCACCCACCTCTCGTCGATCGACCCGTCCACCCGAACCCTGGAGGCATGACCATGAGCCGACCGACCACCACCACCCTCGACGTCCGCGACATGGCGCCGCGCGAGCGCCATCCCACCATCCTGTCCACCTTCGAGGCGCTGGCCCCGGGCGAGGCGCTCGAGCTGATCAACGACCACGACCCGAAGCCGCTGCGCTACCAATTCGAGGCCGAGCTGCCCGAGACGTTCACCTGGGACTACCTGGAGCAGGGACCGGAGGCCTGGCGCGTGCGGATCGGCAAGCGATGACCGGGAGGGACGCCCCGTGAGGGACGACCTCTGGACGCTGGTGCGCTTCCTCCACGTGCTGGGGGCGGCGTGCTGGGTCGGCGGCATGATCGTGCTCGGCGCCGTGGCGGTGCCCGCGGCGCGGCAGCGCGGGCGACCGCGCCGCGGGCCGGCGCGTGGTGACCACGGCGGCCCGCCGCTTCGGCGTCGTCGGCGCGCTGGCCTTCGCGGCGCTCATCGCCACCGGGTTCGGCCTCATCCACCATCGCGGGATCGCCGCTCGACGACCTCGGCGCAGAGCGACTACGGCCGCCGCATCCTCGCGAAGATGGGGCTCCTGGTCGCGATGGGCGTCGTGACGCTCCTGCACGCGCTCTGGCAGGGCCCGCGGGTGCGCCGGGCCGAGGAGGCCGGCGACCCCGTCGCCGCGCGGCGCTGGCGCACTGCTGGGCGCCGCGTTCGACGGGTTCCTGCTGGTCGCGGCCCTCGCCGCCCTGTGGCTGGCGGTGTCGCTGGTGCCGTGAACGGCGGCCGGCGCGCGCCTACGCGTCCGCCGGCCCGCCCGCGGGCTCAGCAGCGTCAGCAGCATCACCGAGGGGGCGCGGGCGCGCACCGCGTGGCGCAGCCCGGCCTCCATGTGGACCCAGGCGCCCGCGGGGGCCGTCACGCGCTCGCCCGCCAGGGTCAGCTCCAGCTCCCCGCGCAGGACCTGGATGACGGCCGGGCCGCGAGGAGGTGTGCTCCGAGAGCTCCTCCCCCTGGGCGAAGCCGAACACGACGACCCTGAGGACGTCGTCCTGGTGGAGCGTCCGGCTGAGGGTGCCCGCGGCGGGCACCTCGATGAACCCGGCCGGGTCGGTCTCGACGTGGAAGGGCGTGCCGGTCATGGGTTCTCCCGCCTCGGGGGATCGGCGGCGGCCGGGGCGCTGAGCCCGCGCGTCGGGGTGGTGGTGACGGCCCGGACGCGGGGCCAGACGGCGAGGGCGAAGGCGACGGCGGCGAGCGCCGGCAGCACCGCCGCGATCCCCAGGAGCACGTCCCACACCGCCGCGCCGCGGCCGCGGTCGCGACAGCGGCTCGGCGAGGAGCCGCAGCAGCACCCCCGCGTTGAGGAGGGCGAAGGCGACCCATCCGACCTCCAGGCCGGGGCGCCGGCCCGCGACCTTGGGGAACATCCAGAAGGCGACGCCGAAGATCAGCAGGAGCAGGAAGCCCACCAGCAGCAGGTGCGCGTGCAGGACCGGCCACGGCGCGCCGGGTCCGTAGCCGCGGCGCGCCTGGACGATGAGCATCCACGAGCCCATCGCCATGCCCGCCACGAGGTAGGCGAGGGCGCAGCGCACGCACCACCGGCTCAGCGTGGGCATCGAGGCCCCGGGGCGCTCATTCGGACGGGTCCGCCCGGCCGTCGCGTGGTCGGCGGCCAGGCGCAGCCGGCACCCCGCCCTGCGGGGCTCCTCGATGACGAGGTCGGTCACCGTGACCCCGGGGGCCGCGCGCGAGGGCGATGCCGCGCGCGAGGCCGCGGTGCAGGATGCAGATGAGCTCGCCCCCGGGGGCCTCGACCCCGTCCGCGAACGGGCAGCTGCCCAGCACCAGGTCCGGGAGTCCCCGCCGGGGACCTCGCGCGGGTCGAAGCCCAGGCGCTCGAACGCGCTCGCGCAGCTCCCCGATGCCGCCGCCCGGCACCGGGCACCGCCCAGCCCTGGCGCTCGCCGAAGCGCTCCATCTCCTCCGGCCCCAGGCCGGTCTGGCGCACCACGCCCATCAGCAGGCGGACCAGCTCGCGGTGCCCGCTGGCCTCGCGCTCGCCGGGGCGCCGGCGCCAGCGCGTAGCGGCGCACCGGGCGGCCCCGGCCCCGCGGCGGATCGGTGCGGCCCTCGACGACGCCGGCGCTCTCGAGCGCCGCCAACTGGATGCGCACCCCGGTGTGGTGGAGGCCGAGAGCGTCGGCGACCTCCTGGGCCGTCTGCGGCCCGGGGGCGGCCTCGAGCGACGGCGGCGACCCGTCGGCGCGGGGGTCCGCGCGAGCGCCGCGGCGCGCTCGTGGCGCGCGGGCGACAGCGCGTCGAGGGCGTCGGAGCGGCCGGCGGGCCACTACCGCTCGCCCTCAGGGGCGACCGCCCGCGCGAGGGCGATCGCGTCGAGCCGGCGCCGCGGCCCGCGGCCGCCGCCAGCCAGCAGGCGACCGGGGCCGCGGTCCGCTGCGACGCATGGGCCGCGACCCCGGCGAGCGTGAGGATGGCCTCCACCTCGTCGTCGCCGGGCGCGGCGGTCCCGAGCAGGGCGGCGAAGGCATCGATCCACTCGCGGTCGGTCATCGGGTCGCTCCTTCTCGAGGTCGGGGCGCCACCGAGTATGTCCCCGGCACCCGGGATCCCAGAAGTGGGCGACGGCGCATCACGGCGGGCCGTCCGCTCAGGTCGGGACATCGGGGGATTTCTTAGAGGCATCGTTCGACATATTACTGGTGAATGCAGTCGACCCGGCATCCGGCTCGCACCCCCGAGGTCGGTCGGCGCCGAGCCACGGGAGGTCCCGCCGCGATGACCATCCCCGTGCCCCGCTTCTTCCGTCGATCGCAGGCCAGCCCCGGCGGCGGCTGGAGCAGCCTGGACGGCCGCCGGTCCCGCGACTGGGAGTCGTCCTACCGCGAGCGCTGGCAGCACGACCGGATCGTGCGCTCGACCCACGGCGTCAACTGCACGGGCTCCTGCTCGTGGCAGGTCCACGTCAAGCAGGGCATCGTCACCTGGGAGACCCAGCAGACGGACTACCCCGAGAACGGGGCGGACGTCCCCGACTACGAGCCGCGCGGCTGCCCGCGCGGGGCCTCCTTCTCGTGGTACGTCTACTCGCCGCTGCGCATCCGCTACCCCTACGTGCGCGGCGCCCTGCTGGAGCGCTACCGCGAGGCGCTCGCCGCCACCGGCGACCCGGTGGACGCCTGGGCGTCGATCGTCGACGACCCGGCGGCGCGGGCCGCCTACACCTCACAGCGCGGCAAGGGCGGCTTCGTGCGGGCCTCGTGGGACGAGGTCTCGGACATGGTGGCCGCCGCGCACGTGCACACCATCCGCCGCTGGGGCCCGGACCGGGTGGTGGGCTTCTCGCCGATCCCGGCGATGTCGATGGCCTCCTACGCCGCGGGCACGCGCTTCTTCTCCCTGATGGGCGGGGTGCTGACCAGCTTCTACGACTGGTACGCCGACCTGCCGCCCGCCTCGCCCCAGGTGTGGGGCGACCAGACCGACGTCCCCGAGTCGGCCGACTGGTGGAACGCGACCTACCTGATGATGTGGGGCTCCAACATCCCCATGACGCGCACGCCCGACGCGCACTTCATGACCGAGGCGCGCTACAAGGGCCAGAAGACCGTCGTGGTCTCGCCGGACTACTCGGACCACACCAAGTTCGCCGACCACTGGCTGGCCGCCCAGCCGGGCACCGACGGCGCGCTGGCGCTGGCGATGACGCACGTGATCCTGCGCGAGTTCTACGTCGAGCGCGAGACGCCGTACTTCGCCGACTACGCCCGCCGCTTCACCGACCTGCCCTTCCTCGTGCGCCTCGCCGAGCGCGGCGACGCCCACGTGGCCGGCGCCTTCCTCACGGCCGCCGACCTCGGCGAGACGGGCGAGAACGCCGAGGCCAAGACCGTGGTGTGGGACACGGGCACGGGGTCGCCCGCCGTCCCGAACGGCTCCATCGGCTTCCGCTGGGGCGACGAGGGCGCGGGGCGCTGGAACCTCGACCTCGAGGGCGTGGTGCCCGGCCATCACGCTCATGGACGCCGGCGAGTCCGTCGCCGTCGACCTGCCGCGCTTCGACGTGGGCGAGACCGAGGGCGGCGGGACGATGCGGCGGGGCGTCCCGGTGCGGCGCATCGGCGGCCACCTGGTGACGACGGTCTTCGACCTCCTCGCCGCGCAGCTCGGCGTGGCGCGCGAGGGCCTGCCCGGCGACTGGCCCTCCGGGCTCGACGACGCCGAGCCCTACACCCCGGCCTGGCAGGAGGAGATCACCGGCGTCGACGCCGAGCTCGTCATCCGCATCGCCCGCGAGTTCGCCCGCAACGCCGAGCGCACCAACGGGCGCTCGATGATCGTGATGGGCGCGGGCACCAACCACTGGTTCCACTCGGACCAGATCTACCGGGCCATGCTGAGCATGGTGGTGCTCTGCGGCTGCCAGGGCGTCAACGGCGGCGGCTGGGCGCACTACGTCGGCCAGGAGAAGGTGCGGCCGATCACCGGCTTCTCCCAGGTGGCCTTCGCGCTCGACTGGAACCGGCCGCCGCGCCATCAGGCCGCGACGCCCTTCTGGTACCTGGCCACCGAGCAGTACCGCTACGAGGCGTTCTCGGCCGACGAGCTCGCCTCGCCCCTCGGCGAGGGGATCCTCGACGGCGCCCACTTCGCCGACCTCTACGCCAAGGCCGCGCGCATGGGCTGGCTGCCGGCCTACCCGAGCTTCGACCGCAACCCGCTGGACATCACGGCCGCGGCCGAGGCCGAGGGCATCCCGCCCGCCGACTACGTCGTGCGCGAGCTGAAGGCCGGCACCCTGCGCTTCGCCGCCGAGGACCCGGGCGCGCCCGAGAACTTCCCGCGCGTCCTGACGCTCTGGCGCTCCAACCTGTTCGGCTCCTCCAGCAAGGGCCACGAGTACTTCCTCAAGCACCTGCTCGGGGTCACCACCTCGGCGGTGCGCGGCGAGGAGTCGCCGCCGGAGCTGCGGCCGAAGGACGTCGTCTGGCACGACGAGGCGGCCGAGGCCAAGCTCGACCTGCTGGTCACGCTCGACTTCCGCATGAACGGCTCGTGCCTGCACTCGGACGTCGTGCTGCCGGCGGCCACCTGGTACGAGAAGCACGACATCTCGAGCACGGACCTCCACCCGTTCGTGCACGCCTTCTCGCCGGCCATCGGGCCGCCCTGGGAGACGCGCACCGACTGGGACATCTTCGTGCGGCTGGCCGAGTCGTTCTCGCGCCTGGCCGAGCGCCACCTGGGCGTCCGCACCGACCTGGTCGCGGCCCCCCTGCTCCACGACACGCCCGACGAGCTGGCCCAGATCGGCGCCCCGGTGCGCGACTGGAAGCTCGGCGAGTGCGAGCCGATCCCGGGCCAGACGATGCCCAAGCTGATCCCGGTGGTGCGCGACTACCCGGCCCTGCACGCGCGCACTGACCGCGCTCGGGCCCGCTGGTCGAGACCGCCGGCACCGCCTGGAAGGGCGTCTCGTGGACGCCGGACCGCGAGGTCGAGGAGCTCGGCGTGCGCCACGGCCGCGTCCGCGGCGGCGCGGCCGACGGGCGGCCGCGGATGGAGCGGGCCGACCAGGCCTGCGAGACGATGCTCGCCCTCTCGGGCACCACCAACGGGCGCCTGGCGGTCGAGAGCTTCCGCGCGCTGGAGAAGCGCACCGGCAACGACCTCGCGGACCTCGCCACCGAGCACGCCGAGACGCGGATCACCTACGAGGACACGCAGATCCAGCCGCGCAAGGTGATCGCCTCGGCCGAGTGGTCGGGCATGGAGAGCCGCGAGCGCCGCTACTCGCCCTTCACGATCAACATCGAGCGCGAGGTGCCCTTCCGCACCCTCACGGGGCGCCAGCACTTCTACGTCGACCACCCCTGGATGCTCGAGTACGGCGAGGGCCTGCCGGCCTACCGGCCGCCGCTCAACCTGGCCCGCCACCTCGGCCCGCAGGGCATCGACGACGGCGTGGCCGAGGTCACGCTGCGCTACCTCACCCCGCACTCCAAGTGGTCGATCCACTCGACCTACCAGGACAACCTGCACATGCTGACGCTGTTCCGCGGCGGGCCGGTCATCTGGATGAGCCCGCTCGACGCCGAGCGCATCGGCGTGGCCGACAACGACTGGGTGGAGGCCTACAACCGCAACGGCGTCGTGGCCTGCCGGGCGGTGGTCTCGCACCGCATCCCCGAGGGCACGTCGCTCATGTACCACGCCCAGGACCGGCACATCAACGTGCCGCTGTCGGAGGTGTCGGGCACCCGCGGGGGCACCCACAACTCGCTCACCAAGATCACCGTCAAGCCGACCCACATGATCGGCGGCTACGCCCAGCTCTCGTGGGGCTTCAACTACTACGGCCCCACCGGCTCCCAACGCGACGAGCTCACGGTCATCCGCCGTCGCCAGTCCGAGGTGGCGTACTGATGCGCGTCCGAGCCCAGGTCGGCATGGTCATGAACCTCGACAAGTGCATCGGCTGCCACACCTGCAGCGTCACCTGCAAGAACGTCTGGACCAACCGCGACGGCGCCGAGTACATGTGGTTCAACGACGTCGAGACCAAGCCCGGCGTCGGCTACCCCAAGCGCTGGGAGGACCAGGACGCCTGGAACGGCGGCTGGGAGCTGAGCCGCAAGGGGCGCCTGGAGCTGAAGAGCGGCTCCCGCTCGAAGCGCCTCTTCAACATCTTCTTCAACCCCGACCTGCCCTCGCTGGACGACTACTACGAGCCGTTCACCTTCGACTACGACGCGCTGACCCGCGCGCCGGCGTCCGAGCACCAGCCCGTGGCGCGGCCCGCTCTCGGCCATCACCGGCGAGCCGATGGCGATCGAGTGGGGGCCCAACTGGGAGGACGACCTCGCCGGGGCCCCCGAGCACGCGCCCGCCGACCCCAACCTGCGCGGCATCGAGGACGCCGTGCGGATGGAGTACGAGCGCGTCTTCATGATGTACCTGCCGCGCATCTGCGAGCACTGCCTCAACCCGTCGTGCGTGGCCTCGTGCCCCTCCGGCGCGATGTACAAGCGCGAGGAGGACGGCATCGTCCTCGTCGATCAGGAGGCCTGCCGGGGCTGGCGCATGTGCGTCTCCAACTGCCCCTACAAGAAGGTCTACTTCAACTGGCAGAGCGGCAAGGCCGAGAAGTGCACCCTCTGCTATCCGCGCATCGAGGCGGGCATGCCCACGATCTGCGCCGAGACCTGCGTGGGGCGCATCCGCTACATCGGGGTCGTCCTCTACGACGCCGACCGGGTGGAGGAGGCCGCCTCGGTCGCCGACGAGAAGGACCTCCTCGACGCGCAGCTGAGCGTCTTCCTCGATCCCGAGGACCCGGAGGTCCGCCGCCAGGCCGAGGTCGGACGGCATCCCGGCCGACTGGATGGACGCCGCGCGGCGCTCGCCGGTCTACGCCCTCGCGATGCGCCACCGGGTGGCGCTGCCGCTGCACCCCGAGTACCGGACGCTGCCGATGGTCTGGTACGTCCCGCCCCTGTCGCCGGTGATGGGGATGATCGAGGGCGAGGGCAGCACCGCCGACCCGGACGACGTCTTCCCGGCGATCGACCGGCTGCGCATCCCGGTGCGCTACCTCTCCAACCTGCTCGCCGCCGGCGACGACGAGGTGATCCGGCGCGTGCTGAAGCAGCTCGCCGCGATGCGCCGCTACATGCGCGAGCTCTCGCTCGGCGGCGAGGCCGACGTCTCGGTGGCGGCCTCGGTCGGCATGGAGGTCGGCGACATGGAGGACATGTACCGGCTGCTGGCGATCGCCAAGTACTACGAGCGCTTCGTCATCCCGAGCGCCCACGCCGAGCTCGCGGGCGCGCTGTCGGCCCAGCAGGGCGCGTGCGGCCTCGACTTCGCCGGCGGCCCCGGCGGCTGCGGCGCCAACGGCCGCGCGACGCGGGCCGAGGAGGCCGTCGCGGTCGTTCCACCTCGGCCGCCCGGCGCCCGACGCCCGAGCCGGAGCCCGAGCCGGTCGCCCGGGCCGTCGAGGCCGCGGGCGGCGGCTGCGGCGGCGGCGCGTGCACCTGCGGCGGCGCGCCGCGGCGCGGCGGTGACGCCGTGAGCGCGTTCGCGCTGATCTCGATCGCCCTCCAGCACCCGGACGCGGCGGTGCTCGAGGCCCGCGGCGAGGTGGCCGCGGCCGCGCGCTCGCTGCCCCGCTCGCCGGGCCACGACGCGCTCCGCGACGCCCTCGACTGGTGGGCGCGCGAGCCCGCCGACGACCTGCGCCGCCGCTACGTCGAGACGTTCGACTTCTCGCGCCGCACCGCCCTCGACCTGACCTACTACACCCACGGCGACCGCCGCCAGCGCGGCCTGGCGCTCCTCGCCCTGCGCCGCCGCTACGACGCGGCCGGGCCTCGACCTCGGAGGGACCGGAGCTGCCCGACCACCTCCCGGTGGTGCTGGAGTTCGCCGCCCTCGATCCCGCCTCCGGCGGCGAGCTGCTGGCCGAGTTCCGGCCCGTGATCGAGCTCATCCGGCTCTCGCTCGAGCGCGCCGAGAGCCCCTTCGCGGGGCTGGTCGCGGCGCTCTGCCTGCTCCTGCCCGAGCTTCGCGACGACGAGCGCGCCGAGCTGCAGCGGCTGGCCCGCGAGGGCCCGCCCGGCGAGTCGGTGGGCCTCGAGCCCTTCGCCCCGCCCGAGGTGATGCCCGACCCGGTCCGCCGCGCTCCCGCCGCCTGCGCCGGAGCGATGCCGGGGGCGGCGCGATGAGCCGCGTCGACCTCCTGCTCTGGATCGTGCTGCCCTACGCCGCGATGACGGTGTTCGTGGCCGGGCACATCTGGCGCTACCGCCACGACCAGTTCGGCTGGACCACCCGCTCGACGCAGCTCCTGGAGAGCAGGCGCCTGCGCCCGGCCGTCCTCCTGTTCCACCTCGGGCTCTTCGCCGTGATCGGCGGCCACGTCCTCGGGCTCCTCGTCCCGGCGTCGCTCACCGAGTGCGCTCGGCGTCTCGGAGGACCAGTACCACGCGGTGTCGGTCACGGCCGGCACGCTCTCGGGGCTCGTCATGCTGGTCGGCTTCGTGCTCCTGCTCGCGCGCCGCGAGTCCGATCCGCGGGTGCGCGCGACCACCACGCGCATCGACCGCGCCACCTACCTGCTGCTCGGCGTGATGCTCGTCACGGGCATGTACGCCACGGTCGGCGAGAACCTGCTGGGCGGCGGCTACGACTACCGCGAGACGGTCGGTCCCTGGTTCCGCGGCCTGTTCATGCTCGACCCGGACACCTCGCTCATCGCCGGGGCGCCGCTCGTCTACCGCATCCACGCCGCCACGGCCTGGATCCTCTACGCCCTGTGGCCCTTCAGCCGCCTGGTGCACGCCTGGAGCGTGCCGGTGGGCTACCTCGGCCGCAGCCACATCCTCTACCGCTCACGCCGCCCCCCCCCCCCTGAAAGGGGCCGATCGTGTCCGCCTTCGTGCCGAGGGGTAACACCAGGGCGCTCGTCCTCGCGACGCTCGCCTTCACGGTGTCCTTCTACGCCTGGAGCATGATGGGCCCGCTCGGGCCCGACCTCCAGGACCTGCTCGACCTGTCCGAGCTGCAGCTCGCGATGATGATCGCGGTGCCGGTGCTGATGGGCTCGCTCATGCGCATCCCGCTCGGCCTGCTCACCGACCGCTACGGCGGGCGGCGGGTCTTCACCGCGCTCCTGGCGTTCACCCTCCTGCCGCTGGCGGCCCTCGCGATCTGGCACGACTCCTTCCCCGCGGTGATCCTGTTCGGGTTCTTCCTCGGCTTCGCCGGGGCCTCGTTCGCCGTCGGCGTCCCGTTCGTGAGCCGCTGGTACCCCCGCGAGCGCCAGGGCATGGCCCTCGGCCTCTACGGCATCGGGATGGGCGGCACCGTGCTCGGCGGGCTCACCGCGCCCCGCATCGCCGACCGCTGGGGCCTCACCGCGCCGTTCGTCTTCGCGATGATCCTCGTCGGCGTCATGGCCGTGGTCTTCTGGCTCCTGGCCCGCGACGCCCCGGTCGCGCGGCCGGCCACGACCGGCGGCATGTTCTCCTCGCTGCGGATCTTCCGCGATCAGCCCGCCGCCTGGGCGCCCACCTTCTACTACTTCCTCGCCTTCGGCGGCTTCGTGGCGATGTTCGCCTACCTGCCGAAGCTGCTGACCGGCGTGCACGGCCTCGACAAGCCCGACGCCGCCGCGCGGGCCGCCGGCTTCGCGCTCGTCGCGGTGATCGCCCGGCCGGTGGGCGGCTGGCTGGCCGACCGGGTCGGCGCCACGACGATCCTGCGCATCTCCTTCGGCGCGACCGCCGTCTGCGCGGTCCTGCTCGCGCCGTTCTACGACGAGATGGTGCCGCTCACGATCCTCGCGCTCAGCATGGCCGCCGCGTTCGGCCTCGGCACCGGCGCGGTGTTCAAGCTGGTCGCCCACGACTTCCCGGAGTCGGTCGGCGCCGTGACCGGCGTCGTCGGCGCCGCGGGCGGGCTCGGGGGCTTCTTCCCACCGCTCGTGATGGCCTTCGTGAAGTCGGCCACCGGCGACTACACGCTCGGCTTCGCGTTCCTGGCCCTCACCGCGATCATCGCGCTGGTGGTCCTCCAGTTCATGAACCGCTCCGGCGCGCGACGCCTGAGCGACGCCCCGATGGGGCAGACCCGCTCGGCATGAGGACCGCCCTCCGCCGCGAGCCGGCCGCGGCCGAGGGCCGTGCCGCGCGCGATGTCCGCGGGCGACGCCCTGGGGCGCGCCGCGCGCGCTCGCGGCGCGCCCGGCCGCGGAGTGGGTCCCGCTCGACCGGCTGAGGGGCCGCCGCCTGGCGGCCGCCGTCGTCGCGCGCCACGACCTGCCCGCGGCGGACTGCTCGGCCATGGACGGGTGGGCGCGTGCGCGCCGCCGAGACGCGCCGCGCCCCTGCGGGTGAGGGGGGAGAGCGCGGCCGGGCACGCGCCGCTGCGCCCGCTCGCTCCCGGCGAGGCCTGCCGCATCTCGACCGGCGCCCTGCATGCCCGCCGGCGCCGACGCCGTGCTGCGCCGCGAGGACGGCGACGAGGCCGGCGGGCTCCTGGTCCCGGCGCACGGCCGCCGCGGCCCGGGGCCGACGTCCGCCCGCGGGGTGACGACCTGCGGTCCGGGCGCGGAGATCCTCGCCGCCGGGCACCCGCTCGCCGCGCACGACGTCGCCGTCGTCGCGGCCGCCGGGCACGCCGGGGCCTTCTGCCGGCGGAGCGTCCGGGTGGCCCTCGCGACGACGGGCGACGAGCTGGTCGCGCCCGGCGACGCGGTGCCGCGCGGGGGCGTGGTCGACGCGAACCTGATCGGCCTCACCGCCCAGGCCGAGGCCGCGGGCGCCGTGGTGTGCGGATCGGCCCACGCCGCCGGACGACCACGACGCCTCGCTGGCGGCGTTCGCGGGCCTCCTCGACGACGGAGCCCGACGTCCTCGTCACCGTGGGCGGCATCTCCGTCGGCGCGCACGACCACGTGGGCCCGGCGCTCCAGCGGCTCGGGGCCCGCTGGGAGCTGCGCGGCGTCGCGATGCGGCCGGGGCACCCGGTGGGCGTGGCCGTGTGCGGCCCGACGGTCGTCCTGGCCCTGCCCGGCAACCCCGCGGCCGCGGCGGTCTGCTTCCACCTCCTCGGACGGCCCCTGCTCGGCGCGCCGGAGGACTGGACGTGCGCGGCGCCGCTCGCGCGCCCGGTCGCCCGCCACCCGCGGACGACGACCTTCCTGCGCTGCACGGAGGGGCCCGGCGGGCTGACGCCCCTCGAGCGCCAGGGCCCGGCACAGCTGAGCTCGCTCGCCGGGGCGACGCGCCCTGGCGTGGATCGAGTCCGGCACGGGGAGCGTCGCCGCCGGGACCGCGGTGCCGGTGAGCAGGATGCCCTGACGGCACGGGTGTGGCCCGGCGACCCCTAGGGTCGCTTGGCGCTCGCGCGCGGTCGCAGGACAGTCGGGTTCCTGCCGGGTTCGAGCCGGCGGGCGTCACTCGAGAAAGGAACCTTCCGTGTCGGACCATCCGATGGACGCGGACCTGCTGATCGGCGACGGAGGCAACCTGGCCGTGTACGAGCGGCCCGACGGGAGCCGCTACGCCCTCGACCGTGAGGGCCGCGGTCACGAGCTGTGCTGGGGCGAGGGCGTCCTCGGCCCGGCCCGCTTCGACTCACGGGCCCTCTCCGATGGCCGCTGGCCCGGATCGCGCTCGCGCGTCGCGGTCCTCGCGCACGCCTGACCGCAGGGACGCACACGAGAGCCCCACGTCCGCGTGGGGCTCTCCGCGTGACGGGATCAGGCGGGCACCGTGCCGCTCCGATCGGCGACGCCTCCTAGACTTCCCCCCGGCGCGGGTCACCCGACTGCGGCGCCCCACCACCCGGGGAGGTCTCTCATGGCGCAGCAGGGCGGCGATGGCAGCGGGAATGGCGCTCGGCTCGGCGGGGGCGCGATCGCCTCGCTGACCGGGGTCGGGCTGCTCCTCATCTTCATGCTCCAGAACACCGAGGACGTCACGCTCGACTTCCTGTTCTGGAGCTTCACCTGGCCGATGTGGCTCTTCGGCCTCGTGATGGCGCTGTTCGGCGCGCTGGTCTGGTTCGGGCTCGGCGTGATCCGCCGGCACCGGCGACGCGCGGCGCGGCGCGAGGGCCGCCGCGGCTGAAACACTCCCCCGGGGGGCGGCACGAGGCCCTGGAGACCCTCCCGGGCCGCTCGGACGGACCAGCCGCCACGCGCCGCCGAGGCGGGGGCCTACGGCCGCACCCACTCGCCGCTGTCCCGGTCCCAGAACGACGTCGCGGGGAAGACCGAGGCCGCGAGCCGAAGCTCGTTTCTCCGCCAACTCCCGATGGGAGAACTTGGGAGAGCTCACGAGGATCTTGTCGTCTCCGTGGCTTCGGATCCGCCATACCCAGTACTGAAAGCGAGAGCCGTCACGGTCGATTTCGAGGTAGGCCCCGAGCGCCATCGGTTGCCACCCTACGATCCGGTGGGATCCGTCCCCCGAATCCCGCCTAAACGGGCCCCACCGCCGCGGAGCGATGGGGCCCGTCGCTCAGACCTCGCGCATGTCCGCGGTGATCGCCGCCTCGATCTCGGGCGTGATCGACTCCGGACCGCCGTGGTGCGAATGGGTGTGGGCGGCGGCCCGCTTGATGAGCGCGGCAGCCGTCTCCTCGCGGAACGTCTCGTTGCAGGTCGGGCAGTGATATTCGAGCGCCATCTGAACCCCCCTACGTCGATGGTTGGCCGGAGCGATGAGAACTCGCTCGCACCCCTCACGTCTCCGCGCGATCGGACCCGTTACACGAAACCCGGCCACCGTGCTCGCCTCCGGCGATTTGCGTCCGCCTCACGGTGGGTACAAGTCCGAAGCCCGAATGCGCGGGACCCCGATGTCCGCGACCCCCGATCGCGGGACGGTGCCGGCGTGCTGAACGTCATCGGTGCAGTCATCGCCGGGTTGGTCCTCGCCCTCGCGGCGGTCGGCTTGGTCTACGTCGTCGGGATGCGGAGAAAGTCCCCGATGGTGCTGCGGGGCGTGCGCTGGTTCAGCCGGTCCGTGGTGAACCCGCGCATGATGAGGACCGCCGGGACCCCCGGCGCGTACGCATCGGTGATCGGCCACGTGGGACGGAGGACGGGCCGCGCCTACCGGACGCCGGTGGTCGCGGAGCCGACCGACGACGGCTTCGTCATTGCGCTCCCATACGGAACGACATCGAACTGGGTGAAGAACGTGCTGGCCGGCGGATCCGCGACCATCGTGCACGAGGGGAGCACCTACCGGGTCGATCGGCCGGAGGTCGTGCCGATGGCACTGACGGTCGATCACTTCCCGGTGAAGGACCAGCGCGCTCACGCGCGCTTCAGGATCGATCAGTGCGTCCGGCTCCGGCGGGTCGATCGGCAAGGGCCTCCGAGGCAGGTCGCCGGGGGAGCGCCGGGGGTTGACTCCGGCCGCCCGTAGCAGCCCTCGGCGCTCGACCGCGGCGTCCCGGCGATGACGGGTGCGCGGTCGGGAGGCGCCGGCCTGGCACGTCCCTGCGTGAGCCATCCGCACGCCCACGACCCGATGGGCGGTGCTCTGGACCGACGGGGCCTCGGATCATTGCGGGCCGACCTCGCCCCGCCGCGACGGCCGCCGTGCGCCGCGGAGGGCGCCCGGCGGGAGCCCGCCGCTCAGGGGCGGACCACCAGGACCGATGACGCGGCGCGGTGCGCGACCCGCTCACTCACGCTGCCCAGCGCGCGCAGCCCGCCGGCCCCGCGAGAGCCGACCACCAGCAGATCGGCACCCGAGGCGGCCTCGACCAGGGCCTCGACGGGACGGCCCCCCGCCACCCTCACCGCATGCGGCTCGGCTCGCCGCGTCAGCTCATCGACGTCGATGTCCTCGCCACGGGTTGCGACGACCACCGTGAGGCCGCTCGCGGGGTCATCGCAGAGCCCGGCGGCGACGGCGAGCGCCTGCAGGCTGGCCTCGGAGCCGTTGACGCCGACGACGACCCTCGACGGAAAACGGGCGGGGTCGAACGGCGCTCGGGCCAGGAGCACGGACGTGCGAGCGTCGTGGAGGAGCATCGTGGCCACGCTGCCGAGAGCCGCGCCGACGAGACGCCGTCCTCCGTGCGCCCCGACCGCGATCAGACTCGCCTCGGCGCGCGATGCCTCTTCCTGCAGCGCGTCGTACGCCCTCCCGCCGACCGCACGCGTCTCGACGCCGACGGCGTCGCGCACCTGGCGCTCGGCCCAGGCGAGCGAGTCGCGCGCCATGGCGTGAACGGCCTCGTTCAGGGCATCGAAATCGCGTTGGGGCGTCTCGAGGAGGTCCCATGCGATCCTCTCGGGACCCCAGTGGCCGGAGACGGCGTCCAGGAAGTGGACGGCGGCGACCAACAGCACGTGCCCGCCGGGGCCGGCGATCCGTGCGGACTGACGGGCGGCCTCGAAACCTTCCCGTGTGCCGTCGATGCCGCACACGACGCTCGGAAACGGAGAGGGTGTGATGTCAGCCTCCTGGTGGTTGCCTGACCGCGGATCATAGGTTCAAGGACCGGCCCAAGCCGGGAGGGATGTTGCGCCGCCGGGCGGGACGGGGTTGGCCGTGAGGACGCGGGCGAGGTTGAACACGGCCCGGAGATCGACGCACATCGATCGCCCCTTCACGCGGTGGTCGCCGCCCGCTCCGCCCCGGTGAGCCGAGCCGCGTCACGGTCCCCGCCCGACCCGCCGGCACCCAGGACCGTCGCGGCCAGGAGCGGGAAGATCACGACCGACAGCAGTCCCGCTCCGATCAGCGCCGCGCTGGTCGCCGCGCCGATCACCCCGAGATCGACGCCGATCATCGAGGCCGCCACGATGAAGGGCAGGGACGTGGCCTGGAGGAGGCCGGCCACGATGGTTCTCCGCGTGCCGATCAGACCGCGATAGAGCACCGCGGGCACGCCGCGGACCACCAGGAGGGCGGCGAGGAAGAGCGGCACCCGAAGGATGGTCGACGTGCTGGAGAAGAGGGCGCCGAGGTCGAATGTGAGGCCGACGCTCACGAAGAAGACCGGGACGAAGAAGCCGAACCCGACGCCCTCCAGCTTGGTGCGGAAGTGGGGATGGGTCATCAGGGTGTCGCGGTCGATCAGCGAGAGCACCACCCCGGCCGTGAAGGCCCCCAGGATCACCTCGAGCCCGAGGTTCTCCGCAAGCGCCACGAACGCCGCCATCAGCAGGAAGGCTCCCCGCACCCGGATCTGGGCAGTGGTGTCCTGGAGGCGCACGAGCACCGCCGAGAGCCGTCGGGAATGCTCGAGCCCGATGAGCCCCACGACAGCGGCGACGGCGAGTGCCGCGAACCCGCCGAGGAGCAGGAGCTTGGTACCGGTTCCGGCGGCCTCACGGGAGAAGAAGAGTGTCAGCAGGACGATGGTCGCGAAGTCCGCGATCGAGGCGGCGGCGATCGTGAGCTGGCCGAACTCGCCGGAGGCCTCACCGGCGTCCTTCAGCAGGGGGACAACGATCCCGAGGGAGGTCGCGGACAGGATGATGGCCACGATGATCCCGTTCTCCACCTGACCCGCGGCGCTGAGAGCGGCAGCCACCGCGAGGGCGACGACGAAGGAGAGGGCGAAGCCGAGTCCGGCCAGGCGCAGCGGGCGTCCGCGCAGATGGTCGAAGTCGATCTCGAGGCCGGCGAGGAACAGCAGCAGGGCCAGGCCGAAGAGGGCGAACACGCGGATGACCGCGTCGGGCTCCACCCAGCCGAGGACCGCGGGACCGACGATGATGCCCGCAAGGATCTCCAGCACGGCGGACGGAAGCCGCAGCCCCGGGATCAGGGCGATCGCCAGGGGCGCGACGAGCGCGATGGCCGCCACGACCACCAGGCCCGAAAACGACAGCTCCGCCACCGCGTCCCCCTCAGCGATCCGATGCCCTCTCGTCGCGGAGGCGGGCCGTGCGTTACACGAGCATCGCGTCGTGGCGCCGCCGGCTCGCCCTCCGGCCGGCGCGATCGCCTGAGCGTCCTCTAGGCCCCCGAAGCGTCCCCGCGCGGCCACTCGCGGAACGCCCGCACGAGGTCGTCACGAACCGGCTCCTCGAGGGCGGCCTCGTCGAGGCGCCCCAGGACGGCGAGCGTGGTGCGCATCTGATCCACGTACTCGACGCAGAGCGGGCACTCGTCGAGGTGCTGCTCGAACCGCCGACGCTCCGCCAGGGGCAGCGCGCCCTCGAGGTAGTCGCTGACCAACTCGACCAGCTCGCGGCAGGTCAGTTCACCGTCGCCCACAGAGGCCCCTCCGATCGACGTGGGTGGGTGCCGATGCCGTCCACCGGCCCCCTCGATTGTTACAGAGGGTCGGCGCGAGGCCCCATTCAGGAGCCGGCGTCGGGGCCGAGGTGGGCCTCGAGCGCGCGACGGACGCGGCTGCGAGCCCGGTGCAGGAGCACCCGTTGATTGCCGTCGGTCAGGCCCATCAGTTGGCAGACGTCACCCGGATCCATCCCCACGAGGTCCCTCAGCGTGACCACCTCCCGCTGAACCGGTGGCAGCCCCGCGATCGCGTCATCGATCACCCGACGGGTCTCGGCGGCGAGCAGTCGCGCCTCCGGGACGTTCCACGGCTGCGGGGCGACCGCCCAATGGCCCGGCCACCGGGGGGCGTCGGCCGGAAGGAAGCGGTCCGCCTCGACCGCCGGCGCGTCGTCGTCAAGCTCGCGCGACAGCAGCGCCGAGAACGGCACCGATCGCGCCTCGCGCTCACCGCGTGAGCGCGCTCGGTTCGCCAGGATGTGGAAGACCCACGTCTTCACCGACGAGCGGCCCTCGAACGTGGAGATGCCGCGGATCACCCCAAGCCAGGTGTCCTGGACGACCTCCTCCGCAACGGCGCGATCTCGAACGAAGAGACCGGCGTAGCGCAGAAGGGCGGCCTGGTGGCGGCGGACGAGCCACTCGAAGGCCCCCTCGTCCCCGCGGCGCAGGGCGGCGACCAGCGAGCGGTCGTCCCCGTAGCCGACCGCGCGGACCGGTGTCGCCGCCGAGGGGGTCCGGCCCAACGCGTCGTGTGGCTGCGCCGACACCATGCTCAGAGCTCGTCGTCGGCCTGTCGAGCCATGACATACCCGGGGCACGTGCAGCGGTGGCAGAGACGCATCGGCGTTCCTTCATGCCCGAAATTAATATATAATGTAGTAATATCCCAGCACGTCATACTTCGTCAAGGAGTGGAAAACTGCGCGCGCTTCCGGTGACGACCTACGCGGTGCTGGGCGAGCTCGCCGGCGGGCCCAGCTCGGGATACGAGATCAAGGCGCGCCTCGAGGGGGGGGCGGCGCACTTCTGGCACGCCTCGTACTCGCAGATCTACACCGAGCTGCGGCGTCTCAACGACATGGGCCTCGTGAGCGAGGAGCATGTGGTCCAGGAGACGCGCCCGAACAAGCGCGTCTACACCATCACGGCGGCGGGCCGGACGGCGCTGCGCGCGTGGCTCGCAGAGCCGTGGGGTCTCGCCACCCTGCGAGACGAGTCGCTCGTCAAGCTCACCCTGGCCGAGCCCCTGCCGGCGGCCGAGACCATCGAGCAGCTCCGCCGCCTGAGGGCGATGCACGAGAGCAGGCGGGCCGAGTTCGAGGCGGAGATCGCGGCCCTCCCCGAGGGCGCGAGCCGATACCTCGCGTTGGCGCTGCGCAAGGGGGTCCATGCCCAGCGGGCGTTCGCCCGATGGTGCGAGGAAGCCATCGAGGATCTCGGCGAGGGGTCGTAGGGGGATTCCTCGAGCCGGCACGACCGGCGACGATCGCTCACGCCGTGGCCGGCATCTGGCCGCCCTCGAAATAGGGGTCGAGCGCCCTTCTGACGTGGCCTCGCGCCCGGTGGAGCAGGACGCGCTGGTTGCCGCTGGTGAGACCCATTGCCCGGCAGACCTCGTCCGCCCCCATGCCCACCACATCGCGCGACGTGATGACCTCACGCTGGGCAGGCGGAAGCGCAGCGATGGCCCGCTCGATGAGGCCGAGCGTCTCCCCGGCGAGGACGCTCGCCTCGGGAGCGTTCCAGGGTGGGGGCGGCGCGCCCCACACGCCGCTCGGCGACGGGTCCCGCGCCAGGGTGGATTCGGGGTCACGCTCGGAGCGGGATTCGTCTCCGTCGGGCGGCGCGAGCGCCGAGAAGGGCCTCGAGCGGGCCTCGCGCTCCGCGCGTGTGCGGGCGCGGTTCGCGAGGATGCGGAACACCCACGTCTTCACCGAGGAGCGGCCCTCGAACGTGGTGATGCCGCGGATGACGGCGAGCCATGTCTCCTGCACGATCTCCTCCGCCACCGCGCGGTCGCGCACGAACCGCCCGGCGAAGCGCAGGAGCGCCCGATTGTGCGTCCGCACGAGCCAGTCGAAGGCCTCCTCGTCACCGCGCCGGAGGGCCGCGACCAGTCGTGAGTCGTCGTCGTAGCCGCTGCGGGCCGGGTGGGTCTGTCGTGAGTGGATCATGGGGCTCCCCGTGATTGACCAGCGGCACCCTCAACCTCCGGCCGGGCGTGGACCACCCGCCCGGCCGGAGGGCCCGGTGCTATGCGGCGCGCGCCTGCCCGGTCGCAGCGACCCGCGCGTCGTAGAACCGCACGGTCCTCTCGACGATCTCCTCGAGGCTGTCCTCCACCGCGAAGTGCCCCGAGTCCAGGCGCACGAGCTCGGCATCGGGAAGGTCGCGGAGGTAGGCCTCGCCGCCCTCGGGGGTGAAGAAGATGTCGCCCTGGCCCCAGAAGATGAGGGTCAGCGGCTGCCGCTCCCTGAGCGACCTCTGCCAGGTCTCATAGAGGGCGGCGTTCGTGCGGTAGTCGTAGAACAGATCGAGCTGCACGCGGTGCGCGTTGGGACGCGAGAGGAAGAACAGGTCGGTGTTCCAGTTGTCGGGACTGATCTTCGTCAGATCCGGGTGACCGGTGGTGTAGACGGCCTTGACCGTGTCGGCCTCGAGGAAGCCGAGCAGCGGCGCCTCGGTGTCGGGGCCGCGGTTCACCCAGAGGGCGTGGCGGATGCCGTCCCACGCGGCCGTGAAGCCCTCCTCGTAGGTGTTGGCGTTCTGGATCACCTGCCACGCGAGCCACTCGGGGTGGCGGGCGATGATGCGATTGCCGATCGGGCCGCCGTAGTCCTGCATGTAGATGCCCATCGGGCCGGTGAAGCCGGTCTCCACGAGCAGCCCCTCGACGATCTCCGCGAGGTGATCGAAGGTGTAGTCCCAGGAGGCCGGGTCCGGCATGTCCGTGTTGCCGAAGCCCGGATAGTCGGGCGACAGGACATGGAACCGTTCGGCCAGAGCGGGGATGAGATTCCGGAACTGGTGCGACGACGCCGGAAAGCCGCCGAGCAGGAGCAGCTTCGGGCTGGAGGGGTCGCCGGCCTGCCGATAGAAGACGCTCAGCCCCTCGACCTGCGCCGTGTGAAATGTGGTCATGCGGGACTCCAGTGGGATGCGGCGCCTCGAGCGGGCCCGAGGCGATCCGTGTTGCATGGCGATGGTTGGGCGTCCGCGCAGGGGCCCGTCTTACCTCGGCCGGCACGATTCGTCTTTTTCCAGGCGACCGGTAAGAACGGGGTCGTGCGCGACGCTGACGGGTCATGTATGTCAAGGAGCTCTGGCGCTATCCCGTGAAGTCCATGCGGGGCGAGGCGCTGTCCGAGGCCCGAGGTCGAGCCGGGGGGAATCGCCGGCGACCGCCTGGTGCACGCCGGCGAGCGCCCGGGGACTGATCACCGCGCGAACGCATCCCGCCCTGCTCGGCCTCGCGGGCGACCGTCGGCGCGGACGGAGAGGTGCTCGTCGAGGGAGATCCGTGGTCGCATCCGCGGGTCGGCGCTCTCGTCCAGGCGGCGGCGGGCCCGCAGGCCCACCTCGTGTCCTACAACGGTCCGGAGCGCGTTCGACATCCTGCCGCTCCTGGTCGCGACGGACGGCGCGATCGCCGCGTTCGGACAGGACACGCGCCGCCTGCGCCCCAACATCGTGGTCGGAGGCGTCGAGGGCCTCGCCGAGCGCGACCTGGGAGGGCCTCGGGATGATGATCGGCCCCGTCGCCGTCCACCTGGACTCGCTCCGTCCCCGGTGCGTCCTCACCACCTACGACCCCGACACGCTGGAGCAGGACCTCGACGTGCTGCGCGACATCCGCCGGCGCTTCGGCGGCGCCCTGGCCCTCAACACGGCGGTCCTGACGCCGGGCCTCGTGCGCGTGGGGGATCCCGTGCGCCTGCTCGACCCGGAGGAGACCGCCGCGCTCGGGCGGACCACGATCGCGGAGGCGACGGACGCGGGGTGAGCCGCCGCCGGGCCTCCCCTCACGCCCTACGCGGAATCGACCGCCAGCTCGTAGCAGTCCGTCCTCAGGATCATCCCGTCGGGAAGATCGGCGGCGTCGCCGACACCCCGGGCCTCGGCCGCGAAGACGGCGTCCTCGCTGTCCCAGTACGAGACCTCGAGCGCGCGGCCGTTCGGGCGGTCCACGAGGAGCCGGAAGCCGCGAAAGCCCTCCCCGTCGAATCGGATCACCGCGGTGTCGCGCACGTGGGTGATCGCATCGTCGGCCTTCGCCGCCGGGAACGACGACTTCCTGGATCCGTACCCACATGGTGACCTCCGATGGACGGGCGTGGTCAGGCGGGTGGCACGTCCTCGGCGCCGAAGCGGCGGGCGGCCTCGAGGAGCCCGAGATAGTCCTCTCGGCAGGCGCTGCAGCTGCGCAGGTGCGCCGCCAGTCCTGAGAACTCGCGCACGGGGTCTCCCCCGGCGAGCTCGGATTCGACATAGACGTGAAGGATCTCGAACCCGGCCGCGCAGCCCGCATCGACCACGTCGATGGCGAGAAGGTGGTCGATGTCGCGCGGTTCGGTCATCCGGACGTCGCGGGGAGTGCGTACCCGGCCGCCGAGAGGCTGGCGCGCAGCTTGCGCCGTGCATCGAAGAGCGTCTTGTACACGGCGTTGCGGGTCGCGCCGAGCTCGCGGGCGAACGCGTCCATCGGAACGTCGTTGAGGGCGACCGCGACGAAGACCCGGCGCTGGAGCTCGGTGAGATCCTCGACGATCGCCCGCCGAAGCTCCGCGAACATCTCGGTCTGCTCGAGGCGCTCCTGCGGGAGCGCCGGGAGAGGATCGGGCAGGCGCTCCCAGCTCTCGTCGTCCATCGCCCGTGGCCGGTTGCGCCAGAAGTGGCGTCCGATCTTGGTCGAGACCTCGAACACCACGAACCGGTAGGCCCAGGTCGTGAAGAGGCTCTCGCCACGAAAGTCGGCGACCTTCGACTTGATCGCCATCAGCGCGTCGTCCGCGGCCTGGTGGGCGATGTCGTCGAGCTCCGGCCCCTGGAGCCCGACCGATCCCGCACGGCGAAAGGCCTCGTGACGGGCGACGCGGAGCAGAAGGGCATGCAGGCGGGGAACACAGGCGTCCAACTGAGAGCCCGAGGCGCGCAGGCAGTCGACCCAGGACTGGGACGCCAGGTCCAACGCCGGACCACCGGCCCGGCGGGGGGCGGCGGTCGGGATCACGTCGTCCATCGGCACGGCTCGACCCTACACCGGGCACCCGAGCGCGACCTCGCGGCGGCGGGGCCGGGAGATCTCGAAGGTCACAGGTCGAGCGCCAGGGCCTCGGCCGGGCGCGAGCAGCAGACGAGGGCACGCCCCGGCGCCGCAGGCTCGAGGGGCTCGGTCGAGTAGCGAACCGTGCCGCCGACCAGATCGGTCTCGCAGCGGTGGCAGACGCCGGTCCGGCACGACCAGTTCAACGGGCACGTCGCACGCCTCCGCGAGCTCGAGGAGGCTGGCGAACCGGTCGTCCCAGGGGACGCTGATCCCCGAGCGCGTGAAGGCGACCGGCACGCCCGTCGCCGCCGGCCCCGCGGGGGGGTGCGGCCGCACTCCGGCGCCCACGCGACGTGGCGGCCCGAACTGCTCGCTGTGGACGCGCTCCGGTGGCGCCCCCCGGGCGGCGAGGCCCGCCGCCACGTCGTTCATGAAGGCCTCGGGCCCGCACAGGTAGTGATCGGCGTCCGCGGGAATGCCCAGGTCGGCGAGCACGCCGGCGTCCACTCGCCCCGGGGAGTCGTAGTCGACGCCCTCCCGGTCGCCGCGATCAGGCCGGCTGAAGCGGACGTGCGAGCGGCCGGCGGGGAGCTCGTCAACCCACCGGCGCGCCTCCCGGGCGAAGGCGTGCTCCGCGCCCCGGCGCGCCGAGTGGATCCACCAGACCGTCCGCGGAGATCGAGCGACCGCCAGGGCGCCCAGCATGGAGAGGACCGGGGTGGCTCCGACACCCGCGCTCACCAGCACCACGGGCCCCGAGGCGGCATCGTCGAGGGTGAAGTCGCCGCGGGGGGCGCCGACCGTGAGGATGTCACCCTCCCTGGTGCGGGTGTGAACATGCCCGCTGACCCGTCCGTCGGGCTCGTGCTTCACGCTGATCCGGAAGCGGCCGGGATCCGGTGGCGCCGAGAGGGAGTAGGAGCGCAGCGCGGGTGTGCCGTCGTCCAGGACGACGCGGAGGACGAGGCGCTGGCCGGGCGCGAAAGTCGGCAGCGCCTCCCGATCGACCGGCTCGAGCACAAGCGATCGCACCGTCTCGCTCTCCTCGCGGCACTCGGCGATGCGGAAGGGCCGCAGGCCGGGCCACGCCGGGGGACGGGGCGGCGGCGATGCCCGCAGAGCCGCGAAGGAGTCGTGCCAGCCCGCGGGCAGCCCGGGAATGGCCAGCGCGCGCCGAAGCGCATCGTCGGGGCGATCCGGCAGATAGAGGAGGTCGTTGATCTCACGGACGCTCATCCCCTGCGGGCCCGCGGAGACCTTCTCGATCCGGTCACCGGCCTCGACGATCCCCTCCTCGAGGACCCGCAGGTAGAAGCCGGGCCTGCCGTGGGAGACCAGGAGCGCCGGCATGCGGGGCTCCTCCAGACGCATGCCGACCTTGAAGCAGGTGACGCGCGGCTGGGTGACCTCGAGCAGGGCGCTGCCGATGCGGTACCGGTCGCCGATGCACACGACATCGTCCGCCATCCCTTCGACGGTGAAGTTCTCGCCGAACCGACCGAAGGCGAGCTCGGCGCGTCCCAGCTCGCGCTCCCAGTAGCGGTACGACTCAACCTGGTAGACGAAGACCGCGCGATGCTCTCCGCCGTGCCCGACGAGGTCGGCCTGTGCGTCACCGTCAACGTTCAGGCCCGGACCGCACGCGCGCCCGCCACCGGCGACTTTGCGATCGCGGTGGAGACGACCTCACCACGCCACACGACGTCGCGGGGCGATCCGACGTTGACGGAGATCAGACGCATCGCGCGTTCTCCTCCGGCTCGTGTGACGACTGCTCCACGCGGCGGGCGCGTGGAGCCTGAGTGTGGTCCCCGCGCCCGCCGACGCGTTACAGCCCGCCGGGCGGGCTCCGTAACGCCTGGCGAATCCGCGGGACGAGAGGGGCAACATCATCTGTCCAGGAGGACACCGTGCCCCCGATCACCGAGCAGCTCGGAAGCCCCGCCGTCGTGACCCCCGAGCTCCACGCCGCCCTCGCGGCCGCCCAGATCCACGACGCCGCGACGCGGATGCTCGCCTACCACTGCGAGACCTGCACCGGCCAGTTCGACGAGTCCACCGTCGATGCGGTGCTCAAGCGCGCCGCGGCCAACGAGCACGGCGAGGCGATCACGCCCGAGCTCGAGGCGGCGGTCCGGATGGCCCGCGTCCGCGATGAGGCCAAGGCCCTGCTGATCTATCACTGCCAGAGCTGCAAGGGCGAGTTCGACGAGGAGACCTACGAGGCCGTCATCAAGCGGGCGGCGGCGAGCACGCACGGCGACGCCATCACCCCGCTGCTGGAGTCGGCGATCGCGGCGAAGCGCTGAAGGCCTTCGTCGCCGGCGACGCCCGGAGCAGAGAGGAGCGCGACTGATGAGCGCGACCGCACACGGCCTCGACGCTCTCACTCCGGGCGTGGCCTTCCCCGACCTGGACCTTCCGGACCACAGCGGGCGCCCGCGCCTACTGTCCGAGATCGCGGGGGGCGACCCTCTCGTGCTGCTGACCTCGCGCGGGTGGTTCTGCCCGAAGGAGCAGCGTCACCTGCGTGAGGTCGCCGCGCTCCAGGACGAGTTCGAGGTCGCCTACGCGCGGATCGTCGTCGTCAGCGTCGATCCCCCCGCCGAGCAGGCGGCCTTCCGCGCCGGACTCGGCGCGCGATTCACCTTCCTCTCCGACCTCGGATCGCCGGTGGCTCGAGCGGCTCGGCCTGCGCGAGACGACCGACACGGTGCACGATCCCTACCAGCCGGCCGCGTTCTCGCTGCGGCCCGACCTGACGATCCACGCGGCCTACAACGGCTACTGGTACTGGGGCCGGCCGACGCTGGAGGACCTGCGTCGCGACATGCGCGAGATCACCCGGACGATCCGGTCCGATTGGCGCGTGCCCGCGTGAGGGCCGGGTCGTCGCGTCTCATCTGGGACGGCGAGCGGCTCGCCACCGACCGCGGCGCGCCCGGACGCCGCTTCAGGGCCGACCCGCGCTGCTTCGGCGTCCGAACCGGTGGCCGGGGCGTGGGCCCATGTCTGCGCGCTTCCCGACGACGCGGCCCGGGTGCCCTTCGACTTCCCCGAAATCCAGCAGGTCCGCCGCGACGCCCTGGCGTGGTGGATCCCGATGCTGGGCGACTCCCTCGTCTGCCTCACGACCCTGGCGGTCGACTCCGTCCACTACGGGGGCGCGGTGACGGTCGCGCGTGATCCGTCCCTGTTCGACAGCGACCCCTTCGCGCGCGCCTTTCCCGGCACGACCGTGAGGACCGACCTCTTCTGCCTGGTGCCGCCCCCGCCCGGCCCGGTGATCGAGCGCTACACCGGCGCCGCCTGGCCCGGCGGATCGTTCGGCTGACGCTCCAGGGCGGCGGCGAGCTCGCCGACCCCCGCGACGGTGTGGTCGGCCGCGAGGAAGTGACCGGGGTACACCCCCCCGCCGCGGTTGATCCACGCCGTCGAGAGCCCCGCCCGGGCGGCGCCGTCGGTGTCCCAGGGATGGACGGCGACCAGGACCATGTCGGCCGCGCTGACGCCGCAGACCTCGGCGGCGTATGCATAGGCCGCGCCGGCCGGCTTCCAGACGCCGGCGTCATCGACCGACAGACAGCGCTCGAAGTGATCGCGGATGCCGGCGGACGCGAGCAGGCGCTCGGCGACCTCGGCGGAGCCGTTCGACAGGGTGACCAGGCGAAAGCCGTCCGTCGCGAGGGCCCGGACGCCGTCCGGCACGTCCGGATGGACCCGCAGCCGCATGAACCCGTCCATGATGTGCGCGATGGCGTCGTCGATGCCGCGGTCGAGCGGCGCGTCCGTCGAGCAGCACCCGCAGGGCGCCGTCGGCGAGCGTGGAGAAGCGCTCCGTCGCGCCGGCGGCGGTCAACGCGAAGCCGTCGCGCAGAAGGGTCGCGAACCACAGCCCGGCGACGTGCCCCTCGGCGCCGACGTCGGCGAACCGACCGGCCATCGGGGCCATGTCGGACAGCGTCTCGTTGACGTCGAAGACGACGACGGACGGTCGCGACGGGACGGGGCGTCGTTGGGATCCCGGTGAGGTGCTCATCGCTCCTGCCGTGTGGGAATGGCCGATGACTGGGCCGCGGTGATGCACTGCCCCGCGGGACCGCAGAGGTCGTCGAGCGCGTGCGAGTAGATCTCGCTGAACGTCGGAAAGGGCTGGATCGTCTCGCGCAGCACCGGCCCGGCGCCGATCACGAATACGTCGTGGGGCGAATCCATCGATGGTCCCTCTCGTCGCGGCCGGACTCCCATGGGATTCGTCTCGGTGGGCCGGACATCGTTACGTCGCGGGACGTCCGGCCGGCGTGCCCGTGCGCCGTGACCACGCCTCCGGCACGCGAGACGTTCAACCTCGGTTCCGGGGCGGATCAGGGCACGAGCACGTTGCGCCCGCGGACATCGCGGGCGCGCAGCCGGGCGAGCGCGGTCTCGGCGTCCGCCAGCGGGTAGGCGGTGTCGATCGCGACCGAGAGCTTGCCGGCGGCGGCGAGGGCCAGCGCGAGCTCGAGGTCGTGGCGCGAGGCCGCCACCGAGGAGACGATCCTCGCCTCGGAGAGGATGAGGTCGATCGGGTGGATCTGCAGGTCCTCGGCGGTGTACCCGATGAGCACGCACGTGCCGCGGCGCCCGAGCGAGCGGATGCCGGCGGCCATGGTGGCCGTCGTGCCGACCAGCTCGAAGTAGTGGTCGGCGCCCTCGCCGCGGGTGAGCTCGCGGACGCGGTCGGGCAGCGCGTCGTAGCCCGCGCCCCCCGGGAGGACGATCACGTCGTCCGCTCCGTTCTCGAGGGCCAGCGGCGCCTTGTCCTCGGCGTCGGCCACGGCGATCGCGCGCACGCCGGCCGCGGCCAGGACCTGCAGCACCATGAGGCCGACGCCGCCGACGCCGTTCACGACGGCGGTCTGGCCGAGCTGGACCCCGGCGATCCGGGTGGCGTGCACGGCGGTCATCCCGCTGCAGGCGAGCACCGCGGCCGTCTCGAAGGAGACGACGTCGGCGAGCGGGAGCAGGTTCTCCGCGGGCGCGCGGCAGAACTCGGCGTAGCCGCCGTCGGCGGTCCATCCGAGCTGCCCCTGGGGCTGCGGGCAGATCGACTCGTGGCCGGTGCGGCACCAGCGGCATGTCCCGCAGCCGACGACGTTGTAGACCGCCACCCGGTCTCCGGGTGCCACGGCGGAGCCCTCCGGAGCGGAGACGACGACGCCGGCGATCTCGTGACCGAGCACGAACCGCGGGTGCGGCGGCGGAACCATGCCGTCCAGGAAGTGCAGCTCGCTGCCGCACACGCCGGCCGCCTTGATCTCGACGACCGCCCACCCGTCCGGCGCGGGGTCGGAAAGCTCGGTCACCTCGAGTCCGCCATCGTCCGTCATCACCACGGCCTTCATCGCGTGCTCCTTGTCGCCAGGATGATCGGGGACGGGTTCACAGCGACTCGGCCCGCTGGTGCGGCTCCGGGGCCACGGCTCCGACCCCGCGACTTGGCCGCGCCCAGGGGCCCATGCTCAGCGACCCCGGGGCCACGCTCATCAGCGCTCCCTCGCACCACACTGCGGACAATCCGCAAGTACCCACGTGGGAGGGCCCGGATCGCCCGCGGGGTCGGACGGGCAGCAACCGTCCATGCGGCGGACGCGGATGGCGTCGTCAGGGTCAGGCCTGATTGCGGACGTGCCATGGGGGACGGCCCAGCCGTGGCCGCCCGATCTGGACGGGGGGCCGGGCGCCGCGGTCAGCTCGACTGCGGCAGCCTCGTCGAACCCCGCCGGGACGGCTTCGCCGACGGAGGCGGGACCATCGGGCCGATGTCGCCATCGGGCGCCTCGTCCAGATCCACCATCACCGGAGCGTGGTCGCTCGGGCCGGTGCCCTTGCGCGCCTGGCGATCCACCCACGCCGCCTTGACCCTCGCCGCGACGGGCGCCGACGCCAGCGCCAGGTCGATGCGCATGCCGAGGTCCTTGTGGAACATGCCGGCGCGGTAGTCCCAGTAGGTGAAGACCCGCTCCGACGGCCAGCGCTCGCGCACGACGTCGTGGAACCCCAGCGACACGATCTCGGCGAGCGCCTCCCGCTCGGGCGGTGTGACGTGGGTGTGCCCGACGTACGCGGCCGGATCGAAGACGTCCGCGTCGGCCGGGGCGATGTTCACGTCGCCGCAGAGGATGGCGTCCTCGGGGCCGCGCCGCGACCACGTCGCGCAGCGCGGCCAGCCACGCGAGCTTGTAGCGCGTAGTGGTCGGAGTCGGGCGTCCGCCCGTTGGGGACGTAAACGGAGTGCACCCGGATGCCGGCGCAGGTCGCGGCGACGGCCCGGGCCTCGGGCACGTCCCAGTCCGGCGCGCCCGCGAGCCCGGTCACGACGTCGTCGAGGCCGACCCGGGAGAGGATCGCCACGCCGTTCCACTGGCCCTGCCCGTGCGCGGCGGCCGCGTACCCGCGGCGGCCGAGCTCGTCGGCCAGGAGCTCGTCGAACGCGCCGTCGGCGAGCTTCGTCTCCTGCAGGCACACGACGTCCGGCTGCCGCTCGTCCAGCCACGGCAGCAGCCGCGGCAGCCGCTGGCGGACCGAGTTGACGTTCCAGGTCGCGATCCTCATGGAGCTCCGAGCATCGCACGGGTGACGGTCGGTGCCGCCCGGTCAGCCCGGCTCCGACCCGCCGGCGCGGGCCGGGGCATCTCTTGGGATATGCCGCCACGATGGCGACCGACGAAGCCGTCCTCCTGTCGGGCGGCAACCCCCAGATCCCCAAGGGCGACGGCGACGCCCCCGTCCAGGCCTACATCGCGGCGATGCCGGGCTGGAAGCGGGACATCGGGCGGCGGCTCGACGCGCTCATCGTGGCCACCGTGCCCGGCGTGACGAAGGCCGTGAGATGGAACTCGCCCTTCTACGGCGTCGAAGGCCAGGGCTGGTTCGTCACCTTCCACTGCTTCACGAGGTACGTGAAGGTGGCGTTCTTCCGCGGCACCTCGCTGAGTCCGCCCCCCGGTGGCGTCCAAGAGCGACGAGACGCGCTACCTCCACATCCACGAGGGTGACGAGATCGACGGGGATCTCCTGGATGGCTGGGTCAGGCAGGCATCGGCGCTGCCCGGCTGGACCCCCTCGGCATCGCCGGGCTCCCGGTAGGCCCTTCGGGCTCACGCCCGAGGAGGTCACCTACGGCGACATGCCGCCGGCGACCTAGGCGCCGGCAGCCTCCATGTTGCGCATGACCACCTCGACGGTCCGCTTCAGATCATCGGTGGGGCTGAACTCGACGATCTCGCTGCCCGCGTACAGGATGGGCGTGTGGCCGGGCGGAGCGTGGTAGCCCTCGCCGGCGGTGTAGGTCTCCTCGTGGTCGGCGAAGCGGAAGGTGACCTTCCCCTTCAGGACGTAGCCGAGGTGGGGGCACTGGCAGCGGTCGTCCGGCAGCCCGGTGAAGAAGGGTGAGAGGTTGACGTCGGCCGTGTACCTCTCGAAACCCACCGTGTACCCGGCGAGGTCCTCGAAATGGCCCTCATAGCCCTCGACGGAGACGACCTGGGAAGCGCTTCACGTGATGCGCTCGGCATCGGAGCGTCCTCCTGGGAGAGAAACCGAGAGACAAGCATCCCGTGCGGCGCGCGCGAGGATCAAGCCCACTGCAGGGAGCGTCTCGATCACCGGTTCGCCGGGCGGCCTGGGCGCGGGCGCCATCGCGTCAGCCCTCCTCAGTGCGGAGCGCCGGACGGATCACGTCAGACTCGGGAGGCGACGACCCGAAGCGGCTACGACATGAGGGAGACATCGCCGGTGCTGGTGGAGGTCCTCTACTTCCCGGGCTGGATGCGCGGCGCCCCCGACGACGAGTGGATCCTCGCGGCCCTCGAGCGGGCGCTCGGGGGGAGCCGTTGACCCCGCGGCTCCTGATGGAGCACCGGCGAGATCCAGCAGTTCTGCTGACGCGATCCCTCCCGCCGCCACGCGCCCCAGGTGCGGCTCAGCGGGCTCCGAGCCAGGATTCGCGTCGCCGCTTCACGACGCGGTGGCGGCCGATAACGCCCGCCAGCGCGTCGAGTGCCGCGAGTTCGGCGTCCGTCGGGCCTGAGCCGAGCGGCTGCGCCCGCGGGGCCGAGGGGGCCCTCGAGCCAGCGGTCGATCGCGAAGGCGGGGCCGCCGCCGGCACGGCTCGTGATCGCCTCCCCGTCCGCGAGGAGGGCGAGCGCCGGCACCAAAGACCGGCTGACATGGATGCCCCGGGGCCAGAGCAGTTCCTCGCGCTGCGCCCAGTCCTCGATGGTGGCGAACTCGCCGATGGCGACCGTGAGGTCCGGGCGTGCGCGGCGGATCTCCCCGAGGGACGCCGGAAGCAGCATGCATGCGGCGCAGCCCGGCATGCCGAGACCGAGCGGTCCGTGCGGCGCCTCGGCGACCCTCGCGAGGGCGTCGGGTACGGGACACGGCCGGAGCGGAGACGAGGTGTCCTCGGTCATCGGCTCAGCGTACCCCGGTCCAGGCCCGACCCCGATCCGGGGTTTCACGATGGGCAGTGTGGGGCTCGACCGTTGCCGAGGACGATGCCAAGATGGCCGCCCGTGTCCAGAGGGGCCTGAACGGCGAGGGCATGGCGCGGGCCATGGCGAGCACCTCCCCAAGGACGCGCTCTGGATGGCCGGACCGACGACCTGCGGCGCGGCCGTGCGCGACGTGATGCTCCCCGGCGTCGACGGCGGAGCCGACGAGGACGCAACTGCCCGCCGGCGCGCGGACTCGTGACCGGAAGGCGGGCCACCGCCGGAAGGGCGCTCGGAGCACTGAGGGCCCACGCCTTCGAGCTCGGGCTGCTGATCCTCGGCGTCGTCCTGCCGCTGGTCCTGCTCGCCGAGCTCGCCGAGGACGTCTGGCGGCGCGAGGGTTTCGGCTGGGACCTCGACGTCATGAACGTCATGCACGACCGGCGCGGCCCGGTCCTCGATGTCCTGATGATCACGCTCTCCGTGATCGGGGGAGCCGTGGGCCTGACGGTGATCGTCGCAGTCCTCGTCGTCGCCCTCGTGCGGCGCGGACGGCGGGCCGACGCCGCCTTCCTCGTCGTCGCGGTGGGCGGGGCGGCCGTCATCGAGTTCGTCGCCAAGCTGGCCTTCGCCCGCCCGCGGCCCGAGCTGTGGGACCACCTCTATCCGGCGGCCGGCTACTCGTTCCCGAGCGGACATGCGATGTCGGCGACCGCGCTCGCGGTCGCCGTCGCCGCTCTCACACGGGACGCCCACCGGCGCCGATGGGCGATCGCGGGCGGAGCGTTGTTCGCGCTCGGCGTCGGGGTGTCGCGGATCTACCTCGGCGTCCACTACCCCTCCGACGTGCTCGCGGGCTGGTGCGCCGGGCTCGCGTGGGCGAGCGGCCTCGTCCTGGTGCGGACGATGCGGCGGACGTCGGCCCGACCCGGTGCGGTGATCCCCGCCTTCCTGCGCCGACGGTCGGGGTCACGGCGGGTTCGTCACCCGCGGCCGTGAGGTCCTCCAGACCGAGGTCGCCCGTGAGCCCGCCTGCCCGTCGGGCACGATCGTGACTGATCGGCGTCGCGCTAGGGGCGCACGGCTCCCACGTAACCGGAATAGCTGGAGAACTGCCGATCGCCCGCAAGTGCAGATCCTTGTCTCATTCGGTGATCGCGGCGTCGAGCGCGGCGGCGGCGCTCTGAAGACCTGTCGCCGGATCTCGAGCCTGCTCCCCGCGGACCAGCTCCAGCCAGCCGCGTTCCGACCCCGGCGAGGCGCTACCGAGAAGACGCCCGGCCCGGGCGAGCCACCCTGACGCGCGGGCGCGACGTGCGCGTCGCGACACGCCGTGGCACGGCCATGCCCGCGGGCGGGCGCCATCCAGGGCGGGGCGTGCCGCCGCCCAGCAGTCCGGCTCCAGATAGCTCCGAGCCATGAGTCGCGTCGCCGTTTCACCGCCCGGTGTCGGCCGATGACGTCCGTCAGCGCGTCGAGTGCCGCGAGCTCCCCGGCCGTTGGAGAGGGGCCGAGCGACTGCGCCGCGGGACCGAGCAGGCCCTCGAGCCAGCGGTCGATCGCGAAGGCCGGGCCGCCGCCGGCCCGGCTCGCGATCACCTCCCCGTCGGCGAGCAGGGCGAGCACCGGCACCGAGGAGCGGCTGACGTGGATGCCCCGGGGCCAGAGCAGCTCCTCCCGCTGCGCCCAGTCCTCGACGGTGGCGAACTCCCCGATGGCGACCGCGAGGTCGGGGCGTGCCCGGCGAATCTCCTCGAGGGAAGCCGGGAGCAGCATGCAGGCGGCGCAGCCCGGCATTCCGAGACCGAGCAGTCCGCGAGGCGCCTCGGCGACCATCGCGAGCGCGTCGGGCACGGAAGCCGGCAGAAGCGGAGACGAGACGTTCTCGGTCACTGGGCATGAGAGTACGCCGGCCCTGGCCAATCTTCTCCCCCGCTCGTCGGCGCCTTGCGACGGGCCCCTCGCTCCCCCAGGTCCGCTGCGCCCTATTCGCGACGGCGAGCCGCCGGCACCAATCCTCGCCTTCCATGAGCGAATATCCGCTCGTGCCGTTCACAGCCACACTGCGCTGGGTCATCGCCTCGAGCGCGACGAGCTATGGCTACACGCTCACCATCTGGGCGACGAGCGCCGTGGTGTTGCATCACCGCGGCATTCCGACCGAGACCAACGCTCTGGCCTTCGTCCTTGGTGCGATCGCCGCCTTCGCCGCGGTGGGGTTCGTCGCAAACCGAGGTCTTCCCCGCGTCAGCCCGCCGCATCCACGCAGCTTCCGCCTCTGGCAGGCGCTGCACCTGATGAGTGTCGTCGCCGCCATCGCCGGCGCGGCGGTCATCACTCGCCTCGTTCACTCGTGGATCGCGTGGCCGGCTAGCGGGTTCACGGCCACCGCCGCATATCTGCTTGTGCTGGCTCTCCAGCTCACCGTCGGCGCTTCTTCGGACGCTCCCCAATGAACGCACAACGGGGCCAGGCCGACAGTGGCTCGACGTCCATCGTTCAGGCGTCTCATCATCCATCTCCTCGATCCGATCGAGGAGCCCAAGCTCAGGGGCTGCCTGGCGGAACCCGTCCGACGCCGAACGTGGGCTCGATGGCGGTTGCCCACCCGAGGGGACGCTGCGAAGATCGTGGCTGCGTGGTACGGAAGATGATCCGCGAAATATCGCTGATTTGCAGGTTTTTTGTAGTGGGCCGTGTAGGGCTCGAACCTACGACCTTGGGATTAGAAGTCGCCCAGCGGGAGTTCTCCCTCTTTCGGCCGATTCGGCGAGATCCCGCTTGGGGCCTGACATGTCACCTGTCATGAGCGGCGTTCCCGAGCGTCTGGCCTTGGTGCGGTTTCGACCCTGAGTGTTGCCCAGTCTGTTGCCCAATCTGGATCGCTTGCCCCAACCGAGCCCGCGAGAAGAGCAGCCGATCATGGACGGGCACCCAGCTCCTCCCACGCCCCGAGGAGGACTTGGTACCCCCGCCCCCCGGTACACGCGCAACGCATCCGGACGCCTACGCCCCGATCCTCTCGTCGACCACGTCGGCGGGAGGTGTGGACCGATCCCACCCCGGTTTGGACTCCCAAACTCGATGAGGTGGGTGAGGACCTTGAAGTTGCGGTAGCGCATCCCGACGAACAGGTCGTCGAAGAGCATCCAGAAGTGCTCCCGCTCGGAGTTGTCCTGGTCGCCGGCGAGGTTGCTCGCCGGCGCCGGGCTCGGCGCCATGGGATCGCAGCGCCTCCATCGGCACCGCGCAAGCATCGCCTCGACGGCCCAGACGGAGTTGGCGGACGGCATCCCGTTCCTCTCCGACGCCGACCTCAAGACGGCGCTCGACGACGCCGGCTGCCCCCGGCCACCGCCGACGCGGTGGTCGAGGAGAACGCACAGAGCCGCATCGACGGCCTGCGCGCGGCCGTGTCGATTATCGCGCTGTTCAGCCTGGTGGCGCTGCTGTTCACGCAGGGCATCCCGACAAGGCAGCCCGGCGCGGAGGCCCTCTCCGGTTCCCTCCCACGCAGCGGCGCCGCGCATCGACGGCTCCCCGCCCCGGGGCGTGCGGAATGCCCGCATCTGCGACCGGCACGGCCCTGATGCGCGTGACGTGAGCCGGCCGGGACGCTGCTGCTCGGCGTACCCTGCCTCTTGCACATGCCGCCACGAGCCAAACCCACCACAAGGGAGCTGACATGGCTGACGACACCGAAGACACACCGGTCCTCGACACCCTCGCCGCGATGACCTTCGCGTCGATCGAGCAGTGCGACCTCGATGCGCGCGAGCTGATGCTCGCCCGAATCGCCGCGCTGGTCGCCGTCGATGCGCCGCCGGTCTCCTATCTGCTCAACGCCGGCACCGCGAGCGACGTGGGGGTCACGCTCGAGGACGTCCAGAACATCCTCATCGCCGTCGCCCCCGTCGTCGGCACCCCCAGGGTCATGTCCGCGGCCGGCAACATCACGCGGGCCCTCGGCTTCGCGATCGCCGTGGCGGAGACGGAGCTCGAGGACGAGGCAGGCTGAGCCGCTCCCGCTCGCGCGCACGCGTCGCGTCGCCGCCGCAGGGAGGCGCCGCGCGCCCGGAGGCCGCCCCGCAGTCGCGCGCCCCCGTGACGGCGCGCTCCGTGACTACGAGACAAAGGTGACCGAAAATGGCTGCTGACACATTCATGGTCTACGTGGGTGTCTACGACGAGCGTCGACGCCGCCAAGGCTGACTACCAGGCGGTCCACGACCTCCACACGAAGGACGGGCTGATCGACGCCTACGACGCGGCGGTGATCGAGCGCAAGGACAACGGCAAGGTCAAGATCGTGAAGAAGCACGAGACGCCCACCCGGGTCGGCGGCGTGGGCGGCGGGACGCTCGGCCTCGCCACGGGTCTCGTGATCGCGCTCTTTCCGGCGGCCGCCATCGGCGGCGGCCTCCTGGCCGCCACGACGGCCGGCGGCGCGGCCCTCGGCGCGGTGGCCGGGCACGCGGCGGCGGGGATGAGCCGCAAGGACCTCAAGGAGCTCGGCGAGCACCTCGACAAGGGCCAGGCCGGCCTGGTCGTGGTGGCGGTCTCCGACCTGGGGTCGGACATCACGGCCGCGATGACGCAGGCCGACAAGGTGGAGCAGAAGGAGCTCACGGCCGACGTTGACGAGATCAAGAAGGACGCCGAAGAGTAAGCCTGACCACCAGCCGCCGGCCGACGTACCAGTACATGGCGAGCCGCATCAGGGTCGCGGCGATCATCACGACCCCGTAGATGTGGAGGGCGATCGGCTCGTCCGGGTACTCGCCGAGCACCGACGCTGCGAAGGCCGTCTGCAGAAGGGGCGTTCTTCGCGCCAGTCGGCGTCGGCGGGGCCTCGGCCGCGTCGTCGTTCGGTACCGCGATGCTCTCGCTCACGTGGTCCTCAGTCTGCCGCCGGGTCTCGCAGCGCCCCACGGGGCGCTGCCGGATCTGCGCGCCCGATGAGAACGCCTCCGGCCCGCACCGCCATCCGCGGACGGCCTGCCTGCAGGGGGCGGGGCCCGCAAGGGGGATTCGGAGAAACCCGATGCTGTGAGAGGGGCTTCGCGTGGGCGGCCGAGATCGGCGGGCTGCTCCCTGCCAGGATCCCACGCGCGGCGCGGTGAGGCCGGTACGAGCGGCGTATGCGCCGGGCACCGGGCGGCGGCGATCGCGACCCCCGGGGGGCGTCGCAGGCTGAGCCTCTCCGGGTCGGTGCGGCTTGCGGGGTCTCCGCAGCCCTGATCCGGCGCAGCCCGATCGCGGGGAACACGGCGGGCGGGCACACTCGACAAGTCCGCGCTCCAGGCCGTTTCGTCCGAGGGGACCGAGTGCGCTTGGAGAGACAGCAGCCGGGGGCGCCAGGCGGCCCAACGGCGCACGACGGGCCGACGCGGCCGCGACAACGGGCGAGGGCCCTGCGGAATGCCATCGCCGCCGTGCGCTCGACCGACCCCGCCACCGTCGAGGTCACCGTCCGCGAGCTGGGCCGGCGGCGGCGCTGGCTCGTGCCGCTTGCCTACGCGGCCGGAACGGTGGCCATCGTCTTCGACGGGGTCGTCCTCCTCGTCCGCAACTGGCGGCTCACCCTGCTCCAGCTGCTCCCGGCGGCCTGGATCTACGCCATGACATGGAACCTGCGCACCCACCTGCTGCACGGCAACGAGCTCAATCCCTCGGTCGGACCGGCCGTCGCCGTGGCGGTGTTGATCACGGCCCAGGGGGCCTACTGGTGCAATGCGACCTTCGGCTTCGCGATGGCCCGGTCGGGGAAAGCGGACATCGGTGCCGCCTTCCGCGACGCGCGCCCGCACTGGCGGTTCATCGGGGGCCTCGCCCTCCTCACCGGCGGCGCGCAGGCCGCCGTCTGGCTCCTCCTGCCCGAGGCCAGCCTGCGTTGGTTCTGGATCGCCCTCCTCACGATGTTCGTCGTCCAGGTCTATCTCTTCGTCGCGATCCCCTCGTGGCTGATCGGCGTGAGGCCGACCGGCACCCGCCGCGAGCGCGCGATCCAGTCGCTGACCACCGGGGTGCTGAGCGGCGTGGCCGCGACGCCGGGGTTCCTGCTCAACCGCATCGGCCTGCTGCTGCTGGGTGTCGGGGCGCTCTGGTGGATCGGCGTCGCGGTCCTCGCGATCAGCGCCGTCCTCCACGTCACCGCCAGCTCGTCGGTGCGCGTGGTGAAGATGTCCGTGCGGCTGCACGAGGGCCCCGCGGCCGGGAGCTCGGCCTCGCCCTGACGCCTGGGTGGGACGGCCGGATGGTGCGGGATCTCCGCAGTGCCGCCCCGGCCACCCCCCGTCGCGGGTGTCCCGGCGCGCGCGGGAGATTGGGACCGACCTCATCGTCCGCCCGCACCGAGGGCGCGGGCATCAGAACAGGAGGGATCAGTTGTCCACGGATTCTCAAAGGTCGTCGTCTGCGGCGGGGTGGATCATCTTCGCCGCGGCCGTGATGCTCACGATCGGCGCCATCGACATCATCCAGGGCCTTGCCGCCCTGCTGAAGGAGACGACCTACGTCATCCCCGGCGGGGAGAACTCTCTACTGGTGACCACGAGCTTCGACACCTGGGGCTGGAGCCTGATCATCTGGGGCGTCGTCCTCATCCTGGCGGCGCTCTCGCTCTTCGCCGCAAGGGGATGGGCGCGCTGGTTCGCCCTGGTGGTGATCATCATCAACATGATCGGCCAGATCGCCTGGTTCCCGGCCTATCCGCTCTGGAGCCTCCTGGCCATCGGTCTCGGCGTCGCCGTGCTGTGGGCGCTCACCGCGGGCTGGCAGGACGCGAGGACCGACCTGCGCGGCTGAGGTTTGCGATCGGTCGCCCGATCTGACGCGGACGGGTTGATCGGGACGGGAACGCCGCAGGGTGCGCGCCGCTGGCATCCTGCGGCGGCCGGGGTGGCTCACGACGCGGGGCGGAGACCGATTCCGCGCACCACCCCGAGCGCGTCGAAGGAGACGGGCGTGACGGTGACGGCGGGGCACCAGGTTGACCCCCCCAAGGCGTCAAGCGGCCGCATGCAGCACCTCGCCAGGATGGCCCCAGCGACCTCCTCTCGGTACGACTGGACCGGCTGGTTCGCCACGAATCAGCTCGACGTGTGGATGGAGCGCCGTCGGCGCCACACCGATCCCGACGCGTTCATGGCCCGGACCCGCTCCGTCGCGGCGCACCTTCTCGGCAACCCGCCCGGCGGGTTCAGCGAGCTGGACCAGCGGATCGACCGGGCGCTGCACGAGGCCGCCGGTCCGGACGGGTTCGTCTACGACTACTGCAAGCTCTACGCGGTGGCGCGGGCGCCGGGCGCCTGAGGCCGGCACCTCGCTACGGGAGGCGGATCGCGACATGAACGATGAGGGGTTCGTCATCGACCACGTCATCTACGGCGTCGTCGACGTCGAGGCGGCGAGCGAGCGCCTGCGCGAGGAGCACGGCCTCGGCTCGGTCGTCGGCAGTCCCCACCTGGGCGGAACCAGCAGCCGGATCGTGCCGCTCGGCCCCGAGTGCTTCCTCGAGCTCCTCGGGATCGAGGACGCGGCGAAGGACGACGGACGATGGCTGGAGGCCACCCTGCAGGGGCAGGACCGGGTGCTGTGGTGGTGCCTCGGCGTGAACGACCTGGACGACACCGCGGCGCGGCGCGGCCTTCCCATCCGCAGCGGCCAGGTGAGGGAGGACAGACCGGGCACCCTCACCTTCAGGAGCGCCGGCATGCCGCAGTACCCGCTCCCGTTCTTCCTCGCGCTCGTCGGCGACACGACCGCGCGGCACCGGATCCAGGAGCAGCGCTACGCGGCCGCCGGCCACACGTGCGGGCCCACCGGCTACACGTTCGTGGAGGTCGGCGACCACCAGCCCGTGCTGGAGGGGTGGCTGGGACCCGACCACGGCCTGCCGGTGCGCTACGCGCCCGGAACCGGTCCGGGCATCCACGCATGCGGCATCGCCACGGCCGACGGCGAGATCGTCCTGCGCTGAGCCTGGACCATCGCGGAGGACCGCGAGGACGCCGTGGCCCCCAACGACGTGTGAGCCCCTGGTGCGGTCTCGCCGACTGCTCCGGACCGCCGGCCCCTGCCGATCCGTATCGATCCGGGACAGGGCACCGTCGCGGTCGTGCGGCGGATCAACTCCGACACCCTTCTTCGCCGTGGGCAACTGATGCCAGGGAGCCGATCATGCGGTCAACGTCGATCTCGGGAGGACCCCAGGGTCAGGACACTAGGCCGCCGTCACCTGTGCGGCTTGCTCTCGGCGGAGGGCGGCGAAGGTCCAGACCGCGTTGACGACGGCCCAGCCGAGTCCCACCAACGCGCTGGCAACCAGCAGGTAGACGAGGTCGGGGAACCCGGTGGCGACGACGGAAAGCGGCAAGCCCAGCTGCTTCGGCACGAGCACCAGGACGAACAGCGCCCAGACCAGGCCCAGCACCAGCGAGAGGCCGACGCGCCACCACGGGCCGATCCGGCCGCGTCGGAGACGCCCGCGGCGCAGCGCGACGACCGACTTGGCAATTCCGCGGGCTTGCAGCACGAGCAGGGCAAACAGTGCCGCGTAGACGATGAAGATCGCGACGGTCGACGGCGGAGACGGGGGCTCTCGCCCTTCGAGCAGACTGGTGACGCCCGCAGCGATGGTCCCCATACGGCCGTTGATGAAGAGGTCGAGGGAGTTCTCGGCATTCATCAGGACGACGACCCCCCTTCGGCTCTGAGGGATCAGGACAACGTTTGCGTGGAAGTTGAACGTCTCGCCCTGATGGTGGATCGCCGGGATGCCGTTGAGAGGGCCGACGAACCAGCCCATGCCGTACGACGTGTCCGCCTCCGGCGTCTGAACGGCCGGCCGGTGGAGCGCGCGGATCCCGTCCGGCGAGAGGACCGACGTGCCGTCGTACCGACCGCCGTTGAGCTGAGAGACCAGGTAGTGGGTCATGTCCTCAGCGCTGGAGATGAGGTAGCCCGCTGGCACGAGGCCGCGGTTGTACGGCAGGTCGGCTGCCCTCGGACGGCCGAACCAGTAGTTGTGACCGGTCGCGAGGCCCCGTGGCTGCGCGGCGGCCTCGGATGTGTACGAGTTCCGCATTTGGAGCGGATCGAAGATCCTCGTCTGGACGTAGCGTTCGTAGGACCGCCCGGCGACCGTCTGCACGATGAGTCCCAGGATCGAGTAGTTGATGGTGCTGTACTGGTGCTTTGAGCCGACGGGTGCGATCAGAGCGACGCTGTGCAACTTGCGAACCGCCTGCTCCAAAGCGGTGTCGCTCGTGTCGCCGTCGCCCTGGAACGTTCGGCCTGTCTTGGTGGAAAGACCGCTCGTCTGGTTGAGCAGGTGACGCACGGTGATCTCGGCTGACGCTTTTTCGTCCGCTACGCGGAACCAAGGCAAGTAGCGCTGCACGGGCGCGGCGAGCTCGATCTCATTCGCCTCGACGAGCTGCATGACGGCAAGGGCGGTAAACGACTTGCTCACCGAGCCGATGATGAACGGCGTCTGCGGAGTCACCTCCCTCCCCGAATCGTCGGCCGTCCCGAAGCCGCGCACATAGGCGGCGCGGTCGCCCTCGACGATGCCGACGGCGAGGCCGGGGATCCGCTGCGCGGCCATCTCGGCCTGCACGAATCTCTCGATCTCCGCGAAGGCGGGGCGGGCATCTGCTCCGTTGGCAGTGGGCGCGTCAGAGCCTGGCTTGCTCACGAGATAGGCGGCGCCAAGGACGAGGGCGGCGAGCGCGACGGCGATGAAGATACTTCGGCGTCGCGCGCGAATGCGGCGAATCGTGCGACCCACCGCGGTTTCGCCCGCTTCGGGGGCGTTCGTGGTCGCCGGCCCGTCCGGCTTTTTCCGGATCGCACGCCTCACGGCGGTTCCCCTCGACCGTCCTTGCTCCTTGCCAACCTCTCACCGTCGATCCCTGGCCAGCAAGTGGCGCGAGACTTCGAGCTCGGGCGTCCATCCAGGGCTCTGGTCGTCTTCGCCGCCGGAGCTCATGGAATCAGTCATCGAGGGGGCGGCAGGTTGACCCTTCCGTTGACCACAGGACGCCGTAGGGTCGCTTCGGTCCGTCGATCTTCTAGCGGCGGCGAGATCTCGCTTCCGGAAATGGGCCGTGTAGGGCTCGAACCTACGACCTTGGGATTAAAAGTCCCCTGCTCTACCAGCTGAGCTAACGGCCCCGCGCTCGGGATTGTGCCCTGTCGGGCGCCGGGCGTGGGGCGGCGCCGAGGCCGCGCAGGATGGCGTCAACGATCCGCTCCTCCCAGCGGTCCGGGAAGGGATCGCCCGAGAGGTAGTGGGCGTGGTAGGCGCCCATGAAGAGGTCGACGGCCGAGTCGATGTCGGCGTCCGCCGCGATCTCGCCCCGCGCGCGGCCGTCGGCCATCAGGTCGCGGAGGATCGCGCGGCGCGGCTGCATCGTGCGCTCGCGGAAGAGCTCCATCAGCTCGGGCGTGTGGCGCTCCTCCGAGAGGCAGGTGCCCACCAGCGACATGGCGAGCACGCGCTCGGTGTTGAGGCGCAGCTGGCGGAGCTCGGAGAGCAGGTCGGCGCGCAGCTCGCCGGTCGGGTCGGGGCGGCCGGCCACGCGCAGGTGGGCCAGGGCGGCGGTGGCGAGGTCGGCCTTGCCGCTGTAGCGCAGGTAGATCGTCGCCTTGCTGACCCCCGCCGATGGCGGCCACGGCGTCCATGCTCATGCGGCCGTAGCCCTCGCTGGAGAGGAGGGCGAGGGCGGCGTCGAGGATGGCGGCGTCGACGGCGGCCGACCGCGGCCGGCCGGCTCGGCGGACCTCGGTGGTCTCGGCTGCTGCGCCCGTTGCGCTCACGGACGGAGGCTAGCAGCGGGGATATCCTGCACCCCATGGATCTCGGGCTACAGGACCGGGTCGCACTGGTGACCGGGGCGTCGGCGGGCATCGGGCGCGGCATCGCGGCCGCGCTGGCCGCCGAGGGGGCGCGGGTGGCGATCGCCTCGCGCTCGCGCGAGCGCATCGACGCGGCGGCGGCCGAGATCGGCGCGCGCCGGGTTCGTGTGGGACAGCGCCGACCTGGACGGCGGTGCCGGCCCTCGTCGCGGGCGTCGAGGCGGCGCTCGGCGGGCCGGTCGAGGTGCTGGTGTGCAACACCGGCGGGCCGCCCTCGGGGCCGGACGCGCTCGGCGTTCACGGCGGGCCAGTGGGAGGCCGCCCACCGCTCGCTGGTGCAGGCGCCGCTCGCGCTGGTGGGGGCGGTGATGCCCGGGATGGTGGCGCGCGGCTGGGGGCGCATCCTCAACGTGGCGTCGACGTCCGTGCGCGAGCCGATCGGCCCGCTGGTGCTCTCCAACGCCGAGCGCTCGGCGGCGCTCGCCGCGTGGAAGACGATCGCCTCCCAGGTGGCCGGCGACGGGGTGACGCTCAACACGGTCCTGCCGGGCCGGATCCTGACCGACCGCCTCACCCGCCTGTCGGGCTCGGCCGAGCGGGCCGAGGAGGGCGCGCGGGCGCAGGTGCCCGCCGGGCGCACCGGGCGGGTGGAGGAGATCGCGGCCGTCGCCGCCTTCCTGTGCAGCGAGCGGGCCTCCTACGTCACCGGGGTCGCGGTCCCGGTGGACGGCGGCCTACTGCGCGGGGTCTGACCACCAGGTCAGGTTCTCGAGCACCGGCGTCTCGGTGCCGTCGGCGTCCACCCCGAAGACCGTCACCTCCGGGCCGCCGATCATGAAGTCGATGTGGATCTCGCTGGTGTTGATGCGCTCGGCCTCGGCCGGGTCGGCGCCCTTGGGGTAGCCGGCGCCCAGCGCGATGTGGCTGGCGGCGTTCTCGTCGAGGAGCGTGTCGAAGAAGACCGTGCCCAGCGGGCCGATGCGGCCGCTGCCGTCCACCAGGGCCACCTCGCCCAGCCGTGCGGCGCCCTCGTCGAGCGCGGCGCGCGAGCGCAGGATGTCGGCGCCGGTGTCGGCCGTGATCTCCACCGCGCGCCCGCCCTCGAAGCGCACCTCGAGGCCGTTGACCACCGTGCCCGCCAGGTCGAGGGGGCGGGTCGCCCGCACCACGCCCTCGGTGCGCGCGGGGTCGGGGGTCGTGAAGACCTCCTCGGTGGGGATGTTGGGCAGGTGCGGCAGGCCGTCGGAGCGGTGGTCGCCTCCCCCCACCCAGCGCGAGCCCGTCGAGCAGCCCCACGGTGAGGTCGGTGCCCGGCCCGACGAAGTGGAGCGCCGAGAGGCGGCGCTCGTTGAGCCGGCGCGCCGAGGCCTCGAGCTCCGCGCCGCGGGCGCGCCAGGCCGCGGCCGGATCGGGCTCGTCGAGCCGGCAGATGTGGGCGATCTCCACCCAGAGGCGCTCGAGGGCGTCCGCGGGCGCGAGGTCGGGGAAGACCACGCCCGGCCCAGGCCGGGTTGGGGCACGGCACCACGGTCCAGTTGACCTGGCCGCCCATGATCACGGCGACGCCCTCGCGCACCGAGGGCAGGCGGTCGCGTGCCGGCGCGGGCGGGGTCGATGTCGTCGAACAGCCCGGGCGCGGTGGGACCGGCCAGCGCGATGGTGGCGCCGGCCATCCGGCCGATCTCGACGATGCGCGCGCCGTACCAGGGCGGCACCCAGTCGAGCGTGTCCTCGGCCGCGTGCCGCAGGCGCGCGAGCTTGACGCGGGGATCGAACCACCCGACGTCCACGAAGCGGGCGCCGCGGTCGTAGGCGGCCGCGACCACCGCGTGGACCAGCTCCTCCTGCCCCGGCCGGCCGCTGACCGACACGACCTGGTCGGCCTGCACGTTGGCCCCGACCTCGACGGCCAGGCGGGCGAGGCTCTCGATGCGGGGGTCGGTCACCGCGTGAGACTAGTGGTAATGGCGGCGTAAGGACCGGGTCCTAGCGTGGGCGGCGACGTCGACCCTGGAGAGGCCCGATGCGCTGGTCCCGTCCCACCCTTCTGCTCGCCACTCGCCGGTGCGCTCGCCCTCGCCCCGGGCGCCTCGGCGGCACCCGCGCCGGTCGTCGCACCGGTGACGACCCTCACGACGGCGAGCTTCGGGAAGGTCCTCGTGACCCGCTCCGGCCAGGCCCTCTACTGGTGGAACCGCGAGCGCGGCGGGACCGTCCGCTGCACCGGCGCGTGCGCGCGCGCCTGGCCTCCGCTCATCATCGCGAGGCGGGCCCGCGTGCCCGCGTCGATCCCGGGCGTGAGGGGCCGCTTCGCGACCGTGATCCGTCCGGACGGACGGCGGCAGGTGACCTACCAGGGCATGCCCATCTACACCTACGTCAACGAGGGGCCGCGCGAGGTGCGCTGCAACAACGTCAACGGGTGGTTCGTGGCGCGGGCGCGCGGCCTCACCTGAGTCCCGCGGCCGGGCCGCGGGGAGCTAGGCTCGCCGGCGATGGCCGCGATCAAGGACGCCTTCTCCCCGGCGCTCGTCGCCGCCCTCGCGGACGAGCTGCGGCGCGCGTGGCCCGGGTTCGACGGCGACGCCTTCACGGCCGACGGCGTGGACGGCCTGGCCGAGCTCGAGCTGAAGGGCCGGATGCTCCACCTGACCGGCGCCCTCGACCGGCACCTGCCGCCCGGGTTCGCGGACCTGGAGCCGGTGATCCGCGGTGCGCTGGCCTCGCCCTCGTTCGACGGCTGGATGACCGTGCCCGGTGACCTACCTGATCGCCGAGCGCGGGATCGACGTGCCGGACGCGGCCCTGCCGCTGCTGGCCGACATGACCGGGCGCTTCACCAGCGAGTGGGCCGTGCGCCCGTTCATCGCCCGCGATCCGGACACGGCCTTCGCGTGGTTCCGCCGCTGGACCGCCCACCCCGACGTCGACGTCCGCCGCCTCGCCTCGGAGGGCTGCCGGCCCCGGCTGCCCTGGGCGCCGCGGGTGCCCGTCCTGGTCGAGGACCCGAGTCCGGTGGTCGACATCCTGGAGCGCCTGGTGGACGACCCGTCCGAGTACGTGCGCCGCTCGGTGGCCAACAACCTCAACGACATCGCCCGGGACCACCCCGGGCCTGGCGCTCGAGGTCGCCGCCCGCTGGAGCGCGCGCGACGACCCGCGGGTGGCGTGGGTGGTGCGCCGCGGCCTGCGCTCGCTGGCGACCGCCGGCGATCGCGACCGCCCTCGGCATCCTGGGCTACGACGGCGCCGCGCCGGTCGCGCTCGAGGGCCTGGTGGTCACGCCGCCGACCCGGCGATCGGCGACGCCGCCGAGATCGCCTTCCGGCTGCGCGCGGATCGCCCCACGCCGGTGGTGGTCCACTACCTGGTCCACCACGCGGGCGCCAACGGCATGCGGGCGCCGCGGGCCTTCGCGGTGGCGCGGCGCACGCTGGCGGCCGGCGCGCCGGAGGCGTTCCGCCGCCGGCACACGTTCGCGCAGCGCTCGGTGCGGCGCCTCTACCCCGGACCTCACCGGGTGGAGATCCAGGTCAACGGCCGCGTCCTCGGTGGCGTGGACATCGACCTCGGCGGCACCCGCGGAGTGATCGCCGAAACGCTTGTCGGCCGTTGCGCGAGCGCCGATGATGGCGGCGGTGCCCTCCGGCCGGATCAGCCCGCGCGGGGTCCTCGTGACCTCGTCGCTCGTGGTGTTCGTGATCGCGCTCAACACGACCGCGATCAACGCGGCGGTGAACGCCCTCGCCGACGACCTCGACCTGAGCACGACCAGCCTCTCGTGGGCGCTCAACGCCTACATGCTCGCCGTGGCGGCCCTGGTGCTGCCGGCCGGCCGGCTGGGCGACATCATCGGGCATGCGCTCGGTGTTCCTGGTCGGCATCGCGCTCTTCGCCGGGGGCACGCTGCTGACGGCGGTGGCCCAGGACGGCGACCTGCTCATCGCCGGGCGCGCGCTCCAGGGCGCGGGCGCGGCGTTCCTGATGCCCGCGTCGATCTCGGTGCTCAACCTGGCCTTCCCGCCCGAGGAGCGCGGCGGGGCCTTCGGCGTGTGGGGGGCCGCGGCCGGCGATCGGGCTTCGCGCTCGGGCCCGCTGTACGGCGGGCCTCTGGACCGACGGCGTCAGCTGGCGCGGCATCTACTGGGCCGACCTGCTGATGATCGCCGCGGCCGTGGCGTCCTGAGCCTCCGCTACCTCGGTCCGCTGCCGCGCCAGGCCGGGCCCCGAAGCTCGACCTCGTCGGCGCCGCGATCCTGGCGGTCGCGATCCTGCTGATCATCTCCGGGCCTGCAGCGCGGGCAGAGCGTCGGCTGGGGCTCGGCCGAGCATCGTGGGATCGCTCGTGCGCTCGGCGTCGTCCTGGTGCTGGTCTTCGTGCTCGTCGAGAGCCGGCGCGCCCAGCCGATGGTGCACCTCGCGGCTGCTGCGCGACCGCGTCTACGCCGCCGGCAACCTGACGACCCTGCTCTCCACCGTGGGCCTGATGGGCTTCCTGTTCTTCTTCAACCTCTACGCCCAGTCGGACGTCACCTTCGACTACTCGGCGGTCGCCGCGAGCCTGGTGCTGCTCCCCTACGGCGTCTCGCTGTTCGTGACCTCGCTCGTGGCCGGGCGGCTCGGCGACCGGATCGGCTACCCGATCCCGGTCGGCGGCGGGCTGGTGCTGCTGACGATCGGCGCGATCCTGTTCGCGACCATCGACGACGTCACCGCGCTGAGCGACCTCTGGCTCCCGCTGGTGCTGTGCGGCGTCGGCCTGGGCGCCTGCTTCGCCACCGCGTCGGCGGCGGCGATGGCCGTGGTCCCGCCCGAGGAGAGCGGCGAGGCGGCGGGCACGCTCAACATCAGCCGCTACATCGGCGGCGCCGTCGGGCGTCGCGATCGGCGGCGCGCTGTTCATCGGGCAGGGGCCGTCGACGCATGAACGACGACCTCGCCGCGGCGCGGGGCGTCACGAGCGTCGAGGAGGCCAAGCTCGACGCCGCGCTCACGGGATCGCCCGGCCGGGCTGGAGGCGGCGATCGACGCCGCGGGCGGCGAGGCCCAGCGCGCCGCGGTCGACCAGACGCCGCCCGCGCGGGCATGGAGGCCGGGTTCGCCGCCGCCTGCTGGATGATCGCGGTGGCCGCCGCGCTCGGCGCGATCATGCTTCCGCCTTCCGCCGGCCTGCGGCGGCGGCGCGCTCAGGCGACCGGCCGGCACGTCGCCGTGACGACTCCCACGGATTTTCACGAACTCAATCGTCTGGTATTTTGACGTCCATGCGCGGATCGGCTCCACGGCGGGGGGGCACGCGGTGACGCTGGGCTCCTGGAAGGCGCTCATCGGGCTGCTGGTGCTCACGATGGGCACGAGCACGCTCACGCCCCTGCTGCCGCTCTACCAGCAGGACTTCCACATCTCGACCGGCACGGCGACGCTGCTGTTCGTGACCTACACGATCACGGTCTGCCCGACGATGCTGATCGCCGGCAACCTCAGCGACCGGCTCGGCCGCAAGCGCCTGCTGATCCCGGCCATGGTCACCATGACGCTCGCGTCGGTGGTCTTCGCCCTGGCCGAGTCGGTGCCCCTGCTGTTCGCCGGGCGGGTGCTGCAGGGCCTGGCCATCGGCGGCTTCCTGGGCGTCGGCGCCGCCTTCGTCGTGGACCACGCCCGCGACGACAGCAAGGCGCTGGCCGCGGCCCTGGCGGGCGTCTTCTTCCGCCTCGGCTTCGGCCTCGGACCCGGCTTCGCCGGCATCCTGGCCGAGTACGGCCCCAACCCGCGCCACACCCCCTTCGAGGCCCACGTCGTGCTGATGCTGGTGGGCATCGTGCTGGTGGCCACGGCGTCCGAGACGCTGATGCGCAAGAAGAACCCCGGCCCCTTCCGCATCCGCATCGGCGTGCCGAGCGGTCAGGCGTTCGGCTTCATGACCTTCGTCGCGCCGGCGACCTTCCTCATGAGCTTCATCGAGGGCACCTTCCTCTCGGTGGTCCCGATCTTCGTCTTCGACACCCTCAACGTGCACAACCTGGCCGTGGTCGGGCTGATCGGCTTCCTGACGCTCGCCCTCGGCGGCCTCGCGCCCTTCCTGGCGCGCGGCCTGGATCCGCGCAGGGCGATCATGATCGGGGTGTCCACCTCGTCGCTCCTGTCGTTCCTGATCGTCGCCTCGTCGCAGCTCGACAGCATCTACGTGGTCCTGTTCGCGGTCAGCATCATCGGCGTCACCAACGGCTTCATCCTGTTCGGCGGCACGGTGATCTGCGGCACGATCGTCCCGATCGAGCAGCGCGGCAAGCTGATGTCGGTGCTCTACTGCTGCGCCTACGCCGGCACCGATCCCGACCGTCGCCCTGGGCTACATGGCCGACGGGATCGGCCTGCCCGCCACGCTGACGATCTTCTCGTGCATCGCCGTCGCGATCGCCGCCTTCGTGCTGCTGGTCGGCAGCCGCGCGTTCCGCGAGGTGGTCCCGTGGCGCCCGGCCCCGGCCGTCGCCGACGCCCCCGCCGCGGGCGCGCCCCAGCTCTCCACCTAGCCGCTCACAGGGAGCTCCCAGGTCGCTGTGCGGCCGCCGTGAGGCCGCCGCCCTACCGTTGGGCGAACGGACCACGGCAGGGAGGAGCGGCATGAGCCGCCGGCGGACGAGGGACGTGCACGAGGACGAGCTCCACGATCACGACCGGGGGCTCTCGTTCGACGTGTCGACGCTGATGAGCCGGCGGCGCGCGCTCCAGCTCCTGGCCGTGGGCGGCCTCGCGACGCTGGTCGGCTGCGGCACCTCGTCGGCCGACCCGGCCGGCACGACCAGCGACGACCGCCGCCGACCACGGCCTCGGACGCGTCGGCGGCGACGGAGATCCCCGGAGGAGACCGGCGGGCCCTATCCGGCCGACGGCTCCAACGGGGTCAACGTCCTCGCCGAGAGCGGCATCGTCCGCAGCGACATCACGTCCAGCTTCGGGTCGGCGTCGGGCACGGCCGCGGGGGTGCCGCTCGCGATCGCCCTCACCGTGCTGGACGTCTCCACCGGCGGCACGCCCGCCGCGGGCGCCGCCGTCTACCTCTGGCACTGCGACCGCGACGGCCGCTACTCGCTCTACGACTCCGCGATCAGCGAGGAGAACTACCTGCGCGGCGTGCAGGTGGCCGACGCCCGGGGGAGGGTCGCGTTCTCCAGCATCTTCCCGCGGCCTACTCGGGGCGCTGGCCGCACATCCACTTCGAGGTCTACCCCACCCTCGCGGAGGCGACGGCCGCCGGCTCGAAGCTGGTGACCTCACAGCTCGCCCTGCCCGAGGCCGCCTGCGACCGGGTCTACGCCACCGCGGGCTACGAGGCGAGCGTGACCACCTGGCCCAGACGTCGCTCGACGGGCGACATGGTCTTCGGCGACGGCTACTCCACCCAGCGGGCACGGTCACCGGCTCCCCTCGACGCCGGGATGACCGTGACCCTAACGTGGGCGTCTAGCGCGCTGACACGCTGGAGACCGCCGGCTCGGCGACCGGGGCGCCGGCCTGGGCGCGCGCGCCCCGCCCGGGCACGCGCAGCACGGCGATCGCGCCGATGAAGGCGACGCACGCGGCCACCAGGAAGGTCGCCGTGAACGCCTCCTCGGCCGGCAGGTCGGTGCCCGGGATCGTGATGGAGCTGAGCAGCGCCGCCCCGACCTGGGCGCCGATGACGCCGCCGATCGTCCGCATGACCGTGTTGACGCCGATCGCCACGCCGGTGACCTGCGGGGAGACGCGATCGATGATCAGCTTGGCGAGCATGGCGTAGACGAGCGCGACGCCGATGCCGATGAGGGTCATCGCCACGATGATCTCCCAGCCCTCGGTGTGGAAGAGGGCCAGCATCAGGCCTCCCAGGCCGAGCACCACGGAGCCCGCGCCGGTGAGGGCCTTGGCCCCGAGGCGCGGCTCGAGCGCTCCCCCGAGCGGCCCCACGATCAGCATCGCGATCGACGAGGGCACGAGGAAGAGACCCGCCACGATCACGCTGGCGCCGAACCCGTAGTCGATCCGGGAGGCGAGCGAGTCGGGCAGGCCCGCGCCCATCTGCACGAAGGTGGGCACCAGCAGGAAGGTCCCGTACATCGAGAAGCCCACGATGATGGCGACGATGTTCGCCCACATCACCCCGCGGTCGCGCATCATCCCCATCGCGACCATGGGCTCGGGGACCTTCAGCTCGACCCAGACCCACAGGACCAGCACGACGACCGAGAACGCGAAGAGCCCGAGGGTCGTCGCGCTCAGCCAGCCCCAGTGCTCGCCCTCGCTCAGGGCGATCAGCAGCGCCCCGAGGCCGACGGACATGGTGAGGGCCCCCCACCAGTCCACCCGCGAGGGCGTGCGCACCCGCGACTCGGGCAGCAGGAACCACACCGGCGGCAGGGCCAGGATCACCGGCAGGGCGCCGAACCAGAAGAGCCACTGCCACGAGAAGCTCTCGAGCACGACCCCGCTCAGCACGAGGCCGATGCCGGCGCCGATGCCGAGGGTGGCCGACAGCAGGCCGAGGGCCATGCCCACCTTCTCGGGCGGCAGCTCGTCGCGGACGATGCCGAACGCGAGCGGGAAGATCGCCCCCGCGGCGCCCTGGAGCGCGCGGGCCAGGATGAGCATCGCGATCGACGTCGACAGCGCCGCGCCGATGGTGCCGACGGCGAAGATGACCATGACGATCACCAGCAGGCGCTTCTTGCCGTAGGTGTCGCCGAGCTTGCCGATCAGCGGGGTGGCGACGGCGGACGAGAGCAGGAAGCCCGTGAAGATCCAGGTCGCCCAGGTGGTGCTGGTGTCGAGGTCGCGCCCGATGGTGGGCAGCGCGGGGACCACGAGGGTCTGCTGGAGGACGTACGACACGCACACCACCGCGAGCAGCGTGAGCGTGAACATCGGCCCGACCCGCCGTGAGCTGGTGCGAACTATGGTTGCCTTCTCTCTCCCGAAACGCCGTCGGTTAAGGTTGTATCTTACAAGTAATGACGGAACCCGCTCTCGACACCGTCGTCGAGGCCTTCACCGGCCTCCGCAACCTGGTGGCCCCGCTGATCCTGGCCCGCCAGGAGCGCCGGCGTGAGGGGGCCACGGCCGGCGAGCGCCTGAGCACGCCCCAGCACATCGCGATGCTGGCGCTGGCCGACGGGCCCCTCACCATGTCGGCCCTCGCGCGCCGCGACCGGCGTCGCCCTGAGCACGGCCACGCGGATGGTGCAGAGCCTCGAGCGCGAGGGCTGGATCGAGCGGCCCTCGATCGGCCCGGGCGACGACCGCCGGCGCCGGCCGGTGGCGCTCACGCCCGCGGGGCGCGCGGTGATGGACGAGGCCAGCGACGTGAGCCGGCAGCGCCTGCGCAACCTCCTGCAGCGGCTCGATCCGAGCGACTACGGGCCGGTCCTCCATTCGCTCCAGGCTCTCGCGCGCATCGTTCAGGAGGACGTCGCGGCCGACCGCGCCGCGGCCACCTCGAAGGCGTCCTCGATCTCGCAGAGCGCCGGCGACGCGGGGGCGAGCGGGGACGCGCCCTCGGGCCGCATCCCGTCCAGCACCACCCCGAGGTAGCGCCGCCAGAGTCCGGGGATCTGGAAGCGGCAGGGCGACGCGTTGGCCGCCGCCGCGATCAGGAAGAACACGTCCTCGGGCGTCAGGTCGTCGCGGACCTGGCCCGCCGCCTGCGCGCGCCGCAGCAGGTCGGCGATGGGCGTGAGGATCCGCTGGCGCGCCTCGCGCAGGTTGGGCGCGCTCACCACCCGGCTGGCGGCCGCGTCGGACAGGCCGCGGTCCACGGCCTGGCGCTCGGCGATGTGGGCCATCGCGGCGGCCAGCCCCTCCCACGCGTCGTCGCTCTCGGCCGCCTCCTCGACGGCCTCGGCGAGGTCGGCCAGACGCTGCTCGATCATCGCCAGGATCAGGTCGTCCTTGCACGGGAAGCGGCGGAAGATCGTGGCGTGCCCCACCCCGGCCCGGCGCGCGAGCTCGTCGATCGAGAGGTCGGCGCCGGACTCGGAGAAGAGCTCCGACGCGGCCGCGAGGATCAGCTCCCGGTTGCGGCGCGCGTCGGAGCGGAGCGGGTTAGGCATCGACGGGCACGGTGTCCAGCTCGCGCAGCACGGCGACGTCCTTGCGCCGGACGAACAGCGCGGTGATCAGGACCCCGACGAGCATCAGCCCGGCGCCGACGGCGAAGGCCGCCTGGAAGCCGTCGACCAGCGCCGAGGAGTGCTCGGCCGGCGTCGGGACGCCGCCGGGCAGGGAGTTGCTGGTCGTGCTGGCCGCCACCGTCGAGAGGATCGCGAGCCCGAGGGCGCCGCCGATCTGCTGCGACGAGTTGAACAGGCCCGACGCCAGCCCGGCGTCGTGGTCGGCCACGCCGGTCGTGGCGATCAGCGTCATCGGCACGAACGTCAGCCCGAGGCCGGCGGACATCACCAGGATGCCGGGGAGCACGTTGGAGGCGTAGCTGCCGTCGACCGGGATCCGGGAGAGCAGCAGCAGGCCGATGGCCGCCACGAACATGCCGGTGAGCGCCACCGGCAGCACGCCGATCCGCCCGATCAGCTGCTGGGCGACGAACGAGAACAGGATGATCCCGGCCGTCAGGGGCAGGAACGCGAGCCCGGCCTGGACCGGCGTGAACCCGAGCGTCTGCTGGACGTAGAGCGACGCGAAGTAGAACACCGCGAACATGCCGCCGGTGACGGCGAGCATCGCGAGGTTGGCGCCGGTCAGCGAGCGCGTCTTGAAGATGCTCAGGCGGACCAGCGGGGCCTTCGAGCGGAGCTCGATGAAGACGAACGCGGTCAGCAGGAGCGCCGCGCCGATCGCCATGCCGATCGTCTCGACCGAGAGCCAGCCGTAGTCCTGGGTCTTCACGATCGCGTAGACCAGGAGGGTGATGCCGGCGGTGACGCTGATCGCGCCGAGGACGTCGACGCCGTCGGTGTCGGCCGCGCGCGACTCCGGGATGAAGCGCAGCGACAGCAGGATGGCCAGGATGCCGACGGGGACGTTGACGAAGAAGACCCACTCCCAGGAGAGGTACTCCGTCAGGATGCCGCCGAGCAGGAGGCCGATGGCGGCGCCGCCCACCGCGATGGCGGCCCACACGCTGAGCGCCTTGGTGCGCTCGGGGCCCTCGCGGAAGGTGGTGGTCACGATCGACAGCGCGGCCGGGGAGACCATCGCGGCGCCGAGGCCCTGGAGGGCGCGGGCGATGATGAGGAACTCCGACGACGGCGCGAGGCCGCAGGCCAGGGACGCGCCGGTGAAGACGACGATGCCGATCACGAACAGGCGGCGGCGGCCCACGTAGTCGGCCGCGCGGCCGCCCAGGAGCAGGAACCCGCCGAACGCGAGCGTGTAGGCGTTGACGACCCACTGGAGTGACGTGGGGGTGAAATCGAGGCCGGTCTGGATGGAGGGCAGCGCCACGTTCGTGATGGTGGCGTCCAGGACGACCATGAACTGGGCGATGCAGACGAGGACGAGGACGAACCAGCGGCGGTTGTCCGTCGTCGACGCCGGGGGGGGCGGTGCGGTGCTCACGGAGAAAGCTCCCGGATGGAAAACGGAGAAGGTGGTCCGTTTGGCACCCTAGACGAAGCGGACCTATCAGTCCACTTCGTTCTCGACACACTTTCGGCCGCCTCCGGGAGCAGCATCCACGCGCCGCCGAAGAAGCACACCGCGCCCAGGAACGTGAAGAGGTTGGTGGCCTCGACGCTCAGCTCGCTCCCCGTGCTGGGGAGGATGAACGAGGCCACGGCGGAGATCCCGAAGAAGATCGAGCCGAGCATGTTCATGGCGGCGATCCGCCAGCCGCTGTCGCCGGGGTCCCAGAGCCGCACCCCGTGGGTGACCTCGGCCAGGGCCAGGTAGGAGGCGACCAGGAAGCAGATCGACCCGAGCGCGTCCGGGGTCCAGACGCGGACGATCTCCTTCTGGTAGTCGAACGAGTCGTTGAGGGCGGCGAAGGTGGTGACGTTGAACCAGAGGGTCCCGACCAACTGGACGCCCGTCGCCCACCAGTCGATGCGCGCCGGCTCGCACAGCAGCCGCAGCACCGAGGTGTGTCCCGCCGGAGCGCCGCCCACGCCGCGGTCGGCCGTGACCGTCTGGATGTGCTGCAGCAGGGCCGCGCTGGTGAAGAAGAGCGAGCCGACGAAGAACGTGATGCCGTCCACGCCGGGGTCGACGTGGGTGGCGTAGACCGGCATCGAGCCCACCGCGAAGCAGGTCGAGCCGACCATGAAGAGCCAGCCGATCCACCAGTTGAGGCCGTGGTAGGCCAGCGCGTCGCGCATGCCGACCCGCGCCACCGCGGCGGCCTCGTCGGCCGCGCGCAGGCCCAGCCCCTTGCGGTGGCGCCGCGAGGTCCACTCGAACCGGCGGCCGCCCTCGTCCTCGAACACCTGGCGGGTGACGAAGCCGTGGGGGCCCGCGCTCTCACGGACCCGCCATCCCGGCGGGCCCGTGACGAAGGCCTGGCTCCGCACCGGCGGGGTCAGCTGTGGGAGAAGCCCTCGACCTTGATGGTGGACGGCCGCCGGTCGGGCTCGGCGGCGAAGCGGTCGAGCACCTGGCCCATGTCGCGCAGCAGCAGATCGGCCAGGTCGCGGCTGAAGCCGTGACGCACCACGATCCTGCAGATGCTGAGGTCGGTGCGGTTGGCCGGCATCGAGTAGGCGGGCAGCTGCCAGCCGTGCGAGCGGACGGAGTCCGAGAACTCGAAGAGCGTGAAGTTGGAGCCGTCCTTCAGCTGCCAGGAGACGATCGGCAGGTCGGTGCCCCGCGAGATGATCTCGAACGGGCCCATCGCCTCGATCTGGTCGGCCAGGTAGAGGGCGACGTCCTGGGAGGCCTGCTGGATCTTGCGATAGCCCTCCCGGCCGAGCCGGATGAAGTTGTAGTACTGGGCCACGATCTGGCTCGCCGGGCGCGAGAAGTTGATCGCGAAGGTCGGCATCTCGCCGCCCAGGTAGTTCACCTTGAACACGAGCTCGTCGGGCAGCTCGGCCGTGTCGCGCCAGATGATCCAGCCCACGCCGAGCGGCGCGAGGCCGTACTTGTGGCCGGAGGCGTTGATCGACTTCACCCGGGGCAGCCGGAAGTCCCACTGGAGGTCGGGCTGGATGAAGGGCGCCACGAAGCCGCCGCTGGCGCCGTCCACGTGCATCGGGATGTCGAGCCCGGTGCGCTGCTGCAGGTCGTCCAGCGCGGCGGAGATCTCGGCGATCGGCTCGTACTCGCCGGTGAAGGTGGAGCCGAGGATGCCCACGACGCCGATGGTGTTCTCGTCGCACTGGGCGACGGCCTCCTCGGGGCCCAGCATGAAGCGCTCGCCCTCCATGGGCACCAGGCGCTGCTCCACGTCCCAGTAGACGGCGAACTTGTGCCAGCACACCTGGACGTTGACGCCCATGACGATGTTGGGCTTGTCGGTGGGCAGGCCGGCCGCGCGGCGGCGGGCCCGCCACCGGTGCAGCAGGGCCATGCCGCCGAGCATGCAGGCCTCGCTGGAGCCGGTCGTCGAGGTGCCCACGGTGTCGTGCGCGTCGGGCGCGTGCCAGAGGTCGCCGAGCATGTTCACGCAGCGCAGCTCGAGCTCGGCCGTCTGGGGGTACTCGTCCTTGTCGATCATGTTCTTGTCGTACGTGTGCGTCATGAGCAGGGCGATCTCGGGCTCGAGCCAGGTCTGGCAGAAGGTGGCCAGGTTGAGGCGCGAGTTGCCCTCCACCATCAGCTCGTCGCTCACCAGCGAGTAGGCGTCACGGGCCCCGAGCTCTCCGTCGGGCATGCGGTACTTCGGCGCGCTCTGCGACAGGTCGCTGGAGGCGTAGACGTCCTCCGCCGAGGCCGGGTCGTCTGACTTCTTCACGGGGTGCAGTGCCAACGGATCTCCGTCCCTGGTGGGCACGACAGGACCGCTGGATCAAGGCATGCACCGCCGGCCGCGTCAAGATCGCACCCGGGTGAAATTCGGCGCTCGCCCGCCCGGGTGCCTACCCCGGGATCACTTGGGCCCGCGCCACTTGCGCGCGAAGGGCAGTCGCCAGGTGTGGGGGTGGATCAGGGCGTCCATCGCCTCGGCCGGGCCCCAGGTCCCCTGCGCGTAGGGCAGCACCGGGGGCGGGTTGTCGAGCAGGGGCTGGGAGACCTCCCACAGCCGCTCGATGCCCTTCGCGTTGGCGAACAGGGTGTGGTCGCCCATCATCGCGTCGTAGATGAGGCGCTCGTAGGCCTCGAGCACGTCCACGTGCGCGGCGTCCTCGGTGATCGAGAACTGCAGGCTCTGCTTGACGAGCCGCATGCCGGGGCCGGGGCGCTTGCCGTAGAACGACAGCGACAGCCGCGACGCGTCGGCGAGGTCGAAGGTCAGGTGGTCCGGGCCGAACTTCCCCACCCCCGAGCCCGGCGGGAACATGCTGCGCGGGGGCTCCTTGAACGCGATCGAGATGATGCGCGCGCCCTCGGCCATGCGCTTGCCGGTGCGAAGGAAGAAGGGCACGCCCGACCAGCGCCAGTTGTCGATGGTGCAGCGCAGCGCGACGAAGGTCTCGGTCTGGGAGTCGATGGCGCAGCCGGGCGTGGCGCGGAAGCCGTCGTACTGGCCGCGCACCACGTCGCGGGGGTCGATCGGCACCAGCGAGCGGAAGACCTTGTTCTTCTCCTCGTTGATCGCCGTCGGGCTCCAGGGCCGTCGGCGGCTCCATCGCGGTGAACGCGAGCACCTGCAGCAGGTGGGTGACGACCATGTCGCGGTAGGCGCCGGTCGCGTCGTAGAAGCCGCCCCGCGTCCCCACGGTCAGGGACTCGGGGACGTCGATCTGGATGTGGTCGATGTGCTGGCGGTTCCAGATGGGCTCGAAGAGCCCGTTCGCGAAGCGCAGGGCCAGGATGTTCTGGGCCGCCTCCTTGCCCAGGAAGTGGTCGATCCGGAACACCTGGCTGTCGGGGAAGACCGCGTCGACCTCGGCGTTGAGCGTGATCGCGCTCGCGAGGTCGGTGCCGAAGGGCTTCTCCATGATGATCCGGGCCCTCTCGGTGAGCCCGGCCTCGGCCAGCACCTGCACCACCGCGGGCGCGGCGGCGGGCGGCACGCTCAGGTAGTGCAGGTAGCGTGGGCGGCCGCCCAGCTGCGCGGCGGCGACGCCCGCCGCCCGGCGGAGCCCGTCGGCGCCCTCTGCGGTCCGCACGTAGGAGAGGCGGCTGGCGAAGTCCGTCCAGTCGTCCTCGGTGATGACGTCGCGCCCGAACTCGTCCCACGCGGCGCGGGCGAAGGCACGGAACGACTCGTCGTCGAGGGGGTCAAGCGAGATGCCGACGATGCGGAACTCGGACATCAGCCCGGCGCGCGAGAGGTGGAGCAGGCCCGGGATGAGCTTGCGCTTCGCCAGGTCGCCCGTGGCTCCGAAGAGGACGATGACGTGCGGCTCCAGCGGCGCGATCGCCGCGCTCGGGGCATCGTGCGGATCCGTGAGCGTGATGGCCATCGGTCAAGGCTATTCCACCCCCGCGCGGGCCCTCCTTGGCCGCGTGTCGAAAGCCGGAGGTGTGACACGCGCCCCCGCGGAGGCGGGCTCGAGCCCGGCATCCGCCGGCACATCCGGGAGCTCAGGGCAGCGCGCGCAGCCCGTGCATGATGTCGGTCAGCAGCGCGGCGGACGCGGCCCCCTTGGAGGGGTCGCCGAGCGCGGTGACGTTGGCCAGGTAGACGTGCTCCATGCCCGCCTCCCGGAAGGGGCGCAGCCGCTCGACGATGTCGTCGGGCGTGCCCCACATGAAGTGGCGCCGCAGCAGGGCGTCCGGCACGGCGGCGGCCGCGGCGAGCGCCTGCTCGCGCGTGAAGCGCGTCGGGACGTAGTGCAGCAGCCCCCACCCCTCGTCGATCGGCGGCTCCGCCCCGGCGAGCACGTACTCCTCGGCCGGCGCCGTCAGGGCCACCAGCCGCAGCAGCAGGCCGTCGAGCATGGCCTCGGCGGCGTCCCGGTCCTCGTCCACCACGATCCACGCGAACAGGCCCGCGGTGACGGCGTCGGCGGCGCGCCCGGCGGCGACCGAGGCGGCGCGCAGGTCCGCCAGCAGGCCGCCGTACTCGCCGGCGTCGATCACGATCGGCAGCCAGCCGTCGGCCAGGCGGCCGGTCGCCGCGAGGACCCGGGGCCGGTGGGAGGCCATCCAGATCTCGGGCGGGCGGTCGCCGTAGGGCTCCGCGCCCAGGATCGCCTGGTCGAGCGTCCAGAACTCGCCCTCGAGGTTGACCGGGTCCGTGGTGGACCACAGCAGGCGGATCATCTCGACGGCCTCGATCAGGCGGGACGCCCGGCGCTCGTACGAGAAGCCGAAGGGCAGGATGTTCTCCGCCTCGCCCACGCCGATGCCGAGGACGGCCCGCCCGTGGCTGAGGTGGTCGAGCGTCAGGAAGGTCTGCGCGAGCAGGGCCGGGTGGCGGCGCACCGCGTCGGTCACGGCCGTGCCGAGGCGGATGCGCGAGGTCTGGACGGCGGCGGCCCCGATCACCGGCATCGGGTCCAGGAAGGCGTGCGGGCTGCGGACCATCGCGGCCATCGGCGTCAGGTCGGGGGTCCAGACGCCGGGCGGGAACCAGTGGAGGAAGTGATCCGACCACCAGACCGTGTCGAAGCCGGCCTCCTCGGCCGCCCGCACGCCGGCGAGCGCGGGGTCGAGGGGCGGGCGCACGCCGCCGATGGCGCCGACCTGGATCGGCCGGGGCATCAGCCCTCGGGCGGCGCGGAGAGGGCGGGCTCCTCCGCCTCGGGCGCCGGTGCCGGCCCGAGCGCCCGGTGGACCGCGGGGGCCACCTCGGTGCCCAGCAGCTCGATCGAGCGCATCACGTCGCGGTGGGGCATCGTCCCCACGCTCGACTGCAGCAGGAAGCGCTGGTGTCCGAAGATCTCGTGCTGGAAGAGGATCTTCTCGACCACCTCCTGCGGGCTCCCGACGAAGTTCGCGCCCCGCAGCCCGCGCGACGCGTCGAACTGCTCGCGGGTCATGGGCGGCCACCCGCGCTCGCGCCCGATCCGGTCCATCATCGTCGCGAAGGGGCGGTACGACTCGTCGGCCGCGCGCTGGGAGGTGTCCGCGATGTACCCGTGCGAGTTGATGCCGAGCGCGGGCGGCTCGTGCCCGGCCTGGCGCGCGGCCTCGCGGTGCAGCTCGGCGAGCCCGGCGAAGCGCTCGGGCATACCGCCGATGATCGCGAGCGCGAGCGGCAGGCCGAGCGCGCCGGCGCGCGCCACCGACTTCGGGGTGCCGCCGACGGCGATCCACACCGGCAGCGGATCCTGGATCGGGCGCGGATAGACGCCGCGGTCGTCGATCGGCGCCCGCAGGCGGCCGGACCACGTGACCCGCTCGGAGGCGCGGATGGCCAGGAGCAGGTCCAGCTTCTCGGCGAACAGCTCGTCGTAGTCGTCGAGGTCGTAGCCGAACAGGGGAAAGGACTCGATGAACGAGCCCCGGCCCGCCATGATCTCGGCACGCCCGCCGGACAGGAGGTCGAGCGTCGCGAAGCTCTGGAACACCCGCACCGGATCGTCGGAGCTCAGCACCGTGACGGCGCTGCTCAGCCGGATGCGCGCGGTGTGCTCGGCGACCGCGGCCAGCACGACGGCCGGCGCGGACGAGGCGAAGTCGGGGCGATGGTGCTCGCCGACCGCGTAGACGTCGAGGCCGACCTGCTCGGCGAGCTCGGCCTCCTCGATCAGGTCGCGCAGCCGCTCGCGCACGCCGACGGTCTCGCCCGTCACCGGGTGCGGGGTCAGCTCCGCGAACGTGTAGAGACCGATCTCCATAGGGCTCCGCCGAGACTAGCCGTCGCGCGCGGGATCGGCCCGTGAGCGCCGCGGGCGACGTCCGCGCGCTGCTGTTCGACGTCTTCGGCACGTGCGTCGACTGGCGGACCTCGGTGGCCCGCCAGGCGCGGGCGCTGGGGGAGCGCCGGGGCGTGGGCGAGGGCGTCGATTGGGAGGCCTTCGCGGACGCCTGGCGGGCGCGCTACCAGCCCCAGATCGAGACCGTCCGCTCGGGGACGCGGGAGTGGGTGAACCTGGACGTCCTGCACCGCGAGGCGCTCGACGAGGTGGTGGCGGAGTTCGGCCTGGACGCCGCGTTCGGCGGCGTGGACCGGGACGAGCTGACGCGGGCCTGGCACCGCCTCGATCCCTGGCCCGACACGGTCCCCGGACTCACCCGCCTGCGCGCCCGCTACGTCGTGGCGCCGAACTCCAACGGCCACGTCGCGCTGATCGTGGCGCTCTCGAAGCGGGCCGGGCTGCCGTGGGACGCCGTCCTCGGGGCCGAGACCGCCGGGGTCTACAAGCCGCTGCCGGCCTCCTACCTGCGCAACGTCGCGCTGCTGGGCCTCGCGCCCGGCCAGGCGATGATGGTCGCCGCCCACAACGGCGACCTCGAGGCCGCGCGCGCCTGCGGGCTGCGCACCGCCTTCCTGCCGCGACCCGCCGAGTACGGGCCGCGCCAGGCCACGGACCTCGGCCCGACCGGCGACTGGGACGTGGTGGCCGGCGACATCATCGACCTGGCGGAGCGGCTGGGGGCGTGAGCAGCACCGCGCAGGCCGCCACGGCCGCCGCGACCGTGGGGTAGAAGTTCTCGCGCCCGATCCGGTCGACCAGCCCGTCGCGCTCGAGGTCGGCCATCACCGGCGCGTGCATCCGGGCCACGGCGAAGCCGATGCCCTCGTCGCGCAGCTGGGCGACGGTCTCGCCCAGGGCGTCGAGGCCGGTGGAGTTGACCAGGTTCATCGACTCGGCGTCGAACACCAGGGCGTGGACGGGCGGCGGGGCCGCGGCCACCGACTCGCGCACGCGCCCCTTGAAGTAGGAGGCGTTGGCGAAGAAGAGCCGGTCGTCGAGGCGGTACACCACGACGCCGGGCGTGATGCGCGCCTCCGGGTTGAAGCGCACGTCGGCCCAGCGGCCCAGCCCCTCCGAGTAGCCCAGCACCGCGTCGCGCGGGCGCGCGCTGCGGCGCACGACGTTGACGATCGAGAGGGCCACGGCGATCACGAGCGCCTCCAGCACGCCCACCAGGAGCACGCCGGCGGTCGTGGTGGCGGCGATCCCGACCTCCACCCGGTCCACGCGGGCAAGCATCCGCCAGGCGTTCGGGTTGATCAGGCTGCAGCCGGCCACGATGATCACCGCCCCGAGGCACGCGGTGGGCAGGTACGCGACCGGCCCGGTCAGCACCAGCAGCACGACCGCGATGGCCGCCGCGCCGACGACGCCGGCCATCTGGGTGCGGGCACCCATCTGGTCGTTGACCGCCGTGCGCGAGGCGCTCGCGCCCACCGAGTAACCCTGCGTGACGCCCGCCAGCAGGTTGGCCGTGCCGAGCGCCCCCATCTCCTGACGGACGTCGATGCGTTGGCCGTGCCGGCCGGCGAACGACCGCGCGTTGAGGATCCCCTCGGCGAAGCTCACCAGGAAGATGCCGAGCGCGGCCGGGATCAGCTCGACGAACTGGCCCAGCCCCACGCTCGGCAGCGCGAAGGAGGGCAGGCCGCTGGGGACGTGGCCGACGACCGGGACACCGTCCGCCTCCAGGCCGACCGCGGCCGACACGATGATGCCGCCGGTCACCACGATGAGGGCCGCCGGGATCCGGCGCGAGACGAACCGCAGGGCGAACAGGATCGCCAGGGACACCACCCCCACCGCGACGGTGGCGGCGTCGGTGGCCTCGAGGTTGCGCGAGATGTCTCCGAGCCGGTCGAGCACGCGGTCGCCCTCGACGTCGATCCCGAGCAGCTTTCCGAGCTGCCCCACGATCAGGACGATCGCGATCCCGTGGATGTAGCCCACCAGGACCGGGTGCGAGAAGTAGTCGGCCATCCACCCGAGCCGCGCGACGCGCGCGATCCAGAAGACCGCGCCGACCATGATCGCGAGCATCGCCGCGAGCGCCGCGTACTGCTCCGGGTCGGACACGACCATCGGCGCGAGCGCGGTCGCGACCAGCACCGACACGGCCCCCTCCGGGCCGACGATCAGCTGGCGGGACGAGCCCAGCAGCGCGTACCCGACCGTCGGCAGCAGGAGGGCGTAGAGGCCCACGATCGGGTTGAGGCCGGCGACCTCGGCGTAGGCCATCGCCGCGGGCAGCGCGAGGGCGGCGACCGTGAGGCCCGCGAGCACGTCGCGCCGGATGGCGGGGCCCCGGTACGCCCTCAGCACCCCCACCAGCGGGATCAAACGCTGCACGAGGGGGGCGGGGCGCTGGGGGCGGAAGGGCTGCGGCGCGGTCGCCGTAGGCCTCGGAGGCCTCCTCGGAGGCGGGCGTAGACTCCGCCGCGGAGCGCCCGTCCTGGCTCATCGGCTGAGCCTATCCGAGGGCGCCGACGCAGGCGGAGGTGAGGAGTGAGCGAGGATTCCTGCTGCTCGCCGGGGCGAGCGCCGTCCCCGGCCGGAGACCCGGTCGTCGCGCCGGGCCGGCCGCCGGGCGACCCGCCCCCGCACGACCTGATCCGCCTTCCGGGGGGCGAGTTCCTGATGGGCACCGACGACCGGGAGGGCTTCCCGGCCGACGGCGAGGGCCCGGTGCGGCGCGTGCGCGTCGGCGCCTTCGAGATCGACCCGTTCTGCGTCAGCAACGCCCGCTTCGCCCGCTTCGTGGCCGAGACCGGCCACGTCACCGACGCCGAGCGCTTCGGCTGGTCGTTCGTGGTCGCGATCCTCCTCCCGGACGACTTCCCGGACACCCGCGGCGTCGCAGCAGGCGCCCTGGTGGCGCCAGGTGATGGGCGCCTCCTGGCAGCGGCCCGAGGGGCCCGCGGTCGAACCTCGAGGGGCGCGCCGACCACCCCGTCGTGCACGTGTCGTGGAACGACGCCGCGGCCTACTGCGCCTGGGCCGGCCTGCGCCTGCCGACCGAGGCCGAGTGGGAGTACGCCGCCCGCGGCGGCCTCGAGCAGAAGCGCCTGCCGTGGGGCGACGAGCTCACCCCCGGCGGCGTCTGGCGCAGCAACATCTGGCAGGGGACCTTCCCCTCGCTCAACACCGCCGAGGACGGCTACGTCGGCACCGCGCCGGTCGACGCCTTTCCGCCCAACGGCCACGGCCTCCACAACATCTCGGGCAACGTCTGGGAGTGGTGCGCCGACTGGTTCCACACCACCTTCCACCGCCACGGGCCGACCGACGACCCGACGGGCCCGCCGGCGGGCGAGGCGAAGGTCATCCGCGGCGGCTCGTACCTCTGCCACGACTCGTACTGCAACCGCTACCGGGTGGCGGCGCGCAGCTCCAACACCCCGGACAGCTCGACCGGGAACATGGGCTTTCGCTGCGCGCGCGACGCGGGCGACCCGGTGCACTGAGGGTCGCCCGCGCGCGGGTCCGCTGGGCGCTCAGGCCGCCGGGGTGGGCGTGGAGGGGGGGTTGGACTCGCGGAGCATCTGGCGCCGCAGGGCCTCCACCCCGATCACGATCGAGGCGGCGATGAGGACGATGCCCCAGAACTGGCGGGTCGCCTCCACCGGGCTCCAGACCAGGAGCAGGAGGAAGAGGACGGCGACGCCGGTCCAGACCATCCACTGGTGGTCGCGCACGAACGGGGTCGCGCGGGTGCGGCACCAGACCGCGCAGGCGGGTGCCGCCCGCGAACCAGACGCCCAGCAGCAGCACGAGCCCGTAGCCGATCAGGCCCAGGGCGATCCCCTGGAGCAGCGAGGTGCCGATCAGCCAGACCGCGTTGCCCACGTCGTGGGTGCTCGGCGAGGTGAGGTCCCCGACGATGATGCTGCCGGCCACCCGGCGCGCCGCCAGGACGAGGACGCCGACCGTGACCAGGCCGATGGCCAGGACGCGCAGCGCCTCGCGGCGGAAGCCGTCCGCGAGGTAGATCGCCAGGATGACCAGGGCCAGCACCACGATGACCATGAACACCGAGAAGAACTTGATGAACTTGACGGCGCTCTGGGCGTCCTTGAGCTGGTCCGAGTGCATGATCGTGATGACGCCGGCGTCGGCCGGTATCTGCGCGGACAGCCCGATCCGGCTCGCCAGCCGCATCACCAGGGGATGCAGGTCGAGCACGACGTCGCCGTTGTTGGTGGTCACGACGCCGCCGTCGTTGCCCTCGAGGATCTGCATCATCCGCGTGTGGGCGCGGCGGTTGGCCTCGCGCCACAGGTCCTGCACCGCCGAGCTGGCGAGGAGGTCCTGGGCGGCGGGCACGGCCGCCTGGCGCACGAGGCCCGTGGCGGGGCCGGCGAGCGGCTTGAGGTCGGGCGGCAGGACCTGCGTGATCCGGTTCTGGACGTCCGTCTGGGTGAAGAGCGCGTTGACGAGCTGCTCCGCCGCCGCGTCGCGGACCTGCTTGTTCTCGAGCAGCTGGCTGCTCGTGTTGACCCACTTGTCGGTCTGGAGGGCCTGGCGCTTGGCCCAGACGGTCAGCGAGGAGATCAGCAGCAGCACGAGCGCGAGCCCCAGCAGACCCCACACCAGCGCCCGGCGCGTGCGCAGGCGCGAGAGGGCGGTGTCGTACATCTGACGGGCGGATGGGGCCACGGGGTGCTCTCCTCGGACGGGACTTTCGGAGCTTCGCTCGTCACCGGGAGCCGTACCATCCCCGCGATGGGATTCACGCGGGTGAACATCGCCCCACCCCGACGAGACGAGGTCACCCTCAATGTCCGACACCGTCGTCTTCATCCCTGCCTGGAACGAGGAGGCCAACCTCCCCGCCGTGCTCGACGAGCTGCGCGCGGGACTCCCCGGCGCGGACGTCCTGGTGATCGACGACGGCTCGCGTGACGGCACCGCGGCCGTGGCCCGCGCCCACGGCGCCGACGTCGTCTCGTTCGGCGAGAACCGGGGGCTGCGGGTGGGCATCGCGACGGGCTACCGCGAGGCGCTCGAGCGGGGCTACGCGTACTGCGGCCGGGTTGACGCGGACGGGCAGCACCCGGTGCACGAGCTCGCGCGGCTCCTCGACCTGGTGCGCGCGGACGCCTGCGACGTCGCCGTCGGCTCGCGGTTCGCCGCCGGCGACGGCTACGACGCGGACCGCTACGCCCCCAGCCCGGCCCGGCGCTTCGGCATCGGTCTGCTGCAGAGCGCGATGCGCGTGCGCCTGGGCCGCGAGTTCCACGATCCGACCAGCGGGATGGCGGCCGTCAACGCCGCCGCGATGCCGATCATGGGCGAGCCCTACACCTCCGGCGCCCCCGAGGTGGAGGCCCTGCTGAGGCTCAACCGGGCCGGTCTGCGCGTGCAGGAGGTCGCGGTGGAGATGCGCCCGCGCGCCAGCGGCGAGTCGCGGCTGCGGGGGGCGACGGCCTGGAAGCTGGTGCTGACCGTGATCGGCACGCTCATCTTCTTCGGGTGGCTCCGCAGGCGACACCGGTGAGCGCGCGGGTCGTCGCGGTCCTCGGCTTCTCGGCCGGCGGCTCCGGGACGCTCCACCCGGTGTGCGCGGCGCGGGTCGCGCGGGCCGGCGAGCTGGCGCGCGCCGAGGACGTCGTGGTGCTCTCGGGCTGGGCCCGCGGTCCCGGCAGCACGTCGGAGGCCCAGCTCATGAGCCGCGCCTGGAGCGGGGCGCCGGCCCGCCTGGTGCTGGACGACGGCGCGCGCCACACGGCCGAGAACGCCGCCCACGCGACGCAGGTGGCGCGGACGCTCGGCGCCCGGGAGGTGCTGGTGGTCACCTCGCGCTGGCACGCGCCCCGCGCCGGCCTGATCTTCCGCTGGTTCCTGCGCGGCAGCGGGATCCGCGTGCGCGTGGCCGTGGCCCGGGGACCGCTGGCGCTGGCGCCGGTGGCCCGCGAGGTGGCCGTCTGGCCCCTGCTGCCGGCTCAGATCGCCCGCACCCGCGCGCGGGCCCGCCGAGGCGCTCCCGCCTAGTCCGTCGGGCGCTCGTGGCGGGAGGCGAGCTGGGCGTTGAGCACCGCCGAGCCCACCATCAGGCGCGCGACCAGGTAGAGCCAGAACAGGAGGACCAGGGCCGTCCCGATCGCGCCGTAGACCGACTCGGCCCGCTGCCGCGCGACCGGCGAGGTAGTAGGTCGTGAACAGGTGCAGCAGCTCGATGCCGACGGCCACCAGCACGGCCCCCGGCACCAGGCGCCTGGCGGGCACCGGGCGGTGGGGCAGCCAGATCGACACGCGCCAGCCACCCGACGAAGTAGACCGCCAGCATGGCGAGGGCGGCGAGCAGGCCGATGCGGGCCGGTGTTGTGGCGGATCCACGCCGATGATGAAGGTCAGCACCAGCAGGCCGATGGCGGCCGCCCGAGACCAGGCCCGACGCCACGAGGGCGTTGCGCGCGCGATCGGGCGGGACGCCCCAGGCGGCCGAGTGGCTGACGCGCATGCGCCCGGACGACGCCCATGCCGGCCCAGACCGTCCCGAACAGGCCGAGGAGGATCGCGATCCACCACCCGCGCTGCTGGGCGCTCTCGCTCAGCGTCTTGGCCAGCGCTCCCTGCAGCCCGAGCGAGCCGGACAGGTCGTCCGGCGCGCTGTCCTCGAGGTCGGTGACCGCGCCCAGCAGGCCCACGAGCAGCAGGGCGAAGGGCACGAGCCACAGGAACAGCCGGAAGGCGACCGCGCCGGCCAGCAGCCCCCCGTAGCGCTCGCGATCGCGCTCGTAGTAGTCGAACCCGAAGGCGACCAGCGCCGAGCGCTCGCGCGCGTCCTCGGCCCACAGGCGCGCGTTCTCGGCCTCGCGCTTGGCCCGCTCGGTCGCGGCCGCGACCCGTCCGCGCGGATGGGTCTCGGGCTCCTCGGGATCGGGGCTCACGCGCTCACCGGTGCGACATTAGCCGCGGCGTGCGCTCCTTGCGCGGCCGGGCCCGGTCCCCCAGACTCCCCGCGTCACACACCCACCAGCGAGGAGCGGCGGCATGCGCACTGCGGGAATCGATCGTCGAACGGGGCCCGCGGGCCCGCGGGCGGCGCGCTGATGGGCGTCTTCCTGGCCATCCTGGCGGTCCTGTGGATCGCGATCATCGTCACCAGCATCTACCACGTGTGGCACCGCGAGGAGCTGACGACCACGGCCAAGGTCGTCTGGACGGCCGTCATGGTGATCCTCCCGTTCCTCGGAACGGTGATCTACCTGATCGTCGGCGTCTTCCTGCGCGACGCGATCCACCCGATGGAGTAGCGCGCGCTAGGGCGTGGGGGGTTCCCGGTCGGCGAGCACGGCGCCGACCGAGGCCTCCGCCACCGGCTCCGGGCGGTGGACCTTCCAGCTGGAGCGGAAGCGCCAGATGAGCAGCGAGACCGCGCCGAGCAGGATCGGGCCGACGTAGGTGAGGCCGCGGAAGAGGAAGCACGGCGGCGACGACCTGCGACTGGTCGGCGCCGTCGGTCACCGTCAGCAGCGCGGTGGTGTAGAGCGCCTCGGTGACGCCCACGCCGCCCGGCGTGAAGTTGACGATCGTCAGGAGCCGCACCGTGGTGTAGACGACGGCGATCGCGCCGATCGGCACCTCGGAGCTGTCGAGGCCGACGGCGCGCACCGAGAGGCCGAAGATCATCCCCTGGACGACGTAGTTGCCGACGACGGCGGCCGACACCCGCATGCCCCGCTCGTGCCAGGTCTCGGCGATGCCCTCGCGGAAGCGCAGGGTGGCCTCCACGAAGTCCTCGTCGCTCGGCTTGCGCCGGGCGATGCCGTAGGACCAGCGCACCAGACGCCCGGTGAGCGCCCCGAAGCGCCGCGCGAAGGCCTCGCTGCGCATGATCCGGACGATGCAGTAGAGCGCGATCAGCGAGATCACGAGGCCGGCCAGGCCGAGGACCAGGAGGCCGGTGCTGATCGAGTTCTGGGTCGGCCACGAGACAGATGGCGACGGCCGGCATCGCGAGCACGGTGAAGTTGGTGAGGGCGCTGGTGAACAGCCAGCTGCGCGCGAAGTCGTCGGTGTAGAAGCCCCAGGTCCGCAGCACGGCGAGACGCGTGGCCGTGCCGGACGGCCCGGGGATGATGTTGGAGGCGGCGGCGGCGCTCTCCACCGCGACGAACGCCCGGGTGAGCCGGATGCCCGGCACCGTGATGGCGAGCTGCGCGGCGACCAGGAACTGGGTCACCAGCAGCAGGATCACCAGGATGACCGCGTCGGCCGCGCGAGACGCTCGCGAGGGCGTCGGCCACCTCCGAGATCTCGCCGAGGTTGCTCAGCAGCAGCCAGCCGACCAGCAGGATCAGGATGACCGTGAGGCCGCCGCGGATGAGCATCTCGCGGGGGCGGGTGCGGCGCCGGCCGACCCCGGTGCGCGACCTCGGCGGGCGGCGTCCCCCTCGGGCGTGCTCATCGCGTCGGGCCCCGGCATCCGCGCGAGGATACCCGTCCTAGATCCCGGAGGTTGTCCCAGATGCGGCGCACCGACCCGGAGCGGTTGAGCGTGTAGAGGTGGATGCCCGGGCGCGCCGGCCTCGACCAGCTCGCGCGACAGCCCGGTGGCGACCTCGACGCCGAGCTCGGCGACGGCGGCGGGGTCGTCCGCCACGCGCTCGAGGCGGCGCGGCCAGGTCGCGGCGGGATCTCGGTGCCGTTCATCGCCGCCATCCGCTGCAGGCCGGGGACGCTGACGAACGGCATCACGCCCGCCACGCACCGGGCGGTCGCACCCGAGGGCGCGCGAGCTCCTCGACCATCCGCCAGTAGGCCTCGGCGCGGAAGAAGAACTGGGTGACGGCGAAGTCGGCCAGCGGCGAGCTTGGCCGCCAGGTGGCGCCGGTCGCTGGCGCGGTCGGGCGAGCGCGGGTGGATCTCGGGGTGCGCGGCGACGCCCGACGCAGAAGCCCGGCCGGGTGCTCGCGGACGATCTCGACCAGCTCGATCGCGTACGCGAAGTCGCCGCGCGGCGTCGCGAGCCGTCGGCCGGGCGGGTCGCCGCCCAGCGCGAGGATGTTGCGCACCCCGGCGGCCGCGTACTGCGTCGAGCAGCGCCGCGATCTCGGCCCGGGTGTGCCCGACGCAGGTGAGGTGGGCCATCGTCGGGAACGGCGAGGTCGGCGTTCATGCCGACCACGAGGTCGCGGGTGCGCGCCTGGGTGGATGCCGAGCGCGCCGTAGGTGACCGAGGCGAACGACGGGCCGAGGCCCGACGAGCTCCGCCAGCGCGCCGCGTGGAACTGGCGCTCGGCCGTCGTCGTCGCGCGGCGGGAAGAACTCGACCGAGCGGGTGGGGCCGGCGGCGATGAGGTCGGCGATGGAGGTCATGGTCGGGGTGAGGTTAGACGCCGGTGTGGAGTCTCCTCCATCGGTCTACAGTTCCGTCGCCGGCAATCCGCGAGGGGACGTCGATGAGCGCACCGTACCGACACATCGCCTGCTGCCTCGACGACTCCGAGGCGTCGCGGCGCGCCCTGGCCGAGGCGCGCCGGCTGCGCGAGCTGGGCCAGGGGCGGCTGAGCCTGGTGCACGTGGTGCAGTACCCGCTGCCCTACTCGGTCGGCTTCGGCTCCCAGCCCACGCCGAACGACCTGGCGGTCGCGGCGCGCAGGACTGGCTCGACGCCGCTCGGCGAGGAGGTGCCCGAGGGCGAGACGGTGCTGCTCGCAGGGCTACCCGCGCCGCGGAGGTCTGCGACCTGGGCCGAGAACCACGCGGTCGACCTGCTCATCTGCGCCGCCCACCGCAACCTGCCCCAGCGCCTGGCGCTGGGCAGCTTCGCGCACTACCTGGTCAACCACGCCCCCTGCCCCGTGCTGGTGCTGCGCCCGCCCCTGGGCTAGCGCCGCGGCGGCGCTCACAGGTTGGAGGCCGCGAACGTGTCGCAGCGGGCGACCTCGCCGTCCTGGAACCCGACCAGGAACCAGCGCTTGCGCTGCTCCGAGGTGCCGTGCGTGAAGGTCTCGGGGTCCACCCGCGCGCCGGCCTGCGACTGGATGCGGTCGTCGCCGACGGCGGCGGCCGCCGCGAGGCCCTCCTCCAGGTCGCCCGTCCTCCAGCAGGTTGCGCGCTGTAGGCCGAGTGGGCCCAGACGCCCGGCGAAGCAGTCGGCCTGCAGCTCGAGCCTCACCGACAGGTCGTTGGCCTGCGCCGGGTTGTCCTGCTGCTCCCGGTTCACCTGCGGCAGGATGCCGAGCACGTTCTGGACGTGGTGGCCGAACTCGTGGGCGATCACGTAGGCCTGGGCGAAGTCGCCCGGCGCGCCGAAGCGGTCGCTGCAGCTCGCGGAAGAAGGCCGAGGTCGAGGTACACGCGCCGGTCCGCCGGGCAGTAGAAGGGTCCCGTCGGCCGAGCTGGCGGCCCCGCAGCCGGTCTGGACGCGGCCGGTGAACAGGCGCAGCGTCGTCGGCGGGTAGGTCTGGCCGGCGCCGGGCGAACTGGTCCTTCCAGGAGTCCTGGACGTCGTTGACGACGAAGACGCACGAACGCCTTCTGGTTGGCGTCGGGATCGGGGCTGTCGGCGTCGATGCCCTGGCCGGTCGCGGGCGGCGTGGCGCCGAGCCCGCCGAGGCCGGAGTCGGGGCTGAAGCCGCCGCCGCCCCCTCCGAGGAACGACCACGACCAGGGCGATGATGACGCCCACGATCCCGAGGCCGCCGAGGCCGCCGCCGATGGCGCCCGGGCTGCGCAGGCCGCCGCCGGCCCGCCGATCCGCGCAGGTCCTCCACGCCGCCGTCACCGCCCGCCGACCTGCGCCACCTCATCCCTCACCCCCGATCGACCCGGCGAGTCTACAACCGCGTGCGAACGTCCGTCTGCGGACGTACCCTCTGCCCGATGACCACGGCCGCCATCGACGACGGGCTCTCGACCGCGGGCGCGCTGGTGCGCGCCGCCCTGGCCCTCGGGGCCCGCGACGTGCCGGGCTGGTCGCCGGCCGAGAGCGCGCTCGCCGCCGGCCGCGAGCGCCGAGGACGAGCCCCGCGGAGCCGGCCGCCGGACTGCGCGCGGCGGTCGCCGAGGGCGCGCGACCCGCTCGGCGACGCCTTCTGCCGCCTGCGCAGCGCCGAGGAGCGGCGCCCGGACGGCGCCACCTACACGCCCGCCGCCGATCGTCGCGTCGATGGTCGCCTGGGCCGCGGGCGGCGCGGCCCCGGCGCGCGTGGTCGACCCGGGGGCCGGCTCGGGGCGCTTCGCGGTGGCCGCCGGGCGCCGCTTCGCCGGGCGCGGATCGTGGCCGTGGAGCAGCGACCCGCTCGCGGCGATCGCCTGCCGGGCCCACCTCGCCGCGGCCGGCCTCGCCGGCCGCGCCCGCGTGCTGGTCGGCGACTACCGCAGCGCCGACCTCGGCACGGTCGACGGGCGCACGCTCTACCTCGGCAACCCGCCCTACGTGCGCCACCACCAGATCTCGGCGGGCTGGAAGGAGTGGCTCACGCTCACGGCCCGGGCCCACGGGTTCGAGGCCAGCCAGCTCGCCGGCCTGCACGTGCACTTCTTCCTCGCGACCGCCGCCCGCGCCCGCCCGGGCGACGGCGGCGCCTTCATCACCTCCTCGGAGTGGCTCGACACCAACTACGGCGGCCTCGTGCGCGAGCTGCTGCTCGGGCCCGCTCGGCGGCGAGGCGATCCACGTGCTGGAGCCCACGGCGGTGCCGTTCGAGGACGCCGCGGTGACCGCCGCGATCACCTGCTTCGCGGTCGACCGGCCGGGCGGCCGGGCGGGATCCGGATGCGGCGGGTGGACGAGGTCTCCGACCTGGGGGCGCTCGCGGGCGGCCGCGAGATCCCGGCCGACGTGCTGCGCGAGTCCCGGCGCTGGTCGCCCCTGACGCGGGCCCCGCGCGCGATCCCGGCCGGACTACATCGAGCTGGGCGAGATCTGCCGCGTGCACCGCGGGGCGGTCACCGGCCGCAACGCCACCTGGGTCGTGCGCGAGGGCGAGGCCGATCTGCCCGAGGACGTCCTCTTCCCGTGCATCACCCGGGCGCGCGAGATCTTCGACGCCGGGGCCGCGCTGGCGAGCAGCGACCACCTGCGGCGCGTCGTGGACCTGCCGCTGGACCTCGACGTCTTCGACGACGCCGACCGCGCGCGGGTGGCGCGCTTCCTGCAAGCGGGCGCGCAGCGCGCGGCGCCCACGACGGCTACATCGCCCGCGCGCGGCGGGCCTGGTGGTCGGTCGGCCTGCGCGCCGGCCGCGCCGATCCTCGCCACCTACATGGCCCGCCGCCCGCCGGCCTTCACCCGCAACGACGCGGCCGCCCGCCACATCAACATCGCGCACGGCCTCTACCCGCGCCGGCCCCTCTCGGAGCCGGAGCTGACGCGGCTCGTCGCGGGGCTGCGACGGACGGTGTCGGTGGCCGACGGCCGCACCTACGCCGGCGGGCTGACCAAGTTCGAGCCGCGCGAGATGGAGCGGCTCTGCGTGCCCGACCCCTTCCTCCCGGGGCCCGACGGGTGAACTCCACCTTCCTGCCCCCGCCGCGCTGGAGCCCCGAGCGACCTGGAGCGCGAGGTCGCGTCGGCCGTCGAGAGCTTCCGGCGCGAGCGCGAGCAGGAGCCGCTCGACCAGTACCTGGCCCACGTGGACGACTACCTGGACGCGGCGGAGGAGCTCATCGAGCTGACGGTCGACCTGACGCAGCTGCGCGAGCGGGCGGTGGAGGTGGTCACCTCCGAGCACCTGCTGGAGACGCTGCGCTTCGCGGCCGGCCCGTTCATCTCGATGGACGACCTGCGCGTCATCGCGCACACCAGCCTCGCCCCCGGCCGGCTGCGCGCCGACCCCGAGGCCGCCGCCCGGATCGTCGACAGCGTGCTGGCCGCCCTCGACCGGCGGCGCTTCCCGTGGATCGGCGAGCGGCGCGAGCCGAGCGAGGCGGAGCGCCAGGCCGCCGTGCTCGCCACCGCCACCCTCATGGCCACCGAGCGGATGCGCACCCTGCGCCGCAGCGAGGCCAAGCTCGGCCAGGAGGGCGCCGTGGCCGGGGCGCTCGCGGCCGCCGGCTTCTCCCAGATCCCGTCGCCGCGCGCGATCCGCACCCTGGAGGAGGCGCCCGCGCCCGGGGAGTTCTGCGCCGAGGTGGACTTCGGCGGGCGCAAGGCGGATCTGGTGGTCGGCCTCTGGGACCGCCGCCGCATGCCGATCGAGTGCAAGGTCTCCAACTCGATGACCAACTCCTACAAGCGCGTCAACAACGACGCGGCCGTCAAGGCGGTGGGCTGGCTGCGGGCCTTCGGCGAGGACCAGGTGGTGCCGGCCGCCGTCCTGTCGGGCGTCTTCAAGCCGGACAACCTCGCCACGGCCCAGACGAAGGGCCTGACGCTGTTCTGGGCCCACCGTTTGGAGGATCTGGTCGGTTGGATCGGCCGGACGCGGTCCGAAGGCCGTTAAGCGGACGGACGAGGCTGCCGATGCACCATGAATGTGGAGGCTCGGTGCGCTCGTGTGCGCGGCGACGCTCGCCCTGGGGGTCGGGCTCCCCTCCCCCGCGTCGGCACTCGAGTCGCTCGAGGTGCGCGCCAAGCCCACGATCACGGCCCGGGTGGTGGCCCCGGCCAACGCGCTGAGGGCGCCGCGCGCCGGCGCGCGCCAGAGGATGCGCCTCTACGGCGCCACGGCCTGGTCGCGGTCGGCCCAGCGGCTGATGGTGACGGGCCGCTACGTGGACCGCGCCGGTCGCCGGTGGGTGCGCGTGCAGCTGCCCATCCGGCCCAACCAGGCGAGCGGGTGGGTGCGCGCCGACCGGGTGCGCCTGAGCGCGACGCGCGTCCGCTTCGAGGTGCACCTGCGCTCGCGGAAGCTGGAGATCTGGCGCGGCAAGCGCCGCCTGGTCGCCTTCCCGGCGGGCGTCGGGCGCCGGGGCACGCCCACGCCGGTGGGGCGCTTCGCCGTGGAGGACCCCTTCGTGACGCTCCCCGCCTGGCGCGGCGTCTACGGCCGCTTCACGCTCACCCTCACGGCGCACTCGCCCACGCTGCGGAGCGTTCATGGGCGGTGACGGGCTGATCGCCATCCACGGCACCGGCACCGGGCGCGCGGCTGGCGCGTGGGACAGGCCTCGAGCAACGGCTGCGTCGATCCTCTCCGCGCGGGCGCTCGCCGTGGCCGCCCGCTACGCGCGGTCCGGCACCCCCGTGCTCATCACCCGCCGCTGACCGATCCCCGGCGGGCGCCGCCGGGTGCCCGGTACCGTGACCGGCGATGATCCCCGTCTCGCAGCGGTCCTGGGCCCGCATGCTCGCCCTGGCCTGCGGCGGCTGGATCGTCCTCGCGCTGACGCGCACGTCCCGGGTCGCCGACGCGATCGGCGCCACCGAGTCCGAGGTGCGCGCGCTGGCCGTGCGTGACCTCGGCAGCGCGGTGATGCTGGTCGCCGCGGCCGACCCCCGGCCGGCCATCGGCACCCGCGTCCTCTTCGACCTGGCCGACTCGGCGCGCTACGGGCGCGGGCGGCCGGCGCTGCTCGCCTCGACCCTCGGCTTCGCCGCCGTCGGCGCAGCCGGCTTCCTCGCGCGCCGCGGGTGACGACGCTCCTGGCGAGCGGCGCCGAGCTGCGCCGCACCGGCCCGGAGGACGGGCTCCCGGTCCTCTGCCTCGGCGGCGGCACCGGCGGCGACGCGCCCGGGCGAGTGGAACTCCGGCTACCGCTGGCTGATCTCGAAGCTGGCCCCGCGCCATCCGGAGCTCGCCTTCCACGAGCTCCGCTACCGGGTCCGGTCGTGGAAGCGCCTGGACATGTGCATCGAGGACGCGCTGGCGGCGCTCGACGCGGTCGCCGACCACGACGGACGCCGGACGCTGCTGATCGGCTACTCGATGGGCGGCGCGGTGGCGATCAGCACGGCCGACCACCCCTCGGTGGACACCGTGGTGGGGCTCGCCCCCTGGATCCCCGACCGGCTCGACGTGGGGCGGCTGCGGGGACGGCGGCTGGCGGTGATCCACGGCAACCTCGACGGCGGCTTCCTGGGGTTCCCCGGCGTCAGCCCGTCCAGCTCACGCGCCGGCGCCGAGCGCGCCCGCGCGCCAGGGCGTCGAGGTCAGCTACGCGCTGATCCGGGGCGCCATCCACGCCATCGCCTTCCCCGGCCCGGGCGGCCGGCTGATCCCGGCGCCGCGCGCCCGGACCTGGCTGCGCCTGCTCGACGAGCAGGTGGCGCGCTTTCAGGCCGAGGAGGGCGTCTGAGCGGCGCGCCGGGCCAGCCGCTCCGCGGTCGGTACCTTCACGTCCCACGCCAGTCCGAGCCGCTCGAGGCCCCGGATCGTCCACCAGCTCACGTCCACCTGACGGCGGCCGAGCCCGTGGATGGCCGAGCCCGGGAAGGCGTGGTGGTTGTTGTGCCAGCCCTCGCCGAAGGTCGGGAGGGCGACGATCCAGTTGTTGCGGCTCTCGTCGGTGGTCTCGAACGGCCGGCGGCCGAACGTGTGGCACACCGAGTTGACGCTCCAGGTCATGTGGTGGAACAGGAAGATGCGCACCAGCCCGCCCCAGACCATGCCCGTGAGCCCGCCCCGCAGGGTGGGGTCAACCGCGTAGCCCACCGCGAAGGGGATCGCGAGCGTGAGCACCACCCACAGCATGTAGAGGCGGTCGATGCGGCGGACGACCGGGTCGTCGTAGAGGTCGCGGCCGTAGCGGCGCCCCCGCTCCATGCCCTTGGTCGTCACCAGCCAGCCCATGTGCGCGTGGAAGAAGCCCGAGAGCCCGCCCAGGAGCCCGTCGCGGTGCCCGTGGGGCGAGTGGGGATCGCCGTCGCGGTCCGAGAGCGCGTGGTGCTTGCGGTGGTCGGTCACCCACTGCGTCACGGGCCCCTGGAGGGTCATCGACCCGAGGATGGCGAGCGCGCCCCGCACCGCCGGCGTGGTCGTGAACGCCTTGTGCGAGAAGAGGCGGTGGTAGCCCACCGTGATGCCCAGCCCGCAGGCCGTGTAGAGCACCACCAGCATGATCACGTCAACCGGCCGCACGGCGACGCCCCACAGGAGCCCCAGCGCCGACAGCACGCCCAGGGGCGGGATGAGCACCGCGACCAGGGTCACGATGCGGCTCGGGATGCTCGTGCTCGCGCGCACGGTCGCGATCAGGCGGGCCGGTGGCCGTTGCCTCGTTCACCAGGATCCAGCTTTCCGTAGGCGTGGGGGGAATGGGGAGGTACCCGTTCGGCCCTCCTCATCCATCTACGTGTCAGGACCGTATACGGATGAGATGCCGGTTCGACCCCCATCCGTCCCCCTGTTCATCCGATGAGAATCGCGGTCGTCGGCGCGGGCATCGCGGGCCTCGGCGCGGCACGCGCGCTGGCGCGCGCGCACGAGGTCGAGGTGTTCGAGCGCGACACCCGCGCGGGCGGCCACGCGAACACGGTGACCCTGGAGCGGCCGGGCCGGAGCACCCTGGATCTGGACACCGGCTTCCTGGTGCACAACGCCCGCAACTACCCGCGGCTGACCCGCCTCTTCCGCGAGCTGGGCGTGCGGGTGCAGGACTCGGACATGTCGTTCTCGGTCAGCTGCGAGCGCTCGGGGCTCGAGTACGCGGCCGTGCGGCTCTGGTCGCAGCCGCGCGCCCTGGTCCACCCGGCCTTCCTGGGCCTGCTGCGCGAGATCGTCCGCTTCCTGCGCAGCGCCGCCAACGCCCTGGAGGAGCGCTTCGCCCGCACGACCCTCGGCGAGTACGTGGCGGCCGAGGGCTACTCGCGGGCCTTCCGCGACCTCTACCTGGTGCCCTTCACGTCGGCGCTCTGGTCCACGGCCCCGGCCGAGACGCTCGCCTTCCCCGTGAGCTACGCGGTGCGCTTCTTCCAGAACCACGGGCTGCTCGGGTTCCGCCGCCACCAGTGGCTCACCGTGGTCGGCGGCAGCCGCCGCTACGTGGCGGCCATCACCGCCCCGCTGGGCGAGCGCCTGCACCTGGGCGCGCCGGTCACGGAGATCCGCCGCGACGCCGACGGCGTCGACCTGCGGACCGCCGACGACACGGTGCGCCGCTTCGACGCCGTGGTCGTCGCCGCCCACGCGCCGCAGGCCCTGGCGATGCTCGCCGACGCCGACGACCTCGAGCGCGACGTGCTCGGGGCCTTCCGCACGACGGCCAACAGCGCCGTCCTCCACACCGACGTGAGCCTGCTGCCGCGGCGCCCCTCCGCGCGGGCGTCCTGGAACTACCGCATGGACGACGCCGGCGCGGCGGCGTCCCTGCCGACCGTGACGTACTACCTCAACAAGCTGCAGATGCTGGACGAGCCCGAGCACTACTGCGTCACACTCAACCGGGACGACGCCATCGCACCGGAGCACGTGATCCGCCGCTTCGACTACGCCCACCCGCTCTACACCTTCGAGTCGCTCGCGGCGCAGGGGCGGCTGCCGCGAGATCGACGGGCGGCGGCGCACCTTCTTCTGCGGGGCGTACCACGGCTTCGGCTTCCACGAGGACGGCCTGGCGTCCGGCCTGCGCGCCGCCGCCGCCCTGGGCGTGCCCACGTGAGGTCGTCGCTCTACGAGGGCACGCTGCTGCACGCGCGCACGCTGCCCACCCGCAACGTCTTCCGCTACCCGGTCTGCTTCTACGGGCTCGACCTCGACGAGCTCCCGGAGCTGGACCGGCGGCTGGCGCTGTTCGGCTACAACCGGGCCAACGTCCTGAGCTTCCGCGACGGCGACCACCTGGGCGACCCGGACCGGCCGGTGAAGGACAACGTCCTCGCCTACCTGGCCGAGCACGACATCGACCTGGACGGCGGGCGGGTGGTGCTGCTCACCAACCTGCGCCTGCTGGGTCACGTCTTCAACCCGGTGAGCTACTTCTACTGCTACCGCCCCGGCGGCGAGCTGGCGGCCATCGTGGCCGAGGTGGGCAACACGTTCGGCGAGCGCCACCCCTACCTGCTCACCGGCGCCAACCAGGTGCAGGACGGCGCGCGGCGGGTCTACGAGCACCGCAAGCTCATGCACGTCTCGCCGTTCTTCGGGATGGACCAGACCTACCGCTTCTCGTTCACCGAGCCCGGCGAGCGCGTGCACGCGGGGGTGGGCATCGTGGAGGGCGGGGAGCGCCCCTTCTGGGCGGAGCTCACCGGGCGGCGGCGTCCGCTCACCAACGGCGCGCTGGCCCACGCGCTGACGCGCTACCCCTTCATGTCCCAGCAGGTGACCGGTCTGATCCACTGGCAGGCGGTGAAGCTCGCGATGAAGAAGGTGCCGTTCCACCGCAAGCCGCGGTTCTCCCCCGGGGTGGGCTCGCTGACGCCGCCGGCCCCGTCCGACGCGCCGGCGCGCCGGCGGGCGCTCAACCCGCTGCCGCCCGCGCGGCGCTCGCCCCTGACGCCGCTCGCCCGGCGCGCCGCCCTCTGGGCGCTGCGCAACCCGGCGCGCGGGCGCATCTCCGTGCGCCTGCCCGACGGCACGGTCCGCCGCGGCGGCGACCCGGCCACGGGCCCGGACGTCGAGGTGACGGTGGCCTCCAAGAACCTGTGGCGGCGCCTGGCCACCCGCGGCCGCCTGGCCGTGGGCGAGTCGTACACCGCCGGCGACTGGTGGAGCGACGACCTGGTGGCGCTCATGGAGACGCTCGCCGTGACCGCCGAGGACGCGAGCCACCGCTTCCCCGGCTCGACGCTCACCGCCCTCCAGCGGCGCACGGCCGCGCCTGCCCCGGCGCGCCGACCTGCCGGGCGCCAAGCGCGACATCCAGTACCACTACGACCTGGGCAACGACCTCTACGCCCTCTTCCTCGACCCGTCGTGGACCTACTCGTGCGCCGTCTTCGAGCGGCCGGAGATGTCGCTGCAGGAGGCCCAGGAGGCCAAGTACCGGCGCATCTGCGAGAAGCTCGGCCTGGACGGCGACTCCCACGTGCTCGAGATCGGGTGCGGCTGGGGTGGCTTCGCGCTCCACGCCGCCCGCGAGTTCGGCGCCCGCGTCACCGGGGTCACGCTCTCGGAGGAGCAGGCCGCCCTGGCCCGCGAGCGGATCGCCGAGGCGGGGCTGTCGGACCGCATCACGATCGCGCCTCCAGGACTACCGCACCCTCGGCGGCACGTTCACCCACATCGCGTCGATCGAGATGCTCGAGGCGATCGGCCACCGCGAGCTGCCGGTCTACTTCGCCGCCGTCGACCGCCTCCTCGCGCCGGGCGGCCTCGCCTGCATCCAGACCATCGCCGTGCCCGACCAGCGCTACGAGCGCTACCGCCGCGGCGACGACTGGATCCGCCGCTACATCTTCCCGGGCGCGCTGATCCCCTCGCTCGAGGCCATCACCCGGGCCATGAGCTCCTCGTCGGAGCTGATCGTCCACGGGGTCGAGAACATCGGCTTCCACTACGCCCGCACCCTCCAGCTCTGGCGCGAGCGCTTCCTGGAGAACCGGGACGAGGTGCGGGCGCTGGGCTACGACGAGCGCTTCATCCGGACGTGGGAGTTCTACCTCGCCTTCTGCGAGGCGGCCTTCCGGGTGCGGGCGCTGCACGACTACCAGCTGGTGCTGACCCGCCCCTTCAACGAGTCGCTCCCGCACGACCCGACGCCCCGGCTGGCGTTCTGATGACCCTCGCCGGCATGGTCGTGTGGGTGACGGGCGCGTCGTCGGGCATCGGCGCGGCCGTGGCGGAGGAGCTGGCCGGGCGCGGCGCGACCGTCGTGGCCACGGCGCGGCGGGCGGACGCGCTGGAGGAGCTGGCCGCCCGGGTCCCCGGGCGTGGTCGCCGCGCCCGGCGACATCACCGACGCCGACGCCGATCGCGGACCTCGTCGCGCGCATCGTCGCCGACCACGGCCGCATCGACATCGCGCTCCTCAACGCGGGGACCTACACGCCGGTGCTGCCCGAGGACTTCCGGCCCGACGTCTTCCGGCCCCAGATCGAGGTGAACATCATGGGGACGGTCAACTGCATCGCCGCCGTCCTGCCGGACATGCGCCGCCGCCACGGCGGCCGCATCGCGGTGGTGGCCAGCGTCACCGGCTTCGCCGCGCTGCCCATGGCCTCGGCCTACGGCGCGACCAAGGCGTTCCTGATCAGCATGTGCGACAGCCTGCGCGCCGACCTGGACGGCGAGCGCGTCGGGCGTGGCCGTGACCGTCGATCGCGCCCGGCTTCGTCACCACCGGCCTCACCGAGCAGAACGACTTCGAGATGCCCTTCGAGATCGAGGCCCCCGAGGCCGCGCGGATCATCGCCGACGGCCTGGAGGCGGGCCACGCCGAGATCGCCTTCCCGCGACGCATGAACCTGGCCATGAAGACCATCGGGCGCTGGCTGCCCGGGCCGCTGCGGCGCCGCTACGTGGCCGGCATCGCCCGCCGGCGCAACCGGGACCGCGCCCGGGCGGGGACCTCCTAGGCCAGGGCGCTCCGCACCGCGCCCTGGACCGTCTCGCCGAGGGTCGGGTGGACGTGGAAGACGTCGGTCAGGACGTCGGCGCTCCCGGCCCGCATCGCCACCACCACCGGGTGGATCAGGTCGGCCGCGTGGTAGGCGAGGACGTGGGCGCCCAGGATGCGCCGGCTCGCCCGGTCCACCACCGCCTTGGCCAGCCCGCGCTCCTGGCCCCAGGCGCGGGCCTTGCCGCCCGAGAAGCCGGCGACGGCGACGCCCACGTCGTGCCCGGCGGCGCGCGCCTCGCGCTCGGTCAGCCCCACCGTGGCGAACTCGGGATCCGTGAAGATCGCCCGCGGCCCCCGGTCCGGATCGACGTCGTGGGGGTCGAGCCCGAGCGCGTTCTCGGCGACCTCACGCCCCAGCCGGCGCGCGGTGTGCGTGAAGGCGCCGTAGGGCGGGCCGAGCACGTCGCCGGCGGCGTAGTGGCCCTCGCGCGACGTGCGCAGGCGGGCGTCCACCGGGATGCCGTGGCCGTCGCCGTCCACCCCCGCCCGCGCCAGCCGCAGCGCGTCGACCGACGGACCGCGGCCCACCCCCAGCAGGATCGCGTCGCCGTCGAGCTCCCGCGCCCGCGCCCGGTCCCGCGACGGCGAGCCGCGGGCGGCCGCCGGCGCCGGTGGTGGCGCGCTCGACCCGGGCGCCCAGGATCAGCTCGACGCCCTCGCCGGCCAGGAGCTCCGCGAGGGCCTCGCCGATCTCGGGCTCGGCGGCGGGGAGCAGCCGGTCGGCCTCCTCGACGATCGTGACGCGGGCGCCGAGGCGCGCGAGCGCCTGGCCCAGCTCGAGCCCGACCGGCCCGGCGCCGATCACCAGCAGCCGCGCGGGCAGCGCCCGCATGGTGAGGACGTCGGTGCTCGTGAGGTGCGGCGTCTCGGCCAGGCCCGGGATCGGCGGCGCGACCGGCGCCGCGCCCGGTGGCGATCACGCACCCGCGGCGCCCGCACCCGCTCGCCGTTCACGCGGACCACGCCCGGCTCCTCGAAGCGACGCCTCGCCCTGCACCAGCCGCACCGTCGGCAGCGACTCGAGGTACGCCCGCGCCCCGGCCGAGCCGCGATCGACGATGCCCTGGACGCGGTCGATGACCGCGGCGAAGTCCACCGAGACCCCCTCGACCCGGATCCCGTACTCGGCCGCCGTCCGCGCCTCGTGGGCGATCTCCGCGCTGCGGATGAGGGCCTTGCTGGGGATGCAGCCGCGCACCGGGCAGGTGCCGCCCACGCGGTCGCGCTCGATCACCACGACGCTCGCCTCGGCCTCCGCCGCCCGGGCGGCCGCGTTGATGCCGGCCATGCCGGCGCCGATCACGATCAGGTCCGCGTCCGCCATCGGGCGAGCCTACGGAGCGCCGCCGAGGCCCCTACGCCTCGACCTTCACCCCGCGCCAGAAGGCGATCCGGCCGGTGATGTTCGCGGCCGCGGCCTTCGTCTCGGGGTAGTACCAGGCCGCCCCGGCGTTGGTCTGCGCCGTCCACGACCACGTCGTAGTAGCTGGCGGTGCCCTTCCACGGGCAGACCGTGTGGCGGTCGCTGTCCTGGAGAAGCTCCCGGCGCACGGCGTCCGGAGGGAAGTAGTGGTTGCCCTCGACGATCACGGTGTCGTCGCTCTCGGCGATGACGGCGTCGTTCCATACGGCCTTCGGCATGCGGGCCCCTCTGTCGCGTGGACGCCCGGACGGCACGGCCGGGCTCACCCAATCCTGGCAGCGCGGGCCCGCCCGGCGCCCGGGATCCTCCGCGAAACCCGTCCGCGCGGACCGGTGGTCGGCCGTCCGGAAACCCGGCTAAAGTCTCTCCACTACGGAAGGGAGGTGGTCCTATTGCATAGTGACTGTAGAGGTGGCAGTAGCTAGGGGCGTGCCCCTGTGCGCAGCTGCAGCGGGGGACGTCGAACCACGCCCCTGAGCCAAACCTCTTCTGCCACCGGGGCCCGGGATCGGCTGGCCTAGCCGTCCCGGGCCCTTCTTTCTGCTGCGGTCCCGGCCCCCATCGTCTAGCGGCCTAGGACACCGCCCTTTCAAGGCGGCGGCACGGGTTCGAATCCCGTTGGGGGCATCGCCTCATTTCCATGCGGGATGTGGCTTAGCCAACGCGATCTCGGCGAAACGTGTTTCACCGTCTCCGGCCGCCTCTCACCGCCACCAGCCGCCATATCAGACGCCCTCGGGGGCTACGTCGAGAGCCGGCCCCACATCGAGCCGGTGGATGTCCTCTTCCCTCGGCCGACGGGGTCGCCGCGTCCGATGTCGCCGGAGGGCCCGTCCCGACGCCTCCGACGCACGCCGCGTGGTGATCCCCCTTACCGCGAGCCCGTCCGGCGCCGATCGTGCCAGATGAGTGGTGGCGAGCGGTGACGGTCACCCGATGGTCGATCCCACGTGAACGAGGAGGAGCACGCCGAGACGCGTCCTCTCTCCCCAGGAGCGCCGGGGTCCCGTCAGGCCCTGGGCTCCGGCTCCACCTCCTCGCGCCCATCGACCTTGGCCGCCTGGTCGCTCCCCTCACCGACCGAGGCGAGTCGTCGCAGTCCTCCGGCCGCAAGGGCGCCCACGACGGCGACCACCGCCACGCCGTCCTCGATCAGCACCGCACCGAGCCTGGCAAGTCTCCGCATCACCCTTTCACGCTCCTCGTCGCTGCCGAGCGACCAGCCTATGCCGGACGCCGCGCAAGTTCACGTCACGCCGCGGACCCCGCCGATCGCGGGCGGCCCGGGGCGCCCGCGACAATCGCCCCAGCGCGGACGTCGTGGCCCACCGGTGGACGGGTCTCCGTCTCTTTCGCGCGCATCGGTTGCCTCGACGGTCGGGGCGGTCGCTCTCGCGCTCATGCGCGCGCGGCGACCAACTCGTCGAGCATCTCCTGCATGCGCGTCTCGATGCGCGCGTAGCACGACCGCACCACCCGGCGGTCGCGCATTTCCGCAGGGGTGACGCCGAGGTCGATCGGCTCGCCGACGCGGATGTCGATCTTCGCCGGGCGCGGGACGTTGGAGGGGAAGCCGACCGTCACCCCCCACGGCCAGGAGAGCGAGACCGGAAGGCGGGGCACCCCGCGACGGTGAAGCCCGAGCCAGCGCGCGAGCCGCTCGCCGTCGTCGAGCACGATCAGCGTCTCGTGGCCCCCGGCCGCGACGAGCGGCACGATGGGCACGCCGTATCGGACGGCGAGCTTGATGAAGCCCGTCCGGCCCATCAGGTCGACCTCGTTGCGGCGTCGGAAGCTTCGGTAGACCTCGTCGCCGCCGCCGGGGTAGACGAGCACCACGGCGCCCTGTTCAAGAGCCTCCATGGCCTGCCGGGGATGGGCTCGGATCGCCCCGATCTTCATGGCGTGCACGTTCAGATAGGGGATCCGGAAGAAGGCCGGATGGGCGAGGCTGTAGACGGGCGCCTCCGCCCCGCGGGTCCTCGTCCAGGCGTGGAGGGTCATGGCCGTGTCCGGGGTCATGATGCCGCCGCTGTGGTTGCCCACCACCAGGGCCGGCCCCGATCCCGGCAGGTTCTCGAGCCCGGTGGCCGTCACGCGGAAGTAGTGGCGGTAGAGGGGGTCCAGGAGCGGGTGGAGGTCCCGGATGTAGGCGGGGTCGCGACGATCCAGGCCGGTGCCGTCGAAGCGCGAGGGGTTGTGGCGGAGAACGCTCGATGGGAGAGGCATCGTCCAGAGCTTTCGTGGGGAGCCCAAGTCTATTTCCGCCCGGGCGATGACGGCCACGGGGTGTCGCAGGAGGGCCCAGGCGACCCGGTGACGCCGCGATGAGCGGATGGCCGGATGTTCTCCCTCGGACGGAGCGGGTCCGAATCCCGTTGGGGGCATCCGCTTTGCCCGGGCGATCTCTCGGCCGGGAGCCTCGGTGGATAGGCTTCTCGTCGCCGGGCAGACGTGCCCACTGCGGACCTCTGCAGCCCGCCTGACCCCACGCGATCTGGCCTGGCCCGAACCCGCGTGACCGAAGCCGGGCACGCCGGGACCTCCTTCGCCGCTTCCTCGACGCGCGCGACAACTCCGAGAAGAACGGCGCCCATGCCCAGAACGAGAACGCACCCGTGCGCCATGCTGCCCGGCCTCGACTGGCGCACGTGGTTCCAGGTCTGGGAGGTGGCCATGGCCGCCCCCGAAGTCATCGCCCATCGCACAGCACGAATGATGCTGGGAGGCTGGCCGCCGAGCGCCCGCGACCAGGCCGAGTACACCAGGATGGTCCAAGAGAAGGGTGAGGCGGTGGTCGAGTCCTGGATGGCGGCCACGCTCGCCTGGCAGCACGGCGGAGCCACCGCCCTGCAGCAGAGCCTGGGACCGGTTCACCGAAGGGTGACCGCGAACCGGCGGCGCCTCGCGCGCACGGCGAGGTGAGGGCCTGCCTTCGCCGTAAGTCCGGCTGACCTCGCCGCGGCCCGCGCCGGGTCGTCGGCTGACGGACTGACCGAACGGCGAGATGAGGCGCAGGCGCCCACCAACGCGTCAGGCGCGCGCGGGTAGGCGTCCGGGCACGCCCGGATAGCGCGCGTCGTCCGGGTAGCGATCGAAGGCGGACCCGAGCCGGCGCCAATCCTCGAGCCAGCCCGCGCCGATCTCGCGCCCCTCGTCGCGCAGACGCCTCATGTGTCCGGCGCTGCGATCGAGCTTCGACGCGTGCCCGATGCCCCACGCCGTCTCCCGGCGCATCTTGATGGTGCGCACGGCGACCGTCTTACGTGTGTTCAGCGGTGGATGGAGGGTGCCATGCCGCTCGATCCAGCGGTTGACGGTGAGGATGTTGTCGAGTTCCTGGTTGAGCGACAGGTTGCCGGCGAGGTCGTTCTCGCGGTCGTGGATGTCGTCGAGGCTGGTGTTGAGCGATGCCGGCGAGAACTCCTGCGGGTTGATCCGGATCACCCAGATCTCGTCGGGCTTGTCGTCGCGATCGGAGCCGTCCAGCAGGTCTCGCACCGGGGGGTTCTGCGAGTAGAGCCCGTCCCAGTAGTAGCCGGTGCGCGTCTCCGTGGTGCCGGGATCGCAGGTGGGGAAGTCCATCCCCTCGATGGCCTCCGCCGGCAATACCTCGGGGAGGGTGCCCGAGGCCGCGACGCCGGCCAACGAGAGCGGGCGTTGCACGCGCCAGCGATTGGCGCCGCGTTCGGCGTCCGCGCGTGGGGCGAGGAGACCCATCCCGCGCAGGGTGGTGTCCGAGTCGAAGATCTCGGTGTTGCCGCTCAGCACCTCGATCGCCCCGGCCAGCATGCGCAGGCGCAACCGGGCCACGGCGGGCCAGTCGATGGCGTCGAAATGCGGGCACAGCGACCGCAGGAGCGCGGGAAAGCCCAGGTACTCCTCGCGCACCCCCGCCAGCGACAGCCCCGCGTGCGACAGCCGGCTGCTCGAGGTCGTACGGGCCGGAGCTCACGGTGGGCATATGCGCCGCCTGCCAGCGCAGGGCCGCGCTCACCCACCGGTTGTGCATCAGTTCGGCCGGGGTCGTGGCGGTGAAGGTGGTCCACAGGTGATCGAGCCGCTCGATGGCCGCATCGATCGACCCACAGCGCGCATCGGCACCATTGGGCGCGAGGCCGTACCAGGCGGCGAGCGCGCACAGCGCCCCGGCCGAGGTGCCGCTGATGGCGGCGATCTCGAACCCGTCCCCACCCTCGGGATCGGAGTCCCAGCGCCGCTTCGCCTCCAGGATCTCCGTGAGCACGCCCCAGGTGAAGGCGGCGTGGGTGCCGCCGCCCTGGCAGGCGATGCCGATGCGCTTCGTGGCCATGCGCCTCCTTCGAGCGGGTGTGGTGGTCAGGGAGGCGCGCGCACGAAGCGCGCCACGGCCTCGATGTGGGCGTCCGGAAGAACATATCGACCGGGCCCACCCATTCCAGGGGGGCCGCCGAGCAGGAGCCGCGACATCGAGCCAGCATCAATCCAGAGCCCGGTCCCTCTCGGGCTTCTCGGACGCCCAATCGCTGCGCAACCAGGACTCTCCCACGCCCCTTGGAGGTCGCGCACCCGGAAGCTCCCCGTACGGTCGCCGTCGTCTCGGGCCGCTACTCCCCCCCCCCCGGACCGACACCCCCCGAGAGCCGCCCCACCACGGATGAGCGCGGACCCCACAGGGCGGCGCAGGAGACCAGGAAGGCCCGACGGGGTGCCCCGCCCCCTCCTGGACCATCCGGGCGCGGAGCGCCCCGTTGGGGGCATCGCGCGCGTTGGCGACGATCGTGACCACGGCGGCGCGCGACGCGGCCGGCTTCGCGTCCCCGGCGGGGTTTCCCAGGGCTATCATCTGGCGTGCGTTTGCCGTGCGCGTCACGACGCCACCGCCGCGGTGATCGTTGCCGAGCGAGGGTAGGTCCGACCCCGGCCGTGGATGTGCCCGGCGCCGGGGAGGTCCCTCCCACGCCCTCGTAATCCGCCCATCCACGAGAAGGAGAACAGGGCATGAACGCGTCGAAGAACCCCCTCTCGCGCGAGTTCTGGCGACCCGACGAGCGCCGGATCTGGGTGCGCAAGCAGCGTCGCTGGGGCCGGGGCTGGACGGTCAACTGGGCCGAGGTCCGTCGGCGGCTCGGTCGCAGGTGAACCCCTAAAGGCGCGGTACCGGGGTGAGTCCCGCGTCAGCCGGTGGGCGTCGCCCCCGCACTTGTGACCATCCGGCAGACGCCGGTGCCGGCGCAGGCCTCGCACTCGGGCGCCTCACCACGGACGTGCGCGAGGCAGCGCGCGACCCGGGCGTCGACCACCTGTGCCATCAGGGGATGGAGGCCGAAGGGCGCCGCCACCAGGTAGGTGACGCCGGGATGCCGGGACGCGGCCTCGTCCACCAGGGCCGGGATGTCCTGACGCCAATGCTTGCCCGGGAGCAGGAAGTAGGGCGAAACGACCACGGTCCGCGCGCCGCGGGCGACGCACGCGTCGAAGGCCGTCGCGATCGACGGCTCGGCGATCTCCATGTGGGCCGCCTCGACGATCTCGTACGGAACGACCTCCGCGACCTGCACGACCATCTCCTCGAGCATCATGTTGCTCTCGGCCCGCCGCGAGCCGTGGTCCACCACGATCAGGCCGATCGGCGTGGGTGGGTCTGTGTGAGGCATCGCTCCGATGGTAAGGCCCCGGCCTCCTGCTGGGCCGGGCATCCGGTCACGGGCTCGCCCGCGCGCGGCGCCGGACCGTGCGTCGGCGGCGAGGAGCGGGGCCGCCCTGATCGCCGATGCCTGCGGTGGCGGCCGGTGGTCAGGGAACGCTGCCGACCGCCAGGAAGGCCGTGAGCGAGGCCAGGCCACGCCCGGCCGCCGCGGCGCGGACCACGCCGTCGAGCCAGGCGGACGCGCGCTCCGGGTCGATGTCGCCGTCCTCGACGGCCCGCCGCACGGCGCCGGGCACGTCGAAGACGGTGTCCGAGGCGGCCCGGTCGGAGATGACAAGCGCGCGGGCCGCCACCTCGACCCGCTCCAGGCCGGCCTCGAGGAAGCGCCGCCGCAGCGTGCGCCCGACGCCGGGCGAGCGCAGCCGGCGGGCGGCCGCCGCGGCCACGACGGCGGCGGCGGCGGGGTCGTCCGAGTCGATGACGAACGTGCCCCAGTCCGGCTCGGCGGCCACGACGCGCCCGCCCGGACGCACCACCCGGGCGAGCTCGGCGACCGCGCCGCCCGGGTCGTCGAGGTGCTGCAGCACGCGCTCGACCCGGGCCCCGTCGACCGCGGCGTCCGGCAGCGCGAGCGCATGGGCGTCCGCGCGGAGGAACTCGACCGCCACCCCCGCCTCGCCGGCCGCGCGCCGGCGGGCCTCGTCGACCATCGCCGCGCTGGCGTCGATGCCGATCGCACGCCCGCCGGGGGCGACCAAGCGGGCGAGCGCGAGTGCGTCCTCGCCGGTGCCGCAGCCGAGGTCCAGGAGCAGCGCCCCGGGCCGCGGGTCGAGAGCGGCGAAGGTGCGCTCCTTCCACTCCCGCACCGCGGGCTGGGCGCGAATCGCGTCGAGCAGCGACGCGTACTCGCCGGACGCCCCCGTCGCGTTAACGTCCGAGAACCCCCCGAACGCCGGCGGTCGGCTGGCCACGCCGGGAGCCTAGCGACGGGGCGACGCGGGCGCGCGAAGGGTGGACGGCGGTCCTAGGCGGGCTCGGCCGGGTCCTCCTGGCCGGCCAGCGCGATTCCGGACTGGCGCACCCGCGCCAGGTGACGCTCCTGGATCGGCAGCGCCCACTCGACGAGATCGATGACCTGGCGGTCCTTGGCGGTGAGCGCCAGGGCCCCGAGGATCTCGACGTGGCACACCTCACCGGCCTCGGCCATGCTCAGGAACTCGACGCCGTCCAGGCCCTCGGCGTCATCGCCGAGGTAGGTGGACATCATCTCCTTCGCCTCGCGGGTCGTCTCCCGCGCCTTCTCGAGGATCGCGGTCTTCTTGCCCTCGTGGGTGCCGGCGACCTCCTCGCAGCGGCGGGCCGTCTCCGCGGCCTCCTCGCTCATCGTCCGCAGGGTCCGCTGGACGTCGCCGTCGTCCACGAAGCCGGCGACCTTGGTGGTCGCCTCGCGCGCCGCCTTTGCGAGACCCAGCACCTCACCCAGCTTGTCTTCCAGTTTGGTCAAGTCGGCCATGGAGACTCCTCTGTCGTGATCCGGTGCACTGCTGTGCCCGGATCGCCGGCGGGCCAATCCGCGGACCGTTGGGGTCAGGGCCGGCCCGGGGCCGGCGCCTCGCGCCGGTCGAGGTGCGCCGCGGCGTACGCCTGGGGCCCGTCGAGCGTCTCGGCCTCGAGGAGGGCGGCCGTGAGCGACTCCAGCTGCTCGCGGTGGTCCGTCAGGAGGGCCATCGCCTCCTCCTGGGCCTCGTCGATGATCCGGCGCACCTCGGAGTCGACCAGCCGCTGCTGCTCGGACGAGACCTCGCCGGCTCCGGGGAGCACGAGCGCGCGCGCGTCCGACGGGATCACGGCGACCGGGCCCACCGCGTCGCTCATGCCCCAGCGGCCCACCATCTGGCGGGCGATCACGGTCAGCTGCTCGATGTCGGACTCGGCGCCGGTCGTCGCGTCGCCGTAGACCAGCAGCTCGGCGGCGCGCCCGCCCAGCGCCACCCGGATCTTGCTGAGCAGCTCCTCGCGGGTGTAGCTGTAGCGGTCGGCGTCGGGGGCGGCGTAGGTGACGCCGAGGGCGGTGCCGCGGGGGATGATCGAGATGCGCCGCACCGGGTCGGCGTGCGTGCTGAGCATGCCGACCAGGGCATGGCCGGCCTCGTGGTGGGCCGTGCGCGCGCGGTCGAGGTCGGTCATGACCAGCCGCCGCTCCGTGCCCAGGAGGGTCTTGGCCAAGGCGTCGTCGAAGTCGCCCATCTGCACCGCGGCGTGCCCGCGCGTGGCCGCGAGCAGGGCCGCCTCGTTGGCGAAGCTCGCCAGGTCGGCGCCCACCATCCCGGGGGTTGCCCCGGCGAGGGCCTCCAGGTCGGCGTCCGGGGCCAGGGGCACGTTCCGGGTGTGCACCTTGAGGATCGCGAGCCGGCCCGCGCGGTCCGGGGGCTGCACGGCCACCCGGCGGTCGAAGCGGCCCGCGCGCAGGAGGGCGGGGTCGAGGATGTCCGGCCGATTGGTGGCGCCGAGCACGATGACCCCCGTGGACGAGTCGAAGCCGTCCATCTCGGTGAGGATCTGGTTGAGCGTCTGCTCCCGCTCGTCGGCGCCGCCACCGAAGCTGACCGCGGCGGCGCGCGAGCGCCCGATCGCGTCCAGCTCGTCGATGAAGATGATCGCCGGGGCGGCGGCCTTGGCCTGCGCGAACAGGTCGCGCACGCGCGACGCGCCCACGCCGACGATCATCTCGATGAACTCCGACGCGCTCATCGAGAAGAAGGGCACGCCCGCCTCGCCGGCGATGGCCCGGGCCAGCAGCGTCTTGCCGGTGCCGGGAGGGCCCGTGAGCAGCACGCCGCGCGGGATGTGGGCGCCCAGCGCCCGGAAGCGCTCGGGCTCCTTCAGGAAGTCGACGATCTGGGCCAGCTCGGCCTTCGCCTCGTCGATCCCCGCGACGTCGTCGAAGGTGATCCGCTGACCGCTCCCCTCGTACCGGCGGGCGCGCGACTTGCCGAGCCCGAGGGCGTTGCCGGCCGCCCCGCTGGACCGTCGCATGATCCACACGAACAGCAGCACGATCAGGACCGCCGGGCCGAAGCTGAGCAGGGCGGTCGCCAGGAAGGGCGTGCCCGGCTCCGGCTCGGCCGTCACCGTGACGTCCTTCTCCTTGAGCAGCGGCAGCAGGGCCGTGTCGCCCGGGGGCGGCGGCTGGCGGGTGGAGAACTGGGTGTGCGTGTCCTTCGTGGACGCGCGGGTACGCGACCGGCTTCCGGAACGTGCCCGTGATCTCATCCCCCACGAAGTTGACGCCCGAGACGTTGCCCGCCTCGATCTGGGCGATGAAGGTCGGCTCGTAGGGGATCTCCACCCGCTGCGGCTCCAGGGAGACCCTGGACACGAGCCAGATGTTGAGGACCGCCAGGGCGGCGAAGATCCAGATCCACGCCGGGACCCGGCGGCCGCGGGAGGGCTCGGGCGTCCCCCGGCCGTCGGCGGCCGGGCTGACGCGCCAGCCCGGGTGGTCGGGCGGGGCGGTCCGGTGCCGGCGGGGCCAGTGGAGGCGGTGCTCGCCCGTCGAGGAAACGCGTGCCATCATGCCCCCGAGGCTACGAGGCCGCTCCGCCGCGGCGTATCCGGGGATCGCCCGGTATGCGCGCGGAGAAGCCGCGACTCGCCCGGCCGGCGTCGGGGCGCCTCCGACCCCCGCCGTAGAAAGCCGCAGGACCCGGCGTGGACGCCCCGATGGCGGGCGGGTCGGCCGTGCCAGAGCGTGGCGGCATGAGAGCGAGCGATGCGGCATCGGTCGCGGCGACCGCGGGGCGGCGGCTCACCCCCGGAGCGGGCTGATGCACGTGGTGGGCCTGGTGACGCACTCGGGCGCCGCCCAGGACGTGCGCCGCATCACCTCCCTCGCGCGCACGATCGACGTGCACGAACGGGTCAACGTCACCGCCCGCATCCTCGCGGGGCTCGCCGCGATGCCCGGCGTGCGGGTGCTCTACCTCTCCGAGCCCACCCGAGTCGTGGAGCGGGCCCTCGCGACCCTCGCCGCGCTCCCGGAGGCGGTCACCGTCGCGGCGGAGCCCGTCGCCGGGGCCGGCGTGCAGGGGGCGGCCGTGACGCGTGCGGCCGCCGCCGCGCTCGCCGACGCGGGAGCGGCCTGCGTCGTGACGCTCGGCGGAGACGGCACCAACCGCGAGGTGGCCGCGGGCTGGCCCGGCGCCGTCATGGTGCCCGCTCCCCGGGGGCACCAACAACGCGTTCGCGATCAGGGTCGATCCCACCGCCGCGGGCATGGCGGCCGCGCTCTTCGCGCGCGACCGGGGGATCTTCGCCCGGGAGCTGCGGCAGGCGCCGCGATGGCGGATCGCCGTCGCCGGCCACCCGGACGAGACCGCCCTCGTCGACGTCGCCCTGGTCAGCGACGAGTGGATCGGCGCGCACGCCGTCTGGGACGCGGAGCGGCTGAAGGAGGCCGTCGTGGCCGGAGCCGATCCCACGGTGCCGGGACTGGCCGGCGTCGCCGGCCTCGCGGGCCCGGCCGACGGCGCCGCCCCGGGCGTCCACCTGCGCTTCGGCCGCCCCGGGCGGCGGCTGCTCGCCCCGCTCGGGCCCGGGCGGCTGACCCCACTTGTGGGTGAAGGAGCCGCGCGCCGTCGCGGTCGGCCGCTCCGTGGTGCTGCGCGGCCCGGGCACCCTGGCCCTCGACGGCGAGCGCGCCCTGGTCCTGCGCCGCGGCGAGGAGGCGGACGTCGCCCTGGCCGCCGACGGCCCGTGGGTGCTGAACGCGGCCGGAGTCCTGCGCGCGCACGCGCGCGCCGAGGCGGCCGCCTGGAGACGTCACGCCGACCGACAACACGAGGAGGTTCCCGATGCCCGATGACGCCGTGCTTCGCGAGATGCACCGGCAGATGGTGAGAAGCCGCATCTTCGAGGAGACCCTGGTCGGGGTCTACATGGAGGGCAAGACGCCCGCGTTCGACATCGCCGCCGGGCCGGTGCCCGGGGAGATGCACCTCTCGAGCGGGCAGGAGCCGGTCGCCGCCGGCGTCTGCGCCCATCTGCGCCCCACCGACGCGGTGACCGCCACCCATCGCCCCCACCACCAGGCCCTCGCCCACGGCGTGGACATGAAGCGGATGGCCGCCGAGATCTTCGGCCGGGAGACCGGCCTCGGCCATGGGAGGGGTGGCCACATGCACCTCTTCTCCAAGGAGCCCGCCTTCGGGTGCAGCGGCATCGTGGGCGAGGGCATCCCCACCGCGGTCGGCCACGCGCTGGCCTTCAAGAAGATGGGCCGCGACGACATCGCGGTCGCCTTCTTCGGCGAGGGCGCCGCGAACCAGGGGGCGTTCCACGAGGCCCTCAACCTCGCCGCGCTGTGGGGCCTGGGCGTCGTGTTCGTCTGCGAGGACAACGCCTGGGCGATCAGCGTGGCCAAGGAGAAGGCCACGGCGATCGCCAACAACAGCGACCGCGCCGCCGCCTACGGCATCCCGGGGGTGCTGATCCCCGACAACGATCCGGTGGCGGTCTACGAGGCGGCCGGCGAGGCCGTCGCGCGGGCGCGGCGCGGAGCCGGACCGTCGCTGATCGAGGTGAAGACCGACCGCCTGCTCGGCCACTTCCAGGGTGACGCGCAGGCCTACCGCACCGCCGAGCAGATCGCCGAGCTGGAGCGCCGCGACGCGATCCGCACCTACGAAGCCCGCCTGGCCGCGTCCGGCGTGCTGAGCGAGGAGGAGGCCGCCGAGGTCTGGGCCTCCTGCCGGGCCGAGGTCGACGAGGCCATCGCCTTCGCCCGCAACTCGCCCGAGCCCCAGGGCGCATCCGCGCTCGAACACGTCTTCGCCTGACACCGGAGGAGGAAGAGATGACCACAGCGACAACCGAGCGCCTGCTGACCACATCGCGGGCCATCGCCGAAGCCATCGGCCAGGAGATCGAACGCGACGACCGCGTCTTCGTCCTGGGCGAGGACATCGGGGTCTACGGCGGCATCTTCGGGGCCACCGAGGGGCTGCTCGCGAAGTACGGCCCCGAGCGGATTATGGACACCCCGATCTCGGAGACCGGGTTCATCGGCGCCGCGGTGGGGGCCGCCGTGTCGGGGATGCGCCCGATCGCCGAGCTCATGTTCGTGGACTTCTTCGGGGTCTGCATGGACCAGATCTACAACCACATGGCGAAGATCCACTATGAGTCCGGCGGCGCCCTGACGGTCCCCATGGTGCTGACCTCGGCCATCGGCGGCGGCTACGGGGACGCCGCCCAGCACTCGCAGGCCCTCTACGGCACGTTCGCCCACCTGCCCGGCATGAAGATCGTGGTGCCCTCCAACCCCTACGACGCCAAGGGCCTGATGACCGCCGCGATCCGGGACGACAACCCGGTGCTCTACTTCTTCCACAAGGGCGTCATGGGGCTCGGGTGGATGACGCCCAACCCGCGCGCGACCGCCCACGTGCCCGAGGAGCCGTACACCGTCCCGATCGGCAAGGCGGCCGTCGCCCGGGAAGGCACGGATCTCACAATCGTGACCATCTCCCTGATGGTCCACCGTGCGCTCGACGCCGCCGACGCGCTCGCGGCGCGCGGGGTCGAGGCGGAGGTCATCGACCTGCGCAGCCTGGTGCCGCTCGACCGGGAGGCGATCGCCGAGTCGGTGCGCAAGACCCGCCACCTGCTGGTGGTCGACGAGGACTACCGTTCCTTCGGGGTGAGCGCCGAGATCATGGCCGTCGCCATCGAGGAGGCGTTCGACTACCTCGATGCGCCGCCGGCCCGGCTGGCGTACCCGGACGTCCCGGTGCCCTACAGCCGGCCGCTCGAGCAGTTCTGCCTGCCGAACGCCGACACCATCGCGGCGGCCGCGTCCGCGCTGGTGGGGCGCTAGGCCGGGGGTGGGGGCGATGCGCCAGGAGATCCTGATGCCCACCCTCTCGGACGAGGTGGAGGAGGGCGTGCTGGTCACCTGGTTCGTCGTCCCCGGCGCGTCGGTCCGCGCCGGGGATCTGGTCGCCGAGGTACAGGTGGAGAAGGTGAGCGAGGAGGTGCGCGCGCCCGCCGACGGGCGCCTGACCGAGACCCTCGTGGGCCCGGGCGACGTGGTGCGCCAGGGGGCGCCGATCGCGCTGATGGAGGTGGGGGCGGCCGCCCCCGAAGCCGCAATGCCCGAGACCCCTCCGGAGGGGCCCGCCCCGGAGGCGGGGCCATCCCCGGCGTCGCCCGGGTCGCCGTCGCCCGCGTCGCCCGCGGCCCGCCGGGTCGCCCGCGAGCGCGGGATCGACCTCGCCAGGGTGACCGGGACCGGTCCGGGAGGGCGCATCGTGGAGGCGGACGTGATGGCGGTCTCCCCGGAGGGGGACCGGGCAGCGCCGGTGGGCGGATCGGCGGAGCCGGTCTCCCCCATGCGCCGCACGATCGCCGGCCGGCTGCTCGCCGGCCTGCACGAGGCGGCTCAGCTGACGCTGACCGCGGAGGCCGACGCCACCGCGCTGGCGGCCGAGCTCGATCGGCTCGGGTCGCTCTCGGGTCGACGGCCCTCCTACACGGCGGCCGTCGTGCGCGCCTGCGCCCTCGCGCTCCGCGACCACCCACAGGTGGCGCGCAGCCTGGTTCCCGAGGGCCTGAGGCCCGCCACGTCGATCGACATCGGGGTGGCGGTGGCGGTGGACGACGGGCTCGTGGTCCCGGTGCTCCGCGCGGCCGATGGCGCGGGGCTCGAGCCGCTCGGCGATCGGCTCCGCGAACTGGCCGAGCGGACGCGCGCGGGATCGATCACGGCCGAGGAGACACGGGGCGCGGTGATGAGCGTCACCAGCCTCGGGGCGCACCGCATCGACGCGTTCACGCCGCTGCTGGACCTCCCCCAGTCGGCCATCCTCGGGGTGGGCCGCGCCCGCATGCGCCCGGCGGTGGTCGGCGGCGACGTGGTGCCGAGGATGCTGATGGTCCTGAGCCTCACGATCGACCACCGCGTCGTCGACGGCGAGCCCGCGGCCGCGTTCCTCGACCGGGTGATCGCCCTCATCGAGGAGCCCTCCGCGCTGGCGTGAAGGGGCCGTCGCGGCAGGTGGCCGCGGCCGCGCGTCAGCCGGGGGGGCGCATGTCCTCGTCGGTGCCCGCGGCGACGAGCCGTCGCGCCTCGGCGATGACCGCGGCCGGCGGACCGGCCGTGTCCAGAACCCGTGCCTGCGGCCACTCCTCCTGGCGCGCGGCCAGCGCGTCGGCGATGGCGGGGGTGGCGTCGGAGGGGCCCTCTCCGGCCGCCCGCCGCGCGCGCACCCGCTCGGCGGCGAGGGCCGGAGGCAGGTCACAGCGGATCTCGTCGATCCGGGCGCCGCGCGCGGCGGCGAGCGCGCGCGCCTCGTCGCGCCGCGCCGCCCGGCCCCACGACGCATCGAGCACGACGCTCTCGCCCATGCCGAGCCGTGCCTCGGCGCGGCGCAGCATCTCGGCGTACACCCGCTCGGTCGCCTCGGGCGCGTAGCGCCCCTCGTCCAGCGCCCCGGCGCCGGCCGGCGCGTGCGGCTCGCCGGCCAGGTCCTTGCGGATGGCGTCGGTGCCCAGGACCGTCCACCCGGTCGCCTCCCCCAGCCCGGCCGCGACGGTTGACTTGCCGGTGCCGGGCGGGCCCCCGACCAGGACGAGCCGCACGCGGGCGCGCTCCAGGTGCTCGAGCGCGAGGCGATGGAGCGCCCGGGCGCGCCCCCCGGCGCCCGCGTCACCCTGGACCGCCCGCACCGCCGCGACCTTCGACCTCACGTGGGCGCGGTAGGCGATGTAGAGGTCCTCGAGCGAGGACGGGGTGGCGCTCGCCCAGGCTCCGCGACCACTCCTGGATGAGCGCCCGCGCGAGCAGGGGCCGGCCGCGCGCCCTCATGTCCATCGCCAGGAACGCGACGTCGCCGAGCACGTCGCCGTGCCGCAGCCGGTCGTCGAACGCCAGGCAGTCCAGCACCCGGGGGCCGTCGGGAAGGCAGAAGACGTCGTCGCAGAGGATGTCGCCGTGGCCGTCGCGCACCCAGCCCTCCGCGATCCGCCGCTCCAGCAGCGGCCGCCGCCCCGCGAGGTAGGCAGTGGCGAGCTCGCGGGCCCGCACCACCTCGTCCGCGGGCACGACCCCGGGCGCCAGCGCCGCCAGTCCGTCGAGACCCTCCTCCCAGAGCCCCAGGACGGACTCGGGCGAGCCCGCCTCGGAGATCCGCGGGGAGGTGGGGCTGGCGCGGTGGAAGCCGGCCACCGTCCGCGCCACCTCGCGCACCAGGTCGTCGGCGCCGGGCGCGTCGAGGAGCGCCGCGAGGGACCGGGAGGCCGGCATGCGCCGCATCTCGACGAGGTGATCGCGCGCGAAGCCGTCGGCGTCCATCACGTCCAGGACGCCGAGGTAGACGTCGGGCGCGAAGCGCCGGTTGACCTCGGTCTCGCGCCGGCAGGCGGCCAGGCGGTCCTCCCTGCGGCGATGGTCGAGGAAGCCGAGGTTGACCGGCTTGAGCAGCTTGTACGCCCGGTCGCCGATCAGCGCGATGACCGAGACGTGCGTTTCGACGATGTTGACCCGGGGGCCGCAGGGCTCCATGGGGCTCAGGCTGGCAGCGCCGCCCCGGGCCCGCCATCCGTGGCGGGTGCGCCGCCGGTTCGGCTTCCCCGCGGATCAGCCCCCTGTGGGCGCCGGCTCCCGCTCGGCCACGAAGTCGAGCTCGGTGGTGATGTCGATCGCCGCCGCGACGGAGCGCGCGTTGGGGCAGTGGGATGCGTGGTGCGTGTTGGCCCGCTCGGCGGCGGCGCGCTTCTCCTCGGGTGCGCGCAGCGTGTAGCGCACCGCGATCGAGCGCAGGCGCAGCACGCCGTCCGGGTCCACCACGACATCGCCCAGGGCGTCGGCGGTCAGCCTGTCCCCGGTGCTGTCGATGCCGCGCGCCTTGAGCGCGCCGCCGAAGGTCCCGATCAGGCAGCCCGCCACCGACGCCACCAGGTAGTCGAGCGTCCCGGGGTGCACCGGCACCGTCCCGGGCTCGAAGCCGTAGTGGTCGCCCTGCCAGCCCGGGGTCCCGAAGGTGACCTCGTCGCCGGTCATCTCGAGCACCGCCTTGCGGATGGGCGGGCGCTCGCGGGTGAGGTGGACGCGGACTTCGTGAGTGGTCTCGTCGGTCATGGTGTCCTCGATCGGGTGCGTTTCGTGTCGGTAGTTCAACGAAACGGGCCCGCTGGATCAACCGCTTCGGGGCCCGAACCGCCGGATGCCCCCGCTGCTCCTGCCACATCGGGCAGACTCGCGATGCACACAGGGCAACGCACCAGGGGGGACGTGATGGAACTCGCCGACGCGATCCGCAAGCGCCGCGCGGTCAGGAAGTACACCGACCGACCGGTTGACGACGAGACGTTGGACCGGATCCTGCGCCTGGGGCTCCGCGCTCCGAGCGGCGGGGGCCAGCAGGCGTGGGGTCTGCTCGTGGTGCGGGATCCCGAGAAGCGCCTCGCCGTGGCGGAGCTCATCATCGCCGGCGGCGCGGAGTACTTCGCGTTGATGCGACCCCAGAAGGACGCCACCGACGAGGAGCACGCCGCCTGGGCGCGCGACTACGCCGAGAGCGTGATGTCCACCTACCGCCAGGTGCCCGCCTTCGTCGTGGGCCTGCTGGTGCCGCGTGGCTACCCGGAGGGCTTCCCGGGCGGCTACGAGGACGACCTCATCTCGCTCTCCTTCGCCTTCGAGAACCTGATGCTGGCGGCGCGCGAGGCGGGCATCGGCACGGTCTCGATCACGGCCTTCATCCGCTGGGAGAAGGACCGCCTGCGCGAGATCCTCGGCATCCCGGCCGACGTCAACCCGGCCATCATCAGCCCGATCGGCTACCCGGAGGAGTTCCCGACGGGCCTGGCGCCGGCGCTCAAGCGCAACTTCCGCACCTGGCGGGCCCTGGTGCACGACGACACGTACGGCAGCACGCGGGAGTAGGAGGGCCGCCGCCCTCAGGCGGCCGGAGCGACGCCGGTGCGGCGGACCAGGAAGTCGCCGGTCCCGCCCGGCAGCGCCACCGGCCGCCCCGAGAGCGCGACCCCCAGCGACGGCGCCCAGCCGACGCGCATCCAGAGCGGCCCCCGGACCGTGAGGCCCACCGCCTGGCCCGGCCGGATGGTGCCCTCGTAGACGACCGGACCGGCGGAGCTCTCGCGCTGCACCCGGACGTACGAGCCCGCCGTCCCGGCGCCCCTCAGCACGAGCCGCACGGAGGCGTGTGCCGTGGGTGGAGCCGGCGTCCTGGTGGCGGCGACGGGCGGCGCGGCGACCGGTGCCGGCCCGACCGTCGTGTCGACCGCGGGCGGAGGCGTCGAGCCGCCGCCGCGGGCGCCGATCCAGACCACCACGGCCAGGCTCCCGACGAGGCCCACCACCAGCCAGCCCACCTGGCGCCGCGGCGACCGGCGCCGGGGGCTGACGATCCACTGCCCGATCGCCGACATCCGCCCCTCCTGCGGCGGCTCGAGCGCGACCACCCGGTGCTGCTCGCGCAGCGGATCGGCCCCGTGGCGCTCCTCGAACTCCGCGAGGAGCGCGTCGGCGTCCAGGCCGAGGAAGGTGGCGTAGCCGCGCAGGAACAGGCGCGCGTAGGCCATGTCCGGAAGGTCTCCGGGCCGGTCCTCCTCCAGCGCGATCAGGTGCTTCGCACGGATCCGCGTCGCCGACTCGCACTCGTCGAGCGAGAGGTGGAGCCGTCGGCGTTGCTCGGCGAGATGCTGCCCGATCTGAAGCACGCGGTCACTGCCTCGCGGGCGCCCACGTCGTGAGGGGCACCTGGAACTTGGTTGTACTCCGATCGCGCCCGAGAGTCAGGTGGGCGGTCCCAGGGGAGCCGGCCAAATCTTTCACCTGCGGAGGGGGACTCTTTGGGCTCCTTTGCCTCGCGTTTTCCGCGGGGCTCCTAGCGTCGTCCGCACATCCACTCCGCCCCAAGGAGGTCGGACGTGCACCCGTTCCATCGGATCGCGATCGCCGCGATCCTCGGCCTCGCCGTGATCGCCGGGCTGGCCGGCATGAGCCGCTCGCTCGAGCTCGGCGCCACGCCGCAGAAGGCCGGCTCCCCCGCGGCGGCGACGATCGCCGCCCGCTCCCATCGCCTGGACCGCGCCCAGGCCGCCCTCCGCGCGGCGCTCGCCCGAAGGCCGCCGCCGCTGCCCCCCGTGCCGACGTACTCGGCACCCTCCGTCACGCCGCCCGCGGCACGGCCCGCGGCGCGGCAGGTGACCTACGTCCGGCCTCCCCCCCGCGTCGTGACCGTGCACCGCGCGGGCGGCGGCGAGGGCGACGACCACGCCGGCGGATCGAGGCACGAAGATGACTAGGCACATCGCCCGCGCATACGCGGCGGCCACCGCCGTCCTCGTGCTCTTCCTGGCCTGGGCCGTCATCGCGGCCGACCCCTGGTCGTCGTCGCGTGCGGCCGCGGACCCCCGGGTGACGGCGCTGCAGGCGCGCGAGCTGAAGGTGCGCCACGAGGCCGTCGCCGTGCGGCGCATCGTCCGTCACCGGTGGACGGTCTACCGCGTCCGCCTCACCCACCGCCGACATGAGATCTCGGTGGCGGCGAAGGTCCACGCACGCCAGGTGTCGGCGGCTCAGGCCGCGGCGGCGGCGAGCTACAGCGCCCCGTCGGTCTCGGTGGTGAGCCTCCCGCCGATCACCGTCACGCGGACGTCGTGATGCTGCGTCGCGAGCTGCGGGCCATGGGCACGACCGTCGAGATCCTCCTCGACGCCGCGCCGGGGGAGGCGCACGAGCGCGCCCTGGATCACGCGTGCGACCGGATCGCGGCGCTGGAGCGCCGCCTGTCGCGCTTCGATCCCGGCTCGGAGCTGAGCGAGCTCAACCGGCGGGGCCGCCTCGTCGTCGGCGACGACCTGCTGGCCGTCGTCGGTCTCGCGGTCGAGGCGCGCGAGGCGACCGGCGGACGCTTCGACCCGACCGTGCACGACGCCGTGGTCGCGGCCGGCTACGACCGCACCTTCGAGGAGGTCCCCGCCGACGGGTGCGACCCGCCCGGCGACGGCGCCCCCTGCGGCGGCGGGGTGACCATCGACGCCGACCGTTCCGAGGTGGCGCTCGCCCCCGGGGTCCGGCTCGACCTGGGCGGGATCGCCAAGGGCTACATCGTGGACCGCGTCGCCGAATCGCTCGGCGACGCCGGCCCCTGCCTGGTGAACGCCGGAGGCGACCTTCGCATCGCCGGCCCTCCGCGTGACGAGCCGTGGCCCGTCGGGGTGGAGGTCCCCGGCGAGCCGCTGGTCCTCGGACTCGCCGGCGGGGCGGTGGCCACCTCGGGCCGGGACCGGCGCCGATGGCGCCGGGGCGGACGCGAGCTGCACCACCTGATCGACCCGGCGCGGGGTCGACCGGCCGTGAGCGACCTGCGCTCCGTGACGGTGATCGCCGCACGCGCCCACCAGGCGGAGGTGCTCGCCAAGTCGCTGTTCCTGCGGGGCGCACGCGGCGCCCGGGACGAGGCCGAGCGCAGCGGCGTGCCCGCCGTCCTCGTCACCGACGCGGGCCGCGTCGTGCTGACGGGCGGACTGTCGTGAGCGGCGACCCGACGCTGTGGATCCTGGCCCGCTCCACCGGGCTGGTGGCCTACATCCTTCTGTCGTGCACCGTCCTCGCGGGGCTCACCGCCCGCGCGCGCCCGGTCCGGTCGATTCCGGCCGCCGCGACCGTGGACCTCCATCGGTTCCTGTCGCTGCTCGGGCTGATGGCCGTGGCCCTGCACGGCGCGTTCCTCGCCCTCGACGCGTCGGTGCCGATCCCCGTGATCGCCCTCCTGGTCCCGGGAACCTCGCCCTACCGCCCCCTGTGGGTCGGCCTCGGCGTCGTCGGCGCCGAGCTGATGCTCCTCATCCACCTGTCGTTCCGCGCGCGCAAGCGCATCGGAGTGAGGTGGTGGCGCCGGCTGCACTACGCGGCCTTCCTCGTGTTCGGCGCCGCCACCGTCCACGGCCTGATGGCCGGGAGCGACAGCGCGCGGCCCTGGGCCCTCGCGATGTACGGCACGGCGTCGGGTGCCGTCGTGGCCCTGACCGCCTGGCGGGTGCTCGGCCCGCGCCGGACGGCGCCGACGCCGCGCGCCGCTCAGCCGGCGGCGGCAGGCGCGCCGGAGCCCGTGACCTCCGCCCTCAGCGACACGAGGTCGCCGGGACGGTTCACGGCGAGGGCGGCGCTCACCGCGCCCTCACGGTCCCGGTACCTCGCGACGAAGCCGCCCTCGCGCTCCTCCAGCTCCCCGTCCGCCCCCGGCGCCGCATGGCCGACCATCTGGAGCCGCCAACCGAACTGGTCCGACCAGAAATACGGGGACGGTGAGGCCGAGGATGCCTGACCCATGATCGCGCGGGCCACCGTCGCCCCGCCGATCGAGGCGGCGGTCCAGTGCTCGAGCCTGCAGTGGCGCCCGAGCTCGGGGCGCCAAGGGCTGGCCACGTCGCCACAGGCATAGACACCCGGTGCTTCTGTCGCTCCGTTCGCGTCGGTACGCAGGCCGGCGTCGGCGGCGGGCGTGAGGATGCCGTCCGCGATCTCGGTGGCCGGCCGTGCGCCGACGGCCACCAGGAGCGCGTCGCACGGCAGGCGGTCGCCGTCGGCCAGCCGGACCGACTCGGCCCTGCCCCGCCGGACGTTCACCCGAGCACGCCCACGCCCAGGCGCAGGTTCACGCCGTCGGCCCGATAGCGGTCCGCCAGACGCCGTCCACCGAGGGTCCGAGGGTTCGGGCGAACGGTACGGGGAGCGACTCGACGATCGTCACGTCCGCCCCCAGCGCGCGAGAGCTCGACGCCACCTCGGCTCCGACGAAGCCCGCCCCGATGATCACCAGGCGGCCACCCCGTTCGAGGTCGGCCCGAAGCGCCTGCGCGTCGTCCAGTCCACGCAGGTGGTGAACGTTCTCGGCCGCCGGCACGGCGCCGAGCCGCAGCGGCCGCGCACCGGTCGCCAGCACCAGGCGCCGCCAGCGAACCGGCTCATCGCCGAGCACGGCCCTCCGCCGGCTCACGTCGAGGCCGCGCAGCGTCGCCCCCAGCCGGAGCTCGATGTCGCGGTCCCGCCAGAACCCGTCGGCGCGCAGGGCGAGGGCGGCCGGCGCGCGCGCGCCGGTGAGCATCTCCTTGGAGAGCGCCGGGCGCTCGTAGGGGGCGTGGGGCTCGTCGCCGACCACGACGACGCGCCCCCCGAATCCCCCCGCTCTCAGCGTCTCGGCGCATCGGGAGCCCGCCAGTCCGGCCCCCGCGATGAGGACGTCGATCGCGGGCATCATCAGACGACCGGGGTTCCGGAGTCGTCGAACACCCGGATCGCCGCCATCGGGCACGCCCGGGCGGCCTCCAGGGCCTCGGCCCGGTCGGTGGTCTCCACGGCGACCGCGGCGATGCCGTCGTCGCCGATCGCGAACGTCGTCGGATCGAGGTCGGCGCAGGCGCCGAATCCGCTGCAGAGGTCGCGCTCGATGATTATCCGGTAGGCCATCAGTTGCTCCTTTGAGCGAGGGGGCCGGGGGGGACCGCGGGGCGTGGCGCGCCGCGCGGAGTGAGGATGCGGACCAGCGTCAGCCAGAGGACGGGCGCTCCGGCGACCAGCGCGAGGATCGGCCCGCCGATTCCGGCCAGGTCGGTCCCGCTGGTGATCGCGTGCAGCATCGCCAGGAGAAAGGCCGCGAAACTGGCGTAGTGAAGGCGCCGCCACATCCGCTGACCGAGACGCGCCCGTAGGCGGAACGAGACGGCGAGCATCAGCATCAGCCACCCGGCGACGATCCCGGCGGCAACGGCGACTGGGCGCCAGGGGGCCGCGAACGGGATGAGCACCGCCGCGGGCCCGAAGTTGATCGTCGGGTCCATGAGCAGGGCGCCGGCGTGAAGAGCGAGGGCCGACAGGCCCATCCAGGAGAGGGTGCGGTGCAGCCCGAGGAGCTTCTTCTGCCGGCGCGGGCCGAGCAGGCGGGTGCTCATGGCGAGCCCGAGCCATACCGACAGCGTCAGGAGGCCGAAGGCGACCAGGCCGGCCGCGCGGACGACCAGCCAGGCGACCGGAAGGGCGTTGAGGGTGCTCACCGGAGCACGCCCGACACCATCGGCTCGCCCGGCGATTCCCGGCGCACCGTTCCGAGGACGACGGGCTCGCCGACGTCGGGCACGAGGACGGCCGCAATGTCGGCGTGGGCCGCCACGACCGACGCGGCCGCCCGCAGGTCGCCAAGAGCCAGCAGGGTCGCGAAGGCCTCGGCGCGGTCCGCTCGCGGGGCCGTGACGGTCGCCGCGAGCGGTCCTCCGCAGCCGGGGAGCCCGGTCGCCGGGTCGATCAGGTGGTGGAGCGTGCCGCCGGGGCCGAAGCGTCGCCGGTCCCGCCCGGAGGTCGCGACGCCGCCGCCGTCCAGCAGGAGCGTGGCCAGGTGGCCGCCGCGCCGACGCGGGTCGGCGACCGACACGCGCCACGGGCCGCCCTCGGGAGGGCGCCCCCACAGCGCCAGGTCGCCTCCGAGATCCACGAGTCCGCCGGGCAGCCCGGGCCACACGTCCCGCATGGCCTCGAGGGCGCGGTCGGCGGACCAACCCTTGGCGATGCCGCCGAGGTCGATCGCGGTCCCACGGGCCACGCGGACCCGACCGTCCTCCACCTCCACCTCGCCGCCCGGGCGCCAGCCAGAGGCCACGCGCGGTGGGCGGTCGTCGAGGAGCTCGAAGGACCGGTCGTAGCCGGCGGCCTCGAGAGCGGCCAGGATCGTGGGGTCGTAGCGCCCCCCGGTGGCCACCCGTGCGGCGAGCGCCGCGCGGGTGGCCCCGGCCATGCGCGATCCCACCCCGACCCAGTCACCCGCGCCGCGGTTGGTGCGCGCGAGATCGCTGTCGGGAAGGAAGCGCGACAGCGCGCGCTCGCACGCGGCCACCTCGTCGTGGGCCGCGGCAAGCGCACGCCGGACCCGGCGCGAATCGCCGGGGGCGGCGGTCACCCGGACCGCGCACTCGCAGCCCATGGCGCGGAACGGATGCCCGTGCAGGCGCGCGCTCATGAGGTGCGGGTGGTGGCGTGGGCCGGAGCGGCGGCGGCGACGCTGGCCGATGTGCCCGCCGGGGTGGAGCCCTTCGCGGGGCTCGTCAACGGCGCCGTGGACGGCGCGGGCACGGTGGCCTGGTGGCTCGTCTGCGCCCACGCGAGCGCGGCCGTCACACCGAGCACCGCCCAGATGGTCGCGGCCGTCGCCCAGATCCTCTGCATCAGTCCACCTCCTGGGTGCCGTGGTCGTCGCCGACCACGGGCGGGGTGTGCGGGGTCGCGGGGGCCGACCTCACGATCGGGGTCCCGGGAACGGCCGCGGCCGGGGCGCGGTGGGCGATGCCCACGATCGCGACCGACCCGGTGATCACGGTCGCCGCGAGGAGGGCCGCGAGCGACAGGGTCGCCCGGCGACTCATCTCAGACCTTTCATCGAGTGACATGAGACGAGCATGGGCCGCCCGGGTAAGGCCGCGGTAAGGGCGGCGCGCCCCATTCGGCAAGGGCCCCGGGACGGCGCCCCGACGGGACTATGGTTGCCATGTGACCTCGCTCGCCCCGAGCGTCCTCGTGGTGGAGGACGACCCGAGCATCGCGCGCCTCCTGGAGATCGAGTTGACGGAGGCCGGTTACCGGCCGCGCCTCGTCGACACGGGAGGGGGCGCCCTCGACGCGATGGAGCACGACCCTCCGGATCTGGTCGTCCTCGATCTCCGGCTGCCCGACACCGACGGCCGCACCGTCTGCCGCCAGGCGCGTCGCGCCGGTCACTCCATGCCGATCCTGATGCTGACCGCTCTCGACCGGGTGGGCGATCGCGTGCTGGGTCTCGACGCCGGCGCGGACGACTACCTGGCCAAGCCCTTCGCCGTCGAGGAGTTGCTCGCGCGCCTGCGGGCGCTCCTGCGCCGGGCGGGCTCCAGCGAGGACTGGCTCGAGGTCGGCGACGTCCGCCTCAATCCCGCGATGCGCGAGGTGACGGTCGGCGGCGCGGCCGTCGAGCTCTCGGCGCGCGAGTTCGACCTGCTGGCCTTCCTGATGCACGCACCGGGGCGCGTCTTCACCCGCGAGCAGATCTACGAGGGGGTCTGGGGCTATCGGTTCATGGGCCAGACCAAGGTGATCGACGTCTTCGTCTCCGCGCTGCGCCGGCGACTCGGCTCGACGCCGGAACGGTCGATCATCCGGACCGTGCGCGGCGTCGGGTACACCGCGCGGGCATGAGCGCGTCCGGCGGCGCCCCGGCGGCCAACGCCGTGCCCGCACGGCTCGGGTCGATCCGGATCCGCCTGACGGCCTGGTTCCTCCTGGCGATGGCGGTGCTCGTGGCGGCGGGCTCCATCGCGACCTACGTCATCGTCAGCGACCGCCTGCACGCGGACGCGCGGAGCGGAGCCCTGGTGCTGGCGCGCGCCGCGGCCGGGGCGGAGGAGCCGGACGAGGCGGCCCTCGACAGACTGGCCGGGCCGGGGGACCGGGTCTGGCTCATCGATGGCTCCGGGCGCGTCCTGGCCGGAACGGTCGGGGCGACGGAGGCAACGCGCGGCCAGGTGGCGGCGACCATCGCGCGGACCCACGCGGACGTCACCGCCACGGCGACCGGGGCGAACGGCATCGAGGCGATCGTGGCACGGTCAACGGCGGGCCTCGAGAGCACGCTGCGGACGCTGCGCCTCGCACTGATCGTGGTCGGTCTCCTCGGTCTGCTGGTGTCCGCGGCCGTCGGATGGGTGCTCGCATCGCGCGCGCTGCGTCCGGTGGACCGGATGCGCCAGGAGGTCAACGAGATCACCGGGACGTCGCTCGGGCGGCGATTGGCGGGCGGAGGTCCCGATGAGCTCGGGCTGCTGGCCGCCGCCTTCAACCGTCTGCTCGCCCGGGCGGAGGTGGCCGCGCGCGAGCAGGAGAGCTTCGTCGCCGACGCCTCCCACGAGCTCAAGACGCCGATCACGGCGATCGAGGGACACGCCCGCGTCGTCGTTCGGGCGATCGACCGATCGGATCTGCCGCAGGCCCGCGAGTCGGCCGAGATCGTGCACCGCGAGGCGCGTCGCCTCGCGGTCATGCTCCGAGAGCTGCTGGCGTTGTCCGAGGCCGGTTCCGGGGCGCCCGAGCCCGCGGCGGTGCGGCTCGACCTCGCGGTGGTGGAGGCCTGCAGTGAGATCATGGCGCTGGAGCCTGGGCGGGTCGTGGAGCAGGATCTTCGCACCCGCGGTCGTCCTCGGAGAGCACGGCCGCCTGCGCGAGCTGGCGCTGATCCTGATCGACAACGCGATCAAGTACAGCCCGGCGGACGCACCGGTGACGGTCGCGGTGCGCGAGCACCCGCCCCGCCTGACCGTGCGCGACCGCGGGCCCGGGATGTCGGCCGACGATTCCGCGCGCGCATTCGACCGCTTCTTCCGCGGTGCGGCGGCGGCCGGGAGACCCGGAAGCGGCCTCGGCCTCCCGATTGCGAGGGCCGTCTGCGACCGTTTCGGCGCCACGATCGCCCTCGAGGAGGCCCCGGACCGCGGCACCGTCGCCACGGTGACCTTCCCCGAGCAGGGATGACGCCGGCGCCGCGCCCCGCCCGCCGCCCGGTGACGGCTATTGCCCCGCCGGCGGGACGCGGGTTAGCGTGGCGAGGCCGTGAAGATCCGTACCGTCGCCGTCGCGCTCGTCGCCCTTCTCGGGGCCGGCGCGGTGGCCGGGACGGCGCTCGGCGCGGTGCCCACGCTGCGCTCGGCCGGCAAGGTGCGGCCGGCGCCCAAGAAGGTCGCGACCCAGCCGCCCACGGCGCCGCCGCCGGTCGAGCTGTCCGCCAACGGGGAGCACCCGGACGTCATCGTCGACGCCGCCGGCACGGCGCACATCGTCTGGAACGAGCCGGTGAGCGACGGCCCCGACGTGACCGTCTACTGCCGTCTGCCGCGGGCCGCGAAGGCGTGCGACATCACGCAGCGACTGGTGCCCCCCGGCGCGGACGCGCTCGCCGACGACGCCGACGGGCCGCAGGTGAGCGCGGTCAACGACCAGGTCACGATCCTGTCGCACCGCTACCCGCAGCCCGTGCCGAAGCCCGGGGGCGATCCGGCGACCGAGGACACCACGCTCTACCTCTGGACGAGCGACGACGGGGGGGCCAACTTCGTCGGCCCGGGCGTGGTGGGGACGGCGACGATCGGCGGCGAGGCGAAGGCCTTCGGCCCCGGCGACAACCCCTCGATCGGAACGGTGACGGGCCAGGCGACCGGCGGCGTCCGTTTCACCGGCCTCACGAGCGGGCGCTTCGTGCCCGCCGCGGCCGACCTGGCCGTCGGCGGCTTCACCGACGGGCGCATGACCGTGGTCAACGGCATCCCCACCGTCGCCTACCACGACCTCGGCTCCACCTCGTACGTCCAGACGTGGTCCGGCCAGGGCGACGTCAACGACCCGGCCACCTGGAGCGCGCCCCAGACGTTCCCCGGCCTGCAGCCCGAGATCGGCTCCGCGGCGGGGCGGCTCGTGGCGGTCAACCAGAAGCCCGACGGAAGCGGCGACCTGGAGCTGCGCGACCTCGCGAGCGGCCTGGCGCGCACCATCAGCACCGGCGGGGCGGGCGCGCGGGCGGTGCCGATCGGTCATTCCGACGGAACGGTCTCGGTGGTGTGGCAGGGGGCCGAGGGCCTCGTCCGCGGCCTCTGGCAGCGCGACCGGATCGGCCCCACCGGCCCCATCCGCGGCACGCCGACGCTCCTCAGCACCGAGGAGGGCGCCTTCCTGTCGGCCGACTCGGCCGATGACGGCGGGGGCGTCGCCGTGCGGGACACGCTCGACAGGAAGATCCTGCTGACGGCCTTCGGCAACACCCTGCCGACCGGCGTCCGCGGCCTCGGCGGGGCCCCGGGCGGCGGCGCCCCGCCCGCCGACGTGGCGGTGGACTGCCAGAAGATCCAGCTCGGGCGCGCGACCCAGGTCCTGCTGCCCCCGGGCCCCTGCTTCCTGAACGCCGCCAAGGGCGGGGTGAAGGTCAGCCAGGGGCCGCTGAAGCTGAACGGGATGGAGATCGTCCCCGACGCCGGCGTGCAGCTCCAGATCGACCTCAACGCCAAGACCATCCGCAGCACGGGCACCGCCACCGTGCTCCTGCGCGCGCCCGGGGTCCCCGACATCACGCTCTTCCGGGGGCGGATCGACCTCTCCGCGGCGGGCAAGGGCGCCGGAGCCGTCCTCGGGCAGTTCGGCGAGAAGCTCTTCAAGCCGGACCTGCTGGGCTTCCCGCTGAAGGGCGACATCGACCTGAAGCTGGCGCCGCCCGACGGCCTGCGGATCCCGGTGAGCCTCGAGCTGCCCAAGGAGCTGGGCAACATCCGCGGCTCCGCGGAGCTGCTGCTCGACAACACCCACGGCCTGGTCCTCGACTCGCTCGACTTCTCCGCCGACGGGGTGCCGCTCGGCCCGGCGACCATGCGCAAGCTCCAGGTGCAGTACCGGGCCCAGGGCGGCACGACGGTCGGCTCCTGCCTCGTTCCGCCGAGCTCGGGCGCGCCCGCCCAGGCCAACGAGTGGGCCGGCGTCTTCGAGCTCGAGCTGCCGCCGCCGAAGACCGGCCCGCGGGTCTGCGGGTCGATCCGCTTCGGGCAGCCCGAGGGCTTCCGCGAGGCCACCTTCCGCGTCAACATCCCCTACCCGGGCATCGTGCTCTTCCCCGGGCTCAGCCTCACGTCGCTGGGAGGCGGGCTTCGCCTCTCACCGAAGCCGGCGCGCGTGGACGGCCGGTTCAAGATCGAGGTCGCGGGCGCCGCGCCGGACGTCTCGGCCGCCCAGATGGTGGGCGAGCTCGGCGTCACGCTGTCGAACCCCCTCGTCATCCAGGGGCGCGGCACCTTCACCGCCGCCGACCTGCAGATCGGGACCGGGCAGGTCACGGTGACGACGGACGGCTACGCCAACCTCTCGCTGGAGAGCGGCCCGAAGCTGGGCCCGGTCACGGTCGAGACCAAGATCTCCGGGTTCGTCAACGGCCCACACCGCCAGTTCTCCCTCGGCGGCAAGGGGCGCATCTGCGTCGACCTTCCCGGCGGGCTGCCCCCGGGTGCCTGGACGGCTCCGAGGCGACGATCTCCACCAAGGGCGTGGCCGCCTGCCTGCCCGCCATCCGGCCGCCGATCGCCATCCCGTTCCCGCCCTTCACGATCGTCCCGCCGCGGGGCGCTGGCCTGCGCTGGTCGGACGGAAAGGTGCGGATCTGGCCGATCGACTGCTTCGCCTCCGACTACGCGGTGCCCGACCAGAGGGCGGCGGCGTTCAGGGAGACCGCGACCCCCGAGGCGGGGGCCGACCTCGCGGGCGGTGCGAGCGCGAACTTCCGGGTGGCCGGCGACGGCGGCGTGCCGGCGGTCGACCTGATCGACCCGAGCGGCCAGGTCGTGACCCCCGACGTCGACTACCCCGACGCCACCTCGGGCACCCGCTACCTGGGCGTCGCGACGCCGGCGGCCGGCCGCTGGACGGTCCGCGCCCAGGCCGGCAGCCCCCAGATCGCCGAGCTCGCCGTCTCCCGCGGCGTGGCCGCGCCGAAGGTCACCCGCGCCCGCGTGACCGGGAAGGCCGGCGGGCGCACCCTGGCCTACACGGCCACGCTCGGCGCCGGGCAGGCCGCGACCTTCGTGGAGCGGGGGCGCGCGGGGAGCCGCGTGATCGGCGCGGCGGCGGCCGGGTCCCACCGCCTGGGGTTCGTTCCCGGGCCCGGGCCGGGTGGGCGGCGGCAGATCGTCGCGCAGCTGATCCAAGACGACCTCGTGGTGCAGGAGGTCGTGCTCACCAGCTACGTCGCCCCGGCGCCGCCGGCGCTCGGGCGGACCCGCGCCCTCTCGATCCGGCGCAGGGGCGCGTCGGTGGTGGTGACCTGGAAGCCGGGCGCCAACGCCGCGGCCCAGCGGCTGAACGTGCGGGTCCCCGCCGGGCCGGTGGTGACGCGCATCCTCGGCGCCCGCGCCACGCGCGCGGTGGTGGCCGGAGTCGAGGGGCGCCGCGTGAGCGCCTCGGTGACGCCGATCGCGCGCTCCGGGCGCGCGGGGGCCGTCACCCGGGCGACGCTCGCGCCCGCGCCGGCGCCGAAGTCGACGCGCGCCAAGCGCTGATCCGGCCTGGCGCCCGGCGTCCGCCTAGGACGCCGAGGCGACGAGCGATTGCGCGGGCAGGGTGATCCCCCCGGCCGTGCGGAAGGGACCGAGCGCGACGGCCACCTGATCCCGGACGGCCGCGCGCTCCCCGTCGTCGAGACGTGCGAGGACCATCGCGAGCGCGCCGGCCGCGTCGTTCAGGAAGGCCCAGTAGTCGTCCTCGTCGTCGAAGATCCACGTGAAGGGGACCTCCTCGATCCGGAGGTTCGTGAAGCCCGCCCGCGTGAAGAGGCCCTCGAGCCGGTCGCGATCGGCGAGGGCGAGGATGCCCGGGGCGCCGCTCTCTGGCGCCGGCATGTGCCCGCGCTCGTTGAGCACCGCCGCCGGCAGGGCCGCCCAGGGGTTCTGCAGCGGCCCGTCGAAGACGGCGCAGGCGAGGCGTCCGCCCGGGCGGAGCACCCGCCGGCTCTCCGCAAGCGCGGCGCCCGGGTCGCCCATCAGCATGTATCCCCACCGGCAGAGCACGACGTCCACGAGGTCGACCGCAGGTCGAGCGCCTCCGCGTCGAGCACGCGGAACTCCACGTTCTCCAGCCCGAGCGCCGCCGCCTGCCCGCGCGCCGCCTCGACCATCGCCGGGGAGAAGTCACCGAGGATCACCCGCCCCTCCGGGGCGACGGCCTGGGCGGCCGCCAGGCCGACGACCCCGGTCCCCGCGGCCAGGTCGAGGATCGTCTCGCCCGGCTGGGGGGCCGCCCGCTCGAGCATCCGCTCGGCCACCGGCCGAGCCCGCTCCTCCAGGTAGGCGTGGCGCTCGTCCCAGCCCTGCGCCATCGCCTCCCATACCGCGCGACTCGCGCGCGTGAACTCCGGCGATCCCATGGTGGCGCCATGCTATTCCCCGCATCGCCGCTGCGGATAGGCTCCCGCGGTGCTCGCCGGACCGATCCCGAACCCCCTGGCCGCCCGCGGCGGTCGGCCCCGGTGACGCGTGGCTGAGGCGGGCGGCTTCCCGACCGATCCCGAGGCGCTCATCCGGAGCAGGCCCTACCGGGCCCTGCTGGTGCTGTCGGCCGCCGTCGGCGTCCTGGTCTCGATCGCGTCGTGGGGCTTCCTCGAGCTGGTCCATGCGATCCAGCAGTGGGTCTACGTCGACCTCCCGGACGACCTGGGCTACGACTCGATGCCGGCCTGGTGGCCGCTGCCGTGGCTCGCGCTGGCGGGGCTGCTGACCGCCGTCGCGATCGTGCGCCTGCCGGGCGGGGGCGGCCACGTGCCGGCCGACGGCCTGAAGACCGGCGGCGGGGTCGTCGATCCGCGCGACGTCCCGGGCATCCTGCTGGCCGCGCTCGCCACCCTGGGCCTCGGGCTCGTGCTGGGCCCGGAGTCGCCGCTGATCGCCCTCGGCATGGGCCTGGTCGTCTTCGCCGTCCACGTCCTCAAGAAGGACGCGCCCCAGCAGGTGGTGGGGCTGCTGGCGGCCGCGGGCAGCTTCGCGGCCATCTCGACGATCTTCGGCTCACCGATCATCGGCGCCGTGATCATCATCGAGGCCGTCGGGCTGGGCGGCGCGACGGCCACGCTGCTCCTGCTGCCCGGCCTGCTGGCCGCGGGGATCGGCTCGCTCGTGTTCATCGGGTTCGCCGACTGGAGCGGGCTCAGCACCAGCGCCTGGCAGCTCAGCCCCTTCCCGCTGCCGGAGTTCGGCGGCCCCGACGGCAGCGACTTCGCCTGGACGATCGGGCTCGCCATCGCCGCGGCCCTGGTCACCTTCGTGATCGTCAGGCTGGCGAAGGCGACGAGCCGGCTCGTGGCCGCGCACCCCTACCTGCTCACGACGGTGGCGGGGCTCGTCGTGGGGGGGCTGGCGATCGCCTTCAACCAGATCACCGACGAGCCGGTGGACGGGGTCCTCTTCTCCGGGGAGGACGCCTTCGGGACGCTGTTCAGCCCCACCGCCGCCCTCTCCATGGGGGCCCTCGGCTACCTGCTGCTCTTCAAGGGTCTCGCCTGGAGCATCTCCCTCGGCAACTTCCGGGGTGGCCCGACCTTCCCGGCGCTCTTCCTCGGAGCGACGGCGGGGCTGCTCGCGGGCCACCTGCCGGGCTTCTCCGAGACGCCGGCCGTGGCCGTGCTGATGGGCGCGGCCGTCGTCTCGATCCTCAGGCTGCCCCTGGCGTCGGTCGTGATCACCACGCTGCTGGCAGCGAGCGGCGGCCTGGCGGTCACGCCGCTGATCATCCTCGCGGTCGTGGTCGCCTACATCGTCACCGAGGTGCTGCACGCCTCGAGCGCGCCGGGCGCGCCCGCGCCGGCCTCGCCCGCCGCCGGGCACGGCGCCCCTCAGGACGCCGCCGCCACCTGACCCTACGGCGAGGCGGTGCCGCCCCGCAGCGTCGTGATCGCGGCCGCCTGCGCCGCCTGCGCGTCGGGGTGCACCCACAACGCGAGGTGCGTGCCCGCGTCGAGGACCACCCGCCGGGCACCGGGGATCGTCGCCGCGGCGTGGTCGCCGTGCGCCGGCGGCACATCCGTGTCGGCGGTGCCGTGGACGACCAGGGTGGGGGTCGCGACGCGCTCGAGCTCGAGCGACCCGATCTCGCCGAACCGCGCGGCGTCGTTGTCCATGCCGGAGCCGCGGTGCGCGTGGTCGGCCGCGGCGGCGGCCATCGCGAGCACCAGCGCCCTCTGGCGCTCGTCGGCGAGCGCCTCCGCCGTGAGCTGCTCGAGCTGCCCCTTGGTGAGGTCGCCCTCGGCCTTCAGCGTGCTCGCGACCGTGGTCCTGGGGGCGTGCGCCGCGAGGAATCGCAGGAGCCAGTTCCCGGCCGCGGTGTTCATCATCAACCGCTCGTCGAGGCCCTCCGCGCCGACGGTGAACTCCTGGCTCACCGCCGCCGACGCGACCAGCCCGGCGACGCGTTCGGGATGGCGCACGGCGAGCCGGTACCCGCTGGGCCCGCCGCCGGACCACGCGAGGACGCCGACCCTGTCGGTGCCGAGCGCGTCGAGCAGGGCCGCGTGGAGGTCGGCCTGCTGATCGATCCCCTCCCGCCCGTCGAGGGGCGTGCCGAGGTAGCCGGGACGCGACGGCGCGATGACGGCGAAGCCGGCGTCCACGAGGAAGCGCCCCATCGCCAGGGCCTAGTCGGACCCGCCGGGCATGCCGTGGACCACGAGGACCGGCGGGCCCTCGCCCGCACGCGCGACCTCGACCGGACCGAGGGCCGTCTCCACCATCTCCGCGACGGGTGTGGCAGCGGGCTCGGGCGACATCGCGGGGGATCCTCGGCCGGGGGCGCCCCCCGTGTCGAGGGGCGCTCGAACGGCCCGGCGATCAGAGCGAGGGCGCGGGCTCCTCGGGCGTCGCCGGCGGAGTGGCCGGCGGCGCGCACCTCTTCGAGGGCCCGTGGTCAACGATGCGGAACGCGGCGGGCAGGTCGGCGGCGGCCGTCCCGCGCGGGGCGCGGATGCGGACGGTGACCCGATCGCCCACGGTCAGATCGGCGAAGCCGCCGATCTTCGGGAGGCGCCGGGGTGTGCTCCCGGGGGGAGGTGACGCGCGCGGCCGACCAGCCGGATGGTGGTCGTGGCGTCGATCTTGACGACGAATGTCGGGGCGCCCGCCAGCGCGTCGCGCATGTGGCGGTTGACGCTGAGCGGCCCGACCTGGACGCCCGTCGCGGTCGCGTCCGCGACGACGCAGGCCTGGGCGAGGTGGAGCGTGCCCTTCGGCCCCTCGCGGTGGGGGGCCTTCCCGGGCATGTGCTTCTCCGGAGCCGGTGCCTCCGGATGGGCGACGGCGACGGGCGCGGCGATGAGAGCCGCTGACAGGGCGAGCAGAAGCGGTGTCTTCCTCATGATCGATCCTCTGTTGGGCACCGGAGGCATGGAAGACATCGGCGTGGTCGTGCTCGCGGAGCAGCGCTGTCGCAGAACCCTTACATGGCGCACACCCCGGGCGAACAGCGGGCGCGGCTAACGCAGACGCGCCTCGATGGCGCGGCGCGCCATGTCGAAGGCGCGGCGGTCGCCGCGCAGCAGGAAGAGGCCGTTCGCCTCGGCGAGCATGGCGTTGACCTCGAACACGACCTGGTCCGCGTCGAGCGACGCATCGAGCTGTCCCCAGCTCCTGGGCCCGGCGCACCGATCCCTCGATCAGCGTGATCCAGCCGTCGTAGACCTCGGCGATGCGGTCCCGCAGCGGGCCCGGGCGGGTGTCGAGCTCGGCTGCGGCGGACGCGAAGAAGCATCCGCCCGGGAACACGCCCTCCTCCACGTGCGCGAGGAAGCGGTCGCAGAGGGCGCGCAGCTGGGGCAGCCCCTCCCGGCTCGGCCAGGGCCGGCCCGAGCACTTCGACCTGGAAGACGTCCTCGGCGGCCGCGATCGTCGCCAGCTGGAGCTCCTCCTTGGAGCCGAAGTGGGCGAAGAGGCCGCTCTTGCTCATGCCCGTGTCCCTGGGCCAGGCGGCCGAGCGTGAGACCGTCCAGGCCCTCGACCGTCGCGAGGCGGGCCGCCGCGTCGAGGATGGCCGCCCGCGTCCGCTCCCCGTCCGACCGTCGCTTGCGCTCGAGACCCTCGGTCCTCGCCACCGTCGCCTCCCGTCGTCGCTCGTCCGGTTGACAAGTTCGCACGAGACCATGCGTACTATCTCTCACCACATTAAGCACGACCGATCGTGCTAACTCTTTCTTGGAGGAGGATGGGATGTCCGCGATGCACCGCGATCGCGCCGGATCTCCAGGCGATCAAGTCCCGCCAGCAGAAGACGTGGGCGAGCGGTGACTACTCCGCGGTCGCCGCGACGATCCCGCTCATCTCCGAGCAGCTCTGCGACGCGGCCGACCTGCGCGCGGGGTGGCGGGTGCTCGACGTCGCGGGCGGCAGCGGCAACACGGCGCTCGCCGCGGCGCGCTGCGGCTGCGACGTCGTCTCGATCGACTACGTGCCCTCCCTTCTCGAGCGCGCGCGCGTGCGCTCGATCGCCGAGGGGCTCCCGATCGAGACGATCGAGGGCGACGCCGAGGCGCTCCCGGTCGCCGACGCCTCGTTCGACGCGGTCGTCTCGGCACTCGGCGTGATGTTCGCGCCCGACCACGAGCGGGCGGCCGCCGAGATGCTGCGCGCCTGCCGCCCCGGCGGCACGATCGCGCTCGCCAACTGGACGCCGGACGGCTTCATCGGGGGGCTGTTCGCCACGGTGGGCGCCCACGTGCCGCCGCCGGCCGGGCTGACCCCTCCGCCCCGCTGGGGCACGGAGGAGCACGTCCGCGCACCTCATGGGCGACGATGTGCGCACGCTGCGGATGACGCGCCGGAGCTTCACCTTCCGGTCGCGCTCGCCGTGGCATTTCGTGGACTTCTTCCGCGAGAAGCTACGGACCGACGTTCACCGCGTTCCGCTCCCTCGACAGGGACGGGCAGGAGGCGCTCGCCCAGGACCTGGTGGAGCTCGTCCGCGAGTTCAACCGCCTGAGCGAGGGCGGCCGCGTGGCGTGCCGACGCGGACTACCTCGAGATCGTCGCCACCCGCTCCTGAAGGGTGCGCGCGATCACGGTCAACGGGGGAGCGGGCGCCACGCCGGCGTCGGTGAAGGCCCTGCGCACGGCCAAGGGCATCGGCATCGGCTCGACCCGCGCCGCGTTCCGGGCGGCCTACCCCGGCGCGAAGACCCCGAGTGGGCCCGACAACCCGACGCTCGGGGCCGGCGCGACGATCACGTCCTTCTTCCTGGCCGGCGGGCGCGTGCGGTCCATCCAGGTGGGATCGCCCTACTAGCCGGAGCGGAGCCGGCTCAGCCGGCGGCGAGATGCTCCCCCGGAAAGCGCAATCCGAACCGCCGCACCAGGTCCGGGACGGTCGAGGGGTCCATCTCCAGCGCGTAGCGGTCGCAGAGCGCGCCCAGGGCCTCCGGGTCGGCCCGGTCCGCGCCGCCCAGATCGACGAGCTCGGCGAAGAAGCGCTCGAAGCCGGCCGGCGAGATGATCTCGAGGATGCGGCACGGCGTGTCGCCGGCGTTCCAGAACGTGTGCCACTCGCCGCGGGGCTTGAACACCAGGTCGCCGGGACCGGCCTCGAGGACGTCGTCGCCGAGCAGGGCGCCCATCCGCCCCTCGAGCACGTAGCTGTACTCGTCCTCGCGGTTGTGCCGGTGCAGGGGCGCCGCCAGCGCGCGCGGGGACATCGGGTGCTCCACCAGCGAGAAGCGCTCGTCGGCGGTCGGGCCGTCGATCATGAACCGCACGCCGATGCTGCCGAGGAAGCCGGCGCGCCCCTCCGACGGACCGAGGACACGGCTCTCGTGGGTCACCGTCATCGTGCACCTCCCATTTCATCGGACAGTAATGTCCGCGTTAAACTAGACCGCGTCCGCCCGCGTCCGTCAATATCCGCGGGACACCCATGACCGAAGAAAAGACCCCCGCCCCTACCGCATGCGACGCCGCGCCGAGCAGCTGGACCTCACGCGGCTGCGCATCACCGAGAGCGCCGTGGAGCTGCACGGCACGCTCGGGCCCGCGCGCACCTCGATGAGCGCCGTCGCGGCCCACGCCGGCGTGCGCCGCTCCACCCTCTACCGCCACTTCCCCGACGAGGCGGCGCTCTTCGACGCGTGCACCGCGCACTGGGCGGCGGCCAACCCCCCGCCCGACCTCGCGGCCTGGGCGGCCGTCGCCGACCCGGACGAGCGGCTGGCGCCTCGCGCTCGGCGAGCTCCACGCCTATCTACGGCCGCACCGAGCGCATGCTCGACAACCTCCACCGCGACGAGGGCGTCGTGCCGCTCATCGCCGAGCGCTTCGCCGCCTTCCACGCCTACCTGGCCGCCGCCCAGGACACGCTGATGGCGGGGCGGCGGCGGCGGGGCGCGGCTGCCCGCCGCACCCGGGGCGCGCTCGGACACGCCGTGGCGTTCTCGACCTGGAGGTCCCTCCGGCGGGAGAACGGCCTCTCGGAGGCCGACGCCGTCGGTCTCCTGCGGGCGCTGGTCGCCGCCGCCTGAGGCCGCGACCGGGCCCTACGCGCGCAGCTCCCGCTCGATCGCGCTCCACCCCCGCGCCCGGGCCCTGACGACCGCGCCGCCCAGCCTCTCCTGGAGCCGCGCGGCGGAGCCCTCCACCATCGCCCGGGTCTCCGCGCCGACGTCCTCGAGGACCCTGGCCACGACCTCGCCGCCGTCGCGGATCGCCCACCCGCCGACGATGCGCCCATCGGCCCAGACGGTCGGGCCGGCGTTGCCGTTGACGTCGTACACGACGGGGCGGTGCGGGCCGAGCAACCAGTCGCGGTGCCGCCACCCCATGGCGCTCGGATCCAGCCCCGGCAGCAGCGCCACCCACGGCTCGGGCGGGGCCACGGGGTCGGCGTCGTCCGCCAGGAGCAGGCCGGACGCGCCGTTCAGGTCAACCTCCACCGTGTCGAGCCGGGCGAGCGCCACGGCGGTGAGCCGCTTGGTCCAGCCGGTCCACCACTGGAGATCGGCCGGCAGCGCCGGGCCATAGGCGTGGAGCCAGCGGCGCGCGATCTCGGCCGCGGCGTCCTCGGCGCCCGGGCGCTCCCCGAGGTCGGCCCTCCAGCGATCGAGCGCGGACCAGCGGAACTGGGTCGAGGTCCAGCCCCCGGCCGGGCGCGCCCGCACCACCACGCCCTCGCTCGAGAGCAGCGTGAGCAGGCGGCTCGCGACCGACGGCCGCGCCGCGTAGGCTCGTGCCGGCGCCGACCTCGAGGCGGGTCGCCAGGCGCGGGTCGGCGGCGGCGAGCTCCCTGCTGGTGAACTCGCCGGACGCCTCGACGAACTCCAGCGCGGCGGCCCGGGCGCCCGCGAGCCAGGCCGCGCCGTCGTCCGTGACGCCCGATGCCACCAGCAGCTTCTCCAGCTGGCGGCGCTGCGGGCCGGCCACCGAGTCGGCCGTCGCGGCCAGGCAGGCCTGGACGAGGTCAGCCTCCACGGCGAAGACCGTGCGACGCATCGCGAGCACCCGGATCAGCGAGCGATCCTCGTAGAGCGCGCCCTCGACGTCGGCGATGCCCGTCCCCGGCGCCCGCGCCAGCACGGAGACGGTCATCGAGGCCGGGTCGGTGCTGTGCAGCGCGACGACGGCCCGCGCCGCGTCGAGCGGGCCGGCGCCGGCGCGGGCCGGGGCCAGCAGGTGGCGGCGGCCGAGGCGGGCCCGCCGCTCGGAGTCGTAGACGGCGCGGATGGCCATGCCCCCACCGTAGCGAGGACTCGCCGGGGCGCCGGTGAAGGATCGCCATCCGCGTGGGGTCAGGGCAGCGATGCCCTCCCTCGGCGGCGGCGTCGCAGGCCACGCCGCGCGGCGACGAACACGAACACATCAAGGACCCCGGCGGCGGCGGTCACGAGGACCGCGAGCGGCGCAACCCCTTCCCATCCGCCGATGAGGGCGGCCAGAAACGGGAGCAGCCCGACGTAGAGCGCCCACAGAGGGGCGCCGATCGCGGCCGCGGTGAGCGCGACGCGGGTCCCCGAGCGCAGGGCGAGACCGAAGAGCAGCTGCGGCAACGGGCCGGCGACGGTGAACATCGCGAGGCCGACAAGAGCACCGCCCCACAGCCCGGCGCCGGTCGCCGTGTCGCTCTCGGCGAAGACGGCGGGGTCGAGGAAGCATCGCGATCGTCCCCACGACGACCATGAGCGGTGCCGCCACCAGAGCCCCCACAGCGGCACGCCGCTCGAGGGTCGTCCGGTCGGGGTCAGGTACCACGCACCGAGGCTCGCCACTCTCGGGCGACGGCGAATCGGGGTGGACGCTGCCAGGGGAGGCGGGGGAAACCGCACCGTCGAGTCCGCCGGTCGGGGTGCGGAGGCGCCTACCCCGGGCGGTGACCTCCGCGTAGGCCCACTCCAGCCACGGGAGCAGCGCCTCCAGGTCGGCCGCATCGACGGTGCCGCCGCACCAGATGCGCAGACCCGGCGGGGCGTCGCGGTAGGCCCCGATGTCGAAGGCCACGCCCTCGGCCTCGAGGAGCTTGGTCATCGCCTTGGGGGCGCTCTCGTCGGCGTCCAGGGTGAGGCAGACGGACGTGTTCGAGCGGGTCGCCGGGAGCGCCGCGAGGTGGTCCGCCCATGGGGTGCGCCGCACCCACCCGTCGATGACCGCCGCGTTGGCGTCGGCCCGCGCGCGCAGCACGTCCAGGCCGCCGATGTCCCGTGCCCACTCCAGGGCGACGATCCAGTCCTCGACGCAGAGCATCGAGGGCGTGTTGATCGTCTCCCCGTCGAAGATCCCGCGGATCAGGGAGCCGCCCTTGGTCATGCGGAAGATCTTGGGGAGGGGCCAGGGCGGGGCGTAGCCCTCGAGCCGCTCCACGGCCCGCGGGCCCGAGCACGACCACGCCGTGGGCGCCCTCGCCGCCCATGACCTTCTGCCAGGAGAAGGTGACGACGTCGAGCTTGGAGTGGTCGAGGTCCTGCGCGAAGACGGCCGAGGTGGCGTCGCAGATCGTGAGGCCCTCGCGGTCGGCGGGGATCCACTCCGCGTCGGGCACGCGCACGCCGGAGGTCGTGCCGTTCCAGGTGAAGACCACGTCGCGGGCGAAGTCGACCGCGGACAGGTCGGGCAGCTCGTCCGTAGGGCGCGCTCAGCGTGCGCGCGTCCGCGAGCTTCAGCTGCTTGACGACGTCGGTGACCCAGCCCTCGCCGAAGCTCTCCCACGCGAGCACGTCAACGCCGCGCTGGCCGAGCACCGACCACAGCACCATCTCGACGGCGCCGGTGTCGCTGGCCGGCACGATCCCGATCAGGTGGTCGTCGGGGACCTGGAGCACCTCGCGGGTCAGGTCGATGGCGCGCTTCAGGCGGGCCTTGCCCTCGCCCGAGCGGTGCGACCGGCCCACCGAGGCGGACTCCAGCAACGCGGGCGACCAGCCCGGGATCTTGGCGCACGGACCCGATGAGAAGTGCGGCCTCGCCGGTCGCACCAGCGGCTTCGTGGTCGTCATGTTCCTCCTGCGTCGTCAGCGGCGCCCGGGATCCTCGCAGACGCGGCGCCCGGCTCGGGCGGCACCAGGCGGTGGTCGCGGACGGTGAACCCGGCGGCCCGCAGGAAGGGTCTCAGCACCTCGATCGCCCGCACGAAGTTGGCGGCCATCCAGAAGCAGAGGATCGCGAGCGGGATCTCCACGAGCACCGCGCCGGCTACCGCCTGCACGACATCGCGGGTGCCGCGCGAGGTGAGCACGTCGAACCAGACATCGCACACGAGGAGCGTGCCGGCGATGGTCGCCGCCATCGAGGCGTAGGCCGACCTCCGGACGATGGCCACGGCGGTGCCGAGGAGCGCGAGGATCAGCGCCACGTCGAACCCTCCCCAGGCCACCCACCAGTGGTTGGCCGTGTAGTCGGGCGGAAGGGTCACGAAGAGGTACGTCGCCCAGGGGATCAGCAGCACCCCGAACAGGGCCAGGATGCCCGCGATCCACAGCGGGATCAGCCAGGGCGCCCGCACCGGGGGGCCGCCTGGTCTCGTCGTGTCCGCGGGATCGGGGATATGGGCAGGATGACCGCTGGGGCGGACGTGCGCCCCGAACTCGGCGGGTGCGCTGCGGCAACCCCGCAGGCCCGACGCGTGCAACCACCCAGGCGCCCGGCATAGGCTGGCGGTACCGTCGGCGCCGACGCCCGCCACGAGGAGAGACGTGCCATGACGTGGACGACGCTCGAAGCCCGCGCCTGGAGGGACCGGTGAGCGGCGGCCGCATCGCCCTGCTGATCGTCGGCAGCCTGCTCGCCCTGGTGGGGCTCGGCATCGCCGCCGGGGGCGGCGCGCTGCTATGGGCGCACGAGACCCAGCGCGACCGCCAGGGCTACTTCACCACCTCGACGGAGCGCTTCCGCACGCCGACCTTCGCGCTCACCTCCGACGAGGTGGACCTCGGCGCTGAGGGCAACGCCGGCTGGGGCAGCGACATCGGCGACCTCGCGCGGGTCCGCGTCCGCGCGACGAGCGCGGACTCCCGGCCGATCTTCGTGGGCATCGGCCCGCGCGACGCCGTCGAGGCCTACCTGGCGCGTGTGCCCCACGACCAGGTCACCGACGTCGGGTTCGACCCCTTCCGGGCGGACTACGCGCTGCAGCCCGGAACGCGGGCGCCGACGCCGCCGGGCGGCCAGTCCTTCTGGGTGGCGCGCGCCCAGGGGGCCGGCACCCAGACCCTCGAGTGGGACCTGCAGGGCGGCACGTGGGCCGTGGTGGTGATGAACGCCGACGCCTCGCGGGCGGTGACGGCCGACGTCGCACTCGGGGTCAAGGTCAACATCCTCTTCCCGCTGGGCATCGGGCTGCTCATCGGCGGGCTGGTGCTGCTGGGCGCCGGGATCACCATGATCGTCTTCGGTGCGCGCGGCGGCGGCGGCGGCACGGCCGGCCCGGGCGAGACGACGCCCGCCGCGCTCGTCTCCGGGCCCGGAGGCGCGGACGCCGAGCGCGCGCCGCCCTACCCGCTGCGCCTGGAGGGCGCCCTCGACCCCGGGCTGGGCCGATGGCTGTGGCTGGTCAAGTGGCTGCTGGCGATCCCCCACTTCATCGTGCTCGCCTTCCTGTGGATCGCCTTCTTCGTCGTGACGGTGATCGCGTTCTTCGCGATCCTCTTCACCGGCCGCTACCCGCGGGGCCTGTTCGACTTCAACGTGGGCGTGATGCGCTGGAGCTGGCGGGTCGCCTTCTACTCGTACAGCGCCCTGGGAACCGACCGCTACCCGCCGTTCAGCCTCGGGGCGGAGGACTACCCGGCCACGCTCGAGGTGGCCTACCCCGAGCACCTCTCGCGCGGCCTGGTCCTGGTCAAGTGGTGGCTGCTGGCGATCCCCCAGTACATCGTGGTGGGGATCATCGGCACCGGCGTCTGGTGGTCGGGCGGCTGGGCCGGCGGGGGCGGATGGGAGCACTGGGGCTGGGGCTCCTCCTGGGGAGGGGGCCTCCTGGGGGTTCTCGTCCTGTTCGCCGCGGTCTGCCTGCTCTTCACGGGCCGCTACCCGCGGGACATGTTCCGTCTCGTGATCGGTCTCAACCGATGGATCTTCCGCGTCACCGCGTACGCGGCCCTGATGCGCGACGAGTACCCGCCCTTCCGGCTCGACATCGGCGAGCGCGAGCCGTCAGGGCCGGCACCGGATGACACTCAGGGAACGAGCCAGTAGAGCCGCAGGAAGTCGTTGCCGCCCTCCTCCAGGACCTGGACCTCGGAGAAGCCCGCACGCCGGGCCAGGTCGCGCAGGACGTCACTGCGCAGCACCGTGCCGAGCGCCTCTGAGGGGCGCTCGTGCCGGGAGCTGGGCAGGCAGTGGGTGACGCTCCAGCCGAACATCATCCGCTCGATCGGGTCGCCGGGCGCCGTGAAGACCTCCGCCACGCGCTCGTCCGCCACGAGGACGCCCCCGCCCGGGCCGAGCGCGGCGCGCGCCGCGGCCAGCGCCTCCACCGGGCGCGCCATGTCGTGCAGCGCCTCGAAGATGCAGACGAGGTCGTAGGGACCGCCGTCGGCGATCGCCGTCGCGTCGCGGCGGGCGAACGTGGCCCGGTCGGCCACCCCCGCACGCGCCGCCCCCGCGCGGGCGTCCGCCACCGAGGCGGCATCGGCGTCCAGCCCGTCGACGCGCACCGCGGGGAAGGCGCGGGCGATCGCGATCGTCGAGTAGCCCTGGCCGCAGCCCACATCGGCCACCCGCAGCGGCCGCCCCTCGCGCAAGGACCCGCCGAGGGCCGGGATCGCCTCCAGCCAGCCCGCGAGATCGTGGGTGAAGGTGGGGCGGTTGATCTCGCCCTGGCCGTCGCGCAGATCGTCCCCGTAGCGCGCGAACGAGACGCCCGCGCCGCTGCGGTAGGCCGTCGACCACCTCCGGCAGCGCCCCGCCGATGCCGGCGAGCATCGGGCCGAAGGGCGCGACGTAGGCCGGGCTGTCGGGGTCGGCCAGCACCTCGGCGTGCTCGGGAGGGAGCCGGTAGACGCGCTCCCGCGCGGGCAGGGCGTCGTCGGTCTCCAGGAGGCCGGCGACCGCCTGCTGCTCGAGCCACTCGCGCGCGTAGCGCTCGTCGATCTCGGCCCGGCGCGCCAGGTCCTCGGATGTCGCCGGGCCCCAGTCCGCGAGCTCCGCGTACAGGCCCAGCCGCCACCCGATGTGCACGCAGAAGATCTCCAGCGCGCCGAGGGTGGCCTCGAAGAGCCGCTCGGCGAGGGCGTCCCGCCGGCCGTCGTCCAGGATCCCCTCCGTGGCCATGTGCCACCTCCTGTCTCGGTTGGCCTGATTCGACCAGAGACCGGCGCCGCGCGGAAGCCCCCTCTCACCAGCCCCAGGTGCCCACCGGCCCCTTGAAGGGCCCGACGATCTCGTCGGTGATCCATCCGCCGTAGAAGTCGCCCTCCTGGCCCCGCACCCGCTCGTCGTCCACGAAGCACGCGTCGACCGCGCCCGGGTAGAGGGCGACGTGGTCCACCAGCGCGGCGAAGCGCGCGCGTGGGGGCGGGGTAGTACCAGGCCGCGCGGGGCGCGACGCGGCCGCCGCCGACCACGTCCAGGTAGGCGGCCATGCCCTTCCACTCGCAGAAGCTCGAACCCTCGGCGGGCACCAGCGCCCGCGCGGAGATGTCGGCGCGCGGCAGGTAGAAGGTCGGGGGGTGGCTCGTCTCCAGCACCCGGAGCGCGCGCACCGTGTCGACGATCGTCTCCCCGCCCTGAACCACCCGCACCCGCCGGGTGTCGGCCTCCAGGCGCGGCGGGCGCGGGTAGTCCCACACCGACTCCTGCCCGGGGCCCGGGGCCACCCGTTCCCGTGGTGCGCGCATCGCCGTGTACCCCCCGAGTCGGCCGTACCCTCACGGACGATAGTCCGCCCGCGGGCCCGGCCGACCCCCATCCGGCGACTACTTCTTGACGGCCGTCACCGCGGTGCCGTAGGCGCAGATCTCCGTGCCCTGATCCATGAACTCGGAGGTGTCGAAGCGCATCGTCACGATGGCGTTGCCGCCCAGGGCCTCGGCCTCCTCCTTGAGCCGGTCGATCGCCTCGGTGCGCCCCTCGGCGAGCATCTTCGTCATGCCCTTCAGCTCGCCCCCGAACACCGACTTGAAGCCGGCGGTCATCTGCGAGCCGATGTGGCGCGAGCGCACGGTGAGGCCGAAGACCTCGCCGTGGACCTCGGTGATCTCGTATCCGGGCAGGAGGTCCGCGGTGCTGATGATCATCTCGTCTCCTCGGTCGTGGTCAGTCCAGCTCCCCGAGGATGTCGGCAACCGACTCGACGATCCGCGAGGGGCGGTAGGGGAAGCGGTCGATCTGCTCCCGCTCCGTCACGCCGGTGAGGACCAGGATGGTCTCCAGCCCCGCCTCCAGGCCGGCGACGATGTCGGTGTCCATGCGGTCGCCGATCATCACGGTCGTCTCCGAGTGGGCGTCGATCTGGTTGAGCGCGGACCGCATCATCAGCGGGTTGGGCTTGCCCACGTAGTAGGGCTCCACCCGCGTCGCCCGGCTGATGAGGGCGGCCACCGAGCCGGTCGCGGGCAGGATGCCCGCCGGGGTGACGCCGATCGGGTCCGGGTTCGTCGCGATGAAGCGGGCCCCGCGGGCGATCAGCCGGATCGCGCGGGTGATCTGCTCGAGGCTGAACGTGCGGACCTCGCCCAGCACGACGTAGTCCGGGTTGCGCTCGGTGAGCGTGTAGCCGACGTCGTGGAGCGCGGTGGTGAGGCCGGCCTCGCCGAGCACGAAGGCCGTGCCCCCGGGGCGCTGGTCCTCCAGGAAGCGCGCCGTCGCGAGGGCCGAGGTCCAGATCGCGCGCTCCGGCACGTCGATCCCGCTCGCGCGCAGCCGCGCCGCCAGGTCGCGCGGCGTGTAGATCGAGTTGTTCGTGAGCAGCAGGAAGGGGATCCCGCGCTCCTGGAGCCGGGAGAGGAAACGATCGGCGCCCGGGATCGGCGTCCTCCTCGTGGACGAGGACGCCGTCCATGTCCATCAGCCAGGAGCGGATCTCGCGCGACATCGCCGCGAGCATACGCCGGGCCCGAGCGCGATCAACCGCCTCAGGGGCGGGAGGCGAGGGCGATCAGGCGGGCGATCGCGGGCGCGGGACGACCCGCCGCGCGCACCGCGCGCAGGGGCAGGGCCACGTCGCCGCGCAGTGCGACGGTGGTCGTCTCGGCGTCCGTGGTCGGGCCGGTGGCGACGACCGCGACGGCCCCGAGGCGGGTGAGCTCGCTGAACGCCGCCGCGCCCGTGACGGCCGACTCGACGGGCGTGACCACCGCCCCGCCGCGGGCGCACAGGTCAACCAGCAGGGCGCTGTAGGGCGTGTCGGGAGCGCTCCAGGTGAGCAGCCGCTCGCCGTCGAGGGCCGACAGGTCAACCGCCGCCTCGGCCGCGAGCCGGTGCTCCAGCGGCACCACCAGCACCGCCGGCGTCGGCGCCAGCTCGTCGACGTGGAGGCCCTCGGCGTCGCGCACCGTGCGCGCGAGCACGACATCGACCCGCCGCTCCGCCAGGGCCGGCCGGACCTCGGCGGGCCGCAGGTCGCGCACGGCCACCGAGAGCTCGGGCGCGTCGCGGCGCAGGCGGCGCACCACCAGCCCGACCACCCAGGGGCCCACCGGCGGCGTGACCCCGATCGTGATCGCGCCGCTCAGCCCCTCCCCGGACGCCGCGGCGCGCGCGAAGGCGGCGTCCGCGGCGGCGATCACCGCGCGGGCGTCCTCGGCCAGGCCCCGGCCGGCGTCGGTCAGGCGCACCTCGCGGGTGGTCCGCTCCAGCAGCGTCACCCCCAGCTCGCGCTCGAGCTGGGAGACCGACTTCGAGACGGCCTGCTGGGCCATGTGGAGGCGCTCGGCGGCGCGGGTGAAGTTGCGCGCCTCCGCGACCGCGACGAAGACCCTCAGGTGACGGAGCTCAGGCACCCGGCCCGTCCACAACCATCGGTGGTCACTCCACGCTCGATCGGTGTTTCCGGCCGCCGCCGGCGGGGCGCATCATCTCAGGCGCACCCCGGACGATGGAGACGACGATGATCACACGACAGCTCGGAACGAACGGCCCGCGGGTCTCGGCGCTCGGGCTCGGGTGCATGGGGATGTCCGACCTCTACGGGCCGGCCGACCGGCGGGAGAGCATCGCCACGATCCACGCGGCGCTCGACGCCGGCATCGACCTGCTCGACACCGGCGACTTCTACGGCATGGGCCACAACGAGCTGCTCATCCGCGAGGCGCTGGCCTCGGCGGGCCGCGAGGGGGTGCGCATCAGCGTCAAGTTCGGCGCCCTGCGCGGCCCGGACGGCGTGTGGGCGGGCATCGACGGCCGCCCGGCGGCGGTCCGCAACTTCGCCTCCTACTCCCTGCGGCGCCTGGGCGTGGAGGCCATCGACGTCTACCGGCTCGACCCGCGTCGATCCCGACGTCCCGATCGAGGAGACGATCGGCGCCATCGCCGACCTGGTGCAGGCCGGCTACGTCCGCCACATCGGCCTCTCCGAGGCGGGCGCGCGAGACGATCCGCCGCGCGGCGGCCGTCCACCCGATCTCGGACCTCCAGATCGAGTACTCGCTGGTGTCGCGCGGCATCGAGGACGCGATCCTGCCGGCCTGCCGCGAGCTCGGCATCGCCATCACGGCCTACGGCGTGCTCTCGCGCGGCCTGATCAGCGGCAACTGGACGCGCGACCGCGCCCTCACCCCGGGCGACTTCCGGACGTTCAGCCCGCGCTTCCAGGGAGCGGCGCTCGACCACAACCTGGCGCTGGTCGACGCGCTGGCCGCGGTCGCCGCCGAGCGCGGCGCGACGGTCGCCCAGACCGCCATCGCGTGGGTGCTCTCCCGGGGCGAGGACATCGTCCCGCTGGTGGGCGCGCGCACGCGGGAGCGGCTCGCCGAGGCGCTGGGGGCGCTCGACATCGCCCTCTCGGCCGACGACGTCGCCGCCATCGAGCGGGCCGTGCCCGCGGGCGCCGCCGCCGGATCGCGCTATCCGGAGCCGGCGATGGCGGGGCTCGACAGCGAGTAGCCTCGCGACCACGGGTCGGCTGTTATCCTTCGCCGTCGCCATGCGCGGTGCGGGCGGTTAGCTCAGCGGTAGAGCACCTGCTTTACACGCAGGTGGCCGGCGGTTCAAATCCGTCACCGCCCACTTCCGTCCTGTCCCCGTGGTGCGCGTCGCTGGGGGTGTAGCTCAGATTGGTTAGAGCATCGGACTGTCAATCCGAAGGCCGCGGGTTCGAGTCCCGTCACTCCCGTCAGGGCCCCGGAATCCGGGGCCCTTTCGGCTTCTGATGGAGCGCTTCCGCGCCAATCTGCGCTGGGTCGTCGGCGCGAGCGCCACGCCCTACGGCTACACCCTGACGCGTCTGGACGACGGGGGCCATCGTGGCCCACCACCATGGGCTGCCCGACGAGGTGGGCGCGCTCGGCTTCGCGGCGGGCGCCGTCCTCGCCTTCGCCTTCGCGGGGGTCCTGGCGCACGGCCACCTGGGGAAGGTGGAGACCCGCGGAGTTCCCCGGCTTCTCGCTCTGGCAGGTCCTCCACCTGGCCGGGCTCGCGGCGCGCGATCCTGATCGCGTCGGCCGTCTCGCGCCTGGCCGACGGCGAGGCGGTCTGGCCCCTCGCGGCCTTCTTCGCCACCGCGATCTACCTGATCGCGGTGGCCGCGCAGCTCATGCTGGGAGGCCGCCGAGGCGGGTGACCCCCGTCCCCGAGACCCCGCTATCCACACGGGGTTCTCGTCGGTTCGACGCCGTACGTGAGGGCGCCCGAGCGCCGAGCTGACGACCGGGCGAACATGAGGCCGGGGCGACCGCCCGGCTGACACGCAGCCCGCGGAGGCCTCAGGAGATGGGGCCGAACTTCCGCCAGAGCCAGACGAAGCACGCGTAGACCGCCACGAAGAGGACCAACCCGAGGATCAGGGCCGTGTCAGATCCTGCCAGCGACCAGACGACCGCCACGGCGACGATGATCGCGACAAACGCGCCCAAGGAAATGAGAAGAGCCTTCCTGCGGTCATGGCCGAGTGTCCTTGGTCGGTGTGGGCTGCGCTCCCGGCGGTCCGGGCTGGCAGCGATCATAGGCGCGCCCCGGCGGACGCACGCTCGGGAAACCCGGCGCGTGGACGCTGGGAAAACCCTCGAACACCCGTTCGAATCGGGCCCTCTTCTTGCCTCTGATCGTCGCGCATGACACCCACGCCATCCTCCGAGCGGTTCGCCGGTCTCGGCGGCGAGCCGGGTCATGACAGGGCCGTACTCCACGATGCGCTCGTGCTGGAAGGCCGGCTGGACGATCCGGCGAGACGGCTAGTCGGCCACCCGCGTGATCGGCGGCAGCACGTAGCTGCCGTCGAAGATCGCCTCCCCGGGCTCGTAGAGGCGCAGCAGCGGGCGGAAGAGGCCCTCCGGCGTCGGCAGCCAGTTGGCGCGGGCGGTCGCGTCCGCGGGCGCGTCGCGCTGGATCGCGATCGTGAGCGATCCGTCGTCCGCGCGGACCAGGCCGGGCGTGCGGTCGCCGATCGAGTAGCGGTCGATCGCGTTCTCGACCAGGTAGTAGTCGGGCACGTCGTACATGGTGATCGACCAGAACGCGTCCGACCGGCGGCGGCGTCGCGAAGCGGATCTCGTAGCGGTGCTCCCCGTTGAGGGGGTCGCCGTCGGCGTCGTCGAAGACGGCGGCGTAGGCGGCCTCGTAGCCGTGGTTGCCCCAGAGCCCGGCCCGCGCCGCCAGCGCCCGCTGGATGTAGCGCACCTTGGGGTCGGCGATCTTCCACTCCGGGTCGTTGAGCGCGCCCACCTCGAAGAAGTCGAGGTTGTAGTCGAAGAGGTGGTACATCGGCTTCCAGCCGTTGACGGCGGCGCCGGTGTCGCTGTGGAGCGCGACCTCCATGCGCTCGCGGTTGGTCGCCAGGCCGCGCGCAGCGCGGCGGCGAGCTCCTCGTCGGGATCGACGTAGGGCGAGTCCGGCTCGAGCAGCCCGATTGCGCGCATGCGCTCCTGGAGCGGCACGTCGCGCGCGGCCGGGCGGGAACGCCGCCATCGCCACCCGCAGGCGCTCGAAGAACGCGAGGTCCTCGGCCACCCCGGGATCGGGCACCGGGAGGCCGCGCCCGTCGCCGGTGGGGGTGAGCGCGAGTGCCGACTGGAGCGCCGCGACCGCCGGCAGATCGTCCTCCCCGTCCACCGCCCAGCGGCCCACGATCGAGGCCACCGCGGTCGGCAGGCGGATCACCGTCTGGCCGGCCGGGGCCTCGCCCTCCCAGCCGGGCGGCACCAGCAGGAAGGTCCCCGCGCCGGGTGCCCGTCGCGCGGGCGCCGACGTAGGCGAAGTTGTTGGTCCAGGCGTCGACGAACTGGAGGACGTAGTAGCGGCCGCGCGCTGTCGGGGACGTCCAGGCGGACCGGGCCGCCGCCCGCGTCGACCTGGGCGATCGAGTAGACCGTGTCGTTGTTGACCGACACGAACGTGTCCGCCGGGCCCGCCAGCTTCGTGGCGTGGCCGAAGCTGTTCAGCGGCGACGCCGGCAGGGCGCCGATGCCCGTCGTGAGGAAGCGCTCCACCTGCTCGAGGTTGAAGACGATCGGAAAGCCGTAGAAGAACGCCTCGGTGACGAGATCGTCGTAGGGGGAGTCGGTCATGCGGAAACCCTAGCGACGGGCGGCGCGGCGGCGGCGGAGGGATATGCTGGCCGCGTGCGATCCGGGCCGATGAACGCGCCGTTGTGGCTGACCTCGGTGCGGATCCTGCTGATTCCGCCCCTCATGGTGCTGCTTCTGGTCGACAGCATCCCCGGCGGGCAGTGGTGGGCGCTCGCCGTCTTCGTCGCTCGCCTGCGCCACCGATTCGCTCGACGGCTGGCTGGCGCGCTCGCGCGGCATGGTCACCGTGGCCGGGGCGTTCCTCGACCCGCTCGCCGACAAGCTGCTCATCTCCGCGGTGCTCGTGTCGCTGGTGGAGACCGGAGCCGTCGCGGCCTGGGTGGCGATGGTGATCATCGCCCGCGAGTTCGCCGTGACCGGGCTGCGCCTGGTGGCGGCGGCCGAGAACGTGATCATCTCCGCGGGGCGCTTCGGCAAGGCCAAGGCGCTCAGCCAGAACGTCGCGCTGGCGCTGATCATCTGCCCGGGCGTCTCCGACGTCGTGCGCGACACCTTCCTCGGCATCGCCCTCGTGCTCACCGTCCTGAGCGGCGCCCACTACTTCCTGGTGGCCCGCTGGCGCATCTTCTCGGGCAAGGCGATGTCGCACCCCGACACGATCAGCGAGCGATGAACCAGGCGGTCGCGGTCGTCGTCGCGTACCTGCTGGGCTCGATCCCGTTCTCCTATCTGGCCGGCCGCGCGAAGGGGATCGACCTGCGCCGGGTCGGCAGCGGCAACCTCGGCGCGGCCAACGCCTTCCGCGCGCTCGGGCGCGGCGCGGGCATCGCGGTGCTCGTGGCCGACATCGGCAAGGGCGTGCTGGCGGTGGTCATCGCCCGCGCGATCACCGACGACCCCTGGCCCGCCATCGCCGCCGGCGCCGCCATGGCCGGGCACGTCTTCCCGGTCTGGCTCCGCTTCAAGGGCGGCAAGGGCGTCGCGGTCGGCGGCGGCGCGATCATCGCCCTGATGCCCCTGGCGAGCGTCATCCTGCTCGGCCTCTGGCTCGTCGTGGCGGTGGTGTCGCGCTACACGTCGCTCGGCCAGCATCACCGCCGCCGTCGTGGCGACGCCCGCTGGTGTGGGCGATGGGGTACCCGACCGCGGACGTCATCTTCACCGCGATCGCGGCCGCTGGCGGTGCTCGTGCTGCACCGCGGCAACATCGTCCGCCTGCTCGGCGGGCGCGAGAACCGCATCGAGCTGAAGCGCGGCGCGGCCAGGCGGGAGCCGGGCACGCCGGCCTGATCATTTCGCCGATCGGCGTTTTCCGCGTTTCACCCCGGTCGAAATACCGCCCGTGGGGTTTCGCCGAGCGCGAATGTGGAGAGATACTCGTGGCATTCGGCACAACCCTTGGAGGAGGCTGACCGATGGCAGAGGGATCCGGAAGCCCGCCCGACAGGATGGAACGCCGTGATGGGCTCCCAGGCGGCGTGGCGACGCACGCAGTGGGGGGAGCTGCTGTCGGAGTTCCTCGGCACGCTGGTCCTGATCGCGTTCGGTACCGGCGTCGTCGCGATGTACGTCGCGGCGCTGCCGCAGTCGGGGCGCGGCGACGGGATCACGACCGATGCCGACTGGCTGCTCATCACCTTCGGGTGGGGCATGGCGGTCATCATGGGCATCTACGTCGCCGGCGGGATCAGCGGCGCGCACATCAACCCCGCCGTGACGATCGCCCTGGCCCTGAAGCGGGCGTTCCCGTGGCACAAGGTGCCCGGATACATCGTGGCGCAGGTGGCCGGCGCGTTCGTCGGCGCCGTCCATCGTCTACCTGAACTACAAGGACGCGATCTTCGCGTCGGAGGACGCGGCCAACGAGTCCCACCACAGCGCCGGGCACGGTGGGGATATTCGTGACCGGCCCCGCGAAGTACTTCGATTCGCTACTGGGGTCCGGTGATCAGCGAGATCACGGGCACGGCGCTGCTCCTCATCATCATCCTCGCCGTCGTGGACCTGCGGAACATCCCGCCCAGGGGGAACCTCGGAGCGCTCATCATCGGCTTCGGCGTGATGGCCATCGGCATGTCCTTCGGCGCCGACTCGGGCTACGCGATCAACCCGGCCCGCGACCTCGGGCCGCGCCTGTTCGCCTGGGTCGCCGGATGGGGCGACGCCGCCTTCCCGGGCGACACCGGCGGGCCGCTGACCAACTACTGGTGGGTGCCCATCGTGGCGCCGATCATCGGCGCGGCCATCGGGACGGCGATCTACAAGTTCTTCATCAGCGACGTCCTGCAAGCCCGGGGCAAGAGCCGAGGCCGACCTCGTGGACCGCGGCGAGGTCGGCGGAGGACGATCTGTCATGAAGAAGCTCCTGAACGATCCGGCCGACCTGGTCGCCGACTCGCTGCACGGGTTCGCGGCGGCGCACGGCGACCTGGTGCGCGTGAGCCACGATCCGATGTACATCGTGCGCGCCGACGCGCCGGTGCAGGGCAAGGTGGGCGTCCTCTCGGGCGGCGGCTCGGGCCACGAGCCGATGCACGGCGGCTTCGTCGGCCTGGGCATGCTGGACGTCGCCTGCCCGGGGGAGGTCTTCACCTCGCCCACGCCCGACCAGATGCTACGAGGCCACCAAGGCCGTGGACGGCGGCGCCGGCGTGCTGCACATCGTCAAGAACTACACCGGCGACGTCCTCAACTTCGAGATGGCGGCCGACCTCGCGCGCGCGGACGGCATCGAGGTGGAGGCCGTCGATCACCAACGACGACGTGGCCGTGCAGGACAGCCTCTACACCGCCGGCCGCCGCGGCGTGGGCGTCACCGTGCTGGCGGAGAAGATCGTCGGGCGCGGCGGCCGAGGAGGGCAAGGACCTCGCCGCGGTCGCCGAGCTCTGCCGGCGGGTCAACGCCGAGGGCCGCAGCATGGGCATGGCGCTCACGTCCTGCACCGTGCCGGCCGCCGGCAAGCCCACCTTCGAGCTGGGCGAGGACGAGATGGAGATCGGCATCGGCATCCACGGCGAGCCGGGCCGCGAGCGGCTGCCGCTGGCGCCGGCGCGCGAGATCGTCGGCCGGCTCGCCGACGCCGATCCTCGACGACCTGCCCTTCGCCTCGGGCGACCGCGTGCTGGCGTTCGTCAACGGCATGGGCGGCACGCCCGCTGATCGAGCTCTACCTCGTCTACAACGAGCTGCAGGCTCCTGCTGGACGGGCGCGGGCATCACCATCGCGCGCAACCTGGTCGGCTCGTACATCACGTCGCTCGAGATGGCCGGCTGCTCGATCACGCTGCTGCGGCTCGACGACGAGCTGACCCGCCTGTGGGACGCCCCGGTGAAGACCGCCGGGCTGCGCTGGGGCGTATGAGCGAAGCCCCGACGCGGCACGGTCGCCGTGACCGCCGGCGAGCGTCGGCCGCTGGATGCGCGCCTTCGCCGACGTGATGGCCGTGCGAGAAGGACGAGCTGACCGGCTCGACGCGGCGATCGGCGACGCGGACCACGGCATCAACATGGACCGCGGCATGACGGCCGTCGTCGCCGACGCTCGACGCCGCGGAGCCCACGGACGATCCCGGCGCTCATGAAGCACCGTCGGGATGACCCTGATCTCCAAGGTCGGGCGGGGCGGCCGGGCCGCTCTACGGAACGTTCTTCCTGCAGTTCGGCTCGGCGGCGCGCGATGGCGCGGCCCTCAGCCCGGAGGGATGGGCGACCTGCCTCGATGCCGCCGTCGCCGGCGTCCAGTCGCGCGGCAAGGCGGAGCCGGGCGACAAGACGATGGTGGACGCTCTCCTGCCGGCGCCGCGGACGCTGCGCGCGGCGCTCGGTGAGGGCGCTCGCCTTCGGGCCGGCCCTCGCGCGGGCCGCCGACGCGGCGGAGCAGGGAGCCGAGGACACGATCCCGCTCGTCGCGCGCAAGGGTCGCGCGAGCTATCTCGGGGAGCGCAGCGCCGGGCCACCAGGACCCGGGCGCGACATCGAGCGCGCTCCTCGTGCGCTGCGCGGCGGACGTGGGCCGTGACAGTGAACGATCGGAGGCGATGACGTGGCGACAGTACGCAGGCGCGATCGACCAGGGGACCACCAGCACCCGCTTCATGATCTTCGATCACGGCGGGCGGGTGGTCTCGATCGCCCAGAAGGAGCACGAGCAGATCTTCCCCAAGCCCGGCTGGGTCGAGCACGACCCGGCGGAGGTCTGGAGCCGCACCGAGGAGGTGGTCGGCGAGGCGCTGTCGTCGGCCGGCATCGCCAAGGACGAGCTCGCGGCCATCGGCATCACCAACCAGCGCGAGACCGCGGTCGTCTGGGACCGCACCACCGGTAAGGCGGTCTACAACGCGATCGTCTGGCAGGACACCCGCACCGACCAGATCTGCAACAAGCTGATGGCCGACGGCGGCCAGGACCGCTTCCGGGCCAAGACCGGCCTGCCGATCGCGACCTACTTCTCCGGCCCCAAGGTGCGCTGGATCCTCGACAACGTCGAGGGCGCCGCGGACCAGGGCCGGCTCGGGCGAGCTCCTGTTCGGCAACATGGACACCTGGGTCATCTGGAACCTGACCGGCGGCGTCGACGGCGGGCTGCACATCACCGACGTGACCAACGCCAGCCGCACGCTGCTGATGGACCTGGCCACGCTCGACTGGGACGACGAGCTGCTGGACGCGATCGGCGTGCCGCGGGCGATGCTGCCCGAGATCCACGCCTCGAGCGAGGTCTACGGCGAGGCCCGCATCCCCGCCGTCGAGGGCGTCCCGGTGGCCGGCGACCTCGGCGACCAGCAGGCGGCGCTCTTCGGCCAGACCTGCTTCGCGGTGGGCGAGGCGAAGAACACCTACGGCACCGGCAACTTCCTGCTCCTCAACACCGGCACCGAGGCGGTGCAGTCGACCCACGGCCTGATCACCACCGCCGGCTACCGGATCGGCGACAACCCGACGGTCTACGCGCTCGAGGGCTCGATCGCCATCACCGGGCGCGCTGGTGCAGTGGCTGCGCGACAACCTGAAGCTGATCAAGGCCGCTCCGGAGGTCGAGGAGCTGGCCATGACCGTCGAGAACAACGGCGGCGTCTACTTCGTGCCCGGCGTTCTCGGGCCTCTTCGCGCCGTACTGGCGCAGCGACGCCCGCGGCGTCGATCGTCGGGCCTGACCCGCTTCGTCAACGCCGGCCACATCGCCCGCGCGACGCTCGAGGCCACGGCCTACCAGAGCCGCGAGGTGGTCGAGGCCATGAACGCCGACTCGGGCGTCGACCTGCGAGTCGCTCAAGGTGGACGGCGGCATGGTGCAGAACGACCTGCTGATGCAGTTCCAGGCCGACATCCTCGACGTGGACGTGATCCGGCCCGCGGTCGCCGAGACCACCGCGCTCGGGCGCGGCCTACGCCGCCGGCCTCGCCGTCGGCTTCTGGACCGAGCAGGAGGACCTGCGCGAGAACTGGGTCGAGGACAAGCGCTGGACGCCCGACGATGGACCCGAAGCAGCGCGAGACCGAGTACCGCCACTGGAAGAAGGCGGTCACGCGCACCTTCGACTGGGTGGAGGAGGAATAGCCAGCCTCGCCCATCGCGTGTGACGTCCTCGTCATCGGCGGCGGCGCGACCGGCCTCGGGGTCGTTCGCGACGTCGCCATGCGGGGCTTCCGCGCGGTCCTGGTGGAGCGCGTCGACCTCGGCCAGGGCACCACCGGCCGCTTCCACGGCCTGCTCCACTCGGGCGGGCCGCTACGTCACGTCGGACCCGCAGTCGGCGACCGAGTGCGCCCAGGAGAGCGCCATCCTGCGCCGCATCGCGTCGCAGGCGATCGAGGACACCGGCGGGCTGTTCGTCACCACGCCGGCCGACGACCCGGAGCTACGCCGACCCGTTCCTGGCCGGCTGCCACGCCACCGGGGTGCCGGTCCAGGAGATCCCGACCGCCGAGGCGCTGGCGCGCGAGCCGCGGATCAACCCGGCGATCACCCGCGCCTTCGAGGTGGAGGACGCCGCGGTCGACGCCTGGAAGCTGCTCTGGGGCAACGCCCGCTCGGCCGAGGCGCTACGGCGCGCGCATCCTCACCCACCACTGGGTGACCGAGGTCCTGCGCGAGGGCGACCGCATGGCGGGCGCGCGTGGTGCGCGACATGCGCAGCGACGAGGAGGTGATCGTCGAGGCCGGCTTCGTCGATCAACGCCGGCGGCGTCTGGGCGGGCGAGATCGCCGAGATGGCCGGCTGCCACGGCGTCACGGTGGTCCCGGGCAAGGGGATCATGATCGCGATGAACCACCGCCTGGTGTCGACCGTGGTCAACCGCTGCGACCCGCCCGGCGACGGCGACATCCTCGTCCCCATCCGCACCGTCTGCGTGATCGGCACCACCGACGTGCAGGCCGACAGCCCGGACCACCTCGAGATCGAGCACGACGAGGTGCAGCAGATGCTCGACGCCGGCGAGGTGATCGTGCCGGGCTTCCGCCAGGCGCGCGCCCTCCACGCCTGGACCGGCGCGCGGCCGCTGTTCACGACGAGCGCCGCGCGGACCCGGACGACACCCGCCACATGAGCCGCGGCCTGGCCGTGGTCGACCACCGAGCGCGCGACGGCGTGTCGGGCTTCCTCACCATCACCGGCGGCAAGCTGACGACCTACCGCCTGATGGCGGAGATCGTCGTGGACCGCGATGTGCGAGCAGATGGGCGAGACGCGCCCCTGCCGCACCGCGGCCGAGGTCCTCCCCGGCTCCGAGGACGGCGCCAACTACTGCGCTCGGCTCGCGCCTGCGGCACGCAGGAGGACAGCATGGCCGACGACCAGCTCGTCTGCGAGTGCGAGCTGATGCCGCGGCGGCGTCTGGTCGAGGCCGCCGAGCGCCGGCCCGGGATGAGCCTCGACGACATCCGGCGCGCGCTGCGGCTGGGCATGGGCCCCTGCCAGGGCGGGTTCTGCACCTACCGCGCCATCGGGCATCCTCCACGGCGTCGGCGACACCGACTGCGAGCGGGCCGACGACCTGCTGCTCACCTTCCTGCAGCACCGCTGGATCGGCCTGGAGCCGATCCTCTACGGCGACCAGATGCGCCAGGCCTGCCTGGACGACTGGATCTTCCAGGGCACGCTCGACGTGGAGCACCTGCCGGTGGAGGCGCCCGCGTGGCCGCCCGCGTGGCCGGTGTGAGCCGCCGGGTGGTGGTGGTCGGGGCCGGGCTCGCCGGACTCGTGGCCGCCATCCGCCTGGCCCGCGAGGGCGCGCGCGTGACCGTGGTCGCCAAGGGGGCCGGAAGCCTCCACCTCTCTCCGGGACGATCGACGTCCTGGGCTACGCGCCCGAGCGGATCGAGGCGCCGCGCGCGGCGCTGGCCGCCTTCACCGCCGCGCAACCCGGAGCACCCGTACGGCGCGCTCGCCCCCGCACCTCGAGGAGGCCGTCGCCTGGTTCCGCGAGCTGGTGCCGGGCATGCGGCTCCAGGGCGACGCTCGGGCGCAACATGCTCCTGCCCACGGCCGTCGGCGTGCCGCGGCCCACCGCCCTGGCGCCGGCCAGCATCGCCGCGGGCGACCTCGCCGGCAGCCGCCGGCTCGCGGTCGTCGGCCTGCGCCCGCTCAAGGACTTCTTCCCCCGGCTGCTGGCCGAGAACCTCTCCCGGAGCCGCCCTGCCCGGCGGCGCGCGCGGTGGAGGCGCGCCCGCTCGAGGTGGCCCTGTCGCCGCGCCCGGGCCACGCCGACGTGGGCGGCCCGGTCTACGCGCGCGCCTTCGACGATCCGGACTTCCGCGCCCGGGTCGCGGACGCGCTGCGGGTGCGGATCGAGGCCGACGAGCGCGTCGCCCTGCCGGCGGTGCTCGGCCTGCGCCGCGCCGGCGAGGCCTGGGACGACCTGAGCGAGCGCCTCGGCGCGCCGGTGGTCGAGATCCCCACGCTGCCGCCCTCGGTGCCGGGGATGCGCCTGCAGCACGAGCTGCTCGACGCGCTCGCGCGCGGCGGGCGGCCGGCTCGTGCTGGGGCCGGCCGCGGTGGGACCGGAGGGCGCGGGCGGGCGCCTCAGCGGCGTCGTGCGTCCGCGACGCCGTGCGCGCAGCGCGCGATCCCCGCCGACGCCGTCGTGCTCGCCACGGGCGGCTTCTCGGCCGGCGGCCTGGAGCTCGACTCCACCGGCGCCCTGAGCGAGACCGTCTTCGGGCTGCCGGTGGCCGGCCCGCCCGAGGGCGCGGCGCGGCTCAGCCCCCGCCAGCTCGACCACCAGCCCCTGATGAGCGCGGGGGTCGCGGTCGACGACGCGCTGCGCCCGGTGGACCCGTCGGGGGCGGCCGGTGTGGGACAACCTGCACGCCGCCGGCACCATCGTCGCGGGGGCCGTCCCCGTGGCGCGAGAAGTCCGGCGAGGGGATCGCCATCGCGGGCGGCTACCGCGCGGCATCCGCAATCCTGGAGGGGCCATGAGCCGAGCCGACCTGATGCGCGACTCGCTGGATCACTGCGTCAAGTGCACGATCTGCGAGACCTACTGCCCGGTGGCGGCGGCCACGCCCCTCTTCCCCGGCCCCAAGTACGTCGGCCCCCAGGCCGAGCGCTACCGCGGCGCCGGCGCGTCGCCGGACGCGTCGCTCGACTACTGCTCCAGCTGCGGCATCTGCACCCAGGTCTGCCCGCAGGGCGTCCACATCGCGGAGATCAACTCCCAGGCCCGCGCGGTCCTCAAGGAGGAGCACGGGATCCCGCTGCGCGACCAGCTGCTCAGTCGCCCGACGCTCGCCGGCCGCCTCGGGGCCCCGGTCACGCCGCATCGCCAACTGGACCATGGCGCAACGGGCTCGTGCGCCGGATCCTGGACCGGACGATCGGCATCCACCGCTCCGCCCCCATGCCGCGCTGGGCCGGGCGCACCTTCCAGCTGCGCTCGCGCCGCCGCCGCCGCCCGCCGGACCCCGCGCGCGCCCAGCGCACGGTCGTCTACTTCCACGGCTGCGGCGCCAACTACTACGAGCCCCTCACCGCGGAGCGGGCGGTCGCCGTCCTGGAGCACAACGGCCTCGACGTGATCGTGCCGCGCCAGGGCTGCTGCGGCCTGCCCCTGCAGAGCAACGGCAACTTCCCCGCGGCGCGGGCGTACGTGCGCCGGCTCGCCGCGCACCTGGCCCCCTACGCCCGGGCGGGCCACGACATCGTGGCCACCTCCACCAGCTGCGGGCTGATGCTCAAGCGCGAGGCGCGCGAGATCCTCGGCGTGGACGACGACGACCTCGCGGTCGTCGGCGCGCGCCTCTACGACATCTGCGAGTACCTGGAGATGCTCCACGAGCAGGGCGAGCTGGCCACGGACTTCCGGCCGCTCGAGATGGAGGTGCCCTACCACGCCCCCTGCCAGCAGCGCGGCCACGGCATCGGCACCCCGGCCCTCGGCCTGATGGGCCTCATCCCGGGCCTGGAGGCGCGCCAGGTCGACGCCGTCTGCTGCGGCGTCGCGGGGACGTACGGCCTCAAGCGCGAGAAGTACGACATCGCGATGACCGTCGGCGAGCCGGTCTTCCGCCAGGTCCGCGAGTCCGGCGCCGAGCTGTCGGTGTGCGACTCGGAGACCTGCCGCTGGCAGATCGCCAAGGCCACGGGGGTGCCCTCCGTCCATCCCGTGGAGCTGCTGCACCGCGCCTACGGGCTCGGGTGACCCCGCCGGCCGCGCCATGGTCGGGATCGTCATCGTCTCCCACAGCGCGCGCCTGGCCGAGGGCGTGGCGGAGCTCGCGCGCGAGATGGGCGGCGCGGAGGTCCCGATCGAGCCCGCCGGCGGGCCTCGACGAGCCCGGGGCGCTCGGCACGGACGCCGTCCGCGTGATGGACGCCATCGAGGAGGTCGGCGCGGGCGGCGCGCTCGTCCTGATGGACCTCGGCTCGGCCGTCCTGAGCGCCGAGACCGCGCTCGACCTGCTGCCGGAGGAGGACCGCGGGCGGGTGCTCCTGTGCGAGGCCCCGCTGGTGGAGGGGGCCGTCGCGGCGGCCGCGGCCTCCCGTGCCGGCGGCTCGCTGGAGGAGGTCGCGGCCGAGGCGCGCAACGGCCTGGCCGGCAAGCAGGCGCACCTGGGCGGCGCGCCGCCGCGCCGGACGCGCCCGCGGCCGGGGGCGCCGACGAGGGCGGGAGCCTGGAGCGCCGTCGAGGTCGTCGTGGGGGGCGCGCACGGCCTCCACGCGCGCCCGGCGGCCGCGGTGGTCCGCGCCGTGGCCGACCTGCGACGCGGAGGTGCGGCTGAGCAACCTCACCGGCGGGAGCGGGCCCGGTCTCGGGCCGCAGCCTGACCGCCCTGTCGACGCTCGGCGCGCGCGAGGGCGAGCGGCTGAGGATCGAGGCGCGCGGCCCCGGCGCGGCGGAGGCGCTCGCCACCGTCGCCGCCATCGTCGCGGGCGGGGAGGCGTCGCCGCCCCCGCCGGAGCCGGCGGCGGTCGAGCCCCCGGCGCCCGGGCGAGACGCTGCGCGGGCGTGCCCGCGGCCCCCGGGCGCGGCATGGGCGCCGCGCACGTCCTGCGCGACGCGTCGCCGCAGGCGCCGCGCGAGGCCGCGGGCCCGCCGGAGGCGGAGCGCGAGGCCCTGCGCGCGGCGCGCGGGCGGGCGCGCGGCGACCTGGAGGCCATCGCGGCGTCCGCCGACCCCCAGACGCGCGAGATCCTGGAGGCCCAGCTGCTGCTCCTGGACGACGCGGCGCTGGTGGACGCCGCCGAGGCCGCCGTCGCGGGCGGCGCCTCGGCCGCCTGGGCGTGGGACGACGCCGCGCGCGCGGTCGCGGCGACCTACGCCGGCCTGGACGACCCCTACCTGCGCGAGCGCGGCGGCGACGTGCTCGAGGTGGGGCGGCGGGTGGTCGCGCTGCTCGGCGCGCCGGGGCCCGCCGTGGCCCCGGAGGGCATCGTGGTGGCGGCGGAGCTCGGGCGCCGCCGAGGTCGCGGCGATCGACCCCGGGCGCGTCACCGGCATCGCGACCGCCGGGGGCGGTCCCACCTCGCACGCCTCGATCATCGCCCGCGCGCTCGGCATCCCGGCCGTCGTGGGCCTCGGGCCGCGCGTGACGGCCATCGCCGACGGGCGCCTCCCTGCTCATCGACGGCGACACCGGCCGCGCTGGTGGTGGAGCCGGACGCCGAGGCCGTCGATCCGCCACGCGCAGCGGGTGCGCGCCGACGAGACCCTGGCGGAGCGCGCCCGGGCGCGGGCCCACGAGCCGGCGCTCACCTCCGACGGCCACGCCGATCGAGGTGGCGGGCAACATCGGCGCCGCCGGCGAGGCGGCCGCGGTCGTCGCCGCCGGCGGCGACGGGGTCGGCCTCCTGCGCACCGAGTTCCTGTTCCTCGGCCGCCGCACGGCGCCGAGCGAGGACGAGCAGCACGCCGCCTACGCGGAGGCGCTGGCCGGCGCTCGAGGGCCGCCGCCTGGTGCTGCGCACGCTGGACGCCGGCGCGGACAAGCCGCTGCCCTACCTGGCCCTCCCGGCCGAGGACAACCCGTTCCTCGGCGTGCGCGGGCTCCGCCTGTGCCTGGCGCGGCCGGAGATCCTGCGGACCCAGCTGCGGGCGGCCCTGCGGGCCGCGAGCGCGGGGCCGATGGGGGTGATGTTCCCGATGGTGAGCGAGATCGGCGAGCTGCGCGCGGCGCGCGCCCTGCTCGAGGAGGCGCGGGCGTCGCTGGAGGCCGACGGCCTGCCCGCCGGGGCGGTCGAGGTGGGCTCGATGGTGGAGGTCCCGGCGGCGGCGCTGCTGGCCGACGCGCTCGCCGCCGAGGTCGACTTCCTGTCGATCGGGACCAACGACCTGGTGCAGTACACGATGGCCGCCGAGCGGGGCAACGGGGGCGTGGCCCACCTGTCGGATCCCGCCCATCCCGCCGTCCTGCGGCTCGTGGGCGCGGTGGCCGAGGCGGCGCGCCGCCCACGGGTGCCGCGTGGCCGTCTGCGGCGAGGCGGCGGCCGACCCGGTGCTGATCCCGCTGCTGGTGGGCCTGGGCGTGGACGAGCTGAGCGTGGCCGCGCCGCGGATCGCGCTGGTCAAGCAGCGGGTGCGCGAGCTCTCGCGGGAGGACTGCCGCGCGCTGGCCGCCGACGCCCTCGCGCTGAGCGACGCGGGCGCCGTGCGCCGCCGGGTGGCCGCCGACAACTGACGGCGGCCGTCGCGGGGCCGGCCGGATGGCTACGGTTCCCGGCGTGGCCGACGGACAGATCCTCATCACCGGCGCGAGCGGGTTCGTGGGGCGCGCGATCCTGACGCGGCTCGTGGCCGCCGGCCGGCCGGTGCGCGCGCTGACGCGCTCGGACGCGTCGGCCCGGGAGCTCGCCGCGCGCGGGGGCCGAGCCGGTGCGCGGCGACATCATGGATCCCGCCTCGCTGGCGCCCGCCATGGCCGGCTGCGCGGTCGTCTACCACGTCGCCGGCCTCAACGGCTTCTGCCTGCCCGACCCCCACGAGCTCACCCGCGTCAACGTGTGGGGCACCCGCTCGGTGGTGAGCGCCGCCGGCGCCGCGGGCGTCCGGCGGGTGGTGCTCACATCCTCCGCCGCCACGATCGGCGAGGCCCAGGGCACGGTGGCCACCGAGCACTCGCCCCACCGCGGGAGCTTCCTCTCGCACTACGAGCGCTCCAAGTTCGAGGCCGAGAGGGTGGCCTTCGACACCGCCGGCGCGCGCGGGCGTGGAGCTGGTGAGCGTGAACCCGGCCTCGGTGCAGGGCCCCGGTCGCGTGAAGGGCACCGCGCGCATCCTGATCGACGCGCTCAACGGCCGGCTGAAGCTGGTGGTCGACTCGCGGATGTCCCTGGTGGACGTCGAGCGACTGCGCCGAGGGCCACCTGCTGGCCGAGGCCAACGGGACCCCGGGCGAGCGCTACCTGCTCTCGGGCGTCACCCTCACGCTGAGCGAGGCGCTGGCCATCCTGGGCCGCATCTCCGGTCGCGCGCAGGACCCGCGCCGCCTGCCGCCGCCCGTCGCGATGGCCATGGCGACCGGCGTCGCGGCGGTCGGCCGGATCCGCCACACGACGCCCGCCGGTCTGCCGCGAGATGGTGCGCACGCTCCTGCACGGGCACGCCTACGACGGCACGCGGGCCACCCGCGAGCTCGGCCTCGCCTACACGCCCATCGAGGAGTCGCTGCGGCGGACCGTGGACTGGTACGTCGCGGAGGGCATCGTCACGCTGCCGGCCTGATCAGACGGCGGCGAGGATCGGCCGGGTCAGGGGGACGCGCTCGGCCGTGATCCCGGACGGGCCGATCTCGAGGATGCCCACCGCCGGGATGCGCGCCTCCTCGGGAAGGCGCGCCCGGAAGTGGCGGAAGGTGCGGCCGCGGATCCCCGTCCAGTCGAAGCCCGGGTCGTGCTCGGGCACGTAGACGGCCCCCGGCGAGAAGACCAGCGTCCCGCGCACCATCCGGCGCACGGGCATGTGCAGGTGCCCGGTCACGACGCAGTCAACCGCGCCGAAGCGGCGCCGCGCCGCGCCCTCGAAGTCCAGCAGCCGCGGCCGGCCGCTGACCAGCGACAGCGCGACCGCGGGAAGCTCGACGGCCGCGGTGCGGTGGCCGTGCGTGAGGCCGATCCGGGCGTCGCCGATGCGCAGCAGCAGGTCGCGCGGCAGGTCGAGCCGGGCCTCCTCGTCGTGGTTGCCGCGCACCGCGGCGACGGGCGCCACCCGGCGCAGGTCGTCCAGGACCGCCATGTCCGTGAGGTCGCCCGCGTGGAGGATCAGGTCCACCCCGGCGAGCGCGGCGAGGACCTCCGGCGGCAGCACCGGCAGGTGCTCGCCGACGTGCGTGTCGGTCACCACCCCCACGCGCCGGATCACCGGGGCGTCCTCGACCGCCCTCTCAGAAGCCCATCGCGTGGAAGCCCGCATCGACGAACATCGTCTCGCCGGTGACGCTGGCCGAGAGGGGCGACGCGAGGAAGAGGGCGGCGTCGCCGACCTCGTCCTGGGTGATGTCCCGGCGCAGCGGGGTGCGCTCGGCGGCCTTCTCGGCCATCGAGCCGAACCCCGGGATGCCCCGCGCGGCGAGCGTGCGGACGGGGCCCGCCGAGATGGCGTTGACCCGGATGGCGCCGTCGCCGAGGTCCCACGCCAGGTAGCGCACGATGGACTCGAGGGCGGCCTTGGCCACCCCCATCACGTTGTAGCCCGGAACCGCCCGATCGGAGGCGATGTAGGAGAGGGCCATGATCGAGCCGCCGCCGCGCGCGCGCATGTGCGGCTCCACCTCGCGGGCCAGGGCGGCGAGCGAGTACGACGAGACGTCGAGCGCCAGGTGGAAGCCCGCGCGCGAGGTGTCGACGAAGCGCCCGCCGAGGTCCTCCGGCTGGGCGTAGGCGACCGCGTGCACCAGGATGTCGATCCCGCCCAGGCTCTCCACGGCCGCCGCCACGGCCGCGGTGATCTGCGCGTCGTCCTGCACGTCGAGGGGGACGACCGCCGCCGGGTTGCTGAGGGTGGCGGCGAGCTTGCGCACGTCGCCCTCGGTGCGCTCGCCCTGGTAGGTCAGGACGAGCCGCGCGCCGGCCTCGTCCAGCTTGCGCGCGATGGCCCACGCGATGCTGCGCTTGTTGGCAACGCCGACGACGAGGCCGGTCTTGCCCTCCAGAAGCTCGGGCACTCGGCCCCTCCTCTTCGCGGCGACGAACGGCGGGCGCGGGCGCGCCCGGAACGGGGGCACGGTAGCACCGACACGTGTCCTTGCACCCCGGGGCCGCGGCCGCCAGCATCGCGGGGTGCGCCGCGCCCTGATCGCCCTCCTCGTCGTGACGGCGCTCCTGTCGACCGCCTCGACGGCGTTCGCCCACGCCTACCTGATCACCACGACCCCGGCGGCCGACGCCAAGCTGGTGAGCTCGCCGGCCGTGGTGACGCTCACGTTCAACGAGCCCGTCCAGCTGCTGCGCAGCGAGGACGCCACGGTGGTGGACTCGGAGGGCAACCAGGTGAACTCGGGCCCCGCCGCCAACGCGGCGGACGAGCGGGTGGTGCAGATCCCGCTGCGCCCCGGGCTGCCCGACGGCACCTACACCGTGAAGTACCAGATCATCGGCGCCGACTCGCACGTCATCCCCGGCGTGTTCGTGTTCGGCGTCGGGCCGGGCGAGCTCGGCGAGCCCTACTTCGCCTCCGGGGGCGGCGGACCGTCCGAGTCCGGGCCCTGGGGCACCAGCTCCCGCTTCCTCGAGATCATCGGCCTCGGTGGGCTGGTGGGCCTGCTCGCGTTCCGCTGGCTGGTCTGGGCGCCGGCCATCGGCGCCATGCCCGGGGTACGCGAATCCGAGCGGGAGGCGGTGCTGACGTGGGGCCGCGACGCCTTCTGGGTGGGCTTCGGGGTCTTCGCCATCGGCGCGATGCTCGCGGAGGGCTATCTCCTGGTCGTCCAGAGCGCGAGCGTCCTCGGCACCGGGGTCTGGTCGGCGCTGCGCGACACCAACGGCATCAGCCAGGTGCTCAGCGATACGCGCTTCGGATCGCTCGTCCAGTTGCGCGGGGCCCTGCTGTTCGCGCTCTTCGCGATCGGAGCCGTCCTGTTCATCCGCGAGTACGGCAGCGCGAGCGCCCCCAAGCCGGCGACCGTGACCGGGTCGCGGACGGCCGGCGCCCTGATGGCAGTGCTGCTGATCGTCGTGCTCGGCGGCATCGCGAGCCAGGGACACGCGAGCGTCGATCAGTTCACGAACCTGCAGGTCGCCGCCCAGTCGGTCCACATCGTGGCGGTCTCCGTGTGGATCGTCGGCCTCGCGATGGTGGCCGTCATCATGGTGCGGCTGCCGAAGGTGGCCACGGGGGCCGGGGCGGGGCTCGCCGCCCGGGTCCTCACCCGCTTCTCGGCGGTCGCGCTGATCGCCGTCGCGGTCGCGGTCCTGACCGGCGTGTTCCGCTCGCTCGGCGAGCTCTCGGACCCCGCCGAGCTCTGGCAGACGGACTACGGGCGCAGCATCCTCTACAAGATCGCGCTCCTCATCCCGATCGGCGTGATCGCCCTCTACAACCGGCGCATCGTCGAGGCGCTGCGCGGGGTGCAGAAGCCCAACGCCCCCACCCTGCGGCTGGTGCGCCGCACCGCGAGCACCGAGCTGGCGCTCTCGCTGGTGATCGTGCTGATCGCGTCGGTGCTGGCCGCCCAGGTCCCGGGAGGGGTCTGAGGTTTCGCTGCGCGGCTCCGCCGGATAGTCTCCGGGGCCCGCTCGGGCCCGGCCGAACAGCGCCGTACGACGAAGCTCGCGGCGCCCTGGAGGCGTCCCGGTTCCGTTGGCCCGGGACGATTGACGCATCCAGAAAGGTGTCCCGCGAACCATGAGCACCATCACTCTCCCGGACGGAGTCCAGATCACCGCCGAGGTCACGGCCGACCAGGCGGAGATCCTCACGCCCGAAGCGCTCGCGCTGGTGGCCACGCTGCACCGCGCCTTCGAGCCCCGGCGCCGCGAGCTCCTCGAGCTTCGCGTGAAGCGGGCCGCCGAGCTCGACGCCGGCGCGGTACCGGACTTCCTCCCGGAGACCGCTCACATCCGCGATGACCCCTCGTGGCGGGTCGCGCCGGCTCCGGCCGACCTCCAGGACCGTCGTGCCGAGATCACGGGGCCGGTCGACCGGAAGATGATCATCAACGCCCTCAACTCGGGTGCCAAGGTGTTCATGTCGGACTTCGAGGACTCCAACACGCCCACCTGGGAGAACACGATCCAGGGGCAGATCAACCTGCGCGACGCGGTGGACGGGACCATCACGTTCAGCGGGGGCGGCAAGGAGTACCGCCTCGGCGACACCCTCGCCACCCTGCTCGTGCGGCCGCGCGGCTGGCACATGACCGAGAAGCACGTCCTGGTGGACGGCGAGCCGGTCTCGGCGGGCATCTTCGACCTCGCGCTCTACACCTTCCACAACGCGAAGCCGGCGCTCGCCAAGGGCTCGGGCCCCTACTTCTACCTGCCCAAGCTGGAGAGCCACCTGGAGGCCCGCCTCTGGAACGACATCTTCATCGTGCTGCAGGAGGAGATCGGGGTGCCGCAGGGGACCATCCGCGCGACGGTGCTGATCGAGACGATCCTCGCCGCGTTCGAGATGGAGGAGATCCTCTACGAGCTGCGCGACCACTCGGCCGGCCTCAACTGCGGCCGCTGGGACTACATCTTCAGCTGCATCAAGAAGTTCCGCAGCCGCCCGGACTTCGTGCTGGCCGACCGGGCGCTGGTCACGATGACCACCCACTTCATGAACTCCTACTCGCTGCTGGCGATCAAGACCTGCCACCGGCGCGGGGCGCACGCGATCGGCGGCATGGCCGCGCAGATCCCGATCAAGAACGACCCGGTCGCCAACGAGGAGGCGCTCGCCAAGGTGCGCGCCGACAAGGAGCGCGAGGCCCGCAACGGCCACGACGGGACCTGGGTCGCGCACCCGGGCCTGGTGCCGATCGCCGTCGAGGCCTTCGACGCCGTGATGCCCGGCCCGAACCAGATCGACCGCACCCTCGACGACGTCACGATCACCGCCCAGGACCTCCTCACCTTCGAGCCCGAGGGCCCGATCACCGAGGGCGGCCTGCGCGTCAACATCAGCGTCGGCGTCCAGTACCTGGGCGCGTGGCTCAACGGCATCGGGTGCGTGCCCATCAACAACCTGATGGAGGACGCCGCCACCGCCGAGATCTCGCGCAGCCAGGTGTGGCAGTGGATCCACAGCGACAAGGGCGTCCTGGACGACGGCCGCAAGGTGGACGTCGCCCTCTTCCGGACGCTCCTCGCCGAGGAGCTCGACAAGATCCACGCGGCCTACCCGGAGAACCTGCACTCCTACTTCGACCGCGCGTCGGTGCTCTTCGACCAGATCTCCACGTCGGACGACTTCGTCGAGTTCCTGACGCTGCCGGCCTACGACCTGATCGACTGAACCTCACCGCTCCCCCTTCCGGCCCGCGGCCGGAAGGGGGATGCTCCACCGGTCATGGCCTCGACCCTCCTCCTCCTGCGCCACGGCATCGCCGAGGACGCGGGCCCCGCGACCGGGTACGAGGACGAGCCGCGCGCGCTGACGGAGGAGGGCGCGTACCGGATCCGGTACGCGGCCGCCGGCATCGCGGCCCTCGACCTGCGCATCGACGCGATCGTCGCCAGCCCCCTGGTGCGCTGCCGCCAGACCGCCGAGATCGTCGCCGCCGCCCTCGGGCTGCCCCTCCACCAGGACCCGCGTCTGCGCCCCGGCATGGAGATCGACGGCGTCGAGGACCTGCTGCTCGAGCACCCCGACGCCGAGACGGTGCTCCTCTGCGGGCATCAGCCCGACCTCTCGCTGCTGGTCGCCGCGCTCACGGCGGGCGGCGCGGTCGAGTTCCGCAAGGGGTCGCTGGCGGTCCTGGGCCTCGAGGCCGCGCGCCGCGGCGGCGGGCGGCTGCGCGCCCTCTACCCTCCCGCCGCCCTCAGGGGCCTGGGAGCCGCCGCGAGCTAGTCAGGCCACGGCCGCGAAGACGATCCGGCCGCGCCGGACCTCGACGACGATCGCCGCCACCATGCCGGTGCCGTCCACCCATCGCAGCGCCGCGCGGGCGCCGGACTGCTGCGGGCTCGACCACTCGACGGCGCGGGCCGCGATCTGCGCGTGACGCTCCAGCGCGCCCGGGCGGCCGCGCACGGTGGCGTCGGGCGCCAGCCAGACCACCGCCTCGTCGTAGAGCTCGGCGAGGGCCGCGATGTCGCGGGCCCGCGAGGCCTCCAGCACCGCCTCGAGCACCGGCAGCGCGTCGCGCTCGCGGTCGGCGTCGGTGGGATGCCCGCCCGCGGGGGTCACATCCCGGGCGGCATCGGCTCGATGGAGCGGGCGAACAGGGCGAGCAGCTCGGGCGACAGCAGCGCCTCGGACGAGTCCACGAGGTAGGCGACCAGCTCGATGCGCTGGTCCTGGGCCGCGGCGCGCACCGCCTCCCAGCCCTCGGCCTCCGCCCCCCGGTCCACGGCCAGGTCGGCCATGGTCATGGCGATCTTCTCGGAGATCCGCGGGGTCGAGAGCTGGTGGTGCGCGTCGACCAGCAGGATCAGCCGGATCCAGCCCTGCTCACCGTGCTCGGCCGCGTGGCGGCTCCACTCGGGCGAGACGTGCGGCCGCAGCCGCTCCAGCAGCTCGGGCCAACCGATCTGGTCGCTCATATACGCGAGAGCAGTTCGGTCTTCTTCGCCTGGAACTCGTCCTCGGAGATGAGGCCCTCGTCGCGCAGCCGGCCGAGGTCGCGGATCGCCTCGGTCGGGCCGGCCTCGCGCGGCCGGCGCGGGACGACGGTGCGCGGGTCGCCCACGAGGCGGGAGAAGTCCTCCCCGGCCTGACGGGCGAGACGGCCGGCCTGGTCGATCACGCGCTGGAGCTCGGCGGCCACGTCGCGGGCGGCCTGTCGCAGCTGGTCCTGTTGGTCGGTCATGCGGGGAGACTAGCGCCTCGGGCACCTTGACGACCTGCGGGCCGGGGGTGGTACCTTCCGAAATGATGCACCGGGAAACGATCGACGATCCGCCGGATCGCTCGGACCTCGCCCGCCGCGCGACGGAGGCCCTCGAGAGGGTGGCCTGCAGCGCGGGCCGCGAGCTCGACCGCCACGCCGGGGACTTCGGTCTCTCCGACGCGAAGCTCGAGGTCCTCGAGGTGCTCTGCTGCCAGTCCGAGCGCCGCGCCTGCCTCCACGCGCTCGGCGACGAGCTCGGCGTGACCCGCCCCAACGTGACCAAGCTGGTGGACGGCCTCGAGCGCGGCGGGCTCGTCGAGCGCCTGCCCCACCCGAGCGACGGCCGGATGGTCCACGCCCACCTCACCCCCGAGGGCGCCGACCTCGCCGAGGAGGCGGTGCCGGGGCGGCACGTCCTGATGCTGCGTCTCTGGGACGCGCTGGACGACGGCGAGCTCGCGCGCCTGGTCGACCTGCTCGACGCGGTCGCCGACCGCACCGCGCGCGCCGCGACCCCCTAGAGCGGGGGCCGCGGGCGGCGCCGGTTCGGACTAGCGGGAGCCGATCTCCACGTAGTCGCGCTCGTCGGCCCCGACGTAGATCTGACGGGGGCGCGAGATCTTCTGGTCCTTGTCGTCGAGCATCTCCCGCCACTGGGCGACCCAGCCCGGCGTGCGGCCGATGGCGAACAGGACCGTGAACATGTCGGCCGGCATCCCGAGCGCCTCGTAGATCAGGCCCGAGTAGAAGTCGACGTTCGGGTAGAGCTTGCGCTTGACGAAGTACTCGTCCTGGAGCGCGATCTTCTCCAGCTCGACCGCGATGGCCAGCAGCGGGTTGACGCCGGTGACCTCGAACACGTCGTCGCAGGCCTTCTTGATGATGGTCGCCCGCGGGTCGAAGTTCTTGTAGACCCGGTGGCCGAAGCCCATCAGGCGCTCGTTGCCGGCCTTGACGCCCTCCATGAAGGCCGGGATGTTGTCCACCGTCTCGATGCGGCGGAGCATCTGCAGCACGGCCTCGTTGGCGCCGCCGTGGAGCGGGCCGTAGAGGGCGCCGATGCCGGCCGAGACCGCCGAGTAGGGGTCGACCTGCGAGGAGCCGACGCTGCGCACCGCGCTGGTGGAGCAGTTCTGCTCGTGGTCGGCGTGGAGGATGAAGAGCACGTCCAGCGCGCGGACGATGCGCGGGTCGGGCTCGTAGTCGCCGCCGATGGTGAACAGCATCGAGAGGAAGTTCGCCGAGTACGAGAGCTCGTTGTTCGGGTAGACGAACGGCTTGCCCTCGGAGTGGCGGAACGCCCAGGCGCCGAGCGTCGGCATCTTGGCGATCAGGCGGACGATCTGGAGGTAGCGGTTCTCCTCGTCCTGGATGTCCTTCGCCTCGGGGTAGAACGTGCTGAGGGCGGCGATGCCCGACTGCAGCATCCCCATCGGGTGCGCGTCGTAGCGGAAGCCCTCGAGGAACTGGCGCACGTTCTCGTGGACGAACGTGTGGTGGGTGATGTCGTGGACCCACGAGTCGAGCTGCCCCTGGTTGGGCAGCTCGCCGAATACGAGCAGGTAGGCGACCTCGAGGAAGCTCGACTTGTCGGCCAGCTGCTCGATCGGATAACCGCGGTAGCGGAGGATCCCGGCGTCGCCGTCGAGGTAGGTCACGGCGCTGCGACACGACGCGGTGTTCATGAACGCCGGGTCGTAGGTCATGAGGCCGAAGTCGTCCTCCTTGACCTTGATCTGGCGAAGATCGGTGGCCCGGATGGTGCCTTCCGCGATGGGCAGCTCATAGCTCGTGCCGGTGCGGTTGTCGATCACCGTGAGGGTCTCGGCTCCGGAGCTCCCTGGAGCCTCGGTGGTCGCCGTCGGCTGCTGAGTCGTCATGCACGCTTTCCCTTGACGCGGATGTCGCACCTACCTGGTGCCCGAGAGTGTGTGTCCCCTGATTCTAATAGCCGGGGCGCTCCGTGGGCCGGTTGCGGGGGATTTTCAGGTGCATTCGACCGGGCTGTTACCATCCCGGCGTCCTGCGCACGCGCGGGATCCGGCATTTCGCCGCATGACTCGCCGCCGCACCGGCGGCCCTACCCAAAGATCTGGAGGACCAATTGGCCGAGCGAGAGAGCTCTCTTGCCGTGCTGGTCGACTTCGAGAACATGGCACGTCCCGGCGCCAAGGGACGCGCCGACTTCGACATCCACCTCGTCCTGAACCGCCTGGCCGAGAAGGGGCGCGTGATCGTGAAGCGCGCCTACGCGGACTGGAGCCGCTACCGCGACGCCCGCCACGAGCTGATGAACGCGGGCCTCGGTCTCATCGAGATGCCCTCCGCGCGCGAGGGCGCCAAGAACCGCGCGGACATCCAGATGGCGGTGGACGCCATGGAGCTCGCCTACAGCCGCGAGCACGTCAACACGTTCGTGATCGTGTCCGGCGACAGCGACTTCACGCCCCTCGTGGGCAAGCTGCGCGAGCTCAACAAGCGCGTCATCGGCGTCGGCAACCGCGAGTCGGCCAGCGAGCTGCTGATCGCGAACTGCGACGAGTTCATCTTCTACGACATCCTGGCCGCGCAGGCCGGCGGCACCTCGGTGCCGCGCCGCGCGAGCGGCAGCGGGCAGAACCTCAACCCGGTGCAGCTCCTTCAGGAGACCCTCACCGCCCTGCAGCGCGAGGGCGTCGAGTGGCCGCTGGCGAGCATCGTCAAGGACTCGATGCGCCGCAAGTACCCCGCCTTCGACGAGAACGAGCACGGCTACTCGACGTTCTCGAAGTTCCTCGAGGAGGCCGGCAGCACCGGGATGGTGCGCCTGGAGACCGACCCGCGCAGCGGCACCTACCGCGTGGAGCTCGGCGAGGGCCGCGCGACCGCGGTCCCGCCGCGTGCCGGTGGCCCCGTCGGGCACGGCGGAGCGCGGCGGCGAGGAGGGCGACGGCCGCCGGCGGCGGCGCCGCGGCGGACGGCGGACGGAGACGACCACGCCCCAGGAGCCGACCCCGGTCGAGGCGCTCGCGCCCGGCGCGGAGGTCTTCGAGGTGGTCGTCACGCCCACCCCGGACCTGGACCTGGGCACGCTGCCCCCGCTCGACGAGCCGATCTCGTACGAGGACATGATCATGCTCGGCCCCGAGGTCGACGACGAGCTCCCCGAGCTGGTCGAGACCACCGAGGCCGCTCCGGGCGAGCCCCCGTCGCGCAGCGCACGGCGCCGCCGGCGTCGCGGCGCCGGCGTGGACCCCGAGCCGACGGTCGCGGACCTCGAGCCGGTGACCCCGGACGAGTCCGTCGATCTCGTCGAGGTGGAGGCGCTCGTCGCGGAGACCGCCGAGGAGCCCCCCGCCGAGGAGGGCGCGGCGCGCCGACGGCGCCGCCGTCGCTCGCCCGCCGCGGAGGCCGAGGCCGAGGCCGAGACGCCCGCCGTCGAGGCGGCCGGCATCACGGTGGAGGAGGCCGCCGCGGTGGAGGACGCCGTGGCCGAGGAGGCCCCCGCTCCGGGCCGGCGCCGCGTGCGCCGCCGGGCGACCGCGGCCGAGCCGGAGCCCTCCGCCGAGAGCGCCGCGCCCGCGGCCGAGGAGGCCGAGGAGGCCCCCGCGCCGAAGCGCCGCACGCCGCAAGAAGGCCGAGCCGGCCGCCGTGGCCGAGGAGGCACCCGCCGCCGAGGCCGCCGAGGCCGTGGCCGAGGAGGCCCCGAAGCCGCGGCGCCGCACGCGCAAGGCGGCGCGTGGCCGAGGACGACGCGGCACCGGCGGCCGAGGTGGTCCCGGCCGAGGCCGTGGCCGAGGAGGCCCCCGAAGCCCAAGCGCCGCACGCGCAAGAAGGCCGAGCCGGCCTCCGAGGAGGTCCCGGCCGAGGCCGTGGCCGAGGAGGAGGCCCCGAAGCCCAAGCGCCGCACCCGCAAGAAGGCCGAGCCGGCCGCCGAGGAGGTCCCCGCCTAGGGCCGATCGCTAGGGGGCGGCCGTGACCTTCTCGTAGAGGTCGCGCGCCGCCCCGACGATCTCGTCCTGGGGCACCCCCGCGGTGCCCGTGCTCACGGCCTGCAGGCCGTAGACGTCGGACCCGCGGGGAACGTGACGAAGACCAGCGCGCCGCGGGCGCCGTCCTGCGTCGACGTCGACGCGGAGGCCGCGCGCACCGGGGACGTCCGTCGACGTCGATGTCGGTGATCGTGGCGGGCGGTCTGTTCGGCGGACCTCGTCGACGTCGGCGGCCACCTCGGCCTGGGCGGCGTCCGCGTCGCGGACGGTGAACGCGTAGGTGCGCAGCAGGGCGAGGCCGGTGGCCGTGTTCGTCGCCCGCCTGGTCGCGCAGGACGCCGCCGGCGTAGCCCGCGTCCTCGAGGCGCGCCTGGGCCGCGGCCTTGTTGGGGTCGCCCTGCGCGTAGAGCGTGTCCACGAAGGCCTTCGCCGTCGCCAGCTCGGTGACCGCGCCCGGGCGCGACGCCGGAGACGGCGTCCTCGGGCGGGAGGTCGGCCTCCCCGAGCCCGGCCGCGGGGGCCGGGGCCGGGGCGGTGGCGGTGGTCGCCGGCGGCGGTCGTGGGGGCCGTCGCGGCGGCGGGCGGCGAGGTCACGCTCGCGGCCGACGCGGCGCCCGTGGTGACCGTCTCGGTGACGGTCGCGTCGGATCCGCCGCAGCCGGCGAGGCCCGCCAGGGCGAGGGCGACCGCGACGCCCGCCGCGGCGAGGCCGAGCCGGCGTCCTCACAGGATCTCGACCGGCTCCTCGGCGATCTGCTCGCCCTCGGGCGCGGATCGGCTGAGGCGGAAGGCCCGGATCTCGGGGGCGTCGCGGTCGGCGATGGAGACGATCAGGTAGAGCGTGTCGGGGAAGAAGGCCAGCTCGACGTCGGTGCGCGAGGGGTAGGCCGCCGAGCGCGTGTGCGAGTGGTAGATCGCGAGCAGGTCCTGGCCGGCGTCGTCGATCGCCTCCATGATCCGCAGCTGCTCGCGCGGATCCATGACGTACATGAAGGGGCTGCCCTCGCTGTTGGCGGCCCGGTGGACCGCGCGTCGCGAGCGCCCCCTCGCCGGCGATCATCCCGCAGCACTCGTTGGGGAGGTCGGCGATCGCGTGGTCGACCAGCTCCTGCGCCATGGCGGCGGAGATCCTCAGGGGACTACCAGAAGAGCCCGTGGTCGAGCGTGTCCTCGACCTCGTCCAGGTCGTCGGTCCAGAGGCCGGAGGACAGGTACTTCCAGCCGCCGTCGCAGACGATGCCCGACGATCGTGCCGCGGGTCATCTTCTCGGCGACGCGCGCGCAGGTGTGGATCACCGCGCCGGAGGAGACGCCGGCGAAGATGCCCTCCTCCGCGGCGAGCCGGCGGGTCATGACCAGGGCGTCGCGGTTGGGGACGAGCAGCTTCCGGTCGAGCCGCGAGAGGTCGAGGATCGGCGGGACGAAACCGTCGTCCAGGCTGCGCAGCCCGCTCACCGGATCCCCCTGGAGGGGCTCGCAGGCGATGATCTGGATGTCCGGGCGGTGCTCCTTGAGCCGCTGCGAGGAGCCCATCAGCGTCCCGCCGGTGCCGAGGCCGGCGACGAAGACGTCGATCTCCGGGCAGTCGCGCACGATCTCCTCGGCGGTGCCCTCGTAGTGCGCGCGCGGGTTGGCCGGGTTGCCGTACTGGAACGGCATGAAGAGGCCGTTCTCGGCCGACAGGCGCGTCGGCCACCTCGACGGCGCCGTTCGAGCCGAACTCGCCGTCGGTCGACACGATCTCGGCCCCGTAGAGGGTGAGCAGCTGGCGGCGCTCGGCCGTGACGTTCTCGGGCATGACGGCCACCAGGCGGTAGCCGCGCACGCGGCAGATCATCGCCAGCGAGATGCCGGTGTTGCCCGAGGTGGGCTCCATGATCGTGTCGCCGGGGCGGATCGCGCCGCGCCGCTCGGCGTCGTTGATCAGCGAGAGCGCCGTGCGGTCCTTGATCGAGCCGGTCGGGTTGTGGCTCTCGAGCTTGGCCAGGATCCGGACGTCCGGGTTGGGCGAGATGTGGTTGAGCTGCGACCAGCGGCGTGTTGCCGACCGTGCCGAGGAGGTCCGCCGAGACCGCGGTGGGGGGCGGGGCCAGCCCGGTCGCGCCGCCGGCCATCGCGGGGAGGATCAGGAGCGTGTCGCCGTCGGCGACCTCCGTGTCCAGCCACGCCGAGGAGCCGGACGTCCTCGTCGTTGAGGTAGATGTTGACGAAGCGGTGGAGCTCGCCCTCGGGCGTCTGGAGCTGGGTGCGCACCGACGGGGTGCCGGTCGTAGAGGGCGTCGAGGACCTCGCTGACCGTGGAGCCGTCCACCTCGATCTCCCGCTCGCCCCCGGTGGCCTGACGCAGCACCGGGGGGATGCGCACCACGCTCATGCGCCCGCGACCGCCACGGAGTGGCGACCGACGCCGGCGCACCAGGCGTCGTAGTCGCGGAACTCGAGCTCGGCGTTGGGACCGCAGGCCGGGCACTCCGGATCGCGGCGGATCTTGAGCTCGGTGAACGTCATGTCGAGGGCGTCGTAGATCATCAGGCGGCCCGAGAGCGTCTCGCCGATGCCGAGCAGCGCCTTGATCGCCTCCGTCGCCATGATGTTCCCCATCACGCCGCAGAGCACGCCGAGCACGCCGGCCTCGCCGCACGACGGCGCCATGTCCGGCGGCGGCGGCTCCGGGAAGAGGCAGCGGTAGCAGGGGCCCTCGTAGGGGATGAACGTCGAGGCGTGGCCCTCGAAGCGCAGGATGCTCGCGTGGATGAGCGGCTTGCGCGCCATCAGGGACGCGTCGTTCATCAGGTAGCGGGTGGGGAAGTTGTCGGTGCCGTCGATGATCACGTCGTAGTCCGCGATCAGGTCGAGCACGTTCTCCTTGCTCACCCGGAACGGGTGGACGTTGACCGTCACGTCCGGGTTGAGCGCCTCGATGGCCACCCGGGCCGACTCGCCCTTGTTCATGCCGACGCGGTCGGTGGTGTGGATGATCTGGCGCTGGAGGTTGCTGGCGTCCACGACGTCGTCATCGACCAGGCCGAGCGTGCCGACGCCGGCCGCCGCCAGGTAGAAGGCCGCGGGCGACCCGAGGCCGCCGGCGCCGATCAGGAGCGCCTTGGAGCCGAGGAGCTTGAGCTGGCCCGGCCTCGCCGATCTCGGGGATCAGCACGTGGCGGCTGTAGCGCGAGCGCTGGTCCGGGGTGAGCGCCTGCGGGACGTCCCACTGCTGGCCGCTCTGCTTCCAGCGCTGGAAGCCGCCGGCCAGGCTGGCCACGTTGGCGTAGCCCATCTCCTGCAGCGTGGTCCCCGCGAGCAGCGAGCGGTTGCCGGACGCACAGCTGAGGACGACCTCCTGGTCCGGCCGCGCCACGCCCGCGATGCGGCTCTCGAGGAAGCTGCGGGGGATGTGGATCGACCCGGGGATGGTCCCCTCGTCCCACTCGCTCTGCTCGCGGATGTCGATGACGAGCGGGGCGTCGCCCGCGTCGCGACGCGCCGCCAGGTCGGCGACCTGGACTTCCGGCACTTGCTCGCGAGCGGACGCGAGGAGATCCTGGTAGCTACGCGCCATGCTGACTCCCGTGTGCTGCGGTCATAACCAGCGATTCTACGCGGTGATTCTAACCTTTTGCCCTCGCGGGCGGTATCGGACCACCGAGTATCGGTCCATTGCTTTCACAAATGTAGTGCCTACGCGCAGGAAGAATGCCCTCCCGATGAGTGCGCCGCACTCCCTTCCCAAGAGCGGATTCGCGAACGTCGACGGACGCATGCGCTGCCCCACGCCGGACTGCTGGGGCGACCTCCTGCTGATCCCGACCGGCGCCGCCGACCACGACGGGATCCCCTCCTTCCAGCCCTTCACCGCCTGCCCCCTCTGCGGCACCGGGTACGAGCTGGAGGACGACATCGACGACCGCGACCTCTACCTGCGCATCTCGTGGCTCCGCGCGAACCCCCACGAGGAGGAGCCCCCCTGATGGACGGCCCGAGCCTCCCGGCCCGGATCGCGCGCGTCGCCTTCGCCATCATCGGCAGCGGCATCGTCGCGGGCATCGCCTTCCTCATCCTCATCCAGGAGGCCGAGCGACGCGGGCACACGGACCTCGACTTCAACCACACGCTCGGCAACATCGTGGAGGGCGCGCAGACCGAGGACGCGACGACGAGCTCGGCCCTGGGGGTGATCGGCGACTCGGCCGCGCCGACCGGGCCTCGTCGCCACGCTCGTCCTGTCGGGCGTCCTGATGGCCGTGCACGGGCTGGTGATCGTCCCGCTGGTGCGCCGGGGGTGGTTCGTCCAGGGGCTGCGTGCTCGCCGTCGTCACCTTCCTGGCGGTGGGGCTGATCTACCCCCCGCTGGCGTCCGAGCACCTGGAGGAGTCGCTGGGGCCCTTCGGCTCGGGATACGGCACGTCCACCGTCGTCTCGATCGCGGTGGCGTGCCTCGGCTTCGGCGTCGTGGGAGGCGCGCTGCTACGCGCTGATCCACAGCGCGGCGTGGTGGACGCCGCGGGGCGACGAGCTCGAGGACGTCCTGGAGGAGGTTGACATGGGACGTCCCGCGTCACTCGAACTCCCCGAACAGCGGGGAGAAGATCGCGGCGTGCCCACCTGACGTGAGCCCGATGGCCTCGGGCGGACAGGCGCGGACGAGATCCTCGTAGCCCGCGAAGGTGTCCCACGGCGACACCGCCGCCCGCAGGGCGCGCTCGTCGCCGGCCCCGCCGCCGAACTCGCGGAGGGCGGCGTGGACGTCGCGCCCGGTGATCTCGCCGTCCTCCTGGCATCCGGGGGCCCAGGCTAGTGGAGTGTGCCCGCGATGACCTCCACCGCCCCCAGCGCTCCTCCCCGGACGCGCGCCGACATGGACCGGGCCGGCCTGGCGCGGCTGGCGGGCGGCCACTTCATGATCGACGCGACCGTGGGGGCCGTGCCGGCGATGCTGCCGGTCTTCACCGCGCTCTACGGCCTCTCGGACCTCGGCGCGAGCATGATCCTCGCCGTCTCCCTGCTGGTCTCCTCGGCCACCCAGCCGCTGTTCGGGGTCCTCGCCGACCGCCGCGCGACGCCGGCGTTCCTGTGGGGCGGCGTGGCCGTCGCCACCGTCGGGCTGGCCCTGGCCGGCCTCGCCGGCGGATACGCGGGGATCCTGGCGTGCGTCGCGGGCTCGGGTCTCGGCGTCGCCGCCTTCCATCCGGAGGCCGCGCGCGTCGCCAACCGGCTCTCGGCCGGCCGGCCGGCGACCGGCCTCGCCTGGTTCATGGTGGGCGGCAACGGCGGCTTCGCCGTCGGGCCGCTGCTCGCGGCGCTCGCCATCCCCGCCCTCGGCGCGCGGGCGACCCTGGTCTTCCTGGTGCCCGGCCTGGCGGTCGCCCTCTGGCTCCACGGCGCCCGCCGCGGGCTGACCGTCGACGTGCCCGCGGCCCACCCGGACGCGCCGCCGCCTCCGCCGGCCGACACCCGGGGGATCGGCCTCCTGCTGGTCGTGACGAGCCTGCGCACCTGGACGCAGTTCGGCCTCCTGGCGCTCTTCCCGCTCCTGCTGGTCGACGACCGCGGCTTCTCGGACCAGCAGGCCGGCTTCGCCGTGGCCGCGTTCTCGGGGGCCGGGGTGGTCGGCACCGTCGCCGGCGCGATGTTCGCCGACCGGATGGGCGGCCGGCGGCTGCTGGTGCGGAGCCTCCCCGTCGCCACGCCCCTCATCGCGCTCGCGCTGATCACCGGCGGGTGGGTGTCGGTGGCGGCCTTCGCGCTCGTCGGCTTCGTGTTGCTGTCATCCTTCTCGGTCACCGTGATGATGGGCCAGGAGTACCTCCCCGGCCGGCTCGCCCTGGCGGCCGGCCTGATGATCGGCTTCGGAGCGATCGGCTCCGCCGCGCCCGGGCTCGCCCTGTTCGGCGCGATCGCCGACGCGGCCGGCCGCGACGCCGCGCTCTGGTGCATCGCCGCGCTGCCCCTGATCGCCGGCGCCCTCGCGCTGCTCCTCCCCGACCGCCACCGGGTCGCCGCCGAGGCGGCGGCGGCCTGATGGCCAAGGGCCCGCCCCAGGGGGACCTCTTCGGCGACGTCGTCGAGTCGCGCCTGCAGCGCTCCCGTCCGCTCGCCGCGCGCATCCGCCCCGAGGGGCTCGACGACGTGGTGGGCCAGCGGGCGCTCCTCGGCCCCGAGGGGGCGCTGCGGACCGCGATCGAGGGCGACCGGGTGCCGTCGATGATCCTGTACGGCCCGCCGGGCAGCGGCAAGACGACCCTGGCGCGGGTGGTCGCCGACGAGCACCTCGGCGGCGTTCGAGGAGCTCTCGGCGGTGTCGGCCTCGGTGAGCGACGTGCGCGCGGTGATGGCGCGGGCCCGCGACCGCCTCGCGGCCGGGACGGCGACGGTCCTCTTCCTGGACGAGATCCACCGCTTCAACCGCGCGCAGCAGGACGCCCTCCTGCCCGCGGTGGAGGACGGCCTGCTGACGCTGATCGGCGCGACCACCCAGAACCCCTGGTACGAGGTCAACGCGGCGCTGGTGTCGCGGATGCGCGTGTGGGTGCTGGAGCCCCTCGACGCGGAGGACGTGGCGCGCCTCCTCGACCGGGCCGTCGCGCACCCGGACGGGCTGGCCGGGCGGGTGACGCTCGGCGAGGAGGCGCGGGCCGCGATCGTCCTGCGCGCCGGCGGCGACGCCCGCGGGGCGCTCAACCTGCTCGAGGCGGCGGCCGCGGGGACGGCCGACGGCGCGCGACATCCCGCTGGACGCGGTGCAGTCGGCCGCGGGGGGGCGCGCCGTGGTCTACGACCGCCAGGGCGACGCGCACTACGACACCATCTCCGCCTTCATCAAGAGCCTGCGGGGAAGCGACCCGGACGCCGCCGTCTACTACCTGGCGGTGATGCTGAAGGGCGGCGAGGACCCCAAGTTCATCGCGCGGCGGCTGATCGTGGCGGCCAGCGAGGACGTGGGCAACGCCGACCCGCGCGCCCTGTCGGTGGCCGTCGCCGCCGGACGCGCCGTCGAGTTCGTCGGCCTCCCCGAGGCGCGCATCGCCCTCGCCCAGGCCACGACCTACATCGCGATGGCGCCGAAGTCGAACGCGTCCTACCGCGCCATCGACGCCGCCCTGGAGCGGGTGGAGCGCGAGGGGGCCCGGCGCCCCCCGCTGGCGCTGCGCGACAGCAGCGTCGCCAACGCCCGCGGGCTGGGCAACGGCGAGGGCTACCACTACCCGCACGACTTCCCGGACGCGGTGCTCGACGAGTCGCTGCTGCCCGAGGGCATGGAGGGGACGGTCTTCTACACCCCCACCGAGCGGGGCGCGGAGGCCGAGATGGCGGAGCGCCTGCGGGGCCTGCGCTCCGACCTGCGCGACGACGATCGCCCCTTCTGAGGCCGCCCGCGCCGCGTTCGTGGAAGGATGTGGCCCATGAGCGATGACACCATCACGCTGAGCGCGCGCCTCGACGGCGACCTCAAGGACGCCATGCGCGCGGGCGACACGGTGCGGCGCGACACGATCCGCCGGGCCCGGTCCGCGATCAAGAACGCCGAGATCGAGGCCCGCGGCCCGCTGGGCGAGGACGCGGAGGTCAAGGTCCTGCGCGGCATCGTCAAGCAGCACCGGGAGTCGATCGAGCAGTTCACCGCCGGCGGGCGCGACGACCTGGTCGCGCGCGAGACCGCGCGAGATGGAGGTGCTGGAGGGCTACCTGCCCGCCCAGATGGACGCCGCCGCGATCGAGTCCGTCGTGGCCGAGGTGATCGCCTCCGAGGGGGCCACGGGCCCCGGCGACATGGGACGCGTGATGAAGGCCGTGATGTCGCGTGTCGGCGGGACGGCCGACGGGAAGGACGTTCGTGTGACCGTGCAACGCCTCTTGGGGGGAGACCGATGAGCACCATTCCGCCGCTGCCGCCGGGGGCCGGAGGGCCGCCGCCGGAGGACGCCCCGGACGCGCCCGCCTCGGCCGTCGGGGCCGGCACCCATACGCCCGCCGACGCCATGACGCGCTACGACGCCGACAAGGACGCCTACCACTGCTCCTACGGCATCCCGAGCCCCGCCCTCGCGGTGCTCGATCCCACGCGCGAGCTGATCGTCCGGGTTGACCGCCACAGCTTCCGGGTGGTGGGGTTCTCGATCCCCAACTTCACCGAGTGGCACAAGACCCACGCCGACGAGGAGGGCAACTTCGACGTTGACCTCCCCGAGGTGTGGCCCATGGACCAGACCGACGTGCGGGGCTCCTCGAACTCCTGGTGAGCGCCCTCAGCCGGTCCTGACGCGCGCGGCGCCGCGCGCCGGGATCGTGACCGTGAAGCGCGTCGGGCGGTAGGTGCGCCCGGCGCGCGGGGGGGCCGTGACGCGCACGACGAAGGTGCGCGGCCGCACCCTCGTCAGCACCACCGTGCCGGCGCGCAGCGCCACCCGGCGGCCGTTGACCGTGACGCGCGCGCCGGGCGCGAGGCGACGCAGCGAGATGACCAGGCGCGCCGCGCGGCGCTCGAAGCGCGCCAGGGGGGTGAGGCGGGCCGCGGGGACCACGGCGGCGACCGCGGTCTTCGTGGCCGTCGTCGGGGTGACGAGCACGCTCGCCGGCGTCGCGGCGCCCGTGGCGGGAGCCACCGGGACCGGGACCGTCGTGGCGGGCGGAACGATCTGGGGCGTGGGCGGCGTCGCGGGGACGCGGCCGCGCACGCTCGCGATCGCGTCGATCGCGGCGGCCACCTGCGGGCGCGGGCCGATGCTGCCGTCGCCCGGCGCGCCCACCTGGGGGAGGCCGGTCTCCTCCAGGAGCGTCGTGCACCTCGTCCGGGGTGAGCGGCGATCCGAAGCGGGCGATCGCCGCGCCCTGCACCGCCGCCACCGCGCCGGCCACCGTGGCGCTCGCGCTGGAGGTGCCGTCGAAGCAGGCCGTGTAGGCGCTGTCCGCGTCGGCCAGCGGGAGGTCGGAGTAGCCGCTGGTGACGACTCCGGCGCCGTAGCCCTGCACGTCGACCCGGGCCCCGTAGTTGGACTCGGGGGTGCGCTGCAGGTCGCCGACCGTCGGCACGTTGAGGAGGGGGCTGCCCGAGCCTCCCCCGCCCACGATCAGGGCGCCGCTGTCGTCCTCCCCGGCGGTGCCGGGGGCCCACGGGTTCGCCCCGAGGGACGCGTCGAGGGTGACGCGTCGCCAGGTCCGCGCCGCTGTTGGCCGCCGGCTCCACGACCACGATGCCGCGCGCGACCGCCTTCGCGATCTCGGCCCGCACCTCCGGGTAGACCTCGATCGGCACCATCGTCCCCCCGCCGATCGACGCCTGGAGCTCGATCAGCAGGACGTCGCCGGGGCCGAGGCCGGCGGCGGCGGCGGCGATGGCGTCCCGCGGCCGGTAGGTGCCGGAGATGAACGGCGAGGTGGGCAGCGAGGGTCGCGTCGGGGGCGATGCCGGTGATGCCGACGCCGTCCGAGGTGCCGCCCAGGACCCCGAGCACCGCGGTGCCGTGGTCGCGGGCCTGGTAGCCGGCGGGGAGGCCGGTGGGCGTCGCGGCCGGGAGCGCCTTGGCGGCCAGGTCCAGGTGGCTGGCGAGCCACTCGTACTCGACGTCGGCGATCCGGACGCCGGTGCCCGTCGCGTCGGGGGTCAGCGCGAGGCCGGTGCGGTAGTCCTGGAACGGGACGAGGTCGGGCACGACGGCGGGCGGGCGCCGTGAGGGCCGCCCAGCTGCTCGTGGGCTCGGTGCGGCAGGATGCCGGCGGCGGGGCGGGCTCACGCGCGGGCTCCGCCGGGCGCGGCGTTCGCCACCCCCGCCATCGCCAGCGAGCACGGCGATGACGAGCAGGGCGCGGGAGAGGCGGGGGCACACGCATCTAGGATGGCGGACATGACGACCGATGGAACCGCACCGAATGGCATGAATTGACCAACGTCGACCTGACCGAACGAGAGCGCGAACGGGTGGCTCCGTACGTGTCGAACACGTCGCGGCCCGTCTTCGCGCTCACCGGCCTGCCCGAGGTGGTGAAGGGCGCGCTCTTCGCCCGCTACTCCCGGAGCCCGAAATCCCTGCGGCGGCTGCTGGTCGACGAGTTCCTGCCCGCCGACGGCGAGACCCCCCTGGGCACGACGGCCGAGGGGCCGGGCGCCGAGCGGGCCGAGGCGCTCTACGGGCGGGTGCTGGCCGAGTACGGCGACGACTCGGTGGCCCAGCTCGGCGGCGCCCACATCGCCGTCGAGGGGGCGTCCAACCTGCTCACCAAGGTCCTCCAGTGGGGGCGCCTCGCCAGCTACCTCGAGCAGTCCACCCGCTACATCGCCTTCACCGACCGGCCGGGCGGGCGACTACCGCTACCACCGCCCCGCCGACGTGCTCGCCCACCCCGAGCTCGGACCCGAGTACACGCGCGCGCTCGACGCGGCCTTCGACGGCTACGCGCGGCTGCTGCCGCGTCCTGGTGGAGCACGTGGGGGCCGGCGTGCCGGACGACCCCGACACCCCGGCGGCCGCCCGCGAGCGGGCCATCCGCGCCCGGGCGCTCGACCTGCTGCGCGGGCTGCTGCCGGCCGCCACCACGGCGAACGTCGGCATCTTCGCCTCGGGGCAGGCCTACGAGGCGATGCTGATCCGGATGGGCGCGCATCCGCTGCCCGAGGCGCGCGAGTGCGCGCGGGCGATGCTGGCCGAGCTGCGCACCGTGATCCCGGCCTTCCTGACGCGCGTCGACCGGCCGGACCGGGGCGTGCTGACCGGCGAGTACCTGGCCGAGGGCGACCGGACCGCCGCCGCCCTGACCGCCCGCCTCGGGATGGAGGAGCCCACCGGCGCCGCCGAGCCCGGGGTGCGGCTGATCGACTTCGATCCCGACGGCGAGGCGCGCGTGCTCGCCCACGCGCTCTGGCCCTCGAGCGGGACGAGCCTCGCCGACCTGCGCAGCCGGGTCGCCGGCCTGACCCCCGGCCGCCGGGCGGAGGCCCTCCAGGAGTGGGCCGGGCGCGCGCGGCGACCGGCGCCAGCGCCCCGGGCGGGCCCTGGAGGCGACGACCTACACCTTCGAGGTCGTCTGCGACTACGGCGCCTACCGCGACCTCCAGCGCCACCGGATGCTGACCCTGCAGGCCCAGCCGCTCTCCCCGCGGCTGGGGTACGCGGTCCCCGACGAGGTCGCGGCGGCCGGCGCCGGCGAGGACTACGCCGCCATCCAGTCCTCCTGCACGGCGCTGCACGACGCCCTCGCCCCGGAGTTCGCCGCGGCCGCGCCCTACGCCGTCACCCTCGCCCACCGGATCCGCTTCACCATGACCATGAACGCGCGCGAGGCGATGCACCTGATCGAGCTGCGCAGCCAGCCGCAGGGGCACGAGTCGTACCGGGCCGTGGCCCGCGAGATGCACCGCCAGATCGCCGAGACGGCCGGGCACCGCGCGATCGCCGAGATGATGACCTTCGTCGACACGAGCGACCCGGCCGCCGGCCGGATGGCCGCCGAGCGCCGCCTCGAGGCGCGCCGGGCCGGGTCGTGAGCCCGACGCCCGCGGCGCGGTCCCGCCGCGGCTCCCGCTACTCTGGACCCGTGGCCGAACCCCCGCGCAGCAACCGCCTCGGCGGAATGGCACTGGCCAACGGCCTCCTGGTGCACGGACCGCGCCACTGGGCCGCGGCGGTGCGCGACGACGACGGCAAGCTGGTGGTGGCCTCGGGCCGCAAGCACCTGTTCCGCGCCGGGCCGGTGACCGACATGCCGCTGGCGCGCGGGCTCGTGCGCCTGGGCGAGGCGTTCGCCGTGCTGCCGCAGGTGCGCCGCGGCCTGCCGCAGGCGCGCTTCGCGATGGAGGACCGCCGCTCGATCGGGGCGGCGATCGGAGCGACCGTCGTCGCCGCGGTGGCGCGCCGCCGCCTGCGCTCGGTGCTGGCGCAGGAGGCCGTGGGCGCCGTGGCCGGCCTGGCGCCGGCGATCATCACGCTCCGCGGCTCGCAGGCCGCGATCTGGCACGCGGTGGAGCACAAGAGCATCGCGGCCTACGAGGCCGGCGGCGCGGAAGAGGTGGCCCACGCGGACGCCCACGCCAAGGAGCACGAGCGCTGCGGCAGCAACCTCATCCTCCCCCTGCTCGTGTCCACGACGATCGGCAACACGATCGCGCGCAAGATGCTGCGCCGCCGGGCGTTCGGCGCCCGCACGGCCATCGCCGCGCTCAGCGTGGGCGCGGCGGTCGAGGTCTTCTCCTTCTCGGCGCGCCGGCCCGAGCACCCGCTCTCGCGCGTGGTGCACGGCGTCGGCCACTCGATGCAGTCGGGCTTCGCCACCCGGGAGCCCACCGAGAGCGACCTCCTGGTGGGCCGCGCGGCGATGGAAGCGCTGCTGCGGGCCGAGACGGCCGACACCCCCGGCTAGGCCCCGCGGCGCGGTGAGCGTCACGGTGACGGTGGTCGCCCCGGCGCCGCCCGACCGCGTGTGGGAGCGGTGGACCGACTTCGCCGCGTGGCCCTCCTGGAACCCCCACTGCGTGGAGGCCGAGCTGGACGGCCCGGTGGCAGCCCGGCAGCCGCCTGCGGCTGCACATGCGCGACCAGAAGGGGCGGGACTTCTACACCCGGCCGTCGCTCACCACCGTCGAGCCGGGGCGAGCAGCTCGTGTGGGAGGCGCGCGGGCTCGGGCTGCGGGCGCGGACGCGCACCGCGCTGGAGCCCGAGCCCGACGGGACGCGGATCACGATCGAGACGGCGTCCGAGGGGCCGCTGGCCTTCACCTACCGAATGACCATGTCCGACAGCAGCCAGGCACTAATCTACGTCGCCGTGCTCGACGCCCTCACCGACACCCTCCGATCGTGAGGCGCCTCCTCGTCCTGGCCGCGTCGGTCGCGGCCCTCGCGCTGGGCGCGTCCCCCGCGCTCGCGCACGTCGAGGTCCTGCCGGCGGAGGTCGCCCAGGGCGAGTCGGTCCAGTTCACGATCCGGGTGCCGACCGAGCGGCAGCTCCCGACCACGCGCGTCGCCGTCGACTTCCCGAGCCAGGTGACGGTCTACAGCTTCGAGGAGCCCCCGCCGGGCTGGACCGTCAGCCCCGTGCGCGCCCCGGACGGGCGCTTCAGCGGCGTCGTCTACCGCGGCGGGCGGATCGGCGTGGAGCGCTACGTCGACTTCCACGTGCTGGGAACGCCGTTCGAGTCGGGCACGGCGGTCTGGAAGACGCGCCAGACCTACGCCGACGGCCTGGTGAAGCCGTGGACCGGACCGCCCGAGAAGCCGGGCGAGGAGGCCCCCGAGAGCGGCCCGACCGACCCCGGCCCGGCGGCCACCGTGACCATCCTCGAGCCCGGTCAGGCCGCCTCCGGCGCGGCGGCGACCGTCGCGTCCGGGCGCGACGACGCGAACTCGGGCGCCGCGATCTGGCTCGGCGTGATCGCCATCGTGATCTCCGGCCTCTGCCTGCTCGCGCTGGGCTTCCTGTGGTCCACCCGCCCGGCCCGCCTGCCCCCGGACGACGAGGACTCGTGACCACCGCCCGGCGCACGCGGCTCCACCCGGCCACCTTCCAGCTGCCCGTCGAGAAGATGCGCGACGGCTACTACAGCGACGCCTACTTCACGTTCACGCGCGACGTGCTCGAGCTGGACGACCACCGGCCCGACGTGCTGATGCAGGTCTTCCAGAGGGAGCGCTCGGTGCTCGGGGGCGTCGACGAGGCGCTGGCGATCCTGCGGCTCTGCTCCGGGCGGCGCCGGGCGGACGGCACCTGGGAGGACGGCTGGGAGCGGCTGGAGGTGAGCGCGCTCTACGACGGCGACGAGGTCGACCCCTGGGAGACGGTCCTCACGATCCGCGGCGACTACAGCCTGTTCGCCCACCTGGAGACCCTCTACCTCGGGGTGCTGGCGCGGCGCACGCTCATCAGCCGCAACGTGCGCGACGTGGTGGCGGCGGCCGGGGGCAAGCCGATCCTCTACTTCCCCGCCCGCTTCGACCACTGGCAGGTGCAGACCGGCGACGGCTGGGCGGCCCACACCGGCGGCGCGATCGGCGTCTCCACCGACGCCCAGGCCTCCTGGTGGGGCGGCAAGGGCATGGGCACCGTCCCCCACGGGCTGATCGCGGCCTACGGCGGGGACACCGTCGCTCGCCGCGCGCATGTTCGCCGACCGCTTCGCGGACGAGCTGAGCGTGACCGTGCTGGTGGACTTCGAGAACGACTCCGTGCGGACCGCGCTGGAGGTGGCCGACGCGCTCGGGCCGCGGCTCTGGGGCGTGCGCCTCGACACCTCGAGCACCATGGTCGACCGCTCCCTGTGGCACGAGATGGGGCGCTTCCGGCCCACCGGCGTCGTGCCCGAGCTGGTCTGGAAGGTGCGCCGCGCCCTGGACGACGCCGGCCACGGCGCGGTGCAGATCGTGGCCTCGGGCGGGTTCGACGCGGAGCGGATCCGGCGCTTCGAGGAGGCCGGGGTGCCGGTGGACGCCTACGGGGTGGGCAGCTCGCTGCTGCAGGGCACCAACGACTTCACCGCCGACGTGGTGCGGGTCAACGGCGTCCCCTGCGCCAAGGTCGGCCGCGAGGAGCGCCCCAACCCGCGCCTGGAGCGGGTGGCGTGAGCGCCCCGGCGCCGCTCGGCCCGATCCACCACGTGGGCTACGTGGTGGCCGACCTCGACGCCGGCGTCGCGGCCTTCGGCCAGGCCTTCGCCGCCGAGGTGACCCACCGCGAGGTGATGGAGGACGCAGGGGGTCGAGGCGGTGATGCTGCGAGGGCGCCGGCGGGGCCGTCGAGCTGATCCGCCCGCTCGACCCGGAGGGGGCGATCGCCCGCTTCATGGCCAAGCGCGGCGAGGGCTTCCACCACGTGGCGTTCGCCGTGCCGGACCTCGACGCCACCCTCGCGGGGCTGGCCTCGCCGGGGGGTGGAGCTCATCGACGAGCGCGGCCGCGTCGGCCTCGGCGGCCACCTGGTGGCGTTCCTCCACCCGCGCTCCAGCCTGGGCGTCCTGACCGAGCTGATCCAGGCCGGCCACGGCGCGGACGGGTAGACTCGCCCGCGATGGCGACGCGACGACTCGAGCTCGGATTCGAAGGCGGGACGGTCCTCCGCCTGACGGTGGAGACCGCCGTGGCGGACGAGGTCACCTCCGCGCTGTCGGCCGAGGGCAGCACCAGCTGGCGCGCGATCGACGCCGAGGAGGGCACCTTCTGGATCGACCAGGGGGAGCTGATCTACGTGCGCCTGCCCCCCGGCGAGGTGTCGGGCCGCATCGGCTTCGGGGGATCCTGACCCCTCCCAGGATGTGCGTCTAGATGGACCTCGGACTGGTCGGGCGCGCCAACGCCGGCAAGACGGCCCTCTTCGTGCTGGTCACCGGCGCGGACGCCGAGATCGCCCCCTACCCGTACACCACCCGCGAGCCCCATCGCGCGATGGCCGACGTGCCCGACGAGCGCCTGCAGGCGATCGCCGACGCGCAGGACATCCCCAAGCGCGTGCCGGCCCAGGTGCAGCTGGTCGACATCGCCGGCCTCGCCGCGGGCGCCGGCCAGGGCGAGGGGCTCGGCGGGGCCGCGCTGGGCCAGCTGCGCCAGGCCGACGCCCTCGTCCACGTGGTCCGCGCCTTCGCCAACGCCGAGGTGCCGCACCCCGAGGACCGGGTGGACCCGGTCGCCGACGCCGAGGCGGTCGACCTCGAGCTGGCCATCGCCGACCGCGACCAGACCGCGCGCCGCCTGGAGCGGGCGCGCAAGGGCGCCCGCGTGGGCGAGGCCGGCGCGGGCGCGGAGCTGGCGTCGCTGGAGCTGCTGGTGGCCGAGCTGGACGCCGGCCGGCCGGCGCGCCTGGTGGAGGACGAGGCCGCGCAGGCCGTGGCCGCGGACATGGGCCTGCTCACCGCCAAGCCGGTCCTCTACATCGCCAACACGGACGAGGAGCTCGAGCCGCCCGAGGGGCTGGTGGCCCACGCCCGGGCGCAGGGGGCCCAGGCCCTGGCGCTCCCGGTGGGGATGGAGCTCGAGCTGGCCGCGATGGACCCGGACGAGGCGGCGGAGCTCGCCGGCGAGCTGGAGCTGGGCGACGTGCGCGGGGCCGACGCGGTCGTGGCCGCGGCCTACCGCCTGCTGGACCTGGTCACCTTCTTCACCGGATCCGGCCCCCCGGAGGCCCGGGCCTGGCCCATCCGGCGCGGCACCACCGCGGCCGGCGCCGCCGGGCGCATCCACTCGGACCTGGAGCGCGGCTTCATCCGCGCGGAGGTCATCGGCTGGGAGGACCTCGTGGCCTCGGGCTCGTGGAGCAGGGCGCGCGAGGCGGCCCTGCTGCGGATGGAGGGCAAGGACTACGTGGTGCAGGAGGGCGACGTCATCCAGGTGCGCTTCAACGTCTGACGCCTCCCGGGACCGCGACCGGCTCCATGAACGCGAGATGAACCACGCCCGTCAGAGGCGTGCGCGTACGGAGGCCGCCGGGGTAGGGTGGCTCGAAGGTGTCCATGAGGCAACGCCGAGGGAGCGCCCATGCACCGCGAGGATCCGGGGGGGCCGCCCTCGTCGCGGCGGTGGCCGTCGGGCTGATCGCTCCGCTCACCGGCCTGGGCGCGCCCGCGAGCCCCGCGTCGGCCTGGACGAAGCTCGGGGCGGACGAGAACACGGTGACGGCGCTGCCGTCGATCGCACTGGACGGCACCAGGGTCGTAGCCGCGTGGTCGGTGCCCGGCATCGGCACCACCAGCGTCCAGTCGGCCACGGTGAACCCGACCGTGGCGGCCTCCGGCCGCGCCCCGCAGGTGGTCGATGTGGTGTCGGGCTGGTCGAGCGTCGACAGCCCGGTCCTGCTGGGCAAGGCCGGCGGCGGACTCCAGGTGATGCTGAACGCCTTCCACAGCCTGGTCACCGGCGACCCCCTCAACGGGGTCTCCTTCGCGCCACGCAATGCCGACGGCACCTGGGGCGCGCCGGTCGCGACCGGCGGTTCCAGCGGCGGCAGCACGGCGATCCTCTCGGCCGACGGCGCCACCCCGTTCTTCGCGTCGGCATCCTCGGGCACCGTCCGCCTCTCCCGCGGGGCCACCACTCCGGTGGACGTCGACCTGGCGGGCGCCCTCGGGCGGACCGCGACCTACCAGGTCCCCGAGCTCGGGCGAGACGGCACCGGCCGAACGTGGATCGCCTGGTACGGCAGCGACGGCCTGCACATGGTGCAGCTCGACTCGGCGACCGGCGCGGTGGCCGGGGCACCGGGGCTCGCACCCCAGAGCGCCGGCATCAGCAACGCCATGCTGCGCCTCGCGCTGGCCTGCGGCCCGGCGGACTGCCGGCTCGCGTACCACCAGTCGAACGCCAACGGCACCGACAGCGGGCGGATCCTCACCTGGGCGGCCGGCGAGACCGCGGCGACCGTCGCCGTGTCCGGCGGTGATCCGGGGTCGAACCTCGACGCCGCCTACCGCCCTGACGGGCGTCTGTGGATCGCCTGGTACGACCGCTCGCGCACCGGGGCACCCTCGTACCTCGTGACCCTCGGAAACGCCCGCGGCGCCGGCGGCGCGGTCCGCTCGCTCGGAGTTCCCGCCCGCCCCGCGAGCTACTCGGCCGGCGGCATCAGCGCCGTCGACGCCGGCGGCAACCTGGCCATCGTCACCAGCTTCGAGCGCAATGGCACCTACAACCAGTGGTTCACCGTCGCGAGCCCGCCGGCGCGCACCGACGGCGTCAACACGTCGGGCATCGACAACCCGCGCGTGATCCGGCGCGGGTCCTCGACCTTCGTGATCCCCCGCCATCCCTCGCGGGCCGCGCTGAAGCGCAGCAAGTGCGTGAACGTCCGGGTCCAGACGACCAAGCCGGCGGCGATCCGCGTGGCCATCTTCAGCGGGCGCAAGAGCGTGCGCGTCTTCGGGGCGACGACCGTGCGCTTCGCGAAGCCCGGAAAGCGCCTGGTGTGCATCCGCGTCCCGTTGCGCGCCCACACCTTCGACGTGCGCAACCCCTTCCGCTTCGCCTTCGCCGTCCGACTCGGCGCGCACCCGCCGAAGACCGCGAAGACCACGCTCACGACCAGCGGCTTCCTCAACTTCAGCTAGCCGCGTGCGCCGACCCAGCACACGCCGCCTGCAGAGCCTCGGAGCCGTCGTGGCGATCGCCGGTCTCTCCGCCATGCCCGGGGTGGCGAGCGCGGCGCCGCCGACCACCCTCTACGCCTGGTCGGGAGGCATGGCGCCGTTCCAGTCGCTTCACGGAGCCCACCTGCTCGCCGACGGCAGCATCCAGATACTCGAGGTGACGCCGGCCAACCGGGCGAGCGGCGCCGTGACCATTCGCGGCGACGGTCAGGCCCACCGCGGCGCAGCTCGCGCAGATCCGGGCCCGCGCCGCCGCCCTGCCCGCCCCCACGGCGCAGGCGGTCTCCCACACCACCGACGGCGCCTACGCGCTGGCGGTGGCCGAGGTGAAGGGTGACAGCCGCGCGATCCTCTCGGTCAACGGTCTCGACCCGCGGCTCGGCGCGCTCCTCGCCGCGATCAACGCCGCGCTCCCGGCCGCCCGCCAGCTCGAGCGGGAGCCCCGGTCGCCGGCCGGTCAGAGGGCCGACGACGAATCCTGCGCGGACACGCCCCCGACCGAGGTCAGCCGCACCAAGACGCTCAGGGACGCCGCCAACGAGGGGCTGGCCAAGCTCACGGCAAAGGGCGGCTTCGAGGGCGACACCGTCGCGGTGGACCTCACCGGCAAGCCGACGAGGGGTCCGGTGACCGTGACCATCCACGTGGAGCTGATCGACGCGAGCCCCTTCACTCCGGCGCAGCTCACCGCGTTCGCCGCGGCGGCCGGCAAGCGCATCGGCACCCGGACCGCCTCCAACGGCACCAAGCTGAACGTGGGCTTCGACCTGCGCACGCGGCTTCCCACCGACCCACCGACCCCGTGCTTCCACCAGATCACGATCGATGACACCCCCGGGTATCGCTCCTCGGTCAACAAGGAGACGCCACCCGCGGACGGCGTGCGCAGCGGCACCTGGGGCTCGACGGACCCGGACTGGGGCAACGGCTACCTGCTGGCGCACGAGGGACTCCACCTGGCCGGGCTTCCGGACCAGTACACGGACGTCTTCCGGCAGAAGGGGAGGCCCGACGTCACCGTCCCGGGGACCATCGATCCCAACGACATCGCCGCCCTCAAGGCCTGGGTCCGCCAGGCGGGGCGCAACCCGGCGGCGGGGGTGATCATCAGCAAGCCCCGCCCCGGGCACGCCAACGACATCATGGGCAGCGACAAGAAGACCGCGAACATGCTGCGCTCGGACGTCAACGCCCTCGTCGCGCAGGCCGGCGTGCACCTGCGCGGCGACCCGGGCGACATCCTGGCCAACAAGTCGGGCGATCAGCAGAACCTGGGCGTGGGCGCACCGCTCAACATGTTCGCCAAGCGCGGGGGCACGGCGCACCGCGACGGGCTCTGGGCCTACTGCGTGGACTTCACGCGCCACATCCCCGCCGCCGGGGCGGGGCTCGACGTGCTCGGCCCGGCGGCGTCGCTGCCCGGAGCGAACATGGCGCAGCTCCAGGCGGTGCTCGAGGCGGTCGGCCGGCGCCAGGTGGGCACCGCCGCGACCCCCGACGGCGCTCAGGAGGCCATCTGGGCGGTCACCGACGGCACCACCGCCGGCGGCACGCTCCCGGCGGCGTCCCAGGCGATCCTCGCCGAGGCCGGCGTCGCCGGTCCGCTCACGGGGACGAGCCACTTCGGCAATCCGAACGCCGGCAGCCCCGATACGGCCGCCGTCGGCACCACCGGCGTGATCCCGCCGCCCGCCGTGGTGCCGGAGGTGGCGCCGGTCGTGGTGCCGCGCATCGATCAGGCCCGGCTCCTCAGGACGACGATCCGCGCCAAGCGGACGGCGCGCATCCGCCTGGGCCTCTCGGTCGGCGTCACCGGCGGAAAGCTCCGCGTGCTGGTGCAGCGGCGCACCGGCCGGGGCGTGCGCACGGTCGGTCGCTTCCCCACGAGGACCGTCGCGGTGGGCGACTCGTTCCCCGGACTCCAGTTCCCCCCGCTCGCGAAGGGTGTCTACCGGATCCGCGTCATCGTCGGCTCGTCGCGGGTGGATCTCCCGCTCACCGTGACCTGAGAGGCGATCAGTCGATCGGGCCGTGGCCCTCCAGCCGCGCCTTGACCGACGTCTCCAGCTGGTTCGCGCGCCACAGGGCCAGCGCCTCCGGGCTCGCCGCGCCGGGCGCCTGGCCGGGCGGGGGGCCGTGGTGCCAGTCGATGGCGTGCAGCAGCTCCGCCCGCCGGGACGACGACAGGCCGACGCGCCGGGCGGCGTCGCCGACGATCTCGTGGCCGATCGCCATGTGCCCCAGCAGCCGCCCCTCCTCGGTGAGCTCGAAGGTCGCGCCGAGCCGGAAGGCGCGCGCGTGGCCGATGTCGTGGACGAGCGCCGCGCACAGGAGGAGGTCGGAGTCGATCCGCGGGTGCCAGGTCGCCAGGGTCTGGACCAGGGCGCCGGTCCCCACGGTGTGCTCCACCAGCCCGCCCATGTAGGCGTGGTGCCCGGAGCGGGTGCAGGGCATCGTCCGCCAGGCCCGCGCCAGGTCGTCGTCGCCCGTCAGCGCGTCGAGCAGCCGGCGCAGATCCGGGTCGGCCACCTCGTCGGCGAGGTGGAGGATGAAGCCGAAGAGCTCGTCGGGGTCGCGGTGGCTGCGCGGGAGCAGGTCCTCGGCCTCGGCCTCGTCGGCGGCCGGGCGCAGGTGGCCCACCACGACCCGCGGACGCCCGTCGCGCTCGGTGACGCGACCGGTGATCCGGACCCGGTCGCCCTCCTCGAACTGGGCCGCGAAGTAGTCGGCCTCGTCGAAGACGACGGCCGCGACCGATCCGGTCGCGTCGGCCAGGGTGAGCGCCAGGAAGGGGCGGCCCTGGCGCGACATCCGGCGCTCCTTGCGCCGCACGGCGTAGACGCCCTCGACGGCCGTGCCCGCCTCCAGCGAGGAGATCGGCGTCATCGGTCCTGCGCCGGGCAGATGCGGGCGAAGTCGCAGGTGCGGCAGTCCCACGAGACCCGCGGCGCGAAGCTGCCCGCGGAGATGCCCTCGGCCGCGTCGCGGACCGACTCCATCACCCGGGCGTCGTCGTCGGCGTCCGGGTGCACCCCGCGGGTGTCGCCGTCGAGGATGTGGACCACCGTGGCCCCGCGCGGCTCGATGCCCCACGCCTCGCGCGCGCCGAGCAGGTAGAGCCGCAGCACGAGGTCGTCGCCGCTCGCGCGCCCGCCGGCCGTGGGCGGCTTGCCGGTCTTGTAGTCCACCAGCTGGTGCCCGCCCGCCGGGTGGGCGTCGACCCGGTCGATGCGCCCGTGGACGCGGTGGGGGCCGACGGCCAGGGTGAAGTCCCGCTCGACGGCCACCGGCCGCGTGCGGCTGCGGACGTGGCGGTCGTGGTAGTCGGGGAAGCGCTCGCGGGCGCGGGCCAGGGCCTGGCGCCCCTCGGCCGTGTCGGCCACCCGCTCGCGGCGCAGCCCCGCCTCGAAGCGCCGCACCAGGGCGTCGCCGTCGCCGCCGGTGCCGTCGGGGCGGTAGTGCGCCTCCAGCGCCGAGTGGGCCGCGATGCCGATCGCCCGCGCCACGCTCGGCGGCGCCGGCACCCGGTCGACCGCCGCGAAGCGGTAGCGCAGGGGGCACCCGCGGTACATCTCGATGGCGCTCGGAGTCAGCTCCAGCCCCGGGCGCGCCGGGCGCGGCGGCGCGGGCACCGGCGGCGCGGGCGGCGCGGGGCGCATCACCGACGGCGCGGGCGGCGATCAGCGCCCGCGCGGCCTCCTCGGCGTCCGCGCAGAGCGCCTCGGCGTCGGCGGCGCCCTCGGCCACCGCCCGGGCGGCCCGCAGCGAGGCCTGCTCGGCCGTCTCGCGCGCCCGCCCCACCGCCGCGAGCAGGGCGCGCTCGGGGGCGTCGCCGACCTCCGCGATCTCCGCGCCGACGGCGGCCTGCGCCTCCTCGAAGAAGGGCGACGGAGCCTGGGCGATCCCGCTCGCGCCCGCCGCCAGGGTGCAGAGCACCAGGTGGCGGCGCGCGCGGGTCATCGCGACGTAGGCGAGGCGGCGCGACTCGGCCACGTGGGCGTCGCGGGCGCGCGGCAGCACCTCGGGCAGCAGCTGATCGGGGATGTCGATCTCGCCGCGGTCCTTGCCGGGGAAGTTGGCGCGCGTCATGCCGACGACGAAGACCGCGTCGAACTCGAGGCCCTTCGCCTGGTGGATCGTCATCACCTGGACGCCCATCCGCTCGCGCGGCGCGATCCCCTCGCCGCGGTACCCGATCGCCGCCAGCCCGGCCAGGACCGTCGCCGAGGGCGGGCGCGTCGAGCGACGGGTCGCGCTCGGCGATCTCGCGGCCGAGCCGCTCCAGCGCCGCCAGCCCGGCGAGCCGCGCCGCCCCCTCGGCGCCGCCCGCGGCGATGGCCGCCGAGCGCAGGCCGGAGCGGTCGATGGCCGCGCGCAGGGCGTCGGCCGGGGCCAGCTCGGCCGCCGCCCGCCCCACGTCGGCCAGCGCCGCGGCGAGACCCTCGCCGCCGTGGGCGAGGGCCACGGCGCTGAGCGCGCCGCTCACCCCGCCGCCCGCCGCGGACGCCGAGGTGACCGCGTCCGCCAGCTCGGCCCAGGGGAGCGCGTAGCGCGGGTCGGCGCCGACGCGCAGGTGGTCCTGGACCAGCGACGGATCGCACGCCGCCCGCAGCCAGGCGACCGCGGCGCGCACCTCGCGGCGCTCGAAGAGCCCGATGCCGCCCCGCACCTGGTGCGGCACGCCGGCGCGCTCCAGCGCCTCCACGAGGGGGCGCGACTCCAGGCGCACGGCGCGCATCAGGACCGCCTGCTCCTCCAGGGGGACGCCCTCGGCGGCCAGCTCCAGGATGCGGTCGACGACCGCGCGGGCCTGCCCGTCGGGGTCCGGCGCGCGCCAGAAGACCGGCGGCGGCCCGGCCGCGTCGGGGAGCGCGACGCTCGTCTTGGCCGCCCGGTCGGCGATCGGCTCCACCACGGCCGAGGCCGCGTCGAGGATGGCCTGGGTGGAGCGGTGGTTGCGCTCCAGCCGGAGGTCCGCCGCGTCGGGGAAGCGGCGCCGGAAGTCGGTGATGTTCTTGGACGAGGCGCCCCGGAAGCGGTAGATGCCCTGGTCGTCGTCGCCCACCACCATGAGGCTCGCCGCGCTCCCGGCCACGAGGTAGAGCAGCTCGGCCTGGGCGTGGTTGGTGTCCTGGAACTCGTCCACCAGCACGTGCCGGGCGGCCTCCTGGACCGCCGCGCGCCGGTCGTGGTGGGTCCGCAGCAGCTCGAGCACGCGGACGATCGAGAGGCCGAAGTCCTCCCGCCCGTCCTCGGCCAGCCAGCGGTCGTGCGCCTCGTAGACGCGCGCGAACTCCAGCTGGCGGCGCGCCCGGTGGGCCGCGCCGCTCGAGCCCGCCCCGGCGACGGCCGCCTCGGCCCAGCCGCGGTAGGCCTCGGCGGTGACCAGCTGGTCGCGGCAGGCGTCGATGCGGCGCACGAGGTCGTCCACCACCCCGACGCGGTCCCCGCGCAGGTCGAAGAGGCGCAGGTCCAGCTCGCCCAGCCGGTCCAGCATCATCAGGATGCGGTCCTCGGAGCGCGCGACCGTCGTGTCGGGCAGCAGCCCCCGCTCGGCGCCGTGGACGCGCGCGACCTCGAGGGCGTAGGCGTGGAAGGTCGTCACCCGGAGGGTCTCGTGCGAGGTGCCGAGGATCTCCTCGGCGCGGGCGCGCAGCTCGACGGCGGCCTCGCGGGTGAAGGTGAGCGCGAGGATCTCGTCGGGCGAGGCGCCCTGCTCGACGAGCCAGGCGAGGCGGCGGCAGAGCACCCGCGTCTTGCCGGCTCCGGCGCCCGCGAGCACGATGGCGGGGCCGCCGGGATGGGTGACGGCGGCGCGCTGCTCGGGGGTGAGATCGTCCGCCACGGACAGGTCATGGTAGCCCCCCCGCCGGACGCCCCAGGCCGCTGGTAGCATCGCCTCCCGTGGCTGACGTCCGTGCCTTCCGCGCCCTCCGGTACGCCGAGGCGGCCGGACCCCTGGGAGACCTGGTCGCCCCTCCCTACGACGTGATCTCGCCGGAGGAGCGCCGCACGCTCCTGGCCACGAGCCCGTACAACGCCGTGCGCCTGATCCTGCCGGAGGTCGGCTACGAGGAGGTCGCCGGCCTCATCGCCTCGTGGCGCGACCAGGGGGCCCTGGCCGTCAGCGACGCGCCCTGCCTGGTGGCCTGGACGCAGAGCTTCACGCTCGACGACGGCGTGCCCCGCGAGCGGCGCACCATCCTCGCCGCGGTCGGGATCGAGCCCTACGAGGCGCGCGTCGTCCGGCCGCACGAGCGCACCCACGCCGGGCCCAAGGAGGACCGCCTCCGCCTGACCCGGGCCGTGAGGACCAACCTCTCCCCGGTCTTCGGCCTCTACCCCGACCCCGAGGGCGCCGCCTGGGGCGCGGCCGCGCCCAGCGGGCCGCCGGAGGCCGAGCTCACCGACCGCGAGGGCACCGTCCACCGCTTCTGGCGCATCACCGACCCGGCGGTGATCGCCGCGGTCGCCGACGCGATGCGGGACCGCTGGATCCTGATCGCCGACGGGCACCACCGCTACGAGACCGCCCTCGCCTACCGCGACGAGCGGCGCGCCGCCGAGGGCGCGGACGGCGACGCCCCCTACGACCGCGTCCTGATGGGCCTCACGGCCCTCGACGACCCCGGCCTCGTCGTCCTCCCCACCCACCGCCTGCTCACCCGCTGGCCCGCCGGCGCGGCGGACGGCTTCGCCGCGCGCGAGGTGGCCGACCTCGACGCCCTCCTGGCCGCCCTGGCCGAGGCCCCCGAGGACGCCCCGGCGCTGGGCCTGATCGTCCCGGGGAGCATCACCCTGCTCACCGGCACCACGCTGCCGGGCCAGTCGGCCGGGGAGCGCCTGGACGTGGCCGCGATCGAGCGCGAGATCCTGATCCCGCACCTCGGCGCCGACCAGGCCGCCCTCGCGCACGACGAGGTCCTCAGCTACACGAAGGACGCGGCCGAGGCGCAGCGGCTCGTCGCGTCCGGGGAGGCGGCGGCCGCCCTCATCCTGCGCGGCATCCCCAAGGCGGCGATCGCGGAGGTCGCCGAGGCCGGAGAGACCATGCCGCAGAAGTTCGACCTACTTCTTCCCCAAGCTCCTGACCGGCGTGGCGTTCCACTCGCTGGTCGATGCCTGAGGCGGGCCCGAGCCCGGACGCAGAGGTCTGGCTCGCCGCCTTCCGGCGCGCCTGCGACCGCATCGCCGCCGAGATCCGGCCGATGTCGAGCGCCCAGCGCTCGGAGACCCGCGGCCGCGGCGCCGGGGGCGACATCACGGTCGCGGTGGACCGCCTCGCCGAGGACATCGTCCTGGAGGAGCTGGGCGCCCTCGGGACGCCCCTCAGCGTGATCAGCGAGGAGGTCGGCGAGGTGGAGCTGGACGGCGGCAGCGCGACCGCGATCGCGGTGGTCGACCCCATCGACGGCAGCCTCAACGCCAAGCGCGGCCTGCCGTTCTTCGCCACCTCGATCGCCCTGGCGCGCGGGCGCACGATGGGCGACGTCACCATCGGCCTGGTCCGCGATCACGGCACCGGCGAGGAGTGGGTCGCCGAGCGCGGCCGGGGGGCGTGGCTCGACGGCGTCCGCCTGGCGGCGCGCACCCCCTCGCCGAGCGGCATCCTCGAGCTGGTGCTGGTGGAGGGCGCCTACCCGGCCCGCGTCGCGCGCATGGCGGCGTTCCTCGAGGGGCGGGTGGGACGCATGCGCGCGCTGGGATCCCTCGCCCTCTCGATGTGCGAGACGGCCGCCGGGCGCGGGCGACGCCATGGTCGGCCTGGGGCCCGGCCGCGCGGTGGACGTCGCGGCCGCCCAGCTGGTGGCCACCGAGGCCGGGCTCGCCGTCGGCGTGCCCGACCCGGCCGAGCCTGGCGACGACGCCGCTCGACCTGTCCGCGCCGCTTCCACATCGCGGCCGCCCACGACCGGGAGGGCCTCGCCCTGATGGCGCGCGCCACGCGCGAGTGAGCGGCCGGCCTGGCGTACGATGCACCGGTACGCGGCGGACGGATCGGAGGACCGAGTGGGGCTACTGCGCAACCGGGGGCTGAGCGACGACGAGCGCCGCCGCGTGGCGCCGGGCCAGCACGTGGTGAGCGACTTCCCGGTCCTGCACGCCGGGTCGGTGCCGTACACCTCGCCGCCGCCGGACTGGGACTTCACCATCACCGGCCTGGTCGACACGCCGGTGCGGTGGACGTACGAGGAGCTGCGATCGCAGCCGATCACGCGGATCACCTGCGACATCCACTGCGTCACCAGCTGGACCAAGCTGGGGACGGTCTGGGAGGGGATCGCCGTGGCGCCGCTGCTGCGCGGGCTGGGCCTGAGACGACACCGCCTCCCACGTGGTCGCGCACTCGGAGGAGGGGTACACCGCCAACGTGCCGCTCGAGCGGCTCATGAGGGACGACGTCCTCCTGGCCTACCGCTTCGACAGCCTCGAGCTCGAGCCGGTCCACGGCGGCCCGCTGCGGCTCCTCGTACCCAGCCTCTACTTCTGGAAGAGCGCCAAGTGGCTGCGCGGCCTGGAGGTGCTCGACCACGACGAGCCCGGGTTCTGGGAGCGCCTCGGCTACTCGAACTCGGCCGATCCCTGGAAGGAGGAGCGCTACGCGTTCTGACTCCGACCTGGAGCCGCTGGACGAGTTCGACCAGATCGAGCGCGTCACCCAGCGCGTGGTGCGCGGAGCCCTGATCGGGTTCCCCACCTGGATCCTCCTGCTGTGGCTCCTCCCCCTGACCGGCCTGGGCGTGATGCCCTGCTTCGCCGGCGCCACCATCCTCGCCGTCGCCGTGGTCGTGCTGGCCGAGCGGCGCCATCGCCGCCGCCACGCGCAGCCCGCGGGCGCACCCGCCGCGGCCGCCGGCCCCCGCCGCGCCGATGGGCCCCCTGGCCGCCGCGGGCCTCACCCTCGCGGTGGTGGCGGTGCTGGTCTACGTCATCTTCGTGCTGCGGGCCGCGTGACGCTCTCCTACGACCAGGCGCGCCAGTTCGGCAAGACCTACGTGGGGGCCCTGAACACCGGCACCGAGGCCTTCTCCGCCCTGTTCGCGCCGGGGGCCGAGGTCCGCGTCGCCGGCGCCGCCTCGGACCCCCAGGGCGTGCGCGACGCGACCCCCGCCGGGCGCTCCGGGTTCCGCGGCGCGCGCCTCGATCCGCCCGCCGTCGTGCTCACCGTCCGGGTCATCGACCGCGCCGCGCAGAGCGTCGACGACCGGCCCCACCGCCTCACGTTCGACGCCGACGGGCGCATCACGACGCTGGAAGCGTAGTCTCCCCTCTGTGAGTCCCCTCATACCGATGGTCGTGGAGCAGACCTCGCGCGGCGAGCGCTCCTTCGACATCTACTCGCGCCTGCTCAACGAGCGGATCGTCTTCCTCGGGACGCCGATCGACGACCAGATCGCCAACCTGATCGTGGCCCAGCTCCTGCACCTCGAGAGCGAGGACCCCGACAAGGACATCTCGATCTACATCAACTCGCCCGGCGGGTCGGTGTACGCCGGGATGGCGATCTACGACACGATGCAGTTCATCAAGCCCCAGGTCTCCACGATCTGCGTGGGCGTGGCGATGAGCATGGGCGCGCTGCTGCTGGCGTCCGGCGCGCCGGGCAAGCGCATGGCGCTGCCCAACGCCAAGATCATGATCCACCAGCTGTCGGGCGGCTTCAGCGGCCAGTCCAGCGACATCGAGATCCACGCCCGCGAGGCGCTCGCGATGCGCAAGCAGCTCGACGAGATCATCGCCAAGCACACCGGCCAGCCCATCGAGAAGGTCAGCGCGGACACCGAGCGCGACTACTTCCTCGACGCCGAGGCGGCCCGCGAGTACGGCATCGTTGACCGGGTGATCGAGTCGCACTAGCCCCCCCGGGGCGGTGGCGGGGCGGCGTTTTTCTTTTGCGGGTTTCCCGTCTTGACCGGCGGCGCCGGCGGATGCAACGATCGTTGCACGGGATGAGCCGTCGTCGGCTCCGGTTACGGATCCGCGGCCCTATATCCCGCCTGCAGCGTCGAACCGAACCGTGGACCGCATGCATCGCCACCAAATGCAGGTGAGCGCCGCACCCAACGTCCCAGCCCCCGGTCGCGCGCGACCGAATCTGGACGACCACGCGCCTGAGCGCGACGGGCGGACGCCTCCTGTCATGCGGAGCGATCGGCGCTCCCACGGATCGCATTCGTTGACCCTGGACCGCACAACGGAGCGCGTGGGCTCCACGTGCGACGCGGGACGGCGGAAACGATCGAGCGGCCGCACGGTGTCTGCCGGCACGGGCAGACGGGCCGCAGGGAGGTGACGCCTTTGGATGCGGCGATCGGGGGCGACCCGGGCGGCTGACGCCGGCCGGATCGTCCGTCACCCGAAGAACCCAGACCCGGCCCGCGTGGCCCGCTCGTCAGAGAGGGCGGCGCGGGTCGGGCGCATTCCGGGCTAGGTGGGCAGCTCGCGCACCTCGACGAACACGTCCATCTTCTCGGTCGCCGGGCCGAGGTAGCTGCCGCGCAGCGGCGGCACGTCGGCGTAGTCGCGCCCCGACGGCGAGGCGCACGTAGTGCTCGGTCGCGGGCGAGGGGTGCGTCGGGTCGAACTCGACCCAGCCGAGGCCCGGGACCGCGATCTCGACCCAGGCGTGGCTCTCGCCCGGGCCCTCGATCCCCGGCAGGTGCAGCCAGCCGCTGACGTAGCGGGCGGCGACGCCGCGGCGCCGGGCGACGGCGATCATGAGGTGCGCCATGTCCTGGCAGACGCCGCGGCCGACCCGCACCACCTCCTCGACCGGGGTGTCGACCTCGGTGACGCCGGGCGTGGTAGACGATGGCCTCGTTGATCTCGGCCTCGAGCATCGTGCCCCAGCGCACCAGGCTCCCCGACTCGTCGAGGTGGAGCCCCTTGGCGAAGCCCTCGACCGGCTCGACCCAGCGGATGTGGGTCGAGCCGGACAGGAACTCGGCGTAGCTCGTCGATGTAGACCGGATCCGCGATCGCCACCATCGCCCGCGTCCGCGCTCTCCGGCCGGCCCAGGCCCGGCCGCGTCGACCACCACCGCCTCGGCCTCCACCACCAGCATGGCGTGCGGCTCGGTGAGCTGGAACCAGCGCACCTCGTTGCCGTAGGCGTCGAGGTGGCCGAGCAGCTCGGCCGCCGGCTCGGTGCGGATGTGGCTCCACTCGACCTGCTGGCGGCCATTGCCCGAGGGCATCAGCCGGATCTCGTTGACGCTCTCGCCGACCGAGCCGGCGTAGTGGATCTCAGTTCTGTGCTTGGCGTGAAGCCTGGGCATGCTGTCCGATCGGAGTGCGTTCGTAGGATGCGAGGAAGCAGGACTCCCCGAGTGCGACGTCGATCGAGGTGCAGCGCGCCAGCAGGCGCTCGATCAGGTCGCCCACCTCCAGGCCCGCCCCACGGCTTGCGCGCGGCCGCCTCGACCATGTCGCGGGCGGTCCGCGCCAGCACCAGGGGCGCCGGGTTGGCGGCGATGGCGTCCATGGAGATGAGGTCCTCGATGGCCGACTCGACCTCGCCCAGGCAGAAGGCGACCGAGCGCGGGAAGCGCGGGTCGAGCATCAGGAAGCGGCTGATCGACTCGGGCGAGAGCGCGGCGGCGTCCACCTGCAGGTAGGCCTCGTGGGCCGCGGCGTCGCCGAGCAGGGCGCGCCACCCGTGGAGGTCGAGCACGTCGTCCTCGTCGGCCAGCTTGGCGCGGGCGACCTGGTGGGCCTGGACCAGCCGCGTCGAGCGGCCGGCGCGCTCGAGGAAGCGCCCGAGGCGCATGAACTGCCAGCCCTCGTCCCGGCGCATCGTCTGCTCGACCAGGCCGAGGATGAGGTAGGCCGAGCGCCGGACGCCCTGGCAGAAGGGGTAGACGCCGTCGCGCGTGATCCGCTCGGGCGGCCACTCCGCCAGCTCCAGCCAGGCGTCGTTGATCCCCTCCCAGACCTCGGTGGGCAGGCGGTCGCGGACGCTGCGCGCGTTCTCGCGGGCGCGCTTGACGCAGGCGACGATGCTGTCCGGGTTGTCCCGGCCGAAGGTGAGGAACCAGGGGACGCTGCGCTCGTCGGCGCGGCGGTGGGTGTGGAGGAAGCTCTCGTAGTCGCCGGCGATCCGGACGAGCGGCTCCCACACCAGCCGGCCGCCGGCGCCGTTGGACGAGTCGCCCTCCAGGGCGGCGGCCTGCCCCACCTCCAGCAGGCGCGCGAAGTTCTCCGCGCGCTCGAGGTCGCGCGCGGTCCAGTACAGGGTCTCGGCGACACGGGCCAGCATCAGGTGCTGAGGACCCAGGTGTCCTTGCTGCCGCCCCCCTGCGACGAGTTGACCACCAGCGAGCCGTCGCGCAGCGCGACGCGGGTGAGCCCGCCGGGGACCACCACCGGGCGCTCGCCGTAGACGATGAACGGGCGCAGGTCCACGTGGCGGCCCTGGAAGCGGTCGCCCACCAGCACCGGCGCCCGCGAGAGCTTGATGGTCTCCTGGGCGACGTAGCCGCGCGGGTTCTCGGAGACGCGGCGCGCGAACGCCTCGCGCTCGCCCGGGGTCGCGTGCGGGCCGATCAGCATGCCGTAGCCGCCGGCGCCGTCGACCGCCTTCACCACCAGGCGATCGAGGTTGGCGAGCGCGTAGGTGCGCTCGTCCTTGCGCTCCATGCAGGTAGGTCGGGACCTGCTCGAGGATCGGCTCCTCGTCGAGGAAGTAGCGGATCAGGTCCGGGACGTAGGCGTAGACGGCCTTGTCGTCGGCCACGCCGGTGCCGACCGCGTTGCAGATGGCGACCCGCCCCTCGCGGAACGACTGCATCAGGCCCGCCACGCCCAGGAGCGAGTCGGCCTTGAGGCTCGCGGGGTCGAGGAAGCCGTCGTCGATGCGGCGGTAGATGACGTCCACCGGCTCGCGCCCGGTGGTGGTGCGCAGGAAGACGCGGCGGTCGCGGATCGTCAGGTCGCGCCCCTCGACCAGCGGCACGCCCATCTGCTGCGCCAGGAACGCGTGCTCGTAGTAGGCCGGGTTGGCCGGGCCGGGCGTCAGCACCACGACGCGCGGGGAGTCGCGCCCCTCGGGGGCGGCGGCCATCAGCGCCGACAGCAGCAGGAACGGGGCGTGGCCGACCGGCTCGACGTGGTGGTCGGCGAAGGCCTCGGGGAACGCGCGGCGCATGAACGCCCGGTTCTGCACGACGTAGGAGAGCCCCGACGGGCAGCGCAGATTGTCCTCGAGGACGCGCCAGATGCCGTCGTCGTCGCGCACCAGGTCGATCCCGGCGACGTGGACGAAGCGGCCGAGCGGCGGCTCGATGCCGACCATCTCGCGGACGTAGCCCTCGCAGGTGGTGACGAGCGCGTTGGGGACCACACCGTCGGCCACGGCGCGGCGCGGGCCGTAGATGTCGGCGATGAAGCGGTCGAGGGCGACGCACGCGCTGCGCCAGGCCGGCGTCCAGCTGGGTCCACTCGTCGGCCGGGATGAGCCGTGGCAGGAGGTCGAACGGGAAGGGCTGCTCGCGCCCGCCGTGGGCGAAGGTGATGCCCTGGGTCAGGTAGGCGCGGTCCACCAGCGCGCTGCGCGCCGCGAACGTGGCCGGGCGCAGCGACTTGAGTCCTGAGAAGAGACGCGAATAGGCGTCGCGGGGGCGATCCGGCTCCTCGAACATCTCGTCGAAGAAGCCGTCGGTCGTATAGTCGGTGAACAGCGGCAGAACGGCACCCTTTCACGCAACTCCGGGACAGGCACGGTAGCAGCGGGGGGGTGCTCAGCCCCTTGGCCCAGCGGCCAAAGCCGCCTCCTCGGTCTGTTCCCTGGGGAGGGTGCGCGCGACCCACGCCGCGACGAGCGCGATCCCGATCGCGGTGAGGATCATCGTCGCCAGGAACGGCATCACGGCGCTGGCCGCGGCGCCGAGCAGCGGGCCCACGACGTAGCCGACCGCGAACACCACGGTCAGCATCGCCGAGCTCAGGCCGTACTGGCCCACCATGCCGGCCTCGTTCACGGCCTCCACCATCAGGGGCCCGGTGGGGGCGCCCATGGCGGCCATGCCGGCGCCCACCACGGCGAAGGCGATCGCGACGCTGTAGGCCGGGCCGACCGCGCAGAAGGGCAGGCCGACGGCCATCAGCACCCCGCCCGCGATCAGCGGCGCGCGCCGGCCGCGCCGGTCCGACCAGCGGCCGCCCACCGGCACCAGGGCGAAGTAGGAGATCAGGCCGGCGCCGAACACGATCCCGATGCCGAGCGACGACAGGTTGAGCCGGTCGGCCAGGTCCAGCGGCAGCAGCGGCTCGAGCAGGGCGAGCACGGCGGCGACGCCGGCGAGGGCCCAGAAGGCCACCCGCGCCTTGGGCACCGCCACCAGGCGTCGCAGCGCCGGGGCGAGCGGCTGGCGGGACGCCCGGCCCGCGGCGGGTCTCGGGGATGAAGAACACCGGGATGAGGGCGAGGACGGGCAGGATCGCCGCGAGGGCGAAGGTCTCGTCCAGGCCCACGACCACGATCAGGGCCCCGCCCAGGATCGGGCCGAGCAGGCCCATCGCCCCGCCCGCGGTCTCGGCGAGGCCGAGGCGGAAGCCCAGCTCGTCGACCGGGTAGACGTCGGCGATCGCCGCGAGCCCGGCCGTCCACACGAGACCGGCCGCGAGCACCCTGGGTCAGGCGGGCCAGCGCCAGGAGCTCCGGGCCGGTCGCCAGCGCGAAACCGAGCGTGGCGGCCACCAGGACCGCGGCGGCGATCATCATCACCGGCCGCCGCCCGATGCGCTCCACGAGGCCCGCGGCCCAGAGCGCGGAGACCAGCTGCCCCACCGGGAAGGCGGCGAAGATCAGCGCCGCGACCGAGGCCGAGAAGTCGTAGCGGTCGGCGAACTCGGGCAGCGCCGGCGCGACCATCGAGAAGAGGACGGTGTCGACGCCGATCAGGAGCGTGACCGTCCAGAAGATCAGGGTGCGGCGCGGGATGTCGGGAGGCGAGCTCATGACCTCGAGTACGACGAAGGGGGCCACGAGGGCCCCCTTCGCAGAGAGACGGTCGGCGGATGCCGACGTTACATGCCCATCCCCATGCCGCCCATGCCGCCCATGCCACCCATGTCGGGGGCACCGCCGCCCTCCTCGGGCTTGTCGCAGACGACGCACTCGGTGGTGATGATGTTCTTGGCGATGGAGGCCGCGTTCTGCAGGGCAGAGCGGGTCACCATGGCCGGGTCGATGATGCCGGCCTTGACCAGGTCCACGTACTCGCCGGTGTCGACGTTGAGGCCGATGCCGGCCTTCTTGGACTTGATCTCGCCGACGACCACCGAGCCCTCGAGGCCGGCGTTCTCGGCCAGCTGGCGAAGCGGCTCCTCGAGGGCGCGCCGGACGATGTTCGCCCCGGTGGCCTCGTCGCCGGTCAGCTTGAGGGAGTCGAGGGCCTTGATCGAGTTGATCAGGACGACGCCCCCGCCGGGGACGATGCCCTCCTCGAGCGCGGCGCGGGTCGCCTGGAGGGCGTCCTCGACGCGGTGCTTGCGCTCCTTGAGCTCGGTCTCGGTGGCCGCGCCGACCTTCACCACGGCGACCCCGCCGGCCAGCTTGGCCAGACGCTCCTGGAGCTTCTCGCGGTCGAAGTCCGAGTCGGTGGTGTCGATCTCGGCCTTGATCTGCTTGATGCGGCCCTTGATCTCCTCGGTGTCGCCGGCACCGTCGATGATGGTGGTGGCGTCCTTGGCGATCACGACCTTGCGGGCGCGACCGAGCTGGGAGATCTGGGTGTTGGCGAGCTTGAGGCCCATCTCCTCGGCGACCACCTCGCCGCCGGTGAGGATGGCGATGTCCTCGAGCATGCGCTTGCGCCGGTCACCGAAGCCCGGGGCCTTGACGGCGATGCCGGTGAAGGTGCCGCGCAGCTTGTTGACGATCAGGGTCGCAAGGGCCTCGCCCTCGACGTCCTCGGCGATGATGAGCAGCGGCCGGCCCTGGCCGATGACCTGCTCGAGCAGCGGCAGGATGTCCTGGACCGAGGAGATCTTGCCGCCGTGGATGAGCAGGAAGGGGTCATCGAGGACGGCCTCCATGCGGTCCTGGTCGGTGACCATGTAGGGGCTCATGTAGCCGCGGTCGAACTGCATGCCCTCGGTGAACTCGAGGTCCATGCCGAAGGTCTGGCCCTCCTCGACGTTCACGACGCCGTCCTTGCCCACCTTCTCGATCGCGTCCGAGATGACATCGCCGATGGCGCGGTCGCGGCTGGAGATGGCGGCGACCCGGGCGATGTCCTCCTTGCCCGAGACGGCCTTGGCCTGCTTGGCGATCTCGCCCACGACCACGTCGACGGCCGCCTCGATGCCGCGCTTGAGGCCCATCGGGTTGGCGCCGGCGGCCACGTTCTTGAGGCCCTCGCGCACGATCGCCTGGGCCAGCACGGTGGCGGTGGTGGTTCCATCGCCGGCGACATCGTTGGTGGCCGTGGCCACCTCGCGCACGAGCTGGGCGCCCTGGTTCTCGAAGACGTCCTCGACCTCGATCTCGCGGGCGATCGTGACGCCGTCGTTGGTGATGGTCGGTGCCCCGAACTTCTTGTCGAGCACCACGTAGCGCCCCTTGGGGCCGAGGGTCACCTTGACCGCGTCGGCCAGGGTGTTCACACCGCGCTCGAGGGAGCGGCGGGCGTCCTCGTCGAACTTGATCAGCTTCGGCATGCTCAGACCGCCTTCGCGAGGATGTCGGACTCGCGGAGGATCAGGTAGTCCTCGCCGTCCACCTTGATCTCGGTGCCGCCGTACTTGGAGTAGATGACCTCGTCACCCTCCGCGACCTGGATCGGCACGCGCTTTCCGTCCTCGTACCGCCCGGCGCCGACGGCGACGACCTTGCCGCGCTGCGGCTTCTCGGCTGCGGTGTCCGGGAGGACGATGCCGCTGGCGGTTACCTGCTCCGCCTCGATCGACTGGACGACGACGCGGTCGCCCAAGGGCTGCAAGCTCATGCATTTCCCCCATTGGCACTCGATGACTGTGAGTGCCAAAGGAAACCACCCGCGCGCGCGCGAATCAAGGCGGCGGGCGTCACACGGTCACTTGAGCGAGGGGAACTCGATGACCTCGGAGAAGTGGATCACGGAGACGGCGTCGTCGAGCGCCACCTCGCGCGAGTAGATGTGCGAGAGGAAGTGGAGCGTGTCCTCGACCAGGCGGAACTCCGGGTTGTCGCGCTCGATCTCGCGCTGGGTCAGCTCCCGCACCGGCTTGACGGCGACGTCGTCGATGATCGCGGTGAAGATCCGCTGGCGGGGGCCGTGGCGGTGGCCCACCGTCACCCACACGAGCTGCCCCTTGCGGTACTTGTGGGACTTGTCCCCCAACCGGATGGTCGCGGTCTTGCGGCCCTTGCGGAGCTGGTCGATGAACAGCGGAGAGTAGAAGTTCAGGGCGTACACAGGCGTCCTCGAGGGAGCGGGTGGACAGGCGGGGCTCACGGCGACCGGTCGGGGCCTTCCTTCGCCCACTGGCCACCGTAACCTGCCGCCCTCACCCAGGCGAGGGCTTCTCCCATCACCTGGCGCTCGCCCGGATACGACAGCGCCGCGCGCGCGCTCTGGATCGGCACCAGCCGCACCCCGTCCACCTCGGCGTCGTGACGGGACGGCCCGCCCGAGCGATAGGCGAGGAGGAAGAAGTGGACGCGCTTGGCCACCCGCGTGCCGTGGACGCGCGAACGGAAGACGTAGGAGATCTCCGTCAGCGGGGCCAGCGGCGTTCCGGCCATGCCGGTCTCCTCCCGGGTCTCCCGGATGGCGGCCTCCTCGGGCGACTCGCCGTCCTCGATGTGCCCCTTGGGCAGCGCGAGGATCGACCCGCCCCGCAGGCAGATGAGGGCCACCAGGAGGGCCGGCCCCATGCGGAGCAGGAGCACGCCACCGGCGGACCGTTCGTTGATGACACGTGTCACCGCGGTCGCCCGGCGCCGCCCGAGGGCGGCGCCGGGAACGGACTCGTCGCCTACTTACCGCCGAAGAGGCGCTTGAGGAATCCGACGAAGCCGCCGGAGGCGGCGGGCTCGGCCGCGGCGGCCGGAGCGGCTGCCTCGGCGGCGGCGGCGGCACCGTTGCCGGCGCTCGCCTGCGCCGACGGCGCGGATCCGCCGCCGTCGCCGACCCACTTGTCGAGGGCCTCCCAGCCGGTCTTGCCCGAGGGGCCGGCCGCCGGGGCAGCGGAGCCGCCCCCGCCTCCGCCGACCCACTTGTCAAGCGCCTCCCAGCCCGTCTTGCCCGAGGGCCCCGCCGCCGGAGCGGCCGAGTCGCCGGAGTCGCCGACCCACTTGTCGAGGGCCTCCCAGCCGGTCTTCCCGGAGGGGGCCGCGGCGCAGCGGCGGGAGCCGCCCCGCCCGAGCCGCCGACCCACTTGTCGAGGGCCTCCCAGCCGGTCTTTCCGGAGGGGGCCGCGGCGGCCGCCCCGCCCGAGCCGCCGACCCACTTGTCGAGGGCCTCCCAGCCGGTCTTGCCCGAGGGCCCCGCCGCCGGAGCGGCCGAGCCACCCGAGCCGCCGACCCACTTGTCGAGGGCCTCCCAGCCGGTCTTGCCGGAGGGGGCCGCGGCCGGAGCGGCCGAGCCGCCGGAGTCGCCGACCCACTTGTCGAGGGCCTCCCAGCCGGTCTTGCCGGAGGGGCGGCCGCGGCGGCCGAGCCGCCGGAGTCGCCGACCCACTTGTCGAGGGCCTCCCAGCCGGTCTTGCCCGAGGCCGCGGCCGCCGGCGCGGCCGAGCCGCCGGAGCCGCCGGAGCCGCCGACCCACTTGTCGAGGGCCTCCCAGCCGGTCTTGCCCGCGGGGGCCGCGGCGGCCGGAGCGGCCGAGCCGCCGGAGCTGGAGCTACCGCCCACCCACTTGTCGAGCGCCTCCCAGCCTGTGGTCTGGGCGCCTCCTGCAATCGGGGGCAGGAAACGGCGTGGACGGTTCATGAACTCCTCCGCACGGTGTTGTCGTTCGCCAGGACCGCGGTTCGTGCCGCGTCGCACAAACTTACGGCCTGGCCCGATGCCGGGTCAAGGCGAGAGCCGTCCCGTGAGACAGGTCTCAGCGCATCTCCTCGAGCATCCTCCGGTAGCTCTCCAGACGGCGTGGCGGGACGGCTCCGACCACCGCGCATCCCGCGTCGCCGTCGTGGGCGCAGCCGCGGAAACGGCAGCGCTCGGCGGCCCGGGCGATCTCCGGGAATCCCGCCTCCAGCTCCGCCCGATCCATCTTCGGCAGATGGAAGGTCCGCACCCCGGCGGTGTCGACGACGGCGCCGGCGCCCGGCAGCGGAATGAGGCGGGGATCGCTCGTCGTGTGGCGGCCGGTGCGGACCTTGGCGCTGACCGCTCCCACCGCGCGCTCGACGCCGGTCAGGGCGGACGTGAGGGTGGACTTGCCCACGCCGGAGTGGCCGGCCAGGATCGCCGTGCGCCCGTCGATGAGCCGCCGGACCGCCTCCACGAGGGTGGGAGTGTGGGCGTCCCCGGTGAGCGCCGGGTAGCCGAGCTCCCGGTAGGGGCGCAGCAGCTCCTCGAGTGCGCCCTCGTCATGGGGCAGGTCGGTCTTGGTGATCACCAGCGCGGCCTCCAGGCCGCCCAGGGCGGCCGCGACCAGGTAGCGGTCGACCAGCCGGTCGCGCAGCGGGGGCTCGACCACGGAGGCCACGACGATCAGCACGTCGGCGTTCGCCACGATCGGGCGGGCCCGCTTGTCGCCGCCGTCCCCGCGCTCGAGCACGCTCGTCCGCGGGAGCACCTCCACGACCATCGGCGGGTCGGTGTCCGCGCGCGAGCCGGACCCGGTCGCCGGCCACCGCCGGCCCGCCCGGGACGCGCGGCGTCAGACGCGCCTCCTGCTCCCCGCTCTCCGAGGTGATCGTCGCCGTGGGCCCCGACACCCGGACGACGACGGCGTCGCCCGAAGCCGCCCGATCGACTCGGGTCACGCCGCGGGCTGCTCCGGATCGAGGAGCTCGTGCGCGGTGTAGAGCGCGAGCAGCGGCGCACCGGCGAGGGCCTCCTCGGCCACCTCACGCCCGCCTTCGCCGCGGTCGATGACCACGGCCGCCGACACCACCACTCCCCCGGCCTGGCGGGCCTTCTCGACCGCCGCCACGAGCGAGCCGCCGCTGGTGAGCACGTCGTCCACCACGGCCACCGGGGTGCCCTCCTCGATGAAGGGGCCCTCGATCCACTGCTGGAGGCCGTGCTTCTTGGCCTCCTTGCGCACGAAGAAGCCGGTCACCCGCTCGCCCTCGGCCCACGCCGTGGCGCTCACCGCGCAGACCAGGGGATCGGCGCCGAGCGTGAGCCCGCCGACGGCGCGCGGCGACGTGGGCCCGATGTGGGACCACATCAGCAGGCCGGCGAGCGACGCCCCCTCGGGATCGAGCAGCACCTGGCGGGCGTCGAAGTAGTACGAGGAGCGACGGCCGGACGAGAGCACGACGGACTCGCGGACGAGCGCACGCTCGCGCAGGAGGGTGGCGAGGCGCGCGCGCTGATCGGATGTCGCGGAAGGCACCGCGGCATCCTACGCGCCGGAGGACTCAGGCGGGGGGGCGGTGCCCGGTGCCCCGGCAGGCCTCGCAGACGACCGGGAGGTAGGTGTGCGCCACGCCGCAGTCCAGGGCCTCGAGGTACTTCCCGCTGCCGAAGCACCACGCGCAGAGGAGCGGCGTGACGGCGGGCAGGGTCTTCGCGACAGCCTGAGCGCGTGAGGTGAAGTCGATAGGGGCGGCCATACCGCTACCTTTCAGACGGGGCCGTTAGAGGGCCCTGTGAGGACCCATCGGTCCCTGCGCACCGAATCAAAAGGGTCGCGACATCACCCATCCGAGTGATTCGCGCCGCGACGAGAGGCTCTGACGACGATGGAAGTGATCCCGGAGGCGACGCCGAACCCGAACGCGGTCAAGTTCACGCTCGACCGCCCGTTCGACCGAGGGCGGGGCCCAGACCGTCCGCGAGGGCAGCGACCCGACCGCGTCGCCGCTCGGGCGCCCGGATCTTCGGGCTCGACGGCGTCACCAACGTGTTCCTGGTCTCCAACTTCGTCAGCGTGACCAAGACCGAGGCGACCGACTGGCAGGTGCTCGCCCCCGCCGTGATCGCCGAGATCGAGGCCCACTTCGAGGAGGCCGGATGAGCCCCACCGGGGTCCTCTTCTCCTACGCCATCGGCCTGATCTTCGCCGTGGGCGGGATCGTGTTCCTGATCGGGCTGGACAACAACCGCTACCTCTACGGCATCCCCTACCTGGTCCTGGGCCTGCTCATCATCGGCGGCGTGGCCGCCAGCCAGCGGCGCGTGCGCCGCAAGGCCGAGGCCGAGGAGAAGGACCGCGCCGACCCCTCCTCGCGCAGTCCCTATTAGGCTGTGGGGCCCATGGCCCGGCCGCACGTTCGAGGAGCGCTCCTGGCGCTCGGCGCCAGCGCCGGGCTGATCCTCGCGAGCCCGGCCGTCGCGGTCATCCCGCCGTCGGGGCACCTCACCAGCGGCATCGGGCCGGCGTTCGGGCCGATCGGCTCCCCGGGGAAGGCCGTCGCCGCGCGGCTGCACCTGCAGTGCGCCGCCGATCTCCGGCGGCGCGCACCCGGCGCTGCTACGACAACCTGAAGCGCGCCGGCAACGGCTTCCTGGAGCTGGACGGCGCCAACAGGGTCGAGGCCTGGACCTTCTACACCGGCCGCTGGAACACCGAGAAGGGCGTGGGGCGGGGGTCCACGATCGCCGCCGTGCGCAAGGCCTACGGCAAGAAGCTGCGCGTCCGCGTCACCCGGTCGTGGACCTATCTGGACCTGCGGCAGACGGTCGCCGGCCAGCCGCGCCTCACGAGCTTTCTCGGCCGCACCAAGTACGGCGACATCGTGACGCTCTCGGTGGTGCGCGTGCGCCGCAACATCATCCGGCCCACCCAGCCCCTGACCGCCGCCGGGCAGGACGTGACCCTCAGGTTCATCGACTTCGCTCCGCGCGAGTCGGTGCGGGCCGAGGTGAGCGCGCCGTGGCTGAGCAGGCCGGTGGAGCTGCCGGCGGTGCGGACGAACCGGCGCGGGGCGGCCACGCTGACGCTGCCGCGCGGCGGCGACGCGCTCGGCCAGGTGCTCTCGTCGCGGCCCACCGGGACGGCCTCGCCGGTGACCCTCACCTTCGCGGTCTCGGGCGTCGCGCGGCGGGCCACGGCCCAGATCGCCCTGTCGCCCGCCCCGGGCATGACGTACAACCTGCCGGTGATGTCGGAGGCGACGCCGGGCGTCCTCACGATCACCAACCCGGAGCCGCGGGCGAACTACAGCCTCACGGCGGCGTGGACATGCCTCGACGGCAGCGCCTCCCAGGCCACCGAGGCCTCGCTCGACCCGATCTACTCGGAGACCGGCGCCGACACCACCGCGGTGCCCGACGTGGACGCCATCCGCGGCGGCGTCTTCAACGCCGACTGCACCGGGGCGACGAGCCCCGCCACCTATCCGGTGACGCTGATCCTCTCGCGCAGCCGCAGCGGGCCCGACGCCGGTCAGCCGGGCCCGCTCGAGACGGTGGCGCAGGTGACGGTGCCGCTCTCCAGCGCGGAGCCGCCCGACCCGTTCGGCCCCTAGGGGATCGCCGGAAGGCCCTCCAGCTCGGCCGCGGCGATGTCGAGCTCCTCCTGCGCGAGCGGCAGATCGACCAGCTCGCCCGCCAGGTACGCGTCGTAGGCCGCCATGTCGAAGTTGCCGTGGCCGCAGAGGTTGAAGAGGATCGTGCGCTCCACGCCCTCCTCGCGCGCCCGCTCGACCTCCTCGACGACGGCGCGCAGGGCGTGGGAGGGCTCCGGCGCCGGGATGATGCCCTCGGAGCGCGCGAAGCGGACCGCCTCGGCGAAGCACTCGCTCTGGTTGTAGGCGCGCGCCTCGACCAGGCCGGTGTGGACGAGGTGCGAGACCAGCGGCGCCATGCCGTGGTAGCGCAGGCCGCCGGAGTGGATCGCCGGCGGCACGAAGCCGTGCCCCAGCGTGTGCATCGGGAGCAGCGGGGCCATCTTGGCGGTGTCGCCGAAGTCGTAGCCGTAGTGGCCGCGCGTCAGCGTCGGGCACGCGGCCGGCTCGGCGGCGATGATCCGGATGTCCTTGCCCGCGGCCTTGTCCGCCAGGAAGGGGAAGGCCAGCCCGGCGAAGTTGGACCCGCCGCCGACGCACCCCACGATCACGTCCGGGTCGGCGCCCGCCATCGCGAGCTGCTCCTTGGCCTCCTGGCCCACGATCGTCTGGTGCAGGAGGACGTGGTTGAGGACGCTGCCGAGCGCGTACTTGGTGTCGTTGCGGGTGGCCGCGTCCTCGACCGCCTCGCTGATCGCGATGCCGAGGCTGCCCGTGCTGTCGGGCGTCGCCTCGAGGATCCCCCGGCCGGCGGCGGTGTCCGGGGAGGGGCTCGGCACGACCTCGCCGCCCCACGTGCGGATCATCGAGCGCCGGTACGGCTTCTGGTCGTAGGACGCGCGCACCATGTAGACCTTCGCCTCGAGGCCGAAGAACTGGCAGGCGAAGGCCAGCGCCGACCCCCACTGGCCCGCCCCGGTCTCCGTCGCGATGCGGCTCACGCCCTCCTGGGCGTTGTAGTACGCCTGGGGCACCGAGGTGTTGGTCTTGTGGCTGCCCGAGGGGCTGACGCCCTCGTACTTGTAGAAGATGCGGCTGGTGGTGCCGAGCGCCTTCTCGAGCCCCAGCGCGCGGTAGAGCGGCGTGGGCCGCCACATCGAGTAGATCTCGCGCACCGGGTCGGGGATGGCGATCCACCGATCGGCCGAGACCTCCTGCATGATCAGGGCCATCGGGAAGAGCGGGAGCAGGTCGTCGGGGCCCACCGGGGCGCCGGTCCCGGGGTGCAGCGGGGGCGGCGGCATGGACGGCAGGTCGGCCGCGACGTTGTACCACTGGCGCGGGATCGCATCCTCGTTGAGCAGATACCGGCGCTGTGTCATCGCGTGCCCCCTGGAATCGCGGCGAATACCGGCGCGGAGCCTATCCCCGCCGCTGGGGCAGCGCGACCCGCGGGCGGGCGGCGGGCACGACGCGCGCCGGCAGCCAGAGGGTGAAGGTGGAGCCCTGCCCCACCCTGCTGGAGACGGTGACCCGCCCTCCCAGCAGCGTGGCCAGCCGGCGCACGATGGACAGGCCGAGCCCCGAGCCCCCCGCCCGGCGATCCCTGCCGGCCTGCACCCGGTAGAGCCGGTCGAAGATGAACGGCAGGTGCTCCGGGGGGATGCCGCGGCCGGTGTCCGTCACCGCGATGCCCGCCTCGCCCGGGCCGCCGACGACCGAGAGGGTGATCGACCCGCCCTCCGGCGTCGCGGTGATCGCGTTGGAGACGAGGTTGGCGAGGATGGTCTCGATGTGCGCGGGATCGCCGACCGCGTCCGCGTGGCCCTCGGGCGCGTGGAGCGCGACGCCCCTCATCTGGGCGTCGATCGCGAGACGGGCGACCGCCCCGCGCGCCAGCTCGCCGAGGTCGACGTCCTGGCTGGTGACCGGCGGGTCCAGGTCGAGCCAGGTGAGCGTCTGGAGGTCGTCGACCAGCGCCCGCAGGCGGCCGGCCTCCGCGCGGATGAACTCCGCCGACTCGGCGCGGTCGGCCGGCGTGCTCGCGGTGCCGTCGGCGAGCGCCGTCGCGAAGCCCTCGATCGAGGTCACCGGGGTGCGCAGCTCGTGGGCGACGTCGGCCAGGAACTCGCGCTGGCGCGCGTCGGCCAGCTCGAGGCGGGCGGTCATGCGGTTGAAGGCCAGCGAGAGCCGCCCCAGCTCGTCGTCGGTGACCGGCGCGCGCACGTCGAGGCGCCCCTGGGTGACCGACTCCGCGCTGTCGGCGAGCGCGCTCACCGAGCTGCGCAGGCGGCGTCCGACGCTCGACGCCAGGACCCAGATGAGGGCGCCGGTGCCGGCCAGGGCGAGGAGGACCAGCGACACGAAGCCCCAGTCGGAGAGCAGCCCGCCCGCCGGATCGGACCTCTGCATCAGGACCTCGACGTCGCCGCGCCGCGCGGTGGCCGAGGCCTCGAGGTTGCTGACCGGCTCGTTCCAGTGCACCACCTCGCCGCCGACGCTCACCACGAGCCGGGCGTCGCCGATGAAGCGGCCCGCGTCGCGCGCGGTGGCCGCGGCGTTGGGCAGGCCCCCGCGCTCGACGGCCAGCGCGATCGACTCGGCCTGCTGGCGCAGCGTCGCCTCGACGCCCTGGCGCTCGCGCTCGCGGACGATCGACACGAACACGAGCTGGATCACCACGAACACCACGACCAGCGCGATCGCGATGGCCAGCGGCCACGCGCGCCTGGAAGCTGTGCGGGCCGCAGCCGGTCGAGGAGCCCTCTCACGGCCCGGGCTCCAGCCGGTAGCCGACCCCCCGCACGGCGACGATCCCGATGTCGTCGCCGAGCTTCTTGCGCAGGTTGGCGACGTGGACGTCCACCGTCTTGCCCCCGACGGCGGACTGGTAGCCCCAGACCTTCTCCAGGAGCCGGTCGCGGGTGTAGACCACGCGCGGGTGGGCGGCGAGCTCGGCGAGCAGGTCGAACTCCAGCCGCGTCAGGTCGACCTCCTCGCCGTTCACCGTCGCCCGCCGGCTGAGCGGCTCGAGCTGGGCGCTGCCGGCGCGCAGCACCCGGTGGGGGTCGGGCGGGGCGCCCACGCGGCGCAGCACCGCCTTGACGCGCGCCACCACCTCCACCGGCGAGAAGGGCTTGACCACGTAGTCGTCCGCGCCGAGCTCCAGGCCGGTGATCCGGTGGGCCTCGTCGGTGCGCGCCGTGACCATGATCACCGGCACCGACCCGATCTCGCGGATGCGCCGGCACACCTCGTAGCCGTCCACCCCCGGGAGCATCAGGTCGAGCAGGACCAGATCGATGCCGCCCTGGCGCACCTGCTCGACGGCCGTCTCGCCGTCGGGCGCCTCGGTCACCGTGAAGCCGGCGTCGGTCAGGTAGAGCCGCAGCAGGCGACGGATCGCCCGCTCGTCGTCCACGACGAGGATGTGGCCCCGGCTCTCCACGCGTCGATGATAGTCGGCGCCCGGTAAAGGCCCGGTTCAGGGTGCGAACGCCCCGGAGCGGTCGAAACCGGCGGCCAGGGTTGAATCGGCCCCGGAGGCGCCCTAGCGTTCGCGGACCCTCCGCGTGGCGGTGGGCGCGGCGGGATAGCTCAGTTGGTAGAGCACACGACTGAAAATCGTGGTGTCCCCAGTTCGAATCTGGGTCCCGCCATCAGCAGATCCCGCATTCATGAGCCCTCTCGGCCCTCCCTGCGTTCGCCGCCCGAGGCCCGAGGTGCGTGGGGCGCGCCGCGCGCTCGCCGCCCGGATGGCCGATGAGCGTGCGCGCGGCCGCCGCCCCGGCCCTAGCCGCCGGGCTACGCCACGGCCGCGCACGCCCAGGGCGGGTGCCGTGAGGGCGGTGGGCCCGTCGAGCGTGTCCGCCCGCCGGACGGCCAGCCCGGCGAACCGGGGGTTGGCGCGCACGCCGGTGGTGAACATCTCGGAGTCGAGATAGGCGTCGGCCGCCGCGACGGACGCGAAGACGTAGATCCCGCCGTAGACGGCGCGGGGCGCGTCGGCCAGCCAGACCTTGGCGAGCAGTCCCGGGATCCGGGTGAAGGCCGGCGCGATCTCCTCGACCGTGGCGCGGAACTCGTCGTCGGCGAGGTCGTTCAGGGCGAAGGTGACGGTGACGACGTGCATGGGTCCTCCCTCGTGGCTCGGTGTCGATGGGATCAGGGTCGCCGCCCCGCGTCAGCCGAGCGTGAGCGCCGCGTGAGGTGCGCGTGAGCCGTCGCGCGTCTTAGGATCGGGACCATGCTGCGCGTCCGGCTCATGGGACGGCCGTCGCTGGAACTCGACGGACAGGCGCTGGCCTGGCCCGCCGGGCGGCGGGCGGGAGAGCTGCTGGCCTGGCTCGCCCTGAACCCCGGCGCGCACGGTCGTGCCGGCCTCGCTCCCCGCTTCTGGCCGGACGTGCTCGACGAGAGCGCCCGCGCCAGTCTGCGCACCGCCCTTCACGACCTGCGCCGCGCCCTCGGCGCGGCGGGCGGCGCGCACCTGGTCGCCGACCGCGACGTCGTCGGCCTGGACGACGCGACCTGGGTCGACGTGCGCGAGCTGCGGCGGGCCGTGGACGAGGGACGCGACGCGGATGCCGTGGCGCTCGCGGACGGCGAGCTGCTGCAGGGGATCGACGCCGAGTGGGTCCACGCCGCGCGCGAGGAGCACGCCGCGCGTCTCGGCGGAGCGCTCGCGCGCGCGTCCGAGCGGGCCGAGGCGGCGGGCGAGCGTGCCGAGGCCGCGCGCCTGGCGCGCCGGCGGGTCGCCCTGGACCCCCTGGCCGAGGAGCCCGTACGCGCGCTGATGCGCCTGCTCTCCGCGCACGGGGACCGGGCCGCGGCGATGGCGGCCTACGAGGCCCTGCGGGAGCGCATGGCCCGCGACCTGCGCACCGCGCCCTCGCCGGTGACGCGCGAGCTCGCCGCCGAGCTGCGCGGTTCCGCGGGCGGGTCCCCCATCGGCGCCCCCGCCCCGGCCGGAGGACGACGGAGCCTGGGCCAGCGCCTGGCCGAGGAGGCGCGGCGCACCTTCGTCGGGCGGGAGGCCGAGCTCGCGGCCCTGCGCGCGCTGATCGGCGCGCGACGCCCGGCGACGGCCGTGGTGTTCGTCTCCGGCCCGGGTGGCGTGGGCAAGTCGCGCTTCCTGCAGGCCGCGCTCGACGCCCCGGGCGACGACCTTCGGGCCGTGAGCCTCGACTGCGGCGACGTGGAACCCACGCCCGCGGGCTTCCTCGCGGCGCTCTGCGCCGGCCTCGGCGTCGCGGCGCACGATCCCGATCCGGCCTTCGTCGCCGACCTCATCGCCGCCGACCGCCGCCGTACGGTCATCGCGCTCGACACCTACGAGACGTTCGGGCTGATGGACGCGTGGCTGCGGCGGACGTTCCTGCCGCTGCTGCCCGAGCGGGCGCTGACGATCGTGGCCGGGCGGCGGCCGCCCGGGCCGGCGTGGCTCACGAGCCCCGGCTGGCAGGGGCTGGTGGCTCAGATCCCCCTGTCCGCCCTCGACGACGTGGATGCCGAGCGGCTCCTCGCGGTCCTCGGCCTGTCCGAGGTGGCGGCGCGCCGCGCCAACTCCTTCGCCCACGGCCACCCGCTCGCCCTCGAGCTCGCCGCCGCCGCGGTCCGCGCCCGGCCGGACGTCGAGTTCGCCGAAGGCCCTCCGGCGGACGTCATCGGCCAGCTCGTCGACGCCTTCATGGACGGTCTCGAGCCCGACGTCGTGAACGCCGTGCGCACGGCGTCCGTGCTGCGGCGCGTGGACGAGTCGCTCCTGCGGGCGCTGCTCGGCCCCGAGGGGGCGGGTGAGGCCTACGAGGCGCTCCGGGCGCTGCCCTTCTGCGAAGCGACCGCCGAGGGGCTGGTGCTGCACGATGTCGTGCGCCAGGCGGTGGCGCGCGACCTGGTCCATCGGGATCCCCGCCGGGCGGGCGAGCTGCGCCGTCGGGCCGCGGCGGCGATCGGCGGTGCGGCCGGCTCCGGTCCGCCTTTGTGGCAGACGACGGCCGATCTGCTGTACCTGGTCGAGAACCCGGCCGTGCGCGACGCCTTCTTCCCGCGCGGCGTCAACGAGTACGCGGTCGAGCCGGCCGGCCCCGGCGACGCCGACGCCATCCGGCGGATCTGCGACGCCTGGGAGTCGCCCGAGGCGGCGGCGGCGCTGCGTCGCTGGCACGCCCTCGCCCCGGACGCCTTCAGCGTCGCGCGTGACGAGGGCGGCGGGGTCACGGGTGTGTCCGTCGCGCTCGAGCGCGACGTCGTCGATCCGGCCCTGCTCGCCGACGACCCGGTCGCCGCCGCGTGGGCGCGACACCTGGAGGCCCACCCGGTCGCGCCCGGAGAGCGGGTCCTGTTCGTGCGCCGCACCCTCTCGGACGCCCACGGGGAGGCCGTGTCCGCGCCGATGGCCGCGCTCTTCCTGGACGTCAAGCGCCATTACATGGCGCTGAGGCCGGATCTGCGCCGGGTCTACATCGTGGCGATGACGGCCGACGCGGCCTTCCTCTCCCCCCTCGGGTTCGTCCCCGCGGGCGACGCCGTGGCGATGGGCGACCGGGCCTACCAGCCGCAGGTGCTGGACTTCGGCCCGGGCAGCGTGGACGGCTGGCTGGCCGGCCTGATCGTCGCCGAGGCGCGGGCCGCCGATCCGGCTGACGCCTCGCTCACGGTGGGCTGACGGGCGGCTGATGGACGGGGCGCAGGCTGGCCCCGTACCCATCGACGGCCAGGAGGCAACCACCATGAGCACCACCCTCGGCACCACCCTCGACCCGAACCGCGTCGAGAGGTTCATCGGGCAGGTCGTCCAGGAGGCGGGCGCCGCCCTCAACACGGCGCTCGTCGAGCTGGGCGACCGGCTCGGGCTCTACCGGGCCATGGCCGACGGTCGCCCGGTCGACTCGGCCGGGCTCGCCGAGGCGACCGGCACCCACGAGCGCTACGTCCGCGAGTGGCTGGCCGCCCAGGCGGCGAGCGGGTTCGTGACCCACGACCCGCAGACCGGCCGCTACGCGCTGCCCGCCGAGCACGCCGCCGTCCTCGCGGACGAGGACAGCCCCTTCGCCCTCGCGGGCCTGTTCCAGGCGGCGTCCGCCGCGGTGTAGAGTCGCGCGCGGGTGGCCGAGCGCTTCCGCACCGGGCGCGGCCTGGGCTGGCACGAGCACGACCACGACCTGTTCTGCGGCACCGAGCGGGTCTTCGGCGGCGCCTACCGCGCCGAGCTCGTCTCCTCGTGGCTCCCGGCTCTCGACGGCGTGGTGGAGCGGCTGGGGCAGGGGATCCGGGTGGCCGACGTCGGCTGCGGCCACGGCGTCGCCGCCGTGCTGATGGCGGAGGCCTTCCCGGCGTCCTCCTTCGCGGGCTACGACCTCCACGCGGAGTCGATCGAGGCCGCGCGGGCGCGCGCCGCCGCCCACGGCGTGTCCGGCCGCGTGCGCTTCGACGAGGCCGGCGCGACCGAGTACCCGGGCGAGGGCCTGGGCCTGGTGTGCTTCTTCGACTCCCTGCACGACATGGGAGACCCCGTGGCCGCGGCCCGCCACGCGCGCGAGGCGCTCGCCCCCGACGGCGTGTGTCTGGTGGTCGAGCCCTTCGCCGGGGACGACGTCGCCGACAACCTCAACCCCGTGGGCCGCCTCTACTACGGCTTCTCCACGCTGGTCTGCACGCCCGGCTCCCTGTCCGCAGCCCGGACGCGCGGCCCTCGGGACCCAGGCGGGCGAGGCGCGGCTGCGGGCGGTGCTGGAGGAGGCCGGCTTCGCGTCGGTGCGGCGCGCGGCCGAGACGCCGTTCAACCTCGTCCTGGAGGCACGACCGGGTCCGGTCTGATCCCGTCGCGCGCCTCGGCGGCCGAGGCCGAATTCGGTCGCCCCGCCCCGGAGGAGTACCGTGCCGCTCATGGACGACAGCCGAGATCCGCGACGTGGTCAAGAGGCTCTGCACGGCCCCACTCCTCCGGCGGCGACGTGATCGAGCGCGCCGCGATCCTCGCGGCGGGGGGCGACTCCCAGGCGATCCTGGCGTGGATCACCGCCCACGACGGCCAGGCCGAGGAGGCCGCGCCCGCGGTGCGCGGCGGTGGCCTCCATGGCTCGCGCCTCTCCTACGGGTCCGGGGCGCCGGCGGCGGCGCCGGCCCGTTACGTGCTGCCGGCCGGCGCGTTCGGCTGACGCCGCCGGCTGCGGCGGGGACCTATCGGCGGACCGTGAACGCCGCCCGCATGCCGCTCTCGTAGTGGCCCGCGATGTTGCAGATGATCACGTACTTCCCCGCCGGCAGGGTGAGGGTGAGCGCGCGGGACCTCCCGGCGGCGACCCGCGCGATCGCCCCGACGCGCCCCTTCTCGCTCGCCGTGCTCTTCGACACCGGCAGCCTGTCGTAGCGGACGTTGGTCCTGAGGATCACGGCGCTGTGGCCCGTCGTCCCCCTGTTGCGGAGCGTGAAGGCGACCGGACCCGCCTTCGCCGAGGCGGGCGCCACGGACGTCTGGAAGTCGGCGCCCGCGCCCATCGTGATCGTCACCGGGGTCGGCGCGGCGAGGACCGCCGGGGCGCCGGCGACGGCCGCGCAGGCGGCGAGGGCGGTCAGCCCGCCGCGGACGCGGCGGCGTGTGATCCGGGTCATCTGGCCCTCCGGGTCGCCATCACCCTGATGTGTCGGCCGGCCGGCCGGAGTAGTTGAATGGCGTCCGGGCCCGATGGGAGGCGCTCATGATCTTCCGCCAGTTCATCAACGACGATCTGGGCTGTGCGTCGTACCTCGTCGGCGACGAGCACGCCGGGATCGCGGCCGTGGTGGACCCGCGCCTCGAGGTGGACGAGTACCTGCGCGTGGCGCGCTTCATGGGCGTCGACATCGCGCACATCCTCGAGACGCACACCCACGCCGACCACGTCTCCGGCCACGGGCGGCTGGCCGAGGCGACCGGGGCGACGATCCACATCAACCGCGTCGCCCGGGCCGACTACCCCCACGATCCCGATCGACGACGGCTGGGAGCTCGATCTGGGCGAGGTGCGGATCCGCGCGCTCCACACGCCCGGCCACCGGCCCGAGCACACCTGCTTCGCACTCACCGACACGTCGCGCGGCGGCGGGCCCTGGGCGGTCCTGACCGGCGACTCGCTGTTCGTCGGCGGCGTGGCGCGGCCCGACCTGGCGGTCGAGCCGCACGAGGGCGCGCGCGACATCTTCCGGAGCCTCCACGGCCCGCTGCTCGCCCTGCCGCCGGAGGTCGAGGTGTGGCCGGGCCACCTCGGCGGATCGATGTGCGGCGGGCCGGGCATGAGCCTCAAGATCAGCTCGACGATCGGCTACGAGCGCGCCAACAACGCCCTCCTCGGCGACCTCGAGGAGGAGGAGTTCATCGCGCTCTCGCTGGCCGACATCGGCCCCCAGCCCCCCAACTTCCGCGAGATCGTCGAGATCAACCGCGGGCCCGCTGGTCGCCCTCGACGTCCCCGATCGCCCCCTCACCCCGGGACAGGTCATGGCCCGCCAGGCGGCCGGCGCGCTGGTGGTGGACGTCCGCACGGACCTGCTGTTCGACGACGCCCACATCCCCGGCGCCATCTCGGTCACCGCCCAGCGGGCCGGCTTCGGCACCCGGCTGGCGTGGCTGGTCGGCCCCGGCCGCGAGATCATCCTGGTGGGCCGCGACGACGAGGAGGCCCGGTCCGCCGCGCGGCTGGCGGCGGCGGTCGGGGTGCGCGGCGGCGGCGGCTACCTGTCGGGAGGCATGAGCGGCTGGCGCAACGAGCGCCGCCCGGTGGAGCGCATCGCGCGGGTCACGGTGCCGGAGCTGGCCGCGCGCCGCGAGAGCGACCCGGACCTGCAGATCCTCGACGTGCGCGAGTCCTCCGAGTGGGGCGTGACGCGGATACCCGGGTCGGTCAACCTGCCGTACCACGCCCTCGAGGACGCCCCGCTCGAGCTGGACCTGGACCGGCCGATCGCCGTGATCTGCGGCGCCGGCCACCGCAGCGCCGTCGGCGCCAGCCTCATCCAGCGCCGCGGGGCGGTGGAGCCCCTCCACGTGATCGACGGCGGAGTCGCGCAATGGACCCGCCTGGGACACCCCACGGAGACCGAAGCCGGTTAGCTCCCAGGGCCTGGGCGCCACCCCTCCCGGTGGAGTAGAAACACACTCGTCGATGACGAGTCCTCCTCTCCATCACGCCGCCCGCTCACGAGGCGAAGCCGGTGATGATCAGCGTGGACGACGACCCGGGCGTCTCGCGCGCGGTCCAGCGCGACCTGCGCCGGCGCTACGGCGAGCGCTTCCGGGTGCTGCGCGCCGAGTCCGGGGCGCAGGGCCTCGAGCTGCTGTCCCAGGTGCACCTGCGCGACGAGTCGGTCGCCCTCCTGGTGGCCGACCAGCGCATGCCGCGCATGAACGGCGTCGAGTTCCTCGAGAAGGCGCGCGAGATGGTGCCCGACGCCAAGCGCGTCCTGCTGACCGCCTACGCCGACACCCAGGCCGCGATCGACGCCATCAACCGGGTGGCGCTCGACCACTACCTGATGAAGCCGTGGGATCCGCCGGAGGAGCAGCTCTACCCGGTGATCGACGACCTGCTCTCGGACTGGCAGGCCGGCGTGCTGAGCGACGACGGCGTCCGGGTGGTGGGCCACCGCTTCTCGCGGCAGTCGCACGAGCTCAAGGACTTCCTGGCGCGCAACAACGTGCCCTACCGCTGGTTCGACGTCGAGAGCAGCCCGGAGGCGCGGCGGGCTGCTGGAGGCGGCGGACGCCGATCCCGAGGCCCTGCCGGTGCTGGTGTTCCCCGACGGGGCGCGTGCTGGTGACGCCGTCGAACCTCGAGGTCGCCGAGCGGGTGGGCCTCACCACCCGGGCCGACCGCCCCTTCTACGACCTGGTGGTCGTGGGCGGGGGCCCGGCGGGCCTGGCGGCGGCGGTCTACGGGGCCTCCGAGGGCCTGCGCACCGTGCTGGTCGAGCGCGAGGCGCCCGGGCGGGCAGGCCGGGCAGAGCTCGCGCATCGAGAACTACCTCGGCTTCCCCGTGGGCCTGTCGGGGGGCGACCTGGCCCGCCGGGCCACGGCCCAGGCCCAGCGGTTCGGCGCCCAGCTGCTGTCGGTGCAGGACGCGATGGGGCTGGAGGCGCGCGGGCCGGCGCGGGTCGTCCGCCTGGCCGGCGGCGACGAGATCGCCGCCCACGCCGTCGTCATCGCCACCGGCGTGCAGTACCGGACGCCTCGAGGTCCCCGGCGTCGAGGAGCTGACCGGGCGGGGCGTCTACTACGGCGGCTCGCGCGCCGAGGCCGCTGTCGTGCCGCGGCGAGCGGGTGTTCATCGTGGGGGGCGCGAACTCGGCCGGGCAGGCGGCGCTGCACTTCGCCGGCTTCGCCGCCCAGGTGACCATCCTCCACCGCGGCGACGACCTGCGTCAGAGCATGTCCCGCTACCTCACCGACCGCATCGACGAGGCCGCGAACATCGACGTCCTGCTGGGCGCCCGGGTCGCTGGAGGCCCACGGGGGGCGGTCGCTGGAGTCGCTCACCATCTCCCGCGGCGACGGCACTCCCGAGCGGGTCTCCGCGGGGGCGATGTTCATCTTCATCGGGGCGCGCCCGAACACCGACTGGCTGGCCGGATTCGCTGGCGCGCGACGACCACGGGTTCATCATCGCCGGACCCGACCTGCGGGCCCCGGGCGTGCGCCCCCCGCTGGCCCCTCGAGCGCGCGCCGCTGCTGCTGGAGTCGAGCCTGCCCGGGGTGTTCGTGGCCGGCGACGTGCGCCACCAGTCGATCAAGCGCGTCGCGGGCGCGGTCGGGGACGGCTCGATGTCGGTCCAGTTCGTGCACCAGTACATCGGGACCCTCGCGTGATCGAGATCCTGCGCCAGATCGACCTGTTCTCCGAGCTCGGCGACGACTGCCTGCGGCGGCTCGAGGCCGCCGCCCACGAGGAGACGCTGCCCGAGGGCGACATGGTCGTGCGGGAGGGCCAGGAGGCGACCTACTTCGGCATCGTCACCGAGGGCACGCTGGAGTGGCTGCGCGACATCGGGGGCGAGAACGTCGTGATGGCCACCCGCTCGGCCATCACGTACTTCGGGGCGATGAACCTGCTCACGACGGACCCGAGCCCCGGGAGCGCCCGCGTGGTCGGGGGTCCGGCACGCCTGATCGTGATCCCCGGCGACGACTTCCGCCGCCTGCTGCGCGACGAGCCCAGCGTGCTGCACGGGGCGCTGCAGCTGATCGCTCCGATCCACCAGGGCGCCGAGGCCATCCTGCGCGAGCGCGAGAAGCTGGTCGCCCTGGGGACCCTTTCGGCCGGTCTGGCGCACGAGCTCAACAACCCGGCCGCGGCCGCGCGGCGCAGCGCCTCGGACCTGGCCGATGCGCTCGACGTGCTGCAGAACACCATGTCCGAGTTCGTCTCGAGCGGCGTCGAGCGCGCCGAGGCGGAGACGCTGGTCGCCCTGCAGCGCGAGGCGCTGGCCCGCGCCGCCGAGGCCGGGCCGGCCACGGGCCTCGACGACGCCGACCGCGAGGACGCCCTGGTCGACCTGCTCGACGCCCGTGGGCTGGAGGGCTGGCGCCTGGCGCCGTCGCTGGCCGAGGCGGGGCTCGACGAGGACTGGATCCGGCGCGTCGAGGGACCCGGCCGGCGCCGCGTTCGGGAGCGCGATCGAGTGGGTGGTGGCGTCGCTGAGCGCGCGCGGCCTGGTGCGCGACCTCCACGACAGCACCGCCCACATCTCGTCCATCGTCGCCGCCGTCAAGGACTACACCTACATGGACCAGGCGCAGACCCAGCAGATCGACGTGCACGACGGCATCGAGAGCACGCTGACGATGCTCGGGCACAAGCTGAAGAAGGGCGACGTCAGCGCTGGAGCGCGACTACGACCGCGACCTGCCGGCCATCACCGCCCACCCCTCCCAGCTCAACCAGGTCTGGACCAACCTGGTCGACAACGCCATCGACGCGGTCGACGGCGACGGGACGATCGGCATCCGCACCTGCCGCGTGGGGGACGAGCTGATCGTCGAGGTGATCGACGACGGGCCGGGCGTGCCGCCCGAGCTGCGGAGCCGGCTCTTCGAGCCCTTCTTCACCACCAAGGAGGTCGGCCGCGGCACCGGCCTGGGCCTCGACATCGTGCGCCGGATCGTCGAGAACCACCACGGCCAGGTGCGCGTGCTCTCCGACCCGCCGGACACACGGTTCCAGGTCCGCCTCCCCATCGGGTGAACGTCGCGATCGTCACCGCGGCCGTCGCGCGGGGCGTCGACGACGACCTGCCGCCGCTCACCGCCGCCCTCTCGGCCGCCGGCCTCTCCCACGCGGTCGTCGACTGGGACGATCCCGGGGTCGACTGGGGCGCCTTCGAGCTCGTGGTGGTCCGGTCCGTGTGGGACTACACCCGGCGGCGCGAGGAGCTGCTGGCCTGGGCCGAGCGGGTGGCCGCGCTCACGCGTATCGCCAACCCGGCGCACGTGCTGCGCTGGAACAGCGACAAGCGCTACCTCGGCGACCTCGACCGCGCGGGCGTGCCCGTGGTGCCGACGGCCTTCGCGGCGCCGGGCGAGCCGGTGGACTGGCCCGACGCGGACGAGGTCGTGGTCAAGCCGGCGGTCTCGGCCGGCGCGCTCGACACCGAGCGCTACACCGACCGGGACGAGGCCGCGGCGCACGTCGCGCGCCTCCACGCGGACGGCCGCACCGCGATGGTCCAGCCCTACCTGCCCGCCGTCGAGGCCGATCGCGCGGAGACGCTGCTCGTGATGCTGGGCGGGGCCTTCAGCCACGCGCTGCGCAAGGGCCCGCTCCTGGTCCCCGGGCTGCAGGTCGTGGAGGGGCTCTACGTCGAGGAGGACATCCGGCCGGCCACCCCGACCGAGGCCGAGCTGCGGGCGGCCGAGGCCGCCCTGGCCGCCGTGCCGGGCGGCGGCGAGGACCTGCTCTACGCCCGGGTCGATCTCGTGGGCGGCGAGGACGGGCCGGTGCTGATGGAGCTCGAGCTGGTGGAGCCCTCGCTGTTCCTGACCCACGCGCCCGGGGGAGCCGACCGCGTGGCCGGCGCGATCACACGCCGGCTGGGGGCCAGCGACCCAGGGTGACGGTGTCGCCCATCGCCGCCGTGATGCGGACGGCGGCGCTGCCGCCGTTGACGGCGAGGGCCACCATGCCGTGGGAGTCGATGTGGACCAGCAGGCCCTTGGCGGCCGCGTCGGCGAACGTGCGCGCGACCGTCGCGGGGTGGCGGCGGTCGGTGATCGCCGCGTAGATCCGGTCGCCGCGCGTGAACCCCGCCGCGGCGAGGTCGTCCGCGCGGGCGAGCAGCTCCACGTTGCCGAAGGCGTCGATCGCCACGACCCGCGCGACCAGCGCGCCGGGCGGACACCGCGGGCGGCGGCAGGTCCGCCGGCACGAGGTCGGCCGGATCGAAGGTGTCGCCGAGCCGCGCCAGGGGCTCCCCGGAGGCGAGGCGGGCGGCGGCGGGCGCGAACAGGTCGCGCCCGTGGAAGGTGGCCGGGACGTCGTCGGGGGGCGTGAGCGCCACCGCCGCGCGGGCGCCGAGGGCGGCGGCCGCCGGTGCGAGGAGGCCGTTGTCCGGCCCCACCAGCGCGCCGCCCCCGTCCAGGGCCACGGCGGCGGCGCGGCGGGCGGTGCCCACCCCGGGATCGACCACGGCCACGTGGACCGCCCCGGGCAGGAGCGGCGCCAGGCGCGCGAGCACCAGCGCGCCGGCGCTCACGTCGCCGCGGGGGATGTCGTGGGCGAGGTCGATCCGGTCCGCCGCCGGGCACGCCCGCGCCACCACCGCGTGCAGTGCTCCGACGTACTCGCCCCCCGCCCCGAAGTCGGTGAGGAACGTGACGACGGGGCGGCCGGGGCTCACGGCGCGGCGTCCGCCAGCAGCGCGTCGATCAGCCCGGGGATGGTGTGCTCGCGGCGCCTCCGCGTGGATCGTCAGGCCCTCCTCGCGCGCGGTGGCGCTGGTGATGGGGCCGATCGACACGACCCGCGGGCCGGCCGCCAGCCGCCCGCGCTCGCCGGCGTCGAGCAGCGCCGGTGAAGCTGCGCACCGTCGAGGACGCGGTGAACGTGAGGTAGTCGGCCGCGAGCGCGGACGCGCGCGCGGCCGCGTCGGCGGGCTCGGGCACCGCCTCGTAGAGCTCGACCTCATCGACCCGGGCGCCGCGGGCCTCGAGGCCGTCGATCAACAGGTGGCGCGAGCCGCGGGCGCGGGCGACCAGGGCGCGCACGCCGTCCAGCGGGCGGTCGGCCAGGGCGTCCAGGATGCCCTCGGCCACGAAGCGCTCCGGGACGATGTCGGCGCGCACCCCGTGGGCGGCCAGGCGCTCGGCGGTGGCCGGGCCGATGGCGACCACGGTCGCCTGGGCGGACAGGGAGCGGGCGTCGCGGCCGCGCTCGGCGAGCCGCGCGAACAGCGCGTCCACCCCGTTGACGCTGGTGAGCACCACCAGCTCGTAGTCGCCGATCGCGGCCAGCGCGGCCTCCGCCGCGGGGTCCAGCGCGAGCGGGGCGATCCGGATCGCCGGGCAGCTCCACCACGGCGGCGCCGAGGCTGCGCAGCCGGTCCGACAGGTCGCTGGCCTGGGCGCGGGCGCGCGTGACGACCACCGTGCGGCCGAGCAGCGGCCGGCGCTCGAGCCAGCCGATCGTCGGGAGCGAGCCCCGCGACCGCCCCCACCACCACCACGGCCGGGGAGCCGAGGCCGGCCTCCTCGACGTCCGCTCGCGATGCTCGCGAGCGTGCCGACGATGCTCCGCTGGCGCGGCGTCGTGCCCCACTGCACCACGCCGACCGGCTCGGTCGGCGGGCCGCCCGCCCGCCACCAGGGCGGCGGCGATGGCCGCGAGCCGGCCCATGCCCATCAGGATCACCAGCGTGCCCGGCACGCGGGCGAGGGCGCCCCAGTCGGTCTGCTCCGAGGGCTTGGTGGGGTCCTCGTGGCCCGTGACGACGGTGAACGAGGTGGACAGGCCCGCGGTGGGTGACCGGGATGCCGGCGTACGCCGGCGCGGCGATCGCGCTGGTGATGCCCGGGATCACCTCGAAGGGCACCCCGGCGGCCGCGAGCGCCTCGGCCTCCTCGCCGCCGCGCCCGAAGACGAAGGGATCGCCGCCCTTGAGGCGCACCACCCGCCGCCCGGCCAGGCCGTGCTCCACCAGCGCGGCGTTGATCTCCTCCTGGGTCATCGCCGCGCGCCCGGGCGCCTTGCCGGCGTTGAGCAGCTCGGCGCCGGGGCGGCACAGCGGCAGCAGCTCCTCGGTGCCGAGGCGGTCGTGGACCACGACCTCGGCGCCCTCCAGGGCCCGCCGTCCGGCCACGGTCAGCAGCCCGGGATCGCCCGGACCCGCGCCCACCAGGTGGACGAAGCCGGTCACGCGCGCACGCCCGCGAGGGCCGCGGCGGCGGCCGCGCCGAGCCCCTCGGGGTCGCTCAGCGGCCCCTCGCGCACGACCCGGTCCGAGCGGCTGCCGTCCTCGGACTGCGCGAACGCCGTCAGCCGCAGGCCGGAGCCCGCGGCCTCGCAGTAGCCGCCGACCGGCTGCAGGCACCCGCCCCCGAGGCCGACGAGCAGGGCGCGCTCGGCGCGCAGGCACGCGTGGGCGGTCGGGTCGTCGAGCGGGGCGACCGCCGCGGCGAGCGCCGGGTCGTCGTCGCGCCCCTGCACCGCCAGCAGGCCCTGCCCCGGCGCGGGGGTCGAGACCTCCACCGGCAGGGGCGAGGCGCCCTCGGGCTCCAGGCCCAGGCGCCGCAGGCCCGCGGCGGCGAGGATGATCGCGTCGGCGTGGCCGGCCGCGAGCTTCTCCAGCCGCGTCCCCACGTTGCCGCGGATCGGGACCACGTCGAGGTCGGGGCGGGCCGCCAGGATCTGGGCGGCGCGACGGGCGCTGCCCGTGGCCACGCGCCGCGCCGGCGGGCAGGCCGCCGAGGCCGCCGAAGGGGCCCACCACCACGTCGCGGGGGTCCTCGCGCGGGGGCACCGCCAGCAGCGCCAGGCCCGCCGGCAGGGGGCTCGGCAGGTCCTTCGCCGAGTGCACGGCGAGATGGGCGCGGCCGTCGAGCAGCGCCTCCTCGAGCTCCTTCACGAACAGGCCCTTGTCGGGCATGGCCGCGCCGTCCTCGGCGCTCCACCGGTCGCCGGTGGTCGTGAGGGGCAGGAGCTCGGTGTCGTGCCCGGCGTCACGCAGGGCCGAGGCGATCTGCTCGGTCTGGGCGAGCGCCAGCGGCGAGCGCCGGGTGGCGAGGATCAGGCGGACGTGCCCCCCATGCAGGGCTAGGAGTTGGCGGGCGCCTCGAAGCCGGCGGGGGCCTCGAGGCCGGCCGGGGCCTCGAGGCCGAAGAGGTGGCGCAGGCTCTCGAGGTGGCGCAGCGCGTCCCCGTCGCCCTCCTCGGCGGCCGCGCGGGCCCGGATGGTGGGCTCGTGGAGGAGCTTGTTGACGATGCCCTTGGTGAGCGCCTCGACGCGGGCGCGGTCGGCCTCGGACATCCCCTCCCACTGTCCCTCGACGCGCGCGACCTCGGCCTTGCGGATGGCCTCGGCGCGGGCGCGCAGCGAGGTGATGGCCGGCGCGGCGGTGAGCCCCCGCCGCCATGCCGAGAAGCTGTGGACCGCGCCGACGACGAACTCCTCGCCGCGCTCGGCCTCGAGGCGGCGGCCGTTGAGGTTGGCCTCCACCACGCGCTCGAGGTCGTCGATGTCGAACAGCGCGACGCCCGGCAGGTCGGCGACGGCCGGTGTCCACGTCGCGGGGGACGGAGATGTCGACGATCACCATCGGGCGGCCCGGGCCGCGCGGACATGACCGGCTCCAGCTCGCCGCGGCGCAGGATCGGATGGGGCGCGTCGGTGGACGAGATCACGATGTCCGCGGCGCGCAGCTCCTCGCCGAGCCCGTCGAAGCCCACGCCCCGGCCGCCGAAGCGCTCGGCCAGCTCGCGGGCGGTGCCGACGGTGCGGTTCGCGACGACGATCTCGCTCACCCCGTGCTGCATCAGCGACAGGGTGGTGGCCTCGGCCATCCGGCCGGCGCCGATCACCAGCACCCGGCGGTCGGGGAGGTCGTCGAAGACGTCCTCGGCCAGGTCGAGGGCCACCGCGGGGACGGACGACGAGCCCGTGCCGATGTGGGTGCGCGAGCGCACGCTCTTGCCGACCTCGAGGGCCTGGCGGAAGAGGCGGTTGAGGATGGTGCCGGTGGCGCCCTCCTCGGTGGCGAGGTCCCACGCGCTCAGCACCTGCCCCTGGATCTCGCTCTCGCCGACGACCATCGAGTCGAGGCTCGAGGCGACGCGGAAGAGCTGGGCGGCGGCGCGGTCGTCGCGCAGGACGTAGCGCGCGCAGGCGAGCTCGTCGGGCGAGATGCGGGTGTGGGCGACGATCGCCTCGGTCACCGCGTGCTCCGCGAGCGACCGGGTCCGGGACGGCCGCGTAGATCTCGGTGCGGTTGCACGTGAACAGCGCGGCGACCTCGGTGACGCTGCCCCCGGCGAGCAGGTCGCGCAGCAGCAGCCGCGCCTCGCCCTGGGTGAGGGAGGCCTTCTCGCGCTGCTCGACCGGCGCGGTCTTGTGCGAGAGCCCGATCATCAGGAGCGTCATACGTGCACCCCGATGTCCAGGACCTGGCGCGCCATCCGCCGCGCGCTCTCGTCGTCGCCGTCGGCCAGGCGCTGGACCACGTCGGTCTCCATCAGCCGCTCCACCGCGTCGCGGCGGCTGGGCATGTCGAGGTAGCGGAGCTTCAGCTCGTCGCGCACGTCGCGCAGCAGGGCCACCAGCGCCTCCCACTCGGGCCCGTAGGTCTCCTCGAGCTGGAGGCGGATGTGCTTGGCCACCACCGGGCTGGCGCCGCCGGTCGAGACGGCGATCGCGAGCTCGCCGCGGCGGACGATCGAGGGGACGATGAAGTTGCACAGCGGCGGGACGTCCACCACGTTGCAGAGCATGTTGAGGGCCTCGGAGTCCTGCCAGATCATGCGGTTGATCGCGTCCAGGTTGGTCGCGGCGATCACCAGGAAGCAACCCTCGAGGTCGCTCGGCAGGTAGGGGCGCCGGTGGAACTCGTCGACGGCGCCGCGCGCGACCAGCTCGGCCAGCTCGGGCGTGATCTCCGGGCTCACCAGCCGCACCGCGGCGCCGTGGTCGAGCAGCTTCTCGGTCTTCTCGGTGGCGACGGGCCCGCCCCCGACGACCAGGCAGCGGCGACCCTCGATGTCGACGAACATCGGGTAGAAGACCTTGTCGTGGCCGGGGGGCCGGCTCGGCGCCGACGCGGTTGCCGCTCATGTGTCCGCCGACTCGAGCTCGGCGACGGCCGGCTCCGCGTCGCCGGCCTCGCGCCGCTCCACGAGGAGCGCCAGCAGCTCGGCCTCGCGGGCGAGGCGGGCGGACCTCAGCCCGACCACGACCGCGTACATCACGAGGGCGAAGAGGACGACCGCGTAGGCCGCGACCACGTACTGGGCGCCGGTGCTCATGCCGCCGCCTCGAGGTGGCGCTTCACCCGGCTGAGGGCGCGGTCGGTGCGCCGCTGGATCAGCTCGAGCTGGAGGATGGTGAGGCAGACCCCGATCACGGCGAGCTGGCTGACGACGAACCAGGCGAGCATCGAGCCGGACATGTTGGCGCCGTTGCTCGTGAACACCACCGGGTGCACGAACGAGCGGGCCACGCGCACCGAGTAGAACGACAGCGGAACCGAGGCGAAGGCCGCCACCGAGTAGATCGGCGCAGTAGCGCGCCCGCCGCTCCCCCTCGGCCGACGATCGCAGCACGAAGTAGGCGGCGTAGAGCAGCAGCACGATGACGAAGGTCACGAGCCGGGCGTCGGTCCACACCCACCACGTGCCCCACGAGGCCTTGGCCCAGATCGATCCGGTCACCACGACCAGCACGGACAGGGCGAGCCCGATGCCGACGCAGATCGAGGAGACCTCGTCGAAGCGCTGGTCGCGCGAGTGCAGGTAGCGGATGCCGTAGACGCAGGCGACGCCGAAGGCCAGCAGGCCGGCGAGGGCGATCGCGACGTGGAAGTAGAAGATCTTCTGGATGATCCCCTGGTCGGCGTCCTCGGGCGCGATGAGGAACACGCCGACCACCGCCAGCCCGGTGAGGGCCGCGGACAACGTCCCGGTGATCGCGAGACGCCGCGTCGAGCGCGCGTCAGTCATCGAAGACGTGCTCGTACGTCGCGTAGGCCACAAGCCCGAAGATTACCGCATAGACCCCCAGAAACAGGCAGTAACCCCGGTATTCCGCGAGGTCGTTCGTCCCCGCTGACACCGCGTGGGTCGCCCCCGACGCGGCGATCACGACCGGCAGCAGGGACGGCAGGAAGAGGATCGGCAGGAGCAGCTCGCGCGCCCGGGCGAAGAGGGCGAGGCACGCGAGGAGGGAGCCGAGGATCGCGATCCCGAGGTTGGCGAGCAGGCAGACGACCAGGATGAGGGCGAACATCGACCGGCTCGGGGTGGCGGATGAAGAAGAGCACGGTCAGCGGCACCACCACCACCTCGACGGCGAAGAGATAGGCGTAGATCGCGCCGGCCTTGGCCACGAGCAGCACCAGCCGCGGGATGGGCGCCGAGAGGATCCCGTCGAGCACGCGCTGCTCGCGCTCGGGGACCCAGGAGCGGCCCACCCCGAGCACCGCCGTGAGCGCCAGGGTCGCCCACATGATCCCGCCCGACACGGCCGTGAGGTCGTCGCCGCGGGCGCCGAAGGCGAACTGGAAGATCAGCATCGCGACGACCGCGAAGAGCAGCATCGCCACCAGCGTGTCCCGCGAGCGCAGCTCCAGGCGGAGGTCCTTCAGGAGCAGCGCCCGGAGCTGACGGCCCGCCGCGGGTCGCGCCGCGCTCACGCGACCAGCTCCTCGTAGCGCGCGGCGGAAGCCGTCGCCCAGCGCCGCGGTGCCCTCGCTCAGCACCGGGCGGCCCGCGCGCAGCACCAGCACGCGGCCGGCCATCGCCACCCCGCGCTCCACCTCGTGCGTGATCATGACCGCGCCGCGCGTCGCGCCGAGGTCGCCGATGACGCCGTCCAGGAGCCGCGCGCCCGCCGCGTCGAGGCCGGCGTAGGGCTCGTCCAGCAGCAGCAGGCGCGGCCGGTGCAGCAGCGCGCGGGCCAGGCCCAGGCGCTGCGCCATGCCGCGGCTGAACGTGCGCACGGGGTCGAACGAGCGCGCGAGCAGCCCGACCCGGTCGAGACCCTCCGTGATCCGCGCGGGCGCGTCCTCGAGCCCGTAGAGGTCGGCGTAGAGCTCCAGGTTCTGGCGCGCGGTCAGGTCCAGGTAGACCAGCGGGTCGTGCCCGAGGTAGCCGATCTCGGCGCGGGCGCGGATGGCCCGGTCGGGCAGCGGCGCGCCGCACACCGACAGCTCGCCGGCCTCGGGGCGCAGCAGGGTGGCGAGCATCCGCAGCAGCGTGCTCTTGCCCGCGCCGTTGGGGCCGAGCACCGCCAGGCACTCGCCGGCGGCCAGGTCGACATCGACGCGGTCGACCGCCCGGCGGTCGCCGAAGGCCTTCACGAGGCCGCGGCCGCGGACCAGGACGTCCGGATCTACAGCGTCACCGCGGCCAGGGTGAACAGCAGGTAGACGCACGGCGAGCAGCCCGTTGGACTGGCCGAAGGCCGCCTGGATGCGGCCGACGTCCCCGGGCCGGACGATGGCGTTCTCGTAGAGGAGCACCGCCGCGCAGACCGCGACGCCGGCCATGTAGATCGGGCCCGCGTCGGTCGCCAGCCCGGTGCCGACCAGGAGCAGCACCGCCGCGACGTGCAGGCCGCGCGTGAACCAGAGCGCGCGCGCCTCGCCGAAGCGGGCCGGGATCGAGTGGATGCCGTTGGCGCGGTCGAAGTCCACGTCCAGCAGCGCGTAGATGACGTCGAAGCCGGCGATCCACACGGCCACCGCCAGGCCCAGCATGACCGGCGCCCACGTCAGGCCGCCGGTCACGGCCAGCCAGGCGCCGACCGGCGCGAGGCCGATCGTGAGGCCGAGCGCCAGGTGGCAGAGCCACGTGACGCGCTTGGCGAGGGGGTAGAGCACGAAGGCCGCGACCGGGATCGGCCACAGGATCCAGGTGATCCGCGGGCAGCTGCGACACCGCCACCAGCAGCACCGCGAGGCTGACCCCGCAGAACCCCACGACCTGGGCGCACGGAGAGCCGCCCCGAGGGGATCTCCCGGCCCGCGGTGCGCGGGTTGCGCGCGTCGATGTCCGCGTCGATCAGGCGGTTGAGCGCCATGGCGAGGCTGCGCGCGCCGACCATCGCGAGCAGGATCCATCCCAGCGTCGCGGCCGGAGGGATCTCCATGCGCGCCAGGCACGCCGCCGCGAAGGCGAAGGGAAGGGCGAAGATCGTGTGCGAGAAGCGCACGAGGCCGAGCAGGGCGGGCACGAGCCCGAGCCCCGCCGCCTGGGGCGCCGCCCCCGAGGAGGTGGTCACGGGCCGATGTTACCGGCGCCGGGAGCGCCCGAGCGGCTACTCCGGCGGCTCCGCCGCGCCGTAGATCGCCGGACGGCCGGTCGCCAGCCCCCAGAACTGGTCGCCGTAGTCGAAGTGCCACCACTCCTCGTGGTACGCGGTGAAGCCCTGGTCGCTCATCGCCCAGAAGAGGATCCGGCGCAGATCGCGCTCCCTGCCGGGCACCTCCTCGAGGCCGCGCGTGGCCGCCTCGGGGACGAAGGCGTCGAAGTCGGTGCCCAGGGGGATGGCACGGCCGTCCCCGTCGGAGAGCGTCAGGTCGACCGCGCCGCCGGTCAGGTGCGGCGGCGGCGCGACGGCCGAGCGCGAGGGCGGCGTCACGTAGCGGGCGGCGGCCTCCTCCAGCGCGTCGGCCGGCCAGTCCGGATGGATCATCGTGAGCTCGTCGAGGTAGGTGTTGTAGAGCGCGGCCTGGGTCGCGATCGGGCGGTAGCCGTCCCACACCACGAGGCCGTGGCCGTCCGGCAGCGAGGCGGCGGCGCGGACCAGGCGCTCCGCGACCCCCTCGCGCACCCAGCCCCGCGTCAGGGCGCCCGGCAGGCCGGCCGCGTGGTAGCGCGGGTCGTCGCGGATCCGCGGGTCGAGGTCCTCCACGGCGACCAGGGGCTCGTCCACCGGCTCCAGGTCCACGTGGCGCCAGCCGTCCGTGGTCGCCAGGGGCGGGATCGGCCTCATCCCCGGCTCCACTGGGCCGCGTCGATGCGCGGCCCGGGATCGGCGCCGGCCGCGATGGCGATGAAGGCCTCGACCACGGTCGACGGATGGGGCACGGTCGCCGGGTCCTCGCCCGGGTGGGCGGCGGCGCGCATCTCGGTGCGGACCGGCCCCGGGTTGACCGCGACGCAGCGGATGCGCCGGTCGGCCAGCTCCTCGCGCAGCATCGTGGTGACGCCCTCCAGGCCGAGCTTGGAGACCGCGTAGGCCCCCCACCCCGCGCGCCCCGCCGCTCCCGAGGTGACGTTGATGATGCACCCCTCGTCGGCCATGCCCGGCAGCAGCGCCCGCGTGAGCGCGAACGTGCCGGTCAGGTTGACCTCCAGACACCTCGCGCCACGTGTCGAGGGGGTAGTCGGCCAGGGGCCGCCTCACCCCGAGGAGGCTCGCGTTGTTGACCAGCGCGTCCACGCGGCCCAGCACCGCGAGGGCCTCGGCGGCGGCCGCGGCGACGGCCTCCGGCCGGGACAGGTCCAGGGCGATGCCGTGGACGTCGGCGCCGCGCTCGCGCAGCCGCGCGACGGTCCCGTCGAGACGCGGCGAGCGGACGTCGCGGTCACGACCACCCGCGCACCCTCGGCGGCGAAGCCCTCGGCGAGGGCGCGCCCGAGGCCCCGTGAGGCCCCGGTCACCACGACCCGCGCGCCCGGAAGCCGCCCTACGGGAGGGGTCGGGCCACTACTCGTCTTGGTGCGGCGTCTGCCGCGGGGGGTCTGGCACGGCGGGCGTGGTCTGGTAGGGGAACGGCTCGCTGTCGGGGCTCGTGCCCGCCACCGACGCGATGTACGCCGCGACGTTGTTCGCGTCCTTGCCCTTCACCAGGTTGCGCGGCATCGGCAGCTGCGCGATCTGGATCCAGCGCCGGACGACGCCCTTGAACTGCTCGTCGCTCATCCCCACCTGGCGCGCGGCGCGAAACGAGTCGTCCAGGCTGGGGCCGATGTTGGCCGGCGCGGTGCCGGCCTCGGCCAGCGTGTGGCAGCTGGAGCAGAGGTTCTTGAAGGTCGTCTTGCCGGCCGCGAGGTCGGCGGGCTCGCCGCCGCCGCCGCACCCCGCCAGGGCGAGGCCCGCGGCGGAGAGCGCGACCGCCGCGAGGGCGCGCGCGGACCGGCGCCGGGTGAGGGCGCTCATAGGATGTAGACCAGCAGGTAGAGGACCACCCAGACGACGTCGACGAAGTGCCAGTAGAGGCTCCCGGCTCCGAGTGGCGTGAACCACGTTGGCGAGAAGTCGTGCGCCGTGACCACCCGCCGGAGCATGATCGCCAGGATCGTCAGGCCGACGAAGACGTGCAGGCCGTGGAGCCCGGTCAGCGAGAAGAAGGTCGAGCCGAAGGCCCCGTCCTGCGGCGTGAAGCCGAGGTGGGCGTACTCGTTGATCTGGATGATCAGGAACGTCGCGCCGAGCAGGAGCGTGACGATCAGGCCGCGGCGCAGCGCCACGCGGTCGCCGTGGTGGCGGAACATGTGCTCGCCCCAGTGCAGCGTGAAGCTCGACGCCACGAGGATGGCCGTGTTGATGCCGGTGATGACCTTCGGCAGCTCGAACGGCACGCCCTCCGGCGTCCAGCGGCGGCCACTGGTCGGCCACGTTGAAGCGCACGAAGAAGTAGGCGGTGAAGAAGGAGGCGAAGAGCATCGCCTCCGACCCCAGGAAGAAGATCATCGCGAGCATGCCCATGCTCATCTGGCTGCCGCGCGAGACCGGCGGGGTCGCCGCCGCGGGCGTGGTCAGGTGGGGATCGACGGTCGCCATGGGCCGCTAGCTCCCGGAGGGGGAGGCCGGCGCCTCCGCATCGACGACGATCTGCTCGGCCGGCACGCGCGCCGACCGCCGCCTGGACCTTCTCGAGCGTCTCGACCGAGTCGAGGCGCCCGCCGCGCGTGGCGACGACCAGGACCTCGTCGGCGCCGTGGTCGGCGACCGCGACGCGCGCGGCGGCCGCGGCGTCGCCGTCGAGCACCTCGCCGCGCGCCTGGACGCCGGCCGCGCTGCAGGCGCGTCGATCGAGGCGCGCACGCGCTCGAAGGCGGCGTTGCGGACCGCCTCGGCCTCGTCGGTCCACCCGGCGACCTCGAGGTCCATCGGGTGCAGGAGGACGACGCCGATCGGGCGCTCGTCGGAGCGCTGGCGCAGCGCGTCCACCAGGCCCTCGCCGCCGAGGGCCTCGTCGGCCAGGACGGCGACCTGCGTGACGCCGGGCTGCATCAGGGGCTCGCGGGCCTCCTCGCGGCTCACCACGACGCGCGTGATGCCCAGGCCGGTGCTCTTGCGCAGGCGGTCCACCGTGTCGGCCTGCATCCAGGCGGACTGGCCGGTGGGGTAGGTCGCGAGCATGATCTCGTGGACGTCCTCCTCGGAGGTGACCAGCTCGGCCGCGGCGAACGGGTCGCCCTCGACCACGGTGCCGCTGGCGTCGATGCCGGCCTCGGCCAGGACCGAGAGGGTCGCCTGGAGGCGGCGCTCGGCGGCGCGCGAGTCGCCGCCCTCGTTGGGGACGGCGATCGTGAAGCGCCAGAGGCCCGACGTGGCGCGGTCGCGGATCTCGGCGACCAGGGCGTTGGCGGCCACGGTCTCGTCGGCGATGACGAGGATCGTGCGCTTCTCGGTCTCGGTGAGCTCGCCCGCCGATCTCCTCGGGCGCGAAGACCACCGCGTGGCGCGCCCCGGGGACGCCGTACTGGTACGGGCCGCCCACGACCTGCGGGGTGGCCTCGAAGTTGAAGAGGGACGGCGGCGACGAGACGAGCCACTCCAGCGTGCGCCCGCGCCAGGGGTTCCACGGGGCGACGGGGCCGTTCTTCCACGACCAGATCATGTTGAAGAAGAAGATCAGGATCCCGATCGTCATCACGCCCGAGGCGAGCCCGATGAACTGGTTCAGGCCCTCGAAGCGCGAGTCGTAGGTCGAGACGCGGCGCGGCATGCCCTGCAGGCCGAGCCAGTGCATCGGCATGAACGTGGCGTTGAAGCCGATGAAGATGACCCAGAAGCTGATCTGGCCGAGGCGCTCGTTGTACATCTTCCCGGTCATCTTCGGGAACCAGTAGTGGACGCCGGCGAAGATCGTGAACACGCTGCCGCCGACGAACACGTAGTGGATGTGGGCCACGATGAAGTACGTGTCCGTGACGTTGATGTCCACGGGGATCGTCCCGAGCATGACGCCCGACAGTCCGCCGATGACGAACGTACAGATGAAGCCCATCGCGAACAGCATGGGTGTCTTCAGGTGGATCTTGCCGCCCCACATGGTGCCGAGCCACGAGAACACCTTGACGCCGGTGGGCACCGCGATGATGACCGTCGTGATCATCATCGGGACGCGCAGCCAGGGCGCCATGCCGGAGACGAACATGTGGTGGGCCCAGACGCCGAACCCGAGGACCGCGATGGCGACGGTCGAGAAGGCGATGGCGCGGTAGCCGAAGATCGGCTTGCGCGAGAAGGTCGCCACGACCTCGCTGATGATCCCGAAGCCGGGCAGGATCATGATGTAGACGGCCGGGTGCGAATAGAACCAGAAGACGTGCTGGTACATGATCACGTCGCCGCCGCCGAGCGGGTTGAAGAAGCTCGTCCCCATGACCCGGTCGAACAGGGTCATGAACTGGGAGCCGGCGATGAACGGCGTGCCGAAGACGACCAGCGCCGACGTCGTCGCGTTGGCCCACACCAGCAGCGGCATGCGCCACACGGTCATGCCGGGGGCGCGCATGGTGAAGATCGTGACCAGGAAGTTCAGCGCCGTCGCGATCGAGCTCGCGCCGACCAGCTGGACGCCGATCTCGAAGAGGGTCGTGCCGGTGCCGCCCTGGGTCGCGAGCGGGGCGTAGGCGGTCCAGCCGGCGGAGAAGGCTCCGACCACGGGGCTGAAGGCCATCATCAGGCCGCCGGGGATGAGCATCCAGAGCGAGAGGGCGTTGAGGCGCGGGAACGCCATGTCCTTGGCGCCGATCATGATCGGCAGCACGTAGTTCGCCAGGCCGGCGAAGCCGGGGATGACGAACAGGAAGATCATCAGCGTCGCGTGGACGCTGAAGAGGCCGTTGTAGGTCTCGCCGTCGCCGATGGTCTGCCCGGGGCTCGCGAGCTCCGTGCGGACCAGCTCGGCGAAGATGCCGCCGATCACGAAGAAGCGAAGACGACGACCAGGTACTGGACGCCGATGACCTTGTGGTCGGTGTTGACCTTGAAGTAGTCGCGCCAGCTGCTGGCCCCGTGCATCGAGTGGTCGTCGGGGTCCAGCGGCGCGCCCTTGATGTAGGCCCACCAGTAGTCGAAGCATCCGATGCCGATCAGGAAGCAGATCGACGTCAGGGACGCCGCGATCGTGTAGTAGACCTGCGGGTCCCACAGCGGCGTCATCCCGAAGACGAGCCGCGCCAGGTAGACGATCAGGAAGGCGCCCGCGAAGCCGCCGATCGACCAGAGGACGGCGCGCTTCCACCAGTAGGAGAGCGGGCGCGGGTCGCCGTGGTGGTGACCGTGCGCGGGGGGCGAGTGCGTGGGTGCGTGGGTGGCCATGGAGGTCCTCGGTTACCTGGTCACGGGGCGGTCGTGGTGCCGGCGGCGGGCGCGGTCGTCGTCGCGGGGGCGGCCGCGCCGCCGCCCGCGGAGTTCTTGGCGGCGCCGCCTTGACCTTGGCGGTCGCGCCGTCCAGCCACCTCTGGTAGTCGGCCGGCGTCTGGACGATCACCCGCGCGCGCATGATCCCGTGGCCCACGCCGCAGAGCTCCGCGCAGATGACCTGGTAGGTGCCGAGCTTGTTCGGGTTGAAGACCACGTTCGTCGTGATCCCGGGGACGACGTCCTCCTTCACGCGGAACTGGACCACGTAGAAGTCGTGGATCACGTCCTTCGAGCGCATCTGCAGCTCGACCTGCTTGCCCAGCGGGACGTGGAGGTCGCCCGATCCGACCTGGCCGCCGGGGTAGTAGAACTGCCACGCGAACTGCTGGGCCGTGACGCTGACGACGACGCGGTCCTTGGCGAGGGCCTCGTTGTCCGAGAGCACCAGGTAGGCCCAGACGGCGACGACGGCCAGGAGGATCGTCGGCACGACGGTCCAGACGATCTCGAGGGTGGTGTTGCCGTGGGTCGGGGGCCCGTCGCTCTCGTCGCCGGGCTTGGCGCGGAAGCGGAAGGCGCTGTAGACGACGACGGTCGCCACGAGCGTGAAGATCACGACCGACGACCAGACCACGAACCACATCAGCTGATCGACGCGGTGGGCCTGCTCGGCGGCCTCGGGCGGCAGCCAGTCGATTCCGAGGGCGACGGCCGCCGTCAGGCCACCGATGACGATGGCGATGATCAGCAACGGGACCGTGTGGCGGCTCCTCAGCACGGGCGGGAAGCTATCACGCGTTTCTCGCCCTGGGAGGGCGATCGCAGCGGGTCAGACGTCCCTGCGATCGCGGCGTTCAACCCCGCCCGACGCGCCCGGACGGAAACTCAGGACGCGAGCGCCGGGCGGCCGACGACGCGGATCGCGCCGGCGGCGCAGAGCCCGAACAGCACGGCGCCCACGAGGAGCGGGACCTCGATGCCGGCGTGCTGGAACAGGAGCGTCGCGACGATCGGCCCGGCGATGCGGCCCGCGCCGCGAGATGGACGCGTTGAGGCCGAGGATCGCCCCCTGGTCGCGGTCGCCGGCGGCGAGCGAGATGAGCGCCGTGGTCGTGGCGAAGACGAAGCCGGAGGCGATGGCCAGCGCCGCGAGGCCGACCAGCAGGACCCAGAGGTCGTGGGAGAGCCCCACCACGAGGAGCCCGGCGGAGGTCCCGGCGAGCCCGCCGATCATCACCCGCGTCTCGCCCCAGCGCTCGACCACGCGCCCCACCAGGTAGCCCTGCGAGAACGCCGCCATCACTCCGATGTAGACGAACAGCAGCCCCATCTGGACCGGTGTCGTAGTCGAAGCGGCGCTCGCCGAAGAGGGCGAAGGTCGACTCCATCCCGACGAACGCGAAGGTGGCGACGAACGAGAGCCAGACCAGCGGCGCGACGTCGCCGCTCGACAGGGCCCGGCGCACCAGGGCGAGCCGGGGCACCGGGGCACGGGTGCTGTCGGGGCGCAGCGACTCGGGCAGGCGCCGGTAGGCGATCAGCAGGTTGGCGGCGGCGAGGGCGGCGGCCACGAAGAAGGGCAGGCGGGCGTCGATGCCGGAGAAGATGGCGCCGATGGCGGGGCCCAGGACGAACCCGATGCCGAACGCCGCGCCGATCATCCCCATCCCCTTGGCGCGGTCCTTGGCCGTGGTGACGTCGGCCACGTAGGCCTGGGCCGCGGCGTAGGAGGCGCCGGCGATGCCCTGGAGCACGCGCGCCAGGAAGAGCACGAGCAGCGTCCCGGCGACGCCGATCAGCAGGGACGCCACGACGCTCCCGGCGAGCGAGATGAGGATCACCGGCCGGCGGCCGTGGTGGTCGGAGAGGCGTCCCCAGACCGGCGCGAAGATGAGCTGCATCACCGCGTACGAGGCGGTGATCAGTCCGATCTGGACCGGGGAGGCGCCGAAGTCCTCGGCCCAGAGCGGGCAGGATCGGCAGCACGATCCCGAAGCCGATCAGGTCGATCAGGACCGTCGTGAAGACGATCCCGAGCGGGGAGAGGAAGAACGAGAGCCCGTGCCCATCCCGACCCGCGCGCGCCATTGGGTCAGGCCGCGTCGATGACGAGGGCGACGAAGATCAGGGCCAGATAGAGCAGCGAGTAGTGGAAGGTGGCGCGCGCCCAGCCGATGCCCGGGTCGCGGTAGAGGCGCCAGGCGAGGTAGAGGAAGATGCCGCCGAGGACGAGCGCCGCGACCAGGTAGAGGGCGCCGGCCGCGCCGGAGACGACGGGCAGGATCGTCACGGCGATCATCACGAGCGTCCAGAGGAGGATCTGGCGCTTGGTCTCGGACACGCCGCGCACCACCGGCAGCATCGGCACGCCGGCCGCGGCGTAGTCGCGCTTCAGCATCAGGGCCAGCGCCCAGAAGTGCGGCGGGGTCCAGTAGAAGACGATCGCGAAGAGGATCCACGCCGACAGGCTCAGGTTGCCGGTGACGGCGGCCCAGCCGACCAGCGGCGGCACGGCGCCGGCCGATCCGCCGATGACGATGTTGTGGATCGAGGTCCGCTTGAGCCACAGCGTGTAGACGCCCACGTAGAGCGCCAGGCCGAGCAGGGCGAGGGCCGCGGCGAGCCAGTTGGCGAAGGTGCCGAGCACGAGGGCGCTCGCGACGCCGAGGGCGATCCCGAAGACCAGGGCGCGGCCGGGCGAGACGCGGCCGGCCACGACGGGGCGCTCGGTGGTGCGGCTCATGCGCTCGTCGATGTCGCGGTCGATGTACTGGTTGATCGCGTTCGCGCCGCCCGCGGCGAGGTAGCCGCCGATCATGGTCCAGAGCGAACAGCCAGCCGTTCGGGCACGCCGCCGGCGGCGACGAACATCGCGCCCGCCGTGGTGAACAGCAGCAGCGAGATGATGCGCGGCTTGGTGAGCCGGACGTAGTCGCCCACCACGCGCGAGGGGGCGGGCGGCCAGCCGGGCCGGTACGGCGCGCGTGGTCATGCGGCCACGGACAGGACCACGAGCACGACCAGGAGGACGACGGGCACGACCAGCCAGAGGGCGTCCAGCCGGGTGGTCGTGGAGGGGCCCTCCGGGTCGTCGGGGGCCGGGCCGCGCCGCAGGAGCGCGACCACGGCAGGGAGCGCGAGCACCACCACCATCGCGAGTGCCAGCATCCTCAGCGTCATGTCGCCCATTCCCACACCGCCCGCGAGCATAGCCCAGGCCATGGCGCCGGCGGCGATGACGGTCGTCCCGCGAGGGTCGTGTTGACGGCGCCGGGCGCAGGACGGAGGTTGTGCCGATGCGCGATCCGGAGGCCATCGTCCTGGGAGCGGGCCCCGCCGGGCTCGGGGCCGCGCTCGCCCTGGCCCGAGCCGGCGCGCGGGTGGTCCTGGTCGACGCGGGCGCCGAGCCGGGGGGCCTGTGCGTCACGCGCCGCCGCGACGGCTTCGCCTACGACATCGGCGGCCACATCCCGTTCGTGCGCGACGAGGCGCGCCGCGCCTGGCTCGAGGAGCTGCTCGGCGACGACCCTGCGCTGGGTGGACCGGCCGGTGGCCTGCGTGCGCGACGGGACCGATGATCCGCGGGCGCTACCTCGACCAGCGCCCGTCCGCGCCGGCGGCCCCCGCCGAGCGCGACGGCTCGGCGCGCGGCGAGCTGGCCGCACCGGGTCGGGGCCCGCCTTCGTGGACGCGGTGATGCGGCCCTACCTGGAGAAGGTCGACGGGGTCCCCTCGAGCGCATCCCGGCCGAGCGGGCGCGGCGCCTGCTGGAGGACCAGGCCGCGCCCGACGGCTTCCACTTCCCGGCCCGCGGCATCGGCCAGCTGATGGACGCGATGGCGGCGGCGGCCCGCGAGGCCGGCGCGCGGCGTGCGCCTGGAGACCGCGGTGCGAGGCGATCGCGGTCGGCGACGGGCGGCCTGGAGTCGGTGACGCTCGAGTCCGCCGGCAGGCGGGAGCGGATCGCGGTCGGCGAGGCCGTGGTGGCGATGCCCGCCGGCGCGGCCGCCCGCCTGCTCGATCCGGCGCCGCCCGCGTCGATCACCCGCCCCGTGCGCATGCGCGCGGTCTGCATCGTCTACGTCGAGGTCGCCCGCGACCGGCTCTCGCCCGAGCCCTGGATCCAGGTCGACGACCCGCGCGTGCCGTTCGCCCGCATGTTCGAGCCGGTCAACTGGAGCCCGGAGCTGGCGCCGCCCGGCCGGACCGTGGTCGGGATGGAGTGCTACTGCCAGGCCGACGCCGACGACCCGGTGTGGGGCCTCGACGACGCGGCCCTCGCCCGCGCGTGCGCCGCCGCGCTGGTCGACCCGCTCGGCCTGCTCGACGACCCCGCCGCCGCCGCGGCGCCTCGAGGTGCTGCGGCTGCCGCGGCGCCTATCCGCTGCCGGACGTCGACCAGGTGCCCGAGCGCCTGGCGCCCGGCCGCTGGATCGCGGAGCTCGGCGGCATGCACCTGGCGCCGGGCGTCGGCGGTGATCGAGGCCATCGCGGCGGGCGAGGACGCCGCGGCCCGGATCCTGCGATAGCCTCGCCAGGGTGTCGACGACACAGGCACCCACGATCGCGCGAACGCTTCGTCGCCCTGCTCGATCCCGGCCGTGTGATCGACCACCCGCTCGAGCGTCGCCTCTACGCGCGCGACGGCTCCATCGCCCAGGGCGACTGCGGGCTGGTGGTGCTCCCCGAGACGACCGCCGAGGTGGTGGCCTGCGTGCGAGCTCGCGCACGAGCTGGGCGTCCCGGTCGTCCCGCGCGGCTCGGGCACGGGCCTGTGCGGCGGCGCGGTGCCGCTGGACGGGGCCATCGTGCTGTCGGTCGCGCGGATGACGCGCATCCTCGAGATCGACCCGACGGTGCCCTGCGCGCGCGTGGAGCCCGGGGTGCTGAACCTGGACCTGTCGACCGCCGTGCGCCACCTGGGCCTGCACTACGCGCCCGATCCGTCCAGCCAGCAGGCCTGCTCGATCGGCGGCAACGTCGCCACCAACGCGGGCGGCCCGCACTGCCTCGCCTCCGGGCGTCACCGCGCAGCACATCCTGGGCATGGAGATCGTGCTGGCCGACGGCGAGGTGCTGCGGCTGGGCGGCACCGCCCCCGACCCGCCCGGCTACGACCTGCGCGGCTTCGTCGTGGGCGGCGAGGGCACGCTGGGCGTCGTCACCGAGGTCACCGTGCGGCTGATGCGCAACCCGCCCGAGGTGCGCACCATGCTCCTCGACTTCCCCACCGTGCAGCGCGGCCGGCGAGGCGGTGGGCGGCATCATCGCCGCCGGGGTGATCCCGGCCGCCATGGAGATGATGGACCGCCTCATGACCGTCGCGGTCGAGGCGTTCGTCCACGCGGACCTGCCGGTGGACGCCGCGGCGATGCTGCTGGTCGAGGTCGACGGCACCCCGGCCGAGGTGGCCTCGCACACCGCCGTGGTCGAGCGCGTGGGCGCCGAGCACGGCGCCGGCCGCGTGCGCGTGGCGCGCGACGAGGCCGAGCGGGCGCTCTTCTGGAAGGCCCGCAAGAGCGCCTTCGGGGCCGTCGCGCGCGTCGCGCCGAACTACTACCTCCACGACTGCGTGGTGCCGCGGACCCGGCTGGTGGAGGTGCTCGAGCGCATCGGCGAGATCGGCGCCGCGCACGAGCTGGTGATCATGAACGTGTTCCACGCGGGCGACGGCAACCTGCACCCCCTGATCGCCTTCGACCGCCGCGACGCCGCGCAGGTGGAGCGCGTCCACGCCGCCGGCGCGGAGATCATCGAGGCCTGCGTCGCGGTGGGCGGCGTGCTGTCGGGCGAGCACGGGATCGGGCTGGAGAAGCGCGACTTCATGCCGCTCACCTTCAGCGCCGTGGACCTCGAGGCGCAGGCCTGCGCGCGCGAGGCCTTCGATCCGGAGGGGCGCATGAACCCGGCCAAGGTGCTGCCCCTCGGGAGCCGGTGCGGGGAGCTGGTCCTGGACGCGGACTCGCTGCCGCCGGGCACGTGGCTGTGACGACCCTCACCCCGGCCTCTCCGGCCGAGGTGGCCGAGGAGCTCGGCCGCGCGAGCGCGGACGGGCATGCCGGTGGACGTGGTCGGGGGCGGCACGCGCTCGCGCCGCGGCCGCCCCGGGCCGCGGGCCGACCGGGAGCTGCGGACCACCGGCCTGCGGCGGGTGATCGCCCACGAGCCGGCCGACCTCACCCTGACCGTCGAGGCGGGGATCGCCGGCCACCGAGGTGGCGCGGATCGCCGCGACCGCCGGGCAGTGCTGGCCCCAGGCCGACATCCGCCCGGGGTCGACCCTGGGCGGCGTGCTGGCCGCCGCGGCGAGCGGGCGCGAGCGCCTGCGCGCGGGGCCGGTGCGCGACTCGCTGCTGGAGGTGGTGGTCGCGACCGGCGACGGCCGCCTGGTGAAGGCCGGGGGCCGGACCGTGAAGGGGGTCTCCGGCTACGACATCCCCCGCCTCGCCGTGGGCTCGCTCGGCACGCTCGGCGTCATCGTCCAGGCCACCATCAAGCTCTGGCCGATCCCGCCGGCGCGCGCCTGGTTCGCGGCCGAGGGCCCCCTCGCCGAGCGCCGCGCGGCGGCGGAGCGCCTGCTGGCGGGGCCGGCGCGCCCGACGGCCGTGCTGCTGTCGGCCGGGCGGGTCGCGGTGGAGCTGACCGGGCCCCCGGAGGACGTCGTCCCGCCCGAGGGCTTCGCCCCGCTGGACGCCCCGCCCCCGGAGCCGGCGGGCGCCGGGATGGTGGAGGCGGCCGTGTCGCCGCCGCGCCTGGGCGACCTGGCCGGGGCCCTCGAGGCGCTCGGGCTCGACTACGAGGCGCGGATGGGCGTGGGGACCTGCGCGGTCGCCGTCGCGAGCGCCGCCGACGTCGCCGCGCGTCCGCCAGGCGGCGGCCGCCCTGGGCGGTCACGCCGTGGTGAGCGACGCGCCCGACGCGCTGCGCGAGGACCCCTGGGGGCCGCCGCCGCCGGGCCTCCACCTGATGCGCCGCCTGCGCGACGCCTTCGACCCGGCGGGGATCCTCAACCGGAGGCTGCTGCTGTGGGCGTGAACGCGGGCTGGGACCCGTCGCGCCCGGCGCCCCTCGAGGAGGACGTCGTCAAGTGCGTGTCGTGCGGGCTCTGCCTGCCCCACTGCCCCACCTTCCGCCTCACCGGCCTCGAGACGGCCTCGCCGCGGGGCCGGATCGCCGCGATGCGCGCGGTCGAGGAGGGCGAGGCCGAGGTCGACGCCTCCTTCACGCGCATGATGGACGAGTGCCTCGCGTGCCGTGCCTGCGAGGCGGCCTGCCCCAGCGGCGTGCCCTTCGGCCGGATGATCGAGGCGGCCCGCGCCCAGACGGAGCCGACGCGGACCGCCCGCGCCCGGGGCGTGCGCCGCCTCGGGCTGACCGGCGTGCTGCCGCGCCGGCGGCTGGTGCTGGCGGCCGGATGGGCCCTGGCCGTGGCGCGCGACGCTGCGGCTCGACCGGCTCGCGCCCGCGGCCCAGCGGGCGGCGACGCCGCCGGCCACCCTGGCGGAGATGCGGACCCCGATCCCGGACGAGCTCGGGACGGGGCCGGTGGCCAAGGTGCTCTCGGGCTGCGTGATGGACGTGGCCTTCCGCCCCACCCAGCGCGCCACCATGCGCGTCGTGGCCGACACCGGCCACCGGGCGGTCCGCACGCCGGCGGGGGCGTGCTGCGGCGCGCTGGCCATGCACTACGGCCAGCCGGAGGCCGCGCGCGCGATGGCGCGCGCGCGGATCGCGGAGCTCGAGGGCGCCGACCTGGTGGTGGTCAACGCCTCGGGCTGCAGCGCGCACGTCAAGAGCTACGGCGAGCTGCTCGCCGACGACCCCGCCTGGGCCGAGCGCGCGGCGCGGGTCGCGGCGCGGACCCGCGACCTGATCGAGCTCGCCCCTCCCCCGCGCGACGCCGGCCTGGGGCGGGTGGCGGTGCACGACGCCTGCCACCACATCCACGCCCAGGGCATCGGGCCGCGCGCGATGCTGTCCGCGGCGGGGGCGGACTGCGTCGACCTCGGCGACGGCGGGCCGCTGCTGCGGCGCCGCCGGCCTCTACAGCGTGCTCCAGCCCGAGCTGGCCTCACGCCTGCGGCGCGAGAAGGCGACCGCGATCGCCGAGACCGGCGCGGACGTGGTGGCGGTCGCCAACCCCGGCTGCGCGATCCAGATCGCCGCCGGGCTGCGCGAGATGGGCTCGCCGGTCCGGGTCGCCCACCCCGCCGAGCTGCTCTCCCCCGAGCCGCCCGCCGGGCGCTCCGGCTAGAGCCGGCGGCGGAGCTCAGGCGGAGGGGCCAGCGACGGGGCCGCCCGGCGCCGCGGCGGGCGCGGCCGGGAGAGCCCGGCCAGGAGCGCCGCGACCCCGAGGAGGGCGATGGCGAGCCCCGCGAACCAGACCGTCAGCTCGCGCAGCTGATCGACCGGGGCGACGACGGATCCGATGTCGGCGAACACGGCGGAGAGGTCGGCCGTCGGTCGTCGTCTGCGCGAAGATCCCGCCCGTGCTCGTGGACATCGCCGAGAGCGTCTCGCTCGGCAGCGGCTGGTCCGGCCGGCCGGGGTCGTTGCCGAGCAGGATCGTGTAGATCGGGACGCCGGCGGCGGCGGCGCGCTGGGCGGCGGCCTCGGGCGAGGTGGCGTTGGGGATCGAGTTGGCCCCGTCGGTGAGCAGCAGGATGCGGCCCGGGGAGTCGGACGGGTTGGCCGGCGGCGGGTCGGCCACCGCGCCGGCGGCCTCGAGCGCGGAGAGCGAGGTGTTGACGCCCTCGCCGAGGGCCGTCCCCACGCGCAGGTCGCCGAGGCCCTCGAGTGCCCGGTGGAGGGCGTCGCGGTCCGTGGTCGGCGCGAGCACCACCGCGGTGCGGTCGGCGAAGGTCGTGAGGCCGATCGAGGTGTCCGTGGGGGCCTCGTCGGCGAAGCGCTCGGCCGCGTCCACGGCCGCCGCGATCCGGCTGGGCTGGAGGTCGGTCTTCTTCATGGAGTCGGACACGTCGATCGTGATCATCACGCTGCTGCGGTTCTCCTCGCCGGTCGTCTCGACCGACGGGCGCGCGAGGGCGATCAGACCCGGCGGCGATCGCGAGCAGCGCCACGGCGGCGGCGGCCGCGCGCCAGCGGCGGGTGCGCCGCGAGGGGCGCGACGTCGAGCACGGCGGGGTCGGCCCACGCCGCGCCGGCGCGGCGCGCCGGACGCGCGCCCACGCGACGAGCCCCACGGCGAGCGACCGGCAGGAGGAGGAGGGCCCAGAGCCACCCGGATGCCTGGAAGGTCATGAGAGCCTCGGCCCCATCCGCCAGGCGGCCACGCCGGCCATCACCAGGAGCAGGGCGCCGATGCCCGCCGGCCACGCGGTCACCTCGGTGAGCACCCGCTCGGTGCCGACGAACGAGCCGAGCTTGCGCGTAGACCGTCGCGCACCGAGTCGGCGTCCGTGCTCTCGTAGGCCTTGCCGCCGGTGATCTCGGCGATGCGCTTCATGCCCTCGGGGTCGGGCGGGCACGGGCTGGCCGTTGGAGAGGACGCCCGTCCTGGCGTGCCCAGCGCGACGGTGTAGATCGGCACGCCGGCCGGCCTTGGCGTCCTCGGCCGCGCTGTCGGGGTCGCGATGCCGACGGTCGTGGTGCCGTCGGACAGCACCACGATCCGCGCGGCCTCGAGGGTCGCCGTCCCCGGACGTGGTCGGCTGGGTCTGCGCGGATGGCGTCCAGGGAGGTCTCGATCGCGTCGCCCACGGCCGTCGCGCCGTCGGGGACGCAGCCCCTCGATGCCGCGCTTGAGGGCGGTGCGGTCGGTGGTCGGCGCCACCAGCACGTTGGCCTGGCCGGAGAAGCTCACGAGGCCCACCTGGTACTGGCGCGGCACCTCGTCGGCGAAGGTCAGCGCGGCGTCCTGGGCCGCGCGCAGGCGGTAGGGGTAGACGTCGGTCGCGGCCATCGAGCCGGAGACGTCGACGACGAGCATGATCGTCGCGCGCTCGCGCGGCTGGTCGCGGTAGACCTCCGGACGGGCGAGGGCGACGTGAACGCCGGTCAGGGCGAGCAGGGCGAGCACCAGCGGCAGGTGGCGCCGCAGGCGCGGGCCCGGATCCGCCGCGCGCGACCACGTCGATGTCGGGGAAGGGGACGCCCTCCACCGGCCGGCGGCGGCGCCACCACACGACGGCGGCCGCGACCAGCGGCACCGCCAGCAGCGCGAGCAGGAAGAGGGGCTGCTGGAAGCTCACGAGTGCGCGATCCGGCGGCGGACCGCGGGGCGGCCGAGGGAGCGCGCGAGGGGCAGCACCCAGTCGGCGCCGGTCTCGACGATGACGTGGCGGGCGCCGGCCCGCGCGAGCAGGGCCGCGCGGGCGCGGTCGGTCGCCTCCACCGTCGCGGCGAAGCGCGCTGGAAGCGCGGGTCGGAGGTGTCGACCAGGTGGCGGCGGCCGGTCTCGAGGTCGCGCAGCTGCACCGGGCCGACGTTCGGGCATCTCGCGCTCGCGGCGGTCGCGGACCTCGACGGCGATCAGCTCGTGGCGGCGGCCGAGGGCGCCGATGGCGCGCTCGAGGCCGGGCTGGAGCGGGAAGTCGGAGATCAGGACGACGGCGCCGCGGTGGCTGCGCGATGCGCCCGAGCCGAGCGAGACGGCCCGCACGAGGTCGGTGCGCTCCCCGGCCCTCCTCCGGGGCACGGTGCGGTCGATCGCCGCCAGGGCGGCGACCAGGCCGCGGCGGTCCGCGCGCGGCGGGCGCACCAGGTCGATGTCGCCGGCGCGCGTGGCGAGCAGGCCGAGGCGGTCGCCGCGGCGGCGCATGACGACGCCGACGCCGGCCAGCACCTCCGGGCCAGCTCGAGCTTGGTCTGGGCCTGCGGTGCCGAACGCCATCGAGGGCGAGCAGTCGACGAGCGCCCAGGCGGTGAGCACCGGCTCGATCTCGGGCACGCGCACCATCGGCTCGCCGAGGCGGGCGCTGAGCGGCCAGTCGACCCAGCGCACGTCGTCGCCGTCCTCGTAGGCGCGCGTGAGCGACGGCTCGCCGCCCGGCCCGGGACGCCGGCCCTGGCGCTCGCCCTGGAGCAGGCCGTCGAGCCGGCGCCCGACGCGCGAAGCTCGACGCGCCTGGAGGAGGGCCTCAGGCGTCAGCCGACGGGCGGCCACTGCCGAGCTCGACGTCGGGCTGCGGGATGGCGTCGATGATCGCGTCGAGCACCTGGTCCGGCTGGACGTCGGCCGCGAGGGCCTCGTAGGAGAGCACCACGCGGTGGCGGAGCACGTCGTGGAAGAGGCTGTGGACGTCCTCGGGCATGACGTAGGTGCGCCCGCGGATGACGGCGAGCGCGCGGCCGCCGCGGATGAGGGCCAGCGAGGCGCGCGGGGAGCCGCCGAGGTCGAGGTAGGGCTCGCAGGTGCTCGAGGCCCTCCGCCGCCGGGTTGCGGGTCGCGTTGACCAGCCGCACGGCGTAGGCGCGGACGCGGTGGTCCACGAAGACCGTGTCGGCGGTCTCCTGCAGCTCGCGGATCTGCTCCGGGTCGAGCAGCTGCGCGCGGCTGGGGCGGATCGGAGGCCATGCGGCGCACGATCTCCTCCTCGTCGGCCATCGTCGGGTAGCCGACGACGAGCTTCATGGCGAAGCGGTCGACCTGGGCCTCGGGGAGCGGGTAGACGCCCTCGCTCTCGATCGGGTTCTGGGTGGCGAGCACGAAGAACGGGCGCGGCACCGGGTGCGATCTCGCCGGCGATCGTGGCGTGGCCCTCGGCCATCACCTCGAGGAGCGCCGACTGCACCTTGGCCGGCGCGCGGTTGATCTCGTCGGCGAGGACGAAGTTGGCGAAGACCGGGCCGAGGCGCGTGTCGAAGCTGGCCCTGGCGGTCGAGCACCTGGCCGCCGACCACGTCGGACGGCACGAGGTCCGGCGTGAACTGGATGCGGCTGAACTGGCCGCCGCAGACGCGGGCCACGGTCTCGAGCGTGAGGGTCTTGGCGAGGCCGGGGACGCCCTCGAGCAGCACGTGGCCGCGCGACAGCAGCGACGACCAGGACGCGGTCGAGCAGGCGGTCCTGGCCGACGACGACGCGCCGGAGCTCGTAGAGGACGGCCTCCATGCGCTCGCGGGGCGTCGCGCCCGAGCACGGGCACGAGGGTCGGCTCGGGGCCGATGGGCGCTCGAGGTCTCGGTCCATCGCGGTCGTGTCCTCCTCGGGCTGGGGGTGGGGTCAGGGGTGCGCGACGGTCGACCATCGCCCGCACCCGCGAGACGGGAACGGCGAAGCCGATGCCGACGTTGCCGGAGATCGGTCCGAGGATCGACGTGGGGATGCCGACCAGGCGGCCCGCGCAGGTCGAAGAGGCCGCCGCCGGAGTTGCCCGGGTTGATCGGGGCGTCGATCTGGATCATCGGGACGCCCTCGTCGTTGGTGCGGCCGACGGCGCTGACGATGCCCGCGGTGACGGTGTTCTGCAGGCCGAACGGGCTGCCGATGGCGAAGACCTGGTCGCCCTGGCGCAGGCCCGCCGTCGGGCTCGTCGGCCAGCTCGGCGCCGCGGCCGACGGCTGCCCTGGGGCTTGAGGATCGCGAGGTCCTGGCGCTCGTCGTCGGTCACGATCGTGGCCGGCACGCGCCGGTCGTCGGAGGTGATCAGGGTGACGGTGGTCGCCCCCGCGATGACGTGGTGGTTGGTGACCACGAGGCCGGACGGCGCTGAGGATGACGCCGCTGCCCTGGCTGCCGGCGTCGGTCTGCACCTGGCCACGACGGTCGGCGCCGACGCGGGCGACGGCGTCGGCGAGCTGCCGTCCGGCGGCCGAGGCTGGCGGGGTTGGTGACGGCCGGCGGGCGTCTCCACGGCGGCCGGCGCGGGCGGGCTGTCGTCCTGTCGAAGGCGCGCGCCGAGACGGCCGCCGACGACGCCGGCCGCCGAGCACGGCCAGGGCCACGAGCGGCGGCGGTGCCGGCGCGGCGCCGCGGAGGGGCGCGGCCGGGGCGGCGGCGGGAGGCGTGGTGGTCGTCGCGCGGGCGCCGTCGATGGGCGGCAGCTCGCGGGTCCCGCCGTCGGGCGGGGCGGGGTCGGCGGCGGGCGGCGCTCGGGGGGCGGCCCCTGGATCGGCGGGAGGTCGAGGACGTCTCCGGGCGCGGCCCCAGCGGCGGCAGGCCGTCGGCGCGCGGCCGGGGCTCGAGGGGCGGGAGGGCGTCACTCACGGGACTGGTTGTACCGGGCGATCGTGAAGACCGCGTTAGGCGCGGCGCTTAGGGACCGGCGAGGATCTCCCGTAGAGAATGCTGTCTACGCGGCCGGTCCTGCGGCGGGCCCGGACCTCGGCCATCTGGTCGGCGAGGTCGTCGGCCAGGCGCGCCCGCTCGGCCGCGCGCGAGCAGCGCATGCGCAGCACGGCCAGGCGGCCGCGGCCCTCCTCGTCGAGCTCGCCGAGGGCGTCGGCCGCCTCGAGCTCGGCGACGCGCGCGGCCATCGTGCGCACCCGGTCCCAGAGCTCGTCGGCCACGTCCTCGGAGCGGTCGTCCACCGGGCGGCTCACGCCTCGGGGGGCGGGGACGGGCCTCGGACGGGGCGGATCCGCCACCCTCGCCGCCGCCGCCGGCGCCGCGGGGACGCCGCCGGCGGCGGCGGCGCTTGCGCGCGCGCGGGCGCGCCCTCGGCCGGCGCGCCCGTCGGCGGCCGCGTCGGGGACGCGACGCGCCTCGCGGCGCTGCGGCTGGCTCTCGGCCGTCGCGGCGGCGGCCGCCCTCGGCGCCGGCCCTCGGTGCGCAGGCGCCGGCGGCGGCGGCGGCGCGGGCGCGGCGGGCGCCGCGGCGCCCTCCTCGCCGGCGGCGCGCTTGCGCGGCTCGCCGACGCCGACGACCTCGGGCTCGGGCAGGCGCGGCAGCCGCGAGCGCAGCGCGTTCCAGGCGCGGCGCGACAGCAGGGCCTTGGGCTGCACCGCCCCCACGGCGGCGCGGACCGCGCGGCGGGCGTCGGGGCTCGAGAGGTCGAGCGCGTCGAGGTAGCCGCGCAGCTGGGCCCATCCGCCCACCGCGCCGGCCGCGCGCCCGGCGAGGCGCAGGTGCTCGCTGCGGGCCGGCACGTCGCCGGGGCCGAGCACCACCAGCAGCCGGGCCGCCTGCCCCAGGCGCAGCGCCGAGGGGTCGGCGGGCGGCACCGGGATCCGGCGGGGGCTCGCCGGCCGCGCGCAGCCAGAGCGCGATCAGCGCCAGCTCGCCGCCGTTGGAGATCAGGTGGTGCGCCTCCCAGGCGGCGATGCGGGCGACCTCCTGGTTGCGCCCGGGGCGGGTGCCGTCGGCGAGCACCCGCGACACGTCCCAGGCCCAGCTCGGCGCCCAGACCGACGCCTCGTCGAGCGCCGACCAGCGGCGGCGGCGGTCGCTCGAGCGCCCGAGCTGCTCGAGCGTGGCGAGCCGCTCCCAGCGGTCGGACTGGTCGGCGTGCCACCACAGCGCCCGCAGCCGCTCGCGGGAGGTCATCCGCAGGCGGTCGAGCACCCGCCGCGGGACGTCGTCGGGGAGCGCGCGGCGCAGGTCCGGCTGCACCAGCAGGGCCGTGGCCCAGGCGCGCCACAGCGGCTGGTCGGCCCCGTCCGTGCAGGCGGCGGGCGACCAGGCCGCTGAGCGCCCACCACGGGACGGCGGCCAGCGGGTCGATGCCGGACGTGATGCGCTCCAGGAGCTCCTCGACGGTCACGTCGGCGCCGGCGGCCTGGACCCACTCCTCCATCAGGTTCACCGGCAGCAGGGCGGGATCGGCCTCGCGCCAGCCGCCGTCGGCCAGCCCGGCGGCGATCAGCCCCGGCGCCGCGGCCGGGTTGACCAGCTTGGCCGAGTCGCCCTCGCGGTCGGCGAGGAGCGCGGCCGCCTTGGCCAGCTTGCCGCGCTCGCCCGCCCTCGGGCGGCCCGGCGACGCGGCCGAGCGGCTTGTACCAGCCGAGCCCGAAGACCTCGTGGCTGGTCTGGACGCCCATCGGATCGCCGACCGGCAGGAACTCGACCGACACCGCCTCCTTGTCGGGCGCGGGGCGCATCACGCGGCCCAGGCGCTGCACGAAGACGCGCTCGGAGGTGGTCGGCGCCAGGTGCATCACGACGGCCGCGCGGGTCTCGTCCCAGCCCTCGGTGAGCAGGTCGGCGTTGCAGAGGACGTCGATGCGCTCGGAGGCGAAGTCGAAGAGCACCCGCTGGAGCTCGCTTGCGCGGGCGTCTGGCCCGACACCGCGGCGGCGCGGACCCCGCGCTCGGTGAGCTCCTCGGCCAGCGCGTGGGCCTGGGCGACGGTCGCCGTGTAGGCGACGCCGGCCAGCTTGAGGGGCTGGAAGTGCTCCACCCAGACCTCGGCGCAGGCGCGGTGCCAGCGGGCGCGGTCGAGCGCGCGTCCCAGGCTGGCCTGGTCGAAGTCGCCGCGCACCCGGGCGACGTCGGAGAGGTCGACCGCCCGCTCGACGCGCAGCGAGCGCAGCGGGCAGAGGATGCCGCGCTCGATGGCCGACATCCGGTCGAGGGTCGCCGCGACCGGGCCGAAGACCTGCTCCACGTGGCCCGTGGTCGTGGCGCCGGTCGCGGTGAAGCCGACGACCACCGCGTTGCGTGGCCCGGTCGAGGAGCTTGCGCGTCTGCGCGCCGAGCGTCGCGTGGGCCTCGTCGCAGATGAGGAGCGTGACCGACTCCCAGTCCATCCGCTCCTGGTGGCGCAGGGCGGCCTGGTAGGTGCAGACCGTCACGCCGGGCTTGCCGGCGGCGTCGGGGCCCTCCGGGTTCGCCGGCATCGAGGTGAAGTGGCGCGCCAGGGCCGGCGTCGGTCTGCTCGGCCAGGTTGCGCCGCGGGACCAGCACCAGCGTGCTGCCGCCGAGCGCCTCGGCCAGGGCGAGGAACATGATCGTCTTGCCCGAGCCCGTGGGCGCGTCCACCCAGGTGCGCGTGGCGCCGTGCTGGAGGCGGCCCGGCCAGCTCGTCGAGCGCCTCGAGCTGGTGCTCGCGCAGCACGACGTCCGGCCAGGCGGCCGCGGGATCGGCGAGCGCCCGCGCGAGGTCCTCGCCGGGCGAAGTGGCGGCGGTGGTCTCAGTCGTGGGATGCACTCCGTCGGGCATCTCGTGCCGACCTCCTGGGCACGGGCGCATGCCGGGGCATGTGCTCCGGCGCGTCGTACGGCTCGCGTGCCGCCAGGTCGTGTGCGCTCGGCGAGGGACCTGGATTCCGTTCGCCGGCAGTGCGGTGTTGTGCGACCGGGCGCAACCCTATCACTCGACTCGGCGCGCATCATCCTCGTGCGACCGCCGCTGCCGGTAGCATCGCGCGCGGTGCCACGGACCGAATGACTCCCGACCCCGACTCCGCCCCTGCCCGGACGCCCCGCCGCCGGCCGAGCCCGGTGGCGGCGGCCGCACCTGGGTCCGCCCGGTGGTGCTCGTGGCTGTCGTGCCTGATCATCGGGTTCGTCGGCGGATGGGTCTTCCGCGGCGACGACGGCCCGGTCACGGTGTTACAGCCGGTCCAGCCGCCAGGACACCGGCGACACCGGTTCGGTGACGACCGGCGGCGGCTCGACGGCGCCGCGCACCACCACCGCCCCGGCGACCACGACCGCGCCCGAGGAGCCGGCCGCGCCGCCGGACCGCGCGAACATCTCGCTCGCCGTCCTGAACGGCACCAGCAAGGCGGGGCTACGCCGCCGACGTGGCCGGCCAGGCCGAGGGGCTCGGCTACGTCGGGCGTCGTGGCCGGCAACGCCCCCTCGACGGCGGTGTCCACGGTCTACTTCCGCAGCCGGCCAGCGGCCGGCGGCCGAGCGCGTCGCGAAGGACCTGCTGGTGAACGACGTGGCGGCCGCTGCCGGGCTCGGGCGCGCTCTCGTCGCGCCGCGCCGGCGGGCGCCGAGGTGGTCCTGGTCCTCGGGACCAGCTCGGGCTAGAGGCCCCGGCCGATGGCGGGAGGGCCCGCGATCGGGGTCCGGATCCCCCAGTACGGATCCACGTGGGACGAGATCCGGGGGATGGCGCGGCGCGCCGAGGCGCTGGGGTTCGACGGGGTGTGGGTCAACGACCACCTCCAGTCGCCGGGGCGGCGTCAAGGACGAGCCCACCTTCGACGCGCTGACCACGCTGGCCGCCCTCGCGACGCTGACGCGCCGCGTCCGCCTCGGGACCGTGGTCCTGTCGGCGACCTACCGGCGGCCCGCGGTCGCCGCCAAGATGCTGACGATCATCGACGTGATGTCGCAGGGGCGGCTCGTGGTCGGGCTCGGCACCGGCTCCGACGTCGCCCGAGCACCGTGCCTTCGGGATCCCGTTCGCGCCGCCCGCGGAGCGCAGCGAGGGGCTGATCGCCGCCCTGGACACGCATGCGCGCGATGTTCACGGGATCGCCGGAGGGCCCGTCCCAACCAGCCCCCGCCCGCGTCGCCGGGCGGCCCGCCGATCTGGCTCGCGGCCCACCGCCCGCGCCTGCTGCGGCTGGCCGGGGAGCGGGCCGACGGCATCGTGGTGGCGTTCGCCGATCCCGGGGAGGTGGCGCGGCGGCTGGCGATCGCCGACGACGCGCGCCGCGGCGCCGGGCGCCCGGCCCTGTCGTGCGCGCTCTACACCTTCGTGCTGCCGGTGCCCTCGCGCCGGGAGGCGCTGGCCTGGCTCGCGCCCGAGGCCCGGGACGCTCGGCACGACGCCCGCCGCGCTGATGCGCTGGCTGGGCGGCACCGGCATCGTCGCGTCGCCCGACGACCTGCGGGCCGCGCTCGACGCGCACGCGCGCGCCGGCGTGACCGACGCCGTCCTGGTGCTGCCCTCGCGCGTGCCGACGGAGACCCTCGACGCCCTGGCGGCCGCGACCCTGCCCGCGCCCGCCGCCCCGGCCCCCTCCGCGGCCCGCAGCGCGGGCGCCGGGCACAACCTGGTGAACCTGCTGGTGGAGCGCCACGCGCGCGGCGGTCTGGCCGACGCGCCCGCCGTCCGCGATCCGGGCGGCGAATGGACCTTCGCCGAGCTGTCCGACGAGGCGGCCCGCGCCGCGGGCGCCCTGCGCGGCGGCCGGGGCGCGCCGCGGCGATCGCGTGGTGGTGGCCCTGCGCGACGGGATCGGCTGGATCCGCGCCTTCCTCGGAGCCGCGCGCCTGGGGGCGGTGCCCGTGCCGGTGGATCCGCTCGGCGACCCGGCGACCCTGGCCGCGGTGATCGACGACTGCGAGCCGGCGGTCGTCGTCGCGGACGACCCGCCGGCGGACCCGATGGGGGCGGTGGTGGTGCCGGCCGCCGAGCTCGCGGCGGGCGTCGCCGTTCCCATCGTGGCCGTCCATCCGGAGGACCTCGCCTACCTCGTCTACTCGTCGGGGTCGACCGGCCGGCCGAAGGGGGCGATGCACGCGCACCGCGACATGCGCACCGGCATCGAGACCTACGCGCGCGAGGTGCTGGCCCTCGGCCCCGGCGACCGCTGCCACTCGGTGGCGCGCCTGTTCACCTCGCTGGGCTTCGGCAACGGCTTCTTCCGCGTCCTCGGCAGCGGCGCGACCGCCGTGCTGAGCGGGCGTGCTGCCGACGCCCCGGGCGGTGCTCAACACGGTCGCGCGGGAGCGGGTGACGGTGCTCACCGGGGTGCCGACCTTCTGGTCGCAGCTCGCGCGCTTCCTCGAGCGCCATCCCGGATCCGGAGGCCCTCGCGGGCGTGCGCGTCGCCGTCTCGTCGGGCGACAGCCTGCCGCCCCCGGTCGCGGCCCGGCTGCGCGCGGCCGCGGGCCTCGAGCTGGTCGAGGGCCTGGGGTGCTCGCGAGTGCTCGAACATCGTCATCTCCACCCGCCCGGGCGAGCCGCTGCCCGGCACGCTCGGCCGCGCGGTGGCGCGGCGTCGAGGTGCGCCTCGCCGACGACGAGGGGCGGCCGGTGCCCGCCGGCCAGCCGGGGCGGCTCTGGATCCGCAGCGAGTCGAACACGACCGGCTACTGGCGGCGGGTCGAGGCGACGCGCGAGCTGGTGATGGGCCCCTGGCTGCGCATGGGGGACGTGCTGAGCGAGGAGGGCGGCGTCTACCGCCACCTCGGGCGCGAGGACGACCTCTTCAAGGTCGACGCCCGCTGGGTGAGCCCCACCCAGGTGGAGGCCGCCCTGCTCACGCACCCGGCGATCGCCGAGGCCGCCGTGGTGGGCCGGACCGGAGACGAGGGCCTCGTGCGCGTCCACGCGTTCGTCGTCCTCGCGCCGGGCGCCTCCGAGGAGGCCCTCGCCGCGGCGCTGCGCCGGCACGTGGCCCGCACCCTGGCGCCCCACTCCGCCCCGCAGGCGGTCACGGTGGTGGAGGCCCTCCCGAGGCTCCCGTCGGGAAAGCTCGACCGGAGGGCCCTGCGGGACGGGTGAGGCGGCGCGGGAAGCGCAGCACCCTCAGCTCCCGGTTGGCCGTCACCTCGTAGAGCAGGAAGTCCCCCACGAGGAGGTGGCGCACCTTGCGGTCACCCTCGTCGAGCGTGGAGCTGCCTCCGGCCGAACCTCGATCGCCCATCTGGCTCCCCGCCTCCCGTGGGTCTCTGAAAGACAGACGACGGGGCGGGCCGATCCTCACGGCCGAATTGTTTGGACTTTGTTAGGAGGGCCCTCCGGTCAGGCCCCGCCGCCGCCCCAGGTGGCGGCACGGGCGCCGAGCATCACGTCGTCGTCGGCGCGCAGCCGCGCCCACACGCGGTCCGCGTCGAGGCCGATGCGCTCGATGATGCCGGGGAGGTCCACCACCATCTCGGGGGTGTCCAGCCGCAGACCGACGATCTTGCCGTCGCCGCGGACCACCGTGACGCCCTCCTCGGGGCGCTCGGTCTTCATGTCGGCGAAGGGCTGAACGTTGCCGAGGCGGAAATAGATGGCGGGCATCGGTGCTGTCCTTAGTCGGTGAGGTGGGGGGCGACGGCGGCCTCGAGCCGCGCCGTGTCGGCGGCGCCGACGATGCGCTCGACCGGTTGGCCGTCCCGGAAGAGTACGAGGGTCGGCAGCGAGAGGACGTCGTAGCGGCCGGCCGAGCGGGGGTGGTCGTCCACGTTGAGGGTCGCCACCGTCAGGCGGTCGGCGTGGCGCTCCGAGAGCGCGAGGATCGCGGGCTCCATCCGGGTGCACGGCACGCACCAGGGTGCCCAGAAGTCGACCAGCACGGGGCGCTCGCTCTCGAGCACCCGGTCATCCCAATCGTCGTCCGTGACCGCGACCAGCAGATCGCCCGTGGGGGTCATGGACGGATGGAGACCTTCATGCCGAGCTGGACCTGCTCGAAGAGCTCCTCGACGTCCGGGATGTGCATCCGCATGCAGCCGTGGCTCGCGGCGTAGCCGATCGAGGAGTCCGCGTAGGTGCCGTGGATGCCGATCGCCGGGGCGCTCGTGCCGATCCAGCGCGTCCCGAGGGGGTTGCCCGGGCCCGGCGGGATGGTGCTCAGCTCGGCGGCCCAGGGGGAGTCGGGCGGGTACCAGGCCGGGTCCTTCTGCTTGTCGTTGACCTCGTACTCCCCGGTCGGCGTGGGGTGCGCCGGCTGGCCCACGGCGATGCTGTAGGTCTTCCAGACGCGGCCGTCGCGGATGAGGCGCAGCTTGCGCTGGCCGAGGTTGACCACGATCCGGCCGACCATCGCCGAGCGGGTGCGCTGGTCCACCGTGCCGGTGACCGGGAGGTCGAAGCGGGTCTGGTAGCGCGCCACGGACTTCTTGGTGACGGGGTTGTAGGTGCCGCTCAGCTTGGCCTTCTTGGGATAGACCTTGGCCTGGCGGAGCCGCTTCTGCAGGGCGACCACGTCCGCCCCGCGCGCGCCGGCCACCATGTCCGCCGTACCGAACTCGTCCGTGCTGTTGACCTGGACCACGCGGGTGATCGTGCTGCTGTTGCCGGCCGCGTCCTTGGCCCTGATCACGATGCGGCTCGTCCCCTGGGGGAGGGTCCCGATCGCGAGGGCGACGCGGCGCCCGTCGACCTCGAGCGTCGTGGGGGAGGAGGAGGTCTGCCCATAGCTGGCCTCGAGCGAGGCCGGCGTGACGGCGTCGGTGCCCTTCACGGCGACGGCCTTCGTGCCGTTGACGGTCACCGAGTAGCGCAGGGCGCGGGGGTTGTCCGAGCGGACCGTCGCGTAGACCAGCGGTTGATCGGTCTCCGTGATCCTCTGCCCCGCCGTCGGCGCGCTCACGACCAGGACGGGGGCGGTGGTGTCCACGCTGAGGCGACGGACGCGCGAGGTGGTGTTGCCGGCGGCGTCGGTCGCCGTGACCTTGGCCGCGACCGCGCCCTCGGGCAGGCGCGCGACCATCTTCCAGGCCCCGTCGGCGGACGCGGTCGCGTCGGTCGAGCGGCCGCCCGCGGCGACGGTCACGGTGCTGCCCGGCTCGGCGGTGCCGGTGAACGCGACGGCCTTGCGCGCCTTCACCGAGCCCGCGTCGGGCGCCGTCAGCGCCAGCTTGGGCGCGTGGGTGTTGACGTCGAACTCCCAGCTCTTGCTGACCGTGCGCGCGAAGACGTTGCTGCTGGAGAAGCTCACGCTGACCGAGTGGGTGCCCTCGTCGAGCTTCGTGGGGGCGACGATGGCGAGCTTGCCGCCCTCGTTGCGCGCGGCCGCCGTGGCGTCGTGGCCGTCCACCGTGACCTTGAGGGCCCCGAGGCGGGCGTCCGACGGGACGGCGACGGTGATCGTGGGCTTCTCGTCGGCGACGGAGGCGCCGGGCTTGGGCGTGATGGGATCCACCGACGGCCGCTCGACGAGCTGCCAGACGGCGAAGGCCGCGACCACGACGAGCGCGATTGCGGCGACGGTCAGGGTGATGAGGCCCCCCCGACGCGAGCCCAAGACCTGCAACGTGCGACCTCCCGACGAACCCTCGGCAATGTAGCAGCGGGCGTGTCGCCCGCAGCCCGAGACCGGCATCACTTCGCGGGATCCGGGCAACCTCGTGGGCACGCCGGGCCGCTACGTGCATGAAGATTCACCGCCGCCCCCGCGTTTCCCTTTACGGATCGTTCATGCGCCTCTCGCGCGCCCTTCACGGTGGTGCCCGATGCTGGGGTGGTGACCGGCGACGAGCGCAGCGCACTCCTCCTGACGGCCCGCCTCCTCGAGAGCGGGGTCGTTGTCGAGGACCCCGAGCTCGGCGACGACGGCGGCCACGTCAACCTCGCGCTGACCCTGGCCGAGCGCCTGCGACGCGTGTCGGTCGACCCCGACGAGGCACGGCAGATCGTCGAGTCCCTGCGCGCCGCGGCGGACGAGCCCGCCGAGGTCTAGGCGGGTCCCCGGTCTCCCGCGCGGGGAGACCTCCTTAGACTCCGGCCATGGCCGGAGAGCTGCCGACGAACGCGCGTATCGCCGAGCGGCTGCAGCTGATCGGCGACCTTCTCGAGATGGAGGGCGCCGTCCGCCACCGCGTGCTGGCCTACCGCCGAGCGGCCGCGCGCATCCGGGCGACGCCGGAGTCCGTGGCGAGGATGGCGATGGAGGGGCGCGCCACCGACCTGCCCGACATCGGCGACACGCTCCAGTCGAAGATCCGCGAGCTGTGCGAGACGGGCGACATCGCCGCCCTCGCCAAACTGCGGGAACGGATCCCCGAGGGCGTGGCGGCGATCGCGCGCCTCGACGGCATCGGCCCGAAGCGGGCGATGGCGCTCTGGAGCGAGCTCGGCGTGCGCGACCTCGACGAGCTCGCGCTGGCCGTGACGGAGGGCCGGCTCGACGGCCTCGCGGGGTTCGGCCCGGCGACCCGCGCCCGGATCGCCGAGCAGCTGCTGCGCCGGGCCGAGCAGGGCGACGCGCCCGAGCGCGTGCCGCTGGGGACCGCGCTCCCGGTGGCCGAGGACGTCGCCGCCTCCCTGCGGGCCGCGGTGCCGGGGTCCCGGGTCGAGATCGCCGGCAGCCTGCGGCGCGGCCGCGAATCGGTGCACGACATCGACCTGGTCGGCGCGGCGGAGCGGCCGGAGGACCTCCTGGACGCCCTCGTCGGACTGCCGGCCGTGGAGTCGGTGCTGGCGCGCGGCGAGGTGCGGGCGGCCGTCGCCACCCACGCGGGCGCGCGGCTCGAGCTGGCCGTGGGGCCGCGGGAGTCCTTCGGCAACCTGCTGCAGCACGCCACCGGGTCCGCAGCGCACAACATCCGCCTGCGCGAGCTGGCGGTGAGCCGTGGCCTGTCGGTCTCGGAGCACGGCATCACCGACGCGTCGGGCACCGTCACCCACGCCGACGAGGACCAGGTCTACGCCGCCCTCGGGATGCACCCGATCCCGCCGGAGCTGCGCGAGGACGCGGGCGAAATCGACGCGGCGCTGGCCGGTCCGCTGCCGGAGCTGATCACGCGGGCCGACCTGCGCGGCGAGCTGCACGCGCACACCACCTGGAGCGACGGCACCGAGAGCGTGGCCTCCATGGTCGAGGCGGCGCGGGCGCGCGGCTACCGCTACCTCGCGATCAGCGACCACTCCCAGAGCCTGGCCATGGCCGGCGGTCTGGACCGCGAGCGGGTGTTCCGCCAGTGGGAGGAGATCGCGGAGGCCGGCGCCCGCCATGACGACATCACCGTGCTGCGGGCGACCGAGGTCAACATCCTCGCCGACGGGCGCCTCGACTTCGACGACGAGCTGCTGGCCGGCTTCGACTGGGTCACGGCCAGCATGCACTCCGGCCTCACCCAGGACGCCGCGCGCATCACCGCCCGGGTGGAGGCGGCGGTCGCCAGCCCCTTCGTGGACACCATCGGGCATCCGACCGGGCGCATGCTGGGCCGCCGCGACTCCGCGCCCATCGACATCGATCGCCTGGTGGCCGCCGCCGCCGCGACCGGCACGTACCTGGAGATCAACGGGCAGCCGCGCCGCCTCGACCTGGACTCGGCCATGGCGCGGCGCGCCCTGGCGGGGGGAGCGCGCCTGACGGTCGGGGCGGACGCCCACTCCGGGGAGGCCCTCGACCTCGTGCGCTTCGCGGTGCTCGTCGCCCGCCGCGCGGGCGCGCGCCCCGAGGACGTCGGCAACACGCGGGACTGGACGGAGCTCGCCCGCGGCCGCGCCGAGCGGCTGCGCGCGGCCGGGGTCACGCCGCCGGACTACGGGTGAAGGAGCTCCCGGAGCACCTCGAGCGCGCCCGCCGGGCCGGCCACCTCGGCGTCGGCCGCCTCGCGCACGCCGGGCGACACCTCGCCGCTCGCCACCGCGATGCCCAGGGTGGCGTCCAGCTCGCCGGCCGCGCGGAGCGCCCGCAGGGCGCTCCAGGCGTCGGCGTCGGTGCGGTCGTCGCCGATGTAGATGGCGGCGCGGGCGCCGGTGCCCACGAGCAGCGTGCGGACGGCGGTCCCCTTGTCCACGGACACCGGCGGGCGGATCTCGAGCACCTCGCGGCCGGTGGTCGGCACGAGTCCGCGGTCCAGCGCCTCGGACGCGACCTGCGCCAGCAGCAGGCGCGCCGCATCGGGATCGCGTGCGCCGCGCGCGTGCACGCTGAGGGTGGCCCCCTTGGCCTCCATCCGAAGGTCGCCGGTCGTCCAGCCGCTCGGGTGGCCAGAGCTCGACGAAGGCGGCGATCGTCGCGACGTGCTCGGCGACCCCCGCGGCCATCTCCGGCGGGTGGCCGACGCGGTGGAGCTCCATGCCGTGGTTGCCGGCGTAGGCGACGCCCGGGATCGTCACCCGGCTCTCCAGGTCGGCCAGCCCGCGGCCGCTCACGAACGCGACCAGCCGCACCACCGGGACGAGCGCCGTCACCGCCTCGCGGGCGCCGTCGAGCAGCCGCGCGTCCTCCGGCCGCGCCACGATCGGCGCCAGCGTGCCGTCGAAGTCGATGAACACCGCGGTGTCGTCGAGGCGCGCGCGGAAGGGCGCGAGGGTGTCGTCGAGCGGGGGATCGGAGAGGGCCACGACGGGCGACCCTAGCAGCCCGCAGTCGGGGTCAGAGCGGGTCGTCCGCCTGGTCGCGATCGGCCTCGCGGCGGGCGTGTTCGGCTCCCTCTTCGGCGTCGGAGGGGGGATCGTGATGGTGCCCATGCTGATCGCGCTGCTGGCCTACGACGCCCGCGTCGCGACGGCCACGTCCCTCGCGGCCATCATCTTCACCGCCACCGCCGGAACGATCACCCACGGCATCCTGGGCAACGTCGAGTGGGGCACGGCGATCCTGGTCGGGGTCCCGGCGATGGTCGGGGTGACCCTCGGCCTGGCCATCAAGAGGCGCATCTCCACGGCGGCCCTCAGCTATGCCTTCGCCGCCCTCCTGGTGGGCGTCGCGGTGCGCCTGGTGCTCCCGTGATCGTCGAGGCGCTCCTGGTGATCTCGCTCGGCGTCGCCGCCGGGGCGATCGCCGGCCTCTTCGGCGTCGGCGGCGGGGTGATCTTCGTGCCCACGCTCACCCTGGTCCTCGGGCTCAGCCAGCTGCACGCGGAGGCCACCTCGCTGCTGGCCATCATCCCCGTGGCCCTCCTCGGCTCCTGGCGCCAGACGCGCGAGGGCACCGTGCGCTGGCCGGACGCGATCATCATCGGCCTGGTCTCGGTGGCGACCGCCATCGTCGGAGCTCTGATCGCGGACGTGGCGCCGGAGCGCGCCCTCCGGCTGGGCTTCGCCGTCCTGCTCCTCGTCACCGCCGCCCAGCTCGTCATGAGGACGAGAAAGGAGGGGCGGGCCGAGGCGTCTGAGCTCTGAGGCTTTCGAAGTGCGGGGTTTCGGAGCTCTGAGCGCTCCGAGCTCTGAGCGTTTCGAAGTTCGGGGTTTCAGAGCTCTGAGCGTCTCCTCTGAGGGCCTTTTCGTCTGTCGCCGCGCTTTGTCCCTCACGCGTGCGAGGCCGGGCTCTTTCGGCCCGGCCTGGCCGCGGCAAACCCACCCTGGCCGGGCGGATTTGCAGACGGTGGCCGCCTGCGGCGGCGACCTCGGAGCCATGCACCGCGATCACCGGGCCTCGTCGCGGTGGTTCTGACCTTTCCGATGGCCGTCCCCGGCGAACAGCCGGTGCCATCGGTCTGCAAATGCGCCCGGCCAGGGCGCATTTGCGCGTCGGGCCGGCCCGCCAAGAGGCCGGCCCCACGCCTTGTCCGCCCAATCCTTGTCGCAGAGCTCGGAAACGCTCAGAGCTCTGCGACCTTCAGAGCTCACAGACCTCGCCGGAACGCTCAGAGCTCACAGACCTCGAGGTTCGAAACGCTCAGAGCTCGGCAAGCCCTCAGAGCTCAGGGGGCCAGCAATGCCTCCGCCGCGCCTCGGCAGGCGTCCAGCAGCGGGGAGGCCATGATGGCGAGGACGATCACGCCGAGGCCGCAGGTGACCGTGGCCAGGCCCACCGGGCCGGGGACGGCGAGCACCTTGCGGATGCCGCCCTCGGGCTCGGGCGACCAGGTGACGGTGACGACCCGCAGGTAGTAGCCCAGGCTGATCATGCTGCCGACGGCGCCGACGATCGCGAGCCAGGTCATGCCCGCGTCGACCGCGGAGCCGAAGAGGAGGAACTTGCCGACGAACCCGGCGAGGGGCGGGAAGCCGGCCAGGGAGAGCATCGCCAGGGTCATCACGACGCCGAGCACCGGGCGGGCGCGGCCGTAGCCGGTGAGGGCCGCGATGTCGTCGCCGTTCTCCACCTCGCGCTCGCGGATGATCACGACGGCGAAGGCCGCCATGGTCATGACCCCGTAGGCGAGCAGGTAGTAGATGACCGCCTCCGCTCCCGCGATGCGTGCCGGTGGCGACGCCGATCAGGAGGTAGCCGGCCTGGGCGATGCTGGAGTAGGCCAGCATCCGCTTCATGTTGTTCTGCACCAGGGCGGCGATGTTGCCGACCACGATGCTGAGCACCGCGATGGTCGAGATGGCCGCGGTCCAGTCGGTCTGCAGGTCGGGCATGACCCCGGCGAAGATCCGCAGGAAGGCGGCGAAGGCGGCGGCCTTGGTGGCGGTGGCCATGAACGCCGTCACCGTGCTCGGGGCGCCCTCGTAGACGTCGGGCGTCCACATGTGGAAGGGCGCGGCCGAGGCCTTGAACGCGAGGCCGCAGGCGATGAGGACCATCGCCGCCACCACCAGGGGCTCGCCCGTGAAGGACGTGCCCTGGAGCTTGAGCCCGATCTCGGAGAGGCGCAGGGTGCCGGTGGCGCCGAACAGCAGGGCCAGGCCGTAGAGCAGCACGGACGCCCCGACCGCGCCGGTGATCAGGTACTTGAGGCCGCTCTCGAGCGACTTCTCCCGCCAGACCTCGAGGGCGCAGAGCACGTAGAGGGCCACCGACAGGATCTCGATGCCCAGGAAGATCCCGATCAGGTCGCCGGCGCCGGCGACCAGCATCATCCCGGTGGCGGAGATCAGGATGAGCCCGACGAACTCGCCGCGCCGGTCGACCGAGGCGGGCTCGCGCCACGCGAGCAGGATCGTCAGCGCCGCGGCCGACAGGAAGACGATGTTGAAGAGCAGGCTGAAGCGGTCGGCGCGCAGGCCGCCGTCGAACGCCTCCTGGCGGTCGCCCCAGAGCACGACCGACATGACGATCGCGGCGACGATGCCGGCCAGCCCGACGAGCGCGGGGCCGTGACGGCGGGTGGTGCGCCCCGGGAGGATCCCCACGCCGAAGGCCACCGTGGCGGTGAAGCCGGCGATGATCTCCGGGGTCGCGGCGACGACGTTGAGGTCGCTCATGGCGTCGTCGTCCCCGCGGCGGGGGTCGGGATCGCCGGGCAGCGGCTCGGCGTAGGCGGGCGGGTTGATCAGCGACCACGGCGCGGATCTGGTCCTTGGGCCGGTCGGCCGCCACCTGAGCCGGCGCGACCGCCCGCTCGATGCTGGAGGTCGTCGCGCCCACGATGGCCTTGGGCCAGAGCGCGATGAACAGCATCACCGCGACGATCGGCAGCAGGAAGACCAGGTCGAAGCGCGCGCAGCTCGGCGGTGGTGCCGCGGCCGCCGCGCTGCGGTCCGTTCATCGAGGACTGGTAGAGGCGCAGCATGTAGACGGCCGCGTAGACGATCCCGATGCAGGCGAGGGCCGTGAGCCACCAGTACTGGCGGAAGACGCCGGTCAGGATGAGGAACTCGCCGGCGAACGAGTTGGACCCGGGGATGGCGAGCGACGCCATCGCCACGATCAGGAAGATGCCGGTGAGGCGCGGGGCGCCGGCCGCGAGGCCGCCGATGCCGTCGATGCGGTCGTCCGGCGCCGCGCGGTTGATCGCCGCCACGATCGCGAAGGCGGCCGCGACGACGATGCCGTGGTTGACCATCTGGAGCACCGCGCCCTGGGACGCCTGGACGTCGATGACCACGATGCCGAGCACGATGAAGCCCAGGTGGGCGAGGCTGGAGTAGGCCACCAGCAGGCGCATGGTGGGCGCGCGCCAGGCGAGCAGCGAGCCGTAGACGATGCCGATGACCGCGAGCACCCCGATCGGGATGGCGAAGCGGCTGGCGCCCTCGGGGAAGAGCGGCAGGCCGATCCGCAGGAAGCCGTAGACGCCGGCCTTGCTCATCACCGCGGCCATCAGGCCGGTCACCAGGATCGGCGCCGTGCGGTAGGCGCCCGGAAGCCACGCGTGGAAGGGCCACAGGGGCAGCTTGATCGCGAAGGCCAGCGCGAAGCCGAGGAAGAGCCAGGTGCTCTGGGTGTCGGAGAACGACACGCCGGCCAGGTCGCGGATCGTGAAGGTGAACTGCCCGGTGATGTCCCGCGCCATGAAGGCCGTGGCCAGGATCGACACGAGCATCAGGAGGCTGCCGACCATCGTGTAGATGACGAACTTGGTCGTGACCCGCGCCCGTCCCTCGCCGCCCCACATCCCGATCAGGAAGTAGAACGGGATGAGCATGGCCTCCCAGAAGATGTAGAAGAGCACCAGGTCGCCGGCCGCGAAGACGCCGAGCAGGCCGCCCTCGGCCAGGAGCAGCATCGCGAGGTAGGCGCGCGGGCGGTCGCCGGGCAGGCGCCAGGCCGCGGCGATGATGCCGAGGAAGAAGAGCCCGGCCGTGAGGACGAACAGCCACAGCGAGATGCCGTCGACGCCGACGTCCCACGAGAGGCCGACCTGCTCGACCCAGCTGACGTGGTCGATGTACTGGAGCTGTCCGTCCTGGCGGTCGAAGAGGCCGACCAGGATCGCCACGAGCACCAGGGTGCCGCCGGAGGCGACCAGGGCGAACAGGCGCGCCATCGCCCGGCCCTCGGGGGCCGCGGGCACCATGAGCAGCGCCAGCGCGCCGAGGATCGGCAGCAGCACGATCGCGGAGACCCAGGGCACTACCGCACCGCCAGGCTGAAGATGATGCCGATCACCGCGACGCCGACGACCATCGCCAGCACGTAGCCGCGCACGAGGCCCGACTGGAGCACGGCCAGGCCGCGGCCCACGTCGACCACGCCGCGCGCGGCGCCCTCGAGGGAGCCCTGCACGGCGACCCGCTCGACGGGGTCGGTGAGCACGTCGCCGAGGTCGCGGCCGGGCTGGACGAACGCCTCCTCGTAGACGTCGTCGAAGCGGTACTGGTCGTGGAGCACGGTGCGGGCGGTCGTGGCCTTCCCCGCCAGGCGCAGGCGCCGCTGGGGGTCCGCCTTGAAGATCCACCAGGCCAGGCTGAACCCGATGCCGACCAGGATCAGGCTGGTGATGGTGGCGAACCACTCCATCCCGGTCGTGGCCTCGAGGGGCGGCGCCGCCGGGATCGAGGAGTCGAGCCAGTCGCCGAAGGGATCGCCGACGCCCGGGACGTCCACCAGGCCGCCGACGGTGGCCAGGAAGGCGAGGACCATCACCGGGTAGAGCATCACCCTGCCGGGTCCGTGGGGGTGCGGGTGGTAGCCGCCCTCGGGCTCGGGGCCGGTGAAGGCCCGGAAGAAGAGCCGGAACATGTAGAAGGCCGTCATCCCGGCGCCGAGCATCCCGACGAGGGCGAGCGTGATGCCGAAGCCGCCGTCGTCGAGGGCGGTCGCCAGGATGGCGTCCTTGCTGAAGAAGCCCGAGAACGGCGGGATGCCCGAGATGGCCAGACAGCCGATCAGCACGGCGAAGGCCGTGGTCTTGAGGGTCTTGCCCAGGCCGCCCATCTTGTCGAGGCTCTGCTCGCCGCCGAGGGCGTGGATGGCCATGCCGACCGACAGGAAGAGCAGCGCCTTGAAGAAGGCGTGGGTCATCAGGTGGAACATCGAGTTGGCGTACTCGCCGATGCCCGCGGCCATGATCATGTAGCCGATCTGGCTGACGGTGCTCCACGCGAGGACGCGCTTGATGTCCACCTGCACGATGGCGATCGACGCGCCCAGCAGCAGGGTCACGGCGCCGGTGATCGCGACGAAGTCGCTGGCGTACGGCGCCAGCTGGTAGAGCACGTTGGAGCGCACGATCATGTAGACGCCGGCGGTCACCATGGTGGCCGCGTGGATGAGGGCGCTGACCGGGGTCGGGCCCTCCATCGCGTCCGGCAGCCAGGTGTGGAGCGGCACCTGCGCGCTCTTGGCCGCGGCGCCCGACGAACAGCAGCAGGCAGATCATCGTCACGACGAACGTGCCGCTGCCGAGCTTCTCGGGCGCGGCGGCGTAGACCTGCCTGGTAGTCGAGCGTGCCGAGCTCCTTGGCGAGCAGGAACGCGGCGAGCACCATGCCGACGTCGCCGATGACGTTGACCACGAACGCCTTCTTGGCGGCGGCGGTGGCCGACGGGCGGTCGTAGTAGTAGCCGATGAGCAGGTACGAGGCGAGACCGACCAGGCCCCATCCGACGATCAGGAAGAAGTAGTTGGCCGCCTCGACCAGCAGGAGCATCGCGAAGATGAAGAAGGACATCTCCGCGAAGAAGCGCTTGTAGTCGCGGTCCTCGTTCATGTACTCGGTCGAGTAGATGACGATCAGCGAGCCGACCCCGGTGATGATGAGCATCATCAGGATCGAGAGCGTGTCGATCTGGACCGTCAGGTCGATGCTCAGTCCGTCGGACTGGACCCAGTTCCAGAGGGTCGAGACCTCGAGCCGGTTCGTCCGAGTCGCGCCGGAGCATCGTGATGAAGATGACGACGGTGGCCGCGAAGGCCAGGACGGGCATCGCGACGGCGACGGCCCGCGTGATCCGGCGGTCGGGCTCCCCCGGCCACAGCGAGAGCACGATGCAGCCGAGCAGGGGAAGGCCGAGGACGATCCAGGCGAGAACGGAGATGAGCAGTGCGGCCGCCTAACCCTTCATGGAGGACATCTGATCGACGTCCAGCGCGAGGCGTTGACGGAAGACGGCGACCACCAGCCCGAGGCCGATGACGACCTCGGTGGCGGCGACCACCATCACGACGAGCGCGAAGATCTGCCCGTCGTTGGTGTTCCAGTAGCGGCTGAACCCGACCAGGGCGAGGTTGCCCGAGTTGAGCATCAGCTCGACGGCGAGGAGCAGCAGGAGCGGGTTGCGGCGCGTGAGCACGCCGACCAGCCCGATCAGGAAGATGATCGCGGACAGGCCGATGTAGAACGCGAGGGGGACGCCGTCCGGGTTCATCGCCCGCCCTCCGCGCGCACGGCCCGCTTGGCGAGCATCACGGCGCCGACGGCGGCCACCAGCAGCGCGAGCGAGGTGGCCTCGAAGACCACGATGTAGTGGTCGATGAAGGCCCGGCCGATCGCCTCGGGGCTGCCGATGTCGTCGACCGGCGCGGGGTCGTCGCGGAAGCCCGGCAGGTCGGTGGTGCTCAGCACCACGACAGCCTGAATGCCGATGACGATGGCCGCGAGCCACCCGAACACCTGATATCGGCCGAGCCGGTCGCCGATCTCCACCACCGGGCGCTCGCCGAGGTAGGCGATGACGAACAGGAAGAGCACCACGATGGCGCCGGCGTAGACGATCACCTGGATGGCGGCCACGAAGGGCGCCGACAGCAGGACGAACAGCACCGCGATCGAGAGCAGGGTCCCGATCAGCGAGACGGTCGCCCGGAAGGGCTCCTTGAAGGTCACGACCTGGATCGCGAAGGCGATCGCCGCGGCGGCGGCGAGCGTGAAGACGATGCGCTCACCCATGGTTGGTCCGCCGCACTAGGGGATCTCCGTGCGCACCGGCACCGGCTTGGGGTGGGGCGCCAGGAGCATCTGCTTGTCGTAGAGCAGGTCCGTGCGCGTGCGCTCGGACATCTCGTACTCGTTCTCGAGCGTGATCGCGTCGAAGGGACAGGCGATCTCGCAGTAGCCGCAGAAGATGCAGCGGGCCATGTTGATCTCGTAGATGCGGGCGTAGCGCTCGCCCGACGAGACCCGGTTCTCGGGGGTGTTCTCCTCGGCCACGACGCGGATGCAGTCGGCCGGGCAGGCGGCGACGCACAGCGAGCAGCCGACGCACTTCTCGAGGCCGTTGTCGTGGGTCCACAGGCGATGGCGGCCGCGGAAGCGCGGGAAGACCGGCGTCTTGTGCTCCGGGTAGCCGATCGTCTCCGGCTTGCGGAGCATCTGGCGGAAGGTGACCGCGAAGCCCTTGAGTGACTCGTCGATTCCCATCAGCGGATCTCCATCAGTTCGAGAAGCCCAGCGCGACGATGATGGCCGTGACCACCAGGTTCAGCGTCGCCACCGGCAGCAGGATCTTCCAGCCGAACTTCATGAGCCGGTCGTACCTCAGCCGGGGCAGGGTGGCCCGCAGCCAGATGAACAGGAACAGCAGGCCGGCGATCTTGATGATCAGCCAGAGGAAGCCGGGCAGGAACGGCCCGGCGAAGCCGCCGAGGAAGAGCGTGGCCCCGAGCGCCGAGATGATGATCATGTTCACGTACTCGGCGAGGAAGAACATGGCGAACTTCAGGCCGCCGTACTCGGTGTGGTACCCCGACACCAGCTCGGACTCGGCCTCCGGCAGGTCGAACGGGGCGCGGTTGGTCTCGGCCACCGCGGCGGTCAGGAAGATCAGGAAGCCGACCGGCTGGAAGAGGATGTACCAGACCGAGTCCTGCTGGGCGTGGACGATGTCCACCAGCGAGAGGCTCTGGGCCATCATGATCACGCCGATCACCGACAGGCCCATCGCGACCTCGTAGGACACGAGCTGCGCCGCGGTGCGGGCCGCGCCGAGCAGGCTGTACTTGTTGCCGCTGGCCCAGCCGCCCAGGATCAGGCCGTAGAAGCCGAGGCCGCTGAGGGCGAACAGGTAGAGCACGCCGATGTTGAGGTCCGCCCCGACGAGCGGCGACGTTGTAGCCGAGGATCTCGACCGGGTCGCCGAACGGGATCACGGCGACCGCCGCGACCGCGGCGAAGACCGAGATCATCGGGGCGATCTGGAACAGGAAGCGGTTGGCCCCACGCGGGACGAAGTCCTCCTTGAAGATCAGCTTCACCACGTCGGCCAGCGGCTGCATGTAGCCGATCGGGCCCGCCCGGTTGGGCCCGTAGCGGGCCTGGAAGCGGCCGATCAGCTTGCGCTCCCACAGCAGCGTGTAGGCGAAGCCCGTGATGAGCACGAACACCACCACCACGGCCTTGATCAGGATGACGAGGAAGCTCTCGTCCATCAGGCGGCCGTCACCTCGACCCGCACGGGGCCGCGGTCGGGGGGCAGGAGCCGCTCGACGCCGGCGCCGGGGACCCCGACGGCCACGTAGGCGACCCCCTCCGGGTGGGCGTCGTCGGTGCGGGCGGTGAGCGTGACCTCGCCGTGGGGCGAGCGCAGCCGCGCCGCGCCGCCGTCCGCGATGCCGTGGCGGGCGGCCTCGGCCGGGTTGAGCACGACCTCGGCGCCGGTGCGCACCGCGACCAGGGCGTCCGAGCGGTAGGTCGTGGCGTTGCCGAAGATCCTCTCGGTGGCCACCAGCGCGATCCCGGCGCCGTCGATCTCCCGGGGGCCGTTGGCGCCGTTGGGCGAGATCGGGGCGACCGCCGCAAGCTCGCGCGCCCAGCACCCCGAGGGCGTCGTAGTCCAGGCCGGCGAGGGCCGGGCGCGCGGCCGCGGCCGCGGCGAAGGCCCGGGCGGCGGTGCGGTAGGGCGGCGGCGCGCCGAGGCGGTGGGCGAGCGCGATCAGCAGCTCCCAGCCGGGTGCCGCGCCCTCGGGAGGCGTCGCCCCCGGGCGCAGGCGCTGGGCGCGGCCGTTCATGGAGACGCAGGACCCCCTCGGTCTCGTAGGTGGTGGCGGCCGGCAGCACGACCATCGCGCCCTCGACGAGCGGGGTGGCGTAGGCGGCGATCGTGATGCGCGTGCGGACGCGGCCGATCGCCCAGCCCCAGTCGGAGGCGCCCGGGCCCACGAGCGGGTCGGCGTGGATGGTCAGGAGGGTGTCGATCTCCCCCGCCGCGGCCGCCTCGAGCACGCCGCTCGGCGGCGAGGCCCAGGGCCCGCAGGCCGGCCCCGTTGACGTCGGCGCCGAGCTCGATCTGGCGCGCGCCGCGCGCGGCCACGAGCCGGGCCAGCGCCCCCGCGGCGTCGGGCTCGGCCGCGAGGTCGGCCTCGTCCCAGAGGACGATCAGGTTCTCGGTCTCGGGCAGCTCCAGGGCGTCGATCGCCGCGGCGAGGCCGCCGGGCACGACCCGGTTCGCGGCGCCGAGGGGCTCGAGGTCGTGGGGGCGCGCGCCCACGCTCACGACCCGGGCGCCGCAGGCGGTGCGCCTTGCGCACCCGCAGCTCGATCACCGACTGCTGGTTGGGCGGGTCGCCGCCGACGATCAGCACCGTGCCGGCCGCCGTCGAGGTCGCCGAGCTGGGCCGAGGGCTGCGAGCGGAGGGCCTCGAGGCCCTGGCCGGGGATCCCCAGCCGCTGGATGAGGGCGTCCGGGAGGGCGGCGGCGAGCTCCTGCGCGAGGTAGCCCTCCTCGACCGTCGCGGAGGGGCCCACCAGGATCCCGACGCGGCCGCCGTGCCTGAGCACCAGGCCGGCCGCGGCGACGGCGTCGTCGAGGCTCGCCTCGCGGGTGCGGCCCTCGTCGCGGATGATCGGGGTGGTCAGGCGCTCCGGCGAGCGGTTGCCGGGGTACGAGAAGCGGCCGCGATCGCAGAGCCAGCCCTCCTCCACCGCGTAGTTGGGCTCCGGGCGGCCGGTGACGCGGGCGATGTCGCCCTCGCGGGTCGTCAGCTCGACGTTGCAGCCGGCCGGGCAGCCGCCGCAGATCGAGGGGGTGTTCTCGACGTCCCAGGGGCGCGCGGTGAAGCGGTAGGGGATGCTCGTGAGCGCCCCGACCGGGCAGAGGTCGATGACGTTGCCGGTGAAGCGGCCCTCGTACTGGTCGCCCGTGAAGGTCGCGATCTCCGAGCCCGCGCCCCGGTCCTCCATGATCAGCAGCTTGTCCTCGGCCACGTCCTGGCTGAAGCGCACGCAGCGCCAGCACGAGATGCAGCGCTCGCGGTCGAGCGCGATCAGCGAGGAGAGGTCGAGCGGCTTCGGGAAGTGGCGCTTGGTCTCGACGAAGCGGGTCGTCGCCGGGCCGAACTTGAAGGTGCGGTCCTGCAGCGGGCACTCGCCGCCCTTGTCGCAGACCGGGCAGTCGAGCGGGTGGTTCTCGAGCAGGAACTCGAGCACGCCGTCCTGGCCGTCCGCGGCGAGCTCCGAGTTGGTGCGCACGACCATGTCCGGCTGGACCGGGGTGCTGCAGGCGGTCTGGAGCCCGCGCATGCCCTCGATCTCGACCAGGCACATCCGGCAGGCGCCGACCGGCGGGCCGAGGCGCGGCTCGTAGCAGAAGATCGGCACCTCGACGCCGTGGGCGTGGGCGGCGTCCACCAGCAGCGTGCCCGGCGGGCGCGGTCACCCGGCGGCCGTTGAGCTCGAACTCCACCTGCCCCTCGGCGGTGAGATCGACCGGAGCGTAATCAGCCACCGACGGCCACCTCCATCATGGGCTCGGGGCGCGGGCCGCCGCCCTCCTCGATCGCCCGCACGAAGTCGTCGCGGTAGCGGCGCACGGCGCTCACCACCGGGCAGCACCCCGGTGTCGGCCAGGGCGCACAGCACGCGCCCGACCATGCGGCCGGCCAGCGACTCGATCAGCTCGAGGTCCTCCATCCGGCCCTCGCCGTCCACGATCCGCTGGAGGATGCGCTCCAGCCAGAGCGTCCCCTCGCGGCAGGGCGTGCACTTGCCGCACGACTCGTGGCGGTAGAAGTGGGCCAGGCGCAGGGTGGAGCGCACGATGGAGCCGGAGTCGTCCATCACGATGCAGCCGGCCGAGCCGAGCGAGCTGCCGGCGGCCGCCAGCGACTCGTAGTCGAGCGGGGTGTCGAGGGCCTCGGGGCCGACCACGTTGACGCTCGATCCGCCGACCCACGCCGCCTTGAACTCGCGCCCGTCGCGGAAGCCGCCGGCGATGTCGTAGACCAGCTCGCGCAGCGTGGTGTCGTGCATGACGATCTCGTAGTTGCCGGGCCGCATCACGTGGCCCGAGATCGAGAAGACCTTGGTGCCGGTGCTCTTCTCGGTGCCCATCGCCGCGTACCAGTCGGCGCCCTTCTCGACGATCGGGGGCAGCGACGAGAGCGTCTCGACGTTGTTGATCAGCGTCGGCGACCCGTAGAGGCCGGCGACGGCCGGGAAGGGCGGCTTCAGCCGCGGCTGGCCGCGCTTGCCCTCGAGGCTCTCGAGCAGCGCGGTCTCCTCGCCGCAGATGTAGGCGCCGGCGCCGCGGTAGAGCGTGATGTCGAAGTCGAAGCCGGTGCCCAGCACGCCCTCGCCGAGCACGCCGCCCTCGTAGCGCCTGGCGCGAGCGCCGCGTCGAGCACGCGCGCCTGGTGCTCGTACTCGCCGCGGATGTAGATGTAGCCGCGCACGGCGCCGATCGCGTAGCCGGCGATGGTGATCCCCTCCAGCAGCTGGAAGGGGTTGGTCTCCATGAGCTCGCGGTCCTTGAAGGTGCCGGGCTCGCTCTCGTCGGCGTTGCACACGACGTAGGCGGGCGAGCGCGGAGTCCTTGGGGATGAAGCTGGCCTTGCGGCCCATCGGGAAGCCGGCGCCGCCGCGCCCGCGCAGGCCCGAGCGCACGAACTCGTAGAGCGTCTCGTCGCGGTCCATCTCGGTGAGCGACCTTGAGGAGCGCGGAGTAGCCGCCCGCGCGCCGGTAGTCCGAGAGCTCGGTGAGGAGCTTGCCGGCGTCGCGCTGGCGGTAGACGACGTTCTCGATCGGCATCCCTACCTCCAGAGCCGCTCGGGGCGGGGGGTGCTGCGCAGCTCGTCGAGCAGGCGGTCGGCGTCCTCCAGCGAGAGCGGCCCCCGGGTCTCCTCGGCGTCCACCTGGACGCAGGGCGCGCGGTCGCAGTAGCCCAGGCACTGGGCCTCCTGGATCGTGATCGCGCCGTCCTCCGAGGTGCCGCCGTGGTGGGACAGGCCCTCGCGCTCGCACATGTGCTCGAGCAGCTCGTCCGAGCCGCGCAGCATGCACGAGAGCGTGACGCAGACCGACACCACCCGCTCGCCCGTGGGCGTCAGGTAGATGCGGTCGTAGAAGGACGCGACGCTCTCGACGTAGGCCGCCGTGAAGCCGGTGGCCTCGGCCACGGCCTGCAGGTCCTCGCGCGTCAGGTGCCCCTTCTCGGTCTGGGCGAACTTCAGCGCGGGGAGGATCAGCGAGCGCGCCTCCGCGTACTCGTGCCGGATCGGCTCGATGTGGGCGGTGATCTCCTCGACGTTCACTAGCGGTCCACCCCCCCCATCACGTTGTCCAGCGAGCCGATCATCGTGATCAGGTCGGCCAGGTAGGAGCCCTTGGCCATCGGCCGCAGGGCCTGCAGGTTCACGAAGCTCGGGTCGCGCATGTGGACGCGCCGCGGCTTGGGCGAGCCGTCGGCCACGACGTAGCAGCCGATCTCGCCGCGCGGGCTCTCCACCGCCGAGTAGGCCTCGCCCTCGGGGACGTGGAAGCCCTCGGTGACCAGCTTGAAGTGGTGGATCAGCGCCTCCATCGAGGTCTGCAGCTCGCCGCGCGGCGGCAGCACGACCTTGCGGTCGTCGGCGATGTGGCTGCCCTCGGGCATGCCGTCGAGGGCCTGCCCGATGATCCGGACCGACTCGCGCATCTCGCGCATGCCGCACCGTGTAGCGGTCGTAGGCGTCGCCGGTGGTGCCCAGCGGCACCTGGAAGTCGAAGTGCTCGTAGCCCGAGTAGGGCGCCGCCTTGCGCAGGTCCAGGTCGACGCCGGCGGCGCGCAGGGCCGGCCCGGTGACGCCGAGGTCCAGGAGCTGCTCGGCCGGCAGCACGCCGACGCCCTTGGTGCGGTCGATCCAGATCGGGTTCTTGGAGAGCATCTCCTCGTACTCGTCGATGCGCCCGGGCATCTCGTCGATGAAGGCGCGCAGGCGCTGCTCGAACCCGGGGGGCATGTCGTCGGCGCACCCGCCCACCTGGAAGTAGCGCGTGTTCATGCGCTCGCCGGCGATCATCTCGCCCAGGTCGAGGGCCTTCTCGCGCTCGCGGTACGAGTAGAAGAACATCGTGATCGCGCCGAGCTCGAGGCCGCTGGTGCCGAGCCAGACCAGGTGGCTGGTGATGCGGTTGAGCTCGCACATGATGACGCGGATGTACTGGGCCCGGTCCGGCACCTTCAGGTCGAGCAGCTTCTCGACCGCCGTGGTGTAGGCGTGGATGTTGAAGTAGGACGCGAGGTAGTCCATCCGCGTGACGAGCGTGATGGCCTGCCAGTAGGTCTTGTTCTCGCACTGCTTCTCGATGCCGGTGTGCAGGTAGCCGATCACCGGGTGGAGGTCGCGGATGACCTCGCCGTCGAGCTCGGTGATGAGCCGCAGGACGCCGTGGGTCGAGGGGTGCTGCGGGCCGAGGTTGATGATCATCGGCTGGCGCGAGCCCGGCGTGGACTCGTCCAGCGACTCGATGCTCGCGAGCGCCTCCTGCGGGGTCAGCGCCTCGGCGCCGGCGATCGCCCGCTCGGTCTCGGTGAGCTCGCGGCCCTCGCGCCGCGCGGCCTCGAGGGCCTCGCGCGCCTCGTCGGCGACCGGGATGCCCGAGGAGTCCATCTCGACGTCGGTGCTCAGCGGTCATCTAGACCGCATCCGTGAACTGGACCTCTTCGCCGCCGAGGGGGTAGTCGCGCCGCAGCGGGTGGCCCTCCCAGTCGAGCGGCATGAGGATGCGCGCGAGGTCCGGGTGGTTGCGGAAGCGCACGCCGAACATGTCGTAGACCTCGCGCTCGTGCCAGTTGGCCGTGGCCCAGACGGAGGTCACCGAGTCGACCTCGGGCAGGCTCCCGGGGGTCTCGCCCTCGGCGCCGGCCCAGACCCGCAGGCGCAGGCGGCTGCCGCTCTCGAGCGAGAACAGGTGGTAGGCCACCCGGAAGCGCTCGGGGTCCTCGGGGATGTCGGCGCAGCTGACGTCCGACAGGAGCACGAACGACAGGGGCGGCCCCTTGACGAAGCGCGCCACCTCGAGCAGGCGCTCGCGGGTCACCTCGAGGGTGATCTCACCCGCGTGGCTGATCTCGTCGACCACGGCCCCCGCGACCGCGGAATCGATCGTTGAGCGGACCTCGCTCAACCGGCACCCGCCGACGCGCGTTCGCGACGCAGGTCGGAGGAGCTCGGCAGTCCGTTGGCGCCGATCAGGCGCTGCAGCACGAGGATGCCCTCGATCAGGCCCTCGGGGCGGGGCGGGCAGCCCGGCACGTAGACGTCGACCGGGACCACCTTGTCCACGCCCTGGACCAGGGCGTAGTTGTTGAAGACGCCGCCGGTGGACGCGCAGGCGCCCATCGAGATGACCCACTTGGGCTCGAGCATCTGGTCGTAGATGCGGCGCAGCACCGGTGCCATCTTCTGGGCCACGCGGCCCGACACGATCAGCAGGTCCGCCTGGCGCGGCGAGGCGCGGAACACCTCGGCGCCGAAGCGGGCGATGTCGTAGCGCGGGGTCGCCGTGTGCATCATCTCGATGGCGCAGCAGGCGAGCCCGAAGGTCGCCGGCCAGATCGAGCTGGAGCGCGCCCAGGCGAGGGCCTTGTCGACCGTGGTGGTGAGCAGGCTCTTCTCGAAGTCGAGCTCCTCCACCTCGCGCAGGTCGCGGTCGATGGACGGGTCGGTGCGCGGCGCGCGCTCGATCGGGCTTCCGGGCGGTGGGATCAGCGCCATTCGAGCGCCCCCTTCTTCCAGATGTAGGCGAGCGCCTCGACGACCGTGAAGACGAAGACCAGGAGGACGACCAGGGCGACCAGCGCCGTCGTCGCGCAGCACGACCGCGATCGGATAGAGAAAGGCGAGCTCGATGTCGAAGACGATGAAGAGCATCGCCGTGAGGTAGAAGTCGATCGAGAAGCGCTGCCGCACCGGCGTCTGCGGGAGGATGCCGCTCTCGTACGGCAGGATCTTCGACGGGTTGGGCTTGGCCTTGACCACCTTGCTCAACGAGAAGATCGCCACGGCCACGACGAGGCCGGCGGCGAAGTAGATAACGATCGGCAGGTAGTCGGAGAGCTGCACGGATCCCCGCGGTCAGGGGTTGCCGGAGCGAAGAGATGCTTCCAGGCTGCACGCTAGCAACGGCCCCGCGTGGCCGCAGCAATGTGACGATCGACGCTACCGGCCCGCGGGCCCGCCGGGTCCGGCGTCCGGCGGCGCGCCGGGTGTAGCGTGGGCGCGTGAACGACCGCCTGGAGTACTTCGCGCGGCTTGTCGCGGAGGAGCCCACCGTGGCCCGCGCGCGCTTCGCCTACGCCAACGAGCTGATCCGCGCGGAGCGCTGGGAGGACGCCGTGGCCGAGCTGCGGGCGTACCTCGAGCTCGCCGAGGACGAGGGCAACGCCTGGGGGCGGCTGGCGGAGGCGCTGACGGCCCTCGGCCGGGTGGACGAGGCCGCCGACGCCTACCTCACCGGCATCGACCAGAGCCTGAAGCACGGGCACACCGGCATGGCGAGCGACTTCGAGGCCGCCCTCGAGGCGCTGTGAGCGACGGGGCGCTGACGGCCCCGTACGAGTTCTCCCCGCGGGGCGCCGTGCGGATGTGGCAGCGCAACGCCACCGTGGGGCGCAAGACGATCTTCGTGTCGCTGACGCCGCGCTTCCTGGAGGCGATCGCCTACCTGGCGATCATGGGCCTCGGCCTCGGCACCTACCTGACGACGGTCGACGGGGTCGACTACGTGGACTTCATCGCCCCGGGGGTGGCCGCGGCCACGGTGATGTTCGGGGCGATCATCGAGACCACCTACAACGCCTTCGTGCGCATCTACGTGCGCCGGGTGGTCGAGGCGGTCATCACGACCCCCCTGTCCCTGGCCGACGTCGTCGTGGGCGAGTACCTCTGGGCGGCGACCCGGGCCACGATCTACGGGATCGTCTTCCTGATCGTGATGGTGGCCTTCGGCCTGGTGCACTCGCTCTGGGCGCTGCTGCTGCCCTTCGTCTTCGTCCTCGGCGCGCTGACCTTCGCCGTGCTCGGGATGGCCTACACCGCGATGGTCGGCAGCATCGAGCACTACAACATCCTCTTCACCGGCCTCCTCACGCCGATGTTCCTGTTCGGCGGCGTGTTCTTCCCGTTCGACCAGCTGCCCACCTGGGCCCAGGTGATCGGCTGGTGCCTGCCGCTCTCGCACCTGGTGGCCGCGACCCGCAGCCTGACCCTGGGCGACCCGGACATGCTGACCGTGGCCCACCTGGGCGTGCTCGTCGTGATCCTGGTCGCGGTGTTCCCGTTCCCCGCCGCGCGGCTGCGGCGGACCCTGCTCCGCTAGGCGCCGGTCGCGCTCCCCGCGGCGATCCGCGCCACCCCGGTCGCCTCGGCGGCCGCGCTCACCGCGGCGGCCACGTTGGGGACGAGGCGCTGGTTGAAGATCGACGGCACCACGTTGAACTCCGAGAGGCCCGCCTCCTCGGCGGCCGTCTCGGCGATCGCGTTGGCGGCCGCGAGCGTCATCGCCTGGTTGATCTCGGTGGCCCGCACGTCGAGCGCCCCCCGCCAGATGCCGGGCGACGCGAGGCCGGAGTTGATCTGGTTCGGGACGTCCGGGCGGCCCGTGGCGTAGACGCGGGCGACGCCGGCCGCCTCCTCCGGGAGGATCTCGGGCTCCGGCATGGCCAGGGCGAGCACGACCGGGTCGGCTCGCCATCGTGGCGATCTGCGCGGCGGTGAGCAGGCCCGGGGTGGACATGCCGACGAAGGCGTCGGCGCCCTCGATGACATCGCCGGCCGCGCCCGAGCGGCGCCGACGTGTTGGTGTTGTGGGCGAGCCACTCGAGGTCCCCGCCCAGGTCGCCGCGGCCGACGTGCACGGCGCCCTTGCTGTCGCAGGCCACGACCGACCCGGCGCCGGCGGCCACCAGCAGCCGCACCGCCGCCTGCCCGCCCGGGCCCAGCCCGGCGACGACCACGGTGGAGTCGGCGAGCGCCTTGCCCGCCACGGCGAGCCCGTTGATGAGGGCGGCCAGCACGGCGGCCGCGGTGCCCTGCTGGTCGTCGTGGAAGACCGGGATGTCGAGGCGCTCGTCGAGCAGGCGCTGGACCTCGAAGCAGCGCGGCGCGGAGATGTCGCTGAGGTGGATGCCCGCGAAGACGGACGAGCAGAGCGCGACGGCCTCGACGATCTCGGCGGGGTCGCGCAGGTCGACCGGCAGAGGGAACGCGTCGATGCCGGCCAGCTTGCGCAGGAAGGCGCACTTGGCCTCGAGCGCGGGCAGCGACGCCTCGGGGCCGAGGTCGCCCTGGCCCGACGACGCTCGAGCCGTCGCTCACGACCATCACGCTGTTGCCCTTGATCGTGTACTCCCACGCCTGCTCGAAGTCGTGGTGGATCGCCATGCACACGCGGGCCACGCCCGGGGTGTAGGCCATCGAGAGGTCGTCGCGGCTGGCGACCGGGACGCGGTTCTGCATCCCCACCTTGCCGCCGAGGTGCGACATGAAGACGCGGTCGGTGACCGAGTCGACCGTCACCCCGATCTGCTCGAGCGCGCGCGACGATCGCGGCCCCCTGCGCGGCGTTGGCGTAGACCGTGATGTCACGCGTCACGGCGTCCTTGCTGGAGCGCACGATGTCCACGCCGCCCACCTGGCCGCCGGCCTCGCCGATGGCGGCCATCACCTGGCCCAGCATCCCGACGCGGGCGGGGATGTTGGCGCGGATGGTCTGGCTGTAGTTGGACTGCGGCATCGCGCGGTTCCTCAGGTCGGCGAGTGGACGGGCCGCGAAATCCTACGCCTGCCGCCCGGCCCACGCGCGGCCCATCGTCTCACCGACCGGCGTGCGCCGGGGCCATCAGGCCGTCGACCGCCCGGTCCAGGCCGTCGAGCGAGAGCTCGTGCATCGGGAAGGCGGTGCGCACGGCGGCGAGGGTGCGGGCGCCGTGGACCGACGGCCACCACGCCTCGGGCACCGGGTTGAGCCAGGCGCGGGCCTCGAAGCGCCGGGCCAGGCGCTCGAGCCACACCCACCCGGGCTCCTCGTTGTGCTGGTGCCAGTCGATGGCCCCGCCGGCCATGGTCAGCTCGCTGGGCGCCATGCAGGCGTCGCCGACCACCACGAGCTTGTGGTCGGGCGTCATGCGCGCGAGCAGGTCGAGGGTCGGCTCCGAGCGCGACGGCAGCAGGCGGGCGGTCTCGTAGACGCGGTCGTAGACGCAGTTGTGGAAGTAGCGCACGGTCAGGTCGCGGAAGCGCCCGCCCTGGTGGACCGCCGAGAAGAGGCGGCTCGACCAGGGCGGCGTGCTCGTCCATGGAGCCGCCGACGTCGAGCATCAGCAGCACCCTCACGGCGTTGCGCCGCGGGCGGCGGAAGACCAGCCGCAGGTTGCCGCCGGCGTCGGCCGTGGCGTCGATGGTGTCGTCCAGGTCGAGCTCGGTCGCCGGGCCCTCCAGCCGGGTGGTCAGGCGGCGCAGGCGGCGCAGGGCGACGCCCATCTCGCGGACCCCGATGGTCTCGTCGCCGCGGTACTCGCGGAAGCGCCGCTCGCCCGCGATCTGGGCCGCCGTGCGGTTGCGCCCCTCCCCGCCGATGCGGATGCCGCCCGGGTGCCACCCGGAGTGCCCGAGCGGCGAGGTGCCGCCGGTGCCGATGTGCCGCGAGCCGCCGCGGTGGGCCTCGGTCTGGTTGCGCAGCCGCTCCTCCAGCCGCGCGCGCAGGGCGTCGAGGTCGATGCGCTCCATCGCCTCGTCGAGGCGCGCGCGCTGCGCGGCGCTCATCTCGAGGCCGCCGGGACGCTCCGCGAGCCACTCCCAGACCTGGTCGGCGATCGAGTCGCCGGTCTGCTCCAGCCCGGTGAGGTACTCGGCGAAGGCGAGGTCGTAGTCGTCGTAGTGGCGCTCCGACTTCACCAGGAGCGCGCGGGCCAGCAGGTAGAAGCGCGACAGGCTGGAGTCGGCGAGGCCGCGGGCGAGGGCCTCCTGCAGCCCGAGCCACTCGTCCATCGCGACCGGCACCCCGCGGGCCCGCAACCCGTAGAAGAGGCCCTCGAAGGCCACGGCGGCTCCGGCCTAGTCCCGGACGGCGCTGCGGGCGCGCACCGCGAGGTGGCGCCGGGCGATCTCCAGGTCCTGGGGGGTCTTCAGCACGACGCCGAGGAAGGGCAGCTCGGCCAGGACCCGCTCGGCGGGGATGCCCGCGATCACCAGCGCCTGCACCCAGTCGATCAGCTCGCTGGTGGTGGGCCGCTTCTGGAGCCCGTCGAAGGAGCGGAGCACGTAGAAGGCCTCGAGCGCGGCGCCGAGGAGGGCGTCGTCGAGGTCGGGGTGGTGGACCCGGACGATCGCGCTCCATCTCCTCGGGGTCCGGGAAGGCGATGTAGTGGAAGACGCAGCGGCGCAGGAACGCGTCCGGCAGCTCCTTCTCGGCGTTCGAGGTGATGATCACCACGGGGCGGTGGGCCGCGGCGACGGTCCGTCCGGTCTCCGGGATGTGGAAGCTCATGCGGTCGAGCTCCCAGAGCAGGTCGTTCGGGAACTCCAGGTCGGCCTTGTCGATCTCGTCGATCACCAGCACCACGCGCTCGGGCGCCGCGAAGGCCTCGCCCAGGCGGCCGAGGCGGATGTAGCGCGCGATGTCGGACGGGTCGCCGTCGCCGAACTGGCTGTCGTAGAGGCGCTGGACCGTGTCGTAGACGTAGAGGCCCTCCTGCGCGCGGGTGGTCGAACTTGACCCCCCAGACCAGCAGCTCCATCCCGAGCGCCTCGGCCACGGCCTCCGCCAGCAGGGTCTTGCCGGTGCCGGGCTCCCCGCGCACGAGGAGCGGGCGCTCCAGCGTGACCGCCACGTTCACCGATGCCCTGAGCTCCTCGCCGGCGATGTAGCCGGCGGTCCCCTCGAACCTCACCGGCGAGCGCGTCGGTAGATCGAGCTTCCTGCGCCGGTCACGATGAGGGCGGCCGGCCAGCACCGACAGGGCCAGGAAGGGCCACGGCGGTTGGTCGCGGGCGCCCGGGCCGCGCGGCTCGGGGAGGAGGGACGACGAGGTGTCGAAGTCCTTGACGCCGCGCGGCTCGCTGCCGACGGACAGGCCGAGGATGTCGCGGTCGTAGGCGTCCGAGACGGCCCGGGCGAACCCCGCGTACGACGTGTCGCCCTGGGCCCCGGCCAGCGCCGCCTGGAGGTCCGAGGCCGAGTAGTGGCCGTTGATGACGTAGTTGTCGGCGTAGTCGCCGTAGATGTCCAGCGTCGTGGACGCCGACGCCAGCGAGGCCCCCGCGACCAGCAGGAGGAGGGCGGCGAGCAGGCCGCTGAGCATGGTTCGGCGCACGGACATCCTCCGATGACAGTAGTGGGCGCGGCGCCGATGCGGCAACAGAGACGCCCCAGACCACACAAATCGCCAATGAGCGCCGCGCGCTAGGGTCGGCGGGGTGCGGGTGCTCATCACCGGTGTGACCGGATTCGCCGGGGGATACCTCTCCTCCTACTGCGCGCAGCTCGGCCACGACGTCCACGGACTCGTGCGGGCCGGGCGCGAGAGCGCCGTGCCGCCGGACGTGACCGCGCACGCGGCCGACCTGCGCGACCCCGCGTCGGTGGCCGCGCGCCCTGCGCGAGGCCGCCCCGGATCGCGTGGTGCACCTGGCCGGCGCCTCGTCGGTGGGGCGCTCGTTCGCCGAGCCCCTGGCCACCTGGGACGTCAACCTGGGCGGCACCCTCGGCCTGCTGGAGGCGCTGCGCTCCCACGACCCCGCGATCCCCGCCCTCATCGTCACCAGCGGCGAGATCCACGGCCGGGTGCCCCTGGAGGACCTCCCCGTCACCGTGGACACGCCGCTGCGCCCGCTGTCGCCGTACGGGGCCTCGAAGGCCGCCGCCGACCTCGCCGCGGGCCAGTACCGGCGAGGCCTACGGGCTGCACGCGATCCGGGTGCGCGCCTTCAACCACGTGGGCCCCGGCCAGGACGCCCGCTTCGTGCTGCCCAACGTCGCCCGCCAGATCGCCCGCGCCGAGCGCGACGGCCAGGAGGCGATCGAGGTGCACGTGGGCAACGTCGACACGCGGCGCGACTTCATCGACGTGCGCGACATGGTGCGGGCCTACTGGCTGCTGCTGGAGCGCGGCGACCCGGACGTCGTCTACATGGCCTGCGGCGGGCAGCTCGATGCCGGTCCGGCGGCTCCTCGAGGGCCTCGCGGCGCTCGCCCGGATCCCGGTGACCTTCGCCTCCGATCCGTCGCTGCGGCGCGACGGAGAGCAGAGCGACCTCTATGGTTCGCCCGCGCGACTTCGCGCCGACACCGGGTGGACCCCGGAGATTCCCATCGACACGACCTTGGCCGACACCCTCGATTGGTGGCGTGAACGGGTGGCCGGGGAGGACAAGGAGTAATCGTGCCGCGCGCACTCATCACCGGCATCACCGGGCAGGACGGTTCGTATCTGGCCGAGCTCCTCCTCGACAAGGGCTACGAGGTCTGGGGCGTCGTGCGACGCGCCTCGACCGAGTCCTACGAGCGCATCGAGCACCTGCGCGACCGGCTGCACTTCGCCCAGGCCGACCTCCTGGACCAGCCCTCGCTGACGGCCGCGCTGCAGCAGGCCGAGCCCGACGAGGTCTACAACCTGGCGGCCCAGTCGTTCGTGCCGACCTCCTGGACCCAGCCGGTGCTGACCGCCGAGTTCACCGCCGTCGGCGTCACCCGCCTCCTCGAGGCGATCCGCCAGGTCAACCCGCGGATCCGCTTCTACCAGGCCTCGTCGAGCGAGATGTTCGGCCGCGTCCTGGAGACGCCCCAGAGCGAGTCGACCCCGTTCTACCCGCGCAGCCCGTACGGCGTGGCCAAGGTCTACGGCCACTACATCACGGTCAACTACCGCGAGTCGTACGACATGTTCGCCTGCTCCGGGATCCTCTTCAACCACGAGTCGCCGCGCCGCGGGCTGGAGTTCGTCACCCGCAAGGTCACCGACGGCGTCGCCCGCATCAAGCTCGGCCTGGCACGACGCACCTCACGCTGGGCAACCTGGACGCGCGCCGCGACTGGGGCTTCGCCGGCGACTACGTCGACGCCATGTGGCGGATGCTCCAGCAGGACGAGCCGGACGACTACGTGGTGGCCACCGGCGTCACCAACACCGTCGAGCGGCTCGTCGAGCTGGCCTTCGCCCACGCCGGCCTCGACCGGGACGAGCACGTGCTCACCGACCCGGCCCTGATCCGCCCGGCCGAGGTCGACCTGCTGGTCGGCGACCCGTCGAAGGCGCGCGAGCGGCTGGGCTGGGACCCGGCCGTCGAGCTTCGAGGCCCTGGTCCGGATGATGGTCGACGCGGACCTGGAGCGGCTCAGCGGGGCGCGGCGCTAACGGACTCCGACCCCGTCGCGAGCGGCGGCCGAGCCCGTTGCTTCATGCGGTGCGCGACCGTCGACGATCCGCCGTCGCGGCGGTGGATGACCCGGGGTAGACGCCGATGACGCAGGGCGAGGGCGGGCGGCACCCCATCCTCGGCGCGCTCGGGCGCGTCGTGCGGTGGGCCGTGGGCTCGCTGGCGGTGCGCGTCGCCGTCACGCTCGCGCTGCTCGCCGTGGTCGGCGGCCCAGATCGACTGGGCGGAGCTCGGGCGCGCGCTGCGCGACGGGCGCTGGGAGTACTTCGCGCTCGCGGTCGGGGTGATGTTCCTCGCCCTGGTGTGCGGCGGGGTGCGCTGGCACCTGCTCCTGCGGGCGGCCACCGTGCCGACCACGCCGCGCCGGACGGCGCACGCCTACGCCATCGGGACCTTCACGAACCTCTTCCTGCCGACCTCCATGGGGGGCGACGCCGCCCGGGGCTGGCTGATCGGCACGATCCGGCCCAGCGCTGGTCGCGGCCCTGGTGACCGGTGGTCGTCGAGCGCCTGTCGGCGCTGGCATGCCTGTTCGCCCTGGCCTGGGTGGCCGTCGCCGTCGATCCGTCGGCCATCCCGTCCGAGCTCACGGTCACGCTCGCGGTGGCCACCGCCGCGGGCATCGTCGCGCTCGCCCTCGTCGGCCTCGCGGCCGGCCCCGGCCGGACCCGGCTGGCCGCCCTCCTGCCGGCGCGCGCCGGCGGCGCCCTCCAGGAGATCCGGCGCGCCACCCTGGCCTGCCTGGCCCCCGACCTGCGGACCGCCGAGGTGTTCGCCCTCGGCTTCCTGTTCCAGGGACTGGTGATCATCGAGGTCTGGGCGACGGCCCAGGCCATCAACATGGACCTTCCCCTCGCGCTCGCGGCCGTCGCATCGACCATCGTGCTGGTGGTGACCCTGATCCCGCTCTCGGTGGCGGGGCTCGGGCTGCGGGAGGGGGGCTACGTGGTGGTGCTCGGCGCCGCCGGCTACGGCGCCACCGAGGCGACGCTGCTCTCGCTGCTGACGTTCGTCGCCCTCGCGCTGGCCAGCGCGCCGGGCGCGCTCGGCCTCATCTGGCCGATGGAGGGCGCGCCGGCGGCGTCCTCCCAGCCGGAGGGCCGCCCCGGCTGATCACCCCGGTCCGGCGAGCAGCACCTCGGGGGGCGTTCCGATCGCCATCGCGATCACCCGCGGATCCGCGGGATTGACCTGCGCCGCGGGAAGGGCGCCCGGCGAGTTGGTGATGGCGAGGCGTGCGGGGCCGCGGCCGGCGGGGACCCGCACCTCCAGCGTGGCCGGATGGGCGAAGTCGAGGGATCCCGTCCGCCGCCCGACGACGCGGCCCTGGAAGCGGACCGTGGCGGTCTGGGGGCGGATGAAGGAGACCAGGCGGAGACGCACGACGCGTGGCCGGGCGGACCGGCCCGTTGGGGAACACGTCCACCGTGGCCCGCGTGCCGACCCACTGCGCCGGCGTGCCGGAGAAGAGCGGCTCGGGCGCCGAGACACCGCCTCCGACGACCGCGGCCGGCGGCACCACCACCGGCCGCTCGGGAGCCGGGCAGGCCCCGGTGCCGGCCCGGGTGCTCGTGAAGGTCATCGGCGTGGCCGCGCCGCCGGCGGGCAGCACGTCGAACTGCGTGAAGCCCCGGCGCAGGTCCACGGTGAAGCAGGTGGTCGGCCCGGCCTCGCCGAGGGAGTGCACCACCGCGGCCACGGCGGGGTCGGCCGTGGCGAGGAACGCCCGGGGGGCGGATTCCGGGCCCTCGGCGGTCACGGTGACGTGGCCCACGCCGGCGCGGGGGGACGCGACCCGCAGCTGCACCGGGCCGTTCATGACGGGCCGGGCCGCGGTCGCCGCCAACCGGTCGGGGCCACCCACGATCTTCTCCGTGCGGGTGACGGTGACGTCCACCGGGGCCCGGCGCTCGAGCGCGTAGCGGCCGTGACGCGCGAGGACCTCCCGGCCCGTGTCGAGCCCGGAGTAGGTTGACAGCACGTAGCGGTAGTCGGGGTCCTCGTAGTCCTGGTAGGGGTGGTTGCGGCCCACGGAGATCGGGTTCGCGAGCAGGTGCAGGTCGTATCCGGCCCCCCAGAACCCGTCGTAGACCGGGTACGCCCCCGGGATCTTGGTGACCGTCTGGTAGAGGGCGGGCAGGAAGTAGACGAGGTCGCCGGTCGCCTCGATGCCCTCGATGAAGACGCCGCCCTTCACGCCGAGGCGCTCGCCGTCAGCCGACAGCGCGCGCGCCTCGGGGGGCACGTAGGCGCTGGTGTCCACGATCGTCTGGCTCATGTGGGTGGTTCCGACGCCCATGGCCACGGCCATAGCCGCGGTGACGGCGAGCCCTCCCGCCGCGAGGGCACGGGGGACGCGCCGGCCCGTGCGCGCCAGCACGACCAGCGCCTGCACGCCGGCGCCCACCCCGATGGCCAAGGCGGGGACGCCGAAGGTGAGGGCCTTGGCGAGGCAGTACTGGCAGTTCCCCCCGTCGGTGGCGCCGGTTCTGAAGACGTAGAGGCCGAGGACGACGGCCACCGCGATGGGGACCAGCACCAGGACGACGTCCCCCGCGTCGCGGCGCGCGAACGCCCCGCCGACGGCGAGGGCCAGGATGAAGAGGGGCCCGAGCACCAGCAGGACCTGCATCAGGGGGGACAGCGTCGCGATCTCCCCGAGCTGGTACGGGTGCATGAGACCGGTCGCCCACGCCCCGATGGTCCTGGGCGAGAGCCCGCGATCGACGATCGAGCTGGTCGCGGCATCCGCCCAGAGGAGGTAGTCGACCAGGCGGATCAGCGCGAAGGGCGCGAGGATCGCCACCCCCACGGCCACGAATCCGAGCCGGCGCGCGGGTGCCCGCAGCGAACGCAGGTGGCGGCGGCGGAACGCCCTCCACGCGACCCAGGCGCCCGCGAGGACGGCGACGACGATGACGGCCGGGACGAACTCCGGATAGGAGGAGACGAGGGCCGCGCCGAAGATCGCCGCCAGGGCGATGTCGCTCCACCCGTCCGCGCGCGCCGCCCGAATGCCGTAGGCGATGACGAGCGGGGTGAAGATCAGCCCCGCCAGGTTGCCGAGGGCGGTGTCGAAGACCAGCGACAGCGGCAGCGCGCCCAGGCCGAGCAGCGCGGCGACGGCGGCGGCGACCCGCCCGAGGCCGATGGCCCGCGCCGACGCCCAGAGGGCGAGAGGCAGCAGCCCGAACTGCAGGACCATCACCGGATAGAGGGCGACGTCGGTGCTGACGCCGAGGAGCTCGGCCACCGTCGGCACGACGGCGGTGAGGCCCAGCCGCGCGTTGACCTGGAGCGCGACCCAGCCGGTGGCGCCCATCAGGTCGTGCAGCCAGACGGTGTCCGTCGGCGTGTCCCAGACCGTGTGGTCGCGGAGCCAGTCCCCCATCGCGACGTACCACCACGCGTCGCGGAGCGCGCCCGTGTAGGGACCCGCCGAGCCGATCCGGAGACCGGGCGCGAGGGCGATCAGCGCCCCCGCGACGGCGATGGCGAGCGGGATCGCGACATCGAGCGGCGCGGGGCGCTCACGGCGGCGCACCAGCAGCACGACGGCCGCGATCAGCGAGAGGACGATCGCGGGGACGAGCACCGCGTAGGCGGCGACGCCCAGCGGCATGACGGCCGCGGCCGACGTCAGCAGGGCGGCGCAGAGGGCCAGTCCCACCAGCGGCGCCAGGACGATGCGGGAGACCGCCTGGCGGCCCAGCGCCGCCGCGGGTCCCGCGCCGACCGCCCACACGATGCCGACCAGGGCGAGCACCACGCCGACGAGCGTGGTGCGCTCGCTCACCCCCATGCGGGTCCCGGATCAGGCACGGCCGTGCGGGGTCGGGGGAGGGTCCTGGGCGAGGTAGAAGAGGCGCTTGGTGGCCCGCCTGCTGCGGCTGGCGGAATCGAGGATGACGCCGCCCGTGAGGCAGATGAGGGCGATCACCTCCAGGCCGGTCGCCGCGATCACCGACGGGATGCGCAGGACGGATCCGGTCTGCACGAACTCGGCGATCACGATCCCGCCGAGGATCAGCCCGGGGATCGCGAACAGCAGCGCAAGGATGCTGAAGAACGCCAGCGGCCGGAAGTGGCGGAAGAGGTTGAGGATCGTGCCCCCGATGCGCAGGCCGTCGCGGAAGGTGTTGAGCTTGCTGTCGCCCGCCTCCTCGCTGCGGGCCATGTACCCGCTCGGCATCTCGGCGACCGGCATGCGCAGGTCGAGGGCGTGCACCGACAGCTCGGTCTCGATCTCGAAGCCCGACGACTCGCCGGGGAAGGTCTTGACGAAGCGGCGCGACATCGCGCGGTAGCCGGAGAGGATGTCGGTCAGCGCGCGGCCGAAGATGGAGGCCACCAGGCGGCTCAGCATGGCGTTGCCGGCGTTGTGGCCGCGGCGCTCACGCTGGACCGCCTCGGCGCCGCGCTCGCGGGTGGCGACCACCATGTCCGACGGGCCGTCCAGGAGCAGCGACACGAGGGCCGGGGCGTCCTGGGCGTCGTAGGTGTCGTCGCCGTCGGCGAGGATGTACACGTCCGCGTCCACGTCGGCGAACATCCGGCGCACCACGTTGCCCTTGCCCTTGCGGTCCTCGTGGCGGACCACGGCGCCGGCGTCGCGGGCGCGGTCGGGCGTGCCGTCCTCCGAGCCGTTGTCGTAGACGTAGACCGTCGCGCCGGGGAGCGCCCGGCGGAAGTCCGTGACGACCCGCTCGATGGTGGTCGCCTCGTTGAGGCAGGGGAGCATCACCGCGATCCGCAGATCGCCGAGGCGGCCCCAGGTGTCCTCGGGCCCGAGGAGCGGCAGCGCGTCGCCCGCGTCGCTCATGTCAGGCCCACCCCCCGCGGATCGAGGCCCTCGCCGGCGCGCCGGTAGAGCTCGAGGTGGCTCTCGACGCAGGCGTCCCAGGAGAAGACGGTGCGGGCGAGCTCGAGCGCGGCGTCCGAGAGGCGCGCCCGCTCGGCCGGGTCGGCCGTCGCGCGCTCCACCGCGCGGGCGAAGGCGGCGGCGTCGCCGGAGATCAGGATCAGCCCGTCGCTGCCGTGGCGCTGGTAGGTGTCGTAGTCGTGGGCCGCGCGCAGGATGACCGGAAGGCCCGAGGACAGCGCCTCCTGGGCCACCACCGGGAAGCCCTCGCCGAAGGACGGCAGCAGCAGACAGTCCGCCGCGCGGTAGAGCCGGGCGACCTCCGTGCGCGGGCGGGGCCCGAGCACGTCGACGTGGGGGCGGCCCGCGAGCCGGTCCCTGTCCCCCGGCCCGACCAGGCACGGCGCGGAAGCGCCCCCCTCCCTCCGCGGCGGCCGCGACGACCTCGTCCACGCCCTTCTTCTGGACCAGACGGCCGGCGAACAGCGCCCGCGGCGTGTCGTCCCAGCCGAGCTCCCGGCGCAGCGCCTCGCGCTCGCCGGCCTCCGGCGGCCGGAACTCCGTCGCGTCGATGCCATTCGGGATGAAGGTCACCGGGACCCGCCCGGCCACCCGGCGCATCTCGTCGCCGACGCGGTCGTTGTAGACCACGATCGCGTCGGACAAGCGCGTCGCCAGGCGCCCGACCGTGGCGATCGCGCCGCGCTGCAGCGCCGCCACCGGACGCGACTCGTAGGGCACGAAGCCGACGTGCTCGGTGAGGATCCGCACCGCGCGGCGGGAGGAGCGTCGCCGGGCCAGCCTGCCCTGGATGAGGGCCAGCACCGAGTCCATGTAGAGGAATCCGTGCGCGTGGATGACGTCCGCCCGGCGGATCTCCCGGGACAGGATCGACAGCAGCCGGGGGGAGAACACCGGGTAGGGCACATGAAACGCCCACTCGAGGTGGTTGAGCGCGGGGACCTGGACGTCCCTGTAGTGCCGCACCGGCTCGCCGGCGGTCCCGCGCGACGGGTCGGGGCGCGCGAAGACGCTGACGACCTCATGGCCTCGGCGCCCCAGCTCGTTGGCGTACCCGTGGACGATTCCTTCGATCCCTCCGATGTGAGGCAGACCGTACGATGAAACGAGCAGGATCCTCACGCGGGTAGGGTACCTGCGGCACGCTGGGCACGCGCGGGCCCGGTCCTCTACTGTCTCCGGCCGTGCGCGACGACCGCCTCCACCCCCCCGTCTGGGATCGCCACGCGTACTCGCTGAACCGGCTGCGGGAGGCGCTCGAGACGTGCCTCACCCGCCCGGGGATCGCCACGGCGACGGGCACCGTTGTCGACGTGGGCTCCGGCGACGCCCCATACCGGTCGCTCTTCGAGCGGCGCGGCTGCCGCTACCTGGCCTGCGACATCGACGGCTCGCCGGACATCGTCATCGAGCCCGACGCGCCCCTGCCGCTGGAATCCGCCAGCGTGGAGGGCGTGGTCTCGTTCCAGGTGCTCGAGCACGTGTGGGACGTGGACCGCTATCTGGGAGAGTGCCGCCGCATCCTCCGCGACGGCGGCTGGCTGATCCTCTCGACCCACGGCTCCTGGCCGTACCACCCCCATCCGAGCGACTTCCGCCGGTGGACCCGGGAGGGGATCGTGCGCCAGATCGAGCAGGCCGGGTTCCGGGTCGACACCGTCTTCCCGCTGGTCGGGCCCCCGGCCTGGATGGCCAACTTCCCCCTGCTGGCCGCGTGGGCCGGCCTCCACAGGATCCCGGTCGCGGGGCCCGCCCTCCTGGTGCCCCTCGGGGCCCTGCTCTACGGGGTCATGGCGCTCTTCGACGCGGTCACTCCGGGCGCCATCCGCGACAACAACGCGGCGATCTACCTGACCCTGGCCCGCGTGGACCCGGCCGGCTGAGCGCCGGTCAGCGGCCCAGCTCGCCGAGGAGGGCGTCGGCGACGGCCTCCGGCAGGCGGTCGGGCGGGATCCCCCGGTCGTCCGCCCCCTCCTCTCCGAGGGTGCGCGCGACCTCCGCCGCGTCGCCTCCGACGAGCGGGACCCCGGCGCAGGCGGCCAGGTCGGCCATGGCGTTGCGCGTCGAGCGCGACTGGGATGACAGGCCGATGACCCCGGCCATCGCGGTGGCCCAGGCGACCATCTCCTGACGGCTCGGCCACGGGGCGGTCACCAGGGCCCCCGGAGCTCCGGCGGCGCCGCACGCGGCCTCCGCCTGCGCCGCGTCCCCGCCGTTCATGGTCCCGAGGACGCAGATCCTCACCGGGCTGCCGGCGAGGGCCATCTCCGCGGCCAGGCGCGCCGCCTCGTCGAGCTCGTGGGCACGGACCGGCCCCAGGCGGTCCGGCCGGCCGGCGACGAGCACCGGCAGGGTGCGCTGGCGACGCACCTCGGCGCGCCCGGGTCCGAGCATGAGCGCCGTCTCGAGGGTGGCCTCGTGCCCCAGCCCCCCCGCCGACGCCACCCACCCAAGCGGCATCGGCAGCAGCCCGACGCGGTCGTCGAAGGCCGGGGCGAGCCGCGTGAGCCAGTCGGCGTCCTCGCCGTCGCGCACGAGCAGCCGGACGGAGGCGTCCGCGAGGCGGCGCAGCGCGATCACGCCCTCGGCCGAGGGCTGGCGGCGGTCGCCCCCGACGACGCGGTCGAGCTCCCAGACGATCGCCGCCCCGTCGGCGCCCCGCAGCAGCCGCTCGGCGGCCGCGGCGTCGTCGGCGGTGTCAACCAGGTGGACGATGGCGCCCGGGCGCCACGCGGGGGCGATCGGGTGCCGCCGGGGCGCGAGGGGGCCCATCCAGCCGTCGCGCGGCCGCAGCGGCGCCGGGGTGGCGAGCTGCACCTGCACCCGCTCGGACGCCGCCCCGGCGAGCAGCTGCATGGCGGACGCCGGCGAGAGCGCCCCCGGCGTGCTCGCGGGCCACCAGCGTGAGGGTCCAGGACACCGTCGGGGTGCGCCCGCGCGCCCGCCGCCGATCGTCGGCGACGCCCGTCCGCCAGGCCGCGACGGTGCGATCGGCGACCTGCTCCCATCCGTACCCCGCCGCCGTCGCCGCGCCCCGCGCGCGCAGGCGGTCGGCGAAGGCGGGGTCGTTCAGCACGCGCGCGATGGCCCCGGCGATCGCACCCGGATCGGTCGGGTCGAAACGGGCCCCCGGGGGTCCGGGGATCTCGCCGCACGAGGTGGTGCCGGAGTGGACGACCGGAGCGCCGGCGCTCATCGCCTCGACGATCGGCAGGCCGAAGCCCTCGTAGAGGGACGGGTAGACGAAGCAGGCGCAGCCGGCCATCAGCTCCGCGAGGCGCTCGTCGGAGACGAACCCGGTCAGCTCCACCCGGTCGGAGACGCCGAGCCGGACCGCCTCGTCGCGGATCTCGCGTTCCATCGCGGGTGCGATGCGCCCGGCGACGACCAGCCGGTGGGCCCGGCGCAGCGCCGGGGCGGAGCAGGGCGTACGCCTCCACCAGCCGCGGCAGGTTCTTGCGCGGATGCTCGGTCCCGCCCGCGTAGAGCAGGTACGGCTCGGCCGCGGCCGCCCCGGGCGGCCGCCCGGGCCGTGGGGCTCACACCGGTGCCGACGACGTGGATGCGCTCGGGCGGCACCCGGAGACGGCGGGCGGCGTCGCGGGCGGAGAACTCGGAGATCGCGAGTACCGGAGTCGGGTGCTCCGCAGGAGCTGCGCCCGCACCCGCCACCGGCGCGCGGGACCGGGCTGCGCGATCGGCCACGCGAGCGGGATGACGTCGAAGAGGGTCGCCGAGCGCAGGACGTCGGGCCGCTGGAGGACGCCGGGGAGCATCGAGTCCATCGCCAGCTCCAGCTCGAAGGGCGAGCCGATGTGGTGGACGGTCGGCCGCTCGCGGTCGCGGACGAAGCCCGCGTCGGCGATCGGCACGGTGCGGACGGACGCGCCGGGGGCGAGGCCGGGGTCCGGCATCGCGGGGTCCACCAGGCCCCACACCTCCACGTCGTCCCGGGCGGCGAGCGCCTGGGCGTGCTCGCGGGTCCAGCGTGCGATCCCGCGCTCCGGATGGAAGGGGCTCTGCGCCCCGCGCAGGTCGTAGAGGACCCGGAGCGGGGCCGCGCTCATCCCCCGGGGCGGCGGGCCGCCGCGAGCGCCACGCCGACGTCGCCGAGCGGCTCCTGCGGATCGCCGGCCACCCAGGTCACCAGGTCCACGCGCCACGCGGCCGAGAGGGTCCGCACCTCCATGCCCTCGAGCAGCTCCTGCACGCCGGCCGTGTCGTAGACGCGCTGGAAGTCGTCAACGCCGGGCGTCCCGAAGGGCACCGTGAGGACCATCGTGCCCCCCGGGCGGAGCCGGTCGCGGAGGTCGCGCGCGGCCCGCAGGTCGGCCCGGTCGTCCGCCACGGCCTGGGCGTAGGCCCCGGTGCCGAAGTGCTCGATCGCCGAGATCGCGAGCACCGCGTCGAAGCCCTCGTCGTCGACAGGCAGCTCCTCGAGCACTCCCTCGACGATCTCGAGGTTCGGGTGCGGGAAGCCGTACCCGCGCGGGTCCACCACCGTGACCCGGTGGCCCATGGTGGCGAGCGACAGCGCGAGCGTGCTCTCCGATCCGCCGACGTCGAGGATCCGCGCGGACGCGGGCAGGTCGGCCAGCGAGGCGAACGCGAAGGGCACCTCGATGATCCGCTCGTTGATCGACAGCACGTCCACCCCGCCGGGCCGGTGGGCGAGCTGGACCGGGTGGTTGATCCAGAGGCCGGCCTCGGCCGCGTAGCCGTGCGGGCTGGCGGTCCAGTTGGCGAACTCGGCCGGCGGCCAGCGGAGCGTCTCGATGCTCCGCTTCTCCGTCGGCGGGATCACGTAGTCGGACTCCCGGTCCTGGAGCAGCTGGTGCGCGGCGTCGATGAGGGCGGTGACGCCGTCCTCGACCGCCCGCCCCTCGTCGATGACGTCGCGCTGGACGGCGGTGAGGCGCTCGTTGATCTCCGCGTTGACGCGCTCGACCTCGTCCAGGCGGCGACCCACCTGCTGGTCCACGCCGTTGATCACCCACTCCATCCGCGGGTCGAGAAGGCGGCGGCTCGGCCACCCGAGGATCCGGCGGGCGCTCTTCATGGGGACTCCGATCGTGTCAAGGCGAGCGATACCGAGCTGAATGCGCGCGGGCCGTCGGGCCCCCGCACGCTGAGCCGGACGTGCGGATAGGTCTGGTCGCCGGCCTCCACCCGCTCGACCTCGCCGTGGAGGTCGATCAGGGGCGCGTCGTCGCCGGGAGGCGTGAGCTCGACCTCGCCGAGCCATTCGAGCAGCGGCTCCTCCTCGACCATCTCCAGGAGGGTCTCGGGCGAGAAGAGCTCCAGGCCCGGCAGGGAGAGGTCTCCCCCGCCGTCGATGGCCATCTCGGTGGTGATGACGGCCACGCCCCCGGGGCGCAGGACCCGGCCCGCCTCGGACAGGGCGCGCGCGGCCGGCGCGCGGCCGCCGAAGTGCTCGATGGAGCCGAACGAGACGAGGAAGTCGAAGGTCCCGTCCTCGAAGCGCAGGTCGAGCGCGTCCATGTGGACCGTGGTGAGCCGGCGCCGGCGATACGGGTAGGGCGCGAACAGGTCGGGGTCGGTGAGCATCATCGCCCCGGCCTCGCCGTGGGCGAAGTCGCCGACGCCGTAGAGGTCGGTGGCGATCAGCCAGCGGCAGCGGGTCGTGAGGTAGTAGAGCACCGCCTCGTGGCCGGCCCCGACGCTGAGCCCCATCGAGCGGTCGGGGTCGTCGAGCAGCCCCGCCTCCTCGAGCGCGAGGACGCCGATGGCGAACTCCCACGACTTGCGGTGGGGGCGCCGCGCCGGCTGCGTGTTCGGGGCGATGGCCTCCATCAGCGCGACGAGCCGGTCGTCCTCCCAATCGGGGAGGTCGACCACCCGGCTGAGGGCCTCGGCGGGTCGGGTCCGGCCGCGGGGAGAGCCGTCGTGTGCGTTCGTCATCCGGTCACGCGCCCGGCGAGTCTGACACAACCGAATCCGGTTCGCGCGACGCCGACAACGGCCCCGCGGGGGCGATCGACCAGGAGCCGGTCATGTCCACCGGCCCCACTCCCGTGCCGCTCTGGAAGACGTCGAACTCCACCCAGCGGTCGAGCCAGTGGCACACCGTGTCGTGCGTGCGAGACCGCCAGCGTGCACCGTGAAGCGGCCGGCGTGGAGGTGCAGGGCGGGGATGTGGAAGCTGCACCGTGGCGGGCGCCTCCAGGAGGCCGGTGTCCCGCCCGTCGAGGCGCGTGTTGGTGCCGAAGCAGAGCACGCCCCTCGACCGAGTGCACGATCAGGCCGTAGATTGACGCCCTCGAGCGGCTCCACCGGCGCCACCTCCATCTCCACGATCAGCGGGTCGCCGCTCACGAAGCTGGTCGCCGGGCCGTCCGGGCCCACCATGCGCGTCGCCCGGATCTCGGCGCGGCGGTCGCCCCAGATGCGGACGTCCCCGGTGTCGGCCGCGCCCTCGCCCTCGGGGTGCGGCTCGTCGCGGCGCCGGTCGTCGTCGACCAGCCGGCGGCGGTAGGTGGTGAGCACCTTGGCGGGGGCGCCCTCGGCGAGCACCTTGCCGTCGGCGAGCACGATCGCGTGGTCGCACATCTGCTCGACCGAGTTCGGGTCGTGGGTGACCGAGCACCAGCGTTCCGCCGCCGCGCCTGTAGTCGGCGAGGCGGGCGATGCACTTGCGCTGGAACGACTCGTCGCCCACCGCAAGCACCTCGTCGAGCAGCAGGACGTCGGGGTTGACGTGCGAGGAGACGGCGAAGGCGAGCCGCATCTGCATGCCGCTCGAGTAGGTGCGCACCGGCATGTCGATGAACTCCTCGAGCTCCGCGAACGCGACGATCTCGTCGAGGCGGTCGTCGACCTCGCGCTCGCCCAGGCCGTAGATCGCGCCGTTCATGTAGACGTTCTCGCGCCCGGTGAAGTCGGGGTGGAATCCGGCCCCGAGCTCGAGCATCGAGGCGACGCGTGCCGCCGATCTCCACCGTGCCGCGGTGCGGCGGGATGATCCCCGCGAGCAGCTTCAGCAGGGTGCTCTTGCCCGACCCGTTGCGGCCGACGATCCCCAGCGCCTCCCCCGGCGCCACGTCGAGGTCGATGCCCGGACCGCCCAGAAGTCGCTCCGACGTGGTGCGGCGCCGGCGCAGCACGGTCTCCTTGAGCGTCGGCGTTGCGCTCGTGCACCAGCTTGAAGCGGCGCGACACCCCGCGCAGGCGGACCTGGCCGGGCACGACCGGGGACGCGGCCGCGGCCGGCTCAGAGCTCAACGGCCATCTCCCCCTCGAGGCGGCGGAACACGTGCCAGCCGATGAGGAGCACGATGACGCCGCTGACGGCCGAGTAGATCACGTCCACCGGCGCCGGCCAGACGCCGAAGAAGAGCGCGTCGTGGAGGGCGATCAGGGGCGGCGCGATCGGGTTCCCGTAGTGCAGGAGGTCGATCACCCACTGGGGCTGCCCGCCGAGGCTCGCGACGTAGTCGAACGAGTAGAAGATCGGCGAGATGAAGATCCAGGGCAGCGCGATGGCCGCGAGGATGTGCTCCACGTCGCGGAAGTAGACGTTGGCGGCCGCGACGATCAGGCCGAAGCCGATCGTCAGCGCGGCGAGGAAGAGCACCAGCGGCGGGCACCGCGATCAGGGTCCAGCGGGAGCCGCCCATGAAGATGAGGCACAGGGGCAGCGCCACCACGAGCATGGCCCCGGCGGTGAACCAGCTGCCGGTCATCGCGGCGAGCGGGACGATCGGGCGGGGGAAGCTGACCTTCTTCACCAGGTTCGCATTGGCCACGAGGCTCTGCGAGGCGGACATCGCGCCCCCCATGAAGAACGTCCACATCGTGAGGCCCACGAACAGGAACAGGGCGTAGTTCGGGATCGTCACCTTGAGCAGGTAGCGGAACACGAGCGAGTAGGCGGCGACCATGATCGCCGGGGTGATGAGGGTCCACACCAGCCCCAGGGTCGACCCCTTGTAGCGCTGGCGGACCTCGCGGCGGACCAGGTTTCGGAAGAACGGCGCCTGGCGGGTGACCGCGCGGAGGCCGGTCGCGCTCACGCGCGCGCCGGACGTTGTTCGAGCTTGGTCGGCCGCGTCACGACCGGGCAGTTTAGCTGTTCTCCCCCGGCCCCCCGGCGGAGCGGTCGCCGGCGCCCCGCGCGGCCGTGGAGGTTCTCCGGCGCCCCGCGGCGAGCGGGTATCCTCGCCCCCATGGGCGACGGACAGACGGCCGGCGGCGGGATCGACGATCCGGGCCGGCCCGACGGCGGGGGCGAGATCATCGACGTCAACCTGCTTGTCGATGACATCCGCCGCCGCGCGGCGGCGATGCGCGAGGGCGGCGCCTATCCGGACCACCTCCTGGACGCGCCGTTCGACCTGGACGGCGACGATCCGCTGGGCGCCCCCCTGGCCGCGCCGATCACCCTGCGCCCCGAGCGCGGCTACTCCTCGAAGCCCGGCGTCGGGCCGGGGATCACCGCCGTCAAGCGCGTCGCCGAGAAGCTCGTCCACCACGTGGTGCAGGACGGGCTCGACCAGGCCTCCATCCGCATCGAGCACCTGTCGCGCGCGCTGGAGGACGTCGAACGGCGCACCGACGAGCGCCTCGACGACCTCTCGCGCAGCCTGACCGCCGCCGAGCAGCGCGGCGGCGGCCGCCTGGAGGACCTCCGCGGCGAGGTGGCCGAGCTGCGCTCCCAGGTGAGCGAGATCGGCGAGGCGATCGCGCGGATCGATCGGCGCCTTGACGGGCTCGGGGGCGGCCGGTCGTCGGACGGGTGAGCGCGGCGACGGTCCAGCAGGTGATCGCCACCGCGGCGCCGCACGACGCGGTGACGGGCCAGGCGCTCGTGCTGGACGAGCTGCTGCGCGAGTGGGGCCACCGCGGCGAGGTCTACGCCGAGAACGTCCACCCGGACATGGCCGGCCGGGTGCGGCCGCTGGCGCGCCGCTCAGCCGACGCCGACGCGGTGCTCCTGCGGTACTCCATCTGGAGCCGGGCGGTCGAGGACGTGCTCCGCCGGCCCCCCCGCCGGCTCGGCGTCGTCTACCACAACGTCACCCCGCCGGAGATGCTCGAGGCGGTCAACCCCCTCGTGGCCGACCTCTGCCGCACCGCCCGGCGGCGGCTGCCCGAGCTCGCCCCCCGGACCGACGTCGCCCTGGCCGACTCGGAGTTCAACGCGGGCGACATGCGCGCCGCGGGCTTCGGTCGCGTGGCGGTCGTGCCGCTGGTGCTGCCGCTGCCGCCCGCGCGCGACGGCGACCCGTCCGGGCGCGGGCCGCTGGTGCTCACCGTCGGCCGGGTCGTGCCCAACAAGCGCCTCGAGCTGCTGCTGCGCGCCTTCGCCCTGATGCGGGCCACGGGCGCCGGAGAGGCCGAGCTGGCCCTGGTCGGCTCCTGGGACGGCTTCGAGCGCTATCACGACGCGCTGGAGCGCTTCGCGGGCCGCCTCGGCGTGGGCGGCGTGCGCTTCCTCGGCCGGGTGGACGATCCGGCGCGCGACGCCCTGGTCGCACGCGCGGGCGTCTACGTCTGCGCGTCCGCCCACGAGGGCTTCTGCGCGCCCCTGGTCGAGGCGATGGCCGCCGGCCTGCCGGTGGTCGCCGTCCGCGGCAGCGCGGTCACGGAGACGGTCGGCGCGGGCGGGCTGCTGCTGCCGGAGGCGGACGCGACCGACCTCGCCGAGGCGATGCGCGCGGTGCTGGACGACCCGCCGACGGCCGCCGCGCTCAGCCGCCGGGCGCGGGCGCGGGCGGCCGACTTCGCGCCCGGCGCGGTGGCGCTCCGCCTGCGGGCCGCGCTGGCCCCCCTGCTGGGGGAGGACGGATGAGGATCGCCATCGTGGTGCAGCGCTACGGCCCCGAGGTGAACGGCGGCGCGGAGCTGCACGCCCGGACGATCGCGGAGCTGCTGCGCGACGAGGTCGACGTGACGGTCCTGACCACGTGCGCGCTCGACTACCGCACCTGGGCCGACCACTACCCGGCGGGCGAGACCGTGGTGGAGGGGGTGCGCGTGCGCCGCTTCCCCGTGGACGCCCCGCGCGACGAGGCGCGCTTCGACGCGCTCTCGCTGCGCGTGATCGGCGGGGCCGAGCGGGGCCCGGAGGCGGAGGAGCGCTGGATGCGCGAGCAGGGCCCGCGGTGCTCGGGCATCGCGGAGCACCTGGCCGGGCCGCGGGGCGACTACGACGTGGTGGTCGTCTTCACCTACCTCTACGCGCACGCGCTGGCCGCGCTCGAGGCGGCGCGGGCCCCCACCATCCTGGTCCCCGAGCTCCACGAGGACCCGCCGCTGCGCCTGGCGATCTACGACCGCGTCTTCGCGCGGCCCCGGCTGCTGCTGCCCAACACGCCGGAGGAGCGTGAGCTGATCGGGCGCCGCTTCGGCCTCCCGCCCGAGCGCTCGCGGGTGGTCGGCCTGGGCGTCGACGCGCCGCCCGCCGACGTGGACGGGGGCCGCTTCCGCCGGGCGCAGGGGATCACGCGCCCCTACGCGCTCTGCCTGGGCCGGATCGATCCCTCCAAGGGCAGCGGCGAGCTGGTCGAGCACCACGCGCGCTACCGGGCGCGCGATCCGCGGGGCCTCGACCTGGTCATGCTCGGGCGGTCCGTCATGGACCTGCCGCCCCATCCGTGGCTGCACCTGACCGGCTACGTGGACGACGCGACCAAGTGGGACGCCCTGGACGGCGCCGCCTGCCTGATCGCCCCCTCGCGCTACGAGAGCCTCTCGATCGCGATGCTCGAGTCCTGGAGCGCGGGCGTCCCGACCGTCGCCAACGCCGAGGCCCCCGTCCTGGTGGGCCAGTGCCGGCGCTCGGGCGGGGGGCTCTGGTACCGCGACGCCGACGAGTACGCGTGCTGCGTGGCGCTGCTGGCCTCACGCCCGCCGATCGCCGCCGCGCTCGGCGGACAGGGGCGGCGCTACGTGCGCTCGCGCCTGTCGTGGGAGCGGGTGCGCGCGCTCTGGACCGACGCGCTCCGCGATGTGTCAGCCGGCGGAGACCAGGGCGCCGACGGTCTGCCGGAAGCGCGCGCCCACGGCTGACCAGGAGTACTCCTCCTCGACGTAGCGCCGCCCCGCGGCCCCCATCTCGCGGGCGGCGGCGGGGTCGCCGAGCATCGTGTCCATCGCGGCGGCGAAGCTCTCGTAGTCGCGGAAGGCGCGCCCCCCGCCCGAGCGGGTGACGTGCTCGGCCAGGACGTCCGAGGTCCCGGCGACGATCGCGGGGGTGCCCTCGAGCCAGGCCTCGAGCAGGACGATCGAGAGGCTCTCGAGCTCCGAGGGGTTGACCAGCGCGACGGCCCCGGCGTAGGCGGCCCGCTTCTCCTCCTCGTCCACGAAGCCGATCGGCCGGACGGCGTCCACGTCCTGGGCGCGGGGGCGCCAGGGTCCCCGGCCGATCAGGGCGAGCGTCACGTCCGAGCGCCGCTCCCGGCGGTAGCGGGCCACGTGGGCGGCGAGGACATCGACCCGCTTCGCCTCCTCGATGCGCCCGGCGTAGAGCACGTAGCGCCCCAGCCCGTGGCGGGCGGCGAAGCCCTCGCGGGCGGGCTCCGTGGGCGGATCGAAGCCCATGCCCACCACCCCGCCGCGCTGGGGCCCGTAGATCCGCTCGGCCAGCCGCTGCTCGCCCGGGGAGTTGAAGAGGCAGCCGCGCACCCGCCCGATCAGCGAGCGCACGACGCGCAGGTGGGCCTGGGGCTCGTCGTGCAGGCAGGGGATGAGCGCGGTCCGGGCGGGCGCCGCCTGGGCGGCCCAGAACGGGACGCCGAAGAGGTAGGGGGTGCAGACGACCAGGTCGTAGTCGTCGGCGCGCTCGAGGACGAAGCGGTGGAGCCGGCGCGACCAGACGCTCGTGGCGAGCAGCTCGAGCTCCTCGGTGTACGAGAGCCGCCCGCCGCGCATGAGGCGCCCGGACAGGCGCGCGTGGCGGCGCGAGTCGCCGGCGGACACCGGGAAGCGGTTGACCAGGACGTCGCCGTCCTCCTCGGTCCCAGCGGGGAGCACGTTCTCCCAGGTCTGGTGGTCGAGCGCGCAGGTGGTGGCGACCTCCACCGAGATGTCCGGCCCGGTCGCGCGGTGCGCGAGCGCGCGCGCCAGCGCCTCGGCGCCGCCCACCACCCCGGGGCCGAAGCGGGGCACCACCATCAGGAGCCTCACGGCCGGCGTCGGACCCGCGCGGCGAGGCGGCCGCCGAGGCCGCGGAGCAGGCCGGCGCCGAACGTCGCATGCGAGGCGACCGCGCCGGCGGCCGCGTAGCCCACGACCCGGGGGCGCCGGTGGAGGACCAGGATGACCGCGGCGAACCCGGCGACGGCCCCCGCGTAGAGACCGGCGGCGATCCCCCAGGCGCGCGCCATGCGGCCGCCGCGGATGAGTGCCAGCGGTCCCAGCGCGGCCAGCGGGAGGAGGGCGGCCGGCAGCAGGTGGCGCAGGCGCGGCGGGCGCCCGCCGGCGATCTGGGCCCCGCGCAGGCGCCCGAGCTCGTGCAGCCGGGTGAGGTACTCGCGCAGGCCCGGCGGGTCGGTGGCCACCACCACGTCCGGGCTGCAGAGCACCGCGAGTCCCTGGTGGCGCCGGAGGGCCGCGCACAGGCCGTCGCCCAGGTCCTGACCGCGCTCGATGGCGCGCTGCAGCGCCCAGGTGCGGGCGAAGACGTTGGTCAGGGGGAAGTCCCCCACCTCCCGCAGGTGCCCCACGTGGTGGCGCACGCGCGCCCCGCCGACCCCGATGCGGGACTCGGTCAGGATCCCGGCCGCGTCGCGCGCCGGCGCCCCGCCCAGGGTGGGGACCTCCGGCCCGACCACGGCGCCCACGGTCGGATCGCCGAGCAGCCCGAGCGCGGCCTGCGCCCAGTCGTCGCGCGGGCGGGAGTCCGCGTCGAGGATGGCCACCACGTCGCTGTCGATCGATGGCATCACCGCGGCGAGCCGGTCGTGCCGGGGCCCCGGCCCGGCGTCCACCACGTCGGCCCCGGCGATCTCCGCGGCGGGGGAGCCGGGCGCGCGGGTGGTCAGGACCACGATCCGCGTGCCCTCAGGGCTCGCGCCGCGCACGCGGCGCACGGCGGGCGCGGCGGCCTCTGCCGACGACCCGGCCACGACCACGACCGTGAGGGAGGGCAGGCGCTCGGGCCGGTGGGCGGCGACCCGGCGGGCGAGCAGGCGGCGGCGCTCGTAGAAGCGCAGGAGCCGCAGGCGGTAGAAGATCGCGGAGGTGTCCCAGAGGGCCTGCGCGATGGCCCGCCAGTTCACCCCGCTCGCGCCGAAGCGGTAGTCGAGGCGCACCGGCGCCTCCTCGATGCGGTCGAAGCCGAAGCTCTTGGCGACCGCCAGGATCTCCAGGTCGAAGGCGTAGCGCTTCACCAGCACCACGGGCAGGACCTCGTCCAGCACCTCGCGCCGGAAGAGCTTCATGCCGACCTGGGTGTCGCGCACGTCCAGCGAGAACATCACGCGCACGAGCTGCTGGTAGAGCCAGGAGTAGACCCTGCGGCGCGTCGGGTAGGTCACCTCGGAGCGCGGGTGGCGCTTGGATCCCACCACGACGTCCAGGCCGCCGCGCTTGGCCGTGGCGAGGAACTCCTCGATGCGGCCCGGGTCGAGGTCGAGGTCCGAGTCGATCCAGGCGACCCACTCGGCGCGCGCCGCCGCGGACCCCGTGCGCAGCGCGTATCCCTTGCCCATGTTGCGGTCGTAGCGCAGCGCCCGCACCCGGTCGTCGCCGAGCGCGGCGGCCTCGGCGTGGGTCTCGTCGGAGCTGCCGTCGGAGACGACGACCATCTCGAAGTCCAGCCCCTGGGCCTCGAGGCGGCGGACGATCTCGCGCAGGTTCTCCTGGATCGTCCCGGCCTGGTTGAAGGAGGGCACGATCACCGAGATCTCGGGGGGCGGCGACGGCGCGCGGACGTCCACCCCGAGGTTTCGCGGCGTCATCCGTCCGACTTCATCCGCCTCGTCGTCCACCGACCGAGCATAACGAGCCCCTGTGCGTATGATCGCCGGATGCCCTCCGCCGTGCCCGATGTGCTCCACCTGACGCCGTTTCCGGCCGCCGGGGCGACCCGCCCGCCGGCCGGGGTGCCGGCCTTCGTCTCGCGGCTGGTGCCCGCCTACTCGGCCTCCGGCGCCGCGACCCAGCTGGTGCTCGCCGACCGCACCCACGACCGCCCGGCGGCGGCCGAGCGCCCGCACCCCGGCGTCGTGGTGGCCCGCGCCTACTCGCCGGGGGTGCGCTTCGGGCGCGTCCGCCGGCACTTCGCCCGCCCCCGCCCCGGCGTGGTGCACGCGCAGCACGAGGTCTTCCTCTACGGCGGACCGGCGGCGGCCCTCCAGTTCCCCGGCGTCCTGCGCGCCGCGCGCCGGCGCGGGCACGCCTGCGTCGTCACGGTCCACGGGGTGGTCGACCTGAGCACGGTTCGACCGCGGCTTCGTCGACGCCAACGGGTCGCGGATGCCGCCGCGGGCCGTGCGCACGTTGCTGCGGCGCCTCATCCGCGGCGCCGCCCTGGCGGGCGACGCGGTCATCGTCCACGACGACGGGTTGGCCGATCGCCTGGTGAACCAGTACGGCGTGCGCGCCGAGCGCGTCACGGTCATCCCGCTGCCCGCACCCGAGGCCACCCCGGTCCCGCGAGACGAGGCGCGCGCGGCCCTCGGCTTCGAGCGTCCCACAGTCCTCTTCTTCGGCTTCGTCACGGGCTACAAGGGACTCCCCCTGCTGCTCGACGGCTGGGAGCGCTACCGGGCCACGGGCGGCACGGCCGAGCTCGTGGTCGCCGGCGGGCGGCACCCGCGGCTGGCGGGGGACGCCGCCTACGAGCGCGGCTACGCCGCGTCGATGGCCCGCGCCGCGGCGATCGGCGGCGTGCGCTGGGAGGGGTACGTCAGCGACGAGGAGGTGCCGGCCTACCTGTCGGCGGCCGACGCGCTCGTCCTGCCCTACCGGGACGGCCTCGCGGCCTCGGGCCCGATGAGCTTCGCCTTCGCCTACGGGCTCCCGGTGCTGGCCTCCGACGTGCTCGCCCGATCGGCGCCCCACCCCGGGGGCGTCTTCCCGCGCGACCCCGACGCCCTCGCCGAGGTGCTGCGCGCGGCGCTCGAGACGCCCCTCGGCGGGGAGCTGGCGAGCGCCTCTCGGCGCGCGGGCGAGGAGCGGTCGCTGACGGCGGTCGCCGACACGACGGTGGCCCTCTACCGGCGGCTGGTGGCGTGAGCCAGGAGCAGGGCGCGACCTACCGGCTCGGCAGGCGCGGATACGGCACCCACGCCGCGCTGCTCGAGCTGGTGCGGCCCGGCGCGCGCCTGCTCGACCTCGGGGCGGCGGGCGGCTACATCTCCGAGCTGGCGCGCGACCGCAAGGGCGCCCGCGTGCTGGCGGTTGACCTCGATCCGGAGGCCTGCGAGGAGAGCCGCGCGCGCGGCGTCGAGACCCTCGAGGGCGACGTGGCGCGGATGCTCGAGACGGGCGAGCTCGGCGCCCGCGGGCCGTTCGACCAGATCATGCTCGCCGACGTCCTCGAGCACCTCCTCGACCCCGACGCCGCACTGGCGCGCGCGTCCGGTCTGCTGGCGCCGGGGGGCGGGGTCATCATCTCCCTGCCGAACATCGCCTACGTCCGGGCCCGGGCGCGCCTGGCCCGCGGCGTGTGGCGCTACGAGCGCACCGGCATCTTCGACCGCACCCACCTGCGCTTCTTCACCCGGCGCACCGCCCGGGAGATGGTGGAGGGCGCCGGCCTGGAGATCGACCGCGAGATCCCGGTCGGGCCCGCGAGCTACCTGATCGGCCGGCGGGGGGTGGCGGTCACGCGCCTGCGCCCCGAGCTGCTCGCGTCCCAGCTGGTCATCTCCGCGCGTCCGTCCAGCCCGCGATGAGGTCGCGCCCGGGCGCGCCGGGCAGCGCGTACAGCAGGACGTCGGCGTCCTGGTACACGGGCGGGCCGAGGTAGCGCTCGAGGTAGGCGCGGTAGATCCCGAACCCGGGGTCGCTCGGATCGGCCCAGCCGAACGTGGTGTGGGTGTGGAGGACCGCGTAGCCGACGCCCATGCGCGCCAGCTCGCGCACGCCCGCGCGCCGCGCCCGGTCGGCCGCCGCCGCACGGGCCGGGTTCCTGGGGGGCGGGCCCCCGAGCACGCTCGGCAGCGGCCCGGCGACCGTGTCGGCCAGGAAGGGGTTGTGGTAGAGCGGGATCGGCGTCCCCCGGGTCGGGCGCGGCGCCGCGTTGTTCACCAGCCGCAGCCCCCCGGAGACCCGCTGGAAGGCGAGCCACTGGTAGTCGTTGAAGTTGCCGCCGGGGGCCTCGATCAGGGCCGGGCTGCCGGGGAGGGTGGCCAACCGGTCGTAGACCGCGGGCACGGTCGAAGGGGTCGTCGGGATGGTCAGACGGAAGAGCGAGTTGACCACCGCGAGGCAGGTGAGGGCCACGAGGATCGCGGGGCCGTAGCGGCCCCCGCGCGCCCGCAGCCGGGTGAGGCCGACGCAGGCCAGCACGATCAGGGCGAGCGCCATCAGGGCGTAGAAGCGCCCCGGGGCCCGCAGGTAGCTGAGCACCGGCACGTGCTCGGCGAGCGTGTAGGGCAGGGGGATCAGCGTGTGTCCGCCGATCAGCAGCTTCGGCCCGAGCAGCATCACGAACCCGATCGCGGCGAGGGGCACCCAGGGCCCGGTGCGGCGGCCGACGCGCCAGCCGATCGCGGCCAGCAGCAGCACGACGATGCCGGCGTAGGCGCTGCCGGTGTTGGGCGCCTGGGTCGGGTCGAGCCCGGATCCGAGCCGCCGGAAGAGGTCGCCGAAGACCGGGTTGTCGGGCGAGCCGATCACCACCGCGAGCAGCTCGGTGGGCGGGCGCGAGCCGGTGGCCGAGGCCACCACGTCCAGCTGCTCGCGGGTGTCGGCGCCCGCCGCGATCAGCGAGGGGAGGTAGACCACCGCGAGGACCGCGATCGTCGCGCCGGCGGCCGCGGCGTAGGTCCACACCATGGTCCGGTCGCGCAGCCGCTTCCACGGGGCGAACACCAGGAAGCTGGGCACCAGGAAATACGCGGCGAAGTAGAAGTTGCACAGCCCGAGGGCGATGGCCGCCAGGGCCACCAGGGGCCAGCGGCGCGGGTTCTCGCGCCACTCCAGGAACGCCAGCCACACCAGGGGCAGCGCCCACACCGCGTTGGTGTTGAAGAGCATGTCGAACTGGTGGGGCGCCGTCCCGGTGAACAGCGCGCCCCCGGCCAGGCCGGCCAGGGTGGACCCGGTCACGCGCCGCACCAGCAGGAAGGCCGTGTACCCCGTCAGCACGAAGCTGATGATGAGCAGCAGGTTGAAGGAGACCACGGCCCCGAAGGCCCAGGTGATGGGCACCGAGATGGCCTCCATCAGCGGCGAGGGGTGGAACACCACCGCCGACGACGGGTAGCCGTAGAGGTCGATCCGCCACGGGTAGTGGCCCTGGGAGACCTCGTGCCACACCCACCAGAGGGTGTTGATCGCGCCGAGGTTGTCGCCGGCCTCGTTGGCGATCGACCCCCTCACGTTGCGGCCGATGGGCCAGGTGTAGACCAGCGCCATGCCGAGGTAGAGGGCGATGGCGAGGGCGTGCGACCGCAGGGCCGGCCACCAGCTCCGTATCGAGGCCGGGGTCTCTATCGAATCGGGGCGAACAGCGGAACGAAGGCGATCTCGTTGATGACGACGATCGCGAGCCCGATCCCGAGCTGGACGTAGGCCACCGCCAGGGGATCGCTCGCCGCGAGCGACAGGGCGATGACCTGCGCCACGACCGCCCCGAAGAGCATCCAGGCGAACCGCATCCGGTGGACCGACAGGTAGTAGAAGAGCATCACGTTGGTGAGGGCGAAGCAGCACATGGCCGCCACCACCGGGACCAGCAGCTGGTCGGCGGGGGCGTAGCTCGGCGCCGAACATCAGCTCGAGGGCCGTCTCGCCGAAGATCGCGCAGACCAGGATCGAGCGCGGCGCTGGCGACGACCACGGCCTGGCCCGTGCGGCGCATCAGGAACCGCGAGTCCTGACCGGCGACGTGGCGGGCCGCGGCCTTCGGGAAGATCACCAGGCCGAGCGCCAGGGGCAGGAAGAGCGCGATCTTGCCGATCGTCGCCGCCGCGCCGTAGTAGCCCGCCTCGGTCGAGTTCTCGGCCGCCTTGACGAAGACGATGTCGAGGTTGGTGAGCAGCGTCCAGGCGGCGAGGCCGAGCGTCGTCGGCAGCCCGTAGGCGACCAGCTCGCGGGCCGGAGGCCCGACGCGCTGGTGCGATCCCAGGCCCGGCGCGCACGCTCGGGTAGGCGAGCACGAAGGCGAAGGCGGTGGCGACGCTGAGCGCGCCGATCGCGCCGGCCACGGACGCGCCGAGCACCACGAGCACGGCGCCCAGGACGAAGCGCCCGATGGCGAGCGCGCACATGTTGGACCCGAGGTGGCGGAAGCGCTGCTCGCCCTGGAACGCGCCCCACACCACGGGGAGGCTGAAGCCGAGGATGAGCGCCGAGCCGGCGGCGATCACCGGCACGGGCGAGTCGATCTGGAGGACGCTGGCCAGCGGGAACGAGATCGGGATCCAGACGAGGAACGCGACCACGCCCACCAGGGTGAGCCGCCACATCAGGCGGCGGGCGAAGTCGACGACCGCGGCGGGGCCCTGGTTCGTGTGGATGCCCGTGACGTAGCGCGCCACGACGGTCTGCACCGTCTGGCTGGCCACCGAGAGGATCATCAGCACGCCCAGGAGGGCGGTGAACTCGCCGAACAGCTCCGGGCCGAGCTGGCGGCCCATCAGCAGGCTGTACGCGTAGTTGGTCGCGTTCGTGATGACGGTGGCGACCAGCATGATCCCGGCCGCCGAGATCCCGCGGCTGAGCAGGGTGGGCGGCGGAACCGGCAGCGCGCCCGCGGGCGCGGCCTCCGCGGGGACGACGTCGGGATCGCTGGAGGAGCGCGTGGTCGTCACGCGGCCTCGCCGTCGACCACGGGCACGCCGGACGACCGCAGCACGCGCAGCTTGCCGCTTCCGCGCGCCCATCCGGGCAGGTCGCGGTCGCGGCGCACGAAGGATGCGCGGGTGGCGCGCCGCATGCGCAGGCTCTCGCCCAGGCGCCGGATGTTCCAGCCCAGCGCGCGCGGGTACTGCCGCGCGACGTCGCGCTGGCCGAGCGCCACGAAGCCCAGGGCCTCGACGACGTTCATCGCCCATCCGGCCGCGGCCCACGCGAGCGTGCTGGCATCTCCGTTCTTGATCACGGACGCAAGCGTATTGCGCTCCCGCAGGTAGACCCGCTGAGGGTTGGTCCGGTGGCGTCCGCCCTTGGCGTAGCCGCCGGAGAGGGTCACGCCACCGAGGTGCCAGATCGTGACCCCGGGGACGATCGCCACGTCGAGCCCGGCGCGCTGGGCGCGCCAGCAGAGGTCGACCTCCTCGAAGAACATGAAGAAGCGACTGTCGAACCCACCAAGACGATCCCAGTCGCGGCGGCGCATCATCATGGCGCACCCTCCCACGAAGAAGGCCCTCCGGTCGATCGGCGCCGCGACGCCGGTGCGCCGGGGCACCGGGAAACCTAGCCTATCCACGAGGTTGCCCATCTCCTGCACCGTCCCGTCCTCGTGGCGGACGGTCCCGCCCACGACGCCGATCGAGGGGTCCTCGCGGAGGGCGCGGGCCAGCCCCTCCAGGCTGTCGGGCTCGAGCCAGGCGTCGGGGTTCAGGAGCATGATCAGCTCCCCCGAGGACGCGGCGACGCCGCGGTTGTTGGCCTCGGCGAACCCCGCGTTGACGCCGAGCGGCTCCCGCCGCGCCTCGGGGAAGCGCTCGGCCACCAGCTCCATCGAGCCGTCGTGCGAGTCGCAGTCCACGACCACGGCCTCGACGTCGGCCCAGGTCTGCTCGCGCAGCGACGCCAGCGGGCGGTCGATCACGTCGGCGCAGTTGTAGTTCACCACCACCACGCTGATGCGGCCGGCGACGATGGCCGGGGCCTCAGCCACGCGCGGCGACGGGCGCCTCCGCGCGGCTCGCGTCGATCTCCGAGAACTGCAGCGTCACGGAGCGGGCGTCGGGGATGCCGAGCACCTTCGAGATCGAGTCGGGCGGGGTCGGGGTGGTGACCGTGAGGATCGTGCTCCCGGGGACGGCACGGACCGGGATGGCGAACCGCGCCCCGCGCGTCGGCCGACCCGGCGGCGCGCCAGCACCCGGCCGCCATCGCGGATCGTCACGGTGCGCGGACGGGCGAAGCTCCCGACGGTGAAGCGCAGCGTCAGGTCCACGGGGCGTGTCCCCGGATTGAGGACGGTCAGCGACCCGCGCGTGCCCAGCATCCACTGGGTGCTGCGCCGCTGGCGGCCGGCTCGGCGGCGCCGAAGCCCGAGCTCGGGGCGGCGAGACCGCGGCCGGCTTCGCCACACGCGGTAGAGGCTGTCGGCGTGGATCGCGCGACGAGCCGGAACCAGCCGGAGCCGGCAGCCCGGCGACTGGCCCCGGCGTAGGCGTCGCCGTGAACGATCGCCCACCTCACTCCGAGCGCCGCGAGCGCCGGGGCCACGTTCGCCCGGGAGGGGTCCTGCAGGAGCCCGGTCTGCAGGCTGGACTCCACCGTGCCGGCGCGGGCGCCGTTCATCAGCGGGTGCTTCGCGCCCTCGGTGAAGAAGATGTAGGCGAGGTGCCGTCCGACGTGGGCGCCACGAGCGGGTACTCCACGCGCGGGGCGTGGTCCCCCTGCTTGGCGAGGATCTGGTAGATCGGGGCGGGCGTGCCGAGAAGTGCGAGTGCTGCGCGGCGAGGTCGACGGCGATCAGCGCCCCGAGCACGGCCGCCACGACCGGCCAGGTGACCCGTGGCACGCGACTCATCAGCCACGCGACGCCGAACGCCGCGAGCATCGCGACGCCGATCGCCACGACGGCGAACAGACGCGCGTACACCCGCCACGGCTCGACCACGTGGTAGAGCGCCGCCGACGGCATCGGGATGTCGTGCCCCAGCACCGGCACGTGGCTCGGCAGGGAGGTGATGAACCCGACGATCACCAGCGCGCCGGCGAAGACCGCGATCCAGCCGGGGCCGGTCGGCCGCCGGCGCGCCAGCCAGGCGATCACCGCGCCCAGGAGGGCGAGGGCGATGACGGTCAGGCCGAGGTAGATGTTGGTCTCGCCGGTGTTGCTGAAGTGCAGGCGCGCCAGGCGGAACGGAGCGGTCCATTCCTTGAAGAGGGGGTTGGACTCGCTGGGGACGATCCACTCCCACCAGCGTGCGCCGTAGACGTAGCTGTCGTTGGGGGAGCGGGTCCCCTCGAGCAGCCCGTCGATCTTCGAGCGCTCCACCACCGAGACGATCGCCTGCGGGATGAGCGCGGCCAGGTAGACGCCCGCCACGATGCCGGCCCGGGTGATCGCCGGCGCGCAGACGCCCCTCGCCCCGTCGCACGAGGGCCGCGCCGACGTCGGCGATGATGAAGGCGGCCAGGATGACGCCGATGAACAGCGCGAAGTAGGTGTTCGTGTAGAGCCCGAACACCGTGGCGGCCGCGAACAGCGCCCAGGCCCACTTGCCGCGCCCCTCACGGATCAGGATCAGGCCCAGGACGACGAGGCACAGGGACCACAGGTGCGTGAAGTGCACGTGCCCGGCCGCACGCTCGAGGATCCACGGGTTGAACCCGTATCCGACGCCCGCGACCCCCGCCGCCCAGGGGTTGGCGGTGATATGCCAGCAGAGCAGGAAGCAGGCGAAGGCCGAGAGGATGACCCCCAGCAGCACCGCGAGGTTGAACGCGAAGACCGCGCTGCCGGTGATCAGGGCGACCACCTGCATCGGCCCCTCGATCGCGACCTGCGGCAGCGACGTCGCGCCGGGCAGGGTGACGCCGAAGGGCGCGTTCTCCTCCGTGGTGAGCGCGTTGGAGAGCGGCCCGACCCCGAGCTCGTTGCGGTAGCGGATCAGGGTGATGTTCCCCGTCGCGTCGCCGGGCGCGCCGAACACCTCCCCGGTGGGATCGGCGGCCACGGGCCAGGTCACAGCGATCGCGGCGATGGCGTAGACGGCGAGCGCGAGGAGCCAGGGGGCGCAGCGCACGAGCCACTCCCGCGGACTCAGGGCGCTGCGCGGGGTGCGATCGGCTGAACGCTGGGGCTCCAGCACGGCTCGCCCGTCATATGTGGGCGACCCTTCGGACACAGGCCGGAGATCCTACCCGCTGAGGGTGGAAATGCTCGTGCCCCGGGCGCGCCGCCCCGACTCGGATATCGTCCGCCGCCGTGAGCGCTCCGGCCATCTCGTTCCTCCCCACCCGCCTGGACGGCATCCACCTGATGCGGTCCCCGGTGCACGGCGACGAGCGCGGCTTCTTCGTGGAGACCTTCCGCGCCAGCGCGCTGGCCGAGGTCGGCGTCGAGACCACCTGGGTCCAGGACAACCACTCCCGCTCCGCGCGCGGCGTGCTGCGGGGCATGCACTTCGCCGTCGATCCCGGGCAGGCCAAGCTGATCCGCTGCGCGCGCGGGCGCATCTGGGACGTGGTCGTGGACATCCGCTGCGGCTCGCCGACCTTCGGCGAGTGGGAGGGCGTCGAGCTGGACGACGCCGACGGGCGCTCGCTCTACGTTCCCCTCGGCTTCGCGCACGGCTTCTACGTCCTCAGCGACGTCGCCGACGTGATCTACAAGTGCTCGGAGTACTACGACGGGCCGAAGGAGCGCGGCATCGCCTGGGACGACCCGGACGTCGGCATCGCCTGGCCCGACGGGCCCGAGATCGTCTCCGCCCGCGACGCCGAGGCGCCCCGGCTCTGCGGAGATCGCCGACCAGCTGCCCTTCCGCTACCCGGCCTGACCCCGGCGGCGCGACCGGCCCCGCCGGTGACGAGCTCGCACAGGCGCAGGTAGGAGTCGGCGCAGGCGTCCCAGGAGTAGCGCTCGGCCGCGCGCCGGGCGGCGCGCTCGCCCAGGGCCCGGCGGCGCTCCGGATCGGCGATCAGCGCGCCGAGGGCCTCGGCCAGCGCGGGCGCCCCGCCCGCCAGGGCGAAGCTGGGCGGCCGCGTCGCCGACCACCTCCAGGTTGGGCGCGTGGTCGCTCACCAGGAGCGCCGCCCCGGCGGCCATCCCCTCCACGATCACCGGGTGGGTGCCGCCGACCTCCGTCGGGCGCGCACATGACGCCGCAGCGGTGCACGAGCTCGCGTAGCCCTCGCCGAAGACGTAGCCCGGCAAGATCACGTCCGGCCCGGCCGCCGCGCGCAGGCCGGCGATGTAGTCGTCGGCGTAGGGCGCGTCGCCCACCACCACCAGCGGCCAGTCGGGCGCGAGCAGGCGCTGCGCCTCGACCAGCAGGTGCGCGTTGTTCTCCGGCACGAGCCGCCCGACGAAGAGCGTGAACCGCCCGGGCTCCACCCCCAGCCGGCGGCACCAGCCGGCGTCGCCGGGGTCGGGCACCTCGGCGCCGTAGGGGATCCACGGGATGCGCCGGCCGTAGCGGGCCTCGTACGCGTCGGCCACGGCCCGCGAATCGGTCACGGCGATGGTCGCCGCCGCCGGCGCGATCCGCTCGGCCATCCGCAGGTACGCCCGCGCCGCGCCGGACCACTTGGCGCGCTCCGAGTCCAGCCCGTCGATCTGCAGCACCGCCGGGATGCCCGCCAGCCGCGCGAGCGGGCACCGCCGGCGCGTTGCCGGCGATGAAGTAGAGGGCCACGTCCGGCCGCGCCCGCGTCGCCATGTGGCCGGTGCTGACCAGCGTGTGGGCGAGGGTGTCGAGGTGCTTGCTGCGGATCGTCGGCAGGTGCACCAGGCGCGCGCCGGCGTAGGTGTCGCGCCGCTCGGTCATGTGCGGGCGGCAGTAGACCGTCACCTCGTGGCCGCGCGCGGTGAAGCGCTCGGCCAGGTGCTCCACCGCCGTCTCGAAGCCGCTGTAGGCCGCCGGGATGCCGCGCGTGCCGAGCATCGCGATCCTCACGCCACCGCCTCCGCGCACGGCCGCCCACGCGGCGTGGCCCATCCCCTCCTGGCGTGTAGCGCGCGGCCCGCGTCGGGCCCCGCGACCCGCAGGCGCTCCGCCACCGTCGGGTCGAGCGCGGCGCGCAGCCCTGCCAGCGATCCCGTGCGGCGCTGGGCTCCACCAGGACCGCCGCGTCGCCCGCCACCTCGGGGATCGCCCCCCGCGCCGCTGGCCACGACCGGGCAGCCGCAGGACATCGCCTCCACCACCGGCAGGCCGAAGCCCTCGTAGAGCGACGGGTAGGCGGTCACCGCCGCCGCCCGGTAGAGGTCGGCCAGCGTCGCGTCGTCCACGTGGCCCGAGCCAGCGCCCGCCGGCCTCCGCCGCGATCCGCCCGCCGCCGTTGCCGGGCTTGCCCACCAGCGCCAGCTCCAGGCCGCTCGCCCGCAGCGCCCGCACCGCCGCGCCCAGCGGCGCCAGGTTCTTGCGCGGGCCGAGGTCGCCCACCGCCAGGCAGTAGCGCTCCAGCCCGAAGCGCGCGCGCACCCGCTCCGCCGCGCCCTCGCCGGGCGTGAACGCCGGCGCCGCGTGGGGGCTCACCACCCGCATCTTCGCCCGCGGGATCCGCAGCGCCTCGGCGATGTCGTCCGCCGCCGTCGCGGAGAGCGCCAGGATCACCCGCGCCCGCCGCGCCGAGCGCGGCACCAGGCCGCGCAGCACCATGCGCGCCCGGCTGCCGAGCCACTCGGGATTGGTCATGAAGGTCGCGTCGTGCACGGCCAGCAGCACCGGGCACGGGTTCCACCCGGGCGAGACGTACGTGAAGACGGCCGCGTCGGCCGCGATGTCCGACAGCGCCCGCGGCGCGGCGCGCGCCAGGCGGGCGACGTCGGCTCCGGGCACGCCGACCGTCCGGCCGAAGCGCCCGAGGGTCCGCGCCCCCTCCGGCGTCGCGACCAGCGCGGCCACCGCGTCCCCGTCGGCCGCGGTCGCCGCCATCGCCGCGACCAGGGTCGCGGCGTAGCGGCCGTTGCCGGCGTCACCCGCCGCCGCCTGGCCGACCATGTGGCAGTCGATCGCGGCCAGCGTCACGGGCGCCACCTCGCGGTAGGCGGCCACCACGGCCTCGGCGGTGCGCCCGCCACGAGAACTCCGCGGCCCGGGCGCGCCCCGGCGCTCCCGCGGCCGCCCGCCCGCGCCGGGTCGGCCACCAGCGCGTCGATGGCCGCGGCCCAGCCGGCGGCGTCATCGGGCGAGAGGTAGCGCGCCGCCGCGCCGCCCACCTCGCGCAGCGCCGGGGTGTCCGACGCCAGCACCGGCACGCCGAGCTGCATCGCCTCCAGCACCGGCAGGCCGAAGCCCTCCTTGCGCGACGGCACGAGCACCGCCGTGGCGCCGGCGCGCAGCGCCGCCAGACGCCCCGCGTCCACCAGGCCGAGCCACGCCACGCGGCCCTCGGCGCCCGCCCGCGGCCGCGTGGTCGCGCAGGCGCTGCGCCCGCCGCGCCGACCACGGGCCCGCCATCAAGAGCCGGACCCCGGACGTCGTCCGCGCGATCGCCTCCACGGCGAGCGCGGCGTTCTTGTGGGGCTCGATCGCGCCGGTGAAGAGGACGTACGGGCCCGCCGGCGGCGCCCCCACCGGCGCCGCCGGCGCCGGCGCCGCCAGCGGCACCACGCGAATCCGCGCCGGGTCCACCCGCGCGAGGCGGGCGACGTCGGCGGCCGTCTCGTGGGAGGGGGTCAGCACCAGGCGGGCCTCGCCCAGGCGCCTCAGGAAGTGCCGGTACGCGAGGGCCTCCGCCGGCCCGTCCCGCGCCCGCGAGGTACTCGGGAAAGCACGCGGGGATCAGGTCGAAGCAGGTGACCACGGTCCGGCCCGGCGGCACCAGGGCCGGCTGCTGCGCGTGGAAGAGACGCCCCTCCGCCGCCCGGCGCACGACCCGCTCCCCCGCGCCCAGGGCCAGGGATCCGGCAGCCGGTACGAGCGGCCAGCGCGGCCAGCGGACCGCGCGGGACGCGAATCCCTCCGGCACCGGCTGTCCGGCGCGCACCAGCAGCACCGGGCGGTCGTCCGGCGGGAGCTCCGCGAGACCGCCGACGAGCCCGCGCACCGCGGCTCCGATCCCCCGGGCCGAGTGGGCGCCGGCGAGCGGCGTGGCGTCGAGCAGGGCCGGGGCGGACATCGGGCGCGAATCTACTCCGCCGGAGCGCTACCCCCCGACCCGGACGTTCACGACGCGTGACCGCCCGCCCAGGACGGGCCACCCGACCTCGGACGGAACGGTCGCCCGGAAGGGGATCGTGAGACCCGCGACGCCGAAGGTCCAAGGGATCGCGAAGGTCCCGTCCGTCCGCAGGCGCGCATTGACGACCGGCCGCCAGGCGTGGCGCACCGGATCCCGCCACTCCAGGACGATCCCCTTGGCCGCTCCGATCCCCAGGGCCCTGGGCGCCGGCGTCACGCGGCCCGTGAAGAGCACCTGACCGCCCGCCTGGGCCGTCGTCCGCGACGCGCTGATCGCGATCCGGGGGCGCACCTCCAGCCGCAGGTCCACCGTCCCCCGGTCCGGCAGGAGCCCGCGCTCGCCCATCACGCCGACCCGCACCGGACCCCCGGCGGCGGGACGGGCGTCCAGGGTGAACGCACCGCCGGCGCGCGTCATGGCGCGGGCGATGATGGCGCCACGGTGGCCGCGCGCCTGGACCTCGACGCCGACGATGGCCCGGGAGGACGCGTCGAGCAGGCGGCCGGTGATCCGGACGCGGGCTCCGGTGTCGATCCGGCGCACCAGGACGACGCGCCCCGCGCGCCGCTCGCGGCGGGCACCCGGCATCGCGAGGACGAGGCGACCGGCCCGCACCCGTGCCCGCGTTTCGGCCGGCGCGCTCCCGGCGATCGTGGCGTCGCCCGTGCGCGCCGACGCGTTGCCGGCGGCATCCGCCACGACGACGCGCAGGTTGCGCTCCCCGTTGGGCAGCGCGGACCCGTCCATCTCGATCCGGCCCGACCCGTCGCGGGCCGCGCCGCTGGCCAGGGTGCGCCAGGTCGACCCCTGGCGCCATTGCACGGTGGCCCGGGCGACGCCGGAGACCGCGTCGTCCGCAACCCATGAGGCGACCAGGGGGGCGGCCCCGCCGCCCGTGAAGGAGGCGCTCGCGATCACCGGACTGGTGAGGTCCACGCGCAGCGTCCCGCGCTTCTCCGTCGCGAGCCGCGCCCCCAGGGCGCCCCCGTTGCGGACGAGCACGCGGACCGCGTGGCGCCCCTCGCTGAGGCCGCGCAGATCGATCGGCAGGGTGCGCCGGCCGATGACCCCCGGCGTCGTGCTGCGACGGATCCATTCGCCGGTCTCGGCGCCGTCGACCGCCGCGTTGACGTCGACCTCGGTCGCGCCCAGGCCGAGGATCCCGTAGAGGTTGTCTGTGGTCGTCAGGTCGAGGTCCGCGCGATTGACCCACCCGTCCGGCAGCGAGTGGAGCGTGAGCTCCGGCGGGGTGGTGTCGACGACGACCCCCGCCGGCCCCGGGGACCACGGCCACGTTGCCGGCGGCGTCCGAGAGACGCACCCGCCAGGCGTGGACGCCGTCGGCGACCCCGAGCTGGCCGACCGTCGCCGTGCGCACGCCGGTGCCCGCCACGGTGGCGACGGCGGTCCACGCGCCGTGCTCCGATCCGTCCGGCGCGGCGTTGATCTCGACCTGGCTCGTGGCGACCCCGCTGAGGTTGTCCGCGGCCCGCCAGTCCAGGCGCACGGTCCCCGGGCGTCTCGAGTGCCGTCGCCACCAGGTCCCGCGCCGTCGGCGGCGTGCGGTCCACCGCGACGTCTGCCGCGCCGGCGCCCGGGGCCGTGCCGTCGCCGTCCGCCTGCACCTCGAGCCGGTGGACCCCGTCGCCGACCCCGGTGAGCGGCATGACGACCGCGTGGTCCCCCTGGCCGGGCGAGCCCGCCCAGAGCACCCGCCCCGCGACGACGACGCGCTGCTGGCCGATCCCGTCGGCGCCGAAGTTGTCCGTGGTGGTCCAGGCCACGCTCAGGTTCGACGCCCCGTTGAGCCACCCGCCGGACACCCCGCGCACGGCGACGGCGGGCGGGGAGAGGTCGCGCACCAGGATGCGCGGGTTGTCGATGAAGTAGGTCCGCGCGTGCTGGGCGCGTGCCTCCACCTGGGCGAGCGCGAGGTGGACGTTGCACTGCCCGCCGGGCAGCCGGACGTCGTAGCCGCGCCCGCCCGCCGGCGACTGGGGCATGGCCACGTCGCCCTCGGACCACAGGACCCGGCGGTCGCCCGTGACCTGGACGGCCATCGAGCTGGCGGGCGCGGTGCGCAGCGCCCCGAAGAGCACCGCCGCCACCTCGCTGCCCGGCACCGGGCAGCCCCAGTTCATCTCCCAGTGGTTCCCCGCACCGGCGGCGGCGAGCGCGGGCGCCTGGATCTGCCACACCGGGCCGGGGAGGGTGATCGCCGAGAACTGTCCGCTCACGGCCCAGATCGAGGAGCCCTGGAGATAGAGGTTGCCGTCGGTGGCCAGGGCCGGCGTCGGCGCGAGGGCCAGCGCCGCGAGCCCTGCCGCGACGAGGGCGCGCCGGAGGAACCCGGTCATGGCCCGAACTCCAGCGCCACGGAGGACGGCGACGGCGCGGGCGCGGACGACGACACCGCCTTCGCGGGCGGCGCGGGCGACGCCACGGTGCGATGCGTTGGTGACCGATGCGCTCCGGGCGGCGAGCGCGGCGTCCGCGGCACGACGCTCGGCGGCGGCGGCCCTGGCCGCGGACTTCGCCGCCGCGGTGCGTGCGGCGGCGCGTGCGGCGCGCGTCCGCTCCCGGGCCCGCGCCGCGGCGCCGCGCTGCTCGGCGAACGACGGTGCCGGCTCTCGGGACGCCGTCGGCTCCTCCGCCACCGGAGCCGTCGTCGACCGCTCCTGTGCGGCCACCGGCGCCGGCGCGGCGGGTCGCGCGCCGTCGGTGACGAGCGGCAGGGCGGTGGCGCCGGCGACGACCAACGCGGCGGTTCCGGCGCTCACCTTCGCGAAGGCCGAGGTCGGGAGGTCCATCGCCATCTGCACCGCCGAGCCCATGCGCACGGTCGCCCCGTCCGCGACGCGCTCCCACCACGCGATCGCCGGGGTCGGATCGGGGGCGCCCGAGAGCACATGGCCACCCAGAAGGGCGACCGGCACCAGGGCGACCAGCCACTCGTTGGACTCGCGGCGGGAGCGCAGCAACGCCCGGCAGGGGCCGCAGTGGGCGACGTGGCGCGAGACGCTGCGCTGCTCCTTCGCGCTCGCCTCTCCGGAGGCCACGCGGGCGATCGCCGGGTCCAGCCGCTCGCAGGCCTCCCCGGAGGTCAGGCGCACCTCCCATGCGGCGAGGCCCTTGCGGCCCTCCAGCACCGACCGCTCGACCTTGCGCAGGGAGAAGCCCGTGATCTCGTGGATGCGCTCGTAGCTCGCTCCCGCCGTCTGGAGCATGAGGCAGACGCGCTGGGCCTCGGTGAGCGCGGCCAGACCGTCCTGGATCGACCGGTACCGCTCGCGCCACTCCGCGAGCGCATCGACCGCCACCGCATCCTCGAGCCGGTCCTCGTAGGCCTCGGCGACGTCGGCCTCGGCGCCCGGGCCCTCGCGGCGGCGCGCGCCGGCGACGGCAAGCGCCTCGTTGCGGAGCACGGTGTGCAGCCAGGCCATGAAGCGCCGGGGCTCGGTGACCGGCGCGCGCGTGAGGGCGATCTCCATGGCCCGCTGGTACGCGTCCTCCGCGTCGTGGAGGGAGCGGGTGTAGCGCGAGGCGAAGCGGATCAGGCCGGGCGCCGCCGCCATGGCGCGGCAGGCGGCGCGGCGGCGCTCGTCGTCGGACGGGGGTGTCGGCGTCGTCGTCATTCGAGGAGTGGTTCGTAAATATATCCGTTCGACTCACCAAAATCTCCCACTCGAATGGCTAGGTACGCCGCTGAACGGGTGAGGAGTGCGAGGGTCCAGAGACCGACCCGCACCGCGTTTTCACCCCCTCCGTCCGGTCGTCCGGTCGGGACATAGCTCGCTATTTGCGGGATGACCGGTCGGGGCCTCGCCCGTCGGCGGCCCGCTAGGCTGCGCGCGATGGCTCCGCACATCCACACGGCCCGCTTCCGCGTGGTGATGTCCGAGGTGGATGTGGCGCAGATCCACTTCACGGCCGTCCACCGCTGGATGGACCGGGGTCTCTCCGAGTGGCTCGCCGAGGTCGGCCACCCGTTCACCCGCTCCTCGAGGACGGGCCGGGCATCCCGATCGTCGAGATCGCGCTGCTCGTTCGTCGGCCGGATCATGCTCGACGACGTCATCGAGCAGCGCTCGGAGATCGGCGGCGTCGGGCGGACCTCGTTCCGCAGCCGCCACCTCTTCACGCGCGACGGCGAGACGATGGCGCGCGGCGAGCTCGTCCACGTCTGCGTGGACCGCGAGACGCGGGAGACGGTGCCGGTGCCGGACTGGCTGCGCGAGCTCGCCGTCGCGGACGACGGAGCGGACCCCGGCACGTAGCGGTTCGCTCCCCGGCACGATCGCGGCTGGATCCGCGCGGGACGGCCGCCCGAGCATCCCTCCTCGACGCGACGACGTGGAGGAGGGCCGATGGAACCGGAGACCTACGCCTGGATCGTCCCCGGCCGCCTCGCCGTGGCCGAGCGGCCGGGCGGCGCGGGCAGGAAGCACCGCCGGGAGCTGAGGTTCGCCCAGCTCGAGTGGTGGCGGTCGCGGGGCGTCGGTCGCCATCGTCTCCGCGAAGCGCACGCGGCACGCCCTCGCGGACTACGTGGAGCAGGGCTTCATCGTGCGGTGGCATCCGCTGCGCGACGCGGAGCAGGCCCGCGACGGAGCTCCCGTCGCTCGTGGGCACGGTGCGGGAGCTGCTGGAGACGCCCGGCGTGACCGCGGTGCTGGTGCACTGCGACGGGGCGGGCGAGTGGCTCGCCGCGATCGACGCGACGCTGCGCCTCGGCCTCGGTCTCTCGCGGACGCCGCGCACGGCCCTGCGGGCCGCGGCGGCGGACGGCCTGCCTGTAGGCTCACTCGCGACGTCGATCGTGGGTCGTCCCAACTCGGCGGCGGCGTGACCGGGGTGTGCACTCCAGGTTCTGCGGCGGCCGCGAGCGGTCGTGCCCGAGCCACTCGAGGGGACCGCCCGCATGACGCCGACCACGCCTCTGGCCTCGCCGAACGAGCGAGGCCGGCGACGGCGCGACGCCCCCGGGGCCGGCGCCCGCGGCGACCCCTCCGCCGCGCCCGGACCACGCGGTTCCGCTGGTGCTCGTGGACGGGCGGATGGCCAAGCGGCGGCGGACCGGCATCGCCACCTACATCCACGAGCTGCGCCACATCATGGAGAGCAAGCCCGCGTCGGACCTGCGGGTGGAGTGGGTGTTCGGGCCACCGGCGCTGCCGCGCCGGGGGCGGCTGACCTCCTACGGGAACCTCTTCCTGGACCTGCTGTGGCTCCACGTCCTGCTGCCGCTCACCGCCATGCGCCGTCGCGCCGCGGTGCTCCACTCGCCGGTCAACTGGGGCCCGTGGTGGAGCCCCTGCCCCACCGTCGTGACGATCCACGACCTCTCCTGGGAGCGGGTCCCGGACGCGTTCCCCGAGAACTTCCGGCGCTACGCGCGGCTGTTCTCGCGCCGGTCGGTGAAGCAGGCGGAGCGCGTGATCGCGGTGTCCGAGTCGACCTCGCGCGACCTCCAGGAGCTCTACCGGGTGCCGCCGCAGAAGATCCGCGTGGTGCCCAACGGGGTCGATCGCGACACCCGCCCGCCGGGGCCGCGCGAGCCGATCATCATCAGCGTCGGCGTGCGCGAGCCGCGCAAGCGGATCGGCGTGCTGGTGGAGGGCCACGCCCTCTACTACGCCGAACGCGCCGGCCGACCCGCCGCCGTGCCGACTGATCGTGGTCGGCGGCCCGGGTGGCGACGAGGAGCGCATCCAGGCGGCGCATGGGTCCGGGATGCGAGATCCGCGGCTTCGTGCGGCGCGGAGGAGCTGCATCAACCTCTACCGCCACGCGACCCTGCTCGCCTATCCCTCCGCCTACGAGGGCTTCGGCCTGCCGGTGGTCGAGGCGATGGCGCACGGCTGCCCGGTGCTGTGCGCGCGCAACTCGTCGCTCATCGAGATCGGCGGCCGCTCGGCGATCTTCCTCGACGACGTGACCCCGCGGGGGATCGCCGACGCCGCTCTCCGAGGCGCTGGCCGACCGCGAGGCCCTGGCGGCGCGCGGCGAGGCGGGGCGCGAGGAGGCCGCGCGCTACTCGTGGCCGGCGTCGGCCACGGCCACCCGCGACGTGTACCGACAGGCGCTTCGCCGATGAGTCCCGGCCGGCGTGGTCCGGCCTGGGCGCGCCTGGTCATCCAGAGCTACCGGCTCGGCCTGGAGTGGGTGGCGGCGCGGGCTGCGGGGCGGCGGATGGCCGTATCCGCGGGCCGCCCTCTACCGCCTGCTCGTCCCCCTCGAGCCCTGGCGCTACTACGAGCTCGCGCGCGTGGCGCGTGAGCCCTTCGCCGGCGATTGCCTCGACGTGTCGAGCCCGAAGCTCCTGCCCAGCCTGCTGCGCCGCGAGGGGGCGGGGCGCTGGGTCGGCGATGGACCTGCTCGCGGACGAGATCGCGCGCTGGCGGACGGTCGATCCGGAGCTGGACCTGCGGGTCGAGGACGCGCGCGCGCTGAGCTTCGCGGACGGGTCGTTCGACGTGGTGGCCTGCGTCTCGGTGATCGAGCACGTGGCGGGAGACGGGGACGCGCGGGCGATGGCGGAGATCTGGCGGGTGCTGCGGCCGGGCGGCGTGCTCCACCTGACGACCAACGTGTCGGCCGTCGCGGGCGAGGTGCGGACGGCCCGGCCGGTGTACGACACCGGCGACGCGGCGGTCGGCGGGGAGGGCGCCTTCTTCGAGCGGCGCTACTCGGCCGACACGCTCGACCGGCGCCTGCTCGCCCTGGGCTGGGAGGAGGAGGCCCGCGAGTACGTGCGCGAGCGGTGGCCCGTGCACCGCCGGTTCTTCGCCGCCCGGCCGCTCTCGTTCCTGGTCGGCGGCCTGCTGCCGCTGGTCTGCGTCGGCAACTTCCCGCGGATCGGAGGGCCCGACGAGCTCCCCGCGGGCGAGCACGGGGTGGTCTACCTCCGCCTGCGGCGCCCGTCCTGACCCCACGCGTAGATCCTTTACAGGCCCCGGGTGACGCGCCGACGGGGCAACGGCAGTACGATCGCGCCGTGCGACGCCAATCTCACGGCCCGGGAGCGGGAGCGTCGGTGACCCGATGACCACGCGGCCGACACGAGGCGATACCGACGAGGCCGGCGGCCGGCCGGTCCGGCGCGACACGCGCTTCCTGCCGCTGCTGGCGGGTCCGGCGGGGACCGCCGCGATCCGGCGGGTGCTCTCGGTGGCCGTCCTGATCACGATCGACCTGACCGCGTGCTTCGCCGGCGTCTACGCCGCGCTGGCGATGAAGCTGGTGCTGCAGGGCGAATCGGTGGACTCCAGCGCGATCTGGGCCGTGGAGCAGAAGGCGCTGCCGATCGCGGCGACGACGATGATCCTGGTGTTCGCCAAGAACCGCCTCTACGCGCCGCGCGAGCAGCGGGGCGGGGCGGCGCGCCTCCTGTCGTCCGTCACCCTGGCGACGCTGATCGTGCTGATCGTGGTGCTCGTGGCCGGATGGCGCTTCGACACCTACTACATCTTCTACTCGTCCTGGATCCTCGTCGGCGTCCTGGTGGTGGCCCTGCGCTCGAGCTACGACAGCGTCACGGCGCTGGTGCTCGACGCGCATGCACTTCGAGCGGCGGGCGCTGCTGGTGGGGTCGCCGACCCTGGTGGCGAGCATCGCGGAGAGCCTCCAGCGCTCCGAGAGCCGCCAGGGCGTGCCCTACCGGGTCGTCGACCGCCAGCAGCTGACCCCGGGGGTGAGCGACGAGGGGGCCGGGGGCGCGGCCGCGGAGCTGCAGGGCGGCGCTGGACCCGAACGCGGTGGACGAGGTGATCCTGGCGGGCTGGTCCGGCGAGGACGCCCGGTGGTCGAGCTGCTCGACGTCTGCCGCCGCCGCGGGATCCCCGTGCGCCTGGCGCCGACGACCGCGGAGCTCCTGTCCCACTCGGTGCAGGCGGTGCCGGCCCCCGGCCTGCCGCTGTTCGAGCTGCGGCCGCCGGTCCTGGGCGGGGCGGCGTTCTTCGCCAAGCGGGTCTTCGACCTGGTGGTGGGATCGCTGATCCTGATCGTCGTGTCGCCCATCCTGGCCGCCGCGGCCATCGCGATCCGGCTGGAGGATCGCGGGCCCGTGATCCACCGCAGCCGGCGGGTGGGCGTGGAGGAGCACGAGTTCACCTGCTTCAAGCTGCGGACCATGCGGACGGGCGCCGAGGCCGAGCAGGAGGCGCTCGAGTCGGCCAACGAGGCGGACGGCGCCACTCTTCAAGATCCGCGAGGACCCGCGCGTGACGCGGGTCGGCCGGGTGCTGCGGCGCCTGTCGATCGACGAGCTGCCCCAGCTGTGGAACGTGCTCCGCGGCGAGATGTCGCTCGTCGGGCCCGCGGCCGCTGCCGCTGCGCGACTACGAGCGCCTCGACGACCTCCACAAGAAGCGCTACCTGGTGCTGCCGGGGCTCACGGGCCTGTGGCAGGTGAGCGGCCGCAGCGCGCTGTCGTTCGACGAGCTGGTGCGGCTCGACTTCTACTACATCGAGACCTGGTCGATCTGGCTCGATCTGACGATCATGGCGCGGACGATCCCCGTGGTGCTCGGACGCCGGGGGGCGTACTGAGCGAGGCCGACGGGCCGGGACCCCCCGACCCGGATCCCGACGAGCTGCTCGCCGAGCTCCAGCGCGCCGCCGGCGAGCCGCCGCTCACGCCGCTGCGCCTGGCCGACCCCTCGCCCTCGGCGCGCCGCGGGCCGGCCGGTCGGGCGGTCTCGGCGGCGCGGCGGGCCGTGGTGCGCCTGATCGCGCCGGCCCTCGCCGATCTGCTCGGCCAGCTGGAGCGCGACCGTCACCGCCAGCGGGCCGAGATCGTGCGGCTCGAGCGCCGGGTCGCCGAGCTGGAGCGCGAGCGGGAGCAGCTGAGCCGGTGCGACTGGCGTTCGTCGTCCAGCGCTACGGCGGGGAGGTGGCGGGCGGAGCCGAGGCCCTGTGCCGCGCGACCGCCCACGCGCTGGCGGCCCGCGGCGACGAGGTCGAGGTCTACACGACCACCGCCCGCGACTACCTGACCTGGGAGCCGCACTACCCGGCCGGCTCGGCCCAGGACGGCCCGGTGACGGTGCACCGCTTCACCGCGGACCGTCCCGATCCGGCGCGCTCGGCGGCGCTGACCCGGCGGCTCTCGCTGGGAGGGGGCGACGCGGCCGAGGAGGCCGACTGGGCCCGCGCCCAGGGCCCGGTCGCCCCCGGGATGCTGCGCGCGCTGGCGCGGGCGGACGGGCGCCACGAGGTCGTGGCGCTCTGGACCTACCTCTACGCGACGACCCAGCTGGCGATGCCGCTCGCGCCGCGGCGGTCGATCCTGGTGCCGCTGGCCCACGACGAGCCGATGCTGCGCTTCGGCCTGTCGCGGGGCCTGGTGCACATGGCGCGCGGCCTCGCTTTCATGACGCCGGAGGAGCGGCGCCTGGTGGACGACCTCCACGGCCTCGCGGGCCACGAGGAGGCGATCGTGGGCGCCGGCCTGGACCCCGCCCCGCCCGGCGACGCCGCCCGGGCGCGCGCGGCCCTCGGCCTGCCGGAGCGCTTCGTCCTCTACCTGGGGCGCCTCGATCCGGCCAAGGGGCTCGACGCCCTGGTCCGCGCGCACGCGCGCCATCGCGCCGCCGGCGGCGGCCTCGGGCTCGTGCTCGCGGGCCGGCCGACGGTGGAGATGCGGCTGCCCGCGTGGGTCCGCACGACCGGCTTCGTGGACGACCGGACCCGCAGCGACCTGCTGGAGGCCTGCGAGGTGGTGGCCCTGCCGTCGCCCCACGAGAGCCTCTCGCTGGTCGCCCTGGAGGCCTGGCGGGCCCGCCGGCCGACGCTGGCCATCGGCCGCTCCGAGGTGCTCGCCGGCCAGACGGCGCGATCCGGGGGCGGACTGCTCTACCTGGACGCGGCCACGTACGCCCGCCAGCTGGGACGGCTCGCGGCCGACGCCGCGCTCCGGGCGCGGCTGGGCGCGAGCGGGCACCTCTGGACCGCCGATCACACGTGGGACGCCTGCGCGGCCCGCTGGCGCGGCCTGCTGGAGCGCGTGCGGGCCCCGCTCAGTCCGGGCTGACCAGCCCGCTGGTGCGCGGGCGGGAGCGCGGCGTCGCCCCCGAAGTACATGGGCCCCGTCCATCGCTCGGACGGGGCCCCAGTGAGCCGTGGTGCCGCCCGCCGCTAGCGGATCAGCAGCATCTCCGAGTACTTCGGCAGCGGCCAGAGGTCGTCGGCGACCGTCCGCTCGAGGATGTCCGCGACCTTGCGCACGTCGAGCAGCGCGGGGAGGACCACGTCGTGCATGTAGGTGGCCTCCTTCTCGATGGTGTCGTCGTCGTGGATCAGGTTGACCTTCTGGAGGTTCTTGATGGCCTTGTCGAGCTGGCCGATGAGGGTGGTGAGCTCCTTGGCGAGGCTCGTGAGCCCGGCCTCCTTGAGCAGCCCGAGGTAGCGGACCGCCGCGGGAAGGATCATGGTCGCGGCGATGTCCGCGCCGGTCTCCGCCTCGGTGTTGGTGACGATCACGTACTGCTCGAGGCCGACCTCGTAGCGCGCGTGCAGCTCGCGCTCGTCGAGCACCCCGTAGTTGCTGAAGACCGAGACGGCCTCCTTGGTGATCAGCTGCGGGAGCGCCTCGGGCGTCGAGGGGAGGTTGAGCAGGCCGCGCTTCTTGGCCTCCTTGTGCCACTCCTCCGAGTAGCCGTTTCCGTCGAACACGATCTTCTTGGAGGCCTTCCAGGCCTTCTGGATGACCGGCGGCAAGGCCTCGGCGAAGGTCTTGCCGGCCTTCTTGCCCTTGGGCGCCATGGCCAACTCGAGCTCCTCGCACAGCGAGTCGATGGCCTCGGCGACCACCGTGTTGAGCACCGTGTTGGCGAGGCTGGGCGACTGGCTGGAGCCGAGCGCCCGGAACTCGAACCGGTTGCCGGTGAAGGCGAACGGGCTCGTGCGGTTGCGGTCGCCGGCGTCCTTCGGCAGCGGGGGGAGCACCGGGCTGCCGAGCGCCATCATCTGCGCGCGCGGTGCTGGCGCCGACCTCGCCCTTCTCGATGGACTCGTAGACGCCCTCGAGCTCCTTGCCGAGGAAGATCGAGATGATCGCGGGCGGGGCCTCGTTCGCGCCGAGGCGGTGGTCCTGGCCTGCGCCGGCCACCGTGGCGCGCAGCAGGCCCTGGTACTTGTAGACGGCGCTGATGACCGCGGTGCAGAAGAAGAGGAACTGCAGGTTGGTGTGCGGCGACGAGCCCGGGTTCAGCAGGTTGGAGCCGGTGTCGGTGCTCATCGACCAGTTGTTGTGCTTGCCCGAGCCGTTGACGCCGGCGAAGGGCTTCTCGTGCAGCAGGCAGACCAGGTCGTAGCGGCGCGCCACGTTCTTCAGGATCTGCATGCAGAGCTGCTGGTGGTCGGTGCCGACGTTCGAGTTCTCGAAGATCGGCGCCACCTCGAACTGCCCGGGGGCCACCTCGTTGTGGCGGGTCTTGATCGGCACGCCCAGCTTGAAGAGCTCCTTCTCGCTCTCGAGCATGAAGGCGAGCACCCGCTCCGGGATCGAGCCGAAGTAGTGGTCGTCGAGCTCCTGGCCCTTCGCCGGCTTCGCGCCGAAGAGCGTCCGGCCGGTGCTGACGAGGTCGGGGCGCTCGAAGAAGAACTGCTCGTCGATCAGGAAGTACTCCTGCTCCGGCCCGATCGTCGTGAAGACGTGCTGGGTCGCGGTGTCGCCCATCAGGCGCAGGGCGCGGACGGCCGACTTCGAGAGGGCCTCCATCGAGCGCAGCAGCGGGATCTTGGCGTCGAGCGCCTCGCCGGTCCACGAGGCGAACGCCGTCGGGATGCAGAGGTGGCTCCCGTTGGGGTTCTCCATGATGAAGGCGGGGCTGGTCGGGTCCCAGGCGGTGTAGCCGCGCGCCTCGAAGGTGACCCGGATGCCGCCGGACGGGAAGCTCGACGCGTCCGGCTCGCCCTTGACCAGCTCCTTGCCCGAGAACTCGGCGAGGGCGGTGCCGTCGCCGACCGGGCTGAAGAACGAGTCGTGCTTCTCGGCCGTGGACCCGGTCAGCGGCTGGAACCAGTGGCTGTAGTGGGTCGCGCCCTTCTCGAGAGCCCAGTCCTTCATCGCCGCGGCCACCTGGTCCGCGAGCGTCTCGTCGAGCGGCTCGCCGCGGTCGATCGTGGCCTGGAGCTTCTTGAACACGTCCTTCGGCAGCCGCTGGCGCTGCGCGACGGTACCGAAGACGTTGTCCGCGAACTTGATCGCGCCGGGGAAGCTCAGGTCGCTGGGTCCGGTGGCGCTCCCGTTGGGGCTCCACTGGGCGGCAAGCACGTTCTTCTGTCGGGTTCTCGGCATGACGCGGGGGGCCCTCCTTGTGTGGGCTCGGGCAGCGCCGGATCTTACGACGTTGTGGACGACCCGCGCTTTGTGGCCTCGGGCCAAACGCAGCCATCCATCTTTCGCCATGTGGACAAACAGACGCCCCCGCGGCGCGGGCGCCTTGAAACCGGCCCGTGATCCCCCCATTGTCTGCCCGGTGACGACACACGCTCCCGCCACCGCCGCGGATGACCGCACCCTGCTCGCTCACCTGATCGCCATCCCGGCGATGAGCGGCGTCCGCGTGCTGCCGGCGACGGCGCCCGTTGACGTCCCGGTGTCCACGCTCGTGGTCTGGGACGACGAGGCACCGGTCGAGGCGGGCGCCCTCGTGGCGTGCCCCGGCACCCCGCCGAGCGCCCTTCCGGGCGGCTGCGTCGCGGTCATCTGCCGGCATCCGCCCGCCGCCGACCTGGGGGTCCCCGCGCTGGTGCTCGCCCCGGGCGCCCCCTGGGGGAGCGTGATCGCCGAGCTGGTCGCGGCCATCGCCGGCGGATCGACGCACGCGGTCGCGGTCGCCGCGCGCTCGGCCCTGCACGCGCCGCTGGTGGAGGGGCGCGGCCATCCCGGACTCGCGGCCGTCACGCATGAACTGCTGGGCACTCCCGTCGCGATCCTCGACGAGTACCTGGACATCCGCGGGTCGGCGGGCCTCTCGGACGAGGAGGACGCGTTCCTCGAGGAGCGCCATCGTGCGCGCGCGGGGACACGGTCCGGCCTCGATCACCGGTCCCTTCGTCGAGGAGGAGATGCCGGGCATCAGCCGCTCCATGGTCACGGGCTCCGGCGGCGCCATCGGCGTGCTGGTGGTGTGGGCGCCGTGGCCGCTCGCGCCGACCCAGGCCGCGGTCGTGGCCGAGCTCGCCGAGGCCGTGGCGCTGGAGCGCGCCCGGGAGGAGGTGCGCACCGAGACCGAGTCGCGCCTGCGCGGCGACCTCATCGAGGAGCTGATGGCGGGCGAGGTCGTCAGCCGCGAGTCGCTGGTGCGGCGGGCGCGCCACCTCGGAGCGGATCTGTCGGGCGGGGCCGTCGCCCTGATCGGCAAGCTCCAGGACCCGCACACCGAGGGCCGGATCATCACGGATCCCCGCCTGGTGCGGCGCTTCCTGCAGCAGGCGCGGGCCGCCATGGACCTCCACTGGCCGCGGGCGCTGGTCGACTGGAACGAGGGCCGCCTGCTGGCCCTGCTCCCGCCCACCTCGGCGGGCGAGCGGCGATCCCTCGCGCGAGGAGATCGAGGCCCAGGCGTTCACGCTCGGCAAGCGCCTGCTGGCCGCCACCCGCGAGACCGTGCCGGGCCTGGCGCTGACCCTGGCCCTGTCGCGCTACACGCCCGAGCCGGAGCGCCTCGGCGTCGCCCTCGACGAGGCGCGCCTCGCGCTGTCGATCGGCGAGCGGCTGGGGCGGGCCGGCGAGGTCGTCACCTTCGAGGAGACGGGCACCTACAAGCTGCTCTTCCACATCTTCGCGGACCGGCCGGAGGAGCTGATCTCGTTCTACGAGCAGACGATCGCGCCCCTGGTGCGCTACGACGAGCAGTACCAGACCGAGCTGGTCGGGACGCTGTTCGACCTACCTCGGGCACGACTGCAACCTGGCCGCCACGGCCAGCACCCTCTACACCCACCGTCACACCGTGCGCTACCGGCTCGACCGGATCGCCGAGCTGTCCGGGCTGGACATCGCGAAGACCGACGACCGCGAGAAGCTGTCGCTCGGCCTCAAGGCGATGCGGCTCCTGGGCCGGCGGGTGTCGACGGTGGTGCCGAAGAGCAAGCGCCGCGCGGCGGCGGGCTAACCGCCCGCCAGGAACGCCGCCCGCAGGATCCGGTGGATCCGGCGCGCCACCGGCCCCGGCAGCCCGTCGCCCACCGGCGCGCCGTCCACGGCGACCACCGCCATCGCCCCGCGCACCGCGTTGACGAGCACGATCTCGTCGGCCGCGCGCCAGTCCCGCTCGACGGGCGCGCGCTCGTCCACGGGCATCGCGTCCCGCACCACCGACAGCGCGACGCCCGCCAGCAGCCCGCGGGAGGGGGCGCTGAGCGTGCGCCCGCCGACCGAGCAGAGCACGCTCGCGGTCGCCGCCTCGCCGAGGCGGCCGTCGCCGTCGAGCAGCAGCGCGTGCTCGACCCCCGCCCGCTCGGCGGTGCGCTGGGCCAGGCGGAACCCGGCGTAGGAGAGGGTCTTGTGCTCGGCCAGCGGGGCGGCGGGGTTCCACGCGCCGCGCAACGCGAGCGCGCGGACCGCCGGCGGCACGGGGGCCAACGGGGCCTCGGGGGCGCCCTCCACCAGGAGGGTCGGGCGCGGCGTCGCGGTGAGGCGGATGCGGGCCGGCTCCGCCGCGAGGGGCCCCGCGACCGCGGCGACGGCCGCCTCCATGGCGGCGCGGCCGGGCATGGGGTCGAGGGCGAGCGCGCGCGCCGACGCCTCCAGGCGGTCGAGATGGCGGTCGAGGAGGGCCACCCGCCCGCCCTCGGCGCGCATGGTCTCGAACAGCCCCTCACCCCAGCGGACGCCGGGATCGTCGACGGAGAGCGACGCGGTCTCGGGATCGACGAGGGCGCCGTCCAGCCAAACGACCCTCATCCGCGGAGCCGCCGCGGGGCGAGGCGATCGTGTGGGAGAATGGCCGGAGAGTGTTCCCCGGCCCAAGGAGTCGCCCCGTGCCGCACGCGGATGACGCTAGCAAGGCACTGGATGGCGCAGCATGAGGCAGACGATCGCGTTTCAGGCGACCGGCTTCGACTGCTCGCCGGTCCAGGTCGAGATCGACGAGAACGGTGAGCCGCCGGACCCCGACGCCCTCCCGGTGGCGCTCCTCGCGTTCGAGAGCGGCCCCAACGTCGTCCTGACGCTGCCGCTCGCCACGAGCGACGCGGAGAACATGATGAACGCCTTCACCCAGGCCGAGCCGTACCGGCAGGAGATCCCGGACGCCGGGAACTGGGAGCCCCAGCCCTCGGGCCTGCCGGAGGGCCTCTTCTGGGCGCTCCAGCCCACCGTCGTGGGCGTCTCGGTGACCCCGCCGCAGCAGACGGCCGACGGCCTGGTGCCCCACTGGACGCTGGCCTTCGACGACGAGGACGGCAGCCAGGTGCAGATCGCGGTCAGCGATCCGATGTGCGTCCAGATCGTGCGCGCCCTGGCCGGCGTGGCCCACGGCGAGGAGCCCGAGCCCGCGGGGGACTGAGCGCGCGCGCGAGGTAATCTCGCAAATACCAATGGGTATCTGGTATTTTCCCGCCTTCGACCGAGACACGAGGGCGGTGGAATGAGCGGGATCGACTGGAGAGAGCGCCTCCTGGACCAGATGCCTCCGGACCTGGCCGAGGAGATCGACATCTTCGAGGGCCAGATGGAGCTGCGCCGCCAGGGGAAGATCGAGGACCGGGTCTTCGCCGAGACGCGCCTGCGGCGCGGCGTCTACGGCCAGCGCTACGACAACGGCCAGCGCCACGACGGCATCGCGTCGCGCCAGCTGACCTTCCCGGCCGGCGAGCTCACCAAGGGGCCCGAGACGCTCTGGGACGCCCCGGGCATGGTGCGGATCAAGGTGCCGTACGGCGGCATCACCCCGGACCAGCTCGAGGTGATCGCGGAGCTGGCGGAGGAGTACTCGGACGCGATCCTCCACATCACCACCCGCCAGGACGTGCAGCTGCACTACGTCCACATCGACGACACCGCCGACCTCATGCGCCGGCTGGCCGCCGTTGACATCACCACCCGCGAGGCGTGCGGCAACGGCGTCCGCAACCTGACGGCCTGCCCGCTGGCCGGCGTCTGCCACACCGAGGCCTTCGACACCACGGCCTACGCGGCGGCGCTCTTCCGCTTCCTGCTCGGCCACCCGGACTGCCAGGACTTCGGCCGCAAGTTCAAGCCCGCGTTCTCGGGCTGCGCGGGCGAGGCCTGCGGCCTCGTGATGATGCACGACTTCGGCGCGATCGCCCGCCGCACCGTGGTGGACGGCGTCGAGCGGCGCTCCTTCGACCTCTACGTCGGCGGCGGCCTCGGCACCACGCCGCACCAGGCGAAGCTGCTCTACGAGGACCACCCGGTCGAGGAGCTGCTGCCCGCCGTCCAGTCGATCGCCCGCGTCTTCGGGCGCCTGGGCGAGAAGGCCAACCGCAACCGCGCGCGCATCAAGTTCCTGGTCGCGAAGCTCGGCATCGACGAGTTCCGCCGCCTGGTGGACGAGGAGCGCGCGATCCTCCCGTACGACGAGCGCTGGACCTCCTACCTCCCCTCGGTGGAGGACTACACCGAGTCCCCCGTGCAGCGAGTCCGTGCCGCGGCCGCCCGCGGGCACCGCGACCGCGGAGGGCTACGCGCACTGGCTGCGGACCAACGTCTACCGCCAGCGCCAGCAGGGCTTCGCCGTCGCCACCATCGCCCTCCCCCTGGGCGACCTGAGCGCCGTCCAGACCCGCCAGCTGGCCGAGGTCGCCCGCCGCTACGTCGGCGACGCGGTCCGCACGACCGTGGAGCAGAACATCGTGCTGCGCTGGGTGCGCGAGGAGGACCTGCCGGCGCTCCACGCCGAGCTGGTCGCCATCGACCTCGCCACCCCCGGCGCCGGGACGATCGTCGACGTGACCTCGTGCCCGGGGACCGACACCTGCAAGCTCGGCATCGCCTCCTCGCGCGGCCTGGCCGGCGAGCTGCGCACGCGCCTCGCGCGGCGCCAGTACGAGCTGGACGAGGCCGTGGAGGGCCTGCGCATCAAGGTGAGCGGGTGCTTCAACTCGTGCGGCCAGCACCACGTGGCCGACATCGGGTTCTTCGGCAACAGCCGCAAGATCAACGGCGTCACCGTGCCCCACTTCCAGGTGGTGCTGGGCGGGCGCTGGCGCGAGAACGCCGGCTCGTACGGCCTCGCGGTCGGCGCCGTGCCGTCCAAGCGCATCCCAGAGGTCGTGGACGTCATCACCACCCGCTTCGTCGCGGAGCGCGAGGAGGGCGAGAGCTTCCAGGACTGGATCGCGCGGCTCGGCAAGAAGGAGCTCGGCGCGCTGATCGGCGAGCTGAAGACGATCCCGCCGCCCGAGGAGGACCAGGACGCCTACACCGACTGGGGCGACGCCCGCGTGTTCACCATGGGCGACCTGGGCATCGGCGAGTGCGCCGGCGAGGTCATCTCGAGCACCGACCTCGAGCTGTCGTTCGCCGAGAGCATCGCCTTCGACGCGCAGGTCGCGCTCGAGGAGGGCGACCTGGAGCGGGCCGACGAGCGCGCCTACGCGGCGATGGTCGCCGGCGCCCGCGCGCTGGTGCGGAGCGAGTTCCCGAACGTCCCCGACGACCCCGACACCATCGTGAGCGAGTTCCGGACGCGCTTCTACGACACCGAGCGCTTCTTCGACCGCTTCGCCAAGGGCCGCTTCGCGCGCCCGCTCTTCGACCGCCACGCCGGCGGCGCCGGAGGTCCACGAGGCCGAGGCCACCCGCGGGCTGGTCGAGGAGGCGCAGCTGTTCATCGACGCCGTCCACGCCTTCGAGATCCGCGAGGCCGGCGCGCAGTCGGCCCTGGTCTAGGAGCCGGGGATGGCAGCCCTCGACGAGGTGACCGTGGCCGACGCCGTGCGCATCGGCGCGAAGCTCTACGCCCGCAACCCCGAGGTGGTGGACGCCGACGCCTACGTCGGGCTCTTCCACGGCTGGATCCAGGGGCGCGGCCTGGACGGCGTCCCGATCGACGTCGCCGACTACAAGCACGTGCCCGACGGGCCCGGGATCATGCTGATCGGCCACGAGGCCGACCGCTCGATCGACTTCGGGGAGGGCCGGCCGGGGGTCGTCTACCAGCGCAAGCGCGATCTCGGCGGCTCCCTCGAGGAGCGCTTCGCGCTGACGCTGGAGGCGGTCGACCGGACCGCGGCGGACATCGAGGCCGACCCGGCGGCGGCCGGCGTGGTCTTCGACCGCGACGAGATCCTCGTGCGGATCAACGACCGGCTGGCGGCGCCCAACGACGACGCGACGCTGGAGGCCGTGACCCCGGCGCTGACGGCCGCCCTCGCGGTTGTCCGCCCGGGCCGCACCGCGCGGATCACGCGCGTGGCCGACGATCCCAAGGGGCCGTTCCTCGCCCGGGTGACCCTCTCCTGAGCGACCGACCGGCGGCCGGGGCCGGCATACCCTGCGCGCGGACGCCCGCTACCCCGTCCAGCACCTCGAGTTGCCGGGACGCGCTACGCGGCGACCGGCTCCGCGGCGCGCGAGAGGCTGCGAACGGCCTGCACCAGCTCGTTGGGACGATCCACCGCGACGTTGTGGCCGGCCTCCGAGACCACCCGGAAGCGCGCGTTCTGCATCCAGGCCGACAGCTCGCGCTGGACCTCGGCCGGAACCGCACGGTCGGCGCTGCCCGCGAGCACGATCACCGGGGCGTCCACCTGCGCCAGGGCGCCGCGCCAGTCCGGCCGCGTCCCCATCGCCTCGGCGGCGAGGGCGACGCCCTCCGCGCCGCGGCGCTGGCGCAGGGCCCGGGCCGCGCGGACCCAGCGGTCCTGGCCCTCGGGGTCCTCGCCGCGCGGACCGACGCCGGAGACGACCAGCCCGGCGACGAGCCCGGGATGACCCAGGGCGAGCGCGAGTCCCGTGGCGGCGCCGAGACCGACGCCGACGAGCACCGCGTTGCCGCCCTCGGCGGCCACGAGGCGGGCCACGTCGGAGGCGAAGTCGTCGATGCTCCACGGCCCGTGAGGGGCGGGGGAGTCGCCGTGGCCGCGCAGATCCGGCGCGATGATGCGATATTCGTCCGAGACACCGGAGAGAGCGTCGATCATGCTCTGCCCGCTCTGACCGAGGTCATGCAGCGCAACCAGTGGCGGACCGTCCCCGCTGCGGTGGACGACGAGCTCGATGGCGGGCGGAAGAGAAGGCATGACGCGGCGCTCCTGTTAACCACTGTGATAGATCTTTACCGGTGAGACTACGCCCGACCAGGCACCCCGTCAAACGATGACGCCCACCCGAGACTTCGTCCTTCTGGCCGGTCGCCCGGCGCTCGATCTGTGCAATACCCAACTCTGCGAAACCGAACTCCTCGCGGAGCCGGACGACCTCGCACGATGGTTCGTGAGCGCGGGTCTCACGGATCACCCTCCGACCGTCAGCCGCCGTGAGCTCGCCTTCGCCCAGGAGCTGAGGGACGGCCTGCGGCCGGCGCTCCTGGCGTCGGACGGGCCTCGGCTCGCGGCCATCGCGGAGGACTGGCTGGGGCGCACCCCCGGGCACCTCTGCGTGGCGGAGGACACGCTCACGCCGCGGTTCACGCCCGAGCGTCAGACGTCCTGCTGCCTGCTGGTGACGGCCGTGCTCGACGCCCTCGACCTGGTGCGCGAGACCCCGGGACGGGTGCGCGAGTGCGCGGACGCGTCGTGTCCGGTGGTCTACCTCGACACGAGCCGCAACCGCAGCCGGCGATGGTGCTCGATGGAGCTGTGCGGCGCGCGGTCGAAGGCCTCGACCTACTACCGGCGCCACCGGGCCTAACCCAGGCGACGCTCCAGGAAGCCGGTCACGGCCTCCGCGAACGCGCCGGGGCGCTCGAGGGCGGAGAGGTGCCCCGCCCCCCGGAGGACCACGAGCTCCGCGCCGGGGATCCCCGCCTCCAGGGCCTCCGCCCGGTCGGGTGGGGTGAGGGTGTCCTCGGAGCCGACGATGACCAGCGTCGGCGCGGCGATCGCGGCGAGATCCGGCCGGCGGTCGGCGCGCCCGGCGAGCGCGCCCAGGGCCCCGGCGACGCCCTCCGCCTCCTGCCGGTCGGCGATCGCCCGCGCGGCCGCCAGACTCGCCGCGTCGCCGGGGGCGACCAGGCGCGGGCAGAAGTCGTCCAGGAAGGCGGCGGCTCCCCCGGCGCGGACCTCCGCGGCCGACCGGTGGCGCGCCGCGGCGGCCTCGGGGGTGTCCGGCTCCGCCCGGGTGTCGGCAAGCACGAGCGCCGCGACGCGCTCGGGGTGGCGGGCGACGAGCGCCAGCGCGGTGTAGCCGCCGAGCGACAGACCGCAGACGGCCGCCCGGCCCCCGGGCGCCTCGCGCGCGATCCGGTCCGCGACGTCGTCGGCGAAACCGTCCACCGTCGGCGCGCCGGCGGCGGGCGCGCGCGCCCAGGCCGGGGAAGTCCGGCGCGATCAGGGGCCGGCCGGCGCCCAGGAACGGCGTCAGCGGGTCCCAGAAGCCGGAGTCCAGGGGGAACGGGTGGAGCAGCACCAGCGTCGTCGGCTCTGACATCGCGCCTCCCGGGTCGTGGACGCGCCCGGGGGGCGCGACACCGTCAGTGCGGGGACGCTACCGTGTCAGTCGTGAGCACCAGCACCCCCGTCGCCCTGACCGGCCCGGAACGCCGACGGCAGAGCAGCCTCGGCGGCCTCATCCCGGCGTCCGCCGTCGCCCGCGAGGGCGACACCCTGATCCTCGCCCTCTGCGTCGAGGTCCACACCGAGGGGGCCGTGCTCCCGCTGCTCGTGCTGTCGGACGCCCCCGGCCTGCTGGGGTGGGATCCGGTGGAGGGCCTCGAGGTGCGCGACGACACCGGTCGCGAGTACGAGGTGCAGAGCCTCGCTCAGCAGGCCGGCCTCGGCGCGCTCCAGACCGCCGTCTGGATCGCCCCCGCGCCGCCGCCCGAGGCGCGCCGGCTGCAGCTGTCGGTGAGCGGGCTGGTGCGCACCGCGGTCGCGCGCGGCACCGGGGTCGAGCGCCCCCTGGCCGGCACGACCTGGGCGCTCGACATCGACCTGGTCCCCGAGCGGACCGGCGCCACGGTCCCCGACGAGCCGCCCGGCGGCGCCGACGCCGTCGGCCCGGCCCGGGTCCCCGCCCGCACCTTCGCGGGCTTCCGCGACCTGGTCCCGATCGGGCAGGCGCGGATGGCGGGCGGCGTCGCGGTCTGCCTGTGGTCGCTGGAGCGCTACGCCGACCGCGGGGTCCTCAGCGTGGGGACGCTGGCGGAGGAGCCGCTGCGGGTGGCCCCGCTGACGCCCGGTGTGGGGCGGGTGGACGTCTGGGACGACCGCGGCCGCCGCTACGAGGTCTCGCCGATCCACGGCGCCGCCCGGCCCGGGTGGAGCGAGACCAGCCTCGAGGTGTCGCCCGCGATCGACCCGGCGGCCCGGGCGCTCGCCGTGCGGCTGGCCGACCTGCCCGGCCACGGGCCGTCGGCGGAGGTCCTGGCCGGGCCCTTCACGTTCGGCGTGGCGGTCCCTCAATCGCCGTGACCGGCGCGGCGCCGGGGCCGGTCTGGATCGTCCTGCCGACCTACGACGAGGCCGAGAACGTCGTCCCACTGCTCGACGCGGTCCTCGCCGTCGTCGACGCGGCCGCGATCGACGCCCGGATCCTGGTGGTGGACGACGGATCGCCCGACGGCACGGCGGACCTGGCCGACGGCGTGGCCGCGCGCGACGCGCGCGTGGGCGTCCTGCGGCGGTCGCGCAAGGAGGGGATCGGGCCGGCCTACCGCGCGGGCTTCCGGCGGGCGCTCGAGGGCGGCGCGGGGCTGGTGGTGGAGATGGACTGCGACTTCTCGCACGACCCGGCGCGGCTGCCGGAGCTGGTGGCGGCCGCGGCGCACGCCGACGTGGTGCTCGGCTCGCGCTATGTCCCCGGCGGCGGCGTGGCCCGGTGGGGCGCCCTGCGGCGCGCGATCAGCCGCGCGGGCTGCTGGTACGCGCAGGCCATCCTGCGCGTGGAGGTGCGCGACCTGACGGGCGGCTTCAAGTGTTTCCGGCGCGAGGTCCTCGAGGCCATCCCGCTCGAGGAGGTCACGGCGGCCGGCTACGGCTTCCAGATCGAGATGACCTACCGCGCCCTCGTGCTGGGCTTCCGGGTGGTGGAGGTGCCGATCACGTTCACCGAGCGCGAGCGGGGCTCCTCGAAGATGTCGCGCCGCATCGTCTGGGAGGCCGCGGCGCTCGTCCCGCGCCTGCGCCGCCGCCTGGGTCCGGTCCCCGAGCGGCCGGCGGCCGAGGCCGTCGGCGAGGCGCGCGTCTCGCCCTAGCTAGCGCGCGCGGAGGGCCGCCTCGGGGTCCTCGGGATCGAGGCGGTGCACCTCCCGCCAGGCCGCCCCGGCGCCGAGACCGCGGCCGAGGAAGATCGCCAGCGCCCGCCACGCGGCCGGGTTGTCCGGCTGCAGCCGGGTGGCCTCCTCGTAGGCGCCGAGGGCGCGCCGGGGATCGCGCAGGTCGTCGTAGGCCTGCGCCAGAAGCAGCAGGGGGGCGATGGTCAGCGGGTTGGCGGCGTGGGCCTCGCGCGCCCGGTCGATCGCCGCGCGCGGACGGTTCTCGGCCAGCGCGTCCTCCCCGGACGCCGCGAGGTGGCCGGACCACCAGGGCAGGGTGGCGCTGATCACGGCGATCGCCACGGCGGCGCCCATGGCGCCGGCCGCCAGGGCGCCCGGACGGGCGCGGGCGGCCGTGACGCCGGGCGCGGCGGCGGCCAGCACGACGCCGCCCGCGGCCAGGGTGGGGATCGTGAGGGCCGGGATCGACCACGACCAGTTCGACGGCCGCCTGGAGCGCGAAGGCGGCCAGGATGGCGAGGGGCACGCCCAGGTCGGGGTCGAGCCGGACGTCGGCCGCGCGCAGGATCCCCCAGATGATCGCCCCCACCAGGGCCGCCAGCAGCGCGAGGCCGACGATCCCCATGCCCGAAAGGACACCGAGGACGATGCCGTGGGCCTCGCGGGTGTTGACGCGCGTTGTCGGCGACGCTGCGCTCCTTCAGGTGCACCAGCGGGAAGCCGCCGGCGCCCTGGCCGACGAGGGGGCTGGCCTCGAACCCGCGCCACGCCTCCTCCCACCAGGCCTTGCGCTGGTTGCCGGAGGTGTTGACCAGCCGGCCGGGGTCGTTGGCGACCGCGTCGCCGCCCTCGCCGCGGAACTCGGCGCCGCGGTCGCCCACCCAGCTCCGCGCCGAGGAGCTGGCCGCCAGCGTCCCCACGGCGATGATCGCGCAGGCGGCCAGTCCCGCGGCCACGACCCGGCGCGCCGTCGCGGGCGGTGAGGCGCCCGGCGACGAGGCGGATCACGAGGGGCGCCAGCACGGCCGCGGCGGCGACGCCGAGCGCGAGGCGCCAGCCCAGGCCGAGGCCGGCGCTCTCGCGCAGGCCGGTCGGCACCTGGTCGGTCGACAGCAGCGGGTCCGTGAAGCCCACGGCGGCGGCGGGCAGGGCGCAGACCGCGGCGACCGCCAGGGCGCTGAGCGCGTGCCAGCGGCGCGGGAGGAAGGCCACCGTGACGGCGACCGCGGCGACGCAGGGAGAGCACGCCGCCGCGCGAGTAGGTGAGCAGCACGGTGACGACCACGACCGTGAGGCCGGCGCCGGCCACCGGCATGGCCCAGGCGGGCGCCGGCCGCCGGTGCCCGCGAGCCAGAGGAGGCCCGGCGCGGCGAAGACGGCCACGAGGGCCAGGGCGTTCCAGTAGCCCACCGGGGCCGCCAGGCGGGCGAGGTCGCCGTCGCTCCCGAGCGCCCCCGGGAGGATCTTGGTGCCGAGGGCGAGGGCCACGGGCAGCAGCGCGGCGGCGCGACAGTCCCAGGCCGAGCAGGCGCGGCGCGTCGGGCAGCGAGCGCGCCGAGAGCGACGCCGAGGACGAGCGCGCAGAGGGCGATGGCCTGGCGGTTGGCGTCGATCCAGGCGAGGTCGGGGGCGGCGGCCCAGAGGATCGAGAGGGCCGCCCAGACGGCGAGCCCGCCCATCGCGGCGAGCGCGAGCCGGCGTCGGCGCCGCCCGCAGGGCCGCGCGGTTCCAGGCCAGGACGGCCGCGGCGCACGGCGAGCGGCGCGCCCAGGGCGAGCGCGAGGAAGGCGGCCCGCGGGCCCGCGCCGCCCAGGCCGTCGCCCGGGTCGATGCCGCCGCCGCCGACGCACACGAGGCTCCACCCGGCGAGCCCGATCAGCCCCAGGGCCTGCAGGCGCCCCGATGCGCGCCCGCGGGCCCGACGGGCGCGCTTGTCCGCCCTCGGGGCCGCCGCTACGATCCGCGACGCCCTGGGGGCCGACGCCCCCCATATCCCTCACCGGGTGGCTGCCCTGCTCCGACGCCCCGCCAGGGTGCTGGTCATGTTCGCGCTGGTGCTCCTTGGCCTGACGGGCTCGGCCCTTGCGAGTGGACAGGCGGTGCTGGCCGACGCGAAGGATAACGAGAGGGTGGATGGCTGCTTCACCCGCGCCGAGTTCCGCGACGCACTCCGACTGGCGAGCAACGATCAGCGACTCTACGGAGTCGTGGTGGATGTCATCAAAGACGCACAGATCACTAACGTGAAGGTCGACGGCGCGCCCTGCGGGAGCGGGCGGGTGGTGCCGGGGTCCGCCACCCACGTCGACTCCGGCGGCGGCACCGGGCTCTGGGTCGGCGCGGTCGCGCTCGTGGGCCTCGTGGCGGTGGGCGCGGGCAGCTGGGCGCACTTCGGCGGCAAGGACGGGTGGATGAGACGCTTCGTCAAGGACTTCCTGCTCCCCATGGCCGTGGCCGTGGCGCTGGCGTTCGTCATCCAGGCGGCGGTCGCCAAGCCCTACGAGATCCCGACCGAGTCGATGGTGCCGACGATCCAGGCCAACGACCGGATCATCGCCAACCGGCTCATCTACCGGTTCCGCGACATCGAGCGCGGCGACATCATCGTGTTCAACCCCCCGTCCTCGGCGACGCGCACCTGCGGCGACGCCGGCGGCGGGAACGTCCCGTTCGTGAAGCGGGTGATCGGTCTGCCGGGCGACAAGGTCGAGGTCCGCGACGGGCAGACCTTCGTCAACGGCAAGCCCTACGTCGTCGAGAAGGCGCTCACGCCGAACTACGACATGACATGGCCCGTGGTGCCCAAGGACCAGCTCCTGGTGCTGGGCGACAACCGCCCGGGCTCCTGCGACGCCCACCAGTGGAAGCCCGACCCGTTCGTGCCCCAGGACAACGTCATCGGGCAGGCCGAGGTCATCTACTGGCCGCTGTCGCACCTCGCCTTCCTGAACTAGGGCCCCGCCGGGACATCCGCGCGGCGTGCCTGCTCGGAGCGGCTTTCGCGTCGAGATCGGGGCTTTGCATCTCTTGTCACCTGTGGAAGGATGCCCCCCCACCACGCTGAATATGGGGTGGCGACAGGTTCCCCGACACCAGGGATAGCGTTCCAGCCGTGATCTGCCCGTTTTGCGAGAACCCCGAGCACCGCGTCGTCGAATCGCGCGTCGCGGACACCAAGGACGCGATCCGCCGCCGCCGCGAGTGCCACTCGTGCGGCCGGCGCTTCACCACCTACGAGCGCTGCGAGGAGATGCCGCTGGTGGTCGTCAAGACCTCGGGCGAGCGCCAGCCCTTCGACCGCTCGAAGCTGCTGGAGGGCCTGCAGCGCGCCTGCCACAAGCGGCAGGTGTCCACGGCCTCCCTGGACATGGCGGTCCGCGACATCGAGGCGGAGCTCCGCAACCGCCTCCGCCAGGAGGTGAGCAGCCCGCAGATCGGCGAGCTCGCCCTGCGCCGACTCAAGGAGATCGACCCGGTGGCGTACGTGCGCTTCGCGTCCGTCTACCGGCAGTTCGCCGACGTGGAGGAGTTCGAGGACGAGCTCTCGCGCCTCGAGCGCGAGCCACCGCTTCCGCGCGGCCAGTACCCGCTGGACGACCAGCTCTTCCAAACACTCGACGCGGACTCCACCCTCCCCGGTCGCGCTACCCTCAGGGCACTGCCCGGAGGGCGCGAGGGGTCTGTCTTGCGCACCACCGCCCAGGAGGCAACCGATGGCGACTGACGCGCCCCCCACCATGACCGACCGGGCGCTCGGGATCTCCCGGCGCTTCACGCGCCCCGAGGTCCACCCCTACGACGAGGTGGCCTGGGGGCCGCGCGATGCGCGCATCGCCGAACCGGGACGCGACGGCGCGCCCGAGCGGGTGATCTTCGAGCAGACCGACTGCGAGTTCCCGCTGGACTGGTCGGACACGGCGGTGCGCATCGTCGCCTCGAAGTACTTCCGCTACGGCATGGACGATCCACGCCGCGAGCGCAGCCTGCGCGAGGTGATCGACCGCGTGGTCGACACGATCCGCCACCACGGCGTGAAGGGCGGCTACTTCGTGGACGACGCGGAGGCCGAGACCTTCGCCCAGGAGCTGCGCCACATCCTGGTGACGCAGAAGGCCGCCTTCAACTCGCCGGTCTGGTTCAACTGCGGCGTGGACGCGGCCACGCGCGAGCACGACGACGACCGCATCCTGGACGTCGACGACCCGCCGATCGGCGGCGGACGAGCCGCAGGTGAACCAGGCCTCCGCCTGCTTCATCCTCTCGGTCAACGACACCATGCCCTCGATCCAGCGCTGGATCGCCTCGGAGTCGGAGATCTTCCGCGGCGGCTCGGGCGCGGGGGTCAACCTCTCCCGCCTGCGCGGCGACGGCGAGGCCCTCTCGAACGGCGGCCAGGCGTCCGGTCCGGTGAGCTTCATGCGCTGGGCCGACTCCGGCGCCGGCTCGATCAAGTCCGGCGGCGGCACGCGCCGCGCGGCCAAGATGGTGATCCTCGACGGCGACCACCCGGACATCCTCGAGTTCGTGCGCTGCAAGGCGCGCGAGGAGGCCAAGGCCTACGCCCTCGGCGACATGGGCTACGACCTCGGGCTCAACGGCGAGGCCTGGCGCTCGATCCAGTTCCAGAACGCCAACAACTCCGTGCGCCTCACCGACGACTTCTTCCAGAAGGCCGACGCCGGCGAGCCTGGCAGACCCGCACGGTCGCCTCCGGCGAGGTGCGCGACGAGCTGCCCGCCCAGGACCTGCTGCGCGAGATCGCCGAGGCGGCGTGGGCGTGCGGCGACCCGGGCGTCCAGTACGAGGACGCCATCCAGCGCTGGCACACGAGCCCCAACGCCGGCCGCATCTCCGGGTCGAACCCGTGCTCCGAGTACATGCACATCGACGACTCGGCCTGCAACCTGGCCTCGATCAACCTGATGAAGTTCCTCGACGAGGACGGCACCTTCCGCGTCGACGACTTCCGTCACGCGGTGCGGGTGATCCTCACCGCCCAGGAGATCGTGGTCACGCCGGCCAGCTACCCGACCAAGCGGATCGGCGACAACGCGCGCGCCTACCGCCAGCTCGGGCAGGGCTACACCAACCTCGGCTCGCTCCTGATGTGCCAGGGCCTGGCCTACGACTCCGACGAGGGCCGCGCCTGGGCCGGCGCCATCACCGCGCTGCTGCAGGGCGAGGCCTACGCGCAGTCCGCGCGGCTGGCCTCGCGGGTGGGCGCCTACGACGGCTACGAGGCCGACAAGGAGGCGCAGGACCGGGTCGTGCGCATGCACCGCGACGCCGCGCTGGACCTGCCGGCCCGCGGCACGCGCGCCAACAACTACGCCGAGGTCCGCGCCGCGGCCTCCGCGTCGCTCGACGACGCCGTCGCGCTGGGCCAGGCCGAGGGCCGCAACGGCGCCCCGGGCTACCGCAACGCCCAGGTGAGCGTGATCGCCCCGACCGGGACGATCAGCTTCATGATGGACGCCCAGACCACCGGCATCGAGCCGGCGATCGGGCTGATCAGCTACAAGACGCTGGTCGGCGGCGGCTACATGAAGCTCGTCAACACCGACGTCGAGCGGGCCCTGCGGGCGCTGGGCTACGACACCGCCGAGCAGTCGGCGATCCTCGCCCACGTGGACGCCACGGGCTCCATCGAGGGCGCGCCCGGGCCTGGACGAGGGCCACCTGTCCGTCTTCGACTGCGCCTTCGGCGTGGCCGGCGGGCGCACGATCGGCCCCGAGGGCCACGTCCGGATGATGGCCGCGGTCCAGCCGTTCGTCTCGGGGGCGATCAGCAAGACGGTCAACCTCCCCAACTCGGCGACGGTCGAGGACGTCAGCGACATCTACCGCCTCGGCTGGGAGCTCGGGCTGAAGGCGATCGCGATCTACCGCGACGGCTCCAAGCGCACGCAGCCCCTCTCGACGACCGACGGGTCGGCCCCGGCGAAGGCCACGGCCGCCGCTGCGGCGGTGGCGGGCGAGATCGCCGCGCCGATCCGGCGCCGCCTGCCGGACGACCGCGCGGCGATGACCCACAAGTTCAGCGTGGGGGGCCAGGAGGGCTACATCACGGTCGGCCTCTACGACGACGGCACGCCCGGCGAGGTCTTCGTCAAGATGAGCAAGCAGGGCTCGACGGTCTCGGGGCTGATGGACTCGGTGGCCATCGCGTGGTCGATGGCGCTCCAGCACGGGGTGCCGGTCGAGAGCCTGATCGCCAAGTACATCGACCACCGCTTCGAGCCCTCCGGCTTCACGGGCAACCCGCGGATCCCGATGGCGCGCTCGGTGGTCGACTACCTGGCCCGCTGGATGGCCTCCAAGTTCCTCTCGGAGGAGGACCAGCGCGTGGCCGGCGTGCTCCCGGGCGTCGAGCCCAGCGAGCCGCTCGTCCTGGGCGAGGAGGAGGAGGCGCCCGAGGACCAGCTCTCGTTCGGCGCGGTCACCGAGTCGAACGGCAACGGCAACGGGCACGGCCACGAGGACACCACGGCGCGGCCGCGCCTGCTGCTCGACTCGACCGGCCAGACCTGCTCGTCCTGCGGCAGCTCGGACATGGTCCGGGCGGGCACCTGCCTCACCTGCCGCACCTGCGGCGCGACGAGCGGCTGCGGCTGATCCTGCGGGCCGCCCCCTCCCCGCGCCGGGGCGGGGGCGGCCGCTGAGTCTCAGTCGGTGAGCACCAGGTCCCGCTCGGGCACGATGCTCCAGCGGTCGGCCACGATCCGCAGCTCCTCGCTGACCGGCCAGGAGTCGGGCTGCTCGTCGCCCTGGTGGGCCGGCGTGCCGCCCTTCAGGGCCATGCAGCCGGCGTTCTCGCCGATCTGCTCGATCTGCGGCGATCTCGTCGGGGCTGAGCAGGATCTCCGCCGGGACGCCGGCCAGGTCGGCCCGCTTGTCCTCGACCGGGCGGGCGTCCGCGCCCGGCTCCTGGATGAGGGTGGGCGCCACGCAGGCGATCGGGCGGTGCGCCAGCGTCCACTGGCAGGCGAGCTGGAGCGGGGTCAGGCCGTGGCGCTCGGCGATCGGGCGCAGCTGCTCCAGGCGGTCGCGCCCGTGGCCGCACCCAGCCCGGACGGGCGGAAGGCGCGGTGGTCCTGCGCGGGCAGCTCGCCCTCGTCCGGCACGTCGCCGTGGAAGACGCCGCCGTGGTCGACGACCCGGGCGATGGTGCGGACGTTGTGCCGCTCGAGGGCCGGGAGCACCAGGCGCGCGGGCCAGGGCTCGAACGGGCTGAGGATGATCATGGCCCAGTCGATGCGGTCGCCGAAGCGCTCCAGGCAGTCGATCAGGTCGAGCGTGAAGCCGTTGGCCGGACCGGGCGCGACGCCGATCGCGCCGGCGAGCCCCTCCTCCCGCAGCCCGGCCATGGCGCGCCAGACGTCCTCGGAGGTGTAGCCGATGCGGTCGGGGTTGTGCAGCAGCAGCACGTCGAAGTGGTCCGTGCCGCAGCGCTCCAGGCTGCGCTCCGTGGCGCGGCGCAGGTAGTCGCGCGTAGCCGGCGCGGTCGCGCAGCGAGGGATCCGTGAAGCGCGGGAAGCCCTTGGCGCCGCGCCGCTCGCCGTCGTAGAAGTCGTGGCCGACGGCGCCGATCAGCGCGTAGTCGTCGCGCGCCAGGCCGGACAGGGCCCGGCCGACGAGCAGGTCGGCCGCGCCCTGTCCGTAGACGTCGGCGGTGATGACCGTGTGGATCGCGGCGTCCGGGCGCAGGAGGGCGACGAGCCGCTCCTCGTCGATCTCCTCCCCGAAGTGCATGAAGCGCCCGCCACTCCAGGCGCTGAGGGCGACGTGTCCGATGGTAGCGCATGGCGCAAGTCTGCCAGCCATCGGACACGTCGTCGCCGGGAGGCCTCACACCGGATCGAGGTCCGACTGTCTCCAGAGCGGCGCCTGGCCGAACTTGGCGGCCAGCGCGATGCCGACGCCGTAGAGCACGAACTGCGGGATCATCAGCAGCGCCATGCTGATCGGGTCGCCGCCCGGGAGGATGGCGGCGATCGCCGCCATGGCCACGATCGCGATCCGCCACTGCTGGCGGTAGAGCCGCGCGCTGGCCACGCCCATGCGTGCGAGGGCGGCCATCGCGATGGGGACCTCGAACATGATCCCCGACGCCAGCAGCATCGTGGTGGCGAAGCCGAAGTACTCGCCCGCGCGGAGCTGCGTTGTTGAAGGTGTCCCCGCCGAAGCCGGTGAGGAAGTTGAGCGCCACCGGCAGCACGACGAGGTAGCCGAAGGCGACACCGGCGCTGAACAGCCCGGCGAGGCCCGTGACCACCGCGATCATGATCCGGCGCGGCTGGTCGGACACCGCGGGGATGACGTACGCGTAGAGCTGGTACAGCCACACCGGCAGGGCCACCAGGATCGAGGCCCAGAAGCAGACCTTCAGCGTGATGAAGAACGGCTCGGTCGGCGACAGGGTGATGAGCTTCTGGTGGTCCGCGGGGAGCGGCCACGTGAGGATCTCGATCAGGCGGTCGTGGACGGCGTACATGCCCGCGAAGGCGATCACCAGGGCGAGCGCGCTCACGATGAGGCGGTGGCGCAGCTCGTCGAGGTGCTCGGTCAGATCGAGGCGATCATCCGACCGACCCGCTTCGGGGCGACGCGGGATGATGCGAGGCATGTGACCCCTCCGCTCGGTCGCCGGCTCAGACGTTCGCGGTCGGGCGGGTCTCGGCGGCGTCGGGCGTGGCCGACTCGACGATCAGGTCCGCGGCGGTGGGCTCGGCGTGCTCCTCGGCGACGAGGGGGGCGGCGGGCGGGGCGGCGGCGGTCATCGGGGTGGTGGTCATGGCGGCGGTCTCGTCGCCGGTGATGCCGTCCTTGAAGTCGCGGATGCCCTTGCCCAGGTTGCGGCCCAGGTCCGGCAGGCGCTTCGGGCCGAAGATCAGGAGTGCGATGGCCAGGACGATGATGATCTGGATCGGGTGAGATGTCGAACACGGCGTGATCCCTCTCTTTCGTAGGTGTGCCAGGCGGGGCGGGCCGCGCGGTGCGGCCCGCCCCGGGGCTCACGGCGACTAGCTCTTGATGAACCCGCCGGCGACCGCGAGGACCTGCTTCATGTCGCGGGCCGGGTCGAACGCGTTCGGGGCCGGGTTCTTGCCGACGATGCTCCGGATCCAGGCGGCGTGGCGCGCCTCGACCGAGTGGATCGACAGGGCGGCCTGGATCACGGGCAGCTGCTTGAGGCGCGGGCCCTGGCCGGCGTACGCCGACACGCCCAGGTCCTCGACCGCGATGGCCGTCGACTGGAAGGCCTTCTGGGACATCACGGTGGCGCCGAAGTCGAACGTCGGCGACTTGCACGGCCTTGGAGCCGAGCACCTTCTTGATGGCCGCGACGTGGGCGGCCTCGTGGGCGCCGGCGACCTTGGCGAACGTGGCGGTCTCGCCCTTCAGGCCCGGCCTTGGCGCGCGCCTCGCGGTAGAAGGCCGTCTCGAGGTACTCGAGCGTCAGCGCGTAGTTCAGGATGGCCACGTCCTGCGCCTTCGACGGAGCGCCGAGCGCGAGGGCCGGGAGGCCGCCGAAGACCACGCCGCCGGCGACGAGCGCGCCGCCGCCGAGCGCGGCCTTCTTGAAGAAGTCGGCGCGCGTCGCGGCGCCGTTCGGGATCGACCGCGTGGGCGGCCTCCTGGATGGCGCCGTCGGCGTCGAGCGCCGCGAGGGTGATGTGATCGGACACGTTTCCTCCGTGAATTGGGTGGTGGAACACAGGGGGTTACGCCCGCCGGCGCCCCCTGGATCACCCCGGCGTCGCGGCGCCACCCCGCGTGATCCGTCGCTCCTCCCCGCCCGTACGGCAGGCGACACGACAACCTGCGCGGAGGTGCGCGGCATGACGACGACAACCAGCCGGGGGGAGTTCCTCTCCCTCGGCATGAAGGGCGGGCTCGCGCTCGTCGCCGGGGGAGCGGTCCTCGGAATGGCCACCGGTCCGGCGCTCGGGCAGGCCTCCGGGCGACGTGGCCATCGCCAAGCTCGCCGCGACGGCCGAGCTCCTGGCCATCGACTTCTACGGCAAGGGCATCGCCACCGGCTTCTTCACGGGCGACGAGCTGGCCTACATGAACGCGGCCAAGCAGAACGAGCAGGACCACTACGACGCCCTGGCCAAGGTGCTGGGCTCGGCCGCCCCCGCGAACCTGATGTTCACGTACCCGGCCGGCACGCTGGCCAGCGCGCAAGAGCGTCGCGAAGACCGGCGTCGCCCTCGAGACCGCCTTCGTGGGCGCCTACCTGGGCGCCGTCGAGGCCCTGAAGAGCAACGACCTCAAGGCCGTGGCCGGCCAGATCGGCGCCAACGAGGCGCAGCACCTCACGACCTTCACGCGCCTCGCGAACGACGGGATGCTCGTCCCGAACCCGTCGTTCCCGTCCAGCCTCACGGCCACAGCAGGCGACCGCCGCCGTCACCCCCTTCCTCGCATGAGCGGCGACCCGACACCCACCATCCCCAAGGAGGACCGCCCGGTGAGCTCCCTCGACCGAGCAACGTTCCTTCGTCGCGGCGCGCAGGGCGGGCTCGTGCTCGCCGTCGGCGGCACCGCCCTCGCGGCGGCGGCGTGCGGCAGCGACAGCGGCGGCGCCGCGAGCACGATGGCGGCCACCACGGCGGCCGCCCCGACGGGCGACGCCGCGATCGCGACGCTGGCCGCGACCGCCGAGCTGCTGGCGATCGACTTCTACGGCAAGGCCATCGACGCGGGCGTCTTCACAGGCGATGTCCTTGCCTACATGAACGCGGCCAAGCAGAACGAGCAGGACCACTACGACGCGCTGGCCAAGGTCCTGGGCAAGGATGCTCCGGCCGGCCTGACGTTCGTGTACCCGGACGGCACGTTCGCGTCCGAGAAGAGCATCGCCACCACGGGCACCGCCCTCGAGACGGCGTTCGTCGGCGCCTACATGGGGGCGATCCCGGCCCTCTCCGACAACGGCCTGAAGAAGGTCGCTGCGCAGATCGGCGCCAACGAGGCCCAGCACCTCACCACGCTGAAGTCCGTCGGCGCCGGCGGGGACCTGGTCCCCAACCCGTCGCTGCCGGAGGTCCTCACGGCCGCGCAGGCGACGGCGGCGGTGAAGCCCTTCCTGGGTTCCTAGTCAGTCGATGCCCGCACGCGTGCGCACGGAGATGCCGTGCGCACGCGCGAGGGCCTTGCCGTCCCCCGCCCGCACGGCCTCGGCGACGCGGGTCGGATCGATGCCGGCCTCGAGCAGGCGCTGGCGCAGCTCGCCCTCGCGGGCCTGGCGGAAGAACAGCACGGCGATCGCGCCGAACGCGAGCAGGCAGTGCATGAGCATCATCACCGTGCCGGCGTTGGCCTGGTCCTCGAGTGGTCCCACCCCCCACGCCCGTCCGGCGGCCGCGTGCGACGGGTAGAAGACGGTGCCCGAGAACCAGTAGACGTTGGCGATCGCAAGGCCGGTGAACCAGACACCGGTCATGTAGACGGCCTTGACGCCGGTCCCGAACCAGGCCGGGGCGGGCAGGACCTCCACCACCGGGGCCCAGAGGAGCAGGCCGAACACCAGGATCGAGGCCTGCTGGACGATCCAGAGGGCTCCGTTCTCGAGCACCGCGTGATGGATGCCGGGGATCAGCCAGAGCACCGTACTGGCGATCCAGAGCGGGAGCGCCACGAGGGGGTACTGGAGCCGCTGCACGATCCGCTGCGCCGACGGGCTGAGCAGATCCGTGACGAACGCCCGCGGCAGGCCCAGCAGCAGCAGCAGCGGCGCGGCCGCGCCGATCAGCGTGTGCTGCAGCATGTGGGCCGTCAGCAGGCCCTGCTGGGCGATGCCCCCGAGCGGTGAGCAGATCGCGATCAGGAGCAGCGCCAGCCCGGCGTAGAAGCTCAGGCGGCGGATGCCGCTGACCCCTCCCACGCGGCGCACCCGGATGGCGTAGAGCGCGCCCGCGATGAGGATGGCGGCGACCTCCACGGGGGGCACGGCCCACAGCGACGACAGGCTGGTGGAGGCGTCGGCCGAGGGCCCGGCGTGCCCGGTGTGGTAGGCCCCGCCACCGCCCGCGAGGGCGGTGAGGGCGATCGCCAGCGCGAGGAAGGCGGCGCCGTACATCAGGGCGAGGGGTCGTCTCACGGGTGGATGCTGGCACAGATCCCACCCCGGCGGCTCGCCGTTCGTCCCACCGGTCGGCATTGTGTGCATGTGACCCGGCTCTCGGTTGCGAACGCCCTCGCGGCACGTCGCCTCGCGGTCGCCGGGGGCGCCCTGGCGGCGTCGATGGTGGCCCACCGCGTGGCCGTGGGAGACCTGGACGTGACCGCCGCGACCCCCGTGGTCTGGATGGGACTGCTGGCGATGGTCGCCGTCGTCGGACCGCGGCGGCGCTTCCGCCCCCGCGGCTTCGCCGCGTGCGCGGCCGTGATCTGCGCCGCCCAGATGGGCGTCCACCTGGCGATGGGCGTCGTCCCGTGGGCCTTCGGTCTGGTTCCGCACCACGCGCCGGGCCTCGCCGTGGGCCCCGCCGCCCTCGCGGCCCACGCGGTCGCCGGCGTGGTGCTGGCGGCGGCCCTCGTCTGGCTCGAGGGGCTCCTCGCCCGGACGGTGGCCATCGGCCGGCGCCTGCGGCGCTGGCTCACGGCAGCACCGGGGCGTGCGCGCGCCGCGCGCCATCACCCGCCGCGCGCCGTCGCGCCGCGGTCCGCGGCGCGGGGATCCGCGCTCTGCCGCGGGCCGCCCCTGCTCCGCTCGTCATGACCCTGGGCGACCCCATTGCGCGGGGCCGCCGGACTCATCACGAATGGAGAACGAGATGACCGCACGACACGTCATCGCACTGCTCGGTGCCGCCGCGTGCGCCGCCGGGATCACGGGGGTCGCCGTCGCCCACGACGAGGCGGCCTCGACCACACCCGCGAAGGGTGCCGCGCTCGCGAGCCTGCCGTCCCAGGTGAGCGTGACCTGGGGAGAGCCGGTCGGCCGCCTCAACGGCGCCACCGTCACCCGCAACGGAACGGGCAACCTCGTGAAGGCGGCGAAGATCGACCCGGCCAACGCCCGCCGGGTGGTCGCGACCCTCAACCGCCCCGGAAAGAAGTGGCAGCCGGGGACCTACCGGGTCGTCTGGAGGATCACGGCGGCCGACGGGCACCGCCAGACCCTGGTGGTGCCCTTCACCGTGAAGGGGTAGGCCCGCTACGCCGCCCGGCAGTCCGGGCAGCGGCCCCTGAGGACCACGTCGTGGCCCTCGACGGTGTAGTCCGAGCGGGCGGCCGTCCCCTCGAGGACCTTCTCCAGCTGGGGATCCTCGAAGGGGCGGACCTCGCCGCAGTCGACGCAGACCAGGTGGTGGTGGTGCTCACCGCCCGGGAGCGCGGGCTCGTAGCGCGAGATCCCGCCGCCCAGGTCCAGCCGCTGCACAAGTCCCAGGCTCACGAGCAGGTCGAGCACGCGATAGACGCTGGCGATGCCGACGCGCCGGCCGTCGCCGCGCAGCTGGTCGAAGATCTCCTGGGCCGACCGGCAGCACTCCTGCTCGGCCAGCGAGGCGATCACGGCCTGGCGCGCGCCGCCGGAGCGGTGTCCGGCCCGCGCGACCTCGGCGAGCGCGTGGGTGGACCACTCCGCCGTGGCGCGGTGGGCGTGATCGTGGCCGTGGTCGTGGGGGGTCCCCCCTGTCGTCGCGCGTATCATCGGACCGTATGGGTGGGGCGATGACCGAGACCGTGTGGCGCCGGCTGAGCGCGGAGGGACTGCGCCGCACGCCCCAGCGCGAGGCGGTGCTGGAGGCCCTCGGAAGCGCCGGGGACGGGCTGCCGATGACCGTGCTGCTGGCGCGGAGCCGCCGCCGCGCGCCGGGCCTCGGCGAGCGCACCGCCGAGCGCACGGTGGACCTGCTGGTGCGATCCGGCGCGGTCGACGCCATCACGCGGCCGAGCGGCGAGGTCGTGTACCGGCTGTGTGGTCGTGGCCATCACCATCATCTGGTCTGCACCTCGTGTGGCTCGGTCGCCGAGCTCGGCGAGTGCGACCTCGCCGCGTGGGCCTCGGAGCGCGCCGCCCGCCAGGGATTCCGGGTCGAAGGGCACGACCTCACGGTCCACGGTACCTGCGCCTCGTGCCGGGCCGCCTGAGCGGCCGCGAGCCTAGCGGTCCGGGCGGTGCCGGCTCCGGGTGAGGCGGGGGAGCACGAGGAGCATGGCCGCGGTGAGGGCCAGGGTGACCAGCGGCACCCGGACGGCCCAGGCGACGGACTCGGTGCCACCCATGCGGCGCAGGCGGCGATGGGCGAGCCGGCGCGCGAAGCGGGTGACGATGGGTGAGCGGAGGAGCATGGGGACAGCATGACGACGGCCTCGGACCCCATCAGTGGTCGTGGCGGTGGACGGGGTCCATCGCGAGCTCATGGCCGCCGGGAAGCTCGGCCAGCACCAGGCCGAAGGTCTCCATCAGGCGCTCGCGGGTGAGCGTGTCCGCGGGGGGCCCGTAGGCGACCACCCGCCGGGCGAGGAGCAGCGCGCGCTCGGCCGAGAGGGCGTCGGCGATGTCGTGGGTGCACACCACCACGGCGACCCCGCGGGCGCGCTCCTCCGCCAGGGCCGCGCCCAGCAGTTCCTGGCCGGCGACGTCGAGGCCGGCGGTGGGCTCGTCCAGGATCAGCACGTCGGCGCCCCACGCCAGGGACTGGGCGATCAGCACGCGCTGGCGCTGCCCCCCCGAGAGGCCCCCGAGCGGCGCGTCGGCCAGGTGCGCGACGCCCATCCGCTCCATGCTCTCGGAGATCCGGCGGCGATCGTCGGCGCGCATCCGCCCCAGCAGGCCGCGGGCCGGAAAGCGCCCCATCGCCACCACGTCGGACGCGCGCACCGGCAGGACGAAGCCCGACGGTTGGATCTGGCCGAGGTAGGCGACCCGCGCCGGGCTCGCGCCCGGGGCCGCGCCGAGCACCTCGGCGGATCCCGCCAGGGGCGGCAGCAGGCCCACGAGCGTCTTGATGAGCGTCGACTTGCCGGAGCCGTTGGTCCCGAGGACGGCGAGGGTGGCGCCGGGGGCGACCTCGAGCGTGATGTCCTCCACGACCGGCTGCCCGTCGTAGCCCACCGAGAGCGCGGCGGCGCGCACCGCGGGAGGCGCGCTCACGCCGGCACCGCGGCCGGCACCGGGCGCCGGAACCCCTGGAGGATGAGGACCACGAAGAAGAGACCCACCTCGACCAGGACGATGGAGGCGCCCGCCGCGAGGTCGTAGTGGTAGGAGAGCAGGAGCCCGGCGACCACCGAGGCGACGCCGATGAGCGCCGCGCCGATCATCATCACCCCGATGCGGCGGGCGACCAGGGCCGCCGTGGCGGGGGGCGCCACCAGCATCCCGAACACCAGCAGCGTCCCCACCGTCTGGAACGAGACGATCACGGTGAGCGCGACCGTGCCGAGCATCAGCCAGTCGTAGAGCTCAGCCGAGAAGCCGGCGACGCGGGTCTGGTCGCGGTCGAAGGAGAGGAGCAGGAAGGGGCGGGCGCACACCCCCGCCACGAGCGCGACCGCCACGGTGGCCGCGAGCTGGATCCAGATGTCCGACCACGAGATCCCCAGGACCTCGCCGAAGAGGATGCGCGTGAGGTCGCCCGTGAACGAGTCCGAGCGCGACACGATCACGACGCCCAGGGCCAGCATCCCGACGAACAGCAGGCCGATGGCGGTGTCCCCGGAGAGCCGCGAGCGCCGCCGGACCAGGTTGACGCCGCCGATCATCACGGCCGCGCCCACCAGGGCGCCGGCCAACCCCGGCAGGCCGAGCAGGATGGCCCCGGCGATGCCCGGCAGCACGCCGTGGGCCAGCGCATCGCCGATGAACGCCAGGCCGCGCAGGACGACGAACGTTCCGACGATGGCGCAGGCCAGGGCGACGAGGCAGCCCGCGATCAGCGCGCGCAGCATGAACTCGTTGTCCAGGAAGGGGTTGACGAGGGCGCTCACGGCATCACCCCGCTCCGCCGCCCGGCGGGGGGTCGAGCCCCTTCGACACCGCCGCGGCCATGTCGCGCATGAACGTGAAGTAGGACCCGTCCTCGGGGAGGTTGTGGGTGGCGATCTCGATCACGGGCACCCCGGTCTGGTCGGCGATCGCCGAGGCCACGTCCTCCGGGGTGCCGGCCTCGTTGAAGATCGCCGGGACCCCCTCGGCGGTGACCTGCTCGCGCAGCGCCGCGAGGTTGGCCGCGCTGACCTGGGCCTGCGAGCTCAGCGAGGGGATGAGCGCCCCGATGAGCCGGAAGTTGTAGCGCCGGGCGAAGTAGCCGAGCGATTCGTGGCCGGTGACCAGCTTGCGGCGGGCGGCGGGGATGGCCGCGAGGTCCTTGGCGATCTCGGCGTCGAGGGCCGTGAGGCGCGCTTCCAGGTGCGCCGCACGCACCCCGACGTCCAGGCTGAGATCGGACGAGAGCACCGGCGCCAGGCCCGCGATCATCTGCCGCATCGCGATCGGGCTGGTCCAGATGTGGGGGTCGTTCGGTCCGTGCTCGGCGATCTCCGCGGCGTCATCCGCCCCGAAGGGGCGCAGGGTGACGTGGTCGGTGGCCGTGAAGATGTGGGCGCCGTCGTCGCGCGCCTGGCCGAGCGCGTCCGTGAGGCCCTCCTCGAGCCCGAGCCCGTTCTCGACCACGAGGTCGGCCTTCCCGAGCGCCTCGATGTCCTTCGCGGAGGGCTGGTACTCATGGGGATCCGCCCCGTTCGGCATCAGCACCTTGACGTCGGCCGCGTCGCCCACGAGGTCGCTCACCAGGGTTCCGAGGACCGGCGTGGTGACCACGATGGTCGGTTTCGAGGAGGCCGAGTCGCCCGATCCGCAGCCCGCCAGCGCCATCGCCGCGATCACCGCGGCGATCACCGCGATCACCGCCCGCGCCCGCCACCCCGCCCGTCCGATCGGTCCCACCGGCCACCCCCGAACAGCACCCTGTGCGGTGCACGATAATGAGAGCGAGTACCATAACTGTTTCTCAGGAGGCGTGTCCAGGATGGTCTACGATCGCCGTCGTGCCGGGCGCCCACCTCCTCCTGAGCATCCCGGCGCCGGGGATCCGCGGGTTCGGCCTCGGGCCCTTCGACGTCCGGCTCTACGCCCTCTGCCTGCTGGCCGGCGTGGCCGCGGCGACCTGGGTGACGATGCGGCGCTGGAAGGCGATCGGCGGCGATCCGGACCTGGTCCTGGAAGTCGCGCTCTGGTCGGTGCTGGCGGGGATCATCGGCGCGCGGATCTACCACGACATCACCAGCTCGGATCAGCTGGGCAGCCAGTGGTACGCGCCCTTCGCGATCTGGGAGGGCGGCCTCGGCATCTGGGGCGGCGTCGCGGCCGGCGTCGCGGTGGGGGCCTACGTGGTGCACCGCCGGGGCGCCAGCGTCCTGCGGTTCATGGACGCCGCGGCGCCCGCGCTCCTGATCGCGCAGGGGATCGGACGGCTCGGCAACTACTTCAACCAGGAGCTCTACGGCGGCCCCTCGGACCTGCCCTGGGCCCTCGAGGTGGACGGGCGCTACCGGCCCGACAACGACCCGCTGACCGCCACCTTCCACCCCACGTTCCTCTACGAGATGCTCTGGAACTTCGCCGGGGCGGCGCTGCTGATCTGGATCGGGAAGCGCTTCCGCATCCGCCCCCCGGGCCTCTTCTGCCTCTACGTGGCGATCTACTCGCTGGGGCGGATCTTCTGGGAGCAGCTGCGGGTGGACCCGTCGCGGATGCTCCTGGGCCAGCGGCTCAACTTCTACGTGGCCCTGGTCCTCCTGATCGGCTCCCTGGCCGTGTTCGTGTGGAACCAGCGGCGCGAGGACACGCCCGACGGGGACGCCGGCTCGCTGCCGCGCTCGCCGGGCGGGCGCGCGAAGCCGGCGCGATCCAAGGGGTGAGCGCCGCGCGTCGTCCCTAGTGGGAGACGATCACCTTGAGGGCGACGATGGCCAGCCCGAGCGCGATGTTGATGCTGGCGACGAAGAGGGCCCCCGCCACCCCGAGCCGGGCGGTGCGGGCGATGGCGATCCCCCAGGCGCCGAGGAGGGCGATCCCGAGGACGAGGGAGAGCGTCACCGCAAGGGTGACCCCGTAGAAGCCGAGGCCCGCGAGGATCAGGACGACGAGGGTCGGAGCGCAGGCCATGAAGAGCGGGAATTCGCTCGCCAGGCGGTGACGCGCCTCGGCCCATCCCGGCCGGCCGCCCTCGTGGCTCCACTCGGAGATGAGGGTCGCGTGGACGTGGGCGGCCCAGAAGACGACGTTGGTGAGCGCGACGGTGATCGCGATCAGCCAGGGGCCGGGATCCTTCTCGAGCGAGGTCGAGGCCACGACCGACAGGGTGATCAGGCCGCCGTAGACGCCCGCCGTGCCCCGGGCGCTGAGGGCCGCCCGGAGGCTGTCGCTGAAGATCGGCGAGGCGGAGGTCCGCTCAGACGGGGCGGGTGACCGCCCCCTCGGACGCGGACGACACCAGCGCGGCGTACTTGGCGAGGACCCCGCGGGTGTGGCGCGGGGGCGGGGGCGTGAAGCCCTCCAGGCGCCGGGCCAGCTCGTCGTCGGGGATGTCCAGGCGCAGCTCGCGGCCGTCCACGTCGATGATGATCGTGTCGCCCTCGCGGACGGCGGCGATCGGTCCGCCCCGGAAGGCCTCCGGCGCGACGTGGCCCACCATCAGGCCGTGTGTGGCGCCCGAGAAGCGGCCGTCCGTGATCAGGCCGACCTCCTCGCCGATACCCTCGCCCACGATGGCGGCGCTGACGTGGAGCATCTCGCGCATGCCGGGGCCGCCGGCCGGGCCCTCGTAGCGGATCACGACCATGTCGCCCGGCTCGATGGAGCGCGCCTTGACCGCGGCGAAGGCGTCCTCCTCGGAGTCGAAGACCCGCGCGCGGCCGGCGAAGTAGCGGCGCTCGTGGCCGGCCAGCTTCACCACGCTCCCCTCGGGCGAGAGGTTGCCGTGCAGGATCGCGAGCCCGCCGGTCTGCGAGAGGGGGGTGTCGATGGAGACCACGACCTTCTGGCCGGGCGACTCGTGCGCGTCGTCGGCGATCTGGTCCAGCGTGCGCCCGTTGACGTTGCGCGTCCCGGTGTGGATGAGCTCGCGCTTGCGCAGCTCGCGGGTGACCAGGGCGACGCCGCCGGCCTCGAAGAGGTCGGTGGCGACATAGGTCCCGCCGGGGGTGAGGCTGGCGACGATCGGGGTGCGCTCGGCGATGGTGTCGAAGTCGTCGATCGACAGCTCGATGCCCATCTCCCAGGCGATGGCCAGCAGGTGCAGCACCCCGTTGGTGGAGCCGCCGCTGGCGGCGACGCCGGCGATGGCGTTCTCGATCGCGTCGCGGGTGATGATCTGCGACGGGCGGACGTCCTCACGCACGAGCCGCATCGCCAGCTCGCCGGCGGCGACCGCGGCCGCCTCCTTGTCGGGGTGCAGCGCCGGGACGCCGTTGAGGCCGGCCGGGCTGATGCCCAGGATGTCGAGGGCCATCGACATCGTGTTGGCCGTGAACTGCCCCCCGCAGGCGCCGGCGCCCGGGCACGCGACGTTCTCGAGCGCGTGGACCTCCTCCGGACCGACCCGGCCCGCGGCGTGCGCCCCGACCACCTCGAAGACGTCCTGGATCGTGACGTTGCGGCCCTTGTAGCGGCCGGGCGCGATCGAGCCGTTGTAGAGGACGAGCCCGGGGATGTCGAGGCGCGCCAGCGCCATGACCGCCGCCGGGATGGTCTTGTCGCAGCCCACCAGGCACACCAGTCCGTCGAACGAGTGGCCGCGTGCGGCGAGCTCGAGCGAGTCGGCGATGATCTCGCGGGAGACCAGCGAGCACCGCATGCCGTCGGTCCCCATCGACACGCCGTCGGACACGGCGATCGTGTTCAGCTCCATCGGCGTGCCGCCGGCGGCGCGCACGCCGCTCTTCACGTGCTGCGCCAGATCGCGCTGGTTCAGGTTGCACGGCATCGTCTCGATCCAGGTCGTCGCCACGCCGATGATCGGGCGGGCGAGGTCCTCGTCGGTGAAGCCGGTGCCCTTCAGCATCGCCCGGGCGGGCGCGCGGTCGGGGCCGTCGGTCATGGCGGCGCTGTGGCGCTTGGCCGGATCGCTGGGTCCATACGGGTTCGTGGGCATCGGACGATCCTATCCGGTGTTCCTGAGACCGGCGGCGATGCCACTGATGGTGAGCAGCAGCGGGTGCTGCAGCGCGGCGCGCTCGTCCGGGTCGCGCGCGGCCCGGAACTCGCGCAGCAGGCGCACCTGGATGGCGTGCAGCGGGTCGACGTACGGATTGCGCAGGCGGATCGAGGTCTGGAGGAAGGGCTTGTCGTCGAGCAGCCGCTCGCGGTCGACCACGGCGAGCAGGCCGGAGGCCGTGCGGCGGTACTCGTCGGTCACGCGGCCGAACATCCGGTCGCGCAGCGCCTCGTCCTCGACCAGGCGGGCGTAGAGGCCGGCCACCCGCATGTCCGCCTTGCCGACGGTCATGTGGCAGGTGTCGATGATCGCCTGCCACCACGGCCACTGGGCGTACATCTCGCGCAGCACGTCGCGCCCGCCGCGGTAGCGGCCCATGAACTCCTCGAGGGCCGAGCCGACCCCGAACCACGAGGGCAGCAGGTGGCGGTTCTGCGTCCAGGCGAACACCCAGGGGATGGCGCGCAGGTCCTCCACCCGCACGTCGTCGGCGCCGGAGCCGTCGTCGGAGGGGCGCCGCGAGGGGCGCGAGCCGATCGTCAGGAGCCCGAGCTCGCGGATCGGGCTGGCCTGGGTGAAGTAGGGCAGGAAATCCGGGTCCTCGTAGACCAGCGAGCGGTATGAGGCGATCGCGGTCTCGGCCACCTCCGCCGCGGCCTCGTCCCAGACGCGCTTGCGACCGGGGAAGCCGCCCGCCTCGTCCTCCTCGAGGGTGCGCTCCAGCACCGCGGCCACGACGGAGTCGAGGTTGCGCTCGGCCACCTGCGGCAGCCCGTACTTGAACGACAGGGCCTCGCCCTGCTCGGTGATCCGGATGCGGCCGTTGAGCGTGCCCATCGGTCCGCCCATCACCGCCGCGTAGGTCGAGCCGCCCCCGCGGCTGGCCGTGCCGCCGCGGCCGTGGAAGAGCGTCAGCTCCACCCCGTCGAGACGGCAGGCGTCCGCGATGCGCTCCTGCGCCAGGAAGAGCTCCCAGTTGGCCGCCAGATAGCCGCCGTCCTTGTTGGAGTCCGAGTAGCCCACCATCACGGTCTGGCGCTCGCCGCGCGCCTCGACGTTGCGGCGGTACTCCGGCGCGCCGAGGAGGGTCCGCAGCATGCCGGGGGCCCGGCGCAGGTCGCCGATGGTCTCGAAGAGGGGCACGAGGTCGACGTCCGAGTGGAGGCGCCCGTCCTCCTCGCGGATCAGGCCGGTGTGGCGCGCGAGCGCCAGCGGGGCGAGGAGGTCCTCGGCCTCGTGGGTGAAGCTCACGATGATCGTCCCGGCCGCGCGCGGGCCGTACTCGTCGATGGCGCGGCGCAGCTCCCAGAACGTCTCGAGCACCTCGGCGGCCGCGGGCGAGAGCGCCTCGGGCGGTCCGGCGGCGAGCCCGTCGGCGGCCTCGCGCATGCGGCTCGAGTGCTGGCGCACGTCGAGGCGCGCCGTGTGGAAGCCGAAGGTCTCGACCTGGCGCAGCAGGCGGGCCAGGCCGCGGCGCGCGATGCGCTCGCCGCGGTGCTCGCGCAGCGACGCGTCGACGACGCGCAGGTCGGCCACCATCTCGTCGGGGTCCGCGTAGGGGGCCTCGCCCTCGGGGTCGAGGCGCTCCCAGACGTAGGAGAGCTTGCGCCGGTAGGGCTCGGCCGCGTTGCGGGCGAGGATCTCCTCGGAGGCGATGGGCATCATCGCCTCGTCGGCGGCGATCGAGGCGAGCAGCGCCTCGCTGACGCCGACCATCCGCACCGAGATCGCCAGCTCCGCGCCCAGCTGGGTGACGCGGTCGCGCAGGTGGCGGATCGCGGCGTCGCGATGGCGGTGGAGGGCCGTGGGGATGAGGTCCGGGGTGCAGTTGGGGTTGCCGTCCTGATCGCCCCCGGCCCACGACCCGAAGGTGAGGACGGCGGGCGGCGGGCGCACGCCGGGGTAGTGCTCGGCCACGAGGCGCTCGAGCTCCTCCTGCACCGCGCCGGTGGCGTCCACGAGGATGTGCTCGAAGAAGAACAGCACCCGCCGGACCTCGTCGATCACGCGCGGGCGCTCCGAGCGCATGGCGTCGGTCTGCCAGAGGACGGTGATGGCCTCGAGGAGGCGGTCGATCGTCTCGCGGCGCTCGCCCGGCGAGCGCGAGGCCTCGAGCTCCTCGAGGCAGCCGTTGACCAGGATGTGCTTGTCGAGGACGTTCTGGCGCGTGATCTCGGTCGGGTGCGCGGTGGCCACCAGCTCGATGCTCATCCGGTCGAGCGCGCTCTGGACCCGCTCCGGCGCGACGCTCCGCTGCGCGAGGCCGGCCATGGCCGCGGCGATGCTCTCGGGCTGGGCCCGCCCCTCGGCCTCGCGCTCGGCGTCCCGGGCCCGCCGCCGCCGCACGCGGTGGTGCTGCTCGGCGGCGTTGACCAGCTGGAAGTAGATCGAGAAGGCCCGGATGACGCCGACCTGGGTGGAGACGTCGAGAGAGGCCACGACCTCGTCGACCTCGCGCTCGCGCGCGGCCACGTCCCCGCCCTCCGGATCGCTGCGCAGCTCGCGGTTGAGCAGGCGCAGCCGCTCCTCGGTCTCCAGGAGCTCGGGCCCGCCCTGCTCCACCAGCACCTGCCCCAGCAGGTCGCCCAGCATCCGGACGTCGCGACGCAGGGGCTCGTCACGATCGTCGGGGGGGCGGGTGCTCACGGGGTCATTCTCGCCCAGCGCGCCGCCCGGCGCTCACACCCTGTGGCGCACGTTGGCGGCGCGAATGTCGGACGCGTGACGAAAGCGCGGGCCGGCCCACGCCCCGCCGCCGTCCGGGGTCAGTCCTCGTCGCCGCGGAGGCGGGCGCCGGCCGAGGCCAGCGTGAAGAGGGCGAAGACCACACCCAGGAGGAAGGGGAGGATCCCGGCCTCGTGACGGTCCTCCCAACCGACCACCAGGAGCAGGGCGGCCAGCACCGCCAGTATCCCCAACATCCAGTACGGCAGGCCCCTCATGGCAGCTCCTTCGTCGCTCGACCCCGGGCAAGACTACCGTGACGGCCCGCGATTGGGGTTGTCGCGGTGCCTGCTAGTGTGCCGCGCCATGGCCGCCGAGCACGTCGAGATCCTCGTCGAGGCGCGGGGCGACACAACCGTGGTGCGCGTGGCGGGGGTTCTGGACGCACTCGCCCTCCCGGAGGTCTCGCGCGCGCTGACGGATGCCCAGCGCGGCCTGGGCCCGGTCGTCGTCGGCCTCGAGGGCGTGACCTTCATGGACAGCCGCGGGCTCGGCGCGCTCCTCGCCGCCTATGAGCGCAGCCGCGAGGGCGCGCCCCAGGTGCTGATCTTCAAGCCCTCCGAGGCCGTGCAGCGGCTCCTGGACGTCTCGGGCGTCCGCGGGGTGCTCGAGGAGATCGAGGAGCTGCCCACCGCCTGAGTGCGGGCGGGGTGAGCGGGGCGGGTCGCGGCGTGGGCGTGATTTCGCATCATGCTTATCGTAATCATAAGCTATGCTGATGGCAATGAGCGCCCTCCGCGAACATGCCGCACCCCCGCGCGACACCCGCATCATCGGCGTCGGCGCGGGCGGGCACGCACGGTGCGTGATCGAGGCCATCGACTCCGCCGGGGCGCTGGAGGTCGTGGCGCTGATGGACGGCGACGGCGCCCTCGTCGGATCCCGGGTGCTGGGCCGTCCGGTGCTCGCGCAGGAGGAGGTCGAGGGCCTCCGGGCCGAGGGAGTCGAGAACGCCTTCGTCGGCGTGGGCGGGACCGGCGACATGGGCCCGCGGCGGGCGGTGGCCGCGGCGCTGCGGGCCGCCGGCTTTCGGCTGCCGCCCATCGTCCACTCGACGGCGGTCGTGGCCGCGTCGGCGACCCTCGAGGACGGCGCCCAGGTGCTGGCCGGGGCGATCGTCGGACCGGGTGCGCGGGTGGGACGGGACGCGCTGGTCAACGCCGGCGCGATCGTGGGCCACGACGTGCGCCTGGGCGAGTGCGTGCACGTGGCCTCCGGCGCCCGGGTGGCCGGCGACACCCGGGTCGGCGACGGCGCCCACATCGGCACGGGCGCGATCGTCATCCAGCAGCGCGCGGTCGGCGCCGGCGCCGTCGTCGGCGCGGGCGCCGTGGTGCTGGAGGACGTCGCGGCGGGGGAGCGCGTGGGCGGGATCCCCGCCCGGCCCCTGGGCGCGCGGGGATCCGCGGCGTGAGCGCGCGGGTCGACGTCCATCAGCACCTCTGGCCCGAGGAGCTGCTGTCCGAGCTCTCGCGCCGCTCGGCGTCGCCGCGACTGCGCCGGGCCGGAGCGGGATGGCTGCTGGACCTCCCCGGCGAGCCCGAGTGGCCCGTGGATCCCGCCGACCACGACCCGGAGAGGCGGGCCGTGCTCCTCGAGGGGGACGGCGTGGACGTCGCGGTCGTCGCCCTCTCCAGCCCCCTGGGGATCGAGGGGCTGCCGGCCGACGAGGCCGCCCCGCTGCTGCGGGCCTACCACCGCGGGGTGACGGAGCTGCCCGTCGGGCTGCGGGCCTGGGCCGCCACCGGCCTGGCGGAGCCCGATCCCGAGGGCCTGGCGAGCCTGCTCGACGCCGGCCTCGTGGGGCTCTGCCTCCCGGCGGGGGCGCTGTCCGAACCGCGGTCCGGCGACCGGGTCGCCCCGCTCCTGGAGCTGCTCGAGCGCCGTGACGCCGCGCTCTTCGTGCACCCCGGTCCGGCGGGGGCGGCCGACGACGCGGGCGGGCGGCCGATGTGGTGGCCGGCGCTGACCGACTACGTGGCCCAGATGCACGTCGCCTGGCTCGGCGTCCGCGAGTGGGTCCGTCCCGCGCACCCGCGGCTGCGCGTGTGCTTCGCGATGCTGGCGGGCCTGGCGCCCCTGCAGGCCGAGCGCCTCGGCTCGCGGGGCGCCTCCGCCGAGACGCGCGACCCCCTCGCCTTCTACGACACGTCGTCCTACGGCCCGCGGGCCGTCGCCGCCATGGCGGCCGCGGTCGGCCCCGACGCCATCGTCTACGGCTCCGATCGTCCGGTGGTCGCGCCGGGCCCGGCGCCGCGCGGCACCACCCATCCCGACCCGATCCGCTCGGCCAACCCGGCGCGGCTTCTCGCACTTCAGGAGGTGCGCACGTGATCGACCACCTGATCGAATCCCCGTCCTCGCCCGATGGGCTCCTGGCGCCGGAGGAGCTGCGGGAGCTCGTCGACTCGCTCGCCGCCCGTCCGGAGCTCTGGAGCCCACGCGTACGCCACGACGCCGACGCGCGCGTCTTCGAGCTGCTGTGGCTCGACGAGCGGGTGGAGGTGTGGCTGATCTGCTGGACCGGCGAGGGACACGACACCGGCTTCCACGATCACGACATCTCCAACGGGGCCTTCGCGGTGGCGCGGGGCGAGCTGGTGGAGGAGCGGCTGGCGATCGGCGACACCATCCGGCGGCGCCTGTGGTCCGGCCAGTCCGTGTCGTTCGGGACCTCCCACGTCCACCGCGTGCACGGGGTCGCGGGCGGGGAGTCGGTGTCGCTGCACGCGTACTCGCCGCCCCTGCGCCGGATGGGCGTCTACGCGGTCTCGGACGAGGGGGCGCTCCAGCGCGAGAGCGTCGCCCCCACCCACGAGCTGCGGTCGGCGGCGGGCGCAGCAATCGCCTGATCCGCCGGTGGCGCCGTCACCATCCCTCCGAATGGGTAGTTCGAAAACTACGTAAACCCCCCATTGGGGGGGGTGTACCCTCCCTCGAAGGTCTGCCCTAACTGCGGGCGTGCGATTCCTCTCGCGTCTCGTCGTGGTGGCCGCGCTCTGCGCGATGGCCGCCGTGCCCGCCCAGGCGGCGGTCATCGTGGGCGCCCAGACGGTCCAGCCGACCGGCGATTCCAACGCGGCCGGGGTGGCCGAGGCGTTCCGCACGACGGCCACGACCTCGGGGGCCGTCGGGACGCTCGGGGTCTACGTTGACACCGGCACCCCGGCCACGCGGCTGGCCGCCGGGATCTACGCGGACGCGTCCGGCCGCCCGGGAGCGCTCCTCGGCCAGGGAAGCCTGACCTCGCCCGCCGCGGGCGCGTGGAACTCGGTGCCCCTGGCCACGCCCGCCACGGTCGCCTCGGGCGCGACCTACTGGATCGCCATCCTCTCCCCGACCGGGACCGGCACGCTCCGCTTCCGCGACCGCTGCTGCAGCGGCGGGACCGCCGCCGAGACGAGCTCGCAGACGAACCTCGCCACGCTGCCGGCGACCTGGAGCCGGGGGACGGTCTACAACGACGGGCCGGCGTCCCTCTTCGGCGCCACGCTCGACGGCCCCGCCCTGGCCGTGGCGCCGACCACCCTGAGCGTGTCGGGCGTGGTGGGCGGGGCGGATCCGGCGCCGGCGACGCTGGCGATCAGCAACAGCGGCGGAGGCACGCTGGACTGGAGCGTCTCCGACGACGCGCCCTGGTTGTCGGTGAGCCCGGCCTCGGGCTCGGGGGGAGCCACCCTGCAGGTGAGCACCTCGCTGAGCGGGCTGGCGGTGGGCACCTACACCGGCACCATCACCGTCACGGCGCCGGGGGCGGCCGGCTCGCCGCGCACGGTGGCGGTCACCCTCACGGTGGCGGCGGCCGCCGACACCACCGCGCCCACCGTGTCGCTCACCGCCCCGGCGGCGGGGGCGAGCGTCTCGGGCACCGTGGCCGTGAGCGCCAACGCCGCCGACGCGGTCGGGGTCGCGGGCGTCCAGTTCCGTCTCGACGGGGCGGTCCTCGGGGCCGAGGACACCACCGCCCCCTACTCGGTCAGCTGGAACACCACCGGGGTCGCCAACGGCACCCACTCGCTCACCGCCGTGGCGCGCGACGCCGCCGGCAACAGCACCACCTCGAGCGCGGTCAGCGTGACGGTGGCGAACGGCTCCGATCCCGCGACCGTGGGGAGCTGGAGCCCGGTGCAGGACTGGCCGATCACGGCGGTCCACATGGTCCTGATGCCGACCGGCCAGGTCCTCGCCTTCGACGGGTGGGCGGACTCCCCCAACTCGCACCGCCTCTGGAACCCCGCGACCGGCACGTTCGTCGCGGTGCCCTACAACGCCAACATCTTCTGCGGCGGCCAGACGACGCTGGGCGACGGGCGGGCCATCATCATCGGCGGCCACGTGGCGGCCTACGTGGGCACCAAGGACACCACCATCTTCGACGCCACCAGCTCGGTGTGGAGCAAGAAGGCGGACATGTTCCGGGCGCGCTGGTACCCCACCGCCACCGCGCTGCCCGACGGCCGGGTGCTCGCGATCTCCGGTGACAACCCGACCCAGGGCAAGCCGATCGGCCGCCTCTACGACACGTCGGCGACGATCCCCGAGATCTACAACCCGACCACGGACACGTGGACGCAGCTCACCGGGGCGGCCCGCGACGTCCGCCTCTACCCGTTCATGTTCGTCCTCCCGGACGGGCGCGTGATCGACGCCGGGCCCTTCACCCAGTCGCAGTTCCTGAACCTGTCCACCGGCACCTGGACGCCCGGGCCGACCAGCCAGATCGACGGCCACAGCGCCGTCCAGTACCGCCCCGGGAAGATCCTGAAGTCGGGCACCGCCGCCGATCCCGACTTCCCCGACCTCACGGTGACCGCGCGCACGGTGGTCCTCGACACCAACCAGCTCACGCCGGCCTGGCGTGAGGTGGGCCCGATGGCCTACCCGCGCTCCTACCACGGCCTCACGATGCTGCCCGACGGCACCGTGCTCGCGGCCGGTGGGTCCACGCACTCGGATGGGGTCTACCAGCAGTGGGCCACCAAGGCCGCGGAGATCTGGAACCCGGACACGGAGACCTGGAGCACCATGGCCTCCGAGGACCGGGCCCGGCTCTACCACTCGACCCAGCTCCTGCTGCCGGACGGGCGCGTGCTGATGGCCGGCGGCGGCGCCTTCCCCGGCTCCCCCGCGATCAACGAGTCGAACGCGGAGATCTTCTCCCCGCCGTACCTCTTCAAGGGCCCCCGTCCCACGATCGCGGCCTCGCCCGCGACGGCGACCTACGGCAGCTCCTTCGCCGTGGACACGCCGGACGCCGCGAGCATCCGGAGCGTCTCGCTGATCCGGCTGGGCGCGGCGACCCACAGCATCGACCAGGGGCAGGAGTTCGTGCCCCTCACCTTCACCGCCGGCCAGAGCCAGCTGCTGGTGCAGGCCCCGGCCAACGCGAACATCGCGACCCCGGGCGTCTACATGCTGTTCATCGTGGACGACAAGGGCGTGCCGTCGGTCGCGTCCTTCCTGCGGATGCCGGTGGCCGCCGACACCACCGCGCCCACCGTGTCGCTCACCGCCCCGGCGGCGGGGGCGAGCGTCTCGGGCACCGTGGCCGTCAGCGCCAACGCCGCCGACGCGGTCGGGGTCGCGGGCGTCCAGTTCCGCCTCGACGGGGCGGTCCTCGGGGCCGAGGACACCACCGCCCCCTACTCGGTCAGCTGGAACACCACCGGGGTCGCCAACGGCACCCACTCGCTCACCGCCGTGGCGCGCGACGCCGCCGGCAACAGCACCACCTCGAGCGCGGTCAGCGTGACGGTGGCGAACGCCGCGGCGCCCGCCCTGGCCGTGGCGCCGACCACCCTGAGCGTGTCGGGCGTGGTGGGCGGGGCGGATCCGGCGCCGGCGACGCTGGCGATCAGCAACAGCGGCGGAGGCACGCTGGACTGGAGCGTCTCCGACGACGCGCCCTGGTTGTCGGTGAGCCCGGCCTCGGGCTCGGGGGGAGCCACCCTGCAGGTGAGCACCTCGCTGAGCGGGCTGGCGGTGGGCACCTACACCGGCACCATCACCGTCACGGCGCCGGGGGCGGCCGGCTCGCCGCGCACGGTGGCGGTCACCCTCACGGTGGCGGCGGCCGCCGACACCACCGCGCCCACCGTGTCGCTCACCGCCCCGGCGGCGGGGGCGAGCGTCTCGGGCACCGTGGCCGTGAGCGCCAACGCCGCCGACGCGGTCGGGGTCGCGGGCGTCCAGTTCCGCCTCGACGGGGCGGTCCTCGGGGCCGAGGACACCACCGCCCCCTACTCGGTCAGCTGGAACACCACCGGGGTCGCCAACGGCACCCACTCGCTCACCGCCGTGGCGCGCGACGCCGCCGGCAACAGCACCACCTCGAGCGCGGTCAGCGTGACGGTGGCCAACGCGGCGCCCTCCGGTGGGCTCGTGGCGGCCTACGGCTTCGAGGAGACCACGGGCACCGCGGTGACCGACTCCTCGGGCGGCGGCAACCCCGGGACGATCGCCGGAGGGGCGACGCGCACGACGGCGGGGCGCTTCGGCCGCGCCATCTCGTTCGACGGCGTCAACGACATGGTCACCGTGGCGGACTCCAACTCCCTCGACCTCACCGGGGCGATGACGCTCGAGGGCTGGGTCAACCCGGCGGCCCTCGGCACCACCTGGCGGACGCTGGTGCTCAAGGAGTCCCCCGGCTACTTCCGCTACGCGCTCTACGCCAACACGGACACCGGCGGTCCGAGTGGCCACGTCTTCATCGGGTCCGACCTCGACGCCCGGGCGTCGGCGCGCCTGGCCCTGAACACCTGGACCCACCTCGCGACCACCTATGACGGCAGCGCGGTGAGGACCTACGTCAACGGCACCCTCGTCGCGACCCGCGCCGCGACCGGCGCCATGGCCTCCTCCACCAACCCCCTGCGCATCGGCGGCAACAGCGTGTGGTCGGAGTGGTTCCGGGGGACGATCGACGAGGTCAGGGTCTACAACCGGGCCCTGAGCGCCGCCGAGCTGACCACCGACATGAACCGGGGAGTCGCCGGGTAGGCGCTAGATGCCGGCGCCCTCGGCGACGGCGGCACCGGCGAAGCTGCGGACGTTGGTGGGCGTGACGAAGATCTCGCCGCCCTCCTCGAGCCCGAGGTCGTCGGCGATGTTGCGCGTGACCTGGGCGTAGAGGTGCTCGCCGTCCTCGCGCTCGAGCTCCACGCGCACCTCGAAGCCGAGGTAGACGAGACGCTCCACCCGGGCGCGCGACGTGATGCCGTTGGGCACCGAGCGCAGCTCGATGTCGTGCGGGCGCACGAACGCGTCGTCGAGCCGGTTGACCGGGCCGATGAACGTCATCACGAACTGGTTGACCGGCCGCTCGTAGAGGTCGCGGGGTCCGCCGACCTGCTGGATGGCGCCCTTGTCCATGACGACGATGGTGTCGGACACCTCCATCGCCTCCTCCTGGTCGTGGGTGACCAGGATGGTGGTCTGGTGGACCTCCTCGTGCAGGCGGCGCAGCCAGGCGCGCAGCTCCTTGCGCACGCGGGCGTCGAGGGCGCCGAAGGGCTCGTCGAGCAGGAGGACCTTGGGCTCGACGGCGAGGGCCCGGGCGAGGGCCATGCGCTGGCGCTGGCCACCGGAGAGCTGGCTGGGGTAGCGATCCGCGAGCCCGTCGAGCTGGACCAGCGAGAGCAGCTCGGAGACGCGCTCGGCGATCTCCTTCTTGGGGCGCTTGCGGATGGAGAGGCCGAAGGCGACGTTGTCGCGGACGGTCATGTGCTTGAAGGCGGCGTAGTGCTGGAAGACGAAGCCGACGCCGCGCTTCTGGGGCGGCCGCGTGGTCGCGTCCTCGCCCATGATCTCGACCGTGCCGCTGTCGGGCGTCTCGAGGCCCGCGATGACGCGCAGGAGCGTCAACTTGCCCGAGCCCGAGGGGCCCAGAAGGGTGGTGAGCGATCCGCTCGGCACATCGATGTTGATGTCGTCGAGCGCCACGAAATCGCCGAAGCGCTTGCAGACGTCAGTGACCACGATCGCCAACGGGCCCTCCCTTCCGGTTGAGCAGGCTCATAGCAAGAACGGTTATAACAGCTAGAAGCACGAGCACCAGTGAAACCGAGTAGGCGGCGGTCTGGCTGTCGACCCCGATCTGCTGGTATTGCTGGCCCACGAAGAGGGTCATCGTCTCGGTCTTGCCCGATATCCGGCCCGAGACGACGGCGACCGCGCCGTACTCGCCGAGCGCCCGCGCGGTGGTCAGAACGACGCCGTAGATGACGCCCCAGCGGATCGCCGGCAGGGTGATCCGCCAGAAGGTCTGGAAGCCGCCGGCGCCGAGGATCGACGCGGCCTCCTCCTGGTCGGTGCCCACCTCGCGCAGCACCGGCACCACCTCGCGCACCACGAACGGGAGGCAGACGAACACCGTCGCCAGCACCATCCCCGGCACGGCGAAGACGACCTGGTAGCCCCAGTCGTTCTGGACGAACCCGAACCAGCCGTACTTGCCCCAGACCAGGACGACGCAGAGGCCGACGACCACCGGGCGAGAGCGCGAGGGGGAGGTCGATCAGGGCGCTGATGACGCTGCGGCCCGGGCACGCGGCGGCGCACGAGGATGAGCGCGGCGACGATGCCGAACACCGTGTTGAGGGGCACGGCGATCGCCGTGATGAGGATCGTCAGATAGAGGGCGTGGAGTGCCTCCGGGCTGGTGACCGACTCCCAGAAGACGTCGAGGCCGTGGTCGAACGAGTAGTAGACGACCAGCCCGACCGGCAGCACGAGCAGGAACAGCAGGTAGAGCAGCGCGATCGCGCGCAGGCCGTAGCGCGCGGCGAGGCCCGCGGCCCTAGCGGGCATGGCGCGTCAGCAGTCGCTCGAGGCCGGACAGCAGGAGGAGCGAGGCGAGCGAGAGGACGAGCAGGGACACCGACACGGCCGCGGCGGCCGTCGGGGTCCCGCTCTGGTTCCCCTCGATCAGGTTGATGATGTAGAGCGACGAGACCTGGGTGTCGAAGGGGATGTTGCCCGCGATCAGCACCAGCGAGCCGAACTCGCCGAGCGCGCGGGCGAAGGCCAGGCCGCTGCCGCCCAGGAGGGCGGGGATGATGTTGGGGAAGATCACCCGGCGGAAGATGGTGAAGCGGTTGGCGCCGAGGGACGCGGCGGCCTGCTCCATCTCCTGGTCGAGCTCGAGCAGCACCGGCTGGACGGCCCGCACCACGAACGGCAGCGTCACCAGCAGCAGCGCGACGATGATGCCGATGCGGGTGAAGGCGATGTTGACGCCGAACGGGCTGCTCGGGCCGTAGAGCGCGAGCAGGGTGACGCCGGCGACGATCGTCGGGAGGGCGAAGGGCAGGTCGATGAGCGAGTTGACCAGCCACTTGCCCGGGAAGCGGTCGCGGACGAGGACCCACGCGATGAGGGTGCCCATGACCGCGTTGACCGCCACGACCACCAGCGAGCAGGTGAGCGTGAGCGTGAGCGCCGAGGTGGCCTGCTTGGACGAGATGGCGTCCCAGAAGGAGCTCCAGCCGTCCTCGAAGGCCGCGTCGATGAGGGCCGCGAACGGGATCAGCACGATCAGGCTCATGTAGATCACGGCTGCACCGAGCGCGAGCGGGGCGCCGGAGCGCCCCGCTCGTGCCGACCAGTTCGCGCGCGGGGAGCCCGCGGCGGTGCTACTTGCTGGTGGCAATACCCTGGCCCTCGAAGATCTTCGTGACCTTCCCGTTCTCCGGGTCGAAGAACTCCTTCTTCACGGTCGCCCAGCCACCGAGGTCGTCGATGGTGAACAGCCCGGACGGCGTGGGGAAGTCGAACTGCTTCGCCACGGTCGGGTTGGTCGGGCGGTAGCCGTGCTCGCCGAAGATCTTCTGCCCGGCGTCGGAGTGCAGGTAGTCGAGGAAGGCCTGGGCGGACTGCGGGTTCTTGGTGGTGTTGACGACCGCGTCCGGGTTCTGGATCAGGATCGTGTCGTCGGGGATGACGTAGTCGATGTCCTCACCGGCGGCCTGCGCGGCGATGGCCTCGTTCTCGTACGAGAGGAGCACGTCGCCCTTGCCGGTCTCGAAGACCTGGAGGGCCTCGCGACCGCTGGCCGGCTGGACCGGCACGTTCTTGAAGAGCGCGTCGATGTAGCTGAGGCCGGCGGCCTCGTCCTTGCCGACGTTCGACTCCGCGCCGTAGCCGGCGAGGATGTTCCACTGGGCCGCGCCCGAGGTGAACGGGTTCGGCGTGATGACCTCGACGCCGTCCTTGGTCAGGTCGGTCCAGGTCTTGATGCCCTTCGGGTTGCCCTTGCGGGTCACGAAGACCACGACCGAGTTGCTGACGAAGCCCTTCTCCGGGCCCGCGTTCCAGTCGGCGTCCACCAGGCCGGCGTCGACCAGGCGGGTGATGTCCGGCTCGAGCGAGAACGCCACGATGTCGGCGGCCAGGCCGTCGGCGACGGCGCGGCTCTGCTCGCCGGAGGCGCCGTAGGACTGCTCGAAGTCAACGCCCTGGCCGGCCGGGGTCGCCTGGAAGCCCGGGATGAGGTCGGCGTAGACCTCACGGGCGACGGAGTACCCGACCACGGTGAGCTTCCCGCCCGCTGAAGCGCCCGTGCCCGTGGTGCCGGCCGAGGAGGACGAACTGTCGCTGCCGCAGCCCGCCAGGATGGCGAGACCCAGCAACAGCGCGATCCCGGGCAGTGCCACCATCTTGATCCAACGTCGTGCGCTCAATCCAAAGCTCCTCGGTCAGGAAAGCCCGCGGGAATACGGGTTTTTTATCAGGCGTATAAGGCGGGTAGCATTCATACCGGGTCCCCGGATGTCAACCCGACCTCTTTCGCACTAGGGTGCGGGCCGTGAGCAGCGACTATCTGGGCGCCGGCGGGCGCCTCACCGGCGGACCCGCGGACGCGCTCGTGCGGACGGGCTACGGCCACGAGATCGGCCACGCACCGCGGTTGGCGCCCTGGCTCTCCCTGGCGGACATCGCCCACGCGGTGATGCTCGTCGAGAGCGGCGTCCGTGGGCGACGACGACGCGCGCGGCCTGCTCGAGGGCCTGCTGGCGCTCGACGAGATCCCCGCCGACGAGTTCCCCTGGCGCGCCGACCTCGGCGACGCCTTCAACTCGCGCGAGCACGAGCTCAAGGCCCGGGTGGGCGCCTCGGCCGCGGGGTGGCTGAGCGCCGGCCGGCCGCGCCGCGAGGCCTTCCGGGTGGCGCTGCGGCTGTGCGCCCGCGAGGGGCAGCCTCGACCTGCACGACGTGACGCTCGACCTGGCGGAGGCCGTCGGTCGACCAGGCGGACCGCCACGCGGACGACCTGGCGGCGGACTACACGTACCTCCAGCCCGCCCAGCCGACCACGATCGGGCACCTGCTGCTCGCCTACGCCTACCCGGCGCTGCGCGACGCCGAGCGCCTGTGGCTCGCCCACGGCGCGCTCGACATGAGCGTCGCCGGCGTCGGGGGCAGCGCCGGGTCGCGCTGGCCTCTGGACCGCGAGCGCCTGGCCGAGCTGCTCGGCTGCGCCGGGGTGGCGACGCACGCCAAGGACGCCATGTGGCAGACGGACGTCTACGTCACCCTGATCGCCGCGGTCGCGACCGCGGCGACCCACGGATCGCAGCTGGGCCAGGACCTCGAGATCCTGGCGAGCCAGGAGTTCGCCGCCGTGGAGCTGGCCGACCGCCACAGCCGGGCGAGCGCCCTGATGCCGCAGAAGCGCAACCCCTATGCGCTGGCCGTCATCCGCACCCAGGCCGGCATCGCCGCCGGGCGACCTCGCGGCCGCGCTCGGTGGCCCTCCACACCGGCTCGGCCCGCACCGACCACTTCCACCTGCTCAACGGCAGCGTCCCCCGCCTGCTCGACGAGGCCGTGGCGATCGACCCACCTGGCCGCCGAGGTGGTGGCCGGCATGACGATCGCCCCCGCGCGCTGGGCGCGCGCCGCCCGCGAGGGCTTCACCGCCGCGGCCGACGTCGCCGACGTCCTCGCGGTCGAGGCCGGACTCGACTACCGCACGGCGCACCACGTGGTGGGGCGTGCGGTGCGCGACCTGGTGGACGAGGGCCTGACCCCCGACGCGCTCACGCCCGAGCGCCTGTCGGCCGCGGCCGAGGCCACGGTCGGCCAGCCGGTGGAGATCTCGGCCGACGCCCTCGCCGACGCCCTCGACCCGGCGGCCTGCGCGGTCGCGCGCCCCCAGACCGGCTCCTCCGCCCCGGAGCAGGTGACGGCGATGATCGGCGAGTGCCGCGCGCACATCGCGGCGGCGCGGGAGCTCAGCGCGGAGGCACGGGAGCGGGCGGCGCGGGCGCGGGTGGACCTGCGGGAGCGCGCGCGCGATCTGGGCCGTCGATGACGACCTCGGTGCGTATCCGCAGCGCGTAGCGCGACAGCAGGCGCAGCAGGGCGGGGCCGATCGCGAGGGCGAGGACCGCGTTGCCGATCGCGTGCGCGAGGTCGAAGGGCACGCTGCGGGCCGTGACCAGCACGAAGCTGGCCCAGCTGAGGTCCGGGCCGAAGCGAGGCGAGGAACCAGACGTTCATCGCCCAGCCGAAGAGGAAGCCCCAGGCGAAGCCCACCACCGCGAGGCCCACGGCGCGCGTGCAGAGCGGGCCGCAGCAGCGCCCCGGTGAGGCCCGGCCAGCGCCCCAGAGCGCCATCTGGGGCGGCGTCCACGGGCCCTGGCCGAGGAAGCTGTTCGAGAGGAGGCCGGCGATCGGGCCCACCGCCAGGCCGGCGCGCGGGCCGAGGGAGGCGCCGGTCACCAGGCAGATGACCGTCACCGGCTGGACCCCCGGGAACGGCGAGAAGAAGACGCGCCCCGCGGCGCCCACCGCGCCGAGGGTCGCGACCAGGGCCAGCTCCTTCGCGGCGGCCCCGTCGACGCCGCCCGCGCTCCAGCGCCACCAGCCCGAGCACCAGCAGCAGGCCGAGGCCCACGACGACGAGGGTGGAGGTGCTCACCGGACCGCCGCGGGCGCCGGGCGCGCGGGCGCCACGAGGGCGCCGTCGGCCATGATCAGGGCGCGGTCGGCCGGCCTCGCGCGCGAAGGCCGCGTCGTGGGTGGCCACGAGCACCGCCGCGCCCTCGCGGCGCGTCGTCGCAGGAGGGCGGCGAGGGCGGCCTTGCGGGCCGGGTCCATGCCGCGGGTGGGCTCGTCGAGGACGATGACGCCCGGGTCGGCGACCAGGACGCGCGCCAGGGCGACCCGCTCGCGCTGACCCACCGAGAGGTCGAGCGGGTGGCGGTCGGCGACCTCGGCCAGGTCGAGCGCCTCGAGCATCCCGGCGATCCGGTCGCGGCGCTCGCGCTCGGAGAGCGGCGCGGTCCGCAGGGCGATGGCGAGCTCGGCGTCGACCCGCTCGGCCGAGCAGGTGGCGGCCCGGGTCCTGGCCCACGAGCGCCAGGGCCGGGAAGCGGCGCTCGGCCGGCAGCGCGCGTGACGTCGGCGCCGTCGAGCACCACGCGCGCCCGCGTCGGGCGCGTGGAGGCCGGCCAGCACGCGCAGCAGCGTCGACTTGCCGCTGCCGTTGGCGCCCGGAGATCGTCACCACCTCGCCGGCGCGCAGCTCGAGCGCGGCGTCGCGCAGCACGGGTCGCCCGGGATGCCCGGCGCCGGATCGCCCTCCAGCCGCAGCACGCACCGCGCCGGCCGGGGGCGCCGGGGCGGGGGCGTCCTCCGCGGCGGGCGGGTCGGGATCGGCGAGCAGGCCCGCGCGCACGGCGAGGACGCGGTCGGCCGCCGGGCGGGCGCGGTCGGCGCGGTGCTCGGCCAGCACGACGGCGGCGCCCCCGCGCCGCGAGATCGCGCAGCGTGGCCATCAGCGCCGCGGCGGCCGCGTCGTCGAGCTGCGAGGTGGGCTCGTCGAGCAGGACCACCCGCGGCCCGGGGGCGAGCACCGCGGCCAGGGCCACGCGCTGGCGCTCGCCGCCCGAGAGCTCGCCGATGCTCCGCGTCGCGCAGGTGGGCGGCCCCGGCCAGTCTCGAGCGCCTCCTCGACGCGGCCGGGGATCGAGCGCCGGCGGGGATGCCCGCGCTCTCGAGCCCGAAGGCCACGTCGCGCTCGACCGACGCCGAGCACCGCCTGGGCCTCGGGGTCCTGGAACACCATGGCCGCCGAGCGGCAGATGAGGGCGGGCGCGGTCGTCAGCGTGTCCAGGCCGTCCACCACGACCCGGCCCGCGAAGCGGCCGCCGTGGAAGTGCGGCACCAGGCCGCAGAGGGCGCGCAGCAGGGTCGACTTGCCCTCCGCCCGAGGGCCCCTCCAGCAGCAGCACGCGGCCCGCGCTCACGTCGAGGTCGACGCCCGTCGAGCGCCGGCGCGGCCCCGCCGCCGTACGTGAAGCGCAGCGCGCGGGCCGTGGCGGCGGTCACCGGCGCAGCACCACGGCCGCCCCGAGCAGCAGCGCGAGGGTCGCCGCCGCCACCGCGACCGGGCCGGCCGCCGAGCGGGCCCTGGAGGGTCGGGTAGTACGAGTAGGCGGCCGCCCCGAGGGCGATCGGCCGCCGCCGCGACGGCGCAGAGCGCCACCGCGATGGCCATCACGGCGCGCTCGCACGGCGCCGTAGCCCACCTCCGGCAGACGCGGTCCGCGGGCCCGCGCCGTAGCCGCGGGCGGTCATCGCCTCGGCCACGTCCAGCCCGCGGGACAGGCTCGAGCCGAGCAGCGGCAGGGCGAGTGGCGCGGAGTGGCGCGCCCGCTGGGTCCAGCTCCCGTCCGCCAGCGCGACGCCGCGCAGGCGGGCCGTCTCGGCGATGGCCCGCGCGTCGCGCTGCAGGGTCGGCATCAGGCGCGCCGCCAGGGCGCAGGTGAGCGCCGAGCGCGGCGCCACGCGGGCGACCTGGGCCTGGAGGCGGTCGGCGTCCATGTGGGCGAGCAGCGCGCCCACGATCACGGCCACGGCGAACAGGCGCACCCCGATCGCGATGCCGGCGACGACCTCCTCGAGGGTGATCTCCAGGTCGATGACGGCCACCTCGGGCCCGCGCCAGAGGATCAGGTCGCCCTGCGCGGAGACGAACGGGTTGAGCAGGGCGAGCGTGATCCCGCTGATCGCGCCGCCCAGCAGGAAGAGGCGGCTGGGGCGGCCGGGCGCCGCCATGAAGAGCGCGACGGCCCCGAGGGCCACCGCCGCCGAGCACCAGCGGGTGGTCGGTGCTGAACGCGATCACGATCGCGGCGAGGCCGAGCAGGCAGAGGGGGCCGGGCGCGCGTCTCATGCGGTCGTCCGCCCCCCGGCCGCGGAGCGGGTTGCCCGCGCCGTCGAAGGTGAGCGCGTAGCGCTCGCCGGAGCATCTCGGGGTCGGGCCACGATGGCCGCGGCCGCCGCCCGGGCCGCCGCGTCGTCGAGGCCGACGACGGCCACCAGCACACCGTCCTCCGCCGCGGTCCCGGTCGGGACGGCCGCCACCAGCGCGCGGGCCCCCGGGACCGGCGCGCGCCGCGTCCCGTCCGGCTCCGAGGGCGACGATGCGCCCGTCGTCGACCGTCGCCGTGAGGCCGGCTCCGTCGGGGTCGGCCAGCGCGCGCCGCCACGCCGGGATCGCGGGCGGCCAGCGCGGCGCTGGAGCCGACGCGCGCGCGCCAGGGCGAATCGCCGGTCGTGAGCGTGGCGCCCGCGCCGGCGAGCGCCGCGGCGCAGCGGGGGATCGGCGGCCACGCGGTGGCCGCGGCCCCCGGGCAGGACGAGCGGCGCCGGCCAGGCGCCGACCACCGCCGGCGTCTGGACGAGGTGGCTCCAGTCGCGGTAGTCCCACCAGACCGCGTCGCCGTCCGACCAGGGTCACGTCCTTCGCCCCCACCGGCGAGGCGATGCCGTTGACGAAGAAGAACCAGTCCGAGGGGCCGTCCGGGTCGCTCGTGTGGCCGAGCATCCCGTCGACGAAGCCGCCCGCGTACGCCGTCGTCACCTCGGTTGTCCCCCGGAGGGCCCGCATGACCGACTGGCCGGGGGTCGACGCGGGTGGACAGCAGCTCGTCGGCGCCGTAGCCGGCCGTGGCCACGAGCGTGGCCGCGGGCGCGGCGGCGGCGGGCGCGTCCTGGGCGCGCTCCTGGCAGCCCGCGACCAGGGCGAGCAGGAGCGCGAGCACCGCCACCACGGGCAGGACCGCCCAGCGTCGTCGCACCAACTGCTCCATTCTCCGAAAGCGGTGTCGGTGCTCGGGCGGAGGCAGGTTTCCTGGCTTCCGTTCGCAGCGGCGCTGCGCCTTCCCAGGGTCGCCCCCAGTGGCTGGCTTCTCGCCCAGCCGCGCCGCTCCCGGTGACAGTGGCGGTACCGCGCCGGACTCTCACCGGCTTCCCTCGCGCGCCCTCGCGGACGACCACCCACCCGAGACGCCCCCAGGCTACCCCCGCGCCTCACGCTGGTCGACCCCGCGGTGGGAGAGGCGGATGACGAAAACCAGCGGTTGACAGCGAAGGCGTCACTCGATTAGAAGGGTCAACCTGCCAAAAACTGCAACTTCTCACCGATCGAGTGGCGCACAATGCCGATGGAGGGCGATCCGTTGAAGACCGAGCAGGTGGCGCGGCCGCCACTTCCCTCTCCCCTCGACGCGGATGGGGAGGAGACCATGGCCGAGGAGCTCCTGACCCCTCAGGAGGCCGTCGCGCTGGTGCTCGCCTCGTCGGGACGCGCGCCCACCGGCATCCGCAACCGGGCCCTCGTCGCCGTGATGTACCGCTCGGGCCTGCGCCCCGGCGAGGCCCTCGCCCTGATGCCGGCGGACGTCGATCTCGGCGCCGCGACGATCGCGGTCCCCCCGCGCAAGGGCGGCGTGCGGCGGATGACCGGCATCGACGCCACGACCCGCCGCCTCGTCGTGGCGTGGCTGGATCGCCGCGGGGAGCGCGGCATCGGCGACGACCGGCCGCTGTTCTGCACCTTGGCGGGCGAGCCGCTGAAGGCCGCGTACGTGCGCGAGCTGCTGCCGCGCCTCGCGCGCCGGGCCCGCATCCACAAGCGGGTCCATCCGCTGGCGCTGCGCTACGCGAACGCGGCCGAGCTCGCCGAGGAGGGGATTCCCGCGCCGATGATCGACCGCCACCTGGGCGTGGCCCCGGTGGGCGCGGCCCGCCGCTACCGGCGACCCGTCAGCGAGGAGGACGTCGCCGCGGCCGTGGCCGCCCGCGCCTGGGAGCTCTGAGCCGGGCCGGGCGCCGGCGACGACGGATGGGTGATCCGGGCGGGGACCTCGCCCGTACCATCCCTCGATGGCCGACGAGAGACTCCCCGACGCGCTGACGCGCCTCGCCGATGAGGACCTGCTCACGCTGGTCGAGCGCGGCGACGCCGACGCCTTCGAGGTGATCTACGAGCGCCACTGCAAGGTGGCCTTCTCGCTGGCCTTCCGGCTCCTCGGCGACCGCCAGTCGGCGGAGGACCTGGTCCAGGACGCGTTCCTCGCCGTCTGGCGCGGCGCCGCGAGCTACGCGTCCAACAGGGGTAGCGTCCGCACCTGGATGCTCTCCATCCTCCACAACCGTGGCGTGGACCGCCTGCGGACGCTGGCGGCGATGTCGCGCCGCCAGGACGCGCTCGAGCAGGTCGAGCTGCGCCGCCCGGACGAGCCCGACGCCGCGACCCTGGGCGTCGACAGCGCCATGGCGGGCTCGGTGCGCGAGGAGATGGACAGCCTGCCCGAGGAGCAGCACGAGGTGCTGAAGCTCGCCTACTACGGCGGCTTCACCCACCACGAGATCGCGGACATGCTCAGCCTGCCGCTCGGCACCGTCAAGAGCCGGATGCGCCTCGGCCTCGAGCGCCTGCGGCGCGGCCTGGGCGCCGCGGAGGTGTCGCCCTCATGACCACGGAGCACGACGCGCTGCGCGACCTGCTGGCGCCCGTGGCCCTGGGCGCGGCGGACCCATCGGAGATCGCGCGGGTCGAGGCGCACGCCGCCCGCTGCGCCGTCTGCCGCGAGGAGCTCGAGCACCTGCGCGCCGGGACGTCGGTGCTGGCCGTGGACGTGCCCCAGCACGAGCCCTCGCCGCGCCTGCGCGAGTCCCTCATGCGCACCGTCCGCGCCGAAGCCGCCGAGCGCGCCGCCGCGTCCGGGGCCGACACCCCCAGCCCCGCCGCGCCGCCGCCGCCCCCCGCGCGGCGATCCTGGCGCGCCTGGCTGACGCCGGGTCCCGCGATCGCGATCGCCTGCACCCTGGCGGTGCTGCTGATCGGCACCACCGTGGTGCTGCAGCACGACTCCGGCGCGCCCCCGCGCGACGTCGCCACGCTGGCCATCACCGGCACCTCGGACGCCCCCGGCGTCACCGGGCGCATGGTCTACGTGGCCGACGAGGACACGGCGATCGTCAACCTCTCCAACCTGCCGCCCCTCCCGGCCGGCGAGGCCTACCAGCTGTGGGTGCTGCGCGACGGCACGGCGACCTCAGCGGGCCTCTTCGAGCAAACCGGGCCGTCCGACGCCCGTCGCGTCGTCACGGGCGTGTCGGGGTCCGATGCGCTCGCCGTGACCGCGCAGCCGCGCTCCAACCAGACGACCCCCGAGGGGCCGATCCTGGTGAAGTCCGCACTCCCCGCCTGATCTACCTGATCGGGCGCACCGGGGGGGTCATGCGCCGACGGCGCAGCGAGCGCAGGAACAGCCGCAGGCGTCCCGCGCTCCCGCGGACCCCGGTCTCGAGCTCGACGCCCCGGAGGGGTCCTGAGGTGATTCGCACGGCGGCCACGGGGGTGAGGTTCGCGCCCCGGCGCCGGGCTCCTTCCGGGGGTGTTCCCCATCGCCCGAGCGAGGCGGTCAATCACCCGCTCGGCTAGTTCCGGCGAGTTGCCGCGCGGGGGGTTCTAGTCGTGCTGGGGTGACACCCGACCCCTGCTCCGTCGTTTCATCGGACCGAGATGGCGCACCTGGCACATCCGCGTCGCCCGTGGCGGCGCGCGGCGATCCTCACGGCCCTCGCCTGCGGCCTGCTGCTGGCCCTCGCCACGATGGCGAGCGCGGCGCCGAACGCGATCCAGACCGAGAACGCCCTGCCCGGGACGGCCAACTGGCGGCTGCCGGATGCGCCGTACCCCAGCAGCGCGCAGTCCTACGCGGGCCTCGTGACCAGCATCGACGGGTACACGATCGAGCAGAGCGTGGCGCCGGGCGGCACGGTGGAGCTCCACGTCGCGGTGGCGACCCCCGACCTCAGATACCGCATCAAGGTCTACCGGCTGGGCTGGTACGGCGGGACGGGAGCGCGCGGCAAGGCCTGCGTGCCCGACAACTGCATCGGGGACCGGGCGGGCGTCGTGCAACCGGCGACCCCTCCGTCCATGGACCCGGTGACCGGCGAGGTCGAGGCCGACTGGCCCGTGACCGACACGATCCAGGTCGGCGCCGACTGGGTGAGCGGCTACTACGTCGCCATGCTCGAGCTGACCACGGGCCCCAACGCCGGGACCGCCCGGTGGGTGCCTTTCGTGGTCCGCGCGCCGGGCTCGCACTCGGCCGCCATGGTCCAGGTGCCCGTGACCACCTGGCTCGCCTACAACGGCTGGGGCGGCAAGAGCACCTACGACAACAAGAGCGCCAACGGCGTCCACGCCAACAAGGTCTCGTTCGCCCGGCCGTACTGGGCGGCCGAGTACCACCTCTTCGACTACGAGTACCCGCTGGTGCGCTTCCTGGAGCGCGAGGGCTTCGACCTCAGCTACGCGACCGACGTTGACGTCATCCGCTCCACGAGCCAGCTGCGCAACCACAAGCTGATCGTCGTGGCCGGCCACGACGAGTACTGGACCAAGGAGATGCGCGACGGCTTCGAGGCGGCGCGCGACGCGGGGGTCAACCTGGCCAACATGGGTGCCAACACCGCCTACTGGCAGGTGCGCATGGAGGACGACGAGCGGACGATGGTGAGCTACAAGACCGCGGCCGACCCCTTCGCCGACGCGGCCCGCAAGACGATCCGCTTCCGCGACCTCGCCACCCCGCGTCCCGAGTGCCGGCTCTGGGGCGTCCAGTACGAGTACTCCGACGCCTTCGACGGGGTTCGCCGCGACTACGGCGTCGTGGACGAGTCGCTCTCGCACCCCTGGCTGACGGGCACCGGCCTGACGCCCGGGGCGACCGTCCTCAACGTGGTCGGCTACGAGTGGGACCTGATCACGCCGGGGTGCGCGACGCCCCCGCTGACGCGCCTCTTCCACTGGAGCGACGTCCCCGGCGGCAAGCCCGACGCCGACGCGGTCATGTACACGGCACCCTCCGGCGCGCGCGTGTTCAGCTCGGGGTCGATCCAGTATTCCTGGGGCCTCGACGGCGCACGCAACGGCTGGACGTCGTCGGACGACGCCCGCCTGCGCGCGTTCACCCGGAACATGATCGCCGACCTGACCGGTGGGCCCGCCCCGCCCCCGCCCGCCAACGTCGCGCCGGTGGCGAGCTTCGCGATGTCCCCCCCGACCGCCCCGGTGGGCCAGCGGGTGAGCCTCACCGACACCTCGACGGACCCCGACGGGACCATCGCCGCACGGGCGTGGGACCTCGACGACGACGGCGCCTTCGACGACGGCACCGGCGCGGCGGCCGGGCGCAGCTTCCCCGCCGCCGGCACCCACCGCGTGCGGCTGCGGGTGACCGACGACGACGGCGCCACGGCGGTCGCCTCGCGCCAGATCGTCATCACGGCCGTCACGCCGCCGGTCGAGCCTCCCACGACACCCACGACGCCGATCACGCCGATCACGCCCGCGCCGCCCCTCGAGCCGCGGCCGCTGCCCGCCGGCTCCGCGCCGCCCGCGATGATGGGCCCGGGCGGGGTCGCCGCCTCCGGCCCCGGCGCCGCGTGCTCCCGCTACGCGACCCTCCTGGCCGCGAACGCGAAGCGGGTCCGCGCCGACCGGGCGCGCGTGAGGGCCGCCACCACGCGGCGCGCCCACAACGCGGCGGCCCGGACGCTCACGCGGGACCTGCGCCGCGGGGCGGTCCTGCGCGCACAGCGCGCGAAGGCCTGCGCCGTGCGCTGAGGGCCCGACCTGGTATTCCTGGACCTGTGACGCCCGCGCGCGCGACATCGACGTGGACCGAGGGCCTCGACCCCCACATCGCTCCCGACCTCGCGCGGTCGGCGCTGATCGTCATCGACGCGCAGGCCGATTTCCTCGACGGCGGCGCGAACCCGATCGAGGGGACCACCGCGGTCCTCCCGGCCATCCGGAGCCTGCTCGCGGCCCACCGCGCCGCCGGCCGCCCGATCGTCCACGTCGTCCGGCTCTACGACGGCGAGGACGTCGACCGGCCACGGCGCACGGCGATCGACGCGGGGGCCGCCCTCGTGCGCCCGGGATCGCCGGGCTCCCAGATCGCGCCGGACCTGCGCGCCGCGGGCCAGCCGGACCTCGACCCCGCGACCCTGCTCGCCGGCCGTGTTCAGCCCCTCAGCGCGGGCGAGGTGGCCCTCTGGAAGCCGCGCTGGAACGCCTTCCACCGCACCCCCCTCGACGCGCACCTGACCGGCCTGGGCGTTCAACACGGTGGTCGTCGCGGGATGCAACTACCCCAACTGCCCCCGGGCGAGCGTCTACGGCGCCAGCGAGCGCGACTACCGGATCCTCATCGCCTCCGACGCCATCTCGGGCGTCGTCCCGCTCCACCTGGAGGAGGCCACGCGCATCGGCGCCGTCCACGCGGAGGCCGCGGCGATCGTGGCGGGCACCGCGGCCGGGACGCCGCCCAGCTGACCGTGGACTCGCTGGTGGGAGCCGGCTAAAGCCATTAGGGCTTCACGGTGACCTGCCCGCGGATCTCGCCGCCGGGGTTCTTGGTCGTGTGCACGTTGACGTAGGCGCCGCCGGCCTTGATGGCCTTCAGCTGGGCCGCCGTCAGCGTCGCCGTCCCCGACTTGGGCGACCGGCACACCGATCCGCACAGCACGATGGCCACCGGGCCGGTCGTGCCGGGCCTGCCGATGTGGATGTGCGCGCCGGCGGGGGCGCTCGTGAGGCCCGTGAAGGTGAGCTTCCACTTCAGGACCTTCTTGGCGCTGATGGTGCCGGTGAAGGTGCCCGTGCCCTTGGGCGATCCGGTGGGCTTGGGGACCTCCTTCTTGGCCGTCAGCGTCGCGCTGACGGCGGTGCCGCCGCTCGCCGCGACGCCCGCGACGGCTCCCCCCGCGGCGCCGAGCGCCGCCACGCCCATCGCCGCGCAGATCCAACGCCTCATGCTGGTCGTCATCCGCTGCCCCGTTTCGCTGGAGGTCGCATTCCACCCGGACGGGCGGATGCCCTGGAGGACGCCGGGGAGGCCCGGATCCTTCCCGGGCTACCTCGGGGCGGGGCGCAGCCCGTCGATGACGACGTTCATGATCCGGTGGGCCTTCTGCGGGTCGCCGGGGATCTGGTAGATCCCGCCGAGGGCCGTCGCGAGGTCCTCCGCGTCGATGTCGCCCCGCACGGTGCCGGCCGCCTGGGCGGCGTCGAGCAGCATCGCGAGCGCGGCGATGACCCGGCCACGCGAGTCGAGGGAGAGGTCGGTCCCCGCCGCCGCGAGGGCGCGGAGCGCCTCGGACATGCCCCGCTTGGTGGTCACGTGGTCCACGCACAGGTGCAGCCAGCGCGCGAGGCCCTCGTCCGGGGGGAGCGTCGCGAGCAGCTCGTCGGCGGCGTCGCAGAGCCGGGTCACCTCGTCGCGGTAGGCCGCCTCGACGAGCGCGTCCTGCGTGGGGAAGTGGCGGTACGCGGTGCCCACGCCCACGCCGGCCTCCCGCGCCACGCTCGCGAGGGACACGTCGGCGCCGGACTCCGCGAACAGGCGTCGCGCGGCGGCCAGCAGCAGCTCGCGGTTGCGCCGGGCATCGGCGCGCCGGGGTGCGGTGGCGGTGTCGTCCTGGATGGAATCGGAATCCGTTTCCGTTTGATGCCACGGTTCGGCGCAGTACCGGAATCCGATTCCGGTTACTCGTCACAGCATAGCCCCTCAGGACCGGAGCTCCCCCGATGACGGACACCCTGATCACCACCCCCTTCGGCGCCGACTCCACGGCCGCCGACGTCGTCGCCGGCGTTCACCTGCGCGGCGCGCGCGCCATCGTGACCGGCGCGTCGTCGGGAATCGGCGTCGAGACGGCCCGCGCGCTCGCCGCCGCGGGCGCCGAGGTGACCCTCGCGGTCCGCGACACCGGCGCGGGGTCGCGCGTCGCCTCTGAAATCCGGGCGACGACCGGGCGACCCGTCGCCGTCGGCCGCCTCGATCTGGCCGACCAGGCCGCGATCGCCGCGTTCGTGGCCGGCTGGGACGGCCCGCTGGACATCCTCGTGAACAACGCGGGCGTGATGGCGATCCCCGAGCGGCGCCTCACGCCCGAGGGCTGGGAGATGCAGTTCGCGACCAACCACCTCGGCCACTTCGCCCTCGCCGTCGGCCTGCACGACAACCTCGAGGAGGCCGGCGCGGCGCGGATCGTCTCGGTCAGCTCGCTCGCCCATCTGAGGGCGCCGGTGGACTTCGACGACCTCCACTTCGCCGTGCGGCCGTACGAGCCCGCGACGGCCTACTCCCAGTCCAAGACGGCCAACGTCCTCTTCGCCGTCGAGGCCACGTGGCGCTGGAGCGGGGACGGCATCACGGCCAACGCGCTCCAGCCCGGGGCGATCCTCGAGAGCAACCTGACCCGCCACATGGACCCCGCCGTGCTGGCGGAGGCGGTCGCGTCGGGCGCCTATCGCTTCAAGACGCTCGCGCAGGGCGCCGCGACCTCGGTGCTCCTGGCGACCTCACCGCTGCTCGAGGGGATCGGCGGGCGCTACTTCGACGACTGCAACGAGTCACCCGTCGTGGAGGGGCCGAGCGACGCGCGGGCCGGCGTGGCCGCCCACGCCCTCGACCACGGCGACGCCGCGCGGCTCTGGGAGCTCTCCGAGGTGCTGGTGTGGGAGCGGGTCGCGACGGCCGGCGCGCGGTAGCCGGCCCGGTCAGGGCAGGATCTCGACGTACCCGTCCGTTCCGTGCACGCGGATCCGCTGCCCGTCCCGGATCAGCCGGGTGGCATGCTCCACCCCCACGACGGCGGGCAGGCCGTACTCCCGCGCGATCACCGCGCCGTGGGTCATCAGGCCCCCCACCTCCGTCACCAGGCCCGCGATCGCGACGAACAGGGGCGTCCAGCTGGGGTCGGTGTAGGCGGTGACCAGGATGTCGCCCGTTTCGAGCTCGGCCTCCGCCATGTCCAGGATGACGCGGGCGCGCCCCTCGACGGTCCCGGCGGAGACCGCCAGGCCGACCAGCGCGCCGGCCGGCGTGTCGTCGCGCCGGTACGCACCGGCGACGACCTCGCCCTCCGACGTGAGCACCCGGGGCGGCGCGAGCGCTCCGTACGACGTGAACTCGTCCTTGCGCCTGCGGATGAGCCCGTCATCCACCCGGCGCGTGCGCACGACGTCGGCGAGCTCCGGGAACGGTGAGGTAGAAGATGTCGTCCCACTCGCGGAGCACCTGGGCCTGCACGAGGCGCTCGGCCTCCTCCCGCAGGGCCCGCTTGTAGATGAAGTAGCGGCTGACCATGCCGTACTTCGGGTACTCCCGGTACCCGATGAAGGTCCGGACCCGATCGATCATCACCTTGGTCTCGTCGGCCTTCCGCTCCCCGTCCGGCAGGGCCCGCAGGCCCTCCAGCAGCTCCTGCTCCTTCCTCCGGCCTCCCGCCGCCCGTCCTCGAAGAGCCGCTCGCCGGCCCCGGGCGCGAAGTTCCTGATGTTGCCGAGGATCGCCGGCACGAGGGCGCTGGGGCGCTCGCTCCAACGCGGCCGCGTGATGTCGATCTCACCGACGCAGCGCATGCCGTACGTCTCGAGCCACGCCTCGATGGCGTCTGCGCCGCCCGCCCGCCCGGGAGCGTGCCCAGCTCGTCCAGAAAGCCCTCGTCCTCGACGTGGTGCAGAAACGCCACCACGTCGGGATGCGGGCGGATCACGTCCGCGACGTCGAGGAGCGCCAGCCCCATCTCCGACGTGACGTTGTGGGGGACGGACTGCGTGAGCGTGTCGGCGGCGTTCTTCTCGCCGAACGACGCCTCCAGCTGATCGTTGAGCCACCACGCGGCCTCCATCGCCGACATGAACACCTGATGGCTCTGCGGATCGAACAGGATCCGCTTCAGCTCCAGGATGTCCGCCTGGATGAAGTCGAGCAGCGCCTCTCCGGACGTCGTCCGGATGTCGCGTTCCGAGGCGGCGATCGATGCCTGGGCGCGCCCGATCAGCTCGGTGACGATCGCCGGATCGGTCTCGATCGGAGCGGGCGCTCCGCCGAACGGCGGCCCGGGGGCACCCTCGTCGGGGAGCGGCCGGATGAAGCCGTCGCGCTCGAGAACGGTCTGGAGCGCGTCCCCGATCAGCGGATCGGATCTCCCCAGGGCCTCCAGGACGGCGGCGCGGCTCGCCGGCGAGGCCAGCCTCCGGGTGACGTTGACGAACAGTCGGCCGCCGGCCACGGCCATGGGCGCGGGGGTCGTCATCTGCCAGAAGGACAGCCCGAGGGGCTTCATGGCGTCGGTCATCATCTGCTGGTGACCCACGGAGACGTAGACGTGGTTCTCCCGGTCGCCGGACTCGGGGACGGGGAACAGGGTGGTGATCGGCCGGCTCTGGACGATCTGGAAGTCGTCGTTGACCAGGCACCATTCGATGTCCTGGGGCGGCCGAAGTGCGCCTCGATCCGCCGGCCCAGCCGCACGAGCCGCACGACCTGCGAGTCCGTCAGCGCCGGCCGGTCCCACCGTTCCGGGTCGATCGCCTGTTCCCGGCGTCCCGCCGGCGGGCGAGGGCTGGATGGCGCGCCGCTTGGTGGCGACCGCCGTGGCGACGACCTCGCCGTCGCGCACCGTGTGGACGTCCGCGTTCACCAGGCCGGAGACCAGGGCCTCGCCGAGGCCGACGCAGGCCTCCACGGAGGCGACCGTGCGGTTGCCGGTGACGGGGTCGGCCGTGAACAGGACGCCGGCCGCCTGCGGGAAGACCATCCGCTGGACGACCACGGCCATCCGCACCCTCCGGTGGTTGACGCCGTTCTGGAGACGGTAGGTCACGGCCCGCTCGGTGAAGAGCGAGGCCCAGCACCGGCTGACCTGCCGCAGAACCGCGGCCGGGCCCACGACGTTCAGGTACGTGTCCTGCTGGCCCGCGAAGGACGCCGTCGGCAGGTCCTCCGCCGTCGCGCTGGACCGGACGGCCCAGGCGGCGTCCTCGCCGAACCGGGCGAGGGGATGGGTGATCGCCGCCGCCAGGTCGTCGGGGATGGCGACCCCCTCGAGGGCCCGGCGGACCTCCGCGCTGAGCGCGCGGATCTCCTCCCGGTCGTCCGGCCTCAGGCGCGACAGCCGATCGAGCCGATCCGGGATCGACGGCGCCTCCGCCATGATCCGCCGGAAGGCGTCCGTCGTGACGCAGAAGCCGGCCGGCACACGGATGCCGTCGATCCGGGAGAGCTCGCCCAGTTGGGCGCCCTTGCCGCCGGCGACCGCGACCTGCGTCCGGTCGATCTCCTCGAGGCCCACCACGTGGCGGTCCATCCGCTCACCTCCTCGCGCGAGTGCGGAGGGCGATTGTGCGACACGAATCCGCGCCTCATGAGGCCGCCGGGTCCGCGATAAAGTTCGGTGTGGAGGGTGCGTGTCGTTCCCCGCGCCCCGGGCCGCGAAAGAGAAGAACCCCCGAGGATGCCGGGGGTTCGCGTCGCTGAACAGGTAGCGGAGGAGGGACTCGAACCCCCGACACGCGGATTATGATTCCGCTGCTCTAACCAGCTGAGCTACTCCGCCGCGCGGACGACGGGCGCCGTCCAAGAGCCCAGTAGCGGATTCGAACCGCTGACCCCTTCCTTACCATGGAAGTGCTCTACCGGCTGAGCTAACTGGGCGTGGAACGCCGAGGAGTCTAGCGGACGACCCCGTGCGCCTCGATGATCGCCGGGGCGCTCCTCTAGGATCGCGGCGCGTCGCGGCGCGGATGGGGGTGGGGTCGCGACGGCTGATCGCTCGCTCCCGGACCCGAGGATCGCCGCATGGAATGGGCACTGGCGGTCGTCGCCCTGGCGCTGATCGCGTTCGGCGTCGTCTCGCGACGCGTCCACGGCACGCCGATCACCCCGGCGATCATCTTCGTCGGCATCGGGCTGGTGGTCGGCTCCCAGGCGCTGGACCTGTTCGACCCCTCGCCCACCGGGGAGCCGATCCGGGTCCTGGCGGAGGCCACGCTGACGCTGGTGCTGTTCGCCGATGCCTCGCGCATCAACATGCGGACGCTCCGGCGCGAGTACACGGTCCCGGCGCGCCTGCTGGGCATCGGCCTGCCGTTGACGATCGCGTTCGGCGCGCTCCTCGCCGCGACGCTCTTCGGCGCGCTCTCCGTGCCGGAGGCGCTCGTCCTCGCGGTGCTGCTGGCCCCGACGGACGCCGCGCTCGGGCAGGCCGTCGTCACCGAGCCGCGGTTGCCGTCCCGGATCCGTCAGGGCCTCAACGTCGAGAGCGGCCTCAACGACGGCATCTGCGTCCCGCTCCTCTTCATCGTCCTCGCGGTGGCGGAGGCCGACGCCGGCGAGGTCGGGGTGGCGCACGCGATCCGGCTGGTGTCCGAGGAGATCGGCTACGGCCTCCTCGGCGGCGTCGTCGCCGGCGCGGTCGCGGGCGCGGCCGTGGTGCTCGGCTCCCGGTGGGGGCTGATCGGGCGGGCCTGGCTGCAGATCATCCCGGTCGCGGGCGCCGCGCTCGCCTACGGCCTCGCCACCCCGCTCGGCGGCTCCGGCTTCATCGCGGCATTCGTGGCGGGCATGACCTTCGGCGCGCTGCGGCGGCGCGCGAAGACGGCCGAGGTGACGCTGATGACGGACGAGCTCGGCGAGGTGCTCAACGCCGTCACGCTGTTGGCCTTCGGAGCCGTGCTGCTCTGGCCGGCGCTCGACGGCCTCACCTGGCGGATCGCCCTCTACGCGCTCCTCAGCCTGACCGTCGTGCGGATGGTGCCGGTCGCCATCGCGATGCTGGGCGCCGGCGCGCGCGCGCCAGACGATCGCGTTCCTGGGCTGGTTCGGCCCCCGGGGCCTGGCGTCGATCGTGTTCGCCCTGATCGTCGTCCAGGAGGCCGACCTGCCGCACACGAGCACCATCCTCCTGACGACCTACGCGACGGTCGGCCTCTCGGTGCTCGCCCACGGCGTCACGGCCGCACCGCTGGCGCGCCGCTACGCCGCGTGGTTCTCGTCGCATCCGGCCGACGCGAGGCCCGCCATGGAGAGCGTCCCGGCGGGGGAGCACCGCTGGCGGCGTCATCGACCCGCGGCTGACGGGCGCCGAGCGGCGCACCGCCCGCGGTTCCGACTCCGCGCGCGCGCGTGCCGGTCGCGAACGGGACGCGCCGAGTTCCGACCAGGGCCCGGACGCCGGTCCGAACCTGGAGGCGCCGTGTCCGGGGATCCGACACGGCCTCGTCCGCCGCGGCGTGCTCGTTTCGCCGCCGCCGTGACGCTGACGATCGGCGCGATCGACATGATCCAGGGCCTGCCGCCTGCTGAAGGCGTCACCTCCGCCACCCGGGCGGGGAGATCTCGCTCGTCACGACGAGTTCGGACCTGGGGCTGGCGCTGATCATCTGGGCTCGGCGATCCTGGCCGCGCTCGCCGTCGACCAGGCGGGCGCGCCGCGCCCCGCGGTGATCCTCGTCAACATGGTCGGCCAGATCGCTGGTTCCCCGCTACCCGCTCGCAGCGTCCCGCCATCGGCCTCGGCGTCGCCGCGCCGTCGGCGCTCACTATCGCTGGAAGGACGCGGTGGTCGACCTGCGGGGCCTGAGCCACCTCATCCACCGGCACGCGCCGGGCGGGCCTCCCGGGCGTTACGCTCGGGCGGCCCGCACCCTCGTCACCGGGAGGCCGAGATGGACATCCTCAAGATCGAGAGCAAGGAGACCCTGTCGCGCGAGGAGGTGGCGGCGCGCCTGCACGTCATCGCCGACGCGCTGGCGTCGAACAACGACGTGGAGCTCGAATGGGGGCCAAGCACGTGCGCGTGCACGTGGCCGACGAGGTGCGCCTCGAACTCGAGATCGAGGTCGGCGAGACCGAGACGGAGTTCGAGATCGAGCTGAAGTGGAGCCGCTGAGCCGCCGGTAGGAGCGGGTGGAGGCGACATGGCCACCTCCACCCTGCGCCGTCGAGGAGCCGCGCTCAGGCGGCCTGCGGCTGACCCACGCTCCAGGGGTTGGGGCCGTGCTGGTTCGAGCCCGGGTCGCCCTCCTTGGCGAACCAGATGATCAGGATGATGATCCCGACGATCGGGATCAGACCCAGGAGCAGCCACCATCCCGACTTGTCGATGTCGTGCAGGCGACGCGCGCCCACGGCCAGCGACGGGATCAGGACGGCCAGGCCGTAGATGCCCTGCAGCAGCCCGCCCCCGGTCCCGTAGGTGCCGATGATCGCGTCGATCACGCCCAGGACGATGCTGATGATCAGGTTCACCAGGACGAACATCCAGAACTCGGTCCGGTGGGCCCTGCCCTCGAACAGGGCGTACTTCCTGAGGACCTCGAGATACCACTGCACGGCGACTCCTCTCCCGGCGGCTGTCGGCCGAGGGACTTGGCGCACCGCGGCGGGAATCCTGCCTCAGCCCCCCACGGCGGGGCGCGCGGCGCCGGGCACGTAGTCGAACAGGCCGTGCGGGTCGTACCGGCGGCGGATGGCGGCGAGCTGCGCGGAGACCTGCGGCGACCAGGCGGCCGCCGCCTCGGCGGCCGTGTTCGCCAATCCGCAGAAGTTGATCTGCACCCGGCCCGCGGACCACGGCGCCACGGCCGCGAGCACCGCCCGCGCGGCCGCCGAGCCGGCCGCCAGGGACGCCGGGTCGGCGGGGGCGGGGAACGGGGGGCTCGACAGCCACAGCGCGAAGGGCGCGTCGCGGCCGCTGACGGCGTCGGGCGGGGAGCCGACCCGTGCGACCGCTCCACCCAGGTGCCGGAGCTCCACGGCGGCGAGGATGGTCGAGGCCCCGGGCCCGGCCACGGCCAGCAGCGCGTCGGCGGTCTCCCGCGTGAAGTCGTGGAGGAGCATCCCCGCGGTGGAGTGGACCGAGGGCGTGGTGGGGTCGTTGTGGATGGTCCCGATGTCGGCGTAGGGCAGGACGCCGAGCCCACCGAACACGGGCGCCCCCACCGCGGCGCGCAGCGGGGCCAGGAGGCGCTCGGCCTCGGCCGGTGCGCCGTCGCCGCCGCCGACGTAGGCCACCCGCAGGTGCGCGACCGTCTGCCCCCTCAGGGGCGGCGGCAGCGTCGGGAGGTCGGGCAATCGCAGGATGGCCAGCGACGTCGTCAGGGCCTCGGGCACACCGGCCGCGGCGAACGCCTGGTAGGCCCGCAGGAGGGCGGGGATGTCGTCCGCCGCGTGGTACTCGCCGCCGCCGTACACGGTGGACAGCGCGAGCAGGTCGATGGTGGCCGCGGTGACGACGCCGAACCCGCCCTTGCCGCCGCGCAGGGCCCAGAAGAGGTCCGGGTGCTGTCGGGCGGTCACGATCCGGACCACGCCGTCGGCGCCCACGACCTCGAAGGCGCGCACATGATCCGAACTGACCCCGAAGGTGCGCGCGATCGGGCCCAGCCCGCCACCGAGCAGGAAGCCGCCCACGGCGACGGCCGGCGCCGAGCCGCAGAGCGCCGCCAGGCCGTGCGGTGTGCTGACGGCCAGCACGTCGTTCCACGTCGCCCCCACGCCCACGGTGGCGGTCCGGGCCGCGGCGTCCACCTCCACGGCGTCGAGCCGGTGGAGGGTGAGCAGGATGCCCTCGGAGATCACGGGGATGTCGCCGTGGCCCGATCCGACCACCCCGACCGGCAACCCGGCCGCCGCCGCGACGCGCACCACGGTCGCCACGTCCTCTGCGCTCGACGCGCCCACCGCGATCGGCGGCGTGTGCACCACGGCCAGGTCGAAGCCCGCGACCTCGTCGGCGTAGCCGTCGTCGGCCGGCGTGAGCACGGGCCCGGCGGCCGCGCTCCTCAGCGCCTCGAGGGCCGCCGTGATGGTGGTGGCGTCGCTCATCGTCGGAGGACCCGGCATCGGCGTCGGTCCTGCGCCGAGAACCGGGCGAGTGGGGGGAGGAGGGTTCGAACCTCCGTAGGCGTAGCCGGCGGTTTTACAGACCGCTCCCTTTGACCGCTCGGGCATCCCCCCTCAGGGCAAAGCCCGGGAAGGGTAGCCGACGCCCGAACCCCCCTCAAGGCGCCTCGGCGGGCTCCTCGACGACCTCGTGGGCGCCGGCCGCCTCGAAGCGGTAGCCGACGCCGTAGTGGGTCTGGACGTAGCTGCGATCCGGGCGGGCGGCCGCCAGCTTCTGGCGCACCTTGCGCACGAAGACGTCCACCGAGCGGTCGCCGCGGATCATCTCGTAGCCCCAGACCTCGCGGTAGACGCGCTCGCGGGGCACCGGCTTGCCCTCGGCCCGCGCCAGCGCGTAGAGCACCTCGAACTCGCGGGGCGTGAAGCCCACCGGGCGGCCGTCCACGAAGGCCTGGACCTGCTCGGGGTCGATCACGCAGGCCCTCGACCTCGATCGACGCGGCGCCCGTCGGGCTGGCGGTGCGACTCGACCCGGCGCAGGTGGGCGTTGACCCGCGCGAGCAGCTCCTTCATCGAGAAGGGCTTGGTGACGTAGTCGTCGGCGCCCATCTCGAGGCCGTGGACGCGGTCGAACTCGCTGGTGCGCGCGCTGCAGACGATGACCGGCACGCGCGGGTCCTCGCGGCGCAGCTCCTCGGTGACGCGCCAGCCGTCCATCTGGGGGAGCATCAGGTCGAGGATCACGAGGTCCGGGCGCTGCTGGCGGAACAGGCGCAGCCCCTGCCCGCCGTCGCCCGCCCGGAGGGTGCGGAATCCGGCGCGGTCGAGGGCGTAGGCGATCGAGTCGGAGATCGCCTCGTCGTCCTCGACGATCAGGACCGTCTGCGGCGCCGGCACGCGAGGAGTCTATCGCCCCACCCCGAGCGTCCGACGCGCCCGGGGCGCGGGGGTATCCTCGACGGGTGACGACTGGCCGCGGACGAACGGTCGTGACCGACACCCTCCTCGGAGACCGCTACCGGCTCGACCATCTGATCGGCCGCGGCGGCATGGCCGCGGTGTGGAGCGCCACCGACACGGTGCTCGGACCGCCCGTGGCCGTGAAGCGCTCCACGCGGGCCTGCTGGCCGACGCCGAGCACGCCGAGCGCTTCCGCCGCGAGGCGATGCTCGTCGCGCGCCTCTCCCACCCGAACCTCGTGCGCCTGCTCGACCGCGGCGAGGACGCCGAGGGCCCGTACCTCGTGATGGAGCTCGTGGACGGGCGAGAACCTGAAGGCGCGGATCCGCCGCGACGGGCCGCTCGACCCCGAGGAGGCGGCGCGGATCTGCGCCGAGGTGGGCCGCGCCCTGGCCTACGCCCACGCGCAGGGCGTGGTGCACCGCGACATCAAGGCGCAGAACGTCCTCCTCACGCGCGCGACGGCGACGTGAAGCTCGCCGACTTCGGCATCGCGCGGCTGATGGAGACCGACGGCGAGCCCGGCCTCACCACGCACGGACATGCTGCTGGGCAGCGCCGACTACCTCTCGCCCGAGCAGGCCGACGGGCGCCCGATCGACGCGCGCACCGACGTCTACTCGCTGGGCATCCTGCTCTACGAGTGCCTCACCGGCGTGCTGCCGTTCCGCGGCGAGGGCTTCGTCGCCGTGGCGATGAAGCACTGCTCCGAGCCGATGCCCGACCCGCGGGCGCTCGCGCCCGCCGTGCCGGAGTGGCTCGCCGCCTGCACCCTGCGCGCCGCCGCCAAGGACCCGGCCGACCGCTTCGCGAGCGCCGACGCGGATGGTCGCGGCGCTGGAGGGCCGGACGACGCCGGGCACCGCGGTCATGCCGGCCCCGCCGGTCGCCCCGGACGACGACGGACGAGGACACGGCGCGCCGCCGGCGCCCGGCCGTCGGCGGCGCCGGCGCTGGTCGGGCTGCGCGGTCGCGCTCGTGGTGCGGCGGCCGCCGCGGCGGCCGGGTGGTGCTCAGCGACCGCCGGGCGACGACGGGCCGCCGCCCGGCGGCGCGCCAGCGCGCCCGCTCCACCATCGCCGCCGTGCGCGACTACGACCCGCAGGGCGACGACGGCGGAGAGCCCGAGAACCCGGACCAGCGCGGGCTACGCGGTGGACGACGACCCGACGCACCGCCTGGTACACCGAGCGCTACCGCGACACGCCGCGACTTCGGCGGCCTCAAGACCGGCGTCGGGCTGATCCTGCGCCTCACCGCCCCGGCGGTGGCGACCCGAGATGGTCGTCACCTCGCCCGACCCCCGGGCGCGCGGTTCGAGGTGCTCGGCCCGCTCGAGCGGCGGGCCGGCGCGAGGTGCTGGCGAGCGGCACGCTTCACCGGCGCCGAGCAGGTGGTCGCCCTGAAGCGCGGCCGGCCCTCGGCGAGTCGTACGTGCTCTGGATCACCTCGCTCGTGCCCGGACGGCGCGGGCGGCTACTGGGCCGGGCGTCGGGCAGGTGGAGCTGAGGGGCGTCCCGAACTCCACATGACGATGGCCGCACCTGGGACGAGAGCCTCGACGACCTGCGGCGGCCGCCTGGCCGCCCAGGGCGGCCGCGGGCGGCGCTGTCGCCGCGCACGCAGTCGCGCCTACCTCAAGGACGCGCGGCGCGTGGCCGGGTGGCTCTCGGCGCGCGGCGCTGAACGGCCCGGAGGAGGTGAGCGCCTCGGCGCTCGAGGCGGCCTTCCGCGGCCTCGGCTGGTCGCCGGCCACGCCGCGCCCGCGCGGTCACCGCCCTGCGCGAGTGGCTCGGCCCCGCACCACCCGCCGGGCCGCTCGCCCGCCGACCTCGATCGACCGCCCGCGCCCCGTCGCCGCCCCCGGTGCCGCGCCTCTCCCAGGCCGACGCCGCCGCCCTCGTGGAGGGCGTCGGCCCGCCGGTGGAGGGCGCGACGGCCCGTCGCCCGCGCCCTGCGCCTGCGCGACCGGGCGCTGGTCGAGGTGCTCTACGGCAGCGGCCTGCGCCGCCAGGAGGCCTGCGACCTGGTGCTGGCCGGGCTCGACTTCGAGCACGACGCCCTGCGGGTGGTGGGAAAGGGCGGCGAGGCCCGGACCGTCCCGATGACCGAGCCGGCCGTCGCGGCCCTGCGCGCCTGGCTGGCCGACGGCCGCCCGCGCCTGGTGCGCCGCCGACGGCGCCCCAGCCCGCCGTGCGCGCGCCGGTGTTCCTGTCGCGCACCGGGCGGCCGCTGGACGGCTCGACGGTCTACCGGATCGTCGCCCGCGAGCTGCGGGCCTCCGGCCGCGCCGGCGGCCCGCACCTGCTGCGCCACGCGGCGGGCACCCACCTGCTGGAGGGCCCGGGCGGCGAGGGCGGCGCGCACCTGCGCGTCGTGCAGGAGGTGCTCGGCCACGCGAGCCTCGCGACCACCCAGCGCTACACCGGGGTCACCACCAAGGCGATGCAGGCCGCCCTGCGCCGCGGGCACCCGCGCGGATGAGCGGCGTTGACCCCGACGGGCTTCGGGCGCCTGGCGGGCGCCTTCCTGGCCGACCCGCGAGAACCCCAACACGCGCGCGGCCTACGCGCGCGACCTCGCCGCGCTGGCCGCGGCGCTCGGCGTGCCGCGCCGGCGGATCCCGGCGGCGCGCCGGCGTTCGGCGTGGAGGACGACCCGCTGGCGCGGGCGGCGGCCGCGCCGCTGGCCGGCCCTGCCGCTGGACTGGTGGCAGCGCTGGCGCGACGGGCTGCCCGGGCGCCTGTCCACCCGCCGGCGGCGGGTGGCCGCCGCGCGGGCGTTCTGCCGCTGGTGGTCGCGCTCGATGGCGCTCGAGAACCCGGTGCGCGACCTGCGCCCCCCGGCGGCCGCCGGCGAGGGGGGCCAGGAGACGATCGGCCGGCGAGGTCGTGTCGCTCTCGCCGGCCGCCGTGCGGCGCATGTGCGAGGTCGCCGCCGGGCCGGGGCCGCTCGGCGCGCGGACGGCGGCGCTGGTCGAGGTGCTCTACGGCTGCGGCCTGCGCGCGAGCGAGGCGGCCGGCCTCGACCTGTCGGCGTGCCACCTGGACGACCCCGACGACCCCTTCCTGCATGGTCCTCGGCAAGGGCGGCAGGCGGCGCGCGGTGGCCGTGCCGCGCGGAGCCCTGGCGTCGCTCACGGCCTACCTGCGCACCGCCCGCCCGGTGCTGCGCGCGCGCGACCGCACGCCCGCGGCCCGACCAGGCCCACCACCGCGACGCCGACGCCGTCTTCCTCAGCGCCCGCGGGCGGCGCCTCGGCCGCGCGGCCGTGTGGCGCATCGTCACCGACGTGGCCGACCGCGCCGGCCTGCGCGACGGCGGGCGAGCGGGTCTTCCCGCACGCGCTGCGGCACTCGTGCGGCACCCACCTGATCCAGTCGGGCGTGGACATCCGCTACGTCCAGGCCCACCTCGGTCACGCCTCCCCGGTGACGACCGAGATCTACACCCACGTGACCGCCGCCCACCTGCGCGAGGACTTCGACCGCGCCCACCCGCGCGCCCGGAGGGCGTCGGGGCGCTCCTAGGTGCGGGTCAGCTCCGTGACCCCCCGGCCGGGGTGCCAGGAGGTGATGACCAGGTGGTCGGGAGGATCGCCCAGGCGCACCACCGAGAGCTCCGTGATGTCGGCGCGGAAGAGGTGCAGGGGGCCCGGCGGGGCTGTCGTGACGACGCGCGCGATGACCTCGGGATCCGTGATCTCCTCGGCCCGCCCGGCGATCTTGGCGTCGCCCGCCCAGTCCGGGGGGTCGATGGACCCGCTGTGGAGCGCGAAGCGGGGGTCGCGCTGGAGGTCCCGCGCCTTGACCGCGCGCCACATGCTCCCGAACCAGATCTCACCCTCGGCGAAGATGATCTCGGTGCCGCTGATGCGGGGACCGCCGTCACGGCGCAGCGTCGCGATCGTCTTGTGCACGTGGGCGTTCAGGAGGGCCGCCGCGCGCGCCGCCAGCTCGGGCGCCTCGCCCTCGATCTCCGCCCAAGTGGCCACGGAACGGAATCCTAGGTGCGCACCCGGACGTGGATGGTGGCGCGGTCGCGCAGGCCGTCGCCGATCAGGACGGCCTGCACCCGGTAGAGGCCCGGGCGGCTGTCGGCGGGCAGCCGGACGACGACGGACGAGGTGGGGCCGATGAGCTTGCGGATGGCGCGCACGATGCCGCCGCCGCGCGGGGTCATCGTCACGACGGCGCGCCCGGCCCGGGCGATCGTGACGCGGACGCGGCGGTTCCCGGCCGCGGCCAGGGTGAGCCCGCCGGGGCTCGGGCACGGCGAAGTCGGCTCCGGTCGCCGAGATCGTCGGGGCGGACAGGAAGGCGCGGTACTGGGCCACCCAGTCGCGCGCGGCGGACGCGTCGGCGAGTCCGTAGGCGGCGGGGCCGCGGGCCAGCAGGTCCCGTCCGGCGGGCGTCGCGCGCACGCGCGCCCAGAGCTCGGCCTGGCCCGCGCCCGCGTCGGGCCCCAGCATCACGCGCAGCTCGCCCCGGCCCGCCGGCCAGCGGGCCGCCCAGCGCGTGGGGTGGGTCGCCATCTCGCGCGCGGGGAACGGCGACATGATCGCCCCGGTACGTCAGGAGATAGGTGGCCCGCGCGCGGCTGAGGGCGTCCACCAGGCGCGCGAGGCGCGGGCGCAGCGGGCGGCGGGGATCGGCGCGGCCGACCTGCTCCACCAGGGAGGGGCCGGCGTAGAAGACGACCCGCTGGGCGCCCGGGCCGAGGAGGTCGAGGGCGGCGGCCAGGCCGGGAGGCGGAGGAGGGCGTCCAGCGGGCGGGGGTGATCTCGTCCACCGCCACGCGCCCGCCGGCGCCGTCGCCGCGCCAGCCGGCCCGCAGGATGGCGGCGATGCGGGCGCGCGCTCCGGCCCTCGATCTCGGCGCCGGTCACCTTGCCGACGATCGCGGGGGCCGCTCCAGCGCGCGTGGTCGGCGGCCGGCGCCTGGCGCAGGGTGCCGCCGCCGAGCCCGGCGTCGACCGCGACGGCGGCGTCCTCGCGCAGGTAGAGCAGCGGTGGGTCGGCGGCCGCCGCGGCGCCGGCGCCGCCCAGGAGGGCGACCAGGCCGGCCAGCGCGGCGAGCGGTCGTCGTGAGTGCCGGCATCGAGCGCGGGATGGTCCCAGGTCGTGCCCCCGCGCGACCGGACCCGTACGGAACCCTTACACCGACCGGCGATTTCGCGGGAAATCGCCCTCAGCCGGGCGAGGCCACCAGCATCCCGATGCCACCGATCGTCGCCAGCAGCGAGAGCACCAGGATTCCCAGCGATCAGGCCGGTCAGCGCCATCGCCGCGGCCGGTGAGGCGCTCGCCGGAGGCCCGGATGTCGCCGAGCGCGAGGATCCCGTAGGCCACCCCGAGGGACGACGTGACGACGATCACGACGCCCAGGAGCCCGAGGATGGCCGCCAGTCGGGGCGGTGCGGGCGCGCTGCTGGGGGCCGGTGCGGGCCATCCTCGCGGGCGGCGGCGCCGCGATGGCGACCATGCGGAAGCCGACCAGGTGACCACCACCCCGGCGAGGGCGAGCCAGAAGGCGGCGACCAGCGTCCAGGCGCCGCCGCGCATGGCGACGTCGGCGTCCTCGGCGAAGTTGTCCGAGATGCGGGCGATGATGACGAGCAGGCTCGCGACGAGCGCCACCGCGGTGACCAGCACCAGCGCCGAGCCAGGTGGAGCCACAGCAGCCGCAGCGCGATGGCGGCGAGGATCGACGAGGCAGGCAGCGCGAGGGCGGCCAGCGACACCGACGCCCCGACGCCGGCCACGTAGACGCCGCCGCCGGGATCGGACGACGCACCCGCGACGAGGTCGAAGGCGGGCGCGATCGCCAGCAGCACGGCGGCGACCGCACCCAGGGCGAGGCCGCCGCGGATGGTGGTGATCGCGCGACGGAAGCCGGGCTCGGGCATCCGCGCCGAGACTACCGGTCGTCCACGATCGATCGTGCGTGGGCCGGATGCCCGCCGGGCCCACCTCCAGGATCCCGATCGCGCGGGCGCATCGCGTCGCGGCCCGAGCTGGTGGCGGAAGCGGCGCACCGCGCGGTCGGCGACCCCCGCGGCGCCGCGGCGGGGCGCCACGCCCGCCCTCGAGGCTGCCCCAGGGGCAGACGGCGCCCGGCGAGAAGAGCAGCGTGGCGCCGGCCCAGGCGGCGACCGGCTCGTGCCAGTGGCCGAAGACCACGGCGTCCACCGGCCCCAGCCGCCGCAGCAGGGAGCGCGTCAGCGCGCGCGCGGTAGCGCAGCGTCCGCCCCGCGACGACCGAGGCGGCCACCACCGAGGCGTCCATCAGGCCGCTCGCGGTCCCCGTGGACCAGGCCGATGCGATGGCCGCCCGGCCGCCACGACCGCCGTCTCGGGCAGCGCGAGGCCGCCCAGGCGGTCGTGGTCGCCGCGCACCGCGACCACGGGCGCGATCCGTCCGAGGTCGTCGAGCACCGAGGGGACGCTCAGGTCGCCGGCGTGGAGGATCAGGTCGCAGCCGTCGAGCGCCGCGAGGACGGCATCGGGGAGCGCGTCGATGAACTCGCCGACGTGGGTGTCGGCGACCACGCCGACGCGCGGGCCCCGCCTCAGCAGCGGTAGCGGCGCGCCTCCGCCGCGCGGGCGATGCCGAGGTCGATCAGCCGGCCGACCAGGTCCGGGTAGGCGATGCCGGCGGCCTCCATCAGGCGCGCGTAGACGCTGGTGGGGGTGAAGCCGGGCATCGTGTTGAGCTCGGAGAGCAGCACCTCGCCCTCGTCGGCTGACGAAGAAGTCGACGCGCGCGAGGCCGGCGCAGTCGACCGCCGCGAACGCGCGCAGCGCGAGCTCGCGCGCCGTCGGCCGCCACCTCGTCGGGGCAGGTCGGCGGGCACCTGGACGCTGGGAGCGGCCCGGCTGACGTACTTGGTCTCGTAGTCGTACCAGTCGCCCTCGAAGGTGATCTCGCCCACCGGCGAGGCGAGCGGGACGGGGCCGTCGAGCACCCCCACCTCGACCTCACGGCCGGAGATCGCCCGCTCCACCAGGGCCTTGGCGTCGTGCAGGAACGCCAGCTCGAGCGCCGCGGCGAGGGCGTCCGGTCCGGGCACCGGGCTGATGCCGACGCTCGATCCGAGGCGCGCCGGCTTGCAGAAGGCCGGATAGCCCACCGACGCTCGGCGACCCGCGCGCGCACGGCGGCCGGATCGGACTCCCACTCGGCGGCGCGTGACCACCGTGTGCTCCGGGGTCGGGATGCCGGCGTGGCGCGAGGAAGACCTTGAAGAGCGCCTTGTCCATGGCGACGGCCGACGCGGCGACGCCCGCCCCGACGTAGGGCACCCCGGCGGTCTCCAGCGCGCCCTGCACGGTGCCGTCCTCGCCGTGGGGCCCGTGGAGCACCGGGAAGAGCGACGTCCAGCGCCCGCGGTCGGCGAGCCGCCGGCGAGGGACGCGAGCTGGGCGGCGCCCTCCGGGCCGGGCACGATGGCCACCGGCTCGTCGTTGACGCTCCAGACGCCCTCCGAGGAGATGAGGACGGGGACGACGTCGAAGCGGCCGGGGTCGAGCGCCGCGATCACGGCGGCGGCCGAGGCCAGCGAGACGTCGTGCTCGCTGCTGCGCCCGCCCATCAGGACGGCCACCCGGGTGCTCACGGGGTCGTCTGGGTCGGGGGCGGCGCGGGCACCGCCGGGGCGGTGGTGACCGCCGGCCCGTTGCTGACCGTGATGACGATCCGCGACCCGGGCGCCACCGACGTGCCCGCGGCCGGGTTCTGGTCGATCACGTTCCCGGCCGGCTCATCCGAGTCGGCGGCGTCGCTGGTGACCTTGAAGCCGTTGTTCTCCAGCTTGAAGCGGGCGTCGGTGGCCGTGTTGCCGATGACCGAGGGAACGGTCACGTTGGCCGGCGCGGTGGCCACCACGATGTTGACCGTGCTGCCCTTGGTCGGCCTTGCCGCCGCGGGGGTCCTGCGAGATGACCATGCCCGCGGGCTGGTCGGAGCTCGGGGCCGTGCTGGCGCTCGGCACCAGGCCGGCATCGCGGAGCGTCTGCTCGGCGCCGGACTGCGACTGGCCGGTCACGTCCGGGACGTCCACCTGCGCCGCGCCGCTCGAGACGATGATCGTGACGGTGCTCCCGCGCTGGGCCGACGTGGCGGGGTCGGGCTGCTGGCTGATCACCAGGCCCTCGGCGACCTGCGCGCTCGCCTCCGGTCTGGCTCTTGACCTCGAAGTCCGCTGCGCTGAGCTGGGCGGTGGCCGTGGCCTCCGGCTTGCCGGTGACGTCGGGCACGGTGGTGTCACCCGGGCCCCCGCTCACGCGCAGGACGACGGTGTCGCCCTCGTGGGCGACGGTGCCCGCGGGCGGATCCGTGTCGATGGCGAGCCCCTGGTCGACCGACGTCGTCGGTGACCGTGCGCACGTCCACCTCGAACTTCGCGCCGGTGAGGGTGGCGCGGGCCTGGGCCTCCGGCTGTCCCGCCACGTCCGGGACCGTCGCCTGGGGCGAGTCGCCGCCGGACAGGAGCAGGGCCGCGCCCACGCCGGCGACCACGAGAAGCACGAGCACCGCGGCCACGATCGCCCAGACGCGCCGGCGGCGGCGCGGGGGCTCGGTGGGCGGCGGTCCCGCGACGCGGGTCGCGGCCGTCATCTGGCCGGTGGTGCCGCCCGCCGCGGCGGCGCCCATGACCCGGGTGGTCCCGCCGGTGCCGTCGATCGCGGCGCGGGCCTCGGCGAGCGCCCGGCTCATCTCCTCGGCCGTGCGGTAGCGCTCCGAGGGGCGCTTGGCGAGCGAGCGCAGCACGACGGCCTCGAGCTCGCGCGGCACGCTGGGCTCGACGATGCGCGGCGAGACCGGCTCGTCGCTGATCTGCTTCATGGCGACGGCCACGGGGGGGCCGCCGTCGAAGGGGACCCGGCCGGTGAGCATCTCGTAGAGGACGATCCCCACGGCGTAGCAGTCGCTCGCCGCGGTCACCTCGTCCCCGCGCGCCTGCTCCGGCGAGAGGTACTGGGCCGTCCCGATGACGGAGCCGGCCTCGGTCATGTCCGTCTCGGCGCCCGCGCGGGCGATGCCGAAGTCGGTGACCTTGAGGTGTCCGTCCTCCGCGACCAGGACGTTCTGGGGCTTGACGTCGCGGTGGATGACGTCGCGGCGGTGGGCCGCGCCGAGGGCGGCCAGGATCTGCTGCGCGTCGTCGATGGCCTCGAGCGCCGGGAGCGGCGCGCGCGAGCGGATGACCTGCTTGAGGTCGGGCCCCGCGAGGTACTCCATGACGATGTAGTAGCTGCCGTCCACCTCGCCGCGGTCGTAGACGGCCACGATGTTCGGATGGTTGAGCCCGGCCGCGTGCGAGGCCTCCCGGCGGAAGCGCTCCACGAACTGCGGGTCCGACGCGTAGGGCTCCGAGAGCACCTTGATCGCCACCTGGCGGTCCAGCAGGCGGTCGTGGCCGAGGTAGACCCGCGCCATGCCGCCGCTGCCGAGCTGGCGGCCGAGCTCGTAGCGGTCGCCGATCAGCTCTCCGGGCTCGAAGCTCACCCGGACTCCCCCGGGCTGATGGCGGCGCGCATGACCTGGGCGGCGATCGGGGCGGCCACCACGCCTCCGGTGCCCGAGGTGTTCTCGATCACGACGGCGATGGCCACGGCCGGGTCCTCGGCCGGCGCGAAGCCGATGAACCAGGCGTTGTTGAGGCTCTGGTTGCCGGTCTCCGCCGTGCCGGTCTTGCCGGCCACGGTGGTGCCGGTGCTCGACAGTGCCGCCGCGGTGCCGGTGCCCTCCCGCACCACGTCCTCCATCATCGTGGTGAGCTGGTCGGCGTTCTCGGGGGACATCACCTGGCCCATCTGCTGGACGTCGGCGCGCTTCACCACCGAGCCGCCGCGGTCCACGATCCGCGACATCAGGCGCGGCGCCATCAGGATGCCGCCGTTGGCGACGGTGCCCGCCACCATCGCCATCTGGAGCGGCGTGACCGTCAGCTGCTCCTGGCCGATCGCGATGCGGGCGGTGTCCTCGCCGCGCTGGTCGTTGGGCAGCACCTTGCCGCCCGGCCCGCGGCGGCCGGAGATCGGCCGACCTCGGGGAGGTCGAGCGGCGGCCGCTCGCCGAAGCCGTAGGCCGTCATCGTGGACCCGAGCTGCTCGGCGCCGAGCTCGTCGCCGATCTGGGCGAAGGTGGTGTTGATGGAGTTCGTCAGCGCGGTGCTCAATGTGTGGGGGCCGTAGCTCACGTTCCCGAAGTTGTGGATGTCGCCGCCCGGGGTCTTGTAGGTCGATCCGCCGGGGAAGAGCGAGGTCGGGGTCGTACCTGCCGCTCTCGAGGGCGCTCGTGGCGGTGACCACCTTAAAGGTCGACCCGGGGGCGTAGAGGCCCAGGCTGCCGCGGTTGATCAGCGGCGAGTTCGGCTGGGCGAGGATCGAGCCGTAGTCGGTGAGGACGGTCTCGTTGTCGAAGGTCGGCGACGAGGCCATCGCGATGATCTGGCCGGTCTTCGGGTTGAGCGCCACCACCGCGCCCACCTTGCCCGCCAGCTGCTCCTGGGCCACCTTCTGGACCCGGGAGTCGATGCTCAGCTGGACGTTGGCGCCCTGCTTCTCCTTGAGGTTGAGGCGCTGCAGGAGCGGCTCGGTGCCGAAGCTGCCGGCGAGGTAGCGGTTGTAGCTGTTCTCGATGCCGGTCTTGCCCTTGTTCGTGGACGTGTAGCCCACGACCTGGGCCGCGAGGTCGCCCTGCGGGTAGACGCGCTCGAAGAGGCGCTGGCCGTTGACCCGGCGCGCGCGGCTGTACGCCAGGATCGTGCCGTCGGCCGTGAGGATGCGCCCGCGGTCGATCAGCTTCTCGGCCTGGATCGACTGCTGGTTGTCGGCGCGGTCCTTGAGGCCGTCCGCGGCCACGACCTGCCACCAGCCGAGCATCAGCACGAGCAGGCCGAAGCCGCCCGCCAGGGTGAGGTAGAGGCGCCGGATGGAGCGGTTCACCGCAGGGCCTCCCGCTCGGCCCGCAGCTCCTCACGCTCGATCGCCCGCGACTCGATGGCCGCCTGGCGGCGCAGGCGCTTTGAGGGTTCGTTGCCGGCCCGGGAGCGGTGGCTGATGATCAGCAGCAGCGCCACCAGGACGAAGTTGGTCACGACGCTCGAGCCGCCGTAGCTCATGAAGGGCAGGGTCACGCCGGTGAGCGGGATGAGCCGCGTGACGCCGCCGATGATGAGGATCGCCTGGAGGCCGATGGCGGCGGTGAGGCCGCCGGCGAGCAGCTTGGAGAAGCCGTCGTTGGCCTGGGCGGCGATGACGAAGCCGCGCTGGATGAACACGAGGAACCCCAGCAGCAGGCCCACGCCCGCCGACGTAGCCGAGCTCGCTGGCGACCGCGGAGAACATGAAGTCGGTCTGGAGCGCCGGGATCACCGTGGCGCCGTTCTCGGTCACCAGGAACGCCTTGCCGAGCCCCGGCCCGACGACCCCGCCCTCGGCGAGCGCGTAGAGCGACTGCACCAGCTGGTAGCCCTGCCCCTGGGCGTCGGAGAACGGGTGGAGCCAGTTGTCGACGCGGGTCTGGATGCGCGGCACGACCGCGTAGACGAACAGCGATCCGACCGCGAAGACCACCAGCCCGAAGATCGTGTAGGCCGCGCGACCGGTGGCCAGGTAGATCATCGCCAGGAAGATCCCGAGGAACAGCAGCGCCGTGCCGAAGTCGTTGAGCACCACCACCAGCGCGAGACAGGCCCCCAGGAAGACCAGCACCGGGCCCAGGGCGGCCATCGGCGGCACGGGGACCCCGAACACCCGGCCGGTCGGGATGGCCAGCAGCTCGCGCTTGTCGCGCAGGTAGGCCGCCAGGAAGATGACGATCAGGATCTTCGCGACCTCGCCCAGCTGGACCGTCTGGCCGCCGCCGATCTCGATCCAGAGCTTGGCCCCGTAGATGCGTGTGCCGAAGATCATCGTCGCCAGCAGCAGGCCCACCCCCAGCAGCCCGATCAGGTACGTGTAGCGCTCCAGCACGCGGTGGTCGGGAAGGAGCAGGAGGGTCGCGACGAAGGCCACGCCGCCCACCGCGATCCACACCGCCTGGTCGGCCGCGAGGGACGGGCTGATGCGGTCCAGCTCCACCAGGCCGATGGCGACCAGCACGCCGACCGTGGGCAGCAGGTAGGGGTCGGCGTAGCGGGCGCGCAGGCGCAGCGTCAGGTGCATCGCCAGGAAGACGGCCAGCACCCCGAGGGCGCTCGGCACCGGGCCCGAGGTCGAACGTGTCGGAGCGCGCGCTGGCGACCGACGCGATGCCGATGAGGCCCAGAAGGGCAGCCGGGATCATGAATCCCAGCTCTCGTGTGCGCAGGGTCACGGGGCGGTTGTGGTCCGGGGAGTGTCGTGGTGGTGGTCGGCGCCGGCGGCGCCGGGGCCTCGATGACCGGCGGCTGGGAGACGCCGTAACGCCACACGAGCGACGCCGCGAGCCCGACGGCCTCGCCCTGGCCTCGCGCCGAGGATGACAGGGCATCGGGCTCGGACGCGCGAACCGCGTCGGCGGAGACCCCGGTGTCCTGCCACTCCACCGACAGCTCCCGGCCGAAGATCGAGATCGGCAGGCCGTGCGCCACCCGCACGGTGCCCTGCGAGCTGCCCTCGACGGTGTAGGTGCGGCTGGCGATCCAGAGGACCGCCCCGCCGACCACGATCAGCAGCACGACCACGCCGGCGAGGATCGGGAGGGCCCGCGAACGGCGCCGGCCGGCCGGCTCGAGCACCTTGGGCGGGCGGGCGGGCGCGGACCCGGCGCGCTCGCTGCCGGCGTGCCCGTGCACGCCTCCCAGCACCCGGACCTCGCTCGTGGGCGTGGCGTCGGCCCGCGTCGCGGGCTCCACCACCGGGACCTCCATCGTGTCGCCCGAGATCCCCCCCTCGGGCGCGGGCCCGACCCGCGCCAGCACGACGGTGACGTTGTCGATGCCGCCGGCGCCGTTGGCCCGGTCGACCAGGCCGCGGGCCGCGTCGGCCAGGTTCCCGGCATCGGCCAGGACGGCGGCGATGTCGGCCTCGGCGACGTAGGAGGAGAGGCCGTCGCTGCACAGGAGCACGACGTCGCCCTCGCGGAGCCCGGTCGAGACCGTGTCGGCCTGGACCTCGGCCTCGGCGCCGAGGGCGCGGGTGATCACGTTGCGGTGGGGGTGGTTCTCGGCCTCCTCGGCGGTGATGCTGCCGCGCCGCACCAGTTCGCCCACCACCGAGTGGTCCTCGGTCACCTGGCGGAGGACGCCGTCACGCCAGAGGTAGGCCCGCGAGTCGCCCACGTGGATCACGTCGAGGTGGTCGTCGCGGACCAGCGCCGCGGTCATCGTGGTGCCCATCCCGCTCTTGTCGGGATCCTCGCTGGCCATGCGCCGGATCGCGCGGTTGGCGCGCTCGATGCGCCCGCCGGACCGTCTCGGAGTCCACGGAGGTGAGGCCGCTCACCGAGTCGACCGCCACCTGCGCGGCGACCTCGCCGGCCTTGGCGCCGCCCATGCCGTCGGCCACCGCCAGGATCCGGCTGCTCGCCACGGAGCGGTCCTCGTTGTGGTGCCGGACGCGCCCGGTGTCGGAGAGGTGGGCCACCTCGACCAGCGCGAGCCGCCGTCCGGCCTCGCCCTCGCCGGTCATCTATTCCTCGTAGCGGAGAGTGGTCTGCCCGATCCTCAGCGCGTCGTGGACCTTGAGCGCGGCATCCTTCTCCACGCGCCGGTCGTTGAGGAAGGTCCCGTTGGTGGACCCGAGGTCCTCGACGAAGTGGTAGGCACCCCGGCGCAGGATGCGGGCGTGCATGTGGGAGACGAACTGGTCGGTGATCGGAAGGTCGGCCGCGTCGGAGCGGCCGATGGTGATGCCGCGGTCGAGCGCGATCACGCGCCCCGCCTCGAGGCTGGGCGAGTCCTCCACGATCAGCCGCGGGTCCAGGTTGGAGCCCATGTCGAAGACGCCCGAGTCCTCCTCGGCCACGCCCATCTCGGTCTGGGCCTCGGAGGCGGCGGTCGCCGCGGCGACGGGCGGTGCGACGGGGGGCGCCGCGACCCCGGCGCCGCGACCGGCGCGGGCGCCGGAGGGGCGGGGGCGGCGGCGGCCGGGGTCTCGGCCGGCGCGGCGTCGGGGGTGACCATCGGCGGCGGCTGGCTCGCGCGCAGCTGGCGGCTCGAGCTGCGCACGACGCTCCACACGAAGGCGTAGAGGAGGATCAGGAAGGCCACCTCGGCCACCAGCAGCCCGGTCTCGCTCATCCGAGCTCCACGTGGATCTGGGTGGTCCCGATCACGATGGTGTCGCCGTCGGCGAGGGCGTGGCGCTTCACGAGCTGGCCGTTGACCTCCGTGCCGTTGGTGCTGCCCATGTCGACCAGGAAGTAGTCGAGGCCGATGTGGCGCACCTCGGCGTGGACGCGGCTGGCGTTGGGGTCGGGGATCACGACGTCGCAGTCGCGGCTGCGGCCGAGGGTGGAGACCCGCTTGGTGAGGCGCGTGCGCGTGGTCCCGACGATGAGCGTCATCGTCTCCGGCGTGAGGCCCGCGTCGCGGGCGTCGGCCGCCGAGATGACCTGCGTCCCGCTCACGCCCTCGAGCGCCTGGTGCGGGCGCACCGGCGGGGGGGCGACCGCAGGCGGGGCGGGGCAGGCGGCGCGGGCGCGTCGGCCGCCGCGGACGTCCCCGGGGCCGCGGCCGGCGGGGTCTCGGGCGGTGCGGCGGCGCCGTCGGGCGGGTCGGCCATGCGGCAGGCGATGCCGAACTCGCCCACGCGGAGGTCCTCGTCGGTGGCCAGGGTCACGGTGGCGGGCGCCACCAGCGACAGCCCGGCGCCGCGCGCGTGGGCGTCCAGGTAGGCGCCGAGCTCGGCGACCAGCGATCGCTCGTACGACGAGAAGCCCTCACGGTCCTTGGACGACAGGTAGACCGTGAAGTCGTTGGGGACGTAGACGCGGGAGACCGAGATCGTCTTGTGGTCCTCCATCTCCCGGGCGAGCTTGCGGGCCAGCTCGACCGGTTGCAGGCTGCTGCGGAAGGCCCTTCGGAAGCCACGCTCGAAGAGGCCCTCGATCTTCTGCTCGATGTCGCGCAGGAGGCTCATACGATCGGACCGCGGAGCGTAGCGGACGCCCTCGACCGGGGCGCGGCGGCGGAGGCTCCTCCAGGGTCGGATCGCCCACGCGATCACGACGATCGCCGCGGGCAGGACGGCGGCCACGGCGGCGGTGCGGTCGCGCCGCGGTGGCGATCAGGACGGCGCCGAGGGCGCCGATCCAGAGGGTCGCCGCCAGGACGCGCGGCCCGGTGGCGCGCGCGCGCACGACCACGGGCACGCACAGGGCCGCGACGATCACGGCGGCCGCCTGGACCGCCGCCTCGGGGCGGTCGGCGAGGGGCTGCCAGAGGCGCTCGGCCACGGCCTGGGGCGAGCTCTCGCCGTCGCAGGTCGGCGACGGCCGAGCCGACGAAGCCGCCCCCGGCCAGGAACGAGTCGCTGCCGGCGCCGATCTGCCAGGCGACCGTCGCGACGACCCCGGCCACGGCGACCCAGAGGCGCTCGGCCCAGCGGGGCAGGAGCCCGGCGAGCGCCGGGAGCAGGGGCCAGAGGCCGACCGCCGCGAGGGCGGGACCGGCCGCGGCGAGCAGGGTGATGCGCCCGAAGCGCCAGCCGCTGGCCAGCGTGACGAGGGCGATGGCGCCGAGGATCAGCCCGGCGAGCGGGGCGCTCAGGCCCACGAGGACGGCGCCGGCGACCACGGCGCAGAGGGCCGCCCCGCGCGGGCGCCACGCGAAGGCCACCGCGGCGACCGGCCGTGACCGCGGCGGCGACGGCCGGCGAGCGCCAGTCCATGCCGGTCGCGTCGTCGAGGGAGCGGTGCCCCATGGTGATGGCGATCCCCGCGAGGCTCGCGCCCGCGGCGGCGCAGGCCACCGCCGGGAGGGCCCGGGTGCCGCGGCGGCGGGCGGCCCGCACCCCGCCGCGGGCGCCGCTGAGGGCGTCGGCCATCTCGGCGGCGTCGGGACGGGCCTCGGGATCGCGGCGCAGGCCCGCGTCGATGGCGCGGCAGAGGTCGGGCGGGAGCTCGGGCCGCAGGGAGGCCAGGGGCGGCAGACCCCCGGCGGCGGCGCGGCGGGCGGTCTCGGCGGGCGAGGAGGCGCTGACGGGATTGCGGCCGGCGAGGCCCTCGTAGACCACCAGGCTGGCCGAGTAGACGTCGCTCTCGGAGCCGACCGGGGTCGCCGCGGGCCTGCTCCGGCGACATGTAGGCCACCGTCCCGACCACGCCCCCGGTCATGGTGAGCCCGCTCTCGCCGGACAGGCGCGCCACGCCGAAGTCGGAGAGGTGGGCGCGGCCGTCGTGGTCGATGAGGATGTTGGCCGGCTTGACGTCGCGGTGGACCACGCCGCGCCCGTGCGCGTGCGCCAGGGCGGCGAAGACGTCCTCGCCGATCCGGACCATCGCGCCGTCGCCGGGGCGCTCGGGCTCGCGCAGCCACTCGGCCAGCGAGTGCCCCTCGACGAGGTCCCAGACGAGGTAGAGGCACTCGGTGTCCTCGCCCCAGTCGCGCAGCGCGACGATGCGGGGGTGGTCGAGGCGCCCGGCCGCGCGCACCTCGGCGCGCACGCGGGGGGCCAGGTCGAGCTCCACCGGGACGACCTTCACCGCGACCGTCTCGCCGGTGACGATGTCCTGGGCCCGGTGGACCACGGCCGTCGCCCCCCGCCCGATGGCGGGGCCCAGCACGTAGCGCCCGAGGGCGCGACGGTCGGATGTCGCGTGGGAACTCATCGGGGGGATCTTCCACGAGCCGGCGCTCCATCCTTGCCCGCCCGGGTCCGATCGGCCCCGTGGTACGATCCCGCATCCCTGGAAGGCAGGAACGCCTGGGCGAGTGGTGGAATTGGTAGACACGCTAGGTTCAGGGTCTAGTGCTCGCATGAGCTTGGGGGTTCGAGTCCCCCCTCGCCCACTTCCACCCCACCTCCTCCACACGGTGCGGACAGCCCCCATCAGACGAATCCACCCGACGTAGCCATGGCCGAGTACGACGACGAGCGGCCGGACTTCGACGCGGTCTTCCGCGACCCTCCGGCCGACGACGAGCGGGCCGCCCGCCGCGAGGCGCGGCGCGCGAGCTCCGGCGACACGGGCCCGATCGACGCGGACGCGACCGGCGAGGTGCCCCGGCCGCGCGCGAGCGCGCCGGACGATCCGCCGCGGGTGGACGGAGACCCGGAAGGGACGCCGCGCCCGCCGCGCAGCTCGCGCTCGGGCTCGTCCCGCTCGGGCGGATCGGGGCGCTCGTCCTCCCGCTCCTCGTCGCGGTCGCGCTCGGGCGGGGGCCGCCGCGGCGGCTCCGGCGGCGGTGCCTCGGGCGGCGTCGCCGTCCTCCAGGGGCCGCGCGGGCGGCTGATCCTGGGCATCGCCTTCGCGGTGGTGCTGGTCATCGTGATCGCGCTCGTCGTCAAGGACTGCCAGCGCAGCCAGCTCGAGGACTCCTACACCTCGTACATCAACGGGGTCTCGCAGATCGTCCACCAAGTCGGCGGCCCAGGGCGCGGCCCTGCGCCAGGTGATGGCCAACCCGCGCGGCGACAAGCCGCCCCAGCTGCAGGCGAAGATCAACGCGATCGCCAAGGACGCCCAGGGCCTGGTCGACCAGGCCGAGGACCTCGACCCGCCGGGCGCGCTGAAGGACGCGCAGGCGAGCCTGGTCACGGCCCTGGAGTACCGGGTCACGGGGCTCACCACGCTGTCCCAGAACCTGCCGACCCTCCTGCAGGGCACCGACCTGCAGACCAAGGCCGCCGGGGTGGCGAAGCCGATGCAGCGCTTCCTGGCCAGCGACGTGATCTACGACGACTCGTTCAAGGGCCCCGCGATCCTGGCGCTGCAGAAGGACGACATCACCGGCGTCGAGGTGCCGCCGCTCCAGGCCTTCCTGCCCAACGCGGCGCTGGCCTCCGCCGAGGGCGCCAAGGCCCTCATCCCGGACCTGTCGCGGCGCTCGGCCTCGACCGGCGGCACCGACTCGGCCGGCAACCTGCGCGGGACCTCGCTGGAGTCGACCGTCGCGAAGCCCTCCGACACGCGCCTCACGGTGGGCCAGACGGCCACGGTCCAGGCGACCGAGGACCTCAAGTGGAGCGTCACCATCAAGAACGGCGGCGACTTCGACGAGAGCAACGTGGTCGTGAAGGCCTCGTTCTCCTACCCGGCCACCCCCAACGACGTGGACACGCGCGAGGTCTCCATCAAGACGATGCCCTCGGGCGAGACCGTGTCCGTCGAGATCCCCGGGCCCGGCGTCGGACAAGATCGTCTTCGGCGACCAGGGCACGCTGATGATCGAGGTCGTGCCGGTCACCGGGGAGACCCGGATCGACAACAACTAAGGCCGAGTACCCCGTCAAGATCACGATCTGATGGACGTCGCGGGCTGGATCGCCGTGGGCGCCGGGGCGGTGGCCGTCATCGCCCTCGGCGTGTGCATCGCGCTCTGGATCTCCCTGCGCCGCCTGCGCGGGGCCCAGAAGGTGCTGCTGCCCGACGGGACGTCGGTGGGCCTCGTCGACCGCCAGGCGAACCTGCAGCGGGCCCAGGACGCGGCTCGAGCAGGGCCTCGCGCGACCTGGAGAGCCTGGTCGAGCGCCAGGGCGAGGTCACCGAGCGGAGCCTGCGCTCCGCGCTGCGCTTCCAGGGGATGGTGCGCTACGACGCCTACCGCGACATGGGCGGCAGCCAGTCGTGGTCGATCGCGCTGATCGACGGCAACCAGACCGGCGCCGTCGTCACCTCGCTCCACGCCCGCGACCACGCCCGCGTCTACCTCAAGGAGCTCGTCGAGGGCACGCCCGGCCAGCGCCTGTCGCCCGAGGAGGACCCGCGCCGTCGGCCTGGCCACCGGGCGCCCCGCCGCGCGCCGCCGCGCGCCGACGCGCCGCCGCTCGAGGACGACCAGGCCGCCGTCCGCCGACCCGCCGGCCGACGCGGAGCCCGCCGCGTGAGGGTCGGCTACCTCGGCCCGCCGGGGACGTTCTGCGAGGAGGCGCTCCTGGAGCTGTTCGGCACCGACGGCGAGCTCGAGGAGGTGCCCTTCCCCACGATCGGTCGACTGCTTCCGCGCCGTGCGCGAGGGCGAGGTGCCCGCCGCGCTGGTGCCGATCGAGAACACGATCGAGGGATCGGTCAACCAGACCCTGGACCAGCTCGCCGCCGGCGGCGACGTCTGGATCCGCGGCGAGGTGATCCTCCCGGTGCGGCACCACCTGCTGGCGCCGGCCGTGGTCGAGCTCAGCGCGATCGACGCGGGTGCTCTCGCACCCGCACGCGACGGCCCAGTGCCAGGAGTTCCTGCGCGCCAACCTGCCGGGGGTCGAGATCGTCGCGACCAACTCCACCGCCGACGCCGCGCGCCTGGTGGGGAGCGGCGAGGTCCCGGGCGGCGCGGCCGATCGGCACGCTGCGCGCGGCGTCCCTCTACGGCTGCGAGGTGCTGGCGCGCGACATCGCGGACGTCCAGGAGGACAACTCCACCCGCTTCGTGCTGCTCGGCACCGAGCCGGCCGTGGCGGTCGGGTCCGGGCGCTTCCGGACGTCGATCATCTGCCACCTGGAGCACGACCGCCCGGGGGCGCTCCTGGCGATCCTCCAGGAGTTCGCGATGAGGGCCGTCAACCTCACCAAGCTCGAGAGCCGGCCCGACCAAGACCGGGCTGGGCCGCTACATGTTCTTCATCGACATCGAGGGCAGCGTGCGAGCGCGACCTGCCGATCTCGTCGGCGATCACCGCCCTGGAACAGCGCAACGTGGCCCGTGTCACATTCCTCGGGTCCTATCGCGCCGGTGGCCGAGCGGGCTAGAATCCCCGCGGGCTCGGGGTGAGAGACGGCAGCCCGCGATAGCCGGTCCCTCACCCACGCGAACCCGAGGAGCCATGGCGCAGCAGGTCCTCGTCCTCAACGCGACTTACGAGCCCATCAACGTGTGCTCGCTTCAGCGGGCCGTGGTCCTGGTGCTCAAGAACAAGGCCGAGGTCCTCGAGCGCGCCGCCCGCCAGCTGCGCAGCGCCACCGCCCAGCACGCCTACCCGCTGGTGATCCGGCTGATCTACTTCGTGCGCGTCCCCCGCCACGAGTCGCGCAAGATCTCCCGCCGCGCCGTGTTCGCCCGCGACGACTACCAATGCCAGTACTGCGGCGCCGGCGTCGCACCTCACGATGGACCACGTCATCCCGCGCTCGCGCGGGGGGCGCTCGTCCTGGGACAACGTGGTCACCTCCTGCGCGCCGTGCAACCTGCGCAAGGGCAACCGCCTGCCCGCCGAGATCGACATGCACCCGCGCACCAAGCCCCGGCCGCCGCGGCCGGACGTCTTCATCGCCGTGGCCGCGCCGCGGCAGCCGATGGCCTGGCTGCCGTACCTCCCCGCCGCGTAGCGGCTCAGCCGGTGACGGCGGGCAGCAGTGACCGCCGCACGACGAGGCTCGCGACCGCCCGGTTGTTGCGCAGGTTCGGGTCGCCGACGGACGAGAGCACCGCGACCCGGTTGACGACCCGCCCGGGCTCGCCGGTGGTGGTCCGGACCGTGATGGTGGCGCTCTGCCCCACGTCCAGCGTCCCGATCCGGCAGGCGGCCGGGCGGATGCCCACGCAGGTGCCCCTCGTCGTGTCGATGTCGAGTCGTCGGTCGCTCGCCGGGTTGAGCTCGGCGGCCACGACGTCCGTCGCCCGGTCGGGACCGCGGTTCGTGACCCGGACCGTGTAGACGACGGGCGCGCCGGGGGTCGTGAGCGTGGGCGAGACCCGCTTGGACACGGCGAGGTCGGCGTAGGGGCCCCCCGCGGCGGCCGGCGTCGCGTCGGGCGTGCTCGGGGTGGGATCGGGCGCCGGGGGGGCGCCGGAGACGAAGCGGTTGGCGAACGTGCAGCTCGCGTGCGGCCTCGCGGACGTCAGGCGGATCCGCGACCGCCCCTGGGCGGCTGCGACCGGCACGCCGTCACAGATCACGAACTCCTGCGCCCAGTACCCCGCGGCGCTCGGCGGAGGCCCCGTCTCGACGATCTCGTAGGTCCCCAACCTCAGCTGGGACGTGCTGTCGCCCGTCGCGCGCACCGGCACCCCCTCGCGCGTCGTGGTGGCGCTCTGCTCGTAGCTGCGCGCCTCGCCGGCGGTCGACACCGGACGGATGAGGAAGCCCGCCCGCCCCACCCCGCCGGCGGTCACCTTGCTGATGTCCAGCGACCCGGCGGGGACGAAGCGGTTGGTGAACTGGCAGGCGGAGCCCGACGCCGGCGGCCAGGCTGAGCCGCACCGGCTGGGCAGGGGGATACGCCCTCCCGTCGCAGACCGCCCGCGTACGCACCCAACTGCCGGCGGCGCCGGCGTCCGGAAGCGCCTCCGAGATCGTGTAACCGCCGGGCGCGAGCTGCAGGCGCGGCGCCGACGCGGGTACGCCCGGGGTCGTCGTCCGGATCACCTGCCGGGTGGTGCCGTCGTCACCCGCGACCGAGAACCGGAAGGCCCCCGTGCCCCCCTGGGTGACCTTGGAGAGCACCAGCCCCGCGCGGGGCGGGATCGGGCGGTTGGTGTACGTGCAGGTGACGGTGTCGCCCGCCCCGAGCCGCACGCTCGCCGCCCCGGTCGCCACGCTGGTGGTCGTCGTGCTCTTCCCGGTCGCCGAGCTGCAGGTGAGGCCGCTCAACTCCCATCCGGGCACCGGCCGCTCCGTCATCTCCCACGGAGGATCGTCGGCTCCCACCTCGCCGCGCACGAATGAGGTGGACGCGGGATGCCCGTCGGCGGCGCTCAGCGAGAACGTGTGGTCCTCGGTGTACGAGATGTTGCCCTCGAACGTGAACGTCTGGGACGCCGTCGTACCGGGGGCGTCGACGACCTTGCGCACCACGATGGTGCCGGCGTCGGGCGGCGGCGTGACGTAGTACGCGAAGCAGAAGACGTGGCGCGAGCCCTGGGGATACGCGACCCATTCGACGTTGTCGCCGTTGAGGTTGTCGATCGCGCAGCGCAGGGCACCGAAGCCATAGGTGCCGGGGTAGACCGTGTTCAGCACCGGATCGGCGGGCGTCCCGCCCTGCACCCAGAGGCTGTTGGCCGTGGACGCGCGCTGGGCCTGATCGGCGGTCAGCGGCACGGTCACCGCACCCGCCAGTTGCGCGCCCGTCGCGTTGCCCTGGGTGTCGAGCAGTGGAGTCGACGCCTGGGTCACGACCGACGTCGCGTACGGGTTCAGGACCTTCGAGAGCGACCCCCACGGTCCGGTCACCGCGCGCGTCTGGTAGCCGGTGCCGAGGGTGAAGCGCCAGTTCGGCAGCGGGGTGCACCTGGGCTGTCCCGCCAGCTCCTTGGCCGGGCTGATCGGCTCGCCGGCGACGTAGAGCGTGTCGGCCCCCAGGTCGCGCAGGCTCTCCTGGATGTTGTTCCGGGCCAGGTTCGCGGTGATGTCCGTGTACTCCGGGCACGAGCGCGCGGCGTAGGTGACCAGCCGCTCCGTCTGGGCGGACGCCTGGGCCACGGCGATCGACCAGGTCGCGAGGACGACGAGGATGGCCGCGCAACCGAGCCTGGCCAGTCGGAACACGGTCGCATTCATAGTCCGGCCGGGGGAGCGGATCAATCCGTCCGACGGCAGATCAGGAGGAATCGGCAAGCTCGCCCGCGGTCGGGGTGCATGCGCGGGGGGCGTTATCCTCGACGCGGGCCCCCGTAGCTCAGTGGATAGAGCACAGGTTTCCTAAACCTGGTGTCGCAGGTTCAATTCCTGCCGGGGGCACTGCTCGTTGGCAGGGACCTCCCCGGGGACCTGCTCGTTGAACCCGGGCCGTCGGAGTGCCGGGCGCGCGCTTGCCAAGAGGGACAGACGTTCGCGTCATACTCACGGGCAGTGCTCGCGTATGGCTTCAGCCGGTTCGGCGGATCGGCGGAGGAGGCGCTGCTCGAGCGCCCGGTGCCGGTGCCCGGCGAGGGGCAGCTCTTGGTGCGGGTGCATGCGGCCGGCGTCAACCCGGGCGACGCGAAGATGCGCGAGGGAGCCTACGGCGGGGTGCCCCTGCCGGCGGTCCTGGGCCGTGAGGTGGCGGGCGTCGTGGAGGCGGTCGGTCCCGGCGTCGCCGGGGTGGCGGAGGGAGATGCGGTATTCGGCGGCACTCCGGGCCTCCTCGGGGGGTGGGCGGAGCGAGCCCTCGTCATCGCCACCTTCGCCGCTCGGTTGCCCGCCGGCGTCAACCCGGTGACCGCGGCGGTGCTGCCCGTCGCTGCGGGTACCGCCTTCGATGCGCTCGACCAGCTGGCGCTGCCGCAGGGCGCGACCCTGCTGGTGAATGGGGCGGGGGGCGGAGTCGGGGTGGCCGCCGTCCAGTTGGCGGTGGCCCGCGGTCTGGTCGTCGTCGGCGTGGCGAGCCCGGCCAAGCATGACCTGGTGGCTCGGCACGGAGGAATCCCGGTCGCCTACGGCCCGGGACTGGCCGACGCGGTTCGCGCGGTCGCCCCGCGCATCGACGCCGTCTTCGACCTGGCGGGCGGCGACGCCCTGCGCGCAGCGGCGGCGCTCACCGCGGACCCCGCGATGGTCCGCTCGGTGGCCGACCGCGCTCTGGTCGCGCGCCTCGGGGGCTCGGGGGTCGCGCGCGAGCGCAGCACCCGGGTACTTGCTCAGCTCGCCGGTCTTGTCGCCAGCGGCCGTCTTGATCCCCACGTCACCGAAACGTTCGCGCTGCGCGACGCGCGTCAGGCGCTCGCCCGGGTCGAGTCGGGTCGCGCCGAGGGCAAGATCGCGCTGCGCGTTGCGGAGACCATCCGCACACCGGGGACGTGATCCCGACGAGAGTCCACCGCGAGCCGGACCGACCCGTCCACGACGGCGTCGGACCGCGCCCCGGCTAGGAGATCGGCGCGGGCGGCTGGTCGGAGCGGTCGGTGAGGCCGATGCGGGCGCGGGCGTCCGCGGTCGCGCGACCGATGGGCCGCACCGACGTCGCCTTGCCGATGCCGATCGACGGCATGTTCCCGTAGATGGCCTCGAACTCGCCGGAGCGGACCCGGAAGGTCTCGTGCCAGATGCCGACGCTGGTGTTCCGGTGATGGGCGAGCCGGTACCAGTCGCGCCAGGCGCCCGCGTGGTGGGCGGCGGGATCGCGGGCGTAGCGCTCGAGGTCCTCGAACGACCTCCAGTACTGGACGATGACCCCGAAGGGCCCGCCGTGGCGCTGGTAGCCGAGGAGCCCCGACCCGGGGTCGGCCTCCAGCTCGGCGAGCATCTTGCTCATCCGGCCGAGCACGGGGATCGCCTTCAGCGCCCGGATGGGGTTGCGGACCCGGGCGCCGATCAGGAACACGACGAAATCGCCGTCGTGCTCGGCCGTCCACCGGCCCTCGTTGATCGGAGCGCCCATCCGCCGACCTCCCGTGGGACGACGCTACCCAGGCGGGCCGACCGCCGTAAAGCGGGAGGCGGCGGCGGGGCGGGGCGGACTCGCAGTGCGAGACCCGGACGGCCGGCTACAGCGCCCGGCCCGGCGCGCCGACGTAGTGCGTGCAGACGACACGCGGACAGGGGGTTCGGTGGCTGACCCGAGGGCCTACTTCGAGATCGACCACGCCGGCGCCGGCGGCGGTCAGTGGATCTGGCGCATCAAGAGCTGGGGCGACCACCGGGTCCTCGCCAGCTCCGGCCTGTTCGCGACACGCGAGGAGGCGATGCGCGAGGCCGGGATGGTGCGCGACGACATCGGCGACAACCGGGGCATCTGGGACCAGAGCATCAACCCGGACTCCCGGTGGGTGCGCCTCCCCGCGGTCGTCCCGGCCGAGGTCGAGACCGCGGGCTGACCGACTCGTCGGCCGCCGACTCGACGGCGCTCTGCGGCGGGCCGCTGGCGGCGTCGCGCAGGTCGGGCTCCACGCCCTCGGGCACCTCGGGGCCCCCGTCGCTCGTGGCGTCCGCCTCGTCGCCGGCGCTCAGGTCGATCCCGTCGTCGGTCGCCGGCGCGTCCGAGCCGGTCGTGCGCCCGAGCACCGCGCTCCCCAGCTCGGGGTCCTCGGCGAGCATTTCGCGCGGGGCATCCGAGCCCCCGAGTTCGGGCGGGACGATGCCCTCGTCGGCCGTGCCCGCCCACTCGCCCTTCTGACGGGCCTCGGCCGCGCCGGGCGTCCTGCCGCCCCGCTGCTCGCTGGGCTTCCGGATCCCGCGCTCGTCGGCGGCAGGCATGTGATCTCCCCTCGTGGGATGTGCGGCCTACCGTTGGTCTCCCCGCCGGCGGGGATCGCCGATCACTCCAGGGCCACCTCGACGGGATCCCCGTCATGGGCGCAGCGCGACCCCCCGTCCCCCGGTCAGCCCGTGACGGGCGGGACGAAGCGGCGCTGGGCGAGCACCCGGGTGTCGGCCTGATTGACCACGACTCCGGCGTTGGAGGCCGTCGCCAGGGCGGTGTTGCGCACCCGGCCGAGCGACGACGAGGTGATGCGGACGCTGCCGCGCACCGTGCGGGTCTCGCCCGGCGCGAGGTCGCCGAGGCTCCACACCGCGTTGCCCCGGATCACGCGCAGCGTCGCGCCCCGAGCTCCTCAGGCCCGGTGAGCGACATCGCGGCCGGCGGCACGTCGGTCAGGCGCACGTTCTTCGCCAGGCTCAGGCCGCTGTTGGTGACGCTCAGGCGAAAGGGCACCCGGTCGCCGACACGGGCCACCCGCGGGGCCGTCTTGACCACGGTCAGCTCGGTGGAGGCGATGATCACCGGCGGCGCGGGGGGCCCCGGCGGGGGCGTGGGGGGGTTCGGCGGGGCGGGGGGCTCCGGCGGCGGCGGCGGGGCGGGCGGATCGAGGCGGCGGTCGCGGTAGGTGCACACCACCGAGCCGTTCGGGGGCAGGGTGATGGTGACCTGCGCACCCGCGATCACGACGGACGGATCGCTGCAGGTGACGCCCGACAGCTCCCACGTGGACAGCGGCAGCTCGCGCACCGTGTAGGTCCCGGGCACGAGGCCCGTGAAGATGCGCGAGGCGGAGGGGCCCGTGCCGTCATCGACCAGGGTGAAGTCGCCCAGCGGGGCGGTGCCGACGAAGCCGAAGGCCTGGTCGGACTGGGGCGAGGCCGACTTCTCGATCTCGATCGTGCCCGGCTGGATCCGGTTGCGCACGGTGCAGCGCGCGTACTCGTTGGGACCCAGGGTCCCCGTGACGATGCGGGGGGCGGCGCCGCGGGTGCTGCGGGTGCTCGTCCGCCCCGGGACGCCCTTGGTGCAGGTCCAGTCCACGAGGTCGTAGCCCGGCCGGCTCTCCTCCTTGAGGGTGACCTGGCTGGTGGCGGTCGCGTTGAGCGGAGCCCACTGGAAGTTGGCGACGCCGTCCTTGTCGGTCGTCACGGTCCGCGGGCCGGTCGGGGTGGCGGGCGGAGGCAGGGTCCAGGTGTAGCTCCCGGGCGACGTCGCGACGTCGGCGGTGATGTCCCATCCGGGGTCCGGCCGGAACACCCCGTCGCCCTCGTCCACCAGCTTGGTGACCGCCACCGATCCCCTGCAGAGCGCGACCGCGAAGGCGCGCAGCGCGGCGGGCAGGTCGTCGATGTCCTTGACGAGCGCGTAGTCGGCCTTGCCGAAGTCGGGCTCCGGATCGGGGTACTGATCGAACCCCGAGATCGCCGTGAGACGGCGCTCACTCGCGGCGGAGGTCACGGCCGCGCCCACGCCGAGGGCGAGGACGTGCGAGCCCTGGGCCTTGACCGCGTCAGCCTCGGCGGCCGCGCGGCGCAGCGCGGTGGCGTCGCCCTCGACGACGCCCGTGACCGGCGAGCCGCTGGAACGGTTGTAGGCGGTGGGGTCGCCGTCGGTGATGAAGAGGACGAGATCGGCCTTGATCCCGCTCGGGACGGCGTTGGCCTCGCGCACCTTCTGGAACGCGGCCTCCCAGTTGGTCCACCCGTTCGGCTTGTAGCCGTTCTTGAGGTAGGGGGCGAAGACGCTGTCGATCGTCCCGGGGGTGACCGTCGTGTACGGGACCGGCTGGGCCGCGCTGGTGCTGAAGTTGACGATCGAGACGGACGAGCCGGTGCCCGAGAGGGCGTCGAGGAAGCCGCGCGCCGCGTCGCGCACGGTGTCGGTGGCCCCGGTGCTCGCGATCGATCCCGACTCGTCGAGCACCAGCATCACGTCGATGCCGCACACCGGTGTGAGATTGGGGTTCGGTGCCGGCGTCGTGACCCGGATCGCCTCCTGCAGCACTTTCTCCGAGCTCACGGTGCCGCTGCAGTTGCTCCCCGAGGCCGCCGTGAAGCCGGCGTCGTAGTCGCCGGGCGTGCCGGGCGCCGTCAGGTTGAAGGTGGTGCTGTGGCTCCCGGTGCCGGTCGCCTTGGCGTGGCCGACGCAGGTCGTCGCGGAGTCGAGGCGCTGCCGGGTGGAGCTCCACGTGGAGGTCGGCGACGTGATCTTCGTCGTGATCTTGGCGGGCATCACGCCGCCGGGCGGTGTTCGACACGCTCGTCGCCCCGTCCACCGTGGCGCCGGTGATCGTGAGCGCGGCGGAGGCGACGCCCTGTCCCGCCGCGAGGGTCGCGAACAGGACGGCCAGCGCGAGCATCGCGCGGAGGCGTCGGCGGGGATCACCCATCACGCGGCGATCGTAACGAGTGCCACGAACCCCTGCTACGGGGCCGGCGTACACCGTTTCGCCGGAACCCGCCGATGGGTCGCGCCGGCTAGCGCGACCGGGACAGCCCGCGCAGCGCAATCGCGGCGAGCACGACCGCGAGCACGATCAGCAGGAGGAACCAGAGGCTGAGCTTGATGGCGCCGCCGATCCCGAAGATGAGGGCTAGGAGGATGAAGAGGATGAGGAGGACGGTCATCGGTTTCCCCGGTCGCGGTGGTGTGCCGTTCCATCCTTCCCGCGACGCGGTGCGCCCAATCTCGGCGACACGGCTCGTCTTCTGTGGCCGGGTGGGGGATGCTCGCGGCGTGGAGACCCCGTCATCAGACCCACTGAACGCCGCCGTGCGGGTCGCCGGGGCGGCGATCGCGCTCCAGACCGCCGTGTCGGCCCCGCTGCCGGACCTGACGCCGTACCAGCGCCTGTCCGTCGCGCGAATCGCGGGTGAGGACCTCGACGGCGCCCTGGACGCCCTGAACGAGCACCTCCCCGGCATCCGGACCCGGCTGGCGCGCGGGATGCCGGTGGAGCGGGTGCTGGAGGACTACGACGCCGGGGTGCCGGCCCCCCGGAGCGGCGAGGGGGAGGTCATCCGCGCCCTCGTCCCGGTGGCGGTCGCCGCCGAGGGCCTGCGGGCCCAGGCGGAATCCGGGCCCCCGCCCGCGCTCTGGCGCCTGCTCGACGAGCGGCTCGCGGCCCTCGCGGTGACCGAGCCCGTGATCCACGCCCAGCTGACGGAGCAGGTGGAGGCATGGCTGGCGACCGCGGGCCGCGATCTGCCCCGGGAGCCTCCGCCGGCGTAAGGCGCGCGTCAGATTCGCCACGTAGCCTCCCCGCCGATGCGACGACTGACGCGACGGCTCGCCGATCCCGGGACGCCCGCCTGGGCGGCCCTGGTGCTGCGCGTCGCGCTGGCCGCGCTCTTCATCCCGGTGGGTCTCGGCAAGTTCCTCAATCACGACGCCTACACGGAGCGGTTCGAGCGCTGGGGCTTCGGCGTGGCACCGGGCGCGATCGCGATCCTGGTCGGCCTGGTGGAGGTGGTGGGTGGCCTCATGCTGCTGCTCGGCATCCTGCCCCGGCTCGCCGCCTTGGTGCTGATCGGGAACATGGTGGGGGCGCTCGTGACCGCCGGGCGGGTGGACGGGGGGCAGGACATCTGGCTCCCGATCCTCCTGATCATCGCGCTGGCCGCGGTCGTCCGCTGGGGCTCGCGGCGCTGGGCGCTGGGCCCGGCGTGATACGGGCCGCCGCCCTGATCGGATGCGTCGTGGCGCCGCTCGCCGGCGGCGTCCTGGCGGGGTGCTCGTCGTCTGCGCCCGACGCCGCGGCGACGACCGCCGCCGCGACCCTCTCGGAGCCGACCGAGAGCCCGCCCCAGGACTCGCGCCCGCGCGTGCCGGCGCCGGATCTGCGCGGCGTGTCCGAGGCGGACGCGCGCCGCATCCGCGGCTACCCGCGGTGGACGATCATGCGCGGACGCCCGTCGGGCGATCTCGCGGCCCTCGGCGCCGCGCACCGCGGTGGCGTGAAGCGGATCGTCGTCAGCCGGCCGGCGGCCCGCCTGGCCCCCGGGGGACGCCAGCGCTTCCCCTATCCGGTCGGCACGACGATCGTGAAGACGGCGGGGCCCGCGGCCCGTCCCACCCTGGTCGCCGTCATGACCAAGGTCGCCCGGGGCGGCGCCCGCGACGGGGGCTGGGACTACGCGGAGTACCTGCGCGGCGCGCCGTCGGCGGCGCTGGTCCGCGTGGGCGGCGGTGAGGGCGTCTGCACCGGCTGCCACATGGCGGCCGCGCGTCAGCAGGGCACGGACTGGGTCTTCTCCACCCTGCGGTAGGCACCGGCGAGGCCGATCCGCTCCAGCGCCCGGGCGAGGGCCACGAGGGCCATGTCCAGCTCCCAGTCGCTGATGACGAGGGGCGGGAGGAACCTGACGACGTTCCCCTCCGGGCCGCAGCGCATGACCATCACGCCCTCGGCCTGGGCCGCGCCCTGGAGCGCGGTCGCCAAGGCCGGGCCGCCGCGGCCGTCGTCCGCGTCCCCGAACTCGATGCCGATCATGAGTCCCTCGCCGCGCACCGTGATCCGCGCGGAGGCGCCCGCGACCAGCTCCCGCAGGCGCCAGACGGTCTCGGCGCCGAGCGTCCGGGCCCGCTCGGCCAGGCGCTCCTCGCGGAGCGTGTCGATCACCGCGCTGGCCGCCGCGCAGCTCACCGGATTGCCGCCGAAGGTCGAGCACTGGGACCCCTCGGGCGAGGCCTCGAGCAGGTCCCGGCCGCCGCCGACGGCCGACAGGGGGAAGCCGTTGGCGATCGCCTTGGCCAGGCAGATCAGGTCGGGTCGCACCCCGTAGAGATCCGCCGCGAAGGTGGCGCCCACGCGACCGAAGCCGGTCTGCACCTCGTCGAAGACGAGCAGCGCGCCGTGGCGGTCGGCGCGCTCGCGCAGCCCTCGCAGGAACGTCCGGCCCGCCGGATGGCAGCCCCCCTGCCCCTGCACCGGCTCGACCAGGTAGCAGGCGGTCATCGAGGGCTCCAGCTCGTGGCGGTGGAGGTCGTCCAGCCGGGCGAGCGCCACGGCGGCCGCGTCCTCGAGACGCTGGCCGTCGCCCGAGGGCCGGGGGAACGGGCTGATGTGGACGTTGGTGCCGAGCCCGCCCCATCCGGCCCGGAGGTCGGGGCGGGAGGTGGAGCAGGACAGGGCGCCCTGCGTGCGGCCGTGGAAGCCGCCGCGGAAGGCGACCACCCGCGGGCGGCCGGTCGCGTGGACGGCGAGCCGGAGGGCGCCCTCGACGGCCTCGGTGCCCGAGGTGGCGAACGCGAAGGCGTCGATCCCCGGCGGGGCCGGCCTCGGCCAGCCGCGCGGCCAGCTCCGACGCGGCGGCGCTCGAGAAGACGCCGCCGGTGTGCAGGAGCCGGTCGAGCTGGTCGCGGGCGGCGGCCACGACGCGGGGGTGGTTGTGGCCGAGGTTGGCCGTCGCGACCCCCGAGGTGCAGTCCATGACCCGCCGGCCGTCGGCCGTCTCGACCCAGACCCCCCCGGCCCGCACGGCCCGGAGACCCGGAGCCGCGGGCGTGTTCACGGCGCGACCTCCTCCCACGCCGCACCCGGGTTGGTGTCCTCGTCGTCGTCGTCCGACGGAGGGTCCGGATCCGGCGAGACCGACGAGAGGCTCGCCAGGGCCCTCCGCCGCGCGGCGGCGAAGTCGTCCCAGGACGGGGGGAACTCCCACGGAGGGAGCGACTCGGCGAACACGGGCCGTGCGGTCGGACCCGGAAGGAGGGCGCTGCGGGCCCGCGGAGAGATGTGCGGCATCGGTTGCCTCCTGGCACTGCGGCCGGTTGGGCGGGTGGATGCCGCGAGTCTGGGAGTCGCGGGGGCTCCGGGGTAGCGACCCTAGGTGTCGTCCTGACTCACCCCGGGATCCAGCAGGAAGGGGACGCCGGCGCGCTCGCTGAGTCCCCGCAGGAGCTCGGCGAGGGTGTCGGGCAGCGGGATGCCGTTGCGCAGGCGATCCGCGTGGGTCGCGCGCTCGGGGTCGCCGGCCACCAGCACCGGCTGGTCGGGGTCCGCGGGCTTGGCGCCGTGGAGCACGTCCACGACCTCGTCGAGGTCCTGCTCGAACGCCCCCTCGTCACGGAAGGCGTCCGGGTCGATGGCGAGGAAGAAGTGGCCGAGATCGTTGGGGTCGCCGGGCTTCTGCGTGCGCTTGCGGACCGGGGAGAAGGAGGCGCCCCCCAGGACCCCGCCGAGGATGTGGACCATCACGGCGAGGCCGTAGCCCTTGTGGCCGCCGAGGGCCCGGTCGATGCCGAGCGGCGTGAGGCCGCCCTCGGACTCCTCGTCCACGAGGGCCATCGCCTCGTCGGGATCCGTGACCGCGCGGCCGCGGCCATCGACCACCCAGCCCTCGGGGAGCGGCTCGCCCCGCAGCTTGTGGACGCGCACGCGGTTCATCGCCACGGTCGTGGTGGCCATGTCCAGCTCGAAGCTGGGGTTGCGGCCGCCGGGGGCGGCGAAGGCGAGCGGGTTGGTGCCCATGACCGCCTCGGCGCCGAAGGTCGGGACCATCAGGACGCCCCGGGTGGCGGAGGTCACCATCCCGATGCAGCCGCGCTCGGCCGCGATCGCCGAGTACACGCCGGCGGCCCCGAAGTGGCTGGAGTTGACCACCGAGACCACGGCCACGCCGATCTCACGGCACTTGTCCACGGCCAGGTTCATCGCGTACGCCGACACCGCGTGGCCGAAGCCGCTGCCGGCGTCGATCAGGGCGGTCGCCCCCGACTCGCGCACGATCCGGAACTCGGAGCGGGGCCGCACCTGGCCGGTGGCGATCTGCTTCTCGTAGCTCGGGAGCATCGAGACGCCGTGTGAGTCGACGCCGCGGAGATCGGCCTCGGTCATGAGCCGCGAGGTGGTCTCGGCGTGCTCGGGCGTCATCTGCCACGCCTCGAGGACCGCGCGGGTCTGGGCGCGGACCAGGTCGGCCGGAAAGCGCCTCACCGCGGGCGGCGCCGGGCGACGAGCGTGACGGGCGCGGTGGTCCGGGTGCGCCCGGCGTCCAGGTAGCTGAGGCGGGCGAGATACGTGCCGGGGCTCGTGAGCCGGAGGCGCACGATGGCCGTGCGACCGCGGAGGACCGTGGCCGTGACGTTGCGGTAGCGCAGCACCGAGCGCCCGTGGACGCGCACGCGCGTCCCGAGCTGGACGATCACCCGGCGGCCGCTGACGGCGCGGTCGGCCGCGAGGCGCAGCGTGACCGTGCGGGGGGCGGCGCCGCGCGCGGCGCCGCGGACCGTGAGCCCGACGCGGAGGCGGGCGGGTGCGGCGATGAGGGCGGGCGGTGGCGCGGGGGGCGGCGTGACCACGACGACCGGGCTCTCGACGGTCCCGCTGCCCGCGACGGGGGTGATCGGCTCGATGCCGGGCGGCGTGGGCTCGGGGGCGGGCGGCTCGGGGGTGGGCTCGGGCGGGACCTGGTCCAGGACGTCGGTCACGACCCGCACGCGCTGGTTGGCGGTGCCGGTGCCGGCGACGCCCGCGCCGGAGATGTAGAGGTCCCCGTTGGGGGCGAGGTTGACCCCGAAGGGCTCGGAGAGCTTCGCCGACTCGGCCGGGCCGCCGTCGCCGGTGACGCCGAAGGAGCCGTTGCCGGCGATCGTGGCGATGTCCCCGTCCGCGAGGACGCGGCGCACCCGGTTGGTCCCGCTGTCGGCGATCAGGAAGCCGCCGCCGGGGACGGCCTCCACGTCGCGCGGGATCGCGAGGTAGGCGGAGGTCGCGGGGCCGCCGTCGCCGGTCGTCCCCGCCGTCCCGGGGCCCGCCACGGTGGTGACGACGCCGGTGGAGCGGTTGACGCGGCGCACGCGGCGGTTGAGCGAGTCGGCGATCAGGATGGAGCCCGATGTCGCCGCCAGGCCGCGCGGGTTGTTGAAGGTCGCGTCCGTCGCGGGGCCACCGTCGCCCGAGTAGCCGGTCGCCCCGGTGCCGGCGACGGTCGTGACAGTGTCGTCCGCGGACCCGGTGACGTCGTCGGGGCCGGGGTCGACGTGCTGCACCATGCCGCAGCTCTCATCGAGGATGAAGTAGCCGCCCTGGGGGTCGAGCGCAAGGCTGCGCGGCCAGCTGAAGGAGGCGCTGCCCGCGGGCGCGTTCGAGAGGACCTCGCAGCTGTCCGCGCCGTCCCCGGCGACGGTCGAGATGGTCCCGTCCGGGTCGACCCGGCGGATGCGGTGGTTGAACTCGTCCGCGATCAGGACGCCGCCGTCCGGCGCCACGACGGCGTCGGTGGGGCCGTCGAACTGCGCGCCGGTCGCGGGGCCGCCATCGCCGGAGAAGCCCTCGACGCCGGTGCCGGCGAACGTGGTGACCTGGCCGGAGGAGGAGACGCGGCGGATGCGGCCGTCGCCGTAGTTGGGCCGGGCGGCCGCGTGGCCGAACTCGACCACGAGGAAGGCTCCTCCCGGCAGGAAGGCGACCCGGCGCGGATGCCACAGGGCCACCTGGCCCGGCGGCGCGCCGTCGCCGAGCGTGCCGCCGCCGATCGCCGTGCGGATGTCACCGTCCGCCGCCTGCGCCGCGGACGTCGCGGCCAGGGCCGCGCAGACGGCGCCGAGCGCCGCGAGGACGGTGTGGCGGTGGCGCGGGAGCATCGATGACAGCTTCCTCCGGGAGGCGCTCCGTCCCAACCCCCTCAGGAGCAGGGCGGGCCTAGACGAGCGGCGAGTGACTTACGGCGTCAGCTTCGCCAGGGACATCAAGGGGGGACCCGCCAGGGCCGATGCAAAGGGGTCGGGCGGGGCGGGCGGGGTCTAACCCTACGGGGGGCGACCGACGGACCGTCCCGGCCTAATTTTCACCCATGGCCCACATCTCGCTTCTCATCTCCGACGGCGCGCGCGCCCTGCACACCTCCGCCGGCCCGTCACGGGCGCGTCGGCGGGGTGGGGACTCGGCCCGCCCGACCGTCCTCGTCCTGTGGACCGGCTACCCGCCGGGACCGCGCACATGCCGCTCGCTCAAGCGGGCGGGCTTCCCCATCATCGGGGCGTTCCCCGAGGGGCGCCACGGCGGCTCCTCGTCGGGCTGCGTGCGCCCGCTGCGCTACCCCTCGCCGACCGCCGACCCGGACGGCTTCATCGCCCGGATCGCCGAGATCTGCCGCACCCACCGGGTGGACGCGGTGGTGCCCCTCGACGAGGACATCGTGCGCCTGATCGCCGAGCGCGCATCCGAGATCGGCGACGTCGTGGTCGTCGGGCCGAACGCCCACCAGTACCACACGCTCTGCGACAAGCTCGAGCTGACCCGGACGGCGCAGGCGCTCGGACTCGACACGCCCCACACGGTGGTCGTGGACGAGAACGGCCCGGACGGCCCCTGGCCCACGCTGCCCTCCATCGTCAAGCCGCGGACCTCGCGCTCCGAGACGGTCCGGCCGCGCATGGTCGCCACCGCCGCCGAGCGCGACGAGTACGTCGACGAGCTGGTGGAGACCGGCATCGGCGCCATCGTGCAGGAGCGCATCGACGGCCCGCGCTGGCTCGTCCAGAGCGTGCGCGGACCGGGCGTCTTCGAGTACGTCGCGTTCAAGGTGCTGGACGAGTGGCCCCGCGGCGCCGGCCCCGCGTCCTACAAGCGCAACGTGGAGCCGCCTCCCACCCTCGTCGCCGCGACCAGGGCCCTGCTCGACCAGGTGGACTACAACGGCCCCAGCGGCGTGAGCTTCATGGAGAGCGACGGGCGCTTCTACCCGCACGACGCCAACCTGCGCCTGGGCGCCTCGAGCCCCGCCTCGCCCCACGCCGGCTTCGACTTCCCGCGGCGGGCCGTGGAGGCCGTCCTGGAGCTCGACGGGACGCCGTTCTCGGGCCGGTGGAAGCCGGGCCGGTTCATGCGCCTGGACCTCGAGCTGGAGGCGCTCGGCGACGCGTGGAGCACGCGCAAGGAGGGCGGCGCGCCCGGCCCGATCCTCCGCCGCATCCTCTCCGTCGGCTTCTCCCGCCAGGGAATGCTCGACCCGTCCCCCGCCGACCCGTTCTGGGTCGGCCAACTCATCGCACGCGCGGGGCGCAAGGCGGGACGCGTCGCCCGCTCCACCCTTCGCCCGCACTGAGACAAGGAGTCAGAGTGGCACACACCGTCATCACGCGAGCGGGCGCCAACGGCGCGTCGACACCGCACCAGGAGGCCAGCTCCATGCCCGATCAGGACCTGCGCGCCCTGCTTCCGAAGATCAGCTGCGCCGCGATCGTGGACGCGATGGCGGGCCGCCACGCCCACGTCGCCCACATCCTCGACCTGAAGAGTCCCCGCCCGGACGCGGTGCTCTTCGGCCAGGCCGTGACGATCCGCTACTTCCCGACGCGCAAGGACATCCAGCACCCGATCGACAACAACTTCGCGTCGCTCTTCTACCGGGCGATCGAGGGCGGCGGTGAGGGCAAGGTGCTCGTGATGGGCGGCGGCGGCCACCCCGACTCCGCCTTCGGCGGCGGTCGCAAGCTCTCGCGCCTGCGCCACAACGGCCTGGCCGGCGTGCTCGCCGAGGGCCGCCTGCGCGACTTCGACGCGCTGGGCGACTACGAGTTCGCCACCTTCTGCCGGGGCGAGACGGTGCGCCAGGGCGGGAACCTGATCATGCCGATCGCGGCCGGCGTGCCGGTCGAGATCGACGGCGTCGGGATCATCCCCGGCGACTACATCTACGCCGACTCCTCGGGCGCCGTGGTGGTCCCGGCCGCCGAGATCCGCGAGGTCCTGGAGGAGGCGGTCGAGAGCGAGATCCGGGACGCCGCGTCGGCGGACCGGATGATCCACGAGGACCCGGCCACCGTGATCACCCAGGGGGAGACCCGTTGAGCAGGCACCGCGTGACCCTCATCCCGGGGGACGGAATCGGCCCCGAGGTCATCGACGCCACGTGCCGCGTGCTGGAGGCGACCGGCGTCGGCTTCGACTGGGACGTGGAGCAGGTCGGCCAGCCGGCGCTCGACGCCGTGGGGACGCCGCTGCCCGACAGCGTCGCCGCCTCGGTGATCGCGAACCGGGTCGCCCTCAAGGGCCCGGTCTCGACGCCCGCCGTGAAGGGCTTCCGCAGCGTCAACATCGCGATGCGCAAGGCCAGCAACCTCTTCGCCAACGTCCGCCCCTGCCGCACCTACCCGGGTGTCCGCAGCCGCTACCAGAACGTGGACGTGGTGGTCATCCGCGACGTCACCGAGGACCTGTACGCGGGCGTCGAGGTCGAGGCGGGCACGCCCGAGGCCGCCGAGCTGATCGCCAGCATCGAGAAGACCACCGGCCGGCCGATCGCCGAGGGATCGGGCATCTCGATCAAGGCGATCTCGGAGGGCGCCAGCCGCCGCATCGCCGAGTACGCCTTCCGCTACGCGATCGACAACAACCGCTCGCGGGTGACGGCCGTCCACAAGGCCGCCGTGATGAAGCGCACCGACGGCCTCTTCCTCGAGGTCGCGCGCGAGGTCGCCGCGAAGTACCCGGACATCGAGTTCGAGGACCGGGCGGTCGACAACACCGCGATGCAGCTGGTGCAGCGCCCGGAGGACCTCGACGTGCTGCTGATGCCGATGCAGTACGGCGACATCCTGAGCGACCTCGCCGCGGGCCTGATCGGCGGCTCCGGGATGATCCCGGGCGCCAACATCGGCACCGAGGCCGTGCTGTTCGAGCCCGGTCACGGGAGCGCGCCCAAGATGGCCGGGATGAACCGCGCCAACCCGATGGCGACCATGCTCTCGGGCGTCATGATGCTGCGCCACCTGGGCGAGGCCGCCGCGGCGGAGCGCCTCGAGGGGGCCATCGCCGCCGTCATCGCCGACGGCACGAGCGTCACGTACGACCTCAAGAACGAGCGCGACGACCCCTCCGCCGTCGGCACCTCCCAGGTGGCGGACGCCGTGGTGGCCCGGATGAGCGCCGATCGGCAGCCCGTCGCCTCGTGACCGGAGCCGGATGACGAGGACGAACCCCCGCGCCTGGCGGCACGACGTCGCCAGCGCGGGGGCCGTCCCGATCCGGGCGGGGCAGCGCGGCATCCGGATCGCCCGCCGGCTGACCGGCGCGGCGCGGGCCCACCACGCCCCGGTCCCACGGGTCGCCCTGCGGGCGTGGCGGATGACCCGCCGCGGCTGGCACATGGGCGACCTCGCCCTCCTCGGGCTGCTCGACCCGCGGCAGGGACCGGCGCGCGAGCGCTGGGCCGTGCGGCGCGGCGAGTTCGAGCGCCTCCAGGAGGTCCTCAACCCCGCGGACGCCGTCCCCCTGGTCCAGGACAAGCGGATCTTCGAGGAGGCCTGCCGGGAGCGCGGCCTGCCGACGCCGCCGGTCCTTGCCGTGCTGGAGCGCGCGGCCGACCGCGAGGCGACCGTGCGCGCGTGGTGGCGCGCCCTGGTCAACCACAGCCCGCCGGAGCTCGTCATCAAGCCGGTCAGCGGCCAGCGCGGGATCGGCGTGCGCATCCTGCAGCGCATCCCCGGCGGCGTCAACGACCTGCGCGGCACCACGCTCACCTGGGAGGCGCTCGCGCGCGAGCTCGAGGCCGGGCCCGATCCGACCTACCTCCTCCAGCCGCGGGTGCGCTGCCACCCGGAGCTGCGCGAGCTGAGCGGCCGGGACGCGCTCCAGACCGTGCGCATCGTGACCCTGCTGGACGCCGAGGGGCGCGCGGAGGTCCTCTACTCCCTGCTGCGGGTCGCGGTGGGCGACGCGCTGATGGACGGCTTCCGTGCGGCCGACTCCGGAAGCACCGGGAACCTGATCGCCCGCGTCGAGGACGACGGCGCCATCGCGACCCCGGTCGCCGCGGCGCCGAGCGGCTTCGGCCTGATCCGGGTGCCCACCCACCCGGTCACCGGGCGGACGCTCACCGGCGTCCGCGTGCCCGAGTGGGACGCGGCCCGGGAGCTGGCGGTGAGGGCGGCCGAGGCCTTCGCGCCGCTGCGCACCGTGGGCTGGGACATCGCCCCGGTCCCGGGCGGCGCCGTGCTCATCGAGGGCAACGCATGGTGGGGCGCCTCGGCCGACCCCGACGGGCGTCTGCTCCCCGTGAAGGCCGCCCTCGAGGCCGCTGTCGCGCCCCGGGCGGCGACCACCCGCTAGCGTCTGTCCGGCGCGCGCGGGCCTTGCGCCGCTGAGGCGAGTCGACATAGGTTCCAGCGCCAAGCGGCTTCGGCCTGATCCGGGTCCCCACCCACCCGGTCACCGGGCGCACGCTCACCGGCGTCCGCGTCCCCGAGTGGGACGCGGCCCGGGAGCTGGCGCTGAGGGCGGCCGAGGCCTTCGCGCCGCTGCGCACCGTGGGCTGGGACGTCGCACCGGTCCCGGGCGGCGCCGTCCTGATCGAGGGCAACGCCTGGTGGGGCGCCTCGGCCGACCCCGACGGACGCCTGCTCCCGGTGAAGGCCGCCCTCGAGGCCGCGGTCGCGCCCCGGGCCGCGACCCCCCGCTAGCCCCTCCCCTCAGGCCCGGCCGGGCCTTGCGCCGACCGGCAAGACCTCCGCCGGGCACCCGCACGTGCGCGTCGTCCAGGTCCACGGGCCCTCCCGGGTCGTTTCGTCACTCTCTCGCACCTTGCGCCGGGAGGGCGAAGCAACATAAGTTGCAAAAACTTCCTTACCGACCCGGAAATAAAGGCTCCTTCAGGTGATGACGTTCCGAACGCGATTCGCGCTTCCACTCGTGCTGATGGCACTGCTCGCCGGCGTGGCCGGCGCGAGCGCCGCGGCCGCGGCGCCGACGATCGGAGCCGTCTCACCCGGGTTGGCGAAGGCGGGCGACCCCGCCTTCGCCCTCGTCGTGGATGGTGAGGGCTTCCTGGACGGTGCGACCGGCTCGCGCGTGCTCTGGAACGGATCCGAGCGCGCGACGACCTGGGTCAGCGCCAATCGGCTGACGGCCGCGATCTCCGCCGCGGACGTCGACGAGGCCCTCACCGCCACGATCCAGGTCACGACTCCCGGCCAGGGGACGTCTGCGGGACGCGCGTTCCCGGTGGTGAACCCCCGTCCGTACATCTACGACTTCGGCCCCGCCAGCCGCGTCCGCGGCGCGGGGGCGTTCATCCTCACGGTCAAGGGCGCAGGCTTCGTGCGCGGGTCCAAGGTCCTGTGGAACGGCACGGAGCGGGCCACGGACTACGTCGATCACGGCACCCTCACCGCAACGGTGCGCGCCGACGACGTGGCGGTGCGCGGCTCGGCGACGGTCCAGGTGGTGAGCCCGCCGCCGACACCCGACGGGCCGCTCTCGTACAGCAGCACGTTCTACGTCACCAATCCGGTGCCGACGATCGCCGCGATCAGCCCGGGGCAGGGGACGATCGGGGCCGGCACCACCACGGTGACGATCACGGGGAGCAACTTCACGCCCGCGACGCGGCTGACCTGGAACGGCTGCGCGACCTCGAGCGAGCGCTGCTGGTACGCCGATGACCGTGGCCGGTACGTCAGCCCCACGCAGATGCTGCTCACCGTGGCCGCGACGGAGCTCGCCCAGGCCGGGCGCGGATACATCCAGGCCTACAACCCCGACGGCCCCTACGAGTCCAGCGCCTACCTCCCCTGGAGCATCGGGGTGGCGCCGAACACCCCGCCCGCCGACGCGAGCGGCGTCGAGCTCCTGGGGCGCGAGGCGTCCACAGGGAACCTGAGGGCCTTCACGACGGCCCCGTACGTGTGGCCGGGAACCGCGATGGTCGGGCGGGCGCGCTTCGACGACGCCGAGGGCGGCCCGCTGACCATCGAGGTCAACTGGCGCTACAACAACGGCTCCTACCTGGACAACCGCGTCCTGAGCACGCAGGTCGCCGGTCCCGGCGTCCACGAGTTCCCGCTGCCGAACCTGGAGGCGAGCCTGGCGGGCGCATTCGTGGCGCGGGTGCGGGCCCGCGACGCGGACGGCGCCGTCGGTCAGTGGCACTACATCCTCCCGACGGATCCGGACTGGACCGTCGTGTCGGACCAGCCGCCCGTGGTCACGACGATCAGCCCGCGCGTCGCGCCCGCGGGCGGCGCGGCCCGCACGCTCACGGTGGACGGCACCGGGTTCACCCGCGGGGCCACCATCCAGTGGAACGGCGCGGCGCGCCCGACGACGTTCGTGAGCGGCTCACGGCTCACCACGACGATCCCGGCCTCCGACCTCGCCGTTCCCTCCGGCGCCAGCGTCCGCGTCGTCAACGCCACCTTCAACGCGCCGGCCACGGGGCAGGTCTCCAACGCGACGGCCTTCGAGGTGCAGGGCGCCGGCGGGACGGGGGAGCGCTCCCGGTCAGCCTGACGCCGCCCGCGATCACCGGGGCACCGCGGGTCGGCGATCTGCTGGCCTGCGCGGTGGGGGTCTGGGCCAACGCGCCCTCGGCCTTCGGCATCACCTGGCTGCGCGACGGGCAGGTGGCCTCCGACGGCGGGAACACCTACGCGGTGGGAGCGGCGGATGCGGGGCACCTTCTTTCGTGCCGCGTGAGCGCGGCCAACGCGTGGGGACAGGGGATCGCCGTCAGCGATGTCGTGCTGATCGGGGCGGCGGCCTCCGTGACGCCTCCGGCGCTCGTCCCTCCGGGCGGGGGGCGGCGGGGACGGTGGTCGCGCCGACGGGCCGCGCGGTGGTGGTGTCGCCCCCGCCGCGCCGGCTGGCCATCATCGCCCCGCTCAGCGTCCGCGCCGGGAAGGCCTTCTCGATCGCGCTGCGCTTCGACCGCCGGGCCACGCGCCAGGCGGTGACCGTGCAGATCCGGTCCGGACACCGCTGGACCGCCCTGGTGACCCGCCGCGTCTCGGGCGTCGCCCCGATCGTCCGGGCGACGATCCGCACGCCAGGACGGCGGATCGTGCGCGTGGTGTGGCGGGCGGGCGGCTCCCTGCACGCGAGCGCTCCGACCGTGGTGCTCGTGAGGGCGGCGCGCCGCTGAGGTGAGCGGCACGTAGGCTGTCGTCCATGGAACGACGGCGCGTGGACGTGGGCGAGGTGCGCCTCGCGATCTCCGAGGACGGCGACCCGTCCGGAGAGCCCGTGATCCTGCTGCACGGCTTCCCCGAGATCGCCCACTCATGGCGGCGCCAGCTGCCGGCGCTCGCGGCGGCGGGCTACCACGCGGTGGCGCCGGACCTGCGCGGCTACGGCGACTCGGACCGGCCGCCCGGCGGTCGACGACTACCTCGCGCCGAAGCTGGTGGGCGACGTCGTCGGCCTGATCCGCGCCCTCGGGCACGAGAGCGCCCACATCGTCGGTCACGACTGGGGCGGCGGCCTCGCCTGGGGCCTCGCGGGGAACCTCCCGGACATGGTCCGGTCGCTGACGATCCTCAACGCCCCGGTGGGCGTGGTGTCGGCGCGCCTGCGCCGCGAGGACGCCGCCCAGCGCGCGAAGAGCTGGTACATGCTCCTGTTCCAGTTCCCGGGCGTCGCCGAGACCTGGCTGTCCGCGGACGACTTCGCCAACCTGCGCGCCTTCGTGTTCGACACCGCGGCGCCCGAGGCGTTCCCGCCGGAGGAGCGCGCGGTCTACCTCGACGCCCTGCGCCGCGACGGCGCCCTGACCGCCGCCCTCAACTGGTACCGGGCCAACATGCCCCCCGCCGCCTGGCTGCGCGATCCGCCGGACCCGCCGCCGGTGCCCGCCCCGACGATGATCATCTGGGGCGAGGCCGACGCCTACATGGACCCGATCCTGCTGGAGCGCTCCGCGGCCACGGTGACCGGGCCGCTGCGCGTGGAGCGCCTGCCCGGCGTGAGCCACTGGGTGCAGCAGGAGGCGCCGGACCGGGTCAACGCCCTGCTCGTGGACTTCCTGGGGTCGCTGCCCCCCGCGAGGGGTAGCCCCCGGCTCAGGCCCGGTCGAGCCGCAGGGCGACCGGCTCGCCGTCGAGGACGTGCTCCTCGTGGTGGACCCCGCCGAACGGCGCCCCGTGGCCGACGGAGAGCTCGGTGGCCAGCGTCTCGGAGGCGATCTCGGCGCGATGGCGCGTCGATGGCCTCGCGCACCACGCCCGAGCCGTCCAGGTGGAGCCGGATCCGCTCCTCCACCCGCAGGCCCGCCGTGCGCCGGGCGCCCTGCACGGCGTGCACGATCTCGCGGGCCAGCGCCTCGAGCCGCAGCTCGGGGGTGATCTCGGTGGCGAGGCCCACGGCCAGCGGCCGCGTCCTGGCCCACCGCGTAGCCCTCCGTGGGCCGGGCCTCGCGCAGCAGGTCGTCCGAGTCCAGGGACTCGACGGTCGCCGTCCACCGTGATCTCGACCGGGCTCGCCCGCGTCGAGGGCGCGCGCGGTCTCGGCCGGGGGCAGGGTGGCGACGGCGGCGGCCACCGCGGGCATGCCGCTTGCCGAAGCGCGGGCCGAGGCGCGCGGTAGTTGGGCTTCAGGGTCACATCGACCAGCTCGCCCGGGTCGGTCACGAAGCGCACCGCGGCGGACGTTGAGCTCCTCGGCCACGAGGTCCACCAGGCTCTCGATCTCCTCGGCCACGCCGGTCGGGCAGGCCACCACGGCCTCGGCGAGGGGCTGGCGCACCTTGATCTTGGCCTCGGCGCGGGCGCCGCGGCCCACGGCGACGGCCTCGCGCGACGCCGCCATCGCGGCCTCGAGCGCGGGGTCGCGGCGGTCGCCCGGGACGGGCCAGTCGGCCAGGTGGACGCTCTCGGGCGCCGAGGGGTCGTGGTCGGCCACGAGCGTGCCGTGCATCTCCTCCGCCACGAACGGGCAGAAGGGCGCCACGAGCAGCGCGAGCGTGGACAGGCACTCGTGCAGGGTGGCGAAGGCGGCGTCGCCGTCCGCCGATCCCTCCGGCCCCGCGCCGGCCGCCCCAGAAGCGGCGCCGCGAGGTGCGCACGTACCAGTTGCTGAGGTCGTCGAGGAAGGACTCGAGCGCGCGGCCCGCGCCGGTGGCGTCGAAGGCCTCGAGGCGCTCGGTCACCTCCGCCGTCGTGCCGTCGAGGCGCGACAGGATCCAGCGGTCCACCGGGCGCAGCGCGGCGGGGTCGGGGGCGGCGCCGCCCGGGCGCCCAGCCGTCCGGCAGCGAGGCGTAGGTGACGAGGAACGAGTGCGTGTTCCAGAGCGTCAGCAGGAAGCGCCGCATCGCGTCGTCGACCGCCTCGAGGCTGAAGCGGAACGAGTCCCAGGGGCTCTGGGCCGTGAGCAGGTACCAGCGGAAGGCGTCGGCGCCCTGGCGGTCGAGGACGGTCCAGGGCTCGATCACGTTGCCCTTGCTCTTGCTCATCTTCTGGCCCTCGCCGTCGAGGATCAGCCCGAGGCAGACCACGTTGCGGTAGGCCGTCTCGTCGAAGAGGAGCGTGCTCTCGGCCAGCAGCGAGTAGAACCAGCCGCGCGTCTGGTCGAGGGCCTCGCAGATGAAGTCGGCCGGCACCCGCCCGGTCAGGTCGCCGCCCGTGGAGAACGGGTGGTGCTCCTGGGCGAAGGGCATCGCGCCGCTGTCGTACCAGACGTCCACGACCTCGGGCTCGCGGTGCATCGCGCCCGCCGCACGAGCAGGTGAGCGCCACCTCGTCCACGAACGGGCGGTGCGGGTCGAAGTCGGGCCGAGCGGCGTCGTGGAGCGCTCGCGCAGCGCGGCGTACGAGCCGACGGCCTCGACCCGGTCGCAGTCGCGGCAGCGCCACAGCGGCAGCGGCGTGCCCCAGTAGCGGTCGCGCGAGATCGCCCAGTCGACGTTGCCCTCGAGCCACTTGCCGAAGCGCCCGTCGCGCACCCGCTCGGGGTGCCAGCCGATCGCCGCGTTCAGCTCCAGCATGCGGTCGCGCACGTCGGTGGTGCGGATGTACCAGGACGGCTTGGCGTAGTAGAGGAGCGGCGTGCCGCAGCGCCAGCAGTGCGGGTAGGCGTGGTGGTGGATCTCGGAGCGCAGCAGCAGGCCGCGCGCGTCGAGGTCGTCGATCAGGTCCGGGTCGGCCTCCTTCACCAGGCGGCCCGGCCCACGGGCCGACGGCGTCGGTGAAGCGCCCGTCGGGGCCCACCGGGTTCGGGGCGTCGAGGCCGTGGCGGCGGGCCGTGGCCATGTCGTCCTCGCCGAAGGCCGGGGCGATGTGGACGATGCCGGTGCCGTCGCTCGGTCGTGACGAAGTCGGCGTCGACCACCCGGTGGGCGCCCGGGACGAAGCCGAAGGGCGGCGTCGTACTCGCGCCCGAGCAGCTCGGTGCCCGGGATGAGGCGCGACGGGCCGGGCGCCCTCGCCGAGCACGCGCCGTCGACCAGCGGCTCGGCCAGGATCAGGGTCTCGTCGCCGTGCTCGACCGCGGCGTAGGTGACCTCGGGGTGGATCGCGGCCGCCTGGTTGGCCGGCAGCGTCCAGGGCGTCGTGGTCCACACCAGCAGCGACTCGTCGGCGTCCGCCAGGCGGAAGCGCACGTAGACCGACGGGTCGTCGACGTCCTGGTAGCCCTGGGCCACCTCGTGGCTCGAGAGCGCGGTGCCGCAGCGCGGGCAGTACGGGACGACCTTGTCGCTGCGGTAGAGCAGGCCGCGGTCGTACAGCTCGCGCGAGGCTCCACCAGACGCTCTCGATGTAGTCGGTGTCCATCGTGCGGTAGGCGCGGTCGGTGTCGATCCAGAAGCCGATCCGCTCGGTCAGCCGCTCCCACTCGTCGAGGTAGGTGAGCACCGACTCGCGGCAGAGCGCGTTGAACTCGGCGATGCCGTAGGCCTCGATCTCGGGCTTGCCCGAGATGCCCGAGGCGCTTCTCCACCTCGAGCTCGACCGGCAGGCCGTGGCAGTCCCAGCCGCCGCGCCGGTCCACGAAGCGCCCGCGCATGGTCTGGAAGCGCGGGAAGATGTCCTTGAAGACGCGCGAGAGCACGTGGTGCGAGCCCGGGCGCCCGTTGGCCGTCGGCGGGCCCTCGTAGAAGACGAAGGGCTCGGCGGCCGGCGCGCTCCGGCGAGGCTGCGCGCGAAGATGTCGCGCTCGCGCCAGAAGGCGAGCACGCGCTCCTCCATCTCCCCCCACTGCGGCGGCGGGCGGGACCGTGCGCCAGGCCGTCCGTCATGCGGCCAGCGTCGAGCGCGGCGTCGAGCCGCTCGCCGCACCTCGACGAAGTCCTCGAACGGGATGAAGGGCACGCCGTCGGCTCGGCGAGGTCGCGGCCAGGTGGGCGCGGGCGAAGACCACGTCGGCCATCCGCGCGCCGCAGCGGTCCGAGATGCCGTCGCCGATGTAGACCAGCCGCTCGCCGCGCGAGGCGGCCGCGCAGGTCGTGGCGCTTGCAGCGGCGCCCGCACTCCGCGCAGGCCTCGCCGCGGTCGGACCAGACCAGCGCGGCAGCCCTCCGCGGAGAAGCGCGCCTCGTGGCTCAGCGACCTCGAGGTCGCCGAGGCCCCAGTGCCCGAGCACGGCGTCGATCACCGTGCGGAAGCCGGACGAGAACACGACCAGGCGGTGGCCCCGCTCGCGCGCCCAGTCCACGAGCTCCGGGAAGCCGGGCCGCAGGCCGGCCTCGCGCAGCACCAGCGTCGCGGACCTCGCTCCGGCGTGGCGCGCACCGACGCGAACTCCTCCTGCATCGCCTGCTCGATGCGTCACCTCGCCGGCGCTCAGCGCGCGGCTCGATGCGCCTGCCAGAGGCCGCGCGTGCCGAACTCCTCGACGATCAGGTGGAGCGTGTCGCGCTCGGGTGATCGTGCCGTCGAAATCGCAGGCGATGAGCAGGGTCTCCACCGTTTCGAGGCTACCAGAGACGACCCGGGCGCCCCGGTCCCGACTACGATCGCCCGGTGAGCGTGCCGCGCCCGATCCTCATCCACGGCTCCGGCGGCGACCACCGCGTCTGGGCGCTCCAGACGCGCCCGCCTCGAGGGCGCCGTCGCGCTCGACCTGCCCGGGCACCCGAGGGCGACCCGGCGACCGACGTCGTCGAGCTCGCCGACGCCGTGCGGCGCGGCCCTCGCGACGATCGAGGGCCCGCGCGTCCTGATCGGCCACTCGCTGGGCGGCGCGGTCGCGCTGGAGCTCGCCGTGCGCGCGCCCCGATCTCGTGGACGGCCTGGTGATCATCTCGAGCGCCGCGCGGCTGCCGGTGCCCGACGCCACCGTCGAGCGCGCGCCGGCGAGCGACTTCGCCGCGGAGCGCGAGCGCCTGATCGCCGGCTCGTTCGCCGACCCGACGACCCCGATGGCGCGCCGGGCCCGGCAGGCCCTCGACGCCGTGGGGCCCGCGGGCGCTCCTGGCCGACTACGCCGCCTGCCGCAGCGTCGAGCTGCGCGGCCGCCTCGGCGGGCGTGCGGCGTGCCCGCGCTGGTGCGTGGTCGGGCTCCGACGACCCCTTCACGCCGCCCTGGATGTCCGAGGAGCTGGCCCGCGAGCTGCCGATGAGCCAGATGGTGGTGATCCCCGGCGCCCGGCACATGCCGATGGCCGAGTTCGACGGCACGGTGACGGCCCTGGTCGCGGCCTACCTGGCCCGGCTCGAGCTGACGCTGCGGTGAGCCGGGCATGAGCGACGCTCGGGCCCGTCGCGCTGATCATCAACCCGGTGGCCACGCGGGCCCGGACGATGCGAGCGCGCCGAGGTCACCCGGGTCCTCGCGCCCTTCGACCTCCGCGTGGTCGCTCCTCGACCGAGGCCGCGGGGCACGCGACGCGACCTCGCGGCGCGCGCGGCGGCCGACGAGGGCGCCGCGTCGTCGTGACCCTCGGCGGGGACGGCACCGCGGCCGAGGCCGCCGCGCGCGCTCGCGGGCGGCCCCGTGGCGCTGGCGCCGCTGCCGGGGGGCAACGCCAACGTCTTCGCGCGGGCGACTCGGCTGGCCGGCCTCGCTGCCCGCGGTCCCTGCCGCTGCTCGGCGAGGCGCTCGCGGGCGGCTGGCGTGCGCGACGCCACCCTGGGGCGGATCGTCGCTGGACGAGCGACGCCGGCCGCGCCTTCCGACCAACGCCGGGCGTCGGCATCGACGCCGCCACGGTCGAGTGGATCGAGGCCCGCCCGCGCGTCAAGCGGCGCGCCTGCGCGAGCGGGCTTCGCCCTGGCGGCGGCCGCTCGCCGCCGCCCGCGCCGGGCGCGAGCCCCCACCTGCGGGTGTAGCGCCGACGGCGCCGCCGAGCGTGGACGCGATCGCGGTGCTCGTGGCGTGCGGGACGCCCTACACCTACCTCGGCCCGCGGCCCCTGGACCTCGTCCCGGGCGCCGGCCTTCGACGGCCGCCTCGCCTGGGTCGCCCTCGACGCGCGTGCGCCCCGCGGAGCTCGGCGGGCTGATGCTGCGCGCCCTGCGCGGGTCACGACCTGCCGGTCGATCGCCAGCCCCTCCACGGCGGCCCGGTGCGCCATGAGCTGGTGGTGCGCGGCGGAGCGGCCGATGCCCGTCCAGGCCGACGGCGAGCTGCTCGGACGCCACCTCGATGGTGCGGATCACGCCCGGAGCCGTCCTCCGGCGACCGTCGATCCGCGGGGTGGCGCGGCGCTCAAGTCGGACAGGGCGTCTGACCGAACCGACAGATGAGGGACACGAATGTCCCCAGAGGTAAACGTCGGGCAAGGAGGCTCGCAAATGACACAGGGACCCGATCCTCGGGCGACCCTCCGGGGCTTCATGGCCCTGGTGCTGGACATGGTCCGAGTGGATCCGGACCGCCGGCCCAGCAACGAGATGCTCAGGCTGGCACCGGGAGCTGGCGACGTCGATCGGGCATCGTCCCCGAGAACCCGGCCACCAACCGCGAGCTGCTCGACGGCGCGCTGCGCATGTCGCAGATGCTCAACGGTGCCGACGGTCCCCCGTCGACGAGCCGGATCGCCGAGGCGGATCCGCGTAACCGCCACGGCGGGCGCGTCGAGCCCACCGGTCCGCATAATCGGCCGGTGAGGCTCCCGGTCGGACATACGCGGTCCTCGTCGCCGAGGGCGTGGAGGACCTGGAGTACTGGGTCACGGTGATGCGCCTGCAGCGAGGAGGGGGCCACGGTGATCTCCGTCGGCTCGGACACCGACGCCGCACCCGCGGCAAGAACGGCCTGACGGTGCGCGCCGACGCGCTCGCGGGCGCCGTCGACGCCGGCCACGCTGGACGGCCTGGTCATCCCCGGCGGCTGGGCGCCCGACAAGATGCGCCGCGACCCGGCGATCCTCGACCTGGTCGCGCGCCGTCCACGAGCGCGGGCTGCCCATCGGCATCATCTGCCACGGCGGCAGCGTCGCGATCTCGGCCGGCATCGTCGGCGCGCGCGCCACCGGCTCGCTGGGCATCAAGGACGACCTGGTGCTCGCGGGCGCCGAGTGGGTGGACGAGCCGGCCTTCCGCGACGGGCGCCTGGTGTGGGGGCGCGTCGTCGCCGACATCCCGGACTTCACGCGCGAGCTGGTGGCCGCCTTCGCGGAGGCCGCGGGCTCCTAGGAGGAGGCGCCCGACCCGTTCGAGGAGCCGTTGTCGTGGCGCCCGGCGGCGATCGCCGTGGGGTCGCCGGCGGCCACCTCGCGGTAGGCGCCGATGCGGCGGTAGCGGTCGCGCCGCTGGCGCTTGCGGTCGGCCACCGGCGAATCGCCTGGAGCTCCTTGCAGGGCGCGGGCGATGTAGCCGCCCAGGAGGCGGGCCGACTCGTCGTGGTCGCGGTGGGCCCCGCCCGACGGCTCGGGCACGACCACGTCGGCGATGCCCCAGCGGTAGCAGTTGGCCGCGGTCGGCTGGAACGCCGAGCGCCGCGTCGCGGGCCCGGGCCGCGTCGCGCCAGAGGATGGCCGCGCCCCCCTCGGGGGAGATGACCGAGTAGGTGGAGTTCTCGAGCATCATCACGCGGTCGGTCACGCCCAGCGCGAGGGCTCCGCCCGAGGACCCCTCGCCGATCACGACGGCCACCGAGGGGACCCGCAGCCGGAGCATGGTCTGCATGCTGCGCGCGATCGCGCCGCCCTGACCGCGCTCCTCGGCGCCGGCGCCCGGGAACGCGCCCGGCGTGTCGATGAGGGTGACCACCGGGATGTCGAACTTGTCGGCGAGCGCCATCACCCGCATGGCCTTGCGGTAGCCCTCGGGCCCCGGCATGCCGAAGTTGCGGTAGGTGCGCTCGTTGGTGTCGCGGCCCTTCTGGTGGCCGATCACGACGCACGGCCCGTCGGGCCCGCGGCCGATGCCGGCGACGATCGCCGGATCGTCGCTGTAGAGCCGGTCGCCGTGCAGCTCCTCGAAGTCGGGCCAGAGGCGCGAGATGTAGTCGAGCGGGTACGGGCGGTCCTGGTGCCGCGCGAGCTGGATGGTCTCCCAGATCGCCGAGTCCGGCTCCGGGGAGTGGTGCAGACGGTGCGCGAGGCGGCGGACGAAGCGCCCGCCGCGGCGGCCGGCGACGCTCATCGAGCCCTCCTCGTCGTCGGGGCGGCGCAGGCGCGCCGCGAGGCGGCGGGCGCTGTCGGGGAGGGTCTTGGCGACCGTGGCGGCGCGCTCGGCGCGCTCCTGGGCCCAGGTGACGGCCGGCGCGGGCGCGAGGCCCGAGGGCCGGTGCGAGGATGCGCGAGCACCTTGCCGATGCGGGCGGCCAGCTCGCGGCGGTCGACGACCGCGTCCACCTGGCCGTTGGCCAGCTGGGTCTCGGCGCGGCCGAACTCCGGGCGGGAGCTTCTCGCGCGTCGTCTGCTCGATGACGCGTGGGCCCCGAGAACGCGATCAGCGCGCCGGGCTCGGCGTAGGTCACGTCGCCCAGCGAGGCGAACGACGCCCAGACGCCGCCGGTCGTGGGGTGCACCAGCACCACGATCACCGGCAGCTCGGCGTCGTGCATCAGCTCGAAGGCGACCACGCTCTTGGCCATCTGCATCAGGGCGATGACGCCCTCCTGCATGCGCGCGCCGCCCGAGGCGGTGATGATCACCAGCGGCAGCCCGCGCTCGACGCAGCGGTCGCAGGCGCGCACCAGCTTCTCGCCGACCACCGACCCCATGCTGCCGCCGAGGTAGGCGAAGTCCATGATCGCCGCGATGGCGGGGTGTCCCTCGATCTCGAGCTCGGCCACGACCAGCGCCTCGGTGGTGCCGGCGGCCTCGGCGGCCTCGACGCGATCCGGGTAGGGCTGCAGGTCGACGAACTGGAGCGGGTCGCTCGCCCGGAGCTCGGACCACAGCTCCTGCCAGGGCCCGCCGCCGGCGAGCTGGTCGAGCCGCTCGCGCGCGCCCACCGGGAAGTGGTGGCCGCAGGACGCGCAGACGCGCATGTTGGCGCGCATCTCCTCCGCCCGATAGTGGCTCTGGCAGCGGGGACAGGAGCGCTCGTCCGCCGGGAGCTTGCGCTTCTTGGGCGGCTGCTCGGCGCTCTTGCCCAGGAGGCGATCGACCGAGACCGTGATGGGGCGCTTGGACACCTCGCCGACGATTATGTCAGGGGGTCGTCGACGCGCGCGAGCCAGTCCTCGACGCTCGCGCGATAGGCGGGCACCAGCGAGGCCGGCGCACGGCTCTCCAGGACGAGGCGCGCGGCCTCCGCGGGAGTCGTGGCCGCGCAGGCGCAGGACGGCGTAGGCGACCATCGCCGAGCGGCGACGGCCCTGCTGGCAGTGGATGAGGATGCCGGCGTCGGGGTCCTCGTCGAGCCGGGAGGCCGCGAAGCGCGCCGCCGGCGCCCAGAGGCGCGCGCGGCTGGGGGCGGCCGTTGTCCCACATCGGGGCCTGGACCACGTGCTCGGCGCCGAAGACGCGGCGCTCGGCCCAGAGATCCTGGGAGATGCGGGTCTGGAGCTGGGCGCGGCAGTTGACGACGTGCGTGATGCCGAGGTCGGGCAGGCGCTCGACGGCCGATCCGCACCGGGATGCTGCCGATCGCGATCCGCTCCCCCTCGACCCAGGAGAGGCCGGCCAGCCCGCGGCGCGGCCCGTAGATCCGCGTGCTCGCGCGGTGCGCCGCCGAGCGCAGACCGCCGCGGCTCCCGGTGCGCGCGGCGGCGCCTATCGCTCCTCCAGGCGGCCGAGGATGATGATCGCGTTGTGCCCGCCGAACCCGAAGGCGCTGGAGAGGGCGATGCGCACGTCCGCGGCGCGGGCCTCGTTGGCGACGTGGTCCACGCCCTCGCACTCGGGCTCCAGGTCGTGGAGGTTGATCGTGGGCGGGATGAGGCCCTCCGCGATCACCATCGCCGTCAGCGCGCCCTCCACGCCCCCGGCCGCGCCGAGGCAGTGGCCGTGCATCGACTTCGTGGACGACACCGGCGTCCGGGCGGCGACCTCGTCGCCGAGGGCGCGGCGCAGCGTGCGCACCTCGCCCTTGTCCCCGACCGGCGTGGAGGTCGCGTGGGCGTTCACGTAGTCAACCTCCTCCGGGCCGATCCCCGCGTCCGCCAGGGCCATGGCGATCGCGGCGGCGGGGGCCTCGGAGGTGGGGTCCGGCTCGGTCAGGTGGTGGGCGTCGCCGGTCATGCCGTACCCGAGCACCTCGCAGATCGGCTCGGCGCCGCGCGCGGTGGCGTGCTCGAGGCTCTCGAGCACCAGGATCGCGCCGGCCTCGCCCATGACGAAGCCGTCACGGCCCGCGTCGAACGGGCGGCTGGCGCCCTCCGGGTCGTCGTTGCGCGTCGAGAGCGCGCGCATCGCGTTGAACGCGGCGATGCCCGTCCGGGTGATGCTCGACTCGGTGCCCCCCGCCAGCATCACGTCGGCCTGGCCGCGGCGGATGACCTCGGTCGCGTCGCCGAGGGCGTGGTTGCCCGACGCGCAGGCGGTGGAGATGCACGACAGCGGCCCCTTGAGGCCGAGCTCCATCGACACCTGGGCGCCCGCCATGTTGGCGATCACCATGGGGATGAACAGGGGTGACACGCGGTCGGGGCCGCGCTCGTGCGCGATCAGGGTCTGCTCGACGAAGGTGTCGAGGCCGCCGATGCCGCTGCCGACGATCGCCCCGATGCGCGGGCGCATCGCGTCGGTGATCTCGAGGCCCGCGTCCTCCACCGCCAGGCGGGCGGCGGCCACGCCGAACTGGGCGAACCGGTCCATGCGGCGCGCCGCGCGGCGGTCGATGAAGTCCGTCGGCTCGAAGGCCTTCACCTGACAGGCGATGCGCGTCGCGCTGTCGGAGGTGTCGAAGGAGGTGATCGCGGCCGCCCCGCTGCGACCGGCGATCGGCGTTGGCCCAGTTCTCGGCGCGCCCGATGCCGAGGGCCGAGACGAGCCCGAGGCCCGTCACGACGACGCGGGTGCGTCCGCTCATGACATCGCCAGCCCGCCGTCGACCGACAGGGTGGCGCCCGTGATGAAGGCGGCGGCGGGGGAGCAGAGGAAGGCCACGGAGGCCGCGACGTCCTCCGGCGTGCCGAGGCGCCCCAGGGGGGTCTGCGCCAGGAGGCCCTCGCGCTGCGCGTCGCTGAGCTCCGCCGTCATGTCGGTGGTGATGTAGCCGGGCGCGACGGCGTTGACACGGACGCCGCGGGAGCCGGCCTCGCGGGCGAGCGCCCGGACCATGCCGAGCAGGCCCGCCTTGGCGGCGGCGTAGTTCACCTGGCCGGCGTTGCCGATGATCCCGACGACCGACGAGACGGCGACGATGCTGCCGGCGCGCCGGCGCAGCATGCCGCGCAGCGCCGGGCGGGCGGTGTAGAAGGCCCCCGACAGGTTGGTGTCGATGACCGCCGACCAGTCCTCGGCGCTCATGCGGACCGCCAGGCCGTCGCGCGTGATGCCGGCGTTGAGGACCACGGCGTCCAGCGGCCCGAGCGCCTCCTCGGCGGCCTCGACCAGCGCCCTGGGCCTGGGCCTCGTCCGAGACGTCGGCCTGCAGTGCGACCGCGCGGCGCCCGAGGGCCTCGACCGCTGACACCGTCGTGGCGGCCCCCTCGGCGTCGGCCGCGTAGCCCACCGCGACGTCGAAGCCGTCGGCGGCCAGGGCGCGCGCGATCGCGGCGCCGATGCCACGGCTGGCACCCGTGACGAGCGCGACCGGCACTAGCGCGCTCCGCCGGGGGCCACGGAGATGGCGTCCACGAGGGCCGCGAGGTCGCCCGGCTCCCCGACCTGGGCCGTGGGCAGGTCGCGCCGGATGCGGCGCACGAGGCCCGAGAGCACGCGGCCGGGGCCGAGCTCCACGAAGCGCTCGGCGCCCTGGGCCACCGCCGCCAGCACGGCGTCGCCGAAGCGCACCGGCGACGTGAGCTGGTCCAGCAGCACCTCGCGCATCCGCTCGGGCGGCTCCAGCGCGCAGGTGGTGGTGGACAGGAAGGGCGGATCGGGCGGCGACGGCTCCCACTCCTCGAGCGCGGGGCGCAGGCGCTCGGCCGCGGGCGGCGATCAGGGGCGAGTGGAAGGGGCCGTCCACCGCCAGGCGGGCGACCCGCACGCCGCGCTCGCCGGCGAGGGCGACGACCCGGTCGATCCCGGCCTCCGAGCCGGACACCACCACCTGCCGGGGGCAGTTGAAGTTGGCCGCCCAGACCTCGCCGGCCTCCTCCGCCAGGGCGCGGGCCTCGTCGTCGGTCGGCCCGAGCAGCGCGGCCATCCCGCCCGGGGCGGCGCGGCCGGCCTCGCGCATCGCGGCCCCGCGCTCGGCCACCGTGCGCAGGGCGGTCGCGTAGTCCATCGCGCCGCCGGCGACCAGCGCCGAGTACTCGCCCAGCGAATGGCCCAGGACGAGACCCGGGCGCGAGGCCCACCTCCTGGGCCACCCGGAAGGCCGCGACCGAGGTGGCGAGCAGGGCGGGCTGGCAGACGTCGGTCGCGGTGAGCCGCTCCGCGGGGCCCGAGAAGCAGATCTCCGAGAGCGCGTAGCCGAGGACGTCGTCGGCCTCCTCGAAGGTGCGGCGGGCGACGTCGTACGCGGAGGCCAGGTCCTGGCCCATGCCGACGGCCTGGGAGCCCTGGCCGGGGAACATGGCGACGATCACGGTCGGGCCTCCTCGGAATCGACGAGCGCGAACTTCAGCTCGGTCTCGCACGCGGTCACCCCGTCCACCGTCGCGGTGCCCTCGCCCTCCCCGAGCGGCCCGCGGCGGCGGGTCAGCCGGGTCTCCAGCACGATCTCCTCGCCGGGACGCACCACCCGCCGGAAGCGGGCGCGGCCGATGCCGGCGAAGAGCGCGAGCTTGCCGGAGGTGTCGGGCTCGGCGAGCGCGGCGAGGGCGCCGGTCTGCGCGAGGGCCTCGATGATGATGACCCCGGGCAGGATCGGGTTGCCCGGAAAGTGACCGGCGAAGAAGGCGGACGCCGGGTCCACGAACCACCGCGCACGCGCGGACTCTCCGGGGACGAGATCGAGGATCTCGTCGACGAAGAGGAAGGGCGCACGGTGCGGAAGGAGATCCGTCGGAGCCGGGAAGCGGGGGCTGCGCTCGGTCACGATCGCGCGGGATGCTAGCCCATCACCCCCGCTGGCACCGGGGGTCCGCGCGTGGAGCGCTGGTATCGTCGAGGGGGATTGCGGGTAGATCCCGTCGAGAGCCGGTCCACAAGGAGAGCCGCCGCCATGGCCGCCGCCTACGTCCTGATCATCATCCTGGTCATCGGTCTCCTGTTCCTGTTCGCGTCGGTGAAGGTCGCGCGCGAGTACGAGCGCGGCGTGGTCTTCCGGCTCGGACGCCTGATCGGCATCAAGGGCCCGGGCGTGTTCATCCTGATCCCCTTCGTCGACAAGGCCGTCAAGGTGGACCTGCGGACGATCACGCTCAACGTGCCGCCGCAGGAGGTGATCACCAAGGACAACGTCACGGTGAAGGTCAACGCCGTGGCCTACTTCCGGGTGGTCGACGCGGCCAAGGCCATCGTCCAGGTGGAGAACTACCTCGTCGCCACCTCGCAGATCTCGCAGACCACCCTGCGCAGCGTCCTCGGCCAGGTCGACCTCGACCAGCTCCTGTCCGAGCGCGATCAGATCAACGAGCGCCTCCAGGCGATCATCGACGAGCAGACCCACCCCTGGGGCGTCCAGGTCTCGGTGGTCGAGGTGAAGGACGTCGAGCTGCCGTCCACGATGCAGCGGGCCATCGCCCGCCAGGCCGAGGCCGAGCGCGAGCGGCGGGCCAAGGTCATCGCCGCCGACGGTGAGTTCCAGGCCTCGGAGAAGCTCTCCCAGGCGGCGGCCATCATCGGCACCCAGCCGGGCGCGCTGCAGCTGCGCTACCTGCAGACCATGAACGAGATCGGGTCCAGCGACCGGACCACCACCCTGATCCTCCCCTTCCCGGTCGAGATGCTCGAGGCGCTCGGCACGGCGTTCGGCGGCGCCCGCGGCGGCGGCAACGGCGCCGGGCGCCCACCGGGATAGCCCACCTCCACCCGGACCCCGAGGGCACACGATGCGCGCGATCTGGAACGGCTTCATCAGCTTCGGACTGGTCACCATCCCGGTCTCGGTGGGTCTGGCGCAGCAGCGCAGCGACGTCAGCTTCCGGACGCTGTCGCGCGCCAACATGCAGCCGGTCAAGCAGAAGCGCTGGGACCCGGACCGCGACGTCGAGGTGGGCCCCGACGACACGGTGAAGGGCTGGGAGGTCTCCAAGGGCCAGTACGTGGCCGTGGAGGAGGCCGAGCTGGAGCGCTTCGCCGCGCGGCAGGAGAAGACCATCCGGATCCTGCAGTTCGTGGACGTGTCCGAGGTCGACCCGGTCTACTTCGAGCGGGCCTACTGGCTCGACCCCCAGGAGCGCGCCGAGCGCCCCTACCTGCTCCTGACCCGCGCGATGGAGGAATCCGGGCGCGCCGCGCTGGGCCGCTTCGTGCTGTCCACCAAGGAGCACCTGGTGCTGCTGCGGGCCACCGACGGGATGCTGGCGCTCCAGACCCTCTACTACCCCGAGGACGTCCGGGTGCGCGACAAGAAGGAGATCCTGGAGCGGCTCGAGGGCGTCGACGTCTCCGCCGAGGAGCTCGCCATGGCCGAGCAGCTGGTCGCCGGCCTGGCCAAGCCGTTCGCGCCGGAGGAGTACCCCAACGAGACCCGCGCCGCCCTGCGTGGAGTTCCTCGAGGCCAAGGCCGCCGGCCAGGAGATCGCGGCCCCCGAGGAGAGCCCGGCGCCGGCGCCGGTGATCGACCTGATGGCCGCCCTCAAGGCGAGCCTGGCCGCGGCCTCCTCGCAGGAGGACGAGGCGCCCGAGGAGAAGCCGGCCCGCAAGAAGAAGGCCGCCTCGGGGTAGGGGCCCCTCAGGCCGAGAAGCCCGCGATCGCGTCGCCCAGGATCAGGGCCCCGATCACGATCAGCAGGACGCCCATGATCACCGCGTTGTTGGCCACCAGCCACCCGCGGACGGCGTCGAGGATCCGGCGCGAGCGGGCGCCGAGGACGACGTGGAGCACCACCGGCGCGAGCACCCCGAGGCTCGCGACGAGCACGAACGACCCCCAGCGCGGCCGCCTGCTGACCCGCGGGCAGCCCCGCCTCCGCGATGATCGAGGCGGCGGCGACCACGAGCAGCAGGTTCTTGGGGTTGGCGGCCGACAGCGCCAGCCCGGCGGCGAGCGCGCGCGGCCAGCGGAAGCCCTCGATCGCGCGCATCCACCCCGGCACCGCCGCCTCGTCCTCGCCGCGGGGCCGGCCGCGCAGCTGGCGGACGCCGAGGACGACGAGCGCGATCCCGATGGCCAGCCAGAGCGCGCTGACCCAGGCCGCGGGGTCCCCGGAGTCGTCGTGGGCGCGATCGCCGGCGACGAGGAGGACGATCGCACCGACCGCGCCGAGGCCCACGCACCCAGCCGAGCACGAAGGCGGGTCCGTTCACCGCGCCCCGCGGCGTGGAGAGCATCAGGACGACGGCGATGATCGGCACGGGGAACGCCGCGATCGGCCACCGCGAGCGGCAGGAGATGGCCCAGGACCTCGCCCATGCTCAGCTGCCGCGGGTGGGGTCTCAGGCCGAGAAGCCCGAGATCGCGTCGCCGAGGATCTTGGCGCCGATCACGATGAGGAGCACGGCCATGATCACGGCGTTGTGGGCCGCCAGCCAGCCGCGGAGCCGGTCCAGGACGTCCCGCGAGCGGGAGCCGAGCGCGAAGAAGAGCACCACCGGTGCCGCCACCCCGATGGTCCCGATCAGGACGAAGACGGCCAGCGACGCGGCCTCCTCCCCGCCCGAGAGCCCCGCCTGGGCGATCACGGCCGCGCCCGCGATGGCCAGGAGCAGGTTCTTGGGGTTGGCGGCGGACAGCACCAGCCCGGCCCCGAGCGCCTTCGGCCAGTGGAAATCGTCGAGGGCGCGCATCCACTTCGGCAGGTCACCGTGCTCGTCGCCGTGCGGCCGGCCGCGGAACTGGCGGATGCCCAGCAGGATCAGGCCGAGGCCGATGGCCAGCTTCAGCCAGCTCACCCCGGTGGACGGCGCGCCGGAGTCGGTCTGGGCGTTGTCGCCGGCGACGAGGATCACGATCGCCCCCACCAGCGCGAGCCCCACGATCCACGCGAGGACGAACGCCGGGCCGTTCACCCGGCCGCGCGGCGTGGCCAGCATCAGCACGACGGCCACGATCGGCAGGGGGCTGATCGCGATCCCGACCGCGATCGGCAGCAGCTGTCCGAAGACCTCGCCCACGCCCACCTCCGCCCGCCGCCGCCGTGCGGGGCGATGCTACCCGCCGTTGAGCGGCTCCGGGCCGGTCGTCCTCGGGCACCTCGCCGACGCCCTCGCTGTCGTCCTCGCCCGGCTCGACCACCGAGGCGACGCCGCAGACCAGGTCCTCGTCGGTCATGTTCATGACGCGGACGCCCTCGGTCGAGCGGCCGGTCTGCGGATGTCGTCGACCTTGATCCGGATCACCTGGCCGAGCAGCGAGATCAGCAGGAGCTCCTGGCCCTCGCGCACCGGGCGGGCCGTGACCAGCTCGCCCTTGCGGTCGGTGACCTTGATCGTGCGGACGCCCTTGGTGGGGCGGCCCTTGCGCGGGTAGTCGCGCCATCGGGGTGCGCTTGCCGTAGCCGTTGCCGGTCACGACCAGCAGCTCCTCGTCGTCGCGGGCCACGCAGAGGGCCAGCACGCGGTCGCCCTTGTCGAGGTTCATCGCCGCGCACGCCGCGGGTGTCGCGGCTCATCGGGCGCACCTGGCTCTCGTCGAAGCGCGCGGCCTGGCCGCGGGCCGAGACCACCAGGATGTCGTCGTCGCCGTCGGTGAGCTGCACGCCCACCAGCTCGTCGCCGTCGACGAGGTTGATCGCCGTCGAGGCCGCGCTCGCGCAGGACCGTGTCGTAGCTGCGCATCTCGGTCTTCTTGACCATGCCGTCGCGGGTCGCCAGCACGAGGTACTTGCCCTCGCTGTAGTCGCGCGTCGCGAACACGGCCCGGACCTCCTCGTCCGGCTGCAGCGCGAGCACGTTGGCGATGTGGCGGCCGCGCGAGTCGCGCGAGCCCTGGGGCAGCTCGTGGACCTTCTGGCGGTAGACCTTGCCCGTGTTGGTGAAGAAGAGCAGGTACTGGTGGGTCGAGGCGATGAACAGGTGCTCGATGTAGTCCTCGTCCTTGAGCCGCACCCCGCGCAGCCCCTTGCCGCCGCGCCCCTGGGCCCGGTAGGTCGAGACCGGCAGCCGCTTGACGTAGCCGCCGTTGGAGATGGAGATGACCATCTCCTCCTCGGCGATCAGGTCCTCGAGGTCGATGTCGCCCTCGCCCGGCACGATCTCGGTGCGCCGCTCGTCGGCGTAGCGGCCCCGGATCTCGAGCAGCTCCTCGCGGATCAGCGCGTAGACGCGCGCCTCGTCGCCGAGGATCGCGCGCAGCTCGGCGATGCGCTCCTTGAGCTCGTCGTACTCGGCCTGGATCTTGCCGGCCTCGAGCTGGGTGAGGCGCTGCAGGCGCAGGTCGAGGATCGCGCGGGCCTGGATCTCGGTGAGCTCGAAGCGCGTCATGAGGCCGTGCGCGGGCCTCCTCGGGGTCGGCCGCCGCGCGGATCAGCGCGATCACCTCGTCCAGGTAGCCCAGGGCCTTGAGCAGGCCCTCGAGGATGTGGGCGCGGGCCTCGGCGCGCGCCAGGCGGAAGCGCGAGCGGCGGGTCACCACCTCCTTCTGGTGCGTCGAGGTAGTGCCGGATCATGTCCTTCAGGCCGAGCGTGCGCGGCACGCCGTCCACCAGCGCGATCGCGTTGACGCCGAAGGTCGTCTGGGCCGCGGTGTGCTTGTAGAGCTTGTTCAGCACCACCATCGGGACCGCGTCGCGGCGCAGCTCGATGACCACGCGCACGCCGTCGCGGCCGCTCTCGTCGCGCAGGTCGGCGATCTCGGGGATCACCTTGTCGTTGGCCAGGTCGGCCATCTTGCGGATGAGCTCGGCCTTGTTGACCTGGTACGGCAGCTCGGTGAAGACGATCGCGTTGCGGCCGTGCTTGAGCGGCTCGTTGTGCGCCCGCCCGCGCACGACCACGCGGCCGCGGCCGGTGCGGTAGGCGTCCACGACGCCGGCGCGGCCGACGATGATGCCGCCGGTCGGGAAGTCGGGCGCCTTGACGTGGCGCATCAGGCCCTCGACCTCGATCGCCGGGTCGTCGATCGTGGCGACCACCGCGTCGATCACCTCGCCGATGTTGTGCGGCGGGATGTTGGTGGCCATGCCGACCGCGATGCCCGACGAGCCGTTGATGAGCAGGTTGGGCACCCGCGAGGGCAGCACCAGCGGCTCGCTGCGGCGGTCGTCGTAGGTCGGCGCGTCGTCGACGGTGTCCTCGTCGATGTCGCGCAGCATCTCGGTGGCCAGCCGCGAGAGCTTGGCCTCGGTGTACCGCATGGCGGCGGCGGCGAACTCGCTCGAGCCGAAGTTGCCCTGGCCGTCCACCAGCGGGTAGCGGCTCGGCGAAGTCCTGCGCGAGGCGCACGAGGGTGTCGTAGATCGACTGGTCGCCGTGGGGGTGGAACTCACCCATCACGCGGCCGACGATGTTCGCGCTCTTCACGTACGCGCGCTCGGGCTGGAGGCCCATGTCGTGCATGGCGAAGAGCACGCGCCGGTGGACCGGCTTGAGGCCGTCGCGCACGTCGGGCAGCGCGCGGCCCACGATCACGCTCATCGCGTAGTCGAGGTACGACGAGCTCATCTCGCGATCGAGCTCGCGGGGCTCGATGCGCCCGTGGCGGTCGATTGCCATCGGCTCCCCCTGACCTAGACGTCGAGGAAGCGGACGCTGCGGGCGTTGTCCTCGATGAAGGCCCGGCGCGGCTCCACCTTGTCGCCCATCAGCTTCGCGAACAGCTCGCCGACCGCGGCCTCGTCCTCCATCATCACGCGCTGGAGGAGGCGGCGCTCGGTGTCCATCGTCGTCTCCCAGAGCTGCTCGGCGTTCATCTCGCCGAGGCCCTTGAAGCGGCTGAGCTGGACGCCCTCGCGGCAGAGCTCGAGCACCGACTGGCGCAGGGCCTCGTAGCTCGTCGCGGTGCGCGAGCGCGCGCCGCGCGAGATGCGGAAGGGCGCCGTGCCCACCTGGTCGCGCAGCTTGGTCCGCGCCCCGCGCAGGCCGGCCAGCTCGCGGGTGCGGATAGATCTCGAGCGGGATCGTGACCGTGCGGGCCTCGCCGGTGCGGGCCTGGACCGATCGGGCGAGGATCTCCTGCGCCCCGGCGTCGACGCCCTCCACCGTGAGCGTGGCGCGCTCGTCCGACGCCGCGACCACCACGGCGCTCAGCTCGTCGAGGTCGACGGGGTCGGCCTCCACCAGGCCGTGCACCTGCAGGAAGTCCATCGTCTCCGAGCCGAACGTGCCGCGCAGGTTGCCCGCCCAGGCCTCGTGCTCCTTGAGCGCGCGCTGGAAGCGCTGGTAGCGCGCCTTGGTGAGGCCGTTGGTCTGCCCCGCGGCGTCCTCCAGCGTCAGGTCGCCCAGGTTGCGGTCCAGGAGCCAGTCCTCGAGGTCGATCTCCTTCTCGATGTACTGCTCCTGGTTGCCCTGCTTGACCTTGTAGAGCGGCGGGCACGCGATGTAGACGAAGCCCTCCTCGATGAGCCCGCGCATGTGGCGGAAGAGGAAGGTCAGGATGAGCGTCCGGATGTGGGCGCCGTCCACGTCGGCGTCGGTCATGATGATCAGCTTGTGGTACCGGGCCTTCGCGATGTCGAAGTCCTCGTCGATCCCGGTGCCCATCGCCGTGATCATCGCCTGGATCTCGGTGTTGGAGAGGACCTTGTCGATCCGGGCCTTCTCCACGTTGATGATCTTGCCGCGCAGGGGCAGGATCGCCTGGAAGCTCGACTGGCGCGCCATCACGGCCGAGCCGCCCGCCGAGTCGCCCTCGACCACGAAGATCTCGGTGTTGGCGGGGTCGCGGTCGGAGCAGTCGTGCAGCTTGCCGGGCAGGCTCGTGGAGTCCATCGCGCCCTTGCGCCGCGCCAGGTCGCGCGCCTTGCGCGCGGCGAGGCGGGCCTGGGAGGCGTTGATCGCCTTGCCGCAGATCGCGCGCGCCTCGTTCGGGTGCTCCTCGAGGTACTCGGCCAGGCGCTGCGTGACGGCCTGGTTGACGAAGCCCGTGATCTCGGAGTTGCCGAGCTTGGTCTTGGTCTGGCCCTCGAACTGGGGCTCGCGGAGCTTGACCGAGATGATCGCGGTGAGGCCCTCGCGGGTGTCCGGGCCCTCCAGGTTCTCGTCCTTCTCCTTGAGCAGGCCCTTGGCCCGGGCGTAGTCGTTGAGCGTGCGCGTCAGCGCCGTGCGGAAGCCGGTGAGGTGGCTGCCGCCCTCGTGCGTGTTGATGTTGTTCGCGAACGTGTAGACGGCCTCGTTGTAGGCGGCGGTCCACTGGAGAGCGACCTCGAGCGCGGCCTCCGGGCCCTCGGACTCGAGGTAGACGACGTCGCGGTGGACGGCGTCGCGCGACTCGTTGAGGTGCAGCACGAAGTCCCGGATCCCGCCCTCGTAGTGGAACTCGACCTCGCGCCCCTCGCCGCGGCGGTCGACCAGCCGCACGCGCAGGCCGCGGGTGAGGAAGGCCGTCTCGCGCAGTCGCTGCGCGAGCGTCTCGAAGTCGAAGTCGGGCTCCTCGAAGATGTTCGGGTCGGGCAGGAAAGTGGTCGTGGTGCCGGTGTCGGAGGCGTCGCCCACGCGCTCGATGGGCCCGAGCGGGATCGCCGATCTCGTAGCGCTGCTGGAAGGCGCCGCCGTCGCGGTGCACCTCGACGAGCAGCGACTCGGAGAGCGCGTTGACCACGCTGCTGCCGACGCCGTGGAGGCCGCCCGAGACCTTGTAGCCCTCGCCGCCGAACTTGCCGCCGGCGTGGAGCACGGTCATGACGACCTCGAGCGCGCTCTTGCCGCCCTGGTCGGCCATGGCGGCCACGGGGATGCCGCGGCCGTTGTCGGAGACGGTGCACGAGCCGTCCGGGTGGAGCGTGATCTCCACCCGGTCGCAGTAGCCCGCGAGAGCCTCGTCGACGCTGTTGTCGACCAGCTCGTAGACGAGGTGGTGCAACCCTCTCGGTCCGGTCGAACCGATGTACATGCCCGGTCGGCGGCGAACCGCCTCAAGGCCTTCGAGGACCGTGATGTCCCCGGCGTCGTAGTTCGTGCTGACCGACGGTACGTCGGGCGTGGGCTGGATCTGCTGCCTCCTAAAGACGGTCCTGAGAGTTTAGCACTCGCGGTCCGCTGGCAGCCGTCTTTTTGTGCCCTATTTGCAGGTATTTCACCGATTGTCAGGGCGCGTTTGGCGCGCCGCGGCCGCCGCCGCGGCCGCGGGCGACCAGCTCGCGGACCCGCGCGTCCTGCACGCCCTCCGCGAGCGCCTCGCCCGCGGCCCGGTCGGCGCGGGTCGGAGTGGGCGCCAGCGGCGGGCGGGGCGTGGCCTCGCCGGCCCCGCCGAACGCGTGGTCGGCGACGGAGAAGCGCAGCCCGGTGAGGCCGGCGTCCGGGCAGGCGGCGACGCAGGCGCTCCAGCAGGTCCTCGCGGCGGGCCGAGAGCTCGTGGGCCCAGGACGAGCTCGAGCAGGCGACGCTCAGCACGCCCGCGCGGGTGCAGCGCATCGGGGCGCTGTGCGCGGCGACCGCGGCGCCCACCACCTCCGGCCACGCCGCCGCCAGGCGCGCCACCGCGCCGCCGGCCGCGGGGGCGCCGGATCGCCGGCGGAAGCGCGAGAGCACGTCGGACGCCGCCACGGGCTCCGGGCGGCGGCGGCGGCGGCGCGGGATGGCTAGGCATCGAGACGCCCGGAGTCCACGCGCACGACCGCGTCGAAGGCCCCGCCGAGCGCGTCGGCGGCCGTCGGGTCGGCGCTGGTCACCAGCGTCTGGCCGCCGTCGCGCACGGCCTCCAGCAGCAGCCGCCGCCGCGCCGGGTCGAGCTCGCTGAGGACGTCGTCGAGGAGCAGGATCGGCCGCGCCGAGCGGGCGCGCAGGTGGTCGCGGGCGGCGAGCAGCAGCGCCAGGGCGGCCGTCCGCTGCTCGCCCTGGCTGCCCTCCTTGCGCAGGTCCGCGCCGCGGGCGCCGATCCAGAGGTCGTCCCGGTGGGGGCCGCTGAGGGTCTGGGCCGCCTGGATCTCGCGCGGGCGGCGGTCGGCCAGCGACCGCGCGATGAACTCCTCGAGGCCGTCCTCGGGGATCCCGGCGATCGTCCGCCGGGGACGTCTCGAGGCGCAGCTCGCCGCCGGCGCCGCCCCCCAGCTGCTCCAGCCAGGCCGCGAAGGGCTCCGCCAGGGCCGCGACGCCGGCCCGGCGCGCCGCGGCCACCTGGGCCCCGAAGCGGGCCATCGGGGCCTCCCACGCCGGCAGCGTGTCCTCGCCGGCCTGCCCGCCGCGGACCCGCCGCAGGAGCGCGTTGCGCTGGGCCAGGGCCTGCTGGTAGCCGACCAGGTCCTCGGCGAAGCCGGGGACGCTCGCCTCGAGCACCCGGTCCAGCGCGCGGCGCCGGGCGGCCGGCGGGCCCTTCACCGCGCGCAGCTCGTCGGGGAGGAAGACCAGGACGGCACGGGCCCGCCACCCGGAGAGGGAGCGGACCGGATCCCCGTCCAGGCGCAGCCGGCGCCCGCGCCCCGGGGCGAAGCCGATCTCGCGCCGGTGCGGCCCCCCGCGGACCGTCCAGGTCGAGGGTGACGTGCAGCGCGTCGGCGCCGTGGCGCACGATCTCGGCCTCGCGCGCGGTGCGCGGCGACACGCCCAGGCACCCGAGCACGACGGCCTCGACCAGGGAGGTCTTGCCGGCCCCGTTCGGGCCGACGATCACCACCAGGCCCTCCGGGAGGTCCAGCGCCGCGCGGTCCCAGCAGCGCACGTCGGCCACCTCGAGGCGGCGGGCGACCCACTCCACCCCGGGGGTCGGGCTGGGGCTAGGCGTTGAGCCGGATCGGCATGAGGAGGTAGCGGTAGTCATCCTCCGCCCCGCGCAGGAGGCCGGGTCGCAGCGGGCTGATGAGCCCGAGGCGGACCTCGTCGCCCCCGATGCTCTCCACCCCGGCGCGCAGGAACTCGACGTTGAAGCCCATCTCCAGGCCCTCACCCGAGAACGCCACCGGGAGCGACTCGTGCCCCTCGCCGACCTGGTCGCTGGTGGCCGAGATCGTCACCGTGCCGGGCTCGAACGCGAGCCGGACGGGCGTGTTGCGCTGCGCCAGGACGCCGATGCGGGTGAGCACCGCCAGCAGCTCGCGCGCGGTCGAACGCGACGTCGTGCTCGAAGGTGTCCGGCACGAGCTGGCGGTGGTCCGGGAACTGCCCGTCGATCACGCGGCTGGTGAGCCGCAGGTCCCCGATCCGGAAGAGCGCCTGCGTCTCGGTGAGGATCACCTCGACGACGTCGACCTTCATCACGCCGACCAGGCGCGAGACCTCGGTCAGCGCGCGGGCCGGCACGATCGCCTCGACCACCTCGGCCGGCGGTGCGTCGAGCGCGGTCTGGCGGACGGCCAGACGGTACGAGTCGGTGGCGACGAGCGTGATCCCGTCGGGGCCGAGCCGCACCAGGACGCCGGTGAGCACGGGGCGGGTCTCGTCGCGGGAGGCGGCGCGCGCCACCCGGTCGATCGCCTCGACCAGGATGTCGGCGGGCACCGAGAGGCCGGAGCCCTCATCGGCGGGCAACTCGGGGAAGTCGTGCGCCTGGAGGCAGTTGAGCGCGAACGACGACCCTCCGCCCGAGACGCCCACCACGCCCTCGTTGGCCCGGTGCTCGAGCGCGATCGGCCCGTCGGCCATGGTCCGCACGATGTCGGCCGCGAGCCGCGGCAGGACCACCGCGCCGGGCTCCTCGACCGTGGCGTCCAGCGGGACCCGCAGCGAGAGCTCCATGTCGGTCGCCGCGAGCTCGACCCGCCCCTCCTCGGCCCGCAGGAGGATGTGGGACAGGATCTGGATCGTGCTCTTGGCGGAGGCCGCGCGTCCGGCCATGGCCAGCTTGCTCGCGAGCTCTTCCTTCGGGGAGACGAGGCGCACCGGGCGACCCTAGCGACTGGCGAAGACGGTTGCGACGCCTGTCCACGACCCCGGCCGCCCTGATGGTGAAGAGAAAAGAAAGAAGGGTTTCAGGGACGTCACAACCGTAGGGCGTGTGGGAACGGGGGACGGGTGACGAAAGCGCTGCAAACAGGCCCTGTCACCCTGTCGAACCACCGGTGGGGCGAATGCGCATCGGACCCGTCTGTCTCCCCAGGTCGTCCACAGGGCGCGCCGCCCCGTGACGCCCGTCGGGGGAGTCGGTGGAGTGACGGGACGCCCCGCCCACCGCTCTCTCCACCGTCACGAGGACGAGCGCCGGCCGGTCAGACGGCTGGTCAGGGCCTCGACGTCGGTGAGCATGTCGCCCTCGCCCATGTGGCTCGCCACCTTCTGGACCGCGTACATCACGGTGGTGTGGTCGCGGCCCCCGAAGGAGCGCCCGATCGCGGGCAGGGAGGCGTCGGTGAGCTCGCGGGTGAGGTACATCGCCACCTGGCGCGGGCGCACGATGCGCCGCGTCCGCTTGTCGCCGATCATCTCGCCGAGCGTGACGCCGTAGTAGCGGCAGACCTCGCCCTGGATGACCTCGATGCTGAGCACGCCCTCGCCGGCGGGGAAGAGGTCCTCGAGCACCTCGTGGGCCAGCTCGACCGTGATCCGCCGTCCCGAGATCGAGCCGTGGGCGACCACCCGGGTCAGGGCCCCCTCGAGGGCGCGGACGTTGGTCGAGACGCGCCCGGCGATGAACGAGAGCACCTCGGGGTCGTGGATCTCGTAGTGGTCGGCCCGCACGCGCTTCTGGAGGATGGCGATGCGGGTCTCGACGTCGGGCGGCTGGACGTCGGTGATGAGGCCCATCTCGAAGCGGCTCCGCAGGCGGTCCTCCAGGGTCGCGATCGCCTTCGGCGGGCGGTCGGACGAGATGACGATCTGCTTGCCGCTGTCGTGCAGGGCGTTGAACGTGTGGAAGAACTCCTCCTGCGTCTGCTCGCGGCCCTGCAGGGACTGGATGTCGTCGATCAGGAGGATGTCCGTGCTGCGGTAGCGGTCCTTGAACGAGCGGATGCCACCGTCGCGCAGGGCGTTGATGAACTCGTTGGTGAACGTCTCGACCGAGACGTAGGTGAGCGAGAGCTCGGGGTGGTTGGCCGCGACGAAGTGCCCGATCGCGTGCAGGAGGTGGGTCTTGCCGAGCCCGACCCCGCCGTAGATGAAGAAGGGGTTGTAGGCGCGGGCCGGCGCCTCGGCCACGGCGAGCGCGGCCGCCTGGGCGAAGCGGTTCGACGGGCCGGTCACGAAGGCCTCGAAGGTGAAGCGCGGCTGGAGGCCGATGGCGCGGCGCGCGGGCAGCGCCGTCATGGGCGCCGCCGCCCGGCGGCGGTCACGCCGTCCCCCAGCGCCTCGGGATCCTCCTCGCCCTGCGCGCCCTCCGCCACCACGATCTCGACCTCGAGGTCGGTCCCGCGCACCTCGAACAGCGCGTCGCGGATGAGGGGGAGGTAGCGCTGGCGGATCCACGAGCGCAGCAGCACGCTGTCCACGGCCAGGACGATGCGGTCGTCGTCCAGGGTGACCGGCGTCGCGCTGGCGAAGGCGAACTTGTACGTCTGCGTGTTCAGGGTCCCGCGCAGGCGCTCGCGTACCTCCGACCAGACGGCGTCGCGCTCAGTGGGCGGGGCGGTGACTGGTGGCATGTGCCGAGGCTCCATCGGGTGGGTCGAGAGGGCGGGGCGGACGTGCGGTGGGGCCTTAGAACAGGGTCGCGACGAGAGAGGTGCCGGCCTCGGTGAGCCGGCGGGCGCCCGAGGGCTCCCGGGCCACGAGCCCGCGGTGCTGGAGGGTGATCAGCTCGCGGCCGCACTCGGAGCGCGAGCGCCCGAGCTCCTCGGCCAGCGCGTGCGGGGTCGCGCTGCCCACCTCGAGCAGGAGCGCGAGGATCGTGCGGGCGGTCTCCGAGCAGACCTGGGGCGCGGGCGCGCCCTGCGGGCCCGGGGTGGTGAGGGTCACGCTGGCGCCGCCGCCGAGATTGCCGGCGATCTCGAGCCTGCCACCGGACGCCGCCATCATCTCCTGGGCCAGAGGGAGGCCCCCGCCCACGCCGCGCACGATGGCGCGGACCTCGGGGCCGGCCGACGTCACGCCGGGCATGAGGGCCCGCTCGGGATCCGCGATCCCGGGGCCGTGGTCGCTCACGCGCACCGTGTGGCCGCCGTCCAGCACGCTGATGACCGCGTCGCGGAAGCCGGCGTGCACCAGGTTCTCCACCACCTCGCGGATGGCGGGGCCGGGAAGGGCCGAGCGCTCGCAGACGGCGTCGCAGAGCTCCTCGATGAGGGCGACCGCGTCGGCGTCCGTGAGCTCGTCCACCTGCGGCGGCTCCCCGGGGGCCGAGTAGACGGCGACGCGGGCGGCGGGGAGTTCACCGACGCCTCCGCGGGCGGAGGTGATCGGGGTGGGGAGGGCGAGGTTGGAGGACATGCGCTTCCGGTCGAGGGGCGGGCACTCTAACCCCGACCCCCCGTGGTCCGAAAGGGCCCCACGCCACCTGTGGAGAACAAACCCACGACTGAGCGGCGAAATCCGGTGACGCGCCCGTCGGTGGCCTCCGCACCGTGCGGTCGTGTTCCCCGATGGGAACAGGGATCTCACGATCTATCCCCAGGTGTGTCCACATCTGTGGAGAACCCCGTGGGCCCTCGGATCGGCCTCCGCCCGCGGGTGTCCCCGGGCGGTCCCCGGCGCCCTCTGCCGCGGGACCGCCCTTTGCTATGCTCCGCCACCCCGCGGTGGGTGAGACCCGCCCGGATTTCGGATGCTTCGGCATCGACGCGGACGAGGAGTGCGGCGCGCGTGAAGCGGACCTACCAGCCCAATAGGCGCAAGCGTAAGAAGACGCATGGCTTTCGGGTGCGCATGAGCACCCGAGCGGGCCGGGCGGTGCTCAAGCGCCGTCGGTCGAAGGGCCGTGCCCGGCTGTCGGCCTGAGGAGTGACCGACGCCGGCACCGCACCGCGGCGCCGCGCGCGGATCACCCGCTCGGGCGACTTCGACGCGGTCTATCAGCGCGGGCGCTCGGCGGCGAATCGCCACCTGGTGGTCTATGCGTTCACGCGGGAGGGGCGCCCGGCCGGGTCCCCGCCGCGCCTCGGCCTGTCCGTGTCGCGGAAGGTCGGCGGCTCGGTGGAGCGCAACCGGGTGAAGCGGGTCCTGCGCGAGCAGTTCGCGAGCATCGCCGCGGGCCTGCCCGGTGGGCTGGACGTCGTCGTCATCGCGCGGCCGGGGGCGGCGGAGTACCTCGAGGACAAGGGCTCCGAGGCGCTCGGCGCGCGCCTGGCCGAGCTGGCCGAGCGGGCCACCCGCCCGCCGGCGGAGGCCGCGCCGTGAGGGCCGTCCTGATCGCGCCGATCCGCGCCTACCAGCGGGTCGTCTCGCCGCTGATCCCGCGTCGCTGCAAGTACCACCCCACCTGTTCCGCCTACGCGGTGGAGGCCATCAACGAGTTCGGCGCGGCCAAGGGGATGGTGCTCGCCACCTGGCGCCTGCTGCGCTGCAACCCGTGGAGCCACGGCGGCGTCGACTACCCCCGTGACCAGCGGGTGTTCCGCTCGTGAACCCGCTCGCGCTCCTCGAGGACCCGCTTCGCGCGCTCCTCGACTTCCTTCACGAGAACGCCAACCTCACCTACGGGTGGTCGATCGTCGTCCTGACGGTGATCGTCCGCACGGCGATGCTGCCGCTGGTGATCAAGCAGTACCAGTCGATGCGCAGCATGCAGATGGTCGCGCCGCAGCTGAAGGAGCTGCAGCGCAAGTACAAGGGGAATCGCCAGAAACTCCAAGAGGAGACGATGGCGTTCTACAAGCAGAACGAGATCAACCCGTTCGCGTCCTGCCTGCCCCTCGTCGCGCAGATCCCGATCTTCATCGCGCTCTACTACGTCCTGAAGAACTTCGCGAAGGACGCCACGGTGGACGGCGGATCGCTGTCGTTCATGTGGCTCGTGAACGACGTGCGCGTCAACTTCACCTCGATCGGGTGGGGCATCTACATCCTGCTCCTGATCTACGCGCTCTCCCAGCTGCTGTCGACCGAGCTCTCCTTCACGCCGAACATGCCCGACAACCAGCGCCGCCTGATGCGGCTGCTGCCGATCGGGGTCGTCTTCTTCGTCTGGCAGTTCCCGGTTCCCGCCGGCCTCGTCCTCTACTGGATGACCACCAACCTCTGGACCGCCGGCCAGCAGCTGGTGATGCGACATCGGATCGGCCTGCACCTCGCCGATCCCGAGGAGGTCGCGAGGTTCAACGCCACCAACCAGCCCAAGAAGGGCTCGCGCACCGCGCCCCAGGGCGAGGACGAGGACGGCGAGGACGTGGCCGTCGAGGCCGCGCCGACGCGCGGCACGCCGCGCAAGCGTCGGCGGCGGGGCCGCGGAGGCCGAGGCCGTGGTGGCCGAGGCCCCCACCGAGGCCCCCGCGCCGCATGGAGGCGCCCGAGGCCGAGGCGGCACCCGAGCCCGAGCCCGAGGAGGCCACCGAGGCCACGGAGGCTCCCGAGGCGGAGGCCGCGCCGGAGCCGGCCGCGGCGAAGCCGGCCCGCAAGGGCAGCAACGGATCCGGGGCGCAGCGTCGCCAGCCGCGCCCGAAGGGCGTCGCGAAGGGCTCGCGCCCCGCCGGCAGCTCCCGCTCGAAGAAGAAGAAGCGTTGACCGGAGGTGAGTCGTGGCGGTGAGCGAGGTGACGGCGGCGGGTCCGGGGGCCGCGGCGGTCGCGCAGACCCTCGAGGCCGTCGTGGAGGGGATGGGCCTCACGGCTCGCGTACTGGTGGCCGCGGGCGAGGGTGAGAACGACCTCGACGTGACCGTGGAGGGCGAGGGCACCTCGGCCCTGGTCGGGCGCGGCGGCGAGACGATCGACGCGCTGCAGTACCTGCTGGGCCAGATCGCCACCCGCGCGGAGGGCGGCGCCCGCCACCGGGTGAGCCTCGACGCCGACGGATACCGCGCCCGGCGCGCGGCGGCCCTCGAGCAGCTGGCCGACCAGGCGGCCCGCGAGGCCGTCGAGCACGGCGAGGAGATCGAGCTCGACGCGATGACCCCTCACGACCGTCGCATCGTCCACATGGCGCTGAAGGACCGGTCCGAGGTGGTGACCCGCAGCGAGGGCGAGGAACCTCGCCGGCGGATCATCGTCGAGCCCGCGGAGTGACCGGGACGCCTCCGGTTTCACGTGAAACCGGAGGCCCCACCGCCCGCCTGATGGAGCGAGCCGCCGAGATGGGCGTGCCCCTGGTCCCCGGGCCGCCGCCGCGCTGGTCGATCTCCTCGGCCGGATCGCGGAGGAGCCCCAGAACCTCACGGCCATCACCGGCCTCGAGGAGGGGATCGACCGCCACCTGGCGGATTCGCTCGCGGGCCTCGCCCTCCCGGAGGTGGCCTCGGCGGCCGCGTGCGTCGACATCGGCAGCGGGGCCGGCTTTCCGGGGCTGGCGCTGGCGATCGCCCGTCCGGACATGGCCGTGACGCTCGTCGAGAGCGAGCGGCGCAAGGCCGATTGGCTCCGTCGCGCGTCCGCCGCGATCCCTAATGTGCGGGTCGTGTCCGATCGCTCCGAGCACCTGGCGGCCGTCGAGCGGGAGAGCTATCCGCTGGCCACCATGAGGGCGCTCGGACCGCTTCCCGTGGCCCTGGAGCTCGCCGCGCCCCTGGTGGCGCTCGGCGGCGCCGTGGTCGCGTGGCGCGGCGATGACGTCGATCCCGAGCTCGAGGCCGCCGGCCTCCGCGCGGCCGACGAGCTGGGCCTCCGCGCGCAGCCGCCGGTCGCCGCGACGCCCTTCCCCGGCGCCCGCCGCCGGCTGCAGGTCTTCACGAAGGTGGCGGCGACCCCGGCGCGCTTCCCGCGCCGCCCCGGTCGCGCCGCGAAACGGCCTCTCGGGGGTGTCCGCGCGTGATCTACGCCGTTGCCAATCAGAAGGGCGGCGTGGGCAAGACCACCACCGCCGTGAACCTGGCGGCCTGCCTGGCCGAGGCGGGCTCGCGCGTGCTCCTGGTCGACGTGGACCCCCAGGCCAACGCCTCCGGCGGGCTCGGCGTCTCGGGGCGCGACCGCCCGACGACGGCCGAGGTGCTGCTGGACGGCGTGCCGGTCGCGGACGTCGTCGTCTCGACCAGCGTCCCGAACCTCGACCTGGTGCCCTCGTCCTCGGACCTGGCCGGAGCGGCCGTCGAGCTGCCGGGCCGCGAGGGACGGGAGCGGCTGCTCGCGCGGGCCCTCGCCCCGGCGCGGGAGACCTACGACTACGTCTTCCTCGACTGCCCGCCGTCCCTCGACCTGCTGACGGTCAACGCGCTCACCGCCGCGGACCGCCTGATCGTGCCGGTGCAGTGCGAGTACTACGCCCTCGAGGGGCTGTCGCGCCTGATGGAGACCGTGGCCGCCGTGCAGTCGCGCCTCAATCCGGGCCTGCGCGTCACCGGGATGCTCATGACCATGCACGACTCGCGCACCCGCGTGAGCGGGGACGTGATCGGCGAGGTGCGGCGCCACTTCCCGCAGCTCGCCTTCCGCACCGTCGTGCCGCGCAACGTCCGGCTGGCCGAGGCGCCCTCCTACGGGGAGCCCGCCATCCGCTACGACCCCCACTGCGCCGGCGCCGACGCCTACTTCGAAGCCGCCAAGGAGGTCGCCGCCCGTGGCTGACGCCCCCTCGCGCGACCGCCGCGGCCTCGGCCGCGGCCTGGCCGCCCTCCTCGGCGACGCCGACGCGGTCGCCGCCGCGTCGCAGAGCGCGGCGCTCGTGGAGCTGCCCCTCGACGCGATCGCCCCGAACCCGGACCAGCCCCGCGCCGCCATCGAGCCGGCCGCCCTCGAGGCGCTGGCGGCGTCGCTGCGGGCCGCCGGGGTGCTGCAGCCGGTCGTCGTGGCGCCCGCGGACGCCGAGGGCCGTCACCTGCTGATCGCCGGCGAGCGCCGCTGGCGCGCCGCGCGCCTGGCCGGGCTCGAGCGCGTCCCCGCCATCGTCCGCGCGGTCGACGCCCGCGAGCGGCTGGAGCTCGCGCTGGTCGAGAACGTCGTTCGCGAGGACCTGAGCCCCATCGACGTCGCCCAGGCCTGCGCGTGCCTGATCGAGGACTTCGGACAGAGCCACGGCGAGCTCGCGAACCGCCTGGGGCGCAGCCGCCCGGCGATCTCCAACCTCGTGCGGCTGCTCGAGCTGCCCGAGGGGGTCCAGGAGGCGATCGCCGCGGGAGCGCTGACCGAGGGCCACGGGCGCGCCATCCTGATGGCCGACGGTCCGGCCCGTCGCACGCGGGTCGCCGAGCGGGTGATCGCCGAGGGCCTGTCCGTCCGGGCCACCGAGGAGCTCGCCCGGCGCGAGAGCGGCGCGGCGCAGGCCGACCGGCGCCCGCCCGCCGAGCCCACCCCCCTGGGCGACGCCGCCCTGGAGGCCTTCGGCGTGGCCTTCAACGCCCCGGTGCGCGTCCGCACCGGCCCGCGCGGGCAGGTGACCGTCGAGCTCCGCTTCGCCGACGAGGACGCGCTCCTCGACGCTCTGGCGCGCCTCTCGGGCTGAGCCGTCCGGCTCAGGCCTCGGCGGGCAGCACCAGCCGGAGGGTCGTGCCGCGCCCCTCCGCGGACTCGATCGTCAGCGCGCCCCCGGCGAGGGCGGCGCGCTCCTCGATGGCCGCGATCCCCAGGTGGCCCTCCGCCACGCCGGGCCGCGGCAGCCCCGGGTCGAAGCCGCGGCCGTCGTCGCGCACCTCGACCACCACGTCGCCGCCGCGCGGGTGGGCGGTGATCGACACCCGGGTCGGATCGGCGTGGTTGAGGATGTTGGCGACGGCCTCCTGAACGATCCGGAAGGCGACGGTCCGGTGTGTCTCGGAGAGCGTGTCGGCCGCTGCGACGTCGAGATCCACCTGCACACCGCGCCATTCGAGGCGCTCGACCAGCGAGCGCGTGGCCGCGGCGAAACCGAGCTCCTCGAGCGACATGGGGTGGAGGTCGGCGATCGCCCGGCGCAGGCCGCGGACGGCCTCCCGCGCGGCCGCCGCCGCGCGGTCGACGTCGACGGCGGCCTCGGGCGCGTCGCCCTCGAGCTGCGACGAGAGCGCGTCCAGCATCAGGCCGACGCCCACCAGCTCCTGCACCGGCCCGTCGTGGAGGCCCTCAGCCACCCGCCGGCGCTCGTGCTCCTGGGCGAGGACGATGGCCGCGGCGAGGGTCCGCCGCGTCTCCTGCTCGCGACGCAGATCCGAGAGCAGGCGCGCGTTCGCGAGGGCCACCGAGGCCTGGTCGGCGAGTCCGCGCAGGCGTTCCAGGTCGTCCTCGTCGAAGCCGGGCCCGCGCGTGCGCCGCACCACGATCACCCCGTCGCCCCCCGCGGCCCCGCCGTCCGAGGCCGGCAGCGCCACCAGGGCGCGCCGGCCCTCGCGCATCGCACCGCCCGCACCCCCGAGCGCCGTCGGATCGAGCCCGAGCGCGTCGTCGTCGGCCTCGGCGCCGTCGCGCGCGGCCACCGTCAGGCCACCGGCCCCGTCGGGCACGACGAGGGTCGCCGCGTCGGCCCGCACCAGGGCCCGCGCCTCGGCGACGATCACGCGGTGGGCCTCGCCCTCGTCGAGCGTGGCCGCCACACGGCGCGAGATGCGGGTGAGCGCGGAGAGCTGGAGGGCCTGGCGATCGAGCTCGCGCACCCGGTCGCGCAGGCCGGCGATCAGCTGGCTGTTGTGCACCCAGAGGGCGAGGACCTGGGCCACCGCCCGCACCGCCGCGCGATCCTCGCCGCTCGGCTGCCAGCCCTCCGGGAAGGCGACGCCGAGGGCCCCGACGGTGGCGTCGCCGATCCGAGAGGGGACGACGAGGCCGCCGCCGAGGCCGATCAGCGCGAGCTCCGGGGCGGCGGGGCTCTGGTCGTCCACGTCGCGTCCGGCGCGCAGCGCGGCGGCCAGGCCGGGGGCACGGCGCCGGCTGATCGCGGTCGCCAGGGGCTCCTCCTCGGCGGTCGCCTCGGGCCTGCGGCAGCGCAGCACCAGGCCCCGCGAGCCGCGGTCGTCGATGTACACCGCCCCCACGCGTGCGCCCAGGGCCCCGGTCAGGCGGTCGAGGGCCACCTCGAGGGCCGAGTCGATGCGCGCCCCCGGGTCGGGGCCGGAGCCCACCTGGTCCAGGATCGCGAGCACCACGGCCCGCGCGTCGGTGCGCCGGGCGCTCATGACCCCGGGCGACTCAGCGGATGAGGGCCTGGCGGATGCCGATGGCCACCGCCTGGGTCCGGTGCTCCGCCTCGAGCTTGGCGAGGATGTGCTTCACGTGGGTCTTCACCGTCTCCACGCTCACGACCAGCTGCTCGGACACCTCGCGGTTGGAGTGCCCGTCGGCGAGCATCTGCAGGATCTCGCGCTCGCGGGCGCTCAGGATGCCGCCCGAGCGCGGCCGCGCCAGCTGCCGCAGGAAGTCGGGGGCGAGCCGCGGGTCGACGTAGGGGTCGCCCGCCACCACCTGCCGGATCGCGCCCACCAGCGCGGAGCTGTCCGAGTCCTTCAGCACGAACCCCTGGGCCCCGGCGTCGAGGGCCTCCCAGAGCAGGTCCTGCTCGGCGTGGGCCGTGAACATCACCACGCGGACGTCGCGGTGCTCCGTGGCGATGGCCTGGGCGGCCGCGACGCCGCCGATGCCCGGCATCCGGGCGTCCATGAGCACGACCTCGGGCCGCCGCCGGGCCACGAGCTCCAGCGCGGCCTCGCCGGACGACGCCTCGCCGACCACGACCATGTCGTCCAGCTGCGAGAGCACGCGCCGCAGGCCCTCGCGGACGATGGCATGGTCGTCGGCCACCAGGCAGCTGATCCGCCGCTGGCCGTCCGGGCCGACCTGTTCACGTCCAAGCGCCACGGGCGTCCCGACGTTCACGTTCCGCGCGGCCGGGCCGACCGGCGGGGAAATGGGCGATCCTGGACTCGAACCAGGGACCTCATCCTTATCAGAGATGCGCTCTAACCGCCTGAGCTAATCGCCCCCGCCCAAGCGGGTCGCGGCAGGGTATCAACCCCGCCGGGGGATGGCCAAGGACCGTCGCCGCGGGCCGGGGGCCGGGAACGGGGACCCGCCTATAATGACCGCTCCGCGTCGTCCGCCGGTCTCACGAAAGCAGGGCGCGCCATGCAGGAGATGGTGATCTACGGAGTCAGCTTCGACATGGTCGGCAAGCAGCCGATCGTCCTGTTGAAGACGGTGTCGGGGAACAAGTTCCTGCCGATCTGGATCGGCCACGCCGAGGCGGCGGCCATCCTGATGAAGCTCCAGGGCGCCGAGACCCCGCGGCCGATGACGCACGACCTCCTCACCGACGTGGTCGCGGAGCTCAGCGCCGAGATCGCCAAGATCACGGTCACGGAGTTGCGCGAGAACACCTTCTACGCCCTGATCACGCTCCGCGCGGCGGCCGCGGAGATCGAGATCGACTCCCGCCCCAGCGACGCGCTGGCCCTGGCGGTCCGCAGCAACGCCCCGATCTTCGCCGCCGACAAGGTCATCGAGGAGAGCGGCATCGAGTTCGAGCACGAGGTCGAGGACACCGACGAGGTCGTCGAGAAGTTCAAGGAGTTCCTCGACCAGGTGAGCCCCGAGGACTTCCTGCCCGACGGCTGAGCGCCTCAGGCCGCGGGGTCGTCCTCGCGGGTCTCGCTCTTGGTCAGATCGAGCAGGTGGCCGTAGATCTCGCGCAGGCCCTCCGGGCTGAGGGGACCGCGGTTGGCGCCCTGCAGGTACGTGTGCAGCCACTCCTCGCGCGCCGGGTCCACGAAGCTCATGCCCTGGGAGCGCTTGTAGGTCCGCAGGCGCTTCACCAGCTCGATCCGCGCGTTGATCGTCTGTAGAAGCTTGAGATCCGTGTCGATGATTGCGTCACGCATCTGGCGGACGACGGCATCGGCGGCGGGGTCGGACATCAGCGCGCACCGTACCAAGCGCGCGGGGCCGGCCGGACCGTGAGGTGGCCGCGCCCCCGCCTCCGGGCTACCATGAGTCCCCACGCGAGCGAGGAAGCCGCATGTTCGACATCTCTCCGATTCAGATCCTGATCGTCCTGGTGATCGCCCTTCTCGTCTTCGGGCCCAAGCGCCTCCCCGAGATGGGCAAGTCCATCGGCCGGGGCATCCGCGAGTTCAAGACGGCCATCGTCGACGACGAGCCGCGTCCGGCGCCCGCGCCGCCGACGCCCGCCGCTCCGGCCGCGACCGCCTCCAGCACCGAGTCCAGCACCGCGACCGTGACGGCCGTCAGCGCCGACGAGGACGACGACGTCCTCGAGGGTGTCGTCGTCCCGGGCGACCAGCCTCCGCGATCCTCTGACGGCTGACGCGGGCCCTTCGGGTCTGCGCATCTGATGGGCTTTCTGGGGGACCGACGGCTTCGTCGGGCGGGGCGCGACGACGAGCTGAGCGTCGTGGACCACCTCGACGAGCTGCGCAACCGGCTGATCGTGTCGGGGGTGACGCTGGTCGTCGCGTTCGGGGTCGCCTACTTCTTCCACGACCAGCTGATCACGTTCCTCGAGAAGCCGCTGCCGGAGCGCTACCAGGAGTCGGGGCTGATCACCCTGTCGCCGACCGAGCCCTTCTTCGTGACGCTCAAGGTCTGCTTCTGGGCGGCGATCCTGGCCTCGCTCCCGGTGTGGCTCTACCAGCTCTACGCCTTCGTGATCCCGGCGATCGAGGACCAGTCCCGCCGCAAGATCCTGGCGATCGTGGGCTCGATCGCGGCGCTCTTCATCGCCGGGGTGGCGTTCACGTTCTACGTCGTCCTGCCGGTGGCATTGCAGTTTCTGTTGAATTTCGGGGAGGACACGTTCCTGACCCAGGTCCGGGCGGGGGAGTACTTCGGCTTCGTGACCAGCCTGATGCTGGCCGGTGGCCTGATGTTCGAGGTGCCGATCGCCATGCTCGCGTTCGCGCGGCTCGGCGTGGCGAGCGCGAGCCTCTACATCAAGCAGTGGCGGGTGGCGCTGGTCGTGATCGCGGCGCTCGCGGCCGTGCTGCCCGGCGGCGACCCCTTCAGCATGCTGCTGCTGATGGTGCCGCAGATCCTGCTCTACGGGCTCGGGATCATCCTGGCCCAGCGCTTCGGCCGCCCGGCGCTGTGGACCCGCACCGCGTGGGTCACCGACGACGACGAGAGCCCCTCCGCGCCGGCCTGAGCGCCGCTCAGTCGCGCAGGCGGCGGCCCGTGAGGCGCAGGAAGACGTCCTCCAGCCCCGCGGGACGGGCGGACTGGAGCGTGGTGGGCACGGCTCCGGCCCGGGCGCGGGCGTGCAGGCCCTCCGCGTCGTCGGTGAAGAACAGCACCAGGTCGCCGTCGACCTCGTGGGCACGCGCCCCGTCCCCGATCTCCGCGATCAGGGCGGGGATGTCGGCCGGCGCCACCCGCAGCTCCAGCACCTCGCGCCCCACCTCGGCCTCCACCAGCTCGGCGGGCGCGGCCGGCGCGCACGATGCGCCCCTGGTCCATGATCACCAGGCGGTCGCAGAGCTGGGCGGCCTCGTCCATGTAGTGCGTCGTGATGGCCAGGGTCGCCCCCTCGCTGCGCAGTAGCCGCAGGCGCTCCCAGACGGCGTGGCGGGCCTGGGGGTCGAGGCCGGTCGTCGGCTCGTCCAGCAGGACCAGCTGAGGCCGGTTGATCAGGGCGCGCGCGATCTGCAGGCGCCGCCGCATCCCGCCCGAGAGCTCGTCCACCGCGTCGTCCGCCCGGTCGTCGAGCGCGAGCAGGGTCAGCAGGTCGACCGCCCGGGCGCGCGCCTCGGCCCGCGGGATGTCGAAGTAGCGGGCGTAGACCAGCAGGTTCTCGCGCACGGTGAGCTCGAGGTCCAGGGTGGTCTCCTGGGCCACCACCCCCAGCCGCCGCTTGAGCGCGCGCGGGTCGTCGCGCGGGTCGATGCCCAGCACCCGCAGGTCGCCGGAGTCGCGGGGCGCCAGGCAGGACAGCATCCGCATCGTCGTCGTCTTCCCGGCGCCGTTCGGGCCGAGGAAGCCGAAGCACTCCCCGGGCGCGATCGCCAGATCGATCCCGTCGACCGCCGTGAAGGCGCCGTACCGCTTGACCAACCCGCGCGCCGCGACGGCGAGGGTCTCAGCCGGCGACGGCGACCTCGTGCCCCATGGCGGCGAGCGTCAGCCTCAGGCCTTCCTCGAGCTCGATGGTGGGCGACCAGCCCAGCAGCGTGCGCGCCAGCGTGATGTCCGGGCGGCGCTGGGTGGGGTCGTCCTGCGGGAGGGCGTCGTAGACGATCGTCGAGCGGCTGCCGGTGAGGCGGATGATCGTCTCGGCCAGCTCGAGGATCGTGAACTCGCCCGGGTTGCCGATGTTGACCGGCTCGTGGCGGTCGCTGTTGATCAGCCGCAGGAAGCCCTCGATCAGGTCCGAGACGAAGCAGAACGAGCGCGTCTGCTGGCCCTCGCCGAACACCGTGATCGGGACGTCGTTCAGGGCCTGGCGGACGAAGGTGGGGATCGCGCGGCCGTCGTGGGGCCGCATGCGCGGGCCGTAGGTGTTGAAGATGCGCACGATGTGCGTGTTCGACGCCCTGCTGGCGGTGGTAGGCCATCGTCAGGGCCTCGGCGTAGCGCTTGGCCTCGTCGTAGACGCCGCGCGGGCCGATCGGGTTGACGTGCCCCCAGTACTCCTCGCTCTGCGGGTGCTCCTGCGGGTCGCCGTAGACCTCGCTGGTCGAGGCGAGCAGGAAGCGCGCCCGGTGGCGCTTGGCCAGGCCGAGGGCGTTGTGGGTGCCGTAGGAGCCCACCTTCAGGGTGTGCAGCGGAAGGCGCAGGTAGTCGATCGGGCTCGCCGGCGACGCCAGGTGGAAGACGTAGTCCACCTGATCCGAGATCTCGACGTGGTCGATCAGGTCGTGCTGGAGGAAGTGGAAGCGCCCGTCGCGGATGTGCTCGATGTTCTCGAGGGTCCCCGTGTCCAGGTTGTCCACGCAGATCACCCTGTGCCCCTCGGCGAGGAGGCGGTCGCACAGGTGCGATCCGAGGAAGCCGGCACCGCCGGTCACGACAGAGGTCGGCATTCGCGCCACCTTAGCGAGCGGGTTTGTCGCGCGCCACAAGGGCCCGCAGGGCGCGGCGGCCCTCCGCGAGCTCCTCGCCGGCGAGGACGCGGGCCACGAGAACGTAGACCGCGCCGCTGATCGCGACCTTGATGGACAGGGGGATGATCATCTCGACGGAGGTCAGATCGTCCGTTGGCAGAACGATGTTGAGCGCCAGGGCCGTCACCGCCGGCGGCGGCCCCCGCGATCAGCATCCGCACGTCGCGCCGCCCCAGCGCGGTGAGCGACAGCGACGGGAAGTGCCGGCGCAGGCAGTAGAGCATCGTGATCGCGTTCGTGTAGACGCCGATGGTCGAGGCCAGGGCGAGCCCCGACTGCTCCATCGGGCCCAGCAGGATGAGGTCGAAGCCGATCGTCAGGACCACCGTGATGATGGTGGTCCAGAGGATGTCGCGCTGCTTGTTGGCGGCCGACAGGGTGCGGTTGAGCAGCGCCCCGGTGAACGCCGGCCACAGGCAGAGGGCGTAGAAGGCGAGCGGCGCGCTGATCTGGTCCACGCACCCCGGGCCGCACTTGCCGCGCCCGAAGGCGAGCTGGGCCGTCTCCTGCGCGTAGATGGCCAGGAAGACCATCATCGGGATCGAGACCAGGGCGAGCAGCCCGGCCACGCGCCGGAAGGCGCCGCAGGGCCTCCCGCTCGCGACCCTCGGAGATCAGCCGGGCGATCAGCGGGAAGAGCGGCGTCAGCAGCGGCAGCAGGAGCGCCACCCGGGGGGCCTGGCCGAGGGCGTTGGCGAAGCTGAGGGCCGAGACCCGCCCCGCCTCCAGGCTCGACGCGAAGAGCTTGTCGGTGAAGCTGTTGATCTGCTGGAGGATCGACGCGCCGACGACCGGCAGCGGCGAGCAGCCCCACCGCACCGAGGCCGGGGTGGGTCAGGGCGGGGCGGGCGCCCGCCTCGCGGAGCAGCCGCCAGAACTGGGGCAGCTGGAGGAGCACCTGCAGGGTCGCGCCGACGACGACGCCCCAGCCGGCCGCCTCGATGCCGATCGACCCGCGCCCGATGATGACGCCGACGATGATCCCGAGGTTGAACGCCACGCCCACGGCCGCGGGCCCGGCGAAGCGCCCGTGGATCTGGAGCATCGCGGTGAAGATGGCCGAGAAGCCCTGCAGGGCCAGGGCCGGGGCCATGATCCGGATCAGCTCGGCCGTCTGGGCCTCGCGCGACGGGTCGAGCTGGAAGAGGGCGGCGAAGGCCTCCGGCCAGATCGCGACGATCGTGGAGAGGACGACCAGGAAGAGCCCCGTCCAGACCGCGAGGGCGCTCACGAGGCGCCACGCGCTCTCGGTGCCGCGGTCGGCCCGCTCGCGCTGGAACACCGGGATGATCAGCGTCACGAGGGTGTAGAGCAGGATCGCCGCGATCGAGTTGACGATCAGCAGCGAGTTGACGAACGCGTCGGTCGCTCCGGTGGTGCCGAAGGACGCGGCGAGGACGATCTCGCGCGCGAAGCCCAGCAGCCGCGAGACGAGGCCGAAGATGGCGACGATCGCCGCGGCGCGCGCGAGGCGCGTGACGGTCATCGCGGCGTCAGGCCATAGAGGGTCCGCACCCCGGTCATCACGAGGATCCCGTCCACGCCGACCGCCGGGCTGTAGCGCCCGTCGGGGAAGGTCAGCAGGCGCTCACCGGTGAGGGCGTCCAGGCCGAAGGTGCGGCCCTTCGAGGGGTCCTTCGCCAGGGTCGAGACGTACACCACCTTCCCCACCACCGACGCCGAGCCCGAGATGCGCTCCCCGGCGTCGAAGCGCCAGCGCACCTCGCCGGTCACCGCGTCGAGCGCGTAGAGGTGATGGTCGTAGCTCCCCACGTAGACCAGCCGGTCGGCGACGGCCGGGCTCGAGTAGACGTAGTCGTCGAGCGCCCGCACCCACGCGACCTCGCCGGTGTCGCGGTCGAGGCCCAGCACGCGCCCGTTGATGTTGCCGATGAAGACCCGGCCGTAGGCCACCGCCGGCCCGCCGTAGAAGCGCCCCGCCCCGCGCAGCGCGCCCTCCGGGGCTCTCGCGCGTCCAGACGGCCTTCCCGTCGGAGCGCCGGAACGACGAGACCACGCCCGAGTAGTCGCCCACGACCACGTTGGGCCCGGCGAGGGCGAGGCTGGCCTTGACCTGGCCGCCCGCCGGCACGCTCCAGAGCACGCCGCCGGTGCGCGCGTCCAGGCGCATCACGCGTCCGCCGAGGGTGCCGATGTAGGCCGTGTCCTCCACGACGAGCGGCGACGACTCGACGGGCGCCGCCCACCCGGCGGCGCCACACCTGCTCGCCGGTCGCGGCGCGCAGGGCGATGATGTCGCCGCGGATGGTGGTGAAGAGGGCGAGCCGGCCCGAGAGGGCCGGCGACGAGGCCACCCGGCCGCGCAGGGCCACCCGCCACAGCTCGCGCCCGGTCCGGACGTCGAGGGCGATGGCGAGGCCGGCGTTGGTCCCCACCACGGCGCGGTCGTCGGCGATGACCGGGGGGAACTCGACCAGCGAGCCGGCGTCGAAGGTCCACTTCGCGTCGAAGGGGGGCGCCAGCGCGAGGTCCGGGTTCGCCCGCGTCCGGCGGGCGTCGAAGCCGTACTCCGGCCACGAGCTCGAGGTGGCGCCCGCCGCGGGGACGTCGGTCGGCTCGAAGCCCTCGGACGTCCCCTCCACGCTCCCCGGGTCGAACCAGCCCCGCGTGAACCCGTACCCCAGCACCCCGGCGCCCAGCAGCAGCACCAGGGCGACCGCGCCGACCCAGAGGGCGGCCCTACGGCGTCGGGTCGCGATAGGCATCGATGACGCGGGTCCCCACCAGGTAGAGGGTCACGCCGGCGCCGACCGCCGGCGAGTAGCGCCCGTCGTCCCCGGTGAAGAGCACCTTGCCGGAGGCCGTGTCGAGCCCGAAGGTCTTGGCGCGGCGTCCCCGGCTGCGCGAGGACCGCGGTGTAGACCACGTCCCCCACGACGGTGGCGGATCCCGAGATCCGCTCGCCCGGCGTCGAAGGACCACTTCACGGACCCGTCGTCGAGGTCGAGCGCCTCGAAGCGTGCCGCTGTAGGAGCCGACGAAGACCGTGCCCTTGGCGATCGCCGGCGTCGAGTAGACGTAGCCGGAGGTGGCGTGGCGCCAGAGCTGCCGCCCGGTGCGGGCGTCGAGGGCGATCACCGCGCCGCCGACGTCGCCGATCACGAGCGTGCCGCCGCTCACGGCCGGACCGCCGTAGAAGCGCTGCCCGCCGCGTGAAGCGCCAGCGCTCGGCGCCGGTGGCGGGGTCGAGGGCGTACACGTTGCCCGCGTAGTCCGCCGACCACGATCCGGTTGCCGGCCAGCGCCGGCGCTGCCCTTGATGTCGGCCGCCGCCTGGAAGGTCCAGTCGGCCTTGCCGGTGTCGGCGTCCACGGCGTAGAGCGTCCCGTTCCAGGCGCCGACGTAGACCCGCCCGTCGACGACCAGCGGCGAGCTCTCGACCGGGCTGCCCTGGGTGGAGAACGACCAGCGCGGGGTGCCCCCGCGGCCGTAGGCCGAGAGCATCCCGTCCATGGAGCTCACGAAGACCTTGTCGGCGCGCGATCGCCGGACTGGAGGCGATCTCGCCCTTCTGACGGCGCGCCCACTCCACCTTGCCGGTCCGCGCATCGAGGCCGTAGACGCGGCCGGAGTTGACGCCGAACACCAGCAGGCCGTCGTTGACCGCGGGCGGGAACTCGATCAGGCGTGCGGCTCTCGAAGCTCCACGCGGGCGATCCCCCCGGCAGCGGCGCCACCACGCCCGGCACGTAGCGGTCGCGCGTCGGGCCTCCGCCGTACTCGGGGCTCTGGAGGTCGGGGTCGTAGACCTCCACCTGCACCGGGCCCGCACCGCCGATGCCCGCCGCGCCGTCCGAGAAGCCGGCCGCCCGGGCGGTGACGAAGCGGGTGCCGAGGGGCACCTCGACGCGCCCGTCCGCGCCCGACGTCGCCGTCGCCACGACCTGGCCCGAGCGCGTGCCGACGACGCTGGCGCCCGCGACCGGCGCGAGCGTGTCGCCGTCGACGACGGTCACCTGCGACGGTGCCGGCCGGCGCCGTCTCGGGCCGTGTCGTGTCGCCGCCGTCCCCGCCGCCTCCACAGCCGGCCACCAGCAGGCCGAGCGCGAGGACGAGGGCGGCGGCGGTGCCTCTACTCGCGCCCCGCACGTCCCGCCGGGCTGCCGCGCCAGACGAAGGTGACGATGACGCCGACGAGGAAGCCGAGCACCGCCGAGAAGACGACCGTCCGCGTCCGGTTGGTGACGCTCCCCGACGAGCGACGGGCTCGAGGCCAGCGAGATGATCGAGGGCTGGAACTGCTCCTCCTTGACCAGGTTCAGCCGCTGGTCCGAGAGCTCCGTGGCTGGCGATGTCGAGCTGCTGGCCGGTGCTGTTGAGGAGCGACTCCAGGATGATCTGCTCCTGCGGGTCGTTGGTCGCGGCGAGCTGGCGCCGGTAGCGGGCCAGGGAGGCCTCGAGGTCGGCGACGCTGGCGCTCGCCGTGGCGACGGCCTTCTCGTAGCTGTCCGTGATCGACGAGAAGCCCTGCTGCGCGCGCTCGTAGACGATCTGGGCGTAGGAGTTCGCGCCCTTGCGGGCGATCTCCTTGCTCTCGTCCTTGAAGGTGATGGTGACGATCGTCGGCTGGTTGCCGATCGATCCGCCCGGCGCCTTGGGGGCGCTGAGCGTGACGTCGCGGCGCACCCGCGCGGGCGTGATGCCCAGCTCCTTCGCGACCGGCACCACGATGGCGTCGCCGCCCAGGGCGGCCGTCACCGTGCCGGGGTTGGTGGCCGGCGTCGCCACCGGCGTGCCCGAGACCGTGGTCGCCTGGCCCACGAAGAGCTCGGCGCGGGCCGTGTAGGTCGTGGTGCTCGCGATCGACAGGATGAGGCCGGCGATGGCGGCCACGACGGTCGTCGCCAGGATCAGCCAGCGGCCGCTCCACAGGACGCGCCCATAGTCTCGAAGGGTTATCTCCCGATCCACGACGGCGGACCCTAGACCACGGGGGGGAGGGGGGCGAGCCCCGACGGTGTTCTCAGGAGCATCGTCTGGTCCAGGAAGCGGGTCATCACGACGCCCGGCGTGTGCGACCCGAGCTGCGCGACGGCGCGCTCGCCCGCCCCGATCGCCACGATCGTCCGCGGGTAGCCGGCCCCCGCGGCCTGCGGGAGCGGAAAGGCGCCGCCGAAGCGGGTGTTGATGTCGGTGATGCCCGAGGATGCGGCCGTCCTCGCGGAAGCACTGCACCGTGCTGGGGCCGATCAGCCCGAGCGCCTCGACCGTCGCCGCCCCGAGCTCCACGAGCTGGGGGTCGTCGAGCGTCTCGCCCTTGATCTGCTCTCCCCCCTTGCTCTGGATCATCGAGCGCGGGATCGCGCCCAGCGCCGCGCCGTCCGGGCCCCCGAGGCAGTCGATGCTGAACTCGAGGCCCGGCAGGGCCTGCTGCACCACGCTCTCGGCGGGGCTGTAGTCCCGGAAGAACGCCAGCTCCGCCGGGTTCGCGCAGCGGTGGATGTGGCGGCCGGCGAAGCCCATCCGCGGCTTGAGCAGCACCGGGTAGGGCAGCGTCGCGGCGTCCACCTCGTCGGGGAGCCAGGTGGGCGGGGAGGGCAGCCCGCGCTCCTCCAGCATCAGGTGGCACGCCCACTTGTCCTGGCAGCCGAGGGCGATCTCCGGGCGCGGGACCAGGGTCTGGGCGCCGGCCTCCAGGATCTCGGCCGCCGCGTGCGCCAGCACCACCGGGTCGAGGTCCGTGAGGGGCAGGACCACCCGCACGCCCTCCCGGCGGCACACCGCGGCCACGGCCGCGCCGTAGCCCGGGTCGTCCACGGGCGGCAGCTCCACCACCTCGTCCGCGGCGAACAGCGCCGGCGAGAGGGGGTCGAGATCGCTCACCAGCACGCGGCCGCGATGGGTGCCCTCCGCGAGGACCTCGCGAAAGGCCCGCACGATGTCCACGCGCTGGCCGGCGCATGTCAGGAGGACGTTGACGTCTGCCATCTACCGCTCCGGATCAGGGGAGGTCGAACCCGCCGCGCGGGCCCTTGTACGTGCCCTCGCGCCGCAGCACCACCGCGACGGTGCGGGCGAGGATCGCCAGGTCGCGGCGCAGGCTCCAGCCGTCGACGTAGTCCAGGTCCATGGTGATGCGCTCCGACCAGGGGATCGTGGTCCGCCCGCTGACCTGCGCCAGCCCCGTCAGACCGGGCCGCGCGAGCAGGCGCCGGCGCTGACGCGGCGTCGTAGCGCTCCACCTGTGACGCCACCGTCGGACGCGGCCCCACCAGGCTCATGTCGCCGCGGACGATGTTCCAGAGCTGGGGCAGCTCGTCCAGCGACAGGCGGCGCAGGACCGCCCCGGCGGCCGTGATGCGGTCGTCGCCCTCGGCGACGGCCAGGCCGGCGCCCATCCCCTGGGCGCCCACCACCATGCTGCGGAACTTGAGGAGCGTGAAGGGGCGGCCGGCGTAGCCGATCCGCTGCTGGCGGAAGAGCGCGGGTCCCGGGGAGTCGCGGCGGATCCACACGCCGATGCCGACCATGACGGGGGTGAGGGCGACGGCCAGCGGGAGCGTGACCACCAGGTCGATCGCCCGCTTGGTCCGCCCGCCCGACGGGGCCCACGCTCTCAGGCAAGCGACTCGACCACCGCGACGAAGCGGGCGGCGAGCGCGGCCCGGTCGTAGTGCTCCTCCGCGTAGCGGCGGCCGCTCGCGCCCATCGCCCGGGCGCCGTCCCGGTCGGCGGCCATCGCCCGGATCGCCGCCGCCAGGGCCGCGCCGTCCTCGGGCGGCACCGCGACCCCGCACCCGGCGCGCCGCGACCATCCGGGTCAGCTCGCCCGGAGGGCGCGGCGGCGATGATCGGGCGGGCCGCGCCGAGGTAGTCGAAGGCCTTGTTGGGCAGCGCCCCCGCGAACAGGGGGTTGTCCTGGTAGGGCAGCAGGCAGACGTCGGCGCGCGCGAGCCACGAGGGCACCTCGCGCTTGGGCATCGCGTCCACGAAGGTCACGTTGGTGAGGCCGCGCCGCTCGGCGTCCGCGACCAGTGCGCCCTTGCGGTCCCCCCCGCCCACCAGCACCACCAGGACGTCCGGCGCGTCGCGCAGGCGCTCGGCGGCGTCGAGCACGGTCTCCAGCGAGCTGTAGGTGCCGTGGGCGCCGACGTACATCGCCACGAACGGCCCGTCGGGCAGGGGCACGGGCGCCGTGGCGTCCTGGATCTCCAGGTCGACCCCGTTGGTGATCAGCGTGATCCGGCCCTCCGGGACGCCGTGGTCCACGATGCCGTCGCGGATGCCCTCCGTGAGGGCGACGATGCGGTCGGCGCGCCGGTAGCAGTAGGCCTCGAGGCGGCGCGAGAACGCGATGATCCGCGGATCGCTGACGAGGCCCATCGCGACGGCGGAATCCGGCCACAGGTCGCGGACCTCCAGGACGAAGCGCGCGCCCGCGGGCCCGGGCGAGGGCGGCGGCGGCCGCCGCCGCCGGCAGGGAGGGCGAGGACGCCACCACCACGTCCGGACGCGGCGCGCGCGCGCTCGCCAGCGCCGACCACCAGGCGAAGGTGCCGTAGCTCGCCACCCGCGAGCGCAGGTCGCGGCCGTAGCCCGGCGTGGAGTAGGTGCGCCAGACGTCGAGCCCGTCCTCCGCCTCGTGCACCATCTTCCGCCCGCGGTAGCGCTCGGGGACGGTGCGCTCCTTGTGCTGGACGTAGGAGGTCACCACGGTCACCTCGTGCCCGGCGCGCGCCAGGGCGCGGGTGTGCTGCCAGTGGCGCACCCCGCCGGGCTGGTCGGAGGTGACGAAGTACTGGGAGACGTAGAGCACGCGGCTCACGCCTCGAGGACCTCGGCGTAGAGCGCGGTGAGCCCCCGGGCCTGGACCTCGAAGCCGAGGCCCTCCACGAACGCCGCCCGCCCGGCGGCGCCCATGCGCGCGGCCTCGGCGTCGTCGCTCAGCAGGCGCCGGAGGGCGTCGGCGTGCGCCTCGACGTCGGCGGGGGGCACCACCAGGCCGCAGCCGGCGGCGCGGACCATGGCCCCCATCCGCCCGAGGTCGCTCGCCACCACCGGCCGGCCGGCCGCCATCGCCTCCACCAGCTTGGTGGGCACCGCGCGATCGTAGTTGCCGTGGCGCTGCAGGGGGATCCACGAGACCCGCGCCCGCGGCGAGCAGCCCCGGGACCTCGGAGTGGTCCACCACACCCGAGCGCCTCGGCCCCGGCGGGCAGCGCGCCGGGGTCGCCGGGGCCCGCCAGCAGCAGGCGCGCGCCGGGGACCCCCACGCGCGGGAAGGCGGCGCGCATGACCTCCAGGCCGCGCAGCGGGCCGAGGCCGCCGACGTAGAGCACCACCGGCGCGTCGGGCATGCGGTGCGGGCTCCGGGAAGGCGTCGCTCCAGGGCGAGTTGGTGACGCTCGACGGCCCGGGCGCCCCGGCCGCGGCGAAGCGCGCGGCGAGGTCCTCGTTGGCCGTCACCACCCCGTCCAGGCGCCGGGCGGCCCACCGCTCGGCGCGCTCCACCGCGAGCGCCAGCGGGCGGCGCAGCGGCGCCGGGGAGCCAGCGCTTGGTGCGCGTGGTCTGCCCGAGGTACTCGTGGACGTCGTAGATCACCGGGCTGCCGCTCGTGCGCGCCAGCCAGAGCGCCGCGGGCAGCAGCTCGGGGTCGTGGACGTGGTAGAGGTCGGCGTCGCGCGCGGCGGGCCTCGCGGGCGAGGCGCCATCCGGCGGCCAGGCGGCGCTCGCGCGGCGATCGGGGTGGCGGGCGCCCCCACCCAGGCGCGCGGCGCCCGCGCCGGCGGCGGCGCGGGCCTCCTTGTGGAAGATGCGCACGTCGCGCGGGCGGTGGACGCTGGTGAGGTGGACGACCCGCCGCCCGTCGCAGCCGCGCCGCCCTCCGCGGGCGCCGCCGCCGCGCCCGGCCGGGCCGAGGCGTCGCGCCGCGCGCGCCGAGCTCGTCCAGCAGCTGGCCCCAGAGCGCGCCGTAGCCGGGGGCGCGGTCGTCGGCGAGGTAGGTGTTGTGCCACAGCAGGGCCGCCCGGCCCCCGCACGCGCGCACGCGCTCGAGCACCGCCAGCGCCCGCGTCGCGGGCGCCCGCGGCGTCGAGGCCCAGGTGCGAGTGGAGCGTCGTGTCCATCACGGCCAGCGGCAGCAGCCGTCAGGCGCGCCGGGCGCTCCTCGCCGACCAGGTAGGGGCGGAAGGGGCGGGCGATCCCCGCGGCGAAGCCCGGGCGCCTCGCTGAAGCCGAGGCTCGAGTCGTACTCGGCGCCGGCCGCCTCGAGCCAGCGGACGGTCTCGTGGTAGCGGAAGCGCAGGTAGTGGAAGCGCACGCCCGCGACCGGCCCGACCTCGGCCCGCAGCCCCGCGAGCTCCGCCGCGAGGGCCGCCCCGTCCTCGGACGAGGCGAACGACGCGTGCAGGCCCACCTCGCCGCCCGCGGCCCGCACCGCCGCGGCCAGGGCCGGGCGCTCGCGCTCGTAGGTCCGCCGCGGCGTGCCGTCGAGCGGGTGGGCGTTGCGCCCGATGAGGAAGACCGTCGGGCGGACGCCGCGCAGCCAGGCGGCCTCCAGCAGGTCGGGGATGTTGTCCCAGGGGTCCGGCCCGGCAGAACGTGCGCGCGACCCCGCGCCGGCCCCCGCCGGCGCGCGATGCCGGCCAGGCCCTTGGCCGTGCGCCGCCGGATCCGGTCGATGTCGTGGGTCAGGGCCACGCTCCACCCGGTGGGCGCGGGCGATCCCCAGCGCCCGCCGCAGGGCGCCGATGTAGCCCTCGACCGCGGGCTCCTCCAGGTCGAGCCCGGCGATCCGGCCGAACGCGCTCGCGGCCAGCGGCAGCCGGTCGAAGCGGTCGCGGTCGACCACGCGCAGCTCGTCCCAGCGCGCCAGGAGGTAGAAGGCGCTCGCCACGAGGTCGCCCGGGATCGCCCGCTCCGGGTGGCTCGGCGGGAACAGCAGGGTGAGGCCCTGGCGCGCCGTGGGTGGCGGTGGACGGGAAGGCGTCGCTCCCCCTCGAAGAACGCCTGCGCGGCGTCGTCGGCGGGGATCCAGACGCCCTCGTCCGGCGCCGCGGGCGCGTAGACGAGGTCGGCGGGGCCGTCGGTCCAGCGCGGCGTCGTGCCGAGCGCCTCGGCGATGCGTCTCGAGCACCCAGCGGGCGCGCGGAACGAAGGGCGCGCGGGCGCCCGCGATCCGGATCCGCAGATCAGCCACGGCGCCCGATCGAGCGGCGGTAGAGGGCGAGCATCGGCTTGGGGTCGCGGAGGTCGAAGACCCCGTCCACCAGCGGCGGGCGGATGGTGCCCAGGAAGGTGCGCGCGCTCCAGGTCCCCGCGCCGGATCTCGCGCGCGCTGCCCACGAGGTGCTTGGTCGCCAGCATCCAGCGGACGTCGCTGCGGTGCCCGCCGGTGCGCAGCAGCGGGCGGCCGACGGCGTCGCGCCACGCCGCGTAGGGCAGGTTGACCCCGCACTTGGTGGCGAGGCCGATCCACAGCCACGAGCGCGGGTTGACCTCGATGAGGTAGTCGCGCCCGTCGCGCGGGTCGCGCTTCACCTCCAGCTGCGAGATGCCGTGGAAGTCCAGGGCGTCGAGCAGCGCGTGGCCGCGGGCGGCGAAGTCCGCGTCCCAGCGCGACTCGCACGAGCGCGCCGGTGCCGAAGCGCGGCGGCCACTGGCGCAGCTTGCGCCCGGTGAACGAGGCCAGCACGCGCCCGTCGGCGTCCCGGTAGCTGCCCAGGGTCCAGATCTGCGAGTCCTCGCCCGGGATCACCTCGGAGAGCTGGGGCCGGTACTCGGCCGCCATCTCCCAGGCGGCCCGCAGCTCCTCGAGATCGTTCGCCTCGAGCACCTGGACGCCGAAGCGCCGGCGGAACTCCGGCGAGTAGCGCGGCTTGAGGATCACCGGGAAGCGCAGGCCGCGGGCCGCCTCGGCGATGTCCGCGCCGGGCTCCGGCTCCACCGTGGCCGGGACGGGGAAGCCGATGCTGCGCGCGGTGGCGTGCTGGTGCCCCTTGTCGATGGTGCGGCTCATCGTGGCCCACGGGCTCCAGGGGCGGCGCAGGACGGCGTCGACCTCCGCCTCGCGCGGGCCGATCGTCGCGATCGCCTCGTCGTGGGTCGGGAAGAGCACCCCGTCGGCGCCCCGGCCGCGGCCCAGGGCGATCAGGTCGTCGATGAACGCGTCCGGCGCCGTGAGCGGATCGGCCATGAGGACGGGGGTGGCGTAGCGCGACAGCAGGCCGAGCGCGGCCGGGTCGTGGTCGCAGGCGATGACCCGCACCCCGGCGCGGGCCAGGCTGCGGATGATGCCGAGGGCATTGGGGCCCGACGCCTGGAGGACGATCGCGGGCGGATCGCCGGCGCTCACGCGGTGGCCTCCTCGTAGATGTCCACCATGCGGCGCGCGTTGGCCGTCCACGTGTACTCCTCCCGCCCGATCCGCAGGGCCGCCGCGGACATGCGGCCGGCCAGCTCCGGGTCGTCCAGGATCCGCGCGAGCGCGGCGGCGAGAGCCGGCGCGTCCCCGGGGGGGATCAGGATGCCGGTCTCGCCGTCGCGGACGATCTCGGGCGTGCCGTTGACCGCCGTCGCCACGACCGGCCGGCCGCAGTTCATCGCCTCGCAGACCACCGTCGGGAGCCCCTCGCTGAGCGAGGGCAGCACGAAGATGTCGCCGGCCGACATCCACCAGCCCACGTCGTCGTGCGGGATCTTGCCCACGAAGCGGACGCGGTCGGCGACGCCGAGCTCCGCGGCCCGCCGCTCGAGTTCCGGGCGCAGCTCGCCGATGCCCGCCGCCACGCAGCAGGGGCGCGCCCCCGGGCCGGCGCCCGAGGAGCCCCATCGCCTCGATGAGCGTGTCCACGCCCTTGCGGGGGACCAGCTTGCCCACGAAGGTCAGGATCGGGCCGTCGAGCGGCAGCCCGAGGTGCGCCCGGGCCTCGGCGGCCGGCCGGTCCACGAAGACGCGGGTGTCGGCGCCGTTGGGCACGATCCGGATCGGGCGGCGCGGGGTGGCCAGCGCCTCGGCCGCGTCGGCGATCGCCCGGCTCACCGAGCAGATCCAGCCGATGTCCTCGATCGCCTCCACCACCCGCTCGCGGCTGCGCGGTCCCTGGGCCGGCACGTCCAGCACGTCGGCGCGGTGGGCGGTGGCCACCACGGGCACGCCGAGCTCGGCGCCGATCCGGGTGGCGGCCCAGCCGTCGGGGACCACCATCTGGGCGTGGATGACGTCGAACGGCCAGCGCGCGTGGATCCGGCGCAGGGGGCCGGAGATCGAGAAGAGCATCGCGTCGGAGTTGCGGTGGCCGAGGCGCGCGCCCGGCAGCGTGAGCTTGCGCGGGTAGAGGACCGGGATGCCGTCGATCGTGTCGACGCCCGGCACCTCGCGGTAGGCCTTCCAGCGCGAGAGCAGGGGCGGCGCCCAGGCCTTCGGCGAGACCACCCGCACGTCGTGGCCGAGCTCGACCAGCGCCCGCGCCTGCTCGTGGACGAAGATCCCGCCGGTCGGGTTGACCGCGCTCGGATACATGTGGCTGAGGATCAGGACGCGGATGAGCGCACCTCCCGCCGGGCGAGTACCAGGGCGCCCATGCCGAGCCCGAACATGATCCACATGGGCGTGAAGTGGATGGCCGTGGACGGGCCGACGCTGCCGATGATCCAGCCGATCAGCGACAGGGCGCCCGCGAGGCACATGTACCGCACGAAGGGGTCCTGGGTGCGGCGCGCGGCGCGCGCCTGGCCGCGCAGGAGGGTGAGGAAGAAGAGCAGGTAGAGGCCCAGCCCGACGATCCCGCCGTTGACGAGCACCTCCAGCCACCAGTTGTGCAGGTTGGCCACCACCGGGGAGTTCACCAGCGCCTTGACCTGCGTCTCCGCGTTGCCGGCGCCGACCCCGAGGCCGTTGGTCTCGGTGATGATCGAGAGCCCGTCGCTCAGCAGGGCGCCGCGCACGCCGCCGGACCCCTGCTGGGTCTCGATCTGGCTGCGCAGGATGTTGAAGTCGAGCTTGGTGACCGTCCGGTCGTCGAGCTTCACCGGGCCGATGCCCGACAGGACCGGCACCACCAGCGCCACGGCCAGGACCGCGATGGCGCCCGCCACCACGAGGCGCCCGCGGGCCCGCCGGTCGGTGCCCACCAGCACCAGCAGCCCGATGACCACGAAGCCGGCCGACAGGAGCCCCGACTTGCTGCCGGCCAGCAGGATGAACATGAGGGCCGCCCCGCCCCCCACGAAGCCGACGGCGCGCAGGCGGACGTCGCGGAACACGATCGGCAGCACGGCGAAGTAGGGCAGGCTCAGGCTGAGGAAGGCGGCGAAGTTGTTCTGGTTGCCGAAGAGCGAGCCCACCCCGATGAGGCCGCCGCGGTTCTCGGTGCCCGCGCGGAACGAGGGCAGGTGCAACCCGGTCGCGGCCTCGGCCATGGCCACGAGGCAGGCCAGCGCGAAGGCACCCGCCAGGGCCCAGAGCAGGATCTGCGCCCGCCGCCGGTCGCGGCAGAGCAGCGCGATCGCCAGGGCCAGGCCGATCATCATCGCCAGGAAGCTGGTCCAGCGGAGGGCCGCCGGGATGTTCTCGGCCCAGCCGATCGAGAGCGCCGCCCAGAGCAGCCAGACCCCGAGGATCCCCGCCGGGCGGGGCAGGCCCGCGGGCAGCGCCAGGTGGCCGTCCATGAGCAGGTAGCCCAGCACGCCGAGCCCCAGGAAAACGATCAGGATCCGGAACAGGAAGACGCCCGGAGCCCCCGGCGGGGCGAGGTTGGGCCCGGCGACGGCGGCCAGCGCGGTGATCACCACGAGGATCGGCGCGAGCCGCGTCATGGGCACGTCGCGCAGGAGGATGGCGATCACGGCCACGACGACCAGCGCGAGCCCCACGAACGGCTGCCAGACGGCGAAGGCCCCGGCCGCGACGGCGCCCACGACGGCCACGACCAGCGCAGGGCGGGAAGCCGCCCCGGAGCCCGCGGGCCGGGCGGGGGCATCGGTCATGGGCATCGACGGGGCAGAGTAGCGGGTTCCTCACGCGTGCGAGGCCGGCCTCTTGCGGGCCGGCCTGGCCGCGGCAAATGGGCCCTGGCCGGGCCCATTTGCAGACGGTGGCCGCCTTCGGCGGCGACCTCGTACAGCCCGGCCGAGCCGGGCTGTCTCGTCGCTTTGCGACATCGGGGCTGGGCCCGCCCTGCCGGGTGGCGCCGAGGCCGCGCAGCGCCCGTGCTTCGGGCGTTCCGTGTGTCGGGGTTTTCAGAGCTCTGAGCGTTGGCGAGCTCTGCGACGAGGATTGGGCGTCAAGGCGTGGGGCCGCCCTCTTGGCGGGGCGGCCCGACGCGCAAATGGACCCTGGCCGGGCCCATTTGCAACCGGCGGTACCGGCTGTTCGCCGGGAACGACCGCCTTGCACGGCCGGCCGGAGGCCGGCCGTCTCGTCGCCTGAAGGCGACATCGGAGCCAAGGCCCGCACTTCGGGCGCTTCCCGGTTCGCGGTGGTGTCTGACCTTTCCGGCGGCCTGGCCCGGCGAACAGCCGGTGCCGCCGGTCTGCCGATGGCCCCGGCCAGGGGCCTTCGGCGCGTCGGGCCGGCCCGCTAAGAGGCCGGCCCCACGCCGTGTCGCTCCACGGCCCGCTCCAGGATCCCGGCCACCTTTCGGGCCTGCCGGGCGAGGGAGTTCGGCGCGGCGGCGGCGCGGCAGGCCTCCGGGGACGGGGGGTCGGCGAGGACGTCGAGGATGGCCGCCGCGATCGCGGCCGGGTCCAGGGGGTCCACGACGCGGCCGGCGCGGGGGTCGGGCACCACCTCGCGGGTCCCCCCGACGCGCGTCGCGATCACCGGGCGTCCGCCCGCCAGGGCCTCCAGGGCCGCGACGCCGAGCGGCTCCACGCGGCTCACCATCGCCAGCATGTCGCAGGCCGCGACCCAGTCGGCCACCTGCTCGTGCGGCAGGGCGCCGGCGCGCAGGACCGCGTCCTCCAGGCCGAGGCGCGCGACGCCGACGTCAACCGCCCGCGCCAGCGGCCCGTCGCCCACGAAGGCGAGCCGCGCGTCCGGGCGCACGGCCCGGACGCGCGCGAAGGCCTGGAGCAGCCCGATCGGGTTCTTGCGGTCGGTCAGGCCCCCCACCGCGAGGATGAGCGGCGCCCGGCCCTCGCAGCCGCAGCCGCCGCCGCGCCGCGCCGCGGTCGCCCGGCGTGAAGCGCTCCAGGTCGACGCCCATGTTGACCACGTTCACCGGGGGCAGGTCGAGGCCCGTCGCGCGCAGGGCGTCGGCCAGGTGGCGGCTCACCGCGATCACCCCGGCGGCGCCGTGCAGGGCGCCGGCGGTGGCGCGCCGCACCGTGGCCCGGCTCCAGGTTGCGCACGTCCTGGCCGTGGGCGGTGATCACGTAGGGGATGCGCGCGGTGCGGGCGGCGATCGACGCGGCGACCGCCGTCGGGAAGAGGTAGTGGGCGTAGATCACGTCCGCGCTGCGCGCGTGGCGCGCCGCCCGGGCGGCCAGGGAGGCGTACTTGGCCGGCGTGCGCGCCGGCCCGCCGCCGCGGTGGTCGATCACCACCGGATCGACGCTCATCCCGCGGCCCTCCAGGGCGCGGCACATGTCGGCGACGAAGGAGCCGTAGTCGGGATCCCTCGGGCCCGGGCCACATGTTGCTGAGGCAGAGCACGCGGAGCCCGCCGGTCACGTCTCCGCCACCGCCTCGGGGGCGCGCGGCACCGGCCAGCGCGAGCGCGAGCGCGACGGCGGCGCCGGTGGCGACCCACACGAACGGGTCCTCGAAGAGGGCGGCGTAGAGCAGGCTGTGCACCAGGATGCCCACCAGGATCGCGCCGAGCGTCCAGCGCGCCCATCCGGTCTGGCCCTGGTCGCGCGACCCGCGCACCACCGCCCAGCCGGCGCCGCCGATCAGCGCCAGGAACAGGGCGAAGCCGATCACGCCGCCCTCGCTGAGCACGGTGATCGGGCTGTTGTGGGAGATCACCACGCGCACGCGGCGCTGCTCCACGGGGGTGAGGGTCTGCTCGAAGCGGGTCTGGAAGCCGCCCAGGCCCGCGCCGGCCACCGGCTGCTCGCGCCAGATCGTCAGCCCGCCCTTCATCAGGTCGAAGCGCCCCTCGCTGACCCGTTCCAGGCGGTGGGAGTCGGTGAGCGCGTGGCGCACGTTGCCGCTGGTGGCGATGGCGATGCCCCCGGCGAGCACGAGGAGCACCGCGCCGGACACCAGGGCCCGCCGCGCGCCGAGGGCGCGCGTCGCCAGGAGCACGAGGCCCACCATCAGCATCAGCGCGCTCGAGCGCGAGAAGGTCACCACCAGCGCCGCCGCCATCACCACCGCGCTCGCGGCCAGCAGCGGCCAGCTCGGCCGGGCGCGTGCGCACCCACGCGAGGGCGACGCAGATGAGGAGCCCCACCACCAGGTAGCGCCCCAGGATGTTGGGGTCGAAGAAGATCCCGTTGACCCGGAAGAAGCGGCTGTAGACGTTCGCCTGCTGGAGCGTCTGGTTCCACCAGATGTCGTGGCTCGCGTACTGCCAGAGGCCGACGAGCCCGGCGAAGGTCGCGCCCGCGAGCGTGGTCACGGCCAGGGCGGCGAGCGCGCGGGCGCGCGGCCACCAGGCCACGGTCAGGGCGTAGAGCAGGATGAAGGGGATGTAGAAGAACACGGCCTTCTTGGCGGCCTCGGCCGAGTCGGCGCTCCAGAGGGTCGAGACCAGCAGGAAGCCGACGAAGGCGGCGAGCGGCCACGTCAGCACCGGCGGGCCCTCGCCCGCGCGCTCCGCGATGCGCCCCCGGATGCGACCCCAGACCCAGGCCGCCAGGCCGAGGAGGATCACGGCGTAGAGCGGCACGAGCAGGTTGCCGTCGGTCTTGCCGATGGTGACCGGGATCCGGATCGGCAGGGCGAGGCCGAGCAGGACGAACCAGACGATCGGCCGCGCCAGGATCAGGCGCACCCCCACCACCACGACCACGACGGCGACGACCACGGCGACCGCGCCGGCGACGATGCCCGTGGCGCTCGTGAAGCGGTCGAGGGCGTTGCGGGCGTCGTCGCCGGGGATCAGGCTGGCCAGCAGCAGGGCCCACGCGGCGAGCGTCACCGCCGTGGCCGCCGCCCGCTGGGCCTCGGACCGCAGCAGGGGCAGGGGCGCGAGGAGGCCGACGACCCCGACCGCGGCCGCCAGGGCCGCGATGTCGCGCGCCGCGCCGCTCAACGGGTCCCCCCGCGCAGGTCCACGAGGGCGCACGGCCTTGCCGTCGAGGGTGCGCGCCACGAGCCAGAGCGCCGCGGGGTTGATGTTGCGCGGCACGGTCACCCGGACCCGGCCCGCGGGGCCGTGCGGCCCGGGCGCGACCTGCGCGCCGAGGGGGTCGTCGAAGGTCTCGCCCGGCACCCCGGTCCGGCGCCTCAGGACCAGGGCGATGCGGCGTCGATCCGGGCAGCGCGGTCCCGTCGGTGCGGCGCAGGCGTGACGCCCGACCGCGTCGCCGGCGATCGGCCGCGCCGGGCGCGGCCGCGCCGGCGATGTAGCCCACCCAGCAGGTCCGCTCGCGCGTCACCTCGTTGCGGGCCGCGTCGCGCAGGGAGGCGCTGATGACGTAGAGCCCGGGGGCGACGGGCCGCGCGCCGGCGGTGCCGACGCCGTTCCAGTTCCAGTGCAGCGCGTCGCCGGGCTGGACCGGGCGCGGCCCGAGGCGCCGCACCACGGCGCCGCCGTCGAAGGGGCGCGCCTCGAAGACCGCAGATCCGGGGTCGCCCGAGGTGAAGCTCACCCGGCACTCGCCCGGGCCCGGCCGCGGCCAGCGTGGCCGAGGTCACGGTCATCGCCGCGGGCCGCGGCGCGGTGGTGTCCACCACGACCTTGCGGCTGGTGTTGAACTGCTTCTCGCCCGAGCGGACCCTCAGCGTGATCGCGTAGGTGCCGTCGGGCACGGGAAAGCCCTGCGCGTCGCGGCCGTCCCAGCTGGTCGTGAAGAAGCCGCGCGGCTTGCGGATGGCCTTCAGCAGCGTGGCGACGTCCTCGCCGTCCTTGCGGATGGTGAGCGTGACGTCGCTGGCCTGGCTGAGGCGGACGCCGATGCGCGCGATGTCGCGGCGCCCGTCCCCGTTGGGGCTGAAGAGCTGGGTCGCCTGGAAGCGCGTCACGATGGGCGGCGGCGTCGGGAAGGCGAACGGCAGCACGAACACGCCGAGCGCCACGACGAAGAGCGCGAGCATGGCCACCGCCACGCCCGCGCGCCGTGCGCGGTCGCGGCCATCCGGCCGGGATGTGCTCATCTCAGAGTGCCCGGAACCCCAGGCAGATGTAGAACCCGAAGCGCCCGGCGGGGGTCCGCGAGAGCGCGTGCTCGGCGCGACGGGGCGCGGGGTGGCGGTAGAGGCGGCCGATCTGCGATCCGACCCTGCCGCCGGGGCGGAAGAAGATCCCGCGCCGCGACACGGCGACGAGCCCCGCCGAGGCGGCGTGGCCGGTCAGGTCGTTCCACGTCTGCCAGTTGTCCACCGGCGCCAGGCTGACCTTGATGAAGGACAGCCCGTGCTCGGACAGCCAGCGGCGCGCGCCGGGCAGGCTGTGGCGGTTGGGCGTGGAGATCACGACGAGGCCGCCCGGGGCGAGCCGCTCGCGCACCGCGGCCAGGCACGCCCGCGGCTCCTCGAGGTGCTCGAGGACGTCGGTGAGGGTCACCAGGTCGAACGGGCCCTCGGGGGGCTCGTAGGCGCTGCCCACGACGGCCGAGAGCCGGTCGGCGGCGCCGATCCGGGCGAGGCGCGCCTGGGAGTGCTCGACCGACTCCGGCGAGAGGTCGATGCCGATGCCCGTGAAGCCCAGGCCGGCCAGCTTCTCCAGCAGGAAGCCGGTGCCGCAGCCCACGTCGAGGACGCGCGGCGCCGGGGCGTCGCCGGCCGGCGGCACGTTGGGCACGTAGTCCGGATGGTCTCGAGGATGAGGGACATCCGGCTCTGGAGGTGCCAGTTGCGGTCCTCCACGGCGACCAGGCGCGGCGCGAGCTTGTCGTAGTAGGCCTGGACCTCGTCCAGGCGGCCGTCGCCCTCGCTCATCGCGGCCACCCGGCCGGAGGGGGGTTGGCCGCGGCGGCCGCGACGAAGCGGTCGTAGGAGGGCTTGCGCGTGCCGTCGCCGCGCAGGAGGCCGCCGGTCCAGAACGGGTTGTCCTGGAAGTTGAACCAGGTCACGACCTGGACGCGGGGGTAGCGGGCCGCCGCCGCCACGGTCTCATCGACCCAGGCGGCCTGCTGGGCCTCGCTGACGAAGTAGCGGTGATAGCGGTTGTACGACGTGTGGTACCCCGTCTCCGTGACGTGGATGGGCGCGCCGCGCCGAAGCCTATCCACCTGCTGGATGACCCGGGGAAGCGTGCTCCAGGAGGGGACGAAGAAGGCCTGGAGCGGGCTGCCGAGCGGGTAGAGGTGCAGGCTCCAGGCGTCGATCGGCGGCCCCTCGTCGGCCACCCAGCGGGCGAAGTCGAGGCTGCCGACGCCGCCCGAGCCGTCCTTGGGGCAGACCGTGGGCGACCGGCCCGCCGGGCCGGCGACCCCGCCGATGACCTCGGCGCCCGGGTTGGCCGCGTGGATCTCGCGGTAGGAGGCCGCGAGCAGGGCGGCGTAGGCGCGCGGCGACACCCAGGCCGCCCTGCCCCCGCGCGACCGGCACTGCGGGACCCAGAAGTCGGGCAGGTTGGGCTCGTTCCAGACCTCGATGCGGCGCACCTCGGGCAGCACCCCGCCCGCGGGGTCGGCGAACGTCCCCGAGTAGCGCCGGGCCATCGCGCCGGCGAAGCGCGCCCCGTCGGCCGGCCGCGGCGCCGTCTGGCGCCGGCCGTTGCGCCGAGGCCCAGGGGGGCGTCCAGTAGAAGTCCATGATGATCGAGATCCCGCGGGCCGAGAGGCCGCGCACGATCTGGTCGTAGCGGCTCCAGTCGTAGGCGGGGTCGGCCGGGTTGCGGGGGTCGGCCGGGCGCGTGGGCGCCACCTGGCCCCAGAGCACGTCGACGCGGGTGACCTTCACGCCGGTCGCGGCGAGCGCGTCCAGGCGGCTCTCGAGCTCGGGGCCCCGCACGTTGACCAGGTTGTCGTCCTGGAGCGACACGATCGGGGCGGCCGCGGCCCCGCCGGCCCCGATCATCAGGGCGAGCACGGCGGCCAGCAGCAGCCGGGCGCTCATCGGGCCACCCCCAGGTGCACGACGCCCACGCGGCCCGCCCTTGCGGCGGACGCCGCGCTCGATCCACGCCACCCGCCGGCCGTCCACGCCCACCGCCTCGATCGCGCGGCGGGTCGTGGCCAGCACCCGCGGCGACCCGCGGCGCGAGGCCAGCACCCGGCGCGCCTCGCCGATCGCGACCGAGCCTCCGCCGACGGCGACCCGCGGCACGGTCGACCCGCTCCAGATCCGCGCCGGGGCCAGCGCCGGCTGGTCGATCCGCAGCAGCGCCACGCGCGCCCCCGAGCGCACCGCCACCACGATCACGTTGGTCGCGGACCAGACGCGCAGGGCGGGGCCGGGCAGGGCGACGGCGGTCGCGGCCGTCGTCGTGCTCGGGATCACCTGCAGCACCGTCGGCGCGGCGGGGTCGACCCAGGCGCGGCCGGTGTTCGAGACGGCCACGAGGCCGGGCACCGCGGGGACGGCCGTGGCGGTCGTCGTGGCGGTGCCGAGGTCGCTCGGGTCGACCCGGCGCAGCTGCTGGAGGCCGCCCGGCCCGATCTGGACGAAGGACGCGGTCCCGGCGTCCCACGTGGCCGCGATCGTGACCGGCGCGTCGGCGCGGCCGTCGCTCTCGAGGACGGTCTCGATGCCGTTCGCGTCGCAGCAGTGGATCACCGGGGGCGCCACGCCGGAGGTGCGGGGCACCATCACGAAGCCGCCGTCCCCCGTGGGCGCCAGGATGCCCGCGCCCATGGCCGCGACGCTGGTGCGCACCGAGACCGGGACGTCCGGGGCGCCGGTCCGGAAGAGGCGCGACGACCGGTCGAGCGACGCGCGGAAGACCTCGGCGCGGTAGTAGTCGAAGCGTCGCGGCGCCCGCGGGCGACCCGGCGATCTTGCGCGGATCGACCCTCACCGTCGCCGCCTCGGTCCACAGCAGCCGGGATCCGCTGAACGCCAGCGTCCGGTCGGCCCAGCCGTCGATCGTGATGGTGCGCGACGCCCCGAGGGCCGAGGGGGTCGCCAGGGCGAGCAGGGCGGCGGCGCTCAGGCCGATCGCCGGCCCGGCGGTCCGCGCTCTCACGCGCGGCCCTCGCGGATCGCCGCGACCGCGTCGGCGAGCAGCGACTCGCTCGCGCCCGCCAGCGCGGGCGCCGCGAGGGGGGTCATGTTGGTGAGCTGGATGTGGCGCGCGCCGACCGCGATGAAGGCCTCCAGCTCGGCCGCCACGTCGTCGGGGGTGCCGTGGATGACCGTGTCGCGCACCACCGCGGCGGGGACCGCCGCGGCCAGGCGCAGCGCCTCGTCGCGCCCGTAGCGCGTGGGCAGGAAGGTGGTGAGGCCGAACTCGCCCGCGCCCAGCGGGTGCTCGGCGCCGCGGGCCGCGAAGGCCTCGGCCGAGCGGGTGAGGGCGATGAAGCGCATCAGCAGCGATCCGTCGATGGCCTCCTCGGCCTGCTCGCGCGTCTCCGCCACGACGATGCGGGCGTAGAGCCCGGGCGTCACCGCGTCCTGGTCGCGCCCCGCGGCCGCGCGCCGCCGCGCGCACGGCGGCCAGCATGCGCGCGTACTCGGCCGGGTCGGTCGTCAGCGGCAGCCAGCCGTCGGCCCGGCGGCCGGCCAGCGCCAGCCCGCGCGGGCGGTGCGCCGCCACCCAGATCGGGGGCGGCCGGTCGCCGACCGGCCCCAGGCCCATCTCGGCGCCCTCCAGGCGGAAGTGATCGCCCGCGAAGTCCACCGGCCCGGGGCCCGCCATCAGCAGGCGCATGACCTCCAGGCCCTCGTCGAGGCGCGCGAGGGGGCGCTCGTTGGTCATGCCGAAGGGCGTGAGGTTGAGCGCCTCGCCGGTGCCCACGCCCAGCACGAAGCGGCCGCCGGTGACGTGGTCCAGGGTCAGGGCGGTCTGGGCCAGCGAGGCCGGGTGGCGGCGCACCATGTCGGTGACGCCGATCCCGAGGCGGATGTCCTGGGTCACGCCGGCCACCGCGGCGACCACGGGCACCGGGTCGAACCAGAGGTGGGGGCTCGCCTGCCCCGCCGCGGCCTGGGGCACCAGCTCGGGGTCCCAGATCGAGGTGGGGAACCAGTGGAGGAAGTGGTCCGCCCACCAGATCGCGTCGAAGCCCTGCTGCTCGCGGCGCCGGGCCGAGGCGAGGGCCGCCTCGACCGGTGGGCGCACGGCACCCATGGCCGACAGCTCGAGGGGCTCCGACATGGCGCGCAACCTACTCCGCCGCCCCGGCCCCTCCAACGCGCCCGGGTGGCGGATCGTGGTCGCCGCCGCCCAGCTGGGCGACCGCGTGGGCGGCCACCGGCTCCACCACGGCCCACCCGTCCCGGGCCCCGCCGGGGGATCCCGGCAGGTTGACGATCAGCGTCGCGCCGCGGACCCCGGCGACGCCGCGCGAGAGCATGGCGTGCGGGGTCACGGCCAGCGAGCGCGCCCGGAGGGCCTCGGCGATCCCGGGCACGAGCCGGTCGCAGGCCCGCGCGGTGGCCTCGGGCGTGCGGTCGCGCGGTCCGATCCCCGTGCCCCCGGTGGTCACGATCACGTCCGGCGCGTGGGGTCCGTCGCAGAGCGCGGCGAGGAGCGCGGCGAGCGCGTCCGGGCTCGTCCGGGACCAGCTCCCGCCGCACCACCGCGGCGCCGGACTCCAGCACCGCGGCCGCCAGGGCCGGCCCCGACAGGTCCTCCCGCTCGCCGCGCGCCGAGCGGTCGGACACGGTGATGACCGCGACGCGCAGGCTCATCCGGGCGGCGGCGGGGCGCCCTTCGTCTTCTCGAGCAGCCGCACCCCGTCGATCACGAGGTCCGGGTCGATGCCCTTCACCAGGTCCCAGACGTTGAGCGCGGCGACGGTGGCGGCCGTCAGGGCCTCCATCTCGACCCCGGTGCGGGCGGTGGTCTCGACCTCGGCGCGGATGCGCACGATCCCCGCGTCGGCCTCGACCGAGACCTCGACGCGGGCGCGGTCGATCGGCAGCGGATGGCAGAGGGCGATGAGCTCGGGCGTCCGCTTGGCGGCCATGATCCCCGCCACCCGGGCGACCGCCGCCGCGTCGCCCTTGGGGAGCGTCCCCTCGGCCATCGCGCGCGCGCTCGCGGGCGCCATCCGCACCAGGGCCTCGGCCACCGCCCGGCGCGCGACCGGCGGCTTGTGGCCCACGCCCACCATGCGCGCCTCGCCGCGGGCGTCCAGGTGGGTCAGCTCGGGCCGCTCGCTCACCGTGCCTCCGTCCGCTTGCCGCGCCGCCGGTCCGCGCTGCGCTTGCGCTGGATGTCGGCCTGCTGGGCCGAGAGCCACTTGCCGACGTCGTTCTCGCGCACGATCCGCTTGATCTCCTGGATGCGGAAGGCCCGCTCGTCGGCCGGCATCACCAGGGCCTGGTGCAGGGCCTCGGCCTGGTCCTCGATGTTGAAGGGGTTGATCGTGATCGCGAACGATCCCAGCTCCTCGTGGGCGCCGGCGTTCTCGGACAGGATCATCACCCCGTCGCGCTCGTTGACGAGCGGCGCCTCCTTCGCGATCAGGTTCATCCCGTCGAAGATCGGGTTCACCAGGAGGACGTCGTAGTGCTTGTAGGCCGCGACCGCCCGGTGGATGTTGCTCTCGATGCGCAGGTCGATCGGCATCCAGTCGGGCGTGCCGTGCTTGAGGTTGATGTGGCTCACCACGTCGCGGATCCGGGCCAGGTACTCGATGTACTCGTCCACGTCCTGCCGCGAGGGCTGCAGCAGCGCGAAGAAGGTGATGTCCTCGAGGTACTCGGGGTGGCGGTCCAGGAAGACGTCGAACGCCTTGAAGCCGCGCAGCGTGTTCTTCGAGAGGTCGGTCCGGTCGACGCGCACGATCAGGTACTGGCGGCGGCGGCGCAGGATCGGGCCCTCCTCCTCGGCCACCTCCTCCGAGCGCGGCGAGGTCCTCGAACATCGGCGCGTTGACCGAGATCGGGTAGGAGCGCACCCAGACGTCGCGCCCCTCCCAGTGCACCTGGCGGCGCTGGTAGTCCACGCGCAGGTCGAGCAGGTCCTCGCAGCAGAGCAGGAAGTTGCGCGCGTAGCTGCGGGTGTGGAAGGCGACGATGTCGTTGGCCAGCAGCCCGCGCAGGATGCCCTCGCGGACGTGGGGCGGCAGGATCCGCCAGTAGTCCGGCTGGCTCCACGGGATGTGGACGAAGAAGTGCAGGAAGGCGTCCGGGTGGGCGGCGCGGATCGCCTCCGGGGCGGTGTAGAGGTGGTAGTCGTGGAGCATGACGACCCGGTTCGGGTCCTCGTCCAGCTCCCGGTTGACCGCGTCGGCGAACAGGCTGTTGGCAGCCAGGTAGCCGTTCTCCCAGGCGTCGAGCTCCTCGCGGCGGATGTCCGGCGCGTTGCTCAGGTCCCAGAGGTAGTGCTGGATGAACCACAGCATCGGGTTCGCGACCACGTTGTAGAAGCTGTGGTGCGTCTCGGGGTCGATCACCACGAAGCGGCCGCGCGTCTCCACCCCGAGGTCCGGGAGGGCGAAGCTGCCCCCGCCCGCCTCGGCCGCGACCTCCTCGTCGGTCTCCGAGATCGTGCCCGAGACCCACAGCGCGGGCGTGTGCTCGGTCAGCCCGAGCAGCGCGGTGACCAGGCCGCCGCCGCCGCGGACGCGCTCCAGCGAGCCGTCCGGGCCGCGCCCGAACGTCATGGGACCCCGGTTGGACACCAGGATCAGGGGCGCCGGGCGCCGGCTCATCGGCCCGCCCCCGCACGCGGCCGGGCCGACCGCCGCGATCGCCCTCGCCGAAGAGTCTGTAATTGTTCCCAGCCCCACCGGCCTCCCGCACCGCCGAGGCCGCCACCACGTGGGAGACACCCATCTCGCGCGATCATCACCCTCCCGTCGGTGACAGAACCGATGGCGATCGACACGACTCTACGCCCCGCCGCCCGGCCGCCGGGGGGTCCCCGGCGTGCTGAACCTCCGCCTCTACCGCACCGCCTGGCTGGTGGCGGGCGTGGCGCTGGTCGTCGCGCTCCTCACCCTGCAGACCCCGGACGCGGGGCCGGAGGCGAGCCTGCCGTCGACCATCGACGGCCAGGGGACGCTCGAGCTCGCCAACCAGCTGGCGGCGATCGCGCCCGAGCGGCCCGCCGGGCTCGGCGCCAGGACCTGCAGGCCGCCCGCTGGGTGCAGGGGCAGCTCGCGCAGGTCCCGGGCGCGGGCCGGCAAGGTGCGCGTCCAGGACCTGCAGGCGCGCGCCGACGGCGAGCCGGTGGACCTGCAGAACGTCTACGTCGCGCTCCCGGGCGGCCGACAGCGGACGTCCCCTGGGCGGCATCCTCGTCGTCGCGCCCCGCGACACGCCGCCGGGGGTGGCCGCCGGCACCAGCTCCACCGCGGTGCTGCTGCGCCTGGCCCAGGCGTCGGGCACCACCCGCCACCAGCGGCCCCACCTCTTCGTCTCGACCGACGGCAGCACGCTGGGCAACGCGGGGCTGCGCTGGTTCCTCAAGCGCTTCTCGTCGTTCCCGCTCACCGCGGCGATCGTGCTCGACGCGCCCGGCGAGGCCAACGGCGACCGGGTGCACGTCTGGCTCGACGGGCGCACCGACGCGCAGGCGCTCGGGCTGGGGCACATCGCCGACCGCTCGGTGGCGCGCGCCGGCGGGCGGGCCGACGGCCCGCCGTCGCTCGGCGGGCCAGCTCCTGCGCCTCGGCGTGCCCCAGACCTTCGGCGACCAGGGCGCCGCGATCGCGGCGGGGCTGACCGCCGTCACGCTCTCGGCCCGCTCCGAGTCGCCCCTGCGCGAGGGCCGCGAGCCGACGGCCGACCGCCTCGAGATGGTCGCCAACTCGGCCAACGACCTCCTGGGGGCGCTGGACGGGGCGGACACGGTGCCCGCGGCCGACGGCAGCCTGCGCCTTCGCGGGCAAGTTCCTGCGCCCCACCATCGCCCGCCTCGCGCTCCTGCTCCTGCTGCTGCCGGTCCTGGTGTGCTCGCTCGACATCCTCGCGCGCCAGCGGCGGGCCCGCGTGCCGCTCGGCGACGGGCCTGCGCGCCGTCGGCCTGCGGGCGATCCCCCTCTTCGCCGCCCTCGCCGCCGCCTACCTGCTGGCCCTGGGCGGGCTGCTGCCGGGGGCGGCCGCCGGGGCGCCGCGCGATCCCCGCCGACGCGCGCTTCGGCGCCGTCGCCGGTCTGGCGATCGTGCTCGCGGTCGGGGCCGGCGTGCTCGGATGGATGTTCGCCCGCCGCCGCGCCCGCCGGGTCGGCGCGTCGCCGCGCGTCCGAGGCCGCCGCCGCCCTCGGCGGCCCTCTCGATCCTGCTGCTCGTGATCTGGATCGTGCGCCCCTACGCCCTGGTCCTCGCCATCCCGGCGGCCCACGCGGCCCTCCTCGCCACGTCGGCGCCGCCGCCCGTGGCACCTGCCCGCGCTCGCCGCGCTCGCGCTCGCGCCCCTCGTGATCCTCGTGGTCAGCCTCTCGCAGGTGCTCCATTCCAACGTGTTCTTCACCGTCTGGTACCTGATCGACACCTCGGCCAACGGGTCGCGCGGGGCCGTGGGCCTCTTCCTGGCGCTGCTGGTGGCCGCCTGCATCTGGTCGCTGGGCACGCTGGTCGTCGAGCGGGCGGTCAAGGGGGGCCTCGCCCTGCCGCGCCGCCGCCCGCCGCGCGCGCGGCCCGCCGCGGGAGCGCGCGCCGGCGCGCGTCGCCCTCGGGTCCCGGCGCGGACGCGGGTCGCTGGTAGCATCGGCACCGGTGGCCGCTCGCCTCGCCTTCGTCTCGGTCGTCATCCCGGTCTACAACGAGCGCGAATCGGTGCGCCCTCTGTCGGAGGAGCTCCTTGAGGTGCTCCGCTCCCTGGGACGGCAGATCGAGATCCTCTTCGTCGATGACGGATCGACCGACGGAACGTCGGAGATCCTCGCCGACCTCGCGGCCGCGGAGCCCGAGATCGCCGTCGTCCGGCTGCGCCGCAACTTCGGCAAGGCCGCCGCGCTCATGGCCGGCTTCCGCGAGGCCCGCGGCGACGCCATCGTCACCATCGACGGCGACCTGCAGGACGACCCCGCCGAGATCCCGCGCCTGCTCGAGGAGCTGGAGGCCGGCGCCGACCTGGTGAGCGGCTGGAAGCGCGACCGCAAGGACGCCTGGAGCAAGCGCGCCGCCTCGAAGGTCTTCAACGGCGTGACCGCCCGCATGTCGGGCGTCGGGCTCCACGACCTCAACTGCGGCTTCAAGGCCTACCGCGCCGAGGTGGTCGAGTCGCTCTCGCTGACCGGCGACCAGTACCGCTACATCCCGGTGCTGGCCTCCAACGAGGGCTTCCGGGTCAAGGAGCTGGCGGTCAACCACCGCCCGCGCCGGTACGGCAGCAGCAAGTACGGCTTCGAGCGCTACCTGCGCGGCTTCCTCGACCTGCTCACGATCCTGTTCATCGGCCGCTTCCGCCAGCGCCCGATGCACCTGTTCGGGGGCATCGGGATGCTCTTCCTGGCCATCGGCACCATCATCTGCGCCTACCTCGCGGTGCTGCGGATCATGGGGGAGGGCATCGGCGCGCGGCCGCTCCTGCTCCTGGGCGTCCTCCTCATCGTGGTGGGGGTGCAGCTGCTCACGATCGGCCTGGTCAGCGAGATGATCCAGCGCTACCACCTGCGGCCCCAGGACGACGAGGCCCGGTCCCGGGTGGAGCGCATCCTCCGCTGAGTCCCGCCGCGAGGGGCATGCGCGTGATGTGGCTCGGCACCTACGAGCAGGCCTATCCGCGCTCGCGGGTCCTGATCGCGGGCCTGCGCGAGCTGGGCGTCGAGGTCGTCGAGCACCACCGCCCGGTCTGGGAGCGCAGCCGCCACAAGGCCGGGTCCTTCCTGCGACCCCTCCCGCTGGCGGCCTCCGCCGGGCGCTTCGCCGGCGCCTGGGCCGGGCTCGCCGCGGCGGGCCTGCGCGAGCGCCCGGTGGACGCGATCGTCGCCGGCTACCTGGCCCAGCCGGACGCGCTCCCGGCCTGGTGCGTCGCGCGCGCGCGCCGGGTGCCGCTGGTCGTGGACATGATGATCTCGCTGGCCGACACGCTGGGCGGCGACCGCGCCCTGGCCGGCCGCGGCGCGGCCGCGCTGCTGGCGGGGGTCGACCGGATGAGCCTGCGGCTCGCCGACCTGGTGCTCGCCGACACCCGCGCCGGGGCGGACTGGCTCGCCGAGCGCTTCGGCGTCGCGCGGTCGCGGATCGCCGTCGTGCCGGTGGGCGCCGAGCCCGAGCGCTTCCCGGTCCGGCCCGAGCCCGCCGGGCCCCCCGCACGCCCTCTTCTACGGCAAGCTCGCCCCGCTGCACGGGGTGGCGACGGTGCTCGAGGCCGCCCGCCGTCCCGGGCGTGCCGCCGGTGCGGCTGATCGGCGACGGCCAGCTGGGGCCGTGGCTCGAGGCCGAGCTCGCCCGCGACCGTCCGGCGGGGCTCACCTGGGAGCGCTGGGTGCCCTACGAGGACCTGGGCGCGCGGGTGGGCGACGCCGCCGTCTGCCTGGGCGTCTTCGGCGAGAGCGCCAAGGCGGCGCGCGTCGTGCCGAACAAGGTCTGGCAGGCGATGGCCGCCGGGCGCCCGGTGGTGACCGCGGACACCCCGGCGGTGCGGGAGCTGCTGCGCGACGGCCACGACGCCCTCCTGGTGCCGCCCGCCGACCCGGACGCGCTCGCGCAGGCGCTGGTCCGCCTGGCCGCCGACCCCGCCCTGCGCGCGCGCCTGGGCGCGTCCGCACGGGCGGTCTACGTTGCGCCGTGGCGCGCCGCCGGCCGCCGCGTCCGCCCTGCGCGACGCGCTCTCACCCCTAACCTGTCGGGCATGAGCACGGACATCCGCACGCACGACTGGGGCGACGCCCCGGAGCTCTTCGGGCCGCGGCACGACTACCGCGAGGCCCTGGTGCTGCGTCGGCTGCTCCCGGCGCTCCCCGGCCCGACGGTGCTGAACGCGGGCGCGGGCGCCGGCAGCCTGACCCTGAAGCTGGTGGACGCGGGCCTCCGCGTGACCTCGGTCGACGCCAGCGCCGAGCTCTGCGACTGGGTGCGCGCCTCCCTCGCCCGCCGCGGCCCCGAGGTGGCGGCGGCGAACCCGGTCATGGCGGGCGACCTCCAGAGCCTCGACCTCCCGGACGCCTCCTTCGACGCCGCGGTGTGCGCCGAGGTGCTCGAGCACCTGGACGACGACGCGGCCGCCCTCGCCGAGCTGGCGCGCGTGCTGCGCCCGGGCGGCCTGCTGGTCGTGACCGTCCCGGCCAACCCGTACCGCTACGACTGGACGGACCAGTGGGCGGGCCACCGCCGCCGCTACACCGTGGAGATGCTGGCCTCGCGGATGCGCGACGCCGGCTTCGTCGACCCCGTCGTGCAGGGCTGGGGCTTCCCGTTCACGGGCCTCTACCACCGCCAGGTCTACCGCCGGGCACTGCGCCGGCGCCTCGCCGCCGGCGACGGCCGCGCGGCCGGCGGCGCTCCGCCGCGCCTGGCCGCCCGCGCGATCCGCGCGGTGCTCGAGATCGACTCGGCCTTCATCGGCCGGCGCCCGGGGTACCACGGGCTGCTGGCCGTCGCTCGGCGGCGTGAACAGCCCGCCTGAGGTCGCCGCCGAGCCCGCCCCCCCGAGCCCCTGGCGCCGCCGGCTCGGGCTCCTGGCCGGGCTGCTCGTGCTGGTGTTCCTGGCGTTCGCCCTGGTGGACGGCTGGAAGGCGGTCTCGGAGTACGACTGGAACCTCCAGCCGGGCCTCCTCGCCCTCGGCTGCCTCGTCCTGATGGTCTTCTACCTCGCGAGCGGCGGGGGCTACATCGCCATCATCGAGCGGCTCCACCACCGCGGGCCGCCCCGCCTGGCGATGCTCTCGATCTGGGCGCGCTCGCTCCTCGGGCGCTACGTCCCCGGCAACGTCCTGATGGTCGTCGGCCGGGTGGTGCTGAGCTACGAGCGCGGGGTGCCGCGGCGCTCGACCGTGGCGGCGATGGTCTACGAGCAGGTGCTGACGGTGGCCGTGGGCGCCGCCGGCGCCGTGGCCTTCGTGGCGATCTACAGCGGCGGGCGGCGACGGCGCGCCTGTTCCTGCTGGCGCTGCTGCCCCTGGGACTGATCGCGCTGACGCCGCGGGTCTTCGGCCCGGCGACGGCGTGGGTGCTGCGCAAGGTGGGGCGCGAGCCGCTGCCGCGTCTGCTCGAGACCCGGGTGCTGATGGCCCTGGTCGGCTGGTACACGTTCACGGCGGCCCTGCTCGGCCTGGGCATCTGGCTGCTGGTGCTCTCGGCCGCGGGCACCGAGGCGGGCGACCCCGCGTTCGTCGGGCTGGCCTTCCTGCTCTCGTTCGCCGTGTCGATGATCGCGTTCATCTTCCCGTCGGGCCTCGGCGTGCGCGAGGGCGTCTTCGCCCTGGCGCTGGCGCAGAACCTGCCCGGATCGGTGGCCGTGGCGCTGTCGGTCGGGGTCCGCCTCATGCTGACCATCGTCGAGCTCGTCTTCATCGGGATCGTCTACCTGGCCGCCCGCGACCGGTGAACGTCGCCCGCCGCCGCCCGGAGCTCATCGTGTGGGCGATGATGGCGGTCTTCGCCGTCGTCTTCAGCTACCTCGCGGTGGCCCGCCAGCGCGCCTTCTGGACCGGGCGCTTCGACCTCGGGAACATGGTCCAGGCGGTGTGGAGCACCGCCCAGGGGCGCCCCCTGGAGACCACCGACGTCGGCGGCGTGCAGTTCGTGCGCCTCGGCGCCCACGTCGACCCGATCCTGGTCCTCTTCACGCCCCTCGCCTGGACCGGGGCGCTGCCCGAGGCGCTGCTGGTGGCGCAGGTGCTGATCGTCGCCTCGGGGGCCCTGCCCGCGTACTGGCTCGGGCGGCGCTGGCTGGCCGACACCCGCCTCGCGGTCGCGGCGGCGGCGGTCTACCTGCTCTACCCGCCCCTCCAGTGGACCGTGGTGACCGAGTTCCACCCGGTGGCGCTCGCGGCGCCGCTGCTCATGTTCTGCATCTGGGCGGCCGAGGAGCGCCGCTTCATGACGCTGACGATCTTCGCGGTGCTGGCGGCCCTCACCAAGGAGGAGGTCGCGCTCGCCCTCGCGATGCTCGGGGTCTGGATGATGGTGCGCGGCATCACCCGCCGCCGCTACGGCGCCTTCCTCGCCGCCGCGTCGCTGGCGTGGGTGGCGTTCGCGGTGCTGTGGATCATCCCGCACTACAACGCCGGGCAGGGCTCCGAGTTCGTCGACCGCTACGGATCGCTCGGCTCGGACGGCGGCGGGGTCCTGACGACCCTGCTCACGCGCCCCTGGGAGGCCGCCGAGGTCGCCGGGTCGTACGACCGGCTCAGCTACCTCGGGGCCCTGCTGCTCCCCCTGCTGCTCCTCCCGCTCGCCGCGCCCCTGCTGCTGGCCGGCGCGCTGCCCGAGCTGCTCATCAACATCCTCGCCGACTGGTTCCCGCAGTACTCGATCGAGTTCCAGTACGTGGCGGTCATCGTGCCCTTCGCCGTCGGCGCCTCGATCCTGGGGCTGGCCCGGGTCCGCCGCCTGCAGCGCCCCGCCCCGCTGGCGCGCTTCCTGCGACATCCCGGCCGCGTCGCCGCGGTCTGGGTGGGCGCGGTCGTCCTGGCGGGCGTCTACCAGGGGCCCCTGCCCTGGTGGGACAACGTGCCGCTGGTCGGCTCGGACTCGCGCGTCGAGCAGTACCGGGTCAACGACCACGCCCGCGTGATGGCGCGCGCGACCGACGCTGATCCCCGGCCGACGTGCCGGTGTCGGCCGGCAACCTCTTCGGCGCCCACCTCTCCGAGCGCGAGCGGATCTACACCTTCCCGGTGCTGCGCGACGCGCGGTGGGCGATCGTCGACAGCCACCGGCCCTACATCGCCGACCGCATCGCCCCCCGCGTCCACCGGCTCCGGGTCCAGGCGCTGCTGGCCAGCCCGGACTGGCGGCTCGTCTTCCGGGAGGATGGGGTGATGGTCTTCCGACGCATCCGCGGCGGCGGCACCGCATGATCGCCCGGGCGACCGGCGGCGCCCTGATGGTGCTCGGCGCGGCCCTGGCGGCCCTGCCGGCCTTCGCGTGGTACTCCGCGCCCGGGCCCGCCGCCGCCACCCGCACCAGCGGCTTCTCGGGGGCGGGGCAGCTGTGGCTGCTGCCCGTGCCGGCGCTGGTCGTCGTGCTGTGCGGCGCGTTGCTGATCGCCGCCCGTCCGGGGCAGGAGCGCGCCGCCGCGCGCGCGACCGGCCCGGTCACGGCGCTGGCCGGGGCCCTCGCCTTCGCGCTGATCCTCTGGGCGGCGGTCGATCCGCGCCTGGAGTTGGTGGTCCGGCTCAGCGACTCCACGGCGCGGATCGACGTGCCGGTGGCGGTCGAGCCCGCGGCGACCGTCGCGGCCGTGCTCGCGGGGATCGTGGTGGGGATCGGGATCGCCACGGCCGTCGCGGGACGGCGACGGTGAGCGCGCCCCCGCGCCGCGCGCCCCTGGTGGCGTGGGGCGCCTCCCGCGCCCTCGTGATCGGGGTCGCGGTGGTGGCGGGCCTGCTCTTCGGGCTGCCGACGCGGGGCGTGGACCCCGCCGTGCCCCACGCCCTTGGGCTGCTGGGCGGCTGGGACACCACCTGGTACCTGGACATCGCCCGCCACGGCTACGCGCACGACACCGGCCAGGTCGGCCTGGTCTTCACCAACCTGGCCTTCTTCCCGCTCCTGCCGGCGATCATGGCGCTGCTTCCTCGCGGTGGGGATCAACCCCTTCATCGGCGCGCTCGTCGTCGCCAACCTGGCGTTCCTGGGCGCGCTGGCGGCCTTCGGCCGCCTGACCGCGCGACCGCGCGCGGCGACCGCGCGGCGACCCGCGCGGTCTGGACCCTCGCCCTGCTGCCGACCGCCGTCTACTGCTCGCTGGCGTACACGGAGTCGATCGCCCTCCTGTGCGCGGTCGCCGCCGCGGTCGCCGCGATCCGCGGCCGCTACCTGGTCGCCGGCCTCGTGGCCGCGGTCGGGTCGCTCACCCGGCCCACCGGGATCCTGATCGTCGTGCTGATCGGGCTCCTGGCCCTCCAGTCGAGTCCGGACCTGGCCACCCGCCTGCGCCGGGCGGCCGCCACGGCCGTGCCGAGCGTCCTGGCCGTGGGGGCCTTCCTCGCCTGGATGGCGCGCGAGCGCGGCTCGGCGCTGCTGCCCTTCGAGGCGCAGAAGGCCTGGGACCGCGGCCAGCTCGGCATCGGGCTGGTGACCACCGCCCCCTCGGAGCTGCGCGCGGGCTGGGACCACATCGTCGACGGCACGGGCGGCGCGGCCTGGCACGCCACGATCCGCGATCTCGTGGTCCTCGTCGCCGCGCTCGTGCTGCTGGCCCTGCTCTGGCGCGACGAGGGCGGGCTGCGCTCCCCCTGGGTGGCCTACTCCGCGGTCGTGCTCGTGGTGCCCCTGTCCAGCGGCACGATCACGTCGATGGCCCGCTTCAGCCTGATGGCCTTCCCGCTGCTCTGGCCGCTCGCCGACCGGGTCGGCCGCGATCCCCGCCGGGTGCGCTGGGCGGTCGCGATCGCGGTCGTCCTGATCGTGCTGTTGGTGCTTCAGCTGGTCATGCGCTCTCCCTGACACGCGAGTGTCACGACCACCGGATCGTGGTCGGAGAGCCGGATCCGGCGCGCTCAGGCCCCGCCAGGCGACCTCCACCTCGCGCTCGGAGGGATCGAGGCGCCGCGCCGGTGACACCTCGTCCATCCCCCGGTGGACGATGCGGTCGATGCCGATCCCGGGGTCGGCCTCCGCGCCGCCCCACCCCTGGGCGGCGAGCAGGGCGAACGCCGGGTGGCGCGGCGGGGCGTTGAGGTCGCCGGCCAGCACCGCCGGCTCGCCGGCCGCCACGACGCGGACCGCGTCGGCGGCGCGGGCGATCTCCATGCCCACGACGTCCGGGTGGCGCGCGTTGTGGCAGTGGGTGCAGCCCACCGTGACCGCCGCGCCGTCCACCGTCCTCAGCCGGGCCACGACCAGCCGCCGCGGCTCCGGGATGTAGCGCACCAGCTCACCGCGGGTCAGCCCCAGCCGGCGCCGCGCCGCCAGGATCGCGCGCAGGGGGTTGAGCCGCACCGAGCGCACGCTCTCCGGCACGACGCTCAGCCGCGGGCCCACCAGGATCACGTTGGCGTTGCCCTCGTGGGTGCGCCAGAGATCGGGGTTGCGCGGCCGCGAGGGCGTCGCGCAGCCGCGCGGGCCCGATCAGCGGGCCGGTGGTGGTCCACAGGGGTTGCATGCCCGCGGCCGCCGCGATCGGGGCGATCGCCGCCGTGGGGACCTCCTGGAGCGCGCAGACGTCCGGCTCCCAGGCCGCGATCCGGCGCGCCATGTGGTCGCTGAGCTTGCGGTTGACGTGCATGTGGACGCCGTCCTCCTCGGGGCGGCGCAGCCACGTCGATCGCGCGGTGGCCCCGAGGGTCGGGAGCCCGTCGCGCCCGTGGAAGAGGTTCCAGGTGACGAATCGCAGCGTTCTGTCCGGCATCGGGCGAGGTTCGCCCCTTGCGTCCGGCACTTCAAGCGTGAAGATTGCGCGTCGTGCCCGCGCCCCCCACCCTCGCGACGGTCTATCGCAACCGCCTCGCGGTCGCCTACTGGACCGCCGCCGTGATCGTCTACGCGGTCCTCGGGAGCATGTTCCAGCCGTTCTTCCTGCTCGGCTTCTGGGAGTCGCTGCCCTTCCTGTTCGGCGCGACCTGGCTCGCGGGCCGTCTGCTGCCGCACGAGATCCCGCCCCTGCCCACCCCCGACGACACGGAGTGAGCTGGGCCGCCCACGACATCGAGCCGTATCTCTTTCGGATCAAGCTCGGTGGCGTCATCAGCCTGCCCCTGTGCCTGGCGGGCTCGTACTCGCCGGACATCCTCACCAAGTGGTCCGTCTACGGGCTCGACTTCAGCGGCCACGCCAAGCTCACCGACGACCCGGTCCAGCTGCACCGGGGCTTTCCGGGCGTCGGCTTCACCCACACGCTGCTGTTCGGCGTGGTCCTCGGCGCGTTCATCTTCCTGCTGAGCCGCAACAAGATGTGGGCCTTCTCGTTCGTGCTCGGGTCCTGGGCGCACGTCTTCTCGGACACGCTCGACTCGGTCGGCGTGATGCTGTTCTGGCCGCTCACCGACTGGCACATGCACCTGGACGTGTGGGAGTACGTCGGCGAGGCGGGCCGCAAGCGCGACGCGATCGCCTACTACACGTCCCTCGGCGGCGTCTGGGACCTGCTCTGGGCCGGGTGGCTCGCCCTCCACTGGCGCATGTTCACCGCGGACTACTTCTACCGGGAGATCGTCCCGCGCGACTCGTTCTGGCTCTGGCTGCGCACCCGCGCCAGCGACCCCGTGATGCTCACGCTCTACCGGGGCAGCGCGTTCTTCGGCGTGGCCTCGATCCTCGGCTGGTACATCTGGGCCCTCCTGATCAACGACTTCCACCCCGCGCTCGACTGGAGCCTGGGAGGGCCGCAGTGGGCGCCCCGCGTCGGCCCCCCGTGAGGCTCAGTTCGAGTCCGGCGCCGGCGGCATCGGGGCGGGCGGTCCGTACACCGGCGAGCCGCAGCCGCCGTCGCTGCCCAGGACCGCGCCCACGAACGTGCCCAGGCGGACGTCGAACGACAGGCGCACGATCCCGGGGCTCGTGACCCGCAGGTCGGTCCCCCACGGCTCCCGCGGGGTGGCGCACGCGTAGCCCTGCTCCACGCTCCAGTAGGGCGTGTAGCGCAGCCGCAGGCGGTAGGTGCCGGGGCGCTCGACGCGCAGCGTGACGGCGTCGGAGGTGAGCGAGATGATCGAGATGCCGTCGGCCGGCGTCGCGATCGGCGTGGGCTTGGGGAGCTCGAAGACCGTCCAGCCGCCGACCTGGGCGACCTCACGCAGCCCGGACTCCCCCGAGCGCAGGAGCTTGGCCTCGTTGCCGGCGCTGTAGTCGAGGGGGTCGTCGGGGAGGAAGACGTAGTGGACCCCGGTGCGCCGCAGCCAGCTCGCGTAGCTGCGGGCCGTCAGGGGCCCGTAGAGCACCGCGTTGGCGGGGAAGTCGTCCTGGCGGAACCAGCCGCGGGCCAGCGGGACGCCCCGCCGGGCCAGGTAGAAGGCCTCCCAGTTGTCGGCGGTCGCGACCACCTGCACCCGCTGGTTGGGCTCGGGGTGCTCGCCGACCCACGCGATCACCGGGTACCAGAAGCTCTCGTCCTGGGCGCGCGACTCGGTGGCGGTGCGCCAGCCGGCCACGGCGGGCAGCGCCTGCCACAGGAGCGCCACCCCCACCAGCGCCACGGCGATGCCGCGCGGGCGGAAGCCGCGGGCGGCGAGGGGCAGCATCAGCAGCGGCACCCCCATCAGCAGCATCAGCCGCACCGCGTTGCCGCCCACCGGCGACGAGAGCGAGAAGGCGACGGCCCCGAGGGCCGCGTAGCCCACGAACACGGCCCGCAGGTAGCGCTGGTCGGGAAGGCCACGGGTCAGCAGCAGCCCGACGACGCAGAACCCGGCGATCGCCAGGGCGTCCTTGGGATCGAACGGGTAGCGCGCGTCTCCCGTCGAGAAGCCCCTCAGCAGCAGGCCCTGGATCCCCGCCACGCCCATGGCCCCGACGGCCAGGACCAGGTTGGGGCGGCTGCGCCACCAGCCGGGCGTCGACACGGCGATGGCGAGCAGCACCACGAGCAGGAACGCGAGGGCGAGCGGGTGCGCCAGGCCGGTCGCGAGCACGCCTGCGAGCGCCAGGTAGGGGCGCCCCGCCTGGAGCGCCAGGATGGTGCCGAGGGCGATCGCCAGGCCCAGGAGGAAGGGGTAGGTGCCCGCGACCACCGCGAGCGGCACCAGGAGGGCGAAGGCCAGGGCCGGCCCGGTGGCCAGGGTCGGCCAGCGGCGGCGCAGCAGGGCCGCGAAGGCCGCCGCCGCCCCGGCGCACGACGCCACGACGACCGTCGTGGGGTGCAGCAGGGCGGCCAGCGGATAGAAGAGCAGGCTGTAGTTGACCTGCGCGTAGCGGCCCGAGTACCAGAAGTTGTCCCACAGCTGCCAGCCGTGGTCCCGCCACGCCTGGGTCATGTAGAGGTGGGCGGCCGCGTCGCCGCCCGGGGGCCCGAACAGCACCAGGCCCAGGGCCAGGACTCCGGCGATGAGCGCCGCGCCCAGGGGTGACGCCCCCGCGCTGCCCGCACGCCGGATCCGTGGGCCCACTCCGCTCAGGTGGAACGCGCTCATCATGCCCGGGGATACCCCCCGTCGAGGCCTGTCGATCTTAGAGGGTCCTCAGGGGGTGGGCGTCGTGGGTGCCGGTGCGGGGGGTGTCGGGGTTGTCGGAACCGGCGTCGGCGCGGGCGTGGGGGCCGGAGCGGGCGCGGGCGCGGGCGCCGGTGTCGGCGGCGCCACGGGGGCCGTCGGCGGAGCGGGCGCGGGCGCCTGGGCGGTCGTCGGCGCCGGCCGCTGGGGCGCCTGGGCGGTGGTGGCCTTCTCCGTCGTGGGCGTGGAGGCGGTCGATCCGGTGGACTTCGCCTGGGACGTGGAGTTCGCCTCGCCGGCCGCGCGGGTGAAGTCGCTCGAGAACGGCGACCAGGAGACCGGGTTGTTCGGCAGCGGGAACGAGCCCGAGCCGCCGTCGCGCGCGACGACCACGCGCATGAAGTCGGCCCAGATCGAGGCCGGGAAGGTGCCGCCCGCCACGGTCACGCCGTGGACGCTGTACATCGAGCGCTTCACGCCGTCCGAGTTGGGATAGCCCATCCACACGGCGGTGGAGTAGTTCGGGGTGTAGCCGACGAACCAGGCGTCCACGTAGTCGCTCGTCGTGCCGGTCTTGCCGGCCACCGGGACCCCGATCTGGGCGCCCGTCCCGGTGCCGCCGGTGACGTTGTTCTCCAGGATGCGCGTGACCTCGTAGGCGACGCCGTCGGAGAAGACGCGGGTGCGCTCGGGGGCGAAGACGTCCTCGCTGCCGTCCGGCTTGACCACCTTGGAGATCGCGAGCGGCTGGACGCGGTAGCCGCCGTTCGACAGGGGGGCGTATCCGGCGGCCATGTCGAGCGGTGTCACCTCGCCCGAGCCGAGGCCGATCGAGGCCACGTCGGGCAGGTTGCGCTCCTTGGAGACACCCATGTCATACGCCGTGTCGATCACCTTCTCGGGGCCGACGTCGAGCGTCAGCTGCTGGTAGACCGAGTTGTCGGAGCTCAGCGTCGCCGAGGCGATCGGGATCGCGCCACGGTAGGTGTTGGAGTAGGTGGACACGTCGATCGGGCCGTACTGGGGATCGACGAAGTCCAGCTTCTTGGAGCCGTACAGCGTGGTGTACGGGTTGATCCCCTCGCGGATCGCCTGGGTCAGGACGAAGGTCTTGAAGGTCGACCCGGGCTGGCGCAGGGCCTGCGTGGCCAGGTTGAACTGGTTGTCCTTGTTGAACGCCTGGCTCGAGGCCATCGCCCGGATGTAGCCCTTCTTGGAGTCGACCATCACGATCGCGGCGTCCGGGTCGCCGTCGGCGTAGAGGTTCTCCTTGATGGCCGTGCGCGCGGCCGACTGCAGCGCGGGGTCGATGGTCGTGTAGACCTTGAAGCCGCCCTGCTGCACCTTCTTCTCGCCGTAGCGGTCGATCAGCTGCTGGCGGACGTACTCGAAGAAGTACTCCTCGCGCTTGCGCTTGTAGGCCTCGCCGCGCTTGAGCCCCAGCCCGGCCATCTTGGCCTGGTCCGCCCGCTCCTGGGTGATGTAGCCCTGCTCGGCCATCTGGTCGAGGACCAGGTTGCGCCGCGCGCGCGCCGTGTCCGGGTTGCCGAACGGGTTGTACGAGGTCGGCGCCTGCGGCAGGCCCGCGAGCAGGGCGGCCTGGGGGAGGGAGATCTTCGAGACGTCCTTGTCGAAGAACGTCAGCGAGGCCGCCTGGACGCCGATGGCGTTCTGGCCGTAGAAGACGCCGTTGAGGTAGCGCGCCAGGATCTCGTCCTTGGTGTACTTCTTCTCGTACTGGTAGGCCAGGTAGGCCTCCTCGATCTTCTTCGAGAGCGTGCGGCCGGCCTGCGGGTCGTAGAGGTTCTTGATCAGCTGCATGGTGATCGTGCTGCCGCCCTGGCTGGCCGATCCGCTCTCCAGGTCGCGCACCGCGGCGCCCGCCAGGCGGTAGTAGTCCACGCCGTCGTGGCTGTAGAAGCGCTTGTCCTCGATCGCGACCGTCGCGTCCTTGAGGAACTGCGGGATGCGGTTGCTGGCGACCACGGTGCGGTTGGTCTCGCCGGCCACGATCCCGAGGAGGTTCTTGTCCTTGTCGTAGATCCGGGTGTTCTGACCCAGGCGGATCTCCTTGAGCTGGCCCCCGTCGAGGCTCTCGCCCACCGAGTGGATGGCCAGCGCCGACACGAGGATCAGCCCGCCGAAGACGGCCGCGACCATCCCGCACACGATGAAGGCGATGTTCTGCCGCCGCCGGTGTGAGCGCCGCTTGCGGCCGCGCCGCCGTCGCCGCAGGTCGTTCACGGCGTCACCGGGGGCAGGGGGCGGATGCTCCAGGCGACCTGGCCCGAGCGGTAGTCGAGGAGGCCGATCATCTGGCTCGGGCCGCCGCGGACGCGCCCGCGGACCACCCATCCCAGGCGCGATCTCGGCTCTGCCACCCGGTTGTCAGGGGCGGGCTCGGTGCCGCCGGGGGGCACGGGCACGGTGAAGGCGCCGTCCTGGTAGACCAGCTGGACGTCCGACGCGACGGCCGGGGGCCCGGCCCAGACGCTGCGCGCGCGGGCCTCCGCGGTCGCGGAGTCGCCGAGGCGCGCGCCGCGCGACAGGCGCACGGCGTGGTAGATGAACTCGAATCCACGATCCAGCCTCGCATAGCCGACCTCCGACCCCCCGGGACCATCCGCATAGTGGCCTGCGATCAGCATCGGAACCCACGCGCAGACGAGGACCGCCACGAGGGCCACCGCGAGAACCCAGCGTCCGCGAACTCCGCGCAACGCGCGCACCCCCTCCGCCGCACGGCGCGCGGGATTATAAACCGGTCCCCATGGTGACCCGTCCAACGCGGGTTCCGGTGGAGGCAGTTCTCCTCGACGCCTTCGGAACCCTTCTGCATCTCGACGATCCGGCCCCGCGCCTCGGCGCACTCCTGGCGGCCGAGGGCCACCCCCATCCGCCCGGCCGCGTGGCCGCCGCCCTGGCGCAGGAGATCGCGTTCTATCGCCGAAATCTCCAACGTGGTCACGATCGCGCGTCCCTCGCGGCCCTTCGACTCCAGTGCGCGGGCGTCCTGGCCGAGGCACTGGGCGACGATGTCCCGCCCCGGTCACGCCTCGCCGAGATCCTGGTGGACGCCCTGCGCTTCACGCTCGCGCCGGACGCCCTGCCGGCCCTCGACGCCCTGGACCGGGCCGGCGTCGGCCTCGCGGTGGTCAGCAACTGGGACTGCAGCCTGCCCGACGTCCTGGCGGAGCTCGGCGTGGCCGACCGTTTCGCGATCGTCTGCGCCAGCGCGGCCGTCGGCGCGGCCAAGCCGGACCCGGCCATCTTCCTCCATGCCCTGGGGCATCTCGGGGTGGCACCGGCGCGGGCGCTGCACTGCGGTGACTCGCCCGACGCCGACTGCGCCGGGGCCCGGCGGGCCGGCCTGCGCGCCGTTCTCATCGACCGGGCGGGCATCTTGTCCACCGGGCCATGCGAACGCATCAGAACGCTCTCCGAGTTGGCCCCGTGGATCACTCTCTGAGCCGACGGCGGACCCGTCGTGAAACGTAACTCTCGTCTCGACCACGAAATTGGTGCCACACGGACGGTTGAGGTGTATCGTCACCAGCCTTCCAGGTATTTCCTGACCACTAACGCATGGTGATTTTGGCGACTTCGTGCGGAACGTGACGACCACATCGACCGGCATCAGCCTCTCGGCGCTCCTGCGAGCGCTGGTCCTGGCGATGCTGATCGCGCTCGTGGTGCCGGCGTTGGCCATGGCCGACGACGCGCCCGCGGGGGTCCTCGACCCGCCCGCCCTGACGACCGAGCCCGACGCTCCGGCTGTCGAGACGCCGCCCTACGCGGACCCGGTCCCGGTCGATCAGACCACCCCGGCCGACACGACGCCCGTGGACCAGACGAACGGGGAGACCCCGAACGTCGATCCCACGCCGACAGCCCCGCCCGCGGCCTCGACGCCCGATCCGGTCGCCGAGACGCCGCCGGTCGAGTCCGAGGTCATCCCGGCCCCGGCTCCCGTCGCGCCGCCGGAGGTCATCACCACCACCCCCGAGCTCGTCGCGACGCCGGCCGTGCCGCCGGATGACGCGGCCGCCCGGCTCCTTCCCGTGGTCGTCATCCCGCCCACCAACGCAGACAACGTCCCCGGTCGCATCGCGGACTCCGGTCCGACGGCGCCCACGGGGATCACCTCCGCCGCCGTGGCCACCTCGATCACCCTCGCCGCGGGCACCGACACGCCCGTCGCGCCCTTCGCCGGCACCTCGCCGGGCAACGACCCGGCGGCGCCGTCGGCCGCGACCCTTTCCGGTCTCCTGACCCAGCACGCGGCCCTGCACCAGGACCTGTTCACGCTCAACCCGGGCCGGAGCAAGAGCCCGGTGGGCCCGGTGGCGGCGACCCGGCTCGAGCGGGGCCCGGGCATCGGCCTGGGCGACGAGGGCGTCAGCACCCTGTTCGGCGAGAGCGTCGTGGCCCCGATCGGCACGATCACCTCGGGCTCGAGCCTGCTGGCGGTGCTGGCCGGCTATGTCCTTCCCGGGGTGGGCGGCCCGCCGGCCACCACGCTGATCATGTTCGTGCTGGTGGGCCTGATCGTGGCCATCGCCCGCGCGCCGCGCCCGCAGCTGAGCGAGCGCCTGTGGAGCGGCTCCCTGATGGGCGCCGCCTCGGGCCACGGCCTGGCGGTCTGCCGACCCGGCTAGTCGGTACCCCCCCGGCACCGGTACGCCCATGGCGCGCCACCGCCGGGATATCGCGTCCCGCGCCGGTCCCCCGATGGGGCCGGACGCAGAAACCTTCGCGAGACATGGGGTACACGAGATGCAGTCGATGCAGATCTTGGTTCTCGGACCAGAGGGGAACGGCCGAAGCGCCCTCGAGGAGACCCTCACGCGCCTGGGCTACGTGGTGATGGGCGCAGAGGCCCGTCCCGAGCGGCCGGCGCCGGCCTCGGGCGACATCGTGATGCTGGACCTGCGCGACGAGGACGCCGACTGGCGCGGCATGGCCGAGACCCTGCACGCCGACGAGCGGCCGATGATGATCATCTGCGACCGCCCCCGGCGCCTGGTGCGCACCCTCTCGGGGCGCCCGGCCGGCACCATGCTGCTCACCGGCGCCGAGACCGACGCCGGCTACAAGGTGGCGCTGGCCGTGTGCGAGGCCCTGCGACACAGTGCCGTCAGCCGTCGCATGGCCAAGGCCGCCAACGGCGGAGCGGTGCAGCACGCGGCGGCGTGATGAGCGCCGCCGTCCGACTCAGGGACCATCCCGGACGGGCCGAGGCCGATGCCTCACACCTCGGCACCGTCCGGGAGCCCGCGGGCTCCCGGCGGTCAGCGAGCGAGCGTGGCGAACCTCAGGAACGTGGCCACGGCATCCTCGAACTGCTCGGCGCAGTCCCCGTCGCCGTCGGCCATGCACGTCCGCAGGCGCTCTGACATGAGGTGCAGGCCCACCTGGTCCACGGCGGCCTTGACCGCGGCGAGCTGGGTCAGCACCTGCTGGCAGTCCGAGCCCTCCTCCAGCATGCGCTGAACCCCGCGCAGCTGGCCCTCGGCGCGCCGCAGGCGCGTCACGAGCTGGTCAGGGGTCGGACTCGGTGTCGTCGTCGCCACCGCAGCCCCTAGTGGCCGCAGCCGCAGGAGCCGCCGCAGCAGCCCCCGCCCCGCCGAAGCCGACGACCGACGGGGCCGCCGCCGCGTCACCCTTGCTGGGACGCGCGGTCACGAACCCCGTGAACATCTGCCGCGCGTCCGACCGCGCCGCACTCGGGGCAGACCCGGTCCTCGTCCCGCAGGAAGCCCTGGCGGAACGCCTCGAAGCCGTGGTCGCACTCGGTACAGGTCAGGTCGTAGCTCGGCATGCCGCTACTCCAGCCCGAGAGCGCGCTCGATCTGCGCCTTGGGCATCGCGCCGACCGCGTGCCGCGACAGCTGGCCGTTCTCGAAGAGCCCGAGGAACGGGATGCCCTGGACGTTGTAGCGCTGTGCGATCGCGCTCGCCTCGTTGACGTTGAGCTTGCCGACGACGAGGGTCTCGGACCGCTCCTTCGCGATCTGCTCGACGACCGGCGCCGATCATGCGGCACGGGCCGCACCACTCGGCCCAGAAGTCCACCAGCACCGGCTTCTCGTTCTCCAGGACCGTGCCCTGGAAGTTGTCGAGCGTGATCTCCAGCACGTCGTCTGCCATCTACGCGTCCTTTCCTGTCGCGAGGGCCTCTGCGGGCGCCCCGCCTGTGATGTCGTCGCCGGCCGCCTCGAGCCACCGCTCGGCGTCCATGGCGGCCATGCAGCCGCTCCCGGCGGCGGTGATCGCCTGCTTGTAGATCGTGTCCTGGACGTCGCCGCAGGCGAAGACGCCCTCGATGCTCGTCCGGGTGCCGTCGGTCATGATGTAGCCGCCGTCGTCGAGCGCGACCTGGCCGGCGAAGAGCGAGGTGTTCGGGTCGTGACCGATGGCCACGAACATGGCCGCGGCGGGGATGTCCTCGAGCTCGCCGGTGACCGTGTCGCGCACGCGCACCGCCTCGACCTTGTCCTCGCCCACGACCTCCTCGACCGCCGCGTTCCAGCGGACGTGGATCTTCTCGTTGGCGAGCGCCCGCTTGACCATGATCCTCGACGCGCGGAACTCGTCGCGCCGGTGGACGATGGTCACCGACGACGCCATGCGGGCCAGGAAGAGGGCCTCCTCCATCGCGGAGTCGCCGCCGCCGACCACCACCATCGGCTTGTCGCGGAAGAAGAAGCCGTCGCAGGTCGCGCAGGTGGAGACGCCGAAGCCGCGCAGGCGGCTCTCGCTCGGCAGGTCGAGCCAGCGGGCCGACGCGCCGGTGGAGATGATCACGCTCTTGGCGAGGTGCTCCTCGTCGTCCACCCACACGCGGAAGGGGCGCTGCGAGAGGTCGACGCGCGAGACGTCGGCCGGCCTCGAAGGACGGCGCCGAAGCGCTCGGCCTGGGCGCGCATCTGCTGCATCAGCTCGGGGCCCTGGACGCCCTCCGGGAAGCCCGGGAAGTTCTCGACGTCCGTCGTCAGCATCAGCTGGCCGCCCGCGCCGAAGCCCTCGGACACGTGGGGCGACAGGTTGGCCCGCGCGGCGTAGATTGCGGCGGTGTATCCCGCCGGTCCGCCGCCGATGATGATCACGTCGTGGACGTCCGCCACGGATCGGTCCTCCCTCATCCCTGAACGTATACCCGTGGGGGTATCCTAGCACCATGTCCTCCAACTGCCGCCTCTGCGACGGGCCGGTCGAGCCCACGGTCGTCTCGGGCCTCGTCTCGCTCAAGCGCCACCGCTCCTTCTTCGCCTCGGGACGCATCAGCCCCCTGCGCGGCGAGACCTGCGTCGACTGCGGTCACACCGAGCTCTTCGCCGAGCGGCTCGACCGGCTCTTCTCCGACATCCGCCCGAAGGCCAAGAAGTAGGTCAGGCGCGGGCGTCGCCCGCGCCGCGCTGCGGCAGCCACACCAGCTGGTTGCCCACGCCGGTCGGCCGCCGGCACGCCGCGTAGTAGCGGCGCCCCTCGGTCGCCTCCAGCTCCCGGATCCGGCTCACGTCCACGAGCGTCGCCGCGCCCCAGGCGGCGAGCATCCCCACGACGACGCCCTCGGCCGTCCCGCCGCGCCCGAGCACGCCGATCAGGAACGTCAGCATCGCGATGCCGCCGACCAGCAGGATCGCCACGGTGAACAGCCCCCAGCGGCGCCAGTCGCGGGGGGTGGCCTCGAGCCGCCGCGGGCCCGTGGCGCGCACGGCCTGGTGAAGGCGCACCGACGGCAGCGCGGACCTGCTCAGCCAGACGCGGAAGAAGGGGAAGCAGAGCACGCCCGTGACGCCGGTGATGCCGAACGCGGCGGCGAACCAGCGGGCGGTCAGCCCGCCGCTCTGGCCGGCCTCCAGGAGCGACCGCGAACACCAGCAGGAAGCCCGCGACGCCGATCAGGGTCCACGACCACAGGCGCGCCAGGCTCGCGTATCCCCAGAGCAGCTCGTCGGTCGTCGCCACGGCCTCAGGGTACTGCACCCGCGCTCTAGACTCCGGGCGTGAGGGACCGCGCCGCAGCACGCGTCGCGGCGCTCCGCGGGCGCATCCTGGCCCACCCGCGGTGGCGCTGGATGGCGCTCATGGTCGTGGCGAGCGGGATGATGCTCTCGGTCGTCAACGTCAGCATCGTCAACATCGCCCTGCCCACGATGGCCGAGGACCTGGGCGTGGACGTGCCCTCGATCTCGTGGGTCGTCACCGGCTTCCTGCTCACCCAGGCCACGCTGCTGGCGCTGGCCGGCCGCGCGGGCGACCTCTACGGGCGCCGCCGCGTCTTCGTGATCGGCGTGCTCGTGCTCTGCGCCGGGTCGATCCTCTGCGCCCTGGCCTGGAACGCCCCCTCGCTCGTGGCCTTCCGCATCCTCCAGGCCGTCGGCGCCTGCGCGATGGCGCCGACCGCCTACTCCTACGCGGCCGAGCTCTTCGGCCCGCGCGAGCGCGGCGTCGCGCTGGGCGTGATGGGCGGCGTGCTCGGCCTCGCGCCGGTGCTGGCCCTGAACGTCGCCGGGCGTGCTCGTCGGCACCCTCGGCTGGCGCAGCGTCTTCTGGTTCAGCCCGGTCATCGGCGTGTTCGTCCTGATCGGCGCCGCCCTCGTGCTGGTGGAGCTGCGCCCGGCGGACGCCGACCGCGACTTCGACCTCCTCGGCGCCGTCCTGGCCGCCGTGGGGCTGTTCTCGCTGCTCGTCGCCATCTCGCGCGGGGAGGCGTGGGGCTGGACGTCGGCGCGGCCGGTCGGGCTTCGCGGCCCTCGGCGTCGTGGCGCTGGTCCTCTTCGTGATCCACGAGACGCGGGCGGCGAGCCCGATGATCGACCTGCGCCTCCTGCGCCGCCGCGCGATCGCCTCGGCCAACCTCGCCGCGCTGGCGTCCTCCGCCGCCCTCTTCGGGGTGCTGATCGTGCTCCCGTTCTACCTCACGGCCGTCCTCGGCTTCGACGCGGTCGAGCTGGCCATCGGGATCACGCCCGATCGCCGCCTCGTTCATGGTCGTGGCGCCGATCGCCGGGCGGTCGATCGGCCGCGTGGGATCCGACCGCCTGGCCGCGGGGGGCTACGTGATCGCGGCCGCCGGCGCCCTCTGGATGGCCCTGGCCGCCGGCGCCCAGAGCTACCCGCTCCTGCTGCCGGGGATCATCGCCTTCGGCGTCGGCCTGGCCACCTCGACCTCTCCGATCACGATGACCGCGATCCACGACGTCCCGTCCGCGCGCCTCGGGGTGGCGTCGGCGCTTCCCGAACATCAGCCGCTACACCGGCGGCGCCCTCGGGGCGGCGCTCCTGGGATCCGTCCTCCACGCCCACCTGCCGGCCGGCCTCGACCGGGGCCTGGCGCGGGTGGCGCCGGCGGGGCGCGATCTGGTGGCCGAGGGCTTCCGCTCCGCGCTGCTGCTGGCGGCCGCGATGCTGCTGATCGCCGCCGCGACGGCCGCCCTCATGCCGCGCCTCGACACGCGCCGGCCGATCCTCAGCGCGCGCGCGGCGTCCCTCGACGCGCCGGTGCCCGGTGAGCGGTCCGCGGACGGCCGCTGCGGGCCCGCTCGCCGCCCGTCAGGCGAGGGCCCGCGGGTCCGGCAGCGGCGTGAGGCCGGCCACGATCTCGTCCCGGCGGGGCTCGAGCCAGGCCGGCAGGATCACCCGCGACCCGAGCTCCTCCAGCGGCATGTCCCGCGTGAAGCCCGGGGCGTCGTCCGCGATCTCGTAGAGGATCCCGCTGGGCTCGCGGAAGTAGACCGAGTGGAAGTAGTAGCGGTCGATCACCTCCGTCACGTGCACCCCCGCGTCGGCGAGGCGCGCGTGCCAGAGGGGGTGCTCCGGCGCGGTGGTGCCCCACGCGATGTGGTGGACCGTCCCGGCCCCGCGCACCGCGCGCTCGTCCGGCGGGCGGGTCGAGCCGGATGGTGCCCCCGCGGCGCGGGCCGCGGACCTCCCAGATCCCGTCGCCGGCCGGCGCGGCGCCGAGGACCTCCTCCAGCAGCGGCCGCGCTGCGGTCCCGCGCCCGGGCGTACGCGCGCACGCCCACGAAGCCGCCGATCGCGTGCTCGGCGGGGATCTCCGGGTGGCGCGCCCTCAGCGGCGGGTCGGTCGCGCTCACCACCAGCTCGTGGCCCAGCCCCTCGCGGTCGGCGAAGCGCAGCGCCCCGCTCATCGCGGTCCGTTCCCACGCCCTCGTCGCCCAGGCGCCGCTCCCAGAAGTCGAGCGCGGCCTCGGAGTCCACCCGCCAGGCGATCCGGTGGACCATCCCCGAGCCGGCCCGGCCGGCGGGCGCGCCGCGGTACTCGAAGAAGGTGAGGTCGGCGCCCGGGCTGGCGGCCTCGTCCGAGTAGAAGAGGTGGTAGTGGCGCGGATCGTCCTGGTTGACCGTCTTCGCGGCCAGGCGCAGCCCGAGGACCCGCGTGTAGAAGTCGAGGTTCCCCCGCGCGTCGCCCGTGATCGCGCTGATGTGGTGGATGCCGTCGAGCCGCATCGCGCCTCCTCTGCTTGAGGGGTCAAGCATATCGCCAAGTTGCTTGCACGCGCAACCAGCGTACCCGCTACCCTTCGCCGGTGGATCGCGTCGCACTCACCGAGCTGCTCTCCGACTGGGGACAGCCCGCATACCGCGCCCGGCAGGCCTACGAGGCCCAGCGCGCGGGCGCCGACGCCTGGTCCGACGTGAGCACCCTGCCGGCCGCGCTGCGCACGCGCCTCGAGGACGCCCTGCCGTTCTGGGCCCTGGAGCCCTCCGAGCGCGTGGTCTCGCGCGACGGCACGGTCAAGTGGGGCCTGCGGGCCGCGGACGGGGTGGTCGTCGAGGCCGTCCTGATCGCGCACGCCGAGGGCCGCCGGACGGTGTGCGTGTCGAGCCAGGCCGGGTGCGCCCTGGGCTGCGACTTCTGCGCCACCGGGCGCATGGGGGCGGGGCGCAACCTCACCGCGGCCGAGATCGTCGACCAGGCCGTGCTCGCGGCCCGCGAATCCGACCAGCAGGGCGCCCGCCTGACCAACGTCGTCTTCATGGGCATGGGCGAGCCCATGCAGAACCTCGACGCGGTCCTCGAGGCGTGCGGCGCGATCAACTCGCCCGACGGCCTCGGGATCTCGGCCCGCCGGATCGCGATCTCGACCGTGGGCTGGGTGCCGGGCATCGCGGCCCTGACCGACCACCCCCTGCCGGTCCGGCTGGCGGTCTCGCTGCACGCGGCCGACGACGCCACCCGCAGCAAGATGATGCCGATCAACAACCGCTACCCGATCGCGAACCTGCTCGCCGCGTGCCGGCGCTACTGCGACAGCACCGGGCGGCGGGTCTTCATCGAGTACGTCCTGCTCGAGGACGTCAACGATTCGGTCGCCGACGCCAAGCGCCTCGCCCGGCTGCTGCGCGACGGGCGCTTCCACGTGAACGTGATCGAGTACAACGCCACCGACGGCCCCTACCGGGCCAGCTCGTACGGCCGGCGCGAGATCTTCCTGCGCACCCTCGCCGACGCCGGGCTCGAGGCGTCGGTGCGGCGCTCGCGCGGCGCCGACGTGGCCGCCGCCTGCGGCCAGCTCGCCGTGGCCGCGGGGCGCTAGACCCCGCAGACCGCGAGGGCCTGGAAGTACTCCTGCTCGTCCGGGATCTGGCCGGGGTTGTCGGTGAGGGAGATCCCGCGGACGACGCCGGCCTTGTCGATGACGAAGGTGGCGCGCCCCGAGAAGCCGAACTCCTCGAGGTAGACGCCGTAGTCGCGGCTGACGGCGCCCTTCGGGTTGAAGTCGGCCAGCAGGACGGCGTCGGTCAGCCCGAGGTCCTGGGCGAAACGCCCCTGCGAGTGGCGCGAGTCGACCGAGACCCCGATCACCTGGGCGTCACCGGCGGCGTAGCGGTCCTCGTGACGCCCGATCTCGGTGAGCTGGGTCGTGCACACGCCGCTGAACGCGCCCGGGTAGAAGACCAGCACCACGTTCTTGGAGCCCCGGAACGACGAGAGGGTGACGTCCTCCCCGGCGGGGTCCTTGAGGGTGAAGTCGGGTGCCTCCTGGCCGATCTCGATCGCCATGCCGCGCTCCTGCCGTCGTGGGCCGAACGGCCAGGATAGGGCGCGCATGCGGGTGCGGGACCGGGATCCGAGCGGTAACGTCCCCGCCGTGCCGGAGACCCCGCCCAAGCCGCCCCGTTCGGGCCGCCCCCCGGAGAGCGGCTGGGAGCTGGGCGCGGGCGGCCTCACCAAGGTCGCGTGGGGCGTGGTCGTCGTGCTCCTCGTCGCCCTGGCGGTGCTGCTCCTGGTGAGCGGCTACATGGGCTACGGCGGGATCATCCTCGTCCTCGCCGCCGCGGCGGCCGTGAACCTGCTCTGAGCGGCTCCCCGGCGCAGCGGCCCGACCCGGAGGCGCTGGCCCTGGCGCTGCGGAGCGCCCTGCCCGACGCGGAGCCCTTCGACATCGACCCCGAGGACCTCGCGGCCGCCGTGGCGGCCGCGGGCGCCGACCCCGGCGACGACGGCCTGGTCGCGGCCGCCCTGGTGGCCTGGGAGTCGCTCCTCATCTGAGCCGCATTGGCCGCCCGACGCAGGACGCCGGGGGCGGCGTCTGAGTAGGGTCAGCCTCAACTCGGACGGAGGGCAAATGCGCAAATACCTCGCACTATTCGCGGTTTCGGCCGCCCTGCTCGCGCTCGCGGCCTGCGGCAGCGACAGCGGCGACTCGGCCGCGTCGGACACCACCGCCACGGCGGCGACGGCCGATCTCGGGCTCCAGACGCCGGGGACGGTCACCGTCGCCAGCGACATCCCCTACACCCCGTTCGAGTTCACGGATCCGGGCTCGAAGGAGGCCAAGGGCTTCGACATCGATCTCGTGAACGCGATCGCCAAGACCCAGGGGATCACCACCGTCAAGTTCGTGGACCAGCCCTTCGACACGATCATCCTGAGCATCAAGCAGGGCCGCTACGACATGTCGGCCTCCTCGTGGACGATCACCCCGGAGCGCGCGAAGGAGGTCGCGTTCGGCGACAAGTACTTCAGCGCCAACCAGGCGATCCTCGCCCAGAAGGACGACACGTCCATCACCGACGAGGCGAGCCTCGCCGGCAAGACGATCGCCGTGCAGCGCGGGACGGTCGGAGGCGACGTGGCCGCCAAGATCTCCGGCGCCACGGTGCAGCGCTTCCAGAACACCGACGACGCGTTCAACGCGGTCGCCCAGGGGCGCGCCGACGCCGCCATCACGGACTACCCGGTCGTCGCCTACGCCGCGGCCCAGAAGCCCACGCTCAAGGTGACCTCCGAGATCCCGGGCGACCTCGGCCTGGGCCTGATGTTCCCGCAGTCCAACGTGGCGCTGAGGGAGGCGTTCAACAAGGGTCTGGCCGAGATCAAGGCCAACGGCACCTACGACCAGATCTACGCGACCTGGTTCGGTGACGCGCCCCAGACCACCCAGTAGGCCGATGAGGGGGTCGCGCCGTGAATGAGGTCATCAACCAGTACTTCGACTGGAACGCGGCGCGACCCTACTTCCCCGATCTGGCGCGTGGCTTCTGGGTCACGATCCAGATCGCCCTCCTCGCGGAGATCCTCGCCCTGGCGCTCGGCCTCGTGCTCGCGGTCGCGCGCCAGGCGGGTCGCGACGCCCGGACGCCGCTCGCGCGGACGCTGGGGTCCGTCGCCCGCTTCCTGGCCGTCTGTTACATCAACATCTTCCGAGCCATCCCGGCGCTGCTGGTGCTGCTGCTCATGGCCGGGAGCTTCCCGTTCCTGCCGATCCCGGTGGTCAAGGACCTGACCCCCTTCCAGATCGGGTGGATCGGGCTGGGGCTGGTGTATGCGGCCTATATCGCCGAGGTCTACCGCGCGGGCATCGAGTCGGTCGACCGCGGCCAGACCGAGGCCGCCCGCAGCCTCGGCATGGGCAGCGGGCAGGCGATGCGCCTGGTGGTGCTGCCGCAGGCGGTGCGCCGGGTGCTCCCCCCGCTGATGAACGACTTCATCGCCCTCACCAAGGACGTCGCCCTGGTGAGCGTGCTCGCCGTCGGCGACGTCGTCAACGTCGCGCGCGACGCGCAGGCGGTCACCTTCAACTCGTCCACCATCGTGGCGGCGGCCGTCTTCTACATCGTGTTCACGCTGCCGCTCATCTGGCTGCTGGACCGGATCATCGCCCGCGACCAGCGGCGCATGGGGCGCGGCGAGGTCGTGGCGCCGTGACCGCGATCCGCGCCGAGGGCATCGTCAAGCGCTTCGGCGCCAACACGGTGCTGAAGGGCGTGGACATGGAGGTGCAGGACGCCCAGGTGGTGTGCGTCATCGGACCGTCCGGCTCGGGCAAGTCGACCCTGCTGCGCTGCCTCAACCTGCTCGAGCGGCCCACCGAGGGCCGGGTCTTCCTCGGCGCGGACGAGCTCACCGCCCCCGGCGCGCCCGGTGGATGCGCTCCGCCGGCGCATGGGGATGGTGTTCCAGTCGTTCAACCTCTTCCCGCACCGCACCGTCCTCGACAACGTCACCCTGGCGCCGATCCGCGTGCTCGGCCTGGACCGGGCGACGGCGCGCGAGAAGGCGATGTACCAGCTCGAGCTGCGTGGGGCTCGCGGACAAGGCCTCCGAGCACCCCTCGCGCCTGTCGGGGGGCCAGCAGCAGCGGGTCGCGATCGCCCGCGCCCTGGCCATGGAGCCCGAGGCGATGCTCTTCGACGAGGTGACGAGCGCCCTGGACCCCGAGCTGGTCAAGGACGTGCTCGGGGTGATGCACCGGCTCGCCGAGGAGGGGATGACGATGGTCGTCGTCACGCACGAGATGGGCTTCGCCCGCGAGGTCGGCGACCGGGTGGTCTTCATGGACGGCGGCCTGATCGTGGAGCAGGGCGACCCCGACCAGGTGCTGCTCGCGCCCGCCGAGGAGCGCACCCGCCGCTTCCTCTCGCTGGTCCTCTAGGCCGCGACCGGCAGGAGGTCGTCGAGGGCCGCCGGCTCGAGGGCCAGGCCGAGGCGCTCCCCCAGGCTCGCCGCCAGGGCGTCGTCCACGCGCGCGCGGTCGCGGGTCGCCTCCCTCGGCCGCGATCGAGGTCGCCTCGACGCCGGGCGCCCCGCACGCGGTCATGATCCGGAACCACTCCAGGTCCGGGTCGCGGTTGAGGGCCAGGCCGTGGGTGGTGATCCCCCCGCTCACCCGGATGCCGACGCTGCCGAGCTTGCGCCCGCCGGCGTACAGGCCCATCGCGTCGGCGCCGGGCTCCGCCGCCGGCAGGTCCGCCGCGTCGCGCATCGCGCCCACGAGGTGCTCCACGAAGGCCCGCACGCGCCGCCCCGGGCGCAGGTCGCAGATCGCGTAGCCCACGCTCTGGCCCGGGCCGTGCCAGGTCATCTGGCCGCCCCGGTCAACCTCGACGAAGCTCGCCCCGACGCCCTCCAGGGCCTCGTCGCTCAGGAACAGGTCCGCGCGCCGGCCGTGGCGACCCGCCGTGAAGGTCGGCGGGTGCTCCAGGAGCCAGATCACGTCCGGGCACCGCGCCCTCGGCGCGCGCGGCGGCCAGGCGCCGCTGCACCTCCCAGGCCTCGCGGTAGCCGATCCGGTCCGTCCGCACGAGGACCCCGCTCCGCCGGGTCACCGGTCCCGGCCCTCGTCGCCACCGCCCTCGAGGTGGAGCTCGACGATCGTGACGTCGCGCCAGCTGCCCTCGCGGCGGGCGTGCGCGCGGTGGGTGCCCACCTCGCGGAAGCCCGCGCTGCGCGCCAGGGCGAGCCCGGCGGCGTTCTCGGGGAGGATCATCCCCACCAGCTTCCAGTAGCCGTACGCGGGCGCGGCCTCGGCGAGCGCCGCGAGCATCCGCCGCCCGACCCCCTGGCCGTGGCTGCGCCCGGCCACGTAGATCGTGTACTCGCCGACCCCGGCGTACCAGCTGCGGTGCGAGAACGGGGCGAGGGCCGACCAGGCGACCACCTCGTCGTCCAGCAGTCCGGTCCACACCGGCGCGCGCGCGTCTCGCGCAGCGAGCCAGGCCATCCGCTCCTGCGCCGGGTGGGGCCCGGTCGCGAACGTCGCCAGCCCGCTGGCCGCCGCCTCGTCGTAGATCGCCCCGATCGCGGCCGCATCCTCGCTCTGCGCTGGGCGGATCACGAGCGGCCGGGTCACGCTCACGAGTCTAGACACCCTCCGCCGCGGTCGCGACGCGGGGACGGGCGAGAGCCCGCCGGACGTGCGGTGATGACGTCACGCGTGCGGCTGTGGTACGAAAGGGTCGGATTAATGGCTTCCGATCTCGCCCAACGGGCGCGGGTCGCGTTGGCGCTCGCCATCGCGGCCCTCACCGTCCTCCTCGTCGTCGCGTCCGCCCAGGCGGAGCAGGCGTCCTCGGGATCGGACCGGACCCGGGCCGGGTACCTGGACGCCGGTGACAAGCACACCTGCGCGGTCCTGGCCGACCGCTCCGTGCACTGCTGGGGCATCGGGGGCGACGGGCGGCTGGGCTACGGCAACCAGTCGGACCTCCCCAACGCCGCGGCCGCCGGCCCGGTGGACCTGGGGCCGGGCCGCTCCGCCCGGGCCTTCGCCGCGGGCTTCGACTTCAGCTGCGCCATCCTCGACACCGGCGCCGTGCGCTGCTGGGGGGGTGGCGCCAACGGGCGCCTGGGCAACGGCAGCACGGCCTCGGTCCTGTCGCCCGCCGCGGGGGCGCCGGTCGACCTCGGCCCCGGGCTCACCGCGACGGCCATCACGGCCGGCTATCAGCACGCCTGCGCGATCCTCAGCGACGGTTCGGTGCGCTGCTGGGGGCTGGGGACCGCCGGGCGGCTCGGATACGGCAACCAGGCCTCGGTTGGCGACAACGAGTCGGTCGCCAGCGCCGGCCCGGTGGACCTGGGCGCGGGCCACCGGGCCGTGGCGATCTCGGCCGGCTGGTACCACACCTGCGCCATCCGCGACGACGGCCAGCTCCTGTGCTGGGGGTACGGCGCCTACAGCCAGCTCGGCTACGCCGGCACCGCCAGCGTGGGCGACGACGAGACCCCGGGCTCGGTGGGCCCGGTGCCTCTCGGCGGGCACACGGTGCGCGCGGTGTCGGCCGGCGATTCGCACACCTGCGTGATCCTCGACGACGGCAGCGCCCGCTGCTGGGGGCTCGGGACCTACGGCCGCCTCGGCTACGGGTCCACCGCCACGGTTCCGACGGCGGCCGCGGCCGGGCCGATCAACCTCGGGCCGGGGCGGACGGCCACCTCGATCTCGACCTACCTCGGCCACACCTGCGCCATCCTCGACACCGGGGACGTGCGCTGCTGGGGGCTCGGAGGCAACGGGCGCCTGGGCTACGGCAATCAGGACGGCATCGGTGACGATCCCGGCGAGACGCCGGCGTCGGCCGGACCCGTGCCCCTGGGCGGGCACACGGCGCGCGCGATCACGGTCGGGATCTCCCACACCTGCGCCCTGCTCGACGACGCCACGCTGCGCTGCTGGGGCTTCGGCGGCGACGGGCGCCTCGGCTACGGCGACAACATGTCCGTCGGCGACACGCCGGCCCGCAGCGTCGCCCTGGCGGGCCCGGTGCCGCTCAGCGGCCCGATCGGACCGCTCGCGGCGGACCTGTCGCTGACCATGTCCACGAGCACCGGACGGATCGGCGTGGGCGGCACGATGTCCATGGTCGTGACGGTCGCCAACGCCGGTCCCGACGCGACCGACGGCGTCTCCGTCGCCGTCCCCGCCCCGGCCGGGCTCAGCTACGTCGGAGCCGCCGCCGACCGCGGGGGCTTCGCCTCGCCCCCGGGGCGTCTGGCAGGTGGGCGCGCTCCCCGCGGGCGGACGCGCGACGCTCACCGTCACGGTGCGCGCGGACGCGGCCGGCAGCTTCCAGATCGCCGCCGAGGTGGCGAGCTCCTCCGTGCTCGACCCCACCTCCACGCCGGCGAACGGCGCGATCGAGAACGATCGTTCGGGCGCCGTCCTCGAGGTCTCGCCCGCTCCTCCGCCCGCCCGCACCGCGGTGCTGCGGCCGCTGCCCCGGAGCCTCGGCATGACGGTCGTGCGCCACCCCAAGCGCGGGCGCGCCAAGAGCCTGACCGTGTCCGGCAAGCTGGTGCTGCCGCGGGTGACGCCGGCGCCCCGCTGCGGCGGGCGCGTCGAGGTGACGGCCAAGGCGGGCCGCAAGGTGGTCGCGCGCCGCCTGGTGTCGCTGAAGAAGACGAAGGGCGTGTGCCGCTACACGGCGGTCCTGAGGCCCAAGGCGCCGGCCTCGGCCCGGGCGCTCAAGGTGTCCGCCCGCTTCACGGGCACCACGGCGATGCGCCCCCGCTCCTCCGCGGTCCGCTCGGTGCGGATCCGCTGAGCGGCCCGGCTCCAGAGCCCGACTACCTCAGGGAGATCCTGACCGCGCGCGTCTACGACGTGGCGCGCGAGACCGAGCTGGAGCGGGCCCCGGCGCTCTCGGAGCGCACCGGCTCCACGGTGCTGCTGAAGCGCGAGGACAACCAGCCGGTCTTCTCGTTCAAGCTGCGCGGCGCCTACAACCGGATGGTCCGCCTCGACCCGGCCGAGCGGGCGCGCGGGGTGATCGCCGCGTCGGCGGGCAACCACGCCCAGGGCGTCGCCCTCTCGGCGGCGCGCCTCGGATGCCCGGCGGTGATCGTCATGCCCGTGACCACGCCGCAGGTGAAGGTCGACGCGGTGCGGTCGTTCGGCGGCGACAGCGTCGAGGTGGTGCTCCACGGCGACTCCTACTCGGACGCGCAGGCGCGCGCCGACGAGATCGCGGCCGCGCGCGGGCTCGTCTTCGTGCACCCGTTCGACGACCGCGACGTGATCGCCGGGCAGGGGACGATCGGCATGGAGATCCTGCGCCAGCACCCCGGCCCGATCGACGCGATCTTCGTGGCGATCGGCGGGGGCGGGCTCATCTCGGGGATCGCCTCGTACGTCAAGGCGCTGCGCCCGGAGATCCGCATCATCGGCGTGCAGACGCTCGACTCCGACGCCATGGCCCGCTCCCTCGAGGCGGGCCACCTGGTGACGCTCACGGACGTCGGCCTCTTCTCCGACGGCGACCGCGGTGCGGCGGGTCGGCGTGGAGACGTTCCGCATCTGCCGCGAGCTGGTGGACGAGATCGTCCGCGTGGACGCCGACGCCGTCTGCGCGGCCATCAAGGACGTCTTCCAGGACACGCGCAGCATCCTCGAGCCGGCGGGCGCCCTGGCGATCGCCGGGCTCAAGGCCTGGGTCGAGCGCGAGGGCCGCGACCGGCGACACGCTGGTGGCCGTCGCCTGCGGCGCCAACATGAACTTCGACCGCCTGCGGGTCGTGGCGGAGCGCGCCGAGGTCGGGGAGGCCCGCGAGGCCGTCTTCGCCGTGACCGTGCCCGAGGAGCGCGGCTCCTTCCTGCGCTTCTGCGCCACCCTCGACGGCCACGGCATCACCGAGTTCAACTACCGCATCGCCGACGGCGACCAGGCCCACCTCTTCGTGGGCGTCCAGATCGGCGGGCGCGAGGACGCGGAGCGGATCGCCGGCGCGCTGCGCGCCGGGCGGCTTCGCCACGCTCGACCTCACCGACGACGAGCTCGCCAAGCAGCACCTGCGCCACATGATCGGCGGCCGCTCGTCGCGGGCCCAGGACGAGCTGCTCTACCGCTTCGAGTTCCCCGAGCGCCCGGGGGCCCTGCTGCGCTTCCTCTCCGCGATGAGCCCCAACTGGAACATCTCGCTGTTCCACTACCGCAACGAGGGCGCGGACTTCGGGCGCATCCTGGTGGGCCTGCAGGTGCCGGGCGCCGGAGATGGCGGAGTTCCGCCGCTTCCTCGGGACGCTGGGCTACCCCCACAGCGACGAGAGCGACAACCCGGCCTACCGGCTCTTCCTGACCGGGGCGACCTAGGGGGTCAGGGGGCGGCGGGCTCCACGCCGACGTCCGCCGGGCGGTTCTCCAGCGCCACCCGGAGCGTGATGCGGCGGCCGTCGCGCAGGACGGTGAGCGTCACCGGCTCGCCCACCGCGCGCGAGGAGACCGCGCGGCTGATGTCGGCCATGTCCTCCACCGGGCGGCCGTCCACCGCGACGACCAGGTCGCCGCCCGCGCGGCACGTCCGCGTCCTTCGCGGTCGTGGCCGGGCGCAGGCCCGACCGCCTTGGCCGGGCCCCCGGTCGTCGACCTCGATCACGGCCACGCCGCGGGCGTCGCCGATGCCCAGCGCGCGGGCGATCGCCGGGGTGATCGGCCGGCCGGTCATCCCGAGCCAGGCGTGCTCCACCCGCCCGGTCGCGATGACCGCGTCGGCCACCGGGCGGATCGTGTCGATGGGGACCGCGAAGCCGATGCCGTCGCTGCCGCCGCTCTCCGAGGCGATCTGGGAGTTGATCCCCACCACCCGCCCGCGGCGGTCGAGCAGGGGCCCGCCCGAGTTGCCCTGATTGATCGCCGCGTCGGTCTGGATGACGTTCTGGATCTGGAAGTTGTTGGGCGACGTGATGATCCGCTTCAGCGCCGAGACGATCCCGGTCGTGGCCGTCCGCTCGAGCCCGAAGGGGTTGCCGATGGCCACCACCGGGTCGCCGACCACCAGGTCGGAGCTGCGGCCGAGGGGCAGGGGGTCCACGTCGGCGGGGACCCGCTCCACGCTGAGCACGGCCAGGTCGGTGCTCTGGTCCTTGCCCAGGACCTTCGCGCGGGCTCACGGTGCCGTCGTCGAAGGTGACCGTGACCGAGTCGTCGTCGTCCACCACGTGGGCGTTGGTGAGCACCCGCCCGCGGCGGTCGACGAGGAAGCCGGAGCCCAGGCTGCCGTTGGCGCCCGAGCCGGCGGTGACCAGCACCACGGCGGGCGAGCTCTCGGCGACCACGTCCTGGACGCTCTGGAGGCCGGCGGCGGGGGTCTCGTCCGCATCGGCGGCGCCGTCGGTGGCCGATGACGCCGCGGCCGGCAGGGGCGTCGGGTCGCGGACGACGGTGGTCGTGTCGCCGCCGAGGTTGCCGGTGAGCGCGATGCCCGCCGAGCACGACGAGCCCTCCCACCACGGCGGGCAGCAGCGCGCCGGCGAGCCACGCGGGCACGCGCCGCCGCGGGGGCGGCGGCGGGCGGAAGGGGTCGGTCCCCTGGGGTCCGTACGCGGGCACGTCGCCCAGAGTAGCCAGCCCGGGTCCCCGGGCGGCCTCTTAAGGCTCCGAGAAGATCGCCACCACCCCCTCGGACCCCCGCTACGATCCTGCGAGAGCACCGGGAGGTCCTCCATGTCCGACCGCATCCTGGTGGTCGAGGACGAGCAGTCCATCCGAACGATCGTCGAGTACGCGCTCCGGGACGCCGGGTTCGCCGTGCTGACGGCGGCGCGCGGCGACGACGCGCTGGACGTGATCGAGCGCGAGGCCGTCGACCTCGTCGTGCTCGACGTGATGCTCCCCGGCCTCGACGGCCTCGAGGTCTGCAAGCGCATCCGCGCCGAGCGGAGCATCCCGATCATCATGCTGTCGGCCCGCGGCGAGGAGCTGGACAAGGTGCTGGGCCTCGAGCTCGGCGCCGACGACTACGTCACCAAGCCGTTCTCCCCCCGCGAGCTGGTGTCGCGGGTCAAGGCCAACCTGCGCCGGGCGCGCCTCGAGCCGGATCGCTCCGCGCCGCTGCGCATCGGCGACCTGGAGATCGACGCCGTGTCGCGCACCGTGACCCGCGACGGCCAGGAGCTGACGCTCACCTACTCCGAGTTCGAGATCCTCCACAAGCTCGCCGGCTCGCCCCGGCGCGTCTTCACGCGCGAGGAGCTGATGAACCACCTCTGGAAGGGCAACTTCTTCGGGGACCTGCGCAGCGTGGACGTCCACGTGCGCCACCTGCGCCAGAAGGTCGAGATCGACGCGTCGGCGCCCCAGCTCATCCGTACGGTCCGCGGTGTGGGCTACGCGTTCGGCGGGGAGGACGCGCGAGGGTGACCCGCCGCTGGGTCTTCGGCCTGCAGGGGTGGCTCGTCGGCGCCCTGCTGGCCGTGGGCATGGCGGCGAGCCTGGCCATCCTGCTGGTGGTGCTCCCGACGCTCGAGTCGAGCGTCCGCGGCGACCGCGCCAAGCGCGACGGCGAGGAGCTGGCGCGCGACGTCCGCGCCGCGGGCGAGCGACCCCGGGCTGTCGGACACCATCACCCAGGACCAGCTGCGCGAGTTCGTCATGCGCCTGCGCACCCAGACCGGCGCCGAGGTGCGGCGTGGACGTCCGCGGCCTCCTCGGTCAGCACCTCCGCCCAGTCGCCCGAGAAGCTGACGCTGCTCGCCGAGGCCCCGCGGCTCGTCTTCTTCCAGGGCATCGCCCTTCAACGGCGACACCGCCGTCGCGACGATCTCCGACCTCTACATCGACGGCCAGCGCCAGGGGACGGTCGCCGCCGCGCGGGAGGTGACGGGCCTCGCGCCCGAGCTGGCGATCGTCCGCCGCCGGGTGATCATCGCCATGATCGTCGTGCTCGGCCTCGCCGCCCTGGCCGGCGTCGCCCTCGCCCGCGTCCTGGGCGGCCGCATCCGCCGCCTCGCCTCCACCGCCGCGACCCTCGCCGGCGGCGACCTGGCGGCGCGCGCGCCCGCCGGCCGCGGGTCGCGCCCGAGGAGCTGGTGACCCTCGGCGACAGCCTCAACGGGATGGCCGGCCCAGCTCCAGTCGCTGGTCGCCGAGATCACGAGCGAGCGCGACCGCGACCGGGCCCTGATCGGGTCGCTCGCCGAGGGCGTGATCGCGGTCGCCCCGGACGGCGCCCTCGTCGTCACCAACGAGGCGGCCACGCGCCTGCTCGGGCTCCAGGAGGGCGAGCAGACCCGCCTCGAGGCCCTGCCGCCCGCCATCCTCGACGCCGTGCCGCGACGCCCGCGCCGCGGACGCCCCGGCCCCCGATCGCCGCCAGGTGGTCCTCCCGGACGGCGTCGAGCTCGAGCTCCACGTCGCGCGCCTCGCGGCCGACGACACGCGGCGGGACCGTCATCACCCTGCGCGACGTCACCGACGAGCGCCGGCTCGAGCGCGCCCGGCGCGATCTGGTGGCGAACGTCTCGCACGAGCTGAAGACGCCGATCGCCGCGCTCAAGGGCTTCCTCGAGCTGCTCGAGGGCGACACGGTCAGCGAGCGCCACCGGCGGGAGTTCCTCCAGTCGATGACCCAGGAGACCGGCCGCCTGGAGCGCCTGGTCGAGGAGCAGCTGCAGCTGGCGCGCCTCGACGCCGGGGCCCTCCCCCTGGATCGCCAGGAGGTCGACCTGGACGACCTCGCCGAGGTCGTCACCGCGCCGCGCGTGCCGCTGGCGCGACGCGACGGCCAGACGCTCGCGGTGACGCCGTCCCCGAGCGGACCCCTGATCGCGCGAGGTGGACCCCTCGCGCATCGAGCAGATCCTCCTGATCCTGCTCGACAACGCCATGCGCCACACGCCCGCGGGCGGCCGGGTGGACGTGATCGTCGGCCGCGACGGCCAGGACGCGACCATCGCCGTCCGGGACACCGGCGAGGGCATCCCCGCCGACATGGTCCCGTTCGTCTTCGACCGCTTCTACCGCGGCGACCCGTCGCGCGAGGGGCGCAGCGCGGGTCTGGGGCTGGCGATCGCCCGCGGCCTCGCGGCGGCCCACCGCGGGAGCATCGAGCTGGAGTCGCGCGTCGGGGTGGGGTCCACCTTCACGCTGCGGCTGCCGCTCCTCAGCGCCGGCCCGGTGACCCAGGAGACGCCGATCCCGGATCTCTCCGGGAGCACCTCGCCGCCGTCCGGGCCCGGGTAGCCTCCCGGGCGTGAGCACACCGGCCACCGTCCTCGTCACCGGAGCGGGCCGCGGCATCGGGCGCGCCGTCGCGGAGGCCTTCCACGACGCGGGCTGGACCGTCGTGGCGGGGGTCCGCGACCTCGCCCGCGCCGAGGCCGACTACGCCGCGCGGCCGGGCATCGTCCTGGTCCACCTCGACGTGACCGACCTCGCGTCGGTCCGGGCGGCCGTCGCGGGGGCCGAGGAGCGCGCGGGCGGGGCCCTCGACTGCCTGGTGAGCAACGCCGGCTACGCGGTCCTCGGCGCCGTCGAGGACGCCGACCTCGACGAGGTGCGGGCGATGTTCGAGACCAACTTCTTCGGCGCCGCGGCCGTGGTGCAGGCCGCCGTCCCGGCCATGCGCGAGGCCGGGCGCGGGTCGGTGGTGTTCGTGTCGTCGATCGGCGCCCGGCTCACGAACCCCCTCGTCGGCATGTACCACGCCTCCAAGTACGCGCTGTCGGCGATGGCCGAGGGGCTCGCGGTGGAGCTCCGGCCGTTCGGTGTCCACGTGGCCGCGATCGAGCCCGGCATGGTCGACACGGACTTCCCGCGCGCCACGCGCGCCACCGGCGCGGTCAGCCGCGGCGAGGGCCCCTACGTGCCGCTCCTGGGAGAGCTGCGCGCGGGCTTCGCCGCCTGGCGCGAGCGCAACCCGACGCCGCCGGCCGCCGTCGCCGATGCTGGTGGTGGCCGCGGCGCTCGACCCCGGCGGTCCCTTCCGCGTGGCCGTGGGCGAGGACGCCGAGTTCCTGACCCGCACGCGCCAGACCGTCACCGACGACGCGGCGTTCCAGGACGCGCTGCTCGGCTTCCTCCAGATCGACTGGCCGCGGCAGTCCGACCCACCGCGATGACGGCCGTCGTCGTCGCGCCGGCGCCCTTCAAGGGCGCGCTGCCGGCGGCGCAGGCGGCCCGCGCGATCGCGGCCGGGGTGCGGCTGGCCCTGCCGGCAGTCCGAGATCCGCACCTCCCCCGTGGCCGACGGCGGCGAGGGCACCATGGACGCCCTGATCGGGGCCGCTCGGCGGCCGCCGCCGCCCCGTGAGCGCCCCGGACCCCCTCGGTCGTCCCGTGGACGCGGCCATCGGCGAGCTGCCGGGCGGCGCCGCGGTGGTCGAGCTGGCCCAGGCGTCGGGCTACGAGCGCCTGCGGCGCGACGAGCGCGATCCCGAGGCCGCGACGCACCCGCGGCACGGGCGAGCTCATCCGCGCCGCCCTCGACCTCGGGCGTGCGGCGGATCATCGTCGGGCTCGGCGGCAGCGCCACCACCGACGGCGGCCTGGGCCTGGCGCTGGCGCTCGGCGCGCGCGCCCTCGACGCCGGCGATGCCGAGCTCGAGGGGACGCGGCGCGGACATGGCCCGGGTCGTCCGCCTCGATCTGTCGGGGCGCGACCCCCGGCTGGCGGACACCGTCATCCAGGTGGCGTGCGACGTCGACAACCCCTTCCACGGGCCCCGCGGGGCCGCCCGCGTCTTCGGCCCCCAGAAGGGCGCCGACCCCGCGGCCGTGGAGCGTCTCGACGCCGGCCTCGCCCACCTCGCGGGCGTGGTGCGCGCCACCACCGGGGTGGACCTCCAGGGGCTGCCCGGCGCGGGCGCCGCGGGGGGCGCCGCCGGCGCGCTGGCGGCCCTCTTCGGCGCGGAGCTCACCCCCGGCGCCCCGCTCGTGCTGGACGCGATCGGCTTCGGCGCCCGCCTGGAGGGGGCCGGTCTCTGCCTCACGGGCGAGGGCCGCATCGACGAGACCACGTCGGCCGGCAAGGCCCCGGTGGCTGTCGCTGCGGCCTGCGCCGCGGCCGCGGTGCCCTGCGTCGCGCTCTGCGGCGAGGTGGCGCTGGGCCCGGGGGCGGTGCGTCGGCTCGGCTTCGCGGGCGCGTTCGCGATCGGCCGCCGGGTGCGCGACCTGGACGACGCCCTGGCGGCCACCGAGGTCGACCTGGCCGCGGCCGCGGCGGCCGTCGCCGGCGTCTGGGACGCGGGCCGGGCGAACTAGACCCACGCGGGGGAGGGGACTGGACGGGTGCACGGGGGCCGGGCGCCCGCGGCGCGCCACCCTGGGAGCCGTCACGGAACGACTCTCGCCAGGGAAGGACCCTCTCCTGCGCCTCCCGCTCATCCTGATCGCCACGCTCGCCCTGGGGCTCGTCCCCGCACTCGCGGGCGCGGCCGGCGCCACGACGGCGGCCGACCAGGACATCGCCCGCGCCCAGGCGCTCTCGTCCCAGTGGGGCCGCTGCCCCACCGCCCGCCCGGCCCAGGCCATCCTCACGCTGGCCGAGCGGACCACGAAGCCGAAGCTGCGCGCCACCCGCGCCCGCTCGTCGGTGCGGGCCTGGACCACCGTCGCCAGGGTCTGCTCCCAGCCGGTCCCTCAGCCGCACGGGCGAGCCACTCCTCCACGGCCTCGAGCACGCCGGCGCCGTAGGAGCCGCGCGTGACCCAGGGCGGCCCGCGCGGCGACCTCCGGGTCGGCGCTCGCGCCGTTGGCCACGATCGCGACGCGTCCGAGGACCCGCTCCATGTCGAGGTCCTGGCCGCTGTCGCCGACCGCGAGGCTGGCGCGGGCCGTCGGCGCCGCGCGCGGCCAGGTCGCGCGCGACCGCGGCCGCCTTGCTCGCGGCCGCCGGGAGCAGGTGGTAGATGTGGGCGCCCGTCCGCGCCGGTCTCGCCGTTGTCGGCCAGCCGCAGGGTCCCGCCGCGACAGGGTGGTCACCAGCTCCGCGGCGGCCGGCGCCGGCCCGCCCGAGCAGGACGTGGCTGCCCTCGCGGCCCCGGCGGCGCCAGGGGGTGGGGGTCCAGGCCCGGCTCCCGCCCAGCAGCTCGCCGCGGCACGCCGGTGAGGGCGATCGCCTCGTGCACCGTCTGGCCGTCGGCCGTGGGGTAGCCCGCGTCGAGCGCGCCCATCTCCGGCAGGACGCCGTCCGCCCCGAGGGCGGTCGCGACGGCCTCGAGCCGCGCCCGGCTGCGGCCGCTCACCAGCACCACCGGCACGGCGGCCGCGTGCAGCAGCTGGAGGGCGCGCACGCCGTCGCAGGGTGAACCCTCCGCCGGCGTCGCGCAGGATCGATCCGCCGGGGCCGAAGAGGGTCCCGTCGAGGTCGAGGTAGACGACGCCGGCGACCCGGCTGCGCTCAGGTCGACGCTCGCCTGGAGCACGTCGGCCATCGGCGGGCGCTCGGCCGGGCTGGGTGTCGGCCTCCGACCAGCGCGAAGCCGTCCTCGCCCCGGCACCGGGCGCGCGTAGGCGCCGGCGCCCGGCAGGTCGGCGGGCGCGCGCCCCTCCTCGGCCACCCGGCGCAGCACGGCCTGGGAGATGGTGGAGGCCATCGCGCCGAGCGCCGCGGTGGGCTGGTTGGTGTGGCGCCGCGCGCCCAGGTCGACCTGGGCGAGCGCGCCGAGCCCGGCGGTGCGCAGCCAGGTCGATCAGCAGGCCGAGCTCGACGGCGTAGCCGTTGAAGAAGGGCACCGAGCAGCAGGAGGTCGCGGCGGCCGGCCGCCTCCCCGGACAGGGGCTGCGCGAACCCGGCGAGCTCGGGGTAGAAGAGGTTGATCAGGGGCCGCGCGCAGATCTCGGTGACGCGCCCGCCGCCCTCGTCGTCGTCGCCGAGCGCCGCGCCGGTAGAGGGCCTTGACGTAGCCCACCTCGGGGTCGGTCGAGCAGCGGGCCGACCAGGCCGGTGACGAACGCCGGATCGAAGTCGACGACGTCCGAGTCGAGCCACACCACGATGTCGCCGCTCGAGCACGGCGAGGCTCTTCCACATCGCCTCGCCCTTGCCGCGCCCGGGCGCCAGGCCGGGGCAGGATCTCGTGGTCCTGGATCACCCGCGCGCCCGCCTCCTCGGCCGACCGCGCGGCGTGCCGTCGCCGCTGCTGCTGTCCACGACCACGATCTCGGAGACGAGCGGGGTCTCGCTCGATCAGGCGCTCGCGCAGCGGTCGCGACGATCGGGCCGACGGTGTCGGCCACGTTCAGCGCCGGCAGGCAGACCGAGATGCGCAGGTCCTCGCGCCGCGCCCGGTCGGCCAGCCGCTCGGGGTCGAAGTCCGCGCCCCGGTAGGTGCGCCGCGCGAGCCACTCGTCTCGGTCCACGCAGCGGAATGCGTAGCGGCGGGGTCGCCGCGCCCGGCCGCCCACCGGGCGGCTGGTAGGGTCGCGGCCGTGACCGCCCCACTCAAGGGACTGGTGCTCTCCGGCGGCGCGGGGACGCGCCTGCGGCCGATCACCCACACGAGCGCCAAGCAGCTCGTCCCCGTGGCCAACAAGCCGGTCCTCTTCTACGGGCTCGAGGCGCTGCGCGCCGCCGGGCGTCACCGACGTCGGCATCGTCGTGGGCGACACCCAGGCCGAGATCGAGGCCGCCGTCGGCGACGGCTCGGCGCTCGGCATCACGGTCACCTACATCCGCCAGCAGGCGCCCGCTCGGCCTCGCCCACGCGGTGCTGACCGCGGAGGAGTTCCTGGACGGCGCGCCGTTCGTGATGTACCTGGGCGACAACCTGCTGCGCGACGGCATCACCGAGCTGGTCGACCGCTTCCGCGCCGGCGACAGCGACGCGATGATCCTGCTCCAGCGCGTGCCCGACCCCGAGTCGTACGGCGTCGCCGAGCTGGAGGGCGGCCGGGTCGTGCGCCTGGTGGAGAAGCCGCCCGAGCCCAAGAGCGACCTCGCCCTGGTCGGCGTCTACATGTTCAGCCCGGCGATCATGGAGTCGGCCAAGGCCATCAGCCCCTCCGGCGCGCGGCGAGCTCGAGATCACCGACGCCATCCAGCACCTCATCGACCGCGGCCTGGCCGTCGAGCCGCACGAGGTCACCGGCTGGTGGAAGGACACCGGCCGCCTCGAGGACATGCTCGAGGCCAACCGCCTCATCCTCGACGTGCTCGAGCCGCGCATCGACGGCGAGATCGTGGACGCGAGCCGCATCGAGGGCCGCGTCGTCATCGAGGCGGGCGCGCGGCTGGTGCGCTCGTCCGTCCGCGGGCCGGCCATCATCGGCGCGGGCGCGCTGGTCGAGGACGCCTACATCGGCCCCTACTCGGCCATCTCGACGGGCGTCGTCGTGCGCCGCGCCGAGGTCGAGCACAGCATCCTGCTGGAGGACAGCCGCGTGGAGGACCTCGACGCGCGCGTCGAGAGCAGCCTCATCGGCCGCGGGGTCACCATCGCGCGCACCGCCGAGAAGCCCCGCGCCTACCGCTTCATGGTCGGCGACTCCTCGTCGATCGGCCTCGTCTAGCCCCATGAGGATCCTGGTGACCGGCGCCGCCGGGCATGCTCGGACGCGACCTCGTCGCCCATCTGGCGGACCGGCACGAGGTGACCGGCGGTCGACCTGGAGGTCGACGTGACCGACCCGGCGGCCGTGCGCGCCTGCGTCCGCGAGACCGCGCCCCGAGGCCGTCTTCCACCTCGCGGCGTGGACCGACGTGGACGGCGCCGAGGAGCGCGAGGCCGAGGCCGCCGGCGGTCAACGCGCGACGGCTCGGGCAACGTGGCCGCCGCCGCCGCCGAGGCCGGGCGCCGCCCTCGTCGTCCCCTCGACCGACTACGTCTTCGACGGCACGCGCCGGCCGCGCTACGTCGAGGACGACCCGCCGAGCCCGCTCGGCGCCTACGGGCGCACCAAGCTGGCCGGCGAGCGCGCGGCGCTCGCGGCCCAGCCCGGCGGCGACGCGGATCGCCCGCACCGCGTGGCTCTACGGCGTCCGCGGGCGCAACTTCGTGCAACACGATGCGCGCGCTCGGGCGCCGAGCGCGACGAGGTGACCGTCGTGGACGACCAGGAGGGCTCGCCCACCTGGACCCGCGACCTCGCCCCCGCGCTGGAGGCGCTGATCGACGCAGCCGCCGGGCGTCTACCACACGGCCGGCGGCGGCTCGGTCACCTGGGCCGGCTTCGCCCGGGCGATCTTCGAGGAGGCCGGCATCGACTGCCGCGTGCGCCCGATCACCACGCGAGCGAGCTCGGGCGCCCCGCGCCGCGGCCCGGCCTACTCGCCCCTCGCCGTCACCCGCCCGGGCGCGCCGCGGCTGCGCCCCTGGCGCGAGGCGCTCGCGCGACTACCTCAAGGAGACGGCGTGAGGCTTCTCGTGACCGGCGGCTGCGGGTTCATCGGCTCGGCGTTCGTGCGCCTGGCGCTCGGCCCGCGGCGCCGAGGTGGTCAACCTCGACAAGCTCACCTACGCCGGCAACCCGGCGAACGTCGCCGACGTGGCCGACGACGAGGCCTACCGCTTCGTCCACGCCGACATCGCCGACGCCGAGGCCGTCGCGGGGGCGATCGAGGGCGTCGACGCGGTCGTCAACTTCGCCGCCGAGAGCCACGTGGACCGCAGCATCCTCGACCCGGCCGACTTCATCCAGCACCGACGTCGTGGGCACCGCGGTGCTGCTGGACGCCGCGCGCGCGGGCGGGCGTGGGCCGCTTCGTGCAGGTCTCGACCGACGAGGTCTACGGCTCCATCCCGCACCGGGCGCCTTCCGCGAGACCGACCCGATCAGCCCGTCGAGCCCCTACTCGGCGAGCAAGGCCGGCGGCGACCTGCAGGTGCTCGCCTGGCACCGCACCTTCGGCCTCGACGCGGTCATCACGCGCGGCTCCAACACCTACGGCCCGCGCCAGTACCCCGAGAAGCTGATCCCGCTCTTCGTCACCAACGCGCTCGACGGCCACGCAGCTGCCGGTCTACGGCGACGGCATGCAGATCCGCGACTGGATCTACGTGGACGACCACTGCGAGGGCATCTGGACCGCCCTCACCGAGGGCGAGGCCGGCGAGGTCTACAACGTCGGCGGCGGCAACGAGGAGCCCAACCTCGAGATCACCCGCCGCATCCTGGAGCTGACCGGCCGGGACGAGTCGCTGATCCGCCACGTCGCCGACCGCCCGGGCCACGACCGCCGCTACGCGCTCGACACCACGCGCCTGCGCGGCGCTGGGCTGGGAGCCGCGCTCGCTCCTTCGAGGAGGCGATCGCGGCGACCGTCGCCTGGTACCGCGACAACCGCGGCTGGTGGGAGCCGATCAAGAGCGGCGAGTACCGGCGCTACTACGAGGAGCAGTACGGGGCGCGCTAGTCGTCACGCGACCGGCGGCACCGCTCCGATCTCCGGCCGCCGCGCCTGGAGGTTGAGGCGGACGTAGTCGATCACCATCCGCCCGTCCGGCTCGAGCAGGCGGGCGGCGACCTCGCGGCAGAATCCGGCGGCGCGCTCGGGCCCCAGCAGGGCGACCTGGCGCCGCAGGACGACGGTCGCGAGGAACTCGGCGCCGGGGTCGACGCCGGCGAAGTAGGCGGGGGCCTCCTCCAGCCACGCGTGGGCCTCGTCGAAGCCCGCCGCCCGCAGGCGCGTGACCGTCGACACGTGGTCGGCGAACATGAAGTCGTCGGGCAGGTCGCGCAGGGCCTCGGCGTACGGCTCCGTGGCCGCGACGTCGCCGGCCACGCGCAGGGTGCGCGCCACGTTGCCGGCCCCGCCGCACTGGGCCACGAGCCGCCCGCCGGGGGCGAGCGCCGCGAAGAGCCGCGCGAACAGGCGGTCGTGGTCGGTGATCCAGTGGAGGGTCGCCGTCGAGACGATCACGTCGGCCGGCTCCTCGACCTCCAGCTCGAGCAGGTCGCCCTGGCGCACGCGCACGCGCGGGCCCAGGTCCGCGAGCTGGCGGGTGGCCTCCTCGACCATCCGCGCGGAGCCGTCGACCGCCTCCACGTGGCCCTCGGGCACCCGCTCGGCGATGCAGGCGGGTCACCCGGCCCGTCCCGCAGCCGGCGTCGAGCACGCGCTCGTCGCCGCGCAGGGGGATCCTCTCGACCACCCGCCGCCCCCAGGCGACCTGGGGCTCCGAGACCCGCTGGTAGGTGCCGGCGTCCCACTCGTCGGCCATCAGGCGGCCCTCCGCGGTTCGCGCCCCATGACGCAGGAACCTACCGCGTCCGGGCCCGCGGGCCTCCCTCAGGCCGTCAGATCCTCCAACGGCCGCACCCCGTCGCACGCGCCGGTCCGTCCGGCGCTCAGACGTCGAAGAGCGTCGGCTGACCGCCGCCGTCGTCGGGTTGCGCCGCCGGGGACTCGGCGAACGTGGCGGTGATGCGGCGCCGGCCGTCGGTGAAGGTGGCCACGCCGTCCGCGTACCCGTGCTCGGTCGCCCCGGGGTGGATGCCGCCGACGAGCTCGCCCAGGACCGCCCGTTCGCGGCCGGGCTCAGGTGGGGGCGTGACCTCGAAGACGGCGCGGACGCTCTCGCCGCCGTCCGGGTCGCTCGTCGTGATGATGACCATCTGGGGCACCGCGGACGCTCCCGGATCGCGGGGCGACCCAGACTATCTCCCGTCACGCCGCCCGTCCCGGCAGGGATCGCGCACGCCGCCCCGTAGCCACTGAGGGCCCCACCCGGCCTCGTCGCCGGGGCGCGACCGCGCCGCTAGCGTGCGGCGGACCCGTCGATCGGGTCGTCCTCCATGACGCGAAACCGTCTCCCCATCCTCCTCGGCGCCCTCGCCGCCGCCGCCCTCGCCACGGGGTCGATGGCCGCGGCGGCCCCGGCCCCCGCGCCGGCCGGCGGGGCGGTGACGTTCACCTTCAGCGGGCGCGGCTGGGGCCACGGGGTGGGCCTCTCCCAGTACGGCGCCCGCGGGCGGTCGCTGGCGGGCTGGAGCGCGGCGCGCATCCTCGCCCACTACTACCCGGGGACCACGCTCGGCGTCGCCCCTCCGCGCAGGGTGCGGGTGCTGCTCTCGTCGGGCCGGCGCAAGATCGCCGTGCAGAGCCGGGGCCCCTGGCGCGCGATCGGTGCGCGCGTCGACGGCCGGCCGGTCGTCGCCCGCCTCGTCGCCGGATCCGCCTACACCCTGAAGGCGCTCCCCGGCGGCCGGGTGGCCCTCGCCCGCGGACCGCGGCGGGTGGCGGTCTTCCGGGGCCCCGTGCGCGTCCAGCCCACGGTGCGCGGCGGCGTCGTCGCCTGGGGGCCGGGCCGTCCCGAGGGGTCGCGGCGCTACCGCGGGGAGTTCCGGGTGGCCCCGGACGGGGCGCACCTGACGCTGGTCAACGTCGTCGACCTCGAGGACTACCTGCGCGGTGTCGTGGCGCGGGAGATCCCGGCCGCCTGGGCCGACGACTCCTACACCGCGGTCGTCGCCCAGGCCGTGGCCGCGCGCAGCTACGCGATCGCGACGATGAACCGGGCGGCCACGACCTACGACGTCTTCGACGACGACCGCAGCCAGGTGTACGGCGGCGTGTCCGGCGAGGACCGCCGCACCACCCGCGCCGTCCTGCGGACGCGGGCCACGGTCCTGAAGTACCGTGGCGCCGTGATCACCGCCTTCTTCTTCTCGACCTCGGGCGGGCGCACCGAGAGCGCGGCCAACATCTTCGGCGCCGCGGCCGCGCGCCCGTATCTTGTGAGCGTGCCCGACGGATACGACCGCATCTCGCCGCTCCACGTCTGGCCGGACCGCCCGGCGTTCACCGGAGCGCGGCTCGGCCGGCTCCTGGGCCTCGCGCGCCCGGTGACCCAGCTCACGGTCGTGCGCCGCGGCGCGTCGCCGCGGGTGCTGCAGGCGCGGGCGACCACCGCCGACGGCCGCAGCACGCTGTTCAGCGGCGCCGACCTGCGCGTCCGCCTCGGCCTCCGCGACACCTGGTTCAGCGTCACCCGCACGCCGCCCGCCACGGCCACCTCCCGATGAGCCGGCCGCGCACCCTGGCCGCCGCGCTGGCGGTCGCCGCGGGGCTGGGCTGGGCCGGCGCGGGCACCGCGGCCGCGGCCGATCCCATCCTGCCGCTCTCGGAGGTGACCCCCGGGATGGTCGGCGAGGCCCGCACCGTGGTGCGGGGCACCCAGATCGTCACCTTCCCGGTGTCGGTGATCGACGTCCAGCGCACCACGGACGGGCCCGGCGGCTCGCTCATCCTCGTGCGGGCCGAGGGCCCGCTGATGGACGAGACCGGCGGCGTCGCCGAGGGCATGAGCGGCAGCCCGGTCTACGTGACCGGCGCCGACGGCGTGGCCCGCGTGATCGGGGCGATCGCGTACGGCAGCGGCGACCAGGCCAACGTCATCGTCGGCGTGACGCCGATCGAGCAGATGATCGACTCGTCGTCGGGCCTGCGCGCCAACGAGCTGCCCGCGCTCGCCGGCCCGGCGCGCCGGGCGGTGGTGGTGCGCACCCGCGCCGCGGCCCGGCGCCTCGAGGCCCGCCACCCGGGGCGCATCGGGCTGTTCCCGCTGGCGCGCTGGACCCTCGCGGGGGTCTCGCGGCCCCTCGTCTCCACGCTCGGCAAGGAGCTCGCGCAGTCGGGCATCCAGCTGACCTCGATCGGGCCGCGCACCCCGCGGCCGCCCGTGCCGCTCGTGCCCGGCTCGTCGATGTCGGCACTCGTCGTCGGCGGTGACGTGGTGCTCGGCGCCATCGGCACCACCACGTACGTCAACGGCTCCACCATCCTCGGCTTCGGTCACCCCTTTCTGGGCTTCTCGGGGGCGGGCCGCTCCCGCTTCCTCCTGGGCGACGGCTACATCTATCAGACCATCGCCGCGCCGATCACTGGCAGCAGCTACAAGCTGGGCGAGCCGGGTACCCTTCAGGGGATGATCGTGGGCGACCGCGCCGACGGGATCACCGGCCGCCTCGGCCCGGTGGAGGCCATCACGGCGGTGAGCTCGGCGACCGACTCCTCCCGCGGCACCCAGAGCACGGTCCGCGCCACCATCGCCCCGGACGAGCGGACGGCCCCCATCGCGGGCGGCCTGGTGCAGGACGAGCCGGCCGTCCGTGTCCGCGACGGCCTCGGCGGCGGCACCCTGCGGCTGTCGATCTCGATCAGCAGCCCCGACCTGAAGACGCCGATCGTCTACCGCAACACCTACGCGGCGGCCGGGGACGTCGTGTCGCTCGCCAGCGGCCAGCTGCCGCGGATCATGGCCACGCTGCTCCAGAACGGCGTGCGCCCGATCCCGATCTCCTCGATCTCGGTGAGCCAGCAGCTCGACTCGTCGATCCGGGCCGCGCGCATCGTCGGGGCGTCGATCCGCCCGCGCCGCGTCCGCGCCGGGGGCCGCGCGACCCTGATCCTGCGGCTCCAGCCGTACCGCGCGTCGGCCCGCGTGCTGCGGATCCCCGTGCGGCTGCCCGCTGACCTCTTCAGCGGGCGCTCCGGCATCGTGGTGGAGCCCAAGTCGGCCGACGGCTTCGACTCCAGCCAGCCGGACCTCTCGCAGGACCTCGGCGCCTCGGCCGAGCTCGCGACGCGCGACGCGGCGGTGAGGAGCGCCGAGCGGTTCGCCCAGCGCGCCACCGGGACCCGCCTCTCGCGGGTCGTCGCCAGCGTGCGCCGGGCCAACGACGACCGCCACGACGCGGTGCGCCTGCTCGGGCCGGACGACGACGCCGACGATCCCACCGCGGGCATCACGGTGCCCGTCCCCTACGTCATCTACGGCGGCCGGGCCGCCGTCCGGCTGACGGTCCGCTAGCCCCGGGGCCCTACGGCCGCGGGTCGTTCCGCGCGAACTCCTCGAGGAGCGCGGTCCAGTCGGTGCCGTCGGTGGTCGTCCCCTCGAGCGCCCGCACGGCGTCGGCCGGCGTGGCCCAGAGCGGGTCCGCCTCGTCCGGGGCGTCGGTGGAGGCCCAGCCGCACAGGTGCGCCGCCGCCATCACGCGGCGGCCGTCGGGCAGTGCGATCGCGACGAGCGGCGACCCCGGCCTGTCGAGGTCCCGGATGGCCGTCATGCCGTCGGGCGCCTCGAGCGCGAGCCGGCGGCGGCTCATCCGCCGTCGTGGTCGACCATCTCCTCGGCCGGCACGTCCCGCCAGACCTGGGCCGGCAGGCCGGCGACCAGCTTGCCGGGGGGCACGTCGCGGGTGACGAGCGCGCCCGCCGCGACGAAGGCCTCCGCGCCGATCTCGATGCCCGGCAGGATGACGACCCCGCCGCCGACGCGGGCGCCGCGCCGGATGATCGCGCCCTTGATCTCGGCGTGGCGGGCCTCGGTGCGGCCCATGTAGTTGTCGTTCGTCGTCGTCACGCAGGGGGCCACGAAGACGTGGTCCTCGAGCTCCGAGTAGGCGGTGATGTACGAGTTCGACTGGATCTTGGTGAACGCGCCGATCGGGACGTCGTTCTCGATGCAGACGCCGCGGCCGACCACGACGCCCTCGCCCAGCACGCAGCGCTCGCGCACCGTCGCCAGGTCGCCCACGATCGCGTTGGGGCCGATGACGGTGCCGGCGTAGACCAGCGCGCCGCTGCACACCGCCGCCCCCGGTCCCAGCTCCAGCGGCGCCAGCGGGGCCTTGGCCTTGCTGGTCGAGCGCGACGAGAGCTTGGGCTGCTTGCCCAGCACCACGTTGTCCTGGATGACGCAGCCGTCGCCGATCCGGGTGCCGTCGTGGATCACCACGTTGGCGCCGATCTCGACGTCCTCGCCGATCACCACGTCCTCGCCGATCACCAGGTTCTCGCGGCTCATGCGGTCGCCCCCTCGGTCAGCTCCACCGGACGCCCGGACGTCGCGAGCGACTCGCTCATCGCCTCGAGCACCTCCACGACGGCCGCGCCCGCCCAGCCGTCCGACGGCGTCGGCTGCGCGGTCGGCCACCGCGGCGGCGAAGCGCTCGCACACGATCCGCAGCGGCTCGGTGGCGGCGACGCGCGGGATCGTGATGTCGCCGGAGCGGACCTGGATGTACTCGCCGTAGGTCTCGGTGCGGGGCATCGGGCCCTTGTCGTAGATGGTCACCTTGCGCTCGGTCTCCATGTCGTCGAACACGACCATCCTCTCCGCGCCGATGACCGTCATCTTGCGCATCTTGTGCGGGTCGAGCCAGCTCAGGTGCAGGTGCCCGATCACGCCGGACGGGAACCGCAGGCGCCCGAAGACGACGTCCTCGACGCCGGGCTGGAGGTAGCTCTCGCCGCTCGCGGCCACCTCGGACGGGCGCTCGCCCACCAGCCAGAGCATCACCGAGATGTCGTGGGGGCCCAGGCTCCAGAGCGCGTTCTCGTCGGCGCGCACGATGCCGAGGTTCTGCCGGTTGCCGTAGAGGTAGAAGACCTTGCCCAGCGTCCCGTCGGTCACGAGGTCCTTCAGCTTCTGGACCGCCGGGTGGTAGACGAGGAGGTGGTCGACCATCAGGACCCGGTTGCGCGCGTCGGCCAGGGCGGCGAGCTCGTTGGCGTCGCGCGCCGTCAGGGCGAGGGGCTTCTCGACGAAGGCGTCCTTGTCGGCCTCGAGGGCCAGCCGCGCCAGCGGGGCGTGGGTCGGGACCGGCGTCGCGATGACCACCGCGTCGAGGTCCGCGTCCTCGAGGAGGTCCTCGTAGCGGGTCGTGAAGCGGCTGGACGGATACGACGAGCGGTGGCGGTCGAGGACCGCCTCGTCGCGGTCGCAGATCCAGGTCACCCGGCAGCCGTCCAGGCGATCGAAGTTCCGGGCGAGGTTGGGGCCCCAGTAGTTCATCCCCACCACGCCGATCGAGAGTCCCTCGCTCACCTCGGCTCCCCGCGTCGGATCAGAGTTTCCAGACCTTGCCGTCGGTGCTCGGGATGACGTTGCGCAGGTCCACGATCAGAGTGGACGATTCGGCGACCATTTCCCAGTCGATCCCGTCGTGGGCCGTGACCACCACCACCACGTCGAACTCGCGGGCGCTGTCGGGCGTGAGCGGGATGCTCGCCAGCCCGAGCTTCGGCAGGGTGGGGACGAACGGGTCGTGGTACTCGACGTTGCCGCCGTCGGCGCGCAGCAGCTCGACGATCCGCAGCGCCGGGCTCTCGCGCATGTCGTTCACGTTGGCCTTGTAGGCGACGCCGATCACGAGCACGCGGCTGCCGTTGAGCGCCCGGCGGCGGCTGTTGAGCGCCCGGGCGACCTTGGCGACGCAGAACTCGGGCATCTGCGAGTTGACCTTGCCGGCGAGCTCGATGAACTCCGTGTGGAGGTCGAACTCGCGCGCCTTCCAGGTGAGGTAGAAGGGGTCGATCGGGATGCAGTGGCCGCCCAGCCCCGGGCCCGGCCGGAAGGGCATGTAGCCGAAGGGCTTGGTCGCCGCCGCGTCGATCACGTCCCACACGTCGATGTTCATGCGGTCGCAGAGCATCGCCAGCTCGTTGACCAGGGCGATGTTGACGCTGCGGAAGATGTTCTCGAGCAGCTTGGTGAGCTCGGCCACCTCGGGGCTGCCGACCGGCACCAGCGTCTCGCAGGCCAGGCCGTAGAGGTCCATCGCGCGCTGCGTGCACTCCGGCGTCAGCCCGCCGATCACCTTGGGCGTCGTCGCCGTGGTCCAGTCGGTGCGGCCGGGGTCGACGCGCTCGGGCGAGAACGCCAGGTGGAAGTCGCGGCCGGCGCGCAGGCCGGAGCGCTCCAGCACCGGCGCGACCTCGTCGCGCGTCGTGCCGGGGTAGGTCGTGCTCTCCAGGACCACCAGGTGCCCGGGGCGCAGGCGCTCGGCCAGGCTCTCGCAGGCGCCGAGCACGGCCGAGAGGTCCGGCTCGCGGTGGCCGGTGAGCGGCGTCGGCAGGCAGATGATGACGGCGTCCGCGGCGCGGACCTCGTCCCAGGCGGTCGTGGCGCGGATGTGGCCCGACGCGACGAGCGGGCCCAGGCGCTCCGACGGGACGTCCTCGATGTACGAGGTCCCGGCGTTCACCTGGTCGACCTTGCCCTGGATGGCGTCGAGTCCGAGCACGTTGACGCCCGCCTCGGCGAACGTCGCGGCCAGGGGCAGGCCGACATACCCGAGGCCGATGATGGCGACCTGCGAGATCTTCGAGGTCATCTCGGGGCCACCGCGGTTCGGGGGTGTATGGGGGTTCGGGAGGTCAAAAGCGGGCGTATCTTACTCAAGTCGGCATGGTGGACATCGACGTTAGGGACGGGGCCTGAGACCGGAGACCTTCCTCGCTGGGCTGCCACGCCTGGTCCGCGTCGCCGACGAGGCGCGCTGGCGCGGTCAGGCCGCCGTGGCCACCAGTCTCGTGATCGTCGCCTTCTGGCTCCTGAGCTGGTTCGCGGACGAGCCGGTCGACCCGGCCCGCACCGTCCTGGCCGCGGTCGTGGTCGCCGCGCCCACCCTCATCACCTTCGCGCTCACGAGCGGCCGGCGGATCCACGACGGCCTCGTCCACGCGGTCCCCCCGCCCCGCTCGACGGTCTACGAGACCGTCGCGAGCACCCGCGACCGCCGCCTGCGCTTCGCCGGCATCGTGCTGACCGGCATCGTCGCGCTGCTGCTGTTCGACCGCTTCACCGACGGCAGCGGCATGACGGCCGGGCTCCTGATCGGCCTGCTCGGCTCGCTCGGCGCCGTCGAGTGGTGCGAGGCACGCCACTGGGAGGCGGCCGAGCGCGAGCGCGGCACGCGCATCTTCGTGATGGTGCGCCCGGACGCGCTCTCGCCGCGGATCCTGGCCAGCGAGGTCTACGAGACCCCGCGGCCGGGAGGCACCCGCGGCCGCGAGCACGAGCCGAGCCCCTTCGACCTCGGGGTCTAGCGAGCCTTCAGCCTCGCGGCCTTCGCCCGCGCGGCCTTGGCGCGCGGCCTGCTTCTCCTTGAGGCGGATCACCTTGGAGCTGGCGGTGCAGAAGTTGCTCACGCCCACCGGCTTCGGGGTGAAGGCCTGGCCGGTGTAGGGCCAGATGCGCCAGACGTAGCAGGTGCCCGCCTTGAGCTTGGCCTTCGGCGCGCGCATCTGCAGGCCGCGCGGGAAGCACGAGTAGATCTTGGTCACCTTCGGGCTCGCGCCCGCCTTCTTGGCCGGGGTCACCTGGAAGATCTGCAGGTTGTAGAGCTTGGTCCCGCGCGGGCCCTTGGTCCACCGGAGCACCGGGGCCAGCGTCGGCAGCACCACGCCGGGCTTGGGCGAGAGGCGGGAGGCGTTCTGCTTGGGCAGCGCCAGCGCGGCGATCGTGCCCGCGCGCGTCGAGGGCGACGGGGCGGGGACCAGCGGGGCGAGGACCGTGAACGGCTCGCTCGTGACGCCCGAGACGTTGCCGGCCGCGTCGACCTGCTGCACCTGGAAGCTGTAGGCGCCGTCGGCCAGCGGCGGGAGCTCCGCGCGTGGTCACCGGCGTGTCGATCGGCCCGACGACGGGCGTCCCGCTGGAGCCGATGACGACCCAGCGCGAGTAGGCGCCCGGCTCGGCGCTCCACGTGAACACCGGGGCGGTGATCGCGGGGAAGGTCGGGCGCGAGAGGATCGTGGGCGGGTCGGGCGGGGTGGTGTCGATCTGGAAGGTGCGGGTCGCCTCGGCGCTGCCCCGGCCCGCCTCGGTGACCTGCGTGACGCGGAAGATGTAGTCGCCGTCGGGCAGCGAGGAGAGCGTCGCCCGGGTGTCGGGGCCGGCGCCCTCGCGCACCGGGGTCTCGGCGCCCGCCCGGCGGACGTCCCACTTGTAGGTCTGCTGCGTGCCCGCCCACGTGAAGGTCGGCGAGGTGTCGCGCGTCGGCCCGGTCGGCCCGTCCGTGATGGAGGGGGCGGGCGGGATCGTCGAGTCGATCCGGATCGACCACCAGTCGGAGGTGCGGACGTTGCCGGCCTTGTCGAAGGTGCGCACGCGCCAGTCGATCTTCTTGCCCTCGGGCATCGGGTCCGGGCTGAGCGTCGCGTCGCGGGTGGCGGTGTAGTTGCCGACGCCCCCGGTGTCGGTCACGCGGGCGATCGTCGTGATCGGCGGCGTGTCGTTCTCCGGGTCGGCGATCCTGATCTGGAGCTCGTAGGAGGCGACGCCCGAGGTCAGGTCCTGGCCCGGGTTCCACTGGAAGGTCGGCTCCTCGGGGACGATGGCCCCGGAGCTCGGCGTCAGCGGCACGCCCTCGCCCAGCACCGGCGGGACGTTGTCGAAGTTGAAGGCCGGCACCCCCACCGTGGTCGTGGTTGCCCTGGAGGTTGGTGGCGGAGACGGTCTGCGCTCCGGCCGCGAAAGCGCCGTTCTGCGTCCACACCTGGCCGGCGCAGGCGCCCGCCAGGAGCCCCGACTCGGGGTCCGCGCAGGGGGACCGGTCGATGGTGAGCGCGTTGTACCAGCCGAGCGCGCTGGGGGTGCCCGTGAGCACCGCGCCCAGCGTCCGGCGGCGTGGGGTCGGCGACGACCGAGAACGGCAGCTCCGCGTAGCCGCTCTCGACGCCGCTGGCCTGCAGCGCCTTGACGCGGAAGACGTGGTCGCCGATGCCGATGCCCGGGATGGCTGACGCCGGGCGCGATCGCGGCCTCGCGCGCCGTCGACGCCGCCGACGTAGCCGGTGATGGTCGTGTCGGCGTCCGCGGTCGCGGAGAAGTCGAAGGAGCGGCTGAAGCTGTAGGCCGAGCCCGACACGGAGGCCGTGGGCGGGTCGATGGCCATGGCCGGGGACGCCGCGACGGCCGCACCGGCGGCGAGGGTCGCGAGGCTCAGGGCGAAGCCGCGGGTTCTGCGGGTGATTCGTGTCATCGGGCCGAGACCGCCGATCAGGTGAGGAAGCAGGAGATCATAATCACGCCGATCGGACGCCGAGGCGACTGGCCAAAGGTCCAGAATCCGCCGGCGGAGGGAGCCGTTTCACGCCCGTCACCCCCCGTCCGACACCACCGCGTCGGCGATTCGGCCGGCCGCGTCGCCGTCGCCGTAGTAGGGCGGGCGCTCGGCGGGCATCGACAGGTCGTCGAGGGCGGCGCGCGACGCGGGCGGGATCCATCCCGACCAGGCGGTTGAAGCCCCCGTCGACCGTCTCCACCCACTCGGTGGTGTCGCGCAGGGTGATGCAGGGGATGCCGAGGAAGTAGGCCTCCTTCTGCACCCCGCCCGAGTCGGTCACGACGGCCTGCGCCCCCACCAGGAGCGAGGTGAAGTCGAGGTAGCCGACCGGGCGCCGAGAGGCGCAGCGTCGGGTGCGCCGCCAGCCGCTCCCAGAGGCCGGCCGCCTCCAGCCGGTTGCGCGTGCGCGGGTGGACCGGGAAGATCGCCGGCTCGGTCGATGGCCTCCAGCACGGCCACGAGCGCGGCGAGCGCCTCCGGCGTGTCGGTGGCCGCGGCCCGGTGCACCGTCACCAGCAGGTACCCGCCGGGCTCCAGTCCGAGGGCCCGCGGGCCCGGGCCGGGCCGCCGCGGCCGGGGCGAACATCAGGCTGGCGTCGAGCATCACGTCGCCGACCTGGTGGACGCCCTCGGTGATGCCCTCGCGGGCCAGGTTCTCGACGGCGGTGTCGGTGGGGCAGAGCAGCAGGGACGAGAGGTGGTCGGTGACGACGCGGTTCTGCTCCTCGGGCATCGAGCGGTCGAACGAGCGCAGGCCGGCCTCGACGTGGCCGATCGGCAGGTCGAGCTTCGCGGCGGCGAGCGCCCCGGCCAGCGTCGTGGTCGTGTCGCCGTAGACGAGCACCATGTCCGGGCGCCTCGGCGATCAGCAGCGGCTCGAGGCGCTGCAGCATCACCGCGAGCTGGGCGACCGGGCTCCCCGACCCCACCTCGAGGGCGTGGTCCGGCTGCGGCACGCCGAGCTCGTCGAAGAACAGGTCGGCGAGCTCGGGGTCGTAGTGCTGGCCGCTGTGCACCAGCACCTCGTCGACCCGGGCCGCGGAGCGCGCGGCTGAGCGGCGCGGCCTTCACGAACTGGGGCCGGTTGCCAACGATCGAGACGACCCTCAAATGCCCTGGAACCCCACGCCCGAGAGCCGCTGGGTGATGACCTCGAAGCGCCCGGTGGCGACGAGCAGACCGATCACGATGAACACCGCCGCCGCGGTCGCGTTGACGATCTTCCAGTGGTCGCGCAGCCACCGGAACGCCGACATCGTACGGGTGATGAACAGGCCCGACAGCAGGAACGGGATGCCGAGCCCCAGCGAGTAGGTCAACAGCAGGGTCGCGCCGACCCCCGGCGAGCCGGTCGCGCGCGTAGGTGAGGATGCTCGCGAGGATCGGGCCGATGCAGGGCGTCCAGCCGACGGCGAAGGCCGCGCCCACCAGGCTCGCGCCCACCAGGGTGGAGGGCCGCTGCGGACATCTTGAGGTGGCGGTCCGTCTGCATCAGGCCGATGCTGCGGGAAGGCGACCATCGCGACGCCCATCAGCGACCAGCAGGACCCCGGCGACCACGTTGAGCATGTCCTGGTTCTCGGTCAGCGAGTAGCCGATCAGGCCGGCGCTGGCGCCGTAGGCCGTGAAGATCAGCGAGAAGCCGGCCACGAAGGCCAGCGTCGGGATCAGCACGTCCCGGGTCCGCGCGCCCAGCTCGTCGAACGAGACGCCCGAGATGAACGTCAGGTAGCCGGGCACCACGGCCAGCACGCAGGGCGACGCGAACGACACGAATCCCGCCGCGAATGCCACCGGGTAGCTGAGGGGCGAGATGTCCTGCACAGAGGGATAGTAGTCGCACCCGCCCGGCCGTCTGGCAGGATCGACCACCCCTTTCGTCCCCGGAGTCCCCATTGGCCGTCTCCGTCCCCGATGCGACCGAGCTCGAGACCGTCAGCGCCGCCTATCGCGACGCGGCCCGCGCCATCCAGCTGGACGACGAGCTGGCCGTGCTGCTGGCCAGCTCCCACCGCGAGATCACCGCCCAGGTGCCGGTGCGGATGGACGACGGCCACCTCCGGGTCTTCACGGCCTACCGGGTGCAGCACAACGGCGCGCGCGGTCCCTACAAGGGCGGGCTGCGCTACCACCCGGACGTCGACCTGGACGGGGTCCGCGCCCTTGCCGCGTCGATGACCTGGAAGACCGCGCTGACCGACCTGCCGTTCGGCGGCGCGAAGGGCGGGATCGACGTGGACCCCAAGGACCTCTCGCCGGGGGAGCGCCAGCGGGCCACCCGCGCCCTCATGGGGAGCATCGAGAAGGTGCTCGGCCCGATGCGGGACATCATGGCCCCGGACATGGGCAGCGGGCCGAGCGAGATGGCCTGGCTGATGGACGAGTACGGGCGCATGCACGGCCACACGCCGGCGATCGTCACCGGCAAGCCCGTCGAGCTGGGCGGCACCGCCGGCCGCGTCGAGGCCACGGGCGAGGGCGTCGCGATCGTCACCCGCGCCGTGGCCCACCACGTCGAGCTGCCCCTCCCGGGAGCCCGGGTCGCGATCCAGGGCTTCGGCAACGTCGGCAGCCACGCCGCCGCCGCGCTGGCGCGCCTGGGGTGCTCGATCGTCGCGGTCGGCGACGTCGGACGGCGCGGTCCGCAACCCGCGCGGCCTCGACGTCGACGAGCTGGTGCGGCGCGCCCGCAGCGGCATCGTGGGCCACGAGGGCATGGACGTGGAGCGGATCGACAACGCCGAGCTGCTCGCCACCGAGTGCGAGATCCTGGTGCCGGCGGCCGTCGGCGGGGTGCTCCACGCCGGCAACGCCGACGCCGTGCGGGCGCGGATGGTGGTCGAGGCGGCCAACGGCCCCCTCACGCCGGGCGCCGACGCGATCCTCGCCGAGCGCGGGACGGTGGTGGTGCCGGACGTCCTGGCCAACGCCGGCGGGGTCGTCGTCAGCTACCTCGAGTGGGTCCAGAACCTGCAGAACATCCGCTGGGACCGCCGCCAGGTGGACGAGGAGCTCTCCCGCCGCATGATGGACGCGTACGTCGCCGTCCAGGGCAGGGCCACGGCCGACGGGTGCCCCCTGCGGGCGGCCGCCTACCGCGTGGCCGTGTCCCGCGTCGCCGCCGCCGAGGCGCTGCGCGGCCACGAGTGATCGCGGAGGGCCCGAGCCGGGTTAGTCTTGTGGTCGGAGCGGGGCACACGAACCGAGGAGGTCACCCGTGGCGACGACGGTAGGCACGTCCGTGGAGGAGCTGCTGGGGGACGAGGCCGAGGGCCTCCTGACCCATCGCTGCACCACGATCCCGGCCGAGAGGCTCACCCTTCCCGGGCCGGCCTGGGTGGACGACATCATGGCGCTGTCCGACCGGCCCACGCCGGTCCTGCGCTCGCTGCAGTCGATCTTCGACCACGGCCGCCTGGCGGGCACCGGCTACGTCTCGATCCTGCCCGTGGACCAGGGCATCGAGCACTCCGCCGGCGCGTCCTTCGCGCCCAACCCGGACTACTTCGACCCCCTCAAGATCGTCGAGCTGGCCATCGCCGGCGGCTGCAACGCCGTGGCGACGACGCTCGGGGCGCTCGGGCTGGCGTCGCGGCGCTACGCGCACCGGATCCCGTTCCTGCTCAAGATCAACCACAACGAGTTCCTGTCGTACCCGAGCACCTACGACCAGATCATGTTCGCCTCGGTGAAGCAGGCGCGCGAGCTCGGCGCCGTCGCCGTCGGCGCGACCATCTACTTCGGCTCGGCCGAGTCGGACCGGCAGATCACCGAGGTCTCGGCCGCCTTCGCCGCGGCGCACGAGCTGGGCATGGCCACGGTGCTGTGGTGCTACATGCGCAACTCGGCCTTCAGCCCGAAGGACGGCGGCCCGGACTACCACGTCGCCGCCGACCTCACGAGCCAGGCCAACCACCTCGGCGTCACCATCGAGGCGGACATCATCAAGCAGAAGCTGCCCGAGACCGCGGCCCCCGGCTTCCTGGACCTGAAGTTCGGCAAGACCGACCCCAAGGTCTACTCGGAGCTGCTGAGCGACAATCCGATCGACATGACCCGCTACCAGCTGGCCAACTGCTACATGGGCCGCATCCCGCTGATCAACTCCGGCGGCGCGTCGTCGGGCGAGAGCGACCTCGCCGAGGCGGTCCGCACCGCCGTCATCAACAAGCGGGCCGGCGGGGCCGGGCCTGATCTCCGGCCGCAAGGCGTTCCAGAGGCCGATGGCCGAGGGCGCGGCCCTGCTCACGGCCATTCAAGATGTCTACCTCTCGGACGATATTACGATCGCCTGACACATCGAGAACCCGGAGAGGGTGGTAGTTCAATGGGACGTCTTTCGCGGGGATGGGAGCTCACCAAGGTGAGCTGGGCCACCCTTCGCTCGGACCGATCGCTCGGCGCCTTCCCGGTGCTGGCCGCCATCGCCGCGCTCCTGGTGGCCGCCGCCTTCGCGGCGCCGGTCGGGCTGCTCTTCCACGAGGACATGAACGTCCTCGGCGTCGTCCTCGCGGCGGTCGGCATCTACGCCGTGACCTTCGCGGCGGTCTTCTTCAACGTCGCGCTCGCCGCCGCCGCCGGGCAGGTCCTGGACGGTGAGGACGCGACCGTGGCCAGCGGCGTCGCCGTCGCGAAGGCCAACCTCCGGGCCGTGGCCGGCTGGGCCGGCATGGTCGCGAGCGTCAACATCATCGTCCGCGCCCTCCAGGAGCGCGCCGGCCCGATCGGCGACATCCTGCTCGGCGGCCTCCTGGTGGCCTGGAACCTCGTGACCTTCCTGGCGGTCCCCGTGATCGCGGCCGAGGGCACGGGGCCGATCGAGACCATCAAGCGCTCGGCCGGCATCTTCAAGGCGCGCTGGGGCGAGCAGATCACCGGGCAGTTCGCCATCGGCGGGCTCGTCTTCCTCGTCGCCATCCTCCCGGCCCTGATCCTGGCCGGCATCGGCGTCGTCACCGGCAACGTCGTGGCGATGGCCATCACCATCACGATCGCCGTCATCGTGATCATCGTCGCCTCGATCGTCAGCGCGGCGCTCAGCCAGATCTTCGCCGTGGCCCTCTACCGCTACGCCATCGGCCAGGGCTCCCTCGGCCGCTTCACCGAGGACCAGCTCTCCTCCTCCATCGGCCAGCGCAAGGGCCGGATGGGCTTCGGCCGCACCTGAGCCGCGCCTGATCGCGCCCCCCCGGCCCGGCCGGGGGGGCGCGGCGACGACGATCCCCGGGTGGTACCGTCGGAATCCTGAACGCAGCGTTCGCTTATTCGCGTCGAGGAGCCCGCCGTGCCCACCCCGTATGAACACATCGCCTGCTGTCTCGATCCCTCCCCCGGCTCGGATCGCGCCCTCGAAGAGGCCGTGCGCCTGCGCGAGTTCGGTCCCGGCCGCCTGAGCCTGGTACACGCCACCCGCTTCCCCTGGGCGAGCGGGTTCGCCGGCGCGGAACCCGACCCCCAGGACCTGCTGGACGCCGACCGCGAATGGCTCGGCGAGCGCGCCGCGTCCGCGCCCGGGTCCGAGGTCGTCCTCCTGGAGGGCGTGGCCGCTCCCGACGGTCTGCGACTGGGCCGAGGAGGCGGGCGTCAACCTGATCGTGGCCGGTGCGCACCGCGGCATGCTCCAGCGCATCGCGCTGGGCAGCTTCGCCGGCTACCTCACCCACCACGCGCCCTGCGCCGTGCTGCTCGTGCGCCCGACCGTCACGGAGCACGCGCCCCGCTAACGTTCCGGGGTCCGGTGACCGCGGCCACCGCGGCGGTGTCGGAACCGCGCGGGTTCGGGTACACCTTCACCACGCTCTTCGCGGTCATGCGCAGGCCGGAGGTCTGATTCCGAGATGGCGATCGGCGGCACCACGCAGATGGAGGTCCAGCTCGAGGAGCACCGCGTCGAGCTGACCGGCTACTGCTACCGGATGCTCGGGTCGGCCTTCGAGGCCGAGGACGCCGTCCAGGACACGATGGTCCGCGCGTGGCGGGGCCTCGACCGCTTCGAGGGGCGCTCGGCCCTCCGCTCGTGGCTCTACCGCATCGCGACCAACGTCTGCCTGGACATGCTCCAGGGGCGCCAGCGGCGCGCCCGCCCCATGGGCCTCGCGCCCGCCCCAGAGCGCCGACGCCGCGCTGGGCCCCGCGCTGCCCGAGGCCACCTGGATCCTGCCGGTCCCCGACGGGCGGGTCCTGCCCGCCGCCGGCGGCCCCGAGGAGCGCGCGATCGCGCGCGAGTCGATCCGCCTCGCGTTCATCGCCGCGCTGCAGAACCTGCCCCCGCGCCAGCGCGCGGTGCTCATCCTGCGCGACGTCCTGCGCTGGCAGGCGAGCGAGGTGGCCGACCTGCTGGACACCACCGTCGCGTCGGTCACCAGCGCCCTCCAGCGGGCCCGCGCGACCCTCGACGAGCTGCACGTGGACAGCACCGATCCGGCGCCGCCGATGGACGCCGCCCAGCGGGAGCTGCTGGGCCGCTACCTGGAGGCCTTCGAGCGCTACGACGTCGAGGCGCTGACGGCCCTGCTCGCCGAGGACGCGACCCAGTCGATGCCGCCGTACGAGCTCTGGCTGAGCGGCCGCCCCGAGATCCTGAGGTGGTGGCTCGGCCCGGGCATCGGGTGCCGCGGATCGCGCCTGGTCCCCACCGTCGCCAACGGGCGCCCGGCCTTCGGGCAGTACCGGGCCAGCGGCCCGGGCGGGGCCCACGAGCCCTGGGCCCTCCAGATCCTCGAGATCTCCGGCGACCGGATCGTCAACTTCAGCTTCTTCCTCGACACGGCCAGCCTCTTCCCGCTCTTCGGGCTCCCGCCGACGCCGGACTGAGCGCCACCGCGGCGCTGGCGCCCGTCGCGGCGCCGGGATAGCGTGCACCGGCAGGCCCTCCCCGCCGAGGTCGCGCGTGATCACCAACCGCTCGATGCCGAGGTCCGCGGTCATCCCCGTGCTCGTCTACGAGGACGTCGCCGAGGCCGTCGCCTGGCTCTGCGAGGCCTTCGGCTTCAGGGAGCGCTGGCGGGCCGGCGGCCACCGCGCGCAGCTCGCGGTGGGAGGCCGGGGGGCGGTGGTGGTGACCGAGCCGGGCGCCCGCGCGGGCGACGGCGTCGCGTTCCGTCCCCCCGCCGGCGGGAGCCTCAGCCACGCGCTGATGGTGCGCGTGGACGACGCCGACCAGCATCACGAGCGCGCCCGCCGGCACGGCGCGCGGATCCTGGAGCCCCCCGCCGACCAGCCCTACGGCGAGCGCCAGTACACGGCCGAGGACCCCGGCGGCCATCGCTGGACGTTCTCCCAGTCGATCGCGGACCTCGCCCCCGAGGACTGGGGAGGCACCAGCGCCGCCCCGGGCGGCCCCCGCGGCACGGAATGACCCCGGAAACGCGAGAACCCGCTCTCTCAGCGGGTTCTCGGCGAAGTGGGCCGTGAAGGATTCGAACCTTCGACCTTGGGATTAAGAGTCCCCTGCTCTACCAACTAAGCTAACGGCCCGCGGGGCAGCCTAGCAAAGGTCCACGCCGCGGATCGCGGCCGGGCGAGGGGTCCGAGCCCCCCGGATGACTAGCTCGCGTTGAGCGTCTTGAGCTGGTCGCGCACCGCGTCGGCCGAGGGATCGTCCGGCGCCAGGCGCAGGAAGGTCTGGTACGAGAGCCGGGCCAGCTGGGTGCGCCCGGCGGTCTGCGCCAGCTGTCCGAGCTGCAGCAGGGCGTCGGTGTTCTTCGGGTTCGCCGCGCTGAACGTCTGCACGACGGCGATCGCGTCGTCGGTCTTCTTCTGGCGGATCTGCAGCGACACGAGCGGTCTGCAGGCGGCGGAAGTCCCTGGGGTCGAGGGCGCTCGCCTTGGTGGCGGCCGCGATCGCCTGGTCGAACTCCTCGGTCCCGGCGTAGGCCGAGGCGAGCTGCTCCCAGGCGTCCGCGTTGTTCGGCTGCTTCTGGATGAGCGACTTGGCGTCGTTCACCTGCTGCTGGGCCACGGACTGGCCACCGCCGCCGAAGAAGACCAGGCCCATCACGACGAAGATCACCCCCGCGAACGCGAGCGAGGTGAACACGGCGATGATCTGGACCATTCGGCGCGTACGCTTCTGGTCGAGGAGCACGCCCCGACGCTAGCAGAGCCGCTGGCGAACCTCGTCCGCGCGGGCACGCACGGGGCCGGCGTCCACGCGTGTCGCGGATCCCGCCCGGAAGACGATCTCGCCGTCGACCACCACGGTGTCGACCGCGGTGCGGGGATCCAGGGCGAGCGCCTCGGGCGCGCCCTCCGCGCGCGCCGGCGCCAGGGCGACCAGGTCCGCGCGCTTGCCGGGCTCGATGCTGCCGACGCTCTCCGACATCCCGATGGCGCGCGCGGCGTCGAGCGTGATCAGGCGCAGCAGGGCGGCGTCGTCCAGGTCGCGCACCGGAGCGTGGGCCGTCCAGCACGCCCGCGCCTCGGCGCGCAGGTCGTAGTCGCCGCCGCTCGCGGGGCTGTCCGTGCCGAGCCCCACAGTCACGCCGGCCGCATGGAGCGCCTCGAGCGGCGCGGTGCCGCAGCGCAGGTGCGCGTTGGAGCGCGGGCAGTGGGCGACGGCGACGCCGGCGGCGGCCAGCAGCGCCGGGTCGCCCGGCCCCAGCCGGACGCAGTGGGCGGCCACCAGGCCCGGGCGCGAGGACGCCGGCGAGGGAGGTGCGCTCCACGGCCCCCGCCCCGTCGGGGCCGGGCCAGTGCCCCGGGACCAGGCCGGCGGCGGCGAAGAGGTCGCCGAGGGGCCCGTCGCCGGAGGCGATGGCGCGCTCCTCGGCGGCCGACTCGGCGAGGTGGGTCGCCCAGCTGCGCCCCTCGCCGTGCCCGCGCGCGAGCAGGGCGCGCCAGAGGGCCGGCCCGACGGTGTAGGGCGCGTGGGGGGAGACGCCCACCCGCGTGAGCGGCCCGGCGCGCGCGTCGAGGTCCGCCAGCCGCCCGGCCAGCGCGTCCGCGGCCGCCGCGGCCGCGGGGCCCTCCTCGCGGCCGAAGACCTCCAGGTGGACCAGGCCGCGCTGACCGGTCGCGTCGAGGGCGCCGGCGCCGGCGCCGGTGGGGCCCGAGTCGCACGACCGTCGTCGTGCCCGCCGCCAGGGCGCGCAGGGCGCCGAGGCGCGCCGCGGTCTCGTGGTCCTCCGGGGTCAGGCGCATGCGCATCGGCAGGAGGCGACCGAGCCAGTCGGCGAACTCGGCGGGCGGCAGCAGGCCGTCGAGCAGGCTCCACTCCAGGTGGCAGTGCGCGTCAACCAGGCCCGGGCGCCAGGATGCGCGCGCCGAGGTCCTCGACCGGCGACCCCGGGATGGGCCGCCGCGCAGGGCGGTCGCGGGACCGACCGCCGCGATCGCGCCTGTCGCGCACCAGCACGGCGCCGTCGCGGACGGGGGCCGCGGCCGACCGGCAGCACCCACGCGGCGCGCCAGAGGCGCCCCGCGGGGGACTCAGACCGCGGGGTCGTCGTCCTTGGGCTTCGGGGGCGCGGGGTCGTCTCCGCTCTTCTCCCCGGTGATCCCCTCCTTGAACTCCCGAGCGCTCGAGCCGATCCCACGGCCGATCTCGGGAAGCCGCTTGGCCCCGAAGAGCACGAGCAGTGATCACGAGGATGATGACGAGCTCGAGGGGCCCGATGCCGAAGGGCATCTCGGTCTCCTGACGCGGGATCGCGGAGGGGGTCGCGGTGCCCGCGGAGGGTAGCATGGCGCCGTGGCGCCCCTCGCTCCCCGTCCCGCCGGCGGCACCGCACGCCTGGACATGATCGCGGTGGTCTGGGGTGGGCTCGTGGCCTCGATCGGCCTCATGGCCGGGGCCGGACGCGACTGGCCCGCGCGCCTCGCCGCCGCCGCCCTCTCGTTCGCCATCGGCGGCTTCCTGGCGGGCGTGCGCGCCGCCGCCCGCCGCCCGATGCACGCCGTCGCGGCGTGGGCGGCGGCCTACGTCATCCACGCCTGCTTCATCGCCCTCGCGCGCCTCATCGACGCGCTCGGGGGCCCGCAGTCGCCCCCGCTCTTCGCCGGCGGCGGATCGGACTGGCTGATCGCCGCCGGCTGGGCGTTCGCGTTCGCGCTGCTCGGTGGGCTGGTCGCCAACTCCTGGCTCCGCCCCGCCGGCCGCCGCTGAGCGCGGCTCACCCGGTGGTGGTCCCGTCCGAGGAGCACTCCGGCTTCAGCTCGTTGAGCTCGTTCTGCACCGGCACGAGCGCCTTCTGCGCCGAGGCGAGGCCGGCCGACAGGCCCTGACCGCTGCCCGGGATGGCGACCAGGTCGTCCTTGAGCTGGGCGAACGAGCTCTGCAGGGCACTCGCGTCGACGCCGACCGCGTCCTTCGCCCCCGCCGCGAGCTCGGAGAGCGCGGTCGTGAGGCTCGAGACCGTCGTGGTGAGCGTCGAGACCGAGATGTTGCTCGAGTTCAGGTTCTTGACGTCGGTCACGGCCGACTGGACGTCCACCAGGCTGGCGCAGAACGCGGCGTTCGCCGCCGCCGCGCTCGTGGCGGTCCCGGCCTGGGTGGTGGAGTCCGCGTTGCTGCTGCTGGTGCTTCCGCAGCCGGAGAGGCCGAGCACGAGGCCTCCGGTCAGCGCCGCGGCGCACAGGAGTGCGACGAATCTGTTCACATGGCCCCCTTGATGGTGGCGGCCACGCACGGCCGCCGGGTTCACCTGCTTCGAAAGCCGTCCTCGAACTCCTTGTGGAAGGAGCTCGCCGTCGGCCCGCTCTGGCCCTGGTACTTGCCCGCGGTAGGGGCGGTCGACGGGCGTGGTCATCTGGAGGAACGAGATCTGGCCGATCGCCATGCCCGGGTAGATCGAGATGGGCAGCCGGGCGACGTTCGACAGCTCGAGCGTGATCGTGCCGTCGAAGCCGGGGTCGATGTAGCCGGCGGTCGAGTGGATCAGCAGCCCGAGCCGCCCGAGGCTCGACTTGCCCTCCAGCCGCGCGACGAGATCGTCCGGCAGCGCGACCCGCTCGACGGTGGAGCCCAGCACGAACTCGCCCGGGTGCAGGATGAAGGGCTCGTCCGGCGGGATGGCCACGACCTCGGTGAGGTCGTCGTTGGCCGAGCGCACGTCGATGAACGGCCGCCGGTTGTTGTGGAACACGCGGAACTCGGCGCGCCACCCGGACGTCCACCGAGGACGGCTGGAGATAGCGCCTCGTCGAACGGCTCGATGATGAGCCGTCCGGCCGCGAGCTCCTCGCGGATGGTTCGATCGGAGAGGACCACGGGCGGCGAGCGTACCGACCGGCACCCCCGTCCGCTACCGTGGAGGAGTGGTCGGAGAACGCGGATTCCGGGTGGAGGACGGGCCCGAGTGCCCGACCCCCGAGGCGATCACCGCGGCCCAGGCGCAGGGCTATCTCCCGGACGTCGTCATGGGCGGGCGCGCTGGTCGGCGACGGACCGCTCGAGGCGCTCGAGCTGGTGACGGTCGCGGCGGCCGACGCTGGCGCAGCTCGCGACCCGCACGCCGCCTGCCGCGCTGGGTCGCCGCCAAGAACCCGCTCTCGGGCGGCTTCGTCAGCACCAAGGCCCTCATGCGCTCCAACGACCTCGTGACGGTGTGCGAGGAGGCGGCCTGCCCGAACATCGGCAAGTGCTGGTCGCGGGGCACGGCCACCTTCATGATCGCGGGCTCCCGCTGCACGCGCGGGTGCCGCTTCTGCAACGTGGTCACGGCGCGTCCGCTCGCCCCGCCGGACCCGGACGAGCCCGCGCCGGGTCGCCGAGTCGGCCGCCGCGATGGGCCTCCGCTTCGTGGTCGTCACCGCCGTGGCGCGCGACGACATCCCCGACGGGGGCGCGGCCCACTTCGCGAACGTGATCGCGGCGCTCCGGGAGCGCCTCCCCGAGACCAAGGTCGAGGTGCTGATCCCGGACCTGCGCGGCAACTGGGACGCGCTCGACACGATCATCGAGGCGGCGCCCGACGTCCTGAACCACAACACCGAGACCGTGCCCCGGCTCTACTCACGGGTGCGCCCCGGGGCGCGCTACGAGCGGACGCTGGAGCTGCTGGCCCGCTCGGCCTCGGCCGGGCTGACCACCAAGAGCGGGATCATGGTCGGGCCTGGGCGAGACGCTCCCCGAGATCGACCGGGTCCTCGGCGACCTGGCCTCGGTGGGCTGCGGGCCGGTCACCGTCGGCCAGTACCTGCGGCCCTCGAGCGCCCATCTGCCGGTCGTGCGCTACTACGCGCCGGTCCGAGTATCCGGCCATCGCGGAGCTCGGCCGCGAGCGCGGCTTGGCGCACGTCGAGGCCGGTCCGCTGGTCCGCTCGTCGTTCGAGGCTGACCGGGTGGCAGAGGCGGCGTTCACCCGGATCTGACGGCGCCCGGAACCTTCGCGCCGTCATCTCAAGTCGCATCCGCCGGGGCCGATATCAGGGCCAACTGGCAACCCCTGCGACGACTGCCACGGATCGCGGTCGATTGCGCCACGAGAGACGGACACAGCCATGAAGGGCTACCGCACCAAGAAGATCTCCCTGCCCGGGGGAAAGGTCATCGAGATCATCTACTTCTCCGAGCCGGGAGGCGACGGGGCGGTCGAGATCGAGACCGAGGGCTCCGAGGCCGCGGGACTCGACGTCGTGGAGATCGAGCGGGACGACGCGCTGGAGCTGCACGTCTGCCCGTCGTGCGAGAGCGACCTGGTGTACCCCGTCACGTGGGAGGAGCGCTCCGGCGACGCGTGGTCGATCGAGCGCCGGTGCCCCAACTGCGAGTGGCGCCACGTCGGCGACTTCGATCAGGACGACGTCGAGCTCTTCGACGACGCCCTCAACGACGGCACCGAGGAGCTGCTGGTCACGCTCCGCAACTTCGCCCGCGCCAACATGGAGGCGGACGTCGAGCGGCTGATCGACGCGATCCACCTGGATCTGATCGAGCCGATGGACTTCTAGGACGGCCGCGCGCCGCGCGGCCAGGGGTCCGCGCGGCGCCCCGTCCTACCGGGGCGACTCGCCCTCGTACGGCAGGCCCTCGGCGGCCCACGCGATGATGCCGCCCTCGATGTTCGCCACCTCGCCGTGCTCGCCCGAGGCCGTGAGGTAGTCGGCCACCCGGCCGCTGCGCGCCCCGCTGCGGCAGAGCACCGCGACCGGCGGTGTCGGTGGGGATCTCGTCGATGCGCGCCATCAGCTCGCTCATCGGGATCAGGGGGACCCCCGCGACGCGCGTGGCCTCGTGCTCGTCGTCCTCGCGGACGTCGATGATCACGAGCTCGCCCGCGCTCCACAGATTGTGGGCCTCCTTGACCGAGTAGTCGCTCACGCGCCCCGCTCGAAGGACCGGACCGCCCGGTAGAGCGTGTCCCGCTGCACCGCCTGGCGCCCGGTGGCCTCGATCGCCCGGACCATGCGCTCGGTGTCGAGCCGGAAGGCGGTGCCGGCGGCCCGGACGACGTTCTCCTCGATCATGATCGAGCCCATGTCGTCGCACCCGAACTCCAGCGCGAGCTGGCCGATGCGCAGGCCCTGGGTGACCCAGGACGACTGGAAGTGGGGGAAGTTGTCGAGGTACAGGCGGCTGACCGCGAGCATCATCAGGTAGTCGGCCGCGGTGGTGTGTGCGTGGTCGTCGCCGCGCGCGCTGCCCCCGCCGGACTGGTAGCTCCAGCAGACGAAGGCGCGGAACCCCGGGATCTCGTCCTGCACCTCGCGCAGGCGGCGCAGGTGCTCGATGCGGTCCTCCCACGTGTCCACGGTCCCGTACATCATGGTGGCGGTGGTGGACATGCCCGCCCGGTGGGCCGCGCTCATCACGGCGAGCCACTCGTCGGAGGTGGTCTTGCGCGGGGCGATCACCTGGCGCACGCGGTCCACCAGGATCTCGGCGCCGCCGCCCGGCAGCGAGTCGTGGCCGGCCGCGCGCAGTCGCGTCAGCGTCTCGTCCAGCGACAGGCGCGAGATCTTGCTGATGTGCAGGATCTCCGACGGCGACAGGGCGTGGAGGTGGATCGGGTAGCGGGACTTGAGGTCCGTGAAGAGGTCCTCGTACCACTCGATCCGCAGGTTGGGGTGGTGCCCGCCCTGCAGGAGCAGCGCGGTGCCGCCGAGGTCGAGGGTCTCTTCCGTCTTGCGGAAGATGACCGACTTCGGGAGGACGTAGCCCTCGGGGTCCATCGGGCGCCGGTAGAAGGCGCAGAAGTCGCAGTCGGTGATGCAGAAGTTGGTGTAGTTGACGTTCCGGTCGATCGAGAACGTCACGCGATCCGGGTCGCTCGTCGCGTCGCGCCGGGCGCGCGCGGCGGCGCCCACGGCCACCAGGTCGCGGGACGCGAGCAGCGCCAGCGCGTCCTCGTCGGAGAGGCGCTCGCCCGCCAGGACGCCGGCGAGGATCTCCTCGGTGGGTGTGGGAGCGAGGGTCGACACGTCCGGAATCCTACGCTGCCAGGCGCGGAACGGCCGCGAGCTGGCCGTTCTCGCGCGCCAGGCGCAGGAAGGCCTCGAGCCCCGCGCGCTCGGCCGACCCGAACTCGTAGCGCAGGCGGCGCAGGTAGGGGCGGATGAACTCGGCCGGGAAGGGGAAGCGCTGCGCGGCCGCCCGCACCACCGCGTCGGGGTCGGCCAGGTAGGCCGAGCGGGCGCGGGTGAGAAGGGCCGCGAGCTCGACGAGGGCGTCGGGGCGCTCCCGCGCCGCCTCCTCGGACGCGGCCCACACCGCGAACACCATGGGGCGGCCGGTGCGCGCCCGCCACAGCGCGCCCAGGTCGGTGCGGTGAGGGGCGAAGGGCGTGCGCAGCCCGGCGAGCGCCTCGTCGCCGATCAGCAGGACGCCGTTGACCTCGTCGAGGGCCTCGGCCGGGGGCCGGTCCAGGGTCGTGAAGGGCGCCACCCCGTCGTCGAGGAGGATGCGCAGCAGGGCCACCGAGGTCGCGCTGTGGGGGGTGACGGCGACGGTGCGGATCTCCTCGAACGGCACGCGGGAGAAGACCTGGATCGAGTCGACCGCCCCGTCGGCGGTGATGGACGCCACCGGTACCAGGCGCAGGCGGTCGGCGTTGCGGGCGAAGGCGATGCTCGAGACGGCCGAGACGTCGAGGCGCCCCTCGAGGAGGGCCGCGTTGAGCGCGGTGGGGACGCCGTCGGTGAACTCCAGGGTCGGGTCCTCCGCCCGCTCGAGCCCGTGGTAGATCGGATACATGTTGAGCGCCGAGATCCGGCCCACCCGCAGCAGCCTCATCCGTACTCCATCCCCACGCCCTCGGCCAGGTGTGCGGCGTCGGCCGGGTCGTCGGCCGGGATGAGCCACTCCGACGCGCCGAACGCGACGGACACCTGGCACATGGCCTGCCCGAGCCGGCGCCAGTGGGGGCGCACCCCGACCGTGTCGGGGAGGGCGAGGCGGCAGACGGCGATCACGGTCAGGTCCTCGACGCCCCACGAGCCCGGCCGCTCGGTGCTGCCCTCGGAGGGCACCGGGCACACGGCCCGCAGCAGCCCGGTCTCGCGGGCGAGCGCGGCGAGCGCGTCGATGCGCGCGGCGACCGTTTCGGGGGTGGTGCCGGCGCCGTAGGCCACCGCGGCCTCGCTGGGGCGCCCGGCCGCGTGGGCGGCGCGGTGCTCCCCGATGGCGCCCTCGACGTCGCCGTCCACCAGCAGGTCCTCGGCGCCGCGGTCGCGCGCGACCACCAGGCGCCGCCCCGGGTCGAGCTCGGCGGCGCGGGCCGCGGCCAGCGGGTCGCCGGCGCGCAGCAGCTCCTCGAGGCGCTCGCGGGGGACGGGGGCGGTCACGAGTACCGGTCCACGACGCCGTCGGCGATCTCGAGGAGGGCGCCCGCGTCGGCGCCCTCCACCGGGCCCTCCTCGATCGCGGCCCGCGCCGCCGCCACGAAGCCGAGCGCCCGGCGGCGAGCGATCCCCAGGCCCTCGTGTGTCGCGAGGCGGTCGCAGAGCGGATCGATCAGGGCCGGTTCCCGCGGCGCCCGGGCGATCGGGCTGCGCAGGGAGGGCTCGATCTGCATCGCCAGGATGACCGGAAGCGTGATGGTGCCGTCCACGAGATCCGTCCCGCGGCGCTTGCCGGTCGCGGCCGGGCTGCCCGCGAGGTCGAGGATGTCGTCGAAGATCTGGAAGGCCATGCCCACGTTCTCGCCGAAGGCCGCGAGCCGCACCTGGGCCTCCTCGCCCAGGCCGCCGATGTCGGCCCCGAGGCGGCAGGCGACCGCGAAGAGCGCGGCCGTCTTGCGCCGGCAGCGCGAGAGGTAGGCCTCCTCCGTGAGGTCGAGGTCGAACGCCGCCCGCTGCTGGTCGATCTCGCCCTGCGACAGGTCGAGGGCCGCGGCGGCGAGCGCGCTGACTGCGGGCGCCGACCCGGCGCGGGTCAGCTCGCCGAACGCCCGCGCGAACAGGAAGTCGCCGGTGCTGATGGCCCGCGCGGGGCCCAGTGACGCGGCCACCGTGGGTCGGCCGCGGCGCATGGTCGCGCCGTCCAGGAGGTCGTCGTGCACCAGGGTCGCCATGTGCACCAGCTCGACCGCCGCCGCGGCGGAGAGGAGGTTGGCGCACGCGTCCGGATCGGCCAGCGCGTCGCCGGGCGCGGCGCAGAAGACCAGGAGGGGGCGGATCCGCTTGCCGCCGGCGGCGAGGGTGTCGGCGGCCGGGCAGCCGACCTCGTCCGCGTGGCCGGAAACGGCCTCGCGCAGGCGCTCCTCGCACAGGTCGAGGTACGGCGACATGGGCTGGACCCGGGTGGGGAGCGGGGAGACGGAGGTCACGCGGGGCGTCCGTGGTGGAGGGCGATGATCCCGCCCGCCAGGCCGCGCCAGCGCACGTCGGTCAGCCCGGCGGCGGCCATCCGCCCGGCCAGCTCCCGGGGCTCCGGGAACCGGCGCACCGACGCCGGCAGGTAGCTGTAGGCGGCGCCGTCGCGGCCGAGCAGGCGGCCGAGCTGGGGCACCACCCGGCCGAACCAGACGTCGTAGAAGCGCCGCAGCCGGGCCGGCGTGGTGATCTCGAGGATCACGACCCGCCCGCCGGGCCGCACCACCCGCGCCATCTCGGCGATGCCCCGATCCAGGTCGGCCACGTTGCGGATGCCGAACGCGACCGTGGCCGCGTCGAAGCTGTCGTCCGCGAACGGCAGGGCCAGGGCGTCGCCGACGCGGAAGTCGACGGCGGCGCCGCGGGCCGTCGGCCTTGTCGCGGGCCAGCGCCAGCATCTGCTCGGAGAAGTCCACGCCGACGACGCTCCCCGACGCCGTGACCCGGTCCGCCAGCGCGAAGGCCAGGTCGCCGGTGCCGGTGCAGCAGTCGAGGGCGCGATCGCCCGCGGAGAGGTCCGCGGCCGCGGCGGCGGCCTGGCGCCAGCGGCCGTCCAGCCCGGCCGTCATGGCCCGGTTGAGCAGGTCGTAGCGCGGGGCGATCCGGTCGAACATGTCCCGCACCTCGGGGGCGGGCAGCCGTCCCGGTCGTGCTCACGCGGTCCGCTCCCGCCGGGCCGACGCGTCCTCGCCCCAGCGGGCGATCAGGTCGTTGGGGACGCCCAGGTGGTCGAGGGCCTTGGCGACCATGAAGTCCACGAGGTCGTCGACGCTGCGCGGCAGGCCGTAGAAGCCGGGCATGGCGGGCATCACGATCGCCCCGGCCCGGGTCACCGCGGCCATGTTCTCGATCTGGATCAGGCTGAGCGGGGTCTCGCGCGGCATCAGCACCAGGCGCCGGCGCTCCTTCAGCATCACGTCGGCGCAGCGGTGGATGAGGTTGCGCGCGGTCCCGTGGGCGATGGCCCCGAGGCGTCGACCCCGAGCAGGGCGCGATCAGCGCCGCCGGCGCGAGGGACGATCCGGACGCGAACGGCGCGGTGAGGTCGTTGAGCCCGAGGAGCGTCACCGTCCCGGGCGCGGTCGCGAAGCGCTCGACGAAGGTCGCCACCACCACGGCCGGATCGTCGGGCGGGCGCGGCCCGGCCTCGAGGATCTCGTGGCTGATGACGTGGGCGCCGGAGTCGCTGACGCACAGGCCCACGTCGCATCCGGCGGCGGTGAGGGCGTTGAGCGCCCGCCCGCCGTAGATGGCGCCGCTCGCTCCGGTGATCCCCAGGAATACGCGCATCAGGTCATCCGATGGTAGCGGGGCGCCGACGCGACGCACCGGCCGGTCGGGACCCGGCCGGTCGCGAGATGGTCGCGCCTACTTGTACTTGGTGCCGAGCCCGCTGAGGAAGGTCCCCAGCTGCGTTGTACTGCTCGGCGGTGAAGGTCGTGAAGTTGGGCATGACGTTGCCCGGCGGGTTCTTCAGGAAGCGCGCGTAGCCACTCCGGCGGGTGGCCCTTCGATCCCTCGTTGGTGAGGTTCGGCCCCGGACCGGGTGCGCCCACCCCCGCGATCTTGTGGCAGGACGTACAGCCGTTGGCCAGGAACAACGCCTCTCCGGCCTTCGCGGTCGGGTTGTCGACCGGTGATCGGCAGGCCCTCGGCGCCGACGCCCTCGTTCGAGTTCGCGCCCATGTTGGTCATGTACGCGAGGAAGACGATGACGGCGATGCCCGAGAAGAGCGCGATGGGCCGCTTCTGGATCCTGCGCTCCGGCCCCCGGTCGATGAACGGGGTGATGATCAGCAGGAGCATGAGGATGTTCGGGATGATGAACGTCGCCATGATCACCGGCATCAGGGCGTTCTGGCCCTTGAAGATCTTCAGCAGCTCGAAGAGGAAGAAGAAGTACCACTCGGGCCGCGGCACGAAGTCGGTGCTCGCCGGGTTGACCGGCTCGCCGACCTCGACGCGGTGCACGATGGCCAGGGCGATCACGATCCCGATGGCCAGGGTCGCGATGAGCAGGTCCTTGTAGACCGCGTAGGGGAAGAAGGGCTTGCCCTCCTTCTTGGCCTGCGCGTAGTCCCGCTTGTAGTACTCCTGCTGGCCGCGGTTCACGAGCCGCTCTCGACGCCTGGTGGGCTGGGGGGCGGCGTCGGGCGCGACGGCCGGCACCGGGCGGCGCCCGTAGGGCAGCCGCTCGCGCTCGGCGGCGCGGCGCGCCTCGTCCTCTTCCCGCTCCACCGCGAGGCGCCGCTTGCTGTACGGCGGCTCGGCGATGCCGAGCTTCGTGATCAGGAACAGGTGCAACCCGATGAAGGTGGCGATGGCCCCGGGTATCACGAGCATATGGATGGAGTAGAAGCGCGACAGCGTCGTTGGCCCGAACTCGGGGCCGGCGCGGAGGATGTCGGCGATGTACGGGCCGATGATCGGGGCGCTCGCGGTGATGTTGACCGCGACCACGGTGGCCCAGTAGGCCTTCTGGTCCCACACCAGCAGGTAGCCGGTGAGGCCCATGAACATGGTGAGGATCAGGAGCAGGGCGCCGGTGACCCACGTCAGCTCGCGCGGGTACTTGTACGACCCGAAGAAGAAGACGCGGCCCAGGTGGAGGAAGACCACCACGATCATCGCGCTGGCGCCCCACTTGTGCATGCCGCGGACCAGCCAGCCCCAGGTGACGTCGTTGCGTGATCGCATCGATGCTCTGGTAGGCCGAGTTCGGGTCGGGCTGGTAGTACATCGCCAGGATGATCCCGGTGATGGCCTGCATCCCGAAGAGCGCCATGGCCGTGAAGCCGAGGGTCTGGAACCAGCTCGTCTCGGCCGGGATGTTGCGGAACATCATCCACTTGAAGCCGGTCGTGGACCCGGTCCGGCGGTCGATGTAGTCCGCCGTCTCCTCCCCGGCCTTGATGAGCGGGTTCTTGGGTCCGATGTCGGTCGTCGCCACGGCGCTCTCCTAGCGAGAAGGGGTAGAGGTTGGCGAGGACGCCGGTCACCGGCTCACCGGGACCGTGGAGCGAGTACGGCTGCTGGTCGGCGTCGATCGAGAACGGCCGCCCGAGGAGCAGGCGGTCGTCGGGCTTGGCCCTCGTCGTCGGGCACCCGTCGGCCGGGACCTCCTGCTGGGCGACGTCCTTCTTGCCGTCCGGCGTCACGATCTTGACGTCGAAGCGGTCGAGCGGGCGCGGCGGCGGGCCGGAGGTGACCAGGCCGAGCGAGTCGTACGCGCCGCCGTGGCACGGGCAGGCGTAGACGTCGCCGCCCGCGGAGTAGGCGACCGGGCACCCGAGGTGGGCGCAGCGGTTCCAGATCGCGATGACCGCGTCGTCCTTGTGGCGCACGTAGGCGCGCCGGTCGGACTCGGGGACGGGCCGGAGACGGCGATCGAGGTGACCTTGCCGTCGGGGAAGTCGGACATCGGGCCGATGTCGACCCACTGCCACTTCTCCTCCTTGAGCGTGTCGGCGGCGGCGAAGCCGACGACCGGGACCAGGATGGCCGCCGTCATGACGCCGCCGGTGACGACGGCGACGCCGGTGAGGAACTTGGTCCGCGTGATGTAGGCGGGGTCGTCGTGGTGATCGTGAACGGGCTCCGGCTCATGCGCGACGGGCCCGCTGTACTGGGCTCCGCGAGTGCCCTCGCCGTTCCCCTCACCCTGGCTGTCTGCCAACCCCGACCTCCTACGATCTCGTTCCACGGCCGGACCCCGGCACGCTTGGGGGATTCAACCCGACGGGAAGGGCAGAATCAACGACGCCGACCGGGGCCGGACGTCCCTTTATCGCCATGCCGATCGATCCCGTACTCGGCCCACCGGCGATCGACCAGGGACCGTACCTCCTCGCTCATGACGATGGCGTCCGGCCACGGGCGCACCTGGCCCTCGCCCTCCCACTTTCGCGTCGCGTCGAAGCCCACCTTCGCGCCGTAGGCGAAGTAGGGCGCGGCGTGGTCGAGCGCGTCCACCGGCCCCTCGACCACGAGCATGTCCCGGCCGGCGTCCACGTTCGAGAAGGCCTGGAACGCGACCGCCGACATGTCCTGCACGTCGACGTCGTGGTCCACCACCACCACGCAGCGGCTCAGCGAGAGCAGGCCGAGGCCCCAGATCGCGCTCATGAGCTTCTTGGCGTGGCCGGGGTAGCGCTTCCTGACCGAGACGATCGCGCAGTTGTGGAAGACGCCCTCCAGGGGCAGGTTCATGTCCACCAGGTCCGGCAGCGTCATCCGGATGATCGGCAGGAAGAGCCGCTCGGTGGCCTTGCCGAGGTAGAAGTCCTCCATCGGCGGCGGCCCCACGATGGTCGTGGAGTAGATCGCGTCGCGGCGCATCGACATCCCGGTCACGTGGAACGTCGGGTAGTCGTCGACCGGGGTGTAGAAGCCGGTGTGGTCGCCGAAGGGCCCCTCGGGGCGGAGGTCGTTGGCGTCGACGTAGCCCTCGATGCACGACCTCGGACTCCGCCGGCACCTCGAGGTCGACCGTGCGGCAGCGCACCATCTCGACGCTCTTGCCGCGCAGGAAGCCCGCGAAGATCATCTCGTCGATCCCGGGGGGCAGCGGCGCCGTGGCCGAGTAGGTCGTGGCCGGGTGCGAGCCGATCGCCACCGCCACGGGCACCCGCCCCTGCGAGTCGCGCAGGTGGGCCGCGCCGTCCTTGTGGATCTGCCAGTGCATCATCGCGGTGCGCCGGTCGACCTTCTGGATGCGGTACATGCCGCAGTTGCGCGCCTGCGTCACCGGGTCGCGGCTGAAGACCAGCGGCAGCGTGACGAACGGGCCGCCGTCGTCGGGCCAGCAGGTGAGGATCGGCAGCAGGTCGAGGTCCGGCTCGTCCAGCCAGACCTCCTGGCAGGGGCCGTCCTTGACGATCTTCGACGAGAACGACGCCAGCTCGCGCAGCTTGCCCAGCGCCTTCATCTTGGCCACCACGCCCTGGGGCGGCTGCAGGTCCATCAGCGACTCGATCCGCTCGCCCAGCGCGTCGAGGCTCTCGGTGCCGAGCGCCATGCACATCCGCCGGTCCGTGCCGAACTGGTTGATGAGCACCGGCAGCCGGCTGCCGGTCACGTTGGTGAACAGCAGGGCCGGACCGCCGGCCTTGGAGACGCGGTCGGCGATCTCGGTGATCTCGAGCGCCGGGTCGACCGGCGCGTCGATGCGCACCAGCTCGCCGTGCTTCTCGAGCAGTCGCGATCCATTCGCGGAGGTCCTTCATCGGGCGAGCGCCTCCGCGAGTCCGGGCGTGGGGGGCAGGCGGGCGGCCAGCTCCGCGAGGGCCGCCGGGTCGCCGCCGTCGCGCAGGTCGCGCCGCGGCGGCGATGAACGCCTCGGTGGTGCGCGCGCCGTCCGCGCTGCCCGCGCGCCGCGATGACCGCGGTCGTGGCCCGCCAGAGCGGCGACGAGGGAGGCGCGGTCGTCGGCGGCGACCAGCCCGGCGCCGAGCGCGATCAGGTCGGCGAGCGCCTCGACCACGAACAGGTCGCCCGCCGCCGCGATCCGCACCAGCCCGTAGGCGTAGCAGTAGTCGCCGGCGAGCACCTCGCGGCCCGGCGCCGGCGGGCGAGAGGTGGCGCGGGCGTGCCGTGGTGGAGCAGGAAGCCCTCGAGGATCAGGTCGAGGCCGGCCGCCTGGTCGGTCGGTGAGCGGGGGCGCGACGAGCGGGCGCCAGCAGCGGCGCGGCCGCGGGCTCGATCAGCTCGCCCGGCGAGCGTCGGCTCGTCGGCGAGGATGCCCCTCACGCGGCGGCCGCCCGGGCGAACGCCTCGCGCGGCGCGGTCCAGCTCGGCGTCGCCGTGCGTCAGGCCGGTGAACCAGGCCTCGAACTGCGACGGCGGCGGGTAGACGCCGTCGTCCAGGAGCGCGCGGGCGAAGCGGCCGTAGGCCGTCGTGTCGGCGCCGGTGGCCCCGGCGTAGTCGCGGATCGGGCCCTCGGCGAAGAACGGGGTCAGCATGGACCCGACCCGGTTGATGGTCACCGGGGCGCCGCTGGCGCGCAGGGCCTCCTCGAGCCGGGCCCCGGACTCCTCGAGTCGCGCGTGGACGCCCTCGCGCGCGAGCTCGCCCAGCACGGCGAGGCCGGCGGCGGTGGCGAGCGGATTGCCCGACAGCGTCCCGGCCTGGTAGCAGGGCCCCTCGGGCGCGAGCTCCCGCATCACGTCGCGCCGCCCGCCGAACGCGCCCACCGGCAGCCCGCCGCCGATGATCTTCCCGAAGCAGGTGATGTCGGCCCGCACGCCGTAGCGCTCCTGCGCGCCGCCGCGCGCGACGCGGAAGCCGGTGATGACCTCGTCCAGGATCAGCAGCGCGCCGGCGCGGTCGCAGGCCTCGCGCAGCCCGGCCAGGTAGCCGTCGGCCGGCGGCACGACGCCCATGTTCCCCGCGACCGGCTCCACCAGCATCGCGGCCGCGCCCTCGAGGGCCGCGGCCGCCGCCGGCACGTCGTTGTAGGGGACGATGCGGGTCGCGGCCGTGGCGGCCGCGGTGACGCCCGGGCTGGAGGGCACGCCGAGCGTGGTGAGGCCGCTGCCGGCCTCGGCCAGCAGGCCGTCGATCGCGCCGTGGTAGCCGCCGGCGACCTTCACGATGGTGTCGCGGCCGGTGGCGGCCCGCGCCAGGCGCAGCGCGCCCATCACGGCCTCGCTGCCCGACGAGGTCATGCGCAGCTGCTCCACCGAGGGGACCGCGTCGCAGACGGCCTCGGCGAAGAGCACCTCGCGCTCGGTCGGCGCGCCGTACGACGTGCCGAGCGGCAGCGCCGCCTCGACCGCGCGCACCACGGCCTCCGGCGTGTGGCCGAGGATCGCCGGACCCCAGGTGGACAGGAAGTCGACGTAGCGGTTGCCGTCCGCGTCCCACACGTACGGGCCCTCGGCGCGGGCGATGAAGAGCGGGTCCCGGCCGATGGCGCGCATCGCCCGCACGGGGGAGTTGACCCCCCCGACCAGCACCCTCTGGGCGCGCGCGAAGAGCTCGGCGCTGCGCGTCGTGGACGGTCAGGTGCGCCATCGGGGCAGGGGGGCCCCGGCGAGCGCGAGGTCCTCCCACTCGCGGTAGTCCGGCGTGAAGTACATGAGCCGGATCTTCTTGAACTCGTACGTCGAGTAGAGGACCGCCCGGCGGGAGGGATCGGTCAGCCCCGTGTCCTCGGCGATCGCCTCGATGGCCTCCTCGCACGCCTCCTTCGAGCGCGCGTGGACCATCGTGAAGATGCTGTACGGCCAGTCCGGGTAGGTGGGGCGCCTGTAGCAGTGGGAGACGGCCTGGAAGGCGGCCATCCTGGGCCCGATCGCCTCGAGGTCCTCCTCGGGCACCTGCCAGACGGCCATGCCGTTGGCGCCGAAGCCGGCCTTGCGGTGGTTGAGGACGGCGGCGAAGCGGCGCATGTAGTTGCGGTCGACGAACACCTGGCAGGCGGCCAGGAGCTCGTCCACGGTCACGCCGGCGTCGGCGGCCCACGTGTCGAAGGGCTGCGACTCGACCGGCCAGGTCGCGCTGGAGGACCGCGATCATCGCCTTGTCGGCCTCGGTCGGCAGCACGCCGTCGCCGCGGGTCGGCGGGGGCTTGGGCGCCTCCTCCTTGGCCTCGACCGAGCGGGTGCCGGTCATGTCGAGCTGCACGTTGATCTTGTAGAGCTTCAGCGTCGGCAGGAGCCGCGTGGACTCGGCGCCCGACGCCTCGTGCAGCCGGTTCATGGTCTCCTCGAGGCCGAAGCGCGAGTCCGGCTCGCAGGCCAGCGTGTACCAGAGGTTGAACGCGTGGGTGCGCCGGTAGTTGTGGCTCACGCCCGGGTGGCCGCCCACGATGTCGCGGCCTCGAAGAGCTTGTCGTCCGGGTAGCTCGCCGCCACCAGGCTGCTGGTGTAGCCGAGGGCGCGGGTGTCGAAGATCGCCGACAGCTGGCGGACGATCTCGGCCTCCTTGAGGCGGGTGAGGCGCCGCAGCACCTCCTCCTCGTCCATCCCGATGCGGCTCCCGATCTCGGCGAAGGGGGTCGCGCACGAACGCGAGCCCGGCCTGGAGCTGGTTGAGCAGCTCGCGGTCGGCCTCGTCGGGCTTGTGGTGGACCCGTGCCGTCGTCGCGGTGGTCATCGCGCGTCTCCCTCGCTGATCCAGCGTGCCGCGTCCTCGGCGTAGTAGGTGATCACCAGGTCGGCGCCCGCGCGGGCGATGCCGGTGAGGACCTCCATGGCCGCGGTCCGCTCGTCCAGCCACCCGCGGTCGGCGGCCGCCTTGAGCATCGCGTACTCGCCGCTCACGTGGTAGGCCGCCAGCGGCAGGTCCGACGCCGCGCGGACCGCCGCGATGACGTCGAGGTAGGCGGCGGCGGGCTTCACCATCAGCATGTCCGCGCCCTCGGCGGCGTCGAGCAGCGCCTCGCGCACGGCCTCGCGGCCGTTGGCCGGATCCATCTGGTACCCGCGCCGGTCGCCGTTGCCCGGCGCCGAGCCGGCCGCCTCGCGGAAGGGCCCGTAGAAGGCGGAGGCGTACTTGGCCGAGTAGGCCATGATCGACGTCGTTCTCGTGGCCCTCGGCGTCGAGCGCCGCGCGGATCGCCCCGACCCGCCCGTCCATCATGTCGCTGGGCGCGACGATGTCGGCCCCGGCCTCGGCGTGGCTCACCGCCACCCGCGCCAGCACCTCGAGGCTCTGGTCGTTGTGGACCTCGCCGTCCACCAGCACGCCGCAGTGGCCGTGGTCGGTGTAGGCGCACAGGCACACGTCCGTCACGACGACCATCTCCGGCACGGCGTCCTTGATCGCGGCCACGGCCGTCTGGACCACGCCGGCGGGATCGTAGGCCGCGCTCGCCGCCCCGTCCTTGTGGTCCGTGACGCCGAACAGGAGGACCGCCGGCACGCCGGCCGCGTACGCGCGCCGGGCCGTGCGCGCGATCAGGTCCGGCGACAGGCGCGACTGTCCGGGCAGCGACGCGATCGGCGTGCTCGCGGTCGCGGCCCGCGACGGCGAAGAGCGGGAGGATCAGCCGGTCCGGCGACAGGCGCGTCTCGCGGACCATGCGGCGCATGGTCGCGCCCGACGCGCAGGCGGCGCATGCGCACCTGCGGGAATCGGGTGCTGACGGCGGATCTCCGGACCCTCGATCACCTGCGGGAGTCTACTCCCGCCCCGTCGCGGCCCACCGCTGCCAGACTTCCCGCATGAGCGGCCCACCTGTCCTCGTCGTGTTCGGCGCCCGCAACGTCGGCCGGGCGATCGTGGCGGACCGGCTCGCGGCCGGCTGGCGGGTCCTCGCCGTGGCCCGCAGCGACGAGACCGCTCGACCGCGCTGCGCGAGGCCCACCCCGAGGTGGCCACCGTGCGCGGCGACGCCGGCGACCACGCGGTGGTGGCCGAGGCCCTCGGCGCGGGCCGAGCGGGATCTGGGGGGCCTCGACCTGGTCGTCAACGCCACCACGTCGGTGCCGCGCGACCACAGCTTCGGCGGCGGCCCGCTGACCGCGGCGCCTCCCGAGCGCCTGGACTCGTGGATGGCGCGGCTTCCTGCCGGCCGCCTGGGCGATCCTGCGCGGCGGCGGGGCGGCCCTGGAGCGGCGCGGCGCCGGCACGCTGATCCAGGTCTCCGGCGGGTCGGCGCGCCGCGCGATGCCCGGCCGCGGACCCTGGGCGGCGGCCCAGTTCGGCGCGCGCGCGCTGACCCACGCCCTGGCCCTGGAGCTGCGGCCGAAGGGCGTCCACGTCGCGCTGCTGGTGGCCGACGGGATCATCCAGACCGACCGCAACCCGATGGAGGGACGCCCGCCCGGAGGAGTCGATGGCGCCCGAGGACGTGGCGGCCGGCGGTCGCCTACCTCGCCGCGCAGACGCCGCGCGCCTGGAGCCACGAGCTGGTCATCACCCCGGCCGGGGACACCTGGGTGCCCTAGGCGCGCGCGCCTCAGGACCGCAGCAACAGGAGCAGGGCGATCAGGATCAGCACCAGGGCGGCCACCCGCTCCCAGGTGAGGGCGATCGGCGTCACGCCGAACCAGCCGTAGCGGTCGATCAGCGACGACAGGATGATCTGGCCGGCGATGGCGGCGACGAACGTCGACGGTGACGCCGATCCGCGGCGAGGAGACCAGGGTGGCGACCACGAAGACGGCGCCGAAGAGCCCGCCGAGGTAGGCCCACCACGGTCCGCTGCCGACGGCCGCCAGCGCGCCGCCCTGGCCGGTCACCACCATCGCGCCCAGGAGCAGGATCAGGCCGACGACGAACGAGACGACGGCGCTGCCGAACTGCGAGCCGAGCACGACGCGCAGCCGCGCGTTGACCGGCGCCTGCGCCGCGATCATCGCCCCGCCGACGAACGGCAGGAACGCGTAGAGAAGACGTGTCACGTGAACCCTCCGGGTGGGGATCCGGTCACGCTACGCGCCGCGGTCGGCGCGAGCCCGTCGCGGGCGTACGGTGGGCGCATGCGCCGGACCGTCTCGGACCATCCCTCGCTGTCGCCCGACGCGCTGCTGGCGGCGTACGTCCACGGCTACTTCCCGATGGACGAGCCGGGCGACGACGGGCCGATCGGCCTCTACGAGTCGAACCCCCGCTCGGTGATCCCGATCGACGCCTTCCGCACGCCGCCGTCGGTGCGGCGCGGGGTGGCGCGCGGCGGCTACGAGGTCCGCGTCGACGCCGCGTTCGACCGGGTCGCCGAGGCCTGCGCGGAGCACCGCGACGGCGTGTGGCTCACGCCCCGGCTCGTGCGCGCCTACATCCGGCTGCACCGCGCCGGCTGGGCGCACAGCGTCGAGACCTGGCACGACGGGACCCTCTGCGGCGGCCTCTTCGGGGTGGCCATCGGGGGCCTCTTCAGCTCCGAGACGATGTTCCACCGGGCATCGGACGCCGGCAACGCGGCGCTGGTGGCGACGGCCGCCCTGCTGGCGCGGTCCGGGTTCACGCTCTGGGACATCCAGGCCGCCTCCGACCACACGCTGCGCTTCGGCGCCCTTCAGATCAGCCCCGCCGAGTACCGCCGCCTGCTGGCGGACGCCATCGCCCTGCCACCCCGGCCGCTCGCCTAGCGGCTCAGCCGGCCGCGCGCCGGCGCACGACCAGCGCAGAGGCCACGCCGAAGACCGCGCCCAGCAGGGCGAGGTGGCCGAGCGTCCGCGCGAGGTCCCCGCCCGAGACGGTCGGCTCCACCAGCAGCGTCTGGAAGGCGTCGAACGCCGGCCCGAAGGGCACGAGCGCGGAGATCGCGGCCGCGGCCGAGACGCCCGGCAGCAGCGCCAGCGCCAGCAGGGGCAGCGCGACCATCAGGGCCACCAGCAGGGCGGTCCGCGTCTCGCGGGCCAGCGCTCCGGCCAGCACCCCCAGCGCCCCGAACGCGAGCCCGGACAGGACGAGGGCCGGCAGCCAGAGCGCCCAGCGGCCGACCTCGACGGACGTGAAGAGCGGCCACGCCGGCCAGCAGCACCAGCCCGATCGACCAGGCACGCGGCCGCCACGAAGACCATCTTCTGCGCGACCAGCGCCCACGCCGAGACCAGCCCGCGGCCCAGCCGCACCAGGACGTTGTCCTCGCGCTCCGCCGCCATGGTGGCCGCGCCGAGGAGGATCCCCACCAGGCCGAGGCTCACCAGCAGCGCCCCGGCGAAGCCGAAGGCCGACAGGGGCTCGCGGCCGGCCGGCGACTCGGTGACCGAGAGGTCGATGGGGGCCCGGATCGCGTTGGCCGCGGGCTTGGCGAGGTCGAGGTTGCGCCGGGTGGTCGTCGATGAAGGCGAGGATCGGATCGAGCTTCGCCGCCTCGGCGCTCCGTCCGTCCGCGCGCAGCTGCGCCTGCAGGTCGATCACCACCTGGCGGCTGTTCACCAGCCCGAGCGCCGACGTGCTGCGCCCGAAGGCTCCCAGCTCGCCCCCCTTCAGGACCAGGTCCACCAGGCGCAGCACCTGGTCGACGTAGCCCGCGGCGAGGCGCTGGTTGAGCCGGTAGACCGCCGACTCCAGGTTGCGCACCACGGCGTCGGCCTCGATCGGGGTGCGGCGGCTGGCGTCGAGGCTCAGCACCGGCTGGCGCACGCCGGACTGCAGGTCCGAGATGAACCCCTCGGGGATGGTCAGCACGGCGGTCACCCGGCCGGCGTCCAGCGCGTCCTTGGCGGCGGCCGCGTCGAGGCGGCGCACGTCAACGTCCTCGGACAGGCGCGCCACGTAGTCGTCGATGCCGAGCCGCTCGTCGCCCACGGCGACGGTGCGCCCGGAGGTGTCCTGCACCACGACGGCGATGGCGGGGCGGCGGTCGTTGCTCTGCAGCGCGAGGGTCACGAGCAGGGCCACCAGCACCGGGTAGACCACCAGCACGAGCAGCAGCGCGGGCGCGCGCCGGAGCAGCCGCACGTCCTTGCGGAGCAGGAGCGCGAAGGCCCTCACGCGCCGTCCTCCACGGTCTCCGGCGCGACCAGGCGCATGAACGCCAGCTCGGCCGCGTCGGCGCCGGCCGTGGCGCCGATCCCGTGGCGGCGCACCATCTCCTCGGCCGTGCCCGCGAACAGCAGCCGTCCCCCGGCCAGCACCACCATCCGGTCGCCGTGGCGCGCCGCCTCGTCAACGGACTGGGTCGAGAAGAGCAGCGCCAGGCCGTCCGCGCGCAGCTCGTCGAGCCAGGTCCACAGGCGCCGGCGCTGGTCCGGGCTCAGGGTCGCCGTGGGCTCGTCCAGGAGCAGCACGCTGGGGTGGCCGGCGAGGGCGATCGCCAGGTTGAGCCGCTGGAGCGTCCCGGTCAACAGCTGGGCCGACGGGCGGTCGGCCACGGCGCCGAGGTCGGCGCGCCCCACCAGCTCGTCGGCGAGCCCGTCCGCGTCCGGCGCGCCCTCGAGCGCCGCGAAGAGCCGCAGGTTCTCCCGCGCGGTGAGGCGCTGGTAGAGCGAGGGGCGCTGCGGCACCCACCCCACCCGCGGGGCCACGCCGTCGCCCCACTCCAGCGTTCCGCCGCCGGGGCGGGCCACGCCCGCGAGGATCGTCAGCAGCGTCGTCTTGCCCGCGCCGTTGGGCCCGAGCAGCGCGACGGACTCCCGGCCGCGCAGGTCGATGTCAACGCCGTCCAGCGCGTGCACGCCGCGGTAGTCGCGGCGCAGACCGCGCGCGACGAGCGCCGGGCCCTCGGACGCGGGAGGCGTCAGGACTTCTGCCGCAGGACGGGCGGCTCGGCGACGGCGGTGGGGACCTGCTCGACGGTGGGACCTGCTCCACGGCGGGCGCCGGGACCGCCGGGCCGGCTCGGCCGCGCCCATGCCGAACTGCTCGGCGGCGAACATCACGGCCTCCTTGACCACGACCACCACCGGGATCGCGATCAGGACGCCGACGATCCCGGCGACCTGCTCGCCGATCAGCAGGCCGAAGATCACCACGAGCGGGTGCACCCCGACGGCGTTCCCCATGATCTTGGGCACCACGATGTGGCCCTCCAGCTGGTGGATCGCCACGAAGGCCACCACCACCCAGAGGGCGGCGATCGGGGAGGTGAACAGGGCCAGGAGCACGGGCGGGACGGCGCCGAGGATCGGCCCCACGTACGGGACGAACTCCATCAGGAAGACCCAGGCGGCGAACGCCACGGCGAAGGTCGCGCCCAGCGGGAAGATGCCGGTGACGCCGTAGACCCACAGGACGATCCCGGCGCTCGTGCCGATGACCAGGGAGATCAGCAGCTGCGCCTTCACGTACTCGGTCAGCGTGCGCTCGGTGCGGCGCAGGAAGACCCCGGTCGCGGGGCCCCCGATCCGTTGGGCGAAGCGCAGGATGCGCGGCGCGTCGAGCAGCATGTAGATGCAGCAGACCAGGATCAGGATCAGCTGGATCACCACGCCCAGCACGTTGAGGCTGTAGTCCACGACGTTGTCGGCGGCCTCGGAGGCCCGGTCCTGGAGACCGGCCAGGAAGGCGTCCGAGCGGGCCTTCACGTCCACGTTGATGCCGCGGTCGTCGAAGAACTGCTGGAGGTTGTCGGCCTGCCGCTCGGCCTGGTCGGTGTAGGCGGGCAGGTTGGCCTGGATCTCCTCCACCTGGGTGCGCACCGGGGAGATGATCAGGAAGATCGCCAGCGCGGTGGCCGCGATGAACCCCGTGAAGACGGCCAGCACCGCGAGGCCGCGCGGGATGTGCAGGCGGGTGCAGGATGCGGACGAGCGGGTTCAGCAGCAGCGCCACGATCGTGGACACGGCGAAGATCACGAGCACCGGACCGATCAGCTGGCCGAGGATCCAGACGATCGCGAGCAGCGCCGCGATGGACACCAGCTTCGCCCACAGGGGCTGGGGGCCGATTCGCCCGCTCATCGCCCGGATGTTAGCCCTCGCGACGACCGTCCCTGGCACTCGGCGGCACGGCTGAGCTACGCTGGCTCGCTATGCCCCCCCTCACCAGGGAGCAGCTCGCCGCCCGGCGTGCCGCCCGACGGCGGCGCCCGCTGCGGCGCGACCGGCGCGCGCTGGTCTCGGCCGCCATCCCCATCGCGATCGTCGCCGTGCTCGCCCTCGTGCTGGGCGTCATGGGCGGCAACGAGCTCGGACACCGGTCCGCTCGCGTCCCCCGTGCCCTCGCCCGAGCTCGGGCCGGGGGCCCGCCCGCCGGAGCTGGTGATCGCCCGCGCCGAGGGCGTGGAGATCCACATCCCGGTGGACCCGAGCCGGGTCACGGCCATGGCCTTCCACGCGATCGACGATCCCTCCGGCGTCGCGATGGCCGGATCCGGGGACGTCCACATCCACCAGGCGCCGCGCCGCGACCGCGCGGGCCCGGACACGGCCGGCCTCGACGTGGGCGCGCCGGCGGGCACGACGGTCTACGCCCCGGTCGACGGCGTCATCGCCAGCGTCAGCGACTACACCCTGTCGGGCCGGATCGAGGGCTACGAGGTCACGATCACCCCGTCGGCCGCCGCCGCCGGCCTGGTCCTGAGGATGACCCACCTCGACGAGCCCTCCGCCGGCGCGCGGCCCAACGTCGGCACCCCCGTGCGGGCCGGCGTGACGCCCCTCGGCCGGGTCCGCGACTTCTCGGGCGTGGCCCAGCAGGAGCTCGCCCAGTTCACGGCCGACGCGGGCAACCACGTCGACATCGAGCTGGTGCGGACGCAGGCGGGCCTCACGCTCTAGATCCGCGCCGGACCCACTAGTGTGGGACGGGTGCGCGTGATCTTCGTCGGCGACGTGGTGGGTGGAGTGGGCATGCGTGCCCTGCTCGAGCACCTGCCCGCGCTCCGCGAGGAGCACCGGCCGGACCTGATCGTGGTCAACGCCGAGAACGCCGCCGCCGGCGCCGGCACGTCGCCGCGCCAGGCGCGCGACCTGCTCGACGCGGGGGTGGACGTCCTCACCGGGCGGCAACCACACGCTCCAGAAGCCCGAGATCAACGGGATGCTCGAGAGCGAGCCGCGGATGCTGCGCCCGGCCAACATCGCCGTGCGCGCGCCCGGCCGGGGCCTGACGACGGTGGAGTCGCCGGCCGGGCCCGTCAGCGTGATCAACGTCATGGGCGCGGTCTTCCTGACCGCGGCCCAGAGCCCCTTCGCGGTCATCGACGACCTGGTGGAGCGGGCGCGCCGGGGGGCGGACGTCGTGCTGGTGGACATCCACGCCGAGGCGACCAGCGAGAAGATCGCCCTCGCGCACCACCTCACCGGCCGCGTGACGGCGGTCGTCGGCACCCACACCCACGTGCAGACGGCGGACGCCCGCATCCTCGGCGGCCACACCGCCTACGTCACGGACCTCGGCATGACCGGCCCCCACGACTCGGTCATCGGCGTGCGCACCGAGATCGTCCTGCGCCGCTTCCTCACCGCCGGTCCCGGGCGCTTCGAGCCGGCCGACGGCGGCGTGCTGGTGCAGGGCGCGATCGTCGACGCCGAGGCCGACGGCCGGGCGACGGCGATCGCGACCTTCAGCCTCGAGGCGTGAGCGGTCCGGCCTACACGCCGGGCTGGACCCCCCAGGTCAGCGCCTTCATGGAGCGCCGCACCGCCGAGAGCCACGGCGGCGAGATCCTGGCGCCGCCTGCGTCCCGGCATGCGACTGCTCGACCTGGGCTGCGGACCCGGCTCGATCACCGTCGGGCTCGCGCGCGCGGTGGCGCCCGGCCGCGTGTGGGCCGTCGACCGCGAGGACTCGCAGGTGCGGCTGCTGGGCGCGCGCGCCGCGGCGGAGGGCCTCGCCAACATCGACGTCGCTGACGGCCGACGCCATGGCGCTCCCGCTCGCCGACGCCGCGGTGGACGCCGCCTTCTCCCACGCCCTCTTCGAGCACCTGCCCGACCCGCGCGGGGCGCTCGCCGAGGTGGCCCGCGTCGTCGCCCCGGGCGGCCCGGTGGTGGTGGTCAGCCCGGACTGGGGCGGCTTCGTGCTCGCGCCCTCGGTCCCGGACGTCGACGCCGCCGTCCGCTTCTACGAGCGCATCCAGACGGCCAACGGCGGCGACGTGCGCGCGGGGCGGGCCCTGGGGACCCACATGCGCGCCGCGGGGCTGCGCGACGTGACCATGTCGGCGCGCTACGAGTGCTACGAGGACCGCGGGGCGATCGCCGACTACCTGGCCACCCGCATCGAGGCGAGCCCGGGCGTGGATCACAGCGTCGAGCGCGGCTGGGCGTCGGCCGCCGAGGTGCGCGGCATGGCCGCCGCGCTGCGCGAGTGGAGCGCCATCCCGGGCGGCATGTTCGCCCAGGCCTGGATCAGCGCGACAGGCCGGGTCGCTCCACGCTGACCTCGTGGTCCGCCGCCTCGTCGTCGATGAAGCGGACGAGGGCCTCGGCCTCGTCGCGCAGGGCCGCCGTGGCGCCGCGCGGCAGCCGGGCGAAGGGCGCGATCCGCAGCACCGCGGCGCGCCGGACGCGCTCCACGCTCCAGGTGCCGGCCACCTCGCCGTCCCACAGGAACGTCGCCCGGACGCGGAGGTTGCGCGACACGAGCCGCCCCCGGTGGGCGTCGGCGATCACCCGCGTCCGGTCGGCGTGGGCCAGCACCAGCGCGTCGAAGTCGGGCAGGAAGCGGGGCGGGCAGGGCACCTCGGCGTCGGGCCGCGGGGCGTCCGGGAGGTCGTGCAGCGTGCGCCCGCGCTCGTCGCGGAAGGTCACCAGGTCCGGCGCGAGCCCCTTCAGGACCGCGGCGACGCCGGTCAGCCCGCTCCAGGCCTGGATGTCGGCCGCGCTGGCGGGCCCGAACGCGGCCAGGTGGCGGAGCACCAGGGCCTCCGCGCGCGGCGTCCGGGTCCACCGGGCGCCCGAGCCAGCTCTCGGTGGTGGTGAAGCGGGCGTCCGCGGGGAAGCTCCAGCGGTCCTCCGTCGGGACCATCACCAGCGGCAGGCGGGTCCGGACCGTGTAGCCGAGCGCGCGCGGATCGACGCCGGGGAAGAGGCCCGCGAGGTGGTCGCGCGTCTGCGCGAACGTCCGGGGCGCCTCCTGCAGCAGGGCGTGGGCCGCCTCCAGCACCGGCCCGCTCTCGAGGCCCTCGGCCCGTGCGCCGAGGGCCTTCAGGGCACGGTCCATCACCGGTGCCAGGGCCGCGCGGGTGGCCAGGTGGTCGTCCGCGGTCTGCAGGTGCAGCGTCGCCCGCATCGCCATGCCGCGCACCACGCGCCGGTCACGCAGGGCCGCGGCGAGGTCCTCCCGGGCGAAGCCCTCCAGCCGCGACCAGAGCCCGATGAAGGGAGGCCGCGGCTCCTGGGCCTGCAGACCCCCCAGGCGCGCCACCGCCTCGCCCGCCTCGAGCGGCGCCCGCTCCAGCAGCAGCTGGCGGGCGAGCGTCGCCCGGCCCAGCTCGCGCCGGGTCAGGGTCGCGGCGGGCGTCACTCGACCAGGTAGCGGGCCGCCACCGCCGGCTGCCTTCTCGGCGTCCGAGCGGCCCCGGCCGAGCGTCCGCCCGAGGGGCCTGCCCGGCGATGCTCGGGCGCGGCCAGCACGCCGCCAGCAGGGCGATGAGCACGCTGTCGCGCAGCACCAGGATCCCGATCGGCAGGTCGTCGAGCGCCACCAGGTCCCAGTACTTGTGCGGGAAGTAGGCGAACGTCAGCAGCATCGCCGCGGCCGTCAGCGCGGCGGCGACGCGGCCGTAGCGGCCCGCCACCAGGAAGCCGACCGGCAGCAGCCACACCATGAACTGGGGCGAGAGCACCTTGCCGCACACCAGCAGCGAGACGATGGTCGCCGCCGCCGCGGCCACGAAGAGGCGCCCGTCGCCCGGTCCGCGCGCCCGGTGGAGGCCCACCCAGAGCGTCCACGAGATCGCGATCAGCAGACCGATCAGGACGGCCGTCGAGATGCCGGCGATCACCGCCGGGCCGTTGCCCTCCAGCCCCTGGCTGCCGAACGAGCTCGTCGACCGTCACCGGGATGCCGGCCAGCGCGTGCAGGCCGAGCAGGTAGGCCGAGCCGACCGCCTCCAGCTGCAGCGGGCGGTCCAGGTGGTAGCGGGCGAGGTCCCAGGTGCCCGAGGGCGACATCACCACGAAGGGGGCGAGCACCGCCGCCACCACGGCGAGGCTCGCGCCGAGGCCGGCCCAGGCCGAGCGGGCGCCCGCCCGGTGGCGCTGCCAGATGATCATCACCGGGATCAGCGCGAGGGGGATCAGCTTCAGCAGGGTGGCCGCGGCGAGCAGCCCCCACGCGAGCTTCCAGCGCTCGGTGGCCGCGGCCCAGAGGGTCCAGACCACGAGCGCCGCCAGCGCCAGGTCGAAGCGCGTCTCCACCAGGTTGCCGACCAGCAGGGGGCTCACCGCCACCAGCACCGCCGGCCACCGTCTGGCGGCGCACGTCCATGCCGATCGCGCGGGCCAGCGCGATCACGCCGAGGACCGTGGCGCACAGGCACGCGAGCATCAGGATCGAGAAGGTCACCCCGTAGGGGCCGGGCAGGACCCCGGCCAGCCAGAAGAGGCCGGCCGCGAGGGGCGGGTACTCGAGGCTGAAGTCGACGTACGGGATCTGTCCGTCGGCGATGTGGAGGTAGGCGCGCTGGTAGGTCGGGATGTCCGTGATGACCGAGTCGGCGTACGCGCCGAGCTGCAGCGGCACGGCCCAGACCACGATCGCCAGGGCCACCGCGAACGACGGGAGCCAGCGGCTCCAGGTCATGTGGCCACCGGCATCGGCTCGGGGGCCGGCGCGCGGGCCGGCTCGGGCACCTCGCGCGGACGGCGCCGCGGCGGCGGCCAGTCCGGGACCATCGCGATCAGGGCGAAGGGCAGGAACCACGGGATGTAGAGGTAGAACCAGTGCGTCACGGTCAGCTCGATCCCGATGAGGAGTGCCCCGGACAGGGCGGTCATGGTCAGCATGTCGAGCCGGCGCGGCCAGCGCAGCACGGCCAGGGCGCGCCGCCGCGACGATCACCATCAGCCCGATCTGCACCGGCCGCAGGCCGGGGTACTGGCCCCAGACCGAGAACGGCGAGTCCCGGCCGAGCTGGTAGCCGACGGTACGCGACCAGAAGGCGCGCAGCCCGTCGGAGCCGTCGAGCAGGAGCACCCAGCCGGTGAGCGCGAACGGGATGGCGAGCCCCGCCGATGAAGGGAAGCAGGTTGCGGCCCGGCGCGGGGCGCGGGAAGGGCTGGCGGCTCCAGAGCGGCAGCAGGATGGCGGGGGCGAACTTGGTGCCCAGCGCGAGGCCCAGCATCAGGCCGCGGCCGATCGGATGGCGGGCCAGCACCAGGCCCCAGATGAGCGTCGCGGCCACCAGCGAGTCGTTGGAGTTCGTCTCGAGCGCGAACGCCGTGAACGGGAACGCCGCCCAGGCCAGGGCCAGGCCCATCCCCAGCCGCAGGCCGGACAGGCGCCAGCCCAGCATCGAGCATGCCGGCCAGGCAGAGGATGTCGAACAGGGTCGCCGCGCCGTGGGCGGCGGGAAGCGAGTCCCAGGTGCCCTTCCAGGGCTCCGCGACCTCGAACGGGACGTAGGCGATGTAGTTCAGCGGGCCGTAGGTGTCGCAGCTGCCGCAGTCCGAGGGCATCGTGCCGTAGGGGGTGGCGCCGTGGGCGATGCGGTCGGCCCCGATCACGCCCGGCGTAGCCGACGTCGATCACGTTGGAGTCGAAGGCGTTGAGGCCGAAGCGCAGCGCGAGCGTCGACGATCAGCAGCGTCACCAGCACCCAGGTCGGCGCCGACCCGCCGAAGGTCGGGCGCGCCGACGCGCCCTCGGGCGCCGGCTCGGCGGCGGCCGGGGCGCCCTCGGGCGCGCGGCCGCGCCGCGCGCACCCGGGCGACCGCGATCCAGGTCAGGCGCAGCGCGAGGTAGACCATCGGCGGGTACTGCAGCGGCACCGACGTGAAGATCTCGCCGCGGTTGAACCAGATCAGCGAGACGCTGAACGAGAGCAGCACCAGCAGGTCGAGCGTGCGCACCGACAGCAGCCGGCGGGGCCGGCAGGACCGGCAGCAGCGCGACCAGGAAGATCGCGCAGAGGGAGAGCCAGATCGCCGGCCGGTTGATCGCCCGCCCGAAGGCGCCGTCGTAGCCGCGGGCCATCATCCACGCCACCTGCGGGCCGGTGCGCACCTCGGTGATCTGGCCGCTCTCGTCGGACACGAGCACCTGGGCCTCGACGGTCTCCTTGCCCGCGGCGTCCTTGCTGACCGCCCAGTACGTGTGGACGCCGGTCTTGGCGTCGTAGTCGAGCGCCGTGCGCGAGATCTTGCGGCCGTCGGATCCAGTCCTGCAGCCTCGTCGAGGTGCGCGGCGATCGCGGTCACCTCGTCGTCGGTGAGCGACGCCTCGCGCGCGGCGGCCGGGCGCGCACGGCGCCCTGGATCTCGCCGGCCTTGCCGGCGACGGCGCGCAGCGAGGTCGGCCGCCGCCGCGGTGGCCTCCGGCGGGGTCGGCTCGCCGACGGCGCGCGACGGGGCGGCCGCCGCGGCGGCCGGCCGCCGAAGCCCGGACGAGGGCAGCCGCCAGCAGGGCGACGACGGCTCGTCGCCGACGCGCATGCGCCGCTACCGGAAGGACCAGCGGCGGTTGAGCAGGAAGTTCACCGGCATGACGGCGGCGATCGCGACGGCCTGTGCGGGCACCTCCGGGCATCCCGGCGCGCACCAGGATCTCGAGCAGGATCAGGTTGATGCCCAGAGCCACCAGGCTCACCGCGAGGTATCGCGCGCCCTGCTGGAGCGCCGACAACCCGTGCTGCTGGAAGGTCCAGAACTTGTTGAAGACGAAGTTGCTGGTCCAGGCCACGCAGAAGGCCGCGATGGCGGCCACGACGTAGTGGGCGTCGAGCACGTGGACGAGCACCGAGAACACGACCAGGTTGACCAGGTACCCGGACGCGCCGACCACGCAGAAGCGGATCAGCTGGTGCCAATCGGACCGTCGGGCACGGCGGATGCTCGGCACGCGCAGGAGGCGCGCCTCGGGCAACACCGGGGGCGGGGCTGGCCGGGTCGGCACGACGCGCGATGGTACCAGAGGCCCTGCTCGGCCCCCGGCGGATCGTGGCCTACACTGCCCATGATCGTCATGGAGGATCCCGAGGGAGACCCGACGCCCCCCCGCACCGCCACAACCGCGAGCACGGTCGCACGAGACCGCCCTCACGCCGGGCGACGCGGCCCGCTACGACGTGCGCTTCGCCTCGCGGGCCTCGGGCATCGTGTCGTCGGTCATGCGCGACCTCATGTCGCTCTCGGAGCGGCCCGAGATCATCTCGCTGGCGGGCGGCTTCCCCAACACCGAGTCGTTCGAGCGCGAGATCTTCGACGAGGTCGATCGAGGTCATCGCGCGCGACCACCTGGCCTCGGCCCTCCAGTACGGGCCCACCGAGGGCCTGGCGCGAGCTGCGCGAGCTGATCGTCGACATCATGGGCCACGAGGGCGCCCGCGCCGGGGTCGACGACATCATGGTCACCAGCGGCGGCCAGCAGGCGATCGACCTCTCGATCCGCACCTTCGTCAACCCGGGCGACACGATCCTGGCCGAGGGCCCCACCTACCCGGGCGCGGTGCCGTGCTTCACCACCTACGAGGCGCGCGTCGAGCACATCCCGCTCGACGACGACGGCCTGCGCGTCGACCTCGTGGAGGAGGCCCTGGCGCGCCTGACCGCCGAGGGGCGCCCGCCCAAGCTGCTCTACACGATCCCCAACTTCCACAACCCCGGCGGCGTGACCATGTCGCTGGAGCGGCGCGAGCGCCTGATCGAGATCGCCCACGAGCACGAGCTGCTGATCGTGGAGGACAACCCCTACGGCCAGATCCGCTTCGAGGGCGACCCCCTGCCGAGCCTCTGGGAGCTGGACGACGGCGCGGGCTGGGTCATCTACCTCTCCACGTTCTCCAAGATCCTCTCGCCGGGCCTGCGGGTGGGCTGGGTCGCCGCGCCGGCCTCGGTGCTGCGCAAGATGAACCTGGGCAAGCAGGCGGCGGACCTGTGCTCGTCCACGATCTCGCAGCGCTTCATCATCGAGTACATGCGCCGCCACGACTGGCGCGACTACGTCTCCGAGCTCAACCTGATCTACCTCTCGCGGCGCAACGCCCTGCTGCGCGCCCTGGAGGAGGAGATGCCCCCGGAGGCCACCTGGAGCCGGCCGTCGGGCGGCCTGTTCGTGTGGGCCACGCTGCCCTCCTACCTCGACACCACCCACCTGCTCGCCCTGGCGACGCGACAAGCACGAGGTGGCCTTCGTCCCCGGCCGGGGGGCCTTCCTCGACGGCCGCGGCGGCAACTCGATGCGCCTCAACTTCTCGGGCGTGCCGGAGCCGATGCTCAGCGAGGGCGTGCGCCGGCTCGGCGTGGCGGTCGCGGAGATGACCGACCTGCACCGTGCCCTCGGCGGCCTGGACGGTGACGGGGCGTGAGGGTCGCCGTGCTGAAGGGCGGCCGCTCCCTCGAGCGCGAGGTGAGCCTGCGCTCGGGCGCCAACGCCGAGGCGGCGCTGCGGCGCCTGGGCCACGACGTGATCGCGATCGACGTCGACCAGCACCTGGTGCGCACCCTGCGCGCCGAGCGCCCGGAGGCCGCCTTCATCGCGCTGCACGGCAAGGGCGGCGAGGACGGCACGGTGCAGGAGCTGCTCGAGATCCTGGAGATCCCCTACACCGGGCCCGGGCGTGCTGGCCTGCGAGCGGGCGATGGACAAGGTCGTGGCCAAGGCCCACTTCGCGGCCGCCGGCATCGACACCCCGCCGGCCTACGCGTTCCGCCAGGAGGCCTTCCGCGAGCTCGGCGCGGGCGACGCGCTCTCGGAGATCCGCGACCGCCTCGGGCTGCCGCTGGTGGTGAAGCCCGCCAAGCAGGGCTCGGCGCTCGGCATCACCGTGGCCCGCGAGCCCGGCGACGTGCCCGCCGCCCTCATGAGCGCGCTGGCCTACGACGACCGCGTCCTGCTGGAGCGCTTCGTCCCGGGCCGCGAGCTGGCGGTCTCGGTGCTCGGCACGTCCGAGCCGTGGGCGCTGCCGGTGGTCGAGGCGATCCCGCGCGGGCGCGACTTCTACGACTTCGAGGCCCGCTACACGCCCGGCCTCACCGACTTCGTGGCGCCCGCCCGGCTCTCGGACGCCGTCGCCCAGGAGGTCGCCCGCGTCGCGATCGCCTGCTTCCGGGCCCTCGGGTGCCGCGGGGTGAGCAGGGTGGACATCATCCTCGACGACGACGACCGCCCCTGGGTGCTCGAGATCAACGCCGATCCCGGGGATGACCGACACGAGCCTCCTGCCCAAGGCCGCCGAGGCGGCCGGCCTGGGCTTCGACGACGTGGTGGAGAGGATCCTGGCCGAGGCCGCGCTCGGTGCCTGAGGGCGTCCTCCTGGCCGCTCTGGCCGTGACCGCCCTCGCGGCGGGCGTGACCGGGGCCTGGTCGCCGTGCGGCTTCTCGATGATCGACACGCTGGGCGGCGGCGGGCGGGGCGGCCGCACGACCTGGCTCGCCTGCGCCACCTTCACGGTCGGCGCCGTCGCGGGCGGCGTGATCACCTTCGGCGCCCTCGCGCTGCTCGGCGACGCCCTCCAGACCGCGCGGCGCCACGCTGGCGCTGGTCGTCGCCGCGATCGTGGCGGCGCTGGCCGCGGCCGGCGAGTGGGCCGGGCGTGCGCGTCGTGCCCCAGATCCGCCGCCAGGTGCCGGAGCCGTGGCGCCGGTCGATGCCCCTGCCCCTGGTGGGGGCCCTCTACGGCCTCCTGCTCGGCCTGGGCTTCACGACCTTCGTCCTGACCCTCGCCGTCTGGGCGCTGGCCGGGATCTCGATCGCCCTCGGGTCGCCGGTCGCCGGCCTGGTCATCGGCGTGGCATTCGGCCTCGGCCGTGCCATCCCCGTCGTCGCGATGGCGCCGCGCCTGACGGGCGCCGGCGGCCGGATGCTGACGTCGATGCTCGAGCGTCCCATCCTGCTGCGCCGGGCCCGCCTGGCCGACGGGGCCCTGCTGACCTGCCTGGCCCTGGTGCTGCTGGCCTCCTAGCCCTCCGGCGGCGCTAGCAGAGCACCGTCACGTGGAAGGGCAGGGTGTTGACCGGGTTCACGGCCGCCGGGCTCGGCGTGGCCTCGAAGGCCGCCGTGCGGACCGTGACGACCTTGGCGTCGGCGGCGCTGCGCCACGCGCTGACCTCGCCGCCGGTGGTGATCGGGTCGGTGCCCGTCGCGGCGACCGTCGCCTGGATCGCGCACGCGCTCACGTCGCGGTCGAAGGTCACGCTGTAGAGGCCCGGGTCGGCCAGCTTGGCCGCCGCCGAGGCGCCCTTGGCGCGCACCAGGGCGCCCGTGGTCGCGGCCACGACGGCCCAGCGCGGCTGGCCCTCGCGCACCGCGGTGTCCAGCTTCTCGCTGGTCACGGCGCCGTTGCGGATCGCCGTCGTGGGCCAGCCCGGCGCCGGGGTCGATCCGGAGGGACGCGACCGGGCCGAGCAGCTTGAGCGCCTCGTTGCTGCGCCGCACGGCGGCCTGGGAGATGCGCTGGTTGATCTGGAGCTGGGACACGCTGAGGGTGATCGGGGCCGCGTTCGCCGGCGTGGACACCTGGTCCGCGACCACCACCCCTCCGAGCCCGACCGCCAGTCCCGCCGTGACGCCGAGCCACCATTCGCTCCTCGTCATCGGTGCACTCTCCGGATCGATTGCGTTACCGACGGGGGCACGCTAGTCCGCGCCGGCACGCTCTCCCGGACGTTCACGGAGCTCTTACCGGTCCGGTGAAAGGGTTCACCGCCGGCGGCGGGCGCGGTCCTCCTGGAGGGCCAGCAGCCCGTCGAGGATCCGGTTGACCGGGGTCGGCACCCCGAGCGCAGCGCCCTCGCGGGCGAGGAAGCCGCACAGGGCGTCGCGCTCGAGGGGCTTGCCGGCCTCGAGGTCGCGCGCCGTGGACGGGTGGTAGTCGCGCAGCTCGGGCTTGTCGCCCGCCATCTCGTCCACGTCCTCCGGGGTCAGGGTGACGCCGTGGCGCGCCGCCACCGCCACCACCTCCCACATCGCCTCGCGCACGAGGGCCTCGGAGTCCGGGGTCGCCAGGGCCTCGCCCGCCGTGGCCCCCGTCACCGCGCAGATCGCGTTGAAGCCCGCGTTCCACAGGAGCTTGAACCAGAGGTCGCGCACGATCTGGGCCGAGAGGGTCACGTCCCACGAGGGCGCGAGCAGGGCGTGGACGCGGCGCGCCCGCTCGGTCAGGCCGGCGGGGTCGCCGATGTCCACCCTCCCCTCGGCCTGGTGGTCCACCGAGCCGGGCTCGGTCGACGCTGAGGCCGACGAAGGCGATGCCGCCGAGCACCCGGTCCGCCGGCACCACGGTCGTGATGCGGGCGACGTTCTCGACGCCGTTCTGCAGCGAGAGCACCGTCGTGGCGTCGGAGACGATCGGGGCGATCGCCCGGGCCGCCGCTAGGGTGTGGTGCGACTTGGTCGTCACGATGATGAGATCCGGCGCGGGACCCGCGGGCTCGGCGCGGGCGCGCACCGGGGCCTCCCATCGCGTGCCGTCCGCCTCGCGCACCACGATCAGCCCGGCCTGCCGGAGCGCGTCGAGGTGAGCGCCGCGGGCGACCAGCGTCACATCGTGTCCATCGCGTGCGAGCAGGGCCCCGTAGTACGAGCCCACCGCTCCCGCCCCCATGACGAGAACTGATGCCAGCTGAGAATCCCCCGTCCGGTCGCCTCCTCGTGGAGGAGGGCGACGGCATCCTGATCGCGCGGATCGCCAACGAGGGCCGCGCCAACGCCCTCGACGCCACGATCCTCGCCGAGATCGTGAGCCTACTTCACGGCCCCCGGATGGAGTCGGTCCGCGCCGTGCTGCTGGGCGGCGAGGGCGAGCGCCACTTCTCGTCGGGCCTCGACCTGACCGAGCAGACCGCCGAGGAGCTCGCGGTGGAGCTGCAGGACGGCGAGCGCCGCCTGGGCAACGCGGCGGCGGCGATCGCCTCCGCCCCGGTGCCGGTGATCGGCGTCATCAACGGCGCGGCCTTCGGCGGCGCCCTCGAGCTGGCCATCGCCTGCGACTGGCGCATCGCCCGGCGCGGCGCCCGCCTGGGCATGCCCGCCGCGCGCATCGGCGTGGTCTACGCCGCCGACGGCCTGCGCCGCTTCGTCGCGGCCATGGGCCCCGCGCGCACGCGCCGCCTGTTCCTCACCGGGACGCCCGTGGACGCCGACGAGGCCTACGCGCTCGGCCTGGTGGACGAGGTCGTCGAGGCCGACGCCCTCTGGGACGCCGCGCGTGCCGCCGCGGCCGCCGTGGTCACGGCGGCACCGCTCGCGGTGAGCGGGACGCGGGCGATCGTCACCGCGCTCAGCGAGGGCCCCGAGTCCATCCAGGAGACGGCCCAGGCCGCCCGTGCCCGCGCCTTCGCCTCGGAGGACTTCCGCGAGGGCCTGGCGGCCTTCCGGGAGAAGCGCCCCCCGGAGTTCGAGGGCAGGTGAGACCGCGCCCCGGCGGCCCGTGGGGGCCGCCGGGGAACGCGGGCTCAGGCGGTCATCTTGGCCGCGTGCTCCAGGATGCGCGCCGCGAGGTCCTTCGCCGAGGCGTCGTACGCGTCGCCGTCGGCCCAGGTGCTGCGCGGGTCGAGCAGGCCGGAGTCCACGCCCGGGATCGCCGTCGGGACCTGGAAGCCGAAGATCGGGTCCGTCCGGGTGGGCGCGGCGTCGAGCTCGCCCGACAGGGCCGCCTGCACGATGGCGCGGGTCGCCGAGATCGGCATGCGCGAGCCGGTGCCGTAGGGGCCGCCGGTCCAGCCGGTGTTGACCAGCCAGGCCGAGACGCCGTGCTTCTCGATCCGCGAGCCCAGCAGCTCGGCGTAGACCGAGGGCGGCTGGGGGAGGAAGGCGGCGCCGAAGCAGGCGCTGAACGTCGCCTGCGGCTCCACGACGCCGACCTCGGTGCCCGCGACCTTGGCCGTGTAGCCGGCCAGGAACATCCGCATCGCCTCCTCGGAGGTGAGCTTGGCGATGGGGGGCAGCACGCCGAAGGCGTCGGCGGTCAGCATCACGATGTTCGCCGGGTGGCCGGCGCGCTTGGCCTCGACCGTGTTCGGGATGCTCTCGAGCGGGTAGGCCGCGCGGGTGTTCTCGGTCTTGGACGCGTCGTCCAGGTCGAGGCGGCGGGTGATCGGGTCCATCACCACGTTCTCGAGGACCGTCCCGAACTTCCGCGTGGTGGCGTAGATCTCGGGCTCGCCGGTCGGCGAGAGGTTGATGACCTTCGCGTAGCAGCCGCCCTCGATGTTGAAGACGCCGTCCTCGCCCCAGCCGTGCTCGTCGTCGCCGATCAGCGGGCGCGTCGAGTCGGTGGAGAGGGTGGTCTTGCCGGTGCCCGACAGGCCGAAGAACACGGCCACGCGGCCGTCGGCGCCCACGTTGGCCGAGCAGTGCATCGACAGCACGCCGTGGTTGGGCAGGCGGTCGTTCATGAGGGTGAAGATCGACTTCTTGATCTCGCCGGCGTACTCGGTGCCGCCGATCAGGATCTCGGAGTTCGTGAGGTGGAGGCTCACGAAGTTGGTGGCGCGGGTGCCGTCCGTGGCGGGGTCGGCGGTGAAGGTGGGTGCGTGGAGGATCAGCGCCTCGGGGTCGGCGACGAGGAGCTCCTCGTCGCTCGGCACGATGAACATCGTCTGGGCGAAGAGGGCGTGCCACGCGCTCTCGGAGACGACGCGCACGGCCAGCTTCTCGGCGGGGTCGGCGCCGGCGAAGGCGTCGATCACGTAGAGGTTGGGGGCGGCGCTGAGGTGCTCGCGCAGGCGGGCCCCGAGGCCCTCGTGGTTGGACTCCTCGATGGGCTGGTTGATGGCGCCCCACCAGATGCGGCCCTCGCTCCGGGGCTCGCGGACCACGAACTTGTCCTTCGGGGAGCGACCGGTGTGGACGCCGGTGGACACGACGAGCGGCCCGCCCTCGGCGAGGGAGCCGTCACCCGCCGCCAGCGCGTGCTCGTAGAGGCCGGCCGGCGGCAGGTTCCACCAGACCGATCCCTCGGGCGCTATGCCGTGTTTGTCGAGACCAACGGCACCCTCACGCGTTGCCACCTGATCGATCGCCACCTCGAGCCTCCACCTTCGGATTCACCAAGTTCCGCTCCCCAGATCGACCGAGCACCCAATAGGCGACCGCCGGGATGGCGGCCGCGCCGGGAAGCGCCAACGGAGAGCCTGCCAGGAAAAGAGCGATCCCGCAGGCGAATCCGGCTCCCCAACTGGCCAGTCCTGACATTCCCCAGCCCGGACGGGCAGGTCCGCCCCGCAGGACGTGGATGGCGCAGACGGCGACCAGCCCCGGCGCGGCGAGCGCCATGATCGCCAGCCAGGGCAGCATCAGGTCGGCGAAGCCGGCCGCCGCGATGACCGCGCCGACGCAGGCGACGGCGATCTGGGCGGTCCGCCGCGACAGCCGCGGGACGCGCGTCGGTCAGCGACAGGCCGCCGGACCAGATGTTGGTGAGCACCGACCCGGTGAAGCCCACGGCCACGAACAGGTAGGCGAGCTCCGGGCTGCCCAGGTCGCGCATCACGTCGGCCAGGTCCCAGTTGCCGGTGGCCGCCTGGAGGGCGGCGCCCGCCAGCCCGAAGATCAGCACGGGGACGGCCAGTCCCACGAGCGCGCACCACAGCACCTGTCGCATCCGCCCGAGGTCGTGCGTGAAGTCCGGCGCGCGCAGCGAGAAGGCCGAGCCGTAGCCGACCACCAGGACGACGCCGGTGAGGATGCTGGTGGGGTGGCTGCCGGCCTCGCCGCCCGAGAGCGTCAGCTCGCGGTCCGCGAACGCCAGGTGGAGGCCCCAGGCGGCCAGCACGACCGTCGCCACCCCGGCGACCGTGGCCGACCAGGAGAGCACGCCGAGCCCCCGGCCGGCCACGACGAGCATGATCGCCGAGAAGGCGATCACCCCGACGGTGTCGGGGACCCCCACGAGCCGCGCGAGGGCGACGCCGGCCACGCCGACGTTGACGCCGAACCACCCCAGCATCATCGCGAGCATCACGACCGACGCGGTGCGCCGGCTGCCCTCGACGCCCAGCGGGCCGGCGGTCAGGCGGGCCAGCGACAGGCCGGTGGACTGGCCGAGCATCCCCTGGACGCAGGCGAGCGTGGTGAGCAGCGTCACTCCGACGACGAGCGCGATCACGAGGGCGCCGCCCTCGAGGCCCTCGCCCACGCCCCCGCCCAGCATCAGCGCCGCCGGGCTGGTGCCCATGCCCACCCACGGCCCGATGCGTCTCAGCCACCCCATGGCCGCCGATCGTAGTTCGGTACGGTGGCGGGCGTGCGCAGAGACGAGCTCGCCGCCCTGGGGGTCCAGCTCCCGGTGCTCCCCACGATCGTGCTCGGGGTCCTACCGCGCCGCCCGGACTGGGCCGCGCGCCTCGCCCGCATCGGGCTGGACGTCGTGGCGACGGGCGCCCGCGAGGACACCCCCGACACGCTCGCCGTCGCCCGGGCCGCGGCCCCCCACCTGGCGGTCAAGGTCCGCGCCCGCGACGCCGGTGCCTTCGACGGCCACCGCGGCCTGATCGTGGAGACCGAGGGCGACGTCCCCTCGGGCCTCTACCGGCTCGGCCCGGACGAGGACCTGCTGGCGGCGATCGACGGCTCCGACACCGAGGTGGAGGATCCGCGCGAGGTGGCCCGCGCCGTCCTGACCAGCGCCCGCGCGGGGGTCCCCTCGGCCCTCTGGGTCGCGGTCACGCCGGGGCTCGACCTACTCCCGGTCGCCACCGTGGAGGAGAAGCTCGCGGTGCTGGTGCAGGGCGCCCGCCAGGCGCGCCTCTACCTCGCCAAGGAGCAGTTCGAGATCTAGGCGCCGCGACGGCCCACGCATCAGGCCGCCCTCGCCGTCTGCGGGAGGGCGCCCGCCGGTCCCTCGCGGAAGCCCGCCCGCCAGCTGGGGTGGCGCGGGCGCCATCCCAGCTCCCGCTTCGCCCTCTCGTTCGAGGCGCCCCGGATCCGCGTGAACATGGACACGCCCGCCTCGCCGGCCGCGAGCCGCCCGATCCAGGCCGGGACGCGACGCGGCGGCCCGGCGCCCACGGCCTCGGCGAGGGCCGGCAGCCACACGGCGGCCGGAGCCGGTTCATCGTCGGCGACGTTGTAGACGCCCGGTGCGCCGGCGTGGCAGGCGGCGACGGTCGCGCTCGCGGCGTCGTCGACGTGGACGAACGACCAGACCCCCGCGCCGTCTCCGATGAGCGGAAGCCGCCTCCTGTGCACCAGCTCGAGCAGCTCCCCGCCCTCGGACCACGAGGTGCCGGGCCCGTAGAGGTTGGCGTAGCGCAGCACGACGCCCTCGATCCCGTCCGCGTCGAGCACCGCCGACTCCAGGTGGCGGATCGCCTCGAGGCTCCGCCGCATCGAGGCGGGCGGGTCGGGGTCGAACGGATCCTCCTCCGTCTTCACCGGGCCGCCCGTCCGGGCGTAGGTCCAGTTGCCGAAGCTCTGCGCCACGATGCGGCCGGCACCCGCGGCGCGGGCGGCCTCGACGAGGTGGTCCGTCCCCTCCGTCCGCAGACGGATCGTGGGGCCGAAGGCCTCGTCGAATCGCTTCATGTCGGTCCGCCGGGGGATGCTCGTCATCTGGTGGATCACGACGTCCGGCTCCGCCCGGGCCACCGCGGTCATCACCGCGTCGCGGTCGAGGCCGTCGGCCACCACCGTCTCCACCCCCAGCCCGGCGAACACGTCCTCCCGGGCCGGGGAGTGCGCCGAGACCGTCACCCTGTCGCCGCCGGCCACCAGCATCGGCACCAGGCGTCTGCCGACCGCGCCCGTCCCGCCCGCCACGAACACCCGCATGGCTCCTCCTCCTCGTTGCCTTCCGGACGCCGCCCGCCCGAGTCGCGACGGGCGGCGTGAGATCGAACGTAGGCCGGCGGCGGGGGGTGTGGCACCGGCGAAACCGCCGGGCCGGCGCTACGGGGCCGGATCCGCCACCAGGTCGAGCTCGAGGCGCGCGAGCTGCGTCCGGGAGGCGATACCGAGCTTCCGGAAGACGTTGCGCAGGTGGAAGTCGATCGTCCGGGGGCTCAGGTAGAGCTGGGCCGCGACATCCCGGTTGGTGAGGCCCTGCGCGACGAACTGGGCGACCTGCAGCTCCTGCGCCGTGAGTTGCTCCCGGGCGCCCGGGTCGCCGCGCATCGCGGTCTGGCCGCTGGCGCGCAGCTCGAGCCGGGCCCGTTCTGCCCAGGGCTCGGCCCCGAGCGCCTCGAAGCCCGCGAGAGCCCCTCGCAGGTGGGTACGGGCCTCGACCCGCCGCCGCGCCCGCCGAAGCAGCTCGCCCAGCGCCAGCCGGGTGCGGGCGCGCTCGAAAGGGCGCGCCGCGTCACGGTGGGCCTCGAGCGCGGCGCCGAGCGCGCGCTCCGCCTCGCCGGCGTCCTCGGCGAGGAGTCCGCGGCAGTGGTGGGCGGCGGCCACGGCCCACGGCGCGCGGCTGCCCTCCGCCAGCCGCTCGAGCTCATCGAACCACCCGCGCGCGGCGTCCGGATCGCCGGCCCGGGCCGCCGCCTCGATCCGGTCCTGCGCGGCCCAGAGGCGGATGAGCGCGTGATCGATTCCGCGCGCGCGGCCCAGCGCCTCGTCGGGCCGGCCGAGCCCGAGCGCCAGAACCGACAGCGCCCACTGCGCCAGGTCGCTCACGTGCGCCAGCCGCCGGGCCGAGCCGATCTCGCCGGCCTCCGCCGCGAGCGACCCGCAGAGCTCCTCGTCTCCCTGCAGGGCGGCGAGCAGGGCGCGCAGGGCCAGGGCGTGCGCGACGACGTCGTCCTGTCCGATGTCGCGCCCCAGCTCGACGCACTCCTCGGCGCTGGCCGACGCCGAGGACCACCTGCCCTCCCACGCCTCGGTGTGGCCGAGACGGGGGAGGACCTGGGTCAGCAGGCCGAGCGTCCCGTCGCGGCGCGCGATGGCGGCGGCCCGCTGGTGAAGGTCGCGCGACGCGCGGTCGTCGCCCGCGAACAGCGCGGCGCGGCCGGCGAGCAGGAGGGCGGCGGGGCGCTCCTCGAAGAGGCCCTCGAGCTCCGCCGACAGCGCGATCGCCCCCCGGAGGTGCCGACCCGCGTCCTCGAAGTCGCCGCGGACGTGCGCGCCCAGGCCGACGAGCGTGTCCGTGAGCATCCGCGTGTACGCGTCCTCCCCGGCATCGAGCTCCCGCGCGAGATCCGCGATCGTCTCGGACACGCGGTCCTCCCCGCTGATCGCCGCGGCGACGCTCGCGAGGTTGAGAAGGTAGGCCGCCCTCTCGCGATCCACCGCGGCGACCTCTCCGGCGGCGCGGATCAGCTCGCGCGGGGCGTTGGCGGGGACCCCCTGCGTCAGCTCCACCAGGCCCCGCCAGCGCGCGAGGTCGGCGCGCTCGACAGGGCCCGCGACGAGTGGATCCGCCCGCTCCAGGATCGTGACCGTCCGATCGACGCGGCCGGCGAACCACGCGTGCTGTGCGGCGGCCAGGAGGAGCCGACCGCGAGCGGCGTCGCCCGGGCTGAGCGACGCCGCGCGCTCGTAGGCGAGCGAAGCCGCCGCCGGCCCGCCCCGCTCGAGCGCGCGCTCTGCCGTCCGCTCGAGGTCGGTCGCGATGTCGGCGTCCGGCTCGACGGCCGCCGCCGCGCGGTGCCAGGCGCGCCGGTCCGCCTCGCGCTCGCCGGGCAGAGCGTTCGCGAGGGCCTCGTGCGCCGCGCGCCGGCGCGACCGTGATGCGCCGTGGTAGATCGCGGAGCGGGTCAGCGGATGGCGGAACGCGAGCGCCTGGCCCCGGATCGCGATGAGCCCGGCCTCCTCCGCGGCGTCGAGGGACTGGGGGTGGACGCCGAGGCTCGCGGACGCACGGAGCACCGTCGGCAGGTCCTCGCCGTCGTCCGCCGCGGCGACCAGCAGCATCGTCTGCGTCGCGTCGGGCAGACGGCGCGCCCGCGCGAGGAACGCCTCCTCCACGCGGGCGGTGACCGGAAGCGGCTCGGGAAGCGGCTCGGCCCCCGTGAGCTCGGCGTGGCTCAGGGAACGCGGCAGCTCCATCAGCGCGAGCGGGTTGCCGGTGATCCCGGCGACGAGCCGCGCGCGGACCTCCGGTGCGAGCGGGACCGGGGCGTGGTCGTCGAGGAGCGACCCCGCGGCGTCCGCATCGAGGCCCAGACACCTGCAGGGCGGGGATCCCCGTGGCCGAGAACGCCGTGGGCTCGCCGTCCCGGACCGCGACGAGGAGGGCGATCCCCTCGGCGCCCAGGCGGCGTGCCAGGAAGACCAGTGCGTCCGCCGAGGCGTCGTCAACCCACTGTCCGTCGTCCACCAGGCAGAGCACCGGGCGCTGCTCCGCCTCCTCGGAGAGCAGGCTCAGCACCGCCAAGGAGACCAGGAAGCGGCTTTCACCCGACCCCGCCGCGAGCCCGAGGGCGATCCGGAGCGCGTGTGCCTGGGGTGGCGCGAGCCCGTCGAACCTGCCCCAGGACCGGGCGCAGGAGCTGGTGCAGCGCGGCGAACGGGAGCTCCGCCTCCGACTGGATCCCCTGCGCGACGAGCACGGTCATCCCCGCGGCGTCGGCCCGGGCGGCGTCGAGCAGCGCCGACTTGCCCACGCCGGGTTCGCCGCTCAGCACCAGGGCCCGGCTCCGCGAGCGCCTCGCCTCGCCCAGCATCTCCCCGATCAGCGCCCGCTCGCGGTCCCGGCCTCGGAGCATGCCCGGATCGTAGACCGAACACCCCGATCGCTCAGGCCCGGCGAGATCACCGGTGCGACGGCCGGCCGCCCCGGCGGATCCTCGACCCCACGAGACCCCGAGCGACTGGAGCGCACGCATGACCATCGACCCGCGAGCCTACGAGCGGCGCTGGAAGACCCTCGCCGTCCTGGCGATCAGCCTCTTCATCGTCGGCATCGACAACACCATCCTGAACGTCGCCCTCCCCACCCTCGAGAGGAGCCTCGACGCCTCACCCGCGCGGCTCCAGTGGATGGTCGACGCCTACCTGCTGGTCTTCGGCGCGTTCCTGCTCACCGCGGGAACGCTCGCCGACCGCATCGGCCGCAAGCGGATGCTCCAGGCCGGCATCGTCGTGTTCGGCACCGCGAGCCTCCTGGCCGGCCTCTCCGCAACCGCGAACCAGCTGATCGCGTGCCGCGCGGTGATGGGCCTCGGCGCGGCGCTCATCATGCCCGCGACGCTCTCCACGATCACCGCCGTGTTCCCGCGCGACGAGCGCGGGAAGGCGATCGGGATCTGGGCGGGCATCGCGGCCGTCGGCATCGGGCTCGGACCGCTGGTCGGCGGGCTGTTGCTGCGCTGGTTCGACTGGGGCTCCGTCTTCTTCGTCAACGTGCCGATCGCGGTGGTCGCGCTGCTGGCGGGCATCGCCCTGGTGCCGGAGAGCCGCGATCCGAACCCCGGCACGGTTCGACCTGCTCGGCGCCGGCCTCTCCTCCACCGCGATGATCGCCCTGATCGCCGCGATCATCGAGGCTCCGACGCGCGGATGGCTCGACGCGCCGGTGCTCGCCGGCTTCGGGGCGGCCGTCGTCCTGTCGGTCGCCTTCATCGCGTGGGAGATGCACGCGCCCGATCCCATGCTGGACCTCGCATACCTCCGCGAGCCCCGGTTCAGCGTGAGCTCGCTCGCCGTCGCCGCGTCGGGCTTCGCCCTGATGGGCGGCATGTTCGTCCTGACGCTCTACCTCCAGGTGACCAAGGGCTACTCGGCGCTCGAGGCCGGATCCGCCATGACGCCGATCGCCGCGGGAATCATCATCGGCGCGGCTCGAAGCGACGCCCTGGTGCGCCGCGCGGGCGCCGCGCGCGTCGATCGCCGTCGGCCTCGCGGTGATGGCCGCCAGCCTCCTGGCGACCTTCACCTGGTCGCCCGTCACCGCCTACGGGGTGGTCGCGGCCGCGTTCTTCTTCCTCGCCCTCGGCATGGGGCTGGTCAACGCCCCCGGGACGGATCTCACCATGGCCTCGGTCCCGGAGGAGAAGGCGGGCATCGCCTCCGGCGTCAACAGCATCGCCCGCCAGGTCGGCGGGGCTCTCGGCGTGGCCATCGCCGGCTCCGTCGCGACCTCCGTGTACGCCGCGAAGCTCGACGACTCCGCCCTGCCGGGACCGGCCCGGGGGGCCGCGGACGACTCGGTGGCGGCGGCGCACGTCGTCGGCGCCGGCCTGCCGCGGGGCGCGGGCCACACCCTCGTCGCCACGGCCGACCGCGCGTGGACCGACGCCCTCGCGGTCGGGGTTGCGCCGGCGGCCGGCATCGCCCTGCTCGTGGCCGTCGTGGTCCTCCGCCGGCTCCCCGGCCGGCGGCGCGCCGTCCGCGAGCACGGGTCCGCGGCCGCTCCGTCCCGTCGCGCCATGCAGGGCGGGAGGGCCGGCTGATGGCCACCGAGACCGGGGGCGTCATGCGGTTCGCCGCTCACGTCCATCCGACCCCGGCGATCGCGGACGCGATCGCCGGCATCTCCCGCCGTCCGCGCCGCTCCACCGCGTGGTGATCGTGGGAGGCGGGTTCGGAGGGCTCCGCGCCGCGCGCGCCCTGCGCCACGCGCCCGTGGCGGTGACCCTGATCGACAAGCGCAACTTCCACCTCTTCGAGCCGCTGCTCTACCAGGTGGCGACCGGCGCGCTGTCGGCCGCCGAGGTGGCGACCCCGTTGCGCGGGATCGTGAAGCGCCAGCGCAACGCACGGGTGCTGCTCGGCGAGGTCGTGGACGTCAACGTCGCCCGTCGCCGCCTCGTCCTGGACGGCCTCGCGAGCGGATCCGCCGGCGGCGAGGTCCCGTACGACTCGCTGATCGTGGCGGCGGGTGCGCAGCATGCGTACTTCGGCCACGACGAGTGGGAGGAGCGCGCCCCGGGCCTCAAGACGCTCGAGGACGCGCTCGAGCTGCGCCGACGCCTCCTGCTCGCGTTCGAGGCGGCCGAGGAGGAGCCCGACGCCGCCCGCCGGGCCGCATGGCTGACCTTCGTCGTGGTGGGGGCCGGCCCCACCGGCGTCGAGATGGCCGGCCAGATCGCCGAGATCGCCCGGAAGACGCTCCCCCGCGATTTCCGCGCGATCGACCCGCGCGAGGCGAGGGTCGTGCGTCGTCGAGCTGGGCGATCGCCCGCTCAGGATGTACCACCCCCACCTCTCCGAGGCCGCCCGCCGGTCGCTGCACGGACTCGGGGTGAGTGTGCGCACCGGCAGTCAGGTCGTCGACATCGACGATCGGTTCGTCACGGTCATGGGCCCCGATGGGGGGCTCGAACGGATCGAGGCCCGGACGATCGTCTGGGCCGCCGGCGTCCAGGCGTCGGGGCTGGGCGCCCTGCTCGCGCGGGCGACGGGTGCGGCTCTCGACCGGTCGGGCCGTGTGGGCGTCGAGGCGGATCTCACGCTGCCGGGCCACCCCGAGGTCTTCGTCCTCGGCGACATGGCGAGCCTCGCGGATCCACGGACGGGACGACCGCTCCCGGGCGTGGCGCCGGTGGCGATGCAGCAGGGCAGGTTCGCCGCCGCGACGATCGTGGCGCGCCTCCGTGGCGGCCGGCGGCCCGGGGCATTCCGCTATCGGGACAAGGGCGACCTCGCGACGATCGGGCGCGGGCGGGCGGTCGCGCAGATCGGCCCGGTCAGGATGGCAGGCCTGCCGGCGTGGCTGGCGTGGGCCGGCATACACCTCGTCTACCTGGTCGGTGTCCAGAACCGCCTGATCGTGCTGACGCGGTGGTCGATCAGCGTCCTCACCGGCGGACCGCGGCGCGCGGGTGATCTGGTCGCGCAGCGCGACGGGCTCGGACCCGAGGGCCCGGCCCGCGAGGTTCTCAGGCCGGGGTGGCCACCGGGCCGGGCTCGTAGGCCAGGTTCGGGCTCAGCCAGCGCTCGGCCTCCTCGACGCTCTGACCCATGCGCGCCGCGTAGTCCTCGACCTGGTCGCGCGTGATCGGCCCGACCGCGAAGTAGCGCGCCTGCGGGTGCTGGATGTAGATGCCGCTGACCGACGCGGCCGGGCACATGGCGAGGCTCTCGGTGAGGGTGATGCCGATGGCCGGGGCGTCGAGCAGGTCGAAGAGGCGCCGCTTGGGCTGGTGGTCCGGGCAGGCGGGGTAGCCGAAGGCCGGGCGGATGCCGCGGTAGCTCTCGGCGACGAGGTCCTCGGTGCTCAGGTTCTCGTCGGCGCCGTAGCCCCACTCGCGGCGCACGCGGGCGTGCAGCATCTCGGCGAAGGCCTCGGCCAGGCGGTCGGCGAGGGCCTTGACCATGATCGCGGAGTAGTCGTCGTGCGGCGCCCTCGTACGCCGCGGCGAGCTCGTCGGCGCCGATGCCCGCCGTGACGGCGAAGGCGCCGACGTGGTCGGCCAGGCCGGACTCGCGCGGGGCCACGAAGTCGGCCAGCGAGTACTGGGGCTTGTCGTCGGCCTTCACCCGCTGCTGGCGCAGCATCGGGAAGCGCACGCAGCTCGGCCGAGCGCTCCGCGTCGGTGTAGAGGACGATGTCGTCGCCCTCCGAGTTCGCCGGCCAGAAGCCGTAGACGCCGCTCGCGGTGAGCTTCCCGCCGGCGATCAGCTCGTCCAGCATCGCCGTGGCGTTGGCGTACAGCTCGCGCGCCGCGGCGCCGTAGTCGCGGGTGGTCGAGGATGTCGGGGAACTTGCCGCGCAGCTCCCAGGCGTGGAAGAAGAAGGTCCAGTCGATGTACTCGGCGATCTCGGCGCAGCGGCACGTCCTCGAGCACCCGCGCGCCCGGTGAACTCCGGCGTCGGGACGTCCTCGGCGCGCCACTCGATGGCGGGCCGGCGCTCGCGGGCCTCGCGCGTAGGTGAGCAGCGCGCGCTCGCGCCGGGTGGCGTGCTGGTCGCGCAGGCGCTCCTGCTCGGCGCGCAGTCTCGCTCTCGTGCACCGCGCGCTGGACCGGGTCGAGCAGGCGCGAGACCACGCCGACGGCGCGCGAGGCGTCGAGCACGTGGGTGACCGAGTTGGAGTAGGCCGGCGCGATCTTGACCGCCGTGTGCTGGCGGCTGGTGGTGGCCCCGCCGATCAGCAGCGGGATGCTCATCCCGCGCCGCTCCATCTCGGCGGCGACGCTGCACCATCTCGTCGAGCGAGGGCGTGATGAGGCCCGAGAGCCCGACCATGTCGGCGTCCTCCTCGACGGCGGTGTCGAGGATCCGGTCGCACCGGGACCATCACGCCGAGGTCGACCACCTGGTAGTTGTTGCAGCCGAGCACCACGCCGACGATGTTCTTGCCGATGTCGTGGACGTCGCCCTTCACGGTGGCCATCACCACCGTGCCCTGGGCCTCGACGTCCTCGCCGGCGGCCTCGGCGCGCGCGCGCTCCTCCTCCATGTACGGCACGAGGTGGGCCACGGCCTGCTTCATCACGCGGGCGCTCTTGACCACCTGGGGCAGGAACATCTTGCCCGCGCCGAACAGGTCGCCGACCACGCTCATGCCGGCCATCAGCGGGCCCTCGATGACCGCGCAGCGGCGCGCCGTAGCTGCAGGCGCGCCTCCTCGGTGTCGTCCTCGATGAACTCGACGATGCCGTTGACCAGGGCGTGCTCGAGGCGCTCCTCGACGGTGCCGTCGCGCCAGGCCTGGTCGACCACCCGCGCTCGTCGCCGCTGCCCTTGACCCGCTCGGCGAGCTCCACCAGGCGCTCGGTGGCGTCGGGGCGCCGGTCGAAGAGCACGTCCTCGACGTGCTCGAGCAGCTCCTCGTCGATCTGCTCGTACACCGCGAGCTGGCCGGCGTTGACGATCCCCATGTCCATGCCGGCCTGCACCGCGTGGAAGAGGAAGGCGCTGTGCATCGCCTCGCGCACCACGTCGTTGCCGCGGAACGAGAACGACAGGTTGCTGACGCCGCCGCTGATCTTGGCGCCCGGGCAGCGCTCCTTGATCTCGGCGCGTCGCCTCGATGAAGGCCATCGCGTAGCCGTTGTGCTCCTCGATGCCGGTCGCCACGGCGAAGACGTTGGGGTCGAAGATGATGTCCTCGGGCGGCGACGCCGACCTGCTCCACCAGCAGGTGGTAGGCGCGCTCGCAGATCGCGACCTTGCGCTCGACGGTGTCGGCCTGGCCCTCCTCGTCGAAGGCCATCACGACCATCGCCGCGCCGTAGCGGCGGGCGATCCGCGCCTTGGCGAGGAAGTCCTCCTCGCCCTCCTTGAGGCTGATCGAGTTGACGACCGGCTTGCCCTGGACGCAGCGCAGGCCCGCCTCGATGACCGACCACTTCGAGCTGTCGACCATGATCGGCACCTTGGCGATGTCCGGCTCGGTGGCGACCATGTTGAGGAACGTGGTCATGGCCGGCCTCGGAGTCGAGCATGGCCTCGTCCATGTTCACGTCGATGATGTTGGCCCCGCTGCGCGACCTGCTCGGCCGCCACCTCGAGGGCCGTGCCGAAGTCGCCGGCCAGGATCAGGTCGGCGAAGCGCTTCGAGCCGGTGACGTTGGTGCGCTCGCCGATCATCAGGAAGTTGGAGTCGGGGCGCAGCACCAGCGGCTCGAGCCCGGCCAGGCGCGTCAGCGGCTCCTGCACCGGGATGCGTCCGCGGCGCCTCGCCGGCGGCGGCCTCGGCGATGGCGCGGATGTGGTCCGGGGTCGTGCCGCAGCAGCCGCCCACGATGTTGACCAGGCCGCGACGACGCGAACTCGCGCAGCTCGCCGGCCGTCTCGTCGGGGCCCTCGTCGTACTCGCCGAAGGCGTTCGGCAGGCCCGCGTTGGGGTAGCAGCTGGTCCAGCAGGAGGCGACGCGCGAGAGGTCCGCCAGGTACGGGCGCATCTCCGCGCGCGCCCAGGGCGCAGTTGACCCCGACGCTGAAGGGCCGCGCGTGCGCGATCGGTGATCCAGAAGGCCTCGATCGTCTGGCCGGCGAGCGTGCGCCCGCTGCGGTCGGTGATCGTCACCGAGATCATCAGCGGCAGCCGGACGCCGGTCTCCTCGGCCACGTCCTCGATGGCCGCGATCGCGGCCTTGGCGTTGAGGCCGTCGATGATCGTCTCGACCAGCAGCAGGTCGGCGCCGCCGTCGACCAGCCCGCGCACCTGCTCGGCGTAGGCGGCGCGCAGCTCGTCGAAGGTGATCGCGCGCTTGGACGGGTCCTCGACGTCGGGCGAGATCGAGAGCATGCGGTTGGTCGGGCCGATCGCCCCGGCCACGAAGCGCGGCTTGTCCGGGGTCTTCGCGGTCCACTCGTCGGCCGCCGCGCGCGCCAGCCGGGCCGCCCTCGCGGTTGAGCTCGTAGACCAGGTCCTCGGTGCCGTAGTCGGCCTGGGCCACCGGCGTCGCCGCTGAAGGTGTTGGTCTCGATGATGTCCGCGCCGGCCTCCAGGAAGGCGTGGTGGATGCCGCGAACGATGTCCGGGCGCGTCAGCACCAGGAGGTCGTTGTTGCCGCGCAGGGGCAGCGGGTGCTCCGCGAAGCGCTCGCCGCGGAAGTCGGCCTCCTCCAGCGGGTGGCGCTGGATCATCGTCCCCGTGGCGCCGTCGAGGATCAGGATCCGCTCGGCGAGCAGGCGGTCCAGCGTGGTGCGGGTCGTCGGCGCTCATCCGGGGGAGGGTAGCGTCAGGAGCTACCGTCCGCCTTCCCGGGGCGGGAGCAGGACGCGCGCCACGACCGGGCCGGCCAGGATGCCGGCGAGCACGATGGCCGACGGCGATGTAGCCCAGCGTCTCGTTGTCGGTGGCCACGGCGATGATGCCCGAGGACGGCCGCCATGGCGCACGACACCACCAGCCGGATCGTCTTCTCCGCGCGCGGCGACAGGCGGCGCACGCAGCTCACGGGCCGTCGCCGTTCTCGAGGCGGGTCATGGCGAGCACGGCGTTGTGGCCGCCGAGCCCGTAGGAGGCCGACAGCGCGACGCGCAGTCGGCCGGCCGGGCGACGTTGGCGACGTGGTCCACGCCCGTCGCACGCCGGATCGACCGTGTGGAGGTTGATCGTCGGCGGCAGCATCGACTCCTTGAGGGCGAGCGCGGTGATGGCGGCCTCGAGGGCGCCCGGTGGCCCCCATGCAGTGGCCGTGCATCGACTTGGTCGCGCTCACCGCCACGCGCGCGGCGACCTCCTCGCCCAGCACGAGCTGGAGCATCCTCACCTCGGCCGGGTCGCCCGGCTTGCTGGCGCCGCCGTGGGCGTTGACGTGGTCCACGTCCTCGGGGCGCAGCCCGGCGTCGGCCAGCGCGGCGCGCACCGCGCGCGCCTGCGGGAGGCGCGCTCGGGTCCGGGTCGGTGATGTGGTGGGCGTCGGCGCTCGCGCCGTAGCCGGCCACCTCGCAGAAGATCCGCGCGCCGCGCGCCAGCGCGTCCTCCAGGCGCTCCAGCACCACCACGGCGCCGGCCTCGCCCACCAGGAAGCCGTCGCGGTCCTCGTCGAAGGGCCGCGCCGCGCCGGCGGGGTCGTCGTTGCGGTGCGACAGCACGCGCATCGCGTCGAAGCCGGCCAGGAAGTAGGGGGTGATCAGGGCCTCGCCGCCCCCGGCGAGCATCGAGCGGGCGTCCCCGCGGCGGATGATGTCCGTGGCGACGCCGATCGCGTCGGTCCCCGCGGCGCACGCCGTGCAGATGGCGGTCACGGGCCCGCGCAGGCCCAGCTCGATCGACACCTGGCCGGCGCCCATGTTGGCCACGCTGAGGGGGATGGAGAACGGCGAGACCCGGTCGGGCCCGCGCTCCAGCATCACCCGGTGCTGCTCCTCGCGCGAGATCGTGCCCGAGCCCCCGTTGGCGATGATCGCCCCGATGCCCGGCGCCGTCGTGGTCGATGGGCATCCCCGAGTCGGCCACCGCCAGGCGGGCGGCGGCCACGGCCAGCTGCGCGTAGCGGTCCATGCGCCGCGAGGCCTTGCGGTCCATGAAGTCGGTCGGCTCGAAGCCGTGGGCCTCGCAGGCGATCCGCACCGCGTAGTCCGAGGCGTCGAACTGGGTGATCAGCCCCGCGCCGGAGCGGCCGGCCAGCACCGACGCCCACATCTCCTCGCGGCCGATGCCCAGCGGGCAGACCACGCCGATGCCCGTGATGACGACCCGCACGCGGTCCTCGCCGCTCATCCCCGGCCGACCTTCGCGAACGCCAGCACGGCGTTGTGGCCGCCGAAGCCGAAGCTGTTGGAGAGGGCCACGTCGACCGCGGCCGTGCGCGCCTCGCCGCGGACGTGGTCGACGCCGCCGCACTCCTCGTCGAGCGGGTCGAGGTTGATCGTGGGCGGCACGCGCCCCTCCCGCACGGCCAGCGCGGTCAGGACGGCCTCGAAGCCGCCCGCGGCGCCCATCCCGTGGCCGTGCATCGACTTGGTGGACGAGACCATCACCTCGCCGGCGCGCTCCCCCACCAGCTGGCGGATGGCGCCGATCTCCACCGGGTCGCCGGCCGCCGTCGACGTGCCGTGGGCGTTGACGTAGTCCACGTCCTCCGGGGTCGAGGCCGCCCTTCTCGAGCGCCATGCGCATCGCCGCCACCTGCCAGCGGCCGGTGGGGTCGGGCTCGGTCAGGTGGTAGGCGTCGCTGCTGGCGCCGTAGCCCGCCAGCTCGCAGATGATGTCGGCGCCGCGCGCCAGCGCCCCCTCCAGGCTCTCCAGCACGACGATGCCCGCGCCCTCGGCCGAGACGAAGCCGTCGCGGTCCACGTCGAACGGGCGGCTGGCCCGCTCGGGGGCGTCGTTGCGCCGCGAGAGCGCCCGGGTGGCGTCCAGGCCCGCCATGCAGAAGGGCGTCACCCCGGCCTCGGTGCCGCCCGCGATCATCACGTCGGCCGCGCCGCGGCGGATGACGGCGGCCGCGTCGCCGATGCCGTGGTTGCCCGACGCGCAGGCGGTGACCACGCACGAGCTGGGCCCGCGCAGCCCGAGCTGCATCGAGACGTGCCCGGCGGACATGTTGACGATCGTCATCGGGATCATCAGCGGCGAGGCCCGCTCGGGGCCGCGCTCGAGCAGCTCGGTGTGGTTGGTCTCGAAGGTCTCGCTCGACCCGTTGCCGGTGGAGATGACCGCGCCGGCGCGCTCGCCGTCGCCCTCGATGGTCAGGTTCGCGTCCTCGAGGGCCATCTGCGCGGCGACCACCGCGAACTGGCTCGCGCGGTCCATGCGGCGGACGGAGCGGCGGTCCAGGTGGTCGGCGGGGTCGAAGTCGCTCACCTCGCAGGCGATCCGGCACGCGTGCTGGGAGGCGTCGAAGCGCGTGATCGTGCGCGCCGTGGAGACCCCGGCGAGCGCGGCGCTCCAGGCTTTGCGCCAGCCGATGCCCAGGGGCGAGACGATCCCCAGCCCGGTGATCACCACCCGGCGCGCGTTCGGCGTCATATCCGCAGTCCTCCGTCCACGGCGAGCACCGTACCGGTGATGAAGGCCGCCGCGGGAGAGCAGAGGAACGCGACCGGCCCCGCGACGTCGTCCGGATCGCCCAGGCGGCCCAGCGCGGTGGCGTTCAGGAGGTGTCCGCGATGGTCGTCGGAGAGGACGTCGGTCAGGCGCGTGGCGATGTACCCCGGCGCCACCGCGTTGACCCGCACCCCGGCGGGGCCGACCTCGCGCGCCATGGCGCGGACCATGCCGATGATCCCGGCCTTGGACGCGGCGTAGTTCGCCTGCCCCGCGTTGCCCTGCACGCCGACCACCGACGAGATCGCGACGATGCTGCCGGATCCGCGCGCGAGCATCCCGGTCAGCGCCGCCCGCGCGGCCGCCATCGTGCCGGTCAGGTTGATCGCGATCGGGCCGCGCCAGGCCTCGCCCGTCATCCGCACCGCCGGGCCGTCGCGGGTGATGCCGGCGTTGGCGACCAGGGCGTCGAGCGGCCCCAGCTCGCTCTCCACGGCGGCGACCATGCCGGGGGCGCCGGAGGGATCCTCCGCCGCGGAGCGCTGCACGTGGGCCCGCGCGCCGGCGCGGGTCACCGCGGCCGCCACCGCCTCGGCCCCCGCGCGGTCCGCGGCATAGGTCAGGCCGACGTCGTAGCCCTCGCGCGCGAGGGCCACCGCACATGCCGCCCCGATTCCCTTGCTCGCCCCGGTAACGAGCGCGACGGGCACCCCTACCCCGGCGACTTCCCGGCGAGCGCCAGGAGGGCCGGGATGTCGGACGGGTCGCCGACATTGATGGCCTCGACCCCGGGACGGATGCGGCGCACGAGGCCGACGAGGACCCGGCGGTGGCCGAACTCCACGAACCCGGTGGCGCCGTGGTCCAGGGCGAGGCGGACCGTCTGGGTGAAGCGCACCGGCGCGGTCAGCTGCTGGGCCAGCAGCGCGCGCAGGTGGTCGCCCTTCTCGAAGGCGGCCGAGGTGGCCGACAGGAAGGGCAGCGAGGGCGTGCTGATCTTCACGCTCGAGAGGCTCTCGCGCAGCTTCTCCGCGGCCGGCGCCATCACCGACGAGTGGAAGGCGCCGTCCACGTCGAGGAGCTTGGCCTTGATGCCGCGGGCGCGCGCCAGGTCCATCAGGCGGTTGACGCCCGCGTTGCAGCCCCGAGGCCACCACCTGGCCGGGGCAGTTGTAGTTGGCGGGCCAGACCTCGCCGGCCTCGCGGCAGAGCGCCTCGACGTCCTCGTCGCTGGCGCCGAGGACGGCGGCCATCGATCCGGGGTGCCGGGCCACGACGTCGGTGGACGCGGCGACCCGCGCCTGCACCAGGCGCAGGGCCTCCTCGAAGGACAGGCTGCCGCACGCCACGAGCGCCGAGTACTCGCCGAGCGAGTGCCCCATCGTGAGATCGCCCATGACGTCGTGCGCGCGGGCCACGCGCCAGGCGGCCACCGAGTGCGTCAGCACGGCCGGCTGGCAGTGCTCCGTGGACATCAGGTCGTCGTGGGGGCCCTCGAAGCAGATCCGCGCGAGGTCGTAGCCGAGGAGGTCGTTCGCCTCCTCGAAGGTCTCACGGGCCACGGGGAAGGCATCCGCCAGCGCCTTGCCCATGCCGACCTGCTGCGCCCCCTGTCCGGGGAACAGAAGCGCGATCAGGGCCGGGTCTCCACGCGACGAAGACGAGCGGTCCGACTCATGCCGACTCCTCGTGCGACAGGGGGGCGTCGCGGGCGGGCTACCCGCGAGAACGAGCCATGATAGAGCGTTCGCGCCTCGGCGCACAACTGCGGCCCGTCAGGGGACCGCCCGCCCGGCCGCGCCGGCCAGCGCGACGGCCACGTCGCGGTCGGTCGCGATGGCCACGATCACGCGCCCGGCGTCGGCGAAGCTCACCGCGACGAGGGGTCCGTCGCGCTGGACCTGCGCGCTCGTGGGGACCCCCGCGAGCGCGATCGCGCCCTCGGGGAACCCCCCGATCGCCGCGCGGACGCGCTCCACCGTGACGCGGGCGTCCTCGTGGTCGGGCAGGACCCCGACCAGCACGCCGGTGTCGAGGCCGCGCGTGGCGTGGGCGGTCTCGATGCGCCCCAGCCGGCGCAGCTCGCGCTCGGCCGAGGCGGGGTCGCTCGCGTCGAGGCTCCAGCCGTCGATGGCCGCCGGCAGCACCGCGCCCAGCGGGAACCCGGAGGGAGGGGCCGTCAGGGCGCCGGTGGTGTCGGGCACGAACGTCGTGACCGTGCGCGGCGCCGCCGCCGCCTCCCACCAGCGAGATGACGCCCACCACGACGGCGAGCGCCAGCAGCGTGGCGCCGACGATCGCCGGGACCCGCCAGCGCGGGCCCTCGATCGGGGGGGCGCCGACCGGCGCGGGCGACGGCGGGGGAGGAGGGGGCGGCGGAGGCGGGGGTGGGGGCGGCGGAGGCGGCGACGCCCGCGGCGCCGGGACCGCCGCCGGCGGGGCGGCGAAGGTGGCGGCGATCGTGGCCAGCGCGGCCCGGTCGGCCGCGGCGTCGCGGGCGGTCGAGCGCATCCCGACGTCGGTCAGGTAGGCGTGGTCGCCGGGCCCCACGAGGATGTTCGACGCGGTGACGCCCCCGTGGACGATCCCGAGCGCCGCCAGGTGGTCCAGCGCCGCGCCGACCTGGGCGAGGATCGCGTCCAGGCGGCGGGCGTCGATGCCGCCGGGCGCGCTGCGCAGGGCCTCCAGGGACGGCCCGTCGATCAGCCGCATGGCGACGATGGCCACCCCGTCGGCCTCGGCCGCGTCGTAGACCGGCACGATGTTGGGGTGCGCGATCGCCATCGCGGCCGTGGCGGCGCGCACGGCGTGGGCGAGGTCGGCCCGCCCGGTGGGCGGCCGCGGGGAGATCACCTTCAGCGCCACGACGCGCTGGCGGGCGATCCAGGTGGCCCGGTGGACGACGCTCGCGTCGCCCCTGCCGATCTCCGCCTCGATGCGGTAGCCGTGGAGGATCGAGCCGATCGGTGCGCTCATCGCGGAACCGGCGTCACGGCGCGGACACTACCGCCCCCGGCGGGCGCGGCGCCGGGGGCGGTCGACCTGCCACCATGGCGCGGATGCCACCGCCCCTGATCCCCCTCCGCGACCTCTTCGACAACCCCGAGCGCGCGGCGGCCCGCCTGTCGCCGGACGGGACGCGGCTGTCCTGGCTGGCGCCCCGCGACGGCGTGCTCAACGTCTGGGTGCGCGACCGGGCCGGCGGCGAGGCCGTGCCGGTCACCGACGACCGCGACCGCGGCATCCGCTCCTACCTCTGGTCGCGCGACTCGCGCCGCATCCTCTACAGCCAGGACGTGGGCGGCGACGAGAACCACCACCTGCTCGCGGTGGACGCCGACGGCGGCGGATCGGCCCGCGACCTGACGCCCTACCCCGGCGTGCGGGCCGGCCTCATCGACGCCCCGCGGGCGACGCCCCGGCACGTGCTGGTGTCCATGAACCTGCGCGACCGCAGCCTCTTCGACGCCTACCGGCTGACCCTGGCGACGGGGCGCCTCGAGCTGATCGGGCGCAACCCGGGCAACATCATCGGCTGGACGGCCGACCGCGAGGGCCGCCTGCGCGCCGCCCTGGCCCAGACGCCCGGCCGGCGACTACGAGATCCTCGTCCGCGACGACGAGGCGGGCGAGCTGCGCGTCGTGGCCGAGTACGCCAACGAGGACGGCGGCCACCCCTTCGGCTTCACCCCCGACGGCTCGAAGCTGTGGGTGGGGAGCGCGCGCGGCAGCGACCTGATGCGGCTGGTGGAGCTCGATCCGGCCGACGGCTCGGAGCGCGAGATCGACCGCGACGACGAGGTCGACCTGGCGGGCCCGGTGGTGAGCGATCGCACCGGCGAGCTCCTGGGTGCGTTCTACCTGCGCGACCGCGCGGTGCTCCACGCCTTCGACGAGCGCCTGGCGCGCGACTGGGAGCGCGTGGGGGCGCTGCCACCCGGGCGACCCGCGCATCAGCGGGCAGGACGCCGAGGAGACGGCCTTCATCGTCTCGTTCGACGACGACCGCGACCCCGGCGCGACGTACCTCTTCGACCGCGAGACCGGCGAGGCGGAGTTCCTCTACCGCTCGCGGCCGTGGCTCGACCCCGCGACCCTCGCCCCCATGCGGCCGGTGGTGATCACCTCGCGGGACGGCCTGCCGCTGCACAGCTACCTCACGCTGCCCCTCGACGTCGAGCCCCGCGACCTGCCGGCCGTGCTCGTCGTCCACGGCGGCCCCTGGGCCCGCGACGCCTGGGGCTACGACCCCCAGGCCCAGCTGCTCGCCAACCGCGGCTACGCCGTCCTGCAGATCAACTACCGCGGCTCCACGGGCTTCGGCAAGTCGTTCACCCACGCCGCCGAGCACGAGTTCGCCGGGCAGGATGCACGACGACCTGATCGACGGCGTGGAGTGGCTCGTCGCCGAGGGCATCGCCGACCGGGCGCGCGTCGGGATCTACGGCGGCTCCTACGGGGGCTACGCGGCCCTGGTGGGCGCCACCTTCACGCCCGACGTCTTCGCGGCGGTCGTCAGCGTGGTCGGCCCGTCCAGCCTGGTGACGCTGGTGCGCTCGTTCCCGCCCTACTGGCGCCCGCTGCTCGCGAGCACCTGGTTCCGCTACGTCGGCGACCCGGACGACCCGGAGCAGCTGGCCGACCTCGAGGCGCGCTCGCCACTCAACCGGGTCGACGACATCGTGGCCCCGCTCCTCGTGATCCAGGGCGCCAACGACCCCCGGGTGACCAAGGCCGAGTCGGACCAGATCGTGGCCGCGCTGCGGCGGCGCGGCGTCGAGGTGGAGTACATGGTCAAGGACGACGAGGGCCACGGCTTCGTCAAGCCGGAGAACCGGATGGACGCCTACGGCGCCGTCGAGCGGTTCTTCGCCCGCCACCTGGGCGGTCGGGTCGCGGACGAGTAGGGGATAGATAGGTTCCCCCCATGGGAGCCTTCGACATCCCCTCCGGCGGCAACGACCGCGTGCGCGTCACCGGCGTCGAGGTCCTCTCGGACGACTGGTACGTCCTGCGCAAGGTGACCTTCGCGTTCCGCCACCGCGACGGGCGCAGCAGCGTCCAGAGCCGCGAGGCCTACGACCGCGGCAACGGGGCCGGCCTGCTGCTCTACGACCCGGAGCGGGGCACGGTCATCCTCACGCGCCAGTTCCGCCTGCCGGCCTACGTCAACGGCCACCCGGACGGCGAGCTGATCGAGGTCCCCGCCGGGCTGCTCGACGAGCGCGACGCCGAGTCGGCGATCCGCCACGAGGCCGAGGAGGAGGTGGGGATCCGGGTCGGCGCGATGCGAAGGGTCTTCGACGTCTTCATGAGCCCCGGCTCGGTCACCGAGCGGCTGGTCCTGTTCGCGGCCCCCTACTCGGCCGACGCGCGGGTCGAACGCGGGCGGCGGCCTGGTGGACGAGGGCGAGGACATCGACGTCATCGAGTGCCCCCTCGCGGACGCGATCGCGATGGTCGATTCGGGCGAGATCGTCAACGCGAAGACGATCATGCTCCTCCAGTGGGCTCGGCTGAACGGGCTTGGCTGAGGGCGCGGCTCCGGGCTACCGGTGGGTGGTGCTGGGCGTCGGCATGACCGCCCAGGCGAGCATCTCGGCGCTCCAGCTGGGGCTCCCCGCCATCGCCCCCGAGATCCGCGATCAGTACGACCTCTCCCTGGCGGGCATCGGCGCGCTGCTCGCGGCGTCGACCGTCGGCATCATCGTCACGCTGCTCGCCTGGGGCGCCCTTGCCGACCGCATCGGCGAGCGGGCCGTCATCGGGATCGGCCTCACCGGGGCCGCCGGGGCCCTGCTGCTGGCCTCGCTCACCGACACGGCGGGCGGGCTGGGCGCCTGCCTGGTGGCGGCCGGCGCGTTCGGCTCGAGCGCCAACGCGGCCAGCGGGCGCGCCGTCGTCGCCTGGTTCGGACCCACCCAGCGCGGCTTCGCCCTGGGCCTGCGGCACATGTCGACGCCGCTCGGCGGCGCGATCGCCGCCCTGCTGCTGCCCGTGGCCGTGCACGCCGGCGGGGTGCCGGCCGCGATGGTCGCCCTCGCCGGGGCGTGCGCCGTGGGCGCCCTGGCCGCGGTCGTCGGCCTGCGCCGCGCCGAGCCGGCCCTGGACGCGCTCGACGGGCTCGACGACCCCCCGCCCACCGCCGGGCCCCTGCGCGACCCCGCGATCTGGCGGCTGTCGCTGGGCACGGCGTCCGTCGTCCTGGCGCAGCTGTCGCTGCTGAGCTTCACGGCGCTCTACCTCCACGAGGAGCGCGGCTGGTCCGTCGGGGCGGCCGCGGGCGCGCTGGCGCTCGTCCAGCTGGGGGGCGCGGGCTCGCGGGTGATGGCGGGGATCTGGTCGGACCGCGCCGGCGTCCGCATCCGGCCGCTGCGCACCCTCGCCCTGGCCGGAGCCGCCACGACGCTCGGTCGCCGCCCTGCTCGTGCCCGCCCCCGACGGCGCCACGGCGGTCGCCCTTGTGGTCGCGGGCATCCTGACGATGGCCGGCAACGGGGTCTCGTTCGCGGCCGCCGCCGAGATGGCCGGCCCCTCGCGGGTGGGGACCGCACTGGGCCTGCAGAACACCGTCCTCTTCGTGGCGGTCGCCATCGCGCCGCCGGCCTTCGGCCTCGCGGTGGGGGCGCTCTCGTGGGCCGCGGCCTTCGCGCTGGCCGCCGCCTGCCCGCTGGTGGGCTGGTGGATCCTCGGACCGCTGGCCGCGCGCGAGCGCCGCCAGACCGCCGCCGTCGTCGGCTAGCGGGCCCCCGGCGCCGCGTGCCGGCCCAGGCCGAGCTCGCGCATCGTGCGGTGGGTGATGATCGCGGCGAGGATCATGACGATCAGGGCGAAGACCCCGTGGAGGCCGCCGACCCACTTGTCGCCGTCGGCGAGGCTGAGCTGGATGGTGCCGATCACGGCGAGCGTGAAGCTCAGGCCGATCTCGCCCCAGCGCTTCCAGTAGGCGCCGATCGCCGACAGGAAGACGAGGACCTCGACGATGTGGACGACGCCGCCCATGTTCTTGTGGGCGTCGAGGGCGTCCTGCCCGGCCCCGAAGAAGTACGAGGCGATCAGGTAGACCTGGAGGAAGACCCCGACCACGACCAGAACGGCGAGGACGAGGTTGATCCAGAGGAAGGCGCGGGTCACGCCGGGACCATACCCGCTGATACCGCGCTCATGCCAGTGGCGGGATCCTTGCTCACGTGGATGGCCGCGCCGAGCCGATCGGCCACGCCGGGCAGGTGGGTGATGACGGCGATCAGGCGCCCGTCGCCGGCGAGGCGCTCCACCCCCGCGAGCGCCTGCTCGAGCGATTCCGCGTCGAGGGCGGAGAAGCCCTCGTCCAGGAAGAGGCAGTCGAGGCGTCCGCCCGACTCGGCGGCCACGTCCGAGAGCCCGAGCGCGAGCGCGAGGCTGGCCAGGAAGCGCTCGCCTCCCGACAGGGTCGCCGCCCCCCGCCGCCGCTCGCCGCGGCGCATGTCGACCACCGCGAGCGGGTCCGGCTCCGTGCCCGCGAAGCGGTACGCGCCGCCGGTGAGCTCGTGGAGGCGCGCCGACGCTCCCACGGCCAGGCGCTCGCGGTAGCGCGCCAGCAGGAAGCGCGGGAACGCGTTCGCGCGCAGGTCGGTCGCGACCTGGTGGTGCAGCCGGGCCCGCTCGCGGGCCGCCTCGGCCACCGCCCGCAGGCGACGCGCCTCGGCCGCGGCCGCCTCGACCTCGCCCAGGCGCGCCCGCGCCGCGTCCCGCGCGCGCTCGGCCGCGCGGAGGGCCGCCGCCAGCTGCTCCGGGTCGGCCACCCCGATCGCGGCGCCGGCCTCGCGCAGCCGCCGCGCCGCCGCCTCGCCGGCGGCCTCCGCGCGCTCGGCCCGTGCCGCGTGCCGCTCCGCCGCGGCCACGACCGCCACGCGCAGCTCGCGCCGCCGCCGCGATCAGCTCGGCCGCGGCCAGGCCGTCGCCGGGCGCCGCGAGTCCCCCGCGCGCGGCCACCCGCGCCGCCGCGGCCCGCAGCTCGGCCACCGGCCCGCTCTCCAGCCCCGCCATCGCCGCGTGCGCCCGCGCCGCCCCGTCCGCGGCGGAAGCCGCCGCGGCGACGGCCGCGTCCGCCGCCGCCTCGGCCCGGCCGACCTCGGCGATCGCGGCGCCGATCGCCGCGACCGGGTCCTCGTGGCCTGCCCAGGCGCCGAGGCTGGCGCGATCCGCGTCGCGCTCGGCGGCATCCCGCCCGAGCGCCGCGCGCTCGGATTCGCAGCGGGCGGCCTCCGTCGCCAGCGCGCGCTCGTCGGCCCGCAGGGCGGTCACGGCGTCCTGGTGGGCGGACGCGCGCTCTCGGGTCAGCGCGGGGTCGGGCGGCTCGGGCTCGGGCGCGATGCCGGCTGCGGCGAGGGCGGCCTCGGCCTCGGCCCGCGCGTCCGCCGCGGCCTCCACGTCGCGCACCGCCCCGCGGGCGCGCTCGTCGGCCCCGGCCCAGGCCGTCGCGGCGGCCGCCGCGGCCGCGCGGGCGGCGGCCAGGGCCTCGCCGCCGGAGGTCAGGTGGGGGGTGTCCGGCAGGTGGGAGCCCACCTCCGCGCCGCAGACCGGGCACGGCGTCGCCGGGCTCCAGCCCGTGCTGGAGCGTCGCGGCCAGGTCGTGGCGGCGCGCCTCCTCTGGCGCGCCTCCGCGGCCGCGACCTCCCGGTCGGCGGCGGCCCGCTCCCGCGCCGCCCGCGCGAGCGCCGCGTCGGCGTCCGCCCGCGCCGCCTCGGCCCGCGCGAGCGCCGCGGCGAGGTCCCGCCAGGCCGCCAGCGCGGCGTCCGTGGCCTCGGCCCGCGCGACCTCCGCGCCCATCGCCGCCACCTCGCGCTCGCGCGCCGCGGCGGCCCGGCGCCGGGCCGACAGGGACGCCTCGCGCCGCTCCAGCGCGGCGCCGCGGTCGGGCAGCTCGGCCTCCAGGCGACGCGCCCGCTCGGCCCGCTCGCGCAGCACGGCGAGATCGGCCGCGCCGCCGCCGTGGCGCGCGCGGACGGCGTCGCGCTCGGCCGCCAGGGCCGCCACGCGGGCGGCGGTGTCGGCGCGCCGGGCGTCGGCCTCCGCGACCGCCTCCCGCGCCGCGGCCAGCGCCGCGGTCAGGGTCGCGGCCGTCTCGGGGTCGGGGAGGTCCCGCGGCCCCCGCGCGCGCGCTGTCGCGGCGGTCGCGGGCCTCGTCGGCCTCCGCCGCGGTGGCGCAGGACGTCGGCGGCCGGGGCCCGCAGCCCGCGGGCGGCGGCGAGGGCCGCCGAGGCCGCGCGCGCCGCGCGGGCGCCGCGGGTGCGCGCCCCGGCGTCGTGGCCCGGCAGCCCCGCGGCGTCGGCGGCGCGCAGGTCGGCCTCGGCCAGCGCCACCCGCTCCAGCCCGGCCGCGGCCTGGCGGGCCCCCTCGAGCGACGCCACGCCGAACAGCTCGCGCAGGATGGCGTCGCGGTCGCGCGGCTGCGCCGTCAGGAACTCGGCGAAGCGCCCCTGGGCCAGGAGCACCGCGCTCGTGAAGGCGGCGAAGCTCATCCCCACCACGCTCGCCGAGCCGCGCGCCCGCCGCCGCCTCGCCGGCGAGGGTCTCGACGGCATCGCCGCCGTCGCCGTCCAGCCGCTCCAGCAGGAGGGCCGGATCGGGGGCGTCCCGGCCGTAGCGGCGCACGACCCGCCAGACGTCGCCGTGCGCCGCGAACGTGAGGCGCACCTCGCCGTGGGTGTGGCCCAGGGTCAGCAGCTCGCCCACCCGGCTCTGCTCGGGGGTGCGCCCGAAGAGCGCGAACGCGACCGCGTCGAGGAGCGTCGTCTTGCCGGCGCCGGTGTCGCCCGTGATCACCACCAGGTCGTGCGCGCGCAGGTCGATCGTCGCCCGGTCGTACGAGCGGAACGCCGTGAGGGTGATCTCCAGCGGGCGCACCGTCAGTCCTCCCGCGTCGGCCTCGCCGGCGCCCTCGGCGAGGGCCGCGGCGAACGCGCGCCGCCTGCGCGTCGCTCAGGCGGCGGTCCTGGCAGCCGGTACCAGGCGGCGTAGAGGTCGCGCGAGCGCCGGCGCGGCGTCGGGGTCGCCCTCGTCGCCGGGGCGGGCAGCTCCAGGGCCTGGGCGTAGTGGGGCTCCACGCGCAGGGCCCGGGGGACGGCCGCGCGCACGCGCGGGATCAGGTCCATCTCGGGCGCGTCGAGCTCGACGTCGCACGCGAACCAGGCGCCGGGATGGGACGACGCGAGCGCGGCCAGCTCGTCGATCGTCCCGCGCAGCCGCACCAGCGGGGCCGCGGCGGTGATCGGGACCAGCCGCGTGGTGGTGTGGTCGCCGTCGATCTCGGCGATCACCACGCTCTTGGCGTGGTTGTCCTCGCTGAAGTCGAGCGCCATCGGGCTCCCCGCGTAGCGTCCCGGCGCGGCCAGGCCGGGGACGCTCTGGGGGCGGTGGACGTGCCCGAGGGCGACGTAGTCCAGGTCCGCCGGCAGCGCCGCCGCGGAGATCGCGTAGGTGATGCCCATGGTCATCTCGCGCTCGCCGCCGCCGGGGGTCGCCCGCTCCACCATCAGGTGGCCCAGCAGCACGGCGGCGCCCCCGTCGCGCCGGCGCCGCTCGGTGGCCTCGGCCGCGTAGCGCCCGACCACCGCGGCCACCCGGTCGGCGTAGCGCAGGCGGGCCTCCTGCGCGCTCGCGCCCACCTCCACCGACATCCGCGCCGGCTCGGGCCACGGGAGCAGCGCGGCGTGCAGCGGCCCGGCGGCCGTGGGCAGCGACAGCACGGCCCGGTCGGCCGGCCGCACGCGCCCGGCCACGTGGATGCCGCGCGCGCTCAGGTAGGGGGCGAGGTGGCCCCAGAGGTCGGGGTCGTCGTGATTGCCGGCGATGGCCAGGACCGGCGCCACGTCCGCCAGGCGCTCCATCGCGCGCAGGCAGGCGCCGAGCGCGGACGAGTCGACGACCCGCCGGTCGAGGAGGTCGCCCGCCACCAGGACCGCGTCCACCGCCTCCTCCTCGGCGACCCGCGCGATCTGCTCCAGCGCGGCCTCGGCCTCGTCGCGCCGGTCGGCGCCGTACAGGCGCTTGCCCAGGTGCCAGTCACCCGTGTGGAGGAGCCTCACCCGCCCGCCCCGCTCAGCCGAACTCGTCGATCGCGGCGTCGGCGAGAACCGCCCGCGAGACCTCCCCGGATGTGGTCGCCCAGGGCGGGAAGGGGATCTCCACCGCGATCGGGGCCGGCACGCTGGGCTGGCTGAGGAGCACCCGGCCCTGCATCAGCAGGCGCGCCCGGGCGCGTGCGGCGGGCCCCAGCCAGCCGTACTCGCTGCGCTCGGCCTCGGCGGCGTCGAGCCGGCCGGCGATCCGGATCGCGGCGTTCTGGGTGATCTCGGACGCCACGAGCGAGGCCTGCTGCTGGGCGCCGACCAGGATCACGCCGAGCGAGCGGCCGCGCTGCGCGATGTCGATCAGGGTCTCCTTGATCGGCGAGTCGCCGTCGCGCGGGGCGTACTTGTTGAGCTCGTCCAGCACCACGAACTCGATCGGATCGCGGACGCCGGCCTCCTTGGCGCTGAAGGTCTGGGCGAGGAGCGTGCCCACCACGAAGCGCTGGGCGAAGTCGTGGAGGCGGGCGAGGTGGACCACCGCGACCGGCGGCTCGTCCTCGGCCGCGTCCCCGCGCGGGATCGGCGAGGCATCCGACCGGATCAGGCCGCGCAGCCGGCTCGCCGCGCTCTGCAGGCGCCGCACGAAGGCGTTGACCGTGCCCGGCGCGGCCCGGCGCGTCCACGGACCGGCGCCGTCCTCGGCGTCGAGCTGGGCCACCAGCCACTCCACCAGCCCCTCGAGGTCGTGGAAGGGCCCGGCGCTCAGCTCGCCCGGCGGGCCGGGGCGGGCGCTTCGCCGGCGCGCCCTCGACGGGGCCGTCCATCAGGCCCAGCGCCCCGGGATGCCCCTGCACGGGACCGCCCGGCGCAGCAGCTCGCCGCGCACCTGCTCCTCCAGGAAGCTGAGCTGATTGCGCATGTCGGACGCGTCCGAGAAGCAGAAGCGCAGCAGCCCCTCCACGGCGAAGCGGTGGGGGGTCCAGCCGAAGACCTTCACCCCCTCGTGGCGCGACTCGCTGCTCGGCATGCGGTGGTCGTCGGCGCGGGGCGGCGCCCAGAAGGCGACGTTGGGGAACCCGCCGGGGGCGTCCAGGCCCAGGCGGCTCCAGCGGTCGTCGAGGTCCGCGCGGTCCGCCGCGGCCCGGTAGGTCGCGTTGTCGTGGTCGATGAACAGCAGGTCCTCGCCCTTCACGTTGAAGAGCAGCACCCGCACGCGCCGGCGCATGTCCTCGTGCGCGAGCAGCAGGCGGATCAGCGCCAGGGCCGTGCTCGTCTTGGTGGCGACGCCGCTGATGCCGGAGATCGAGACGTGCCCGCCCTTGGTGCCGTCGAGGAAGTCGAGGTCCAGGTGCACCGGCTCGCCGTCGCGGCCGAGGCCGATGGCCAGCCGCCGGCTCATCGTGTCCTCGTAGAGCGCCAGCGCGCGCTCGTGGTCGCGCGCCCGCCGTACCGGCTGGCCGGGGTGGGGCGCGATCCAGCGCTCGGGATCGACCCGCACCACCTGCACCTCGGCGGTGCGCACCAGCTCGCCGGGCATCTCGCCGGCCGCGATGACCTGGGTGTCCGAGGGCAGCGACGCGCCCTCCATCTGGGCGTAGGTCTCGGTGACGATCCCGAAGGTCGTCACGTCGCCGCCCGAGTCGGTCGTGGTGACGGCCACGAGGTCGTCCACCTCCAGGGTCTGCCCCTCGGCGAGCCCGACGGCGAAGATCTGGCTGCTGGCCGCCTGGTGCCCGAGGACCACCCCCACGGCCTCCGTCATGCGGCCACCGCGTCGATCGGCTCGGCCACCGCCACCTGCGCGGGCCCGCCGGCGTCGAGCCGGGCGCGCAGCGGCGCTCCGGCGCACCGCCCGCAGCGCCAGGCGGCGGTCGCCCATGCGGTGGCGCAGCCGCCACTCCAGGCCGGCGATCGGCGACAGGTTCTGGGGCGCGCGCGGATCGCGGTGGGGCCGCCCGGCGAAGCGCGGCAGCTCGGCCGCCGCCCGGTCGGCGAGCCGCGCCGCCTCGGCGGCGCCCATCGAGCGCGCCGCCTCGCCCCGCAGGATCCCGGCCCAGCCCTCGCAGCCCACCCCCGGCAGGCGCTGGTACCAGCTCAGGCGGTCCTCGCCGATCGCGAACAGGGGGGTCCGCTCGCCCACCCGCAGCGCCACCACCGTGCGGGCCTCCGCCGGCGGCAGGTACATGCGGTGGTGGCTCTTGATCGCCCCGACCACCGGCCCGCCCACGTCGCGCACGAACGAGAGCCGCCCGTCCAGCACCACCAGGCGGTCCGGGCTCGCCAGCTCCTCGGCCAGCGCGAGCTCCATCTGCTGGCGGAACTCGCCCACCCGGCGGGCGATGCCGGTCGCACTCGCTCGCGGCGCCGGTGCGCGCCTCCCAGGAGAAGCCGCCGATCGGCGGCAGGGTGAGCCGCCGGTCGCCGACCGTGACGATCGCGCGCCGCACCCGCAGACCCACGATCTCCGCCGGCCGGCCGGGCGCGGTCAGCACGGCCCCGGCCGCCGCCGCGAACGCCGCTCCCGGCAGCGCCTCGGGGTCGTCGCCGGCGGTGATCGTGAGCCAGGCCTCGATCTGCTGGGCCCCGTCGATGAAGGCCAGCTCGCCCCCGGGCGAGACCGGCGGGACCACCGGCGCCCACGCGACGCCCTCGACGGTCGTGTCGACCGGGGCGGTGTCGGAGTCCATCGGGTCCATGCCCGGGCCGTAGGAGGGATCCGAGACCTGGACCGCGGGTCCTGGCGTGTTCGCGTCCATTCGACTGACTGTAGTCCGACTGCCGGACGCGCCGGGCCCCGGTCATCACGCTATCGTCGCTCAGGTTGCCGGCCCGGCCGGCCGACGTTGGGGTGGATCCGCCGACTCAAGAGAGGCCGGAGAGTGAACAAGCGATACATCATCGGCGCCGTCGTGGCGGCCGTCGTCCTGGTGGGTGTGCTGGTGGGCATTCAGGTCTTCGGCGGCGATGATGGGGGCGGCCCCTCGAGCATCGAGGGCACCGCCGCGGTCCAGAAGGAGTTCGCCGAGATCCCCGCGTCCGGGAGCGTCATCGGCGAGGCCGACGCGCCGGTCACGATCATCGAGTACGGGGACACCTCGTGCCCGGCCTGCAAGGTCGCCTCCGACTCCACCACCCCCGCGGTCATCGAGAAGTACGTCCGCACGGGCAAGGCCAAGATGGAGTTCCGCCCGATCGCCTTCATCAACGAGAGCTCCGAGCGCGGGGCCCTCGGCGCCGAGGCCGCCGCCATGCAGAACGCCGTCTGGCCCTTCGTGACCACGCTCTACGTCAACCAGGCCCCCGAGTCCCAGCCGCAGTGGCTCACGGACAGCCTCATGGAGGAGGCCGTCGGCAAGCTCGGCCTGGACGTCGACAAGTGGAAGAGCGACTACAACAGCGAGGCCGTGAACAGCGCCTTCTTCAAGCGCCGCGACCAGGCCTCCGCGGACGAGGTCAACGAGACCCCCACGTTCATCGTCACGGGCCCCAACGGCACCAAGAAGCTGGTGGGAGCGGTCAACGCGTCGGAGTTCGACAGCGCCATCTCCGAGGTGGGGTGATCCGCTCGCTGAACGAGCTGACGCTCAGGATCTGCCTCGGCGTCGTCTCCGTCGCGGGCCTGGGCGTCGCCGGCTACCTCGTGACGGTCCGGCTGGAGGGCGACGCCCCCACCTGCATCGTCGGGGGCGGCTGCAAGACGGTCCAGGAGAGCGAGTACTCCGAGCTCGCCGGGATCCCGGTCGCCGTCCTCGGCCTGGTGGCCTACGTGGCCCTGCTGGTCGCGGCCTGCCTCCCGGGTCCGCCGGGGCGGGCCCTGGGCCTGTTCACGGCCCTGGTGAGCTTCGGCTTCTCGGCGTGGCTCACCTTCGCCGAGCTGTTCATCATCGAGGCCATCTGCGCCTGGTGCGTCACGAGCGCGGTGCTCGTCACCCTGGCGCTGATCCTGACGGTTCTCCGGGCTTTCGGCCCGTGGGCAAAGCCGGGAGAAAGCGCTCATCGGTCAGCGCAAGACCTCCCGCCGCCAGGGCAGTCCCCGCCAGCGACACCAGGATGATCCCGACGTCCGGCGCGGCGACCTCGAAGAAGTCGCGCCAGCCGGGCAGCGACAGCACCACGAGGTAGAGCGCGAGCAGCACCAGGCAGAGGGCGCCGACGGTGTAGCTGCGCACCACGCTGGACGACTCCAGCACGATGATCAGGTAGAGCCCCATCGCCACGAGGACCGTCGTCGCGACGGTCCGGGCGCGCACCTCGTTCATCTCGAGCAGGTTGATCGAGAACAGGAAGCTCGCCACCACGCCCAGGCCGGTCGCCGTGCCGGCCGGTATGGAGAAGCTGGCCAGCTCGCGCAGGAAGCGGGTGGGGCGCCACGGTCCCGAGCTCGGGGCCAGGGCCAGGAAGAACGCCGGGATCCCGATCGTGATCGCGGAGGCGAGCGTGAGGTGGCGCGGCAGGAACGGGTAGCTCTCCGACGAGAGCCCCACGGTCAGGATGAGGAACGCGGCCACCACCGACTTGGCCACGAACAGCTTCGCCACCCGCTGGAGGTTGCGGAGCACCTTGCGCCCCTCGCGGATCATCGGCGGGATCGACGCGAAGCCGCCCTTCACCAGCACGATGTCGGCGACCCCGCGGGCCATCTGCGACCCGGTGCCCTGCGCGATGGCCAGCCGCGCCGCCTTGAGGGCCGGCACGTCGTTGACGCCGTCGCCCACCATCACGACGTGCGATCCGTCGGCGGCGAGCGCCTCCACGTAGCGCCGCTTGCCGTCCGGTGAGATGCGTCCCGACGATCGAGCTGGCGCGCACCAGCTCGCGCAGCTCGGCGTCGCCGGGCGGCAGCTCCCGGCCGTCCACCGGGGCGCCCACCACCGGGATGCCCGCGTCGGCGGCGATCGCGGCCACGGTGGTGGGCGCGTCGCCCGAGATGACCCGGATCTCCACGTTCTCGTCGAGCAGGAACGCGATCGTCTCGCGGGTGTCCGGGCGCAGCTCCTCGGCCAGCACCACCAGCCCGAGCGGCGTGAGCCCCGCGGGCGGCGGGGCGTCCGGCGAGGCCAGGGTCAGGGGCACGTCGCCCGCCGCGAGCGCCAGCACCCGCCGGCCGGCCGCCGCCTCGGCGGCCACGCGCGCGCCGAGCGTCTCGTCGAGGGCGAAGTGCTCGGGCGCGCCGAGGACGTGGGTGCGCCCGGCCATCCGCACGCCGCTCCAGCGGCGGCGCGAGGCGAAGGGGACGTTCTCGTCGATCGGCTCGGGCGTCCCGGGGACGAAGGCCGCCACGGCGTCGAGGGTGCCGTTGCGGCTGGGCGAGCTGGCGGCGAAGCGCCCCAGGACGGTCGAGAACTCGCCCTCCTCCACGCCGGTGGCGGCCACCAGCTCGACCACCCGCAGGGTCTCCTCGGTCAGCGTCCCGGTCTTGTCCAGGCAGATGACGTCCACCGAGGCGAGCGACTCGACGGCGTTCAGCTGCTGGCTGAGGGCGCCCCGGCGCGCCATGCGCAGGGTCGCGACCGCGAAGGTCACGGCCACCAGCAGCACCAGGCCCTCGGGGATGATCGTCACGACGCCCGCCACGGCGGTCGAGACCGACTCGCGGAAGGGCGTGTCGTTCTCGATCAGCGACCAGCCGAGGAGGATCCCCAGGGGCACGATCGCCACCCCGAGGATCAGGATCAGCCGGTCGAGCGCCAGCTCGAGCGGCGAGCGCGGGTGGCGGAACTCGCGCGCCTGGCCCACCAGGCGCTCGGCGTAGGTGTCGCTCCCCACGGCCTCGGCGACGTAGGCGCCCGACCCCTCGACCGCGTACGAGCCCGCCCGCACCTCGTCGCCCACCCGCCGGCTGACCGCCTCGGCCTCGCCCGTGAGGAAGGACTCGTCGACGCCGAGGGCCTCGCTGCGCGTGAGGCGGCCGTCCGCCACGATCTGGTCGCCCGCGCCCACCGTCACCAGGTCGTCCGGCACGACCTCGGCGATCGCGACGACCATCGGGCGGCCGTCCCGGACCACCGTGGCGCGCGGCGCGACGAGGGCGGCGAGGCGGTCCAGGCTCCGCTTGGCGCGCGCCTCCTGCAGGATGCCGATCCCCGCGTTGAGGATCAGGATCCCCAGGAAGACCGCGTCGCGCCAGTCGCCGAAGATCAGGGTGACGACGCCGAAGAAGAGCAGCGTGACGTTGAAGACCGTCAGCAGGTTGGCCCGCAGGATGCTGGACCACGACCGGCTGGTCGGGGCGCCCTCGACCTCGCCCCGCGCCGCGAGGCGGCGACGCGCCTCCGCCTGGGTGAGGCCGTGCTCGGGCGGGGGCAGACGCTGGGTCAGCGTGCTCAGGTCGCCAGAGCCTCCGCCACCGTCGCGTTGACGACCCGGCCGTCGCGCACGTTCAGCCCCGGCTGCAGGCCGGGGTGGGCGCGCAGGGCGCCGTCGACGCCCTCGTCCGCCAACCACATCACGTGCGGCAGCGTCGCGTTGCAGAGCGCGCGCGTGGACGTCACCGGGACGGCTCCCGGCATGTTGGCCACGCAGTAGTGCAGGACGCCGTCGACCTCGTACACCGGATCCGAGTGGGTCGTGGGGCGGGTGGTCTCGATGCATCCACCCTGATCGACGGCGACGTCCACGACCACCGCGCCGGGTCTCATCATGCCCAGGGCCTCGCGGTGGATCAGGCGCGGCGCCCGGGCTCCGGGCAGCAGCACCGCGCCCACCACGAGGTCGGCGCTCGGCAGCAGCTCCTCGATGGCGAGCTGGGTCGAGTGGAGCAGGGTCACGCGGCCGGCCAGCAGCAGCTCCAGCTCGCGGAGCCGGTCGAGGTTCGTGTCCAGCACGGCGACGTGGGCCTGCATCCCCGCCGCCACCACCGCGGCGTTGGTGCCCACGATGCCGCCCCCCAGGATCACGACCGAGCCCGGGGCCACCCCGGCGACCCCGCCCAGCAGGACGCCGCGCCCGCCGAGGGGACGCTCCAGGTAGCGCGCGCCGGACTGCACCGCGAGGCGCCCGGCGATCTCGCTCATCGGGGCCAGCAGCGGCAGCCGTCCCGCCGTGTCCTCGACGGTCTCGTAGGCGATGGCCGTCGTGCCGGCGCGCTTGAGCGCGTCGGCCACCCGGGGGTTGGCGGCGAGGTGCAGGTAGGTGAAGAGCACCTGGTCGTCGTGGAGGAAGCCGAACTCCGAGGGCTGGGGCTCCTTGACCTTGAGGATCAGCGTGCAGCCCCACGCCGCGTGGGCGTCGCCGACCCGCGCCCCGACGCGGGCGTAGTCCTCGTCCGCGAAGCCGGCGCCCTCGCCCGCCCCCGCCTGGACCCAGACCTCGTGGCCGTGCCGGGTCAGCTCGAGGGCGCCGGCCGGCGCGAGCGCCACCCGGTACTCGTCCGCCTTGACCTCGGCCGGTACTCCGATCCGCATCGTCCCTCCCGCGACGGAGCGCCCTACCTTACCCGTCCCTCCCCGTGGCGCCCCAGCATCAGGCGGGCGAGGGCCACCGCGCAGATCAGCGCCGCGACGATCGCCACGACCCCGACCCCGAGGAGGACGCCGCGCACGCGGCGGACCCCCTCGAGGCGGTAGTCGCCGGCCGCCAGCTCCTCCGCGCGGCGGCGCTCCACGCCGGCCAGGGTGTGCCCCCCGAAGGCGGCGAGGGTCGTGGTGAAGCCTTTCTGGGCCCCGGCGAAGTCGAAGTTCCAGAAGTCCTGCATGGCCGCGCGGAACGCCACGGCGGCGGGGCCCTCGCCCGGGGTCGCGCCGGCCGACTCCAGCAGGTGGCGCACCTCGGTGGCCTGCTCGGCGACGCCGCCGTTCTCGGTGCGCAGGATGACCACCCCGCGCACCCGGCCCGCGGCGTCGAGCACCGGGGCGCCGGAGTCGCCCGGCTCGACCGGCACCGTGATGACCGTCGCCTCGCGGTCGGGGCCGTCCTCTCCGAGGGTCCCGGTGCGTCCCAGGCGCCCGCGGCGCACCTCGGGCTCCAGGTCGCCGCGGGGCGGCCCGTCCAGCGACGAGCCGCGCCCGAAGCCCACGGTCACGACGGGGGTGCCGATCGTCGCCGCCTCGTCCAGGGCCAGGGCGGGCGCGGACGGGGCGTCGATGCGCAGGGCCACCAGGTCGGCCGTGTCGCTGCGCACGACGTCCACGGCCATGAAGGTGCTGGAGCGCAGGTTGCCGCCGCCCGCGTCGGCCTGCGAGATCAGCCGCTGGACCACGCGGCCGTTGACCGCGCGCGCGTGCTCGCGCTCCACCCAGTCCTTGGCCGCGCTGTCGGTCACCTGCCGCCCGGCCGCGCGCTCCCTGCTCTGGTAGGCGAGCTCGGCGATCCGCTCGGCGTCGGGGTCGGCCACGTGGGCGGCGGACACCAGCCACCCGCCCGGCGCGGCGGCGAAGGCCGTGCCGACCTCCTGGAAGGCGCGCGCCGCCCGCGGGATCGCCATCGGGCCGCCCCGCGTGCGCAGGCCGTCCACGTGGACCGTCACCTCGACGCGATAGACGCTGGGGAACGCCAGCAGGGCCGCCCGGTCCAGCGGATCGGCCGAGAGGTCGTCCGGCGCCGCCGCCAGGGCCGGCGAGGCGAGCGCCAGGGCGGCGAGGAGGGCGGCGAGCAGCGTGCGCACCACCACAGCGTAGGACCTGCCGCCCGCGGCGCGACCGTCCGGGGTCAGGCGGGCGTGCCGTCCTCGACGATCCGCTTCACCCGGGCCAGGGCGTCGGTCTGGGTGGGGGTGAGGCGCGCCGCCAGGTCCACGGCCGGATCCGACGGCTCGGCGTCGGTGGTCCAGATCACGGTGCTGCCCGCGCCGCGCGCGGCCACCTCGAAGCTCGCCCGGTGGGCGGCGACCGGCGCCCCCGAGACGACCGAGTAGGCGTAGAAGCGCCGGGTCGTCGTCGCGCTCCAGCAGGGCCTCCCGCAGCACGGCGCCCTCGGCGCTCGCGCAGGGTGCGCGTGTCGCCGTCGACCTCGCAGGAGACGTACTTCGGGTACCACCGCGGGACCGTGGTGGGGTCGCCGATGAACGCCCACACCTCCTCGGGCGCGGCGTCCACGTCGATGGTGAGCTGCCAGCGCGGCATCGGCTAGTGGCGGAAGTGGCGGCGGCCGGTGACGACCATCGCGACGCCGGCGGCGTCGCACGCGGCGAAGACCTCGTCGTCGCGGATCGACCCGCCCGGCTGGATGATGGCCGGTCACCCCGGCCTTCACCGCGGCCTCGGGGCCGTCGGCGAAGGGGAAGAACGCGTCGCTGGCGAGCACCGAGCCGGCGACCGGCACCTGGGCCTTCTCCAGCGAGAGGCGCACCGAGTCGAACGCGGCTCATCTGCCCGGCGCCGATGCCCGACGGTGGTCAGGTCCCGCGCGAGCACGATCGCGTTGCTCTTCACGTGCTTGGCCACCCGCCAGGCGAACAGCAGGTCGCCCCACTCGGCCTCGCTCGGCGTCGGTCCGGGTGACCACCTTCATCTGGTCGCGGTCCTCGGCCTCGGCGTCGCGGTCCTGCACCAGCAGGCCGCCCGAGCACCCGGCGCAGGTCGCGCTCGCCCGGGTTGGAGCGGCGCCGCTCGCCGCTCAGCATGATCCGCGTATTGGGCTTGCGCGTCAGGGCCGTCGAGCGCCGCCGGCGTCGTACGCCGGGCGCCAGCAGCACCTCGACGAAGGTCCACGCCAGCAGCTCGCCGAGCTCGCCGTCCACCGGGCGGTTGACCACGATCACGCCGCCGTAGGCGGACACCGGGTCGCAGTCGCGCGCCGCGACGTAGGCCGAGCCGACGTCGCCGGCGATCGCCACGCCGCAGGGGTTGTTGTGCTTCACGATCACGCACGCCGGCAGCTCGAACTCGGCCAGGAGGGCGCGCGCCGCGTCCATGTCGTAGAGGTTGTTGAACGAGAGCGGCTTGCCGTGGAGCTGCTCCACGCGCGAGAGCAGGTGCGTGCGCGCACCGCGCTCGGCGTAGTAGGCGCCGCGCTGGTGCGGGTTCTCGCCGTAGCTCACCTCGAGGTGCTTCTCGAAGCCCGAGGAGGATGTGATCCGGGAACTCGCCCTCGCCCTCGGCGAACCAGTTGGCGATCGTGGCGTCGTAGCGGGCCGTGCGCTGGAACGCCGCGCCCGGCGAGGCGCCGCCGCAGGGTCGGCGAGATCTCCCCGTCGCCCGCGGCCAGCTCGTCCAGCACCTCGGCGTACTGGTCCGGCGAGGTCACCACGCCCGACGCGCGCGTGGTTCTTGGCCGCGGCCCGGATCAGCGCGGGGCCGCCGATGTCGATCTGCTCGATCAGCTCGTCGTCGCTGACGCCCCGGCGCTGGACCCACTCCTCGAAGGGGTAGAGGTTCACCACCACCAGGTCGATCGGCTCGATGCCCGACGCGCGCATCTGCTCGGCGTCGCCCTCGTGGCCGCGCGCGGCCGAGGATGCCGCCGTGGATCTTGGGGTGCAGGGTCTTGACCCGGCCGCCGAGGATCTCGGGGTGGCCGGTGACCTCGTCCACGGGGATCACGTCGACGCCCCAGGAGCGCAGCGAGTCCGGCCGTGCCCCCGGTGGAGATGATCGTGATGCCCCGGGCGGCCAGGCCCGTGGCGAACTCCTCGGAGCCCGGTCTTGTCCGAGACCGACACCAGCGCGCGCGAAACCCTCACTCACCCTCCAAGGAGACGATCTGGACCTTGCGTCGATCGGCCGCGTCGCGGCGCACCCTACCGGCGGCGAAGAGGCGAACCGCCTCGGGCACGAGTCGGTGCTCGACCTCGCGGATACGGGCCGTGAGCGCCTCCTCGTCGTCACCGTATAACACCGGTACCGGCTCCTGCAGGATGGCCGGACCGCCGTCCACGACCTCCTCGGCGAAGTGCACCGTGACCCCCGTGTAGCGCACCCCCCAGGCCAGCGCCTGCTCGATCGCGTGCAGCCCCGGAAAGGCCGGGAGCAGCGACGGGTGGAGGTTGATCACGCGGTCGGGGAAGCGGTCGAGGAACACCCCGCTGAGGATGCTCATCCAGCCCGCGAGCACCACGAGATCGGGCCGCGCCGCGGCCACCACCTCGGCCAGCTCGGCGTCGCGCTCCGCGCGCGGGCGCCCGTCGAGCCCCACGACCCGGGTCGGGATCGCCGCGCGCTCGGCCCGCCCCAGCGCAACGGCATCGCGGGCGCGAGCTCACCACCAAGCACCACCTCGATGGGGCCGCCGGGCGCGTGCACCGTGTCGATCAGGCTCTGGAGGTTGGATCCGCTGCCCGACACCAGCACCACCACCCGCAGCCCCGCCTCAGCCACGGGTCACTCCGGGCGGTCCGGGCGCGACGTGCCCCACGCGGCGCGCGTCGGGCACCCGCGCCCGCACCGCGTCCAGCGTCGCCGGGCGCCACGATCAGGCACATCCCCAGGCCCATGTTGAAGGTGGTCCAGGCCTCGTCCTCGTCGACGCGGCCGGTGGCGAGGAGCGGCGTCGTACGCCGGCCCGCGCTCCCACGCCCCGGTGTCGAGCACCGCCCGCAGCCCATCGGGCAGGGCGCGCGGCAGGTTCTCGGGCAGCCCCCCGCCGGTGATGTGGGCCGCCGCGTGGATCTCCACGCCCGCGCCGGCCAGCTCCGCGACCTCGCGCCACGTAGAGGCGCGTGGGGGCGAGCAGCAGCTCGGGATCGAGGACGAGGGAGCCGTCGGCCACCAGCGCGCGCACCAGCGAGTAGCCGTTGGAGTGGAAGCCCGAGGAGGGGATCCCCACGATGGCGTCGCCCTCGCGCACCCGGTGCGGCCCGAGCATCTCCGCGCGCTCCACCACCCCGCACGCGAACCCGGCGAGGTCGAAGTGGCCCGGCGCGTAGAGCCCCGGCATCTCGGCCGTCTCGCCGCCGGCCAGCGCGCAGCCGACGGCCGCGCAGGCGTCGGCGATGGAGCGCACCAGGACCGCCGCCTCATCCGGGTCGAGGCGGCCGACGGCGAGGTAGTCCAGGAACACCAGCGGCCGCGCGCCGGTGCAGGCGAGGTCGTTGACGCACATCGCCACCAGGTCCTGGCCGAGACCGCCGATGCGGCGCAGCTCCTGGGCCAGGAGGAGCTTGGTCCCGACACCGTCGGTGCAGCTCACCAGCATCGGCTCGCGCATCCCCGGCGGGATGGCGTGGGCCGCCGCGAAGCCGGTCTGCCCACCCGCGACCATGGCCGAGATCGTGTCGGTGTGGCGGCGGGCGGCGTCCAGGTCGACGCCCGCGTCGCGGTAGGAGATCCGTCCGCTCACCCTGCGAGCCGTCCTGGACTACGCACGAGCGGGTTCGCGGGCTCCCGGCTCGAAGCGCAGCTTGAGCGACGAGTCGGGGATCGCGATGGGGTACTCGCCGGTGAAGCAGGCGCGGCAGAAGGCGGAGGCGGGCCGTCCGAGGGCCCGCTGCAGGCCCTCGCGTGACAGGTAGGCCAGGGAGCGGGCTCCGGTGAGGGCCGCGATCTCCTCCACCGTGTTGTTGGCGGCCACGAGCTCGGAGCGGTCGGCCATGTCGATCCCGTAGAAGCAGGGCCAGAGGATCGGCGGGCTCGAGACCCGCATGTGGACCTCGGTGGCGCCCGCGTCCATCAGCATCGCGACGATCTGGCGCGTGGTGTTGCCGCGCACGATCGAGTCGTCCACCACGACGAGGCGCTTGCCGCGGATCACCGCGGGCAGCGGGTTGAACTTGAGGCGGATGCCGTGCTGGCGCAGCGCCTGGTCGGGCTGGATGAAGCTCCGGCCCACGTAGCGGTTGCGCACCACCGCCTCGGCGTAGGGGATGCCCGACTCGCCGGCGTAGCCGATCGCCGCGGGGGTGCCGCTGTCGGGGAGGCCCACCACCAGGTCGGCCTCGGCCGGGCTTTCGCGGGCGAGCTCGGCGCCCATCGCGCGCCGCGACTCCCAGACCGTCGTGCCGTCCATCTGGCTGTCCGGCCGGGCGAAGTAGATGTGCTCGAAGACGCAGAGCTGGGCGCCGGCCGAGGGCAGGGCCTGGCGGCTCTCGACGCCGGTCGCGGTGACGCGGATCGCCTCGCCCGGGCGGACGTCGCGCTCGATAGCGCGCGCCGATCTGGTCGAACGCGCAGGTCTCCGACGCCACGCACCAGCCACCCTCGTCGAGGCGGCCCAGCACCAGCGGGCGCACCCCGTGCGCGTCGCGGAACGCCACCAGCTCGCGGCTGGTGATCGCGACGACCGAGTAGGCCCCCACCAGCCGCGGCATCACGGCGCAGACGGCGGTGAGGAGGCTGCCGTCCTCGGCCGCGATCATCGCGGCCACGATCTCGGAGTCGGTGCTGGCCCGCAGGTCCACGCCGGCCAGCTCCATCTCGGCGCGCAGCTCGCCCGTGTTGGTGAGGTTGCCGTTGTGGCCGAGCGCCACGATGTCCTCGCCGCGGGTGTGGGTCACCGGCTGGGCGTTGTCCCACTTGTTGGCGCCGGTGGTCGAGTAGCGCACGTGCCCGATCGCGGCGTCCCCGGTCAGGCTGTTGAGGGAGGGCTCGTCGAAGACCGCGCTCACCAGGCCGAGGTCGCGCTGGACGGTCACCCGGCCGTCGTCGCGGGTGGCGATGCCGGCGCTCTCCTGGCCGCGGTGCTGCAGCGCGTGCAGCGCGTAGTAGGTCAGCCGGGAGACGTCCCGGCCGGGCGGCGCGGCGACGCCGAAGACGCCGCACTCCTCCTTGGGGGAGTCGTCGTCGATCGGGCTCATGCCAGCGCCTCCGGTAGGCCGCGCTCATAGGCCGCGCGGGCGTCCTCGATGCCGAGGGACACCTCGCGTTCCCCGATCGCGACGACCACCCGGTCGCCGCCCACGGCGCCGAGGCGCCGCACCCGCACGCCCGACCCGTCGGCCAGGGCCGCGACCCGGCCGGCGGCATCCTCGTCCGCGACGGTCAGGACCATCCGGCCGCCACCCTCGCCGAAGAGCACCTCGTCGTCGCGCGCGCCCGGCTCCAGCCGCACCGCCGCGCCGCGTCCCCCGGCGATCGCGCTCTCGGTCAGGGCGACCGCCAGGCCGCCGCCGGACACGTCGTGAGCGCTCGTCAGGATGCCCTCCTCCGCCGCGGTCAGCACCAGCTCGATCCCGGCCACCTCGCGACTGACATCGATGTCGGGCAGCGCGCCCCCGGGCCGGGCGGCGTACTCGCTCGCGTCGAGCACCCCGTCGTCACCGACCAGCAGCACGATGTCGCCGTCCTGGGAGAAGGCGTGTCCGACGCTCCTGTCGGCGCGCTCCAGCAAGCCCATCATGCCCACCACCGGTGTCGGAAGGATCGAGCGCGTCGCCGACTCATTGTAGAGGGAGACGTTGCCGGAAACGACCGGCACGCCGAGGGCTGTCAGGGCGTCCGACATCCCGGCGATCGCCTCGGCCAGCCGCCAGCCGGTCGAGCCCTTCTCCGGATTGGGGAAATTGAGGCAGTCCGTCGCCGCCACCGGCCGCGCGCCGACGCACGCCAGGTTGCGCGCCGCCTCGAGCACCGAGGCCCGCCCGCCGTCGCGCGGGTCGATCTCGCAGTGGCGCTCCGCGCAGTCGGTTGTGAGCGCGATCGCCCGCTCGGATCCGGGCAGGCGCACCACCGCGGCGTCGCCGCCCGGCCGCCGGATGGTGTTGGCGCCCACCAGGTGGTCGTAGCGCTCGTAGATCCAGCGCCGGCTCGCGACGTTGGGGTGGGCCAGGAGGTCGCGCCACGCGGCCGCGAGGTCGGCGGGCTCGGGGATGGTCGCCCGGTCGAGGGGCGGCGAGGGGGGCGCGGGGGTGCGCGGCACCTCGTAGGTCGGCGCCTCGTCGGCCAGCAGCCGCGCCGGGAGGTCCACCACGACCTCGCCGCCGGAGCGGGCCACCAGGTTCTCGCCCTCGGTCACCGCGCCGATGGCCGTGGCGTCGAGGTCCCAGCGGCGGCAGACCGCGATCACCTCGTCGAGGCGCTCCGGCGTCACCACCGCCAGCATCCGCTCCTGGCTCTCGGAGACCAGGATCTCGGCGGGGGCGAGCGCCTCGCGCAGGGGGACCCGGTCCAGGTCGATGTCGAGGCCCACGCGGCCCTTGGCGGCCATCTCGCTCGCCGCGCTGGTGAGCCCCGCCGCGCCCAGGTCCTGCAGGGCCACGAAGGCGCCGTCGGCCGCGAGGGCCAGGCAGCAGTCCATCAGCTTGCGCTCGGTGAAGGGGTCGCTCACCTGCACCGAGGGGCGCTTGTCCTCGTCCTCGTCCAGCTCGGCCGACGCCAGCACGCTGGCCCCGCCGATGCCGTCGCGGCCGGTGCGGTTGCCGATCAGCACCAGCGCGTTGCCGGCCCCCGCCGCCGCGGCGCGCAGGATCCCGCCGGGGCCCAGCACGCCCACGCACATGGCGTTGACCAGGCACGACTCCTCGTAGCGGTCGTCGAAGGAGACCTCGCCGCCGACCGTCGGCACGCCGATGCAGTTGCCGTAGTGGCCGATGCCCGCGACGGAGCGGGTGAAGAGGTGGCGGCTGCGCGGGCTGGTCAGCTCGCCGAAGCGCAGCGAGTCGAGCAGGGCGATCGGCCGCGCGCCCATCGCGATGATGTCGCGCACGATGCCGCCCACGCCGGTCGCCGCGCCCTCGAAGGGCTCGACCGCCGAGGGGTGGTTGTGGCTCTCGATCTTGAGGGCCACCGCGATGCCGTCGCCCACGTCCACCACGCCGGCGTTCTCGCCGGGACCCTGGAGCACCCGCGCGCCGGTCGTGGGGAAGCCGCCGAGCAGGGGGCGGCTGTGCTTGTACGAGCAGTGCTCGCTCCACATCAGGCTGAACATGACCAGCTCGGGATCGCTCGGCGCGCGCCCCAGGAGCTCGGGGATGCGGGCGGCCTCCTCGTCGGTCAGGCCCAGCTGGCGGTGGCGGGGGATCTCGGTGGTGCTCATGCCGCCACCGCGACCAGGCCGCCCAGCACGAGGCGGCCGTCGGTCGATCCGAGCAGCGGATCGCAGGCCTCCTCCGGGTGGGGCATCAGGCCCATGACGTTGCCCGCCGCGTTGGTGACGCCCGCCACCCGGTCGGTCGAGCCCAGCAGGTCCTCCCGGTAGCGCAGCACCACGCGCGCCGTCGCCGGGTCGCCGTACCAGGCGCCCTCGTTGTTCTTGACCGGGATCGAGAAGAGCGACCCGGCCGGCCGCCCCGAGGTCCAGGGCGTGTCGGGGTCGGACACCTCCAGCTCCATCTGGCGGCAGACGAAGGAGAGCGTCGCGTTGCGCCGCAGCGCGCCGGGCAGCAGCCCGGCCTCGCAGAGCACCTGGAAGCCGTTGCAGATGCCCACCACCCGGCCCGCCGCGCCTCGGCGTGCCGGCGCACCGCGGCCATGATCGGCGCGCGGCTGGCGATGGCGCCGCAGCGCAGGTGGTCGCCGTACGAGAAGCCGCCGGGGAGCAGCACGGCGGTCGTGTCCGCGGGCAGCTCCGGGTCGGCGTGCCAGGCCTCGGCCGTCGCGGCCCCGAGGCCCTCCATCGCCCGCCGCGCGCTGTCGTGATCGAGGGAGCCGGGAAAGCGGACCACGGCCACGACGCTCACCCGGCGACCTCCACGCGGTACTCCTCGATGAGGGCGTTGGCGAGCAGCTTCTCGCACATCGCCTCGGCCTGGCCGGTCGGGTCGTCGCCCTCGATGGCGAGCTCGATGCGCTTGCCGATGCGCACCTCGCCGACGCCGCCGAAGCCGAGCTGCGACAGGGCGCCGGCCACGGCCTGGCCCTGCGGGTCGAGGACGCCCTGCTTGGGCATCACCGTCACGATCACCTGCGTCACTCGTCCACCTCCGTGATGCGCTGGTGCGCCTCGATGTAGCGGGCCCGGGTCCCCTCGACGACCTCCGCGGGGAGCTCGGGAGGCGGCGAGGAATGGTCCCAGCCGATCTCGTCGAGCCAATCGCGCAGGTACTGCTTATCGAACGACGGCGGGCTCTGCCCCGGCGCCCAGCGATCCGCGGGCCACAGGCGCGACGAATCGGGCGTCACCGCCTCGTCGCCGAGCACCAGCGCGCCGTCGCGGTCCGTGCCCAGCTCGAACTTGGTGTCCGCCAGGATCAGCCCGGCCCGCGCGCAGCGGTCGGCCGCGTGGCGGTAGAGCGCCAGCGTGATCCGCTCGGCCTCGGCCAGGACCTCGGGGCCGACCATCTCGGCGGCCTCGTCGCGGGTGATGTTGAGGTCGTGGCCCTCGGTCGCCTTGGTCGCCGGGGTGAAGATCGGCTCGGGCAGGGGGTCGGCCTGGCGCAGGCCCGCGGGCAGGCGGTGGCCGCAGACCGCGCCGGTCTCCTGGTAGTCCCTCCAGCCCGAGCCCACCAGGTAGCCGCGGGCGACGCACTCCACCGGCAGCATCCGCAGGCGGCGCACCAGCATGGCCCGCTCGCCCACCAGCTCGATCAGGTGGTTGGGGACGATGTCGGCCGTGCGCGCGAACCAGAACGCCGACAGGGCCGTGAGGATCCGCCCCTTGTCCGGGATCGGCGTCGGCATGATCCAGTCGTAGGCGGAGATGCGGTCCGTCGCCACGATCAGCAGGCGCTCCGCGTCCACCTCGCGCACCTGGCGCACCTTGCCCTCGAGGATGAGCGGGTACCCGGCGACCGCGCTCGCGTCGATCACAGGGCGGCCACCCTCTCCAGCACCTCGGGGACGTGGCGGGTGTACCAGGTCGGGTCGAGCAGGGCCTGGAGCTCGGCGGCGGGCAGCACGGCCGCCACGTCGGCGTCCTCGGCCAGCAGCTCGCCCAGCGGCCGGGCCTCGTCCCAGGCGCGCATGGCGTTGCGCTGCACCAGCCCGTAGGCCTCCTCGCGGGTCAGCCCGCGCTCGACCAGCCCGAGCAGGACGCGCTGCGAGAACACCAGCCCGTGCGAGGACTCGAGCACCGCGAGCATCCGGTCGGGGCGCACCACCAGCCCCTCCACCAGCGACCGCGTGCGGGCCAGCATGTAGTCCAGCGCGAGGAAGGCGTCCGGCAGGATGATCCGCTCCACCGAGGAGTGGGAGATGTCGCGCTCGTGCCACAGCGCGACGTCCTCGAGGGCCGCCACCGCGTGGCCGCGGACCACGCGGGCGATGCCGGAGATGCGCTCGGCCGTGATCGGGTTGCGCTTGTGGGGCATCGCGGAGCTGCCCTTCTGGCCCACCGTGAAGGCCTCCTCGGCCTCGCGCAGCTCGGTGCGCTGCAGGTGGCGGAGCTCGGTGGCCAGCCGGTCGAGCGAGCTGGCGGCGACGGCCATCGTGCACACCAGCTGGGCGTGGCGGTCGCGGGCGACCACCTGGGTGGCCACGGGCTCGCCGTCGATGCCCAGCTCGGCCAGGACCTCGCGCTCGATCTCGGGGTCGAGCATCGCGTACGTGCCGACGGCGCCCGAGAGCTTGCCCACCGATGCGCCCGCGATGGCCGCGGCCAGGCGCTCCTCGTTGCGCCGGCTCTCCAGCGCGTGGCCGGCCAGCTTGAGGCCGAAGGTGGTGGGCTCGGCGTGGATGCCGTGGGTGCGCCCCACGCAGAGGGTGTCCGCGTGGCGCAGCGCCATGTCGCGCAGGGTGGTCGTGAGCGCCGCCTGCTCGGCCAGCAGCAGCGCGCCGGAGCGGGCGATGGCCAGGGCGAGCCCGGTGTCCAGGACGTCGGACGAGGTCATCCCGTAGTGGACCCAGCGCGACGCGGGGCCGATGTGCTCGTTGACGTCGGTGAGGAACGCGACCACGTCGTGGTTGGTGGTCTTCTCCAGCTCCAGGGTGCGCTCCACCGTGAAGGCCGCCTTGGCCTCGATCTCGGCCAGGTCCTCGGCCGGGATCACGCCCCTGCCGGCCCAGGCGCGGCAGACGGCCAGCTCCACCTCGAGCCAGCGCTCGAGCTTGGCCTGCTCGGTCCAGAGCGCGTTCATCGCCGCCCGCGAGTAGCGAGGGATCATCCGGTGCCGCCTTCCGTCTCCATGCCCGAGGCGATGTCGCCCCGCATCTGGCGGCCGTCGAAATGGATCAGCTCGGCCGCCGCGTAGGCGCGCCCGCGCGCGTCCGCGACGCTGTCGCCGCGCGCGCTCACGGCCAGCACCCGCCCCCCGGCGGTGACGATGGTGCCGTCCCTCCCGGGCGCCGTTCCGGCGTGGTAGACCTCGGCGCCCGTCGCCGCGGCCGCGTCGAGCCCCTCGATCACGTCGCCGGAGCGCGGGTTGGCCGGGTAGCCGTGCGCGGCCAGCACCACGGCGACGGCGGCCCCGTCGTTGACGCGCACCGGGCCGTCGGCCAGGTCGCCGTCGGCGGCCGTGGTCAGCAGCGCCAGCGCGTCGTCCTCCAGGCGGGGGAGGAGGGCCTGGGTCTCGGGGTCGCCGAAGCGCGTGTTGAACTCCAGCACCCGCGGGCCGTCGGGGGTCATCATCAGGCCGGCGTAGAGAACCCCCGTGAAGGGCGTCCCGCGGCGCTCCATCTCGGCGATCACCGGCCGGTGGACGCTGTCGACCAGCCGGTCGGCGAGGTCGTCCGGTATGTCGGGCACGGGCGACACCGAGCCCATCCCGCCGGTGTTGGGGCCGGTGTTGCCCTCGCCGATGGGCTTGTAGTCGCGCGCGGCGGGGAAGCGCGCGACGGCGCGGCCGTCGGTGATGGCCAGCAGCGACACCTCGGGGCCGGTCATGCCCTCCTCGACGATCACGACCCGGCCGGCCTCGCCGAAGGCGGCATCGACCAGGCAGGTCTGGAGGGCCTCGCGCGCGTCCCCCTCGGTGGCGACGACCATGACGCCCTTGCCCGCCGCCAGGCCGTCGGCCTTCACGGCCACCGGCAGGCCCAGCTCGGCCACCGCCGCCATGCCGGCCTCGACGTCGGTCACGGTGATCGCGCGGGCGGTGGGCACGCCGGCGGCGGCCATGACCTCCTTCGAGAAGGCCTTGCTCCCCTCGAGGCGCGCGGCGGCGGCCGACGGGCCGAAGGCGCGGATGCCCGCGGCGCGCAGGCCGTCGCACAGCCCGGCCACCAGCGGGGCCTCCGGACCGACCACGGCGAGGTCGACTCCGAACACGCCCGACAGGGCCACGACACCGCCCACGTCGTCCAGGTGCACGGGGATGATCTCGGCGTCGGCGGCGATCCCGGCATTACCGCCGGCACACAGGATCCGGGGCCTCTCGGGCGAGCGGGCGATCGCCCTCACCAGGGCGTGCTCGCGCCCTCCGCCTCCGACGACCAGCACCGTGCGACTCACCACGTCACTCTCGCACATCGCCGCGACGTCCGACGCGCCGTCACACCCGCTGGTCGCGTCCGCGGCGACTCTCTACCATCGGGCCTCGATGACCCCACCACCGTCGCATCAATCCCGCGCCGATCGCGAGGCGCACCGCGCCGTCCTCGAGGAGGCCCTCGCGGAGCTGGCCGCCGCCCCGGACGCGGAGCGCGCGGCCGCCGAGGTGATGCGCGCGCTCGACTCCTACATCGAGGCGACCGGCGGCGGCACCGCGCTCACGCCCCGCGAGGCGCCGGTGACGAACTTCGACCGCCCGCGTGAGCGGGACGACGTCCGCTGGCCGCTGTGGATCGTGATCGGCGGCGCCGTCCTCGGGACGGTGATCGTCGCGATCGCCCTGTCCGGCGGCTGGCCGGCGGCGATCACGATCGTCGGGATCTGGGTCCTCGCCATCGCGATCCTGGTCTCCACCTGACCGCGCCGCGCGACAACCGGAACGTCACCGGCGGGACGGTGGACGAACTGCTCGCGCGGGCGCGCGACATGCCGCCCACGACGCGCCCGGCGCCCCCGCGCCTCGGCCTGGCGATCGTCATCTGCATGGACGCCCGCCTCGACCCGATCGGCCTGTTCGGGCTCGAGCCCGGCGACGCGCACATCATCCGCAACTCGGGGGGCCGGGTGGACAAGGGCGCCCTGCGGTCGCTGGCGCTCTCGCAGCGGATGCTGGGGACGCGCGAGGTGCTGATCGTGCAGCACACCGGCTGCGCCCTCCACGGCTTCGACGAGGACGCCTTCGCGGACCAGATCGAGCGCGACACCGGCGAGCGCCCGGACTGGCGCGCGGGCGGCTTCCCCGACCTCGAGGAGAGCGTCCGCGGCGCCATCCGCCACGTCCAGGTGACGGAGTTCCTGCCGCACCGCGACCGGGTCCGCGGCGCGATCGTCGACCTGCTCGACGGCGGCGTGCGCGAGGTGCCGCCGGAGCCGCCTCCCGGGGTCTGAGGAGCGCGCGCGTTCGCGCGAGCCCCCTCGTTCGTCCCGGCCCGTTCGGGGAGTCTTCGCCGATTTCGGCAGGCCACCATCAGCTTTCCTGAGGTTTCGGCGCCCGCGCCCACCTCCCCCCCGATGGGCTGCGCTATAAGCGGGTTCTCGCGTCCTCCCGGAAGGCCCACGCTGACCCGCACGGTCCACCACGCATTGCGTCAGACGCGCCGCCGCGCCGCCATCGGCGCGGTCGCGCTCGCGGCGCTCGGGGGCGTGTGGGTGGGCGGCGCTCAGGCCGCCGACGCGCCGTCGCCCGCGCCGGACCCGGCGGCCGCCGCGGTCGTCGCGCCGCCGCCCGCGGCCGTGGTGGCGGCGTCGGCCACGAAGGCCCACCCGTCGAAGAAGTCGAAGTGGCGCAAGCGCCGCTGCGGGACGCCCCCGGTCGTCACCCCGCCCGACCCCACGCCCGAGCCGCCGCCGACCCCGGAGCCGCCGGTTGACCCGAAGCCCGCGCCCGAGCCGCCCCCGGTCGTCGATCCGCCCCCGGTGGTCGATCCGCCGCCCGCGCCCGAGCCGCCCCCGGTGGTCGAGCCCGCGCCCGCCCCCGAGGTCCCCACCACCCCCGCGCCCGCCCCGGAGGACCCGCCCGCGGCCTAGTCGCGCCCGTGGGTCACTGCACCTGGCGGTTCCGGCCCGGCCCGCCCCGGAGCCGATCGAGGCCGGCGCCTCCGCGCAGCAGGTCCGGGCCGGCTCCCCCGATCAGCAGGTCCCGTCCGGCTCCGCCGAGGAGGAGGTCCTTCCCGGGGCCGCCCGAGAGCCTGTCCGCGCCCCCCTGGCCGAGCAGGGTGTCGGCGCCGGGCCCGCCGTCGATGCGATCCGGCCCGCCGCCGCCGCAGACCAGGTCATTCCCGCCGCCGGCGCGGATGACGTCGCGGCCGGGGCGCCCGACGATCACGTCGGCCCGAGCCGTGCCCCGCGTGAGCGCCCTCGTGGCGACGATCGTCGCGCGCTTTCCCCGGCACCGGGGCCGCGACCCGGCCGAGGGGGTGATCGTCGCGAGACGCAGCCCGAGGTTGTCCGCGAGCGCGTTGTTGTAGGGGCCCGCGGCCCGGGTCATCGTCATCGTGACCTTGATCCTGCGGGTGCCGCGGGGGAGCGCCCCGACGGCCTGCCGGCGCAGGAGCACCGACTGGTTCTTCCGCTCGGCGGCCGTCACCGGGCCGATCGTGAGGGGCCTCCCGAGTGGCGCGCCCGTGGCCGGCAGGAAGGTCGCGGTCACGCGGACGCCGTCATCCTCCGTCCCGGATCCGCCGAGCAATCCCGACAGGGTCGCGCCGAGGCGGCCGGCGTCGATCTCGGCCGCCCGGTTGGCGACGGCGACCGTCTGCTCGGCGACGGAGCTGGAGCTGACGCCCCCGGCGAAGAGGTTGGTGCCCCCGTTCCAGCGGCCGGCGTCGATCAGGGTGGGGAACCCGGGGGCCAGATAGCGGACGAAGGTCGGCGTGCCCAGGGTGCGCGTCCACCCCGCGAAGGCCGGAGCCACCGAGGAGTTGCCCGCCGCCCCCGGGCCTTCGGCGTCGGGATCGACGAGCAGGTTGCCGGTGTTGACGGGGCCGCCGTTGGCGAGGAACACCGAGACCGAGAAGAGGGCTCCGTCCGACGTGGCGAGGTCCTGGTTGCCGTCCTGGTTGAAGTCGCCCACGGCCACCGAGGCCGCCGTCCCGGCGGGAACGCCGGTGCCGACCGGGCCGACGAGACCGGACCCGTCACCGCGCATGAACGAGAAGAAGCTCCCCACCCCGTTCCCGGTCACCAGGTCCTGATTGCCGTCGCCGTCGAGGTCGGCCGGCGCCACCGAGGAGGGGCTCTGGCCCACGGAGACGGGGGTCGGCGCGCCGAAGGAGCCGAGGCCGTTGCCGAGCAGCACCGAAACGGTGCTCCTCCCCGGGTCCGTGAAGGCGAGGTCCTGGTTGCCGTCGCCGTTGAGATCGGCCACCGCCACCGCGGGGACATTGGGAGCGTTGGCCCTGATGAGGATCGGCGCGCCGAAGCCGCCGGTCCCGTCGCCCAGTAGGACGGAGACCGCGTCCGCCCCTTGGTTGGCGGTGACGGCGTCCGGGATGCCGTCACCGTTCACGTCGGCCAGCGCCACCGACGTCGGGCTTGCGCCGACCCCGGGCGCGGCGGCGAGGGCGAAGCCCCCGGCGCCGTTGCCGAGCAACACGGCGATCGTGTTGCCGCCCTTGTTCGCGGAGACCAGATCCTGGTTGCCGTCGCGGTTGACGTCCCCCACCGCCACGGAGACGGGGCTTCCGATGGTGACGCCGACGGACGTCGCGGGCCCGAAGCCGCCCGCGCCGTTGCCGAGCAGTACGGAGACCGAGATCCCGCCCTCGTTGGCGGTCGCGACGTCCTGGCTGCCGTCACCGTTGAAGTCCCCCACCCCCACGGCCGCGGGGCTCGCCCCGACCGCGCCCCCGCCGGAGAACCCGAAGCCGCCGCCCCGTCCCCGAGCAGGGCCGTCACCGAGTTCGCGCCACGGTTCGCCGTGACCAGGTCCTGCCTGCCGTCACCGTTGAGGTCGGCCACCGCGACCGAGGCGGGGCTGGCGCCGACGCTCAGCGGCGGTGTCAGTCGGAAGGTGCCGTCGCCCGCGTGGGCCGGCGCCGCCGCCGCGAGGAGCGTCCCCACCCCGGCGAGGAGCACCGCGCCGACGCGGTCGGCTCTGCTCTCGCGGGATCGAGCGCGGGCCACGGTCATCCCCCCTGTGGATGATCCGGTCTCACGCTCACGCTATGTCTCCCTCGGCCGGGGGCACAACCCCCCCGGGACCCTCTTCTCAGGTCTCGACCTGGTCGATCACCTGGTGGCGCCCCTGCCCGGTCCCGATCAGCGTGATCGGCACCTCCACGGCGTCGGCGATGGCGTCGACGTACTCGCGCGCCCGCGGCGGCAGGTCGGCCAGGGTGCGGCACTCGGAGAGGTCCTCATCCCATCCGGGCATCGACTCGTAGACCGGCCGGCAGCCGTGGAAGACGGTCTGGTGGTACGGGAAGTCGGTCAGCTCGCCCGCCGTCGCGATCGCGGTAGGCCACGCAGAGCTTGACCTCGGGGAAGCCCGAGAGCACGTCGAGCTTGGTGAGCGCCAGCTGGGTCATGCCGGACAGGCGCGCGGCGTAGCGCAGGGCCACGAGGTCCAGCCAGCCGCAGCGGCGCTGGCGGCCGGTGGTGGTGCCGAACTCGTTGCCGCGCTCCAGCATCCGCTGCCCGTCGGCGTCGGCGAGCTCGCTGGGGAACGGGCCCTCGCCCACGCGCGTCACGTAGGCCTTGGTCACGCCGAGGACGCTGTCGATGCGGGTGGGGCCGATGCCCGTGCCGGTGCACGCCGCGCCGGCGATGGGGTTGGACGAGGTGACGAAGGGATACGTGCCGTGGTCGATGTCCAGCATCGTCCCCTGGGCGCCCTCGAACAGCACCCGCTGCCCGCCCCGGAGCGCCTCGTCGATCAGGAGCGCCGTGTCGGCGATGAAGGGGCGCAGCCGGTCGGCGTGGTCCAGCAGGTCGGCCGCGACCGCCTCGGCCTCGAGCCGCGGCATGCCGTAGACCTTCTCCAGGATCTCGTTCTTGTGCTCGAGGGCCACCTCCAGCTTGCGCAGGAGGATCTTGGGGTCGAGCAGGTCCTGCGCGCGGATGCCGACGCGGGCGGCCTTGTCCTCGTAGCAGGGGCCGATGCCGCGGCGGGTGGTGCCGATCGAGAACTTGCCGAGGCGCATCTCGGACGCCCCGTCCAGCATCACGTGGTACGGCATGATCAGGTGCGCGTTGCCGCTGATGCGCAGCATCTCCAGCGACACGCCGCGCTTCTCGAGGCCGTCGATCTCCTCGCAGAGCGCGCCGGGGTCGACGACGGTCCCGTTGCCGATCACGCAGACCGTGCCCGGGTAGAGGATCCCCGAGGGCACCAGGTGCAGCTTGTAGACCTCGTCGCCCGCCACGATCGTGTGGCCGGCGTTGTTGCCGCCCTGGTAGCGGGCGACCATGTCGCTGCGCTCGGCCAGGAGGTCGACGACCTTGCCCTTGCCCTCGTCGCCCCATTGGGCGCCGATCACCACGGTCGCGGGCATCAGTGGTCCCTGTCGAGATTGTCGAACTTGGCGTAGCTGCCCCGGAAGGCGAGCTTGACCCGGTTGGTGGGACCGTGGCGGTTCTTCGCCACCAGCACCTCCGCGAGGCCCTTGTCCTCCGAGGTGTCCGGGTTGTAGTAGTCGTCGCGGTAGATCATCAGCACCAGGTCCGCGTCCTGCTCGATCGCGCCGGACTCGCGCAGGTCGGAGAGCATCGGGCGCTTGTCGTTGCGGGCGTCGGGCGAGCGGTTGAGCTGCGAGACGCAGATGATCGGCACCTCGAGGTCGCGCGCGAGCATCTTCAGGTTGCGCGAGATGCTCGAGATCTCCTGGACCCGGTTCTCGTCCTTGCGGCCGCGGTTGCCCTCCATCAGCTGGATGTAGTCGACCACCAGCAGGTCGAGCCCGTCGCGGCTCTTCAGGCGGCGCAGCTTGGTGCGCATCTCGCCGACGGTCACGCCCTCGGAGTCGTCGATGTAGAGGCGCGCCGCCGAGAGGCGGTCCGCGGCGCGGCCGATGCGCGACCAGTCCTCCGGCGCCAGCTTGCCGGCGCGGATGCGGCCGGCGTCCACGACGGCGGTCGACGAGAGCATGCGCTGGATCAGCTCGTCGCCGCTCATCTCCAGGCTGAACACGGCGACGGCCAGGTTCTGGTTGAGGGCCGCGTGCTCGGCGATGCCCAGGGCGAGGGCGGTCTTGCCCATGCTCGGCCGGGCGGCGACCACGATCATGTTCCCGGGCTGGAGGCCGCCGACGACGCCGTCGAGGTCGGTGAACCCGGTCGGCACGCCGACCAGCCCGTCGCCCTCCTCGGCCGCGGTGAGGCGCTCGAGGCCCTTGATGACCAGCTTGTCGACCCGCGTGAAGTCGCCGCGCACGCCCTTCTGCGACAGCTCGTAGACGAGGGTCTCGGCGTCCTGCAGCATCGCCGTCGTCTCGCCCTCGCGCTGGACGATCATCCGCTCGATCTCCTGGCCCACCCGCAGCAGGCGCCGCTGCGTGGCGGCGTCGCGGACGATCTCGGCGTAGGTCCGGTAGCTCGCCGCGATGAACGGCGTCTCCATCAGGTCGAGCACGGCCACCCGCCCGCCCGCGTCGTCCAGCTCGCCGTTCTTGGTGAGCTGCTCGATCACGGTGATCGGCTCGACCGGCTCACCGACGTGGAAGAGGTCCTGGATCGCGCGGTAGACCGCCCGGTGCCCCTCGCGGTAGAAGTCGTCCGCGTCGAGCATCCCCTGGGCCTCGGCCACGTACGCGCCGACCTCCATGAGGCTGGCCAGCAGCATGGCCTCCGCCTCGGCGTTCTGTGGCGGTGGGACGCTCTCTGTTGCCACCGGGTTCCTCTGCCCCGCGGGGCGGGAGGTGCTCAGTCGAGCAGCGGGCTGACGATGGTCTTCACCTCGGTCGTCAGACCCGGGGCGAGTTCCACCGGCACGGAGTAGGTGCCGAGTGCGCGGATGGGCGGCTCGACCGTGATGTGGCGGCGATCGACGCGGACGCCGCGCGCCTCCTCGATGGCCGTGGCCACGTCGGCGGACGTGATCGAGCCGAACAGGCGGCCGTCGTCGCCGGCCTTGGCCTTCAGCGTGAGGATGGTGCGTCCGAGCAGGTCGGCGAGCTCCTTGGACTGGGCCTCGGCGCGGACCTCCGCGACGCGACGCTGCTCCTCGCGGCGCTGGACCTCGGCGATCCGGGCCGGGGTCGCGACCTCGGCGATGCCGCGGGGCAGGAGGTAGTTGCGCATGTAGCCGCGCGCGACCGTCACGACGGACCCGGCCTCGCCGAGCCCCTCGACCTCAGTCAGAAGAATCGCCTGCATGTCGTCTCGCCTGTCCTAGAAGGGGATGTCGTCGTCATCGGCGGCCGGCTTCGGGGCCGCCATGTCGCTGCGGTCCACCGGGAGGTCTCCGCCGCCCGCCGGCGCGGGGCTCCACCCGGCGCCCTGCTGGTAGTCGCCACCGCCGCCACCCGGATCCGCCGCCGCCCTCGCCCCGGCTGTCCAGGAAGAAGAGGTCGTTGGCGATCACCTCGACCGCCTGGCGCTTGGAGCCGTCCTGGGTCTGCCACTCGCGCCAGGAAAGGCGGCCGTCGACGCCGATCCGCCGGCCCTTGGCCAGGTAGGTGGAGGCGGTCTCGGCCTGGCGGCCGAAGACGGTCACGTCGAAGTAGTTGGAGCGGTCGCCCCAGTTGCCCCCCTCATCGCGCGCACGCGAGGAGACGGCCAGCCGGATCGAGCAGATCGCATCCCCGCCACCGGTGTGGCGCAGCTCCGGATCGCGCGTCAGGCGACCCACCAGGGTCACGCGGTTGAGATCGGCCGGCATCTAGCGGGGCCGCCGCCCGCCGCCGCCGCGTCCGCCGCCGGGGCGGCCGCCGCGCTGAGGGCGCTCGCCCTCGGGGTGGGCGTCGACCGGCGGCGGTGCGCCGGTGGTCTTGGCCCGCTCGAACTCGACGCTGTTGAGCCGGATGAAGAGCGCGCGGAGCACGACGCCCTTGTTGATCGAGAGGATCCGCTCGATCTCGGGGAGCGAGGTCGGCTCGCCGGTGCACGTGATGATCACGTAGCGCCCGTCGGCGTGCTTCTCCATCGGGAACGTGATCTTCTTGCGTCCCCAGTCGTTGACGTGCTCGACCGTCCCGCCGCCATCGGTGATGAGCTGCTGGACCCGCTCGAGGATCTCCTGCTGCTGTTCCTCATCCGCGTCGGGATTGAGGATGATCATGATCTCGTAGGGGGTGATTCCAGACCTCCGGAGGTTGCGACATGCGGGCATTCCAGGGCGACCGGGCCCCGGCAGGCGCGTGAGTATAGCAGCGGCGGATGGGGCGACTAGGATGGCTCAGGAACCCCCAGGCGAGGTGATGAGGATGCGCAGATGGAGCATGTGGGCCGCCTCGGCGCTCGGCGCCGTGGGCGCCGGAGCGGGCCTCGCGGTCGCCACCCGCCGGCGGGGGCAGGCCGCCACCGCGGAGCCGCCCGCCGCGCCCCCCGAGCTGCCGGTCGCGATGCCGGACGGCCCGGCCGACGACCCGCAGGCGGCGCTCGACGCGGCCCGCGAGCGCCTGCGCCGGCGCGCCGACGAGCTGCGCTCGCGCATCGAGTCCTCCGGGGACGCCGCCGGGGGCGGGTGAGGGCCCGCCTCCCCGCGATCGCGCTGCTCGCGGGGGCGCTCGCGATCGGCGCGGGGTCGTCGCCGGCCGACCCCGCGCCGGCGCCCGCGCGCAGCGTCCACTTCGCGGTGAAGGGCGACTGGGGCACCGGATCGCGGGACCAGGCCGCCGTCACCCGGCGGATGTGCGGCGAGGCCCGCCGGCGCGCGCTTCGCCTTCGTCCTCACCACCGGCGACAACTTCTACCGCCCCGACGGCGTCGCGACGCCGGCCAACTACTGGCGCCCCGAGCGCTGCCTGCGCGCGCTGCGCATCCCGTGGCGCGCGGCCTGGGGCAACCACGACGTCCGCGGTCCGTCGACCGCCACCGTGCTCGGGGCGCCCGGGCGCTACTACGCCTTCTCCGCCGGGCCGGCGCGGTTCATCGTGCTCGACGCCAACACGCCGGCCGACGCGTCGCAGCTCGCCTTCCTGCGCCGGGAGCTGTCGCGCTCGCCGCGAGCGGGTGCGCATCGTGGCGCTCCACCAGCCGGTCTACACGTCGGGCATCCACGGCGCGTCGCCCGAGCAGCAGCGCCTCTGGGCGCCGATCTTCCGCGACGGCCGCGTGGCGCTGGTGCTGCAGGGCCACAACCACATGTACGAGCGCATCGTGCGCGACGGCGTCACCTACATCACCACCAGCGGCGGCGGCGACACCCTCTACCCGTGCGTGCGGCCCACGCCCGGCCTGCGCGCCTGCGCCTTCGCGTTCCACTTCCTGATCGTGACGGCCGGCGAGCGGTCGATCGCGGTGCGCGCGGTCACGCCCCGCGGCGGGGTCATCGAGCGGGTGACGATCCCCGTCCCGGCGGCGTGAGGCTCAGCCCGGCGGGCGCCCGCCGCGGCCGGCGACGGCCGCGGCCCAGGCGGTGGCCACGCGCACGGTGAGCTGGCTCATGGCGGCGACCACCTCGCGCCGCTGCGACTCGGTGACCGGAGCGGGCGGCGCGGCGAGCGCCTGATCGATCGCCGCGCTCCAGCGCGAGGCTCCCGCCCAGGGTCACCTCGGCGGACGAGCCGGCCAGGCCGTGGCCGCGGCCGTAGGTCTCCGAGCGCTCCAGGGCGTCCGCGAGGCTTCCGGTCTCGAACGCGTCGGCGAGGGCCTCGACCCAGGCGCCGACCACGTTGCGGCGCTCCATCGGGGGCAGGCGCCGGTAGGCGGCCTCGGCCGGCCCCTCGACCAGGGTCTCGACGGCCTCGGACACCCGGTCGACGCGCGCGCGCAGCGCCTCCGCGAGCTCCGGCTCCACCGGGATCCGCACGATGCCCTGGCGGGGCGTGCGGGTGGCGCGCGCCGGCTGGCGCGCGAGCCACTGGCGCAGGGCCTCGGGGTCGAAGCGGCGGTGGCCGCCCGCGGTGCGCACGTGGGGCACGCGCCCCTCGCTGGCCCAGAGCCGCAGGGTGCTGGGGCTCACCCCCAGGGCGCGCGCCGCGGCCGACACGGAGAGCCACGGGCCCTCCGAGCGCCGCGCGCGCGGGCTGATGCGTGACACGGCCGTCTCAGGCGCCCATCACTCGAGCGTCGACCGCAGCCGGCAGCGCACCCCGTCGGCGTATCCCGCGGCCACCCGCACGGCCATCCGGTCGAGCGCGCGCTCCACGGCGCGCCGGTCCGTCGTGCGGTCGGCGAGCGCGGGGCCGAGCACGCGGTCCACCGCCCGGCGCAGCGCCAGGGCCTCGGTGACCGGCGCGTCGCCGGGCTGTCCGGAGGCGCCGTTGCGGAAGCCCTCCCACTCGGCGTCGCGGTAGCACCCGGACAGATCGCCCGAGGCGAGGGCCTCGGCCAGCGACGTCGAGGGCGGTCAGCACGCGCGTCTGGCGCGCGGACGACGGTCGCAGCGCGCCCGGCCCCCGGGTGCGCGCGAACTCGTCCTCGAACGCCTCGAGAACGTCGTCGGCCGCGGCGGCCAGGGCCTCGGCGGTCTCCGGCATCGCCTCGAGCCGCGTCGGCACCAGCTCCTGGAGCCGGCTCTGGGGGGCGGGCGGCGCGCCGCCGCGCTCGGCCAGCCAGCGGACCAGCTCGTCGAGCTCGAAGCGGCGGTGCCCGCCGGGGGTGCGGACGTGCGGGCACGCGCCCCGCGGCGGCCCACGCGCGCAGCGACGACGAGCTCACGCCCAGCAGCCGCGCGGCGGCCGAGACGGACAGGAGCGGGGAGTCACCCGTTCGCGTGGCCTGGCGCGCGCCGAACGACATGTTCGGGCCGGCCGCGGCGACGGGCGCGGTGGCCACCTCAGGCGTCCCGCTGGGCGGTTGTGCGACCCGCTCGCTTGCGTTTTGCGGGATGAGTGCCACCGATCTCCAGGGGATCCAGCATGTTTCGGATTGTGGGGAGGCTCTTAGAGGCCCGCAACCCCATTCTCGGCCATCTGCCCCTGAAACCTGACGAAAGCTTCAGGTCGTGGGGGGCTGTTCAACAAAAAACTCACAGGGCCCTCATGGGCCCTCATGCCTCCGGCGGGGTCGGATCCCCGGATTCCGGACCGGAACCCGGGGTTTCGATGCGCTCGCGCTGCATCCGCTTGCGCTCCTTGAGGGCGACGAACCCGCCGACGAGCGCGGTGACCGCGAACGCGACCACGAACGCGACCCAGAGCTGGTCGGCGAACGCCTTGCCGGCGAAGTAGCCGAGCAGGGCGGCCTGGGTGGCCCAGGCGAGGCCGCCGAGCACGTCGAAGGTGAGGAAGCGCGGGAACGACATGTGGCCGGCGCCGCACGAGAGGTTGATCGCGATGCGGATGCCCGGCAGGAAGCGGCCGACGAAGACGAGCGCCGGGCCCTGGCGCTGCACCATGCGCTCCGCCGCCGCGAGGCGCTCGGCGCCGGCGAAGCGGCTCACCGTCCGCCGGATCGGGCCGTGCCCGGTGCGGCCGATCCAGTAGGCGGCGCTGTCGCCGACGACGGCGCCCGACGGCCCCCGCCAGGATCACCAGCCAGAGGCTGAGGCTCCCGTTGGCGGCGAGCACCGCCGCGGCGACGATCGCCGTCTCCCCGGGGAGGATCGGGAACACCCCGTCCCCGGCGACGATCAGCATGATCGCCCAGTAGCCGTAGGCGGCGGCGTCCTCGGCGAACTGGTTGATCGAGTCCAGGACCGAGGCCGCGGGAACGAGGGCGGCGAGACCGGTCACGGCGCGGTCCGGCGCATGCGGGCGGATCGCGGCACACGCCGATGATGCCAGCGCGCCCCTCCGGCCGCGACCGGACCCCCCGCTATCCTCACACCATGGGGCGCATCGCCGACTCGGCCGTCGATCTGCTCGCCGCGGGACCTCGTGCGGCCGACGACCTCGGCGCCGCCCTGGCCCGCGCCGGCGCCACCCGCGCGCGCAACCCCGCCGCCGCCGTGCGGCGCGCCCTCCGCGGCGACCCGCGGGTGCTCCAGCTGGTCGATGGGCGCTTCGCCAGCGCGGCCCAGGCGCTCACCGGCCTGGTCGCTCACGACGGTGGTCGGCGACGGCGAGGTCGCCGCCGGGCGCGTCGACGTCGAGCCCGACCTGGCTCCGCTCGCGCTGATCGGCCTCGGCCCCCGGCTCGCCCTGCCCGACGGCCTCGCGCCGGGCGACCGCGTCGCCGTCCGCGTGGAGGACGCGGCCGCGCGCCGGGTGCGCCTGGAGCGCATCGACGCCCCGGCCCGCCGCCCCGGCGACGAGCGCGCGCTCATCCGCGCGGTGGTCGATCAGCTCGCCCAGCGCCGGCGGCCCGCGCTTCGCGCCGCCGATCGCACACCTCGGAACGCTGGTCACCTCGCTCGCGGCCGCCGACCCGAGCCTGATGCGCGCGCCCGGCCGGCCGCTGTCGGAGGTGATCGCCGAGGCCGGCTTCGAGGTCCACCTCGGCTGGGTCGGGGCCCGCGAGACCTCCTGGGACCACCTGACCGAGGAGGAGATCGACGCGCTCGAGGCCGAGGTGGCGGCGCTGATGGTGTCCGAGCGCACGGCCGAGGCGGCGGAGGTGCAGGACCGGCTGGTGGCGCTCCTGGAGCGCGCCGTGCCCGAGCGGGTCCCCGCCGCGCGGCGCCGGCTGGCGCGCATCCTCGCCCGCGCGGGCGACGGCGAGCGGGCCCTCGACCGGCTGCGGGCGGCCTTCCCCGGCCACGACCCGGAGGACTGGTACGAGGCGGCGCTGATCGCCTACCGCTCCGGGGACCCGGTCAGCGCGCGCCGCTGGGCCGAGTCGGGGCTCGCGTACTCCACGGCCCCCGAGCGGGCCGAGGTGGCCGAGTGCCTGGAGGACTTCGCCGGGGACCTCGACGCCCAGGCGGCGTTCCTGCGCCTGCGCGCCACCCTCGAGGACGAGGACGGCGACATCGAGCCCGAGCGCGACGGCATCGAGCGGGTGGTCCGGGCCCTCACGGGGCTCGACCGCTCCTATCTGGTCGAGGCGATGGCCGAGGGCATCATCGAGAGCGTGCCGCCCGAGGAGATCGGCGGCTTCCTGGCCGCCGTGGCCGAGGTCGAGGAGGGCGGCCGCGACGCGTGCCTGGCCCTCGCGACCATCGTCGAGCCCTCGCTCGGCCGCTCCGTGCGGGACGGCCTCGCGGGCCGCGGCGACCGGCCGAGCCGCCCGGCCGTCGCCGGCCTGCTCGGGGCCCGGCCGGTCGCCGCGTGGGCGACCTCGCCCCTCGACGCGCCCGACCAGCAGCAGGTGGTGATCACGATCGCCAAGGAGCGGGGGCGCCTGTCACCCCTCGTCGTGCTGGTCGACCTCGACGAGCTCGGCGGCGGCGTCAAGGACGCCTTCTTCCTGCCCGACATGGTCGAGCCGCGGCTGCGCCGCGAGCTCTTCGCGCCGATGGAGCAGGTGGGGCTGCCCAGCGTCCCGGTGGACACCCACGAGGCGATCGCGCTGATCGCCGTCGCGCTGGATCGCACGGCCGAGATCGGGTGGCGCATCCCCTCGCTGCAGCATCAGCCGGTGCTCGACCGCATCGAGCGATGGCTGTTGCGGCCGCAGCGAGGGGGCACCGGCCGTCGCCCCGTCACCGGGGCCTGATCAGGCGGCTCGCCGCTCCTCGTCGAGGGCGACGGGCGCGGGCGCGTGCGCCGCGCTGTGCGGCGGCGGGAACGGTCTCCGGGACGCTCGGCCGCCGGCCGGGCGCCCCGCATCAGGCCCACCAGCAGGGGCGCCGCCGCCACGGCGGCGACGAGGGCGGCCTCGCGGGCGCCGACGCTCAGCGACAGGGCGGCCATCGCGGTCAATCCCAGGCCCCCGAGGGCCCGCAGGGCGAGCAGGGCCGACGGCGCGGCGCGGTCCGGCGCGCCCGACGTCCCACGCCGCCACGGCGACGAGTGCTGCAAGCGCCAGTCCGACCATCCACCAGTCCACCGCGGCCTCCCTTCGTGGGTGGCCTGTCTTGGCGGCCGCGCGGCGGTTCCCTTCCGGTCTTTCGTGGCCTGCAACGGCACGACGGCCGTTTCTTGTGCGATAATGCCTCTTATGGCCGATGAAATTCCTGCGCAGCTGCTCGAGTCGTTCAAGATCCTCGACCCCGCTGTGGCGCAGCGACTGACCGACGCTCTCGCACCCGTGGTGGCCGAGCTGGGCCCCCGCGAAGAGGCCGTACTCGAGCGTCTCGTGAAGGGGCTCGCGGAGGGTGCGCCCGCCGCGGAGCTCAACGCCTTCGTGCGCCTTCTGCCGGTCACGGTCAGCCGGGCCGTCCAGCCGGCGATCGAGCCCGTCACCGCCTGATCGTCGTCCGCGGGTCGGTCGCACCGCGGGTGGTCGTCGCCCACGCGGGCGTTCGCTAGCGTGCCCGGCGTGCCGTCGCGCCTCCGACCTCTGATCGCCCTGCTCGCCGTGGCGGCCGCTTCCGCTCGTGGGCTGCGGCGCCTCCGGCGGCGGCGTCCGATGCGGCGACCGCGACCGGGGACCGGCACCACCGGCCGCCGCCGCCGCAGGCCACCCAGACCTCCGGCCTGCGGCTGGCGCGGGTCCGCGGCGGCCTCGGCGACGCCCTCTTCGTGACGTCCGCGCCGGGCCAGCGCAACCGCCTCTACATCGTCCAGCAGAGCGGGAAGATCCTGATCCAGCAGAACGGGCGCCTCCTGCAAGACGCCGTTCCTCGACGTCTCCTCGCTCATCAGCTCCGGCGGCGAGCAGGGGCTCCTGGGCCTCGCGTTCCACCCCGAGTACGCGACCAACGGGCGCTTCTACGTGGACTACACCAACCGCGCCGGGGACACCCGCGTGGTCGAGTACCGCCGGGCCGGCGTCAACCGCGCCAACCCGAAGAGCGCGCGGCGGCTGCTGGCCATCGACCAGCCCTACGCCAACCACAACGGCGGGCAGCTCGCGTTCGGACCGGACGGGCGGCTCTACGTCGGCCTCGGCGACGGCGGCAGCGGCGGCGACCCGCAGGGCAACGGCCAGAACGTCAACACCCTGCTGGGCAAGATCCTGCGCATCGACGTCAACACGCGCACCGGATCGCTGCCCTACGGGATCCCGGCCGACAACCCGTTCGCGGGCGGCGGCGGCCGGCCGCGAGATCTACTCGTACGGGCTGCGCAACCCGTGGCGCTTCTCCTTCGACCGGGCCACCGGCGACCTCTGGATCGGCGACGTCGGCCAGAACGAGGTCGAGGAGGTCGACTACCGGGCCTCGCGGCGCGCGCCCGCGGCGCCAACTTCGGCTGGAACGCGTTCGAGGGCACCCGCCGCTTCGGCGGCGTGCAGGCGCGGCTCGACGCCGGTCCCGCCGGTGGCCGAGTACACGCCACGCCGACGGCTGCTCGGTGACGGGCGGCTACGTCTACCGCGGGACGCGGGCGCCGTCGCTGCGCGGGCCGCTACGTCTACGCCGACTTCTGCACCGGGCGGGTGTGGAGCATGCGCGCCGGGCCCGAGCCCCGGCGGGGTCCGCGAGGAGACCGGCCGCCTGGGCGTCTCCGTCAACAACGTCACCAGCTTCGGCGAGGGCCTCGGAGGCGATCTGTACCTGATCGCCGGCGGCACGCTCTACCGGTTCGCCGGGCTAGGGCGTGGGCGAGGTCCGCCCATCGGAGGGCTGGGGGGTCGTCCACCTCCTGCTGCGCGCCGATCGCGACGCGCCCGGCGCCGGCGAGGTGCTGGAGGAGATCGCCCGCTTCGCCGCGACCGAGCCCCAGCAGGTGATCGCCTTCTCGGTCCTCGGCGGCGGCGCCGACGTCGGGCCTGATGGCGCTCGGCCCCGACCTCGACGCGCTCGACGCGCTCACCAAGCGCGTCCTGGCGGGGCCCTTCGAGGTGGCCTACTCGTTCGTGTCGCTGACGGAGCTCGAGCGAGTACACGAGCACCGAGGAGCGAGGAGCGGGCGCGCCTCGAGGCCGCCGGCGAGGGCGACGTCGAGGCCGCGCTCGCCGACTGGCGGACGCGCATGGAGGCCTACCTCGACGCGCGGCTGCACCCCCGCCTCCCCGAGCGGGCGATGATCGCCTTCTACCCGATGTCCAAGCGCCGGGTCGAGGGTGCCAACTGGTACTCGCTGCCCTTCGACGATCGCCGCGAGCTGATGCAGGGCCACGCCCGCGTGGGTCGCCGCTACGCGGGCCGCGTGCTGCAGCTGATCACCGGCGCGACCGGCCTGGACGACTGGGAGTGGGGCGTGACGCTGCTCGCCGACGACCCGGCGACGTCAAGGAGATCGTCTACGAGATGCGCTTCGACGAGGTCACCGCCCGCTACGGCGAGTTCGGCCCCTTCTTCGTGGGCCTCGTGATGGAGCCCCGCGCCGCGTTCGAGCGGGCCGGGCTGCTGGAGCCTCGAGAGGGCTAGGGAAGGCGGAGCTCCCGCTCGATCGGCACCGGCCGCGCGAGCACGTCGAAGACCGGGCAGTGGCGGTCAACCGCCGCGGCGAGCTCGCGTAGCGCTCGGGCCCCTCGGGTCCCTCGAGCGTCACCCGGATCCGCAGCCGCTCGTAGCCCGCCGGCACCTCGGCCATGCCGAGGAAGCCGCGCAGGTCGAGTCGCCCTCCACCTCGACCGCCACGCGCGCGAGGGCGACGCCGAGCTCGGCGGCCCAGAGGCGGTAGGTGACGGCCTGGCAGGTCGCGAGGCTGGTGAGCAGCAGCTCGACCGGGCTCTGGGCCGGTCGGTGCCGCCGAGCGAGCGCGGCTCGTCGGCGGCCACCTCGTGGCCGCGCGCCGTGGTCTCGCAGCGCATCCCCTCGCCGAGCTCGGTCTCGACCCCGGCCACCCGGGCGCGCCCGGGGTCGGCGCGAAGCGCTGCCGAGCGTGGCGTGCGGGGCGGCCTCCATGGCGGCGGATCGTAGCGCGGCGGGTGCGCCGGGCGGGCGTATCCTAGGGTCCGGCGACCGCGACACGGGGGCGGCATGAGGGGTCTCACCTTCCAGGGCACGCAGGACGTCCGGGTGGAGGACGTCCCGGACGCCGACGATCGAGCAGCCCGACCGACGCGATCGTGCGCGTGACCCTGGCCGGCATCTGCGGCTCGGACCTCCACATCTACAACGCGGGCGAGGCCTTCGGCTTCCCGCCCGGCTCGCGCCTCGGGCACGAGTTCATCGGGACGGTCGAGGCGGTCGGCGCGGGTGTGCGCGTCCCGGCGTCGGGCGACCGCGTGCTGTCGTCCTGCTCGGTGGCCTGCGGCGAGTGCACCTGGTGCCGCGAGGGGCTCGCCGTCCTCGTGCGTGCGCTGGTCGCTCTTCGGCTGGGCGCCGCGCACCTGGCAGCACGGCGGCGCGGTGCAGGGCGGCCAGTCCGAGTTCGTGCGCGTGCCGCTCGCCGACACCACGCTGCACCCGATGCCCGAGTCGCTCGTCGGGCCGCGAGCGCGAGGCCACGCCTCCTGCCGCTGGTGGACATGATGTCCACCGGCTGGCACGGGCTGACCTCGGCCGGCGCCGCGCCGGGCCAGTCGGTCGTCGTGATCGGCGACGGCGCCGTCGGGCCTGGCCGTCGGTGCACGGCGCGACGGCCAAGGGCGCCGAGCGCATCGTCTGCCTCGGCCACCACGAGGGCCGCCTCGCGACGGCGCCGCCGCGCTCGGCGCGACCCTGACGGTCGACTCGCGCGACGACGACGAGATCAAGCAGCTCGGTGATGGAGCACACCGGCGGGCGAGGGCGCCCACGTGGTGGTCGACACGATCTCCGGGCCCGGAGTCGATGGCGACCGCCCACGCGACGCGTGCGCCCCGGCGGCACCATCGCCTGCCTGGGCATGGACCACTTCATGGGCAAGACGCCGGTCGTCAACTGGTTCGACCAGTTCCTGCGCAACATCTCGGTCACCGGCGGCCTGGTGCCGGGCAAGCGCTACCTGCCCGAGCTGCTCGCCCTGGTGGAGGCCGGCGCGCTCGACCCGGCGCCGATGCTCTCGCACACGCTCGCCGCTGGACGAGGCCGCCGAGGGCTACCGCCTGATGGCCGAGCGCGCCGAGGGCGTCACCAAGGTGGCGCTGCGCCCGCGGCGCATGAGCGTCGACGCGAGCGCCTCGAGGCCGCCGGCCAGGGGCACCTGGCCGACGGCCCTCGAGCGCCTCGCCGGCGACGAGCGCGGGCGCGGCTCGCGCGCCGAGATCGAGGCGCTCGACCTCGACCTGTCGGGCGGCTGGTGGCGGGCCTGCTCGGCGAGCGCGGCCCGGCCGTGCTCGGGGCGCGATCGCGCCCGCCGGACCCCGAGCAGCCTGATCCCGCTGCCGCGCGACCGACGCCGACCGCGACCGCGAGCGCGCGCGCCCGCGACGCCGGCGAGGCGCTCCTGCGCCGAGGGCGGCGGTCGCCGCCGTGCTGCTGGCCGGCGGCCAGGGCACGCGCCTCGGCTTCGACGGGCCCGAAGGGGCTCTACCCGTTCGCCCCGATCTCCGGGCGGACCCTGTTCGCCCACCACGCGGCCAAGATCGCGGCGCTGCGCGCGCGCTACGGCGCCGCGCTGCCCTGGTACGTCCTCACCTCGCCCCAGAACGACGACGCCACCCGGGCGGCCTTCGCGGCCGACGGACTGGTTCGGGCTCGACCCCGACTCGGTGCGCCTGGTGGTCCAGGGGACGCTGCCCGCGGTCGACCGCGAGCACCGGGCGCGATCCTGCTCGACGCGCCCGACCACCTCGCCCTCTCGCCCGACGGCCACGGCGGCCTGCTCTCGGCGCTGCGGGCCTCGGGCGCGCTCGACGAGATGGCCGCGGCGGGCGTCCGCACGATCTTCACGTTCCAGGTGGACAACCCGCTCGTGCGGGTCTGCCGACCCGAGGTGCTCGGCCACCACGTCCTGGCCGGCGCCGACATGGCGTCGGTCGTGGTCCGCAAGATCGGCCCCGAGGAGAAGATGGGCGTGATCGCCCGGGTCGACGGGCGCACCGGCGGTCGTCGAGTACAGCGACCTGCCCGACGAGCTCGCCCAGGAGCGCGACGCGGACGGCGAGCTCGTCTACTGGGCCGGCTCGATCGCCGTCCACTGCATCGAGGTCGACTTCGCCCGCGCGCCTCACCGAGGGCGGCCTGCAGCTGCCGTACCACCGCGCGCTGCAAGAAGGTGCCCTACGTCGACGACCGACGGCCGGCCGGGTGGAGCCCGACGCGCCGAACGCCGTCAAGTTCGAGACCTTCCTCTTCGACGCGCTGCCCGTCCGCCGACCGGACCGTGACCGTCGAGGCGGCGCGCGAGGACGAGTTCTCGCCGATCAAGAACGCCGAGGGCGCCGACTCGCCCGCGACGGCCCGCCGCGACCTCAACCGGCTCTACGCGCGCTGGCTCGAGGCGCGCCGGCGTCGACGTGCCGCGCGGGCCCGGACGGGGAGCCGGTCGATCTGGAGATCGACCCGCGCGCGCGCCCTGGACGCCGCGGAGCTCGCGGCCGCGCTGCCGCCCGGCTTCCGCGTCGACGGGCCCGACGGTCATCACGCCGCCCGCGGCCAGCCCGTGACGATCGGGTAGGGCGGCACCGGTCCGCCCCCGCCCGGGTGGATCTCGAAGTGCAGGTGGGGCGACGTGCCCGCGCGCGTCGCCGGTGTCGCCGACGTAGCCGATCACGGTGCCGCGCGTGACGCTCGCGCCCTCGCACGGCGCGCGGGCGCGTAGGCCGACAGGTGCGCGTAGTAGAAGCTCGTTGCCCGCGCCGGTCGCGCACCCACAGGCGCCAGCCGCCCAGGCCGTTGTAGCCCACCCGGAAGAGCGACCCGTCGGCCACCGCCACGACCGGCGTGCCCCTGGTGGCGAAGAGGTCGATGCCCTGGTGGACGCGCCCGCCCGGGCGCGCGAAGAGCCAGTCGTCGGTGAAGGTCGCGCCGCCCGCGACCGGGAAGAGGTAGTCGCCGGCCGGCAGTGCGCCCGCCGAGCGCGGTCTGCCGGCGATCGGGACCGAGGTGAGCGGCGTTCTGCGCGCGCCTTCGGCGAGGGCCGCCAGGCGCGCGCGGCGCTCGCGGTCCTCCTTCACCAGGCGCGTCAGCTCGGCCTCGGCGTCGGCGAGCAGCGCCCGGCGCTCGGTCGACCAGGGCCGTCGAGCTCGGCGCGCCGCTCCTGGCGAGGACGCCAGCTCGCGCCGGCGCTCGGCCTCGGCCTCGGCCTGGCTGCGCGACCAGCCCCTCGAGGCGCGCGCGCCGCTCGCGCACGGTCCGCTCACGACGCCGGCGTCGCTGCGCGCCACCTGGTCGAGCAGCTCGCCGGCCTGCTGGGCCGCGGTGAGGCTGCCGGTGGTGAGCAGCAGCTCCACGAACGGTCGGCGTCCGGTCGACGTAGAGGGCCACCAGCCGGTCCGGAGAGGCGCCGCGCGCGAGGCCTCCAGGTCGCGCCGCGCGCCCGCTCAGCTCGCCCCGGGTCGCCGCGAGGGCGTCGCTGGGCGCGCCTCCAGGCGGTCGATCGCCTGGTTGTGGGCCTCGGCGGCCCGCCCGACGCGCACGTCGAGCTCGGCCACCTGGCGCCCGAGGTCGGCGATCTCGGCCCTCGTGCCCGCGATCGACGGCGCGGCCGCGGCGCGGCGCGGGGCCGGCGAGGCAGGCGAGCAGGCGAGCGCCCGCGAGGGCGCACCGCGATGGCGGGGGCGGAGGAGCTCATGGGGGCCTCGCGCACTCTGGTGGCGCGGCGGGGTGGCTTCAGACCTCCATCGGCGCGTCCGCAACGCCGCCTGAGCGGCTGCAACGCCGCCGCGGCCTATCGCGCGGCGCGCGCACCTCGCGCGGAAGGTGCGAAGAAGACGCCCTCGGCGGACGGGTTCTCCTCGCCGCCGCGGGCGTAGCCGGCGCGCGGCGATCGCCGTCGGCGACCTCCTGGACGAGCACCTCGGGCGCCGACGCGCCGGCGGTGAGCGCGATGCGGCGTCTTGCCCTCGAGCCAGGCCGGGTCGAGCTCGCCGACGTTGTCGATCAGGTGCGACTCGGCGCCCGTCGTCGCGGGCCACCTCGACCATCCGGTTCGAGTTGGAGGAGTTGCGCGAGCCGACCACCAGCACCAGGTCGGCGCCCTCGCTGCACGACCTCGCGCACGGCGTCCTGGCGGTTCTGGGTGGCGTAGCAGATGTCGCTGGACTTGGGGCCGCGCGAGCGCGGGGAAGCGGCGCTTGAGCACGTCCACGATCGCGGTCGTGTCGTCGATCGACAGGGTCGTCTGGGTGGTGAGGGCCACGTTCTCGGGGTCCGGGCACCTCGACGGTCTCGGCGTCGGCCGACGGTCTCGATCAGGATCACCGCCTCGGGCGCCTCGCCGCGGGTCCCGATCACCTCGTCGTGGTCCGCGTGGCCCACCAGCAGCACGGTCGCGCCCCGTCGCGCGAAGCGGCGCACCTCGGCGTGGACCTTGGAGACCAGCGGGCAGGTGGCGTCGATCACGCGCAGGCCGCGCTCGGCGCAGACCCGGCGCACCTCGGGCGAGACGCCGTGGGCCGAGAGGATGATCGTCTCGCCGTGGGGCACGTCGCTCTCGCTGTCGACGAACACCGCGCCCTTGGCCGCCAGCGAGGCCACGACGTGGGTGTTGTGGACGATCTCCCCGCGCACGTAGACCGGCGCGCCGAGCTCCTCGAGCACCCGCTCGACGGTCTCGATGGCGCGGTCAACGCCGGCGCAGTAGCCGCGCGGAGCGACGAGTTCGAGCTCGTTCGACACGCGCCAAGGGTAACCCACCCGACCGCGTATCGTCCCGGCGTGCCATGGTCGCGACGATCGAGATGGGGCGCGGGCCCGCCGGTGCTCCTCGTCCACGGCCTGAACGGCTTCAAGGAGGGGTGGGGTCCGCTGCCCGCCGCGCTGGCCGCGCGCGGGGCTGCGCGTGGTCGCGGTCGACCTGCCGGGCTTCGGCGACACGCCCCCGCTGCGCGGCGGGCGCACCGACGCCGGAGGCCCTGGCGCGGGCGCTCGCGCCGCTGGTCGCCGAGCTCGCGCCGGTCGCGCCTGGTGGCGCACTCGCTGGGGACCCAGGTCGCGATGCTCGCTCGCCGGCCAGCACGCCCGACCGCGATCCCGGCGATGGTCCTGATCGCGCCCTGGGTGCTGCCCCGCGTCGGCGACGGTTCCCGCCGCGCGGGCGTCTCCGACGTGCTCCAGCTGCCGCTGGTCGGGCCGCCCGCTGGCGCGCGCCGGCCATCGCGCCGCATCCGCCGCGACCCCGAGCGCCGCCGCGACGCCTTCCTCAGCGTGGTGGCCGACCCGTGCCCGGCTGGCGGGCGACCCGAGCTGGCGGCGCTGCTGGGCAGTCGCGGCCGACCGGCTCCTCGGCGCCGACCTGCGCACCATGGCCGACTGGGCCGCGAGCGGGCTCGGCGCTCGACGCTCCGGCCGCTGGCCGCGCGGCTCGCGCGCCGACCGCTGGTGGTGGCGGGCGACGCGCGACCGGCTCACCCCGCCCGGCGGCGCGCGCCTGGCTGGCGTCCGCGCCTGCCCGCGGGCGCGGCTCCTGCGCGGTGGCCGACGCCGGCCACTTCCCGCACCTCGAGCGCCCGGAGGTCGTCGTGCCCGCGATCGCCGGCCCACCTCGCGTGAGCGACGAGCTCCTCGACCTCGCCCTCGCCGCCGCGCGCGCGGCGGGCGACCTGCTGCTGGAGCGCGTCGGCGGGCCGGCGAGCGGCCTCGCGTCCAAGAGCAGCCGCACCGACCTGGTGAGCGACAGCCGACCGCGACGCCGAGGCGCTGGTGGTGGGGATGATCCGCGCCGCGCGCCCCGACGACGCGATCGTGGCCGAGGAGGGCGGCGGCGGCGATCGGGCGGCTCGGGCATCACGCTGGCTGGTGGATCCGCTCGACGGCACCATCAACTACCTCTGGGGGATCCCCCAGTGGAGCGTCAGCATCGCGGCGCGCGACGCCGAGGGCGCGCTCGTCGGGGTGGTGCACGACCCCTGCCGCGGCGAGACCTTCCAGCGCGGCCCGCGGCGCCGGCGCGCGCCTCGGCGACGTCCCGATCGCGGTGCGCACCGGCGCCGCCTCTGGCCGAGGCGCTCATCGGCACCGGCTTCAGCTACCGCGCCGAGGAGCGGGCGCGCCAGGCGCGAGCGCCTGGCGCGGCGTGCTGCCCGCGGTCCGCGACGTGCGCCGCTTCGGCTCGGCCGCGCTCGACCTGGCCTGGGTCGCCGCCGGGCGCCTCGACGGCTACTTCGAGTCGCGGCCTCAACCCCTGGGACCGGGCGGCGGGCGAGCTGCTGGTGCGCGAGGCGGGAGGGGCGGTCGAGGAGCACGCCTCCGCCGGGCTGGTGGCGGCCGAGCCGGCGCTGCTCGGGCCGCTCCGCGCGCTGCTGGACGACGTGCCGGCGTGACCGCGCGCGACGGCGGGCCGGCTGTGGGAGGTCGACGCGCTCCGGACCCTCGGCCATCGCGATGATGGTGGCCTACCACGGCGCCTATGACGTGTCGCCAGCTGGCGCCCCGATCTCGGCGTCGACCCCTTCGACCCCGGCTGGCGCGCCCTCCAGGTGGCCTGCGGGTCGACGCTTCCTCGTCGTCGTCGGGGTGAGCCTGGCCATCTCGAACGGGCGCGGGCGCGCCGCGGGGCTGCGCGGGTACGCGCTCTACCGCCGCCACCTGCGCCGCGCGCTGCAGGTCGCCGCCGCCGCCGCGCTGGTGAGCGTCGCCACCTGGATCGCCCTCGGCGACCAGTGGATCCGCTTCGGGGTGCTGCACTGCATCGCGGTCGGGATGCTCGTCGGGCCCTTCCTCCTGCGCCTGCGCTGGTGGAACGTGCCGCTGGGCGTCGCGGTGATCGTGGCCGGCGCCTACCTCCAGCATCTGCCCCCCTCGGACGTGCCGGGCCTGCTACCTGGTCGGGGTCCCGATCGGCGGGTCACGCCCGGCGGACTGGTACCCGGTCATGCCCTGGCTCGGCGCCGATGCTGATCGGCCTCGCCGCTCGGGCTCGCGCTCTACCCCGGGGGCGCCGCGGCCCGTGGACCCGGCGCGTGCCCGAGCCGCGCGCGGCGCGTCGCTCGGGCGCGCCCGGCCGCCACTCGCTGCCGATCTACCTGCTCCACCAGCCCGTGCTGATCCCGCTGATCGCGGCGGCGCTCGCCATCGCGGGGGCCAGCTGGAGCTGGAGCGGGTTCGAGTAGCCGCACCGGGCGCGCTCAGGCGATGGCGGCCCGGATCGCCCGGTCGAGGTCCCAGATGATGTCGTCGATCGTCTCGAGGCCGACCGAGACGCGCACCATGTCGTCGCCCACGCCCGCCGCCGCGAGGCCCTCGTCGTCGAGCCGCCGGTGGGTGGTCGAGGCCGGGTGGATGATGAGCGTCTTGGCGTCGCCGACGTTGGCGAGGTGGGAGCAGAGCTCGCAGGCCTCGATCAGGCGCCGCCCGGCCTCGCGGCCGCCGCGGACCCCGAAGGTGACCACCGCGCCGGCGCCGCGGGGCAGGTAGGTCGGCCACCCGCTCGCGCTCGGGGCTGTCCGGCAGGCCGGGGTAGCCGACCCAGGTCGACGCCCGGGTGCTCCTGCGAGGAACCGCGCCACCGCCAGGGCGTTCTCGACGTGGCGGTCCATCCGCAGCGAGAGCGTCTCGAGGCCCTGCAGCAGCAGGAAGGCGTTGAAGGGCGACAGCACCGGGCCCAGGTCGCGCATCGTCTCGACGCGCGCCTTCATGATGAAGGCGAAGTTCCCGAAGGTCTCGGCGTAGCTCATGCCGCGGTAGCCGGGGCTCGGCTCCACGAGCCCGGGGAAGAGGCCGTCCCCCCAGGGGAAGGTGCCGGCGTCGATCAGGACGCCCCCGATCGAGGTGCCGTGGCCGCAGATCCACTTGGTGGCCGAGTGGCAGACCAGGTGGGCGCCGTGCTCGATCGGGCGGCAGAGGTAGGGGGTGGCGAAGGTGCTGTCCACCAGCAGGGGGACGCCGGCCTCGCCGGCGATCGCCGCCACCGCGGCGATGTCGAGCACGTCGAGGCGCGGGTTGCCGATGGTCTCGCCGTAGAGCAGGCGGGTGCGCCGGCCGCAGCGCGGCGCGCCAGGCCGCCATGTCGGCCGGGTCGACGAAGGTCGTCTCGATGCCGAAGCGGCGCAGCGTGATCGCGAGCTGGTTGTGGCTGCCGCCGTAGAGGTGGCGCGAGGCGACCAGGTGGTCGCCGGCCTCGAGGAGCGTCGTGATGGCGACCATCTGGGCGGCCAGCCCGCTCGCCGCGGCCAGGGCGCCCACGCCGCCCTCGAGGCTCGCCATCCGCTCCTCGAAGACCGCGGTCGTCGGGTTCATCAGCCGCGTGTAGATGTTGCCGAAGCGGTTGAGGTCGAAGAGGTCGGCCGCGTGGTCGGCGTCCTCGAAGACGTAGGCCGCGGTCTGGTGGATCGGCACCGCCCGCGACCCGGTCTCCGGGTCGACGCGCTGGCCGGCGTGCAGCGCGCGCGTGTCGAAGCCGAACTCGTGGGCGTCGCTCACGGCCGGAACCCGTCCATCCGGCGCGCGCCGATCACCCCGGTCGACAGCCCGACCACGTTGAGCCCGCCGAAGAAGCGGCAGTGCTCCATCTTGATGCAGCGGTTCTCCACCACCTCGAGCCCGGCGGCCCGGGCGCGGGCGGCCGACTCCGGCTCGGAGATGCCGAGCTGCATCCAGACGACCTTGGCCCCCAGCGCGATCGCCGCGTCGACCACCGGCGGCACGTCCTCGGGGCGGCGGAAGATGTTCACGATCTCCAGCGGGCCGAGCTCGGCGGCGGCCTCCAGCGTCGGGACGCACGGGATGCCGAGCGCCTGCGCGCAGCGCGGGTTGACCGGGGTGATGTCGTAGCCGTTGGCCAGCATGTGGACCATCGCCCGGTGGCTGGGGCGCTCGGGCCGCGGCGACAGGCCCACCACGGCAAGGCGGCGGTAGCGCTCGAGGATGAGGCGCACCGCGTCCGACGGCGGGGCGCCGTCGCTGAGTCCGGCGTACTGAGGCACGCCCCCAGTATCCCCCGCGCGGCGTTCACAGGTCGTTCACCACAGGGTCACACCAAAGTCACCCGCCGGGGATCGGGCCTGGGTTACGTTCGCCGCGGTCCCTGGGATCCGGTCGTCCGGACCCGCTTTTTCCCCGAAGAGGAGCAGCGAATAGATGGCACGTGGACGCCGAATCGCCCTGGTCGCCGCGGCAGCGACGATCGCCGTGGGCGGCATCGCCGCCGGCTGCGGCAGCAGCAGCAGCAGCAGCTCGGACACGTCGGGTGGCGGCTCCGGGCTCTCGGGAGAGATCGCCGGCGCGGGCTCGAGCGCGCAGGCCGCGGCGCAGGAGACCTGGCGCGCCGGCTTCCAGGAGCAGAACAGCGGGGCCACGGTCTCGTATGACCCGGTCGGCTCCGGCGGCGGCCGCGAGCAGTTCACCGCGGGCGGCATCGCCTTCGCCGGCACCGACGCGGCCTTCGCCGACGAGGAGCTCGCGGCCGCGAACAAGCGCTGCGGTGGCAACGCGGACAACCTGGTCGAGATCCCGGTCTACATCTCGCCGATCGCCGTCGCCTACAACCTCCCCAGCGTCGAGGCGCTCCAGCTGTCGCCCACGACCCTGGCCAAGATCATGAAGGGCTCCATCACCAAGTGGAACGACGCGGCCATCGCGGCCGACAATCCCGGCGTGACCCTGCCCAGCACGGCGATCACGGTCGTCAGCCGCTCGGACGAGTCGGGCACCACCGAGAACTTCCAGCAGTACCTGAAGGCCGTGGCCCCCTCGGTCTGGACCTACGAGCCCGACGGCAACTGGCCGGTCAAGGGCGGCGAGTCGGCCCAGGGCACCTCGGGCGTCGTCGCCGCGCTCAACGCCGGCGAGGGCACGATCGGCTACGCCGACGAGAGCCAGGTCGGCGACCTCGGCAAGGCCTCGATCAAGGTCGGGGCGAACTACGTCGGTCCCAGCGCGGAGGCCGCCGCCAAGATCCTCGACGAGTCCCCGCGGACGACCGGCACCGGCACGAACGTGTTCATCTACGACCTGAAGCGCGACACGACGACCGAGGGCATCTACCCGATCGTCCTCACGTCGTACGCCGTGGCCTGCACCACGTACAGCGACGCCAACACCGCCGCGCTGGTGAAGGGCTACTTCAACTACATCATCAGCCCTGAGGGCCAGGCGGCGGCCGCGGCGTCGGCGGGCTCGGCTCCGCTGTCCGACGCGCAGCGGCAGCTGCTCCAGCCCGCGGTCGACGCGATCGGGAGCTGATAGAAGGACCCCGCCCCTGCGGGCGGAGCACATGCGGTGACGGGGCGGGGGCCGATCGGGCCCCCGTCCCGCCGGATCGACCGGACGACGAGGAGAGGGGAGCGGGACCTGTGAGCACGACCACACCCGGCGGCGGCATCGGCGAGTTCGCCGAACGCCGCGGGTCGAAGCGGGCCGACCGGATCTTCGCCGGCGTCGCACGCGGCTCCGGGATCCTCATCCTGGTGCTGCTGGCCGCGGTCGCCCTCTTCCTGGTCGTGGAGTCGTGGCCGGCCATCACGGCGGACGCGTCGGAGTTGCCCGGGGGCGAGACCCTGGTCTCCTACATCGCGCCGCTCGCCTTCGGCACGATCATCTCGGCGGGCCTGGCGATCATCTTCGCGGTGCCCCTGGCGATCGCGTGCTCGCTCTTCATCGTCTTCTACGCCCCGCGCCGCATCGCCCAGTACCTGGGCTACACGCTCGACCTGCTCGCGGCCATCCCGAGCATCGTCTACGGGCTCTGGGGCGTGGCGGTCCTGGGGCCGGCCTCGGTCGGCCTCAACCAGTGGCTCACCGACCACCTGGGCTTCCTGCCCATCTTCGACGGGCCGGCGTCGGTCACCGGCCGCACCATGCTGGTGGTGGGCTTCGTCCTGGCGCTCATGATCATCCCGATCATCAGCGCGATCACCCGCGAGGTGTTCGCCCGCACGCCGCGCACCCACGTCGAGGGCGCGCTCGCGCTCGGCGCGACCCGCTGGGAGATGATCCGGATGACGGTGCTCCCGTTCGGCCGCTCGGCGATCATCGGCGGATCGATGCTCGGGCTGGGCCGGGCCCTCGGCGAGACCATGGCCGTCACGATCATCCTCTCGGTCTCCGGCGGGGTCACGTTCAACCTGATCAGCTCGGGCAACCCCTCGACGATCGCGGCGAACATCGCCCTCGACTTCCCCGAGTCGTCGGGCATCGACGTCAACGCCCTCATCGCGTCGGGCCTGGTGCTGTTCGGCATCACGCTGATCGTCAACATGCTCGCCCGGGCCGTGATCTCCCGCGCCGACGCGAGGGCCCGATGAGCTCCACGTCGCCCCACGCCTCCCTCGGTCCCGCCCCGCTCGCGGGCCGCGACCTGGTCCGCGGCAAGCTCCCCAAGTGGGGGCCGTGGGCCGCCTACGGCGCGGGGGCGGCGCTGGCCGTGCTCCTGTGGCTGGGGACCGGTCTCAACGCCGTGCTCGCCGTCATCATCGCCGCCCTGGCGGCGGGGATCATCGTCCACACCTGGTCGCGCGCCGTGGAGGGTTCCCGGCGGGCGCTCGACCGGACCGTGACCCTCCTGGTGACCGGTGCCTTCGCCATCGCGATGGTGCCGCTGCTGTCGGTGATCTACACCGTCGTGGGCAAGGGCATCGCGCGCTTCGACATCCCGTTCTTCACCGAGTCGGCCCGCAACGTGGTCGGCGCCGGCGGCGGGGCCTACCACGCCATCGTCGGCACCCTCGTCATCACCGCGGTGACAACCATCGCCTCGGTGCCGATCGGGATCATGGTCGCCGTCTACCTCAACGAGTACGGCCGCGGGAAGCTCAAGTCGGCGATCATCTTCTTCGTCGACGTGATGACCGGCATCCCGTCGATCGTCGCCGGCCTCTTCGCCTTCGCCCTCTTCTCGCTCTTCATGGGCCCGGGGGTCCGCCTCGGCGTCGTGGGCGCCGTGGCCCTCTCGGTGCTGATGATCCCGATCGTCGTGCGCTCGACCGAGGAGATGCTGAAGGTCGTGCCCAACGGCCTGCGCGAGGCGTCCTACGCCCTCGGCGTCCCCAAGTGGCGCACGGTGACCAAGGTCGTCCTGCCGACGGCCCTCGCGGGCATCCTGACCGGCGTCATGGTGGCCGTCGCGCGGGTGATCGGCGAGACCGCGCCGCTGCTCATCACCACCGGAACCTTCTCGACGGTGAACTGGAACCCGTTCGCGGGGCGGATGGAGGCCCTTCCCGTATTCGCATACGATCAGTACAAGAACCCGGGGGTCCTCAAGGACGCCTACATCGACCGGGCGTGGGCCGCGGCCTTCACGCTGATTATCATCGTCATGGTCCTCAACCTGATCGCCCGTCTCGTGTACCGGCGCTTTGGAAAGGAAGTCCGCTGATGGCCCCCGAAGACCCGCCGGGCACCCCGACGGTGCAGACCGACGCCCCGGCCGCGGCCATCAGCGCCGCCGTCCCCGTTCCCGCTCCGGTCCCGGCCGAGGCCCCCGCGGTCGACAGCATCCAGGTGACCGGCCTGAACCTGTACTACGGCGGCTTCCACGCGGTCAAAGACGTCAACATGACGATCAGGGCCAACGCAGCCACGGCCCTCATCGGCTCGTCCGGGTGCGGCAAGTCGACCTTCCTGCGCTCGCTCAACCGCATGCACGAGGTGATCTACGGCGCCCGCGCCGAGGGCACCGTGCTGATCGACGGGCAGGACATCTACGCGCCCGAGGTGGACCCGGTGCTCGTGCGCCGCAAGGTCGGGATGGTCTTCCAGAGCCCGAACCCGTTCCCGACCATGTCGATCTACGACAACGTCGCGGCGGGCATCAAGCTCAACGGCACCCGGGTCAAGAAGGCCGACCTCGACGTCATCGTCGAGCGCTCCCTGCGCGGCGCGGGCCTGTGGGGAGAGGTCAAGGACCGCCTCTCGCGCCCTGGCTCGGGCCTCTCCGGCGGCCAGCAGCAGCGGCTCTGCATCGCCCGCGCGATCGCCGTGGAGCCGGAGATCCTGCTGATGGACGAGCCCGCCTCGGCGCTCGACCCGATCTCCACCCTCGCGATCGAGGACCTGATCGGCGAGCTCAAGCAGACCTACACGATCGTGATCGTGACCCACAACATGCAGCAGGCGACCCGCGCCAGCGACTACACCGCCTTCTTCAACATCGAGGGCACCGGCCAGCCGGGCTACCTCGTGGAGATGGACACCACGGCGAAGATCTTCGGGGCCCCGGCCAACAAGGCCACCGAGGACTACGTGAACGGGCGCTTCGGGTAGCAGCGGGTCCCGGGCCCCGCGGGGCCCGGCGGCATCGAGCGCGGCGGGCGCACGCCCGGCCGGCCACCGACCACGTAGGGTCCCCGCGATGCCCCCTTGGCGAAAGCGCGCCGCCCCGCCGGCGCCGGCGACCGCGCGGCCCGGCGTCGCGACGGACGCCGCCACCGCGCCGCCGGACGCCGACGAGGTGGTCTTCCGGACCTCCCACCTGGACGTCTACTACGGCAGCGCGCGCGCGCTGAGGGACGTGAGCATCGACATCCCGGCCAACCGGATCACGGCCATCATCGGGCCGTCCGGCTGCGGCAAGTTGACCTTCCTGCGCTGCCTCAACCGGATGAACGACCTGATCCCGGGGGCCCGCCACGAGGGCGAGATCCTCTTCCGCGGCCAGGATCTCTACGCGCCCAACATCGACGCGGTCGACGTGCGGCGGCGCATCGGCATGGTCTTCCAGGCCCCCAACCCCTTCCCCAAGTCGATCCGCGAGAACCTGCTCTTCGGGATGAGGGTCAACGGCATCGAGGCCGACGACGAGCGCATCGAGGCGGTCCTCCGCCGCGCCGCGCTCTGGGACGAGGTCAAGGACAAGCTCGGCCAGGACGCGCTCGCGCTCTCGGGCGGCCAGCAGCAGCGGCTGTGCATCGCCCGCGCGATCGCCGTCGAGCCGGACGTGATCCTGATGGACGAGCCCTGCTCGGCCCTGGACCCGATCTCGACGCGCGCCATCGAGGACCTGATGAACGAGCTCGCCACGCGCTACACGATCGTGATCGTGACCCACAACATGCAGCAGGCCGCGCGCGTCGCGCACCTGACGGCCTTCTTCACGGTTGACGGCACCGACCAGGGCGAGAGCTACGGGGTGCTCGCCGAGTACGGCGAGACCGAGCAGGTCTTCGCCGCCCCGGTCGATCCGCGCACCCGGGACTACGTCACCGGGCGCTTCGGCTGATTCAGGCCCCGGTGCTCTCCTTGTAGAGCCGGCGCAGCACGGTGGGGAGGATCCCGCCGTTGTGGATGTAGTTGAGCTCGGTGGGGCCGTCGATGCGGGCCAGCGCCTGGAACGACCCGGTGGTGCCGTCCTCGCGGGTGTAGGCGATGGTCAGCTCGTCGCGCGGCGCGAGGTCGGCGAGGCCGGTGATCGAGAAGGTCTCGCGCCCGGTGAGGCCGAGCTCCTCGTGGCCCTCGCCCTCGCGGAACTGCAGCGGCAGGACGCCCATGCCCACCAGGTTGCCGCGGTGGATGCGCTCGAACGACTTGGCGATCACCGCGCGGACGCCCAGCAGCAGGGTGCCCTTGGCGGCCCAGTCGCGGCTCGAGCCGTTGCCGTAGAGCGCGCCGGCCAGCACCACGAGCGGGGTGCCCGCCTCCTGGTAGGCCATCGAGGCGTCGTAGATGCTCGTGATCTCGCCGGTGGGCAGGTACTCGGTCCAGTTGCCCTCCTTGCCGCCGGCGAGCTGCGTTGCGCAGGCGGATGTTCCCGAAGGTGCCGCGCATCATCACCTCGTGGTTGCCGCGCCGCGAGCCGAAGCTGTTGAACTCGCGCTGCTCCACGCCGTGCTCGATCAGGTACCTGCCCGCCGGGGAGCTCACCGGGATGACGCCGGCCGGCGAGATGTGGTCGGTCGTGATCGAGTCGCCGAGCACGGCCAGCGCGCGGGCGCCGACGATGTCGGTGATCGGCGGCGGCTCGGGCGTGATGCTGCTGAAGAACGGCGGCAGCTGCACGTAGGTGGACTCGGGGTCCCAGGCGTAGGTCTGGCCCTCGGGCACCGGCAGGGCGCGCCAGCGCTCGTCGCCCTCGAACACGGTGGCGTAGCTCTTCTCGAAGAGCTCGCGGTCGACCGGCGCCGTCGACCGCCTCGGCCACCTCCTCCTGGCGTCGGCCAGATGTCGGCGCAGGTACACCGGGCCGTCGGTGCCCTCGCCGAGCGGCTCGGTGGTGAGGTCGATGTCGACCCGGCCGGCCAGGGCGTAGGCCACCACCAGCGGCGGCGAGGCGAGGTAGCTCGCGCGCACGTTCGGGTGGATGCGGCCCTCGAAGTTGCGGTTGCCCGAGAGCACCGCGGCGGCCACCAGGCCGTTCTCCTCGATGGCCGCGTCGATCGGCGCGGCCAGCGGGCCGGAGTTGCCGATGCAGGTGGTGCAGCCGTAGCCGACGAGGTCGAAGCGCAGCTCGTCGAGGAACGGCGTGAGGCCCGCGCGGTCGAGGTAGCCGGTCACCGCGCGGCTGCCCGGGGCGAGGCTCGTCTTGACCCACGGCGGGGTCGTCAGGCCCTTCTCGACGGCCTTCTTGGCCAGCAGCCCGGCGCCCACCATCACGTACGGGTTGGAGGTGTTGGTGCAGCTGGTGATGGCGGCGATGGCCACCGAGCCGGTCTGGAGCGGGAAGGTCTCGCCCTCCACCGTGACGTCCACCGACTCGTAGTGCGGGCCGGCGCCGTTGGCGACCAGGCCGTCGGTGAAGTTCTCGCGGAACTCGCCGGCGACGGCGTCGAGCGTGACCCGGTCCTGCGGCCGGCGCGGGCCGGCGAGGCTCGGGCACGATCGTGTCGAGGTCGACAGCTCGAGCGTCTCGTCGAACTCGGGGTCCGGGTCGCCGTCGGTGCGCCAGAGGCCCTGCGCCTTGGCGTAGGCCTCGGTGAGCTCGATGACGTCGGCCGGGCGGCCGGTGGTGTTCATGTAGCGGATGGTCTCGGCGTCGATCGGGAACAGCGTGCCGGTGGCGCCGAACTCGGGCGACATGTTCGCGATCGTCGCGCGGTCGGCCAGGCGTCAGGCGTGGAGAGGCCGTCGCCGAAGAGCTCGACGAACTTGCCCACCACGCCGTGGTTGCGCAGCAGCTCGGTCACCGTCAGCACCAGGTCGGTGGCCGTGGTGCCGGGGCCCATGCGGCCGGTGAGCTTGAGGCCGATCACGGTGGGCGTGGGCTGCGAGAGCGGCTGGCCCAGCAGGACGGCCTCGGCCTCGATGCCGCCGACGCCGAAGCCGAGCACGCCGACGCCGTTGATCATCGTGGTGTGCGAGTCGGTGCCGACGAGGGTGTCGGGGAAGGCCAGCAGCTCGCCGTCGACCTCGCGCGTCTGCACCACCGGCGAGAGGTACTCCAGGTTCACCTGGTGGACGATGCCGGTGCCCGGCGGGCACGGCGCGGAAGTCGCGGAACGCCTGCTGCGCCCACCGCAGGAGCATGTAGCGCTCGCGGTTGCGCTCGTACTCGCGCTCGACGTTGGCGGCGAAGGCGTCGTGGTCGCCGAAGCGGTCCACCTGCACCGAGTGGTCGATCACCAGGTCGGCCGGCACCAGCGGGTTGATCAGGCTCGGGTCGCCGCCCAGGGCGCTCATCGCGTCGCGCATCGCCGCCAGGTCCACCACGCAGGGGACGCCGGTGAAGTCCTGCATCACCACGCGGGCGGGCAGGAAGGGCACCTCGGCGGTGGAGCCGGAGTTCGGCGTCCAGGCGGCGAGCGCCCGCACGTCGTCCTCGGTGACGAAGCCGCGACCGCACGTTGCGCAGCACGTTCTCGATCAGCACCTTGACCGTGTACGGGGTCGTCTTGAGGTTCTCCCGCACCGCATCGATCCGGAAGATCACGTGGCTGCGCCCGCCCGCCTCGAGGGTGTCACGGGCGGAAAAGGGATCAGGCGCTGGGCTCACTGCGGTCTCCTCGTACTGGTCGGCAGTCCAACCAGGAAGCCTACCGGAGCCGTACCCCCCGAGGCGCCGGCCGACCCCCGGCGGCCCGCGCGCGGGCGGCCTGACGGACCAGGTGGTCGCGCTCGGCGACGTCCGTGGCCCGGCGGGCGGCCTCGGCGTACGCCGTGGCGGCGGCAGGGAGGTCGCCGCCGAGCTCGTGCAGGTGGCCGCGGACGGCGTGCCACCGGTGCCGCTCGCCGAGCACGTCGCGCAGCCGGTCGGTCTCGCGCAGCCCGGCGGCGGCGCCGAGGACGTGGCCGACCGCGACCGCGCGCCCGAGCACCGCGGCGGGGTCCTGGCGCACCGGGTCGTCGGTGAGGGCGACGAGGTCGTCGTACCAGGCGAGGATCTGCGGCCAGTCGGTCTCCTCGGCGCTTGCCGCGTCGTCGTGCAGGGCGGCGATGGCGGCCTCGACCTGGTAGCGGCCGGGGCGCTCGAGCGGCCAGCGCCGACTGCAGGACGCGCACGCCCTCGGCGATCTCGCGGGTGTCCCACAGGCCGCGGTCCTGCCGGTCGAGCGTGACGATGCGACCCTCGGAGTCGAGTCGCGCCGGGAGGCGGGCGTGGTTGAGGAGCATCAGCGCGAGCAGCCCGCGCGCCTCCGGTTCCTCGGTGGCGAGGGTGAGCTGGCGGGCGAGCCGGATCGCCTCGCCGGCCAGGTCCACCCGGCCCGCGTGGCCGGCCGTGTAGACGAGGTAGAGCACGCGCAGCACGACGGCGAGGTCGCCGGGCTGGTCCAGGCGGCGCCCCCGCAGGGCGCGCTTGGCCCGGCTGATCCGCTGCGCCATCGTCGCCTCCGGCACGTAGAAGGCGTCGGCGATCTCCCGGGTGGTGAGGCCGCCGACGGCGCGCAGGGTCAGCGCCACCTGGGAGGCGGGCGCGAGGTCGGGGTGGCAGCAGCAGAAGAGCAGGAAGAGGGTGTCGTCGCCCTCCTCGGTGGCGGCGGGCCGCGGCTCGGCGTACGTCGCCTCCTCGCGGCGGTCGACGGGCGGCCTCGCTGCGGCGGGCGTCGACGAGCCGCCGGGTCGCGACCGTCGTCAGCCACGCGCGCGGGTCGCGCGGCGGGTGCTCGGGCCACACCCGCAGCGCCTCCAGCAGCGCCTCCTGCAGCGCGTCCTCGGCGGCATCGAAGTCCTCGCCCCGCCGGACCAGGCCCGCGAGCACCCGCGGGACGAGGGCGCGCAGCGCGCCCTCGTCCAGCCGTCGCGTCGGCTCGTCGATCACGCCGGGTCAGTCGTCCGAGGGCGCCTCGGACATGACCTCCCGGACGTCGATCCACTCGTACAGCGGCTCCCCGCCCGGGCCGGGCTCGGAGGAGACGTAGGCCGCGAGCTCGACCGCGCGCTCGTGCGACTCGACGTCGATCATGTACCAGCCCGCCACGAGATCGCTGGTCTCGGGGAGCGGGCCGTCGGTGGTGACTGGCGCGGCGTCCGGGCCGCCGTAGCGCACCCAGGTGCGCGCCGGCGTGAGCGCCTGCGCGTCGACGTACTCGCCGTTCTCCTCGAGCAGCTCGCTGACGTGCTTGAGGAAGGCCATGTGCGCCTCCACGTCCTCGGGGGCCCACTGGTCCATCGGGGGCACGGGACGGTGCGGCTCCGGGCCGCCGCGGTAGTGCTTGAGGAGCAGGTACTTCGGCATGGTGGTCTCCTGGTGTCGTGGGCCGCGCCTGTCGTGGCCCTTCACCTGGTGAGCGGAGCCGGTCAGAGCTTCTCGACATGGAACACTCACCAGCTCCGAGATCAGCCGGGCGTGTGCAGCCTCCGGTAGGTGATCCGCCGGGGCCGCGTGGCCTCCTCGCCGAGGGTGCGGCGGCGGTGGTCCTCGTACTCCTGGAAGTTGCCCTCGAACCAGGTCACCTGGCTGTCGCCCTCGAAGGCCAGGATGTGGGTCGCGATCCGGTCCAGGAACCAGCGGTCGTGCGAGGTGATCATCGCGCAGCCCGACCAGGCCACGATGGCCTCCTCCAGGGCGCGCAGCGTGTCGACGTCGAGGTCGTTGGTCGGCTCGTCGAGCAGCAGCAGGTTGCCGCCCCCGGCGAGGAGCTTGGCCAGGTGGACGCGGTTGCGCTCGCCGCCCGAGAGCTGGCCGACCGGCTTCTGCTGGTCGCCGCCCTTGAAGTTGAACGAGGCCACGTAGGCGCGGGAGTTCATCTCCTCGCTGCCGCCGAGCTGGATCAGGTCGAGGCCGCCCGAGATCTCCTCCCACACCGTCTTGGAGCCCTCCAGCGCGTCGCGCGACTGGTCCACGTAGGCCAGCTGGACCGCCTCGGCCAGGCGGATGCTCCCCGAGTCGGGGGTCTCCTGCCCGGCGATCATGCGGAAGAGGGTGGTCTTGCCCGCGCCGTTGGCGCCGATGACGCCGACGATGGCGCCGGGGGGGACCGTGAACGAGAGGTCGTCGATCAGGAGGCGGTCGCCGAAGCCCTTGGTGAGGTGCTCCGCCTCGAGCACCAGGTCGCCCAGGCGCGGCGGGGCGGGGATGCGGATCTCCACCGCGCGGCTGCGGCGGGCGCCCTCCTCGGCCACCAGCTTCTCGTAGTTGGCGATGCGCGCCTTGCTCTTGGCCTGGCGGGCCTTGGGCGAGCTGCGCACCCACTCGAGCTCCTGGGCCAGCGCCTTCTGGCGGGCCGACTCGCCCTTCTCCTCCTGCTCCAGGCGGATGCGCTTCTGCTCCAGCCAGGAGGAGTAGTTGCCCTTCCAGGGGATGCCCTTGCCGCGGTCGAGCTCGAGGATCCAGCCGGCCACGTTGTCCAGGAAGTAGCGATCGTGGGTGACGGCCACGACGGTGCCCGGCGTACTCCTCCAGGTGGCGCTCCAGCCAGCCCACCGACTCGGCGTCGAGGTGGTTGGTGGGCTCGTCCAGCAGCAGCAGGTCGGGCGCGGACAGCAGCAGCCGGCAGAGGGCCACCCGGCGGCGCTCGCCGCCCGAGAGGGTGGTCACGTCCTGGTCGCCGGGCGGCACGCGCAGGGCGTCCATCGCGACGTCCAGCTTGCGCTCCAGGTCCCAGGCGTCGAGGCGGTCGATCTCCTCCTGCAGCTCGCCGTACTCGACGAGGGCCGTCTGCATCTCGTCGGGCTCCATCGCCCCGAGCTTGGCGCCGATGTCCTCGAAGCGCCGCAGCAGGGCGACCTGGGCGGCGACGCCCTCCTCGATGTTGCCGCGCACGTCCTTGGTGGGGTCCAGGTCCGGCTCCTGCGGCAGCAGGCCGACGGTCGCGCCGGGCGCGAGGACCGCGTCGCCCGAGAAGTCGGGGTCCAGCCCGGCCATGATCCGCAGCAGCGTGGACTTGCCCGCGCCGTTCGCGCCGAGGACGCCGATCTTGGCGCCCGGCATGAACGACAGCGAGACGTTGTCCAGCACGACCTTGTCCGGCGGATGGACCCGCCGGAGCCGATACATGGTGAAGATGTACTCGTCCGCCATGGAACCCCTTCGACACGTGTGAGCGTCCGGGGGCAGTGTGCCAGTCGCGCCGTGGGGGGGTCCCCGCGACCGGGCGCGCAGGAGGATCCGCCGCGGCGGGGGAACACTCCCCGAACGATTGTTGCGTCGCGTAACGCGATGGCCGCACGGTCCGGAGCTCAAGTCCGGTCGCGCTATCGTCGAAGGCGACACAGAAGAGATGACGCGCGGCGGGGCCGCGCTTCCCCGGGGAGGGGACGAGAATGAGGATGCTTGAGATGCCGGAGCGGCAGAACGCCGCCGAGACGGGCTGTGTGGCCCATATGAGCGCGGGTGGCTGGGGCCACTACCACCGCGCCGACTGCTCGCGGGCGCCGCACCGGGGAGACCTGGGCGTGCGCGACGTCGTGCACGGACCGTGGCGCTACCTGTCGGCGCACTGGGAGCCCTGCCCCCTGTGCCGCCCGCCGGTGGCCGAGGGGATGGACACCGCCGCGTAGCTCCACGGGCAGGCCCCTCCGCGCCTTCGCTACCGTGAGACTCCGAGTGGCGACAGTGGAGGGGATGACATCGTGGATGTGACCGAGGCCACCTTCGACGCCGATGTGATCGAGCGCTCGCGCGAGATCCCGGTGGTCGTGGACTTCTGGGCGGCCTGGTGCGGCCCCTGCCGCCAGCTCACGCCCGTCATCGAGGAGGCCGTGGCGCGGCGCGAGGGCGCGGTGCTGCTGGCGAAGGTCGACATCGACGCCAACCCCGGGCTCGCCCAGGAGTACCGCGTGATGAGCATCCCCTTCGTGAAGGGCTTCCGCGACGGCGAGAGCGTGGCCGAGTTCGTCGGCCTCCAGCCGGCGCCGGCCATCGACGCCTTCCTCAACCGCCTGGTCCCCTCGCAGACCGACCGCCTGATCGCCGAGGGCGACGAGGACTCGCTGCGGGCGGCGATCGCGCTCGAGCCGGGCAGCGTCCCGGCGCGCGTGGGCCTGGGCAGGCTGCTGCTGGCCGAGGGCCGCACCGCCGAGATCGGCGCGGTGCTGGAGCCGGTCGAGTTCGACCAGGGCGCCGCCGCCCTCCTCGCCCGGGTGCGCCTGGCCGGCGTGGACCAGCCGGACATCGTCGCCGGGCTGAGCGCGCTCGGCCGGGGCGACGTGGAGCTCGGCCTCACCCACCTCGTGGACGCCGTGCGCGTGGCCGATCCCGGCCTGCGCGACGACCTGCGCGCCGCGCTGCTCGGCGTGTTCGCCGAGCTCGGCGAGCACCACCCGCTGGCGGTGCGCTTCCGCCGCCGCCTGGCCCAGGCCCTGTACTGAGCAAGCGGGAGGCACCCGCCCTCTTCTCCGGACTGGCGGGTCCCGCGTACTCGCGCCGGGCGGCGCTGCTGTCGCTCGGGCAGGAGCCGCGCTGGCACCGTTTCCTGGTCGACCGCCTGCGGGTGGGTCCCGAGGCGCAGGTGCTCGACGTGGCCACCGGCACCGGCGCGGTGGCCGAGCAGCTGGTGCTGCGCCGCCGCTGCGCCGTCACCGGCATCGACCAGAGCGCCGACATGCTCGGCGCCGCGCGCGAGCGGATCATGGCCCAGGGGCTGCTCCAGCGCGTGCGGCTGATGGAGGGCGAGGCCGAGCACCTGCCCTTCGAGGACGAGATCTTCGACGCGCTCACCGTGAGCTACCTGCTGCGCTACGTGGACGACGTGCCGGCCGTCCTGCGCGAGCTCGCGCGCGTCGTCCGCCCGGGCGGCACGATCGCGAGCCTCGAGTTCGGCGTGCCCCCCTGGGCCCCCGCGCGCCTTGCCTGGCGCGCCTACACCGGCGCGGTGCTGCCGGCGCTCGGGCTCGCCGTGGGCGGGCCGGCCTGGTGGCGGGCCGGCCGCTTCCTCCACGCCAGCATCCCCGACTTCTACGCGCGCCACCCGCTTCCGGCGCTCCTCGACGAGTACCGCGCGGCCGGGATCGCCGACCTGCGCGTCCGCCGCCTCAGCCTCGGCGGCGGCATCGTCATCTGGGGCGTGCGCGCCTAGGAGGAGGTGAGCGCGCTCGCCTCGGAGCTTCCGCCCACGGCGAGGATCGCCTCCTGGTTGGTCAGCCCGTGGGGCGTCTTCTCCCAGTGGAACGGGTTGAAGATCAGCTGGTAGAGGGCGCGCCAGGCCGCGATGTAGTGCAGGCACCAGTAGAGCGGGTTGAGCAGAGCGTAGGGCAGCAGGTGGTGGATCCTGCGCCGCCCGACGGCGAGGGCGTTGAGGGCGACCATCATCGCGTTGCCGACGATCAGGTTGATCGCGCCGATCGCCTCCATGGGGCCGGGCAGGAGGTCGGGGATCGCGGGCGCCCCAACGAAGCTCAACAGCCAGAGGACGGTGAAGAAGGCCATCACCGGGGCCAGCAGGAAGGTCAGCGGGGTCCCGATGATCAGCAGCAGCAGGCCGAACACGCCGCGCACGCCGGCCGCCTTGGCCGTCTTGATCGGGCGCCGCGTGTGGACGAGCCCGGTGACCATGTAGCCCTTGATCCAGCGCGTGCGCTGGCGGATCCACGGCCAGTAGCGGCCGCAGGCCTCCTCGTAGGTGGTCGAGGGGATGACGCCGACGGTGTAGCCCTCGGCGGCGGCGCGCAGGCCGAGGTCGGCGTCCTCGGTGACGTTCCAGGCGTCCCAGCCGCCCAGGTGGCGCAGCACCGAGGTGCGGAAGTGGTTCGAGGTGCCGCCGAGGGGGATCGGCAGCTTCAGCCGGTCGAGGCCGGGGAGCATGTAGTCGAACCACCACGAGTACTCCAGGGTGAACATGCGCGTGAGCACGTTCTCCTTGGCGTTGAAGTAGTTGAGGCGGGCCTGGACGCACGCCAGGCGGTCGTCGCCCGAGCGGAAGGCGGCCACCGACTCGCGCAGCTGGCCCGGCTCGGGCCGGTCCTCGGCGTCGTAGATCACCAGGAACTCGCCGTGGCTGAAGACCAGGCCCATGTTGCAGGCGCGCGGCTTGGTCTGGGGGCGGCCCTTGGGGACGATGACGAACTTGACCGTGTCGGGCGGGTTGGCCGCGCGTGCGGCGTTGAGTGTCTCGGTGTCCTCCTCCTCCATCAGGAGCAGGATCTCGAGCTTCTCCTGCGGGTAGTCCAGCTCGCGCAGGTGGCCCACCAGGCCGCCGATGATGTTGGCCTCGCGGAAGACCGGGACCAGCACGGTGTAGATCGGCAGCTGGTCGTCGGGGATCCGCTCGCCCGCCGCCGGCCCGACCCGGCGCACCGAGCGCCAGCCCGCCAGCGCGGTGACCAGCTTGAAGGCCACGGCGGTGAAGAAGCCGATGTTGGCGACGCAGCAGATGATGATGGCCGTCAGGAGCGGGTCCAGGACGAAGCCGGCCACCAGCAGCGCGAGGGTGCCGAGCAGCGCGATCCGCTGGCCCCAGGTGAGCGGGTGGCGCGCGGACGCGAGCGGGTCGCGCTCGTAGAGCTCGTTGGCGGCGTCGTGGGCGAGGCGCTCGGCGAAGATCCGCCGCAGGACCGCGTTGACGTCCCACTCGGTGGTCGCGAGGAACTCGACCTCGATCGGGCCGTCCAGCTCCCGCGAGAAGGTGGCGGCCAGCTCCGGGTCCGGGGGCTCGGCGGTGGCGACCCGGACGGTCTCGCCGTGCCAGCCCACCGGCACCCAGCCCTCGAGCGCCATCTGCTTGGGGTCGAATCGGCGCACCAGCTCCTCGTTGACATCGACGTCCAGCAGGTCGCAGTAGTCGATGCCCCAGATCTCCCCGAGCACCCGGTGCAGGTCCTGGCGGCGCACCAGGCCCATGGAGAGGATCACGCGGCCCAGGCGCTCGCCGCTGGTGCGGTGCTCCGCCAGGGCGGCCTCGAGGTCCTCGGGGCTGATCAGCCCGTGGCGCAGGAGGGCGTCGCCCAGGCGCTCGCCCACGTGGGAGCGGTCGATCGGGCGGTCCGGGGCCGGGGCCAGGGTCGCGGCCGTCTCCGCCGCCGCGGCGGCGATCTCGGCGGCGGCTCCGTCGGCGGCGTCCCCCTCGTCGTGGGGCGTCAGCACCCGGCGCGAGAGCCAGAGCAGATCGACGTAGTCGCGCGGGTCGTGCACCCCCACTGGATCGGCTTTCTGAGCGCGGAACTGAGCGGCGGTGGGTCGGCCCCTCATGCATCGGCGTGCGGGGCCGATGAGTGCCAAAAGGATTCGACGCGGAGGACCCGATGGCGCAGGGCACGGCGGGCGGAGCGGTTGCGGCCCCACCCCAGGGGCTTGGCGACGTGCTGATCGAGATGGGCGCGATCACCCGCGCCACGCTCGAGGGCGCGCTGCAGCGCCAGCGCGAGGAGGGCGGCCGGCTCGGCGAGATCCTCGTGGCGATGGGCAGCCTGAGCCCGGAGACGATGGGCGACGGCCTCGCCCGGCGCCTCGGGGTGCCGCGCGCGCGCCTGTCCAGCGGCGTGGACCCCGCCATCCTCGACCTGCTCGACGAGCGCAGCCGCCGCCGCTACCGCGTGGTGCCGCTGGCGGTGGACCCCGCCGGGGCGCTGATGCTGGCCATGGCGGACCCCACCGACGTGCTCACCCTCGACGACCTGCGGATGCTGGTCGGCCGCGACGTGCGCCCGGCGCTGGCGCTCGACAGCGAGATCGACGCCTACCTCAACGCGGGCAACGTCCACCAGGACAACTTCCTCTCGGGCCTCGTGCGCGAGGCCGGCCCCAGCACCGGGCCGGCGGCCGACGACCTCGGCGACCTGGCCTCGATCTCCGGCGAGAGCGCCCCCGTGGTGCGGATGGTCGGCTCGGTGGTGTCGCGCGCCGTCGAGGAGGGCGCCTCCGACATCCACCTGGAGCCCCAGCCCGACGAGATGCTGGTGCGCTACCGCATCGACGGCGTGCTGCGCACCGTGGCCGCGATCCCCGCGAGCCTCTCGCGCGAGGTCGTGAGCCGCATCAAGGTGATGGGCGACATGGACATCGCCGAGCGGCGCGTCCCGCAGGACGGCCGCGTGGGCCTCACCGCCGCCGGCCACCGCCTGGACCTGCGCGTGGTGACCGTTCCCACGGTGCACGGCGAGGGCGTCGTGATCCGCATCCTGGACACCTCCAACGCGATGCGGAAGCTGTCCGAGCTGGGCTTCAGCCCCGAGACGCTCGAGCGCTTCACCCAGTGCTACCGGCGCCCCTACGGCGCGGTGCTGGTGAGCGGGCCGACCGGGTCGGGCAAGTCCACCACCCTCTACGGCGCGCTGCACTCGCTCAACACCGGCGACCGCAAGATCATCACCGTCGAGGACCCGGTCGAGTACCGCCTCGCGGGCATCAACCAGGTGCAGGTCAACAGCAAGGCGGGGCTCACGTTCGCCACCGGCCTGCGCGCCCTGCTGCGCAGCGACCCCGACGTGCTGATGGTCGGCGAGATCCGCGACGGCGAGACGGCCCAGATCATGATGCAGGCCGCCCTCACCGGCCACCTCGTGATGGCCACCATCCACACCAACGACGCGGCCAGCGCCCTCACCCGCCTCACCGAGATGGGCGTGGAGCCCTTCCTGTCGGCCAGCGGCGTGCTCGGCGTGCTGGCCCAGCGGCTGGCGCGGCGCCTCTGCACGGAGTGCCGCCGCGAGGTGCAGGTGCCGGCGGCGACCCTGCGCGAGTTCGCGGGCACCAACACGCTCCCCGAGGGCGTGAGCGACCCCGCCACCATCTTCCAGGCCGTCGGCTGCTCCGCCTGCCGCCAGACCGGCTACAAGGGCCGGCTCGGCATCTACGAGATGCTGACCATGAGCGAGGAGATCGAGCGCCTCACCGCGGCCTCGTCACCGTCGTCCGAGATCCGCCGCCAGGCGCGCCGCGAGGGCATGCGGACGATGCGCGAGGACGGCGTCCTCAAGGTGCTCGCCGGAGAGACCACGCTCAACGAGCTCGCCCGCACGGTGGCCTGACCTCCCCCCGGGGGTAGTGTCGCAACCCCCCTCGCGAGGGGTGGCCCGGCGCGCCATCCCGCATACCGTCGTCCTCGTCCGGAGACGTGCGAGGGGGCGGGACGTGATCGGTTTCATCGACATCGACGAGTGGGCCCGGGAGATCGCCGAGGCCGAGGCCGCCGCCGTCCGCCACGCCGTGCACGACGCCCTCCTGATGGGCCACGGCGCCGCGTCCGCGCTGGGCGACGTCAGCTCGCGCCTCGATCGCCTCACGCCGTCGCAGCGGCGCATGGTGATCGACGAGATCCGCTCGGTCGCCCTCTAGGCCACGACCGCGTCGAGGGCGCTCGCCCCGAGCGCGTTCGGCTCGCCCGGCGACACCTCCACCCCGGGCCGCACGAAGACGTAGGTGATCCGCTCCACCACGAGCCCGGTCGCCCGCTGGAGCCCCCGCGCGTAGAGCCCGGCCTGGATCCGGTAGCCCGCCAGGCGCTCCTCCACGCCCGCGGCGTCCACGTCGTCGGTCTTCCAGTCCACGATCTCCACGCCGGTCGGGGTGGGCACGACCAGGTCGATGAAGCCCTCCACCACCACGTCCCCCTCGCGGAAGGCGAAGGGCACCTCGCGCAGCGACCCCGACCGCCGCCCGCGCGCGCCCGGCCGCCTCGGAGGCCAGGGCGACGCGCCACCAGCTCCTCGACCTCGCCGGCGCGCTCGGGGATCGCCTCGGCCACCGCCTGCGCCGCGGCCGCGGCGGCGATCGCCGCCGGCCCGGCGTCGAGCGGCAGGCTCTGGATGGCCGCGTGGACCGCCCGCCCCACCCGCGTGCCGCCGCGCCCGCGCGACCAGGGCTCGTCGCCGCCCTCCGCGCCGCGCTCGCCCGCGGGCGGCGGCCGTCGCCGCGGCGATGCCGGTGGCGCTGGTGTAGCGGATCGTCCGGGCGCGGGCGACCAGCGCGGCGCGCTCGGCCGCGTGGGTCTCGACCGTCCCGGGCGGCCCCTCCGGCGCCAGGTCGGCCAGGGGGGCCGGCCGCCGGTCCCGCCGCGCCGGCCGGGGGCTCCCACCGCGGCCGCGTGCTCCATCGCGCCCGCGCCGATCAGGCGCGCCGCGCCGCCCTGGCCGGCGCGCGAGGCCTGGTGGTGGAGCGACACGATCAGGTGGTCGCGGGCGCGGGTGGCCGCCACGTAGAGGAGGCGGGCCGACTCGGCGGCCTGGTGCACCTTCTCCCGCTCCTCGATCGCCGCGATGTCGCCGATCGCCAGGCGCCGCCCGGACGTCTTGGATCCCGACCACGATCGCCGGCGCCCCGGCGTCGTCCAGCGAGACCGTCGGCGGCGCGGCGTACGGGGGGTTGGGCCCGATGCCCGCCAGGATCACGATCGGGAACTCCAGCCCCTTCGCCGCGTGGACGGTCAGGATCCGGACCGCGTCCTCGTCGTCGTCGAGCCCGGCGCCGTCGCGGTCGAAGATCGGACCCGCGGTGCGCTCCTCGAGCCACGCGACGAAGGCGCGCAGGCCCTGGGGGCGGTCGGCCTCGAAGGCCCGCGCCTGCTCCACCACGAAGCGCGCCCGGCGGTAGGCGTCGCGGCTGCGCGCGTCCACCAGGCCCACCTCCACCAGGCGCCGCTCGGCCACGAAGCGCTCGACCACGGACGCCAGCGAGCGGTCGTGGCGCTCGCGCGTGGTGCGCGCGCAGGCAGCGCAGGCCCTCGGCCACCGGGCCGCGCGCGCCGTCGAGCGCCGGGGCGAGGTAGTTGAAGCGCAGGCCGTCGCGCGCGGTGCGCCGCCAGCTCCACGTCCGAGCAGGCGAAGGCCGGGCTGCGCAGCGCGCCCGACCACGGCCACCTCGTCGCCGGGGTCGTCGATCGCGGCGAGGCAGTTGATCAGGTCGCGCAGCTCCTGGGTGCGGAAGACCAGGCTGCCGCCCTCCACCCGGAAGGGGACGCCGTCGCGCGCGGAGCGCCTCCTCCAGCGCGCTCAGCCCGGTGCGCGCGGGCATGAGCACCGCGATGTCGCGCAGCCGCGCCGGGCGGACGGTGCCGTCGCGCTCCTGCACCTGCCAGCCCTCGTCCACCGCGGCGCGGCAGGTGGCGGCCACGTCGCGCGCCTCGGCCCGGCGCACGTCCCACGCGCGCAGCGTCCGAGGCGGCTCGCCCATCCAGGCCACGCCCGGTCCGCGCGAGGGCGTCGGTCGCGCTCGGCCACGATCGGCACGTACGGGGGCCTGCACGCGCCGGGTCGTCGCTCGTCGCCGATCAGGGCCGCGACGACCGCGTTGACCCAGTCCACGACCACGTCGCGCGAGCGGCGGTTCTCGGTGAGCGTCGGCAGCAGGCCGCCCTCCGCCGCGCACGCGCGCCGCGCTCGGACGCGTAGACCGCCATGTCCGCCCGGCGGAAGCGGTAGATCGACTGCTTGGGATCGCCCACCAGGAAGAGGCGCCCCGGCTCCAGGCCGCCGTCCGGCCGCGCGCGCGAACGACTCGGCGATGTCGACCTGCCAGGGGTCGGTGTCCTGGAACTCGTCGATCAGCAGCGCGTCGTAGCGCGCGCGCAGCGCGGCGCGGGCGGAGGGGTCGTCGCGCAGCAGGTCGCGCGTCCAGAGGATCAGGTCGTCGAACACCAGGGTGCCCTCGCGGCGGCGGGTCGCGGCGTCGTCCAGCACCACCCGCGCGAGCCAGGGCAGGACGGCCGGCGAGCGCCTCCGCCCGCGAGGCCGCGAGCAGCTCGCCGAGCCGCGTCCCGACCGTCTGGGCCGTGTCGCGGGCCGTGGCGATCGCCTCCTTGCCGCCCCAGTTCGCCTGGTTGCCGAGCTGTCCGAGGCGCTTCTCGCAGAGGGGGCCGATGTCGGCGAGCAGGGCGTCGCGCCGCCAGCCCTCGGCGCCGTGGGCGCCCTCGAGGGCTCCGACGAGCTCGACGATGTGCGCCAGGCAGCGGTCGTCGCCGGCGACCCGGTCCAGGGGGAGCGCCGGCCAGGGCCGCGCGCAGCCCGGCGAGCTCCTCCCAGTCCGGGGCGGGCGCAGACGGCGGGGAGGCGAGGAGCAGGGCCGCGATGTCCTCGCGCTCGGCGAGCCGCATCGCCAGCGTGCGCAGCCCGGCCAGCGTCAGCCCGCGCCCCAGGGCGACGTCGAGCGCGCGCCCCTCGGCGCCGTCGGCGTCGACCTCCTCCAGCGCGGCGCGCCAGCGCTCCTCGAAGCGGCGCTCGGCGGTCAGCTGGTCGAGCACGGTCATGTCGGGATCGATGCCCGCCTCGGCCGCCAGCGTGCGCAGCAGGCCCTGGCCGAAGGAGTGGATGGTCGACAGCTGCGCCCGGTCGAGGTCGCCGAGGGCCGTGCGGCAGCGCTCCGCGACCGCGGGGTCGGCGTCCGGCGCCGCGGCGCGCTCCTCGAGCCCGTCGCGCACGCGCTCGCGCAGCTCCGCCGCCGCGCGCTCGGTGAACGTGATGGCGGCGATCCGCTCGATCGGCGTGCCGCGGGCGACGAGGGCCACCACGCGGTCGACGAGCGCCCTGGTCTTGCCGGTCCCCGCCCCGGCCTCCACGAGCATGGTCGCGTCGAGGCGCTCGACGATCTCGCGGCGCGCCGCGGCGTCGGCGCTCATTCGCCGTCCCCGGGCGCGGCCGCCAGCGCGACGGCGCTCCACGGCTCCACCCCCGCGCTCCCGGCCTTGCGCGCGAAGGCGTCGCCCCGGGCGCGCGCGCAGATGCGGGTGAAGTCGCAGCGGCCGCAGTTCACGAACTCGCCGAAGTGGTCGTTGAACTCGCCCGGCACGGCGGGGAAGGCGCCCGCCGCCACGCCCTCGCCGATGGCCGCCAGGACCGCCTCGAAGGTCCGCCGCGCCACCGGGGTCGCCTCGTAGCGGACCTGCGTGAAGCCCCCCCGGGCGCTGATGTACCAGTAGAGCGCGATGGCCGGCGCGCCCGGCTCCACCGCCAGGAGGTACACCGGCAGCTGGAGCTTGGTGCCCTCGCCCAGCCCGTCGCCCTCGGGGATGCGGCCGGTCTTGTAGTCGATGACCCAGGTGGATCCGTCCGGCGCGCGGTCCACGCGGTCGATGTAGCCCACGAAGCCCTGGCCTCCGGGGCCCTCCACCCGGATGCGCTCCTCGAACGCGTGGGGCACCGCCCCCGTGTCGCGCCGGAACGCCGAGTCCTGGACGAGGAACTCCGCGAGGTCGGCGCGCAGCGCGCGGGCGTCCTGGCGCGAGAACACCGGCAGACCGGTGAGCCCGCGCAGCCGGGCCGCCTCCAGCCGCTCCTCGAAGATCGCGAGCGCCCGCGCCCCGTCGGCGCTCGTCCAGGCCTCGCCCACGCCCGGCCGGCCGGCGGCCTGCTGCTCGCGGAAGAAGGCCTCCAGCGTCTCGTGCATCAGGTTGCCGCGCACCAGCGGGTCGATGTTCTCGGGGTCGCGGGGCTCCTCGGGCACGCGCAGCCGCAGCAGCGACGCCATCAGGAAGCGGAAGCCGCAGGCGCCGTAGTGCTCGAGGCGGGTCGGCGAGACCACGTCCGGCAGCCGCAGCCACGCCGGGTCCCCCAGCGCGGCCAGGTTGCCGTCCCACTCGCTCAGCGTCTCGCCCGCGCGGCCCCGCAGCATCCGCAGCGGCCGCTCCAGCGGGTCGGCCCCGCCGCCCGCGGCGCCGTCGTGGACGCGCCGCACGGCGCCGCGCAGGCCGACCTCCCAGGCGTCGACGGCCGGCCCGCGCAGGTGGGCCGCGAGCGGAGAGGGGGGCCGCGCGAGCCACGTAGAGGCGGGCAGCCGGCGCAGCTCGGTGGCCGTCGTGACCGCCGGGTCGCGCCGCCGCGCCGCGGCCACCGCGACCGGCGACGGATAGTGCTCGTGGGCGCCGGCGGCCTCGTAGAGCGGAGCGGTGAGCACCAGCGAGGGCGCCGAGGCCACGGCGTGTGCGGCGGCCTCGCGCGACCGCGCGATGCGGCGCGCGGCGTCGTCGATGTGGGGGTGCGCGCGCCGCAGGGCGGCCCACGCCGCGTCGGGCACCAGCGCGTCCATCCCGGCCCCGGCGGGCAGCAGCCCCTCCGCTGCGCCGCACAGGATGGTGCGGGCGAAAACCAGGCCGCCCGCCGCGCGGTGGTCGGCCACCAGGACCCCCTCGCCCGCGCGCCCCTCGCGCAGCGCGGCGGCCTCCAGGTTGACCCGCAGGGCCGTGGCGAAGCGAGCCAGCGAGAAGGTCCCGCCCACGGCGTCCACGGTGCCCAGGCGCTCCACCTCGGCCAGCACCTCGGCCATGCCCGTGGCGGCCGGATCGAGGTAGTCGGCGACGACGGCCCGCAGCCGGCCCAGGAACGCCGCCGCGGGCGCGTCGGGCACCAGCGCGGCGAGGCGGCTCCACAGCTCCTCCACCACGCCGAGCAGCTCCTGCGCCTCGGCGATCTCGTCGGCCAGCCACTCGCGGTCGACGCCCTCGCGCCGCGCCGTCCTCGATCTCCGCGCGCCGGTCGTCGCACAGCGCCCGCAGGCCCTGGCGCCAGCGGGCGATGCCGTGCGTCACGCCCGCCGCGCGCGACAGGCGGTCCCAGCGCCCCAGGCGCAGGCGCGCCGTGGCGCCGCCAGCGCGCGGGCAGCTCCCGCCGCACGGGCGCCACCGAGAGCGTGTCCATGAGCGCGGTGCGCGACAGGTCCTCGCGCACCACCGCCAGCAGCTCCAGCACCCCCCGCCCCGCCGGGGTCTCCACCAGCGGCAGCCCGGGCATCGCGGCGACCGGGACCCCCGCGGCCGCGAGCGCCTCGCGCAGGGGGCGCGCGTAGGCGGCGTCGGCGCCGTGCAGCACCGCGACCTCGTGCACGGGGTGGCCCTCGTCGAGGGCCGCGATCACCTCGCGGGCCACCTCGCGCGCCTCGCTGGCGCGGTCCGGGGCGAGGATCATGCGCACGTCGTCGGTGGGCGCGGGGGCGACGGCCTCCACCAGCCCGCCGCGCGCCTCCCGCAGCGCGGCGAGGAACGCCTCTCCGTCGAAGGTGCGCGGCCCCGGGGGGATCAGGTGCAGGCTCCCCAGCTCCGCCACCCGGGCCGGGTCGCCGCGCGCGACCTCGGCCGCGGCTCCGAGCAGGTCCTCCTCGTCGTAGAAGCCGGCGATCAGCCCGCGCCAGACGCCGTAGAGGCGCATCACCTCGCGCAGGTGGGGGCTGGCCAGGTCGCCGGGCGGCTCCTCGCCGCCCACCAGCCCGGCCCGGCGCAGGCGTGCGAAGAGCCGCCGCAGGGCGCGGCCGTAGCCGGGCAGGTCGTGGATGCGGTCGAGGGGCGGGCGCGACTCGGCCGCCACGCGCTCGGCCAGGTGGTCGCCGATCGGCCGGGCCAGCGGGCGCCGGCCGGCCGCGGCGAGCGCCGCGGCCCCCACCAGCTCCGCCAGCCGCGGCAGCGTCTCGAAGCGAACCGCGGCGAAGGCCGTGCGCTCGGCCAGGCGGCGCCGCAGCTGCAGCGCCGACAGGTGCGACGGGCAGATCACCGTGACCGGGGCGAGCGGGTCCACCGCGCGGCTCGCCGCGATGCGGTCCAGCAGCGCCTCGGCGGTCGGATTCGGGTCGGTCACCCCCGCCACGCTAACCTCGCGGGCGGACACCCGGAGCCCCTCGACTGATCGCCCACCTGGACATCGACGCGTTCTTCGCCGCGGTGGAGATGCACCGCCGGCCGGAGCTGCGCGGGCGGCCGCTGGTGGTGGGCGGCGACCCGCACGGGCGCGGGGTGGTGGCCACCGCCAACTACGCCGCCCGCCGCTTCGGCATCCGCTCGGCGATGAGCGCGGCGGAGGCCCTGCGGCGCTGCCCGGACGTGGTCTTCGTGCGCCCGGACATCGCCCACTACCGCGAGTGGTCCGGGCGGGTCTGGGACCTGGTGCGCGAGCTGTCGCCCGCCGTCGAGGTGCTCGGCCTGGACGAGGGCTACCTGGAGCTGCCCGACGAGGACGCCGGGCGGGCGGCCGACGACATCCGCCGCGCGGTGGGCGAGCGGGTGCGCCTGTCGTGCTCCCTGGGCGTGGCGACCTGCAAGGTCGTCGCCAAGGTGGCCTCGGACCGCGACAAGCCGGGCGGCGTCACCGTGGTGCCCGCGGGCGGCGAGGCCGGCGTTCCTGGCGCCGCTGCCCCTGCGCGCGCTCCCCGGCGTCGGCCCGCGCACCGACCAGCGCCTGCGCGCGGCCGGCCTGGCGACGATCGGCGACCTCGCGGCCCTCGACGACGAGGCCCTTGTCGCGCTCGGCGCGGGACGCCACCTGGAGGACCTGCACCGCCGCGCGCGCGGCATCGATCCGCGCCCCGTGGCGCCGGTCCCGGCGGAGCGGATCTCGATCTCGTCCGAGCGCACGTTCGCCGCAGGACATCAGCAGCGGCAGCGAGCTGGAGCGGATCGGGCGCGACATGGCCGAGCGCGTGGCGTCCACGCTGCGCACGCGCGGCCGGGCCGCGCGCACCGTGACGCTCAAGCTGCGCTACACGGACTTCCAGACCATCACCCGCGGCCAGACCGTGGCCGCCGCGACCGACGACGAGCGCGTCATCTGGGCGACGGCCCGCGGCCTGCTGGCGCGGGCCCTGTCTGAGCGCGAGGGCCCCCTGCGCCTGATGGGCGTCGGCGTGTCCGGGCCTGGTGGTGGAGCGCCAGCTCACCCTGTTCTGACAGGTTCGTGACGGACGGCCCCGGCGGGATCGACCGCGGGCCCTGGTAGCGTCGGCCGTCGGTGGAACTCACCCTGCGGATCATCCTCGCGGCGGTACTGGCCTGGGCCGCGGTGGCCAAGCTGCGCGACCCCCGTGAGCTCGTCGCCGCGGTCGGCGACCACGGCGTACCGGCGCGGCTGCGCCCGGCCGTCGCCACCGCCCTCGTCGCCGTCGAGGCCGGCCTGGCGGTGCTCCTGCTGATCCCCGCCACCGCCCGCGCCGCGGGGATCGGTGTCGCGGTGCTGGGCGTGATCTTCGCGGCGTCCCTCGGGGCGATGCGCCTGCGCGGCCGCCGGCGGGCGCCCTGCGGCTGCTTCGGCGGCACGCGCACGCGCCCCATCGGGCTGCTGGTGGCGCGGGCCCTGGTGCTCGCGGCCGCCGGCGCGCTGGTGGCGTCGGGCGCCGCCGACCGCGGCGCGCCCCCGGACGCCGTGCTGGTGGGCGTGGCCCTCGCGGTGCTCGCCGTGGCGGTGGTCATCCTGACCGTGCTCGTGCTGGCCCTCTACCGCCAGGTGGGCGTGCTCGAGAGCCGCCTCGGGCCGCGGGCCGCGCTGGAGATCGCCGAGGAGGGCCCGACCCTCGGCGCCCCGGTGCCGCCGCTCGCCGCCCTGGAGGGCCGCGGCCCCGAGCTGGTGGCCTTCTCGTCGCCGGGCTGCCGCCTCTGCGCCGAGCTGCGCCCCGCCCTCGACGCCCTCGAGCGGGAAGGGCTGCCCGTCCACGCGGTGAACGAGGACCGGGACGCCCCGACGTTCGCCGCATGGGGCGTGCCGGGGACGCCGTTCGTCGTCTACGTGGTGGACGGCCACGTGGCGGCCAAGGGCCTGGTCAACACGCTGGAGCAGATCGAGGAGCTGATTCAGGTGGGCGAGGAGCGCGTCGGTGCCACGGCCTGAGCGGCTGGTCGACCGCACCGGCCGCGCGCTGTCGCACCGGCTGTCGTCGGCCGGCACCCGGCGCGGCTTCCTCGCGACCGTCGCCGCCCTCGGCCTCGGCCTGGTGGGCGCGAGCGGGGCGACCGCCCGCCGCGGGCCCGTGAGGGGCAGCAACCGCACCGCGCAGGGCTGGTACGGCTTCTGCGGGCACACCTGGACCACCGGCTCCTGCCCCACGCCCTTCAGCCTGCCGCGCATCGACACCCGCGGCTATCCGGTGCGGCCCTCCGACGGCCGCCCGGTGGACAACCTCGGCCGCCTGATCGACGCGCTCGGCCAGCCGGTCTCGCCCGCGGGCACGCCGCTGCTGGCCCCCGACGGCACGCCGCTGCCGCGCGCGCCGCGGACGCGCGTCTGCGAGGACGTGGTGCAGGAGCGCTTCGGCCTCGACACCGTCGTGCAGGGGGCCTGGTACCGCTGCTGCGGCGGCCAGATCCGCAAGCTCGTGGACTGCTGCACCACCACGAGCACGCGCATCAACGGCGACGCCGCCCTCGTCGGCTACTGCCGCCCCGGCCGCCGCGTGTTCTGCGTGCTCTACATCGACACGGCGGTGCCGTGCTGAGGCGCGCCGCCACCCTGGCCCTCGTGGCGGCGGCCCTGGTGGCCGGGCCCGCCGCGGCGCAGCAGGCCGACGTCCAGGGCGCCTACGACCCCTCCGCATGGGGGCTCTCCACCGCGGTCGGGGTGCTCGACGCCGGCACCTCCAGCGTGGTGGTCCAGGCCTCCGGCCAGCCCGCCGCCACCTTTCCCGACGCGCGCTCGCCCGCGCTCGACAGCGACCTGCTGGCCTACGTCGACGCCGCCGGCGTGCGCGTGGTCCGCTGGCGCACGGGGGAGGAGGTGGCCCGGGTGCCCGGTCCGCTCACCAAGCCCGCCCTCGATTGGCCCAACCTCGCCTACGTGCGCACGGGAAGCGGCCAGACCCTGGAGCTGGTCGACCTCACCACCGGCAAGAGGCGCCTCATCGCCCGTGCCGCCCCCTCCGTGGACCTCGGCCGTCCGGCCCTGCGCGAGGGCTTCATCGCGTGGCACGTCGCCGCGGGGCGGCGCTCGCAGCTGCGGCTGGCACCGATCGCGGGCTACCGCTACGGGCGCTCCAAGCTGATCGCCTCGTCGGTGACCGGCCTGCAGGTCAACCCGTCGATCGCCTCCGGCCACATCCTCTGGGTGGAGCAGGCCGCCTCGGCCTCCTACCTGCGCCTGCGCCGCATCGCCGGCGGCCCGGTGCGCACGCTGGCGCGCCTGCGCGGCCCGAGCCGGATCCTCTGGACCACGGCCCTCGGGGGCCGCAACGCCTACGTCACCCGCTGGAACCCGGCGGCCGGCAGGGCGGACGTCATCACGCGCCGCTGGCGCTGAGCCCGGCGAGCCACTGGTCGAAGGTCGTCGCGGCCAGGCGGGCGTCCGGGCCGGGCAGCATCGCGTCGGCCGGAGCGTCGGGGCGGAAGAGCCCGCTGTCCCAGCTCGCCTCGACCCGGGTGGACGCGCCCCGCGCCTCCAGCGTCCGCCGGGCCATGTCGGAGAGGTCCTCGGGCCGCGGCCCCGCCAGATCGAGCGTCGCCCCGCGGGGAGCCCCCGCGGCGACCTCCACCAGCACCTCGGCCACGTCGGCGACCGCCACCGGCTGCACCCGCACCGGGGGCACGCGGGCGACGTCGCCGTCGGTGGTCCACTCGGCCACCATCTCGCCGAACTCGTGGAACTGGGTGGCTCGCAGGATCGTGAACGGGATCGGGCCCGCCGCGACCAGCTCCTCCTGGAGGCGCTTGCCGGCGTAGTGCGGTGGCCCCTCGATGCGGTCCACGCCGAGGATCGACAGCAGGACGTGGTGCGCCACCCCGGCCCGTTCCTCGGCGGCCAGGGCGTTGCGCGTGGCGGCGCCGAAGAGCGTGCGCGCCTCCTCCACCTCGCCCGCCGGGAGGTTGGTGACGTCGATCAGCACGTCCACCCCCGCGAGCGCCTCGTCCAGGCCGACGCCGGCCACCGCGTCCACGCCGCTCGCGCGCGACAGGGCGACGCCCTCGTGCCCGGAGCGCCCGAGGGCCGCCATCACCGCGCGGCCCGTCAGGCCGGTCCCGCCGAGGACGGCGACCCGCATGGTCTAGAAGGGGATGTCCGAGTCCTCGACGGCCGTCGGGCCCGTGGCGCCGCCGGTCGTCGCCCCCGCGCCCACCGGGGCCAGGTCGTCGGCCACGGGCCGGCGCTGCTCGTCCCCGCCGCCGCCCTCGCCCCGGCTGTCCAGGAAGAAGAGGTCGTTGGCGATCACCTCGACCGACTGGCGCTTGGAGCCGTCCTGGGTCTGCCACTCACGCCAGGAAAGGCGGCCGTTGAACGCCGATCCGCCGGCCCTTTGCCAGGTAGGTGGAGGCGGTCTCGGCCTGGCGGCCGAAGACGGTCACATCGAAGTAGTTGGAGCGGTCGCCCCAGTTGCCCCCCTCATCGCGCGCACGCGAGGAGACGGCCAGCCGGATCGAGCAGATCGCATCCCCGCCACCGGTGTGGCGCAGCTCCGGATCGCGCGTCAGGCGACCCACCAGGGTCACGCGGTTGAGATCGGCCGGCATCGGTACCCCCCGTCTGGCTCAGCGAACGAGGGTCATCCTGAACCCCCGCCCGGACACCACTCCGGCCGCACCTGCGCCGAGGCGGTCCCGACAACGCACCCGGACCGGGGCCGGTCAGCCCTCCGGGGCGCCATCCTTGTCCCGCATGACCGCCACCTGCTCGAGAGCCCTCTCGAACACCTCGTGCGGCTGCGCCCCGCTCACCAGCAGGCGCCCGTCGAGCACGAACGCGGGCACGCCGGTGATCCCGTGGCGCTGAGCCGTCTGCGTCGATCCGTCCACCACGGCGCCGAAGGTGCCGGCCTCGAGGGCGGCGCGGGCCTCGTCGGGGTCGAGCCCCACGTCGGCCACCAGCCCCATGAGCTCGTCCATCCGCGAGATGTCGCGCCCCTCCACCCAGTAGGCGTCCATCACCCGCGCGTGCATCGCGTCGTGGGCCCCCTGGCCGCGGGCCCACTCGATCAGCTCGAGCGCCCGGCGCGTGTTGGGGATGCGCTCGGGGTGCGGGTTGTAGGTGAGCCCGGCCTCCTCGTTCATCCGCTGCGCCGCGCCCTCGGCGCCGGCCGGGATGCGCCGCATCAGGTCCTCGCGCGGCATCCCCTCCTCGGGGTACTCGGGGTGCAGCTGGAACGGCAGCCACTCGACCACCGCGCCGGCCTCGCGGCCGAGCCAGTCCGCGCGCTCGCGGGCGACGTTGCAGAAGGGGCAGGCGACGTCGCTCCAGATCGTCACGTGCAGCGGTTCGCTCTCGGCCACCGGGGCCTCCTGTCTCGTCGGCGGGCTCCGAGGAAGGGTAGGTCGCCGGCCGCGATCGCGCCCCGGGGCGCCCGATGACGCCGCTCGACTACATCGTCATCGGCTGGATCGTGCTCTGGGCCGTCCTCGGGGCCGGCCGCGGCTTCCTGGAGCAGGTGCTCTCGCTGGGCGGCCTGGTGGTGGGGGCGCTGGTGGGGTCGCGGATCGCCCCGGCGCTGCTCCCCGACGGGCGCGAGTCGCTGTGGCTGCCGCTGGTCGCCCTGGCCGGCGCGCTGGTCGGCGCGGTGCTGGCCCAGGCGCTGCTGCTGACCCTCGCCCGGCCCCTGCGCCGCCTGGTGGCGCGCGGGCCGGCGCGCACCATCGACCAGGGCGGCGGGCATCGTGCTCGGCGCGCTCGGCGGCCTCGCCCTGGCCTGGCTGGTGGCCGCGGTCGTGCTCTTCCAGCCCAGCGACCGCGCCTTCGCCTTCCGCGACGAGGTGCGCGACTCGCGCATCCTCAGCACGGCCCTGCGCGTGGTCCCCCCGGCCGAGGTTCTCGGCGCCCTGGCGCGGATCGACGCGTTCCCGATCATCCCGCTGCCCGCCGCCGCGCTCCCGGCGCCCGACCCCTCGGTCACGCGCAGCGCCGGCGCCCGTCTCGCCCGCCGGAGCGTGGTGGAGCTGCGCGGCAGCGCCTGCGGCATGATCAAGCAGGGCTCCGGCTGGGTGGTGGGCGACGACCTGGTGGCCACCAACGTCCACGTGATCGCCGGGGAGGACGACACCCGGGTGACGATCGCGGGCGGGCCCTCCCTGGCGGCCGAGCCGGTCTACGTGGACACCACCAACGACGTCGCCCTGATGCGCGTGGACGGGCTCGGCCTGCCCGCCCTGCGGCTCGGCTCGGCGCCCGGCGGGGCGGAGTCGGTGACCCTGCTCGGCTACCCGGAGGGCGGGCCCCTCACCGCCCGCGCCGGCACCGCCGCCGCGCCGCGCACGGTCATCACGCCCAACGCCTACGGCAAGAACGGGACGGTCCGCAGCGTGGTCGTCACGCGCGGCACCCTCGGCCCGGGCAGCAGCGGCGGCCCGATCGTCGACGCCCAGGGCGCGGTGGTGGCGATGATCTTCGGCGGCTCCGCGGACGGCGCCTCGGGCGCGGCCGTCCCGCCCTCGGCGATCCGGGACGCCCTCGGCGCCCGGTTGCGCCCGGTCTCGTCGGGGCCGTGCACATGACCGGGTGCGATACCCTCAGGCGCGTGACCGAGCTCCTGATCATCGCGGGCCTCGTCGCCGCCGGGGTGGCGTGGATCTCCAGCCGCCGCCGCGCGGCCCTCGCGCAGGCGCGCCTGCGGGCGGAGGGGATGCTCGACGAGCTGGCCGAGGCGGCCTGCACGGCGCTGGCCAAGGGCGACGATCCGTCCACCTCGCGCCGCTGCGCCCGGGCCGTGGACCGCTACGAGCGCTCCCGCGAGCGCGTGGCCGCCGCGCGCACCCGCCGCGAGCTCGACAGCCTCGTCGCCCGCCACGAGCTGCGCCAGAACGCCAACGAGTTCCTCGACCGCGGCCTCGACCGCGTCCGCGAGCTCGTGACCGACCGGGTGCCGACCCGCAGGTAGGGGGAAGGTCCGCGTGCCGAGCCCCGCTCGGGCCGGCGCGCCATCGATGGCAGACTCGGGGGTCGTGCGCCTGCCCCGACCGCGACGACCCGAGACCCTCGTCGCCCTCGCCGCGGGGCTGATCCTGCTGGTGGGCGGGATCGGCGCTGGTCACCGCCCGCATCCTCACCGCGCCCGACGACCAGGTGCCCGCGGGGGTCTCGATCGACGGCATCGCGGTCGGCGGGCTGAGCGCCGACCAGGCGCGCCGGGCGGTCCTGGCCAACGCCAAGGCCCCCTCCGGCACCGTCACCATCGAGCGCGCCGGCGACGCCGACTTCCCGCTGACGGTCTCCTACGCCGAGCTGACGCCGGTGCCCCGCGCGGGCCGCGCGGTGGACGAGGCGGTCAAGAACCCATCGCTGTTCGGGCGCGTCCTGGCCGAGGTGGGGCTGGAGCGCGGCCGCGACGTGCCGCTGGAGTTCCGCGCCACGCCGGCCCGCGCCCGCGCCGTGGGCGCGCGCGTGGCGGCCGGGGTGGACACCAGCGGCCGCGCCGCCACCGTGCGCGTGGTGGGCAACACGATCGTGGCGACCGCGGCGCGCCCGGGCGAGGCCGTGGACACCGTCGAGCTCGGCCGCCGCATCACCACGCTGCCCGCCACGGTCACCGTCCCGGTGAAGCCGGTCGCCCCGGCGGTGGACGACGCGGCCGCCCAGCGGGCGCGGGCCACCGCGCTCGCGCTCACCGCCGACGCGGTGACGGTGATCGGCGCGGGCCGCGAGGCCACGATCACGCCGGGCCAGCTGCGCGACGCCCTGCGCTTTCCGGTGACCGCGGCGGGCATCCAGGTGGCGCCTGGACCCGGCGGCCGTCGCCGCCGACGTGCGGCCCACCTTCGCCGCCATCCTGCGCCCGGCGCGCTCGGCGGGCTTCGCGATCAACGGCGACGACGTGAGCGTCACCCCCTCGCGGCCGGGCCGCCGCATCAACGCCGAGCTGCTCGCGAAGCGCATCCTGGCCCACAGCGGCCGCGCCGACGTGCGCCTGCCCGTGGCCGCCGATCGCGCCCGCGCGCACCACGGCGCAGGCGCGGAGCCTGCGCATCCGCGACCCTGGTGAGCGAGTTCACCACCCCCTACGCCTGCTGCCAGCCGCGGGTGACCAACATCAAGCGCGCCTCTCAGATCCTGGACGGCACGATCATCCCGGTCGACGGCCGCTTCTCGCTCAACGTGGCCCTGGGCGAGCGCACGGTGCAGCGCGGCTTCGTGCCGGCGCCCCAGATCAACGCCGGCCAGCTGGAGGACGCCGTCGGCGGCGGCGTGAGCCAGATGGCCACCACGATCTTCAACGCGTCCTTCTTCGCCGGGCTCAACCTGCTGCAGCACACGCCCCACGAGTTCTGGATCACCCGCTACCCGCCCGGCCGCGAGGCCACGGTCTCGTGGGGCGGCCCGGAGCTGGTGGTGGAGAACGACTGGCCGGCGGCGATCCTGATGAAGGTGTCGGCCTCCGACAACGGCGTCACCGTGCGGATGTACTCGTCGAAGCTCGGGCGGCGCGTGGCCACCACCACCGACCCCTCGGATCCCACCGCGGGCACCGCGTTCGGCGTCGTCTACACGCGCAAGGTCTGGCGCGGATCGGACCTGCGCCGCGACGAGCGCTGGACCTGGAACTACAAGGTGCCGCCCGAGGAGTAGTCCCCCGGCGCGCGCTCAGCTGGGCTCGTCGCGCTCCCGCAGGAACCGCTCGAGCTCGGCGGCCAGCTCGTCGCCGGTGGGAAGGGGCCCGTCGTCGGTGGGCTCCTCCTCGGCGCGGCCCGGCGGCGTCCTCCAGCTGCTCCACCAGCTGGCGCAGGCGCGGCTCGGCCTCGACCGCCCGGGCCACCTGGCCCTCGAAGGCGGCGGCGGCCTCCTCCAGCTCGCCCACGTCCACGCCGACGCCGGCGACGGTGTCGAGGGCGCGCACCAGCGCCAGGCTGCCCTTGGAGTTGGTGAGCCCGGCGGCGTAGTGGGAGACCGGCGCCCAGATGGACACCGTCTCCAGGCCGCGCTCCATGGCGTAGTGGTGCAGCACGCCGACGATGCCCGTGGGGCCGGCGTAGCTGGGGTTGCGGAAGCCGAGGCCGCTGATGAACGAGGGGTCGGAGGACATGCCCGTGAGGCGCACCGGGTGGCTGTGGACCACGTCGGCGAGCAAGCGACCCCAGCAGCACCACGCGCTTCACCTTGAGCGGTCTCGGCCGCGTCCAGCAGCGCGCGGGAGAAGGTCTGCCAGCGCATCGAGGGCTCGGCGCCGGCCACCAGCAGCAGGTCGTGAGGGCCGTCGGGCGGGCGGGCCACCAGCAGCTCGACCTCGGGCCACATGATCGACGACGTCTCCGACGAGGTGAGGTCGATCAGGGGGCGGGTGGCCTGGAAGTCGTAGAACTCCTCCGGGTCCATCGACGCCACCCGGCGCGCGCCGAACTGCTCGCCGATGTAGACCACCGCGCTCGACGCGGCGGCCGCCGCGTCGTTCCAGCCGCCGAACGCGGCGATCATCACCGGATCGCGAAGATCGGCAGGCTTCTCGTCCCAGCGCAGGAAGTCCATTGGGTGATGTTGCCAGGTAATCGCCCCGCATGAGACCCCGCGGCGCCCCGCCGACCCCCGATCCCCCGCCGAAGGAGCCCCCGATGACCGATCCCGCGACGCCGCCCGTCCTGGTTGCGGGGGCCGGCCCCGTGGGCCTGGCGGCCGCCCTGATGCTGGCCCGCCACGGCACGCCGGTGCGGATCATCGACCGCGACGACGCGCCCACCGACCTCTCGAAGGCGCTCGTGGTGTGGCAGCGCACGATGGAGACGCTCGACCCGATCCTCCCCCACGAGCGCTTCACCGCCGACCACCCGATCCTGCACGGGGTGAGCCTGGGCCTGGCCCCCGGCCGGGTCGTGGACGTGGAGCTCCCGGCGCGGCCGGATCGCCCGCCGCCCTGCGTGCTGATCCCCCAGAGCGCCACCGAGCGCATCCTCCAGGGCCGCCTGGAGGAGCTCGGCGTCACCGTGGAGCGCCGCTCCGAGCTGACCGGCTTCATGGCCGACCCCTCCGGCGTCACCTGCGAGATCACCCACCGCGACGGCGCCGAGCAGCTGCGCGCGACGTGGCTGGTGGCCTGCGACGGCGCCCACTCGATCGTGCGCCGCGACCTCGGCCTGGAGTTCCCCGGCGAGACGGTCCACCACCGCTGGATGCTGGCCGACATCGACATCGCGGCCGACCCGACGCCCGACGACCACCACATCCTCATCCGCCAGGCCGACGAGGGCATCGTCGCGCTCTTTCCCATGGGCGGCGGGCGCTGGAGGGTGATCGCCGACCTCGGCGAGACGGACGGCGCCGGCGCCCCCGCGACCTTCACGCCACGACGAGGTCCAGGCCATGCTCGACCGGCGCACGGACATGGGCTGGCGGATCACGGGCTCGCACTGGACCTCCGACTTCGGCGTCAACGAGCGCCAGATCGCCGACTACGTCCACGGCCGCATCGTGCTGGCGGGCGACGCCGCCCACATCCACAGCCCCGCCGGCGGGCAGGGCATGAACACCGGCCTCCAGGACGCGGCCAACCTGGCCTGGAAGATCGCCCTGGTGGAGCGCGGGGCGGCCCCCGAGAGCCTGCTGGCCACCTACCAGGCCGAGCGCCACCCGGTGGGCGAGGCGGTGCTCAAGCAGTCCGGGGCGATGCTGCGGATGGGGATGCTGAGCGGCCCCAAGCGCTTCCTGCGCGACCACCTGGCCCCGCTCGCCTTCTCCCTGCCCGTGGTGCGCAACAAGGTGGTCGAGTTCCTCACCGAGGAGGCGGTCAGCTACCGCGAGGGCCCGCTGGCCGACGGCATCGGGCCACCACCGCGGGGCCCGCTCGGGCGACAACTGGCCCCTCTCACGCGGGGCGCAGGCCGAGATGGTGCTGCTGGGGAGCGCGGCCAAGGACGACGCGCCCACCACCTTCGGCGGCCCGGACGGCCTGCGCCTCACCGTCACGCGGGCCGAGGTGGACGACCACTACGCCGAGGCCCTGGGCGACGAGAGCGGGGCGGTGCTGGTGCGTCCCGACGGCGTGGTGGCCACGGTGGCGGAGGACGCGGAAAGCGCGACGGCCTGGATTCGCGAGCGAATCCAGGCCGTCGGTACCTCGTGAAGCCGGGGTCCGGCTAGGCCGCGGGGGCGGCCGCCTCTACTGCGGCGGCGGCCTCGGCCATCCGCTCCCAGGCGCGACGCTCGGCGACCTCGTAGTCGGAGGCCGTGCCGTAGAGGTGCGAGTTGCGGGACACGGCCAGGTAGTCGCTGGTCGCCCGCTCGAGCTCGGCGGCGGGATCGAAGATGACGTCTGCGCTCAACGGTTCCCCCTCTTCACGTGGGTGGCCGGGATCACATCGGCACGATGCGTCCGGTAAGTGAGGTTGGCAGATGTCGCGCCACCCCGCCCTTGGCCCGTCGGCCAAGAGAGGGGTGGTGGCGATGTCCGACCAGGCACTTTGCGGACTTTCCGCCGTCGGGGTCAGAAACCCTGCTCGATCTTCCCCACCTTGCGGACGATCGAGGTGCTCCCGGAATCCTTCGCCCGGGCGCTGCCGGAGCCCTTCACCGAGGCGGTGGAGTGGCCGACGTTGCCCGCCAGGCTGCGCGCCACCCGCACCTTCAGGGTGAGCGTGGCCGAGCGGCCGGGACGCAGGGACGAGACCTTCCAGCGGGCGGCGTGACGGCCGACGCCGGCGGAGGTGCCCTTGGGGCCCTTCGCGCTCACCGGACGGAGGCCGGAGCTGACCCGCTGGGCCACGGTCAGCCCGCGCGCGGTGCGCGCGCTCTTGTTGGTGACGTGCAGGGTGTAGACCGCGATCCCGCCGGGAGCCGCCAGGCGCGGGCTCTCGAGCGTGATCTCCAGCGGCGGACCCGCGGGGGCGGCCGGCGCCGGGGTGGTGGTGCCGCCCGGGTTCAGCGTCTCGCCCGGCCCGGCGGGGCCGAACAGGAACACGCCGCAGTCGATGAAGGCGTGCGTGGCGCTGGTGGTGAGGACGCCCGGGCGCAGGAAGAGCTGGTCCTGCGGGCTGGTCTGGCCGGGCTGCTTGGTGGCCCGCAGCAGCGTGGGGGCCGACGTGCTGGCCGTCACCGTCACCTGGCCGACGCTCGAGGAGCGCAGCTGGGCCTGGGCCGTGCCGGTCTCGTCGATCGTGACCTGCTCCGGCGAGGATGGTGCCGGTGCCCGCCGTGACCGCGAGGTCCACCACCGAGCCAGGGGTGCCCGTCACGGTCACGGCGGCGGCGGAGTCGAGGCAGGTGTCGCCACCGTTCACCGACACCGCCAACGCGGACGGCACGCTCCTGCCCGCGGCCGCCGCGCGCAGCTCGGCCACGCGGGCGTTCAGCGCCACGTCGCTGGTGGGCGCGTCGAGGTCACGCGCCTGTCCCGAGAGCTGCCAGATGGCCACCTGCAGGGCGCCGGCCTCGAGGGCCGGGTTGCTCGCCGCCCCGATCAGGTCGTCGGCCTGCGACAGCAGCCAGCCGGCCGCCAGGAACGAGGGGTTCCCGAGGGCCGGGTCGTCCGCCGCGCTCTCCAGGTTCACCTGGTAGTCGCGGCCGGTGGTGATGTAGTGCGACGAGGTCCACGCAGTTGCCGCTCGCCTCGGTGGTGCCGGCGGGCGTGGTGATGCGGTAGTGGTAGCGCGCGGGACGGACGTTGACGTCCCCCCCGCGGCCTTGTGGAGGTCGACCGCTGAATAGATGGGCGAGGAGCCGAGCAGCCGGAAGGTGGCCGGCTCGCTGGCCAGGGCCGAGCTCGCGAACACGGCGAGCAGCGCGAGCGCGCCGATCGCCGCGGCGATGGCGCGGCCGGCTCTGCGGCGCGGGGAACGGGTCATGAGGGGCACTCCTGGGCACGAAAATGACGGGTACTCACCGTCCCTTTCGGCCCCCCGCGCGCGGCGCGACACCCTCACCATGAGTGAGGCGGGCGCCGACGCCGCCGCCCGAGGCGTAGGATCGCGCCGATGGCGCACGCGAACCACCCGGGCAGCTAGTGGGCGTCGAGATCCGCCGCATGGTGGTGCTGGGCGCGGGCGGCGATCTGGCCGCCCGTCTCCTGCTGCCGGGCCTCGCGGGCCTGCTGCACCTGAAGCGCCTGCCCGAGGGCTTCACCCTGATCGGCGTGGACCGCCCCGAGTGGGACGACGCCACCTTCCAGACGCACGTGTTCGACTCGGTCACCGCGCACGGCGACCCGGGCGCCAAGGAGGCCGCCCGGGACCTCGCGAACGCCTGCGCGTTCGTCCACGGCGACGCCGGCGACCCGGCCGCCATCACCGCGGCGCTCGCCGAGGGCGAGGGGCCGGCGGTCATCTACCTGGCGCTGCCGCCGCCGGTGTTCGCCGCGGCGATCACGGCCATCGCCGCCGCCGGGCTTCCCGACGACAGCGCCATCGTCATCGAGAAGCCGTTCGGCCACGACCTGAAGTCGGCCCAGGAGCTGAACGCGCTGCTGGCCACCGCGGCGCCCGAGCACGCCATCCACCGCATCGACCACTTCCTCGAGAAGCAGACGGTGCAGAACGTCATCGGCATGCGCTTCGCCAACCGCGTGTTCGAGCCGCTGTGGAACCACCACCACATCGAGCGCGTGGAGATCGTGTGGGACGAGGACCTGGCCCTCGAGGGCCGGGCCGGCTACTACGACAACGCCGGCGCGCTGCGCGACATGATCCAGAACCACCTGCTGCAGGTGCTGGCCCTGGTGGCCATGGAGCGCCCGCGCACCCTGGACGAGAAGGACCTGCGCGACTGCAAGTACGAGGTGCTGGAGGCGGTGCGGACCCCCACGCCGGACAAGATCGCCAGCGAGACGATCCACGCCCGCTACACCGCCGGCACCTCGGTCAACGGCCCGGTGCCCAGCTACGTGAACGAGCCGGGCATCGACGCGGCCAAGGGCACCGAGACCTTCGCGGCCGTGACCCTCCACATCGACGTGCCGCGCTGGCAGGGGGTGCCGTTCATCCTGCGCACCGGCAAGGCCCTCGAAGGCCTGCGCCAGCACGTGGCCATCCGCTTCAAGGCGGCGCCCTACGTCACCTTCGGCCAGCACCGCAGCCCGCGCTCCAACGTGCTCGTGCTCGGGCTGTCCCCCGACCGGGTGGAGCTGTACATCGACGTCAACGGCGAGGGCGAGCTCTTCGACCTCGAGCCCGCCAAGATGGTGTGCACCTTCGCCACCCAGGACGTGACGCCCTACGGCCGCGTGATCCTCGACGTGCTGCACGGCGACCCCACGTTGTCCATCCGCGGCGACGAGGCCGAGGAGTGCTGGCGCATCGTCGAGCCGATCCTCGCCTCCTGGAGGCAGGGCGTGCCGCCCCTCACCGAGTACCCGGCCGGCTCCGACGGCCCGCCCGAGGACGAGTGGACCGAGGCCGTGGTTCCCCCCGAGGCGCCCCCGGAGGAGAAGAGGCCCTAGGCGGCGGGTTTCCCCGCGGGCCCGCGGGGGACGACAATCCAGGTGTGGCCGATCCCACCGCATCCGCATCCGTCACCGAGTTCCGCGTGACCGCGCGCAGCCGCGCCCGCGAGGACCTGCTCTGGTACATGCGCCACGCCGACGCCCTCGCCAGGTGGCCTGTCCTCCCCGAGCCCTGGGCCCAGCAGCTGGAGCATCGGCGCCTCAACCCGGACGACGAGCGCGCCCGGTCGCGCGAGGCCGCCGAGTGACGGCCCTCGGCCCCCGCTTCCAGGAGGCCCTGGTCGAGGCCGGCGTGGTCCGCCCCCCTCGCCATACTTGGCCGCGTGCCCCCCCGCGTTTCGTTCGAGCGTCTGTCGGCCGCGGACCTGGTCGTCGGCTCGGTCTACGAGCAAGGTCCGCAGAAGAATGTCCTGGCCGAGCCGCTCCATCGCCTTCTTCCGGGCATCGGCAATCAGGGCGGCTTTCGAGCCGCAGGAAGCCAGAAGCGAGGCAACGTCCGCTTCGCGCTTCTCTTTACGCTGGGGCACGACCCGGACTGGCCCGATCGACTGGATGTCGAGACCGGCGTGTTCACCTACTTCGGCGACAACAAGGAGCCTGGAGCAGAGCTTCACGCCACCAGCCGCAGTGGTAATCGGCTCTTGCGGGCTTGTTTCGATGCCCTTCACGGGGAGCCGCCGCAACGTGATCTGATTCCGCCATTCTTCGTCTTCGCTAAGGCCGAGGCGGGCGGTGGGCGGGATGCCCAGTTCCTCGGCCTTGCTGTGCCCGGCACGCCGGACGCGGCTCCCGGCGCCGATCTCGTTGCGCTCTGGCGCACCAAGGCCGGAGAGCGCTTCCAGAACTACCGTGCGGCCTTCACGATCTTGGACGTCGCGACCGTGCCACGGTCCTGGATCACCGAGCTCGCGTCGGGCGACCCGCTGGGTCCGAGTTGCCCTGGTCCCTACCGGCGATTCGTCGAGCACGGGACCTATCAGCCTTTGAGGGCGCCGCGCACGCGGCAGTGGCGGACTCCGGAGGAGCAGAGGCCGCGCAGCGCTTCGGACCGCGCTCTCGTCGCCGCCGTCGTATGAACACTTCCGACCCGACCCGTACGGATTCGAGGCGTGCGCGATCGAGCTCTGGCGGCTCCTCGCGAAGGAGGCCGTCACCTCGATCGAGGGGACGCGGCGGAGTGTCGATGGCGGCCGTGATGGCATCGGGCTCTACTCGATGGGGCCGGAGGGCGACAGGATCCACCTCGATTTCAGCCTGGAAGCGAAGTGCTACGCGCCCGAGAACCTCGCGGGGGTCCGAGACGTCGCTCGGTTGATCAGCCGGCTCCGACATCGGCAATTCGGGGTCTTCGTCACGACGAGTCGGCCTCAACCGACAGGCCTACCGGGAGCTCCGTGAGGACGAGCACCCGGTGGTCGTCATCTGCGGGCGGGATATCGCCGAGATCCTGCAGCAGCGCGGTCTTGGCACAACGGAGGCGGTGAGGGCGTGGTTGACCGCCACCTTTCCTCTCGCTGGTGTGACTGGGCTTCTAGTGCGGCGGTCCGTGGGTGAACGGCGACGGCGTCCTAGGCCCTCGCTTCGAGGAGGCGCTCGCTACGCCGCCGTGGTCCACGCCCGCCAGCGGCGCAAGGGCACCGAGACCCCCTACATCGCCCACCTCCTCCACGTCGCCGCCCTGGTGATCGAGGACGGCTCCCTGGCCGGCGAGCTCAACGAGGACGAGGCGATCGCCGCCCTCCTGCACGACGCCGCCGAGGACCAGGGGGGAGAGGAGCGCCTGGCCGACATCCGCGAGCGGTTCGGCGAGCCGGGTGGCCGAGATCGTTGCCGCCTGCAGCGACACCTTCGAGACCCCGAAGCCGCCGTGGCGGGAGCGCAAGGAGGCGTACATCGCTCGCCTGCGGACGAGACCGATCGGGGGATTCTCCGGGTGTCCCTCGCCGACAAGGTGCACAACTCCCGGGCGATCCTGATCGACTACCGGCTGCTGGGGGAGGAGCTGTGGACTCGCTTCAACCGGGATGCCGATACGCCCTGGTACTACCGGACGTTGGCTGGAGTCCTTGATGAGCGGATGCCGGATTCGTTCCTCGCCGACGAGCTTCGGCGGAACGTGGCCGAACTGGATTCGGCGGTCGGCGCCTGAGGCGAGCCTTCAAGAGAACCCGTGGTTTCCCTTGACGCCCTCCGGGCTGGCAGGGCGATCGCGGGGCCATTACGGAGGTCCGCGGGTCCTACCGCGTGAAGGTCCGGGGTCAGAGTCCGTCCAGGCGACCCGATGGTGCAAACGCTTGTCCTGAAGCCTTGATCCGGCGGCCACGGGGGCTCGGGGTCTCCCCCCGCTTGAGACTCCCGGGGTGTGTCCAATTTGGTTGCTGTCATCCATGACCGTTTCTATCGGCAATGACACGCCAACGGATCGCAGGTCACGCCTCATCAGGCAATCTCAACGCAGAACGCGTCCCGCCGATCGCCAACAAGCCTCGGGCGCCGCGCTCTAGGTCAGCTCGGTCAGATGACCCGGGCGGCCTCCCCGGTCTGAACCCGCCACAAGGCGGCGTACAACCCGCCGGCCGCGACCAGCTCATCATGGGTCCCGGCCTCGGCCACCACCCCGTTCTCCAGCACATGGATCCGATCCGCATGCCGCACGGTGGACAGCCGGTGCGCGATCACCAGGGTGGTCCGGTCCTTGGACACCATCTCCAGCGACCGCTGGATCGCGGCCTCGGTCTCGTTGTCCACGGCGCTCGTCGCCTCGTCGAGCACCAGGATCGCCGGGTCCCGGACGATCGCGCGGGCGATCGACAGCCGCTGCCGCTGGCCCCCGGAGAGCTTCTGGCCGCGCTCGCCGACCATGGTGTCGTAGCCCTCGGGGAGGGCGTCGATGAAGTCGTGGGCCTCGGCGAGGCGGGCGGCCTTCTCGATCTGCTCGTCGGTGGCGTCCGGGTCGCCGTAGGCGATGTTCTCGCGGACGGTGCCGTCGAAGAGGAAGACGTCCTGTGAGACCAGGCCGATGGCGCCGCGCAGGTCGGCGAAGGTGAGCTCTCGGACGTCGACGCCGTCCACGGTGACGGCGCCGCCGTTGACCTCGTAGAGCCGCAGCAGCAGCTTCACGATCGTGCTCTTGCCGGCGCCGGTGAGGCCGACGACGGCGTGGGTCTCGCCGGCGGGGACGTCGATGTCGAGGCCGTGGAGCACCTCGGGGCCGGTGTTGTAGGAGAAGCGCACGTCGTCGAAGCGGACGGCGCCGGCGACCGGCTGGGGCAGCTTGGAGGGGCCCTCGAGGATGGTGGGCTGCGCGTCCAGCAGGCCGAAGATGCGCCGGGTGCTCGCCATGGCGCGCTGGTAGAGGTCGAAGGTCTCGCCGAGGCGGGTGAGCGGCCACAGCAGGCGCTGGGTCATGAACACCAGCACCGAGAAGAAGCCGACGTTGAGGGTGCCGTCGATGACCATCTTGCCGCCGATCAGCAGGGTCATCGTGAAGCCGATCAGGATGGCGATGCGGATCAGCGGCACGAAGGCCGAGGAGAGGCGGATGGCGTCCTCGTTGGCCTCGCGGTAGGCCTGCGACTCGGCGCCGACGCGGGCGACCTCGCGCTGCTCGGCGGTGAAGGCCTTGATGGTGGCGATGCCGCCGAGGTTGTTGGCGAGCGTGCCGGAGAGGTGGCCGACCTTGTCGCGCACCTCGCGGTAGCGGGGCGCCAGGCGGCGCTGGTAGAGGAACGAGCCCCAGAGGATCACGGGGATCGGCGCGAACGCGACCAGGGCGAGCAGCGGCGACGCGATCAGGAAGATGATCCCGACCACGATCACGTTGACGACGGTGGCGATGATCGCGGCGGCGCCCACGTCGAGGAAGCGCTCGAGCTGGTTGACGTCGTCGTTGAGCACCGACATCAGCCCGCCGGTGCTCTGGTCCTCGAAGTAGCCGAGCTCCAGGTCCTGGATGTGGGCGTAGGCGTCCATGCGCGCCTCGTGCTCCACGGTCTGGGCCAGGTTGCGCCACATCACCATGTAGCCCCACTCGGTGGCCGACTCGGCGATCCAGACCACGAAGTTGATCGCGGCCAGCATGAGCAGCTGGCCCCAGCGGCTCTCGACGCCGGTGAGGTCGGCGACGAACGAGTCGTCGGAGTTGACGACGACGTCGATCGCGGCGCCGATCAGCAGCTCCGGGAAGATGTCGAAGATCTTGTTGACGATCGACAGGAAGGTCGCCCACAGCACCCGGGCCGCGGTGGGGGCGGGTGTAGCGCCACAGGCGCGGGAAGGGCGGCGGCGCGGCCTGGGCGGATGGCACGCGGCACCCTGCCACACAAGGGGGGATGGCCGCCGTCGGCCGGGGCTTCCCCGCGGACCGGTTGCGGACATCTACGGGACCGCGCGAAATCCGTCGCTCCGGCGCCTTGCGAGTCGTCCTCGCGCGCCATAGAACGGCGAGGTGAACCCGATCGCCGCGACCATCGCCATCGCCTACGCCGTCGTGGTGGTGCTCGCGCTGGTGGCGATCCTGTGGATCTGGCGCTCGACCCACTCGTTCGAGTCGCCCCGCACCGACACCTCGGACACCAAGGTGCTCGCGCACCGCGAGAAGGGCTGGTTCATCTTCGCGGTGGCCGCGCTCGGCGTGCTGCTGCTGGCCACCCTCGCCTTCATCCCCTACGGCGACAACGCCGCGGCGAAGGGACAGCAGGACGTGGCCGTGCGCGGCCAGCAGTTCGCCTGGACCGTCACGCCCAACACGATCACGGCGGGGGTCCCGGTGCGCTTCGCGGTCACGGCGGCCGACGTGAACCACGGCTTCGCCGTCTACAACAGCGACAACGTGCTGCTGTTCCAGATCCAGGCGGTGCCGGACGCGACCAGCCACATCGTCTACACGTTCAAGGTTCCCGGCCGCTACCAGGTGGTCTGCCTGGAGTTCTGCGGGCTCGACCACCACAAGATGATCGGCTCCTTCCAGGTGCGCGCGTGAGCGACACCACCCGGGAGCCGTGGGACTACGACGCCGGTCTCCGATCCGGCCGCGCGCGCCGTCGCCAAGTCGCTGACCCTCTGGTACGTCCTGGCCTCGACGGCGATCTTCCTGGTCGCCGGCCTGCTGGGCGCGGCGCTGCGCCAGAGCCAGGCCGACATCTACCGGCTCGACAGCAACACCTTCTACGCGGTGATGACCGCCCACGGCCTCGGGGCCTTCGTGGGCTGGGCCGCCTTCGCGGTGATGGGCTTCGCCTGGTGGGTGCTCAACGAGGTGGGCTTCCCGATCGGCCGCCTCGGCGCGGCGCTGGCGCGGGCGGTCTGGTGGCTGATGGTGGTCGGCGTCGGCGGCGTGGTGGTGACCACCCTCGTCTTCGGCTTCGCCGGCTCGTGGGTGTTCCTCTACCCGCTGCCCTTCCACGCGTCCGGCCAGTGGGGCGACTGGGTGACGGCGCTCTTCTCGTTCTCGGTGCTGCTGGTCGGCCTGGCGATCATCGTCTGGTGCGTCGCGATCATCGTGGTGGTGACCGGCCCCGGGCTGGGCTCGGACCGCTCGGGCCCCAACCGCCTGGGCGCCGCGATGGGCCTGGGCATCCTGTGGCCCAAGAAGTTCTCCAGCGCGCGGCCGGTGCCCTACCCGGTGATCCCGCTCACCGTGATCGCCATCGACATGATCATCGCCACGCTGCCGCTGGCGGTGCTGCTGGTGGAGATGATCATCCAGTCGTTCTGGCCGAGCGTCTCGGTGGATCCGCTGCTGGCGAAGAACGTGCTCTGGTGGTTCGGCCACCCGGTCGTCTACCTGCTGCTCTTCCCGGCCGTCGCCATCTACTACCTGCTGGTGCCGCGCTACGCGAAGCGGCCGCTGGTGGCGGGCAACATCATCGCGGTCGGGTGGACGATCGCCGTGATCGCCAACGTGACCGTGTGGGCGCACCACCTCTACATGGACTACCCCGACGGGATTCAGGCGGCCATCAACACCGGGATGGAGCCGCTCACCTTCGCGCTCACGATCGTCTCGGCGCTCAGCCTCTACAGCCTGGGCATGACGATCTTCCGCTCGCGCTGGACCTGGAACGCGGCGAGCACGGGCCTCTTCCTCGGGCTGGTGAGCTGGCTGCTGGCCGGGCTCTCGGGCGTGGTCAACGCGACGATCGCCTGGGACAGCTTCGTCCACAACACGCTCTGGATCGTCGGCCACTTCCACCACATGGCGCTGCTCAACATCGGCATCGTCGTCTTCGCGGCGATCTACGCCTTCCTGCCCGACCTCCTCGGCCGGCCGCTCTACAGCGACCGCATGGGCATGTGGCACATCTTCATCACCTTCTTCGCCGCCACGGCGATCAGCGTGATCTGGATCATCCAGGGGCTCGACGGCGCGCCGCGGCGCTTCGCGGTGCTGCCGGGCAAGTACGACCAGATGACCGACGCCTCGATCCCGCTCGTGATCCTGCTGGCGCTGGCCCAGCTGCTGCTGGTGTGGAACATCGTCCAGACCCTGCGCGGGCGCACCAGCACCGCCACCCAGCGCGAGACGCTGCGGCGTGGCCAAGCCGCGCTACACCAGCGCGAGCCTGCAGGGCTTCGCGATCGTGGTCACGCTGCTGCGCCCTGTTCGGGCTGGCCGCCGCCGGCTGGGCGATCGGCGGCATCAACCAGGACGAGGCCCAGGCGGCCTTCCTGCCGCCCGAGAAGCAGGCGCCCGCCGGGGCCACCGGCGAGCAGGCCGCCGGGCTCCAGGTGTTCATGGCCTCCGGCTGCGCCGGCTGCCACGTGCTGTCGGCCGCCGGCGCGACGGGCGCCGTCGGCCCCAACCTCGACGAGGCCAAGCCCACCAAGGAGCTGGTCGTCGCCCGGGTCACCGCGGGCAAGGGCGCCATGCCCGCCTTCGGGCAGCAGCTGACCCCGGACCAGATCGAGGCCGTGGCCGAGTTCGTCTCCACGTCCGCCGGGGGCTCGGGGCCCTGAGCCTCCTGTGGTCCGGCGGCGCGTGCCAGAATGGCGCGCGATGAGACCGCGCCCGCTCCTGCTCGCCGCCCTCGTGGCCTTCGCCGTGCTGGTGCCGGCCTCCAGCGCCCTCGCGCTGGTGCAGTTCCAGTCGCCCTCCACCAACATCGGCTGCATCGGCGACGCCACCAGCGTGCGCTGCGACGTCCGCACCACCTCGGCAAAGCCGCCGAAGCGGCCGAAGTCGTGCAACTACGACTGGGGCTCGGCCTTCGAGGTGAACCGCACCGGCCGCGGTCACGGCCTCTGCGCCGGCGACACCGCCCTGGCGACGCCGGGCGACGGGCGCCGCAAGCTGGCCTACGGCACGACCATCCGGCTCGGGCCCAAGCTCACCTGCACCTCGCGCACCACCGGGATGACCTGCCGCAACACCGGCGGCCACGGGTTCACCCTCTCGAAGACGGTGATCCGCCTCTTCTGACCGGAGGATGTTCCTCCACTGAGTGGTGGAATCTCCTTCAGATAGTGGGGCCACCTCCGTCACTTGGCGCGATCTGCGGATTCCTGCCGCGAGGGAGGGGTGAGCGCGTGCCGATTGTGGCCAGGTGTCGATATTGGGCCGCGCGGGCATCGGTTCACCGTGGGATCAGCCCTGACACGCGAGAGACCGGAGGCTCCGCATGCCGGACACACGCGAGACCCAGACCCACGAGACACAACGCCACGAGGGCGGCGTGCCCCTCATCACGCTCGTCCTCTCGGGCGCCCTGTCAGTCGGGCAGCTGTCCCCCCTGGAGGGCCCCGCGCGCGCCCTCGAGGTGGCGCGCAAGTAGCACCCCGGCGCCGTCGCCGTCGCCCCGCTCGAGGGCGTCGGCGATGGCCCGGTGCTCGGCCAGGAAGCGCTCGGCCACCGCGGGGTCGCGCGCGATGGCCGTGGCGCTCATGCGCCGCAGGCGGTCGCGCAGCTGGTCGTAGAGGCGGGCGAGGATGGTGTTGCCCGCGCTCTCGACGATGGTGCGGTGGAAGTCGCGGTCGGCCTCGACGAAGGCGGCCTGGTCGCCCGCGTCCAGCGTGGCCCGCTGGCGCGCGAGGATCTCGTCGATCCGGGCGGCGAAGTCCGCGGGCGGCCGCTCGGACACGCGCATGGCGGCATGGCGCTCCACGAGCAGCCGCGTGTCCATGACGTCCTCGATCTCGTCCGGGGACACCGGCACGATCAGCGCGCCGCGCTTGGGGTAGAGGCGCATCAGCCCCTCGGCCTCCAGCAGCAGGAAGGCCTCGCGCACCGGGGTGCGGCTGACGCCCACCGCGTCGGCCACCTCGCCCTCGCTGAGCAGCTCGCCGCCCGGGTAGACGCCGGTGAGGATCCGCTCCTTGACGAAGTCGTAGGCGCGGTCCTTGGCCGGCACGTGCGGTTGGCGCGTTCCCATGTCGTATCTCTAGCGGGCGCGCGGCCGTTCTGCTTAAGTATGCGAGATGCATCTAAGACGCATGGCAGGGGAGCACGCGGCGTGGGCGGCCTGGGGACTGGCCGCCGGCTTCTACGTGGTCGCGCTCTTCCACCGGATGAGCCTGGGCGTCGCGTCGCTCGACGCCACCGAGCGCTTCCACCTGGCGCCGGGCACGATCGCCACCCTGTCGGCGCTGCAGCTGGGCCTGTACCTGGTCATGACGATCCCGGCCGGGCTGGCGACCGACCGCATCGGCCCGCGTCACTCCCTGGCCCTCGGCCTCGCGGCGATGGCCGTCGGCGAGATCACGTTCGGCCTGGCCACCTCGGCGCCGCTGGCGCTGGGCGGCCGCGCGCTGGTCGGCGCCGGCGACGCCTTCATCTTCCTGTCGGTGCTGCGGATCGCCCAGAACTGGTTCCCGGCCTCGCGCTACGCGCTGCTGGCCTGCCTCACCGGGCTGGCCGGGGCCATCGGCCAGCTGGGCACCACGATCCCGCTGGGCCTGTCGCTGGACGGCGTCGGCTGGACGGCCACCTTCGTCGGCAGCGGCCTCCTGACCGTGGCGCTGGCGATCCTCTGCCTGGCGCTGCTGCGCGACCGTCCCGCGGGCGCGCCCGCCCCGGCCGCGCGCGGCTCGGCCGCGCACGAGGGTCTCCTGCGCACGCTGCGCGCCTGCTGGACGCGCCCGGCCACGCGGCGCACCTTCTGGCTGCACTTCGGCCTGATGGGCCCCTTCATCGCGATCACCGCCCTCTGGGGCTACCCCTACCTGGTCGAGTCGCAGGGCATCGCGCCCGCCACGGCGCGCCTGTGGCTGCTGATCGCCGTCGCCATGTTCGGCGTCAGCGCGCCGGTCATGGGCGCTGATCGCGGGGCGTATGCGGCCGCGCGTCGGCGGGCTGCTGTTCGGCCTGGCCCTGACGCTCACCGGCCTCTGGGCGCTCACCCTGCTGTGGCCCGGCGGCGCGCCGCCCCACGCCCTGATCCTCGTCGACCCTGGCCATGACCGGCGTCTGCGGCGGCGCGTCGATGCTCTCCTTCGACTTCGCGCGCGCCGGCAACCCGGCCGCCAGCGGCGGCACCGCGACCGGGCTGGCCAACACCGGCGGCTTCTCGGCGGCGGTCATCGCGCAGCTGGCCGTGGGCCGGGCGCTCAGCCTGGGGCCCGCCGACGGCCTCCAGACCGCGCTGCTGCCGCTGCTGGCCCTGATGGTCGCTGGGCTGCGTCCAGATGGCCCGCCACGCGCGGATCGCGCGGCGGGTCGCCCCCTACGCGCCGCCCAGCGCCACCATCGCCACCCCCGCCGCCAGGATGGCCACGCCCACCACCTGACGCCGGATCAGGCGCTCGCGGAACAGGAAGAAGGCGCCCACCACCGACAGGGCGGCGAACTGGGACGAGACCACCGAGGTCACGGCGATGCCCTCGCGCGCCCCGTAGGCGAAGCAGAGGATGCCGACCACCTCGAAGAAGCCGGTGGCGATGGCGAGGTAGGCCTTCGGGATCGCGACCAGCGGGCGGATGCCCACCGACAGGGCGGCGATCAGCACGGCCACGCCCACCACGCGCGCCGGCAGCGCCACCCACCCGATCGGCACGTCCTCGCTGGCCTGGCCGGCGGCGAAGAGGCCGACGGCGAAGAGGGTCGCGGCGCTGGCCGCCAGCCCGACGGTGGTGCCGAGCGGATCGCCGGGGTCGTCGTGGCTCTCGCGGGTCTGGTAGGTGACCAGCACCACCCCGGCCACCACGGGCAGGAAGCCGATGATCGTGACCGCGCCGGGGCGCTCGCCGGTGGCGATGGCCAGCAGGGCCGCGATGGCGCCCTGGGTGGAGGCGATGCTCGCCACCACGCCCACGCGGCCGCGGCGCAGCGCCGTGTAGAGCAGCGCCAGCCCGGTGACGTTGGTGGCGCCGGTGATGGCCAGCCAGCCGAGCGGCCGCGCCGTCGAGCCCGGGCGGCCAGCCGGCGGCGATCGCGAACGGCGACGGCCACGATGAGGCCGAAGACCATCACCCACGCCAGCGTCGGGATGGCCCCGATGCGCCGGCTCGAGCCCGACGAGCAGAGCGTCGTGGCGGTCCAGGCGAGGGCCGCGCCGAGCCCTGCGAGTAGAGGGGTCAGGGCAGGTTCCGCGAAGCCAAACTCACGCGACCAGCCTACCCCCGGAGAGACGATGTCCACGCACCCCGACACGCAGGGTCCCGAGGAGAAGGGGATCGGGCGCCTGGTGATCGCCGGCGTCATCGTGCTCGCCGTGATCGTGTTCGCCTTCTCCAACCGCGGCCGGGTGGAGGTGGACTGGATCTTCTTCGACCGCAGCTCCCGGCTGATCTACGTGATCATCGGCTCGGCGCTGCTGGGCGCGCTGGCGGACCGGATGCTGATCCGGCGCCGGCGCGCTCCCAAGGAGTAGCCACGCCCCCGGACCCCGGGCGAGCCGGGGTCCGGGAGACGGCGGCGGCACCGCTAGTTGAGGTTCTTCTCCGTGAGCCACGCGGTGGCGACGGCGTCCGACTCTTCCTTGTCGATGTCCGTCGAGGTGTTCCAGGCGAGCAGGTCGGCCGTCGTGATCTGCGCGCTCAGCGCGTTGATGTCGTCGGCGAGCTGCGGGCCGTAGGCGTCGAGCACCTCGGTGCGCACGATCGGAGCGATGTTCTGGGCCGGGAAGAGGCCCTTGTCGTCCTCGAGCACCTTGAAGCCCGTCCGCCTCGATCTGCGGGGCGGTCGTGTTCCAGACGACCGAGTCGACCTCCTTGGCCTTCAGCGCCTCTCCGAGGAGCGGGCCGAACTCGATGGTCTTCTTGCTCTTGAACGTGATGTCGTAGATCGAGGGTGAGGTGAGGCCGATGTAGCACTGCGGCCGCTCGAAGCACTGCGACGAGGCGCCGAACGAGTAGTTCAGGCCCTTGACGTCGGAGATGGTGCTCGCGGTGGAGTCGCCCCGCACCACGAACGCGTCGCCGTCGGTCGCCGGCGAGTAGGGCGAGCACGGTCGCGCCGATGTCCGCGAACAGCGGCGTGATGGTGGCGCTCACCTTGGCCGGGTCGGCCGAGGGGGCGTCCTTGGGGGCCAGAGCCGCCTGGTCGCCACCGATGTAGTCGACGATCATGTCCAGGTTCTTGCTCTTGAGGCCGTCGATGGCCTCGGTGCGGAAGCCGGCCGGGGTGAGGATGTTGACGTCATACCCCTTGGCCGTGAGGTACTGGCCGTATACCTGGGCAATGGTCGCCGACTCGCTGAAGTCCTGCCCACGAAGCTTGATCTGGGGGCCCTCCGGGGCGGTGGCCGTGGTGTCGGACGAACTGCTGTCACTACCGCAGGCGGCGACGAACATCGCCACGATCGCCGCGAGGGCGATCAGCGCGAATGCCTTCCGCTTTCTCATGTGCTTCCTTCCGGTCGTTGGGTCTGCACCTGTCTCAGTTGACGTGCGCCGCGGGGCAGGAACAGCCGCTCGATCAGGCCGAGCAGCAGCCCGGTGATCGTTGCCAGCCCGGCCACGAGGATGGCTCCCCCGATGAGGAGTGTGTCGTTGTTCTGGCCCAGTCCGTCTCGGACGTACCGGCCCAGTCCATCGCCGCCGAGGTAGGCCCGGATGGGCTCGGTGGCGACAACCTGTACGGCGGCCACGCGGAGGCCGCTGAAGATGAGGCTCACGGCGAGCGCGAGCTCGACCTTGAAGAGCACGTCGCGCTCGCGGTAGCCCATGGCGCGGGCCGCGTTGACCGCGCCGGGATCCGCCTGGCGGACCCCCGTGTAGGTGGTGAGGTAGATCGGCGGCAGCGCCAGCATGGTGAGGGCCACCAGCATCGGCCAGGGCTCGAAGCCCCAGCCGTTGCGCAGGCAGATCGGCACCAGGAGCCCGGCGATGGCGAAGGTGGGGATGGCGCGCCCGGTGTTGAGCACCCAGGTGGCCGACAGCTCGCCGCGCCGGTAGTGCGAGAGCACCGCCGCGAGCGGCACGGCGATCACGCACCGAGACGGCCATGACGATGCCGCACAGCGTCAGCGTGTCCACCAGCGACCCGAGGATGCCGCCGTCGCCGGTCCAGGTCTCGCCGCGCGAGAACCACTCCCACAGGCCGATGTCGCGCGGCACCGCGGCCTGCGCCGCGAGCGGGATCACGACGCCCACCGCCGCTTGCGCGACCACGGGGTGAGCGCCCGGCCGATCAGGTAGATGCCGAGGTCGAGGACCAGCGCCAGCACCACCGACAGCACCGCGCCGACCACCATCGGGCTCCAGTAGGTGCGCTTCAGGCCGTCCAGGATGAGGTTGCCGAGGCCGCCCTGGCCGATGATCGAGGCCACCGTGATGATGCCGACGGTCGTGACCGTGGCGATCCGCAGGCCGGTGATGATGTAGGGCAGCGCCAGCGGCAGCTCGACCGACATCAGGCGCTTGCGCCGGGTCATCCCCATGCCGTCGGCGGCGTCCAGCACCGAGTGCGGCACCGCGCGGAAGCCGGCGACGATGTTGGTGAACAGGATCAGCAGCGAGTAGCCCACCAGCGCGATCAGCGCCGTGATCTTGGAGTACCCGGTGTAGGGGGTGAGGAGCCCGAAGAGCGCGACGCTCGGGATGGTGTAGAGGAAGCCCGTGAAGCCGGTGATCGGGCCGTTGGCCCAGCCGTAGCGCAGGGCCAGGAAGGCCAGGCCGGCCGACAGCACGAGGCCGATCGCGACGGTGTAGACGGTCAGCTCGATGTGGGTGATCAGCGCGGCCTGGATCTTGTCCCACTGGCCGGTGACGTACTCCCAGCGCAGCAGGGCGTTGGGGTCGGACGCGAGGGGGAGGACGGGGGCGATCACGCCACGCGCTCCGGCACGCCCTCGGCCAGGTAGGCCCGGATCTGCTCCAGCGTCACCACGCCGCCGAAGCGCCCGTCGTCGTCGATCACCGCGACCGAGGTGCTCGAGGTCATGATGATCTCCATCGCCTCGCGCAGGGTGCTGCCGGGCTGCACCTGGGCCGCCGGGCGGGCGCGCGGCAGGTCGGCCAGCGTCGCGCCCACGGTGACCTCCTCGCCGTCGATCCAGCCCAGGAAGACGCCGTCCTCCACCACGCCGACCCAGCTGGCCAGGTGCTCGGCCATCGCCTCGCGCGCGTCCTCGGCCGAGGCGCCCAGCTCGACCACCGGCCCGCGCGTGTAGCCCAGGTCGGCGACGTGGGCCAGGCCCAGGCGCTTGCTGCTGCGGTCGCGGCCGACGAACTGCTCCACGAACGGCGACGCCGGCGCGGCCAGGATCTCGTCGGGCGGGGCGTACTGCTCGAGGATGCCGCCCACGTTGAGCAGCGCCACCCGGTCGCCCAGCTTGATGGCCTCGTCGATGTCGTGGGTCACGATCACGATCGTCTTCTGCACCGTCGCCTGCAGGTTCAGCAGCTCGTCCTGGAGGCGCGCGCGCACGATCGGGTCAACCGCGCCGAAGGGCTCGTCCATCAGCAGCACCGGCGGGTCGGCCGCCAGGGCCCGGGCGACGCCCACGCGCTGCTGCTGGCCGCCCGAGAGCTCGTCCGGGTAGCGCCCGAGCATCGAGGGGTCGAGGCCGACCAGCTCCACCAGCTCGTCGATGCGCGCCGCGGTGCGCTCCTTGTCCCAGCCGAGCGACTTGGGCACGGTGGCGATGTTGGCGGCGATGGTGCGGTGGGGGAACAGCCCCACCTGCTGGATGACGTAGCCGATGCCGCGCCGCAGGGGCGCGAGCGGCTGGCCGATGACGTTGCGGCCCTCGATCTCGATCGTGCCCGAGGTCGGCTCGATGAGGCGGTTGATCATCCGCAGCGTGGTCGTCTTGCCGCAGCCGGACGGCCCGATGAGCGCGACGATGGCGCCGCGCGGGATGTCGAGGCTGAGCGCGTCCACCGCGGCGTGGTCCGCACCGCGGAAGCGCTTCGTCACGTCGCGAAGCCGGATCGCCGGGCTCGCGGGATCCGGTGTGGCGAGCTCCGATGGGGCGGGCAGAGGCTCCACGGTCCGCAAACCCTACCCAGTATGTAAGGAAGGGGTCGGGCATCCGCTCCCCGGCGCGCGAAGGCGCCGGGGGGCGTGCCGAACTAGTAGCGGTAGTGGTCCGGCTTGTAGGGGCCCTGGACCGGCACGCCGAGGTAGTCGGCCTGCTCCTCGGTGAGCGTCGTGAGGCGCACTCCGAGGGCCTCGAGGTGCAGGCGCGCCACCTTCTCGTCGAGGTGCTTGGGAAGCACGTAGACCTTGTTCTCGTACTCGTCGTTCTTGGTCCACAACTCGATCTGGGCGATCGTCTGGTTGCTGAACGAGTTGCTCATCACGAACGACGGGTGGCCGGTCGCGTTGCCCAGGTTCAGCAGGCGGCCCTCCGACAGCACGATGATCGCGTGGCCGTCGGGGAAGACCCACTCATCGACCTGCGGCTTGATGTTGATCTTGCGCACGCCCGAGACCTCGGCCAGCCCGGCCATGTCGATCTCGTTGTCGAAGTGGCCGATGTTGCCCACGATCGCCTGGTGCTTCATCCGGGCCATGTCGCTTGGCCGTGATGATGTCCTTGTTGCCGGTGCAGGTGATGAAGATGTCGGCGCTCTCGACGACGTCGTCGAGGGTCGCCACCTGGTAGCCCTGCATCGCGGCCTGGAGCGCGCAGATCGGGTCGATCTCGGTGACCACCACGCGGGCGCCCTGGGCGCGCAGCGACTCGGCGCAGCCCTTGCCCACGTCGCCGAAGCCGAGGATGACGGCGACCTTGCCGCCGATCATCACGTCGGTGGCGCGGTTGAGGCCGTCGATCAGCGAGTGGCGGCAGCCGTAGAGGTTGTCGAACTTCGACTTGGTGACCGAGTCGTTGACGTTGATCGCGGGGAAGAGCAGCTCGCCCTTCTCGGCCAGCTGGTAGAGCCGGTGGACGCCGGTGGTGGTCTCCTCGGTGACGCCCTTGATGTCGGCGGCGATCGTCGTCCAGCGGGTGGGGTCCTCGCGCAGCGAGCGGCGCAGCAGGCCGAGGATGACCTTGAACTCCTCCGAGCCGGCCGTGCCGTCGTCGGGCACCGCGCCCTTGCCCTCGTACTCCTTGCCCAGGTGGACCAGGAGCGTGGCGTCGCCGCCGTCGTCGAGGATCATGTTGGGGCCGCCGCCGTCGGGCCAGCGCAGCACCTGCTCCGTGCACCACCAGTACTCGTCGAGCGTCTCGCCCTTCCAGGCGTAGACCGGCACGCCGGCCGGCGCGTCGGGGGTGCCGTCCGGGCCCACGGCGATGGCCGCCGCGGCGTGGTCCTGGGTGGAGAAGATGTTGCAGGAGCACCAGCGGACCTCGGCGCCCAGGGCGGTGAGGGTCTCGATCAGGACCGCGGTCTGGATCGTCATGTGCAGCGAGCCCGTGATGCGGGCGCCCTTGAGCGGCTGCTGCTCGGCGAACTCCTCGCGGATGCTCATGAGCCCGGGCATCTCGTGCTCGGCGAGGCGGATCTCCTTGCGGCCGAACTCGGCCAGCGAGAGATCCGCGACCTTGAAGTCGGTCGTGTTCGGCGCGGCGGTCGTCGTCAATGCGGTCTCCGTGGTTCGTCTCTGGACGACCGCGCGTCCTCTCGGCCGGGTTCGTGCAGCGGCACGAGGCGCGCGTCGTCGGCGAAGGCCGAACCCTAGCAAGGAGCCCCGGACCGGTAGCCTCGCCCGGACATGGACGAGACCAGACCGCAATCGGCCTTCGGGCCCATCCGTCTCGCCCTGCTCGGGCTGGTCGCCGTGCTCGACGGTCGTGACCGCGGTCATGCACTACGCGGGCGCGTCCGACGTCGCGGTCTTCGTCGTGGCCGGCATCTCGCTCGGCGGGCTGGCGTGGGTCATCTCGTTCACCACCGAGGCGGTCGGCGAGCGCTTCGGCCCCGCGATCACCGGGGTGCTCCAGTCGACGCTCGGCAACCTGCCCGAGCTCTTCGTGGTGCTGTTCGCCCTCTCGGCCGGCGAGATCGTGGTGGCGCAGACCTCGATCCTGGGCTCGCTGTTCGCCAACGCCCTGCTGGTGCTGGGCCTCACCCTGGCCGTGGGCGCGCGCCGCGCGCCGAGCGGCGTCATGCGCTTCGGCCGCGGGCTGCCCAACGACACGGCCACCCTGCTCCTGCTGACCGTGTTCATCATCGTGCTGCTGGGCCTGTCGAATCAGGTGGGCGACCGGGCGAGCCAGCACCAGGAGGCGATCTCGGTGATCGGCGCGATCGTCCTGCTGATCGGTCTACGGCGTCTGGGTCACCGCCTACCTGCGCCAGGGCGGCGACGTGGACCGCGAGCCGGGGGACATCCAGGGCGAGATGGGCTTCGGCATCGCCCTCACGCTGCTGGCGATCGCGGGGCTGGGCGCGGCCTTCGTCTCGGAGTACTTCGTCGCCGCGATCGACGGCACCGCCGAGGAGCTCGGGCTTTCCAAGGCCTTCATCGGCCTCGTGATCGTGGCCATCGCGGGCAACGCGGTGGAGCACGTGGTGAGCGTGGTGCTCGCCTACAAGGGCAAGTCCGAGCTGGCCGTCTCCGTGGTGAAGAACTCGGTCGCCCAGATCGCGGCCTTCCTCTTCCCGGCCCTCGTGCTGATCTCGGCCTTCTTCGAGAACTCGCTCACCTTCGTCACCCAGCCGATCTACGCCGGGGCGCTGGCGCTGACGGCGATCGCGGTCTGGCAGGTGACCGGCGACGGCGAGGCGACCGAGTTCGAGGGCTACGCCCTGATGGGCACCTACGTCGTGCTCGCGACGATCGCCTTCTACGACTAGACGATCGCTCGCAGGGCCCCGACCTCGGCCGCGAACGTCGCCGGGTCGAAGCGCGGCAGCGCCACCAGCACGTGATCGACCCCCAGCGTCGCGCAGCCGCGGCGCGAGCGTCGCCATCGCGGCGGGGTCGGCGAAGGCGCGCACCGAGACCGCGACGTCGGCCCGCGTGCGGCCGGCGGCCTCCAGGGCCCGCTCGAGCGCGGCGATCCGCTCCGCCAGCGGCTCCGGAGTCGTGGATCGTGGTGTGCCAGGCGTCGCCGAGGCGCGCCGCCCGGCGCAGGCCGGCGTCCGAGTTGCCCCCGATCCAGACCGGCGGCCCGCCCGGGCGGGCCGGGCCGGGCGCCAGCTCGACGTCCTCGATGCGCGCGCCCTCCCACTCGTAGGCGTGCTCACCCCTCCAGAGGCCGCGCATGACGGCGATCGCGGCGTCGGTGCGCCGGCCGCGCCCCGCGAAGGGCACCCCCAGGGCGCGGAACTCGGACTCCATCCAGCCGGACGCCAGCCCCGCGATGACGCGCCCGCCGCTGAGGGCGTCGAGGCTCGCGAGCGACTTGGCCAGCGCCACCGGGTGGCGGTAGGGCACGACCAGCACGCTGGTGCCGAGTCCGACGCGATCGGTGGCGGCGGCCGCCCAGGTGAGCACGGTGAGCGGATCGTGGAAGGCCGTCGGCGGGTGACGGCTGCCCGGCGGCAGGATGAGGTGGTCGGAGACCCAGAGGTCGTCGGCGCCGGCCTCCTCGGCGGCGCGGGCCGCCGCCGCCAGGACGGCGCCGCTCACCGGCTCCCGGTACTGCGGAAGGTGGATTCCGAGGCGCATCGTCACTCCTCACCGTCCTGGGCGCGAGGCAGACTATCCCCGTATCCCTCACGCGATGGAGAGCGACCGATGCAGCGACACGTCTTCGACCTCAAAGAGAAGGCCACCCACAACCTGGTGGCACGGCAGCTCCGTGACCTGGCCGACCAGTTCGAGAAGGGCAGCGTCGAGTTGGCCTACGACGAGTCGCACGCGCCGACCGGGGTCGTGGACCCGGTGAGCGTGGTCATCGACCTCACCCAGAACCGCAAGCACGTCGAGCTGCTGATCCGGCTCAACTGGAACACCGTCTGACGCCCGGCGGGCGCCGGGCCGCTCAGCCGGTGGAGGGGTAGACCCAGAGCGCGCGGACGGTGCCGCCGGCCATCTCCGCGCGCAGCCGCGGAACCGGCCTGCGCTTGCCCTTCTCGGCGCCGGTGACCAGGTTCCAGCGGCCGGCGGCGGCCCGCGCCCGGGGGTAGAGGGCGCGCAGCCGGGCGAGCGTGTCGCCCGGCTTCAGGCCGCGGTCCGTGTGCCAGCCGGTGCCGCCCAGGCGGCTCCAGAGCATCTTGGCCGTGCCGGCGGTGCAGGGGTCGCCGCCGCCGCTCACGAGCGTCGCGGCGCCCAGCGCCTCCCAGCGCACCAGGCACACCCTGCCGCTCGGGGTGATCTTCGACGGGGCGCCCAGCGTCGCGATGCCGTCGGCGAGCGCGGTGCGGCGGGGGCGCCCAGCCCGCCAGGCGGGCGGCGCCGTTGGGGCTCACCAGGACGCGCAGATCGGGCGTGCCGCCGGCGTCCTGCGGGGCGGGGGCGGGGATGCCGGCGGAGGCCAGCATCGCGTACCAGACCGTCAGGACCTTGGTGGCGTAGTCCGGGCCGGTGGCCCAGTTGCCGTTGCCCATCTGCTCCCAGAGCGCCGCCTTGCCGTAGGGGCGCACGTTGGTGAAGCGGACGTCGGCCAGCGGGCGGGCCAGCACGGCCGGGTCCGCCCCGGCGGCCGCGTAGGCGTAGAGGTGCTGGATCTGGGCGCGCACGCCCAGCTCCGCGCTCGGGAAGGCCAGGCCGCGCGGGCAGGAGTCGCACGCGCCGAGGCCGGAGAAGTTGAGGTCGGTCGGCTTCACGATGCCGCCGAAGCGCAGGTAGCCGGTCTCGAGCATCGTCTGCGCGAAGGCGATGTCGCCGCGCACGCCCTGGGCCGCGCCCTCGTCGATGAAGCGCGCCGCCAGCTCGGGCACCGGCGTCGGGCTCTTGGAGACGATCCCGGTGGAGGCGTACCAGGCCGTGATCTGGTCGGGTGTCAGCAGTGAGCTGCCGAGCACGGGGGTCCCCGGGGCGGGCGCCTGGGCGACGGCGAGACCGGGCAGGCCCAGGCCGGCGGCGACGAGCGCGAGGGCGCACAGGGCGCGGAGGAGGGTGCGATGCACCGGCGCTGTCTACCGGTTTCGAACCTCCACGTCGAGTGCGGCGGTCAGACGGGCGCGTCACACTGGCGGCGATGAGGCGGGCGTGAGCACGACGGCGGGGACCCCGGCGAAGCCCCGCGTGGGCGTGGTGATCACCGCCCTGCTGCTGGTGATGCTGCTGGCGGCCCTCGACCAGACGATCGTCTCGACGGCGCTGCCCACGATCGTCGGCGACCTGGGCGGCCTGGACCACATCTCGTGGGTCGTCACCGCCTACCTGCTCGCCCAGACCATCGTGACGCCGCTCTACGGCAAGCTGGGCGACCTCTACGGCCGCAAGCTGATCCTGCAGGTGGCCGTGGTGATCTTCCTCGATCGGCTCGGTGCTGTGCGGGATCGCCCAGAGCATGCCGGAGCTGATCGCCTTCCGGGCCATCCAGGGCCTCGGCGGCGGCGGGCTGATGGTGGGCGCCCAGGCCGCCATCGGCGACGTGGTCTCCCCGCGCGAGCGCGGCCGCTACACCGGCCTCTTCGGGGCCGTCTTCGGCGCGGCCAGCATCGCGGGCCCGCTGCTCGGCGGCTTCCTCACGTCGAGCCTCTCGTGGCGCTGGATCTTCTTCATCAACATCCCGCTCGGCGTTGCCGCGCTGGTGGTCCTGGCCGTGACGCTGCCCGGCGGCGGCCGAGCGGGAGTCGCGCTCGATCGACTACCTGGGGACGATCCTGCTGGCCGGCGGCCTCAGCGCCACCGTCCTGCTCACGACGCTCGGCGGAGCGCGAGTACGCCTGGGGCTCGCGGTCAGATCGTGGCGCTGGGCGCGCTGGCGCTGGCCTGCTTCATCGCCTTCGCCCTGGTCGAGCGGCGCGCGGCCGAGCCGGTGCTCGCCCGACGGCTCTTCCGCAACCGCGTCTTCCTGGCGACCAGCGCCGTGGGCTTCGTGGTCGGCTTCGCGATGTTCGGCGCCATCACCTACCTGCCGCTCTTCCAGCAGGTGGTGAAGGGGCTCAGCCCCACCGCCTCCGGCCTGCACCTGCTGCCGCTGATGGCCGGATTGCTGGCCGCGTCGATCACCACCGGCCAGCTGATCAGCCGCACCGGGCGCTACCGGGTCTTCCCGATCCTGGGGACGGCGATCGCCGCCGTCGGCCTGTTCCTGCTCTCGACGATCGGGCCGGACACGCTCGACCCTCGTGCTGTCGGTCTTCATGCTCGTGCTCGGGATCGGCCTCGGCCTGGTGATGCAGGTGCTGGTGCTGGCGGTCCAGAACGCCGTCCCCTACGAGGACCTGGGCGTCGCCACCTCCGGCGCCACCCTCTTCCGCTCCATCGGCGGGTCGCTGGGCACCGCCATCCTCGGCGCGGTCTTCACCAGCCGGCTCGACTCCAACCTCGCCGGCGCGCTGCCCGGCGGCGATGCGCCGGACATCGGCGGCACCGGCCCGAGCGCCATCCAGGCGCTGCCCGCCGCGGTCCGCGAGCTCTACCTGGCCGCCTTCTCCGACGCGATGGGGACGGTCTTCCTGGTGGCGGCCATCGTGGCCGTGGTCGCCTTCGGCCTCTCCTGGCTCATCCGCGAGCTGCCCCTGCGCCAGACCGTCGACCACCGGCGGCCTGGGCGAGGCCTTCGCCGTCCCCACCGACGCGCTCCTCGCTGCGCGTGATGTCGAAGGCGCTGGGCGTGCTGATCGGCCGCGACGGGATGCGCGCCACCCTGCGCGCGACGGCCCGCCGCGCCGAGGTCGACCTGAGTCCCGGCGCCTGCTGGCTCCTGGTGCGGCTGCGCCACGATCCGGACCTCGACCTGGTGGAGCTCGCGAGCGAGCGCGGCGTGCGCCTGGCGGCCCTCGAGAGCGCGTTCGTCGAGCTGGTCGCGCGGGGCGACGTGGAGGTGGACGGCGACACCGGCGCCCGCGCCCTCACCCCGGGCGGGGAGGCGACCCTCGCGCGGCTGCTCGAGGCCTACCGCGCCGAGCTCGCCGACATGCTCACGGGCTGGTCGCCCGAGCGCCACGAGGAGCTGAGGGCGCTCTGCGTCCGCTTCGCCCCCGATGCGGTGCCCGCCCCGGTCTGAGCGCTCCGCGTTCGGCCGATCACGCCTCGGGGGCTGATGTCAAACAGGTAGGTTTCGCCCGATGAAGGTGAGCATCTGCGGTGTCCGGGGATCGGTCCCCATCACCGGACCCGACTTCATGCGCGCCGGCGGGGACACCTCCTGCGTGGCCATCTCCCACGATGGTGAGCCCCCGACGCTGATCCTCGACGCGGGGACCGGCGTGCGCAGGGTCACGGACCTCCTGGGAGGCCGCCCCTTTCGCGGCTCGATCATGCTGTCCCACCTGCACTGGGACCACGTCCAGGGACTCCCGTTCTTCCCGGCGGGCGACCGTCCCGACGCGGAGCCGACGGTGCTGCTGCCCGAGCAGGGTCCACCGGCGCTCGACCTCCTCACGCGGATCATGTCCCCGCCCTTCTTCCCGATCCTGCCGACGGACCTCCAGGGCCGCTGGTCCTTCGAGGGCTACGACCGGGGCGCGCGGCGGGTGGAGGGCTTCGAGGTGGTCGCGCGGGACGTCCCCCACGGGGGAGGCCGCACCATGGGCCTGCGGGTGAGCGACGGGCGCGCGTCGGTCGCGTACCTGCCCGACCACGGCCCGCAGGAGCTCGGTCCCGGCGACGACGGCCTCGGCGTCATCCACGAGGCCGCCCTCGAGCTGGTGTCCGGGGTGGACCTGCTCATCCACGACGCGCAGTACACCGCCGCGGAGCTGCCGGCGCACGCCCACTTCGGGCACTCCGCCGCCGACTATCCGGTCGCGCTCGCCGCCCGCTGCGGGGTGCCGCGCGTCCTCCTCTTCCACCACGATCCCTGCCGGACCGACGACCAGCTCGACGCCATCCTCGCCGGGCTGCGGAGGCCCGAGGGGGTCGAGATCAGCGTGGCCCGAGAGGGTGAGACCATCGATCTGTGAGTGAGTCGATGCGACGGCGCGCGCGCTCGACCGCGACCGTGTTCCCCTTGGCCTCGTAGAGGTCGATCGCCCGCAGGACCTCGTGCCGGGCGTCGGGCGTCCTGCCGGCGAGGTCCAGGACCTCCGCGAGGTCCAGCCGGGCGTCCGCGTGCGTGTTCAGATCGTCGGTCGCCTCGATCAACAGGATCGCTTCGCGCAACGTCGCCTCGCCCTGGAGCGCGCGCCCCCGCCGGGAGAGGACCTTGCCGGCGACGCACCGCACGACGACCTGGGTCATCACGTCGTCCTCGGCCGCGATGGCCCGGCTCATCTCCACGAGCTCCTCCGCTTCCTCCAGCCGGTCCTGGCGGTAGAGGGCCTCGCCGAGGAGGGCGGCGGTGGTGGAGATGTAGTTGCGCTCGCCCATCGCCTCGAGGGCCTGGAAGTCGCGCCTCAGCTCGGCCTCGGCGGCGACCGGATCGCCGGCCAGCATCTCGATCGGGCCGGAGTCCAGGGAGACGAGGGCCGCGTCGAAGTACCAGCCGAGCTCCATCAGGGCCCCCCGCGTGCGCCGGCAGGTCTCGCGGGCAGCGGGGAAGTTGCCCTGCATCGCCAGCAGGTGGGCGCGGGCGCGTTGCGCGAGCGCGGTCGCGCGGCGGTCTCCGGCCACCTGGTCCAGGACCTCCTGACACCGGACGATGCCCTCGTCCGCCGCCGTCGGCCCGCAGAGGATGAACGCGGCGACGGCGGGCAGGGCGCGGGTGGCCATGAGCGTCTCGCCCGCACGGCGCGCGTGGTCGATCATCTTCGCCGCCGCCCGCTCGGCCGCGCCCCACTGGCAGCGCGTCAGCTCCACGTAGGTCGTCAGGCGCCACGCCCGGGCGAGCCCCTCCTGGTCGTCCGATGCGCGGAAGCGGCGCTTGGCCCGCTCCGCTTCGGCCTCGACCGCCGCCTCCTCGCTGGCCGACCCGGTGAGATAGGCCAGGCGGACGCGCTCGAGCCGCGCGATCGCCGCGAGGCCCGGGTCGGCGGACGATTCCGCGAGCCCGGCGGCCGACTCGAGCGTCGCGTCGGCCGCGGCGAAGGCCCCCATCTCCATCTCGGCCTCGCCGACCTGGACGAGGAGCCGGGGCGCCGCCGGGTCCTCGCCGGGCAGCGCGGCCGCCGCACGCCGCAGCAGGTTTGCGGCCGTGGGCATGTCCCCCCGGGTCAGCGACCGTCGTCCGGCGGAGCCCAGCAGCGCGGCGGCGCGGCGGCCGAGATCGACGCCGTGCGCGTCGAGCGGGCCGAGTTCGGACCGGTAGTGGTGCGCCTGCTCGAGGTGGTAGCCGAGGATCTCCTCGACCTCCACGGCGTGCTCGCGCGCGAGCCCGGCGTCCTCCGCCCAGGCGACGAACTGCTCGTGCAGCACCGCGCGGGTGCGCTTGAGGAGGCCGTCGTAGGCCACGTCCCGGATCATCGAGTGATGGAAGCGGTGGTCGAACGGCCACTCGTCGACGACCGCCTGGACCAGCTGCCGGGAGACCAGGCGCCCCAGGTGCGCGTCGACCTCGGGGCGCATCGGGGCGGCGGCCAGGGCCTCGACCGCGTCCCGCGCGAAGTCGCGGCCGATCACCGACGCGGGCTCCAGGACGGCGCGCTCCTCCTCGGGCAGGTCGTCCACGCGCGCGGCCAGCAGCGCCTCGACCGTCGGCGGGATCGCGATGCCGGACAGGTCGCCCTGCACGCGCCAGTGCCCGTCGCGGCGCGTGATCCCGCCGCTCTCGATGAGCATCGTGGTGAGCTGCTCGACGAACAGCGGGATTCCCGTCCGCCGCGTCGACGATCCGCGTCTGGAGGTCCGCCGGCAGACCCGCCTCGCCCAGCAGGTCCTGGACCATGCGCGCGGCGTCGGCCGCGGGCAGCGGGCCGAGCGAGATGCCGGTGCGCCGGTCGCCGTCCTCCCACTCGGGGCGCCGCTCGAGGAGGGCCGGCCGCGAGGTGGTGAGGAGCACGAGGGGCGCCTCCACCTGCGTCCGCGAGGTGCTCGACGAGGTCGAGGAGCGTCTCCTCCGCCCAGTGCGCATCGTCGAGGTGCACCACGAGCGGCCCCTCGCGCCCCAGGGCCTCGAGCAGCCGGCGCACCCCCCAGAACAGCTCGGCGAGCTGGTAGGGAGCCTCCGAGAGGCCCATCAGCGCCGCGACGCGCTCGGCCACGTCCTCCTCGAGCCCCCCGGCGGTGGCGTCGAGCTTGGCGCGGGCCGTCGCCACGGGATCGTCGCCGCCGATGCCCGCCGCCTCGCGCAGGATCTCCACCATCGGCAGGAACGTGATGCCCTCGCCGTAGGAGAGGCAGCGCCCCCGGAGCACCCGCGCGCCCGAGCGGGTGGCGAGGTCGATGAACTCCTCGCCGAGGCGGCTCTTGCCGACGCCGGCGTCGCCGAGGATCGTGACCATGTGGGTCTCGCCGGCGCCGGCCGCCCGGTCGTAGACCTCCGCGAGCGCGGCGAGCTCCGCGTCGCGGCCGACCATCGGCGCCTCGAGGCGCTCGGCGCGGGTCGCGTCGGCGCCGACCTTCATCAGCCGGAAGGCCCGGACGAAGGCCGCCTTGCCCCTCAGCTCCAGGGGCTCCAGCGCTTCGATCTCGACCGAGCTGCGCACGAGGGCCAGGGTGGGCTCGCCCAGCAGGACCTCTCCGGCGGAGGCCGCCTGCTCGAACCGGGCGGCGACGTTGACCGCGTCGCCGGTGACCAGGCGCTGGCCGAGCGCGGCGTCTCCCGCGATCACGTTGCCGGTGTTCACGCCGATCCGCTGGTCGATGACCAGGCCGTACTCCTGGCGCAGGGTCGCGTTGACCCCGGCCAGCGCCGCCTGCATCTCGGCCGCCGCCTTCACGGCCCGCAGCGCGTCGTCCTCGGTGCGCCGGGGTAGCCCGAAGACCGCCATGATCGCGTCGCCGATGTACTTCTCCACGGTGGCGCCGTGGCGCTCGAGGATGCCGCGCATGACCTCGAAGTAGCTCCACCGGGCCGCCCGGAGCGTCTCCGCCCCCGGGGGCGGCCCCTCGACCGGCCGGGTGCGCGCGTCGGCGAAGACGATGGTCAGCGTGCGCCGCGTCTCGCGCGAGGGCGGGGCGGTGCGCAGGATGGCGCCGCACCAGCCGCACCACTTGGCGCGGGCGTCGTCGGCCTCGCCGCACTCCGGGCAGACCGGGGGACCATCCGCCGGCGCGAGGCCCGCGGGGATGATCGTGGCGGTCACGATCGACTCCAGGCGGTGTCCGGGCAGGGGGTTGGTGCCGTCCTTGCCGGGCGCCACGACGGGCTCGGCATCGACGCTGGCGCCCACCAGGAGACGGGTCGACTCGGCCAGGAGCACGCCCATCGGCGGGGCCCTCTGCTCCATCGCCTCGGCCATGACCATCGCCTCGCCGGCCATGATGCGGTGGCCCCCGGAGGAGCGGCCGATCAGGACCTCACCGGTGCAGACGCCGGTGCGGGCGACCAGGCGGACGCCCCAGTCGCGCTCGAGCTCGTCGTTGAGCTCCTCCAGCGCATGGCGGGCGCGGTCGGCGGCCGCGACGCCCCGGTCGGGGTGGTCGGACGAGGTCCCGGCGAGCCCGAAGACGGCGACGATCGCGTCGCCGATGATCTTCTCGACGCGCCCGCCGTGCGCCTCCACCACGTGGCGCATCTCCTCGATGTAGCGGCTCATCACCTCGCGCAGGGCCTCGGCGTCGAGGCGCTCGCCGAGCGCCGTGGAGCCCTTCAGGTCCGAGACGAGGACCGTGACGACCCGGCGGATCCCCTCGGTGCCCGCCGGCAGCGCCACCTCGGCGCCGCAGTGCACGCAGAAGCGGTATCGCGGGTCGCCGGGCTCCCCGCAGGAGGGGCAGGGCTCGCCCTCGGCGCGCACCTCGGCGTCCGGGGACAGCCTCACCGGCGCGCGGACCGCCTTGCGGCGGCGCGCGCGGCCGGTGGGCCGTCGCCGGGCCGGTGCATCAGAACTTCACGCGCGGGTCCCCGGGAGGCGCCGTGATGGTGAGCGTCACGTTTCCGTAGCGGTCCTTGACCCTCGACACCACGCACGGCGGACCGACCGAGCAGTCGCCGGACTTCCGGTCGCCGTAGCCCCCGCCCGAGCTGCAGGTGGGCAGCAGGCCGACGTAGGTGTCCACGCTGCCGTTCCCGTCGCTGTCCACGCCCGCCGCCGGAGCGCCGGACTTGGTGGTGAAGGGCAGCGGCGAGGCGAAGCAGGCCTCGTAGGCGCTCGCGGGCTTGGTGACGAATGCCTTCAGCAGTGTGAACGTGGCCGTCTTGACCCCTCCGGACGCCGCCCCCGTGAGCGAGGTGAGGTTGAAGTCAAGCACCTCGGTCGTGGTGGTGTAGCCGGCGCAGGCGTACGTCGGGGTGGTCGGCGCGCCGAGCGTGACGGTGAGGATGTCGCCGGGCGCCGAGGCGAGCGCCCGACACGGAGGCCGTGCTCTTGGGGGCGGAGGTGGTGCCGGTGCAGGACTGGCCGGCCACGCAGCGCACCCCCGCGTCCACGATCGCGAACGGCGAGGAGACCGGCTGAGCGGTGATCCCGCTGCTGGCGGCCTTCAGCGTGTAGCCGGACGGCGCTCTTGTCGATCTGGGGCAGCGAAGCTCGCCCCGCCCGCCGCGGGGGCGGCGCTGGTGACGCCCGACAGCGTCCCGCCGCCCGGGTTCGTCCCGAGGGAGAGGGTGATCGGGTTCGTCCACCAGGGGACCTCCGCGGCGCCGGAGCCGTCGAGCACGGCGACCTTCACCGGCGCTCCGGTGGGCAGGTAGACCTCGCTGGTGATGTCGGTCGCGCGCTGGGCGTCGGCCGGCTGGGAGCGGAACGCCAGCGAGCAGCTGCCGACCAGGTCGAGCGCCGGCTGCGGGCCCTTGATCGCGTAGTCGTTGATCGGGCCGTTGAAGTCGAACGACCTGCTTGGCGACCGTCGTGAACGCGTACGACGACGCGGTCGGCGCGCAGGTGGTCTGCACGGCCACGCTCACCGTCACCGACTTGCCCGGGGCGAGGAAGAGGCTGCGGAGCTTGATGACGCCGTCCGCCGCCGACACCGTGCCCACGAACCGCTCCTGGGTGGACGTCAGGCTGAGGCTGGACGGGTCGATCGTGACGCCGGCGGGCACGGAGAGGTTCGCCGAGCCGAGGAAGTTCAGGAGCGCCAGGTTCTTGAGGGTGATCTTCACCGTGGGCGTGGTGCCGGCCCAGGCCTCGGCCGCCGCGTCGGCCGACGCGTCGTCCTCGGGGACCGACGGCACCGCGGTGATGCTCGCGCTGAACTCCTTCTTGGGCAGCCCCGTCGCCGAGGCCGACCCGACGAGGATCACCCCCAGCCCGACGAGCGCGAGAAACGCCAGCGTCCCTCCGAGCGCCCTGAACCTCCAGCGGCCATTTCCGGTCACGTTTCCTCCACCCCTTCATATGGCGATCCGCGGCGCGGACGCCGTTGCGGCGGACAACGCTAACCGCATCGCCAGCGTCCACGCCACCTCGTTCAGTTGCGAAAACACCGCCCCGAATGAGGGATGTCAGAGATATCGCGTCGGCGGTTGGCCCGGGGGCTAAGAATCGCTCGCGGATCCCTCGTCGTGGGGCTAATCGTCCGCGTGAGGGGCGACTCATATGCTCGCGCAGGTTCGGGGCGGACCCGGACGCTTCCGCGCGGTTTCGGCGGCAGCGATGCAATCGCGTCGAAGGATCGCAGGGGTGGAGATGTCGAGCAGCGGTTCCCGGGCGCTGACGCCTGCGCGCTCACCGTTCGCGGACGAGATCCGTGAGATCCATTCGGCGCTCTCGGAGCTCCGGACGGGGGCGGTCGCCGACTACATCCCCCAGCTGGGCATGGCCGACCCGGACCTGTTCGGCATCGCGATCGCCACCGTGGACGGGGCCGTCCACACCGTCGGCGACGTCCACCAGCCGTTCACGATCCAGTCGATCTCGAAGGCGTTCGTCTACGGCCTGGCCCTCGAGGACCACGGCCGCGACGCCGTCCTCGAGCACGTGGGCGTGGAGCCGACCGGGGACGCGTTCAACTCGATCATGATCGACGAGGCGTCCCTGCCGTCCCTTCAACCCGATGGTCAACGCGGGCGCGATCGTCACCACCGGGCTGGTCGCCGGCGCCGACGCCGACGAGCGCCTGGGGCGCCTGCGCGCGTTCCTCTCGCGCTTCGCCGGGCGCGACCTCGAGGTGGACGAGGAGGTGTTCGAATCCGAGCGCAGCACCGGCGACCGCAACCGCGCGATCGCGTACCTGATGCGCACGTTCGGGATCGTCGACGACGTGGACGAGGTGCTCGACCTCTACTTCCGCCAGTGCTCCCTGCTGCGTCGACTGCTCCGACCTCGCCGTGATGGCCGCGACCCTCGCCAACGGCGGCGTCAACCCGGTCACCAGGGACCGCGCCATGAGCTCGGAGTACGTCGAGAACGCGCTCAGCGTCATGGCCACGTGCGGCATGTACGACTTCGCCGGGCGAGTGGCTCTACACCGTGGGCCTGCCGGCCAAGAGCGGCGTCGCGGGCGGCGTGATCGCCGTGCTCCCCGGCCAGCTCGGCGTCGGGGTCTTCTCGCCGCGGCTGGACGCCCGGGGCAACTCGGTGCGCGGCATCGCGGTCTGCCAGGAGCTGTCGCGCCGCTTCGCCCTCCACCAGTACCGGCCCGGCCTGCTGTCGACCGACGCGATCGGGCGGCGCCTGCGCGGCGGCGTCATGCGATCGCGCCGCTCGCGCGCCCGCGCCGAGTCGCTGGTGCTCGACCGCGAGGGGTCGCGCATCGGGGTGTACGAGCTGCACGGCGATCTCGTCTTCGGCTCCGCCGAGCGCCTCGTGCGCGAGGTGGGCGGCGGAGCTGGGGGAGCTCGAGTGGGCGATCCTCGACTTCCGGCGGGTCACCGCGGTCGACGAGGTCTCGTGGCGCCTGATCGGCGCCTTCGCCGCGCAGGCGGCCGAGCAGGGCGTCCGCGTGATCGTCACCTACGCGGCGCACCCGCCCGCGGGCCTCGAGACGGCGCCCGACACGGACGAGGCGCTCCAGCTGTGCGAGGACGAGCTCCTCCTGCGCCGCCTCGGCGAGCGGACGGGACCGGTGGTCCCGCTCGAGGCCCAGCCGCTGCTCCAGGGCCTCGGCCCGCCCGAGGCCGTCAAGGCGATGCTCGACGCGACCGAGACCGTCACGTTCGCCGCCGGCGAGGTGGTCTTCCGCGACGGCGACATCGCGGACTCGGTCTACTTCGTCTCCTCCGGGATCGCTGCGGGCCCAGGTCGAGCTCGACGGCGGGACGCGCACCGTCCGCCTCCAGACGATGGGCCCCGGCGTCCCCTTCGGCGAGATGGGCCTGCTGGACCAGGGCCCGCGCTCGGCGTCGGTGATCGCGGAGGAGGACGCCGTGGTCCACGTCCTCCCCTTCGAGGCCCTGCGGCGGGTGGAGGCGGAGCATCCCGGCGTCAACGCGGCGTTCTACCGCAACCTGGGACAGCTCATCGCCGGGAGGCTGCGCCGCGCGACGCGGCAGATCCAGGCCCTGGACCGGTGAGCACCGACGCCGCCATGCTCGACGGGCCACCGGCGGGCGGGGCGAGCATCGCGGGACGGGGGCCGTGGCAGCTCTTCTGGGCCCGCTTCCGGCGCCAGCGGCTGGCGGTCGCGAGCCTCGCGTTCATCGGGCTGATCGTCCTGATGGCCCTGTTCGCCCCCCTCATCGCGGCGCTGGTGGGCCACGGCCCCAACGAGCTCTTCCTGCGCCAGATGACCGACGAGTTCGGTCTGCCGCGGGGGCCCGACGGCGCCTTCTGGTTCGGCGCCGACAGCAGCGGTCGCGACGTCTTCGTCCGGGTCGTCTACGGATCCCGGATCTCGCTGCTGGTCGGGGTGATCGCCACCAGCATCTCCCTGACGGTCGGCACGATCCTCGGCGTGATCGCGGGCTACCGGGGAGGCTGGGTCGACACGCTCGTCTCGCGCTCGGCGGAGATCGTGCTGTCGATGCCGCTGCTCCTGTTCGCCGTCGGCATCACCGCCGCGTGCTCCTCCTCGAAGGAGGGCTGCCTGAAGGGCACGCTGGGGCCGGGGCTGCCGCTGGTGATCGCGATCATCGCCCTGTTCACCTGGCCCTACGTCGCGCGCCTGGTGCGCGGCAACACGCTGTCGCTGCGCGAGCGCGAGTTCGTGGAGGCGAGCATCTCCATGGGCGCGAGCACCTGGCGGGTGATGACCCGTCACATCCTCCCGAACCTGCTCTCGCCGCTCATCGTCTACGCCACGCTGCTGATCCCGGCGGCGATCCTGGTCGAGGCGTACCTGTCGTTCCTCGGCCTCGGGGTCTCCTCCGAGACCCCGTCCTGGGGGCAGATGGTCGCCGAGTCGCTCGACATCTTCGAGTCGGCGTGGTGGCTGATGCTGTTCCCCGGGATCTTCCTGCTGCTGACGGTGCTGGCCTTCAACCTCCTCGGCGACGGTCTGCGTGACGCCCTGGACCCCCGCACCACCCGGTGACCACCCCGCGGTCCGAAGGAGAGTCGATGTCCAGAGCACGCCTCATACGGGGCGCCGCCGCCCTCGTCGCCATCACGGCCGCCCTCGTCGTCGCGGGGTGCGGCGGCGGCGTCGAGCGGATCGGGCGGCGGATCGCCGGTCGCGGACCTCGCGGGACCGGTCCAGTTCTCGACCCCCGAGCCGGGCGGCACCTACCGCCTCGCCCAGACGGACTTCGGCTTCACCGACGCCTTCGATCCCTCGGGCGAGTACCTCGGCACGGCGTGGGACATCTACAGCAACCTGATGCTGCGCACGCTGGTGAGCTACCCGTTCACGGCCGGACCGCCCGGCAACGTGCTCGTGCCCGACCTGGCCACCGAGATCCCGGCGCCGACCGACGGCGGGCGGGTCTACACCTTCACCCTGAAGAAGGGCGTCTCGTTCGGACCGCCGGTCAACCGGCCGATCACGTCCACGGACATCGCGTACGCCTTCGAGCGCATCGCGACCCCCTCGGTCGCGGCGCAGTACGGCTTCTATTACTCGCCGATCGCGGGCTTCGACGCGTTCGCCGCCGGCAAGGCGAAGACGATCTCCGGCATCGAGACCCCGAACGACACCACGATCCGGTTCACGCTGACCGCGCCGGTCGGGGACTTCATCTACCGGCTCGCCATGCCCGCCACGGCTCCGATCCCGCCCGAGGTGGGCGGCTGCCACGAGGACGCCGGCGAGTACGGGCGCTACGTCATCGCCTCGGGTCCCTACATGCTCCAGGGCAGCGACAAGCTCGACATCTCGAGCTGCGCGCACGCAGAAGCCGATCTCGGGCTTCAACCCCACCTCCCGGATGTCGCTGGTGAGGAACCCGGGCTACGACGTCGCGAGCGGCGATCCCAAGATCCGCCAGGCGTTCCCGGATCAGTTCCTCTTCACGATCAACACCAACCAGAAGGACATCTTCACGAAGATCTCGGCCGGGCAGCTCGAGAGCTCCTTCGACGGCCCGCCGCCCGACGTGCTCCGCGACTACGTGCGCGGCGACGACGCCATGCGCGAGCGCCTGCGCGTCAACGCGGGCGACCGCCTCTGGTTCATCTACATGAACCTCGCCGAGCCCCCGTTCGACGACGTCCACGTCCGTCGCGCGATGAACATGGTCACCGACCTCGAGGGCCTGCGGCGGGCCTGGGGCGGCCCGGTGGCCGGCGAGATCGCGACCGACGTCATCCCCGACGCCATGCTCGGCGGCGAGCTGACCGCCGACGCCTACCACCCCTTCCAGGACCCGCCCTTCGCCGGCGACGTCGAGCGGGCGAAGGCCGAGATGAAGCTCTCGCGCTACGACACCGACAAGGACGGCCTCTGCGACGCGCCGGCCTGCAAGAACGTCGCGCACGTGACCCAGAACTTCGGCCCCTGGGCCGCCATGGCGCCGATCCTCAAGGAGTCGGCCGCGGCCATCGGCATCACGCTCAACAACCGCGAGCTTCCGCCCAGCGCGGCCTACGCCGGCCACGGGCACCGTCGCGCGCGGCATCCCGATCGCCTCCAACAACAGCTGGGCCAAGGACTACCCCGACGCGTCGACGTTCATGGGGCTCTTCGACGGCCGCAACATCATCCCGACCGGCAACACCAACAACTCGCTGGTCGGCATGACGGCGGCGCAGGCGAAGAGCCTCGGCTCGCCGTTCCCCGCGCGGCGGGATCCCGAGCGTCGACGCCGACATCGACCGGTGCAACGCCCTCGCCGGCGACGAGCGCCAGGCCTGCTGGGTGGCCCTCGACAAGAAGATCACCGAGGAGGTCGTGCCCTGGATCCCGTACCTCGACGCCACCAACGTCGACCTGCTGGGTCCGGCCGTGACCAACTACGACTTCGATCAGTTCTCCAGCGAGCAGGCGCTGGCGCACGCCGCCGTCGACCCCTCCAAGCAGAAGTAGCGGCGCCCGCCGCCGCACGGGCTCCCCGAGGCCATGATCCCCTACCTGATCCGCCGCCTGGCCTGGGTGGTCGTCGTCGTGCTGGCGGTCACCCTGCTCACGTTCGGCATCTTCTTCCTGCTGCCCTCGTCCGACCCGGCGGTCGCCTTCGCCGGCAAGCAGCCGACCCCTGAGCTGATCGCCCAGGTGAAGGAGGAGCTCGGGCTCGACCACTCGGTGCCGGAGCAGTACGTCCTCTACGTCAAGCGGCTCTTCCTGGGGGACCAGTACGGCTGGCCGGGCCTCGGCGAGTCGTTCAACACCAAGTCGCCGGTGCTCGACGAGGTGAAGGCCCGCGCCCCGGTCTCGCTGGCGCTGATCATCGGCGCGGCGATCCTCTGGCTGCTCATCGGGATCCCGCTGGGCGTCCTGGCGGCGCTCAAGCGGCACTCGTGGGTGGACCGCACGGCGATGGGGTTCGCGCTGTTCGGGGTCTGCGCGCCGGTGTTCTGGCTCGGCCTGATGGCGCTCTTCATCTTCTCGGAGAAGCTCGCGCTGCTCCCCGGCACGGGCTACGTCGCCGTTCACCACCAGCCCGGTCGACTGGTTCACGCACATGCTCCTGCCCTGGTTCGTCCTCGCCCTCCTGTTCGCGGGCGTCTACGCGCGCGTCGTGCGCGGCAGCCTGATCGACACCCTCGAGGAGGACTACGTGCGCACCGCCCGGGGGAAGGGGCTCTCCGAGAGGGCCGTGGTGGGCAAGCACGCCCTGCGCCCGAGCCTGGTGCCGGTGGTCACCCTGCTGGGCACGGACCTCGCCGTGCTGATCGGCGGGACCATCGTGATGGAGACGGTCTTCAACCTCCCCGGGCTCGGGAACTACGCGCTCACCTCGACCCTGGACGGCGACCTGCCCGCGGTCCTCGCGGTCGTGGTCCTGGGATCGCTGGCCGTCGCCCTCTCCAGCCTCGCGATCGACATCGCCTACGCCTACATCGATCCGCGCGTGAGGTACCGGTGACGGGCCCCGCCCTGCTCGAGGTCCGCGACCTGCGGGTGCGATTCCCGACGGACGAGGGGCCGGTGAAGGCGGTGGACGGCGTCTCGCTGCGCGTCGATCCCGGCGCCACCCTCGGCGTGGTCGGCGAGTCGGGCAGCGGCAAGAGCGTGACCTTCATGACCGTGATGGGGCTCATCGACCGCCGCGCCGCCGAGGTGACGGGCCAGGTCCTCTTCAAGGGGCGCGACCTGCTCACGGCGCCGCCGGAGGAGCTGCGGCGGCTGCGCGGCGCCAGCGTCGCCATGGTCTTCCAGGATCCCATGACCGCCCTGCACCCGATGTACCGGATCGGCGACCAGATCGCCGAGACCGTCCGGACCCACCGGGGCGTCGATCGCCGTACGGCGGCCGCGGCCGCGGTGGCGGCGCTCGAGCGGGTCGGCATCCCCTCGCCCGAGGAGCGGGCGCGCCAGTACTCCTACGAGCTGTCCGGGGGCATGCGGCAGCGGGCGATGATCGCCATGGCCCTCGTGCTCGAGCCCGAGCTGCTGATCGCGGACGAGCCCACGACGGCCCTCGACGTGACCATCCAGGCGCAGATCCTGGAGCTGATCGGGGAGATGCAGGAGCGCCTCGGCCTCGCGGTGGTGCTGATCACCCACGACCTCGGGGTGGTCGCCGAGGTGGCCAGCGACGTGCTGGTGATGTACGCGGGGCGCCCGGTCGAGGCCGGCACCCGCGAGCAGGTGTTCGGGCGGCCGCGGCATCCCTACACGTGGGGGCTGCTGGACTCGATCCCGCGCACCGACGCGCGCGCCGCGCGCCTCGTGCCGATCGCCGGTTCGCCGCCCTCGCTGATCCACGTGCCGCCGGGCTGCTCCTTCCATCCGCGCTGCGACCACCGGGTGGCCGCGTGCGAGCGGACCCAGCCCGGGCCCGCCGACCCGGGCGGCACCGGGCACGCCGACGCCTGCATCCTCCCGCTCGAGGAGAAGGACCGGATCCGCGCCGCGCAGCGGGCCGGCCGGGCTGACGCGGCGGCATGACCGGCGACGCGACCCGGCCGCTCATCGAGGTGCGCTCCCTCGCCAAGCGCTTCCCCATCACGCGGGGCGCCATCGTGCGGCGCGAGGTCGGCGCGGTGCGCGCGGTGGAGGACGTCACCCTCGACATCTTCGACGGGGAGAGCCTCGGCGTCGTGGGCGAGTCGGGGTCGGGCAAGTCCACCACCGCGCGCCTCATCACCCGGCTGCTGGATCCCACCTCCGGGACCGTGTCCTTCGACGGCCGCGACATCACCCGCCTCGGCGGCGCGGACCTCCGCGCGCTCCGGCGCGAGATGAGGATCGTCTTCCAGGACCCCTACTCCTCGCTCAACCCGCGCGCCAGCGCCGGGCAGATCATCGGGGAGCCCTTCGCCATCCAGCGGATCGACGGGGACCGCGGCGCGATGGTGGCCGAACTCATGGAGCAGGTGGGGCTCAGCCCGGAGCACGTCAACCGCTATCCCCACGAGTTCTCGGGCGGTCAGCGCCAGCGCATCGCACTCGCGCGGGCCCTGGCCATCGAGCCCCGCTTCATCGTCCTCGACGAGCCGGTGTCCGCGCTCGACGTGTCGGTCCAGGCCCAGATCCTGAACCTGCTCAAGGACCTCCAGGCTCAGCGCGGGCTGACCTACATGTTCATCTCCCACGATCTCGGCGTGGTGCGCCACGTCTGCGACCGGATCGCGGTGATGTACCTCGGGCGGCTCGTCGAGGTGGGCCCCGCCGACGAGCTCTACGACGCGCCGCGGCACCCCTACACGTCCGCCCTCCTGTCGGCGGTCCCCCAGGATCCCGAGGGGCCGGCGCGGGAGCGCATCGTCCTGCGCGGCGACGTCCCGTCCCCCGCCGACCCGCCGCCGGGGTGCCCCTTCCACCCGCGCTGCCCGACGGCCCGGCTGCTCGCGGGCGGCGAGGGCCAGCCCGAGCGCTGCCGGACCGAGACGCCGCCCCTCGCCGAGGCCGCCCCCGGGCGCGCGGTCGCCTGCTGGTATCCGCTCGACGGGCCCGCCGCGACCGCGGCGGGGTAGGCTCGCGCCCATGCGGATCACCCTCGTCCGGCATGCCACGGTGCGGATCGAGATCGGCGGGCACGTGCTGCTCGTGGACCCGATGCTCGACGCCGCCGGCGCCCGCGGCCCGGTGCGGGGCACGCCCAACGAGCTGCCCAACCCGCTGGTGCCCCTGCCGATGAGCGCCGAGGAGGCCGTCGCCGGGGTTGACGCGGTGCTCCTCAGCCACACGCACGTGGACCACCTCGACGCCGCGGGCGTCACGGCGGTGCCGTCCCACGTCACCTGGTTCTGCCAGCCGCAGGACCACGCCGAGGTGGTGGAGCTGGGCTTCGCGTCGGCGCAGATCGTGCCCGACGGTGCGGGCCTCGACTGGGAGGGCCTCCACATCGCGCGCACGGGGGGCCGCCACGGCCGCGAGGAGGCGGCGGTCCAGGGGCTCGGTCCGGTGAGCGGCTTCGTCGTCTCCGCGGACGGCGAGCCCACGGTCTACGTCGCGGGCGACACGGTCTGGTGCGCGGAGGTCGAGCGGGCGCTGCAGGACCACGCCCCCGACTGGGTGGTCGTCAACGCGGGCGGCGCGCGCTTCGTCCAGGGCGGGACCATCACGATGGAGGCCGGCGACGTGATCGCGGTGGCCGAGGCCGCCCCCGCGGCGCGCGTCGTCGCCGTCCACATCGAGGCCATCAACCACTGCCTCGAGACCCGGGCCGACCTGCGGGCCGCCGTCGCGGCCGCGGGCGTGGCGGACCGGGTCGCCGTGCCCGCCGACGGGGAGAGCCTCGGCCCCTGACGCTCGCGGCTAGGCCAGCCGGTTCAGCTCGAGCAGGCTCTCGCGGAGCTGCGCGAAGCGGTCCGGGCCGAGCAGCTCGCTCCACTCGGCCTCCACCTCCGCGACGGCCTCGCGCATGACGAGCCCCGCGGCGATGCCCCGCTCGGTCAGCACCACCTGCTTCGCGCGCAGGTCGTCGGGGTGCGGCCGGCGCTCGATGTAGCCCATGCGCTCGAGCTCGCCGAGCTGGTAGTTGACGGCCTGCTTGCTCATCCCCAGGTGGGCGGCGAGGTCGGACGGCCTCATGCCCTGCGGCCCCGGGTACCGGAACACGCGCGTGAAGGTCGGGTCGAAGTCGGTGAAGCCCGCGTCGCGCAGCCGCGCGAGCATCCGCGCGTGCACGGCCTCCATCGGCATCCGCAGCAGCGCGCCGATCAGGGGAGGCCCGAGGGCGCTTCCCAGCTCATTGGTAAAGGGACTTGACGTTGTGGTGTCGGGCATTTAAGGTCAAAGCACTTTACCACCTGAGAGAGGAGTGACCGATGGTCACGAGCACGCGCGAGGAGATCGCACTGGGCGGGATCACCGTCCGTCCCCTGATCGAGGGGGAGGAGACGCGCGGCGGCCTCGCGATCCACCAGTTCACGGTCCGGCCCGGCACGCAGGTCCCCGTCGCGCACAGCCACGACGCCTACGAGGAGACGATCTACGGCGTCGCGGGCGTGCTGACCATGACCGTCGCCGGCGAGGCGATCGAGGTCGGCCCCGGCGACGTCCTGCTCATCCCGCGCGGGGTCGTGCACCACTTCGACAACGCCGGCGACGTCGACGCGACGGCGCTCGCGATCGTCACCCCCGGCATCCTCGGGGGCGACTACTTCCGCGACATCGCCACGGTCGTGGCGGCCGCCGCCGGCGGGCCCCCCGACCTCGCGGCGATCGGCGAGGTGATGCGCCGCCACGGGCTCACCCCGGCTCCCTGACCTCCCCGGGCGCCACCAGCCCGTGGCGCCCGATGACACGGCGGCCGTTGAGGGCCATGCCCTCCTCGCCGCGACGCATCGTCCAGCGGTGGTTGGCCGCGAGCAGGGGGCGCAGGAACGGGGCGACCGCGCCCTCCACGCGCCCGGCGACGGACACCCGCCAGTCGAGCACGGCGACGCTGCCGCCGTCGGCCGGCGCGATGGTCCAGGCGCCCGTCCCCACGAGATCGCCGGTTGACTCGCCGACGATCCGCGACGGGCGCTCCAGCACCGTCGACGTGGTGGTCATGGTGATCCGGTAGGGCAGGAAGCCGCGCACCGACAGGGTCGCCGACCGACCCACCATCGGAGCGCCGGGGTCGGCCGACACGCAGCGCATCGCGTCGCGCGACCACCACTCGTCGTAGTGGCGGGCGTGGGCCAGGAGGGCGAACACCTCGTCCGGGGAGAGGGGCACCTCCCAGCGGTTGACCAGGCGGAACCGGCGTCTCACCGGCGCGAGCCTATCTCCGCGGGTCCACGCACGACCGCGGCCGGTGGGAGCCGGCCGCGGGTGGTGCGTGGGGTGTGAGGGTGTGCGGAGGGACTAGCGGCGGGCGGTCATCGCGGTGCGGGTGATGGCGCGGTTGCCGGAGCCGTCGCGGACCGTGAGGACCAGCTGGGCGGCGCACGGGGCCGCGCCCGATGGCGAGCTTCGCCTTCTTCGACAGGGTCAGCTTGACCGTCGCGGTGCGTCCGCCCTGGAGGCCGACCGTCCGGTGGGCCAGAGAGCGGCCGCGCAGGGCGCCCTTGGTGCCGCGGAGCTGGACGCCGACCGTGCAGATCTGCTCGGAGGCGGGGCACTGGACGCGGAAGGAGACGAGGCCCTTCCGGGACATCCGCAGGGTGCGCGTCGAGGGCCGCAGCTTCGGGGCGATGCGAGTCGACGCTGTTGGCCCCGATGACCGGTGTGTCGGTGACCTGCAGGTTGAGCGTGGTGGCGTCGGTGGCGCCGTCGTTGTCCGTCACGCGGCAGGCCGACGCGCTTGGCGCCCGTGGTGGTGAAGACGGTGGTCGTGGTGGGGCCGGTGGTGGTGGTCTCGAAGGTGTTGTCGCCGTTGAGGTCCCACTCGTACTTGGCGATCGAGCCGTCGTCGCTGGAGCGTGAGGCGTCGAGCGTCACGGCCTGGTTGACCGTGGGCGTCACGGGGCGGCTGATGACCAGGGCGGTCGGGGCGCGGTGCACCTTGACCGAGCTGGTGGCGGTGCCGGTGGCGCCGAGGCCGTCGGTGACGCGGAGCTTGACCGCGTGGGGACCGACCGTGGCGAACGTGGTGGTCTGCTGGGCGCCGGTCTTCTCGAAGGTGCCGTCGCCGTCGAGGTCCCACTCGTACTTCGTGATGCCGTCGGCGTCGCTCGAGGTGGCGCCGTTGAAGGTGACCGTCTGGCCGGGCACCGCGGCCGTGGCGCTCGCGACGATGCGTGCGGCCGGCGCGTAGTGGGCGCGGACGTTGACGGCGGCAACAGCGGTGGCGCCGCGGTTGTCGGTGACGCGGACCTTGCCGGGGAAGAGACCCGCGGCGCCGAAGCGCTCGGTGGTCTTGGGGGCGAAGGTGGTGGTCTCGTAGCCGGGGGTCCCGTCGAGGTCCCACTCGTACTTGGAGATCTCGCCGTCGGGGTCGTTCGAGCCGGTCGCGTCGAAGGTGACCAGCGTGCCGAGGCGGAGTGCCTGGACCTGGACGCCCGTGGTCGGGTTGATGGCGACGAGGGGCGCGGGGACGACGACCGGGTTGGGCGTGGCGACGAGCTTGGCCGTCGGGATCATGTTGGGGGGGAGCGGGGTGCCGTTGCCGGCGGCGGCTGGAGGGCCATCGCGGGGGCGGCGGCGATCATCAGGCCGGCGAGCGCGAGGCCGGCGGCGAGGGAGCGGGAGGTGCGGGGGGAGAGGTTCGTGCGGGCCATGGTGGGCTCCTTGCGAGGGGTGTGGATGACCATGGCTCCACGGTATGAGCGGGCCCTTTCGCGCACCGTTCGGCGCGCGACGCCCGCTGTGTCACGCTCCCGACACAGGCTCCCCGGGGTCGGCCAGCGTCCACACGCCGGTGCCCACCTGGCGGCCGCGCACGTCGAGCGCGCCGACCGCCGTCGAGGTCGGGCCGCGGCCCGGCTGAGGGCCGCGCGGGTGGAGTCGGCCGAGCAGGATCATGTGCGGCGCCTCCTTGGTCAGCGTCTGCAGGCGCGCCGCGATGTTGGCGGTGTCCCCGACGGCGGTGTACTCCAGGCGCCGCTCCGAGCCCACGTTGCCCGACATCACCGGCCCGCTCGCGACGCCGATGCCCATCCGGAACGAGGTGCCCGGAATCCGCTCGGCGCACCAGGCGTTGAAGCTCGGGCAGGCGGACGTCGCGCATCTCGCGCGCCGCGGCGAGGGCCCGGTCGGCGTGGTCGGCCTGCTCGATGGGCGCGCCGAAGAGCGCCATGATCCCGTCGGCCATGTAGGAGACGAGCGTGCCGCCGTGGTCGAGGATCGCGTCGCTCATCTCGCCGAGGTAGCGGTTGAGCAGCTCGATGACGACCTCGGGCGGGAGGCGCTCGGCCACCGCCGTGAAGTCGCGCAGGTCCGACGAACATCACCGAGCAGTAGATGCGCCGCCCGCCCAGGCGCTGGTCGTCGCCGGCCTGGTCGACGACCTGATCGACCACGGCCGGGGGCACGAAGCGGGCGAACTCGGTCGCGCAGGCGCGCGCGCTCGCGCTCGATGAGGCCGTAGGTCACCGCGAGCCCGCCGAGCGGCCGCCAGGACGAGCGCCAGCAGCGGAGGCGTGACCGCCACGACCCAGTCCCGCCGCGAACGCGGCCTGCGCCAGCAGCAGGAAGGCGACCGCCGCCCCGAGCGCGGCGAGCAGGGTGACCCACGCGCGCCGCGGCCACGCGGCCGCGGCGCCGAGGGCCGCGAGCGCAGACGATCAGGAGCGCGTCGAGCCACCCCGGGCGCGTCGCCGAGCGGCGCGCCCGTCGATGAGGGTCGCGATGGCGTTGGCGTTGATCTCGGGGCCCGACCATCGGCGCGTCCGCCGAACGGGGTCGGGTGCGTGTCGCCGAGGTCCGTCGCCGTGGTGCCGACCACCACCACGCGGTCCTTCACCTGCGCGGGGTCGAACCGCCCCGCCAGCACGTCCGAGTAGGAGAGCTCGCGGGATCGTCCCCGGCGGTCCCGCGTAGTCGATCAGCACGTCGTCGCCGGACGGGCAGCGCGGCGCCGGCGGCGGCCGCCGCGGCGGCGGCGAACGAGCGCAGGCCCTCCACCTGCAGCGGCACGCGCCGGAAGACGTTGTCGGGCGTGTCGGGGAAGGCCGCGTGGCCGACGGTGATGCCGCCCCCCTCGAAGAGCACGTCGGGGCCCTGCTCCGGGTCGTAGCGCGTGGTCGCCAGCACCACCCGCCCCGCCCCGTCGAGGGCGGCGGCCAGCGCCTCGTCGTCCTTCTGCGTGGTCAGCTGCGGAGAGCCGGATGTCGTAGGCGATCACCTTCGGTCCGGCGGCGGCCAGGCGGTCGATGAGCCGCGCCTGGACGCTGCGGGCGAAGGGCCAGCGCGTCGCAGGGCGTCCATGCTGCGGTCGTCGACGCCGACCACGACCACGCTCGCCGGCGGCGTGCGCGTGCCGCGGACCTGGTAGCGCGCGTCGAGGGTGACGCGCTCGACCCGGTCCAGCGCCCCGGTACCCAGGACGAGGAGGCCGACGAGGGCGCCGCGATCGCGCGACGCCCGCCAGGAAAACGGCCCGCCGCCGTTGACGTGACACACGCACCCGGCGACAGTAGCGACGTCACGGAGCGAACACGCGGGGCGTCGTAGGCCCGACAGACCGCGGGCGGCGACCGGGCGACACTCCCCCTCATGTCTTTGCGCACCCGCCGACTCATCCCCGCCCTCGCCGCGCTCGCGGTCGCTGATGCCCGTGGCGCACGCGCGCCGACGGGACCATCACGACCGTGGCCGGCACCGTCCCGGGCTTCGACGGCGACGGCGGCCCCGCGATCGCCGCCCAGCTCGACGGCCCGCAGGGCGTGGCGATCGCCGCCGACGGCTCGATGCTCATCGCCGACACCCGCAACAACGTGGTCCGGCGCGTGGCGCCGAACGGGATCATCACCACGATCGCGGGCACCACACTGCCGCGGCTTCTTCGGCGACGGCGGTCCGGCCACCGCCGCGGACCTCGACTGCCCGACCGAGGTCGCCGTGCCCTGCCGGACGGCACCGTGCTCGTCTCCGACACCGGCAACGACCGCGTCCGCGCCGTCGCGCCGAACGGCATCATCATCACGGTGGCCGGCAGCACGCGCGGGCTCTCCGGCGACGGCGGCCTCGCGATCGCGGCCCAGCTCGACACCGCCGCGCGGGCTCACGGCGACCCCCGACGGCGGCTTCCTGATCGCCGACTCGGGCAACAGCCGCATCCGCCGCGTCGGCCGCACCGGCACGATCGCGACCATCGCCGGCACCATGCGCGGGTCCGGCGGCGACGGCGGCCCGGCGACCGCCGCCCGGCTGAACGACCCGAGCTAGGTGACCCTGACCGGCGACGGCGGCTTGCTGATCGCCGACCCCGGCAACGGCCAGGTGCGCCGGGTGGCGCCCGACGGCGTCATCAGCACCGTCACCGGCGGCCTCGCCGCCCCGCAGGACACGATCCCCGCTCACCAACGGCGGCGTCCTCGTGGCCGACGGCGGCGGCGACCAGATCCGCGGGTGAGCCCGCTCGGCTTCGTCGACACCGTCGCCGGCGAGCGCCGCGGGCTGGGCGGCGACGGCGGCCCCGAGGCGCCGCCCTGCTCGACACGCCCACGAGCCTGGCGCCGCAGGCCGGCGGCGGCATCCTGGTGGCCGACACCGGCAACAGCCGCGTGCGCCGGCTCAGCCGACATCGGCCAGCTCCCGCCGCCGCGGGCGCTCCAGACGATCGGCGTCGCCCCGTTGGCCGGCAGCGTCAGCGTGGCGCCCGCGCGGCGCACCGGCGGCGATCCCGCTGCGCGAGGCCGACCTGGCGCCGAACGTGTCGGCGCGTCGACGCGACCGCCGGCACCATCCAGCTCGCGGTGCGGCCGCTCGACGCGCCCGACGACGCCGTGGCCCAGGTCTCCGGCGGCAGCTTCACCTGGTCCAGCCGGTGGCCGACACGGCCGTCGCCGACCTGCGCCTCAACGGCCCGCTGGCCTGCCCGACGCCGGCCCAGCTCCGCGCCCGGGCGCGGGCGGCGGCCCGTGCCAAGGCGAAGGCGAAGGCCAAGGCCCGCGCGAAGGCGAGGGCCAGGGCGCGGGCGAAGGCGGGCGCGAAGGCCACCGCCCTCCCGGCGGCTCCGGCGGTCCACGCCACCGCCCGGGCCCGCGCGAAGGCGCAGCCGCCCTCGCGGCGCGTGCGCATCAAGGTGCGCGGCGCCTACAAGACCACCGGCCGCTACGCGACCGCCGTGGCCAACGGCACGGAGTGGACCATGACCGACGGCTGCGACCGCACGGTCATCCGCGTCACCGAGGGCACGGTCACGGTCTACAACGCGACCCTCAAGAAGAACGTCAAGGTCACGGCCGGGCACACCTACACCGCGCGCCGTCCGGCGGTGAAGTAGCCCTCAGCGCCCCCGGCGCGCGAGCGACCCGCGGTCGATCACCGTCGTGCGTCCCCGCGCCAGCCGCACGGAGCCCCGGGCCTCCTCGTCGCGCAGCACCCGGTTGACCGTGGCCCGCGAGGTCCCCGCGATGTCCGCCAGGTCCTCCTGGCGCAGCGGGATCGTCGCCTCCTCCGCCCCGGGGGCGTAGGCCTCGGCGAGCTCCACCAGCCGCCGCAGCACCCGCTTGTCGGCGGGCACGTAGAGCGCCTCGAGCAGGTGCTGGTTCACGCGCCGCAGGCGGTCGGCCAGGATCGCGACCAGCACCTCGGTGATCGAGGGATGGGCCGCGCGCAGGCGCTCGAAGTCGGGGCGGTGGATCGAGCGCGTCTCCCCGGCCTCGAGGGCCTCCACGGTCGCCCCGCGCCGCGACTCCTCGCCGATCAGGGCGAGCTCGCCGACGATCTCGCCCGGGCCCAGAATGGCGAGGATGGCCACGTCGCCGAGCGCGGTCTGGATGCGGACGGCGAAGCGTCCCGAGACGATCAGGTGGAGCGTGTCGGCCGGGTCGTCGACGTGGAAGACCACCTCGCCGCGGCGGAACGTCCGCCGCCGGGCGATCGACAGCAGCTGCCGCACGTCGGCCTCGGGGACGCCGTCGAAGACGAGCCAGCGCACGCGCCCAGCGTACAGCGCGACCGGCTCAGCCGATCTCCGCCAGGCGCCGCTCGAGCTGCTCGCGCTCGACCGCGTTCTCGGTGAGGTGGAGGGCCTCCTCGTAGGCGGTGCGCGCCTCCTCGGCCCGGCCGAGGCGGTCGAGCGCGTCGCCGCGCGCCACGGCCAGGTAGCCGTAGCCCGCGAGCTGGGGCTCGGCGGCCAGCGCGTCCAGCGCGGCCAGGCCCGCGGCGGGGCCGTCCGCGAAGCCGACCGCGACGGCCCGGTTCAGCGCGACCACCGGCGACGGCCAGACCTCGATCAGCACGTCGTACAGGGCGACCACGTCGCTCCAGTCGGTCTCCTCCCAGGTCGCCGCCTCGCTGTGGACCGCGGCGATCGCCGCCATCAACGCGTAGCGGCTGGGCGGGCGCAGCACGCAGCGCCTCCATGACCAGGCCGAGGCCCTCGTCGATCGCGGTCCGGTCCCAGCGGGTGCGGTCCTGGTCGGGCAGGAGCACCAGCCGGCCGTCGGGTCCCACCCGGGCCGGCGCGGCGCGCGTCGGTCAGCAGGATCAGGGCGAGCAGCCCGGCCACCGCGCCGTCGCGCGGCAGCAGGCCGCGCAGCATCCGGGCCAGGTCGAGCGCCCGCTGCACCAGGTCGCCGCGCACCAGGCGATCGCCCGACGGGGCCGTGTGCCCGGTGGTGAACACCAGGTGCACCACGGTCAGCACCGAGTCGATGCGCGCCGGCAGCTCCTCGGCCGACGGGCACCCGGTAGGGGATGCGCGCGGCGGCGATCTTCTTCTTGGCCCGCGTGACCCGGGCCGCCATCGTCGGCTCGCTCACGAGGAAGGCGCGCGCCACCTCGGCGGTGGTGAGCCCGCACACCAGGCGCAGGGTCAGCGCCAGCCGCGACTCCGGCGCGAGCGCCGGGTGGCAGCAGATGAACACCAGCCGCAGCCGGTCGTCGGTGACCAGCGTCGGCGCGTCCGTCGTCCTCGTCCGGGCCGGGGACGAGGTCGTCCTCCACCAGCAGGGGGAGGGCGCGCGTGAGGGTGCTCTCGCGGCGCCGCAGGTCGAGCGCCCGCCGGCGCGCCACGGTGGTCAGCCACGCGCCCGGTCGCGCGGGGATGCCGTCGCGCGGTCCACCGCGACAGGGCGCGGGCGTAGGCGTCCTGCACGCACTCCTCGGCCAGGTCGAGGTCGCGGGTCACGCGCACCGTCGCGGCGAGCACGAATGCCCACTCGCGCCGGTGCGCGTCGGCCGACCGCGGCGGCGACCTCCGAGTCCGCGGCCACCCGCCGGGCCTCAGTCGAACACCATCACCGGGCCGCACCTCGACCCCGCCGAGGTGCGCGGGGCAGGTCTTCGCGATCGCGATCGCCGCGTCCAGGTCCTCCGCCTCGATCAGGTAGAAGCCGCCGAGGGCCTCCTTGGTCTCGGCGAACGGCCCCGTCGGTGACGGTGACGTCGCCCGAGCCGTTGGCGCGCAGCGTGGTGGCCGTGGAGGTCGGCTGGAGGGCCTCGCCGCCGACGATCGCGGCGCCGGCCTTCTCGGCGAACGCCCCGTGGTCCTGCATGACCTTGCCGTAGAGCTCGGGCCCGCCCGCGGCGTACCCGGCCTCGTCCTCATAGATCAGGATCGCGTACTTCGCCATCGGTCTCGTCCTCTCTTTCGGTGGCCCCGATGGGGCCCGTCATCTCATCGACGCGCGGGATCGGCCCGGATCGACAGCCCCCGTCCTCGTCAGGTCATCCGGCACCGGACGGTGCCCGAGTCGAGCGTGCGGCCGAGGCTCGACACGAACGTCCAGCGCGCCGATCCCGGCCGCAGGTCCAGCCGCAGCGCACCGTAGTCGCGGTCGTGCGACCAGGCCAGGCGCGGGTGGCCGGTGTCCACCGGGTAGAGGAAGCGGCCGCCGGCGCCCGAGACCAGCTCGGTGACGCCGCGCACCGGGCGCATGCGCTGCATGTCGTGGTCGTGCCCGTTCAGCACCAGGGTGGCGTGGCCGAGGGTCGCGTTCCAGAGCGGGGCGATGTCGGGCTCGTCGCCGTGCATCCCGGCGCTGAAGCGGGGGCGGTGCCAGAAGACGATCTTGCAGGTCCCGGGCCGCGCCATCTGGGTACGGAGCCAGCGCAACTGCGCCGAGGCGGATCCGTGATCGGTCTCGGAGTTGGCGCTCACCAGGCGCCAGCCGGCCAGCGACACGGCGTAGTAGGGCGGCGGCGTGCCCCCGGTGACCCGCGACCAGTAGGGGTCGTAGCCCACCGACCGGTTGCCCCACTCGTGGTTGCCCGGGGTCGGCAGCGTGATCGCCCGCATGGGTCCGAAGATGGGCGCGTAGCCGCGGGCGAAGTCGCGCGCGCTGCCGGTCTCGTAGACGTCGCCGAGGTAGAGGAAGCGGGTCGGCGATCCGCGCTGCACGAGGCCGGCCACGCCGCGCGAGGTCGGGCCCGGGTAGGCGCCGTCGCCCACGGCCCACACCGTCGCCCGCTCGGTCGCCGGCGGGGCCGGGAAGCGCCCGGTCGCCGGCGCTGCCGAGGCCGTGCCCGCGATGAGGAGGGCCGCGATCGCCGGCGCCGCCGCGCGCAGCCATCGGTTGGTGCGCCGGTGGGTCACCCGGCGGATCCTCCTCCATCCGCCGCCCGGGTCAAGGGCGGCGGATGGAGGGGCGGCGCTCACCCGGGCTCGGGCCCCTGGCCCTCGCGGAACTTGCGCCAGTCGGCGGGGCGCTTGTCGGCAAAGGAGGCGATCCCCTCGGCGGGCTCTGGGCCGTAGACGTGGTTGAGGGCGACCAGCTCGAGCCCGTGCTGGACCGACGAGTAGAGGGCGTCGGTGGCCGCGTTCATGGCGAGCTTTGCCAGGCGCAGGCCCTGGGGGGAGCGGCGCAGGATCTGCTCGCACCAGGAATCGACCTCCCCGTCCAGATCCTCATCGGGCACGACCGCGTTCACCAGCCCCATCGCAAGGGCCTCATCGGCCGAGTACTGGCGGGTGAGGTAGAGGATCTCGCGCGCCTTCTTTTCGCCCACCACCTGGGGAAGCAGCTGACAGCCCCACCACAAAGGCGCCGAGCCGATCTTCGGGCCGGCCTGGCCAAAGCGCCCCGAGGCGCCCGAGATGGTCAGGTCGCACAGCACGTTCAGCTCGTTGCCGCCGCCGATGCAGTAGCCGTGGACGGCGACGATGATCGGCTTGCCGTTGTTTCGGATCGCGCTCGCCAGGCGATCGTGGAGGTGATGGAGACCTCTCTTCTGGGCGGCGGTGCGGGTGGGATCGCGCACGTCGCCCCCGACACAGAAGGCGCGCTCGCCCGCGCCGCGAAAGACGATCACCCCGACCGCCTCGTCATCGGCGGCCGCCTCGAAGGCCTCGCACAGCTCATGAATCGTCTTCACCCGGAAGGCGTTCAGGCGCTCGGGCCGGTTGATCGTGATCGTCGCCCTGCCCGCGCCCACCTCATAGAGGATGTCTTCGAAGCTGCTGTCGGGCACCGGAACCTCCGGGTTCGCTGTCGGTTGGCCCTCGGGCGTTGACTTCGACCCCGGGCGGGCCGTAGCTTACAGATGTACGCATACTTACAAGTGTAAGTTCCCACCGCCCAGGACCCGACCGGAAGGATTGGCGATGGCCACGACGGACTCCTCGCCCAGCCCGCGCGACATCATCAGCAACGCCCCCGCCGGACTCGAGGACGCCCTCGCCTATCCCTTCTTCCAGTCGGTCTTCGACCGCAAGAGCCGGCGGATGGGTCTGGGCATGGAGATGCCGGGAACGCTCGGCTACGCGAGCCCCTACGAGGCCGTGCCGCTGACCGAGCTCGAGGAGGCCCTGCTGCTGGTCGCCGGCACCGGCCTGTCGGGGCTCAACCTCGGCGACATCGATCCGTCGATGGGCGCCGACGCCCTGGTCCAGTGGACCGCGCGCACCTGGCCGAGCTCGTGCTCCAACCACGGCACCGAGCTCTTCTTCACCAACGACGCGGGCACCTACTTCCTCGACATGTGGAACCTGGTCCCCGAGAAGGGTGAGCTCGCGACCCTCTCGGGCAAGTCGCACGACGCCCAGATCGACTACATCCTGGAGCTGGTCCGCGGCGCCAAGAAGGAGATCGCCCCCGGCCGCGCCCAGCTGCCGACCGGCCTGCCGGGGCTGTTCGTCTTCAATCACTGGAACGCGAACATGCCGGGCTCGACGCTGTTCATGCCGGTCTCCAACATGACGCTCGAGTACATCAACCTGCTGTTCATCTACTTCTCGCCCGAGTACCGCTTCACGATGGTGGACGAGACCAACGGCTTCCGCTCGGCCGGCCTCGAGCGCTGGATCGACTCCGGCCGGCTCGACCCCGCCCGCCAGATGGGCATCGTCGAGATCGAGCAGCGGGTGCTGTCGATGCAGGTCGTGGAGCAGGCCTTCATCTGCCAGAACATCAACCTCGCCCTGCAGGCGATGGGCCTGGGCGGCTGGACCTACACCGGCTTCATCGCCCGCTACGCCCTGGGCGGCATGGACGTCCCCGGCCTCGGCTTCCGCTTCGAGGAGGCGAAGCGCGGGCCGAGCGTGCCGGTGGGCCGCGACGGGGTCTTCGAGGCCTTCGTCCCGCCGTACCACGCCGACATGTCGGCGGCGGTCGACCACTTCCTCGAGGTCAAGTGGGCCCAGTACGACTCGGCCAAGCCGAAGGCCTACCTGGAGCCGGACAGGGTGATGGAGCAGATCGTCCGGCCCGACGACGACACGATCCAGATCGTGAAGGACTACTGCACCTACGTGCACGAGACCTACGGGCGCTTCCCGGCCTACCTGGACCCGATGTACCAGCGCCTCACCGCGCAGGCCCAGCACGTGGACCCGGACTTCTACGCGCAGTACTACCCGCCGGGCGCGCTCACCGACCAGCACCTCTCCCACTTCGAGCGCTGGCACCCGGAGATGACCGGCGACGACGGCCGCCCGCCGCGTCGGGCGGAGGGGTCGTCGGTCCCCGAGAGCGGCAACGGGGCGCCCGGGGGTCACCGGCCGCCGGGCGCGCTCTGAGTCCCTCCGCCCCCACGGCTCCCCGCCGGTCGCCGCGCACGCCGCTCGACCGGCGGCGGATCCTGGAGGCGGCGCTGCGCCTCATCGACGAGCACGGCCTGGCCGAGCTCTCGATGCGGCGCCTGGGCGCCGAGCTCGACGTCCAGGCGATGTCCCTCTATCGCCACGTGCCCAACAAACAGGCCGTGGTGGAGGGGGTGCGCGCCATGATCTTCGACCGCCTCGCCGGCCTCCAGCTGGTGAGCGCCGAGTCGGACGACTGGCGCGACAGCATCCGCGCGGCGGCGCTGGCCTTCCGCGAGGTGGGCCAGGAGCACCCCCACGCGCTGCCGCTCTTCGCCTCGGACGTGGATCGTGCCTACGCCGCCTCGGCCGGGTTCTTCGAGCCGGTGCTGCGGTCGATGGTGCGGGCGGGCTTCGCGGAGGACGCCGCGATCGACGGCCTGCGCACGGTGATCCGCTACATGCTCTCGTCCGGCCTGCTGGACACCGCGATCACCACCCGCGACCACCCGCTCACGGACGCGGAGCGGGCGGAGCTCGACGCGGAGCGCCCGCTGGTGGGGCACCTCGTCCAGGCCCTGCACGACCGGCCGCCGCACACGCTGGTCGAGCCCGGCCTCGACCTCCTGCTGGACGGGCTGGCCGCGCAGCTGGAGGCCGCCCGCCCGGGGTCAGTCTGAGGACGCGCCCTCGCCGTCGAGGAGCGCCTGCATCGCCGCGCTGCCGCGGTCGATGACCGGTCGCAGCTCCGGACGCTCGTGGAAGCGCAGCGTGTCGTAGTCGGCGGGCAGCGCCCCGCGCAGGTGGAGGTCGAGCGCGAGAAGGCGCGGGTAGTAGCCGCCGCCCATGCAGAAGACCGCGTCGTACAGCTCGCCGCCGATCTCGTGCTCGGAGATGGTGGTCGCGTGCTGCAGCTCGAGCAGGGTCGCGCCGTCGCCGGCCTCGGACAGGCGCAGCTCGAGCTCGTCGGCGCCGCCGCCGAGGGACGCCTTGAGGAACCGGGGCGCGTCGCAAACGAGGATCTCGCCCCCGCCCATCATGGCCTGCTCGAAGCGCCCGCCGACGCGCAGGTCGCCGGTGACCGGCACGTACCAGCGCCGCAGGCGATCCGGGTCGGTGCAGGCGTCCCAGACGTCCTCGATCGGGGCGTCGTAGGTGCGCCGGAAGACCGCGACGCGGGCGTCGCCGGACGGGATGCGGCGGTGGAGCAGCTCGGGCTCCGGCTCGCCGAAGACGTGCGTGTCGGTGCTCATGAGGGGCCTTTCGGGTCGGTGCCGGCGCGGCGCCGCGCGCGGGCACCCCGGGCCAGCTCGGTGCCCAGCGCGTCCAGGCGCTGGGTCCAGAAGCGGCGGTAGGGCGCGAGCCAGGCGTCGAGCTCCTGGAGCGGGGCGGCGTCGACCGAGTAGAGGCGGCGCGTGCCCTCGGCGCGGACCGCGGCGAAGCCGTTGTCCCGCAGCACCCTCAGGTGCTGCGAGACGGCCGGCTGGGAGATGCCGAACTCCTCCTGGACCACGGAGCCGATCGCGCCCGCGGACCGCTCGCCGTCGGCGAGGAGCTCGAGGATGCGGCGCCGCACCGGGTCGCCGAGGATGTCGAACGCGTGCATGGCCCCAATATAAAAGCTAAAGCTTATATAAGCAATGGCTGAATCAAAGCCCGGTCAGCCGAACACCTGCGGCAGGCGGGCCGGGCGGTAGCGGAACCGCTTGGTGAGGTCGGCGCCCCGGACGACCTTCTGGGAGTGGTAGAGGATCCCGAAGGAGTCGATGATCGAGCCGTCGGGGAACACACAGGCCTGGAGGGCCGTGTTGGCGTTGTTGCCCACGATCCATCCGCCGCCGCCGACGTTGGCGCCGCCGAACTGGTCGCTGCCCCCGAGCGTGGAGCAGTAGACGGACGCCGGGTTGACGTTGCCCGGGATGTTCCCGGCCGCCGGCATCGTGAGGTAGGCGAGGGCGGCGAGGGTCGGCCGGGTCGTCGTGAGGGTGCGCAGGTCCACGGAGATGCGCGATCCGTCCTGCGGGCTGGTGAAGCGGCAGAACGCGACCGGTCCCGCCAGCTTCAGGACCGGTGGAGAGTTGGTGCCGGCCGCCGGGGTGCGCACCTGGACCACGCCGCCCTGGTTGCGGCAGTACGTCTTCCACGCGGCCGGCGTCGCGGCGCTCGCGATCGGCGCCGCCATCAGTCCCGCCGCCGCCGCCATCGCGATCGCGGCGGCCAGACCCGCTCGTCTCCCGTTCATCTCCACCCTCCCTTTCCGGTGTGCGCCCGTCGCGCGCGAGCCTCTCATGCCACCGGTACGCTTGCGGCCGTGCCTCCCCGCCAGACCCTCGACGAGATCGCCGCCCTGCTGGAGGATTGCCGCGCGGAGGACGTCCCGGAGGGCCCCTACGTGCGGGCCCCCGCCGAGGCCTACGGCCGGATGAGCCACGACGTGCTGCGCCAGCCGCACGCGCACGAGACCGCCGAGCGGCCCGACGCGGCGGCGCACTACGAGTACGGCGCCAGCTCGATGTACCTCTGGACCCGCCAGGGCCCCGACGACGCGCCGTGGGTCGCGCTGGTCACCAGCGTGACGCCCACCGACCGCGGCATCGTGCTCAACGCCGGCTACCGCGTCCACACCGACGACGCGGACGCCGCCGCGGCGCTCGCGACGGATCCCGGCCGCACGCTCGCCACGCTGGTCTCGCGCTACGGCATCTCGTACTACAGCGGCACCCAGCGGGTGTACTTCCTGCCTCAGCACCTGGTGAACCTGCCGGCCCCCCTCGAGACGCTCGGTCCGGACGCCTTCTCGATGGCCGTCAGCCTGGAGACGCCCCCCGACGGCGCCCAGGTGGCGGTGAACGTGGCGTCCTACCGCGGCCGCGACGGCTCGACGCGGCTGTCGTGGTTCTTCGTGCTGGACCTCGCCCGCTACGAACGCGAGACCCGCGCCCGCCGCAGGTAGCGCCCGCGGCGGGCCCGGACGGCGCCCGTGGCCAGGCCGGGGGGAGGCCGAGGCCGAGCTGGAAGAGGACGCCGAGCCGGTCGGCGACACCCAGTGATCGACCATCTTGCCGTCCTCGAAGCGGGCGATGTCGATCACGTCGACCTCCATGCGCCGGTGGGTCGGGGCGATCCTGCGGGCGGGGCGGCGGGGTCGAAGCCGGTGGTCGGCTCGTCCAGGAAGACGAGGTCCGGGTCGCCGATCAGGGCGACCGCCACGTCCACCCGGCGGCGCTGGCCCCCCGAGAGGGTGCCCAGCCGCGCGCCGGCCGTGTCGCTCAGGCCGACCAGGGCGACGGTGGCGTCGACGTCGCGCGGCGCCGTGCACAGGGAGGCGTAGAGGGAGACCGTCTCGCGCACGGTGAAGATCGGGTCCAGCTCGCACTCCTGCAGGACCATCCCGATGCGGTTGCGCCACGCGCGGGTGGGTGAGGCCGGGTCCACCCCCAGCACCGAGACCTCGCCGGCGGTGCGCTCGCGGTAGCCCTCGGAGGATCTCGATGGTGGTCGTCGTGCCGGCTCCGTTGGTGCCCAGGAAGCCGAACACCTCGCCCGCCTGGACCGCGAAATCGATCCCGGCGACGGCCTCGAACCCGCCGTAGGCCTTGCGCAGCCCCGAGACCTCGAGGCGGTTCCGGCCATGGCGAGAAAACCACTCCCCGCCGGACGGCTGACACCGTAAAAGCCCGCAACGGACGCCGTGCCGATTCCCGATGCCCCTACTCGCGCGCATCCCGAGAGTGTCCACTCATGTCAGCACTCGAGCTCGCCCGCCTTCAGTTCGGCATCACCACGCTCTTCCACTTCATCTTCGTCCCGCTCAGCATCGGCATGGCGTTCTTCGTCGCCACGCTGCAGACGGCGCACCACCGCACCGGCAAGGACGTCTACGGCCGGATGACCCGCTTCTGGGGCAAGCTGATGCTGATCAGCTTCGCCGTGGGGGTCGTGACCGGGATCGTCCAGGAGTTCCAGTTCGGCATGAACTGGAGCAACTACTCGCGCTACGTCGGCGACATCTTCGGGGCGCCGCTGGCGATCGAGGCGCTCGCCGCCTTCTTCCTGGAGTCGACCTTCATCGGCCTGTGGATCTTCGGCCGCGACCGGCTCTCGCCGCGGGTGCACCTCGTCACGATCTGGCTGGTTGCCGGTGGCACCGCGCTCTCGGCGTACTTCATCCTGGCCGCCAACTCGTGGATGCAGCACCCGGTGGGCTACAAGCTCGCCGACGGCCGCGCCGAGATGACGAGCTTCTGGGCCGTGCTGACCAACTCCACCGCCCTCTACGCCTTCGCCCACACGCTGCTCGGGGCGCTCGCCACGGCGGGCATGGTGATCCTGGGCATCTCGGCCTACCACCTGCTGCGCGGCCACGACGTGGACGGCTTCCGCCGATCGGCCACGCTCGCTCTCGCGGTCGTCTTCGTCGGCGCCCTGGCGACGGCGACCGTGGGGCACTTCCAGGCGCAGCTGATGACGACCCAGCAGCCGATGAAGATGGCCGCGGCCGAGGCGCTCTACGAGAGCCAGTCGGGCGCGCCGTTCTCGGCGTTCGCGGTGGCGCCCTTCGAGGCCACGCCCGAGCGGCTGACCTTCAACATCGAGGTGCCCAAGGGCCTGTCGATGCTGGCGACCAACAGGCCCAACGGGCGCGTGGAGGGCATCAACGACCTCCAGGCCGAGTACGTGGCGAAGTACGGCCCCGGCGACTACCGGCCCGTGATCGGCATCACCTACTGGTCCTTCCGGCTGATGGTCGGCATGGGGATGCTGATGATCCTGCTCGGCGCGGTCGGCCTGTTCCTCGTCCGGCGCGGCACCCTGGTCACCTCGCGGCGCTTCCTGACGGTGGCCCTCTTCGCGATACCCGTGCCCTTCATCGCCAACGCGATGGGGTGGATCTTCACCGAGATGGGCCGTCAGCCCTGGGTCGTCCAGGGCCTGCTGCTGACCCGCAACGCGTCCTCGCCCACCGTGAGCGCGGCGTACGTGGCCACCAGCCTGATCGGGTTCACGCTCCTGTACGGCGTGCTCGCGGCGATCGCCGGGTGGCTCGCCGTGCGCGAGATGCGCCACGGGACGGAGCCCAAGGACGCCGAGGGCGCGGACGACAACACGCCCGAACCCACCCTCGCCTACTAGGAGTCACCCATGGACCCCTCGGCTCTCGAGACGTTCTGGTTCGTCCTCATCGGGGTCCTCTGGACCGGCTACCTCTTCCTCGAGGGCTTCGACTTCGGCGTGGGCATGCTCCTGCCCATCCTCGGGCGCGACGACGCGGAGCGGCGCTCGATCATCTCGACCATCGGTCCGGTCTGGGACGGCAACGAGGTGTGGCTGCTCACCGCGGGCGGCGCCACCTTCGCGGCCTTCCCCGAGTGGTACGCCACCCTCTTCTCGGGCTTCTACCTGGCCCTCTTCCTGATCCTGATCGCCCTGATCGTGCGGGGCGTGGCCTTCGAGTTCCGCGACAAGCACGACACCGCGCGCTGGCGCGGGACGTGGGACGCGGCGATCGTGGTCGGCAGCGTGGTGCCGGCGCTCCTGTGGGGCGTCGCCTTCGCCAACCTGGTGCGGGGCGTGGCCCTCGACCCGGACCACGAGTACGCGGGCTCGTTCGGAGACCTGCTCAACCCCTACTCGCTGCTCGGCGGCGTGGCGGTGCTCCTGCTCTGCGCCGCGCAGGGCGCGGTCTTCCTGACCCTGCGCACCAACGGCGACCTGCGCGAGCGGGCACGCGCCCTGGCCCGGCCGCTCACCGCGGCGGTGGTCGTGGGGGGCGCGGTCTTCATCGCGTGGACCCTCGGGCGGTCGGCGAGCAACGACGACCTCAACGCGCTGGCCGTGGTGGGCGGCGTCGGCACGGCGGTCGCCGTGATCGTCGCGGCCGTGATGGTGCTCCGCCGGCGCGACGGCGTCGCCTTCGGGGCGATGGGCGTCGGGGTCGGCCTCCTGGTCCTGACCCTGTTCGCCAGCCTCTGGCCCAACGTCATGAACTCCAGCGGATCGCCGGACCTCGCGCTGACGATCGCCGACGCGGCATCGACCAACTACACGCTGACCGTGATGACCGTGGTCGCGCTGGTCCTCACGCCCGTCGTCCTGCTCTACCAGGGCTGGACCTACTGGGTGTTCCGCCACCGCGTCGGGGACGGGACCGGCGACGTGAAGACCCCACTCGACCTGCTCCCGCGGACCGGGGCCGGGGGCGAGGCCTGATGCACCCGCTCCACCGCCGGCTCCTGCGGGGGAGCGGGGCCGCGCGGTGGCACATGGGGGTGGCGGTGGTGCTCGGGGTGGCGACGGCGGCCACCGTCATCGCCCAGGCGCTGCTGCTGGCGCGAATCATCGCCGGCGTGTTCATGGACCACCAGTCGCTGGGCGACGTCCGCGGCGCGCTGGTCGCCCTCGTCATCGTGTCGCTCGCGCGCGGGGTCCTCGCCTGGGGCTACGAGATGGCCGGGCACGTCGGCGCGGTGCGCGTGATGTCGTCGATGCGCGTCGCGCTGGTCTCCCACCTGCTGCGCGGCCGTCCCGCCGCGGCGGCCGACACGACCAGCGGCGAGCTGGCGACGGCCGCCGTCCAGGGCGTCGATGCCCTCGAGGCCTACTTCGGGC
>CAWAQS010000005.1:0-70680 GCA_963784365.1 uncultured Thermoleophilia bacterium | reverse complement strand
GGTGGACGCGGCGACGACCTTCGCGCTCTCGGCCGTCGGCGTGCCGCTGGGGCAGGCCCTGCTCGGGGTGGTGGCCCACCGGGTCTTCGCGTTCTGGCTGCCACTCGTGCCCGGGCTGGTCCTGGCGGCGCTCCTGCCGCGAACCGGTCACCATCTGGACGAGGCCGCCGCGGCCGCCGACGGCGCGACCTCGGTCCTGCCCACCGGCGGCGTCCACCGTGAGGAGTCGAGATGAGACTGCGCTGGTTCGGCCAGTCGGCGTTCCTGCTGAGCGGGGAGCGGCGGGTGGCGGTTGACCCCTTCGGCGACATGTCCGGGGTCGCCGCGCGCGGGCGGCGCTGGGACTATCCGCCGATCCGCGACGTGGAGGCCGACCTGCTGCTGGTGACCCACGAGCACGTTGACCACAACGGCGTGGAGGGGATCGCCGGCGCGCCCGAGGTCATCCGCGCGCGGGCCGGCACCTTCGCGTCGCCGGTGGGCGAGGTGGTGGGCGTGTCGTCGGAGCACGACGACGAGGGCGGCATACGGCGGGGGGCCAACGTCATGTTCCGCTTCTGTCTCGACGACCTCGTGGTCTGCCACCTCGGCGATCTCGGCCAGTTCGAGCTGCGGCCCGAGCAGAGGCGGGCGCTGGGCGAGGTGGACGTCCTCTTCGTGCCCGTCGGCGGCGGCCCCACGATCGGCGGGGCCGTGGCGGCGGCGGTCGTCCGCGACCTCGCGCCCCGGCTCGTGGTCCCGATGCACTACCGCACCGACGCGATCGACTTCTCGACCCGCCCGACGCGTTCGTGGCGGCGCTCGGGGCGCGCACCGACCGCGTGCCCGGGCACGAGGCCGAGGTCGCCGACCACATCGGGTCGCGCGAGGCGCCGACGGTCCTGCTGCTCGCGCCGCCCGTCTGAGGGCCCGGTGCCGACGTTCGAGGCGGTGGAGTTCGCGTCGCAGGGAGCGATCCTGCGCGGCCGTCTCTACGGCGGCGGGGCGGGCCGCCGGCGCGCGTGCGTCGTGATGACGCACGGCACCTCGGCGACGATCGGGATGGTGATCGACCGCTACGCCGAGGCGTTCGCGGCGGCCGGGCTCGCCGTGCTGCTCTACGACCACCACGGGCTCGGCGCGAGTGGCGGCGCCCCCCGCTTCGAGATCAACCCCTGGATCCAGGCCCGGGAGACGTCGACGCGCTCGATTTCCTCTCCTCCCGTCCGGACGTCGATCCCCGCCGGATCGCGCTCTGGGGCGACAGCTACAGCTCCGGCCACGCGCTGGCATCGTGGGCGCGATCGACCCGCGGCCGGCGGCGGTCGTGGTGCAGGTGCCCGCCCTCGGCGGCGCCCCCGCCCCCCGACCCCACCGGCGCGCTGTTCGCCGCCCTGGCCGCGACCCTGCTCCGCCGGCGGCGACGTGCGCGGCGGACCCGAGACCACCACCGGACCGCTGCCGGTGGTCTCGCCCGACCAGCTCGGCGCCCCCTCGCTGCTGACGCCGCTCACCGCGTTCCGCTGGTTCATCGAGTACGGCGGCCGCCACGGCATCGGCTGGGAGAACCGCGTCACGCGAGTGATCCCCCCGACGCCCGCGCCCTACCACGCGGGCCTCGCCACCCCGCGGCTGCGGATCCCGCTGCTGGCCCTGATCGCGCCCGACGACGAGATGCCCCACGCCGACCCGGGGGTCGCGCGCGCCGCGCTCGACGCGGCGCCGGCCGAGAGGGTGATCCTGGAGGTGGAGGGCGGCCATTTCGGCCTGCTGTGGCATCCGGGAGAGCTGTTCGACCACGCGGTCGCGGCCCAGCGCGACTTCCTGGTGCGCGTCCTCGCCTGACCAGGCCGGCGCCGGCGCCCGTCGCGGGCTTGACGCGGGCACGCGCGCGGACGTCCACTACGGCCCCCTCATTCCCGGAGGAACGCCATGCGCGTGCCGCTGACATTGATCGACTTCCTGGAGCGTGGAGCCCTGTACGGCGACGGTGTGGCGGTGGTCGACGAGCCCGGGGGTCCGGCGTCGTTGGGGGCGATCTCGTATGCGGAACTGGAGCGCCGCAGTCGCGGGATGGCATGCGCCCTCGACCGGCTTGGCGTGCCCCATGGCGCGCGGGTTGCGATCGTGAGCCCGAACTCGGCGCGGTTCGTGATCTCGCTGTTCGGGGTGAGCGGGTTCGGGCGGGTGCTGGTGCCGATCAACTTCCGTCTCAACGCGGAGGAGATCGAGTACATCGTCGGTCACTCGGGCGCTGATGTGTTGCTGATCGACCCGGAGCTGGCCGACAACCTGGCGGATGTCGGGGCGAAGCATCGCGTCGTGCTCGACGGTGTCGCTGACGCGGAGTTGTTCGCGCCGACCGCCGATGATCCGGCACCCTGGGAGCCCGACGAGGACGCGACCGCGTCGATCAACTACACCTCGGGCACGACGGCCAGGCCGAAGGGCGTGCAGCTCACCCACCGGACGCTGTGGCTGCACGCCGCGAGCATCGGCTGGCACCTACGGATTGGCGCCCCGCGACGTGTACCTGCAGGCCCAGCCGCTGTTCCACTGCAACGGCTGGGGGTTGCCGTACGGGCTGACGGCGATGGGCGCCAGGCAGGTCATGCTGCGCCAGGTAGACGGCGCCGAGATCCTCCGGCGGGTCGAGCGACACGGGGTGACGTTGACCTGCGGGGTGCCGGCCGTGCTCGACGGTGTCCTGGCCGCGAACGCCGCCCGCGGCGAAGAGCCGGCCCCCGGACGGGGGACGATGCGGATGCTCCTCGGGGGCGCTCCGCCACGAACGACGACCCTCGAGCGCGGCGAGGCCGAGCTCGGCTGGGAGCTCATCCACGGCTACGGGCTCACCGAGAGCTCGCCGCTGCTCACGATCAACACGCTCACCGCCGATGACGACGCGCTTCCCGCGCCGGAGCGTGCGCTGCCGGCTTTTGCGCCAGGGTGTCGCCGCGATCGGAGTCCGGCTCAAGGTCGACCAGTATGGTGAGGTGCTCGCCCGTTCGAACCACCTCCTCGCCGGCTACTGGGACGACCCCCGGGCCACCGACGTCGCGCTCGAGGACGGCTGGTTGCACACTGGCGACGGCGGCCTGCTCGACGACGAGAACCAGCTCACGATCACCGACCGCAAGAAGGACGTGATCATCACCGGCGGCGAGAACGTCTCCGTCGATCGAGGTCGAGAACTGCCTCCCACCCACCCCGCCGTGCTCGATGTGGCCGTGATCGGCGTCCCCTCGGAGCGCTGGGGCGAGACGGTCAAGGCGCTCGTCGTCGCGGGCGAGGGAGCGGACGTCGACGAGGCGGCCCTGATCGCCTTCTGCCGCGAGCGGCTTGCGCATTTCAAGTGCCCGACGTCGGTCGAGTTCCGCGACTCGCTGCCCCGCACCGCAACCGGCAAGATCCAGAAGTTCCGCCTGCGCGGCCCCCTACTGGGAGAACCCGCCCGGCTCGTCAGGAGCCGGGCGGACGTGACGGGCGCCTAGACGGCCGCCGGCGCCGCGAGGATCTCCAGGTCGGGCTGCGTCATCCGCGTCAGGTCGTCGAGGACCGCGAAGTCGCGCGCCGTGATGTCGGCGAAGTGCGGGAACGCCGCGACGGTCGCGAAGAGCTCGGACGCCGCGTAGGACTCCATCGCCTCGCGGTCGCGGAAGAGGTAGACGCCGCCGTAGGTGCCGGCGTCGGGGTCGGCCAGCCAGACCTTGGCGAGCAGGCCGGGGAGGGCCGGCGAAGGCCGGCGCCATCTCGGCGCAGGCCGCGCGGTAGCCCGCATCGTCCATGTCAACGAGGCGGAACGTGATGATCTGGACGTGCATCAGGACTCTCCTTCGGTTGCGCGGGCGAGGCCGCGGTCGTACTCGTCGAGCACGCGGGCGAGGTACTCGCGCGCCTCCTCCGGCGAGCCGGGATCGGCCCGCATGAGCGCGAGCGCCATCCGGGCGCCCGCGGTGAGCGCCGACATCTCCTGCCGGGTGGCGACCACCGAGACGATCCCCGGGCGCGGATGCGTGATGCGCACCGGCGACGGCTAGACGGCCGCGCCGGACTGGGAGCGGACGTACGCCGTGATCTGGTCGAACTCGGCCACGAACTCGTCGTAGTCGAACTGCATGGCGTTCAGATAGGTGCTCCAGCCCATCGTGTGCTTGGCCATCAGCGAGGCCTCGGCGATTTCCTCCTCCGTGGCGCCGAACAGGCGGGCCGCCTCGGCGTGGAAGTAGGCGCAGTAGCGACAGCGGGTGGCGCCGGAGACGGCGATCCCGATCAGCTCCTTGAACTTGTTGGGGATGGCGGTCTCGGCGAGCTCGATCGCCACGAAGCTGGCCCACTCGCTCTCGATCAGGAAGTCGGGGACCTCGTTCCAGAAGCTCGGGACCAGGCCGAGCGTGTTGCGGATCTCGGCCTCGACGTCGGATCGGGACATGGACGATCACCTCCTGCGGGGCGGACGGCGGTTCCGTCCGTTTCGCCCACGACGCTACGAGCGGGCCGCCCGAGGGGCATCGGGCGAACGCCTCATCTCGCCTCCGCCGCGCCGTACACGTCTAGCCCACGAGCCCCCGCGACGCGGCGACCGCCACGGCCTGGGCCCGGCTGTGGACGCCGAGCTTGCAGAAGATGTTCGAGACGTGGCGGCCGGCGGTCTTCTCGCTGATCACCAGGCGCTCGCCGATGCCGCGATTCGAGAGCCCCTCGGCGATCAGGCCGAGCACCTCGACCTCGCGCGCGCTGAGGCCCCCGGACGCGTCCGCCGTCGCCGGGGGCAGCGCGGCCTCCTCGGCGTCGATCTCCGCCCCGACCAGGCGGCGCAGCCAGCCGTCGAACGCTGCCCTCGCCGAAGTCGAGCCACACCGGCTGCTGCGGGGAGCCGGCGAGGTCCACCGGCGGGCCCACCGAGGCGAAGCCGAGCGGAACGAAGATCGGCGCGAGCGCGCCGGGGTCGGCCATCACCGAGTACAGCCGCGAGAGCCGCGGGCGCAGCTCCATGTAGGTGCGCTTCACGTCCAGCCAGCACGCGCCGACCGCGGGCGACAGCATCTCGCCCGAGTCGCGGCCGAGCCAGCGCCGCATGGTCAGCACCCGGTCGCCGGCGCGCGGGGGCTCGGCGGCGAGGTGCGCGGCCCACGCGCGCGCCACGGGATCGCGCGCGGCCAGCTCGGGATCGATCGACCCGATCTCGCAGAGGTGCAGGACCGCGGCGACGTTCCCGTCCGGTCCGCGGGCGACGTAGAAGTCCTCCGGCTGGAGGGCCCACCAGCGGCCGAGCAGCTCCGCCGCGGCCGGCCCCTCGTGCGCGGCCACGATCTCCCGGATCGCGGGCGCGTCGGCCGCCACGGCCGGCTCGACGGCGTGCTCGCCGCCGCCCGGAGGGAAGCAGGCCGCGCGCAGGACCGGGTTCTCGATCAGGTAGATCAGGTCGGCGGTGACGGCCCACATGCGCTCGGGCGCCGGCGTCCGCGCGCGGGCCTCGAAGTAGGACCACGCCCGGCGGCGGTAGCGGGCGTACAGCTCCGGGTCGCGATCGCGCAGGTCGGCGGCGATCGTCTCGCGCACGACGTCGTGGACGATGAGCCCCTCGGATGTCCGCTCGACGAACGGCAGGCGCTCGAGGGCGTCGAACTCCTGCCGGACGGAGGACCGCGCGAGCAGGGAGCGCAGCACCGGCTCGGTCACGCGCCGCGAGGTGCACACGGCCTCGAGGGTCTCGAGGGTCCGGGGCGGCAGACCGGCCAGCAGGGCGTCGAGCAACTGGCGGATCACGGCCGGCGGCGGTCCGCGCTCGATCTGGAGCTCCGGCTCCGCGATCAGCGCCGACGCCGCGAGCTCGAGGGCGAGCGGATGCCCGCGCGCGAACGCGTTGACCCGGGCCGCCTCGCGTTCCGAGAGCCCCCGTCCCCGCAGCAGCTCGATCGACTCGGCCTGGCTGAGCGGCTCGAGGTGCAGCTCCCGCGCGAGCCCGGCCCATCCGGGCGCCGCGAGCCACGCCGCGCCCGGCGTGTCGCGGCCGGCGATCACGGTCAGCAAGAGCTCCGGCATGCTCGGCAGGAAGACCTGGCGCAGCCAGGTGTCGAGCAGGGCGAAGCGCTCGTACGTGTCGAGCAGCAGGACCGTCCTGCGGCCCCCCGCGCCGATGCGCTCGGCCACGCGCGCCGACGCCCGGATCCGGATGGGCGATCCCGAGGGCGCGCGGCCAGGGCGCCGGTGAACCCCGTCGCCGTGGGCTCGATCTCGCGGCAGTCCAGGAGGATCGCGTCCACGCCCTCGTCCCGCCCGTCGGCCACGGCCTGCAGCAGACGGGACTTGCCGATGCCCCCGGGTCCCGTGACGAAGACGACCAGGACGTCGCGGTCCTCGGAGCGGGCGGCCTCCCGAAGGGCGCTCAGCTCCTCTCGCCGGCCGACGAAGTCCCGCTGGGCCGCCGCGGAGACGATCTCCTGAATCGTGCGCGCTCCCGACACCTGCGCCCTCCTGTGGCCGGACGGGGTGCTGCGCGGTTCGACCGTACGCCTTCGGCCGTCGCCGCGCCAGCCGCCGGCGTCAGACCAGCAGGCCCAGCTCGCCGGCCCGGCGGACGGCCTCGACGCGCGAGCGGCAGTCGAGCTTGCGGAAGAGGTTGCGCACGTGCATGTCCACGGTGCGGGGGCTGAGGTAGAGCTCCTGGGCGATCTCGCGGTTCGTGCGCCCGTCGGCGACCAGGCGCACGACCTGCTGCTCGCGCCGCGACAGGATGGCGCCCTCGGCCTGCGCGGCCGCCCGGCGCCCCAGCCGCCGGTCGACCGGCTCGCCGAGGGCCGCCACCTCGCCGCGCGGCCTCGGCCGCCAGCGGGCGGGCTCCCAGCTTGCGGGCGGCGCGATAGGCGTCGGCGAGGAGCTCGAGGCCGCGCTCGCGCTGACCCGCGGCGGCGAGCGCGACCCCCGCCCGCAGCTCGATCTCGGCGCGCTCGTAGGGGATGTCGAGGCCGCGGTGCAGCTCCACGGCGCGCGAGAGCTGCTCGGCGGCCGTCTGCGGATCGCCGCCCGCGAGGGCCGTCTCGCCGATCGCGAAGGCCAGCGCCGCCAGGGCGTCGGCGTGTCCGGTGGCGGCGGACATCCGCGTCAGCGCCGCGGCGCATGCGTGGGCGCCCTCGAGGTCGCCCCGGCGCGGCGAAGAAGCCCGCCGCCCAGCGCAGGCCGCAGACGGCGATGTGACGGTCCTCGCTCTCCTCCCAGCGGGCCAGCAGCGAATGGCAGTGGGCGGCGGCCTCGTCGTCGGCGCCCTCCGCGGCCGCGACCCAGGCGAGCCCGGCGGTGGTGTCGGCGATCATGTTGAAGTCGCCGCGCTGGATCGATCCCGCCAGCGACGCCGACAGCAGCCGCCGGGCGGTCGCGGAACTGCCCCCGGTAGGCGTGGATCGGGCCGGTCAGGCCGTCCGCCATCCACACGGCGCAGGTCGCCGGGCGACCAGGTCGCGCCCGATCTCCAGGGCGCGCTCCCACTCGCCGCACTCGCGGAGCACGTAGACCATGCAGGTCACGCAGAGCAGCTCGGTCATGGGCGCGTCGCCCGTCCGGCAGAGCTCGAGCGCCGTGTCGAGGGTCTCCTGGGCGCGCCGGTAGTCGGCGGCGTCGTAGAGCACGGTGCTGAGCCGCTGATAGAGCTCCGCCGCGACCAGCGTCAGGCCGTGCTCGAGCGCCAGGGCGAGCCCCGCCTGGACGGTCCGGAGCCCCGCGTCGAAGTCGCCCCGCGTGGCGAGCGAGACGCCCTCCAGGCCGAGGGCCCGGGCGCGCAGGTCGAGCCGCTCCGCGACCCCCGCCTCCTCGCCGGCGGTCCGCGCCACCTCGATCGCCTCGGTGTGCTCGGAGGCGGCGCGCAGGTGGTCGGCGATGGCGAGACGCTCGATCGCGGCCTCGGCGGGCCGGCCGGCCGCGGCGTAGGCCTCGGCCGCCGCGCGGCGCGCGGCGATCGCCGACTCGCGGTCGCCGGTCAGGCCGTGGACCGCCGCCAGCCGGCGCTGGGCCACGGCCAGCCGCTCGCAGAAGGCGGACCCGGCCTGGAGCGCGCAGATCTCGCGCCAGGCGCGGGCCGCCTCGGCGAGCTCTCCGGCGAGCTCCGCGCTGCCCGCATAGGACTCGAGCACGGCGATGCGCCGCTCCTGGCTCGTCCCCCTCCGGCCACAGCTCGAGCGCCTGGCGCCCGGCCCGCGCCGCGTCGCGGTGGGCGTGGACGGCGCGCGACTCCTCGGCCGCCCGCAGCAGCGCGTCGCGCGGCACGGGACTCGTCGCGCGCTCCCAGCCAGTGGGTCGCCACCTCCATCCCGGAGCCGCCCGCCGCCAGCAGCGCCCCGGCCAGTGCGGCGATGGAGCGCCCTGCGCTCGAGCCAGGGGACGTCCGCGTAGAGGGCCTCGCGCACCAGCGCGTGGCGGAAGGCCCCCCGGCCGAGCCCGTCCTCGCGGATCAGCTCGCGCTCGAGCAGCTCGGCCAGGCCGGCCGCGCTCGACACCTCCTCGACCAGCTCCAGGTCGAAGGCCTCTCCGGCGACGGCGGCACCCTCGACGGCGGCGCGCGCCTCGCGCGAGAGCTCCGCCGTGCCCATGAGCACCGCGTCCCGGATCGTCTCGGGGACCGGCACCTCGCCGTCCGCGGCGAGATCCAGTCCGCGCGGACCCGCCGTCAGGAAGTTGCTGGCGAGCAGGGCGCCGGCGAGCTCCTCGACGAAGAAGGGCAGGCCCTGGGTGCGGTCGTGGATCGTCGCGACGAGCGCCGGCGCGGGGGCGTCCCCGAGGATCTCGGCCAGCAGCTCGGCGGTCTCGGCCGGCGCCAACGGGGCGAGCGTCAGCTCGTCGAGGTACCCCCCGCGGCGGAGCTCCTGCCGCAGCCGCCGCAGCATGTGGTCGCGCGGGAGGCCGTCGGACCGGTACCCGGCGATCACGAGCAGCGACAGCCGGCCGAGCGACGGGGCGATGGCCGCGAGCAGCTCCAGCGTGGCGTCGTCGGACCACTGGAGGTCGTCGAGGAGGAGCAGGACCGGCTCCGACCGGGCCATGTGCTCGAAGGCGCAGCGCACCGCCTCCACCAGCGTGTCGCGGTCGCCGGCGGGCGCCGCGTCCCCGAGCTCGGGAAGGATCAGCGCGAGATGCGGGCGCAGCGGGCCGGAGGCGTCGAGTCCGTCGGGGCGGGCGCGCAGGTAGGACCGCAGCGCCGCGACGACCGGCCCGTAGGGCGCCGTGGCCCCCTGGCGGGCGCGTCCGGAGAGCACGAGCACGTCCTCGCCCTCGGCGAGCTCGTCGGCGAGGCGCGTCTTGCCGATCCCGGCCTCGCCGGCGAGGAGCAGCAGCGAGCCGCCGCCCTGCCGGGCGGCTGCGAGCGCGCGCCCGAGTCGCTCCCGCTCGACCCGGCGCCCGACGAGGGCGCTTCGACCGGTCATTCGGCGGAGTCTAGAGTCCCGCCGGCGGCCGCGACGACCGCCGGCGGGACCCCGGGATCAGCCCGCCACCGGCACCGGGTCGGGGCGCACGAAGACGGTCTCGGCCACGGGCGTGATCTCGTCCGCGGGCATCCCCGACGCCGCCGCGTGGGTGCGGATCGCCTCGGGGCTGTCGGCCTCGTAGATGCAGACCGTGCCCAGGTCGCCGGCCTTCTCGCCCACGACGTAGCTGCGGATCCAGCGCACGCCCGAGCCGGGCTTGTCGCCCTCGGTCGCCGAGATCCCCGCCGTCGTCTGGAGCGCGTCGGGGTCGGCCCATCCGTTGCGCCGCCTGATCGCGTAGAGCTGCATGTCGTCCTCCTCCGGGAGGGCACCGGGCGTGGCGCCGGGTGCCGGTCCATTTCGTTGATGTGGGAGGAGGCTAGGTTCGCCCCGGAGCGCGAACATGCGTTGAACCGCCGTACTTTTGCGGCGCGATCGCCGTAGCCCGCAGGAGCCCGTCCCCGTCCGGGCCCCCGATGGGCGTCGGGCCGACCACGGAGATGACGAGGAGCGCGATGTCGTCGCGCGGGCTCCCGGCCCGGAAGTCCGCGATGGCCGCCTCGATCGACCGCGCGATCGCCTCGGCCGACGACCCGGCCGCCGCCCCCAGGAGGGCCACCAGGCGCTCGACCCCGTACTGGCCGCCGTCGGCCGAGCGCGTCTCGGTCACACCGTCGCTGTAGAGGACGAGGGTGTCTCCGACCGCCAGGGTCAGCTCCTGCTCCACGAAGACGGCGTCGGGCAGGACGCCCACGAGGGTGCCGCGGGGGACGAGCGTCTCCACGCTCCCGGACGCGCGGCGGACGAGGGCCGGGGTGTGGCCGCCGCGCCCGAGGACACCCGCCAGGCCGCCGTCGTTCGGCATCAACCACACGTAGGACGCCGTGAGGAAGCTGCCGTCGCCGCGCTGGCGGAGCACCGCCTCGTTGAGCCGGGAGAGGATCGTGGCCGGCGAGAGCGCGTCGGCCTCGGCGCGGATCGTGTAGCGGGCGAGCGCGGTGAGCGCGGCCGCGTCGGGCCCCTTGCCGCAGACGTCGCCCAGGACCGCCGCCCACCCGGCGCCGTGGGGGAGCGTGAAGAGGTCGTAGAAGTCGCCCCCGACGTCGATCCCCTCCCCCGCGGCCGCGTAGCGGGCCGTCACCTCCAGGCCGGCGATCTCCGGGAGGACCGGGGGCAGCAGGCTCTGCTGGAGCGTGGCGGCGATCTGACGCGAGCGCTCGTAGAGCTGGACGTTGTCGATCGCGACGCCGGCCCGCGCCGCGAGGTCCTCGGCGAAGCGCAGGTCGTCGGCGTCGAAGCGACGGCCCGACTCGGCGCTCAGCAGCGACAGCGCCCCGAGGGTGCGCCCGCGGGCGACCAGCGGGACCGTCATCGCCGAGACGAGGCCGAGGGCCTTGGCGGCGTCGCGGCGCTCGCCGGGCGGGATGGCCGAGTCGATGAACTCGCCGGTGATGACCGGGATGAACTCGGATCGGCCCGTGCGCATCACGGCGGCGGGGCCGGTGGTGTCCTCCGCGCGGGACGGGTGGCGCTCCCGGAAGGCCTCCGCCTCCGCCAGCTTGGCGGGATCGCGGTGGGCGACGGCGACGGTCTCGATCCGGTCGTCGACCGCGAGCATCACGCTGCACCAGTCGCCGAGGGTCGGGACGGCGAGCTCGGCGAGCGCCCGGAGGGTCGCCCGCGGCTGGAGCGAGGTCGTCAGGAGGGCGCTGGCCTCGGCGAGGAACTGCTGGCGCTCGGCCTCGCGGTGCTCGTTCTCGTAGAGACGGGCCCGGTCGATGGCCTGGGCGCAGAGCTCGGCGACCGTCGCGAGGTACGCCGCGCTCCGCCGCGTCGAACGACCGCGGCCCGGCGAAGCTGATCGTCAGGCCACCGATCGCGCGCCCGTCGATCACGAGCGGCAGCGCGGCCACCGCCTGGTGACCGCTGCTCGCGTGGAACTCGGCCAGGTCCGGGTAGCGCGCGACCACCGCGGCGGCGTCCCGGAGGAAGATCGGCCCCTCGCGGATGGAGTCCGGGATGGGCAGGGGGGCGGCCATCGGATAGCTCGCGAAGCTGCGGGCGATCGACTCCGGGTAGCCGACGAGGCCGAAGGTGGTGAGCGTCGCGCCGTCGCGATCGAGGAGGGCGATGGAGCCGGCGGCGGCCCCCGTCGCGCCGCGCCCCTGCTCGAGCACGGCCTGGACCACCTCGGTCCTCGTCGAGGCGACCGCGACGGCCGCGGTCATGTCCTGGAGCCGCGCCGTCCGCTCCTGGGCCCGCGTGGCCCCCGCGCGCTCCTCCTCCAGGTCGCCGAGCAGCCGCGTCGCGCCGCGGGGCACGGCGAACGCGAGGATCCCCGCCAGCACCAGCGCGCCGCCGCCCACGCCGATCAGGAGGAGGGTGAGGAACCGCGAGCGGGCGTCCTGCGAGGCCCGGGCGTCGCGAACGAACGTGTCGGTGTCGCTCAGCATGAGGGCCGACGTGTCGTCGAACCGCTCGAAGAGGACCGCGCCGCGAGGCACCAGCGCGACCGCCGTGGCCCGGTCGCCGCGGTTGACCCGCGCCACCTGCTGGGCGTAGTACGTCTCGAGCGCCGAGATCTGGGGCCGCGCGCGCTCGATCAGCCCCGCCAGGATCGGATGGCCGTCGAGCCGGCCCGAGACGGCGGCCAGATCGGCGCGGGCCCGGGCGCGGCTCGCCAGGTAGCCCTCCCTCCGCGGGGGGGCGGCGGTGATGATGTAGCCGCGCACCTCCGCCTGCTGGGCGGTCATCGCCAGGACCAGGTCCTGGACGTCGGCCTTGAGCGGGATGGCGTCCTCGACGTAGCGCCGGTTGGCCTCGTCGTTGATCTGGCGCGAGATGACGATGCCCGCCACGACGATCACGCCGATCAGCACGACGAGCGACACGAGCGCCAGCGTGAGCCGGCGCTTGGCGAGCCGCACGCGGGGCGTCTCGCTCACCGCGGGCGAGGTGCCGTCCATATCGAGGAAGTATCACGGAGGCTCGCCGCTCCCGCGACGGCCTCCGCCGCCCCGTCCGGTCAGTCCGCCTCGGGCGCCACGGCCTCGGCCTGGCCCAGGGCGCCGGCGAGGGTCACCCCGGCCCGGCCGGCCATCCAGCAGGCGACCGGCGCCGCGGTGCGCTCGCTGGCGTGGGCCGCCACGGCCGCCAGCCGCAGCACCCCCTCGATCTCCTCGTCGCTCGGGGTGTCGACGCCCAGGCGGGCGGCGAAGCCGGCGATCCACTCGCGATCGGTCACTCGGCATCCCTTCGTCGGTGGACGGGCCCGGATCATCCCACGGGTCGCGGCGCGGGGACGTGTGAGAAAGTCGGTGGAAACCCACCGCGTGAAACGAGGTCTCCCCATGTGCCGCAACATCCGGACCCTGCACAACTTCGAGCCCCCGGCCACCGCGGACGAGGTGCACGCCTCCGCCCTCCAGTACGTCCGCAAGATCAGCGGATCCACCAGGCCCTCGCGCGCCAACGCGGAGGCGTTCGAGCGGGCCGTGCAGGAGGTGATGGAGACCTCGCTGCGCCTGCTCGACGAGCTCACCACGAACGCGGCACCCAAGAACCGCGAGGTCGAGGCCGCCAAGGCGCGCGAGCGCGGCCGCGCGCCGCCGGGCCGCCTGAGCCCGGGGGCCGGGCGCCCCCGACCCGACGGGGGGCGCGGCGGCGGTCGCTACCCTCGCTGCATGTCCGTCGCGCGCTCCCTCCGCCTGGCCGCGCTCGCGCTGCTCGCTCCTCGCCCTCGACGCCGCCGCTGCCGTCGCCGCGGCGGGCGGCGGCAGCGGCGGCTTCGGCGGCGGTGGAGGTGGCGGCGGGGGCGGCAGCGGCGGCGGCTTCGGCGGCGGGGGCACGGGCACGGGCGGCAGCATCGGATGGCCCGGAGCGGTCCTGATCTTCGGCGGTGCCGCGGCGTTCATCACGTTCAGCGTGATCCAGCAGAAGCGCAAGGCGACCTGGAGCCGCACCTACGCCAAGGCCCGCGACGCGCTGACGGCATCCCGGCGCGAGAAGCGCCGCGAGGAGATCGAGCGCAAGGCCCTCGTCGCCGCCGAGGACGACGCGGCCTTCGCCGCCGAGTCGGTGCGCGCCGACGCGCAGGCGCTGTTCACGTCGATCCAGGAGGCGTGGGACCGCGACGACCGCGAGGCCCTGGCGCGGATGGTCGCCCCCGACCTGATGGCCGAGTGGCGCCTGCGGCTCGAGGACTTCGCGTCCAAGGGCTGGCGCAACCACGTCAGGATCGTGGCGAGCGAGGTGGAGTACGTCGGCATGACCAACCGCCCCGAGGACGAGGAGGACCGGGTGGTGGTGCGGGTGTCGGCCCAGCTCGAGGACTACGTCGATGGACCGCGACGGCGACCGCATCACCCACAGCGGCAACACCGGCACCGAGTCGTTCCTGCGCGAGTACTGGACGCTCGGCAAGGTGCGAGGGCCGCTGGACCCTGCTCTCGATCGAGCAGGACGAGGAGGGCGAGCACCAGCTCGACGCGCCGATCGAGGCCGACCCGAGCGAGGACCGGCGCATGACGGACCGCGCGCGCGTCGAGGCCGCGGTCGGCAACGCGCTCCCCGAGGGCGTGACCCACGCCGAGATCGACGACGAGGACGCCTCGAGCCCGCTCGCCAAGGCCCGCGACCTGTCGCTGGCCGACGAGCGCTTCGACCCCGACATCATCGACGCCACCGTCCGGCGCGCCGTCGCCGCGTGGGCCGAGGCGGTGGACGGCGACGACGCGGCGTTCGCCCACGTCGCCCGCCCGGACCTGCTCGACGAGCTCCTGTATCCGCCGAGCCCGGGCCGGAGCCTGCGGCTGGTGGTGCGGGCCCCGGTGGTCCTGGCGACGACGCTCGTGGACGTGGACTCCGACGTCACCCCGCCGACCGCGACCGTGCACATGGATCTCGAGGGCGTCCGCTACGTCGAGGACCGCAACACGCTCGACGTCGTGGCCGGGACGCGCGACCGCACGACCCGCTTCGACGGCACCTGGACCCTGGCGCTCGACGGACCGGACGACGCGCCGTGGCGCGTCGCCGCGGTCCGCGACGACCCCCCGCCGCGGGAGCCCGCGCCGGCCGCGTAGGGTGCCCGGGTCGGATCCGCGCCGGAGAGGAGGTGGGCGGTGTCGCGTCGCAAGCTGATCACGGGGACCCTCGCGCTGCTGGCGATGCTCGCCCTCGTCGTCCTGGCGGGCTGCGGGTCCGATTCCTCCTCGGGCTCCTCGGGCCCGCGCGGGGGGGAGCTCGAGGGGCGGTGGGTGCTCACCCACCAGATCGTCGGCAGCGCGATGCAGGCGCTCGCCTCCGACGTGACCATCGACGCCGCCTTCGCGAACGGTCGCGTCAGCGGACGCTCCGCCGTCAACACCTACAGCGGCCCCTACACGGCGACCGCCGGCGGGAGACCTGAAGGTGGGCCCGCTGGCCTCGACGCAGATGGCGGGGCCCGCGTCGGCGATGGCCGCCGAGACGGCCTACCTCGCGGCGCTCGAGCGGGTCTCGTCGTACCGCGTGGACGGGTCCACCCTCACCCTCTACTCGGACGCCGACGACGAGCTGCTCGCCTACGCGGCGGCCACCCGGGGCGTCGTCGGGTCGTGGGAGGTCACCGGCTACAACAACGGCGCGCAGGCGGTCGTGTCGCTGATCCCGGGAAGCACGATCACCGCCGCCTTCGCGAGAGACGGGTCCCTCTCGGGCAACGCCGGGGTCAACACCTACCGGTCCGACTACTCCACGGCCGCCGGCGGCTCCGGAACCACCACGATCTCCATCTCACCTCCGGCCACCACCCGCAAGGCCGGGCCCCAGGAGCTGATCGAGCAGGAGCAGGCCTACCTGACGGCCCTCGAGTCGGCCGCCACGTTCACCGTCCAGGGCGACACCCTGGAGCTGCGCGACGCCTCCGACGCGATCGCCGTCACCCTGACGCGCTCCTGAGGCGACGGGGGACGGCCGCTAGGCCGCCCGGCCGAGGCGCGCCTGCGGGCGGAGGTCGAGCGCCGGCGCCGCGCCCGTGGCCAGGTCGGCGAGGGCCCGGCCGATACCCGGGGCCTGCTTGAAGAGGTTGTGCCCCACCAGGAAGCGGGCGTTGCCCGCCTCCCAGACGGCGACGCCGTCGGGGCCCCACGGCAGCTGTGTCACCCAGCAGGCGCGCGCGCCGACCGGCTCGGGATCGAGCCCGGGGAGGGCGCGCGCGACGTAGGCGCGGGTGCGCCGCGCCAGCGCGGCGAGGCCGTCCGGGTCGCGCAGGGCCTCGCCGGCGCCGGTCGGCACCGGGTCGGCGATGCCGACCGCATACGCGGCGTTGCCGGGCAGGGCGGCGGCGTAGACGCCGGTCTCCCCGAAGGCGCCGCTCGAGTCCTGCAGGCAGGCGAGGCGCGCGGGAGGAGCGCCGCGCACGCGGAAGGTGAGGCGGATGTGGGCCGAGAGCGCGACCGGGGGCGCGAGGCCCAGCGGCCGGGCGAGCGCCGCCGTGCCCCGCCCGGCGCAAACGATCGCCCCCGCGAAGCGCCGGCGACCGCCGGCGGCGATCAGCTCGACGCTCCCGTCGTCGCCGGGCCGGACGGCCAGGACCTCGTCCGTCGTGATGGCGTCCCCCAGCGCGGCGGCGAGCGCGGCCACCGCCTCCTCGGTGCGGATCGAGCCTCCGGCCTCGTCCACCATCGCGGGCCCGTCGAAGCCGGCGAGCGGGGGCAGCAGCGACGCCAGCTCGTCGGCGCCGATCGCCCAGGCGGGCACGCCGCCGTGCGCGCGCAGGATCGCCAGGCGCGCCGGGACGGCGTCGCCGATCGCCACGGCCCCGTCGCCGGACACCGTCTCGATGCCGAGCCGCTCCCCCCACTCGCGCCAGAGGGCCCGCGAGGCGTGGGCCGCGGCCACCATGCGGGGGTCGTCGTGGGCATGGCGGAAGATCCGCGAGGCGCCGCCGGACTGGCCGTTGCCGGGCGCCCCCGGCTCGTAGACGCACACCCCCACGCCGCGCTCGCGCAGCGCGTGGGCCGCGCAGAGCCCGAGCACTCCGGCGCCGACGATCGCGATCTCCGGGGCGGCGGCCACCGCCCGAGCCTACGCCCGCGGCAGCGCGGAGACCTCGGCCCGGCCCGCGACCGGTGCTCCGGCCTCGGACTCGGTCAGGCGGTCTCCTGGTTGGCCACCTCGAAGGTGATCTCCTCGGGCGGCGCCGTGAAGCCGCCGGCGATGCCGGCGGCCATCCGCGGCATCAGCACGTCATCGCGAAAGCGCTCCCAGCTCGCCTGGGACTCGTGGACCGCCACGATCGTCCAGCCGCCGGCCGAGGGCCCGGCGATGTGGGACACCTGGCCGTCGGGCAGGCCGCCGCCGCTCGGATGGACGGCAGCGAGGGAGGCCTCGTACTGCGCCTGAGTGCCGCCCGCGAAATTGTGGACCACGGCGTATGCCATGTGGATCTCCTTACGGGGTTCGTCCGGGTGTCGCGCTCGTGAGCGCACCCCGCACCCTCGGTCACGGCGGCCTCGCCCGGCAAGCCGTCGTTCATCTCGCTGTCAGGAGGGGCCGCGCCGCGCGGCCGCCGGATCGGTCAGGCGCCCTCGATGCCGGCCTCGCGCGCGAGGTCGCGGAGCTCGTCGAGGGCGCCGCTGCCGATGGAGCGGACCGCCCTCCGGTCGCCGCTCGGCACCTCGAGGACCACGAGGGACGCCTCCTCGGCGCGGGCGAGGGTGGCCAGGTGGTCCCGCTCCTCGGGGATCGCGGGCGAGAGCGCCAGGACGAACGCGGGCTCCTGCGCGTTGGGATCCCCGTGCTCGGCGAAGAACGCGAGCACGATCCGGTCGATGTCCTCGTCCTCGACCCGCCCGACGCTGACCCCGCTGGTCTCGGCGAGCGCCTCGGCCTGCTCCTCGGGGACGGCGACGACGATGACCACGTGCCCCTCGCCGTCCTCGCCGACGGCGATGAACTCCTCGCCCTCCTGCGCGAGGTCGCGCAGGCGATCCTCGTTGTTCGCGTTGCCGTTCTGGCGCTCGTCGGCGCCCATGGGCTCGGTCATGGGGCTCTCCCCTGGTCGATGGGACCCCGCAACTATTACCGGACCCGCGCCGACGGGCGCCGATCGCCTAGCGGACCCGCCGGGTCGCGCTGCCGACCACGATCGACCCGGCGCGCAGCTGCGCCGTGAGCCTCCCGGAGCCGAGCGAGACGCCGGCGGGCAGGGAGGCGCGGATCGTCGTCCCCGAGACGACCGGCACCGTGCCCAGCAGGCGCCCGCCCTGCGACCAGCGCACCGTGAGCCGGGCGCGCAGCGGCTTCGCGGGCGTTGCGGCGAGCGTGAAGCTCACCCGGGAGCCGGCGATGCGCCCGGTGCGGATCACGCCCTCGCGGGGCGGCAGGAGCCGGAGCGTGGAGCGCCAACGTGCCGCCGGGCCCGACGAGCACGATGCGGTAGCTCCCGGGCAGGAGCGTCGCGGGCAGCTTCACGGTCCTGCTGAAGCCGCCGACCGCGAGCGCCCTGAGCGGGATCGTGGCGAGGAGCCGGTTGCCGGCGATCGCCCGCACCTGGGCCCGCAGGGGTCCGGCCGCCGTCGACGTGCCGCTGAGGGCGATCGCGCCGGTGAGCCGGCTCTTGGCGTAGCGCGCGCTGACCTTGAGGCGCGTGATCGTGAACGCGGCCGTGCCCTGGATGCCCAGCACGCTGCCGCCGCCCGACGCGGTCGTTCCGGCGGGGGCGTTGACCGTCACGGCGAAGCTGCGCGGATCGGAGACGTTGCCGGCGCGGTCGCGCACCCGCAGCTCGCCGACGAAGGTGCCCACCTGCGCATAGGTGTGCGACACCTTCGCCCCGGTCGCGACCGGGGTGCCGTCGTTGAAGTTCCAGGTGGTCTTGGTGGGATCGATCCCCGAGGCCGAGCCCGGGTTGGGATCGAGCGAGGACGCGGAATCGACGACGACCGTGCCGCCGCGCGCGACCGCGAAGCGATCCTGGGTCACGATCGCCACGGGCTTGGCCGTGTCGAGGCCGATGGAGTCGGTGGCGGTCGCCGACTCGTTGCCGAGGATCGGGCTGCCCAGGAAGATCGTGCAGAAGATGGTCGTGCAGGGCGCGACCACGTTGCGCGCGCCGTCGCCGAACCTCACGCCGACGGTCTTGGGCCCGTCGCCGTCGGTGAGCGTGGCGGGCGCGCTCGGGCCGAAGGGCCCGGCGCAGCCGCTGCGGTCGGTGGGCTGGTTGCCGATGATGAAGATCGGACACGGGAAGGTGCCGTCGTTGTCGATGTCCGCCGCGTACTGGGTCACCCCGCTCGAGCTCCCGGCGATGCCGTCGATGAGCGGGTCGCTCGCCGCCAGGCCCAGGGTCACGTTGCGGCTGTTCGTGAATGCGGCGCCGCCGTTGATCTGGACCGTCCCGGTGGGCGGGGTGGCGTCGATCCGGGTCGTCGCGGTGACGGCGAGGAACGAGGCGGGCCCGAGGGACGTGCAGAGCGCGTTCGACTGACAGCCCGCCACGGTCACGCTGTAGAGGTGCCCGTTCGACAGCAGCAGCGGCACCGAGTTGGTCGTGGAGCCGAGCGACGCGCTGGTCGAACACCCCTCCGTCGAGGGAGTTCGCGATGATGTCCTGCCGGTCCGCGGCCGTCGGGGGCAGGAAGCTCGTCGGGGTGAAGTTGAACGTCGCCTGGACCGCGTTGCCGCCGCCGGCCTGGGCCTTGGTGAAGGTCGGCAGCTCGATGTCCGGCCCGATCAGCGCGGCATGTGCCGTCCCCGCCGCGGCCATGACCACCGCGAGCGTGAGGAGCAGAAGGCGAACCGGCGACCGCATTCGGACTCTTCTCGGCGAGGGGGATCACTATCCGCCCGGCGGGTCGGCCGCGTCAATACGGCGTGCGTAGACTCGCCGCGCCGAACACCGAGGGGGGACGGGTGCCGACGGCGGAGGTCCCCGGGGCCAGCATCCACTACGAGGAATACGGGGAGGGCGAGCCCCTCCTGCTGATCCCGTGCCTGGCGTCGGACAACGGCTGCTGGGCGTTCCAGATGCCGGCCTACGCCGAGCGCTTCCGCTGCATCGCCGTCGATCTCCCGGGGATCGGGGGCAGCCCCACTCCCGAGGGCCGGCCGTCCACCGCGCGCCACGCCGACGAGCTGGCGGCCCTGCTCGACGCCCTCGGCCTGGGGCGCGCGCACGTGGCGGGGGTGTCCCTCGGCGCGGCGGTGGCCATGCAGTTCGCGGCGCGCCATCCCGACCGGGTGCGCACGCTCGCGCTGCACAGCGCCTGGCCGGCGACCGACGCCTTCATGCGGGCCTGCATGGACAGCTGGCGCGGCCAGGCGCGGGCGCTCCCGACCATCCCCGACCTCGTGGTCCAGGGGATCTTCCCGTGGGTGTTCACCCCGGAGATGTACGCCGAGCGGCCGGAGGTGCTGGAGGAGTTCGGCGCGATCGTGCGGGCGCGCCCGGCCCAGTCGCTCGAGGGCTTCATGGCCCAGTCACAGGCGGTGCTGGACCACGACGCGTCGGCGGTGCTGGGCGACATCGTCGCGCCCACCCTGGTGACCTACGGCGCGCGGGACCTGCTCACCTCGACGCGCTTCGCCGCCCCGCTGACGGAGGGGATCCGCGACGCACGGCTCGTGGTCTTCGACCACCTCTCGCACTGCGGCTTCAACGAGGACCCCGACACGTTCACCGCGGCCACGCTGGAGTTCCTCGCGGCCACGGAGCGCTAGAGAGCCGCCCGGACCGCGGCGGGCCGATGATCCCGGCCGCGGTTCGGAGGCGACGGTTCAGGAGAGCGAGAGCGGCAGACCCCGGCCGTAGGCGTCGCGCACGAGCTCGAGCGCGTCGTGCTCGCTGGGGGCGTTGACCTCCACCCGTACCTCGAGGTGGTCGTCGACGGAGAGGACATGAAAGCCCTCGACGGCCATGGCGATCCACATCTCGTGGACGGCGCGGGTCAACGCGTGCGGGATCGGAGTGTCCGGGCGCATCGAGACGGTGATGGGCATTGCGGGCTCCTGAGATGGACGTGTGACTGCTCAGGCCACGGTAGGTCGCACGGGCTCGTGGCACACGTCACGAATGTCTAGTTCGCACGCGCCCGCCGCCCTCGCCATCGGGGGGCCCGCCTGTACGAAGGGAGGGGTCGGGACGGGGAGGTGGCCGGGCGGCGGTCTCCCCGACCGGGTGTGTGCCGCGGGATGCGCCCACGGGATAGTCCGTGCACACGGCCTGACGGCCCACGGGAGGGGGAGGCTGGCATGGCGATATCGGGTCCGAGATACCTGGTGCTGGAGGCGGCGCTCGTCGCCGAGGGGCGCTGGACGACCGACCTCGCGCCGAAGCCCAACTGCTACCTCAGCGCCGACCTGGCCGCGGCACGGGCGGGCGAGCTCACCGCCCAGGCGCTGCGACAGGGCGCGGTGCGCAACTTCCGCGTCCACCGCACCGACGGCGGATCGGCGCCGACGGCCGTCGCCGTCCCGGAGCAGAGCGCCGCCTGACGCGTCCGCGGGGGTGAGTTAGCCCGGGGCCGGCCCGGGGAATCACCCCGTCGCGACGTACATAGTAAGGTGCCGTCGAACTGCGCCACGTGTGGCGAGGACGGAACCAGACCAGGAGAGACACCATGCCCGACGCGGCGCAGGGCTCCGTGCCCGCCGAGACCATCGGAGAGGCCACCTACCGGGCGGTCAACGAGCTCACCTCGCGGGCGGAGAACCCGCTCACCCGCGCCCAGGCCTTCGCGGTCCTGGCCGAGGAGCAGGGCCGCCAGGAGGGGACGGTCTCGGCCAACTACTACCGCGTGGCGCGCAAGCGCGGCGAGGGCCGCTCCCAGCGTAAGAAGGCCGCCCCGCGCGCCGCCAAGGCCGCCGGCGCCGCACCCTCCAACGCGTTGCTCGACGCGATCGCCCGGGCGCAGAAGGCGCTGAAGGACGTCGAGGCCGCGGCCCGCGAGGACCTCAAGGTGCGTCAGCAGCTCAAGTCGCTGCTCTGACGGCGGCGTAGGCGGGCGGCCGCGCGGGTGTAACTGACACCGTCCGGCCGCCCGCCCGCCACCGCGAGTTACGCGCTCACGCGCCCGGCCAGGTCGCGCCGCTCGAAGACGGCGATCCCGCAGACGGCGGCCGCCAGCCCGATCGCCAGCATGGCGATCGCCGCCCCGGGCTCGAAGGCCTGGGTCGGCACCAGGCCGATGTGGTGGAACGGCGACGGGGCGAGCGTCCAGTCCGGCGCGCTCAGGGCCGGCCCGACGAGCTCCCAGAGGAAGGCCACGCTGACCAGGCCGTAGGCGACCATCACGCCGGCCCGGGGCACGACGGCGAAGGCCAGGGCCGCGAGGCCGAGGAAGAGAAGGGCGGCCGGCAGGCAGTTGGCGCCCGCGGCGAGCATGTCCGACAGCGACACGCTCGCCCCCTGGGAGCGCGCGCCGGCCCACGCCGCGACCCCCGCGATCAGGGCGAGCGCGACCGCGCCGGCGACGGCCAGGAGCAGGCGGCCGACCAGCCACGCGCGCCGGCCGACCGGGAGGGCGAGGAGGGTCTCCAGGCGCTCGGCGGCCTCCTCCTGGCGGGCGGCGGCGATCTGCGCGCAGGCGAACAGGCTGATGGCGAGCACGAAGAAGAGGAAGGTCAGCCCCAGGTACCCGGAGGCGGTGGTGATCGCGGTGAGCCCGAGCTCCTCCAGCCGCCGCTGCAGGCTCGCCGGGACGGCGGCGGCGACGCTGTCCGAGACGACGCCGAACAGGACGGCGAAGGCGCCGATCCCGACCGCCCACGCGACCAGGCTGCCCCGCTCGCGGCGGAAGGCGAGCCGGGTCGGCCCGCCGAGGAGCCCCAGTCGCGGGGGCCCGGCGTCGCGCGACCCGAGCAGCGCGGCGCCGACGTCGCGGCGCTCGGAGATCGCCCCCGCCGCGGCGAGGAGGAGGCCCGTGGCGGCCAGCGGGAGCAGCAGCACGAGGGGGCGCGCGCCGGTGAAGGCGCGCAGCTCCTCGGACCAGCCGAGGGGCGTCGCCCAGCGCACCCAGTGGAGGGTGCCGGACGTGTCGCCCGCGACCCGCAGGAGGAGGGCGAGCACCATGACCCCCGCGGAGATCTCGTTGGCGACCCGCCGTGACCCGGCGATCTGCGCGGCCAGGGCACCGACGCCGACGAAGACCAGCCCCACCGAGATGATCGCGAGCGCGAGGTAGGCCGAGCCCGGCACGGCCAGCCCGCCGGCGAGCAGTCCGGCGAGGGTCGCGAGCCAGATGGCGGCGGTGCCGGCGCCGATCGCGGCGAGGGCCGCGAGGTAGGCGCGGCGGCGGCCGACGATGCCCGAGAGCACGAGCTCCTGCCTGCCCGCGTCCTCCTCGCCGCGAAGGGCGCGCGTGGCGGCCAGGAACCCCCAGACCGCCGCGAAGATCGACAGCACGCCCCCGACGCGCCAGGCGGCGTAGCCCTGGGTGGAGAGCAGGTCGTAGGGCGTGCCGTAGAACAGCCGCACGACCTTGTCCTCGCCGAACGACTGGGCGAAGCGCAGCCGGTCGGCGACCGACGGGTACGTGCGGCGGTAGGCGACCGGCTGCACGTAGGCGACCACGAAGAAGATCAGGCCGTAGGCGATGGTCGTGACGCGTCCCGCGACCGCCACGCGCCCGACGACCGCCCCGGTGGCGCTCACGCCGCGTCCGCGCCGTCGTAGTGGTGGAGGAAGATCTCCTCGAGCGAGGGTTCGCGGCTGGTGAGCGCGATGACCGGCAGCCCCCCGAGCGCCGCCACGACCGGCCCGATGGCGCCGGTCACCTCGATCCGGAGGGCGTTCGGACCCGCCGCCACGACGTGGGCCCCCGCGATCGCGGGCAGGGACGGCGACCGCTCCGCGAAGGTCACGTCGATCACCTGGGCGCCCAGGTGGCGCAGGTCGGCGAGGGTCCCCTCGTCCACCAGGCGGCCGTCGCGCAGGATTCCCACGCGATCGCAGAGGGCCTCCACCTCGCTGAGGATGTGGGACGACAGGAACACGGTCTGGTCGCGGTCGGTCGCCTCGCGGACGGTCTCGCGAAAGGCGACCTCCATCAGCGGATCGAGCCCGGTCGTGGGCTCGTCGAGGATCAGCAGGTCGGCGCGGCTCGCGAAGGCGGCGATGAGCTGGACCTTCTGCCGGTTGCCCTTCGAGAGCGCGCGGACGCGCTTGTCGATGTCCAGGCGGAAGCGCTCGACCAGGACGGCGCGATAGGCGGGGTCGTCCCCGCCGCGCAGGCGGGCGAAGAGCTCCAGCGTCTCCGCGCCCGTCAGGGAGGGCCACAGGAAGGGCTCGCCCGCGACGTAGGCGACGCGCCGGTGCGCGCGGACCGCGTCCCGCCAGCAGTCCACCCCGAAGAGCGCGGCGCGGCCCGCGGTCGGACGATGCAGCCCGAGCAGCAGCCGGATGGCGGTCGTCTTGCCCGCCCCGTTGGGGCCCAGGAATCCGTACACCTCGCCCGGGGCCACCGCGATGTCGAGCGCGTCGAGCGCGACGGTGCTCCCGTAGCGCTTGGTGAGGCCCTCGGTGTGGATCGCGCTGGTCGTCACGTCTGCTCCTGGTTGGGGCGGGGGCGGCCGGCGGGAGGGCGCCCGCCGGCGGGGATGGTCCCACCCGCGACCCTAGAGCGCGCTGGGGTAGGTCTCCGGGGGCTCGCCCAGGGCCCAGCGCTGACCGCGCTCGAGGGGCTCGACCGCCCGGGTCGCGTCGATGTGGACGAGCGCGTCGAACTGGCCGGCGATCTCGGCGGCGAACCAGTGGCTCTGCCGCTCGGTCTGCGGCCGGTAGATCACGCCGATCGCGCGCTCGAGCCGGGCCTCGCGCAGAGCCGGCCCCGAACGGCGGCCCGCCAGGGGGCAGAGCAGGAAGGCGGGGATGCCGGTCCGGTGGAAGAGCCCCTCGACGCTCTCGTCGGGGGCGGGACGCACGTTCATGCGCTGCGCCGGAGCCCCCCAGCCGGAGGCCGCCGTGACGGTGCCGGAATGGGTGGTGAAGCCCACGAGGACGGCGTCGCGCGGATGGCGCTCGCGCATCAGCTGCCCGATGTTCAGCTCGCCCCGGCGGGCCATCTGGGTGGCGCGGGCGTCACCGACGTGCGAGTTGTGCGCCCAGACCACCACGCGACCCGTCCCGCCCTGCCGGTCCATGTGGGCCACCAGGTGGTCCAGCGTCTCGGCCATGTGGCGATCGCGCAGGTTCCAGGACGCCGCGGCGTCGCCGAACATCGTGCGGTAGTACTCCTCCGCGTCGGCGATCAGGGCGGCGTTCTGCTCGGCGAAGAAGTACTCGTCCTCGGCGCCGGCACCGTCCTCGCGCAGGTAGTCGGCGGCCCGCCGGCGCAGCGCGACCAGCTCCGCCAGGACATGCCTCCGGCAGGAGTCGCTCACGCCGAGCAGGACGGCGCGGCCGTACTCCGCGCTCTCGCCGCAGTAGGGCTGGAGGCACTCGTAGCGCCGGCGCGCGCGGGCGGCGGCCTCCGGGTCGTGGACGTCCAGGTAGGCGATGACCGCCTCGACCGATGCCCCCAGGCTGTAGAGGTCCAGCCCGTAGAAGCCCACGGCCGCGTCCTCCGGGGGCCGACGGTCGTTGTGGGCGCGCAGCCAGCCGACGAAGTCGAGGACGTCGGCGTTGCGCCACATCCAGGTCGGAAAGCGCCGGAAGCCGCGCAGGGCCTGCTCGGCGCCGGCGTCGGGCCCCGCCCCGCGGACGAAGCGGTTGACGCGATAGGCGTCGGGCCAGTCGCCCTCCACCGCGACCGCGGTGAAGCCGCGCTCCTGGATGAGGCGCTTCGTGATCCGCGCGCGCTCCCGGTAGAACTCGTGCGTCCCGTGGCTCGCCTCGCCCAGGAGCACGATCCGCGCGTCGCCGACCAGCTCCATCAGCGCGTCGTAGTCGCCCGCGCCCCCGGTGAGGGCCAGGGCCTCGTGCCGGATGGCCACGATCGCCTCGGTGTCGCCGCGGGGCGCGACGAGCGGGGCCGCCACGGCTCAGGCCTCCCGTGCGCCGGTGAGCGGACGGGGGCTCTCGCTCAGGTGGACGCGGAACCAGTCGATCGCCAGCGCCGCGACGGCCTCGAGCGTTCCGGGCTCCTCGAACAGGTGCCCGGCACCCTCGATCACCTCGACCAGGTGCGGGCATCGCAGGAGGTCGGCGGCCGCCCGGTTCAGGCGCTCCACCTCCTCGTCGCGCGAGCCGACGATCAGGAGCGTCGCGGCCCGCACGTCCGGCAGCCGGTCGCCGGCCAGGTCGGGCCGGCCGCCGCGCGAGACCACGGCCCGGACGCCGTCGCCCAGGGCGGCGGCCGCCCGCAGCGCCGCGGCCGCGCCGGTCGATGCGCCGAAGAAGCCGAGCGGCAGCGCGCCGAGGGCGCCCTCGGCCGCCCAGCGCGCGGCGGCCTCGAGCCGCCGCGCGAGCAGGGCGATGTCGAACACGAGGTCGCGGCGGCCCTCCTCGTCCTCCGACAGCAGGTCGAGGAGCAGCGTCGCCAGCCCCGCCTCCTCGAGCCGGGCCGCGACCATGCGATTGCGCGGGCTCAGCCGGCTGCTGCCGCTGCCGTGGGCGAAGATCACGAGCCCCGTCGCCCCGGGCGGGACCGACAGGTCGGCGCGCAGGGAGGCGTCCCCGGCCTCGATCACCACCGCGCCCGACTGGGCGGGCGGCGGCGATGGCGGCGCGGCGGCGGCCTCGGCGAGCAGCGCGAGCACCTCGTCGTCCGACACCTGGCGGAAGTCGCGATACCAGCGCCCGACGCCGAGGAAGTGGGTCGGAACGCTGTGCGACACGACCTCGTCGGCCTCCTGGCGCAGCATCGCGATGGCCTCCCGCGAGGCCACGGGAACGGCGACCACGATGCGGGCCGCGCCGCGCGCGCGGACGGCGCGGACGGCGGCGAGGTCGGTCAGGCCGGTGGCCATGCCGTCGTCCACGATGATGACCGTGAGCCCGGTGAGATCGCGCGGGGCGCGTCCGGTGCGGAAGAGGGCCATCCGACGGCGCAGCTCGTGGCCCTCCCGCGCGAGGATGCGGTCGATCTCCTCCTGCGAGATCCCCATGCGAGCGATTTCGGCGGCGACCACGCCGGTGCCGTCCTCGGCCACGGCGCCGATGGCGAACTCCGGGTTCTCCGGGGCGCCCAGCTTGCGGACGGCCAGGACGTCGAGCGGCGCGTCGAGCGCGCGAGCGACCTCGACGGCCACCGGCACGCCGCCGCGCGGCAGGGCGAGCACGATCGGCCGCTCCCGCGCGAAGGGCGCGAGCAGATCGGCGAGGCGACGCCCCGCGTCGCGACGGTCGACGAACACCATGGGCCCAGTCTGGTCCCGCGCGCCCCGCCGCGAACCCGCGACAGCCCTGATGCGGGGCGTATTTCCCCGAAGTCCGACGCCGCGAATCACCCGATGCCGGCGCGCGGACGCCGGCGGCAGAGTCGCCACGGCCGGGGCACCCGGCGCAACGGATCGGAGGACATGTGCTGAACGTGACCGCCCTGCTCGGCCGCCCGAGCGCCACCGACGGCCTGCGCTACGGGCACGGCAGCGCGCTGCGCTCGGGCGCCGAGCGGCGCCCGGTCGTCGTCTGGAACTGCACCCGCCGCTGCAACCTCGCCTGCCGCCACTGCTACTCCGACTCGACCGCCCGCCGCTACGACGAGCTGTTCGACCGACGAGGCGATGGCCTTCCTCGACGACATCGCCGACTTCGGATCCCCGGCGCTGCTGCTGTCCGGCGGCGAGCCGTTCATGCGCCCGGACCTGATGGAGCTGGTGGGCGAGGCCCGGGGCCGGGGCCTGGCGGTGACGATCTCCAGCAACGGGACGATGGTCACCCCCGCGCGGGCCCGCGCGGTGGCGGCGGCCGGGGTGCGCTACGTGGGCATCAGCGTCGACGGCAACGCGGCCGAGCACGACGCCTTCCGCGGACGCCGCGGGGCGCACCGCCGCGCGCTGGCGGGCATCGCCGCGCTGAAGGAGGAGGGCGTGCGCGTGGGGGTCCGGGTGACGCTCACCGCCACCGCGATCGCGGCGCTGCCGGACATCTTCGCGATGGTGGAGCGCGAGGGCATCGACAGGGCCTGCTTCTACCACCTCGTGCCGGCGGGCCGCGGCGTGTCCCAGGAGGCCGTGGCGACCCCCGGCGTCCGGGGCGCCGTCGAGAGCATCTTCGGCTGGGCGGAGGACCTCGTGGCGCGCGACGCCCCGGTGGAGGTGCTCACGGTGGACAACTACGCCGACGGCCCCGCCCTCTACCTGCGCCAGCTCCGCCGCGACCCGCGGCTGGCGATGGCGATCCGCACGCGCCTGTCGTGGAACGGCGGCGCGCGCAACGCCAGCGGCGTCGGTCTGGCGGCGGTGGACTGGGAGGGTCGGGTGAAGCCCGATCAGTTCTGGGGCGGGCCGCTGCTGGGCTCGGTGCGCGAGCGCCCGCTGTCGGAGATCTGGACCGACCCGCCCGAGGAGCTCGCCCGCCTGCGGCGGCGCTCGGACCACCTCACCGGACGGTGCGCGGGCTGCCGCTTCCTCGGCCTCTGCGGCGGCGGGCTGGCCTCGCGGGCCCTCGCCTCGGGCGCCGGGCTCGAGGGCTCGGACCCGGGCTGCCACCTGCGCGACGAGGAGATCGCGGCGGCCGCCTGACGGCGGCCGCCGTCGTCGATCAGGCGCCCTCGCGCAGGGGCGGGGCGCCGCCGGGGCCCGCCATCTCGGGGTGCCAGCGGTGGAAGTGCTCGAGGTGCTGCTCGGTGAGCGCCCCGGGCGGATAGAAGTCACGGTAGAAGTCCGGGTCGGCGTGCTGGCCCTGGACCGTCAGGCGCTGGTACATGGGATCGACGTACAGCGGGAAGCGGCCGTAGGTGTCGTACACGTACTGGCAGTAGCGCTTGACCAGGTCCACCGTGTCGTCGTGCGGACGCGGCACCGCGCCGACCACCCGGTCCGGCTCGAGGTAGGGCTTCGGCATGTCCGGCTCGAACGAGGCCCACTTGACCTCCATGAAGCGGTCGACGGCCGCGTGCATGTCGGCGTGGTACGGCGGGATGAACGCCTCGAACACGCCGTCGCGGCCGACCGGGTAGGTCGATCCGTCGGCCGCCTCGGCGAAGCGGAACCCGAGGCCGGGGACGTCGCCGCCGCCCATCACGAAGCGGGCGAGGTAGCCGGTGAACGTCCAGCCGCCCAGCCCGAGCGCCTGGAGGGCCAGGTTGATGTTCTGGCAGATGAACGCCTGCTCGACGACGAGCATCGACAGGATCCGCTGCTCCAGCTCGACGATGCCCATCTGGCGGGCGGGGTCGAGGCGGCCGGAGTCGAGCGCGTCCTGGAGACCCGCCGAGCGCCGCCCGTGCTGCTCGTCTACCAGCGAGAAGCCGTAGCTGCGCGAGAGGTAGATGAAGAGCAGGTTGATGTACTCGAGCGTGGTGTTGGTGACCGGCACGAAGAGGGTCGTGCCCGGCTGGTTGGCGTTCCACTGGTTGAAGTCGAAGAGGCCGGGCAGCGTGGTGGGCAGGGGGGCCCGGCCCGGCTGCAACTCGACCTTCGCGCGCCGGTAGAGCGCCAGGATCCGGTCGACCTGGTCCTCGAGGGGACGCCCCGAGAGGGTGGCCAGCTCGCCCGGCTCGGGCCGCTCGTCGAACATGTCGAGCAGGAAGAGGCCGTCGTCGTTGGTGAAGAACAGCTCGGTGCCGTGATTCGAGCACGAGCTGGGCCAGGTGCGCGTGGTCCACTGGACCAGGGTGCTCATGCCCCTCGCCGGATCCAGATCGCCGAGGTTGAGGCCGGTGAGTCCGGTCCCCGCGATGCAGAGCAGGGCCTCCTCGAGCTCGGTGAGCGGGACGGGGGCGTAGGGGCTCGCGTAGGAGAGGACCTCCGACCCGACGGTCATGCCGAGCCCGACGCGGCGGCTCTTGCGATCGAAGACGGACTGGAAGAAGGGATAGGTGAGGGCGTCCCGCAGCCCGGGGGGCGCCGCGGGGCCGAGGAGGGTCGCCGGGTCGGTGCGGTTCTCGGAGTCGCGTTCCACGGGTGTCCTTTCACGACCCGTCGGGGTCGGTCGGAAGGGCGCGAGGCACCGCGAGCCTGGCGGCGGGACCGGGGCGCCGAATCGGCGTCGGCGCGGGGAGGCACTGCGGGTTTTCCGACGACCGGCGCCCCGCGCCGGGCGGCGGGCCGGAGCCCTGTAACCACCGGTCACCGCGGCTGCACCGCGCCGCAACCGGACCGGCCGGAGGCGCCCCTACAATCACGCTCCGTGGCCCCTCGGCTGGAATCTCACCGGGATCCGGTCGAAGGAGGGGGCATGCGCCTCGCCGCTCCTCCCCGACGTGATCTCGTCTCTCGGAGGATCACCCTCGGCCGGGGCGAGGAGACGACCGTGCACGTCGCCGTCTACCCGCGGGAGCTGGTCACCGCCACGATCGTCGCGCTCCCGGCCCCCGAGCCGCTCCCCACCTGGTGCGCGCGCACCGGCGTGGACGCCCTGGTTGGGGGGTTCTTCGTGACCCCGGGCGGCCCGGCGCTCGGCGAGGTCTGGGTCGAGGGCCGGCGCGTCGAGACGGCGCCGTTCGATCCGCGCTTCGCGCACGCGCGCGCCTGCCTGCACGTGAACGGCGAGCGCATGACGATCGCGCCGCGGGCCGCCCTGCCTGCCGACCCCGCCGGAGACCTCCTCCAGGCGGGGCCGGCCCTGGTGACCGACGGCCTCCCGCTGGTGCGCGAGGGCGAGGACCGCGAGGGCTTCGCGGCGGGCAACGCGCAGTTCGACTCGGACATCACCGAGGGACGCCACCCGCGCGCCGCGATCGGTCTCGACGAGACCCGGCTGGTCGCCGTGGCCAGCGAGGGCCGCGCGCCCGGCGAGGCGGGGCTGACACTGCCCGAGCTCGCCTCCCTGATGGCCGGGCTCGGCGTCCGGGATGCGATCAACCTCGACGGGGGCGGCTCCACCTCCCTCGTGGTCGATGGGCGCCTGGTCAACCGTCCCCGCGAGGCCGACGGGCGCGACGTGCCCGGCGGGCGCCCCCTGCTCACCGCCGTCGCGTTCGTCGCCCGCCCTCAGGACTCCAGGGCCGCGGCGTAGACGTCGGCCACCGCGCCGGCGATGTGGTCCCAGGAGAAGCGCTCGCGCGCGCGCCGGCGGCCGTTCGCGCCCCGGATCGCCCTCTCGGCCGGATCGGAGGCGGCGGCCACCAGGGCCCGGGCCAGGGCCTCCTCGTCGTCGGGCGGCACCAGCCAGCCGCAGCGATCCGGCGAGCCGGGCGCGTCGTCGATGTAGGTAGGGGGCGCCGCGACCCGGCACGCGATGACCGGCACGCTCATCGCCATCGCCTCGACGTAGACCTGGCCGAAGCGCTCGGCGACGGAGGGGACGACCATCAGGTCGACGCATTCCAGGAGCCGCGCCAGCTCCTCGTGCGAGCGCCAGCCGGCGAAGAAGACCTCGTTCCCCCAGGGCGAGCGCGCGGCGGCGTCGGCGGGGTGCTCGCCCTCCCACTCCCCCGCCGCGCCGCCGGCGAACAGCAGCGGCAGCGGCCGGCCCAGCTCCTCGCGCGCGCGGGCGTGCGCCCGCACCAGCAGGGCCGTGCGCTTGACGGCGGTGAAGCGCCCGACGAACAGCAGCACGGGGTTGGCGGGATCGAGCAGGGGGGCGATCTCCCGCGGCGAGTAGCGCACGTCGCCGGGCCGGGGTCGCTCGGGCGACCACCCCCGCGGCGCCTCGCAGAGCCAGCGGCGGAAGAGCGTCGCCCGCTCCTGCGGGGTCGCGGGCGGCCCGGTGAACAGGGTCAGGTCCACCCCGTTCGGCACCACCGCCACGCGGTCGGGATCCACGTCCAGCAGCCGGAGGGCGTCCACGCGCGAGGGCTCCGACGACACGATCACGCGCGCCGAGCCCTGGGCCCAGCCGCGCATGCGCCGCCGCCATGCATCCTCGTGGGGCCATGACGCGCCGCGGTCGGCCTCCTCCAGCATGAGGAGCTCGGTGCCGTGGAGATGGGTGACGACCGGCATCCCCGGCCGCAGACGGTGGAGCGCCTCGTGGATGGGCGTGAGGTGGTGCAGGTGGGCCAGCTCGACCCCGTCGAGCACTCCGGGGGCGCCCAGGATCCGCACCCACTCCTCGGTGAGGTGGCGCGCCACCGCGTCGTCGAGCGCGGCGATGACCCGGTCGGGCGCGCCGGGGCGGTCCTCGTAGGAGGGGTGCATGGGCGGCGACGCCAGCAGGGGATCGGGGGCGCGCACGGCGTCGTCGTAGGGCACCGACACGAGGTCGATGGCGGGGCCGAAGAAGGCCGCCGCGTTGCCCGGATCGTCCGGCCCCCCGAGGGAGCCCGCGACCACGCGGGTGCTCCATCCCGCGCCGACCATCGCACGGGCGAGATAGCGCACAACCTGTGCGGATCCCCCGCGAGGAAAGAAGATCAGCGCCTGCAGGGATTTTTGCACGGCCCGCGACCCTAGCAGCGGAGAGTCACGGTGCGGGCGTGCGGGCCGCCCCGGATGTCGGTCGGCCCGCGGGGGGCGAGAGTCGTCCCCGTGCCCCGGATCGTGACCCTGACCCCGAACCCCGCCCTCGACGTCGCGACCGAGGTCGACCGGCTCGTCGCCGGCCCCAAGCTGCGGTGCGGGACGGTCCGGCGCGAGGCGGGCGGCGGCGGCCTCAACGCCTCACGGGCGATCGTGGCGCTGGGTGGCGAGACGCGGGCCCTCTACGCCGCCGGCGGGGCCACGGGCTCCCAGATCGAAAGCCACCTCGCCCGGGAGGGGATCCCCCAGGAACGGCTGCCGATCGCGGGCACGACGCGCGAGAACGTCGCGGTGACCGAGCGGGAGAGCGGCGCGTGCTTCCGCCTCGTCATGCCCGGTCCCGCCCTCACCTCGCGGGAGTGGCGACGCTGCCTGAGCGCCGCGGTGGACGCCGCCGCGGGGCCCTACATGGTGGCCAGCGGAAGCCTCCCCCCGGGCGCGCCGGTGGACCTCTTCGCGCGGCTGGCGCGGGACCTGGAGGCGCGGGGCACGCGCCTGCTGGTGGACACCAGCGGGCCCGCGCTGCGGGCGACGCTCGACGGCGGCGTGCATCTGGTCAAGCCGAACTTCCGCGAGTTCGACGAACTCGCGGGCACCACCCTCGACGAGGCCGGGCGCGAGGCGCTGGCCGAGCGGATCGTGGGCGAGGGCGGCGCGGAGGTCGTGATCGTCACCGAGGGACCGGCCGGCGCCCTGCTGGTGTCCGCGGACCACCACCTGCGCATCGCCGCCCCGACCGTCGTCCACCCCGAGAGCCCCGTGGGCGCCGGCGACTGCTTCATGGGCGCGCTGGCCCTGGCGCTGACCCGGGGCCGCCCGCTGCTGGAGGCGTGCCGCTTCGGCATCGCCGCCGCCGCGGCGGCGATGCTGACCCCGGGAACCGCGCCCTGCCGCCCGGCCGACGTCGCGCGGATGCTCGACGCCATGGGCGGGGCGGTCGCGCCGGCTATCTGAGGCGGTCGTCCAGCCAGTCGAAGATGCGGGCCTCGCGAAGCGCGGGCGCGAGGGGCTCGCAGTGGCGGCCGGCGCCCTCGTCGGCGGTGAAGCGGACCAGCTCCGCCCGATCGCCCAGCAGGTCCAGGAGCGTCTGTGACTGACCGGGCCAGAACTGCTCGTCCTCGGGGTCGGTGATCAGCAGCGGCGTCGTGATCTGCGAGACCTCGTCGCCCAGCCGGTACTCGCGCACCGCGCTGAAGAGGTCGAACTCCGAGGTGCTCGTCAGCCCGTAGGGCCGGCCGCGGAAGGCCATCAGGGCCTTGGCCTTGCCCGAGAAGCGCTCGCCCATGCGCATGTTGCGGTCGAAGGCGTCGCGCTTGCCGTCGTCGAGCTGCGCGCGCAGGTGCTTCGGCAGGTGATCGGTCCACGACGTGGAGACGTCGACCACCCCCGGGTCGGCGACGGCGGCCGCGAAGCGATGCTCGAAGGCCAGCGCGCGCGGCACCCAGAAGCCCGCCTGGCTGACGCCGATCACGGCCATCCGCGCGCGCGTCGACGTCGGGGCGGGCGGCCATCGCGTCGACCACCGGCGTGAGGACAGCCTCCCAGTCGGGGCGGAACGGGATGCCCTGGAGGAAGAGCGCGGCCTGCTGCCCCGGGCCGTCGAAGGTCATCCAGTGGTAGCCGCGCGCGGCGGCGGCGGCGCCGCCCATGCCCCACATGTCCGACGTGGCGCCGTCGCTGCCGTTGTTCATCACGACCAGGGGCCGCGCCTCTCCGGGCGCCGCGTCGGGCGCGCGGAAGAAGTACGCCGGCAGGGTCGTGCCCTCGTAGGGGATCGACAGCCGCTCGCCCGGGACCGGCTGGAGGTCGACCACGCGGTCCCAGCAGGCCCGCTGCGTGGTCCAGATCTCCGTCTCGCGCTCAGCCTCGTGGCTGCCCGCGATCGAGTAGAGCGCGGTCGAGTAGTGGCCGGCGGCGGCAGCGGTAGTGGCCCACCGCGGTGATCCGGTGGCCCGCGGCGAGCGCCTCCTCCGCCGCCCACGCGGCGGCGCTCGGCGGCGGCGAGCCACTCGCCCACCCAGGAGTCGGAGTCGCCGTTCGTGATGCGCGCCGCCGTCGCCAGCACCTCGCCCGGATCGGCGCGCGCCGCCGAGCGCGATCTCGAAGCCGAACTGGAAGTCGTCGTCCTTGAACTGCCTGTGCATCGCGCGTGCTCCCTCGCCGGCCTCGTCCGCGCTCACCCTAGAGCGTCCAATTACTCATCCGCGCGGCGCTGGCCGTGCGGGGGCGCCCGGACGTACGATGCGCGACTGATGGGCACACAGGGTGGCGCGCCGACGACCCCGGGTCTCTCCGTCCCCGTTCTGCTGCTCGAGCGCGAGCGGCGAGATCGCCTCCCTGATCGCCGCGGCCGAGGCCGCCGCCGGCGGCGGCGCGCGCGTCGCCGTCGTCGAGGGGCCGGCCGGGATCGGCAAGAGCCGGCTGCTGGCCGCCCTGCGCGAGGCCTGCGCCGAGCGCGGCCTGCGGGTCCTGTCCGCGCGCGGGAGCGAGCTGGAGCTGGAGTTCCCCTTCGGCGTCGTGCGCCAGCTCTTCGAGCCCGCCCTCGTGGACGCTGGAGACCGGCGGGCGCTGGCTCTCGGGTGCGGCGGCGCCCGCGGGGGCCGTCTTCTCCCCGCCCGGCGAGGACGACGGCGAGGGGCGCGACGCCTCGTTCGCGTCGCTCCACGGCCTCTTCTGGCTGACGGCCAACGCCGCCGGCGACGCGCCGCTCGTGCTGATGGTCGACGACCTCCACTGGGTGGACACCGCCCTCGCTGCGGTACCTGGCCTACCTGATGCGCCGCCTCGAGGGGCTGCCGGTCCTGCTGGCCGTGGGGCTGCGCTCGGGCGAGCGGGGCGCCGACCCGGCACTGATCGGCGAGATCGTCCAGGAGCCGGGCGCGGTGGTGGTCCGGCCCGGTCCGCTCAGCGACGGCGCGGCGCGCACGCTGGTGTCCGCGCGCCTGGGCCAGGAGCCCGACCCGGCGTTCCTCGCGGCCTGTCACGAGGCGACCGGCGGCAACCCCCTCCTGCTCGGTCAGCTGCTGCGCTCGCTGGGCGACGACGCCATCCGGCCCGACGCCGCCAACGCCGGCCTGATCCACGAGGTGGGGCCCGCGGCGATCGCCCGGACGATCCTGCTGCGCCTGTCGCGCCTGCCCGACGACGCCGTGCCCGCGGCGCAGGCGGTCGCCGTGCTGGGCGAGAACGCCGACCTGCCCACCGTCGCCGCGCTGGCCGGGATGGACGAGCCGCGGGTCGCGGCGGCGATCGACGCGCTCGGGCGGGCGGAGATCCTCCGCCCGGAGCGCCCCCTCGACTTCGTCCATCCGCTGGTGCGGGAGGTGGTCTACCGCGACATGGCGGTGGGCCAGCGGGAGATCCTCCACGCGACGGCCGCCCGCATCCTCACCGCCGCCGGCGCCACCCCCGAGCGGATCGCCGCGCACCTGCTGCTGGTCTCGCCGCGCGGCGACCCGGATGCGGTGGCGACGCTGCGCGCGGCGGCCGCGTCGGCGACCGCGCGCGGGGCGCCCGAGTCGGCGATGGCGCTGCTGCGCCGCGCCGTCGAGGAGCCCCCGACGCCGGAGATCTCGCCGCAGGTGCTGCTCGAGCTGGGCCTGGTCGAGAGCCAGATCGACGCACACGGCGGCACGATGCGGCTGCAGCGAGGCCTACGACTCGCTCGCGGATCCGCTGGCGCGGCTGACCGCGGCGCGCGCTCTGGCCTGGGCGCTGATCTTCACCGGCGAGCCCGCCGAGGCGGCGCGGCATCGCGCGCGACGCCGCCGCGGCCACCCCGCCCGAGCTGGAGGACCTGCGGTCCTGGCTCAACGCCATCGAGCTCTGCTGCGTCTTCTTCGGCGCGGACGTGCCGGGGGCCCTCGAGCGTCTCGCCGCGGAGCGCCGCACCCCGCCCGGGGGCGGCCCGGGAGCGCGGGCGCTCCAGTGCCTGGTGAGCATCGACTGGGCCCAGCGGGGCGGGAACGCGCGCGGAGGTCGGCGACCACGCGGCGGCCGCCCTGGCCGGCGGCGGGCTGCTCGCGGCGCCGGACGGCTACCTGCTCGGCGTGGGCGCGCTGATCGCCCTGGAGATGGGCGAGCGCCCCGAGGCCGACCCGGCCTGGGACGCCGCCCTCGCGACGGCCCACCGCAACGGCTCGCTGTTCGCGATCTCGGCGATCCTCCTCTGGCGCGGCCTCGGCCTGCTGCGCCGCGGCGACCTGCGCGAGGCCGCGACGCTCCTGGCGAGCGGCCAGGCGATGATGGGGCGCTGGGGCATCGCGAGCCAGGTCTACGCCCTCGGCTTCCTGGCCGAGGGGCGGGTGGCCGCCGGGGCGGTCGGCGAGGCGCGCGCGTTCCTCGACGTGGCGGGCGGCTGGGGCGAGATCTCCGACGGCGCCCTGATCGGCCTGCGCGCGGAGGCCGAGGTGCTCCTCGCCGAGGGCCGGCCGGCGGAGGCGCTGGAGCGCGGCCGAGGACCTCGCCGCGCGGCTCGCGCGCAGGGGGCTGCGCGACGTCAACCCGGCGTGGTTCGCGTGGCGGTCGCTGACGGCGCGCGCGCTGGACGGCCTCGGCCGTCCCGAGGAGGCGCTCGCGCTGCTGGAGGCCGAGCTCGCGCTCGCGCGCGTCTGGGGGGCGCCCGGCCCCGTCGGGCGGGCGCTCAGGATCATGGGCGAGATCGAGCGCGGTGAGGGGATCCCCCGCCTGGAGGAGGCCGTGCGCGTGCTCGAGGGCTCGACCGCGCGCCTGGAGCACGCCCTGGCGCTGGCGGCCCTCGGCGCCACGCTGCGCCGCGCGCGGCGGCCGACCGACGCGCGCGAGCCGCTGCGGCGGGCGCTCGAGCTGGCCGAGGCCTGCGGCGCCGACGGCCTGGTGGAGCGGGCCCGGGGCGAGCTCCACGCCACCGGCGTCCGCCCGCGCGCCGCGGCCCGCAGCGGGGCCGGGGCGCTGACGCCCAGCGAGCGGCGGGTGGCCGCCATGGCCGCCGAGGGCATGAGCAACCGCGACATCGCCGAGGCCCTCTACGTCACCCCCAAGACGGTCGAGATCCACCTGAGCAGCGCCTACCGCAAGCTCGGGGTCCGCTCGCGCCGCGAGCTGCCGGGGGCCCTCGCCACCCCCTAGGGATCGCGGCACCCCTAGGGGGGACGACCCCCAAACCCTGGGGTCGCAGACTGGGGGTCCCCACGATGCCAGCGGGACGGCCGTGGCGGAGGCTGCCGTCCATGGACCGCACGACGCGACGCGTGAGCCTCGAGCTCCGTAACCAGGAGGGCCCGCCGGCGGGCGTCGCGTACGGCGAGGAGGGGGCGCGCCGCGACTTCAGCGGCTGGCTGGGGCTCATCAGCGCCCTTGACGCCCTCCTCGACGGCGACGGCCCCCGCACACCCGAGACCGAGATGGAGGACGAGGATGTTCGACCACCCGACACACCGCGCTTGACGCCGTCGCCGCGCTCCGCGAGCGCGTAGGCGAGGTCGTCGCCCCCGGCGACCCCACCTGGGACCAGGCCCGCCAGGCGTGGAACCTGGCCGCCGACCAGCACCCCGCCGCCGTGGTGTACCCGCGCGACGCCGGCGAGGTCGCCGCCACCCTGGCGGTCGCCCGCCACCACCGCCTGCGCGTGGCCCCGCAGGGCACCGGCCACAACGCGGGGCCGCTCGGCGACCTGAGGGACGCCGTCCTCCTGCGCACGGACCGGATGCGCGACGTCCTCATCGACCCGCTGGCGCGGATCGCCCGCGTGGGCGCGGGCGTCCTCTGGGAGGAGGTCACCGCGCCGGCCGGCGAGCACGGCCTGATCGCCCTGCACGGGTCCTCCCCCAACGTCGGCGTCGTCGGCTACTCCCTGGGCGGCGGCATCGGCTGGCTCGCCCGCAGCCACGGGCTGGCGGCGAACTCGGTCACCGCGATCGAGATCGTCACGACCGCCGGCGAGATCATCCGCACCGACGCCGAGCGCGAGCCGGACCTCTTCTGGGCGCTGCGCGGGGGCGGCGGCGACTACGGCATCGTCACGGCGATGGAGTTCCGCCTCTACCCCCTCGAGACGGCCTACGCGGGCTGGTTCATCTGGCCCTGGGAGCGCTCGGACGAGGTGCTGCGCGCCTGGGCCGAGTGGACCCGCACGGTCCCCGAGGAGATGACCTCGGTCGGGCGGATCCTCCAGATCCCGGACCTGCCCTTCGCGCCGGAGCCCCTGCGCGGCCGCAACATCGTCGCGGTCGAGGTGGCGTACACCGGCACCGAGGACCAGGAGCGGATCGGGGCCGAGCTGGTGCGGGTGTTCCGCGACCTCGAGCCCGAGATGGACATGGTGGCGACGATGCCGGCGCCCGACATGGTGCGCCTGCACCAGGACCCCGAGCCGCCGATGCCCGGCGTGGGCGGCCACGTGATGATCGACGAGATCACGCCCGAGGCGATGAGCGAGTTCGTCCGCGCTCACCGGCCCGCGGCTCCGGCTCGCCGTTCATCTCGTCCGAGATCCGTCACCTGGGCGGAGCGGTCGGCCGGCCGGCGCCCGGCGGCGGCGCGCTGTCGCACCTCGACGGGGAGGGCGCCATGTTCGTCATCGGCGTCCCGATGCACCCCGAGCACCACGAGCTGCTGGTGCGCGACGTCACGCGGGTCCGAGTCCGCCATGGCCGCCGTTCGGGCACGGGCGCCTCTACCGCAACTTCACCGAGGAGCAGACCTCGGCGGGCGACTTCCACGACGACGACCGGCTCGCGCGGCTGCGCGCCACGCGCCGCCGCGTTCGACCCGGCCACCCAGATCGCGGCCAACCACCCGATCGACCGCGAGATGGCCGAGCTCTGACCGCCCGCCGAGCGCCGGAGTCCCGGGCACGGGCCTCCGGCGCGGTCGGGCGTCATGCCGTGGCGACGGCGATGTCCAGGATCACCCGGCCCGCGCTGTCCAGCCGGTCGGCGGCGTTCGACAGGTGGCGGTAGACCTCCCGCCGCCGCAGCGCGTCGAGCAGGCGCTCCACGCCGCCGTCCTCCCCGCCCCACGGCGCTCCCTCTCCGCTGCCGAAGAGGTCGACGAACGCCGCCCGGTAGATCTTCTCCACCCGCCGCTCGGCCTTGTGCACCCGGGCGATGTGGTCCGGGACGGCCTGCGCGTCCCGGCTCAGCGCGAGGACGGCGGCGCGGAGCTCCACGGCGCCCCCCGAGAGGATCTCGGCGATGGCGAGGACCGTGGCGTCGGGCTCCATCGCGAGCATCCCCATCTCCCGGACCGTGGTCTTCGCGTAGTTGGCGACGTCGTCGATGCGACGGATCGCGACGGCCGTGAGGTCGCGGTCGAAGACCGTGATGAACGATCGGTTGAGCGTGTCGAGGTTGCGCTCGCGGAGGCGGTCGCCCCGCTTCTCGGTGATCGCGACGCGCTCGGCGGCATCCGCGTCGCCGGTGCGGGCGAACTCGACCAGCGCCTCGAGGGCCTCGACGACGACCTGCGTCTGATCCCCGAGCAGGGCCCCGAAGTCCGGCTGGCGGGGGAACATCCTGCCGCCCAGCCGGGCGAGGAGCGCGCGATAGGTGGGAGGGGGGGCCACCGCGACGCGCCGGTCAGAGGGCGAGGGCGGCGACGGAGGCGCCCAGCGCGTAGACGAGCGAGGCCCGCCGCCGCGGAGGCGGGGATGGTGATCACCCAGACCAGGACCATCTCCTTGGCGGTGTCCCAGCGCACGCTCCGGGGATGCTCGGCGGCGCCCGTGCCGGCGATGGCCGAGGTCACCACCTGGCTCGTCGAGACGGGGCCTCCCAGGAGGGCCGCGCCGTAGACCACCCCGGCGGCGCCGGCCTGGGCGCCCGCCGCGTGAAGGGGCTCCAGCCGGTAGATCCCGTAGCCGATCGTGCGCGCGATCCCCCAGCCGCCGGTGACCCCGCCGAGCACCAGGGTCACCGCCGACACCACGATGACCCACGTCGGGACGGCGAACGACGCGAGGCGGCCGCTCAGCACGAGGGCCAGCGCCATCACCCCCATGCACTTCTGGGCGTCGTTGCCGCCGTGGGCGAAGGCCAGCAGGCCGGTGCCGCCCACGAGGAGGCGCCGAAGGGGACGGTTCGCCCGGCGCGTCCTGCGGCGCAGCGCCCGGCGCCCCGCGCGGAACACCAGGAAGCCGGCGGCGACGCCGACGACCGGCGAGAGCACGAGCGCCACCAGGATCTTGGTGACGCCCTCCAGCTCGCCGTCGGCGAGCGCCGCGAACCCCCAGCTCACGTCGCCGGGTCCCGCGACGACCACGGTCACGCCCACGAGGCTCCCGACGAGCGCGTGGGTCGAGGACGAGGGGATCGCCCAGCGCCAGGTCGCCACGTTCCAGAGCGTGGCGCCCGCGACCCCCGCCGCGACGATGGCGAGGGCGATCGTCGGAGCCAGGTCCGACAGCGTCACGAAGCCGCCGATCGTGTCGGCGACCGCCGTACCGGCCAGGAAGGGGCCCACGAGCGTCATGACGGCGAAGAAGGTCAGGGCGCCGGCCGGCCGGATCGCCCGGGTCACGACCCCCGGAGCCGTGATCTCGGCGGCGTCGTGGAAGCCGCTGGTGACGCTGAAGGCCACAGCCGCGAGCAACACCATGACGAGCAGACCGGTCTCCACCTCAGCCGCCGACGCGCATCGGATCCACCCTCGCAGGAGTTGGAGCGGACCCCGAGGCTCGCCCGCCCCGCGGACCCGGTCAACCGAGCATGCACCGTCTCCGAGGTGCGGGTTTCCCCCCGGCGGCCTCCGAGGGGCTACCCCTCCCCGGGCCCCGGGGCGCGCGCGATGGCGTAGGTCTTGACGAAGCCGTAGTGGTAGACGCCCTCCGCGTCGGCAGCGCCTTCGATGAGGGCGTGCATCCGGGCGAGGGTGTCCGCCTGCTCGGCCGCCGGGAGGTCGGCCCACAAGTGGCTGGCCACGGCGTCGAGCCGTCCCGAGTAGTAGGCGGCGGGCGTCGCGCGGCGGCGGGTCTCGGTCCAGACGTCGAGCGGCTCCAGCCCGGCGGCGACCAGGTAGCCGGTGAGGACGTCGGGGTCGACCTGGTTGCTCTCGATCGAGTCCGCGAGCCGGCCCATCAGCGGATCGCCGGTGCGGTGGATGAGGGCGACGGTCTCGGCGTCGTGCGCGGGTCCGGGGGCGAGCATGCCGAGCACGCCCTCCGGCGCCAGCGCCCGGGCCATGAGGGCGATGGCGGTCGCGCGCTCGGTGAACCAGTGGAGCGCCATCGAGCAGAGCACGAGGTCCACGGTGTGGTCCTCCACCCCCATCTCCAGGACGTCGCTCGCGCGCAGGTCGGCCGCCACGGCGGGGAACGCCGCGAGTCGCTCGCGGAAGACCTCCAGCATCGGAGCCGAGGCGTCCACGCCGATCACGCGCTCCACCCCCAGGCGGGGGATGGCCTCGAGCGAGGCGAAGCCGGTGCCGCAGGCCACGTCGAGAAGGCGCGGATAGCGCCCCTCGGGGATCGAGGCGACCAGCCGCCGGGCGCCCGCGCGGTTGGGCGCGACGTGGTCGTCGTAGACGCCCGCGCTGCGATCGAAGCTCTTGGCCGCGTGGGCTGAGACGGGCTGCTCCACGCCCGGACGCTACCGCACGCGCCCGCGCTCAGGCGGTGCGCCGCCGCAGGGTGAGCGCGCCGAGGCCGAGCGCGGCCAGCGTGCACCCGACCACCACGACCACGTCGGCGGCGAAGGCCGCCCCGAGGGCCGCCGAGCCGGTGGCGCGGGCCAGCGCGTCGTAGGCGTAGGTGAGCGGCAGGATCCAGGAGATCCAGTAGAGGAACGGCGCCATGTCGTCGCGCGCGACGAACAGGCCGCACACCAGCAGCTGGGGGAAGATGAAGGCGGGCATGAACTGGACGGCCTGGAACTCGGTGCGCGCGAAGGCGCTCAGGAGGAGGCCCAGGGCCATGCCCAGGAGGGCGTTGCCCACCGCGAGCAGGGCGACCAGCCACGCCCCGTGGGCCGCGTCGAGCCCGAGGAAGGCGAAGCCGACCACGCAGACGATCACCGCTTGGATGGCGGCCAGGATGCCGAAGGCGATCCCGTACCCCGCCAGCAGGTCGAGCCGCGCCAGCGGGAGCGTCATCAGGCGCTCCAGGGTGCCGGTGGTGCGCTCGCGGAGCATCGCGATCGACGTGACCAGGAACATCACGATGAACGGGAAGAGGCCGCACATCGGCGCGCCGATCTCCTGGAAGACCGCCGGCTGGTCGTCGAAGAGGTAGCGGATCAGCACCAGCAGCACGACCGGCACCACCATCAGCAGGGCGACCGTCCGCGGGTCGCGGCGGATCTGCCAGAGCACCCGCCGGGCCGTCGCCCAGGAGATACGCCAGCTCACGATCCGGCCCGCTCGATGACCGCGAGGAAGGCCTTCGAAAGGTCGCTCTCGCCGGTCTCCTCGCGCAGGCGCGCGGGCGTGGTCACCTCGAGGATCGCCCCCGCGCGCATCAGCATCAGCGCGTCGCACTCGGACGCCTCGTCCATCTGGTGGCTCGAGACCAGGAGCGTGGCCCCGTCGTCGGCCAGGGCGTGGAAGGCCCTCCACAGCTCGGCGCGCAGCACCGGGTCGAGGCCCGTCGTGGGCTCGTCCAGCACGAGCAGCTCCGGGCTGTTGAGCAGGGCCGTCGCCAGCGAGACGCGCGACCGCTCGCCGCCCGACATGGACCCCACCACCTGGCCCTCGTGGCCCGAGAGGCCGACGGTGGCGATGACGTCGGCGATCCGCCCGCCGCCCGCGCCGACGATGGCCGCGAAGTAGCGCAGGTTCTCGAGGACGCTCAGGTCCGAGTACACCGAGGGGGCCTGGGTGACGTAGCCCACGCGCCGGCGCAGCTCCGGCGTGCCGGCGGGGAGGTCGAGCACGCGCACGTCGCCGCCGGCGACGACCTGCACGCCGACGACCGCCCGCATGAGGGTGGACTTGCCGCACCCGCTCGGGCCGAGCAACCCGGTCACGGCGCCCGCCGCGACGGTCAGCGAGATGTCGTGCAGCACCTCCGTGGCGCCGCGCACGACGCGCAGGTTCGAGACATCGATCGCGGGAGCGGTCGCCACCCGACCTACGCCGCGGCGGTGACCGGGTGGTTGGCGCTGAACATGTCCCCCGGATCGACCTCGGCCTTCAGCGCCGCCAGCCGGCCGACGGCGTCCTCGCCGAAGAGCTCCGCCGGGGGGCAGCGGCGGCCGGCGAAGTTCCCGAGGATGCGGGGCGAGGTCCAGGGGGCGAGGGCTCCCCGCACCTCGACGAGCCCGGCGTGCACGGCGGCCGCGCCCGGTCCGGCCGCGATGCCGACGGCGAACATCAGGCCGTCGGCGTCCAGGGACGGCAGGATGCCGCCGCCCGGTGCCGGGCGGGCGAGGGCGCCGCCGACCTGGCGGAGCTCGACGGACAGCAGGGGCGATCCGCTCCCCGGACCCGCCACGGCCAACAGCGCGTCGATGGTCGCCGCCGTCACCTCGGACAGCTGCGCGCCGTCGCCCGCACCGGGGACCGGATCCTCGGGATCCATGTGGAGCTTCCCCAGACCCGGCGCCGGCAGGGTCGCGATCGTGTCGATCTCCGGGCCCAGCGCGCGCAGCGGCGCGATCAGGTCGTCCAGCTCACCGGGACCGCGCAGATCGGCGACCTCGACCACGACGAACTCACGCCCGCGCAGCATCTCCGGGATGGCCGGCAGCGGCGGCAGCCGCAGCACCCGGCCGATCGACGAGACGTCCTCGGGGAGCCCCCTCGACCAGGCCCACCACTCCTGCAGGACGTCGCTCGCGCGCTCGATGGGCCAGAACAGGGCGCCCCCCTCGACCCAGGTCAGCGGGTGGAGCGCGAACTCGATCGCGGTGACCACGCCGAAGCTCCCGGCGCCCCCGCCGCGCAGGGCCCAGAAGAGCTCGGGGTCGTGATCGGCGTCCACGCGCCGCAGCCGGCCCTCGGCCGTCACCATCTCGACCGCGCGGACCCCGTTGCACGCCAGGCCGTGGCGGCGCCCGAGCCAGCCGACGCCCCCGCCCAGGGTGTACCCGACCACGCCGACGGTCCCGGACGAGCCGGCCGGTCCCGCGAGGCCGTGCTCGGCGGCCGCGGCGGCCACCTGGCCCCAGACGACGCCGGCGCCGACGCGCGCGGTGCGCGCTGCGGGGTCGATGACCACCTCGCGCAGATGCCCCGTCCGCAGCAGCAGGGTGTCCTCGAGCGACGGAAGTTCGGACGCGCCGTGCCCCGTCGCCTGGGCCGCCACACGCAGGCCGCGGCCGCGCGCGAAGTCGACCGCGGCGGCCACATCGGCCGCCGACTCGGGGTGCGCGACGATCGCGGGGTGCTGGTCGGCGACGAGGTTCCAGGCCCGGCGGGCGTCGTCCCATCCGTCCTCGCCCGGGAGCACCGACGGGCAGTCGGGCCGTGCGGTGGGGTCGTCGGGGTCGCTGGTCATCTGCCGCCTCCTTCGTCGGGTCGTGCGCACAGCATCGCCGCAGCCGGGGCGCGCCGTCCATCCGCCCCCGGGCCGAGGTCACGGGGGCTCACGGCAGCCTGTCAACCTGCCGACGAAACGGAGGTGAGTCCGATCGCCCCCGGGGAGGTGTCCGTCCCGCTCGCCCGGCCGCGGGGCGCGCGCTCGTCCGCCGCCCTCCTCGCGCTGATGGTGCTCGGCTTCTGGGCCATCGTGGTCGCGCTGGTGCTCGGCCGCGGGCTGGCGCCGGCGCTGACCGGCGGCTCCGGTCCGGCGGTCGTCATCGTGACCGCCCTGCTGGTGGTCCTCACGCTGGTCGCCTGGCGCTACGCGCGCCTCGCCTTCGGACGGCCCCCGCGGCTCGTGGTGGACGAAGACCGCATGTGGCTGGACGCCCCCGCCCTGCTGGCGGAGAGCCCCCGCTGGCACCGCAACCGCGTCCACCAGGTGGCCATCGACGAGGGTCCGGGGGTTCGGGGCGGCGACCAGGGGCGCTTCCGGGTGCTCTCGGCGCCGACGTACGCCGCCCCGCTGAGCGAGTCCGACCTGGAGCTGGGCCACCTGTTCACGCGGCCGGAGGGCGGCGCCTTCCCGGTCCTGGCCCTGCGCTCGGGGATGCCGAACCTCGCGATCGCCCTCACCGAGACGCACCCCGGCCCGCGCCTGCGCCTGATGACGCGCCTCATCGCCCGCCGCTGGGGCTCGCCGCGACTCGACCGTCCCGCCGAGGGCATCCTGCTCGAGGTCGAGGACTGCGCCCAGGCCCGCACCGCGCTGGCGCCCTGGCGGGGCGACGAGCCGCTGGTCGCGCCGGGCGAGGCCGTCCCGGCGGCGCGCGCGGCCCGGGGTGAGACGCCGATGCACGGCGCCCCCGAGCCCCCGTCGCGACCGCTCGCCTTCGCCCTGGTGGCGGGTGCGTACCTCATCCCGCTCCTCGTGGCGGCGGCCCTGCTCGCCGCGCCCCTGCTCGAGTGGCGCGCGGGCCACGTGAGCATCCTCGGCATCGTGGTGGGCCTGCTCGGCGTCGCCATCCTGATCGCGGTGGTCCCGCGGCCCGTACCGGAGCCGACCGGACCGGAGATCACGCCGGCGCGCCAGCCCGGCGTGTTCCGCCTGATCGACGAGGCCGCCGGCGCCCTCGGCGTGGAGCCGTTCGACCGCGTCGTGGCCGACCTCGGCCCCACCGTGCGCACCTGCGTCGTCGGCGTGGTCCGCCGCCGCCGCATCCTGGTCGTCGGCCTCCCCCTGGCGGCGATGCTGACCCGGCAGGAACTGCTGGCGCTGGTCGCCCGTGAGCTCGCCCGCGCGCGCGGCCCGCGCCGGCGCCTGAACGCGGCCACCCTCACGGCGCTGGACGGCCTCGAGCGGACCGTCGACGGGCTGCGCGGCGACTGGTTCACCGCGATCCCGGCCCGCGTCCTGGCGTGGTACGCGGGCATCGTGGAGCGCCGCGTCCCGGCGCTGCGCCGCGAGCGCGAGCTCGCCGCGGACCTCGCGGCCGCCGAGGTGGCCGGAGTCGAGGCCACCGCCGGCATGCTCCGCGCGGCCACCTGCGTGGAGAAGGCCTACCTCCCCTACTGGGAGCGCCACGTGGGCCCGGTCCTCGCGGCCGGGCGGCGCCCGCCGATCGTGGACGGGCTGCGCCGCTTCCTCTCCCGGCCGTGGATCCGCCATCACCTGGCGCAGACCCTCGCGGACGAGAGCGGGCGCGGGACGGCGGCGTCGTGGTCGCACCCCTCGCTGGGCGACCGGCTGTCGGCCCTCGGCACGCCGCCTCCGGCCGGACCCGGGTCGCGGACCGCGGGCGTCCTCGACGACGACGAGCTCGAGCGGGCGCTGGTGGCCGAGCTCGCCGACCCGGCGCGCGCCACGACCCTCGCCCGCATCTCCTGGTCGCAGGTCGGCGAGGACGTGGTCCTCCCCCGCATCCGCGGGTCGGCCGCGCGCGTGACCGCCATGCTCAGCGGGGTGCGCGTGGAGGCGCTGGCCGCGCCGTGGGACGTGGCCCGCCGCGTCGGGCTGGAGCCCTCGAGCGGGGTGGACGACACCGCGATCGACGTCCTCGGCGCGGCCCTCTGCGTGGCGCTCGCCGACGCCGGCTGGAGCACCGCGGCCGAGCCCGGCGACGCGCTGACGATGAGCCACGGCGAGGAGGCGATCCGCCCCTTCGTGGAGGTGGCCGAGCTCCTGGACGGCCGCCGGGAGGCGTCCGAGCGCTGGTGCGAGCGCTGCGCCGCCCTCGGGATCGGGCCGCTGCCCCTGGGCGGCCGGCCTGCCCGCCGCTCGGGGTCCCACTCGGGCAGCACCCCCTAGGCCGGAGGGCTCTCCGGAGGGGCGTTCTCGGCGAGGCGGATCTCCTCGTCGAGGTCGTGGCCGGCGAGGTCCGCGGCCAGGAACTCCCGGGTGCGCGGCAGGCACAGGTGGAGCTCCGCCTCGGTGCCGATCCGCAGCTCGCCGCGCGCCAGCGCGAAGTCGAGCACGTGCCCGCCCCCGTCGCGGGCGGCGGTGATGAAGTGCAGGTGGTAGCCGGCGATCCCGATCCCCTGCGCGTAGTCCGGGGTGCGGAAGCCGACCAGGACCCCCTCCACGTCGGTGAACGTGGTGATGGGCTCCTCCGCCGTCACCTCCGTCAGCGGCCGGTAGGGCGGCGTCTGCATCGGCACGGTGCGGGTGACGACCCGCGCGAAGGACCCGTCCACGCGGAGGGCGTAGAAGAGGTTGCCGCTCGGGGCGAGGCGGTCCACCTCGGCCTCGACCTCCGCCCGGCCGAGGGGGTCGTCGAGGCGGTGGGTGGTGTCGGCCTCGAAGAAGGTCACCGCCGCGAACGGGGTCCGCTCGCGCGGATCGACCGGCGTGGCGCTGCCGTCCGCGCGCAGGTGGAAGAAGCTCCCGTCCACCGCCACCATCTCGCCGTCGAGGTGGTTGAAGGTGCCGAGGCCGAAGTCGCCGTGCTCGGCGAGCTCGGCGTAGGTGACGTCGCCGTCGTAGACCCCGTCCAGGATCGCGTTCATCGTGGACACCTGGTAGATCTCGTGGCCCCGCGCCGCGTCGTGGTGGAGGGTCCGGTGCGGCGTGTGGTGGGCCACGAAGCTGCGGATGAGCTCGGCGACGTGGTGGCTGGACGTGGCGCTCACCGGGCCAGCATGGACGACGGCGGCGGGTGCCGCCAGAGCGGGCGGGCGCTCCCGGTACGCTTCGCCGGCACCGCCGCCGCGAAGGAGCCCACATGACCTACTGCCTCGCCCTCCGTCTGGACGAGGGCCTCGTGTTCCTGGCCGACACCCGCACCAACGCGGGCGCTCGACAACGTCGAGCACCTACCGCAAGCTGCACGTGCTGCGGCCGGCGCCGGACCGCGTGTTCGTGCTCGAGTCGGCGGGCAACCTGGCCACCACCCAGGAGGTGCTCGACCGCATCGAGCGGGACCTGAGCGAGCCGGCGAGGCGAGAGCCTGGCCTCGGTGCGGCCAGCTCTTCGAGGCCGCGCTCTACGTCGGGCGGCTCAACCGCGAGGTGAGCGCCCGCCACCGCGAGGCGCTCGACGCGGTCGGGCGCCGACGGGACCGCGACCTTCATCCTCGGCGGGCAGATCGCCGGCGTCGCCGCCCGACATCCTCCTCGTCTACCCCGAGGGGAACTACATCCGTGCATCCGACGACCGGCCGTTCCTGCAGATCGGCGAGAGCAAGTACGGCAAGTTCATGCTCGAGCTCGCCGTGAGCGCGACACGTCGACCTGGCCGCCGCCACCAAGATCGCGCTCGGATCGATGATGAGCACGGCCCGGGCCAACCTCTCGGTGGGCCCGCCGTACGACATCGCCGTCTACGGCAACGATGCGCTGGAGATCGAAGAGGCCCGCATCCTCCCGGACTCGCCGCTGCTGGGACGGCTTCGCGAGGTGTGGGAGCGGCACCTGCTGTCGGCGATCGACGAACTGCCGAGCTTCACGGCCGAGGACCTCGTCACGCCGGAGACGCGCGCCTGAGCATCATTCACGTGTTGAACGATCTTCTCTCACGTGTTGAACGTTCATTCCCGAAGCGCGCGCAGCGCATTCAGTATCACCGCGACGTCGATGACCTCCTGCAGCAGGGCGCCCGGCCACCGGGGGGAGGTAGCCGAGGGCGGCGGCGACCATCGCGGCGCCGCTGAGGGACATCCCGGCGATGACGCTCTGGCGGGCGATACCCAGCGAGCGGCGCCCGATGGCCACCGCCTCGGCGACCCGCGCGATGCGGTCGACCGGGATGACCACGTCGGCCGCCTCGGACGAGACCGTCGCGCCGCCGAAGGCCATCGCGACGCCGACGTCCGCGGCCGCGAGGGCGGGCGCGTCGTTGATCCCGTCGCCCACCATCACCACCGTGCCGCGGCCGGGCGCAGCCTGCATCTCGCGCACCACCGCGACCTTGCCCTCCGGGGTCAGGTCCGCGTGGACGGCGTCGAACGCCGAGCGGGCGGCCGATCGCCTCGGCGGACGGCCGCGCGTCGCCGCTCAGGATCGCCACGGTGGTGACGCCGGCCGCGCGCAGCCCCGCGACGGCCTCCGCGGCGTCCGTCGCGCACGGCGTCGGTCAGGTAGAGGGTGCCGGCGACCCGCCCGTCGACGCTCACCAGCACGCGGCCGCGGCCGCCGTCGGACGCCGCCGCGGGCTCGAGGCCGGTGCAGTCCCGCTGGGCCAGCCAGCGGGCGCTGCCCGCCGCCACCCTCCGGCCCTCGACGCTCCCCTCGACGCCCATGCCGGCGCCCTCGATCATCCCCTCCGGCGGCGACAGCGCCAGCGCGCGCTCGTGCGCCGCCTCCACGATCGCCCGGCCCACCACGTTGGGCGACATCTGCTCCACCGAGGCGGCCAGGCGCAGCAGCTCGTCGGTGGGCATCCCGGCCGTGCTCGTCACCCCGTCGATCACCGGGGCGCCGGTCGTCAGGGTGCCGGTCTTGTCGAGCAGCACGGTGCGCGCGCGGCCCAGGCGCTCGATGGCTCCCGACCCCTTGGCGATGATCCCGCGCCGCGCCGCGCGGGAGACGCCCGAGATGAGCGCGACCGGGGCCGCCAGGATGAGCGGGCACGGGGTCGCCACGACGAGCACGGCGAGCGCGCGCACCGGGTCGCCGCTCAGGGCCCAGGCCGCGACGGCGAGGACGACGGTGATCGGGAGGAGGATCGACGGCGTAGCGGTCCGCCATGCGGACGAACGGCGCCCGCTGCGATCCGGCCTGCTCGACCAGCCGCACCAGCGCCGCGTAGGCGCTCTCGGCGGCGGGCCGGGTGGCGCGCAGGTCGAAGGCCGACCCCGGCGTTCGCCGTGCCGCTGCGCACCGCGGCGCCGCGGGGATAGGTCACCGGCAGGGGCTCGCCCGTGAGCGCGGACTCGTCGACCACGGCCTCGGCCGCCTCCACGGTGCCGTCAACCGGGAGCACCTCGCCGGCGCGCACGATGACGACGTCACCCGGCAGCACGTCGCCCACCGGGACGTTCTCGATGGCGTCGCCGCGGCGCCGGGCCGCGACCGCGGGCGCGCGGGCGATGAGCGCCGACAGCTCGCGGCGGGCCCGGCGCCCGGCGGCCTCCTCCAGCGCCATGCCGCCGGAGAGCATCAGGGCGACGATCGCCCCCGCGAGGTACTCCCCGAGGGCGAGGGCCCCGGCGATCGCCAGCAGGGCGATGAGGTTGACGCCCGGCCCGCCGGGCCGCGAGCTCCCGGATGACGGACCAGGTCAGCGGGATCAGGGCGGCGGCGGCGGAGAGCGCCCAGACCGCGTCCGCGGCGTGGGAGTTCCCCCACAGCGCGAGCGCGCCGCCGACGGCGATCGCGGCCGCCTCGCACGCGGCGAGGGCGGTCGCCCCGCCGATCCTCCTCAGTCGCGTCGTCGGAACGCCTGGCTCTCGAGCCAGCGCGCCCAGGCGTCGAGCCCGCGGTCGTCGTGGCCGGCCGCGACGGCGAAGGTGTGGAGGCCGGGGCAGCTCTTGCGCAGCCCGCGCAGGCCGTCCTCGACGTCCATGGCGCCGGCCTCGTCGGCCCGCGTCACGACGAGGGCCTCGACGCCCTCCATCCGCTCGGGGGTGACGGCCCCCAGCTCCGGCGCCGGCACGACCGCCACGCGCACGTCCTCGCCGATGTCGCCCATCGCGTCGTGCGGGCCGTCGCGGTCCTCGACCAGGATCAGCTGCGCGTCCGCGAGCTTGTCGACCGCGCGCTGCAGACCGCCGCGCCTGTGGGCGTCCGGCTCGTCCAGGGCGCGGGCGCCGGCGAGCGCGGCGACCTCGCCGGCCGCCTCGGCGTTGCCCTGGATGATCGCGACGTCGACGCGGCCCAGGAGCGCGAGCGTGCGCATCAGGAGCGTCGTCTTGCCGCAGGCGGCCGGGCCCGCGATGCGGATCACCGCCGGCCGCGGGTGGCGGCGGCCGATGCCCCTGCTCACCGCGGTGCGCACCAGCGACAGCAGGTCGGATCGCGTCAGGACCCCGGCCGGGCAGGCCCGAGTCCCACACCAGCACCGCCTCGGCGCCCTCGACCAGCGCGTCGAGCGCCTCCGTGGCGTCAACCCCCGGGCGCGTCTCGTAGACCTGATCGGGACCGAGCATCAGCAGCGTGCCGCCCTCGGTCGTGATCCAGATGCCCACCAGGCGGCCGCCCTCGATCACGGGCACGTGGTGCACGTGCCCCACCTCCATCAGCCGCTTCACGTCGGTCGCCCGCTCGCCGACGACGATCGGCCGGGAGCTCATGATGTCGCGGACCCTCATGACACGACCTCCTCGCGCGCCCGCGCCGCGGCGGCCGGGCGGCGCGGCCACAGCCGGACCACCAGCACCGGGCAGGGGGCATGGTTGACCAGGTGCCCGGAGACGCTTCCCAGCAGCAGGCTCTGCACGCGCCCGTGGTGCGCGCCCACGACCAGCAGGTCAACCCCCGCCTCCGCCGCCCAGTCGCAGATCGCGGGGCCCGCCGATCCCTCGAGGAACACCGCCCCCGCGCCCGGCACCGCGGTGGCCCGCTCCTCGATCCAGCGCCGCGCGGCGTCGTTGAGATCCTCGCGGCGCGCGACGGTGGCCCCGTCCACCTCGTCGACGATCAGTGGGAAGGGCCCCACGTGCACCAGGCTGAGCACCGCCCCGGCCGCCGCGGCGAGGTCGATCGCATGCGCGAGCGCCTCCTCCGAAGCCGTCAACGGATCCATGCAGCAGGCGATGTGGCCGTAATGGATGCTCATGAGACCCTCCCTGCGACGAAGCGTCCCAGCACGCGGGCGGGGCCGCATCCGGGCCTTCCCGCACCGCGGAAGATGTTTTTCCGCGTGCCCGCCGCGGGCCCCGCGAGCGGCCAACTACTGACCGCCCCGCGACGCCTTCCCGGATGCCTCGCGGCGACGGCCGCGCCACCCTGTCACCGTTCGGGTCCGCCCCCACGCGCGAGGTGCAACGCGATGAAAGCCGCCGTCGTCCACAGCTTCGACCGTCCGCTCTCGATCGACGAGGTGCCCGTCCCGGTCCTGCGTCTGACCCCGACGGCCGACGCGCCGCACGACGCGTCGCCGGTCTCGTCGTCGCGAGGCTCGGGGGACGCGTTCGCCGCGCGCTGACGCCGGACGGGGGTCGCGCGGCCGCCGTCCTCGATATCGGGGCCGCCGGCGCGCTGGAGGCCGATGCCGTCATCGCCCGCCTCGGGAGCGGTGACGGCGGCCTGACCGGCGCCGAGGCCGCGGAGCGGCTGCGCGCGTTCGGGCCGAACGCCCTGCGGGTGCAGCGGGTGACGGCGGGCGGGGTCCTGGTGCGCCAGCTGCGCAACCCGCTGCTGATCCTCCTGCTCGCGGCCGCCGCCATCTCGGGCCTCACCGGCGATCCGATCGACGCGGTGATCATCGCCGTCGATCGTCCTCCTCAGCGTCGGGCTCGGCTTCGTCAACGAGTACCGCGCGGCGAGCGCCGTCGCGGCGCTGCACGCCGACATCCGCCACACGGCCCTCGTGCTGGCGCGACGGCGCGCCGATCGCGGCTGCCGACGACCGGCCTCGTGCCCGGCGACGTCGTGGCGCTCGGCGTCGGCGACGTCGTGCCGGCCGACGTGCGCCTGCTCGAGGCACGACCCGCTCGAGTGCGACGAGGCCGTCCTCACCGGCGAGTCGCTGCCGGTCGAGAAGTCGGCGGAGGCGTCCGGGCCGGGCGACTCCGCCCTCGACCTGCCGTCGTGCGCCTTCATGGGCACCGTCGTGCACCAGGGCGGCGGGCGCGGCGTCGTCGTCTCCACCGGGACGGCGACGGCGTTCGGCGGCGATCTCCGTCGGGCCTCGGCGAGCGGCAGGCCGAGACCGCGTTCCAGGTCGGGCTGCGCGACTTCTCGGGCCTGCTCGTCGAAGGTCGCCGGCGTCCTGACGCGTCTCGATCTTCGTCATCAACGTGGCCTTCTCGCGGCCGCTGATCGAGGCGCTGCTGTTCTCGCTGGCGATCGCGATCGGGATCACGCCGCAGCTGCTGCCGGCGATCGTCTCCGTGAGCCTGTCCACGCGGGTCGCGGGCGCTCGCGCGCAAGCGCGTGCTCGTCAAGCGGCTCGTGACGATCGAGGACCTCGGCAACGTCGAGATCCTCTTCACGGACAAGACCGGCACGCTCACCGAGGGCGCGATCACCTTCCAGCGAGGCCCTCGACCCGACCGGCGCGCCGGCGCCCGGGCGCTCCTGCTGCTCGGGCTGCTGTGCAACGAGGCGACGCATGACCGCCGACGGGCCCGGTCGGCGGCAACGCCCTCGACCCGCGCTCTGCGCGCGCCCGCGGCCGCCGCGGCGCTGCTCGGCGCGCCGGACGGCGTCGCCGGCGCACGAGCGGCTCGGGATCCTGCCCTTCGACCACGAGCGCCAGCTCGCCTCCGTCGTCGCCGCGCGCCCCGGACGGCGGCACGACCCTGATCACCAAGGGCGCACCCGAGGCGGTGCTCGCGCGCTGCGACGGACGTCCCCGCCGCCGCGCACGCCGAGCTCGAGCGCCTGTTCGACGAGGGCGCCCGCGTCGTCGCCGTGGCCACGCGCCCGGCCGCCGGCCTCGACCGGCCCGGCGCGCGGACGACGAGCGCGACCTGCAGGCTCGCGGGCTTCCTGACGTTCGTCGACCGGCCCGAAGGCGGACGCGGCCGCCGCCGATCGCCGACGCTGGCCCGCCTCGGCGTCAGCGTCAAGGTCATCACCGGCGACAACGGCATCGTCGCCGCCACGGTCTGCCGCGACATCGGCCTCACGGTCGAGCGGCATCCTCACCGGCGCCGACATCGATCGCCTCGACGACGACGCGCTCGCCGCCGGCGATCCCCCGCACGACGATCTTCGGGCGCGTCGGTCCCGACCAGAAGTCGCGGCTGGTCAAGGTCGCGCGCCGCACCGGCGTCGACGTCGCCTTCCTCGGCGACGGCGTCAACGACGCCGTCGCCCTGCACGCGGCCGACGTCGGCATCTCGGTCGACTCGGCCACCGACGTGGCCAAGGACGCGGCCGACATCGTCCTCCTCGACAAGGACCTCGGCGTGCTGGCCGACGGCATCGTCGAGGGCCGCCGCATCTTCGCCAACACGCTCAAGTACGTGCTGATGGCGACCTCGTCGAACTTCGGGAACATGTTCAGCGCCGCGGGCGCGTCGCTGTTCCTGTCGTTCCTGCCGATGCTGCCGTCGCAGATCCTGCTCAACAACCTGCTCTACGACGTCGGCCAGATGGCGATCCCGACCGACCGCGTCGACCCGGAGGTGGTGGCCCGGCCGGCGGCCTGGGACATCGCCTTCGTGCGCCGCTTCATGGCGGTCTTCGGGCCGCTCAGCTCGATCTTCGACTTCCTCACGTTCTTCGTCATGCTGGTGGTGCTGAACGCGGGCGAGAGCGAGTTCCGCAGCGGCTGGTTCGTCGAGTCGCTCGCCACCCAGACGCTGGTGATCTTCGTCATCCGCACGCGCCGGGTGCCCTTCCTGCGCAGCCGCCCGAGCCGCCCGATGCTCGTGCTGCCGCTCGCCTGCGCGGCGATCGGCGCCGTGCTGCCGTTCACCGCGCTCGCGGAGCCGCTCGGCTTCACGACGCTGCCGCTGGCCTTCTTCCTCATCCTGGTCGGGATGATCGCGACCTACCTCGTGCTGGTCGAGTTCGCCAAGGCGCGCTTCTACGCGATCCAGGGCCGGCCGCGGCGGACCCGCCCGACCCGGGGGGAGCGCCACGCGCGGCACGTCCACCGCCGCGCCGCGCGCTTCACCCTGCGCCTGCACCACCGGCCCGCGGTTGCGCCCGGTCCGTGGCTAGCCGAGGGTCTCGAGCAGGCGTCCGTAATCGGCGAGGTGGCGGATACTGAGCAGCCGCTCGCGGACCCTGCGGTGCCCGGCCGCGCCGATGTCCGCCGTCCGCTCGGGGTCGGCGAGCAGGCCCCGGAGCGCGGCGGCGAACGCGACGGGGTCGGAGGGGTCCTGCAGGAGCAGCCCGTCGCGGCCGTCGTCGATCTGGTCGACGATCCCGCCGACCGCGCTGGCCAGGACCGGGCGCCCCTTCCACATGGCCTCCGCGACGGTCAGGCCGAAGCCCTCCTGGAGGCTCTTCTGGACCACCACGGCGGCGTGGCGCTGGAGCGCGTTGACGATCGCCGCGTTCTCCTGGGAATCGACCACGGGGAGGGAGGCCAGCTGCACCCGCCGGCGCGTCTGGTGGGGCAGCGCGCGCCACGCCCGGGTGAGCTCCCCCAGCACCTCCGGGCCGTCGGGATCGTCGGCCACGCCGGTCACCGACGGCCCGGCGAGCACGAGCGTCGCGCCCCCCGCGTGGCCCTCGTCGAGCCGGGCGAAGCCCTCCATCACGCCCAGGTGGTCCTTCAGGCGGTCCCAGCGCGACACCTGCACCACGAGCGGCGTGTCCCATCGCGGCGGCCGGCCCAGATGCAGGATGTCCGCCCCGCGGTCCACCCGGCCCGGGGCGCCGTCGTCGCGCACGAAGGTGCGGTCCAGGGCGCCGGACCCGTCCTCGATGAGCCCGACGTGGGTGAGGATCCCCCGGACCACCTCCGGCGCCAGCTCCTGGTTCTTGGGCGCGAAGGGATCGATGGACGGCGTGATGATCGCCACGCGGCCGCCCGCGCAGCAGGGGGGCACGTACTCCGGCCGCGAGAAGACGGCGACCTCCGCCCTGCGTCACGTAGGGCTCGAGGAACTCCCACCCGCGGACGACCGAGGGGTCGGCCTGGTCCTCGTGGCCGATGTGGCAGCGCCACACCACGCGTGCGCCGCGGCGGCGCATCGCGGGGATCAGGCCGGCCGTCTGAGGATCGTGCAGCACCACGACGTCGCCGGGGCGCACGAGCGCCGACAGCTCCACGGCGTTCTCCCAGAGCACCGCCTCGTAGACCTGGCGCTCCAGCGCCCCGGTCGGGCCGCCGTCGCCCGGGTCGGCGTGCAGCAGGTTGTGGACGCGCTTGGTGACGGCGAAGAACTCGGGGGTGCCGGAGATCACCATCCACCGGGCGTCGACCCCGACGTCGCGGGCGTAGCCGATCAGCGGCCCCATCATCTCGGCGACGCCGCCGCCGCGGGCGGTGGAGTTGACGTGCCACACGACCCGGCCGCGCAGCGCCTCCACCACCGCGCCGAACGACTCCCGGGTGCGGCGGTAGGCGTCCGGGTCGAGGATCTCCGCGAAGCGGGACAGCCGCCGCGCCGGCACCCGGACCTCGGTCGGCCGCAATCCGCGGCCGCGCGGACGGCGCTCTCACGGGTCCGCTCGCGCGGATCCCTTCAGCTCCGCCGCGATCGCGTCCGCCCAGGCCACGATCTCGGGCCAGGGGCGGTAGTCGCCGTCCGGCGAGCGCACCAGCCCCACCACCGCCCGCTCGATGATGCCGAGCTCGTGCCGATCGAGGCGCCCCGGGAAGATCCGGTGCTCGTGCGCGCCGGTCGCCCGCGACGAGGTCGGCGATGTCGCTGCCGGGGTCGTCGGCGGGCTTGGGCGGATCGCCCACCGGGCCCGCTGCTGAAGAGCCAGAGCGGGCGGGCGGCCAGCTCCTCGCGGTGGCGGTCGGTGAAGGCCAGCGCCGGCGCGAGCCAGCGCCCCGCGTAGATGGCGCTCCCGAGCACGACCGGGCCCGTAGTCCGCGAGGCCGGAGACCTCCTCGATGGGGAGGACGTCGGCGCTGAGGCCCGGTGCGGCGCAGCTCGGCGCCGATCTCCTCGGCGATCTCCATCGTCGCCTCGTGGCGGCTGGCGGCCGTGACGAGGATGCGCGTGGCGCTCATGCGGCGACCTCCCGGGTCGTGGCGGCGGGCGCCCGCTCCGCGCGGTCGCGGATGCCGATCAGCATGCGGCGGTCCATGGCGAAGCCGATCGGCTCGAGCAGGGCGGGCCCGAAACGCGAGCCGGGTGCGGCGGTCGCCCGAGTGGGCGACCCGATAGCGGCTGATGACGCGGCTGCTCCCGGCGCCGAGCGGGCGCGACCATCAGGAGCCAGCTGGCGGCGATCCACGGCCGCCCCGCCGCCCGCGCCTCCTCGTCGGGCGGGCCGAAGGCCACCAGGTGGCCGCCCGGGCGCGCCTCGACGATGGAGAGCGGCGGCGCCTTCGGGTGCAGCACGAGCGTCGTGCCCTCCCGCTCCTGCCACTCCGGGTGGATGCGCTCCGCGTTGCGCACGCCGCAGCCCACCAGGTTCTCCAGCGCCGCGTAGCTGTAGAAGCCGGCGCGGTCGGCGCCGATCTGCGCGACCCACGGCCACACGACCTCGGGGCGCGCGGCGACGACGATCCCGTGCGACCAGCTCCACGACGGGCGCGGGGACCAGGTCGTCGCCCGGCAGGGGGCGCGCGGCCAGGGCGGGATCCATGCCCCAGTGGCCGCGGCGCGACCGCAGGAAGGGGCTGACCAGGGCGAGCCCCATCACGCCCACGCCGGCCAGGGCGTCGAGCGGCTCGCGGGGAGGGGTGGGCGACATCGTGCTCGAGGCTAGCCCGCGGCCCGCCGGGGCGGGAACCGGGGCGCGCACGGGTCGGACCTTCGGGAAAACCCGGCAGGGCGCCCGCCGGCCACCGATGCGCGATCGCGCCCGCCGACGGATACTGGGGCCGAGTCGAGCGACGAGAGGACGCCATGACGAGCCCCGCCTTCCGCACCGTCGGCTGCTGCGTCGACCGCAGCCCGGCCGCCGACCTCGTCATCGACGAGGCGATCCGCCTGCGGCTGCACGAGATGGCCGATGACGTGCGCCTGGTGAACGTGATCGAGGAGCCGCGGCCCCTGTGGGCGGGCCCGTTCACCTACCGCGAGCCGATGTCGGTGGTGCGCCACGAGGCGCAGGCCTGGCTCGACGAGCTGGTGGCGGCGGTCACGGGATCGACCGGCGTGCTGCTGGAGGGCCACCCGGCCGACGAGGTGTGCGACTGGGCCGAGCGCGAGGCGATCGACCTCCTGGTCATCGCCCCCCACCGCGGCGCGTTCGACCGCGCGCTGCACGGCGAGTTCGCAGGCGAGGTCATCTACCGATCGCCCTGCCCGGTGCTCATCGTCCGGCCGCCGCGGACCGGCTGAGGCTCAGGAGGAGCCGCTCTCCAGCCGGTTGAGCCAGGGGATCCGCCGCACCGCGAGCAGGGCCGCGATCCCCGCGGCCAGGCACGCGCCGACGGCGACCCAGACCTCTCCGGTGGGCTCGACCGCGGCGAAGAAGTCGCGCAGCCAGAACACCTGCATCCCCACCACGAGCACCGCCGCGAAGGCCGCCACCATCCCCCACACCCACGGCCGCACCCGCCGCCGCTCGGGGCCGCGCTCCACCTCCACCACGATCGCGAGCCCCATGCCGGTGGTGGCCAGCACCGCGGCCGTGCGCCCCTCGTCGATGCCCGCGTCGAGCGGGCCGCGGACGATGAGGTAGGTGGCGATGATCGTGAGGGCGCTGACCACGCCCGGCGGGAACGACGAACGCCAGCAGGCTGGCCATGAAGCCCTCGCGCCGCACCGGGCCCTCCGAGGGCGCCAGGGCCAGGAAGAAGGCCGGCACGCCGATGGTGAGCGTCAACGCCACCGTGATCTGGCGCGGCAGGAACGGGTAGGCGATCGGCGCCAGGCCCAGCGTCGCCAGGATGATCGCCGAGTAGACCGTCTTGGCCACGAAGAGCTTCGCCACCCGGTGGGTGTTGCGCAGGATCCGCCGCCCCTCCTCCACCGCCCGCGGCACCGTGGCGAACGAGCTGGTCAGGAGGATCAGGTCGGCCACGCCCTTGGCCATCTGGCTGCCGTTGCCCATCGCGATGCCGAGGCGGGCCTCCTTGAGGGCGAGCACGTCGTTGACGCCGTCGCCGGTCATGGCCACGTAGCGCCCGGCGCGCGTCATGGCCTGGACCAGGTCGCGCTTCTGCTCCGGCGTGATGCGGCCGTACACCACCGCCTCGCTCACGACCGCGTCGAGGCCGGCCTCGTCGGCCGGCAGGTCCGCGCCGCTCACGGTGGCGTGCGCGCCCGGGATGCCGACGGCGGCGGCGACCGCCCCGACGGTCACGGGATCGTCGCCCGAGATGACGCGCGTCGCCACGCCCTCGCGGGTGAGGTAGGCGATCGTCTCCGGCGCCTCCTCGCGGACGGCCTCCGCCAGGAGCACCAGCCCCAGCGGCCGCAGGTCGTCCGGCAGGGCCTCCTCGTCCAGGGGCTCGTCACCGCCGCAGAGCATCACCACGCGCCGGCCCTGCGCCGCGTGCTCGGCCACGCGCGCGTGCAGCGCCTCGCGACATCGGCACCCCCGCGCGCGCCAGCACGTCGGGGCCGCCGAGCACCAGCGTCCCGCCGCCGGCGAGGGTGAGCCCGCTCCACTTGCGGGCCGACGAGAACGGCACCTCGTGGCTCACCGGCGCGGCCTCGCCGGGGGCGGCCTCGGCCACCGCGCGCATCGTCGAGTTCTGGGACCCGGCGCTGGCGGCCAGCACGGCGAGGTCGGCGCGCAGGGCCTCCTCGTCCCGGTCGTCCACCGGCTCGAGCGCGCTGACGCGGATCCGGTTCTCCGTGAGCGTGCCGGTCTTGTCGAGGCAGAGGGTGTCCACCGAGGCGAGGCTCTCGACGGCGTTCAGCCGCTGGGCCAGGGTGCCGATGCGCGCCAGCCGCACCGCGGCCACGGCGAAGGTGAGGCTGGTCAGCAGCACGAGCCCCTCGGGGACCAGCGGCACCAGCGCCGCGACCACCGTGCCGGCGACCTCGGTGAGGCTGGCGCCGCGGATGAGCAGCGAGGCGAACAGCAGCAGGGCGAGCGGCACCATCGCCGCGACCGTGATCCGCAGGATGCGGTTGATGTCCTGCTGCAGCGGGCTGAGCGGCGACCCGGCCTGGCGGGCCTCGGCCGCGAGGCGCTCGGCGAAGCTCTCGGCGCCGACGGCCTCGACCACGTAGTCGCCCGAGCCCGCCAGGCAGTAGGCGCCCGACAGGACCGGGTCGTCGGCCTCCTTGACCACGGCGTCGCTCTCGCCGGTGAGGATCGACTCGTCCAGGGTCAGCCCGCGGGCCGCGAGCACGCGGCCGTCGGCGATCACCTGGTCGCCGGGCTCGACGCGGATCGCGTCGCCCGGAGCGATCTCGTCCACCGGCAGCTCGCTCAGGGCGCCGTCGCGCCACACCCGCGCGCGCGGCGCGACCAGCAGGGCGAGCCGGTCCAGCACGCGCTTGGCGCGCACCTCCTGGACGATCCCGATCAGCGTGTTGGCGACGATCACCCCGCCGAAGAGGGCGTCCTTGGGATCTCCCAGCGTGAGCGTCAGCACCAGCAGCGCGCCGAGCACCAGGTTGAAGAGGGTGAAGGTGTTGGAGCGGACGATCTCCAGGTAGGAGCGGCTGCCGCGGGCGTGCGGCCCGGGCGGGCGCGCCGCCAGCGCCGCCGAGGCCTCTGCGGACGAGAGGCCGAGCGGCGCGGTCGGGCTGAGAGGACCCGACGTCAGCTGTCGTCGACCAGCAGGCCGGCGCGGAGGGCCTCGCGCACGAGACCGGCGCGGGTCGTGACCCGCAGCTTGGTCATCACGTGGGCGCGGTGGCTCTCCACCGTGCGCACGCTCACCACCAGGCGCTCGGCGATCTCCTGGTTGGTGTGGCCCAGCGCGAGCAGCCGCAGCACCTCCCGCTCGCGCGCCGTCAGCTCGTCGATCGGGCCGGCCTCGGCCTTGGGCGCGGCGAGCGCAGCGCCGAGCGAGGGGTGCACGTAGCGCTCCCCCGCCGCCACGGCGCGGATCGCCCGCACCAGGTCCTCATCGGCGGCGGCCTTCGGCAGGTATCCGTGCGCGCCGGCGTCGAAGGCCTGGCGCACGTCGCGGGCCTGGTCGTGCATCGAGAGGACCAGCACGTACGCGTCGGGGGCGCGCTCGAGGATGAGGGGCACCCCCTCGAGCCCGCCGATCCCGGGCATCTCGATGTCGATCACGACGACGTCCGGCGAGAGCCGCGGCAGCGACCGCAGGGCCTCCTCGGCGCTCGCCGCCTCGCCGACCGGCTCCAGCCCCTCCTCGCGTTCCAGCAGCAGCCGCAGGCCCGAGCGCAGCACGGCGTGGTCGTCCACGAGCAGGATGCGCACGGGGTCGCTCATCCGAGCCCGATGTCCACGACGACGGCCGTCCCCGCGCCCGGCGAGGACTCGATGCGCAGCTCGCCGCCGATCATCTCGACCCGCTCGCGGATGCCCGCGAGCCCGAGGTGCGTGGTCGGCTCCGCCGGATCGAATCCGACCCCGTCGTCCTCCACGACCAGACGCAGGCGGCCGCTATGCGCCGACGTGACGATGCTGACGGTCGTCGCGCGGCTGTGTCGGGCGGCATTGGTGAGCGCCTCCTGCACCACCCGGAACAGTACGGTCTGAGCGTCCTCGCGGAGGACCTCGTCGATTCCGCGCAGATCGACCTCCACAGGAAGGCCCGCCGCGCGCAGCTGCGCCGCCTGCTCCTCGATGGCGTCGGCCAGGCCGTGCTCGCTCAGGGCCGGGGGCCGCAGGCGCACCGCGATCTCGCGGATGCCCGACGACGCCTCGCCCACGGAGCGGCGCAGGGCGGCGAGGCGCTCGCGGATCGCCTCCGAGTCGACGTCCTCCTCCAGCGCGCGCAGGTGCAGGGCCAGGGCCGTGAGCATCTGGCCGGCCTCGTCGTGCAGCTCGCGCGCGATCCGGGTGCGCTCGCCCTCCTGGGCCTCGATCGCGCGGCGCAGGGCGTCGGCCTCGGCCCGCTCCATGGCCACCACCGCCTCGCGCCGTGCCGTCGCGCGGATGTGCTCACGCTCGGCGGCCACCGCGCGCGCGTTGACCAGCGCGATCGCCACCTGGGCCGAGAAGGTCTCCAGCAGCCGGCGGGCGTGGTCGTCGAAGGGTCGCCAGCCGAGCGCCACCAGCGCCCCTTCCGGTGCGCCCGAGACCTCGAGCGAGCAGACCTCGACGGCCGGGGATCCCAGGGACGCGCGCAGGGCGTCGGCGAGCGCCGCGGGTTCCGCGGGGCCGCGACTGCCCTCGAGCCCGAGGGCATCGCTGCCATGGGCGTAGCGGAAGACCAGCTCGTCCCCGTCCGCCAGGGCCACGCCGATGGTGTCGGCGCCCACCAGGCGGCGCGCCCGGCGCGCGACCAGGGGCAGGAGCGCGTCCAGATCCAGGGTCGCCAGCGCGACGCGGGCCACCTCCTGGACGCTCTCGAGCTCGTCCGCCCGCCTCTGCTCGGCCTCGAAGCGCCGCACGTTGTCGACGGCCACCGCCGCCTGCGAGGCGAACGTGAGCGCCATCTGCTCGTCCTCGGCGGTGAACGGGCCGCCGGCCTTGTCGGTGAGGTAGAGGTTGCCGTAGACCTCGCCGCGCAGCGCCACCGGCACCCCGAGGAACGAGTCCATCGGGGGGTGGTGGGGCGGGAACCCGGCCGAGCGCGGATCGTCGGACATGTGCTCCAGGCGCAGCGGCCGCGCATCGCGGATCAGGGCGCCGAGCAGGCCGCGCCCGCGCGGGAGCTCCCCGATGGCGGCCCTCTCCTCCTCGCCCAGGCCGGCGGTGACGAAGGCGGCCAGCTCGGTGTGGGTGGCGTCGAGCACGCCGAGGGCGGCGTAGCGCGCCCCCAGCACCTCGCGCGCCGACTGGACGATCCTCGTCAACAGGGCGTCGAGGGTGGGCTCCTGACCGAGTGCGAGCCCCGCGTCGATCAGGCTGGCCATCCGCGAGCGGACGTCGGCGGCGCGGCCGCGCGCGGCGCGCGCGCCCAGGTGGGAGGCGATCACCTCTGTCAGCACCCGGAGCGCGCGCGCGGCGACGGCGGGGTCGCTCCCGCCCTCGGCGAGGGCCCCATGGATCGTCGCCTCGATCCCCTCGTCGATCTCCGCCGACGCGGTCAGCTCGTGCCCCCCGGCGCCCCCGGCGGCGGCGAGCAGGCGCGCGGCGTCGACATCGGCCGGCGTGCCGGCGCGGTCCACCGGCCAGGAGGCGCGCACCGCGCTCGCGCCCTCCTCGGCGACCACGAGCACGACGGCGTCCATGCCGGTCAGCCGCCCGAGGGCCTCGAGCACGGCGAAGTCACCGGTCTCACCCCGCCCGAGGGCGAGTGCCGGGGCGGTGGGTGGGTCGTCGCCCGGAGACTGCACAAACCCCAGTTTATTCCCCAAGGGGCGGCCCGCTCACCTCCGATCGCGCACCCCACCGCCAGGTGGTGATGTCGGGGTGGTCCGCGCCGGTGGCGCGGGTGTGCGCGCGCAGCCGCAGGCGCTCGTCGACCATGCGCTGGCGGAGCGTCGCCTCGCGCTCGGCGAGGCCGGGCACCCGGTCGATCACGTCCATCACCAGGTGGAAGCGATCGAGGTCGTTGAGCATCAGCATGTCGAAGGGCGTCGTGGTCGTCCCCTCCTCCATGTAGCCGCGGACGTGGATGTTGTCGTGGTTCGCGCGCCGGTACGTGAGCCGGTGGATCAGCGTCGGGTAGCCGTGGAAGGCGAAGATGACGGGGCGGTCGGCCGTGAAGAGCGCGTCGAAGGCCGCGTCGGACAGGCCGTGGGGATGCTGGCTGGACGACTCCAGCCGCATCAGGTCCACGACGTTGACGAGCCGCACGCGCAGGTCGGGGAGGTGCTCGGCGAGGAGCTCCACCGCGGCCAGCGCCTCCAGCGTCGGCACGTCGCCCGCGCAGGCCATGACGACGTCGGGCGTCTCGCCGGCGTCGCTGCTCGCCCACTCCCAGATCCCGATGCCGCGCGTGCAGTGCGCGACGGCCTCGTCCATCCCGAGCCACTGGGGCGCCGGCTGCTTGCCGGCCACGATCACGTTGACGTAGTCGCGGCTGCGCAGGCAGTGATCGGCCACCGACAGCAGGCAGTTGGCGTCGGGCGGCAGGTAGACGCGCACGATCTCCGCCCGCTTGTTGACCACGTGGTCGAGGAAGCCCGGATCCTGGTGCGAGAAGCCGTTGTGATCCTGCCGCCACACGTGGGAGGTCAGGAGGTAGTTGAGCGACGCGATCGGCCGGCGCCAGGGGATCTCCCGCGACACCTTCAGCCACTTGGCGTGCTGGTTGAACATCGCGTCGACGATGTGGATGAAGGCCTCGTAGCAGCTGAAGAGGCCGTGGCGGCCGGTGAGCAGGTACCCCTCCAGCCACCCCTCGCAGAGGTGCTCGCTGAGCACCTCCATGACGCGCCCGTCGGTCGCGAGGTGGTCGTCGGTGTCCAGGCGCTCGGCCTCCCAGGTCCGCTCCGTCGCCTCGAATACCGCGCTCAACCGGTTCGAGGCGGTCTCGTCGGGGCCGAAGAGGCGGAAGTTGCGGGCGTCGGCGTTGTCGCGCACGACGTCCCGCAGCAGCCCCCCGAGCACCCGGGTGGCCTCGGCGTCGGTCGCCCCCGGCGCGGGCACGGCGACGGCGTGGTCGTGGAAGTCGGGAAGCATCGAGCGGCCGCAGGAGCAGCCCGCCGTTGGCGTGGGGGTTCGCGCTCATGCGCCGCTCGCCGCGCGGGGCGAGCTCGGTGATCTCGGGCACCGGTGCGCCGTCGGCGTCGAAGAGCTCGCGCGGGCGGTAGGAGAGCATCCAGGACTCGAGCTGCGCCAGGTGGTCGGGCCGCTCGGCGAGGTTGCTGAGCGGCACCTGGTGCGACCGCCAGGACCCCTCGGTGGGGAGCCCGTCGACCGTGACCGGCCCGGTCCATCCCTTGGGCGTCCTCAGCACGATCATCGGCCAGAGGGGCCGCCGGTGGCCGCCGTCGCGCCGCGCGGCGTGCTGGATCCGCCCGATGTCGTCCAGCGCCTCGTCCAGCGCGGCGGCCATCGCCCGGTGCATCAGCGTCCGGGTCGCGAGCCCTCGACGAACAGGGGCCGGTGCCCGTAGCCCCGGAAGAGCGCGGTGAGCTCCTCCGCCGGGATCCGCGCGAGGATCGTGGGGTTGGCGATCTTGTAGCCGTTGAGGTGGAGGATCGGGAGCACCGCCCCGTCGCCGACCGGGTCGAGGAACTTGTTGGAGTGCCAGCTCCCCGCCAGGGGGCCGGTCTCGGCCTCGCCGTCGCCCACGACGCAGCAGACGACCAGGCCCGGGTTGTCGAAGGCGGCCCCGTAGGCGTGCGCCAGCGAGTAGCCCAGCTCGCCCCCCTCGTGGATCGACCCGGGCGTCTCCGGGGCGACGTGGCTCGGGATGCCGCCCGGGAACGAGAACTGCCGGAAGAGCCGGCGCATGCCCGCGACGTCCCGGGAGACCTCGGGATAGACCTCGGAGTAGGTCCCCTCCAGGTAGGTGTTGGCCACGATCGCCGGGCCGCCGTGTCCCGGCCCGGTGACGAACAGGGCCTCGAGGTCGCGCGCGAGGATGGCGCGGTTCATGTGGGCGTAGATGAAGTTGAGCCCCGGCGACGTCCCCCAGTGCCCCAGCAGCCGCGGCTTGACGTGCTCGATGCGCAGCGGCTCGCGCAGCAGGGGGTTGTCCAGCAGGTAGATCTGGCCCACCGACAGGTAGTTCGCGGCCCGCCAGTGGGCGTCCAGGCGGCGCAGGTCGAGGTCGCTGAGCGTCGTGGCCCGCGGGGCGGTCATGCCGCGGCCCCGATCACCCGGCGCGCGGCGCGCGCGATGACGACCTCCTCGCGCGACCGCACCACCAGGGTCCGCACCGGCGCGTCGGCGGCGGACACGTCGGCGCTGCCGTCCGGCGCCGCGTTGCTGCACCGGGTCGACCGCGAGACCGAGGAAGGCGAGCCGGCGGGCGGCCTCGGCGCGGACGCGGGCCGACCCCTCGCCCACGCCGCCGGTGAAGACCACCGCGTCGAGCCCCCCGAGCGAGGCGGCCATCGCCGCCACGGTGGCGGCCAGCCGGTGGTCGTGCACGGCGAGCGCGAGGCGGGCCGACGCGTCCCCCGCCGCCGCGCGCGCCTCCACCTCGCGCATGTCCGGCGTGCCCGCCAGGGCCGTCAGTCCGCTCTCCTCGTTCAGCATCCGCTGGACCTCCTCGGGGGCCATGTGGTCGTGGACGATCAGGTGGAGGGGGATGTCGGGATCGAGCGACCCCGAGCGCGTCGCCATCACGAGTCCCTCCAGCGGGCTGAAGCCCATGCTCGTGTCCCGCGAGACGCCGTGCTCGACCGCGGTCGCCGACGCCCCTCCGCCGAGATGGCAGACCACGAGGCGCAGGTCGGTGGCCGGCCGCCCCAGGAGCGCCGCGCCCCGCTCGGTGGCCCACTCCACCGACAGCCCGTGGAAGCCGTGGCGGCGCACGCCCCAGCGACCGCGGGACCGCGTAGACGGCCGCCTCCTCGGGGAGGGTGGCGTGGAAGGCCGTGTCGAAGACGGCGACCTGCGGCACGCGGGGGAAGGCGGCGCGGGCCTCGGCGATGAGGCGCAGGGCCGGTGCGTTGTGGAGCGGGCGCCACGGCGCTCTCCTGCGCGAGGTCCTGCACGAGGCGGTCGTCGATCAGCTCCGGCGCCACGAAGCGCGACCCGCCGAAGACGACCCGGTGGCCCACGGCCACCGGCGTCGACCGCGACCTCGCCCAGCGTCGCGAGCGCCGTCGTCCGCTCGAGCACGTCGACCATGTCCAGCTTCACTCCGGTGGAGCCGGCGTTGACCGTCAGCACCGCTCCGCCCCGGAAGGCCATGGCACGAGGGTCGGTCACGATCGGGTCGGTCGCATCAGCGTCGACCCACCGCGGATGTGCGGACCAGCCGCAACCGGGCGCGAGCCGGTCACGGATGGCGGGCGCGACGGCGTCGCGGAGGATCCGGCAATGGGTGACGACCCACTCCGGCTCCGCCCGCGCATCGTGGTTGCGGGGGGCGGCATGGCCGGCATCGAGACGAGCCTAGCGCTGGCCGACTTCACCGGTGGTTACGCCGGCGTGACGGTCGTCGACGCCGCGCGGAGGTTCGCGGTGCCCGCCACCGCGGCGGGCACCGCGTTCGGCATCGCCCCGCCGGTCGACCTCCCCCTCTCGCAGGTCGTCGCCCGCACGGGCGCGACGCTGCGCCCCTCGCGCCTGGTGGCGGTGGACCCGCGTCGGCGCCTCGCCATGCTGGCCGGAGGCGAGCTGCTCGTCTACGACCATCTGGTCATCGCCGTGGGCGGCCAACGGGTGGCGCGGATCCCCCAGGCCCTGACGTTCCGCGGCCACATCGACGTCGAGGCGCTGCGTGGCCTGGTCGAGGGCGTCGTCCTGCACGCGGAGCGCGGGGGCAGCACCGACCTCGCCGTCGTCATCCCACCCCGCTGCGCGTGGCCGCTGACCGGCTACGAGATCGCGCTGATGGCGCGGGAGCACGTGGTCGCCGTCGGACAGGGCGCGCGCTGCGAGGTGCGCGTGCTCACCGCCGAGGACGTTCCGCTCGCGGCGTTCGGTCCGTCCGCGGGCGGGTCGGTCGTCCAGGCGCTGCGGCGCGCCGGCGTCGAGATCGTGACCGGAGCGGCCGTCACCTCCTTCGACTGGGGCCAGATCAGGAGCGCGGACGGCCGTGTGCACCCCGCCGACCGCGTCGTCGCCCTGCCGGAGATGCGGGGGCCCGCCATCGAGGGGCTGCCGTCGAACGACGACGGCTTCATCCTGCTGCGACGACGAGGGCCACGTGGCCGGCGCGGCCGGGGTCCACGTGGTGGGGGACGCCGGCACCTTCCCCTTCAAGGAGGGTGGCATCGCCTGCCACCAGGCCGACGTGGCCGCCGTCGCCATCGCACGCGCGTGGGGCGCGGAGGTGGCGGACCCGCCCTCCACCGCGGCGCACGACAAGCTCGACGGCAACCTGGCGGGGCGCTGGCCGGTCCCCAAGGTCCCCGGGCGCTTCCTCGCCCCGTTCCTGGGCGAGCTGGCCCGGCCCCGCGTTCCGGCTACCCGCTGAGGCCGAGCAGCGCCCGGTAGCGGGGATCCGCGAGCAGGTCGGCGTGGCGCCCGCGGGCGGCGACCCGGCCGCGGTCCAGCAGCACGACCTCGTCGAAGGCCTCGAGGCCGATCGGCGAGTGGGTGATCAGCATCACGGCGCCGCTCCCGGCGCCGGTCACCAGATCGTCGATGAAGGCGCGCGTTGACGCCGGGTCGAGGTGCGCGGTCGGCTCGTCGAGGATCAGCACCGGGGCATCGGAGACGAGCGCGCGCGCCAGCGCGATCCGGCTGCGCTGACCCCCGGACACCTGCGCCCCGGCCTCGCCGACGGGGGTGTCGAGGCCCTCGGGCAGGCCCGCGAGCCAGTCGCCGAGACCGGCGCGCTCCAGCGCCGCGACGATGCGCGCGTCGTCCGCCGCGGGGTCGCCGATGCGCACGTTGGCGCGGATGCTCGTGGCGAACAGGTGCGCGTCCTGCTCGCAGAGGCGGACCGACCGGCGCACGTCGTCCTGCGCGTGCCGGCGGATGTTGACGCCGTCGATGGTCGCCCGGCCGTCGTCGAGGTCGCGGAAGCGCACGAGGACGTTGGCGATCGTGCTCTTGCCGGCGCCGCTCGGGCCCACGACGGCCACGCGGCGGCCGGGATCCAGCCGCAGGTCGACGCCGTCCAGGACCCAGGGCCCGTCCGGCGTGTAGCGGAGGCGGGCGGCGCTCAGCGCGAGCGCCGGGAGCGGGCCGACCTTGACCGGATCGGCCGGATCCACGACCGGCGCGGGCAGCTCCGTGATCTCCTCCAGCCGCTCCATCGCCGTGGCGGTTGCGCCGAGGTGCTGCGCCGCGGACGGCAACGGCGCGAGCGCGTCGACCGCGGCGATGGCCAGCAGCGCGAGCGCGGCGAGCAGCACGCCGTCCATCGCGCCGTCGCTCACCGCGGGGCTCGCGACGGTGAGGACCACCGCGGCGGCGATCCCGGCGAGCGCGGCCAGGACGCCGGTGCTGGTGGCGCCGATCGCGGCGTCCGACCGTGAGGTCCGCGCGAGGCGGGCGTCGGCGCGCGCCACGCGCGCGATGCGCTCGTCCTCGAGGCCGTAGGCCGTCAGCTCGGATGCGAACTGGACGGTCTCGAGCACCTCGGCTGTGAGGGTCGCGCGCGCCGGGGCCTGCCGGCGACCCGCGCGGCGGCCCGCCAGGCCGGCCATGAGGGGCAGCGCGAGCGCCGACGCGCCGAGCACCAGCGCCAGCGCGACCCCGGCGACCGGGAGCATCAGCCAGGCCGTGACGGTGGCGAGCGCGCACACGACGACGGCGACCACCGGCGGGCCGAGGGCCCGCACGTAGAGGTGCTGGAGCGCGTCCACGTCGTTGACCGCGCGGCTCAGGAGGTCGCCGGCGCGCATGCGCGGCAGTCCTCCCGGCACCAGGGGCACCAGCCGGTCGTAGAGGCGCCTCCGCGTCCCGGCCAGCACCCTCAGGGCGACGTCGTGGGAGGTGAGCCGCTCGGCGTAGCGCGCGCCCGAGCGCAGGATCGCGAACGCGCGGACCCCGACGATCGCGACGGTCAGCGTGAGGATCGGCGGGCCGAGGGCGGCGGCGCTGATCAGGTAGCCGGAGAGCGCGAGCAGCCCGATGCCCGCCCCGGCGGCCAGCACCCCCATGGCCAGCGACAGCCACAGGCGCCCGCGGCCGGGGGCCGCCAGGCGCGTGGCGCGCAGGAGCGCCCCCGCTCCCGCCCTCATGCCGGCGCCGCCGCGGCCTCGAGCTGGGCGCGGAACGCCCCACCGGCGGCCTCGAGGTCGGCCGGGGTGCCGGACTCGACCACGCGACCCTCCTCCAGCACGACGACCCGGTCCGCGCTCAGGGCGAGGGACATGCGGTGCACCGCGAGGACGACGGTGCGGCCCTCGGACAGGCGCGCGATCGCGTCGGCCACCAGGGCGGCCCCCTCCGGGTCGAGGTTCGCCGTGGGCTCGTCCAGCAGCACCAGCGGCGCGTCGCGCAGGAAGGCCCGCGCCAGCGCGATCCGCTGCGCCTCTCCGGCCGACAGGGCGACGCCGCCCTCGCCCACCCGGGTCTCCAGGCCGTCGGCCAGCGCCGCGACCACCCCATCGGCGTTGGCGTCGCGAAGGGCCGCCGCCACCCGCGCGTCGGACGCCCCGGGGTCGCCCATCCGGACGTTGTCGCCCACCGTGCCCGCGATCAGGCGCGGCCGCTGCGACACCCAGGCCACGCGCCGCCGCCAGGCGGCCGCGTCGCCGTCGCGCAGGTCGATCCCCCCGACGGTGACGCGCCCGTCGGTGGGGTCGGCGAGGCGCATCAGGAGGGCCAGCAGCGTGCTCTTGCCGGCGCCGCTGGCGCCCACCAGCGCCACGCGCTCGCCCGGCATCAGGGTCAGGTCCACATCGCGCAGCACCGGCACGTCGCGCGCCGGATAGACGAAGCCCACACCCTCGAGGCGCACCGGGGCGACGGCCGGGTCGGGGAGCGCGCGGGGCGTCGGCGACTCGGTGACCAGGGCGGGCTGGTCGAGCACCTCGTGGATCCGCTCGGCCGCCGCCAGGCCGTCGGCGCTCGCGTGGAACTGGACGCCGAGCTGGCGCAGCGGCGCGTAGAGCTCGGGCGCCAGGATCAGCACGGCCAGCCCGGCCTCCAGCGTCATCCCCCCGGCGGCCAGGCGCACCCCCACCGTCACCGCGACGAGGGCGACGGCCAGCGTGGCCGCGAGCTCCAGGACGAGCGCCGAGAGGAAGGCGACGCGCAGGGTGGCCATCGTCTCGCGTCGGAAGCGCTCGCCGGCCTGGCCGAGCGCCTCCGACTGGACCTCGGCCCGGCCGTGCGCGCGCAGGGTCGTCAGGCCGCGGACCACGTCGGCGAAGCGTCCGCCCAGCGCCTGCAGGGCCCGGAAGCGCGAACGCGCGGAGGCCTGGGCCGCCTTCCCCACGAGCACCATGAACACCGGGATCAGGGGGAGGGTGAGCGCCATGATGATCGCGGAGGTGGGGTCCAGCGGGATGACCACCGCCAGGACCGCGATGGGGACCAGCACCGAGAGCGCCATCTGCGGGACGTAGCG
>CAWAQS010000004.1:0-61850 GCA_963784365.1 uncultured Thermoleophilia bacterium | reverse complement strand
TGGTGCCAGTCGCCGATGGCCCGGAACGCGGCCCAGAAGGCGCGCTTGGCGCCCTGCTCGTCCAGCGAGGCGTCGATGTCGGGCACGACGAGGGCCTCGATGGTCGGGGTCCAGCGCTGCACGACGCCCCGCTCCGGGCTGCAGCGGCTCGCTGGCCGGGAAGCCCAGCGCCGCCAGGGCCTCCACGACCCGCTCGCCCATCGGGACGATCAGCTTGGGCTGGACGATGTGGAGCTCGCGGTCGAGCCACGGCAGGCACAGCTCGGTGACCTCGGACTCGTCCAGGTGGCTGCACTTGACGCAGAGCGTGCCGTAGAGCTGCAGGGGGTCGATCCCCAGGCGTTGCACGCTCTTCAGGATCGCCGTCCCCGCCCTGCCGAAGAACGCGACGCCCTCCTGGCGCTCGGCCAGGCTGGCGCTCCACTTGATGAGCATGATCTCCGCCTGCGGCGATCCCGAGCTCATCACGGGCAGCTCCGCGTCCGAGCTGCAGCGCTCGCACGCGATGATCTCGTCGTTCAGCGCGGCGATCTCGGCGATCGCACGACGCTGGTACGCGTCCTGGATGTCCTCCGGCGATGCCGCCGGAGAGCGGAGACGTGGCCGGGCGCCGGGTGCGCGCCGGGCGGGCGGGCCGCGGCGTGGGGGGGTCAGGGGTCATTGGCGACGGCGATATTTCCCAGGCTGATCGTTACTCCTGCCTGTACCCGTTTCACGACTTCGGAAGGCGGCGGCCCCGGCCCCGTCCGCGCGCCCCCGGCTCGCGGCCCGCGCGCCGGCGCGCGACCTCGGCCGGACGCCCGTCCGCGAGCGCCGCGAGAAGCCCCTCGGCGTCCGAGAAACCGCGCAGGTCCGTGAGATGCGCCCCCACGTCCTCGCGGCCGCGTCGCCTCGCTCGCCCACGCCAGGCGCAGGCCCGAGGCGCCGCAGAAGGCGCACCGCGCCCTCGGCCGGCGCCGTCGCCGCCCGCGGCTGCAACGCCGTGCAGGTCGACCGCGCCCGCCAGGCCGCGCAGGGCCTCGGGCGACGGCGGCGCGGCGTCGTGCGGCGCCATCACCAGGCCGCCCTGGGCGTGGATCGCCTCGGCGGTCGCGCGTCGGGCTCAGCCCGTCGGCCACCGGCGCGGACAGCATCAGGCCGACGAGCGTTCCGTCGGTGGTCGCCACCTCCTGCGCGGGGATGACCGTCAGGTCGTCGCCCGCGGCGGACGCGGCCGCGCGCGCGGCGGACGAGGTCGCCGGCCCCGGCGACGGCCACGACTCCGATGCCGCGCTCGGCGCAGGCCTCCACGATCTGGGCGGCGGAGAGCCCGGGCCGGGGCGCACGTGCAGGTCCGCGAGCACGCGCCCCTCCGCGTCGCGGGCGACGCCTCCGATGGCGTCGCGGTAGGCCGCGGCGAGCTCGCCGGCCTCGTCGGCCCAGGTGCGCGTGCCCGCGCGCGCCCGCGCCGCGGCGCCGAGGCCCTCCCGACGCGCCGGATCGGCCACCAGCTCCGCCACCGTCCTGCTCCAGGCTCCCGCGTGAAGGGCGGCAGGACGAGGGCGTCCACGCCGTGGACGACGGCCTCGTCGACCGCCGCGCTGAGCGGGCGCGACCACCGCGCAGCCCGCGGACATCGCCTCGCGCAGGGCGGGGCCGAGGGCGTCCTCGGGCGTGGCGATGAGGGCGATCCGCCGCCGCCGCCGAGCGCCTGCGCGCGCGACGCCGGCCCGGCGTCGGGGACCACCGCGACGGTGTCGCGCAACGCCTTGGGGACGGCGGCGCGGGTGCGCCAGGGCGCGTCGGCCGGCCCCAGCAGCGTCACCGGGCCGATCGTCTCGAGAGTCGAGGTCGCGCAGCACGCCCACCGCGAAGCGCACGCCCACCCGGTCGCGGCCGCGCGCCACCAGGACCAGGCCCGGGGGGCCGGCGCCCGGCGGGGGCGGGCGGAACAGGGCCGTGTCCACGCCCGGGGCGATCACCCGGTAGGCGCCGGGCAGGATCTCCGAGAGCGCGGCGCGGCCCGCCTCGGTCGTCGCGATGCGCAGGTCGGCGCGCGCGAGGGCCCGGTCGACCAGCGGGCGCAGGAAGGCCACGCCCGCCAGCGGCTCCGCCCGGTGGAAGGTGGCCGCGGTGACCCCGGGCGCGTGGCGCAGGGCGGCGAGGGCGGGGCTCGGCGCCAGGGGCTCGTGGAGGTGGACCACGTCGAACGGGCGCGAGCGCCAGCGTGGTCTCGAGCGTGGCCGCCAGGTCGAAGGGCTCGCCCACCCGCCGCCCCGGGCCGGCGAGGAGCGCGCGCCCGATCACCACCTCGAGCACGGTCCCGGGCGGCGGGACCAGCGCCTCGGGCTCGCCCGAGTGCGCGCGCAGCAGCACGGCGCGGCCGGCCGCGACGAGGGCCCGCTCGGTCGAGGGCGCCAGGATCGTGACCCGGTGGCCGCGATCGGCCAGGGCGCGGGCCTCGGCGGCGACGTGGTGGGCCACGTCGTCGCGCGGGGGCCACGCGTGGGGGGAGACCAGGGCGATGCTCAGGACGTCGCTCACGGCCCTGCCTCTCCCGCGCCCGCTCTACGCACCGCGACCGTCCGAAGCGCGCCACACCAGGAGGACCCGGTGGGCGGCGGTGATCAGGCTGAGACCGGCGAGGACGCACATCAGCACCGGCGAGGACGTCGCCGAGGCCGCCCGAGGAAAAGGCCGGCGCCGACGATCACCAGGCGCTCGGGGCGGCCCATCAGGCCCCCGCTGGAGCCGGGGATGCCCAGGCCCTCGGCGCGGGCGCGCGCGTACGACACCAGGAACGAGGCGGTCAGCGCGACGAACGCGGCCGCGAGGGCCCAGTCTGGCCGTCCTGCGCGAACGTGATCCCGATCGCGCCCAGGATGACGCCCTCGGCCAGCCGGTCGAGCGTCGAGTCGAGGAACGCGCCGAAGGCCGTCACGCGCCCCTGGTGGCGGGCGACCAGCCCGTCGAGCGAGTCGACGAGCCCGGAGGCGACGAACACCAGCGACGCGATCACCCACTGGCGCTCGAGCGTCAGCACCGCGGCGACGCAGATCCCGAGGAAGCCGATGATCGTGACGCACGTTGGGCGTGATCCGGCTCGCGGTCGACCAGCCGCCAGACGGCGGCCGAGAGGCCCCCCGGCGTGTCGGGGTCCAATTCCTGAAGCTGGGTGGCGATCGCGAACGCTCCTCGACGGCGTCGGCCCGGCCCGTCGAAGGACCGGCCTCCCCGGGTCTAGGATAGCGGCGCATGCGCCTCTGCACGTTCCGCGACGCCGGTCGCACCCGACTCGGCCGTGTCGATGGCGATGTCGTCCAGCCCCTCGACGGGCGCGACGTGGGCGACGCCCTCGGCGGCCTCCCGGGGCCGGTCGGTCCCCCCGTGCCGCTCGCGGGCCTCGAGCTGGCGCCGCCGCTGCTTCCCGGGCAAGCTGCTCGGCGTGGGCTGGAACTACGCGCGACCACGCCCAGGAGATGGGCGGCCGCGTCCCCGAGCAGCCCCTGATCTTCTCCAAGCTCGTCTCGTCCGTGACCGGTCCCGGCGGGCCGGTGCCGCTGCCGGGCTACACCGAGCAGCTCGACTACGAGGCCGAGCTGGCGGTGGTGATCGGCACCCGCGCGCGCGACGTCGCCCCCGAGGACGCGCTCGACCACGTCTTCGGCTACGCCGTGATGGACGACGTGACGGCGCGCGACCTGCAGCGCTCCGAGCCCCAGTGGGTGCGGGCCAAGGGCGGGGACGGGTTCGGCCCCTTCGGGCCCGTGGGTCACGACCGCCGACGAGGTGCCCGACCCGCAGGCCCTCACGGTGCGCAGCTGGGTCAACGGCGAGCTGCGCCAGGACGCCAGCACCGCCGACATGATCTTCCCGCGTCGCGATCCTCGTCTCGTGGTGCTCGCGCAACTTCACCCTCGAGCCGGGCGACGTCATCGCCACCGGCACGCCGCCGGGCGTGGGCAACGGCGCGCACCCCGCCGGTGTTCCTGCGGCCCGGCGACCGCGTGCGGGTGGAGGTCGGCGGCCTGGGCGCGATCGAGCACCCGATCTCATGACGCCCGAGGAGGCCCTCATGCGGGTGCTGACCCTCACCGGGCTCAGCCTCCCCCGCGGGGTCCTGGGTCCCGAGACCTGGGCCCTGGCGCGCGCGCTCTCGGACGACGCCGACCCGGGGGTCGACCCGGCCGAGCTGGCCGGCGCGGCCTCCGCCGCCCACTGGGCCGAGCTGCGGGGCCCGATGGAGGCCGCGCTGCTGCGCGACCGCAGGGCGGCGGCGCCCGAGGACCAGGAGGCCTTCGACGTCGTCCTCGAATGGGCCGCCGACGACGATCCGGACACGCCCCTGGCGCGCGCCCTCGCCGTGCGCGCGGCCACCGAGCTCGCCGCCGCGGGCAACCGCTCCCGCGCCCGCCTGCGCGCGGCGGAGACCGCCATCGCCCAGGGCGGCCCCGAGGCCGCGATCGCCGCCACCAGCGCGGCCGGGGCGATCGCCGCCGACCTGCTGGACCTCGACCCCGAGGACTTCGCCATCGAGATCGCGGAGTACGTGGAGGCGGGCAGCCGGCCCGAGGACATCGAGGAGCTGGCGCGCTCGACCGGCGACCCCGAGATCCGCGTCGTGGGCCCGGGCGGCCGTCGCGGCGACCGAGGCGTCCGGCGCCCCCGAGGCCGTCGCCGCGGTGCGTCACCTCGCCGCCGGGCCGCCCCCCGAGGACCCCTCCGAGGACCTGATCTGGGTGCCGACCATCCTCGCGCTGACGTCCGAGGCGATCGAGCGCTCCCTGGCCGACGAGGCCGCCGCCGCGTCGCCTCCCGACGAGGGCTGAGCCGCGCGCGCCGGCACGCGGGCCCAGACGCTCGAGATCGTCCGCCGGCTCGCCGAGGCCTACGGGCCGCTGCCCTACGCGCGCCGCCACCCGCCGGTGAGCGAGCTGGTGACCACGCTCCTCAGCCACAGCACCACCGACCTCAACCAGGAGCGCGCCTTCCGCACGCTGCGCGAGCGTTTCCCGACCTGGGACGAGGTGCGCCGGGCGCCGACCGCCGAGGTCGAGGACGCCGTGCGGGTGGCGGGCCTCGCCAACCAGAAGGCCCCGCGCATCCAGGAGGTCCTCGACCGGATCGCCGACGACCCCCGCGGCGCCGACCTCGAGTGGCTGGGCCGGATCCCGCTCGACGAGGCGATGGCCTTCCTCACGTCGCTCACCGGGGTGGGCCCGAAGACGGCCGCCTGCGTCATGTGCTTCTGCTTCGACGCCCACATCGTCCCCGCCGACACCCACGTCCACCGCATCGCGCTGCGGACGGGGATCGTGCCGGCCCGGCGCGACGGCCGTCGCCGCGCAGGAGCGCCTGACGCGCTGGACGCCGCCGGGGATGGCGTTCGCCACCCACATGCGCCTGATCGCCCACGGTCGCACCGTGTGCGTGGCCCGCGCGCCGCGCTGCGGCGAGTGCGTGCTCCTCGACGTCTGCCGGACCGGCACCGCGACCGCCCGGCGGGAGGCCCGGAAGATCTAAGTCAAAGTCACTCAGATCAGACTTGACACGAACCGACTTAGATCTACACTGGTGACAGCGAAGTTCCCACACGGCATGCCGGGGCGATCCCGGTGCGAGGAGGCAGCACGCATATGGGCAAGACGATCGGCATCGACCTCGGCACCACCAACTCCGCGGTGGCGGTACTCACCGGCGGTGAGCCCGAGGTCCTCCCCAACGCCGAGGGCGGACGCACGACCCCGTCGGTCGTCGGCTTCTCGAAGACCGGCGAGCGGCTGGTGGGCACCGTGGCCAAGCGCCAGGCGGTGACGAACCCCGAGAACACGATCTTCAGCGTCAAGCGCTTCATGGGCCGCAAGTACGCCGAGGTGGACGAGGAGATGACCATCGTCCCCTACGCCGTCGTACGCGGTGCCAACGGCGATGCGCGCATCCAGGTGGACGGCAAGGAGTTCAGCCCGCAGGAGATCAGCGCGATGATCCTGCAGAAGCTGAAGGCCGACGCCGAGGCGTTCCTCGGCGAGCCCGTGACCGACGCCGTGGTGACGGTGCCCGCGTACTTCAACGACGCGCAGCGCCAGGCCACCAAGGACGCCGGCACCATCGCCGGCCTCGAGATCAAGCGCATCATCAACGAGCCGACCGCGGCCGCGCTGGCCTACGGGCTCGACAAGGAGACCGACCAGACGATCCTCGTCTTCGACCTCGGCGGCGGCACCTTCGACGTGTCCGTGCTCGAGATCGGCGACGGCGTCTTCGAGGTCAAGTCCACCGCGGGTGACAACCACCTCGGCGGCGACAACTTCGACAAGGCGATCGTCGATTGGATGGCCGCGGAGTTCAAGCGCGACCACGGCATCGACCTGAGCAACGACAAGATGGCCCTCCAGCGCCTCTACGAGGCGGCCGAGAAGGCCAAGATCGAGCTCTCGACGACCACGTCGTCGCAGATCAACCTCCCGTTCATCACGGCCGACCAGACCGGCCCGAAGCACCTCGACCTGCAGCTCACCCGGGCCCAGCTCGAGGAGCTGACCCACGACCTGCTCGAGCGGCTCGTGGGCCCCACCAAGCGCGCCCTCACCGACTCGGGCGTGAGCGACAAGATCAACCACGTCGTGCTCGTGGGCGGCATGACCCGCATGCCCGCGGTGCAGGAGCGGGTCAAGGAGCTCACCGGTCGCGACCCCCACAAGGGCGTCAACCCGGACGAGGTGGTCGCCGTCGGCGCCGCCATCCAGGCCGGCGTGCTGGCCGGGGACGTCAAGGACGTGCTCCTGCTGGACGTCACCCCGCTGTCGCTGGGCATCGAGACCAAGGGCGGCGTGTTCACCAAGCTGATCGAGCGCAACACCACCATCCCGACCAAGAAGAGCGAGGTCTTCTCGACCGCCGACGACAACCAGAACCAGGTCGAGATCCACGTCCTCCAGGGCGAGCGCGAGATGGCGGCCTACAACCGCACCCTCGGCAAGTTCAACCTGGTCGGCATCCCGCCGGCCCCCCGCGGCGTGCCGCAGGTGGAGGTCACCTTCGACATCGACGCGAACGGCATCGTCCACGTCGGCGCCAAGGACCTCGGGACCGGCAACGAGCAGAAGATCGAGATCAAGGCGTCCAGCGGACTGTCGGACGACGAGATCACGAACATGGTGCGCGACGCGGAGTCGCACGCCGACGAGGACAAGCGCCTCCGTCGCGTGGCCGACGCCCGCAACAACGCCGAGGCTCGGATCCACGAGGCCGAGCGCCAGCTCAAGGACAACGGCGACAAGGTCGACGAGGGCCTGCGGCGCGACCTGCAGGGGGCGATCGACGCCACCAAGACGGCCGCCGCCGGCGAGGACCCCGACGACATCGAGGCCAAGGCCGGAAGCCTGACCGACGTCCTGCACCGGCTCTCGGAGCAGGTCTACCAGCAGGCGTCCGCCCAGCAGGAGGCCGCGGCCAACGGCACGACGACTCCGGACGAGACCGTCGAGGACGCCGAGTACGAGGTCATCGACGAGGACGCGACGAAGGCCTCATGACGACGATGAACACTGACCTGAGAGGAGGAGCTGCCATGACGGCAGTCGTGCGTTACGACCCATTTCGCGACATCACGACGCTGCGCGACGAGATGAACCGGCTGTTCAGCAGGACCGTCGGCGACGGCGTGTCGTCCGCCTCGAGCTGGACCCCGCCGGTGGACATCTTCGACGGGGCCGACTCGATCGTCCTGCGGGCCGAGCTGGCCGGCCTGACGCCGGAGGACATCGACATCGAGATCGATGACAACGTCCTCACGCTCAGGGGCGAGCGGCGTTTCCGCGACACGCTCGAGGAGGGACGCTTCTACCGCCTCGAGCGGGCGTACGGCGCCTTCCAGCGCAGCCTGACCCTCCCACAGGGCGTCCACTCGGAGGAGATCTCGGCGAACTTCGACCACGGCGTGCTGACGGTGCGCATCCCGAAGGCCGAAGAGGTCAAGCCACGCAAGATCGCCGTGGAGGCGGGGACCGCGTGACGGAGCGTCCCACGGAGCCGCCCCATCACATGGCGGACGATGCGGAAGCCACGGGGCAGGCCGAGGGGGTCGCTCAGCCAGAGGCCGCGGAGAACGGGGTCGCCGAGGAGGCGGCCCCGCTCTCGGACCTCGAGCGGGTGAGCCTGGAGCGCGACCAGTACCTGGACGCGCTCCAGCGGCTCAAGGCCGAGTTCGACAACTTCCGCAAGCGCAACGATCGCGAGCGCCAGAGCATCGCCACGGGCGCGACGCGCGAGGTCGTCCGCGGGCTGCTGCCCGTGATGGACAACCTCGAGCGCGCGGTGGCGGCGCTGGGCGATCAGGGCGAGCAGATCGTGGCCGGGCTGGAGATGGTGCGCGGCCAGCTCGCGGCGCTGCTGGCGGGCCACGGGGTCGAGGAGATCCCGGCCAGCGGCGAGCAGTTCGATCCGACGGTGCACGAGGCGATCGCCTCCACGCCATCGCCGGTTCACCCGGAGGGGACGGTCATCCAGGTGATCGAGAAGGGCTACCGACAGGCGGACCACGTCCTGCGTCCCACGCGGGTCGTCATCGCCTCCGGGCACAACGGCTGATTCGAGAGAAGGGACAGGCGGACCAGGGTGGATGATCTCTACGCCACGCTCGGCGTCGCGAAGACCGCGAGCGCCGACGAGATCAAGAAGGCGTACCGCAAGCTGGCCCGGGTGCATCACCCCGACGCCAACCCGGACGACCCGAAGGCCGAGGAGCGCTTCAAGGAGATCTCCCACGCCCACGACGTGCTGTCGGACCCCGACAAGCGCGCCGAGTACGACGCGCGCCTGCAGTTCGGCGGGCGCCGCGCCAACGGCGGCCCGGCGGACGGCGGCGGCGCGGGTGCCGGCGCCGGCTTCGGCGACTTCGCCGACATGTTCTCGACGATCTTCCGCACCGCCCGTGGCGGCGGCGGCCCGGCCGAGGCCACGCCCCGGCGCGGCGCCGACGTCGAGGTGGAGGTCAACCTCTCCTTCGACCAGGCGATGGCCGGCGTCCAGGTGCCGGTATCCGTCGAGACTCCGGTCGCCTGCGCGGACTGCGGCGGCAGCGGCGCCAAGCCGGGGACCAGCCCGCGCCTGTGCCCCGAGTGCAAGGGGCGCGGTGTGCGCGGCCGCGACGGCGGGTCGTTCGCCTTCAGTGAGCCCTGCCCGCGCTGCGGCGGCAACGGCACCGTCATCGACGACCCTTGCCCCACCTGTCACGGGACCGGCAACACGTCGTCGCGCTCGCAGATCAAGGTCAAGATCCCGCCGGGGGTCAAGGACGGCACCCGCATCCGCCTCAAGGGGCGGGGGCAGGCCGGCACGCGCGGCGGGCCGGCCGGCGACCTGCAGGTGATCACGCGGGTGGCCCCCAGCCGCCTCTACACGCGCAAGGGCGACGACCTCGTCATCAACGTGCCGGTCACGTTCGCCGAGGCGGCGCTGGGCGCCCAGGTCGAGGTGCCGACGCTCGACGGGCGGGTCAAGCTGACCATCCCCGCGGGCAGCGCGGACGGCAAGGCGCTGCGCATCGGCGGCAAGGGCGCGCCGCGCCTGAAGGGCGAGGGCCGGGGCGACCTGATCGCCACCCTGCGCCTGGACGTGCCGCGGGAGCTGTCGCAGAAGCAGCGCGACGCGCTGGAGAAGTACGCGAAGCTGGACGCGCGCGACCCCCGGGAGACGCTGTTCTCATGAGCACCGAGCGCCTCTTCATGATCGGGGTCGCCGCGGAGTTGGCCGGGATGCACCCTCAGACGCTGCGGGTCTACGAGCGGCGCGGGCTGATCAACCCCCGCCGCACGGCGCGCAACACGCGCGTCTACTCGCAGGCCGACGTCGCGCGGCTGCGGCGCATCCAGGAGCTCTCCGAGGAGGGCATGAACCTGCGGGGAATCGAGCGGGTGCTGCGGCTGGAGGAGCGGCTGGAGCGCGCGGAGCGGCGCATCCGCGACCTCCGCGCGGAGCTCGACGGAGCGATCGACGACCACCGGCGTCAGCTGGCGGAGGCGAGCGCCGCGCGTGGCCAGCTGGTGCTGGCCGTGCGCGAGCAGACCGCGCTCGTGCCGCGCTACACGCCGGTCGTGAGGAGACAGGGACCATGAGAGGACGTGGCGATGGCGGTTGACAAGCCCACAGAGCGCGCACAGGAGGCGATCGCCGGCTCGGCCCGGATCGCCGCCGAGCGCGGCAACCCGGTCGTGGAGCCGGATCACCTCCTGATGGCGCTGCTCGACGCGCCCGAGGGCGTGGTCGAGCCGGTGCTGCGCAAGGCCCAGGCGGACATGCCCGGCCTGCGCGCCGCCACAGAGGCGGCGATCGGCCGCCGTCCGCAGGTGAGCGGGTCGGCCACCGGCGCGCAGCTCTCCAACCCCTACCGGTCGGTGCTGCGTCGCGCGGGCACCGAGGCCGAGGGGCTCAACGACGAGTTCATCTCCACCGAGCACCTGCTCCTGGCCCTCCTGGAGGAGCCGGGTCCGGCCCGCGAGGCCCTGGCCGCCAACGGCGTGACCCGCGACGGGCTCCTGACCGCGCTGCGGACCGTCCGCGGCTCCGCGCGCGTCACCGACCCGAACCCCGAGGCCAAGTACCAGGCGCTCGAGCAGTACGGCCGCGACCTCACCGAGGCCGCGGAGCGCGGCGACCTGGACCCGGTCATCGGCCGCGACGAGGAGATCCGCCGGGTGATCCAGGTGCTCTCGCGCCGGACCAAGAACAACCCGGTGCTGATCGGGGAGCCCGGCACCGGCAAGACGGCCATCGTCGAGGGCCTCGCCCAGCGCATCGTGGCGGGCGACATCCCGAGCGGCCTCGCCGGCAAGCGGGTGATCTCGCTCGACGTGGGCGGGCTGCTCGCGGGCGCCAAGTACCGCGGCGAGTTCGAGGACCGCCTGAAGGCGGTCCTGAAGGAGATCGAGGACGCCGCGGGCGAGGTGATCCTGTTCATCGACGAGCTCCACACGATCGTGGGCGCGGGCGCGGCCGAGGGGGCCGTGGACGCGGCCAACCTGCTCAAGCCCATGCTCGCGCGCGGCGCCCTGCGCGCCGTGGGTGCGACGACGCTGGACGAGTACCGCAAGTACGTGGAGAAGGACGCGGCCCTCGAGCGGCGCTTCCAGCCGGTCATGGTCGGCGAGCCCAGCATCGAGGCCACGGTCGCGATCCTGCGCGGGCTGAAGGAGCGCTACGAGGTCCACCACGGGGTGCGCATCCAGGACGGCGCGCTGGTCGCCGCCGCGCGCCTCTCGGACCGCTACATCACCTCCCGCTTCCTGCCCGACAAGGCCATCGACCTGATGGACGAGGCGGCCAGCCGCCTGCGCATCGAGATCGACTCGGTGCCGGCCGAGCTGGACGTGGTGCAGCGCCGGATCATGCAGCTCGAGATCGAGCAGCAGGCCCTGGAGGCCGAGACCGACACGAGCTCCGCGGCCCGGCGCGAGGCCATCGGCGAGGAGCTGGCGTCGCTGCGCGAGGAGCGCGACGCGATGCGGGCGCACTGGGACCAGGAGAAGGCCACGATCGATCGCATCCGCGAGATCAAGGGGCAGATCGAGGCGGCGCGCCAGGAGCTGGAGCGGGCCGAGCGCGAGGCCGACCTCGAGGGCGCGGCACGGCTGAAGTTCGGCACCCTGCCCGAGCTCGAGCGGGCCCTCCAGATCGTCAACGACGAGCTGGCCGAGCAGCAGAAGAGCCGGCGGATGCTCAAGGAGGAGGTCGACGAGGAGGACGTGGCCGAGGTGGTCGCCTCCTGGACCGGCGTCCCCGTCAGCCGCCTGCTGGAGGGCGAGGTCGAGAAGCTGCTCCACATGGAGGAGCGCCTCCACGAGCGCGTGGTGGGTCAGGAGGAGGCGGTCAGCGCCGTCGCCAACGCCCTGCGGCGCGCCCGCGCGGGCCTCTCGGACCCCGGCCGGCCGATCGGCTCGTTCATCTTCCTGGGCCCGACCGGCGTGGGGAAGACGGAGCTGGCGCGGGCGCTCGCCGAGTTCATGTTCGACGACGAGCGCGCCATGGTCCGCATCGACATGAGCGAGTACATGGAGCGCCACTCGGTGGCGCGCCTGATCGGCGCTCCCCCCGGGTACGTCGGCTTCGACGAGGGCGGCCAGCTGACCGAGGCGGTGCGCCGCCGGCCCTACGCGGTGCTCCTGCTCGACGAGATCGAGAAGGCGCACTCGGACGTCTTCAACGTGCTCCTGCAGCTGCTCGACGACGGGCGCCTGACCGACGGCCAGGGACGCGTCGTGGACTTCACGAACACCGTCGTGATCATGACGTCCAACATCGGCAGCCAGTTCCTGACCGACGGCATCGACGGCGAGATCGCCGAGGAGCGCGTCATGGGCGCGCTGCGCGACCACTTCCGGCCGGAGTTCCTCAACCGGGTGGACGAGATCGTGGTCTTCGGCCGCCTCGGCCGCGAGCAGCTGGCCCAGATCGTGGAGCTGCAGGCGGCCCGCCTGCGCGCCCGGCTGGCGACCCGCGGCGTGGACCTGGAGATCACCGAGGCCGCCCGCGAGCTGCTGGGCCGCGAGGGATACGACCCGGCCTACGGCGCCCGCCCGCTCAAGCGGCTGGTGCAGCGGCGGATCGAGAACCCGCTGGCCCAGCGGATGCTGGCCGGCGAGGTGCGCGACGGCGACCGCGTGGTGGTCGACGCCGAGGGCGACGAGGTGACCTTCCGCGTCGCCGAGCCCATCGCCGAGCCGGTCTGAGGCAGACCCCGTCCCGGGACTGTCCGGCCCATCGACACGGCCGCCACGGACGGCGGCCGTTTGGTTCAATGGGGCGGATGGCACAGGGATCACCAAAGGGGCGGCTGGCCGCGCGGGGCATCGTTGCCGCCATGGTCGCGGCCGTCCTGCTCGGGCTCTCGAGCGTGGCCGTCCAGGGCGGCACGATCGCCGGGTACGTCCTGTTCGTGGTCTTCCTCGCCGGGGCGCTGGCCCTGGTGGGCACCGCGGTGCGCTGGTTCGTCCGCGCCCGCGACGCCGCCTGACCTAGTTCGCGTCCTCCACGACCTGGCGCAGCACCGACGCGGCCGGTAGCTCGTCCTCCAGGCCGAGGCCGACCGTCACGGCCAGGTCGTCGGGCGTGGTGCGGGTGGAGTCGTAGACCACGACGAGCGACTCGTCGCCCACCTCCAGGTAGGTGCTCTCGCCCAGAGGGGTGTAGCGGGTGGCGCCGATCCCGACGAGGAGGGTGCCCGGCCGCCCGCTCGCGGCCAGGTACTCGCCGACCGGCTCGAGCGGCGTGTCGTCGGATCCGCGCTGGTGGGCGAGGCGGTCGACGATCCAGTCCAGCAGGCGCTCCCCGTAGTACGAGTAGCCGACCAGGGGGCTGTCCACGCCGTAGGGGCGGGTCTCGCCGTCCCGGCGCAGGAAGCTCGCCAGCCGCAGGTCGGCCGTGGAGCCGGCGGGGTCGAGGTCGCTGATCGGGAAGAACCGCTGCGCGACGCCCTTGGAATCGCGCCCCCAGTTCTTCTTGTGGCTGATCTTGGACGCGCCCGGCCGCCGGATCGAGCAGTCGTTGAACGCCCCGACGCCGATGGGCGCGAGCCGCGTCACGGTGTCCGAGAGGTAGTCCACCGTGCAGAGCACGCCGGCCTCGGGCTCGATCTGCAGGTTGACCGGGTCGATCGAGCGGGGCTTGGCGATCCGGTCGTGGGAGAGGGGGAAGACCCCCAGGAACGAGTCTCGGCCGGGGGCGTAGAAGGGGAAGATCCCCTTGGGCGCCTCCGGCGAGGCCGCCTCCACGGCGGCGAAGTCACCGGCCTCGCCCGCCTGCTCCAGATGGCCGGCGAAGTTGCCCGCGACGCCGATGCCGAACGCGTGCCGGAGGTCGTCCAGATCCAGTGGGAACACGCCGGGAGGCTACGCGCGCCAGCCCGCCGCCGCCCCCGCCGCCGCCATCTTCTCGACCGCGCGCCGCCACACCGCCTCGTCGTCGGCCGTCACCGGCTCCGGCGCGGACCAGTGGAGCGCGGTGGCCTCGAGGCCCTCCGCCACCACCGCCAGGCGCTGCCGGCGCACGGCCCCCGGAACGGCCCGGTCCGGCCGCAGGCGCTCGCGCGCCACCACGCCGTGGGGCGCCGGGATGGGGCCGGCCGGGGGCGGTTCGACCTCCCAGGTCCGCAGATAGTCCGCCAGCTGGTCGGCCGGCATACGCACCGTGCGGATGATGCGGCCGTCCGAGAGGCCGGCGATCGGGCCCCCCCGGTCGCTCGTCGCGCCGGGCGCCGCGCGGACGCCGGACACCGCAAGGGGGCCGGAGCCGCCGTCGTCGGGGGGTGGGAGGTAATACGTCACCTCCCTTTCATCGGCGTCCCGGCGTTCAGTCCCGAGTGGCAATCGCCGCGAGCCCGGCGAGGATCCCGCCGACCGCCGCGGCCGCGGCGACGTAGATCCCGATCTGGCGGGAGAGGAACTCCGCCGGCTCGGGCATGATCAGGAGGCGATAGCCGACCGCGACCGCCGCGAGGACCGCCACCACGAGGACGACCCAGACCAGGGTGTCCCCGACGCGGCTCGAGGCGCAGCACGCGCTGCTCCTCGAGCAGCAGCAGCACCGACGCCGCCGCCAGGACGACGCCCGCGAGCAGCACGATCCGGGCGATGTCGGTGGACTCCCAGCCGCTCGCGCTCGTGGCCGAGAAGGGCGGGCCCAGGTTGGTCGCGTACCAGGGCAGGAACACCGAGACGACGAGGACGATCCCTGAGATGACGCCCACCAGCGGCGTGCCGGCCCTGCCCACCTTCGGCATGGCGCGGGCGCGCGCCGTCGGGACCGATTGGCGGGGGGAGGCCATGGGTTCGCACGGTACCGCGCCGAGCCCGCTTCCGTCCCGCGGTGGTAACCTCGCCGGGCCCGGTTCAGAGGCCAGAAGGAGTCCGTTCACGTGCCGACCTACATCCTTCTCAGCACGCTCAGCCCACACGGCGTGGGCACGCTGAAGGCGAACCCTCAGCGCCTTCTGGAGGTGAACGACGAGATCGCCCAGATGGGGGCGAAGGTCGTCCAGCAGTGGGCGGTGCTCGGTCCCTACGACTTCGTGAACATCGTCGAGGCGCCGGACGAGAAGGTCATCGCCCGGGTGTCGGTGGAGCTGGCGGCGCGCGGCACGGCGCACTTCCAGACCCTCACCGCCATTCCCGTCGACGAGTTCCTCTCGCTCCTGAAATGACCTCGGGACGCCGCCGCGCGCGCTGGTTGCTCGCGGGTGGTGTGGTGGGCGGCCTGGCCCTCGCGCCCAGGATCCGGCGCACCAGCATCGAGATGCGCGCCCGCGCGACCCGCCTGAGCCGCGCCGGCGCCGACCCCGTCGCGCCCTTCTGCGAGGCGCCCTGCTACGAGCACGACCGCGCCGCCGCGGGGGGTCCGCCGCGCACGGAGGCCGCCCGATAGCCGCGATCTGGCACGCGGAGGTCCTGGTACCGACGCATCGCTACGTGTTCGCCCTGCGCGGGGGCGACGTGATCGATCTGCGCGGGCCGACGACCGCGGCGACCTTCGGCGTCTACCGCGACCTGCCCGACGCCGTGCACGGCATGATCGCCTGGCCCAACACGGTCCTCCTGACGGGCCCGGAGAACGTGGTGGTGGACCCCGGCTACATGACCCAGGGCGACGTCCTCGCTCGGCGCCCTCGCGGCCCGCGGGCTGGCGCCGGACGACGTCCGCACCGTCCTCGCGACCCACCTGCACTCCGACCACGTCTCGGCCCTGCCGCAGCTCGGGGCGGTCGACCTGCACGTGCACGAGGCCGAGCTCGCGACGCGCCACGCCGCCGCCGTCCGCGGGGCGCTCGACCGGGCCGACGTGCACCCCCTGAGCGGGCCGTCCGGCGAGGTGCTGCCGGGCGTGCGCTGGATCCTCACGCCGGGGCACACGGACGGCCACGTGGCCTACCTCGTGGACACGGACGAGGGCACGGTGGCCATCGTGGGGGACACGCCGGGGCCGAACCCCGAGTGGTTCGCGCGGATGGAGCTGCCCGAGGCCTTCCCGCGCCGGGAGGAGCACCTTACGGCGTTCCGCGCGATCCGCGCGGAGGCTCCACGGCGCATGATTCCGGGGCACAACCCGCCCGTGGAGCTGCCCGACGCCTGACGCCGTCCGCAAGGGAGGTCGCCGAGCGCGTAGAAAGCCCCACGGGCGTACCCGTCCGATGCTCACCGGCCCCACACAGGAGTGATCACGTGAACTCGCTCACCCGCGAGCAGAAGCTGCTCGGCGCCGCCGGCGCCAACGTCCTGTTCATCATCAGCCTCTTCTTCCCCTGGTACGGCTTCGCCGGGACCAACATCGGCGGTGATGACGTCATTCCATCGTGGTGGATCATGCTCATCTTCGCCGCCGTCGCCGCCGCGATCCTGGCCGCGGAGGCCTTCAACTACGAGCTCCCCGCCGCGATCGACCCGGCCACCTGGGCGGCCTACCTGACCAGCGTCACGTTCATCGTGACCCTCATGATCTTCCTCGAGGGCAGCGCCGGCGGCCGCAAGATCGGCCTCTTCCTGGCGCTGATCTTCTCCGCGATCGCCACGGTCCTCACCGTCATTCACTGGCGCGAGGAGGGGAAGTAGTCTGACCCCGGGGGATCCGCCGACGGGGAGGACTGCGATGGGATTCGTTGACAAGGCGCGCGACGCCGCCAAGAAGGCCTCGGACGCCGCCCAGAAGGGCGCGGCCGAGGCCAAGGACAAGGCGCACGACTACAACCTGAAGCGCCAGGTCAACGCGCTGGCGGAGGAGCTGGGTCACCTCGTCGTGCGCCAGCGCGACGGGGAGGGCGGGCTCGACGCCGAGATCGACCGCCTGGTCTCGGAGATCCGCGCGACCCAGGCCGAGATCGAGGGCCACCACGACGACTGACCGTCGCGGACCTGAGGCACTCCGGCCTGACGGCGCCCGTCAGGGCTTCTTCGGATTCGCCTTCTTGGGCTTGGGCGGCGCCTTCAGCGTGACCGCCCGGACCAGGCCGCTGGTGCCGTACGAGGTGCGCGACTCGGCCGTCACCTGGACGGTGCCGGAGAAGACCTTGCCCTTCACCATGCGGTTCCAGGTGAGCCGCTGGAGGCCGGGCTTCAGCGAGCGGCCGCTGGCGATGGTGGCGATCGGCGTGCCCGCGGTGCTGCGGATGCGCACCGTCACCCGGGCCGTGCGGACCAGCCGGAAGCCCACGTCCAGGCGGGGGACGGCCTTCTTCTTCACCTTGGTGGTGACCGGCCGGGCCGTGAGCGAGCCGATGGTGCGGTCGAAGATCACCCGGCGCCGCTCCTCGGTCACGCCGCTGCCGTCGGCGGCGGTGTGGGTCGCCACCACCACGTAGGGGCCGTCGCCGAACCGGAGCTTCTTGGGGTCGACCGTCACGCGGGCGGTGCCCGGGCCCAGCGAGCCCTCCCACAGGTCGCGGGCGGGGCGGCCGGTGGTCCGGGCGATGCTCACCTTGGTCACGCCCGGCGTGGGGGCGCGGAACACCACCGAGGCGGTGTCGTCGACGCGGTCGTTGTTGGCCGACACGCGGTAGGGCAGCGGCTCGACCGTGACCCCGTTGTAGGACATCACCACGATGTCGGCGAGCGCGCGCGGGGCCGACCACGGGATGACCAGCTGGTTGCGCACCGCCAGCTGCGCGCTGCCGCCGGCGTCGGTGGCGATGGCCGTGACCGCGCCCAGCGACTGCATCAGGCGCGCCTGCTCGGCGGCGGTCATGCCCGGCCGGCCCTGCTGGGGGCCCTCGAGCGTGACGAACAGGAGCGTCCCGTCGGCGGCCTGGCCGACGGCCGAGCGCGAGGTGCGGGTGTTGACCTGGCTGCCGGTGAAGCCCTCGCCGGCGTTGGTGATGGCGCGGCCGCCCTGGACCAGCGCGGGGCCGCCGCCGACGGCGTTGAGCGCGCCGGCCGGCAGCGAGAGCAGCCCGGGCGTGAACGTGACCTGCTGGCCGAGCGGGAAGCCCGACACCAGCGGCGGGCCCGAGGCGCCGACCCCGGTGATGACGACGTTGCCGGCGCCGATGGTCATGCCGCCGCCGCTCGCCGCGGCGACCACCGTGCCGGTGCGGGGCTGGCCGGCGAGGATCGGGCCGTTGACGTCGAGGCGGATCCGGATCTCGTAGACCGACGCGCCGGTCGGGGTGGTGAGCGCGCCGTAGGCCGGGGTGTACAGCAGGGTCTCGGACCCGCGCTTGGCGGGCCGGTTGACCCCGAGGAGCGTCCGCTGCGGGTACTTGACGACGCCGGTCGGGTCGAAGGCCTGGAAGCGGCCCTGGAAGGCCAGCTTGATCGCGCCGATCCCGCCCCCGGGCAGCATCACCAGCGACGAGCGGCTGGCCTCCGGATCGCGGATCAGCTCCCCGTTGATCATGAGGACGCCGCTGGGCTCGTTGGTCGTGGGCGAGAAGAAGTCGCCGTTGATCCCGGCGACCGCGCCCGTGTCCAGGCGCGCGGCGATGGCGGACGTGAGCGCCCCGCGCGCCACGGGCGAGCCGCCCGGCTCGGCGGGGCACGATCGACACGCGCGGCGACGGGGAGGCCCGGATGACGTGGATCACCTGGCCGTCGGCCTGGGCGGCCCGCTGGTAGCTGACCCCCGGCGCGACCTCGGTCAGGGCCGGCGGGTTGGCGGGCGGGAGCGCGGTCACCGGGCCCGCCACGGCGAGGGCCGGCGCGGCGAGGAGCGCGGCGGCGGCGGCGATGAGCGGGAGGCGTGTCACAGCCGGGAACAAAATCACGCCGCGCGGCCATCTCCCAAATCGCCCGGTCCCACCGCGCGCGGGCGCCTGCGACACTGCCGCCGTGAGCATCGCCCTCCTGGTCGTCGCGCTCGTCGCGCTCGCGGTGGCCGGCGTCTGCGTGATCCGGGCGCGCCGCGCCGCGGCGCTCGCCGCCGCGGCCCGTTCCGAGGCGGCCGCCTCGGAACGGGCGGCCGACGCCGCCGAGCGGCGTCGCAGCCAGGTGCTGAAGGACCTGCCGTTCGTCGCGCTGCGGCTGGACGGGGCGGGCCGGCTGGTGGAGGCGAACATCGTGGCGCTCGAGCGCTTCCCCTACCTGGTGCCGGGGATGAGCCTCCTGGAGGCGTTCAGCGAGCTCCGCCTGGTGACCGGCTTCGACGCCGCGCTGGCCGATCTCGAGCGCCAGCGCTTCGAGGTGCGGCTGTTCGCGGACGGGCGCCGCACCTACCGGATCGCGATCGAGCCCTACCTCGTGGGCGACGTCCCGGAGGCCCTGGTCTTCCTCACCGACACGAGCGAGGCGGTCGACTACCAGGAGCTGCGCTCGCAGTTCGTGGCCAACGTCTCCCACGAGCTGCGCACGCCCCTCACCGGGCTGCGCGGCCTCCTCGAGGCCCTCGACGATCCCGAGATGGACCCGGTCACGCGCCGCGACTTCGTCGCCCGCGCCTCCAGCGAGACGCAGCGCCTCGAGGCGCTGATCGGGGACATCCTCTTCCTGTCCGAGCTCGAGGCGACCAGCGGGGCGCCCTCGACCGAGCGGACCGATCTGGCCGAGGCGACCGAGATCTCCGCCCACGAGCTCGCCGAGCTGGTGGACGAGCACAGCGTCGCGCTGACGCTGGCCGTGGAGGGCCCCGCCTGGGTGCCCCTCACCGAGACGATGGCGCGCACCATCGTGCGCAACCTGATGGAGAACGCGGTCAAGTACGCCGGCCCGGGCGCCACCGCCACGGTCTCGGTCACCCGGCGGGACGGCTCGGTGATCCTCCGGGTGTCGGACGACGGGGCGGGCATCCCGGAGCGCCACCTGCAGCACATCTTCGAGCGCTTCTACCGGGCCGATCCCTCGCGGTCCAAGCGCCTCGGCGGCACCGGCCTGGGCCTGTCGATCGTGAAGCACATCGCCGAGCGATTCGGCGGCGCCGCCACCGCGACCTCGCGCGAGGGATTCGGCACCGAGGTCACCGTGACCCTCCCGGAGGCGAACCCGTGATAGCGTCCCGCGCCGCCGCATGACCGTTCCCCTCATGGACATCCAGGCCCAGTACGGGCCCCTCCGCGCGCAGATCGACGCCGCCATCGCGGGCGTCCTCGACAGCGGGCGCTTCATCCTCGGCCCCGAGGGGCGCGCCCTCGAGGCGTCCGTGTCGGAGCGCCTGGACGGGCGCCCCTGCGTCGGCGTGGCGAACGGGACGGACGCGCTGGTGATCGCGCTCAACGCCCTGGACATCGGCCCCGGCGACGAGGTCGTCACGACCCCGTACACCTTCTACGCCACGGCCGAGGCGATCGCGCGCGTCGGAGCGACGCCGGTGTTCGCCGACATCGATCCCCTCACCTACTGCCTCGATCCGGAGGCGGCCCGCGCCAAGATCGGCCCCGCCACCCGGGCGATCCTCCCGGTGCACATCTTCGGCCACCCCGCCGACATGACGGCCATCGTGGCGCTCGCCCGCGAGCACGGCCTCGCGGTGGTCGAGGACTGCGCCCAGGCCTTCGGCGCCCGCGCGCCCGAGGGCGAGATCGCCACCTTCGGCGACATCGCCACGTTCAGCTTCTTCCCCACCAAGAACTTCCCGGGGATGGGCGACGGCGGCATGGTCGTGTGCCGCGACGAGGAGCTGGCCGACCGCGTGCGGCGGCTGCGCTTCCACGGCTCGAAGGACAAGGTGATCTTCGAGGAGGTGGGCTACAACTCGCGCCTCGACGACCTGCAGGCCGCGATCATCCGGGTGTTCTACCCCCACCTGGACGACTGGAACGCGCGCCGCGCGCAGGCCGCGGCCTGGTACGCGGAGGCGGGGCTCGGCGAGCACGCCACCCTGCCCGCCGTCGCCCCCGGCGCCACCCACATCTACCACCTGTTCATGGTGCGCCACCCCGATCGCGACGCGCTGCGCGAGGCCCTGACGGCGGGCGGCGTGTCGTCGGCCGTCTACTACGGCACCCCGATGCACCTGCAGCCGGTCTTCGCGGGCCTGGGCTACGCCGAGGGCGACCTGCCCGTCGCCGAGGAGACCGCCCGCACCGCGCTCGCGCTGCCGATGCACCCCAACCTCACGCGCGAGGACATCGCCGAGGTGGTCGCCGCCGCAAGCGCCGCGGGAGTCCTGTCGTAGAAGGAGCCATCCGGGATGGAGTCCACGACCGTCTGCTCGCTGCAAACCGTCGCGACTCGTCGTCCTCGGTCGGGGCGATGCCTTCCAGGCATCGCACCCTCCCTGCGTCCTAGATTCGCTCGTTTTCGCGGCAGGCCGGCCGCGTCCCATCCCAGATGGCCTTCCGGAGCCCGCGTGAGGGTCTGGGTGGACGTGACCAACTCGCCTCACGTGGTGATCTTCCGGCCGTTGATCGAGCGCATCCGCGCGCGCGGCCACGAGGTCACCGTCACCTCCCGCGAGTTCGCCCAGACCATCGGCCTGCTGGAGCGCTTCGGCATCGCGCACACCCGCGTGGGCGCCCACGGCGGCGGCTCGCGCGCGGGCAAGGCGCGCGCCATGGCCCGCCGCTCGCGCGACCTGATCCGCTTCGCCCGGGAACAGCGCTTCGACCTGGCCGTGGCCCACGGCAGCACCGACCAGCCGGTGGCCGCCCGCCTGGCCGGCACGCCCCAGGTGACGATGTTCGACTACGAGTACGCCGCGGCGATGCACCACTGGAACGGCCGCCTGGCGACCCGCGTGCTGGTGCCGGCCGCGATCCCCGAGGGCGCGCTGGCGCGCTACGGCATCCGCCCCCCCAAGCTCGTGCGCTACCACGGGCTGAAGGAGGAGTACTACCTCGCCGACCACGCGATGGACCCCGGGGTGCTCGACGAGCTCGGCCTCGACGCCGCAGCGCCTGATCGTGGTGGTGCGCCCGCCGCCGGAGGTCACGCTCTACCACCGCGGCGCCTCCACGGACCTGTTCGCCGCGACGCTCGCGCGGCTGCTGGGCGAGGCGCCGGCGGTCCAGACCGTCGTGCTGCCGCGCACCGACGCGCAGCGCGAGGCTCTGCTCGGCTCGGCGGCCATCGTGCCCCCGCGGCCGGTCGACGGGCCCAGCCTGGTGGCGGCCGCGGACCTGGTGGTGAGCGCCGGGGGCACGATGAACCGCGAGGCCGCCGCGCTCGGCGTGCCGGCCTACACCCCCTTCGCCGCCCGGCTCGGCGCGGTCGACCGCAGCCTCATCGCGGAGGGCCGCCTGCGCCGCCTGACGAGCCCGGACGACATCGTGCTGGAGCACCGCGTGCGGGGTGACGTCCCTCCCCTTCGCGACCCCGACCACCTCGTCGACCTGATTCTGGAGCCCGGCCGCGACTAGACTCCCCGGCTCGTGACTCGCGCTCCGCTCAACTGGAGCCCCCGGGCATTCGCCCACCGCGGTGCCCAGATCGCGGTCGATGCGGGGCTTGTCGCCGCGGCCTTCTGGCTCGCCTTCTATTTCCGCTTCGACGGAAACGTGCCCGGGCGCTACGAGAAGCTCTTCGCGGCCACGGTCGGCATCGTCATCGTGGTCAAGATCGCGACCTTCATCGCGATGCGCTTCTACACCAAGTGGTGGCGCTTCACGAGCCTGCGCGACCTCCAGGCGATCGTCCTGGCCACCGTCGCGTCGAGCCTGCTGATCACGGCGATCCTGTCGCAGTGGCGGCCCGACGACCGCGTGCCGATCCCGCGCGGCGTGCTCCTGTTCGACTTCGTGATCACGCTCGTCCTGATCGGCGGGGCGCGCTTCGCGGTGCGCAGCGTGATCGAGCGGCCGTCGCGCTTCGACCTGGTCAACAGCGGGCGCTCGGTCCTGATCGTGGGCGCGGGCGACGCGGGCAACACCCTGCTGCGCGAGATGAAGCGCAACCGCGAGCTCGGCTACACGCCCGTCGGCCTGATCGACGACGACCCGCGCAAGCGGCGCCTGCGGGTGCAGGGCACCCGCGTCCGCGGCACGCGCGCCGACCTCGCGCGGGTGCTGCGCGACGTGCGGGTGGACGAGGTGATCATCGCGATGCCCTCGGCCTCGGGCACCGTGCGCCAGGAGATCTTCCAGGTCTGCCGCCAGGCCGGCATCCCGTGCTCCACGCTGCCGAGCCTCCCCGAGCTGATCACCGGCGAGGTCACCGTCCGCCAGCTGCGCAAGGTGCGGGTGGAGGACGTCCTGGGGCGGGCCCCGGTCGAGATCGACTTCGAGCAGGTGGCGCGCTACCTCAACGGCCGCAAGGTCCTGGTCACGGGCGCGGGCGGCTCGATCGGCCGCGAGCTCTGCCGCCAGGTGGCCGCCAGCGGCGCCCGGCGCCTGGTGATGGTGGACCACGCCGAGAACAACCTCTTCGAGGTCGACCTCCAGCTGCGCGAGCGCGGCCACGCCGGCCTGCTTGTGCCGGTGATCGCCGACTGCAAGGACGCGATCGCCATGGAGCGTGTCTTCTCCACCGAGCGCCCGGACATCGTCTTCCACGCCGCGGCCTACAAGCACGTGCCGATGATGGAGCTCAACCCGCTCCAGGCCGTGGCCAACAACGGCCTCGGCACCGACGTGCTCGCGCGCCTGGCCGAGCAGTACGGGGTCGACCGCTTCTGCCTCATCTCCACCGACAAGGCCGTGGAGCCCAAGACCGTCATGGGCGCCTCCAAGGCCCTCGCCGAGCGGGTGATCGAGGCCCACGGAACCGCCTCCAGCACGCGCTTCGGCGCCGTCCGCTTCGGCAACGTGCTCGGAAGCTCCGGCTCGGTGCTCCCCATCTTCCAGCGGCAGATCGAGCAGGGCGGGCCGGTCACGGTCACCCACGCCGAGATGACGCGCTTCTTCATGACCATCCCCGAGGCCGTGCAGCTGGTCATCCAGGCCACGGGCATCGCCGAGGGGGGCGACATCTTCGTCCTCAACATGGGCGAGCCGGTGAAGATCATCGATCTGGCGCGGCGGATGATCGAGCTGTCGGGCCACGAGCCCGGCCGTGACATCGCCATCGACGTCGTGGGCATCCGTCCCGGGGAGAAGCTCCACGAGGAGCTCTTCAACGTGGACGAGGAGGTCCGCCCCACCCGCTACGGCAAGATCATGCGCGCCACCCGCCCTGCGCTCGACCCCGCGGTGCTGCGGGGTGGGCTCGACGAGATCGGCCGGCGCGTGTCCGCCGGCGCTCCCGAGCCCGTTGCAGAGGCGTTGTGGACCGTCCTCCGTGGCGGCAGGGTCCCGCAGACCGACGGCGAATCCGGGGTGGCACCCCCCTCCATCTCGCACGGGGAGAACTCATGAGCGTCATCGTCCGCACCGAGAACCAGGCCGACCAGCTCCCCGCGGGCGCCCGCGCGGTGGCGCCGTGGGGGCTGCTGTCGCGCGTCTTCCGCCCCTGCCCGGACCACGGGGGCGAGTGCACCTGCGTCGCCCGTCGCGAGGAGGCCGGCTGCCTCGTCTTCTGGTGCGAGGCCGGCGAGCACCACTTCAGCAGCAGGTAGCGCCCCGCCGGGTCCCTAGCCGAGGGGCTCGTGCGAGAAGGGCAGGGAGGCCTGGTGGCAGGTCTCCGGCGTGATCACGTAGGCCACGGTGTTCGGGCTGCGCCAGGGGAAGGGCGCGCCGGTGTACTTGAGCGAGAGGTCGTCCGCCACGCGCTGGGCCGCCTCGCCGTCGATGCGCTCGCTGACCCGGCCGCGCAGGTCGCACTGCCGGTAGGGGTTCGCGTCGTCCACCGCCGAGATCGCGACCCGGCCGTCGGCCTCCATGTTGCGGGCCTTGCGGCTGCCGGTCTGGGTGAACATCACCAGCCGGTCCCCGTGAACGCCGATCCAGATCGGCACCGAGTGGGGCGAGCCGTCGGGGAGCACGGTCGCCAGGTGGGCGAACGAGCGGCCCGCGAGGATCTCGCGGGCGTCATCGGTCAGAACGGCGGGCATGGGGAGCCTCCTGCGGCTGCGGGGGATCCGACGGAGCATCCCACGCCGCGACCCATGCCTCGATCTCGTGCACCACGCGCGAGAGGGCGGCGCCCTTGGCGGTGAGCCGGTACTCGACGGCGCCGCCGGGCAGCTCGCGCCGCTCCATCAGGCCGGCGCCCTCCAGCTCCCGCAGGCGCTCGGCCAGGAGCCGCGCGGAGAGCCCATCGACCGAGCCACGGATCTCCGTGAAACGGGCGGGGCCCTCCATCGTGGCCCGGATCACCGCCGCGCTCCAGCGGCGGCCGAGGAGCTCGGCCGCGCGCTGGTAGCGGTGGCAGACGGGGGGGAGTGAGCGACAGTCGTCCATCGGTGTCGCCTCAACCCTATGCCGCCAGAGCCCCGGGTCGGTCGTGCGCGGGCTCCAGGGCGATCTCCAGCACCTCCTGGACGGTCAGGACCGGGTGGACCGTGACCTGCTCCAGGACCTCCGCGGGCACGTCGTCCAGATCGCGACGGTTGCGCTCGGGGATGATGACGTCGGTCAGGCCCGCGCGATGCGCCGCGAGGACCTTCTGCTTGACCCCGCCGATCGGGAGCACCCGCCCCTGCAGGGTGACCTCTCCGGTCATCCCGACGTTGGGGCGCACGGCCCGTCCGGTCGCCAGCGAGGTCAGCGCCGTCACCATCGTGACGCCGGCCGACGGCCCGTCCTTGGGCACCGCGCCCGCGGGGACGTGGACGTGGAACTCCTTCTCGCGCATGGTGCTCGAGTCGATGCCGATGTCGGTGCCGTGCGAGCGCGTCCACGAGAGGGCGATCCGCGCCGACTCGCGCATCACGTCCCCCAGCTGCCCGGTCAGGACGAGCCGGTCGCCCGGTCCGTCGGCCGGCATGGCGCTCGCCTCGATGAAGAGGACGTCGCCGCCCGTGCCGGTGACCGCGAGGCCGGTGGCGACGCCCGGCGTGGCCGTGCGCTCCGCCGCCTCGTGGTGGAAGCGTGGCTGTCCGAGCGCCTCGTCGAGGTCCGTCTCAGCGATGCTGATGGGCGTCTGCGCCCCCTCGGCCACGCTGCGCGCCGTCTTGCGGAGCAGCTTGCCGATCTGCCGCTCCAGGCCGCGCACGCCCGCCTCGCGGGTGTAGTCGGCGATGACGGCGCCGAGGGCCTCGTCGCTGATCGCGACCTCGTCCTCGCGCAGTCCGTTGCGCTCCACCTGCCGGGGCACGAGGTATCCGCGGGCGATCGCCAGCTTCTCGTGCTCGGTGTAGCCGTCCAGGGCGATGACCTCCATGCGGTCGAGCAGCGGCCCGGGGATCGTGTCGACGACGTTGGCGGTGGCGATGAACAGGACCTCGGAGAGGTCGAGCTCGACGTCCAGGTAGTGGTCGCGGAAGCTGTGATTCTGGGCCGGGTCGAGCACCTCGAGGAGGGCCGACGACGGGTCGCCGCGCCAGTCGTTGCCGACCTTGTCGATCTCGTCGAGCATCACGACCGGGTTGAGCGTGCCCGCCTCGCGCAGGGCGCGGACCAGCCGCCCCGGCAGCGCGCCGACGTAGGTGCGGCGGTGGCCGCGGATCTCCGCCTCGTCGCGGATGCCGCCCAGGCTGATGCGCGCGAACTCGCGCCCGAGGGCGCGGGCCACGGACTGGCCGAGCGACGTCTTGCCGGTGCCGGGGGGGCCGACCAGGGTCAGGATGACCCCGCTCTTGCCCTCGTCCATGCCGCGCTCGCGGCGCAGGCGGCGCACGGCCAGGTACTCGAGGATGCGCTCCTTGACGGTCTCCAGCCCGGCGTGGTCCGCGTCGAGGACCTCGCGGGCCTCGGCCACGTCCAGCCGCTCGTCCGAGCGCGAGTCCCAGGGCAGCGAGACCATCCACTCCAGGTAGGTGCGGATCATCCCCGCCTCGGCGCCGTCGGGCTGGCGCTCCAGGCGTCCGAGCTCGCGCTCGGCCTCCACCCGCGCGGCCTCGGGCATGCCGGACTCGGCGATGCGGGTGGCCCAGTCGTCGCCGGACTCGTCGTCCTCGCCGAGCTCCTTGCGGATGGCCGCCAGCTGGCGGCGCAGCAGCATCTCGCGCTGGGTCTTGTCCAGGTTCTCGCTGACGTCCTCGCGGATCCGCTGGCGCAGGCCGGCGTCCGCCAGGCGCTCGCGCTGGGCGTCGATGGCCATGCGCAGGCGGTCGGCGATGTCGACCGTCTCCAGGAGGCCGATCTTGGTCGTCAGGGGGACCTCCGGCGCGTAGCCGGTGGTGTCGGCCAGCCGTCCCGGGTGGGCGATGCCGGCGAGGAAGCGGGCCACCTGGGCCCGGTCGCCGCGCAGCGCCGCGACCTCCTCGACCACCGCGCGGTACTCGCGGGCGAGCGCGGCCGCCTCGGGCCCGGCATCGACCGGGTCGGGGCGCTCGTACGCGCTCACCCGTAGACCGGCCTCGGCGCTCACGGCGGGGCCGAGCTCGGCGCGGTGGAGCGCCTCCACGGCGATGCCGCGCGTGCCGTCCGGAAGGGTCACCTCGCCCACGACGCTCGCCACGACGCCGAACGACCCGAAGCGGCCGTCGATGCGCGGGACGAGGAGGATGCGTCCCTCCACGGCGCCGTCCAGGGCCTCGGCCTGCTCGTCCGAGGTGACGGGGAACGTGACGCTGGTGCCCGGCAGGACGACCGCGTCGTCGAGGGGCAGAACGGGCAGAACGGACGTGCGCTCATCCTGATTCATCAGGTGCTCCTACGGGATCGAGGTGCGGTTACCACGAGTAACCAGTGCGTAGGTTACCGAGAGTAACCAGCGCCCGCAACCCCGGCCGCGCGGTCGTACGAGGCTCCCCACGACGGGGTGGAGAGAGCGCGATGGCGCGGCTTCGATACCCCGCCGAGGCCCGGGGGCCACTAGGATCACGGGGTGGACCTCCGCCAGCTGATCACCTTCCGCACCGTCGTGGACAAGGGATCCTTCTCCCAGGCGGCCGAGGAACTGGAGATCTCGCAGCCCGCGGTGTCCTTCCAGATCCGCGCGCTGGAGGAGAGCCTGGGGCACCGGCTGCTCGACCGCAGCGGACGCCGGGTGTCGGTCACCGAGGCCGGCGAGGTGGTCTATCGCGGGGCCCGCCGCATGATCGGGCTCGCCGCCGAGCTCGAGCGCGACGTGGGGGAGATCGGCACCAAGGTGTCCGGCCGGCTCGTGCTGGGCTCCTCGACCGGTCCCGGCGAGGTGCTGCTTCCGCGCCTGCTCGGGTCGTTCCACGCCGCCTACCCCGACGTGCGCGTGAGCCTGCAGGTCAGCGACACCCAGACCGTCTGCGAGCGGGTGCTCGACGACGAGCTCGAGCTGGGCATCGTGGGCGCGGCGCGCGCCCAGCGCGGCCTGGTGTTCGAGCCCTTCGTGAGGGACGAGCTGGTCGCGATCGTGTCCCCCGCCCACCACCTCGCGGACCGGACCTCGGTGACCCTGGAGGAGCTCGTCGCGGAGCCCATGCTGATCCAGCAGGAGGGCTCGGGCGTGCGCTCGGTCGTGGAGGCGGCGATCCGCGAGAGCGGCCTGCGCGACCGCGACCTCAACGTCGCGATGGAGCTCGGCCTGCAGCAGTCCGTGAAGGCGGCGGTGCTCGACGGATTCGGCATCACGGTCATCTCGAGTCTCGCCGTGGAGCGCGAGGTGGCGGACGGGACGCTGGTCGCCCTGCGCCTGGAGGGGTCGGGGCTCGAGCGCCACTTCTTCGCCGTGCGCCACGCGGGGCGGACCCCGAAGCGGGTCACCACCACCTTTCTCGAGTTCGCGGGCGAGGCGCTCGGCGCCAGCGCGACCCATAGCGAATCCTGATGGAACCGATGAGATTGGAAGCAGGTTCGGGGCTCCGTTAGCATCGACACGTGACGAGCCTCTCCGACGCCCGTGCCGACGTCCTGGTTGTCGGCTCCGGCGGAGCCGGGATGTCGGCGGTCCTGAGCGCCACGCGGGCCGGCGCCGACGTGATCGTGACCACCAAGTCCGCGCTCGGGGCCGGCAACACCGGCAAGGCGCAGGGCGGCATCCAGGCGGCGATCGGCGATGACGACTCGACCGAGTCGCACTACGAGGACACCTTCGCCGCGGGCCACCACGCCGCCCGCCCGGAGCTGGTGCGCCAGCTGACCGACGGCGGCCCGGACGCGATCGCCTGGCTCGACTCGCTGGGGGTCGGATTCACCCGCGACGAGGGCCGCCTGCGCCTGCTGCGCTGCGGCGGGGCGACGCGCAAGCGCCTGCTGCAGGCCGGCGAGCGCACCGGGGCCGAGATGGTGAAGGCCATGCGCGCCGCCGTGCGCGCGAGCGGGGCCGCGGTGTGGGAGTCCAGCCGCCTCGTGGACCTGGAGCCCGAGGGCGACGGCTGGCGGGCCGTGGTCGCGCCGGGCGGCAACGGCGTCCGGCGCACGATCCACGCCGGCGCCGTGGTGCTGGCGGCCGGCGGCGGGCTGCGCGGCGAGGCCGAGGCCCTCGGCCTGCACAGCACCAACCACCCCGACGCGACCCCCGAGGTGCTGCGCCTCGCCCTCGAGCTCGGCGCCGCAGGGGCGCGAGCTGGACTCGTGGCAGCAGCACCCCACCGGCTCGATCTGGCCCGAGGCCCTGGCCGGCTACGCCCTTCCCGAGACCACGCGGGCCTACGGCGCCACGCTCCACGACGCCGACGGCGAGCGCTTCGTGGACGAGCTCGCGCCGCGCGACGTGGTGGCCGCCGCGATCGTCGCGGCCGTGGAGGAGGGGCGCGGCGCGGAGGCCCCGGACGGCAGCGTGGGCGTCTGGCTCGACACCCCGGCGATCGACCGGGAGAACGGCTCCGGCTTCACGGCCGAGCGGCTCGCGTACGTGCACAACCGCTACCTCAAGGCGGGGGTCGACATCACGCGCGAGCGCGTGCTGGTCTACCCCGTGCTCCACTACCGCAACGGAGGTCTCGCGATCGACACCAACGCCGCGACCACGCTGCCGGGGATCTTCGCCGCGGGTGAGATCGCCGGCGGGGTCCACGGGTCGAACCGCCTGATGGGCAACTCGCTGCTCGACACGGTCGTCTACGGGCGCCGCGCCGGCCTGAGCGCCGCGGAGGTGTCGCGATGAGCGACGCCGTGGAGACGCTCGGCCCCGAGGTGATCCGCGCGCCCCAGGCCGCCGACTTCCTCTCGCTCCCCGGCCGCCCCCCCAAGCCCCGCCAGGTCGGCATCACCCACGTCATCGACAAGGGCCTGCCGCTGCGCGAGGTGGAGGGCGTGCTCGACTCGGTCGCCGATTCGATCGACATCGTGAAGCTCGGCTGGGGGACGGCCTACGTCACCCGCCACCTGCGCGAGAAGATCCGCCTCTACGAGAGCGCCGGCATCCCGGTGGTGCTCGGCGGGACCTTCTGGGAGGTCTGCTTCGTCCAGCAGAAGCTGGACGAGTGGCGGCGCTGGGTGAGCGAGCTGGGCCTCCGCCACGTCGAGATCTCGGACGGCACGATCTCGATCGCCCACGACGTGAAGCTCGCGCACATCAACGCGCTGGCCGACGACTTCGTGGTGCTCAGCGAGGTGGGCTCGAAGGACATGCAGGCCGTCATCGCCCCCTACCGCTGGGTCGAGCTGATCGACGCCGAGCTGCGCGCGGGCGCGTGGAAGGTCATCACCGAGGCCCGCGAGACCGGCACCGCCGGCATCTTCCGCCCCGACGGCGAGGTCCGCATGGGCCTCATCGACGAGGTGGTCCACCACATCGATTCGAACCGCCTGCTCTTCGAGGCTCCTCAGAAGTCTCAGCAGGTCTGGTTCATCCGCAAGTTCGGCCCGAACGTGAACCTGGGCAACATTCCATCCGACGAGGTGATCCCGCTGGAGACTCTACGGCTCGGCCTACGCGCCGACACTCTTCTCGACCCGAGCATGGTGGGCAACGTGGACGGGGCGGGGATTTGACCCCGGGCCCGATCGCTCCCCACGGCGGCACGCTGGTCAACCGCCTCGACGACTCCCTCGACTCGGGCGGCAACCGCCCTCGCGTCACCCTCTCGCCGCGCCAGCAGGCGGACCTGGACCTGATCGCGGTCGGCGCCATGTCGCCGCTCGACGGCTTCATGGGGCGCGCGGCGTACGAGTCGGTCATCACCGACCTGCGCCTCCCGTCGGGCCTCGCCTGGTCCGTCCCGGTCACCCTCGGCGTCCAGCCGGACGAGCTCGAGGGCGTCGGCTCGGCCTCCGAGGTCGAGCTGGTTGACGAGAGCGGGCGCTTCCTCGGCGTGCTCGAGGTGACCGACCGCTACGAGACCGACCCGGTGCGCGAGGCGAAGCTCGTCTACGGCACCGACGAGGAGGCCCACCCCGGTGTCGCCTCGCTCTACGCGCACGGGACCACGGCCCTCGCCGGCCCGGTCCGGGTGGCGGGGCGCCTGCCGCTCGACCCCGGCGCCGTGCCCTTCCTGCTCGACCCCCTCGCCTCGCGCCAGGAGTTCGACGCGCGCGGATGGGCGAGCGTGGTCGGCTTCCAGACGCGCAACCCGATCCACCGCGCCCACGAGTACATCACCAAGGTCGCGCTGGAGACGGTCGACGGGCTCTTCCTCCACCCGCTGGTGGGCGAGACCAAGAGCGACGACATCCCGGCCGACGTGCGGATGCGCTGCTACGAGGTGCTGATCGAGGGCTACTACCCCTCGGAGCGGGTCGTGCTGGGCGTGCTCCCGGCCGCCATGCGCTACGCCGGGCCGCGCGAGGCCGTGCTGCACGCGATCCTGCGGCAGAACTACGGCTGCACGCACTTCATCGTCGGGCGCGACCACGCCGGCGTGGGCAGCTACTACGGCACCTACGACGCCCACCGGATCTTCGACGACATCACCCGGGACGAGCTGGCCATCCAGCCGCTCTTCTTCGAGCACTCCTTCTGGTGCAACCTCACCGGCGGGATGGCCACGACGAAGACGTCCCCGTCGAGCCCGGAGCAGCGGGTGTTCCTGTCGGGCACCAAGGTGCGCGAGATGCTCGACCGCGGTGAGATCCCGCCGGTGGAGTTCACCCGCCCCGAGGTGGCCGAGATCCTGATCGAGGCCTACCGCACGGCCGCGGTCTAGCGTCCCCGGACCGCGTCGGCCGCTCGCGCACCGGATGCGTTTGAGCGGTCGGCGCCCCGCGGGCATGATGGGCGCGCCCGTGCCCCGTCACCTCTCCGCCGTCCTCGCGGCCGCCGCGCTCGCCCTCGTCACGAGCGGGCTCTGCGCCGGCACCGCCGTCGCCGCCGACCGCCCGGCGGGCAGCGTCTCCGACTGGAGCCACGAGCTCAACCAGGAGCAGCTGCCCCAGTGGAGGGTGAAGACGGCGCCCCCGTACCGCCCCGCGGCCTGGTCGAAGATCGTCAACGGCATCCTCACGACCGCCGGGGCGAACGGGCTCTGGTTCAGCGGCGTCAGCGCCCTGCCCTTCCCGCCGCTGCCGCTCTCCCCCAAGGAGACCACCGGCTGGCGGACGCCCTCCAACTTCCTCGCCAAGTACACGGCGACCGGCCTGAGGTGGGACGTCGCCGTCGAGGTGTGGGCGGCCCGCAACGCGCTCAACTCCAAGCGCGGCGGTCGTGTCGGACCCCACCACCCTGGCCTGGGCGCGCCGCCTGTCGCTGCTCGACCCGGCCTACCGCAGCGCGGCGCTGCGCGAGATCCGCCGGATCGTGCCGACGGTGCGCAACCGCCCGTACGTCAACTTCTACACCGGCAGCGACGAGCCGTTCGTGGTGCTGCCCCGCGGCAAGGCCCGGCGCACGCCATTCGGCAGGAAGCTCGCGGCCGACTTCCGGCGCGCCACCGGCTACGCCCTGCCCGATCCGGTCGCCCGGCGCAGCTCGAGCCTCGCCGAGCGCCTGCGCTGGAGCGCCTGGTCGCGCTACGCGGGGGAGCGCTTCTTCGCCATGAAGGCCGAGCAGGCCCGGCTCATCCGGCGGCTCGACCCCGCCGCCGTGATCAACCCCAACGACTACGGGTTCATCGACGGCTTCATCCCGTGGGACTACACGCGCCTGGCGGAGTTCGCGGACGTCGTCGAGGCCGACCCCTACGTGAGCTACCCGGAGCGCGACCGCGTGGGGCGCGGTCGCTACAACCCGGGCTTCGGGGCGAAGCTCATGTCCGACCTCACGGGCACGCGCACGCGCATCGTGGTTCAGGGCTTCAACTACTCGCGCTACACGCCCACCGCGAGCGACCTGTGGACCTGGACGGCCCAGGCGCTGCGCGCGGGCGCCACCGACATCAGCTTCTTCGCGTCGGACAACCCGCGCTTCACCCGGCCGCGCTTCTACCAGACGATGCTCGACATCGCGCGCAGCCTGCGCGGCACGCGGCTGCCGGCGCCGCCGACCGACCCCGGCCAGCTCGTCCTCTACTCCACGACGAGCGAGGGGCAGGCGCAGCCGGACCGGGTCGGCGACCCGCGCTACCGCACCAGCGGCGACGCGATCTACACCACCTACTCGCTCCTCGGCGAGCTCGAGGGCGCGTCCTTCAGCTTCGACTCGGACGCGCGCCTGGTGCGCGAGCCCGCCCGGCTCGCGGCGGCGCGGACCATCTGGATGCCGCGCGGCGCCGTCCTCGACGCCACCTTCGCCCAGCGGATCGTGGACTGGGTGCGCGCGGGCGGGACGCTGATCGTCACCGACCCCGACGCCTTCACCGCGACCCCCGCCGGCGCGCGCGGCCCGTCGCTGGCGGGGGTGCGCGACACCCTCATCGGCGCGCCGCTGGGTCCGCCCCGCCGGGGATCGATCCTCGAGGTCGCGCCCGGGGCCCTCGGCGCCGGCGTGCCGGACGACCTCCTCGACCTCCCCGTCGACTCGGCCGACCCGCGGGCCTTCGCCGCGGTGCCGGCCGACGCCGAGCGTCGTGGCGCGCTTCCTCGACGGCGCGCCGGCCGCCATCCTGCGCCGGGTGGGCGCCGGGCGGGTGCTGGCCTTCTCGGCGGACGTGATGGCCCCCAGCGTCCTCGACGGGCCGATGGACCTGGCCCGCTTCGTCGGGGCCGTCCACGCGTGGGCCGGAGGCTCCCTCGGCAATCCCGCGTGGAGCTACCGGATCCCCGGCGATCCCGACCCGGCGCACCTGCCGTGGCCGGACGCGGTCGACCCCGCGGCGGCGCGCGCCGGTCTCTGACCCGGCATGCCCGGGCGGCCGGGTGATGCCGGCGCTTTCGCCTAGGGTTTCTCGGGCCATTCGAGTCGGAGGGGGAGATGGGGCGACGCGGGCGCGTGGTGATCGGGCTGGTCGCGCTGGCGGCGGTGATCGCCGTCGTCGCGGGCGCGGTGGTCCTGTCGGGGGGTGACGACACGCCCCCGATCGGAGCCGTCGCCGCCGTGCAGGACGACCACCTGCCGGTGGACCCGATCGACACCATCCCGGCGCGCCTGGACCTGCTCGCCGCCACCGGCACCACCACGACCCGGGTCGACCTGTTCTGGGGCGACATCGCCCCCTCGAAGCCGGCCGACCCCACGAACCCCGCCGACCCCACCTACGACTTCTCGCGGGCCGACCTGATCATGCTCGGTCTCGCCAAGCGCGACATCACCCCGATCGTGTCGGTCTACAACACCCCCACCTGGGCGAGCGCGGACCCGCCGTCGCCCGGCCGCGTCAACACCGCCACCCCCGACCCGGCGGCCTACGGCGAGTTCATGGCCGCGCTCGCGACGCGCTACTCGGGCACCTTCACCTCGCCCGGCGGCGAGAAGCTGCCGGAGGTGCGCCACTTCGAGATCTGGAACGAGCCCAACCTGTCGGCCTTCCTCGCGCCCCAGTTCGAGAACGGCCGCCCGGTCTCCCTGGACGCCTACGCCGCGATGGACCGGGCGGCCTATCCGGCGATCAAGAAGGCCAACTCGGAGGCGGTGGTCATCGTCGGGGTCGGCGGGCCGCGCAGCAGCACCAGCCCCTCGGGCATCGGCGCCACGGACTGGCTGAAGGGCCTGCGCGACCGCGACATCCCGCTCGACGCCTACTCCCAGCACGTCTATCCGGCGGCCCCGCCGCTCGCCGACACCACGGTGGTCCCGAGCTGGGCCACGATCGGGCGGCTGCTGGACGAGCTCGACACCTGGAAGCCCGGGCTGCCGCTCTACATCACCGAGGCCGGCTACACGACCGCCGCCACGCAGTACCGCGACACCAAGGTGACCGAGCAGCAGCAGGCCGAGTACCTGTCGCAGATCTACTCGCTGCCGCAGCTGCGCACCGACCGGGTGAAGGCGGTGGTCTGGTTCAACCTCCAGGACAACGCCAACTGGCCGGCCGGGCTGCTGCGCGAGGACCTCTCGAAGAAGCCGAGCTACGAGAGCTTCACGCGGGCGGTGGACGACCAGAACGGCGCCCGCCTGGGCGGCTGACGCCTAGGCCGGGCGCTTCCCGGCCCGCCTCCACGCCACGAGGAGCAGGACCGTGCCGAGGGCGGCCGCCACGATCGACCCGGCGAGGATGCCGATCTTCGAGGCCGCGATCGTGCCCGGATCGGTGAAGGCCAGCTCCGTGATGAACAGCGAGACGGTGAACCCGATCCCGGCGAGGGCGCCGATCCCCACGATGTGGCTCCAGGTGACCCCGCGCGGCAGGCTGCTCAGCCCCAGCGTCACCGCGATGAACACCCCGAGCGTCAGCCCGAGCGTCTTGCCCACGACCAGGCCGAGGGCGACCGCGGCCGTGACCGGCGTGTCCCGCGCCGCGTCGATCGACGCGGAGTCGAGCACGATCCCGGCGTTGGCCAGGGCGAAGATCGGCAGCACCACGAAGCTCGACCACTGGTGCAGCCCGTGCTCGACGCGCGTCAGGGGCGAGATCGCCTCGCGCGAGAGCCAGGCCAGCCGCCGCCACTGGGCGGCGTCGGCGTCCGGATCGTCGGGGTGGTCATCGGTGGCGGCGGCGATCCGGACCGCCTCGGCGCTGACGGCGGCCGGCTTCTGGAAGGGCCGCACCGGCGTCACCAGGCCCAGTGCGACGCCGGCGATCGTGGCGTGGACCCCGGACTCGAAGGTGGCGAACCAGACCGCGATGCCGAGCACGATGTAGACGGCCATGTCGCGCACCTGCATGCGCTGGAGCACGAGGATCGCCGCGAGCCCGACGAGGGCCGCCGCCAGCCAGACGAGGGAGATCGTCTCGGTGTAGTAGAAGGCCACCACCAGGATGGCGCCGATGTCGTCGATGACCGCCACGCCCAGCAGGAAGGCGACGAGCGCGGTCGGGACGCGCCGCGACAGCAGCGCCAGGGCGCCCAGCGCGAAGGCCACGTCGGTCGCCATCGGGATCCCCCAGCCGCGCGAGCCGGAGTCGCCGCCCATCACCGCCAGGTAGATGGCGGCCGGGAGCACCATGCCCCCGAGGGCGGCGAAGAACGGCAGCAGCGCCGCCCGCCGGTTGGAGAGCTCGCCCACGACCAGCTCGCGCTTGACCTCCAGGCCGACGACGAGGAAGAAGATGGCCATCAGGCCGTCGTTGACGACGTCCTGGAGGGTCTCGTCGATGACGTGGTCGCCGACCCGCAGGGTCAGCTCCGTGCTCCAGAGGTCGGTGTAGGACGACGTCGCCACGTTGGCCCACACGAGGGCCACGATCGTCGCCGCCAGCAGCACGAGGCCGCCCGCGGCCTCCAGGCGCAGGAAGTCCTGGAGCGGCCTCACCACCAGGCGCGGGACGGGCTTCTGGGTGCGCGACCAGGGTGGGCGGGGGCCCCCGGAGGGCGTTGCCGGGCTCACGTCGCGATCACGCCGGGCACGCTAGCGCGCCCGGCGACCGACCTCGACCTCCAGCTGGGCCCCCAGGAGCAGCGCCAGGCTGGTGAGCCAGAGCCAGGTGAGCATCACGATGACGGCCGACAGCGAGCCCCACGCCGCGCCGTACGAGCCGAAGCGCGACACGTAGACGCCGAATCCGGCCGACGCGACGACCCAGATGAGCACCGCGACGCCCGCCCCGATGGCCTGGCCCTTGACCGGGGCCGTCTGCTCGGCCGGTCCCAGGCGCAGGACCCCGGCGATCGCCACGAAGAGGGCCCCGCCCACGATCGGCCAGCGCAGCGCCCACCACAGGGTGGAGACCAGGTCCGGCCTGCCCCAGCTGGTCGCCGAGGCTCTCCGCCAGAGGGGTGCCGAACACCAGCAGGCCGAAGGACACGACGATCGCCACGAGGATCCAGGCGAAGAGCCCCACCGCGGTGGCGCGCAGGCGCGCGAAGGAGCGCGTCTCCCGGCACCCGTGGATGCGGTTGAGCCCGCGCATCAGGGCCTGCATCGCCCCGCTCACGGTCCAGAGCGCCAGCACGAGACCGACCAGGGCCAGGCCCGCGCTCTGCTCGCTGGACGCGGTCACGCGGGTGAGGGTGTCCCGGATCAGGTTGACGGCCTCGTCCGGCACCACCCCCTCGTCGAGGACATCGACCGCGTCCTGGGCCGTGCCGGGGCTGCCGCTGACGCCGAAGACGCCGACGGCCACCAGCGCGATCGCGGGCACGGCCAGGAAGCCGTAGTAGGCGAGCGTCGCCGCGATGTCCGTGATGCCCAGCGCCAGGCCGGCCCGGACCGCCGCGATCACGGTGTCGATGACGCCCCGCACGCCGGTGCGGAGCGCGGGCGCCGCCGGTGCGGCGGGAGGCTCGCGATGAGGCGGCGGGCGCCACGGGTGGCCGGCGGCGGGCGGTGCGGCGGCGAGCGGTGCGGGAGCCGGGGCCGTGCGGCTCAGCTCCCGCCGCAGGAACGCGACCACGGCCGCCACCACCCCGAGGGCGACGACCTTCCTCCTCATGCCGGCGCGGTCAGCGCGAGGGCCGCGGCGCCGGCGACCGATCGTCAGGCGAAGCGCCTCGTCGCCGGAGTCCAGGGTCTCGACCTCCCACCGGTCAACCAGCCGGTCGAGCACGACGCCCACACCGGGGACGGCGCTGTCGGCCACGACCTGGGCCGCCCCGCCCGCCGGCAACGGGCCCACCGAGAGGTCCACTCCGTCCGGCCCGGCCGCGAGCGCGACGTCCAGCACGCCGTCGGTGCCGCGCCGCGACATGCTCTCGACGAGCGTCTCCACGACGAGCTGGGCGTCGGTGATCCGGTCGATCGGGAGGTCGATGCGGGCGGCCAGGGCCATCACCAGGCGCTCGAGCACCGGCTCGCCCAGTTCGGACCGCCGCACCCGCAGGCGGGCGGCGGGGGCTCCGCTCACTCGCCGCCGTCCCGGTGCGACTCGGGCGAGAACGTCATGCGCACCTCGGTGACCCCGTCGTCGTGGGTGAACGCCACCTCGTCCCCGATGGCGAGGATCAGCGGGAGGCCCAGCCCGAGGCCGGCGGCCGGCGAGGTGACGGTGGGCGTGATGCCGCGCCCGCGATCGCGGACCGCCACGACCAGTCGCTCCGGCTCGGCCCAGGCGTGGACCTCGTACTCGCCTCCGCCGTCGGGGTACGCGTGGAGCACCGAGTTCGTGCACGCCTCGGTCACGGCGATCGAGATGTCCGTCCGGCTCTCGTCGCCCCAGCCCAGCGCGTCGACGATCCCGCGCACCATCTGGCGGGCGAGAGCGATGCTCTCGGGGTCGGCCGGCAGGACCAACTCCACGTCGGAATCCTCGACGTTCACGACGGTGACCCTGCCCCGTTGTCGGCGTGCATCGATCGCTTCCCCGACTCGCACTCTACCCTCCGGTCCGGGCCGCCCACGGCGCGGCCCATCGTGCGTGGTGCACGCCGGTTTCCCGTCCGGAGCGGGTACGAAACCCGGCTCACGACTCCTCCGCGCTCTCGCGGAGGGATTCCAGGGCCCGCCGGATGAGGCGCGAGACGTGCATCTGCGAGATGCCGACGCGCGATGCGATCTCCGACTGGGTGAGCCCCTCCTCGAACCGGAGGTGGAGGATCACCCGCTCGCGCGCCGGGAGGGAGGCGAGGCCGTCCGAGAGCATCGCGCGGGCCTCGGCCTGCTCGAACCCCGGGTCGTCGAGGCCCACCGCGATGCCGCCGTCCTCGTCGCCCTCGCTGCCGGGCGAGGCCAGCTGGGCGGGACGCTGCGCGCTCCCCGCGGCGAGCGCGTCCAGGACCTCGTCCGCCGAGAGGTCGGCCCACTCGGCGATCTCGTTGACCGTCGGGCTGCGGCCGTTCTCGGCCGACAGGTCGGCGACGGCCTGGGTGATCTGCGCGCGCGCCTCCTGGATGCCGCGCGGCACCCGGACGGTCCACGAGCGGTCGCGGAAGTGGCGCCGGATCTCGCCCAGGATCGTGGGGGTGGCGAAGCTCGCGAGCTTGTTGCCCCGGCTCGGGTCGAAGCGGTCGATCGCCTTGATCAACCCGATCGTCCCCACCTGGACGAGGTCGTCGAGCGGCTCGCCGCGGTTGGCGTAGCGCCGGGCCAGCGCCCGCACCAGTGGCAGGTGCTCGACGATCAGCCGCTCGCGCGCCGCGGCGTCGAGTGTTGGTCCCGTGGGCATCCGGCTCCTGGTGGGCGTCATGAGGCGCTTCGACGCACCATTGTGCCCGATCGCGGCGCCCGCCAATCGCCCTCCGCGATCCCATACCGAGGGGGAGGGCACCCCTGATACTCTCGCCGGCGATGCCCAGCGAGCCCGTCTCCACCTTCCGCGTGCGCGCGGAGGACGGCCCCGAGCGGGTCGTGATCGTCGCCGAGGGCGAGCTGGACATCATGGGCGCGCCCCGCCTGCTGGAGGCGCTGCCCCGTCGAGGGCACGAGCCCGATCGTGATCGATCTCTCGGCCGTCGATTTCATGGACTCCACCGGCCTGCGCGCGCTGCTCGAGGCGCGCACCGCCGCGGCCGGCGCCGGGCGCGCGTTCGGCCTGGCCGCACCCTCGGCGGCCGTGACCCGCGTCCTCGAGCTGGTCGATCTGAGCCGCGAGTTCGAGGTCGTCGAGCTCTAGTTGATCGTCCCGGCGGCGGCGAGGGCGATGACCAGGACGCCGAGCACGAGCCGGTAGTAGACGAAGATCATCATCGAGTGGTGTCGCCAGGTAGCGCAGCAGGAACGCGATCGAGAGGTAGCCGAAGATGAAGGCGAAGACCGTGGCCACGGTGAGGTCCGTGTAGCTGACCGAGTCGCCCGAGGCCAGCTCGGTGAGGCCGAAGAGGCCGCTCAGCACGACGGCCGGGATGGAGAGCAGGAACGAGAAGCGCGCGGCCGCCTCGCGCTTCATGCCCAGGAAGAGGCCCGCCGTGATCGTGGCGCCCGACCGCGACGTGCCCGGGATGAGGGCGAAGGCCTGGGCGATGCCGATCCAGATCGCGTCCACGCGGCCCACCGATTCGAGCTCGCGGACCTTGCGCCCCAGCCGGTCGGCGGCCGCCAGGATGATCCCGGCCACGATCAGGAAGGTCCCGATCAGGTAGAGGTTGCGGGCGCCGGTCTCGATCTGGTCCTTGAACGCGAGCCCCACGAGCCCGATCGGGATCGTGGCGATGATCAGGTACCACCCCATCCGCGCGTCGAGCTCGCCGCGCAGCTCCGGCCGGCGCAGGCTGCGCAGCCAGGTGGACGCGATGGTCACCAGGTCGCGCCAGAAGTAGATGACGACCGCGGCCATCGTCCCGAGCTGGATCACCGCCGTGAAGAGGGCTCCGGGGTCCTCCCAACCGGCGAAGGCGGGGATGATCCTCAGGTGTCCGGAGCTCGAGATCGGGAGGAACTCGGTGAGTCCCTGCGTGATCCCGAGGACGATGGCCTCGAGCAGTGTCACGAGTCGGGAAGGTTAGAGGTCCGGGCGGCCGGGATCTGACGGCCGCCTGACCTCTCTACCGGATTTCGATCCTGCGGGAGATGTGCAGCCTGCCCAGGCTGGTGCCGCGCTCGGAGGCGCTCACCTCGAGGCGGTAGAGGCCCGGGCGCAGGCCGCTCACCGGCACCCGGGCGCGGAAGCCGTCGGCCCGCGGCGCCACGACGGCCGCGCGCCGCACCGGCCGGCTCAGCCGCGGGGCCGCGAAGCTGGCGGCCAGCCCGGTGGACGTCGCCACCGCGCCGCCGGTCACCCGCCGGAGGGTCACGCGCACGGTCGCCGGCCGCACCAGCCGCCCGGCGATGGTCACGCCGTCGCCCCGCCGCGACGCCGCGCTCGGCACCTTGAGGGCGCGCACGGCGCTCGCGGCCCGAGGGGCGAACAGGCGCGCCGCGTAGCTCTCGTTGCCGGCGGCGTCGCGCGCGGTCAGCACCACCCGGCGCCTGCCGCCCTCGGCGAAGCGCCGCTTCACGGACGCCCCCCGCGAGAGCTGGCCGTCGCCGAAGCTCCAGCGGATCGTGCCGCGGATCGTGCCGCTCAGCGTGTCCCTGACGGTGCTGCGGAAGGTCATCGTGGTGCCGGAGCGGTTCAGGCGGATGGCGATCCGGGGGCCGGTGCGGTCCACCGTCACGGTGTGGCGCGCCGGGGTGGGGTCGAGCACGCCGACGTCGTCGACCGCCTGCGCCTCGACCACGTGCCGCCCCTCGGGCACCTCCAGCGAGAGGGCCATCGAGGCGGTGGGCGGGCTCCAGGCGCCGCCGTCCACGCGCGTGCGCACCGCCGTGCCGCCCGTCACGGCGACCGTGTAGCCGAGGACGCGGGCGTTGGTGACGGCGGAGGGCGTGGTGACGAAGCGCGTGTCGGGCGCCGGGCCGACCGCGGCCTCGATCGCCCGCAGGGCGTCGAGCCGGCCGTAGCCCGAGGAGGGATCGACGCCGGGGGTGCCGATGTCGTCGGCCGACATCCGCAGGATGTCCGCGACGCCCTGGGCGCTCAGCGCGGGGTTGGCCTGCCGGATCAGCGCGGCGACGCCGGCGACGTGCGGCGCGGCCATGGAGGTGCCGGAGTAGGAGAGGTAGCCCGAGCCGGTGCTCGAGGTGATGCCCACGCCCGGGGCCGCGAGGTCGGGCTTCGCGAGGACCGACCCGGCCTCGGGGCCGAGCCCGTCGGTGTTCTGCCACACCACGGGGCCGCGGCCGGAGAAGCTCGGGACGCCGTCGCCGTTGTCCACGGCGCCCACGGCGACCGCCTCGGGGTAGCCGGCGGGGCTGCCCACCGAGCCGGCCGCCGGGCCGGCGTTGCCGGCGGCGAAGATCGGCACCATGCCGAGGTCCAGCCAGCGGCGGATCATCGGCCGGAACCACGTGTCGTTGGCGGTCGAGGCCGACCACGAGTTGCTGACGACGCTCGGCTGGTCCGCGGTCGCGGGGTCGCCGTCCGGGTCGGTCATCCACTCGGCGGCCGCCAGCAGGGCGCTGCCGGGGCCGACGCCGTCGGCGCCCATCGCGCGCGCCACGATCAGGTGGGCGTCCGGGGCCACGCCGATCGCGGCGCCGCCGGCGCTGCCGCCCACCATCGTCCCCGCGGTGTGGGTCCCGTGGCCGTTGTCGTCGACCGGCGTCGGGCTGCCGCTGACGAAGTCGCGCCAGGCGGAGATCTTGCCGGCGAGGTCCGGGTGCCCGGCGTTGACGCCGGTGTCGATGGTCCCGATGGTGATCCCGGCCCCGCGCAGGCCGTAGGCGCTCCACACCGAGGGGACGCGGATCGCGGCGAGCCCCCAGTCGCCGGTCCCGGCGTCCGGGAACGGGGTCACGGCGGCCGTCCGCGCGCTGTCGGCGACGCGCACCTCGACGTCGGCGTCGACCTCCGCCACGGCCGGATCGGCCGCGACCTCGCGGATCTCGTCGGGCGTGCCCGAGAAGGCGATCGCGTTGACCAGCCAGAAGCGCTTCACCGGATGGTCGATGTCGTCGACCACGTCGGCCTGGGTCCGCGCGGCGGTGCTCCGCAGGGCGCGCAGCAGCGCCTGGGGGTGGCCGTCGAAGTCCTCGCCGTCCACCTGGCGGCGCAGCGTCGCGATGACCGCGATCCGGTCGGCGGGGGAGGCCGCATCGACGCGCGTCTCGAGCGACGGCGACATGGCGGCGAATGATGGTGCGGCCAGCCCCGCGAGCACGGCGAGGGTGGTTGCAGCGACGAGGGCCCCGGCTATACGGCATCCATGCCGACCCCTCGGGCGAGAGTTGCCCGAGATCACGAGAATCCATTCTGTGGTCGGATTAAATCCCTACATGCCCATTTTCGGCATCCGCCCGAGCCGTCTTGATCGGTGCGGACGGTCGCTACGATGAATCCGTGCCCGTCTTCCTCTGTCCGCGCTGCGCCTATCGCGAGAGCAGCAGCGAGCGCAACGTGCGCCACCAGCCGCGGGGGTGCTCGCGCTGCGGCTTCGGCTTCGCCTTCGAGCTCCTCGAGGACTACTACGCCAGCCCCAAGACGGCGCTCATCGTGTGCGACAAGGAGCAGCGGATCCTGGTGGCGGGGCACGCGTCGTTCGCGGTGACCGGCTACGACGAGGGTGACCTGATCGGCAACCACGTCATCGAGCGGCTGGGTCTGGCGGGCTTCCCGGACGGCGACCCCGCGGCGCGCAGCATCGAGTGGGGCGTCCGGGTGCTCGAGGTGCCGTGCACGTATCGCTTCAACGGCTCGGACGAGGACCTTCCGGCGATGGTCGATTTCTTCCCGGCATACGACGAAGACGGTGGGCTGCTGGTGGCGCTGACGCCGCAGTAGTCGCCTCAGGGGGACGTGACATGGAGCGGCGACAGCTGGGCGGGACCGACCTGGAGTTGTCCGTCATCGGGCTCGGCACCTGGGTGTTCGGGGGCCGGTGGGGCGGCGCCGACGACGCGGCCTCGCTCGCCGCGTGCCACGCGGCCATCGACGCCGGCGTCAACTGGATCGACACGGCCGACATCTACGGCCAGGGGCGGGCCGAGCGGATCGTCGGCCAGGCCGTGCGCGACCGCCGCGACGAGGTGATCGTCGCCACCAAGGGCGGGGTGGCCTGGCAGCTCGACCCCCCTCCGCTGCGCATCTGGCGGGAGGCCTCGGCCGACTACCTGCACATGTCGTGCGACCGCAGCCTGGAGGCCCTCGGTCTGGACGTCATCGACCTCTACCAGGTCCACTGGCCGGTGGCCGGCGTGCCCGCCGAGGAGACGATCAGCGCGCTCCAGGAGCTGCGCGACGCGGGCAAGGTGCGGGCGATCGGCGTCTCGAACTACCACCTGCCCGACCTCGAGGCGGCCGGGGCGGTGGGGCAGATCGACTCGTTCCAGCCCGGCTACCACCTCATGCGCCGCGACATCGAGGCCGGCGAGCTGCCGTGGTGCGGCGCGCACGGGGTCGGCGTGATCGCCTACGGGCCGCTGGCCCATGGTCTGCTGACCGGGAAGATGACCGCCGAGACCACCTTCGGCCCGGACGACTGGCGCGCGCAGAGCGAGCTCTTCGCCGACGACGCCTTCGCCGACCGCATCGCCCTTGTGGGCGAGCTGGAGGAGATCGCCCGCGAGGCCGGCCGCGCCGGCGGCGTGGCCGAGCTCGCCGTGGCGTGGGTGCTGCGGCGCCCCGAGGTCACCGCCGCGATCATCGGCGCCCGCGACGCCGACCAGGCGACGCGCAACGCGGCCCTCGCCGGCCGCCCGCTGTCGCCCGACGAGGACGCGGCGATCGAGGCCGCCATGGCCCGCCACCCCGACGCCTCCCGCGCGTACGGGCACGGAGAGCCCCCGGACGTCTCGTCCGATGCATAGGGCTAAGCTGCGCCATGGCGATACTCGGCCCAGGTCGGCGACGCGGAGACGCGCGGGATCCCACGCCCCGGCCCTTCGGCCCCACGCTGGCCGCGCCCGGTCCGGCCGACCCGGAGGGTGTGCGGCGCTCGCTGGAGCAGGCCCTCGACACCGTGCGCCGGCTGCGCCGGCCGCTGACGTTGATCGCGCTGCAGCTGCCGGCCGCGACGCCCGAGCGGGCGGCCCGGTTCACGTCGATCGTCCGCCACACCGTCCGCGACACGGACGGGCTGTGGCCCGACGGCGAGGGTGGCGTGATCCTCATCCTGGTGGACGTGGACGGCCCCAACTCGGAGCCCGCCCTCGCCCGCCTGCGCATGCGGCTGCGATCCGAGGGGATGGGCGCGGCCCTGATGGGCCGGGCGGCCCCGGCTCCGGGCATCTCCGCCGGGGACCTGCTGGCCCTGGCGCGCGCGGACCGGCAGCCGATCTCACGCGGGGGCGGCGCGCGATCGTGAGCGCGCGGTGAGGGTTGCCCTGGTCGGAGCGAGCGGCCTGATCGGCCGCGCCCTGGGCGCCGCGCTGATCGCCCGCGGCGACGGCGTCCTCGCGCTCACGCGCGGGGGCGCGTCCGGCATCGCCGGGGCGCACGACGTCCGCTGGGATCCGGCCGAGGGGCCGCTGCCGTCCGACGCGCTCGACGGCGTGGACGCGGTGGTCAACCTGGCCGGCGCCCCGCTCGCCGGACCGCGCTGGAGCGACGAGCGCAAGGAGCTCATCCGCGACAGCCGGATCCGCACCACGCGCCTCATCGTTGACGCCCTCGCCCGCGACGGCGCCCCGCGGGTGCTGGTGAGCGGATCGGCGGTGGGCTACTACGGGACCACCGACGACGAGGTGGACGAGACCGATCCCCCCGGCGACGACTTCCTGGCCGGGACCGCGCTGGCGTGGGAGCGCGAGGCCGCGCGGGCCCACGAGTTCGGCGTGCGCGTCGTCGTGATCCGGACGGGCATCGTCCTGTCGCTGGAGGGCGGCGCGCTGCCGCCCATGGCGCGGCCGGTCAAGGCCTTCGCCGGCGGCCCGATCGGCGGCGGCAGGCAGTGGCTCTCCTGGATCCACATCGACGACGAGGTGGGGATCATCCTCCACGCCCTCGACCACGACGCGGTCAACGGCGCGCTGAACGCGGCGGCCCCCGACGCGGTGCGCCAGCGCGACTTCGTCCGCGCCCTCGGCGAGGTGCTCGGGCGCCCCAGCAGCCTGCCCACGCCCGCCCTCGCCCTGCGCCTGGCGATGGGCGAGATGGCGACGCTCGCCCTCGACGGCCAGCGGGTGGCCCCGCGCGCGACCCTCGCCTCGGGCTACGCCTTCGTCCACCCGGAGCTCGGCCCCGCCCTGCGCGACCTCTACGGCGAGGGCTGATCCTCGGGGAAGAGGCGCGTGAGCTCGGCCTCGACCTTGAGCCAGTGCTCGCGCACGAACGTCGTCGCCACGCTGTAGCGCGCGCCGGGCAGGCTGCGCGCCAGCCGCAGCTTGTCCGGGTCCCGGCCCTCCTCCAGGTCCTCCACCAGCGCCTTGTAGCCCTGCATCAGCTCGGCCATCTCCAGGTGAGCCCCCCATATCTCGTCCATCAGCCGGTAGACGGGGCCGAACGGATCGCCGGTGGGGGAGGTGCTCACGGGAGCCTCGCGGGAGGGGGGTTGCCGGGGCGGCGATGCTACCTTAGGGCGGCCCGGGGGATTAGCTCAGCTGGGAGAGCGCCGCCTTTGCAAGGCGGAGGTCGTCGGTTCGATCCCGTCATCCTCCATCCCGCCGTCCGTCGGTTTCACGCCGACGGGGTCGTAGGATCCCCCGCGTGACCCTCCTCCGGCCATGGGCCCTCGCGGCCCTTCTCGCACTGGCTCCGACGGCCGCGGGCATGGCCCACGCGGCGCAGGTCGGCACCGGCACCCCGGCCGGCTGCACCTCGGCCGCCGTGGTCTCGGCCGTCGCCCGCGGTGGCGTCGTGACGTTCGACTGCGGGCCCGCGCCGGTGACCATCCGGATGCGCCGGACCGCGAAGGTGCGCAACACCAGCCCGTCGCTCGTCCTCGACGGCGGCGGCACGGTGACGCTCAGCGGCGGCGGCGCGCGGCGGATCCTCTACCAGAACACCTGCGACCGGGCTCAGGTGTGGACGACCGACCACTGCGACAACCAGGCGACGCCCCGGCTCACCGTCAAGAACATCACCTTCGCGGCCGGCAACTCCACCGGCCAGACCGTGGACGGCGGTGGCGGGGGCGCGATCTTCGTCCGGGGCGGGCGGCTGACCATCATCGACACGCGTTTCACCGGCAACCGCTGCGACCGGACCGGACCGGACGTCGGGGGCGCCGCGGTGCGGGCGCTCAGCCAGTTCCGGAACCTCCCGGTGCGGGTCGTCCGGAGCACGTTCGCCGGGGGGCGTTGCTCCAACGGCGGCGCGCTCAGCAGCATCGGCGTGTCGTGGGTGATCACCGGGAGCACCTTCACGGGCAACCGCGCCATCGGCCGCGGCGCCAACCCGGCCCGGGCGGGCTCGCCGGGAGGCGGCAGCGGCGGAGCCATCTACCTCGACGGGAACCGCTTCACCCTGACCCTGCGCACCACGACGATGGAGGACAACGTCGCGCCGGAGGGCGGGGGCGCGATCTTCTTCGTCAGCAACGACCGCACCGGCACCGCGACGCTGGCGGCCTCGACGCTGAGGCACAACCCGAGCCTCGGCTTCGAGACCCCGGGGCTTCCGGGCATCTTCTTCCTCGGTGCGCGCCGCCCGGCGCTGACGCAGGGCACCCGGCTCATCCCCTGACGGGTCGTTCGCTCGGCGGCGCGCAGCGGCCCCGATGTCGCGCCGCCCCGGCGATCCCGCTCATCTGAGGATCCCCGTGTGGCCCAGCGAGTACCGCCCCGGTTGCGGCCACACGGCCAGGCCGTGAGGGCCGCTCCCCACGGGGATCTTCGCGAGCAGACGGCCGTCGCGCGTGTCGATCGCGTAGACGACCCCGTCATGGCGCCCGCTCAGCCACAGCACCCGCCCGTCGCGCGAGACGCCCCCCATGTCGGGGCTGCCCCCGCCGGGGATCGTCCACGTCCGGGTGACCCGTCCGGTCGCGAAGGACACCACGGAGATGGTCCCGGCATCGCGGTTCGAGACGTAGAGGGAGGTCGCGTCGCGGCTCGGGTAGAGGCCGTGGGCGCCCTTCCCGGTGGGGAGGAATCCGACCGTTCGCAGGCGCGCGCCGTCCACCTTCCAGACGCCGCCGGCCATCATGTCGGCGACGTAGAAGAGGCTGCCGTCGGGGCTCAGCTTGACGTCCTGCGGCATGTCGGAGCTCCCGCCCAGCGTGAGGATGCCCACCACGCGCTGATGCACGAGGTCCACCTTGACGACCTGCCCCGAGAACTCGCAGCTGGCGATGAGGTAGGTGCCGTCCGCGGAGAAGTCCATGTGATCGACGCCCCGGCACGGCACCGGCAGCTGGTGGCGCAGCTCCATCGTGTGGGGGTCGCGGAAGTCCAGGCGCGCATTGCGCTCCGCCACCACGATCGCGAAGCGCCCGTCCGGCGTGAAGTACAGGTTGTACGGGTCGTCGACGGCGATCGGAGGCGCCCGGGCGCCCGCTGCGCGGGTCGATCGGCGTCAGGCTGTTGCCGGTGTCGTTGGTGACGTACAGGGTCTTCAGATCCCACGACGGAACCACGTGCTGGGGCAGGCCGCCGACCGCGAAGTGGTCGATCACCCGGTAGGTGCGCGGGTCGATGACGTCCACCGTGTTGGCCTCGCTGTTGGGGACGTAGATGCGATTCGGCACGCCCGCGACGGCCGGGCTCATGTCACCGGGCTTGTCGTGGGCGTAGACGTCACCCGGGGGGGTGGGGGGAAACGGCGATGAGGCGGTGTGCGACGCCGAGGCGCGGGATGCCGCGGTGGCGGGCGCCAGGCTCGTGATCGTCGCGACGGTCCCCCCGGTCGAGCGACCCCCGACGAGGAGGATCCGGCCGGGGAGGCCCGCGGCGGTGAGATCGGAGAGTGGGGTCGGGAGGGACCCGGCGGCGGCGAGCCGCCCGCTCCCGGGGTCCACCGCCACGATTCGGGCGCACCGGGGTGCCCAGAGCGTTCCCGCGCCCGCCGATCACGTACGCGACGCCCCCGAGGGTCGCGGCGGCGGCGTGCGTGGTGGGCGCCGGGAGGTGGCCCGATGGTCCGCGTCGCGTCCCGTGGCGGGATCGAACACCTGCACGAGCTCGGTCGCCCGGTCGTCGGGGGTCGTGCCGCCCGCGATGACGATCCGCCCGCCCGCCGCCGTGACCGCGGCATAGCGCAGGGCCGTCGGGAGGTGCCCGACGACCCGCGCGCGGCCGCCGGGCGACCACGCGACGATGGTGTCGAGCCACGCCGAGCCGTCGTACCCACCGACGACGTAGGCCGTGTCGCCGATGGCGGCCCCGGCCTGGTCCGAGCTGGGGGCCGGGAGGCTGCCGACGCGGGCGCTCGCGCCGCTCTGGGGGTCGACGCGGAGGATCTGATCGAGCTGCCGGACCCCGTCGCCGCCTCCGAAGACGTAGAGGCCCCCCCGACTCGAGACCGCCGCGGCGTCGTGCACGGCGGCGGGAAGGCGGCCGAGGACGCGCTCGCGCGCTCCCGTGATGGCGATGATGTCGGCGCGCGAGGTGTCCGCGGCGGTGAGCCCGGCCGCCAGGACGACCCTCGCCGGGCCGACCGCGGCTCCCGCCGCGTCCTGCAACGGCGAGTTGAGGACTCCGACCGGCCGGGCGCGCAGTCGCCGTGGGAACGCCGTGGCCGGGCGCCCTGCCGGGACGGCCGTCGTCGCCGCGCCGGGGGATGGCGCCGTCGTCGTGGTGCCCGGCCCCGCTCGTGGGCCCTCGCGACGAGAGGGCCCACGCTCCGATGCCCGCGATCACGACGACGGCCGCGATCGTTGCGGCGACGGCGCGGCGTCTGCGCGCGCGCCGCGCAGCCTCCCGGCGTGCGCGGCGATCGACGGGGTCGTTCACAGTGGCCGACCCCCCTGCGCCTGGCGGATCCCGATATCGCGCTCCCGTGCTCCGTGGGGGTGTCCCTCCAGGGAACTCCTGCCGCATGAGAGCGCGGTGAGGGGATGCGATGGCGGCAGGAGGGGCGGGCGCCCGAAGACCGTTGGACATGGGCGCTCGCGGTGGCGCGGCCCACGGCGGCCGCCGTCCTCCACCTCGTGATCGCGGTCTTCGCCGTGCTCCGGGCGCCGGGGGAGCGCCGGGAGCGCGCCCGGGCGCAGCCCTCGGCGGTGGAATGAACGGCTCCGTGGGCCGCTCGGCTCCGGTTGACAACCGCGGATGGGTCCACAAGGCTGCGCCCACGGTGGAGAAGCCGCACTGTGCGTCGGCCGCCCGCCGATGAAGGAGAGATCGTGCCGAGGATCGGACTCTCACCCGGCCGGGGTTGACGTCGCGATAGGGCGCGACGAGGAGCGTCGGTGACGCAGGGGCCGGCGCCGGCTCCGCTCCGCACCCGGCTCGCGGTCGGTCTGATCGCGGCGGTCTTCGCCTGTCTCGCGATCGTGGCGGCGACGGGCACCATCCGCGTCGGCGCGGGCGCCGTCCGCGGCGTCGGGGTCGGCGTGCCCGCCCGTGAGCCCGCCGGTGAGCCCTCCCGTCAGCCCACCGGTCAGCCCGCCGGTGAGCCCCCCGGTCAGCCCGCCCGTCTGTCCGCCCGTCAGCCCACCGGTCGAGCCGCCCGCGACCCCCTGTGCGCACGTCGACGGTGCGGGCGTCCTGCGGCACAACCCGAAGGCTCGGTTCGACGTGAGCGTCCGGTCCGACCGGCGGGGCAAGGCCGAGGGATCGATCGCGTACTCGGACGCCGCCGTCCGGCTCGGGTCCGCTCCACCCGGATCACGAGGATCACCATCGCCGGCCACACGGCGACGATCACGGGGTCGGGCCTCGCCGGAAAGCGGCCCGTGACGTTCGTCGTCGTCGCCGGCGAGGCGTCGCCCGACACGTTCGCGATCAGGCTCTCCACGGGCTATTCCGCCGCCGACTCGCTGAAGAAGGGGAAGATCCGGATCAGCGACCGTTGCGAGCACGACAAACGACGACACTGAGCGGGCGGCCGAGGGACGCGTCGTCCCGCCGGCCGTAGTGGAGCCTCCCGCCGACGGTCCTGACCGCGACCCGCTCTGGTCGTCGGCGCTGGCCGGCGGTCTGTTCGTGAGCTGCGTCGTCGTCCCGTGTCTGTTCACCACCCGCCTGACGGCGGTCTTCGTGGTGCCCAAGCTGGCGGCGCTCTGGACCGTGCTCACGCTCGGTCTCCTCGTCGTGGCGGCCGCGGCGATCCTCTCGAGGACGCCTCCACTCGCGACGCCCCGGCTCGCCCCGGTCGACCTCGCCATCGTGGCCTTCGTCGTGCTCAACGTGGCCGCGTGGGGCTTCTCGACGGATCGCCACCAGAGCCTGTACGGCGAGCGATTGCAGTACCAGGGCCTGCTCACCGTGCTCCTGTACGTGGGCTTCTTCTACCTCGCCCGCCTGTCGCTGACCGACGGGCGACGGGTCCGGCAGCTCGCCATCGCCATCACGATCGGCGGCACGCTCGTCGCCGGCTACGCGCTCGTGCAGAAGGCCGGCCTCGACCCGGTCTGGCACGGCTACCTGCCGATGGGCAGGGTCTTCTCCTCGATCGGTCAGCCGAACGCGCTCGCCGCGTACCTGGTGCTCGTGGTACCGATCACGGCGTCGCTCCTGATGGCCGGCAGGGCGGTTCGAGTCGCGAGCGCCGTCGCGCTCGCCGCGATGGTCCCGGCGCTCTTCCTCACGTTCAGCCGGGCCGGCTATCTGGGCCTCCTCCTGGCCCTGATCGTCATGGCCGTCGGCATGCGGGACCGGCTGAGACTGAGTGCGAGGCGCCTCGCGATCGGCCTGGCCGCGCTGCTCTGCGCCGGCGTGGCGGTCGTCGCCCTGGTGCAGCCGGTTCGCGCCGCGATGGCGGAGTCGTGGCGGCGCGTCGCCGCGGGTACCGGCGCGGGCGACGACGCCTCGCCCCGTTTCCACCTGGACGCCTGGCACGTCGCGGTCCGGATCGCCGCGGACCATCCTGTCCTCGGGACCGGCCAGGAGACGTTCCCCGACGTCTTCCCGCGCTACAGCCACGCCGTGCTCCCGCCCGACCGCGCCGCGGCGCTGGATGCGTACCGGGTCGAGAGCCCGCACAACGTCTACCTGGCGATCGCGGCGGGCGCGGGGCTCCCGGCGCTCCTGGCCTACCTCGGCGTTCTGGCCGCATTCGTCGCCGCGGTCGCGAGGGCGGCGCGACGGACCTCCGAGCGGTGGCTCCGGTGCGCGCTCGTGGCGATCCTGGCCGCCGTCGCGGGCCACCTGGTCACCGACGCGTTCATGACCGCCGAGGTCACGGGCACGTGGCTGTTCTGGGTCCTGATGGGGGCGGGGCTCGGCGTGGTCGCCGGCGCGGAGTTCCCCGACGCGACCGCCGACGCCGCTCCGGGGGAGGGGATCCGAGACCCGGTGGCCGCCGAGTGATCCGCCGGGTGACGGTTCCCGCCGCGGCGATCGGCGGGTTCCTCCTCGCGGTCGCGAGCGGGGCCTCGGCGGCGCCGTGGACGGCGCCGGCGGTGATCGCGCGCGGACCGGGCGCCGCCCCGATCGCGCGGCCCGTCGTGCGGGCCACCTCGAACGGGGTCCTGGTCGCGGCGTGGGAGCGGGGCCGCGAGGTCCGCTTCGCGGCGCGCTACGTCGGCGGCCCGTGGACCGCGCCGCGCGCGATCGCCGTCGCCGGCGGCGCCGGCGGGCCACGGTTCGTGTCGGAGGGGGCGACCGCCGCGCTCGCCGTGGTCGCGGGCCCCGAGGCGCGGGTGCGCGTCGCCCGCTGGAGCCGGGGCCTGATCCCCGCGGTTGAACGGGCCGCCCGGCGCCGCCGGCGCGCGGGATGTGCGGCTGTCCGTGCTTCCGAGCGGGGAGATGGTCGCGCTCTTTCGCCGCCGGGGCGCGGTGGCCTGGAGCGCCCGACGGCCACGCGGCGGCTGGTCGCGGCCCGCGCCGCTCTTCGCCGGGGGGACCGCGCCGGCGCTCACGTCGGATGCGAACCGCGCGGTGCTCGCGACCGCGCTGCGCCCGGCGCGGAGCGGCACCAGGGTCGGCGCGGCCCTCCGGTCGGCGGGCGAGAGGTTCGGCCCGGCGAGCACGATCCGGCCGCTCGGGCCACGCTGGACCATCACGTCGGCCACCCCGGCGATCCGACCCGACGGCCGGACCGGTCTGGTGATCGCCGCCCGCGGGACGTCCGGGCGCGGGGCCCTGCTGGCCACCGTGGCCGGCGCCCGCCAGCGGCCGGTCCGCGTCTCGGCCGCCGGGGTACGGCTCGCCGGGCCGCCGGCCGTGGTCGTGCGCCCGGTGGGCGGCCTCGTCGCGCGTCTGGCGCCAGGCCGGCCCGGGCGGCGTCACCCTCCACGCGGCCCAGGAGGCCGACGCCGGCGGCGAGTCGTGGGAGGCGCCCGTCGCCCTCACGCCGCCGCGCCGGCTGGGCGCACCGGCGCTGGAGAACGCCTCCGGCGGCCGCGTGATCCTGGCCGTCGCGATGGACGGCGCGATCTACGTGCGCACGCTCGCGCCCGCGGGCGGGCCGACCGGCTGGAGCGCGGCGCGCAGGGTGAGCGGAGCGAACCGGCGGTGCGCCGCGCCGAGCATCACCTTCGACGCCGCGGACAGGGCGATCGTCGCCTTCTCGTGCGGCGGCGGGCGGACGCTGCTGATGGTCTCCGAGCGATGATCGAACCGGCCCGCCGCCCGGGTAGTCTCGGGGCGTGATGATCCTCTACGACGCGCCGGACTGCTGGAAGTGCGTTGAGGTCAAGGCCGCGCTCGACGCCCTCGGGCTGTCCTACGACGCCGTGACGGTGCGCGGAGACGCGGCCGCGCGCGCGGCGCTGGTGGCCGCCCAGGGCGAGCCGCCGCAGGTTCCGATGCTCGTGGACGGACGGATCGCCGTCTGGGACCGGCGGCGGATCCTGGCCTATCTGGCCGAGACGTACGGGGGCGCCCCCGCGCCGGGCACGCTCCCCTACCGCGAGATGCCGTCCTGGATGGGCGGCGTCTGCGCGGTCGACGGCGAGGGCTGCTGACGCGTGCCGGACGCCGGCGTCGTGGACATCGACACTCCGCAGGGCCCGGCGCGGGCCCACCTGCGCGCGCCCGACGCGCCGCGGGCCGGCCTGGTGCTCGGCCACGGAGCGGGGGGCGGGGTGGCCGCCCGCGATCTGGTCGCGGCGGCCGAGGTCGCGCTCGGGCTCGGCCTGGCGGTCGCGCTGGTCGAGCAGCCCTACCGCGTCGCGGGCCGCCGCGCTCCGCCGCGGGCGCCGCGGCTCGACGAGGCGTGGACCGCCGTGCTCGACCACCTCGCGGCGGGCGCCCTCGCCGGGCTGCCCCTGGTCACGGGCGGGCGCTCGTCGGGCGCGCGCGTCGCCTGCCGCACGGCGGCCGCGACCGGCGCCGTCGGCGTGCTCTGCCTGGCGTTCCCGCTCCAGCCCGCCGCCCGGGCCGGCACGGCGCCCCGCCCGAGCCGCCTGCCCGAGCTGGAGGCGGTCGGTGTCCCCGTGCTGATCGTGCAGGGCGAGCGCGACCCGTTCGGGATGCCGCCCGAGGGCCCCGGCCGCACCGTCGCGCGGATCGTCGGGGACCACTCGCTGACCTCCGACGTCGGTGCGCTGCGCGACGCGGTCGGCGGCTGGCTGGGGCGGCTCCTCGCCTGAGCGCCCGGGTCAGTCGACCGCGAGCATCACGTCGGACGCCTTGATCACCACGATCACGTCGCCGCCCTCGGCCAGGCCGAGGTCGCGCACCGCCTCGACGGTGATCGACGACACGATGCGGTGGCCGGCCACGTCGATCTCCACGTTGGCGATCGCCTCGCCCCGGGAGATCCCGGTGACGCGCCCGGGGAGCTGGTTGCGTGCGCTGATCCGCATGACGGTCCTCTCGTCGGGGTCGACCGGGACGGTACGCCGGCGCGCCCCGCGCGGCCCACGGGGTGCTTGACGTCCGCGGCCCGCGGATGGACCCTCCGGGTATGGAGCTGACCCCGACGACGGTCGGCGCGATCCGGCGCCGGCTCGACGAGCTGGCGGAGTCGCAGCACTGGGTGCACCACGTGGCCGACCTCGGCAGCGGCGAGGTCCACACCACGGCGCTCGACCGCCCGGTCTCGCCGCTGTCCCGCGCGGCGCGGCTCGGCGGGCTCGGGCACGCGGTCGACACGTCGGTCTTCGGAGGGCCCCGTTACACCCTGACCCCCCGCAGGCCCTACCAGGCCTCGCCCGAGGCCTACCTGGTCGCGTGGGACCCGGAGGTCTACCTCCCCTTCGACGACACCATCGTGTGGGAGCTGCCGCGCGACTACCAGCGCGCCCCGCTCTACGGGATGGACTTCTACCTCACCGCCACACCCCGCGTCCTCGCCACCGCCAGCGTCGTGATGTCGGGCAAGGCCTGGCCCGGGCTCACGGGGTACGTCCTGGTGACGGCTCTGAGAGGGCCCGTGTCGATCCAGATCCCCATCGGCGACGGCTACGCCACGCACACGCTGGACCTCGTCGTGCCGTCCGGCGGCCCGCTCGACCTGGAGATCGACCTGGTGATCGGCGCCGGCGTCGAGACGATCACGTTCCACTCGATGTCCTTCGGCCCGAGCGGGCCGGTCCTCACGACGGAGGCCTGACCGTGCCCGCCGGTCAGCCGGCGGCCGTCTCCTCGCGGGCGGCGGCGCTCAGGACCGAGGCCAGCAGACCGGGGTAGCGCTCCTCCATGTCGGCCTTGCGCAGCCAGGTGAACTTGCGGGTCCCCTCCTCGCGCTCGGCCACGATGCCCGCCGAGCGGAGGGCCTTGAGGTGGTGGCTCGCGGTGGACTTGGAGACCTCGAGCTCGAGCTGACCGCAGGTGATCGCCGCGCTCTCGGAGCAGCCGGCCAGCTGGCGCACGATCTCCAGCCGGACCGGGTCGGAGAGCGCCTGGAGCACGGTCACCAGATCGGCGGGCTCGCACGGATCGGATGCGGGGTGGGTCGGGGGCGTCACGACGACTCCACGAACTGTTTGACCTTCATCGAACAACAATGTACGGTGCCGGTCGAACAATAGGGGAACACGACGGCGGCCGCCAGCGCTCCTCGCCCATGCACCCTCCATCGCCAGGAGCCCGCGACCATGTCCAGCGCTCGTCCGGCGGCGCCCGCCGCCCTGTCCCCACGCGCCTGGGGAGCCCTGCTCGTCCTCTGCAGCGCCCTCTTCCTCGACGCCCTCGACGTGTCGATGGTCGGCATCGCGCTGCCGTCCATCGGCGCGGACCTCGACCTGACCACCAGCCAGCTCCAGTGGATCGTCAGCGCCTACGTCCTCGGCTACGGCGGCTTCCTGCTGCTCGGCGGCCGCGCGGCCGACCTTCTCGGCCGCCGCAGGATGTTCCTCATCTCGCTCGCCGTGTTCGCGCTCGCCTCCGGCCTGGGCGCCTTCGTCGACGACGGTTCACTCCTCATCGCCCTGCGCTTCGTCAAGGGCGTCGCCGCGGCCTTCACCGCCCCGGCGGGGCTCTCGATCATCACCACCAGCTTCGCGGAGGGGCCGGCGCGCAACCGCGCCATCGCCATCTACACCGCGACCGGCGCGACCGGCTTCTCGCTCGGGCTGGTGATCGGCGGGCTGTTGACCGAGATCGGCTGGAGGTGGGTCTTCTTCGTGCCGGCCCCGATCGCCCTGATCACCCTGATCGCCGCCATCAAGCTCGTGCCCGACCCGGGCCGCGTTCCGGCGGCCCGCCGCTCCTTCGATCTGGCCGGCGCCACCGCCATCACGGCGGCGATGCTGCTCGCGGTATTCACCGTCGTCGAGGCCCCCGACGTGGGCTGGGCGTCGGCGCGCACGATCGCGTCGATCGCCGGCGTCGCGGCCCTGCTGGCCGGCTTCGTGGCCCTCGAGCGGCGCACGGCGCACCCCCTGGTGCGCCTGGGGATCCTGCGCTCGGTCTCGCTGGTGCGCGCCAACATCGGCGCCATGTCGCTCTTCGGCGGCTGGGTCGGCGTCCAGTTCATCGCGACCCTCTACATGCAGGAGGTCCGTGGCTGGTCCCCGCTCGAGACCGGCCTGGCGATATTCCCCGGCGGGCTCGTGGTCGCGATCGTGGCGCCCCGCATCGGGCCGCTGGTGAGCCGCCTCGGCGTCAACCGCCTCATCGCGCTCGGCCTGCTCGCCACCGTCGGGGCCTACGTGCTCTTCCTGCCGATCGGCGTCGACTCGCCCTACGTGACCGCGATCCTGCCGACCATGCTGCTGGTGGGCGTCGGGTTCGCCCTCGCCTACGGGCCGCTCAACATCGCCGCCACCAACGGCATCGCGGCCGAGGAGCAGGGGCTCGCGGGCGGGCTGGTCAACACCTCGTTCCAGTTCGGCGGCGCCCTGGTCCTCGCGGTGGTGGCCGCGGTGAACAACGCCAACACCGGGCCGGGCGGGAGCCCGGAGGACCTGCTGGCCGGATACGAGCCCGCGATCCTGGTGTCGGTGGTCGCGGCCCTGATCGGGCTGGCCGCCACGGTGATGCCCACGCGCCTGCGCCCCGTCGCCGAGGCGGAGCGGGCCTGAGGGCGCGGCTCCGCGCGCCACGGCGCGCTTCTGCGGAGTCGTCGGTGCGCGCGGAGCCTGCTGGGATGGAGACCCCCGGTCCGGATCTTCGGGCCGGGGGCAGGTGTGCGAGCCCACGCCGGCGGAGTCACGGGCGTTCGTCGCCGCCATGATCGGCCTGGTCCCCGAGGCCGCCGTGGTCCCCGCGTGGGGACGATCCGCGGGCGGGAGCCCTCAGGCCTCCCCGGGCATCGTGGGGATCTTGCGCCGCTCCTCGATGGCGGCCACCAGCTCGGGCGGGGGCTCGTGCCCCTGCTCGGCGAGACGCGAGGCCGCGTGGCGGACCGAGAAGGCGACCGCCTCCTCGGTCAGCTTGCGCCGCGGGTTGTCGACGCTGTACCAGCCCAGCAGGCCCTCCACGGCGAGCGCCGCGGCCAGCTGGAGCTCGGCGCTGCGGGGTGCGAGGCAGACCGCGAAGGCCGCTGCGGCCGCGTCAGCCACGTCGGTGACGCCTCCGGCCGACGGCGCGAGGCTCGGCAGCGGGCCTCGGGAGGAGCGCTCCATGAGGAGCTCGATGCGCGGGTTCCCCACCCGCTCGGCCGGGACGATCTCGAAGCCCGACACCGCGGCGAGGAGGTCCTCCGCGCCGCCGCCCTCGCGTCCGCGCGCCAGCGACCGGGCGGCCTCGTGGAGCCGCCCGCGCACGACGGCGACCTCGGTCTCCTCGGCGTGGTGCAGGGCGAGCGCGGCCAGCGCGAGCGGGATGACCAGGCGGTCGCTCCCCTCGTGCTCCGGCCAGCGCGACGGCTTGGGCTCCAGCGAGACGGCGACCTGCTCGCCGGGGTAGAGGTTGACGGTCACGCGGACGAGCGGCGCGCGGCGCAGCAGCGGCATCCCTAGCCCCCGGTCCGGTTCTGGAGCCGCCGGCGGCGGACGGCGACGGTGGCGAGCACGAGGACGGCGCAGCCCATGATGATCACGACCGCCAGGCTCACCGGGCCGAGTGCCGCCTCCACGTCGCGCCACGACTCGCCGAGCGCCCAGCCGAGGCCGATGAGCACGGCGTTCCAGACGAGGCTGCCGATGGTGGTCAGGACCACGAAGCGCCAGAACGGGAAGCGCGCGAGACCGGCGGGAAGCGAGACCGTGGTCCGCGCGAGGGGGATCGCCCGACCCACGAGGACGGTCGCCGAGCCCCAGCGGTCCATCCACGCCTCGAGGCGGGCGAGCCGCTGCGGGGTGGCGCCCACGCGGTGGCCGTGCCGGGCGACGACGGCCAGCCCCCCGCGCCGCGCGGCGACGTAGAGCGCGAGGTTGCCGACGAGCGACCCCGCCGTGGCCGCCGCCAGCGCCAGCGGGAACGACATCTCGCCGTCGTAGACGGCGAAGCCCGCGAACGGCAGGATGGCCTCGCTCGGGATCGGCGGGAACACGCACTCGACCAGCATCAGGACACCGAGCCCGACGTAGCCGAGCGTGGTGATGATGTTCACGGCCCAGTCGGTCACGGGCGGCCGGTCGCGGCGCGGGGGTGGCTCTGCACGGCGCGGATGATGACAGCCCCCCGCGCCGGGCGGAAAGGACGCGTTGCCCTACGATCGACCGGGATGCGCCCTCCCGACAGCGGGCCGTCGGTGCGCGGGGCGATCATCCGCTTCGCCGTCGCCGGCCTGATCGCGCTCACGGCCCTCGTCGTCGTGGGCGGGCTGGTCCTCCGCAATCTCGCCGAGGGCGAGGCGGTGGACGACGCCCGGCGCCTCGCGACGCTCGCGGGCCGGGGGGTGGTGGAGCCCACCTTCACCGACGCCGCGCTCGCCGGCGACGCCGGGCGCTCTCGCGCGGCTCGACCGCGTCGTGCAGGAGCGCGTCCTGAGCGAGGACATCGTGCGGGTCAAGATCTGGACGCCCGACGGGCGCATCGTCTACTCCGACGAGCCCCGGCTGATCGGCCGCCGCTACCCTCTCGGCCCGGAGGAGCGCGAGGCCCTGGAGGCCGGGGTGACCGACGCCGAGTTGAGCGACCTCTCCAAGCCGGAGAACGTCTTCGAGCGCGACGACGGCTCCCTGCTGGAGGTGTACCTGCCCATCCGCACCCCCGAGGGGCGCCCGGCGCTCTTCGAGATCTACCGGCGCCAGAGCGCCATCGACGCCAGCGGTGAGCGCATCCTGATCGCGGTGGCGCCGGTCGTCGTCGGCTCGCTGCTGCTGCTGTGGCTGATCCAGCTGCCGCTGGCGTGGTCCACCGCCCGCCGCCTGCGCGACGGCCTGCGCGAGCGCGAGGCGCTGCTAGAGGCCGCGCTCGAGTCGTCCTCGGTCGAGCGGCGGCGGGTGGCCGCCGACCTGCACGACGGGCCGGTCCAGAACCTGGCCGGCCTCGCGTTCTCGCTCGCCGCGGCGGCCGAGCGCGCGCCCGCCGACACCGACCCGGACACGGTCCGGGCCCTCGAGGACGGCGCCGACTCGGCGCGGGAGGGCATCCGCCGCCTGCGCGCCGCCGTGGTCGAGATCAACCCCGGCCGTCTCCACGACGCCGGCCTGGCCGCGGCGATCTCGGACCTCGCGGGCGAGCTGCGCGAGCGCGGGGTCACGGTCGAGATCGACGTGCCCGACGACCTCGCGCTCGCGCCGGCGACCGAGGAGCTGCTCTACCGGGCCGCCGTCGAGGCCCTCCGCAACGCCGGCGCGCACGCGGACCCGTCGCGCGTGGGCGTGCGCGTCGCGCGGATCGACGGCGGCGCCCGCCTGCGCGTGGAGGACGACGGGCGCGGGTTCGACGCGGCGACCCGGGAGCGGCGCCGCGAGGAGGGCCACCTCGGCCTCGCCCTGGTCGAGGACCTCGCGGCCCACCTGGGCGGGCACGCCGAGGTGCGCTCGACGCCCGGCGAGGGGACCGTGCTCGAGGTCGAGGTGCCGGCGTGATCCGGGTCCTGGTGTGCGACGACCACGCCGTGGTGAGGGCCGGGCTCGGCCAGCTGATCGGCACCTTCGAGGGCGTCGAGGTCGTGGCGCTGGCCGGCGGGGGCGAGGAGGCGCTCGCGGCGCTGGCCGCGCACGGGGCCGACGTCGTGCTGATGGACATGGAGATGCCGGAGCTCGACGGGATCGCGACGACGCGGCGCATCCGCGCGGCCCACGCGGGCGGCCGCGGTCGTGATCCTCACCTCGTTCTCCGACCGCGCCCGCATCCTGGAGGCCCTCGACGCCGGCGCCGTCGGCTACCTCCTGAAGGACGCGACGCCGTCGGAGCTGGAGAGCGGCATCCGCGCGGCCGCCCGCGGCGAGTCGCCGCTGCACCCGCGCGCCGCCAGGGCCCTGCTGTCGGCGACCGTGCGCCCGGATCCCGCGGGCGATCTCTCGGCGCGCGAGCGCGAGGTGCTGGCCCTGGTGGTCGAGGGCCTGCCGAACAAGCTCATCGCGCGCCGCCTGGACATCAGCGAGAAGACCGTCAAGGCGCACCTGACGAGCATCTTCCGGGCGATGGGGGTCGACGACCGGACCCAGGCGGCGATGTGGGCGGTGCGCCACGGGATGGGGCCCTCCGGCGAGGGGTCCTAGGACCGAGGTCCCATTGCCGCGCCGCGGCCGCCGCGCCACCCTGTCGTCCGTGCCCGCGTCCGCCCGCCGGCGACTGGCCGTCGCCCTCCTCGCCTGCGCCGCCTGCGCGCCGCTCGTGGCGGCCGCGCCGGCCCAGGCGCGCGACGGCGGCGACCGGGTGGAGGTGCGCGCGCGGGGCGTCTGCGGGCGCAGCAGCGAGGCGCGGCTGCGCCTGCGCGCCGAGGACGGTCGCATCCGCGTGGACACGGAGATCCGGACCTCGCGCACCGGGCTCTGGCGCCTCACCGTGCTGCACGAACGCCGCATCGTGGTGCGCGCGAGCGTGCGCGTGACGCGCTCCAACGGGGGCATCCGGCACCGCGCCCTGCTCCCGGACTTCGCCGGCGCCGACGCGGTCAGCGTCCGCGCGATCGCGCCGAGCGGCGAGACCTGCGCCGTGGCGGCGACCCTCCCCGGCGGTCCTGAGCCCGCCGGTCCTAGGACCGATGTCGCATTGAGACCCCGACCGGCGATCCGGGAGCGTGGTGGTCGACGGCGCCGACGGGGCGTCGCGACGAAGGAGTCAAGGATGCGAAGAGGACTGATCGCGATCACGAGCGCGGCGCTGGCCGCGAGCCTCGTCGTCGTCCCCAGCGGCGATGGCGAAGCACGGCGCCGACGACGGCCCGGCCGACGACCGCGGTGGAGCGCGCACCGCCGCCGACGTGCGGGTGGCCGGCACGTGCACCCTCTCGAGCACGGCCAAGCTCAAGCTGAGCCCGGAGAACGGCCGGGTCGAGGTCGAGTTCGAGGTGGACGAGAACCGCAACGGCTCGCGCTGGGGCGTCACCCTGACCCGCAACGGCACCCGCGTCCTCGGGCGCGCGGCGACCACCCGCGCGCCGAGCGGCTCGTTCGAGGCCCGGGCGCTGATCGCGGCCGGGACGCCGCGCACCAGGGTCACCGCGGTCGCGCGCCGCGCCGCGACCGGCGAGGTCTGCCGGGCGACGGCGACGCTCTAGGCGTCCTCCGGGATCTCCTCGTCGGCCTCGCCGTAGGTCGCGCGGTCCGGCTCGGCCTCGGTCCCGGGGCGTCGTCGAAGATGCGGCGGGTCCCGTCCAGGGGCCCGTCGGTGGCGTTCTCGATCAGCTCCGCCTCGGCCAGCTCGAAGCCCTCGGAGACGCCGCCGCCGGCCTCGATGACCGGGATCATCTCCGGCGGGATCGGCTCGCCGGCGGCGATGTCGCTGACGTCCTCGAAGGCCTCCTCCTGCTCGATCAGCTCCTCGATCTCACGTTCGTCGTCGGATGGCGGGGGCGAGGTGCCCATGGTGGCCTCC
>CAWAQS010000003.1:0-47256 GCA_963784365.1 uncultured Thermoleophilia bacterium | reverse complement strand
GCCCTGTTCGGCGCGGTCACCTTCCTGCCGCTCTTCCAGCAGGTGGTGCGCGGGCAGAGCCCGACGGCCTCGGGCCTCCAGCTGCTGCCCCTGATGGCGCGGGCTGATGCTGTCGTCGATCACCTCGGGCCGCCTGATCGCCCGGACCGGCCGCTACCGGATCTATCCGATCATCGGCACCGGGATCACCGTGATCGGCCTGCTGCTGCTGTCGCGGATGGACCCGCACACGCCCGTCCTGGTGGCCGCCTCCTTCATGGCGGTGCTCGGGCTGGGGCTCGGCATGGTCATGCAGGTGCTGATCCTCGCCGTCCAGAACGACGCCCCGTACGAGGACCTCGGGGTCGCCACGGCCGGGGCCACCCTGTTCCGCTCGATCGGCGGGCTCGCTCGGCACCGCGACGCTCGGGGCGGTGTTCACCAACCGGCTGCTCGACGAGCTCAGCACGCGCCTGCCCGCCGGCGCCGGGGCGGTGGCGCACTCGGGCAGCGTTGACCCGGCGGCCGTCGCCGCCCTGCCGGGCCCGGTGCACGACGCCTACCTCGAGGGCTTCGCCAGCGCGCTCACGACGGTCTTCCTGGTCGCGGCGCTGATCTCGGCGCTGGCCTTCGCGCTCACCTGGCTGATCCGGGAGGTGCCGCTGCGCACCACCGTCCGCGACCGGGAACCGGCCGCCGACGTCCCCGAATCCGACCGCGACCTCACCGCCGTCACCCACTAGGACGCCCGGAGGGCGGCCGGCGGCGGTCAGCGAATCGGCGGGCCCACCACGATCACGGGGCAGGTCGCGTGCTCGAGCACGCGGCGGGACGTGCTGCCGACGAAGAGGTCCTGCAGGCGCCGGTGGCCGTGGGCCCCGACCACGACGGCCGCGGCGTCCTGCTCGTCGGCGAGCCGCACGAGCGTCTGGGCCACCGTGACGTCGTCGGCCACCACGAGGCTCTCGGCCGTCGAAACCGAGCTCGGTGGCGAGGGCGGCGCCGCGGGCGGCCAGGGCGCGCGCGCCCTCGTACATCGCCTGGTCGGCCAGCTGCGCCGAGCGCGTGTCGATCGGCGACGCCGGGATCGTCGGGCTCTCGAGCATCTCGTAGGCGGCGCCGGCCTCCCAGACCACCACCACGAGCGCCGTCCGCCCGGCCAGGAGGCCCGCGGCCTTGCGCATGGCGTGCTCGGCGGCCGTCGAGCCGTCGTAGCCGATGATGATGGGGGCGGCGGCCATCGCGTCGCAGCCTACGCCATACGCGTCGGTCAGCCGGCCGCGGGCCCCTCGACGACGTTGACGACCTCGAACACCGCGTCCACGCCCGTTCCCGCCACGAACTCGTCCATGGCGGCGAAGCGCTTTCGCTGCATCTCGGTGAGCTCGGGTCGACTCGCGCAGGCGCTCGAACTCCGCGGGCGTGAGGTCGAAGAGGCCGAAGGAGATGACGTGGTCGGGGTTGGCCTCGTCCCTGAGGTGGAACGCGCGCACCAGGCTCTCGGGCTGCTCGTCGGGCTCCCAGGCGGCGCGGAAGCCGTCGAAGGATCCGGGCCGGAGCCAGCGTTCGGTCAGGAGACACATCATGGGAGCTCTCCTCGTCCGGTTTGGGCCGAGTATCGCGCCGCCCGCCGTTCCACGTAAACAGGCTCCGCGAGGGGCCTATCGTGTGGTCGGAGTGCCGAGCCATCCCGGGAGGCGGAATCCGTGGCATTCGATGAGGTGCTCGCCGAGCGGATCCGCGTCGCGCTCGCCGCCGTCGCCCGACCTCCACGAGCGGAAGATGTTCGGCGGCATCGCGTTCATGGTCTCGGGCCAGATGGCCTGCGGGATCATCGGAGAGGATCTGATGGTCCGCCTCGGGCCGGCCGGCGCGGCGGAGGCCCTGGAGCGACCCCACGTCCGGCCGATGGACTTCACGGGACGGGTCTCGAGCTCGATGGTCTTCGTGGGCCCCGAGGCCGTCCGCGGAGACGACGACCTCCAGCGGTGGGTCGATGCGGCCACGCGGTTCGTCGCGACCCTCCCGCCCAAGCGGCGGTGACGGTCAGCGCGGACAGGGCGGAATCGGCCACTTCCTGAACCCGAGGGGCGGGCCGCCGAACCCGCGCTTCGGCCGGTGGCAGCGGGCGGCCTCGTAGGCGGCCTCGGGAGCGATCACCCAGATCGACGGGTACGCAAGATGCTGGTACTGCCAGGCGGCGAAGTACCGGACCTGACCGATCAGGCGCCCGGCCTGGGTGATGCGCAGCCAGTAGCGGGCGCCCTTCTTGTAGCTGACGACGGCGGTGAGATCGCGCTCGCCGTTGTCGGCGTCGGGCCCCCCGTAGAACCGCAGGAGCGCCCCCGGCGCCCGGGCCGCGATGACCGACTCGGTGCTGCACGGGTCGTTGACCGTCAGGTGCCCGGCCGGCGACACCTCGCTCGGCCGGCGCGCGAGCCGGCGCTCGACGAACAGGTCGGCGACGACGGGGATCCGGCCGGTGGTCCCGGTGCACTGCCAGAGGGCGCCCACGAGGGGAGGCCCGCCCGAGAGGAAACCCTTGGCCGGCAGCCGGGGCGGCCCGCGCACGCGGCCAGCGCGGCTCGGGGCCCTCGATGGCGCCCACCCGGCCCGCGACGGGGTCGCCGGCCTCGACATCGACGGAGAAGTCGGCGCTCCAGACGCACGCATTGGCACGGGTGGCCCTGGCGTCGAAGTAGCGGACGGTGAAGACCGCCGGGCCGGGGATCGGGACCACCACGGTGGGCAGCGAGCCGACCGGGTTGTCGAAGGTCGTGCCCGGGGTCGCCGCCGCGGTGTCCTGCACGCCGACCGCGGTCTCGTCGTAGCTCAACGTGAACGGGCGTCCGGCGATGATGCGGGCGGGCGCGTCGCGCGACTGGTTCTCCGCGCTCACGCCCGGCGGGCGGAAGGGGGGTCGTGGTCGGCGGGCAGGCGGGGATACGGCGGCCCGGTCTGGGCCCCGGCGGTGGCCGCGAACCAGCCGACGGCGCCCGCGCCGATGCAGAGGAGGACCGTCCGGACGAGGAGGGTTCGCACCGCCGCGAGCGTATGCCGGGGCGGTCCCGCCGTACACCCAGATTCCGGCGTTCCCCCGCCGGGCGCTAGCCTGCCCCGGGTGACCCCCGACCGACCCGGCGCCCGCACCGCCCCCGACTGGGACGCGCGCTTCGCCCGCGAGGAGTACCTCTTCGGCACCGAGCCGAACCAGTTCCTCGCGTCGTGCCGCGATCTGATCGGGGAATCCGGACGGGTGCTCTGCGTCGCCGACGGCGAGGGCCGCAACAGCGTCTGGCTCGCGGGCCAGGGCCTCGACGTCGAGGCGTTCGACGCGTCGCCGGTCGGTGTCGCCAAGGCCGAGCGCCTGGCGGCCGCGCGCGGCGTCTCGGTGCGGTACCACGTCGCCGACGTGGACGGCTGGGACTGGCCGCGGGAGGCCTACGACGTGGTCGCGGCCATCTACGTCCAGTTCTCGCCGCCGGCGCAGCGCCGGCGCGTGTTCGCGCGGATCGCCCGGGCCCTGCGCCCCGGCGGTCTGTTCCTGCTCGAGGGCTACCGGGTCGAGCAGCTCGCCCACGGCACCGGCGGACCGAAGATCCCGGAGCAGCTCTACACCGAGTCCCAGCTGCGCCGCCGAGCTGTCGATGTTCACGCTGGAGGAGATCCGCTCCTACGACGCGGTGATCGACGAGGGCGCGGCGCACTCGGGCATGTCGGCCGTGATCGACGTCATCGCCCGCCGGCCCGAGGAGGGCCCCCCGGCATGACCGCACCGCGGATCGTGGTGTGCGGGGCGGGGATCGTCGGAGCGTCCGTCGCCCACTTCCTGGCGGTGCGCGGGGCCGCGCCGGTCGTCGTGGACCGGGCCCGCCCGGGCGCCGCCGCGTCCGGGCGGGCGGCCGGGTTCCTCGCCCTGGACTGGTGCGCCGGCACGCCGCTCGACGCGCTCGCACGGGCGAGCTTCGCGCTCCACCGCGAGCTCGCGGACACGCTCGGCGCCGAGAGGATCGGCCACCGGCCGATGGAGGCCCTGATGACGGCGGCCTCCGACGAGGGCTCGGTCGAGCGGTACCGCCGGCTGGACAGCCCCGAGTGGCTCGACGGCAACGTCGCCGTCCACGAGGTGATCGGCGACGAGAGCACCACCGCCCAGGTCATCCCGCTCGCGCTCACCCGGGCGCTGGTGGAGGACGCGGAGGCCCATGGCGCGACGCTGGTCACGGGGGTCGGTCGACGGGCTGCGCCTCGACGACACCACCGGCGCGGTGACCGGCGTCTCGATCTCCGGCGAGGTCCGGCCGGCCGACGTCGTGGTGCTCGCCCTCGGCCCGTGGACGGCCCAGGCGCAGAGGTGGGTGGCCCTGCCGCAGGTGTTCGGCTCGCGCGGGGCCAGCATCGTTCTGGCCGCCGACGTCCCGAACCAGGTCGTGTTCAGCGAGTTCCTCACCCGCGACGGCCAGCGCAACACCCTCGAGATCTATCCGCGCGCCGGGGGCTCGGTCTACGTCAACGGCTACTCGGAGCACGGCGCGCTCCCCGACGACCCGGACGACGATCGTCCCGATCGAGGCCGCGGGCGACGAGCTGCACCGCCGCGCGGGCGTGCACTCGAGCATCCTCCGCGATGCCGAGGTGGTGACCCGCTCCTCGTGCTACCGCCCCCTCACCACCGACGGGGTCCCCCTGATCGGACCGGTCCCCGACGTCCCCGGGGCGTTCCTGGCGACGGGGCACGCGTCGTGGGGGATCCTGAACGGACCGGCGACCGGCCGGATGATCAGCGAGATGGTCCTCGACGGCGGGTCGCGCTCGCTGGACCCCGCTCCCTACGCCCTCACCCGCCTGCCCTCGGGGCGCCTCGCCTAGGGCCGCTCCCTAGTTCGCCCCGATCGAGTCGAGCACGTCGAGGTGCGTCGAGCGGCGGGCCGGGATCAGGGACGCCAGCAGGCCGAGCAGGACGCCGGCCACGAGGACCAGCGCGAGCGTCCCGAGGGAGAGGCTCATGCCGACGTTCGCGTCGCTGATGCGGTTGATCGCCCCGATCAGCCCCCATCCGACGAAGGCGCCGAGGACCAGGCCGGTGACCGTCCCGAGCGCCGGCGATCAGGACCGACTCGAGGCGGATCATCCGCTGGACCCGCTTGTCGGTCATGCCGACCACCCGCAGCAGCCCGAGCTCACGGCGGCGCTCGATGATCGACAGCGAGAGCGTGTTGACGATGCCGATGAGCGCGATCACCACGCTCATCAGGAGCAGGCCGTTGACGGCCTTGATCAGGAAGTCGAAGACCGTCCCGATCAGGCGGCCGATCGCGTTGCCCTCCGTCACCGTGATGTCGGGACGCAGCGCCGGCAAGCTTCTCGATCGCGTCCTTGGTGTCGGACTGATCGCCCGCCTTCGCGTCGATGAAGGCGACCGTGGGGGCCGTGTCGCCGACGAGCCCGTCGAAGGTCCCCGCGGTCACGAGGTTGCCGACCTGGGACGAGTCGATCGACAGCTTCGACCACCGCGACGACCTTCAGGTCGGCGGACCGGCCGCCGTTGCCCACGACCGTCACCGTGTCGCCGATCTTTGGCACCTCGGCGTCCGGCGTGCTGCTGGGCACGACGGTTCCGTCGCCCCCGTTGTCCACCACCGCGATCGTCCCGTCGCGCAGGTCGTCCAGGCTGCCCTGGGCCACGGTGACGTCGGCGATGTCGGTGATCTCCGCGATGTCCGCGGTGGAGAGCAGCGAGACCCTGCCGTCCACGGTGACCGACTCGCGGCGGAAGGGGCTCACCTTCACGACGCCCGGGATCGAGGTGAGCTTGCCGACGAACTGGTCGTCGAGCGACCCGCCCTTGCTGATCACCAGGTAGTCGGCGCTGTCGATCTTCTTCAGCTCGCCGACGACGAAGTCCTTGACGCTCGTGCCCGCCACGGTGACCAGGGTCACCAGGAAGACGCCGATCAGCAGGGCGTTCGCGGTGGTGGCCGTGCGCTTGGGGTTGCGCCGGGTGTTGTCGACCGCCAGCCGCCCCTCGAGGCCGAGCCGCGACATGACGGGGGTGAGCAGGCGCGTGCCCCAGAAGGCGATCAGCGGACCGGCGACGATGACGCCGACGAACAGCAGCAGGATGCCGAGCCCGACGATCACGGCGTTCCCGCCCGCCAGAAGGCCGACCGCGCCCAGGACCACCATCGCGACGGTCAGGATGACGCGGCGGCGCGAGAAGGTCACCGTCTCGACCGCCGCGTCGCGCAGCGCCTCGATCGGCTCGGTGCGCGACGCCCGCCGGGCCGGGATCATCACCGACGCGCACGGTGATGAGGGTGCCGATGACCACGCCCGAGATGACGGTGGTGGGCTTGACCGAGATCCCGCTGCCGGGGAGCGCGACCCCGAGCGCCTGGAGCACCAGCGATCACCACGAACGACAGCCCGATGCCCGTCAGCACGCCGAGGAACGACCCGAGCAGGCCGACGACCACGCCCTCCCAGCGCAGGGAGCGCCTGATCTGCTTCGGGGTGGCGCCGATGGCCGACAGCACGGCGATCTCGCGCGGCCGCTGGGCCACGATGACGCTGAAGGTGTTGTAGATGACGAAGATGCCCACGAGCAGGGCCAGGATCGCGAAGCCCTGCAGGCCGTTCTTCAGGATCTTCCCGACGCCGCCGACCTTCTCCCGCTGGTCGTCGCGGAAGTCGTCGCCGGTCTGGGCCTCGAAGCCGCTCGGCACCAGCGGCGCGATCGCCGCCGTCAGCTCCGTCTGGCTCGGCGACCCGCGCAGGTAGAGCTCCTCGTACTCGACGTGCGCCCGAGTTCGAGCCACTCGAACGCCGTCGCGCGCGGGATCGAGACCGTGCCGCCGCTGTCGAGCGCGTCCGTGCTGCCGAACTTCGTGATGCCGACGACCGTCGCGTCGCGGTGGCCGGCGAGGGTGAGGACGGTGGCCTTCTGCCCGACGGCGAGGTCGTTTCGGTCGGCGAGGCCCTTGTCGACGGCGATCTCCCCGGCCGCCGCGGGCGCCCGGCCCTCCGTGACCTCGAGCGGGTTGAGCTCCTCGTCCTCCACCCACAGCCGACCGGTGGCGTCCTCGGCGAAGGGCTTCCCGTCGGCCCCCAGGAACGCGACCGGGGCCGTGAGGATCCCGGCGCCTGCCTCGACGCCGTCGACCGCCAGGATCTTCGTCGGCGGTCGCACCGGGGATGCGCGCCTGTTCGGCGAGGTTGCCGGCCGTCGCGTCGCTGTTCACGGGGACGACGGCCACGTCGACGGCCTTGTACTCGCGGTTGACGTCGCCCTCGAGGCTGGCGATCACCCGGTCGGAGATGAAGCCGGCGGCCGTGAAGAAGGCCACCCCGGTGAGGATCGCCACCAGGGTGGCGATGTAGCGCCCGTTGTTGTGCCGGACCCCGCGCCAGGCGAGCTTCAGCACGCGGGCATCAGGCCTCGAACCGCTTCATCCGGTCGAGCACGCGGTCGGTCGTGGGCTCGGGCATCTCGTCGATGATCTGGCCGTCGGCGAGGAACAGGACGTTGTCGGCGTACGACGCCGCGTGGGGGTCGTGGGTGACCATCACGATGGTCTGGCCGGAGGTCGTCCACGGCCGTCCGCATGAAGGTCAGGATCTCGATGCCGGTGCGCGAGTCGAGCGCGCCGGTCGGCTCGTCGGCGAAGACGATCTCCGGGCGCGGCACCAGGGCCCGCGCCACGGCGACGCGCTGCTGCTGGCCGCCCGAGAGCTGGCTGGGCAGGTTGTCCAGGCGGTTCCCCAGTCCGACCGTCTTGACGATCTCGTCGAACCACGCCGGGTCGGCGTCCTCGCCGGCCAGGGTGAGCGGCAGCACGATGTTCTCGCGCGCCGTGAGCGTCGAGATCAGGTTGTACTGCTGGAAGATGAAGCCCAGCCGGTCGCGCCGCAGCAGCGTCAGCTCGGTCTTGTTGAGCCCCGACAGCTCGGTCTCGCCGATGAAGGCCGATCCCGAGGTGAGCCGGTCGAGGCCGGCGACGCACTGCATGAGGGTGCTCTTGCCGGACCCGGACGGCCCCATGATCGCCGTGAAGCGCCCCTTGGGAAACGTCACCGTGACCCCGGCGAGCGCGTTGATCGCCGCCTCACCGACCCCGTAGGTCTTCACGGCGTCGACCGCGCGGGCGGCGCCGATGTCGGTCGCGACGGCCGTCAACGGACGGCTCGGGCAGCGTGCGGCACGTGCACGGGCACGTCGTCGGCGATCATCTCCACCCCTCTCCTCGCCGGATCGCGGGAGGCTACCGGTCGGCCCAGAGACCATCCAGGCCATCGGTGGGCCCTACGCGGGCGGGCGGGCCCTCAGCCCTCGGTGCTCGGACCGGCCTCCACGGGCAGCGGCGGGGAGTAGTGATCGGCGAAGACCTTCGCCACGAGCTCACCCCGGCTGGACACGCCGACCTTCTCGAAGATCGACTTGACGTAGTCGCGCACCGTGTGCGGCGAGAGGTGGAGCCAGGCCGCGATCTGCGAGGTGCCGAGGCCGCGCGCGATCGCGCGGGTGACCTCCAGCTCGCGCTGGGTCAGGCCGTAGGCCTCGACGATCAGCGGCGCGACGTCGGCGGCCTTGGCGGGCTCGATGATGAGGGCGAGCTGATCGCTGCCCTCGAGCATCGAGCCGTGCACGAGCAGCCACACGCCCGCCCGGGTGCGCACCCGGGCGGGCGCCCGCTCGGCGGGGTCGTCCGCTTTGGCCGCCGCGCGCGCGTGCGCGGCGTAGGCCTGCACCTCGACCGGCATGGTGACGCCCACGGCCGTGGGCAGACCGGTGATCGTGTCGAGCTCGTCGAGCCACCCGGCCGCCTCGCTCGTGGCCGAGACCACGCGGCCCTGGCCGTCCATGAGGACCAGGCCCGGGCCGCGGCGGACCGAGGCGGCCGACGGCTGGGTCAGCAGCGCCCCGCGCAGGCCCTCGGCCACCAATGGCGCCACCCGCTCGAGCCACGCCTTCTCGGCCGCGCTGAAGCGGGGCGAGTCGCCCGAGCGGTCGAACTGGCCGATGCCCCAGATGGCCCCGCCGAGGCTGAACGCCGTCCGCAGCTCGGATCGGAACCCGGTCGCCGCGCCGTACTCGCGCCAGCGGGCCGAGCGCTCGGGGCGGCCGCCCGTGGCCTCGTGGAGATCGGCCACGGGGCGCCCCCCGAACGGGATGTCGGCGAACTTGAGGTAGTCCGGCACGAGGAACTCGTAGTCCCACGTGGGCTGGCACTGGCTCCGGGGCAGGTCGCGGATCACCCCGGTGCCGATGCACAGCGTGGTGTGGGGGTCGGTGGCGGCCATGAAGAAGCCGTCGGAGGGCACGACGGCGTCGATGCGCCGGGCGGTTTCGTTCAGCAGCTCCTGCGCGGGCAGCCCCGCGCGGGCGAGCCCCTCGATGGCCGCCAGCGCGCTCTCCGAGTTGCGCAGCTCCGACATCACAGGCGACTTATAACGCGAGTCGGGATACGAGGGGAACCCCCGCGATTGAGGGGTTCGCGCGCCGTGGGATCACCCCGGCTCGCGGGATGGGCGCGCGCCGCCGTCGAGGCGACCATCGCCGCACCACCCACGAGCCAAGGAGCGGAGATGTCCACGACCCTGATCCCGGCCCCCCACCGCCTCGCCGACCGCGTCGCCGGACGGGTGGTGCACCCGTCCGATCCCGACTGGGACGAGGCCCGGCGGGGCTTCGACCTGACGGTCGACCTGCGCCCCGCCGCGGTCGTCTTCCCCCGCGACGAGACCGACGTGGTCGCGATCGTCGCGTACGCCGGCGCGCACGGCCTGCGCATCGCGCCCCTGTTCACCGGTCACAACGCCGGGCCACTCGGCGCGATGGACGACACGATCCTGGTCAACGTGCGCGAGCTGCGCTCGATCGCCATCGACCCCGTGACCGAGCGCGTGCGCGTGGGCGCCGGCGTGCGCTGGGGCGACGTGGTGCCGCGGCTGTCCGAGCTGGGGCTGGCCGCCCTCCACGGCTCCTCGCCCCTGGTCGGCATCGCCGGCTACTCGCTCGGCGGGGGCATGGGATGGCTCGCGCGGCGCCACGGTCTGCAGTCCAACAGCGTGACGGCGATCGAGCTGATCACGGCCGACGGGCGCCTGGTGCGCGCCGACGCGACCCATCACGCGGACCTGTTCTGGGCCCTGCGCGGTGGTGGCGGCAACTACGGCGTGGTGACGGCGATCGAGTTCATGGTCTACCCGGTCGAGGAGCTGTACGCCGGGGTGATGTTCTTCCCGGCCGAGCGCTGGGGGCAGCTGGTGCGCACGTGGGCGGAGCTGCTGCCGGGCCTCCCGGACGAGCTCATGACCTGGGTCTGCCTGGTGAGGTTCCCGCCCCTGCCCGAGGTGCCCGAGGCGCTGCGCGGGGGTCAGTTCGCCCTGGCCTTCGGCGCCTTCCTGGGCGAGGAGGACGCGGGGCGCGCGCTGCTCGCGCCACTGCGCGGCCTGGGACCGCAGATGGACACGTTCGCCATGGTGCCCCCGGAGGCTCTCTCCGACATGGCGATGGACCCGCCCGAGCCGCTGCCGTTCGACATGGCCCACGGCCTGCTCGAGACGCCGTCGCCGGCCAGCATCGACGCCCTGATCGAGTCCACCGATCCCGCCCGCGTGACCGAGCTGGACCTGGTGCAGGTGCGCCACATGGGCGGCGCCCTCGGGCGCGTGGCCCCAGGGGCCGGCGCGCGGGCCACCCTGCCGGGCGAGGTGTGCTGGCTGGCGCTGGGGGTCGCGCCCGACGCGGCCACCCGCGCGGGCGTTGACCGGGCGCTGGCCGGCATGGAGGAGGCCCTGGCGCCGCACCGGGCGGGGCACTACCCCAACTTCGTCGAGCGCCCCTCGGACGCGAGCGGGTTCTTCGACGCGGCCACCTGGGCCCGCCTGCGACAGGTGAAGGAGCGCTACGACCCCGCCGACCTCTTCCGGGGCAACCACCACGTCCCCCCCGCCGAGGACGACGAGCCGAGCGTCTAGGCGTCCAGGACCGAGTGCGCGAACCGTGTCGCCAGGGCGCCGTCGCCGACGGCGCCCGCGACCCGGTTGGTGGCCCCCGCGCGCACGTCGCCCGCCGCGAAGACGCCGGGCCGCACCGTCTCGAGCAGGTGGGGAGCGCGGTCGGCGAGGGGCCAGCTCTGGCGGCCGTCGCACGCCGCCGCCCCCGCCCCGCAGAGCAGGTAGCCGGCCGCGTCGATCCTCAGGACGCCGCTGACCGACTCGGTGCACGGCTCGGCGCCGATCATCGCGAACACCGCCCGGACCGCGAGGCGCGTCTCGCCGCCGCCGTCGCGGACGGTGACGCCGTCGAGCGTGCCGCGGCCGTGCAGCCCGACGACCTCCGTCCCGGTCAGCACCTCGATGCGGGGCGAGCGCTCGATGCGCTCGACCAGATAGCGCGACATGGTGCTGGAGAGCCCCGCGCCGCGCACCACCACGCGCACGCTGCGCGCGTGGCGCGCGAGGTGCGTCGCGGCCTGGCCGGCCGAGTTGCCCCCGCCGACCACGACGACGTCCTCGTCGCGGAAGCGCTCGGCGTCGGCCGGCATGGCCGCGTGGTAGAGGCCGGCCCCGCGGTAGCGGTCGGCGTCGGGGACCGCGAGCTCGCGCCATCGGGCGCCCGTCGCGATCAGGACGGTGCGTCCCAGGACGTACTGGCCGTCGTCGAGGTCGATGCGCGCGAGCCCTTCGGGGCCGTCGGTCAGCTCGACCGCCCGATGGAAGCTCGACAGCACGGCGTCGAAGCGGCGCGCCTGCAGGGTCGCGGCGCGGGTCAGCTCCGCGCCCGAGATCCCGGTGGGGAACCCGAGGTAGTTCTCGATGCGGCTGCTCATGCCCGCCTGCCCGCCCGGCCCCCACGCCTCGGCCACGAACGTGCGCAGGCCCTCCGAGCCGCCGGAGACGGCCGCGGCCAGCCCGGCCGGGCCGCCGCCGAGGACGACCAGGTCGAACCGCTGCCCGTCGACGTCGGCGCGCAGGCCGAGGTCGCGGGCCACCTGGGCCGCCGAGGGGTTGCGGAGGACGCGGTCGTGCCGGATGAGGACCGGCGTCTCGTCGCGCGGCACGTCGAGCCACTCCAGGATCTTGTCCGCGTAGGGGTCGAGGTCGAGGTCGTGGAAGCGCAGGGGGACGAGGTTGCGCTCCAGCAGGTCGCGCACCTCGAAGGCGCGGCGCGAGCCCCGCTCGGCGATCAGGCGCAGGACGCCGTGCCCGGCGCCCTCGTGCCAGGCCCGGCGCGCGAGGAGGCACCCGAGCACCAGCTCCCCCATGTCCGGGGAGGCCGCCAGGAGGGCGCGGAGGCCGGGGCGGTCGAAGACGATGGTCTCGGTCGGCTCCGAGGCCACGCATTCGGCCATCGCCGGCTCGCCCGTGAAGGTCGCGATGTCGCCGATGAACGTCCCGGCGTCGGCCTCCGCGATCCAGATCTCCTTGCCGGGCTTGTGGTCGATGAAGTCGACGCGGCCACTCTCGATGACGAAGAAGGGCGCGTCGCGCAGGCCCTGCGGATAGAGGACCTCGCCCGCGGCGAACGCGCGGCGCTCGCCCTTGGAGGCGAGCATGGCCATCTTGTGCTCCGACAGGCGCGGGTAGAGCACCTCGTCGGCGAGATCCGGGAAGCTCTCGGCCTTGATCCGGGTCGTCGTCATGCCCCAACGCTAGCGGAGCGGGAATCGCCGTCTCCTCGGCCGCTCACGGCTGCGAGGCGGGCCCCTCGAGCTCCAGGAGCAGCCGCTTGCGGTCGAGCCCGCCCGCGTATCCGGTGAGGGCGCCGTCGCCGCCGACGACCCGGTGGCAGGGCACGATCACCGGCAGGGGGTTGCGCGCGTTGGCCCCGCCGGCCGCGCGGGCGTGGCCGGGCCGGCCGATGCGGCGCGCGAGCTCGCCGTAGGTGATCGTCGCGCCGTGGGAGATCGTCGCGACCTCGCGCCAGACGGACCGCTGGAACTCGGTCCCGGCGTCCATGTCGAGCGGCAGGTCGAACGCCCGGCGCTCACCCGCGAAGTACTCGTCGAGCTGGCGGCGGGTCTCGGCGAGGAGCTCCGGCCGGCCGCCGGACCGGGCGAGCGCCGGGCGCTGCCCGGGGAAGTGGACGCCGGTGAGCCCGGTGCCGCTCGCGGTGAGGATCAGGGTCCCGATGGGGCTCTCGTGGGTCGTCCAGCCCGCGGTCGTCATCGCGCCCCCTCCAGCTCCAGCAGCCGGGCCTTGGCCTCGGCCCCGCCGCGGTAGAGGCCCAGCTGTCCGCCGGTGCGCAGCACGCGGTGGCAGGGGACGAGGATCGGGATCGGATTGGTGGCGAGGGCGGTTCCCGCCGCCCGCACCGCACGCGGGCTGCCGGCCCGGGTCGCCACCTCCCCGTAGGAGGCCGTGCCGCCGTAGGGGATCGCGGCCGTGGCGCGCAGCACCTCGCGGCGGAAGCCCTGGGTCAGGCGCCAGTCGAGCGGCACGTCGAAGGCCGCGCGCCGCCCCGCGAAGTACTCGTCCAGCTGGTGGCGCGCCGCGGTGATGGGAGCGCTGGCGGACCGCAGCGCGCGGGGGGAGATCCGGCGGGCCAGCTCCTCGACCACCGCGTCGGGGTCCTCGTTGGGGAGGCCCAGGCGGACGATCCCCTCGGGGGTGGCTCCCAGGAGCAGGCGACCCAGCGGAGTGTCGTGCCGCTCGAAGGCGACGTCGATCAGGCCCTCCGCCGCGGCGCGCCGGACGAAGCGCGCGTGGATCTGGTCCCAGTCGCTCATGTCCGTGGGACGTCCGCCGGGCGCGACACGTGAGGTCCCGGTCGGCGGGCCGCGGTCTTCATGACCCCCCGAGGTCCTTCCTCAGCCGCCGCAGCCCCTCGAAGACGTTGCGGCGGGCCGCCTCGTCGGAGGTCTGCATGACCTCCGCGATCTCGCGGTTGGTCAGGTCGCCCAGGTAGCGCAGGGTCACGGCCTCGCGCTGCTTGGCGGGGAGCGTCCTCACCAGCCCCCAGATCGCCTCGTCGCGCGGCGCGTCGTGCGCGCTCGGGAGCAGTGGCTCCAGGTCGTCGACCGGGATCGGGGCGCGACCGCGCGCCCGGTGGAGGTCGACCGTCTTGCGGGCGGCGATCGACAGCAGCCAGCCGAGCATGGCGTCGGGATCGCGCACCTGGCCGTACGCCCGCAGCGCCGCCAGCATCGTCTCCTGGAAGCAGTCCTCGCCGCGGTCGGGTCCCACGCGCGCGACGCAGAAGCGGAGCACCGACGGCCCGTGGCGCGCGATGGTCACCTCGAAGGGAGGGGCGTTCGTGGCGGGTGGGGGTGTCATCTGTGGTCGGGACGCGCGGGCGCGGCGATCCGTGAGGTCGGGACGCGACCGTCGCGCCGGGATCTCACGGCGAGCGGGCGCCCGCCGTCCAGCATGCATGAATGGCCTGCGGCGGGAGCCGCGACGTATCGTGAGGAGCGACATGGTCACCTTCGAGACCGCGATCGGCGTCTGCGGGGTGCGGTGGAGCGACGCCGGCATCACCGGCGTGCACCTGCCGGGGGACCGGCGGCTGGCCGGGGCCCGCGCCGCCGCGCCCGCGGAGCCGCCCGACGCCGTCCGGACGGCGATCGCCGACATGGTCGCCCTGCTCGCCGGCGGGCGCCGCGACCTGCGGCACGTCGCCATCGACCCGCGCGGGATCGACCCCTTCCGCGTGAGCGTCTACGCCGCGACGCGCGCGATCGACGCCGGCGCGACCGGGAGCTACGGCGAGATCGCCCGGGCGATCGGCGAGCCGGATCGCGCCCGGGACGTGGGGGCGGCGCTCGGACGCAACCCCTACCCCATCGTCGTGCCGTGCCACCGGGTGCTCGCCGCGGACGGGCGCCTGACCGGCTTCTCGGCACCCGGCGGGATCGCCACCAAGCGCCTCCTGCTCGAGATCGAGGGCGCGCCGGGATTCGCCCAAGGGGCGCTCTTCGCCTAGCCTGCCCCCGTCGATCCAAGGGGGGTTGCGCGATGAGGGTTCGAGCACGGGTGGGCCGGCCATGAGGCCCCTCGAGGGGAGGGCCGCGCTCGTCACGGGCGGCAACCGCGGCATCGGGCAGGCGACCGTGCGCGCCCTCGCGCAGGCGGGCGCGCGCGTGGCGGCCGTGTCGCGCAGCGGCGGCGATCCGGGCGTGGACGGGGCGCTGGCCATCGCGTGCGACCTGCGCGACCGCGCGGCGGTGATGGCGGCCGCCGACCGGACGGTGAGCGAGTTCGGCCGCCTCGACATCGTGGTGCCGAACGCCGGCGTGGGCAGCTACGGGCCGTTCCTGGAGCTCTCGCCCGAGGACGTTGACGAGATGATCGACGTCAACGTCAAGGGGACGCTCTACACGCTCCAGGCCACCCTGCCGCACCTGCTCCGCAGCCCCGCCGCCGACGTCGTGATCATCGCCTCCGAGGCCGGCCGCCGCGGCCTGCCGGGGGAGTCGGTCTACAGCGCGTCGAAGTTCGCCCAGGTGGGGCTCGGGCGCTCCCTCGACCACGAGCTGCGCGAGCATGACGTGCGCTGCACCAACCTCTGCCCCGGGGGGGTGGCCACGGGCTTCGCCTTCGGGCGCGGTCGCGAGCCGCTCGACGAGGTGGGGATGATGACCCCCGAGGAGATCGCCGACATCGTGCTCTTCGCGGTCACGCGCCCGCGCGGGATGCGCCTGCTGGAGATCGCGCTGCGCCCGATGACCGAGGCCTCCTGGGGGTGATCTCCGCGGCGGCGTCCGGGCTCATGCGGGGATGCCGGGAGGGCCGAGGATCTCGATCCCGTAGCGGGCGCACACCTGGGTGAGGGCGGCGACGTCGGGCGGCTCGGTCGGAGGCGGCGGGATGGTGAGGCTGGTGGCCGGCTCGCCGACGGTGCGCATCATCCCCTCGAAGCCGGCGGGCTCCGTGACGAGCAGGAAGCGCGCTTCCTCGGAGGTGACCATGAAGGTGTGCGGGACCCGCCGCGGGCCGAAGACGAAGGCGCCTGCCGGGGCGTCGATGACCCGTCCGCCGACCCAGAACCTGAGCTCTCCGTCCATGACGTAGAACCACTCGTCCTCGCGTTGGTGCACGTGCAACGGCGAACCCGCGCCGCGGGGAGCGAGGTGCTCGAGCACGGCGACGGCGCCGCCGCTGGTCTGGCGGGACGCCTTGACGGTGACGAGGCATCCGAACGCCCAGAGCGCCTCTCCCTCGCCGGGAGCGAGTGCGATCGGGGCGACCGCGGCGGCGGTCGGCGTGGTGGCCGGATCGTGTGTCGTGGTCATGTCGTGCTCCTTCGGGTCGCGTGCCGTGGGGGTCCCAGCGTGCTCCGGGCGGGCGCCCCGGTCGATCCCTGACGCGCGGGGTATTGCCCGCACGCGGGGGCCTGAGATACTCGATCCATGGGCGACGTCCGCTGGTCGGTCAACCGGATGGCCGACGAAATCCGCCTGCTGGGCGACCGCGGCCTTCCGCGCGCGCGGTACTTCCGCGAGGTCGCCGACCGCCTGCGTCGTGTGGTCGACAGCGATGCGACGTGCTGGCACACGCTCGACCCCCAGACGCGGGTGATGACCAGCGACGCTCCGCAGGAGCTGGTCGAGCACGGCGTCTTCACCGCCGAGACGGTCGCGGCGGCGGGCGCCCAGATCGTGGCCAGCGAGTACCTGCGCGAGGACGTCAACACCTTCGCCGCGCTCGCCGCCCGGCGGATTCCGGTCGGCATCCTGAGCGAGACGACCCGCGGCCGTCCGGAGCGCAGCGCGCGCTATCGCGAGGTGCTCGCCCCGGCCGGCATCCCCTTCGAGATGCGCGTCGCCTTCCTCAGCCGGGGGCGCTGCTGGGGCGCCGTGCACATCGCCCGCCGCGCGAGCGCGGGCGACTTCACCCGGCGGGACGCGGCCGCGCTCGCGCACGTGACGGGCGTGATCGCGGACGGCATCCGCACGACGGTGCGCTTCGACGCCGCGCGGCGTCCCGACGACCCCGCCGCGCCGGGCCTGGTGGTCCTCGGCCCATCGGACGACGTGGAGCTGATCACCGCTCCGGCCCGTGAGCTGTTCGCCGAACTCCGGGGCCCCGTGCTCGGAGTGGAGCGAAGAGACACCCCCGACGGCGCTTCTCGCGTTGGCCGCCTATGCCCGCACGCGCAACCGGGACGTCAACGGGCGCCCCGACGTCGTCGCGGTACCCGGGGCGGACGGCTGGATCACGCTGCACGCATCGCTGCCCGAGGGCCCGAACGCCGGCCGCGTCGCGATCGTGGTCGAGCGCTCCGCCACGCGACAGTTGACGGCGCTCCGGCTCGAGGCCCACGGGGTGACCCCGCGCGAGCGCGAGGTCGCGGCGCTCCTCGCGCAGGGGCTGTCGAACCCCGAGATCGCCACCAGGCTGGTGCTGTCGGCCTTCACCGTCCAGGACCACGTCAAGAACCTGTTCGAGAAGACCGGGGTGTCCTCACGCCAGGAGCTGGTGGCGCGGATCTTCCTCGACGACTATCTGCCGCGGCTCGTCCAGCAGGCGCCCCTCGGATCCGCGGGCGGCTTCGTCCCCCGCGAGCCGACGCCGGCCTAGCGCCCCCGCTGCCCGGCCGCGAGCCGCTGCGCCGCGGCGACCAGGCGCGGCTCGTGGTTGCGCAGCGTCTCGAGGTGCTCGCTCCCCCAGGCGAGCGCGCGCGCGGCGAGCGCCTCGTCGCGGCGGGCGCCGGCGGCGCGCACCCAGTCGCGGATGCGCGCGGGCCGCTCCGGATCGCCGGCCTGCGCCGGCGGGGGCGCCGCGCGTTCCTCGCACGACCGCCCGAGCGCGCCGAACCAGGTCGCGAGCGCGTCCATCTCCACTCCGAGCGCGCCGCTCTCGCCGTGCACCGCGGCGCTGTCGTGCGCGCGCGCCTCCACGCCCCAGATCGCGTTCGAACGGCTGAGCGCGTGGCCGGTGCGGCGAATGCGCACGGCGCCGGCGATCACGGTGCCCCAGGCCTCCAGGCCGGCCTCGTCGAACGCCCGGCGCTCGCCCAGGCACTGGCGGAAGGCCGTGTCGAGACGATCGTGCGCCTCGCGGGCGGCCCGGTGGGCCCGCCGGCTCTCCTGGGGGGCCACCCGCCCCTGGAGGATGGCCACCACCGTTGCGGTGTAGGCGGTGCTCGCGTCGTAGGAGGCGCGCAGCGCGCCGCGGACGACCGCGGCGGCCCCGCGCGGCCAGAGCAGCAGACCCACCACGAGGCTCACGGCGCAGCCGATCGCCACGTCCTCGACGCGCAGGATGCCGAGCCGCCACCCGACCGGCTCGAGCAGGTTGAACAGGATCAGCACCAGCAGGGAGAAGGCGGCCTGGCCGGCGAGGAAGGAGACCGCCTTCGGCGCCCAGGCCGCGGCGAACACGGCGGGCGGCAGCAGGATCCACAGCACCACGTCGTTCGTCCCGGTCGCCAGCACGATCGCGCCGCCCAGGAGGATGCCGGCCAGGGTGCCGAGCAGCGCCTGGACCACCGACGAGCCGGTGCCCAGCGCGTGCGAGCGCAGCACCGCGAGCGTGCCGAGCACGATCCAGTAGGCGTTGTGGGCGTCGACGAGTTGCCCGATGCAGACCGCGGCGGCCAGGGCGATCGCCCCGCGCAGGCTGTTGCGCAGCCACACCGACCTCATCGACGCGTGGGCGAGCACCTCGGTGCCGGCCTCGGCCAGCTCGGGGGCGGCGGCCGGCGCCTCCGGGTCCTGCTCGTCCGGCGCCTGGCGGCCGGTGGCGAGGAGCGCGTGCCGGCCGAGCTGCCAGGTTCCGTGGGTGAGGGCGCGCAGCCGGTAGACCTCGTGCAGGCGGCGTCCGGCGTCCTCGCCGCCCTCCGACTCCGCCCACTCCCGGAAGGCCACGGCGGCCGCGTGGCTCGTCGCGTCCAGGGCCTCCAGGTCGGGCCGGGCGTCGCCCCCCTCGAGCCCATCGGCGCAGGCGTCCAGGGCGGCCGCCACCGTGTCGTGGGTCTCGGCACGCCGATCCTCGAGGCCCGCGACGACCCCGCCGCGGGGCGGCACGCAGAAGGGGAAGATCCAGTCGAGGTCGTCGAGGAGCTGGGCCATCGCGGCGGTGGGGCCCGACGGCCCGGAGGGGCGATAGGGCGTGGCGGCGAAGGCCGCCTCCCCGGCGTCCACCGCCGCGCGAGCGGCATCGGAGGCGGGCAGGGGCGCGATCGGCCCGGCCGGTGCGCGGGCCCAGGCGCGCAGGAGGTCGCCGAGCGCGCGACACGCCGCCGCCTGGGCCGTGCGGATGGGCCTCTGCGGACGACTCGGCCACAGGAACGTGAGGGCCGCGATGCAGGTGACGCAGGCGAGGGTCCACCCGGTGAGCCGCTCGGGGATCGCGGTGGGGCCCGCGGGGACCATCACCGAGAGGATGAACATGAGCACGGCCGCCGAGCCGCCGGCGGCGGCGTACCCGCTGAGGACTCCCGCGAACAGGATCACGAAGGCCACCGCGGCCATCGCGGCGGTGGCGAGCACGACGTTGCGCGAGCAGAGCGTGCCCAGCGGGATCAGGAGGAAGCCCAGCGCGGCGAGCCCGAGGTTGGCCCGCAGGCGCGGTCCCGGCCGACCGGTGAAGTCGGCGAAGACGAGGAACGCGATCGCACCGAACGAGCCCGTGACCGAGGCCTGCCTGCTGTCGAGGCCGAGGTCGCAGATCGCGAAGACGACGGGGACGACGATCGCGGCGCGGGCGGCGGCCCGAACGGCCACCAGGCCGGGATCGCGGATGCGCAGGGGGCGGATCCTGGCCGGTCGGGGCGCGCGCACCGCGTGACGGTAACCGGGAGGCCGTGCCTCCGCTAGACCGCGCCGATCGCTCCCGGCTCCGCCCGCGACCGGAGCGCGGCGCGCGCGATCGGCTCGCGGTCGAAGCTCGTCGCGTTGCCCATCGCGACCACGCCGAGCCCCTCGTCGGGGTAGATGCGCATCATGCTGAAGAAGGCTCCGCCGCCGCCGAGGTGCTCGAGGAAGCGGGGGACCTCCTCGGCCGCCGAGCGGTGGCGGAACCAGCCGAGGCCGACGCTCATACGGCGACCGGTGGCCGTGATCTCCTGCATCGCGCGGACCCCCTCTTCGGAGAGGATCGCGCCGTCGCCCACCCCGCCGCCGCTGACGTGGAGAGCGAGGAAGCGGCCGGCGTCATCGACCGGGCCGATGAGCCCGCCGTAGGGGGAGCCGTTGACGACGAAGCGCGCGAAGGAGACGAACCGGCCCTCGCTCGGTCCGACGATCCCCCGGGGGAGCATCAGCCGGTAGAGCGGGGTGAGGGGGCTGCGCCGGAGCTGGTAGCCGGTGGCCGCCTCGGCCTCCATCTCCGGGCGATAGACGAAGTCGGTACGCGCCATCCCCAGCGGCGCGAGCAGCTCCCGGCGGACGTAGTCCACGTAGGGCACCCCGCTCGCGGCCGCGATCACCTCGCCGAGCACGATGTAGCCCAGATTCGAGTAGCGCGCCCTCGCGCCGGGGTGGCCGCGCAGGGTCTGGTGCCGCGCGAGCAGGCGGAGGGTGAACTCGTGCGGATCGGGCGGCGGTCGTCCCGCCGCGCGCACCCAGCGCACGGGGATCGGGTTCGCGAGCCCGGCGCTGTGGCTGAGCAGGTGGCGCACCGTCACCGCCCTGTCGCTCCGGGGGAACTCGGGCACGAAGTCCGTGACGGGCTCGTCGAGATCGAGCGCGCCCCGCTCGGCGAGCTGCACGACGGCGGTCGCCGTCACCATCTTCGTCATCGAGAACCAGAGGTAGACGGTGCTCGCCCGCGCGGGCGTCGCCGTGGCCAGGTCCGACAGGCCGGCCGCGCCGCACCAGGCGACGCGATCGCCGACCACCAGGGCCGCGGACACCCCCGGCACCTCGGCTCCCGCCGTGGCCGACAGCGCGGCGAGGAGCGGATCCGCGCCCCGGTCCGGCGCGTCGTTCATCGGGTCGTCCCTCCCCCGGAGCCGATGCCCCGCACCAGACGGACATGAGACAGCCGTGCCGGAAGAACATCGCTCCTGGGTGCCGAAGATGCAACGCCGGAGCGGCCGAAGGTGAGAGTGTCGGGACCACGATCGGCATCTCGCGGGTTGTGGGGGTATGGGAGCGGACACACGAGAGGACGCCGCCCTCGTCGTCGCCGCCCGACAGGGGTCGCGGGAGGCTGCAGGGGAGCTCTTCTCGCGCCACTGGCGCGACGCCTGGCGGGCCGCGCGTGCCATCACGGGCAACGACGCCGCCGCCGAGGACGTCACTCAGGACTCCCTCGAGCGCGCCTTTCGGGCGCTCGACCGCTTCGACGGCACACGGCCCTTCGGGGCCTGGCTGCACCGAATCGTGGTCAACCGTGCGCTGACGCTCCTGCGCGACGAACGCCGGACCGTCCCGTTGGAGACCATCGCCGAGCCGCCGGCCGCCGCCACCGCCGAGGGTGTCGATAACGACCTGCTGACGACCGTCGCCGGCCTCTCCCCGGAACGTCGGGCGGTGCTCATCCTCCGCTACGGCCTCGGACATTCCGTGGCGGACATCGCCGACCTGGTGGGAGTTCCGGTCGGCACCGTCCAGTCACGCCTGGCTCGGGCGCTCGCGGAGCTGCGCGACCGAATGGAGGTCGGTGATGTCGAGCGACCTTGAGCGCCGCCTCGAGCGGGCGCTGTCGGCCGTGGGCGAGCCGCCTCCGGGCGCCGAGGCGCGCCTGCGCGCCGCGACCCTGGCCGCGCTCCCGCCCCGGGCGGGCGCACGACGTCGACTCGCCCCACGCACCTGGCGCCGCCGAGCGGGACCCCTGGTCATCGTGGCCGTGCTGTTGGTCGCCGGCGGGGCGCTCGCGGCCTCGCTTCTCTCCTGGAACGCCGGATCGACCGGTCGACGGGGCGTCTTCGTCGACGACAGCGCCGCCCGGCGCTTCGCGGCAACGCCGGCACTCGCGGGCGCTCCCTGGCTCTCGGACGGAGCAGCCCAGACGGTTCACGAGCTCCCGCCTCGCCCCTCGCTCGTCTTTCCTGCGGGCATCGGGTACGCCCGGGCCCTTCAGCTCTTCTACGACGCGGCGTCGGCGCGAGGGGAACTGCCCGCGGGGACACATCTCGGCAAGCCGCTGCCCGCAGGCACGGTCGTCTCGCTCCCGGTCCGCCGCGGAGACGGACTCCGCCTCGACCTGAGGGCGCCGTTCGGGTATCTGGTGCCCAGCGGAGTCGTTCTCGGCCCGAGATACGTCGTCGGCACACGCTCCGTCACCTTCCCGCCCGCGGGTGAGCCCGGCACGCCCCTTCCCGTCGGGGTGAGCACGGTCACGCCAACCCTGCTCCCCTGCCAGACGATGCGCGGCGACACGGCCGGACCCGCGTGCCCGCAGAACGCGCTCCCCCCCGGAGCCCGATACGCCGCAGGCGCGGTGACCGTGCCGGCGCTCGTGGGCACGAGGCTGCCGAGGGCCCTGGGGCTGATGCAGGCCGCGCACCTCGGGCTCTTCGCGGACGTCGGCTACCTCCCCGCGTTGAGCCGATCCGCGCTCGCGACGGCCGCAGGGTGGTCCGGCCCGAGGGCGGAGTATTCGCTGATCGGAGTGAGCGAGTTCGTCCGGTCCGGATACGGAGCGCCCGAGTTCCTGCGGCCCGGGGGGCGGTCCGGGGTGCGTCTGTCCGACACCGAGACCCGCCCGCCCGGAACGGTCATCGCCCAGTACCCGCCGACGGGGACCCTCGTGCCCCGCGGTACGCCGGCCGTCGTTGCCGTCGCCGACGACGATTGCCTGCTCTCGCGACTCGCCGCCGGGCCGTGGGACTGCGTACCCGGCAGCGCGGCGGCGCGGATGCGCGAGCCGGCCCTGACGGGCGCGTTGCCCTGGCTCTCGCGCCACGACGATCAGCTGTTCCGCCTCTCCCAGACGCCGGAGCGACCATCGCTGCAGTTCCCGCCCGGCACCGACTACCTTCAGGCGCTGCGGGCCCTTCTCATCGCGGTGGTGGAGCGCGGGGAGCTGCCGGAGCAGGCCGTCGTGGGGCCACCGCTTCGGTCGGGGGTGGTGCTGGTACCGGAGAGCGGCGCGCGCGGCCTCAGGCTCGACCTGCGTGCGCCGTTCGGGTACGACCCGGCCACCGGGCAGATCGCGCAGCCGACCACCGCATCGGTGAGAAGCCTGCCGGCGCCACAACTCCGAGAGGCGATCCGTGCCCACCGGGCGGCGCTCCTTCCCCCGCATTCGCGGGCGACTACCTCATGCGACCGGACCTCCCGAGATGTCAGATCGCTCCCGATGGCCGATGCCAGGGTGCGGATGAGCGGCCCGCCTTCGGATGGGTGCGCCGACTGGGAGCGCTTCAGCGACGCGCGAGAGCGGTTCCTCGAAAGCCTCGCCCTGCAGTCCGCGCTCGCCCGTGTCGAGCGCGCATGGGACGCGAGTGGGATGCCGACCGGGAGGAGCCCCGGGCAGGCGCCCCCGGGCCCCCTCCTGGTCCTCGCCGGACGAGCGTCTACTTCGGGCCGGGCGACATCCGGGTGGAGGACGTCCCCGACGCCGCCCTCCGAGAGCCGACCGACGCCGTCGTGCGCGTCACCCACGCGGGGATCTGCGGCACCGATCTCTGGGTGTACCGCGGGGAGCTGGAACTCTATGGGCCCGCCCCGAGCCGCATCGGCCACGAGTTCATCGGCATCGTCGAGGAGGTCGGCCGGGAGGTGCACACCCTGCGTCCCGGTCAGCGGGTGATCGCCCCGTATACGTTCTCGGACGGCACGTGCGACCGCTGCCGCGAGGGCTTCCCGACCCTGTGCCGCGCGGGAGGCTTCTTCGGCGGGCGGGAGGACGGCGGTCAGGGAGAGGCGGTTCGGGTGCCACTCGCCGAGGCACCCTCGTGGCCATGCCGGGCGGGGTCGACCTCGTCCGACGACCGGCTCGCGGCCGCGCTGGCGACCCTCACCGATGTCATGGGGGCCGGCCACCACGGCGCCCTCGCCTCCGGCGTCGGCCCTGGTGGCACCGTGGCGATCGTCGGCGACGGGGCGGTGGGACTCTGCGCGGTCCTCGCCGCGCGTCGCCTGGGCGCGGAGCGGGTGATCATGATCGGCCACCACGGCGCCCGGCTGGCGATGGCGGAGGGCCTCGGCGCGACCGACATCGTCGCGGGGCCGGCCGAGGCGGCGGTGGAGCGGGTGCGGGAGCTGACGGACGGGGGGTGCCGGCACGTCGTCGAGTGCGTCGGGACCGCCGAGGCCTACGCGACGGCCATCGGCGAGCGCACGGGCGGGCGGCACGGTCGGCCATCTGGGGTCCCCGGTCGCGCCGCTCGCCCTTCGCGACGTTCACATCCGCAATGTGCGCCTGACCGGCGGCAGGGCGCCGGTCCGGCTCTACATCTCCGAGCTCATGGACGACGTGCTCGCGGGCCGGCTCGACCCGTCGCCGGTCATGGACCTCGATGGTGCCGCTCGGCGCGGTCCCGGCGGGATATGCCGCGATGGACGAGAGGCGCGCCGTCAAGGTTCTGGTGCGAACGGGGGCCGCTTAGCGGCCGGCCAGGGGGGCCCGGCCGTGCCCGGCGGGTCCTCCGCTCATCCGCGGGGCGTAGGCGGCCGTACGCAGCGTCGCGACCGCGGCGGGGGCGACGCTCACGTCCGCGGTCGTCGACCAGCGGCGCGGACGCCAGACGTCCAGCCGAGCTGCGCAGGCGCCCAGCCGGGCGGTGACCGGGACGCAACGGAGACCCCGCCGTCGTCGCGGACGGGATGTGCATCGATGCCGACGTGGCCCCCGCTCATCTCCCGCATGCGCTGGTCGGCCGACAGGAGGGCGACCCGGACGCTATTCGATCGTCGCCCGGCGGCCCGCCGGACGCGCCCGATGGTCTAGCGGGGCCAGGGCCGCCGGCCGCTCGGGCGCGCCGGCGGCGTCTCCCCCGGCGGGGCCGCCTCGTCGCGCGCCACGGGCACCTCGGGCGCGGGCGCGCTGTGGTGGGCGTGCGCGCGCCACCCCTCGCGGTCCGGCTCGTCGTCGACCAGCGTGGCCAGGCGCCGCTCCAGGTGGTCCGAGAGCTCGCTCATCTCGGCCTCGAGCTTGCGGCGCACCGCGCTCCCGTCGCCCGAGCGGACGTGCTCGGCCTGCAAGTGCCGCATGCGCGCGGAGATCTCGAGGAGCTCGGCGCGCGGATCGTCGCTGCGGGTCATCGTCGGCCTTTCTCGGTTGGCCCGTCATCTCGCGACAGGGCGCTGAGATGGGTCTCGCGGGCTCGTGGGGCCCAGTGCCGCCCCTGCGCGTCGCGACGGATCAGCGACGCCGATCATCCCCCGCCACGGGCCTGCGGCCATGGGCGCGAACCCGGATCCGGTTGCGCGTTTCCCGCAGCCGGCCGTCGCCGGCGTCGCTTCGGCCGGCCCTGCTCAGACGAGCAGGGCGACCCCGGTCGCGAGGAGCCAGAGCGACCAGGCGACGTACGCGATCGGGGTCAGGCGCTCGGCGGCCCGCCACCCGGCCGTGCCGACGCGCCCCACGAACTCGAGCGAGCACACCATGAGCGCCGCCCCCACCAGGATCCCCACCACGCCGAGCCAGGCGGGCGCGCGTGCGGTGTCCGTCAGGGCGGCGCCCACGAGGATCGTCCAGGCGCCGGTGAGCAGGTAGCCGAGGTGCTCGCCGACGGCGACGCCGAGGTAGCGGTTGAACGCCTGGAAGACGACGTCCACGGCCTCGCGGCGCGCGGGGCTCGCCTCGGGATCGGCGTCGACGCCGGCGAGATAGGGCACGAGGAACGGCCACCGGACGAGCCCGAGGAACTGGACCGTGGCGGCGAGCACCCCCGTGACCGTGGCGACCGCGAGCAGCGTGGCGTCGGCGTCGTCGATGGCGCGCGACACGAGGACGGCCAGCGGAGCGAGGAGGACCGCGGTGAGGGCGAAGCACCACCACAGGAGCACCAGGCCGGATCCGCCGGCCCGGAAGCGCTCGAGCACCTCCCCGGTGGGCCGGCGCAGCACGTCGGGGTAGTCGAAACGGGCCGCGAGCAACGCGAAGAGGGCGTTGAAGGCGACCGGGAGGACGATGAGCAGCACACCGGCGGTGGTCGTGGCGCTCACGTCCCCCGGTTTCGGGGCGCACGCGCGCGAGTCCTTGCCGGCCGGGCCCCGCGCCCCGCGCACGGATACGATGCGGCCGACCGGGATGCCCGGGGCGGCCCGGAGCCGCGGCCATACCGGTGGTGAGTGGCTGCCGATGGAGGCCCCCTGTCCTTCCCCGAACACCTGCGGACCATGGTCGACGAGTACCTGGGCTCGCTCGACTTCGCGCCCGAGGACCCGTCCGAGGCGGCGGCCGCCGCGGGCACCGGCGCCCTCGTCGAGGCGATGCGCTACTCGCTGCTGGCCGGCGGCAAGCGGATCCGCGGCGTGCTCGCGCTCGCCTGCTGCGAGGGGCTGGGCGAGGACCCGGAGCGGCTCCTGCCGACCGCCGCGGCCATCGAGCTCGTGCACACGTACTCGCTCATCCACGACGACCTGCCCGCGATGGACGACGACGACCTGCGCCGCGGTCAGCCGACCTGCCACCGGGTCTACGGCGAGGACGTCGCGATCCTCGCCGGCGACGCCCTGTTCGCCGAGGCCGTGCGCCTGATCTGCGAGCGCCAGTACGGCGGGCCCGCCGTCCGGGTGGGGATCGTCGCCGAGCTCAGCCGGGCGACCGGGGTGAACGGGATGGTGGGCGGCCAGTTCCTGGACCTGCGCGGGCGCCGGCCACACCTCCGCGGCCGCGCTGCGGCGGGTGCACGCGCTCAAGACCGGCCGGCTGATGGCGTGCGCCGTCCACTGCGCCCTCGTGCTGGCCGATCCGCCGCCCGAGATCGAGCTGGCCTACCGCGACTTCGCCCGGGAGCTGGGGCTGCTCTTCCAGATCGTGGACGACATCCTCGACGTCGCCGGCTCGACCGAGTCGATGGGCAAGGCGGTCGGCTCGGACGTCCGCCAGGGCAAGGCCACCTACGTGAGCCTGCACGGCCTCGACCGGGCGCGGGAGCTCGCGTCGGAGACCCACGCGCGGGCCCGCGCGCTGCTCGACTCGATCCCCGGACCGGTCGACGACCTGCAGGCCGTGACCGACCTGATCTCGGCGCGCCAGAGTTGAGCCGCCCGACCGCCATGGGCCCGCGGTGGTCCTGTGCACGCCCTTTGGGATACGGTCGGTAACGATGACGAGCGCGCGCCCCAGACCCGGCGCCGGGGATCATTCCCGCCGCAAGGCCGACCACATCAGGATCGCCCTCGAGGAGGACGTGGGCTTCGGGGAGCTCACGACCGGCCTGGAGCGCTACCGCCTCGAGCATCAGGCCCTCCCGGAGATCGACTTCGGCGACATCGACACCCGCTGCGAGTTCCTCGGCCGGCCGCTCGCCGCCCCCGTGGTGATCTCCTGCATGACGGGCGGGGTGGAGCGCGGCGCCGAGATCAACCGCCGCCTGGCCCGCGCCGCGCAGGCGGCCGGTGTGGCGATGGGCGTCGGATCGCAGCGCGCCGCCCTCGACGACGCGGGCCTGGCCGAGTCGTTCCGCGTGCGCGAGCTGGCGCCCGACGTGCCGCTGATGGCCAACCTCGGCGTCTCGCAGCTGCGCGAGCCCGAGGCGCTCGCACGCTGCCGGCGGGCGGTCGACATGATCGCCGCGGACGCGCTGGTGCTCCACGCCAACCCCCTCCAGGAGGCGCTCCAGCCCGAGGGCACCCCGCTCTTCGCCGGGCTGGTCGACCTGATCGGCGAGGTGGCGGCCACGGTGGGCGTGCCCGTGCTGGTCAAGGAGGTCGGCTGGGGCATCAGCGAGGGCGTGGCGCGCGCGCTGGCCGACGCCGGCGTGGCGGGGCTCGACGTGGCCGGGGCCGGCGGCACCTCGTGGAGCGAGGTCGAGCGCCACCGGATGGACGACCCGGTCATGCGCCGGGTGGCCGCGACCTTCCGCGACTGGGGCATCCCCACGGCCGAGAGCGTCGTCATGAGCCGCCGCGGATTCCCCCACGGCCTGCTGATCGCCTCGGGAGGGCTGCGCAGCGGCCTCGACGCCGCGAAGTGCATCGCCCTCGGCGCCGACGCGGCCGCGCTGGCGGCCCCGTTCCTGCGCGCCGCGGTCCAGGGAGAATCGGACCTGGCGGACGAGCTCCGTCGTATCGTCACGGAACTCCGGGTGGCCATGCTCTGCGTGGGCGCCGCCTCGATCGCCGAGCTCCGGACCACCCCGCACCTGGCGCGCGTGGACGGCGCGTCCGCACCACCTCCGACACTGGCCTCGCCGATCTAGGAGCCAAGATGCCGAATCGACCGCGCTCGCTGGAGCTGGCGATGGCCGGCTACCTCCTCAAGAAGCAGCTGATCACGCGCGAGGAGCGCTTCCCCTTCACGTTGATGCTCGAGCCGCTCGAGTTGTGCAACCTCGCGTGCGAGGGCTGCGGCCGCATCCGGGAGTACGAGCACGTCTTCGACAAGCGGCTGTCCGTGGAGGAGTGCCTCCGGGTGGCCGAGGAGGCCGGCGCTCCGATCGTCAACATCCCCGGCGGCGAGCCCCTGATCCACAAGCAGATCGACCAGATCGTCAACGGCATCACGGCGCAGGGCCGCTTCGTCTACCTGTGCACCAACGGGCTGCTGATGGAGCGCGCCTTCGGGCGCATCCCGCCCTCCGACCGCTTCGCCTTCGTCGTGCACATCGACGGCATGGAGGCGGTCCACGACAAGGCCGTCGCGCGCGAGGGCGTGTTCACCACGGCGACGGCCCACATGCGCGAGGCCATCTCGCGCGGCTACCGCGTGTGCACCAACACCACGATCTTCCGCGGGGTCCCCGCGGAGGAGTACGTCGAGCTCTTCACCTTCCTGCGCGACATGGGCGTGGAGGGGTGCATCACCTCCCCCGGCTTCGACTACGAGTCGGTGACGCACGACCGCGAGCAGTTCCTGGCGGCGTCGGAGGCCGAGGCGCTCTACACCGAAGTGCACGAGCGCTGCGAGGGCCTGGGCGTGCCCTTCTACAACAACCCGCTCTTCCACGAGTTCCTCCAGGGCAAGCGGGAGTACCGCTGCTCGGCGTGGTCGATGCCCACCTACACGGTCGAGGGCTGGCGGAGCCCCTGCTACCTGCTGGCCGACGCGCACGTCGCGAGCCTGCAGGACCTTTACGAGGGGACGGACTGGGAGGCCTACGGGACCGGTCGCGATCCGCGGTGCGCCAACTGCAAGATGCACTGCGGCTACGAGGCCACCACGATCCTCGAGGCATTCCGCCATCCCAAGGACCTGGTCGCGCTCGCACGCGGGTGACCCCCACGCCCTCGTCCTGGTCTGCGCCCTCCCCGCCGAGCGCCGGGCCCTGCGGCGGCTGGAGCGGGGCGGCGTCCAGGTGCGCGTCGGCGGAATGGGCGCCGCCGCCGCGGCGCGGGCGGGAGCCGCGATCGCCGCGGGGCGCCCGCGGGCCATCCTGGCCGTCGGCTTCTGCGGGGCGCTCGACCCGGCGCTCGCCGTCGGCGACCTCGTGGCGGCCGAGGGGGTGCTCGACGAGGCGACGGGCGAGGGCTTCGCGGCCGACCCCGGCCTGCTGGCCGCCGCCCCGGGGCGGCGGGGGGTGCTCGTGAGCGCCCGGCACATCGCCCGGACGCCGGCCGACCGGGCCCGCCTCCCGGGGATCGCCGTCGACCTCGAGAGCGCCGCGCTGGCCCGCGCGGCCGGGGCGGCCGGGGTGCCCTTCCTCGCGCTGCGCGCCGTCACCGACACGACCCGCCATCGGCTGCCGGACTTCGAGCGCATGGCCGGCGCGAGCGGCGGCCTGCGTCCCGGGCCGGTGGCCGCCTACCTCGTCGTCCACCCCCTCGAGCTGCCCCGCCTCCTGCGGCTCGGGCCCGCCGCCGCCCGGGCCGGCCGGGCGCTGTCGGGCGGGCTCGAGCGTCTGCTCGCCGAGGCGGCCTGATGGCCGGCACGGCTCTCGTCACGGGCGCCACCGGCTTCATCGGCCACCACGTGGCCGCCGACCTGCTGGCCAACGGCTGGACGGTGCGGGCGCTGGTGCGCGAGCGGAGCATGGCCGGCGCCCACTGGCCCGCCGGCGCCGAGCCGGTGCTCGGCGACGTGTGCGACACCGGCCTCCATGGTGTCCGCGGCCCGCGGCTGCGACGCCGTCTTCCACGTCGCCGCGCGGTACACCCTGCGCCGCAGCGCCGCGCGGGAGGTGGAGCGCACCAACGTGCAGGGCACGGCCAACGCCGTGGCCGCGGCCGTCGCGGCCGGCGCGCGCCTGGTGCACACCTCGTCCGTCTCGACGATGGGCATCCCCCGCAACGGGGGCGTCGGCGACGAGGACACCCCGCTGCGCGGCTCGCAGATCATCGGCGCCTACAAGCGCTCGAAGGTGGAGTCGGAGCGCATCGTCGGCGAGGCGGCCGCACGCCGGCATCTGGGCGGTCATCGTCAATCCCTCGACTCCGGTCGGCCCGGGCGACTGGCGCCCGACCCCCACCGGCCGGATCGTGCTCGACTTCCTGCGCGGGCGGATGCCGGCCGTCGTGGACACCGGCCTCAACCTGATCGACGTGCGCGACGTGGCGGCCGGCCACCGCCTGGCGCTGGAGCGCGGACGGCCGGGGCGGCGCTACATCCTCGGCAACGCCAACGTCACGCTCGCGGCGATCCTGCGGATGCTGGGCGAGGAGACCGGGCTGCCCGCCCCCGAGCGGCGCATCCCCCACGCGGCGGCCATCGGCTTCGCGGCGCTCGACGAGGTCGTGGAGGGGTGGATCCTGCGCCGCGAGCCGCTGGCGCCGCTGGACGGGGCCCGCATGGCGCGCACGCCGATGTTCTACACCGCGGCCCGCGCCGTCGCGGAGCTCAAGCTGCCGCAGTCGCCGGTGCGCGACGCGCTGCGCGACGCGGCCGACTGGTACTACGCGGCCGGGATGGCGACGCGGCCGGCGGGGGTCGCCGGGGCGGTGCGCGCCTGATGGCCGTGCACGCCCCCCCGGACCTCTTGCCGGCCGCCCGCGGCGCCCTCGAGCGCGGCCGCGACCGGCTGCGTGGCCGACCAGGACCCCGGGGGCTGGTGGTGGGCGGAGCTCGAGTCCAACGCGACGATCGTCGCCGAGCACGTCTTCCTCATCACCATGCTGGGGATCGCCCGCGAGGACGACCTGCGCCGGCTGGCCAACGAGCTGCGCGCCCGCCAGGGCGACGACGGGGGCTGGCCGCTCTGGTACGACGGGCCGTCGGACCTGCTCGACCACCGTCGAGGCCTACTACGCCCTGCGGCTCGCGGGCGTACCCGCCGACGATCCGGACCTCGTCCGGGCACGGGAGCTGGTGCTGGCCCTCGGGGGCGCGGACCGCGCGCGCTTCTTCACCAAGCTCTGGCTGGCCGTGCAGGGGCGCTACCCGTGGTCCGCGCTGCCGGTCGATCCCGCCCGAGATGATCATGCTGCCGCCGCGCGCGCCGCTGTCCCCCTACCGCTTCGCCTGCTGGGCGCGCGGCACCTTCGTGGCCCTGATGGTGGTGCTCTCGCGCCACCCCACCTACCCGCAGGCCGTGGGACTGGACGAGCTCTTCCCCGAGCCGGCGGGCAGCGGGCCGGCGCCGAGCGCCAAGGCGGCCGGGCCGGTGGACGCCGTGGTTCCGCCGCGCCATGCCGCTGGCCCGCGCCTACAACCGCCGGCCGCTGCGTCGCCTGCGGGCCCGGTCGGAGGCGCGGATCGCGCGCTGGATCTGCGACCGCCAGGAGGCCGACGGCTCCTGGGGCGGCATCCAGCCGCCGTGGATCTACTCGATCATCGCGCTCCACGCGCTGGGCTACCCCCTGGACCACCCGGTGATCGCGAAGGGCCTCGCGGGCTTCGACGGCAGCCTTCCGCGTCGAGGACGGCGACCGCCTGCGGGTCCAGGCCTGCCTCTCCCCCATCTGGGACACGGCGCTCGCCGCGGTGGCGCTGGGCGACGCCGGCCTGCCCCCGGAGCACCCCGCGCTCGCGCGCTCCGCCGAGTGGCTGCTGGCCAGGGAGGTCGACCGCTTCGGCGACTGGTGGGAGATCCCGCGGCGCGGCCGCCCGGGCGGCTGGTCGTTCGAGTTCGACAACGTCTGGTACCCGGACACCGACGACACCGCCGAGGTGCTCCTCGCCCTCGCTGCGGGCGGGCCTGCCGCGCGAGCACCCGGCGATCCGACGCGGCGTCGACTGGCTGCTGGCCATGCAGAGCGGCAACGGCGGCTGGGGCGCGTTCGACGTGGACAACGACCGGCGCGTCATGACCCAGCTGCCGGTGTGCGACTTCGGCGAGGTGATCGACCCGCCCACCGAGGACGTCACCGCCCACGTGGTGGAGGCGCTGGTCCACTGCGGCGTCCCCGCGGACCATCCCGCGGTGCGCCGGGGAGTGGCCTACCTTCTCGCCGAGCAGCGCGACGACGGGTCGTGGTGGGGCCGCTGGGGGGTCAACCACATCTACGGCACCGGAGCCGTGCTGCCCGCCCTGGCCGCGGCCGGCGAGGACATGGGCGCCGCGCCCGTCCGCCGCGCCGTGGCGTGGCTGGCGGAGCGGCAGAACGCCGACGGGGGCTGGGGCGAGCGGGTGGAGAGCTACCGCGATCCCGCGTGGATCGGCCGCGGGCCCTCGACGGCCTCGCAGACCGCGTGGGCGCTCCTGGCACTGCTGGCCGCCGATCCCGGCCACCCGGCCGTCGAGAGGGGCGTCCGCCACCTGGCCGAGACCCAGGGCGACGACGGCACCTGGGAGGAGCCCTACTTCACGGGCACCGGGTTCCCCGCCGACTTCATGATCCGCTACGACCTTTACCGCAACGTGTTCCCGGTGACCGCGCTCGCGCGCTGGGTCGCCGGGGCGTCCGCGGGGGAGGCCCCGTGACGACGTCGGCCGCCGCCCGGAACCGGCGTGGCCGCACGGAGGCGGCGCGCGCGGTGCGGGCCCACGACGAGAACTTCCCGGTGGCGTTCCGGCTGCTGCCGCCCGCCGCGCGCGCCGACATGCACGCCGTCTACGCGTTCTGCCGCGCCACCGACGACCTGGGAGACGAGGGCGATCCCGCCCGGCGGCGCGCGCGGCTGGAGGCCTGGCGCGAGGACACCCTGCGCTGCTTCGGCGGCGAGCCCCGCGATCCGCGCCTGCGCGCCCTGGCCGCCACCGTCGCCCGCCGCGACCTCCCGCCGGAGCCCTTCATGCGGCTGATCCAGGCCAACGTGATGGACCAGGAGCGGGACCGCTGGCCCACCTACGCCGCGCTGCTCGACTACTGCGACCACTCCGCCACGCCGGTCGGGCGGATGGTGCTGGGCGTCCTCGGCTACCGGGACCCGTGGCGGGTGGAGATGAGCGACGCCACCTGCATCGGCCTCCAGCTGGCCAACTTCTGGCAGGACATCCGGCGCGACCTCGACGACCGCGGCCGCGTCTACCTGCCGCTCGAGGACATGGACCGCTTCGGCGTGCGCGAGGACGACCTCCACCTGCCCCGGGCCACCCCGGAGCTGCGCGCGCTCACGGCCTTCGAGGTCGGGCGGGCGCGGGAGTGGCTGGACCGCGGGGCGCCGCTCGCCCGGGTGGTGCCGCGGACGGTCGCGATCGACCTACGGATGTTCACGGCGGGCGGGCGGGCGGTGTGTGACGCCATCGCCCGCCAGGGGTACGACACGCTCGCGGGCCGCCCGGCCCCGGGACGCATCGGACGAGCCCGCATCGCCGCCTCGGTGCTGTGGGCGCTCCTGAGGGGGGACGCGTGACCACCGAGGACGCTTACCAGAGCTGCCGCGAGATCACCCGCAGGGAGGCGCGCAACTTCTACTACGGGTTCGTCCTGCTGCCCGGCCCGCGGCGCGAGGCCATCTACGCCGCCTACGCCTTCAGCCGCCGCTGCGACGACAGCGTGGACGGCGACGAGCCCCTCGACCACAAGCTGGCCGCCCTGGGCCGCCGCCGCGAGGAGCTCGCGCGCTGCTACGCGGGCGACCCGCCGGCGGACGACCCGGTCCTGGTGGCGCTGGCCGACGCGATCCGGCGCTTCGCCATCCCCCGCGAGCACCTCGAGCACCTGCTCGAGGGCGTGGAGTGGGACCTGCGGATCGCGCGCTACCCCGACTTCCCGGCGCTCGAGGAGTACTGCGACCGGGTGGCCGGGGCCGTCGGGCTCGTGAGCCTGCACGTGTTCGGCTTCACCGACCCGGCCGCGCCGGCGCACGCCCGCGACCTGGGGGTGGCGCTGCAGCTGGTGAACATCATGCGCGACGTCGCGGAGGACGCCGAGCGGGGGCGGATCTACCTCCCCCAGGACGAGCTGCGGGCCCACGGGGTGAGCGAGGAGGACCTGCTCGAGGGGATGGCGGGCGAGGGCTTCCGCGCGCTGATGCGGGAGCAGGGCGCCCGCGCGCGGCGCTACTTCGAGCGGGGTGAGCGGCTCCTGCCGCTGCTGGACCGGCGCGCGCGCATGTGCGTCGCGATCCTGTCCGGGCTCTACCGGGAGATCCTCACGACCATCGAGGCGCGCGACTACGACGTCTTCGGCGGGCGGGTGGCCCTCTCGACCGGCCGCAAGCTGACCGTGATGGGACACGAGACGCTCGCGAGCCTCACGCCGCGGTGACGGCACCGGCACCGCGCGGTGGTCGTCTGCGGGGGCGGCCTGGCCGGCGTCGCGGCGGCCTGCGAGGCCGCCCTGCGCGGCGCGGACGTGACGCTGGTCGAGCGGCGCCCATTCCTCGGCGGCAAGGCCTTCAGCTTCGAGGACCCCGACGCCGGCGTGGAGGTGGACAACGGCCAGCACGTCTTCCTCGGCTGCTGCACGGCCTACATCGCGCTGCTGCGCCTGCTCGGGACCGGCCGCCACACCACGCTCCAGCCGGCCCTCGACGTCGCCGTGCGCGACCGCGACGGGCGCACCGGGGCGCTGCGCGCGGCGCGCCTGCCCCCGCCCGGGCACCTCGGTCCGTCGTTCGCGACCTACCCGCACCTGAGCGCGCGGGAGAAGGCCGCCGCGCTGCGCGCGCTGGTCGCCCTGGGCGCGCTGCGCGAGGAGGGGCGGCGGCGCCTGGACGACGTGTCGTTCGCGGACTGGCTGGCGGACCACGGGCAGGGCGAGGGCGCGATCGCGCGCTTCTGGGACCTGATCGTGCTGCCCACCTGCAACGACCGCAGCGATCGCGTGTCCGCCGCGCTGGCGGCGTTCGTGTTCCGCGAGGGCTTCCTGCGCACGCGGACCGGCTCGGCGATCGGGTGGTCGACCGTGGGGCTGACGCGCCTCGTCGATCCGGCGGCGCGCGGCTTCCTCGAGGCCCGGGGCGGGCGGGTGCTGAGCGGGCGCGCGATCGCCGAGGCCGGCCCGGGCGGCGTGCGTCCTGAGCGACGGCGAGCGCCTGGAGGCCGACCGGGTCGTCCTGGCGCTGCCCCCGTCGCGCGCCCGCGAGGTGGCGCCGGGCGCGCTGCCCGAGGACCCGGGCCTCGGGGCCTCCCCGATCCTCAACGTGCACCTCTGGTACGACCGCCCGGTGATGGACGATCCCTTCGTCGCCGTGCTCGACAGCCCGGCGCAGTGGGTCTTCAACCGCACCACGATGGCCGGGCTCCCCGGGCCGGGCCAGCACCTGGCGGTCTCGGTGAGCGGGGCGCGCGAGGAGATCGGCGAGCCCAAGCCGGCGCTGATCGCGGCCTTCACCGCAGGAGCTGGCGCGGCTCCTGCCGCGGGCGCGCGACGCCCGGGTGCTGCGCGCGGCCGTGGTCAAGGAGCCCGAGGCCACCTTCGCCGCCGCCCCCGGTCAGGCCGCCCGCCGGCCCGGGCCACAGACCCCGCTCGAGGGCGTCCTCCTGGCCGGGGCCTGGACCGACACCGGGTGGCCGGCCACCATGGAGGGCGCGGTGCGCAGCGGCGTGCGGGCGGCCCGGCTCGCGTGCGTCGACGTCGTGCCGCGGCCGCGCGCGTGAGCATCGCCGATCACCTCCGGCGCCGGCGCGACGCGCTGGCGCTCGCCCCCGACGGCGCCCCGCGGCCCGATGCGCCCTTCGCCCGGGGCCCGATCGCGGCCCGGGTGCTGGGACGGGTGATCGACGGGGCGGCCTGGTCCGGCAGCCGGATCCCCCCGGGGGTGGCGCACCGCCTCGCGACGTTCGGCGGCACGTGCGAATGGGCCGCCCGGGCGGGCAAGCGGCGGCGGCTGGCGACGAACCTCTCCCACGCGCTCGGGCTGCCGGCCGACTCCCCCGAGGTCCGCCGGACGGTGCGGCGCGAGATGGTCAACGAGGCCCACCGCTCGGCCGACCTGCTCTGGGCGCTCGGGCGCCAGGACGAGTTCCTGCGGACCGTCGTGATCGACGGCATCGAGCACCTCCAGGGCACGGCGGCGCTGGGCGGCGGCGTGATCATCGCCGGGCATCCACCTGGGCGGATGGGAGGTGGCGACCGCCGTGCCGGCGGCCATCCTGTCGGTGCCGGTCACGGTGATCGTCGCCGACGACTGGCTGGCGTGGGCGATCGACCACAAGCGCGAGCGGGCGGGCATGCGCGTGATGTACCGCAGCGAGCCGACGCTGCGCGCCGCCCGGCTGCTGCGCCGGGGCGAGGCCCTGCTGCTGCTGGGCGACGACGAGGCCGGCCAGGAGGTGCGCACGTTCCCGGTGCCCTTCCTGGACGGGCGGGCCGTCCTGCCGGGCGGGATCGTGTCCCTCTCCCGGCTCACCGGCGCGCCGATCGTGTGCTTCTACGTCCTGCCGGACGGGCCGCGGCGCTGGCGGGTGATCATCGACGCGCCGGTGTCCGCGCCGCCGCGGGGCGAGGGCGAGGCCGGCGAGCGCCGCGTCCTGCGGGCGCTGGCCGACCGCTGGGGCGAGATGATCCGCGAGCACCCGCAGCACTGGGCGGCATCCCACCGGATCCGGTGGGAGGAGCCCGAGGGGCGGCGGGGCTGACCCGGCCGCGCTCAGGCCTCCGCGAGGCCGCCCTGGGCCTGGGCGCGTACGCCGCGTACATGGCCGTGCGGCGGGCGGTGCTGACCCCCGCGGGCCGGGACCGCGCCGGGCGCAACGCCCGCCGCCTCATCGTCATCGAGCGGCGTCTCGGCATCGATCTCGAGCCGGGCGTCCAGCGGGTGGCGCTGCGCGCGCCGGTGCTGGTCCACGCGTTCCACCTCGGCTACGCCGCGGCGAACGCCGGCCTCAGCGTGGCCTGGCTGATGGCGCTCCACCGCCGGCGCGATCCCGGCTACGCCCGGGAGCGCCGGGCGACGCTGGCCGCCTTCCTGGGCGCGCTGCCGGTCTTCCTCGCCCTGCCGACGGCGCCGCCCCGCACCCGGCCCGACTTCGTCGTCAACACGATGGCGGAGCGCGGCATCGACATCGAGCACCCCCTCCTGGTGCGCTTCTACAACCCGATCGCCGCGATGCCGAGCCACCACGTTGCCTTCGCCGTCGTCAGCGGCGCGGGCCTCGCCGCCCGCGCGCGCTCGCCGGGCGCGCGCGCCGCCTGGCGGGCCTATCCGGTGGCCGTCGCCCTGGTCGTCCTCGCGACGGGCAACCACTACGTCCTCGACGTCTCCGCCGGAGCCGCCCTCGGCCTGGCGGCCCGGGCCCTGACGCGATGACCGGCCCGGCCCGGCCCGAGATCCCGGAGCACGCGCACGAGGAGGAGCCCCGCCTGGTCTGGCGCCGCGCCGCCCTCGGGGCCGGCCTCGCGCTGCTGGTGGGGATCGCGGTGGTGGTGCTGATCGGGAGGTCCGTCGGCTACGCGAGCCTCACCCGCACGCTGCGCAACGCCGATCCCGAGTGGCTCGCGCTCTGCGCCGGCGCGCAGGTGCTCGTGTTCGCGGGCTACGCCGGCGTCGTCCGCGGGACCACCGCCCTGGAGGGCGGGCCGCGCATCGGGACGTGGCTGTCCCTGCGGATCGTGCTGGCCAGCTTCGCCCTGACCCAGCTGATCGCCGCCGGCGGCGTGGCCGGGCTGGCCATCATCTACTGGGCCCTGCGGCGGCTCCGCTTCAGCCCCCACGACGCGCTCGTGCGACTGATCGGCCTCAACGCCTACGTCTACCTGGTGTTCGGCGGCATCGGCTTCGCGGCGGCGCTGGCCGCGCTCGTGACCGGGGCGGCCCCCCTCGCGATGACCCTCACCTGGCTGGCCGCGATCCCGCTGCTGCTCGCCGCGGCGCGCTGGTTCACGGCGCCGCGGCGCGTCGAGGGCTGGACCCGCGACGAGGGCGGCTGGGTGCGCCGGGGCCTCGCCGTCGGCGTCTCGGCGGCGTGGTGGGTGCGCCGCGCGGTCGGCACGCGCGAGGGGCGCGGGATGGCGCCGTGGGCCGCCCTCTACTGGGTGGCCGACATCGTCAGCCTGTGGGGCGGCCTGCGCGCCGTGGGGGTCGAGATCGGCCTCGCGGCGCTGGTGCTCGCGTACACCACCGGGTACGTCGCCGGGGCCGTGCCGCTGCCGTTCACGGCCACCGGCGGGGTGGACGCGGCGACGACCTTCGCGCTCTCGGCCGTCGGCGTGCCGCTGGGGCAGGCCCTGCTCGGGGTGGTGGCCCACCGGGTCTTCGCGTTCTGGCTGCCACTCGTGCCCGGGCTGGTCCTGGCGGCGCTCCTGCCGCGAACCGGTCACCATCTGGACGAGGCCGCCGCGACCGCCGACGGCGCGACCTCGGTCCTGCCCACCGGCGGCGTCCACCGTGAGGAGTCGAGATGAGACTGCGCTGGTTCGGCCAGTCGGCGTTCCTGCTGAGCGGGGAGCGGCGGGTGGCGGTCGACCCCTTCGGCGACATGTCCGGGGTCGCCGCGCGCGGGCGGCGCTGGGACTATCCACCGATCCGCGACGTGGAGGCCGACCTGCTGCTGGTGACCCACGAGCACGTCAACCACAACGGCGTGGAGGCGATCGCCGGCGCGCCCGAGGTCATCCGCGCGCGGGCCGGCACCTTCGCGTCGCCGGTGGGCGAGGTGGTGGGCGTGTCGTCGGAGCACGACGACGAGGGCGGCATCCGGCGCGGGGCCAACGTCATGTTCCGCTTCTGTCTCGACGACCTCGTGGTCTGCCACCTCGGCGATCTCGGCCAGTTCGAGCTGCGGCCCGAGCAGAGGCGGGCGCTGGGCGAGGTGGACGTCCTCTTCGTGCCCGTCGGCGGCGGCCCCACGATCGGCGGGGCCGTGGCGGCGGCGGTCGTCCGCGACCTCGCGCCCCGGCTCGTGGTCCCGATGCACCACCGCACCGACGCGATCGACTTCCTCGACCCGCCCGACGCGTTCGTGGCGGCGCTCGGGGCGCGCACCGACCGCGTGCCCGCGCACGAGGCCGAGGTCGCCGACCACATCGGGTCGCGCGAGGCGCCGACGGTCCTGCTGCTCGCGCCGCCCGTCTGAGGGCCCGGTGCCGACGTTCGAGGCGGTGGAGTTCGCGTCGCAGGGAGCGATCCTGCGCGGCCGTCTCTACGGCGGCGGGGCGGGCCGCCGGCGCGCGTGCGTCGTGATGACGCACGGCACCTCGGCGACGATCGGGATGGTGATCGACCGCTACGCCGAGGCGTTCGCGGCGGCCGGGCTCGCCGTGCTGCTCTACGACCACCACGGGTTCGGCGCGAGTGGCGGCGCGCCCCGCTTCGAGATCAACCCCTGGATCCAGGCCCGGGGATACGTCGACGCGCTCGATTTCCTCTCCTCCCGTCCGGACGTCGATCCCCGCCGGATCGCGCTCTGGGGCGACAGCTACAGCTCCGGCCACGCGCTCATCGTGGGCGCGATCGACCCGCGGCCGGCGGCGGTCGTGGTGCAGGTGCCCGCCCTCGGGCCGGCGCCCCCGCCCCCCGACCCCACCGGCGCGCTGTTCGCCGCCCTGGCCGCGACCCTCGCCGGCGGCGACGTGCGCGGCGGACCCGAGACCACCACCGGACCGCTGCCGGTGGTCTCGCCCGACCAGCTCGGCGCCCCCTCGCTGCTGACGCCGCTCACCGCGTTCCGCTGGTTCATCGAGTACGGCGGCCGCCACGGCATCGGCTGGGAGAACCGCGTCACGCGGGTGATCCCCCCGACGCCCGCGCCCTACCACGCGGGCCTCGCCACCCCGCGGCTGCGGATCCCGCTGCTGGCCCTGATCGCGCCCGACGACGAGATGCCCCACGCCGACCCGGGGGTCGCGCGCGCCGCGCTCGACGCGGCGCCGGCCGAGAGGGTGATCCTGGAGGTCGAGGGCGGCCATTTCGGCCTGCTGTGGCATCCGGGAGAGCTGTTCGACCACGCGGTCGCGGCCCAGCGCGACTTCCTGGTGCGCGTCCTCGCCTGACCAGGCCGGCGCCGGCGCCCGTCGCGGGCTTGACGCGGGCACGCGCGCGGACGTCCACTACGGCCCCCTCATTCCCGGAGGAACGCCATGCGTGTCCCGCTGACCCTGATCGACTTCCTGGAGCGCGGCGCCCTGCACGGCCCCCGCCTGGCGGTGGTGGACGAGCCGGGCGGTCCGGCCTCGCTGGGGGAGATCTCGCACGCCGACCTCGAGCGGCGCAGCCGCGGGATGGCCTGCGCCCTGGACCGCATGGGCGTCCCCCACGGGGCGCGGGTGGCCATCGTGAGCCCCAACTCGGCCCGCTTCCTCATCGCGCTCTACGGCGTGAGCGCCTTCGGGCGCGTGCTCGTCCCGATCAACTTCCGCCTCAACGCCGCGGAGGCCGAGTACGTCGTGCGCCACTCGGGGGCGGAGGTGCTGCTCGTCAACCCGGAGCTGGACGAGGCGCTCGCCGACGTCCGCGCGGCCCACCGGATCCTGCTCGACGGCGTGGCCGACGCCGAGCTCTTCGCGCCCACCGACGACGACGCCGGCCCACTGGGAGCCCGACGAGGACGCGACCGCGTCGATCAACTACACCTCCGGCACCACCGCCCGGCCGAAGGGCGTCCAGCTGACCCACCGCACGCTCTGGCTGCACGCCGCGAGCGTCGGCTGGCACTACGGCGTGTCGCCGCGCGACGTCTACCTCCAGGGCCAGCCCCTCTTCCACTGCAACGGCTGGGGGCTGCCGTACGCGCTCACCGCGATGGGCGCGCGCCAGGTGATGCTGCGCCGGGTGGACGGCGCCGAGATCCTGCGACGGGTGGAGCGCCACGGGGTGACCTTCACCTGCGGCGCCCCCGCGGTGGTCAACGCCGTGCTCGCCGCCAACGCCGCCCGCGACGGCGACGGCCCGGCGCCCGGGCGGGATCGGATGCGGGTCATGGTGGGCGGCGCCCCGCCCCCCACGGTCACGATCCAGCGGGTGGAGGAGGAGCTCGGCTGGGAGTTCATGCACGGCTACGGCCTCACCGAGAGCTCTCCGGTCCTCACGGTCAACCGCGCGACCGACGAGGACGACGCCCTGGCGCCCGCCGAGCGCGCGCGCCGGCTCGCGCGCCAGGGCATGGCCGTCGTGGGCGTGCGCCTGCGGGTCAACGACCAGGGCGAGGTCCTCGCCCGCTCGAACCACGTCCTGGCGAGCTACTGGGACGACCCCGCGGCGACCGAGGCGGCGATCGGCGACGGCTGGCTGCACACCGGCGACGGCGGCGTGCTCGACGACGAGAACCAGCTCACGATCACCGACCGCAAGAAGGACGTGATCCTCACCGGCGGCGAGAACGTCTCGTCGATCGAGGTGGAGGACTGCCTCCACGGTCACCCCGACGTGCGCGAGGTCGCCGTGATCGGGGTCCCCTCGGAGCGCTGGGGCGAGACCGTCAAGGCCCTGGTCGTGGCGCGCGAGGGAGCCGACGTCAACGAGGCCGCCCTGATCGCGTTCGCCCGCGGGCGGATGGCCCACTTCAAGTGCCCGACCTCGGTGGAGCTGCGCGAGAGCCTGCCGCGCACGGCCACCGGCAAGATCCAGAAGTTCCGCCTGCGGGCCCCCTACTGGGAGAACCCGCCCGGCTCGTCAGGAGCCGGGCGGACGTGACGGGCGCCTAGACGGCCGCCGGCGCCGCGAGGATCTCCAGGTCGGGCTGCGTCATCCGCGTCAGGTCGTCGAGGACCGCGAAGTCGCGCGCCGTGATGTCGGCGAAGTGCGGGAACGCCGCGACGGTCGCGAAGAGCTCGGACGCCGCGTAGGACTCCATCGCCTCGCGGTCGCGGAAGAGGTAGACGCCGCCGTAGGTGCCGGCGTCGGGGTCGGCCAGCCAGACCTTGGCGAGCAGGCCGGGGAGGGCCGCGAAGGCCGGCGCCATCTCGGCGCAGGCCGCGCGGTAGCCCGCATCGTCCATGTCGACGAGGCGGAACGTGATGATCTGGACGTGCATCAGGACTCTCCTTCGGTTGCGCGGGCGAGGCCGCGGTCGTACTCGTCGAGCACGCGGGCGAGGTACTCGCGCGCCTCCTCCGGCGAGCCGGGATCGGCCCGCATGAGCGCGAGCGCCATCCGGGCGCCCGCGGTGAGCGCCGACATCTCCTGCCGGGTGGCGACCACCGAGACGATCCCCGGGCGCGGATGCGTGATGCGCACCGGCGACGGCTAGACGGCCGCGCCGGACTGGGAGCGGACGTACGCGGTGATCTGGTCGAACTCGGCCACGAACTCGTCGTAGTCGAACTGCATGGCGTTCAGATAGGTGCTCCAGCCCATCGTGTGCTTGGCCATCAGCGAGGCCTCGGCGATCTCCTCCTCGGTGGCGCCGAACAGGCGGGCCGCCTCGGCGTGGAAGTAGGCGCAGTAGCGACAGCGGGTGGCGCCGGAGACGGCGATCCCGATGAGCTCCTTGAACTTGTTGGGGATGGCGGTCTCGGCGAGCTCGATCGCCACGAAGCTGGCCCACTCGCTCTCGATCAGGAAGTCGGGGACCTCGTTCCAGAAGCTCGGGACCAGGCCGAGCGTGTTGCGGATCTCGGCCTCGACGTCGGATCGGGACATGGACGATCACCTCCTGCGGGGCGGACGGCGGTTCCGTCCGTTTCGCCCACGACGCTACGAGCGGGCCGCCCGACGGGGCATCGGGCGAACGCCTCATCTCGCCTCCGGCCGCGCCGTACCCGTCTAGCCCACGAGCCCCCGCGACGCGGCGACCGCCACGGCCTGGGCCCGGCTGTGGACGCCGAGCTTGCAGAAGATGTTCGAGACGTGGCGGCCGGCGGTCTTCTCGCTGATCACCAGGCGCTCGCCGATGCCGCGATTCGAGAGCCCCTCGGCGATCAGGCCGAGCACCTCGACCTCGCGCGCGGTGAGGCCCCCGGACGCGTCCGCCGCCGCCGCGGGCAGCGCGGCCTCCTCGGCGTCGATCTCCGCCCCGACCAGGCGGCGCAGCCAGCCGTCGAACGCTGCCCTCGCCGAAGTCGAGCCACACCGGCTGCTGCGGGGAGCCGGCGACGTCAACCGGCGGGCCCACCGGGCGCGAAGCCGAGCGGAACGAAGATCGGCGCGAGCGCGCCGGGGTCGGCCATCACCGAGTACAGCCGCGAGAGCCGCGGGCGCAGCTCCATGTAGATGCGCTTGACGTCGAGCCAGCACGCGCCGACCGCGGGCGACAGCATCTCGCCCGAGTCGCGGCCGAGCCAGCGGCGCATGGTCAGCACGCGGTCGCCGGCGCGCGGGGGCACCGGCGGCGAGGTGCGCGGCCCACGCCCGCGCCACGGGATCGCGCGCGGCCAGCTCGGGGTCGATCGACCCGATCTCGCAGAGGTGCAGGACCGCGGCGACGTTCCCGTCCGGTCCGCGGGCGACGTAGAAGTCCTCCGGCTGGAGGGCCCACCAGCGGCCGAGCAGCTCCGCCGCGGCCGGCCCCTCGTGCGCCGCCACGATCTCCCGGATCGCGGGCGCGTCGGCCGCCACGGCCGGCTCGACGGCGTGCTCGCCGCCGCCCGGGGGGAAGCAGGCCGTGCGCAGGACCGGGTTCTCGATCAGGTAGATCAGGTCGGCGGTGACGGCCCACAGGCGCTCGGGCGCCGGCGTCCGCGCGCGCGCCTCGAAGTAGGACCAGGCCCGGCGCCGGTAGCGGGCGTAGAGCTCGGGGTCGCGATCCTCGAGGTCGCGGCGACCACCTCGCGCACGACGTCGTGGACGACGAGCCCCTCGGACGTGCGCTCGACGAACGGGCAGCCGTCCAGGGCCTCGAACTCCTCCCGGACCGACGACCGCGCGAGCAGCGAGCGCAGCACCGGCTCGGTGACGCGCCGCGAGGTCGGAGGCGGCCTCGAGCGTCGTGAGGGTCCGGGGCGGCAGATCGGCCAGCAGCGCGTCGAGCAACTGCCGGATCACGGCGGGCGGCGGTCCGCGCTCGATCTCGAGTTCCGGCTCCGCGATCAGCGCCGACGCCGCCAGCTCGAGGGCGAGCGGATGCCCGCGGGCGAAGCGTTGACGCGGGCCGCCTCGCGCTCCGAGAGACCCGGGCCCGGAGCAGCGCGACCGACTCCGCCTGGTCGAGCGGCTCGAGGTGCACCTCGCGCGCGACCCCGCCCAGCCCGGCGCCGTCCGCCACGCGGCCGCGGGCGGGTCGCGGCCGGCACACGGTCACGACGTGCTCCGGCAGCACGGCAGGAAGACCTGGCGCAGCCAGGTGTCGAGGAGGACGAACCGCTCGTACGTGTCGAGCAGCAGGACCGTCCTTCGGCCCCCCGCCCCGTGCGCCGGCCACGCGCGCGAGCCCGGGCTCCGGATGGGCCGGCGACGCCGAGGGCGGCGGCGAGGGCGCCGGTAACCCGTCGGCGTCGGCTCGATCTCGCGGCAGTCGAGGTGGAGGCGTCCACGCCCCCGCCCCGCGCGGACGGCCCCGGCGCAGCAGGCGGGACTTGCCGATGCCCCCGGGCCCCGTGACGAAGACGACCAGGACGTCGCGGTCCTCGGAGCGGGCGGCCTCCTGCACGGCGCTCAGCTCCCGGCGCCGGCCGACGAAATCCCGCTGGGCCGCCGCGGAGACGATCTCCTGAATGGTGCGCGCTCCCGACACTGCCCCCTCCTGTGGCCGGGCGGGGTGCTGCGCGGGTTCGACCGTACGCCTTCGGCCGTCGCCGCGCGCAGCCCGGCGTCAGACCAGTAGGCCCGAGCTCACCGGCCCGCCGGGCGGCCTCGATGCGCGAGCGGCAGTCGAGCTTGCGCAGGACGTTGCGCACGTGCATGTCGACGGTGCGCGGGCTGAGCTCGAGCTCCTGGGCGATCTCGCGGTTGGTGCGGCCGGCGGCCACCAGGCGCACCACCTCCAGCTCGCGCCGCGAGAGCCCGCCGCCGTCGGCGTCGGCGGCCGCGCGGCGCCCCAGGGCGGTCGAGCGACTCGCCGAGAGCCGCCACCTCGCGCGCGGCCTCCACGGCGAGCGGCCGGGCGCCCGAGCGGCGGGCCGTGCGGTAGGCGTCGCCGAGCCGCTCGAGCGCCGGCTCGCGCTCGCCCGGCGGCTGCCAGGGCGACCCCGGCGCGCAGCTCGATCTCGGCGCGGTCGAGCGGGATGTCGAGGCCGCGGTGCAGCTCGACGGCGCGCACCATCTGCTCGGCAGCCGTCTGCCGGATCGCCCATCGGCGAGCGCGGTCTCGCCGATCGCGTGCGCGAGCGCGGCCAGGGCGTCGGGCGTGCCCGGTGTCGGCGGCGATCCGCGTCAGCGCCGGCCGCGCAGCGCGTGGGCGCCCTCGCAGGTCGCCCCGGCGCGCGAAGAACGCCGCCGCCCAGCGCAGGCCGCGGACCGCGTAGTGATGGTCCTCGCTGCTCTCCCAGCGGGCGAGGACCGCGCGGCACTGCGGCGCGCCTCGTCCTCGGCGCCCTCTCGGCGGCGGCGACCCAGGCCAGAGCGCGCGTGCTGTCGACGATCATCTTGAAGTGGCCGGCCTGGGTCGCCGCGGCCAGCGACGACGAGAGCAGGCGCCGGGCGGTGCTCGACCGGCCCCGGTACGCCGTGGATGGAGCCGATGAGCCCCTCCGCGACGCCACGCGCGTGGCCCGTCGCGATCTGGTCGCGCCCAAGCTCCTCCGAGCGCCCCCACTCGCCGGACTCGCGCAGCACGTAGACCATGCAGATGACGGCTGAGCTCGAGTCATCGGCACGTCGCCCTCGCGGCAGAGCTCGAGCGCGGCGTCGAGCGTCGTCTCGGCCCTCCGGTAGTCGGCCCCGTCGTAGATCACCACGCTGAGGCGCTGGTAGAGCTCCGCCGCGACCGCGGTCGAGCCGTGCGCGAGCGCGAGGGCGAGCCCGGCCTGGACGGTCCGGCCCGCCCTCCAGGTCGCCGCGCCGGGCGAGTGCCGCGGCCTCCAGGCCGAGCGCCCGCGCGCGGAGGTCGTGCCGCTCCGCGCCTCCCCGCCTCCTCTCCGGCGGTCGGCGCCCCGTCGATCGCGGCGGTAGTGCTCGCGCCCGGCGCGCAGGTAGTCGGCGATGCGCGAGACGCTCGACCGCGGCCTCGGCGGGCCGGCCCGCGCCGGCGTAGGCCTCCGCGGCCGCCCGCCGGGCGGCGAGCGCCGACTCGCGGTCGCCGGTCAGGTCGTGCACCGCCGGCCAGCCGGCGCTGCGCGTACGGCGCGGCCCCCCGCGGGGCGCGGCCCGGGTGGAGCGCGCAGAGCTCGCGCAAGGCGCGGGCCGCCTCGGCGAGCTCGCCGGCGAGCTCCGCGCTGCCCGCGTAGGCGCCGAGACGGCATGCACCCCTCCGGCTCGTCCCCCTCCGGCCACAGCTCGAGCGCCTGGCGGGCGGCGCGCGCGGCGTCGCCGTACGCGTGGACGTGCGTGGACTCCGCGGCCGCGCGCAGCAGCGCGCCGCGGGCGCGGGACTGCGTCGCCGGCACCAGCCAGTGGCGCCGCCACCTCGATGCCGGCGCGCCCGCCGCCAGCCGCGCGCCGACCTCGCGATGGAGCGCCCGGCGCCGAGCCACGGGACGTCCGCGTAGAGCGCCTCGCGGATGAGCGCGTGACGGAAGGACCCTCGGCCAGCCGGCCTCGCGGACCAGCCGCGCTCGCGAGCTCCGTCAGGCCCGCGGCGCCCGACAGACCTGCTCGACGAGGCCCGGGTCGAAGCCCCGCCCGCGACGGCGGCGCCTCGGCGGCGGCCCGCGCCTCCCGCGAGAGCTCGAGCGCGCACATGAGTACCGCGTCGCGGATCGTCTCGGGCACCGGCACCTCGGCGTCCGCCGGCGAGGTCCAGCCCGCGCGCGCCGGCGGTCGAGCGCACCGGTCGCCGCCAGGAGGGCGCGGCAGCTCCTCCACGAAGAACGGCAGGCCCTGGGTGCGGCGTGCAGCACGCGCACGAGCCCCGGCGCCACCGGCGTGTCCCCGAGGATCCCGGAGCAGCTCGGCCGGTCTCGGAGGCGTGAGCGGCGCGAGGCTCAGCTCGTCGAGGCCGCCCCTGGCGGCGGAGCTCGTGGCGCAGCCGGCGCAGCAGCGTGGTCGCGCGGGAGGCCGTCCGAGCGGTAGGCGGCGATCACGAGCAGCGACAGC
>CAWAQS010000002.1:0-43347 GCA_963784365.1 uncultured Thermoleophilia bacterium | reverse complement strand
ATGCGATACTCACGCCGATGTCGGCGCCCGCGCGAATCCTGCCGGAACGGTACGACCCCGCGCCCGTCGAGTCCAAGTGGCAGACGGCCTGGGAACGCGATGACGCGTTTCGGGCCGAGCCGGTGTCGCGCGACGGCGAGCATCCCGACCTGCCCGCGCGGCCCAAGGCCTACGTGCTGGAGATGCTCCCGTACCCCTCGGGCGAGATCCACATGGGCCACGTCAAGAACTACACGATGGGCGACGTGGTGGCGCACCACCACCGGCGCATGGGGAGCGCGGTCTTCCACCCGATGGGCTACGACGCCTTCGGCCTGCCGGCCGAGAACGCGGCCATCCGCACCGGCGAGCCGCCGGCCGAGGTGACGGCGCGCAACATCGCGCGCATCCGCGAGCAGCTCAAGCGCCTGGGCTTCGCCATCGACTGGAACACCGAGATCGCCACCAGCGATCCCGAGTACTACCGCTGGACCCAGTGGCTCTTCCTGCGCTTCCTCGAGCGCGGCCTGGCCGAGCGGCGCGAGGCGGCGGTCAACTGGTGCCCCAAGGACCAGACCGTGCTCGCCAACGAGCAGGTGGTGGACGGGCGCTGCGAGCGCTGCGGCACCGAGGTGGAGCTGCGCCAGCTGACCCAGTGGTTCCTGCGCATCACCGACTACGCCCAGCGCCTGCTGGACGACATGTCCGAGCTGGTCGACTGGCCCGAGCGCGTGCTGACCATGCAGCGCAACTGGATCGGCCGCTCCGAGGGCGCGCGGGTGGTGTTCCGCACCGAGGACGGCGCGGCGGAGATCCCGGTGTTCACCACCCGGCCCGACACGCTCTTCGGCGCCACCTTCTTCATCCTGGCGCCCGAGCACCCCATGGTGGGCCACCTGGTGGAGGGCCGGCCCGAGGAGGCCGCGGTGCGCGAGTACGCCGCCGCCGCCGCGCGCGCCTCGGCGGCCGACCGCGGCGAGACCGACCGGCCCAAGACCGGCGTCTACACCGGCCGCCGGGTGGTCAACCCGATCAACGGCGAGGAGATCCCGGTCTGGGTGGCCGACTACGTGCTGATGGACTACGGCACCGGCGCCATCATGGCCGTGCCCGGCCACGACGAGCGCGACTTCGCCTTCGCCACGGCCCACGGCCTGCCGATCCGTGCGGGTCATCGCCGCCGAGGGCACGCGCCGCCGACGCGCCCGCTGGAGGAGGCCTACACCGGCCCCGGGCGGCTGGTGAACTCGGGCTTCCTCGACGGCCTGGAGGTGACCGAGGCCACGGCGGCCGCGGCGGCCTGGCTGGCCGAGCGCGACCTGGGCGAGGCCACCGTGGGCTACCGCCTGCGCGACTGGCTGATCTCGCGCCAGCGCTACTGGGGCGCGCCGATCCCGGTCATCCACTGCCCCGACTGCGGCGTGGTGCCGGTGCCCGACGACCAGCTGCCGGTGCTGCTGCCCGAGGTGGACGACTACGCCCCCCAGGGCCAGAGCCCGCTGGCCTCCAACCCGGACTTCGTCAACGTGGACGTGCCCGGTCTGCGGCGGCCCGGCCAAGCGCGAGACCGACACGATGGACACGTTCGTCGACTCGTCCTGGTACTTCCTGCGCTACACGGCGCCGCACCTGTCGGCCGAGGCCTTCCAGCGCGAGATCGCCGACTACTGGCTGCCGGTGGACCAGTACATCGGCGGGGTCGAGCACGCGGTGCTGCACCTGCTCTACGCGCGCTTCTTCACCAAGGTGCTCTACGACGCCGACCTGGTGAGCGTGCGCGAGCCGTTCGCGCGCCTGTTCACCCAGGGGATGATCTACCGCGACGGCGCCAAGATGAGCAAGAGCAAGGGCAACGTGGTGCCGCCCGACGAGATCATCAACCGCTTCGGCGCCGACACGCTGCGCCTCTACGTGCTCTTCATGGGCCCGGCGGCCGACGACATCGAGTGGAGCGACCGCGGGGTGGAGGGGCAGCGGCGCTTCATCGACCGCCTCTGGCGCCTGGTGGGCGGCCTCGCCCCCGGCGGCCTGGCCGAGCGCCCCAGCCCGCGAGAGCCTCGACGGCGAGCCGGCCGCGCTCGAGCTGGTGCGCAAGGCCGAGGCCACCATCGTCAAGGTGAGCGAGGACATCTCCGAGCGCTTCTCCTTCCACACGGCCATCTCGGCCGTCCAGGAGCTGGTCAACCTGGCCACCAAGGGCGTCGGCGAGGGCCTCTACGCCGAGCGAGCGGGCCGCCGCGGCGCTGCGCTACTCGGCCCAGACCGCCGTGTCGCTGCTCTTCCCGTTCGCGCCCCACGTCTCCAGCGAGCTCTGGGAGGCCCTGGGCGGCGAGCCCCTGTGGCGCGAGCCGTGGCCCGAGGCCGACCCGGCCTTCCTCGAGCGCGAGACCGTCACGATCGTGGTGCAGGTCAACGGCAAGCTGCGCGACCGCATCGAGGTGGCCGTCGGGCACGGCCGACGCCGACGTGGTGGCCGCCGCGCGCGATCTGCCCAAGGTGGCCTCCGCCCTGGAGGGCAAGAGCGTGGTGCGCGAGGTGGTCGTCCCCGGCCGACTGGTGAACCTGGTCGTCAAGTAGGCACGGGTGGGTGCTGGACGGTGCGTCGCGCCGCGCCTAGCGTGGCCGGCGTGGATCGCCTGCTGCCATGGCTGCGCCGCTCGGGATGGGCCTACGTGGTCGTCGCCCTCGCGCTCGCCCTGGTGGCCTGGCGCGTCGGGCCGGGCGGCGGGGGCGGGGGAGGGCAGCCCACCGCGACCACGGGCGACGCGTGGCCGTCGCCGAGCGCCCGGCCGACGAGCCGGCCGGGATGGTCCACGTGGCCGGCGAGGTGAAGGAGCCGGGCGTCTATCCCATCGCGCCGGGCGCGCGGGTGATCGAGGCGATCCGGCGCGCCGGCGGGCCCGACCCGCAAGGCGAACATGGCCGGTCTCAACCTGGCCGCCACCCTGCAGGACGGCCAGCAGGTGGTGGTGCCGGCCAGGGTCGCGCCCGGGGCCGCGGCGGCCGGGGCGGGCGCGGCCGGTGCCGGCGCGGCGGCCGGGCCGATCAGCCTGTCCACCGCAACGGCCCAGGATCTGGACGCGCTCGACGGCATCGGGCCCGACGCTCGCGGGGCGGATCGTGGAGTGGCGCGCCGCCCACGGCGGCTTCGCGTCGGTGGAGCAGCTGCTCGAGGTCCCGGGCATCGGCCCGACGCGCCTCGAGAGCCTGCGATCTCATGTTGTGCCCTGAGGCGGCCGATTCACACCGGCGTCGTCTATCCTTGGCGACTGGACGCGCGGACGCCGGTGCCGCGATCTTCGAGCCCCGAGGAGGGGCGAACTGAACAAGTTCCTCAAGAGCGCGGCGTTCCCGATCCTGATCGTGATCCTGCTGGTGTTCGTGGCCCAGCGGCTGGTGGTGTCGAGCGAGCCCTCCACCCCGGCGCCGACGTTCAACGAGTTCACCAAGGACATCGCCGCCGGCAACGTGGCCAAGGCGACCATGAAGGTCGAGAACCTCGAGGTGAACGCGACCCTCAAGGACGGCAAGGAGTTCACGACCGGGTACCCGCAGGACTACGCGAGCACCCTGATCAACCAGCTCGAAGAGGCCAACGTGCCCTTCACGGTCAAGGGCATCCCGCTCCACCCCGTGGTGGTCGAGCCTGATCTGGCTGCTGCCGTTCGTCCTGTTCATCGGCTTCTGGATCTACCTGATGAACCGCATGCAGGGCGGCGGCTCGAAGGTGATGAGCTTCGGCAAGAGCCGGGCCAAGCGGATGGCCGTCGACGCCCCGAAGATCACCTTCAAGGACGTCGCCGGCGCCGACGAGGCCGTCGAGGAGCTGCACGAGATCAAGGAGTTCCTCGAGAACCCGAAGAAGTTCCAGTCGCCTCGGGGCCCGCATCCCCAAGGGCGTGCTCCTGTTCGGCCCCCCCGGAACCGGCAAGACCCTCCTCGCCCGCGCGGTGGCCGGCGAGGCCGGCGTGCCCTTCTTCTCGATCTCGGGCTCGGACTTTGTCGAGATGTTCGTCGGGGTCGGCGCCTCGCGCGTGCGCGACCTCTTCGAGCAGGCCAAGCAGTCGAGCCCCTGCATCATCTTCATGGACGAGATCGACGCCGTCGGCCGCCACCGCGGCGCCGGCCTCGGGGGAGGCCACGACGAGCGCGAGCAGACCCTCAACCAGCTGCTGGTCGAGATGGACGGCTTCGAGGCCAAGGACAACATCATCCTGATCGCGGCCACCAACCGTCCCGACATCCTCGACCCGGCCCTGCTTCGTCCCGGCCGCTTCGACCGCCAGATCGTCGTCGATCGCCCCGACCGCGAGGGGCGCGCCCAGATCCTGCGCGTCCACACCAAGGGCAAGCCGATCGCAAAGCACATCGACCTGATGACCCTGGCCGGCCAGACCCCCGGCTTCACCGGCGCCGATCTGGCCAACCTGGTCAACGAGGCCGCCCTTCTGGCCGCCCGCAAGGGAAAGCGCGTGATCGACCAGACCGAGCTCGAGGAGGGGATCATGCGCGTGATCGCCGGCCCCGAGAAGAAGTCGCGCCTTCTGACCGAAAAAGAGCGCGTCGTGACCGCCTACCACGAGATGGGCCACGCCCTGGTCGGCCACTTCCTGCCCGACGCCGACCCGGTCCACAAGATCTCGGTGGTCTCTCGCGGCCAGGCCCTCGGCTACACGATCTCGATGCCGACCGAGGACAAGTTCCTCACCACCCGCGCCCAGCTCGAGGACCAGATGGCCATGACCCTGGGCGGCCGGGCCGCCGAGGAGCTCGTCTTCGACGAGATCACCACCGGCGCCGCCAACGACCTCGAGAAGGTCACCTCGACCGCCAAGCAGATGACGATGCGCTTCGGCATGTCCGACAAGCTCGGCCCGCGGGTGCTCGGCCACAACCAGGGCGCGCCCTTCCTCGGGCGCGACATGCACTCGGAGCCCGACTACTCCGACGACCTGGCGCGCACGATCGACGCCGAGATCCGGCGCATCATCGAGGAGGCCCACCAGCGCGCGCGCGACATCCTGGTCGAGCACCGCGACGACCTCGAGACCCTCTCCCAGATCCTCCTGCGCCGCGAGACGATCGAGCGCACCGAGTTCCTGGCGATCCTCGCCGGCGACCCCGAGGACGAGGTCTTTGCCGAGCGCGACGCCAAGGCCGCCGAGCTCGCCCGCTCCCTCGACACCCCCGCCGAGCAGCCCAAGCCCCCCAAGCGCGCCACCCCCTATCCCTCCGCCGGAGAGCCGCTGCCCGAGGTAGTCGGCGCGGCGGTTGGGTGACGCCGGGCGCACGGCCCGCGCGACATCGGTGGCACCTGCGCCGACCCGCGCGCGGAGGCCGTTCGTAGCCTCGCCGGATGGCCGGTCGAGGCCCATCCCACGCCGTGGCGCGTGGCGCCGCACGCGGTCCTCGCGCTCTTCTGCCTGGGCCTGGTGGCGCCGCTCGCCGTGGCGGTGCCCGCGGGGCCCGCCATCGGCGTGGGCGTGGTGGCCGCGCTGGGGATGGGGGCCTGCGCGCGGGCCGGACGGCCCGCGGCGGCCCTGGCGCTGCTGGCGGCGGCCGCCGTGGCGCTGGGCGCCGGGTGGGGCGCGGCGCGGATCGACGCGACGGCGCCGCCCGACCTCGACCTGCCGACGGCGGTGCGCGGGACGGTGGTGCTCGACACGCCGCCGGTGGCGGCGGCCACCGGCGGCCTGCGGGCCCGCGCGGTGGTGGAGCGGCTGGCGGCCGAGCACGGGACGGTGCCGCCCGGAACGCGCCTGCTGGTGGACCTGCCCGATCTGGAGCGGCGCGCCGCCCGTGGGCACGCGCCTGCGGGTGGCCGGGCCGGTGCGGGCGGCGGCGCGGCCCGACGCGCCGGGCTGGTGGCGTGCGTGGCTCGCGCCGGCAGGGCATCGCCGGCCGCCTGCGCGTGCCGGTGGTCGCGGGCCGAGGGGCGCCGCGGCGGCCTGGCGGGGCTGCGCGACCGCTGGCGCGAGTGGGTCGGCGCCCACGCGGGCGCGGGCCTCGCGCGGCGACCGGGCGGCCCTGGTGCGGGGGATGGCGCTGGGGGGAGGGGAGGGGCTCTCCGAGGGCGCCGCCGACGCCTTCCGCGACGCCGGGCTCTGGCACCTGCTGGCGGTGTCGGGGCAGAACGTGGCGGTGGTCGCGGTGGCGGTGCTGGCGAGCCTGGAGGCCCTCGGCGTGCGGCGGCGCGGGGCGGTGGCGGGCGCGGCCCTGGTGATGGGCGCCTACTGCCTGGCCTGCGACGGCGGCGCCTCGGTGGCGCGGGCCGGGGTGGTGGGCGGCCTCGGGCTGGTGGCCGAGCTGCGCTCCTCGCCGCGGGAGCGCTGGTACCTGCTGCTGGCGGGGCTGGCGCTGCTGCTGGCCCACCAGCCGCGGGCGCTGGGCGACCCCGGGCTGCAGCTGTCGTTCGCCGCGGTGGTGGGCCTGTTCGTGGTGGCCCCGCCGCTGGCGCGGTGGCTGCGCGGCTGGATGCCGGGGCGGATCGCCGACCTGGCCGCGCTGGCCGCCGCGGCGAGCCTGGCGACCGCGCCGGTGGTGGTGGGCGACTTCGGGCGCCTGTCGCTGGCGGGGCTGGTCCTGAACGTGGTGGCGGTGCCGATGGCGGCCCCGATCGTGGTGCTGGCGCTGGCGGGCATCGCGGCCGGGGCCCTGGTGCCCGCCGCGGGCGTGGCGCTGGCGTGGGTCGCGGGGCTGGGGGCGTGGCTGCTGCTGCTGGCCGCCCGGCTGGGCGCGGCGGTGCCGGGCGCGGCGGTCGATGTGCCCACGGCGGCGGCTCCCGCGGTGGCGCTGGTCGCGCTGGTGCCGGTGGCCGCGTGGCTGTTCGTGCGGCCCGGGGGCCCGGGATTCGACGCTCGCGGCGGTGCCCTGGCGCCCCGTGGCCCTCGCGGCGGTCGGTGCGCTGGCGGTCGTGGTGGGCGCTGACGCGGCCGCGCGCCCCCGCCGCCCTGGCCGGCGCGCGCCGACGGTGACGGCGCTCGACATCGGTCAGGGCGACGCGATCCTGCTGCGCAGCCCCGACGGCGCGGCCGCCGTGGTCGACACCGGCCCGCCGGGGTCGCCGGCGCCGGTGGTGGCGGCGCTGCGGCGCGCCGGGGTGCGGCGGCTGGACGCCCTGGTGCTGACCCACGACTCCCTGGACCACGTGGGCGGGGCGGTGGACGTGCTCGCGCGGATGCCGGTGGGCGTGCTGCTGCTGCCGCCCGACCCGGTCGACGGCTGGGAGCCGGCCTGCCGGGCGGTCGTCGCGGCCGCCCGGGCGCGCGGGGTGCCGGTGCGCGAGATCCGCGCGCGGACGCGCTTCGCCGTGGGGGCCTGGGACGTGCGGGTGCTGTCGCCGGCGGGGGCGCGGCCGGTGGGGGCCGACCCCAACCCCTACAGCCTGGTGGCGCTGGCCTCGGTCGGGCGCGCTCGACGTGCTGCTGACCGCCGACGCCGAGAGCGACGCCCTGCGCCCGCTGGTGACCGGCTCGGTGGACGTGCTGAAGGTGTCCCACCACGGCTCGGAGGACCCCGGCCTGCCCGAGGAGCTGCTGCGGCTGCGGCCGCGGGTCGCCCTGATCTCGGCCGGGGAGGACAACAGCTTCCGCCACCCGCGGCCCCAGACGCTCGCGGCCCTCGCGCGGCGGGGCGTGGCCACCTGGCGCACGGACCTGCGCGGGCGACGTGAGCGTGAGCGCGCGACGGGGAATCGCTGGTCGTCGACGGGAGCAGATAACCTGGCCGGTCGATGGCCCCGGAACCCCTCAAGCCCGCCTACGTCATCTGGGGTGAGGACCGGACGACGGTCGATCGGGCGCTGTCGCGGCTGATCGCGCGGGTCGAGCGCGAGGGCGGCATGGCCCCCGAGCGCTTCGTGGGCGGCGAGACGCCCGCCGAGGACGTGGTGGCCGCCTGCGAGGCGCTGTCGTTCGCGGGCCTGCGCCTGGTGGTGGTGGACGGGGCCGACCAGTGGAAGGCGGCCGACGCGGCGCCGCTGGTGGCCTACCTCGAGGCGCCCAACCCGGGCAGCTGCCTGGCGCTGGTCGCCGCCGGGGCCGTGACGCCCAAGCTGCACGCCGCGGTGAAGGCGCTCGGGGGCGAGCTGCAGTACGGCCCCGATCCCAAGGCCAAGAGGGCCGAGCGCACCAAGTGGTTCGTCGAGCACTTCGTGGACGAGGTGCACCGCTGCGGCGGCAGCGTCTCGCCGGCGCTGGCGCGCTCGGTGGTGGAGCGCGTGATGGTCGACCGCGCCGACGCCCGCAAGGGGGGCGTGATCGCCATGGAGCTGGCCCACGAGGCCGAGAAGCTGGCGGCCTACGCCGACGGCGAGCCGATCACCGGCGAGATGGTCGACCTGCTGGTGCCGCGGCACCCCGACGCCAAGGTCTACGAGCTGGCCGACGCCCTGGCCACCACCAACGCCGCGCGCACCTACGACCTGCTGCAGGACCTGGCGACCGGCGAGGAGCCGGTGGCGCCGATCCTGGTGCAGGTGCAGCTCACCAACCGCTTCCGCTCGCTGGCCCAGGTGCAGGCCCTGGGCCCGAACCCCTCACCCGACGCGGTGGCCGCGGCGACGGGCATGCGGGGCTACCCGGCCACGATCATCGCCGAGCAGGCGAGCGCCATGCCGCCGGGGGCGGCCCAGAACGCCGTCGCCCGGCTCGCCGCGCTCGAGCTGGAGCTGCGCGTGTCGGAGCTCGCGAGACTGGGGCGCTCCCGCGACGACGGGGAGCGCCTCGTGCTCGAGACGGCGGCGCGCGACCTGCTCACGCTGGCCCGCGGCGGGAAGCCCGCGGCGGACGAGCGGGCTTAGGCGGTGGCGGCGCCCTGGGTGATGCGGGCCACGCGGCTCTTCTTGCGCGCAGCGTTGTTGCGGTGAATGACGCCCTCGGCGGCGGCGCGGTCGATGAGGTGCTCCAGCTCGCGCGCCTGGGCCCCGATCTGGTCGCCGTCCCCGCTCTCGACGACGACGTCGAGGCGACGGAAGAGAGTCTTGATGGTCGAGCGGTACCTCAGGTTGCGGTCGCGCTGCTCGAGCGAGCGGCGGTTGCGCTTCTTCTGCTGCTTGATGTTCGCCACGCGGGGCGTCCTCCAGGGTTCGGTCGGCGTCGCATGGTAGCGGCCCGGACGGTCGGCGGCCAGCGGTGACGACCGAGACCACCACGCAGCACCGCCAGCGCCGCCTCGCGGTCTCCACCGCGATCTTCGCCGCGTGGACCGGGGTGAGCCGGATCGCGGGCCTCGTGCGCGAGATCGTGGCGGCCGCCCTGTTCGGCACCTCGGGCTCGATCAGCGCCTTCGTCGTGGCCTTCAACGTGCCCAACCTGCTGCGCAGCCTGGTGGCCGACTCGGCCCTGTCGGCGGCCTTCGTGCCGGTGTTCACCCAGCTCCAGGAACAGGGCAAGCACCGCGAGGCCCAGAAGCTGGCCGGGCGCCTTCTTCGGCCTGATCTCGATCTCGCTCGGCCTGATCAGCGTGCTCGCGATCATCGCCGCGCCGTGGCTGATGCCGCTGTTCGCCCCGGGCTGGACCCGGCGCTGGTGGACCAGACGGTCCTGATGGCGCGGATCATGTTCCCGATCGTGGTGCTGCTGGGCCTGACCGGCCTGGTGGCGGCGATCCTGCAGGCCGGGGGGCGCTTCGGCGCCACCGCCTTCGCGCCGGTGCTCTGGAACATCGTGATCATCGCCGGCCTGCTGGTGGTGACGCCGTTCGTGCCCAAGGACGACCAGGTGACGGTCTACGCCGTCGCGGTCGTGGTCGGCACCCTGGCGCAGCTGGTCTACCTGCTGCCGTCGCTGAAGGGGCTGGGGCCCTTCCCGCTGTCGTTCGGCTTCCGCAACCGGCGGGTGCGGCAGGTGCTGGTGCTGATGCTGCCCGTGACCCTGGGCCTCGGGCTGATCAACATCAACCTCACGGTCGACACGATCTTCGCGACGCTGGTGAGCGACCAGGCCCCCCGTGCCATCGACGCCGCCTTCCGGCTCTACCTGCTGCCCCAGGGCGTCTTCAGCGTGGCCATCTCGACCGTGCTCTTCCCGACCATCTCGCGCCTGGCCGCGCGCGACGACATCGCCGGGCTGCGCCAGACCATCGCCTCGGGCATGCGGCAGATCTTCTTCATGCTGCTGCCCGCCTCGGCCTTCCTGCTGGTGCTGTCGGAGCCGGTGGTGAAGCTGGTCTTCCAGCGGGGCGAGTTCGGCCCCGCCAGCACCCAGCTGACCTCCGGCGCGCTCTTCTTCTTCGCGATCGGGCTGGCGTTCAACGGCGCGAGCCTGCTGGTGATCCGGGCCTTCTTCAGCATGCAGATCCCCTGGATGCCCACCAAGGTCGCGGCCCTGGGCGTGGTCCTGAACCTGGTCCTCGACGCCATCCTCTACGGGCCGATGGGCACCAACGGCATCCCGCTGTCCACCTCGATCTCCAGCGTGATCACCTTCGGCGTGCTGGTGTGGCTGCTCGAGCGCGAGCTGGGCGGGCTCCACCGCGACTGGGTCTTCGAGGGCATCGGGCGCAGCGTCCTGGCCAGCCTGGTGTCGGTGCTGCTGGCCTGGGCCTCGTGGAGGGTGCTCTCGGACGCGCTGCCCGGCGGCCCGATCGGGCAGCTCATCAGCGTCGGCGCGGCCATCGCGGCCGCGGCCCTCGCCTACCTGGCGGCGGCGATGGCGATGGAGATGCCCGAGCTGCGGTCGCTGACCCGGCTGAGGCGGCCGCTACAGTAGGTCGCGTGGACCAGGGGCACATCCGGAACTTCTGCATCATCGCCCACATCGACCACGGCAAGTCGACCCTCGCCGATCGCATCCTCCAATCGACCGGCGCGGTGGCGGAGCGCGACATGCGCTCCCAGGTGCTCGATTCGATGGACCTCGAGCGCGAGCGGGGCATCACCATCAAGGCGCAGGCCGTGCGGGTGCACTACACGGCGGCGGACGGTGAGACCTACCAGCTCAACCTGATCGACACGCCGGGGCATGTGGACTTCAGCTACGAGGTCTCGCGCAGCCTCGCGGCCTGCGAGGGCGCGCTGCTGGTGGTGGACGCCAGCCAGGGGATCGAGGCCCAGACGCTGGCCAACACCTACCTGGCCATCGAGGGCGACCTCGAGGTGATCCCGGTCCTCAACAAGATCGACCTGCCGGCGGCCGACCCGGAGCTGCACGGCCGCGCCGTGGCCGAGCTGATCGGCGACGACCCCGAGAACGTGCTGCGCATCTCGGCCAAGACCGGCGAGGGCGTGCAGGAGGTGCTGGAGGCCGTGGTCGCGCGCGTGCCGCCCCCCTCGGGCGACCCCGCGGCGCCGGCCCGCGCCCTGATCTTCGACTCGGTCTACGACCAGTACCGCGGCGTGGTCGCCTTCGTGAGGGTGGTGGACGGCGCCTTCCAGAAGGGCGACCGCCTCAAGGCCATGCAGACCGCGCTGGTGGTCGACTCCGAGGAGATCGGCGTGATGGCGCCGGTCATGACGCCCACCGGGCGCCTGGAGGCGGGGGAGACCGGCTACCTGGTGACCGGCCTCAAGAACCTCGGCGACCTGCGCGTCGGCGACACCCTCACCGTGGCCTCGCGCCCGGCCGAGGAGGCGCTGCCCGGCTACCGCGAGGTCAAGCCGATGGTGTTCTGCGGGCTCTTCCCCGTGGACGCCGACGACTACCCGGACCTGCGCGACGCGCTCGAGAAGCTGTCGCTCAACGACGCCTCCCTGCGCTGGGAGCCCGAGACCTCGCAGGCGCTGGGCTTCGGCTTCCGCTGCGGCTTCCTGGGCCTGCTGCACATGGACATCGTGCGCGAGCGCCTCGAGCGCGAGTACGACCTGGAGCTGCTGGCCACCACCCCCAACGTGGAGTACCAGGTCACCACGACCGGCGGCGAGCGGACCCCGGTGCGCTCGCCCGTGGACCTGCCCTCGCCGACCAGCATCGAGAAGATCGAGGAGCCCTACGTCCGCTGCACGATCCTGGTGCCCAAGGAGGGTGTCGGGGCCGTCATGGGCCTCTGCCAGGACCGTCGGGGGGTCTTCGTCACGATGGAGCCGATCGAGAACCGGCAGCAGATCGTCTACGACATGCCGCTGGCCGAGATCGTCCTGGACTTCTACGACCAGCTGAAGTCCCGCACCCGCGGCTACGCCTCGCTGGACTACGAGATCATCGGCTACCGCGAGAGCCCGCTGGTGAAGCTCGACATCCTGCTGGCCGGCGACACCGTGGACGCGCTGTCGATGATCGTCCACCGCGACCAGGCCTACAGCCGCGGCAAGGCGCTGGTGGAGCAGCTCCACACCACGATCCCGCGCCAGCTCTTCGAGGTGCCCATCCAGGCCGCGATCGGGGGCAAGATCCTCGCCCGCGAGACGGTCAAGGCGCGCCGCAAGGACGTGCTGGCCAAGTGCTACGGCGGCGATATCAGCCGAAAGCGCAAGCTCCTGGAGCGCCAGAAGGAGGGCAAGAAGCGGATGAAGCAGGTCGGCTCGGTCGAGGTGCCCCAGGAGGCCTTCCTGGCGGTGCTGCAGATCGGGGGGAGCGGGGCAGCGGCAACAAGAACGGCGGCAAGTGAGCGCGCCCCGCCACCTCTACGTGCACCTGCCCTTCTGCGCCGCCGCGCTGCGGCTACTGCGCCTTCGTCGTCCACGTGGACGCGCTCGACCGCCGCGACGCCTACCTGGAGGCCCTGCGCGGCGAGCTGCGCGCGGAGGGCGCCGGGCTCGACGCGCTGGACACGGTCTACCTGGGCGGCGGCACGCCCACGCTGATGCGCTCGCGCCGCCTGCGCGCCCTGCTCGACGACATCCGCCCGCGCCTGGCCGACGGGGCCGAGGTCAGCATCGAGGCCAACCCGGAGACGGTCGACCGCCGCGCCCTCGCGGACCTGCGGGCGATGGGCGTCAACCGGCTCTCGCTGGGCGTGCAGTCGTTCCAGCCGCACCTGCTCGACGCCCTCGACCGCGCCGCCACCCCCGACCAGGCCCGCCAGGCCGCCGAGTGCGCCCGCGCGGCCGGCTTCGAGAACCTGAGCATCGACCTCATCTTCGGCGTGCCCGGCCAGACCCCGGACGACCTGGAGGCCGACCTCGCCGCCGCCCTCGCGCTCGGCCCGGACCACATCTCCTGGTACGAGCTCGAGATCAAGCCGGGCTCGGCCCTGGCCCGCCGCGGCACGCCGATGTACGACGAGGACGAGGGCGCCGACGCCTACCGCCGCATCGTGGGGGCGCTCGAGGAGGCCGGCTACCGCTGGTACGAGACGGCCAACTTCGCCCGCCCCGGCCACGAGTGCCGCCACAGCCTCGCCTACTGGGGCGCGGCCGACTACCTGGGCGTGGGCGTGGGGGCGGTCAGCACGGTGGCCGGGCGGCGCTGGCGCAACAACCCGGGTCTGGAGGGCTACATCAGCGCGGTGGGGAGGGGCGAGACGCCGCCGCGCACGCACGAGCCGCTCGACGCCGACGACATGCGCCGCGAGCGCTGGATGCTGGGCCTGCGCCTCGACCGCGGGATGCCCCTGTCGTGGGCCGGGCCGCCGGACCGCCCCGACGCCCTGGAGCGCCTGCAGCGCCGCCGGCCTGCTGCGCCGCGACGGCGAGGAGGTCTCGCTCACCCGCGAGGGGCGCTTCGTCCAGAACGCGATCCTGCACGAGCTGATGGAGTACGCGTGAGCGACGAGGAGGAGCGGCTCCCGGCCGTCCCCGAGGGCGAGCGCCTGACCGCCGCGCCAGGAGACGATCCTCCAGACCGTCGTCGAGGAGCACATCGGCACGGGCGTGCCGGTGGGCAGCAAGAACATCGCCGGCCGCGAGGGGATCGACTTCGCCGCCTCCACCGTGCGCTACGAGCTGGCCCGGCTCGAGGAGCTGGGCTACCTCAACCACCCGCACACCTCGGCCGGCCGGGTGCCCACCGACCGCGGCTACCGCTACTACGTGGACAACCTGCTGACCCGCGACCCCCCGCTGCAGGCGCCGGCGGTGCTGGAGTCGGCGCTCGACCTGGGCGAGGTGCAGCGCGAGGTGGACGCCGCCCTCGGCCGCCTGGCCGACGTGGTGGCCCAGGTCACCAACCTGCTGGGCATCGTCACGGCCCCGGCGCCGCAGACGTCCTCCGTGCGCCACGTCGAGGTGCTGCTGCTCCAGCCCCAGGTGGTCATGGTCGTGGTGATCACCTCCACCGGGGCCGTCACCAAGCGGGTCTTCGCCTTCGACCGGGCGGTCGACGCCGGGCTCTGCGACTGGGCCGGCGCGTTCCTCAACGACCGCATCGTGGGGCTCGGCGTGGGCGCCCGGGTGATCGACTCCCGCCTCGACGACCCCTCGCTGTCGCCCACCGAGCGGGCCTTCCTCTCCGTGCTGGCGCCCGCGATCACCGACCTCGACGACGGCGCCGCCGGGAGCATCTTCATCGGCGGGCGCGCCCGCTTCCTGGCCGAGCAGCGCCACCTGGACCTGATGGCGATCGACGCCCTCATGGAGAGCCTGGAGGAGCGCTACGAGCTGCTGGCGATGCTGCGCGGCGCGCTCAGCCGCAACCAGGTCTACCTGCGGATCGGCACCGAGCTGCCCGACCAGAGCCTGGCCGGGCTGAGCATGGTGGCGGCCAACTACGGGATGCCCCGGCGCAACCTCGGCACCGTCTCCCTCTTCGGGCCGACCCGGATGGACTACCGCCTCGCGATGTCCACCGTCCGCGAGGCGGCGCAGATCCTCTCGCGCTACGTGGAGGGCGTCTACGAGTGAGACCGGTCACCGACGTGGACGGGCCGAACTCACTACTCTGAGCCGTCGGCAGCCCCGGAGGACGGCGATGAGCGACGAGGACGAGACCCGCCCGATCGACGATCGGTACGAGATCCTGGAGGTCTGGCGCCGGCCCCTGCGCGGCGACGCGTCGGCGGCGGTGCGCGTGCTGGCCAAGGTGGAGGCGGGGGCCTACGGGCCCGAGGAGTACGCGGTGGGCGTGAGCACGCGCCCGGACGCCCACCTCGCGCCCGCTCCTGGACGAGGCCGACCTGTTCACCGGCCTCTCCTTCGCCGAGGCGCACTGGGTGGCCGCCGTGCTGGCCAGCGCCGCCGACAAGGTCGAGGACGCCGAGAGCCTGCTCTTCGACCTGCGCGTGCCGGTCGACCTGGCCTGGCGCGAGGTGGAGCTGGCGTCGGAGGTCATCGAGCCGGGCGGCCTGCGCTCCTCGCCGCTCGTGCCCTGGGAGCCCGACGCCGAGTCGACCACCCCCGGGCGCTACGCGATCGCCACCTACACGCTCGACTGCGGCCACCAGGCCGTGGAGCTCCTGCGCCAGGACCCCGACGCGGCGCCCTTCTGGGTGGAGGACGGGTCGGTGGACCACCTGGTGGCGCGCGACGCGCGCAGCCTCACCCGCCTGCTCTACCGCGCGATCAACCTCGAGGAGGCCCAGAGCCTGATCGAGGCGGCGCAGGCGAACCTCGCCCGGCATCCCGACGAGGACGATGAGGCGCGCGAGAGCGATTGACCGGATCGCCTGGGCGCTCTCGCGCCTGCTGGTGATGCCGCTGCTCTACCTGCCCCCGCTGCGGATGCGCCGCCGGGGCGTCGAGAACCTGCCCCGCAGCGGGCCGCTCCTGATCGTCTGCAACCACGTCTCGGTGGCCGACCCGCTGGTGCATGATGGCCGCCGCGCGCCCGCGCCGCACGGCGATGATGTCCAAGTCGGAGCTCTTCAAGAACCGCGTCGTCGGGGCGATCCTCCACGCCGTCCGCGCCTTCCCGATCCGCCGCGGACAGGCCGACTTCCGCGCCATCCGTCACGCCTGCCGCCTGCTGGAGTCGGGCGAGTGCGTGGTGGTGTTCCCGGAGGGCCACGTCAGCCGCACCGGCCACATGCGCCGGGGTCACCCGGGCGCGGGGATGTTCGCGCTGCGTCCCGGCGTGACGGTCGTTCCCGCCGCGACGTGGGACACCCAGCTCTTCCGCGGCCCGGCCCGGGTGATGTTCGGGCCCCCGATCGACATGAGCGACATCGCCGCCCGGGCCGCGCAAGCAGCGCAACCGCGAGGCGACCGACCGCATCATGACCGTGCTCTGCGAGATGGTCACCGAGCTCGGCGGGCCGGTCCAGCCGCCGCCCGTCGGTCCCGTGCGCCCCGAGGACCGACGGCGGGGGCTGGTCGTCCCGATCGGCTAGCTCACGAAGCGCTTCACGAAGTCCAGGGCGGTGTCGGCCACCTCGCGCCAGCCGCTGTCGATGGTGAGCGAGTGGCCGCGGTCGGGGATCTCGACGATCTCGGTGACGCCCTCGTTGCGCTTCTGGCGCTTGAACGAGGCGTTGGCGATCGCCCAGGGGACGGTGTGGTCCTTCTCGCCCGAGACGATCAGCAGCGGGCCGCGCTTCGGGGTTGAGGCTGTCGACCTTGGCCTCGGTCCAGGGGTTGAGGTTGGCGGCGGCCGCCTGGAAGAGCGGGACGCCCGAGGCCGGGCATGGCGTAGGTCGTCGTAGAGCTCCTTGGCCTCCTCCTCGCCGACGGCGTTGGCGAAGGCGTAGCGGAACTGCTCGTAGGTGAGGGGCACCGCGCGGTGGCGGTTGCGCGGGTTGCCGAGCACCGGCGACGACGACTTGAGCGCCGAGATCGGCAGCGGCAGCACCCCGCGGAACGGCGCCGGGTCGATCGCGACCGAGGCGGCCGAGAGCCCGCGCCCGGCGACGATCTGGGTGAGGAGCCCGCCGAACGAGTGCCCGATCACCGCGGGCTGCTTGCGCGAGGCCCGAGATGACGTCGTCGTAGTGGTCGGCCACCTGCTTCACGGTCTTGTCGGCGAAGACCTCGGGGTGGATGTTGGCCTCCTCGACCGTGTTGGGGTCGTCGGGCCAGCCGGCCGCGACCGGCGCGTAGCCGGCCTCCTCGAACAGATCGGCACCAGCGGTCCCAGCTGCTCGACAGCAGCCAGAGGCCGTGGATGAACACCACCGGGGTGCGCCCGGAGGCGTTCGCCTTCTCGACCTGCTCCTCCTCGTACACGGCAAGCGCCATGGGAACGTCCTTTCGAGGTCGCGTGATCGGGCCGACGGCCGGGCTGTCCGTCGGGCGGAATCTAGTCCGATCAGCCCCCGATGGCCCCGCGCAGGAGCGCGACGCGCGGCTCGCGCGGGTTGAGCCTCGCCGCGACGGCCACCAGGGGGGCCGCGGAGGCCGCGTCGCCCCGGCGGATCAGGGCCGCCGCCCAGTCGGCGCGCACGGTCCAGTCGTGCGGCGAGCGCGCCACCGCCGCGGCGAAGGCGCGGTCGGCCTGGGCCGGGCGGCCGAGGTCGGCGAGCAGGTTGGCCTGCAGCAGCCGCGCCTGCGGGCTCTGGGGATCCAGCTCGGCCGCCTGGTCGGCGGCGGCCAGGGCCCCGGTCAGGTCGCCCGCCGCGGCGCGGTCGCGGCCGGTCTGGAGCCGCTCCGCCGAGGCGACCGGGCCGAAGGTGAGCGCCACGCCGATCAGCGCGACGGCCGCCACGGCCCAGGGCACCGCCCGCGGCGCGACCCGGTCGCGCCCGAGGTGGCGCGCGGAGGCGACGATCGCCGCGGCGCCGAGGGCGATGGCGGGGAGGATCACGGCGGGCATCTGCCAGCCCCAGTCGCCGGCCAGGTGCAGGGCCACCGCGCCGCCGGCGCCGGTCACGATGCCCAGGTCGCGGGCCAGCGCCGGGGGCGCCCCGCCGAGGAGGGCCATGGCGATGGCGATCCCCACCGCCACCAGCGGCGTCAGCAGCAGCAGGAGGCCCACCAGCCCGGATTCGCCGAGGGTCTCCAGGTAGAGCGAGTGGGCGTTGCGCACGCTGATGTCGATGTCGCGCTCGGCCGCCCAGCGGAAGCGGTAGTCGCCGGCGCCGGTGCCGGCGAGCGGGCGCGTCGCGGAACTCGCGGGCGGCCACCGACCAGTTCTGCCAGCGGCCCGAGCCGGCGGCCACCACCAGCCGGTCGGAGACGCTCTGGGCGCCGCTGCGGGCGCCGGGGTCGAAGGTCTTGAACGCGTCCACCTGGCGATCCGCCCACGACACCGGCCCGCCGGCGGGCGGCCGGGCGGCCAGGGCGCCGAGCAGCACCACGATCACCACCCCGGCCACGGCGAGGCCGGCGATGCGGCCGCGGCGGCGATCGCCGAGGGCCGCGGCGAGCGGCCCGACGTAGAGGGAGGCCGCCGCGCAGATGGCGGCCGCCAGCAGCAGCACCAGGGCCACGCGGCCGCCGGCGCTCGCGTGGGGCTGCTCGAGGACGTTCTCGGCGCGCAGGGAGGTCTGGTCGTTGGCGTAGGCCATCAGCGGGACGCTCACCAGGGCGGAGACCAGGGCCGCCCAGACGGTGGTGAGGCGGCCCGGGGCCACCGCGATCAGCAGGGCCACGCCGACGACGGTCACCAGCAGGGCCCCGCGCGACTGCGTGAAGAGGATGCCGAGCGCGAACAGGGGAGGGGTGGCCGCGCACAGCGCGCGCACGATCCGCCCGCGCGTCGCGTCGCCCGCGATGCCGACGGCCAGGACGATCCCGAAGGCGAACACCAGCGCGAGCGTGTTCCAGTAGCTGATCGGGGTGGCCAGGCGCCCGCCGCTCTCGGCGCCGGGGAGCAGGTCCGGCAGCAGGCGCTGGCCCACCGACGAGATGCCCACGATCACGGCCAGGCCCAGCGACAGCTCCAGCAGGCGCCGCAGGGTGGGCGCCCCGTCCGAGGCCACCAGCACCAGCCCGAAGGCGGCCGCGTAGAGCAGGGTGAGCGACATCGCCGACATGGCCGCCGAGGGCTCGTCGGCCCACAGCGACGACAGGCCCTGCCAGGCGGCGAGGGCCGCCCAGCCGGCCAGGGCGATCATCCCGAGCGGGCCCCCCAGCGACGAGCGGATCATCAGCACCGCCGTCGCCAGGACGCCCAGGAGGGCGATGCAGGCGACCCCCCAGGAGGCGATGAAGTAGCCGCCGTCGCGGTAGGTCAGCACCAGCGCCGCCAGGAGCGGGACGGCGCTGACCACGAGGGGGACCTGGCCGCGCAGGCGGTCGGCGCCCGTCACCTCGTGCGTCGTCGGGCCCCCATCACGATCGCCGACACGACGCCCGCCACCACCAGCACCAGGATCCCGATCAGCCACAGCGGCGCCTCCGAGACGGCCGACACGGCCGCCGGGGAGCCCGCGTCCGCCGCGGGGATCCGGGCCGAGGCCTTCAGCACCACGGCGTCGCCGCCGCCGGGAGCGGCGCCCCGCGCCTCACCGCGGGATCCGCCGCCCGGCCCGGAGCCGGTCGCCGGCGCGCCGCCGCCCGGCGTCGTGGCCGTGCCGCCGCCGGACGTGGTGCCCGCGCCCGCGCCGGCGCCGCCGCCCGTCGCCCCGTTCGCGCCGCCGCCCCCGCCCGCGCCGCCGGAGGGGCTCACGCTGATCTGGGCGCCGCCGTCGCCCTCGAGGTAGGCCTGGCACGCCGCCTCGATGCTGAGGTACTGGTCGATCACGGCCCGGTCGGGCGGCGCGTACTTGACCAGGTTGTCGCGCACGCACTGCGCGATGTCGCCGCTCGAGACCTGCGCGCCCGCCGTCCCGGCGGTCAGGGCGAGCGCCCCCGCGGCGGCGAGAGTGGCGATGGTGCGCGGAATTCGACGAAACCTCAGCGCGGTCCTCACCCCCGGTCGAGTCCGGTCCTCGGGCCGCTCGATACTAGACCGCGCCCCGGCCGTCGCACACTGGACCGGGGGGCCGGGCCGGGTCCGGTCATGCTGTACCCGGGGAGGATGATTTCGCCCCCGGCCGGTCTAGAGTGCGCCCCATCAGACGCCTCCTCCTCACCCTGGCGCTGGTCGCGCTCGTGGCGCTGCCGGCCTCCGCGAGCGCCGCCCTCGTGGTCCCCGACGGCGGGGCGCGCATCTCGGGCGGCACGTACCAGCGCGAGATGGACACGGCCAAGGCCGCCGGGCTGCCCTGGGTGAGCGTGGGCGCCTCGTGGTCGAGCCTGCAGCCCACCCCGGGCGCGCCGCTCGGACCCGACGGCCCCGGCGGGGCCGCCTGGCGCACGCTCGAGGGGCAGGTCACCTACGCGCACTCGATCGGGCTGCGGATCTTCGTCCAGTTCACCGGCGCGCCCGCGTGGGCCAACGGCGGCAGCGCGGACAACAGCGCCCCGCCCACGCCCGAGGGGCGCCTGGCCTACGCGGCCTTCCTCCAGGAGCTGGCGGGCCGGCTGGGCCCCTACATCGACGCCTACTCGGCGTGGAACGAGGTCAACCAGCCCGAGTACTGGAACCCGATCGATCCGGCCGGCTTCGCGGCCCTCCAGCGGGCGGTCTACCCGGCGATCAAGGCCGCCGACCCGACCGGGATCGTGGTGTCGGGGACGATCTACAGCAAGGGCGGCACCTTCGACTTCATGCGCGCCGCCTACGCCGCGGGCCTGAAGGGCAGCTTCGACGTCCTCGGCTGGATGCTCTTCTCGACGGTGGAGCCGGAGTCGCCGCCGCCCCCCGGGCGCGGCGCGCCCCAGCCGACGCTGCCGTCGGTGCTCGACCTGCAGGCGTTCCTCGGCGGCGCCGACCCGGGCCGGCCGATCTGGATCGTCGAGTACGGCTACAGCACCTGCCAGGTGGGCGACAACGGCTTCGTCTGCGTGCCCGAGGCCACCCAGGCCGACTACCTGGCCCGCGCCTACACCTACATGCGGCGCAACCTCAACGTGGACCGGATGTTCTGGTTCTCCCTCAAGGACCTCGGCACCGGTCCCGGCCGCGAGGCCAACTACGGCCTGGTCCACAACGACTTCAGCGAGAAGCCCTCGTTCGCGGCCATGCGCTCGCTGCGCGTCAACGTCCCCGACGGCGCGGGCGGCGGCGGCGCCGACCCCCTCGGCCGCGTGATCGCGCCCACGCCGGTGCTCCCCAAGGCCGCGGCCCGGCCTCCCGACCCCCCGTCGCTGACCACGAAGACGGGCAAGCGCATCGCCCTCGGCAGGCCCGTGCTGCGGCTGAAGAAGGGCGTCTTCACGCTCACGCTGACCGTCACCGTGAAGGGCGGCCGCACCAAGCTCGTGGTCCAGGGCTTCCGCGGCAAGACGTGGCGCCCCATCGCCACCGCCCGCTTCAGCCGCACCTCGCGGATCACGGTCCGCTTCCGGGACAAGGGCTACCTGGGCATCCGGATCCGCTCCACGACGCCCGGGACCAACCGCTGGGCGGTCTCCCGGGTCATCCGCGCGCCCCGGGTGGCCGCGAAGCGCTAGCCCCTCCGGGCGCCGGGGCCGGCTTCAGGTCCCCGTTCCCAAGGCCGATGAGCGTGGGGTGGGGCAGCGGCACCCCTTGCTAACCTCCGCGGACGACACCGATGAAGCGCGACTACTACGAGATCCTCGGCGTCTCCCGCGATGCGGACGACGGCCGACATCAAGAAGGCCTTCCGGCGCAAGGCCCGCGAACTGCACCCGGATGTCAATCCGGACCCTCAGGCGGAGGCCCTCTTCAAGGAGGCCGCCGAGGCCTACGAGGCGCTCTCCAACGCCGAGACCCGTGAGCTCTACGACCGCTACGGGCACGATGGCCTGCGCGGGCGCACCAACGGCGCCGACTTCGCCGACTTCGGCTCCTTCCAGGATCTCTTCGACGCCTTCTTCGGCGGCGACGTCTTCGGCCGCCAGAGCGGCCGCAGCGCCGGCGACGACGTCGGCGTCACGGTCACCCTGAGCTTCGCCGAGTCGGCCGCCGGGGCGCAGCGGCCCCTCGAGTACGCGATCGTCGGCGCCTGCGAGACCTGCGAGGGCAGCGGCGCGAAGCCGGGCACCGGCATGGTGCGCTGCACCACCTGCGGCGGGCAGGGCCAGGTGCGCCAGGTGGCGCGCGGGCCCTTCGGCCAGTTCATGCGCACCCAGATCTGCCCGGAGTGCACGGGCGAGGGCCAGGTGCCCAACGAGCCCTGCGCCGACTGCGAGGGCGCCGGCCGGCGCCCGACCACGGTGAGCCTGAACGTGGACATCCCCGCCGGCATCGCCAACGGCCAGCGCATCCGCATGCCCGGGCGCGGCGCGGCCGGCGAGCGCGGGGCGCGCCCGGGCGACCTGTACGTGCAGGTCGAGGTCACCGAGGACGAGCGCTTTCGCCGCGAGGGCCTCGACGTGGTCACGCGCGTCGCCGTGCCGGTCACCGACGCGATGGTGGGCGCCACGCTCACCGTCCCCACGGTGGACGGCGAGGCCCACATCGAGCTGCGGCCCGGCACCCAGCCGGCCGACGAGTACGTGCTGCGCGGCAAGGGCTTCCCCGCGCTCAGCGGGCGCGCCAAGGGCGATCAGCGCGTGGTGGTGGAGGTGCGGGTCCCGCGCGTCCAGGACGAGGATGGGCGTCGCGCCGTGGAGAAGCTCGCCGAGAACCTCAACGAGCGCAACTACCGCGAGGACGAGGGATTCTTCGACCGTCTCAAGCACGCCTTCCGCTGACCCGGAGCTGATCCGGCTCACGGTGACCGCGCCGGCGGCGCAGGCCGACCTGGCGCTGGTCGAGGCCTCCGAGGCGCTCGGCTGCGGGTGCATGGAGGCGACCGGCCCCGGCGGGCGAGGCGATCCTCGACTTCTGGGTCCCCGCGCCCGGCCCCGACCCCGAGGACCTGGCCGCCCGGCTGGGCGCCCGCGGCGTCGCCGCGCGCGTCGAGGCGCGCCCCCAGGACGACGGCTGGCGCACCGCGATGCTGGCCTTCCACCGGCCGGTGGAGGTCGCCGGGCGGCTGCTGGTGCGCCCGCCCTGGGAGCCGCCGCGCGCGGGCCTCCTCGACGTCGAGATCGACCCCGGGATGGCCTTCGGGACCGCCCAGCACGGCACCACCCGCGCCTGCCTGGAGCTCCTGGCCGGCCTCCCCGGCCCGCGCGCGGGGCTGCTGGACGCCGGCTGCGGGTCGGGGGTCCTGTCGATCGCGGCCCGCCGCCTGGGCTTCGACCCGGTGTGGTCGGTGGACTTCGACCCCCTGGCCGTCGACGCCACCATCGCCAACGCCCGCCGCAACGGCGTCGGCCTGCGGGTGGCGCGCCGGACGATCGGCCGGCGACGCGCTGCCCGCCGCCCCGGTGGTGCTGGCCAACCTCACCGCGACCGTCCTGCGGCTGCTGGCGCCCGCGCTGCCGGCGCCCGCGTCCGGACCACCTGATCGCCTCGGGCATGCGCCCCGAGGAGGTCGACGGGGTGGCGGAGGCCTTCGCCGCGCGCGGCCTGCGCGAGGTGCGCCGGGTGGAGGACGAGGGCTGGGCCACCGCGCTCCTCGAGCGCGGATGAGGCACACCTTCCGCTACCTGGTGACCGAGGCGCCGTACGCGGGCGCCGAGGTGGTGCTGTCGGAGGCCGACGCCCACCACCTGGCGCGCGTGGTGCGGCGCGGCCCCGGCGACGAGGTGGAGCTGATCGACCCGGACGGGCGCCTCTGGCCCGCGCAGGTGCTGAGCACCGAGCCGGTCGTGATCGTGAGGGTGGCCGAGGACCGCCCCCCGACCGAGGCGGCCGCCGGCGCGCGTGGCCCTCTACCTCGGCCTGGCCGAGTGGGGCCGCGTGGACACGGCCGTCGAGAAGGTCGTGGAGCTGGGGATCGGGGAGGTGGTGCTGTTCACCTCCGAGCGCGCGCGCCGGGTCCCCGAGCCGGACGCCTGGCGGCGCCGCCGCGAGCGCCTGCAGCGGGTGGCCGAGGCCGCCGCGCGCCAGTCGGGGCGCGGGCCGCTGGGACGGGTACGGGGGCTGCTAGCGTTCGACCAGGTGACCGCCGAAATCCCTCCCGGGGAGGGCTTCCTGATCGACCCACGAGGCGATGCTCCGCTGACGTCCGCCATTCCCGCCGGCGGGGGATCGGTGGCGCGCGTCGCCCTGGTGGTGGGCCCCGACGCCGGCTTCTCCGACGCCGAGGTCGACCGCGCCCGCGCGGCCGGCCTGGCGGTGGCGCACCTCGGCCCCGCCGTGCTGCGCGCCGAGACCGCGGCCATCGCCGCCGTGACCGTCGCGGCATCGCGCTCCTGGGGGTCCGCCGATGGCTGACGGGTGCCTGTTCTGCCGCATCGCGGCCGGGGAGATCCCCGCCGACGTGGTGGCCCGCGACGACGACTTCCTGGCCTTCCGCGACATCGCCCCGAAGGCGCCGGTCCACCTGCTGGTGATCCCCACCCGCCACGTCGCCTCGATCGCCGACGTGGAGGGGCTGGACGCGCGCGAGCGCGCCGCCATGCTGCCGTTCGTCGCCGCGGTCGCGCGCGACGCGGGCCTGGAGGAGAGCGGCTACCGGGTGACCAGCAACCACGGACCGGACGCGCGCCAGAGCGTGTTCCACCTGCATTGGCACGTCATGGGCGGAGGGCCAGCTATCCGAGAGCATGTGAGCGCCTCCGGGATCGGCGAGCGCGTCGCCCACGTCATCGAGCTCGACGACGCCGTGGCGGTGGAGCTGGCGGGCGAGCAGGACAGCGTCCTGCGCGCGCTGGAGGAGCGCCTCGGGCTGGAGATCGCCCTGCGCGGCAACCTGCTGACGCTCACCGGCCTCGAGCCGCGCGTGCGCGCCGGCGCGGAGGTCGTCGACCAGCTGGCCGGCCTCGTGCGCGGCGGCCGCCCCCTGGCGCCCGGGACCGTGGACATGGTCGCCGACGCCGTGGAGGGCGCCGAGGCGATCGGGCCGGTGCTCGACGACGTGGTGTGGCGCAACGGCCAGTTCCAGGTCACGCCGCGCACCGCGGGCCAGAAGCGCTACGTGGACGCGATCCGCCAATCGACGATCACCTTCGGCATCGGCCCGGCCGGCACCGGCAAGACCTACCTCGCGGTGGCCATCGCCACCGCGGCGCTGATGCGGCGCGAGGTGGCCCGCATCATCCTCACCCGCCCCGCGGTGGAGGCCGGCGAGCGCCTGGGGTTCCTGCCCGGCGACCTCGCCGCGAAGGTGGACCCCTACCTGCGGCCGCTGTTCGACGCCCTCTACGACATGCTCGACGGCGAGCGGGTCGAGGCCCTCTTCGACCGGGGCCAGATCGAGGTGGCGCCCCTGGCCTTCATGCGCGGCCGCTCCCTCAACGACAGCTTCATCATCCTCGACGAGGCCCAGAACACCACGCCCGAGCAGATGAAGATGTTCCTCACGCGCCTGGGCTACGGGTCGCGGATGGTGGTCAACGGCGACGTCACCCAGGTCGACCTGCCGCAGGCGCAGACGTCGGGCCTGGTGCAGGTGATCGACGTGCTGGAGGGCGTGGAGGACATCTCCTTCGTGCGCCTCGACCGGCGCGACGTGGTCCGCCACCGCCTGGTCCAGCGCATCGTGGACGCCTACGGCTCGGCCGAGGGCGCGGGCGAGGGCGGGTGATCGAGGTCGAGGCACGCGGCGAGGGCGTCGACACCGCCCCGATCGTCGCGCGCCTGGTGTGGACCTGCGAGCGGATGGGCCTGCGGCGCGCCTCGATGGGGCTGATGGTGGTGGGGCCCGACGAGATGGCCGCGATCAACGGCGAGCACCGCGACACACCGACGCCCACCGACGTGCTGGCCTTCCCGGTGGACGGCCCCGACGCCCTCGACTGGCCCGAGGACGGGCCCGCCGCCCGAGCTCGGCGACGTCGTGATCTGCCCGGAGGCGGCGCAGGATCCCCTGGAGACGCTGGCCGTCCACGGGCTGCTGCACCTCCTGGGCTACGACCACGAGGTCGATGAGGGAGAGATGCTGGCCCTCCAGGACCGACTGGTGGACGAGGCGCCGTGAGGAGCCTGATCCGCCGCGCCAAGCCCGACCCGCCCGGCCTGCCGCCGCAGGGCTCGCTGCGCTGGTCGTTCACCTGGGCGTTCGAGGGCATCGTCTACGTGCTCCGCACCCAGCGGAACATGCAGATCCACGTCGGCGCGGCCGTGGTCGCCCTGTTCGTCGCCCTCCTGCTCGACTTCTCGCGGCTCGAGATCGCCGCCATCCTCGGCGCGATCAGCCTGGTGCTGGTGGCCGAGATGATGAACACGGCCATCGAGGCGGCGATCGACGCGGTGGTCACGACCTACCACCCGCTGGTGAAGATCGCGAAGGACGTCGCGGCCGGCGCGGTGCTGGTGGCCACGGTCAACGCCCTCGCGGTCGCCTACTTCGTCTTCTACGACCGGCTCACCGACCCCTCGCGCGACCTGCTGGTGCAGGTGCGCCGCGCCCCGACCCACCTGGTGGTCGTGGTGATGATCGTGACCCTGATCGCCGTGATCGCGATCAAGGCCTACACCGGCCGCGGCTCGCCCCTGCGCGGCGGGCTCCCCTCGGGCCACGCGGCGGCCGCCTTCGCGGCCTGGGCGGCCATCACGATCATCGCCGAGCCGCTGCGCCACGCCGTCCTGATCTCCACGCTGGCGTTCCTGATGGCCCTGCTGGTGGCGCAGTCGCGGGTCGAGGCCGGCATCCACTCCCTGGTGGAGGTCGCCGCCGGCGCCGTGCTCGGCACCTGCGTGGCCATCGCCATCTTCCAGGTCTGGGGCTGAGCCGATGGCGTACAGGTCCGGGCTGGTCGCGCTCGCGGGGCGCCCCAACGTCGGCAAGTTGACGCTCGCCAACGCGCTCGCGGGCAGCCAGGTGGCGGCCGTGTCGCCCCGGCCCCAGACCACGCGCCGCCGCATCACCGCGGTGGCCCACGGCGAGGGCTGGCAGGCGGTGCTCCTCGACCTGCCCGGCTTCCAGCGGCCCGCCGACGGCCTGACGGCGCGGATGCAGGCGACGGTCGACCAGAGCCTGGCCGACTGCGACGCGGCCCTCTACGTGCTGAACGCCGCCGAGCCCGTGGGAGGGGGGGACCGCTTCATCGCGGAGCGCCTGCGCGCCTCCCGCCTTCCCGTGATCACCGTCCTCAACCAGGTCGACCGGCTGACGCCCGACGAGGTGGCGACCGCGATCGCGCGCGCCGCGACGCTGGTGGACTTCATCGAGCTGCACCCGGTGAGCGCCAAGCTCGGCACCGGCGTCCAGGAGCTGCGCGCCGACCTGCCCCAGCTGCTCACCGAGGGGCCGCGCTACTTCCCGGAGGGCATGGCGACCGACCAGACCGAGGAGGAGCTGGCCGCCGAGCTCATCCGCGAGGCCGCCCTGCTGCGCCTGCGCCAGGAGGTTCCCCACGCCCTGGCCGTGGACATCCACGAGATCGAGCCCGCCCGCCACGGCGTGGTGGTGCGCGCGGCCCTGCTGGTGGAGACCGAGTCGCAGAAGGGCATCGTGGTGGGCAAGGGCGGCGGGATGATCCGCGACATCGGGGCCGCCGCGCGCTCGGCCCTCGGCCGCCTGTGGGGCACCGAGGTGCACCTGGACCTCACCGTCCGCGTCCGCAAGCGCTGGCGCGACGACGAGTCGATGCTCACGCGCCTGGGGCTCTGAGGGGCCCCGGCCCGCTCAGTCGAGGACGCGCCGTCGGAACGAGGCGATGCTCACCCAGCCCAGGCCGATCACCTGGGCCACCAGCGCGCCGAGGATCGCCACGACCGGCATGTGGGGCAGCCCCGGCGTCAGCGCCGCCCGCAGCCCCTCGGACACGTAGACCAGCGGGTTGAGCAGCGTCAGGATCTGCAGCCAGCGGATCGGCTCCAGCTGCTGCCACGGGTAGTAGACGCACCCCAGGAACGTCACCGGCACGACCACGAGCGAGAAGATCAGGCCGATCTGGCGCGGCTTGACGATCGTCCCCAGCAGCAGCCCGAGGAACCCGGCCAGCAGCGAGCCCAGCAGGACGACCGCGATCAGCAGCGGCCAGCTGGACACCGAGACCGACACCGGCTCGGCCGGGATGATCAGCACCAGCGGGAAGACGACGGCGGCCGCGACGACCGACTGCACGGCGCTCCACGCCACCTTCTCGAAGGCCACCAGCCCGATCGGCAGCGGGGCCATGACCCGGTCCTCGATCTCGCGGGTCCCGCCCAGCTCGGTCGCCAGCGGCAGCGCGACCGCGGCGATGCCCTGGAAGAAGATGGCCACCGCGACGAGGCCGGGGACCAGGACGGTGGCGAAGCTCTCCCCGCCGCCGGCGGGGGTGAAGGCGCCGCCGGTCTTCGGCAGGACGTAGGTGAAGACGAACGTGAACAGCAGCGGGTTCATCACGGTGCGCAGGAGGAAGCCGACGAACTCGCGCACGAGCACCCGGGCGTCGCGCAGGACCAGGCCCCAGAAGGCGCGCCCGTAGACCCCCGCGCGCACGCGCGGGCCGGCGCTCATCACCGTCACGGCCGCAGCTCCCGGCCCGTGAGCGCGATGAAGGCGGTCTCCAGCGAGGGCTCGGCCACCGACACGTCGCGCAGGCCCGGGCCCGGCCGCGGCCACGACGTCGGGCACCACCCCGTCCGCGGAGTCGACCCGCACCCGGATCACGGCCCCGTCGGCCTCGGCCGAGCGCACGCCCCGCAGGGCGGCGATGCGCTCGCCGGCCCGCGGGTCGGGGTCGGCCAGCCGCAGCGTCACGAGCGTCGCCGCGTCCACGTCGCGCTTGATGGCCTCGGGCGTGTCGCACACCAGGATCCGGCCGTTGTCGAGGATGGCGACGCGATCGCAGAGCCGGTCCGCCTCCTCGATGTAGTGGGTGGTGAGGAGGACGGTCACGCCGTCCACCTCGCGCAGGCGCTCCACGATGCCCCAGAGCGCGATGCGGCTCTGGGGGTCGAGGCCGGTGGTCGGCTCGTCGAGGAAGAGGACCTCGGGGCGGTGCACCAGGGCGCAGGCCAGCTGCACGCGGCGCGCGAGACCTCCCGAGAGCTCGGGCACCATGGCGCCCGCCCGCTCCTCGAGCTCGAAGTCGCGCAGCAGGCGGGCCGACACCGCGTGGGCCTCGCGCCGGGAGAGCCCGAAGAAGCGGCCGTGGAAGTAGAGGTTCTCGGACACGGTGCAGGCCCGGTCGAGCGTGTTGAACTGGGTCACCACGCCGATGTGGCGCTTCGCCCGCGCGGGGTCGGCGACCACGTCGATCCCGGCGACGCTGACCGATCCCGCAGGTGGGGCGGACCCGGGTGGTGGCGATCCCCACCGTCGTGGTCTTGCCGGCCCCGTTGGGGCCGAGAAGGCCGAAGATCTCGCCGGTTCCCACGCTCAGGTCGATCCCGTCGACGGCCATCGGGGCGGGCGGGGGCGCGTAGCGCTTGCCGACCCCGGCGAGCCGCAGCGCGGGTTCCGGATCCATCGCTCGAGGATACGGCGATCGGCGCCGCGCGGCGCCGACCGGCCGCGCTCACCAGGCCTGGTCGATGACCCGCCGGGCGATGCGGTGCCGGGCCCACACCTTCACGCGCGACGGGATCAGCCGCCCGAGCCGCCGCCGGTGGCGCACCGTCCAGCGGTAGGCAGCGGTCGACGGCGCCCGGGAAGCGCTCCGCCGCCGCGGCGGCCGGCGACCCGAGCGGCAGCAGCCGCAGCACGGGCCCCACCGCCGCGCCGCCCGAGCGGACGGTCCCGTCCGGGGCCACCAGGTGCCACGAGGCCATCCGGGCGCCCTCGGATCGGCCGGGCGTCAGGGCCGCGGCAGACGTGTCCTGGAGCGGGAGGGGGCGCAGGAGCCTGCGCCGGTCCTTCGCCAGGATCACCGCGACGCAGACGGCGCAGAAGCTGCACTCGCCGTCGTAGAGCAGCGTCCAGGCCTGGAGCCCCTTCTCGGTCATGTCAGGAACCTGCTCATGCGCCGGTCGCGGTACACCCGTCCCTCCGTCTGGCAGGTGGGGCAGTAGACGAGGTCGTACTCCTCGAAGGCGACGTGTTCCAGGGTGGTGCCGCAGCGCAGGCAGGGCTCGCCCACGTGGCCGTGGACGGCCGTGACGCGCGCCTCCCTGTTGGGCAGGTCCGTCGTGATGCGCTCGCGGGCCCGCGCGAGCGCCTGGCCGAGCACCGCGTCGGCCGCCGGGGCGAGCCGGGCGAGCTCGTCGTCGCCGAGGGTCGCGGTGCGCGCGAACGGCGCCAACCGGGCCGCCCACATGATGTCACTCGCGTAGGCGCGCCCGATCCCCGCCACCCGCCGGCCGTCGCGCAGGGCGGTGTGCAGGACGGCCCCCGGTCCCATCGCGCGGCCCCACTCCTCCACCGACAGGCCGATCGGCTCGGGACCGAGCCGGGTGAGGGGCCGGTGCTCGGCCAGGCCGGCCGGGTCGAGGAGGTGGGCGGAGGCGCGCCGCGTGGTGGAGAGCTCGCGCAGGCGCAGCACCTGGCCCTCGCCCACGTCGAGGTCGATGGCGGCCTGGCGGCCGGGGCGCCCGCGCGGGGCGGCCGCGATCCCCAGGCGTCCGGCCTGCATCAGGTGGATCACCAGGGTCAGGTCGCCCTCGGCCTCGACGCCCAGCAGCTTGCCCCGCCGCCACACCCGGCGGATCTCCCGGCCGGTGAGGTCCTCCAGCGGCGGGACCGCCGTCTTGAGGGTGGCGGGGTGGTTGACGCGCACCCCCTCGATCGTGCGCCCGGCCAGCGCACCGCGTGAGCCCCTCGGCGAGCGCCTGCAGCTCCGGCAGCTCAGGCACGGGCGCTCGTGCGGACCGTCGCTATACTCGACCGGATGAGCGAGATGCCCTGTCCCGCGCGCAACTGATGCGGGCCGAGGACCTCACAAAGACGCTCGATCAGACGATCCTGGGGAAGGACATCACCCCCGAGGACATCGAACGGGCCTGCGAGGGCGCCCGCGAGCTTCACTTCGCGGCCCTCTGCTCGTATCCCCAGTACGTGCCGATGATCGCCGACCTCCTGCGCGGGTGTGACGTCAAGACCTGTGCGGTGATCGACTTCCCGGGCGGCGGCTCCTCGTCGCTGGAGCGCGCCCAGCAGGCGGATCGCGCGGTGGCCGAGGGTGCCGACGAGCTCGATGTGGTCATGAACTACCGGGCGATGCTCGCGGGCGATTTCAAGGGCGTGCGCGACGATCTGGTGCGCGTGGTGCGGGCGGTGCGCGGGCGCGCCGCCAACGACGCGCGCGGCGACGTGCTCGTGAAGGTCATCATCGAGGCGCCGCTCCTGAACGACAAGGTCAAGAGGCTCGCCTGCAAGATCGTGGTGGACTCGGGCGCCGACTTCGCCAAGACCTGCACCGGCGTGGGCACCGCGGCCACGATCCACGACGTCGAGCTGATGCGCGACGCGCTGCCCGAGGGCGTGGGGGTCACGGCGGCCGGCGGGGTGACCACCCTCGAGTCCGTGCAGGCGATGATCGGGGCGGGCGCGGCCCGCGTCAGCACCTCCTCGGCCGTGAGCGTCCTGGCCGAGCTGGCCGAGCTCAACGGGAGCACCTGATGGCGACGGCGGGCGAGGAGGCCTCCGCGGCCCTCGTGGAGCGCGTGCGCTTCGGCGCCGACGGCCTGGTCCCGGCGGTGGTCCAGGACGCCGGCGACGGCCGCGTGCTGACGCTGGCCTACATGAACCGGGAGTCGCTCGAGCGCACGCTCGAGCGCGGCGAGACGTGGTTCTGGAGCCGCTCGCGCCAGGAGCTGTGGCGCAAGGGCGCGACCAGCGGCAACACCCAGGCGGTGCGGTCGGTGGCCCTGGATTGCGATGGCGACGCGGTTCTGGTGAAGGTCGACCAGACCGGTGTCGCGTGTCACACCGGGGCCGCCACCTGCTTCCACGACCCCCTGACAGACGAGGCGCCCGAGCCCTTCGCCGCCGTCGCCGACCTGGTGCGGACCGTCGGCGAGCGCGCGGCCGCGGCCGATCCCGAGTCCTCGTACACCGCCCGGCTGCTGGCCAAGGGCATCGACACGGTGTGCAAGAAGGTGGGGGAGGAGGCGACCGAGGTCGTCATCGCCGCCAAGGGCGAGGAGCACGGCCAGGTCGTCTACGAGAGCGCCGACCTGCTCTACCACCTCGCCGTCCTGTGGAGGGCGGCCGGCGTGGACTTCGACGAGGTGGCGGCGGAGCTCGCCTCGCGCCGACCTCCGGCATGACCCGGCTGCGTCTCGAGTCACCCCGCCGCCGCGGTGCCGCGCTGGAGGTGGCCCCGACCCTCGACGAGGCGCGCGCTCTGGTGGGCCACCACGGCCAGGTGCTGCCTGGTCCACCGCTACATCGCCGACTGCGAGACCCCGGTGAGCGCCTTCCTCAAGCTGCGCGACGGCGGGCCCGCCTTCCTGCTGGAGTCCGTCGAGCACGGCCGCCTGGGGCGCCACTCGATGATCGGCGTGCGCCCCCAGGCCGTGATCCGGGGCGCGGAGGGCGAGCTGGTGCTGACCGGCGCCGACGGCTCCCGGCGCGCGCTGGACGCCGCCGACCCCTTCGGCGCGGTCGAGGACGTCGTCCAGGCCGTGGGCATGGCGCCGCCGCCGCCGTCGCTGGTCTTCGCGGGCGGCGCGGTGGGCTACTTCGGCTACGACCTCGTGCGGACCGTGGAGCGCCTCCCCGACCAGCCGCCCGACGACCTGGGCGTGCCCGACCTGATCGCCCTGATCACCGGGCCGGTCGTGGTCTTCGACCACCTGGACCGCTCGCTGACCATCGTCGTGCCCTGCGACCTCGACCCCGAGGGCGACGTCGAGGCGGCCTACGGCGGCGCGCGTGGAGACGGTCACCCAGCTCAAGGACCTGCTGGCGGGCCCGGTGCCGCGCCGCGAGCCCTCGGCGGAGGACCCGGTCCTCGGGCCGGTCACCAGCAACGTCTCCCAGGAGCACTTCGAGGCCTCGGTCGAGCGCGCCCGCGAGTACATCTTCGCCGGCGACGCCTTCCAGATCGTCCCGTCGCAGCGCTTCTCGGCGCCCGATCAGCCTCGACCCCTTCTCGGTCTACCGCGGCCTGCGCACGGTCAACCCGTCGCCCTACATGTACTTCTTCGAGACCGACGAGGTCACGCTGGTCGGCTCGTCGCCCGAGCTGCTGGTGAAGGTGGAGGACGGCGGCGTCGAGATGCACCCGATCGCGGGCAGCCGCCCGCGCGGGGCCACCGACGAGGAGGACGACCTCCTCTGCGACGAGCTGCTGGCCGATCCCAAGGAGCGCGCCGAGCACGTGATGCTGGTCGACCTGGGCCGCAACGACGTCGGGCGGGTGTCCGAGGTCGGCTCGGTGCGCGTCACCGAGCTGATGGACGTGCGCCGCTACAGCCACGTCATGCACATCGAGAGCACGGTGGTGGGGCGCCTCGCCGAGGGCCGGCGGGCCTCCGACGCGCTGCGGGCGATCTTCCCGGCCGGGACCCTCTCGGGCGCGCCCAAGGTGCGGGCGATGGAGATCATCGACGAGCTCGAGACCACCAAGCGCGGCCCCTACGGCGGCGCGGTCGGCTATCTCGGCTGGGACGGCAGCCTCGACACCTGCATCACCATCCGCACCATCGTCTGCCGCGACGGCGTCGCCCACGTGCAGGCCGGCGCGGGCATCGTGGCCGACTCGGTCCCGGCGACCGAGTACGAGGAGACCCAGAACAAGGCGGCGGCGCTCTTCCGGGCCATCGAGGTCGCCGCCGCGCAGGCGGACTGGTAGCGCGCCCATGAGCCCCGCGCGTCGTCCTCATCGACAACTACGACAGCTTCACCTACAACCTGGTCCAGTACCTGGGCGAGCTGGGCGCCGAGGTGCTCGTCCACCGCCACGACGCGATCGACGTGGCCGGCATCGCGGCGCTGCGGCCGACCGCACCTGGTGATCTCGCCGGGGCCGAAGACCCCCGACGAGGCCGGCATCTCCGTCGAGGCCATCCGCGGGCTGGCCGGGACGGTGCCGATCCTGGGCGTCTGCCTGGGCCACCAGGCCATCGGCCAGGCCTTCGGCGGCCGGGTCGTGCGCGGGCGCGAGCCGGTGCACGGCAAGACCAGCCAGATCCACCACGACGGGCGCACGGTGTTCTCGCGGACTTGATAACCCGACGGTCGCCACGCGCTACCACTCCCTGGTGGTCGACCCGGACCTCGCGCCCGGACCTCGAGCTCACCGCCTGGTGCGAGGGCGACGTCGTGATGGGCGTGCGCCACCGCCACCTGCCGGTCGAGGGCGTGCAGTTCCACCCCGAGTCGATCCTCACCGGGTCCGGCAAGGCGCTGCTCGCCAACTTCCTCGCCCTCCGCGCGGGCGCGCGAGTGCCCGCGCCGGTGATCTCGCAGGCGATCGACCGCCTGCTGGCCGGGCGAGGACCTGGGCCGCAGGCGGGCGCGTCCGACGTGCTCGAGCTGATCATGTCCGGCGAGGCCGGCGACGCCCAGACCGCCGCCTTCCTCATCGCCCTGCGCGCCAAGGGCGAGACGGCCGAGGAGCTCGCCGGCCTGGCGGCGACGGTCCGCGCCCACGCCGAGCCCGTCGACGCCGCCCGTCAGGCCCCTTCATCGACACCTGCGGCACCGGCGGCGGGCGCGTCGACACGTTCAACATCTCGACCACCGCGACCTTCGTGGTGGCCGGCGCCGGCGTCGCCGTGGCCAAGCACGGCAACCGCTCGTCCACCTCCAAGTGCGGCAGCGCCGACGTGCTCGAGGCGCTCGGCGCGCGGATCGACCTCGATCCCGACGCCGTGGCGCGCTGCATCGAGGAGACCGGGCTCGGGCTTCATGTTCGCGCCCGTCGCACCACCCGGCGTTCCGCCACATCGTCCCGGTGCGCCGCGCGCTGGGCGTGCGGACGATCTTCAACCTGCTCGGGCCCGCTGACCAACCCGGCCGGCGCCCCGCGCCAGCTGATCGGGGTGGCCGACCCGGCCTACCTGGAGCGCATGGGCCGGGCGCTGGCGATCCTCGGCTGCGAGCGGGCGCTGATCGTGCACGGCCGCGACGGCATGGACGAGGTCTCCACCGGCGCGGTGAGCGACGTGATCGCGGTGCAGGGGCCGGCGGTCGCGCGCCAGCCTCATCGATCCCGATCGCGCTCGGCTTCCCGCCCCCCGAGGACGGGGACATCGCCGGCGGCGACCCGGCCCACAACGCCGCGGTGCTGCGCGCCGTGCTGGCGGGCGAGCCGGGCCCGGCGCGCGACGTGGTCGAGCTGAACGCGGCCGCGGCGATCTGGCTCGCGGGCGCGGCCGACACCCTGGAGGACGCCCTGCCGCTGGCGGTGGCGAGCATCGACGAGGGCGCCGCGGCCGAGCGGCTGGACGCCTTCGTCGCGATCACGCGCAGCCTGGCCCCGGCGGGTTAGGCTTCAGGGGACCGATGCCCACCTTCCTCGAGACCGTCGTCGAGCGCACGCAGGTCGACGTGGCCGCGCGCAAGCGGAAGCTCCCGCCCGCCGAGCTGGAGCAGCGCCTCGGCCCGGTCCGCCGCGGGCGCCCCTTCTCGGAGGCGCTGATCGACGAGGGCATCTCCCTGATCGCCGAGATGAAGCGCGCCGAGCCCGTCGCAAGGGCCCGATCCGCCCCGGGGCCAGCGTGTCGGAGGTCGTGCGCGCCTACCAGGAGGCCGGCGCCCGCGCGGTGTCGGTGCTCACCGAGAGCGAGCTACTTCGGCGGCAGCCTGGAGGACCTCGTCGAGGCCCGGGCCGCCTGCGACCTGCCCCTGCTGCGCAAGGACTTCGTGGTCGACGAGTACCAGCTGCTGGAGGCGCGCGCCGCGGGCGCCGACGCCGTCCTGCTGATCGTCGCCGCGCTCTGGCCCGAGCGGCTGCGCCACCTGATGGCGGTCGCGTCGGACCTGGGCATGGACACCCTGGTGGAGGTCCACGACGAGGAGGAGGTGGAGACCGCGGTCGAGGCCGGCGCGGAGGTGCTCGGCATCAACAACCGCGATCTCCATAGCCTGGAGGTCGACCTGGACACCACCTTCCGGCTCCTCGCCGACGTGCCCGCCGGCACCGTCGTGGTGGCCGAGTCGGGCATCTCCGAGCGCGAGGACGTGGAGCGGCTGGAGCAGGCGGGCGTCGACGCCATCCTGGTCGGCGAGGTCCTGATGCGCGCCGACGATCCCGTGCGCGCCGTCGCGGGAGCTCCTCGGGTGAGGCCGCCCGCCTAAAGGCCGCCCCGGCCGGCACCGATGGGCCGGCGTGAGCCTCGACACCGCCTCGGGCATCGCCGCGACCCTCGCGCGCATCCGCGAGATCGCCCAGATCACCGCGCCCCCGGCCGCCCGACGTCGGCCGCGGCTCCGCCGCGGCCCTGACGACGGCCGACGCCGCCGGAACCGCCGGCACCGGGGACTTCAGCAGCCTGCTGTCGGCCGCCGGAAAGAGCGCCGGCGACCGCGCCCGCCATCGCCGCCCCGGTCACCGCCGCGCCCGCGGCGAGCGCGAGCTCGGTCACCGGCGCCCAGCTCGACGCGTGGATGGCGAAGAAGAACCCGGGCTCGCCGATGATCGGCCTCGGCGACGTGTTCGTGCGCGAGGGCGAGGCCAACGGCATCGACCCGCGCGCGCTGGTCTCGATCGCCCGCGCCGAGAGCTCCCTCGGCTCCGACCCCGGGGCCCGGGCGCGCAACAACGCCTTCGGCTGGGGTCCCCACAAGACCTTCGCCAGCTGGGAGGACAACATCGCGACCGTCGCGCGCGGGCTGAAGGCCGGCTACCTCGACGAGGGCAAGGTGACCCTCGCGCAGATCCAGGCCAAGTACTGCCCGGTGGGCGCGGCCAACGACCCCACCGGCCTCAACTCCAACTGGCTGCGCAACACGACGGCGATCTACGCCGAGCTCGGCGGCGACCCCGACGGGTCCGTCGCGCTGGCGGCGCCCAGCATCACCTAGATCCTCCGCGGTGGACCCGGCCCCGGCAGGTTCGGGGCGCCGGGGGGCGAAGATGGCGGGGTGCGCCGCCGCCGCCGATACGAGGTCGTGGTCGTGGGCCTCTCCGGCCAGGCGACCTCCCACCGCAGCGTCGTCTCGGAGCACCGCTCCGAGTCCGAGGCGCGCGAGAACGCCAGCCTCGAGCGCTCGCGCCTCGAGGTGATCTACGGCGAGAACGCGGCCTCCTGGCGCGTGCTGGTGGTGCGCGACGACGAGGTCATCCACCAGGAGGATCCGGCGGGCGCGCCGGACGCCGCCGCCATCGCGAGCGCCGTGCCGGTGCCGGCGGCGCCGGAGGACGAGCACCCGGAGCCCGAGGGCGACGCCGAGGAGCCCTCCGGGGAGGAGCCGGAGCCCGCCGCCGCCGACGAGCCGCCTCCGAGCGGGCCCGTGCCCGGACTGGGTGCTGGCGAAGTTCGAGGAGTCCATCGCGCGCCGCGGCGACCGCGAGGGCGAGGCCGAACCGCCCGAGTGAGCGGCCGCGCGGTCGAATGACCGCGGCAGGCCTGCCGAATGACCGCGGCCGCGGCGCCCGTCCCCGCTACATTGACGGGGTGGACGAGCCGCAGGTGAGCCCGGACGAGGGCGGTAGGGGGTGGGACCGGCGCCGGACCGTGGGCGCGATCGTGGCCGGCGTGCTGGTGCTGGGCGTGGTCGCCCTGCTCGTCGTGGGCCTGCTCAACCGCGACATCGGCACCTCGATCCAGGACGCCCTCGCCCAGGGTGAGCGGCCCAAGGCCCCCGACATCACGCTGCCGGTGCTCGCGGCCGGCGACGGCGTCGGGCCGGTCAAGTCCGAGGTGTCGCTCAAGGACCTGCGCGGCAAGATCGTGGTGCTGAACTTCTGGGCCTCGTGGTGCGGCCCCTGCGCCGCCGAGGCGCCGGTGCTGGAGCGGGTGGCCGAGAAGTACCGGGCGGCCGGCGAGGACGTGCTGATCCTCGGGGTGGACGTGGAGGACCTGCGCGACGACGCGCTCGGGTTCATCGCCGACCACCGGCGTCACCTACCCGTCGCTGCGCGACGGCGAGGACAAGGCCCGCCAGGCCTACCAGGTGCCCGCCCTGCCCGAGAGCTTCGTCATCGACCAGAAGGGGCGCATCGCCCTGAAGATCGCCGGCGCGGTGACCGACCCGCAGCAGCTCACGACGCCGATCGACCAGATCCAGGGCGAGGCGACGTGATCCGCCGGGCGCTCGTGGTGGCGCTGCTGGTGCTGGTCGCCCTGCCCGCCCTCGCGACGGCGCTGACGGTCAACGACGTCGCCCGCGAGGTGCGCTGCCCCACCTGCAACACGCCGCTCGACGTCTCGAGCGCCCCGGTCGCGCAGGACATGAAGGCCTACATCGCGCGCCGGATCGAGGCGGGGCTGGACCAAGGACCAGATCATCGACGGGCTGGTGGACGAGTTCGGCAAGAACGTCCTCGCCACGCCCCCCAAGTAGGGCTTCGACCTGATCGCCTGGGTCGTGCCGGGCCTCTTCGTGGCGCTCGGGCCTGGCGTCGATCCCGATCATCACCCGGCGCTGGTCCAAGCGCTCCCGGCGGGACACCGCCGAGGCGCCCGAGCTCAGCGCCGAGGACGCCCGTCGCCTCGACGAGGAGCTGCGCCGCCTGGGGTGATCCCGCGCGCTTGACTTCGCCCGTCGCCCGGTCGATACGGATCGAGGAACACTGGCGGGGAGGCCGACGCGTGACCGCACGGAAGCGGAACGGATGGAGCGTGGTCAGCCCAGGGCGGCTGGCGGAGATCATCGAGCGGATGTCCGCCGAGCGACGACCCGACCGCCTGGCGCCATCGGTGCTGGCCGCGGCGCTCGCGGCGACCGGCGCGCGCGGCGGACGCCTGGTGGGCCAGCTCGCCTCGGGCCGCCTGCGGCGTCCTCGCCACCGAGGGCGACGACGACTCCGCCGAGTCGTCGGTGATCGCGCGCCGAGCTGCCAGGGCCGCGACGGCTCGCTGGGGCACATCGAGGTCTGGGGGGCGCCCGACGAGGACGACCGCCGAGGCCGCGCTGCGCCTGGTGGCGGCCGTCTGCGCCCGCAGCCTCGAGACCATCGGCATCGAGCGCGAGCGCGCCGACGACCGCATCCGGGCCCGCCGCCTCGGCGCCGCCGCGACCGCCGTGCACGAGCCGCGCGATCCCCGCGAGGCCGTCGCCCGCGTCCTCTCCGAGGCCCGCTCCCTGGTGGGCGCTCCCGGCGCCGCCCTGCTGGCGGCGGGAACGCCGACCCCCGAGGTGGCCGCCTACGACGGCCTCGACGCCTCTCGCCGGCCGACCTGGCCTCGCTCGTGCCGGCCGAGCGCCGCGCCGAGCTCGCCGAGGGGCGGGCCTGGCGGGGCCCCCTGCCCGAGGGCAGCACCCTGCGCGAGCGCGGCTTCGCCAGCGCCGCCCTCGTCGGCATCGGCCCGCGCGCCTCGCTGGGCGTGCTGGTGGTGTTCGGCGACACCGAGGTGCCGGTCACCCAGGACGACCTCGACGCCCTGGACGAGCTCGCCGGCCACGTCGCCACCGCGCTCACGATGTCGATCCTCCGCCAGGAGGTGCGCGAGCTCGGCACCGTCGATCCGACCACCCGCTTCTTCAACGCGCGCTACTTCCACAGCCGCCTCGACCAGGAGTGCCAGCGCGCCCTGCGCGCCGGCGTGCCGCTGAGCGTGGCGATCATGTCGCTCGACGGGCTCGGCGAGCTGCGCGAGCGCGGGCGACGGCGTCCTCGCCGAGACCGCCGTGGAGGCGCTCGCCGGCCACGTGGCCGAGCGCCTGCGCAGCGATGGACGTCGGCTGCCGCATCGGCGACGACGACCTCGCCGCGATCCTGCCCGAGGTCGAGGGCCTCGACGCCCTGCGCGTCGGCGAGCGCCCGCGCGCCACCCTCGGCGCCGTCCCCGGGCCTGGCGGGCGAGTTCACCCTCTCGGTGGGCGTCGCGAGCTTCCCCTCGCAGGCCGGCCGCGCGGAGAGCCTGATCGACAACGCCGCGCCGGGCGCTGGAGTGGGCGCGCTACCACGGCGGCGACCGCACCTTCCTCTTCCACTCGGACACCGCGGAGATCCTGCGCGGCGAGACCGACGAGACGCCGGCCGACGACGAGGCCGTGCTCACCACGATCGCTGGCCCTGGTCGCGACGATCGACGCCCGCCACCCCAGCACGGTCCACCACTCCGAGAACGTCGGCCGCATCGCGGCCCTCGTCGCCGCCGAGATGGGGATGGCCGCCCGACCGCGTCGAGGACGTGCGCGTGGCCGGCCTCCTGCACGACGTCGGCAAGATCGGCGTCAGCGACGACCGATCGTGGCCCGACGAGCCGCTCAGCGACGCCCAGGAGGAGGAGCTGCGCCGCCATCCCGAGATCGGCGAGCGGATGCTCTCGGGCAGCCGCCTCGCCTCGATCGCCCCCTGGGTGCTCCACCACCACGAGCGCTTCGACGGCGCTGGGCTACCCGGCCGGCCTCGCGGGCGAGGCAGATCCCGCTCGAGGCGCGGATCCTCGCCGTGGCGAACGCCTTCGACCGCCTCACCAGCGGCAGCCCCGGGGCGGCCCCCGGTGACCGTCGCCGAGGCGATGGACGAGCTGGAGCGAGCGCGTCGGGCAGCGAGTTCGACCCGGTGGCGGTCGCGGCCCTCCGCGCCCTGGTGGGGCGGGGCGCGACGGACACCGCGCCCGCGCACCGCCTGAGGAGGCGAGCCCCGATGCCGACGTTCCCCGCCGCCGCAGACGGCGCGCCGGCCGCCGCCGACGGCCCGCGTCACCGCGCGCGTCGTGGCCGAGGCGGCCGACCGCCTGGCGGCCCCGTCGACCGTCGTGACCGGCGTCCTGCAGCTGCTCGACGACGGCACGGCCCCGGTCCGGCTGATCGCCGCCCGGGTGGCCCAGAGCCCCGAGATCGCCGCCCAGGTGCTGCGCCTCGGCAACTCGGCCCTCTTCACCGAGCCGGTCGACACGCTCGAGCGCGCGATCGTGCGCATCGGCGAGAGCACCCTGCGCGGCCTGCTGCTGGCCGCGAGCACCTACCGCCTGCTCGAGGGCGCGGTCGCCGCCTACGGCTTCCCGCGCCTCTACCTGCTGCGCCACTGCGGCGAGGTCGCCGCGATCGCCCAGTCGCTCGCGCGCCGCGGCGCCGCGCGCCCTCACCCCCCAGGCCTACCTGGCCGGGCTGCTCCACGACCTCGGCAAGCCGATCCTCGCGACGGTCGCCGACGACCGCGGCGTGGAGGTGCCACCGGGCGGCATCAGCCGCATCGCCCAGGAGCGGAGCCTGTTCGGCACCGACCACGCCAAGGTGGGCGCCTGGATCGCCCGCCGCTGGGGCGCTTCCCGAGGACCTCTGCCTGGCCCTGGAGCGCCACCACGACGCCGCACCCGCCGGGCGAGCCCGTGGCGCGGCCGGTGTGGCTGGCCGACATCGCCGTCCACGCGGCGACCGGCGACGCCGGAGGCGATGGCGCGGCTGCCCGAGGCGGCGGAGGCCTGCGGCATGAGCCTCGGACGCGCTCGAGACGCTGCTGATGTCCTCGCCCGAGACCGAGGGCCCGCGCCGGCCGCCCGGGCCTCACCGACCGCGAGACCCAGGTGCTGCGGATGCTGGCGCGCGGGTCGGCCGCCAAGCAGGTGGCCCACGAGCTCGGCTGCTCGGCCTCCACGATCCACAACCACCTGCACCACATCTACCGCAAGCTCGACGTGACCGGCCAGTCGCAGGCGCTGCTGCTCGGCGCGGGAGAAGGGCTGGGTCTAGCTCGGGGCCCGCCCGGTCGACTCGCAGTCGCGTGATGGCGTCGAACGCGACATCCGCATCGGGACGGCCTCCTGGACCGACCCCGAGTTCATCAAGGCCGGCTGGTACCCGTCCGACGTGAAGGGCGACGCCGAGGGGCGGCTGCGCTACTACGCCGAGCACTTCCCGATGGTCGAGGTCAACGCGACCTTCTACGCGCTGCCCACCGTCGCCACCACCGAGGCCTGGGCCGAGCGCACGCCCGACCGCTTCCGCTTCCACGTGAAGGCGCACCAGGTCATCTCGGGGCACCCCTCCGAGCCCGGGCGCCTGCCGGCCGCCGCTGCGCGAGCTGCCCTACTGCCAGCCGACGCCCACGGGCGCATCCGCAAGCCCAGCCGCGAGCTGCGCGACGCCGTCATCGACTCGCTGCTCGAGGCCGTCGGGCCGCTGGGCGACAAGCTCGGCGCCATCCTGGTGCAGCTGCCGCCCTACGTGGTCTCCGGCCCGGACCAGCGCGGCGAGCTGGCGCGCATCATCGACCGCCTCGCCGCCCGCCCGCGCCGCGGTCGAGTTCCGCCACCGCTCGTGGGCCGAGCCCGGCGAGCGCGAGGCCGCGGCCGAGCTGCTCGGCGAGCACGACGCCGCCTGGGTGGTGGTCGACGCGCCGCGCATCGACGCCAAGAACGTCATGCCCCCGATCGTCGAGGTCACCACCCCGGCGCTCGCCTACCTGCGCCTGCACGGCCGCAACGGAGCCACCTGGAACACCGGCCGCACCGTCGCCGAGCGCTTCGACCACGTCTACACCGACGAGGAGATGGAGGAGTGGATCGACCCGGTCCTCGACATGGCCGAGCGGGCCCAGGAGGTCGCCGTGGTCTTCAACAACAACGCGAGGGACTACGCGCTGCAGGAACGCGTCGCGGTTCGGCGAGCTGCTTTCCGCTGCAAAGGGCGGGGTTCCGCCGAGCGACTGAGCGCCGAGACCAGTTCCCCACGAAGGCGCAAGAAGGCGCAAGAAGGCGAAATCGGCACACGATTTCCCCATCGAGTTCCCCAAGGCGGGGCGCTGCGACCGCCGCCGTGCGGTGCGGCAGCGGTCGCCGCGGGAGTGCAGCTTGGCCCTCGGGCGGCTACGCAGCGCTCGGCTGCGTTTCGGGGCGGGCGGATGGGGCTGATGGCGTCTGGTGCGCAGTCGAACGGCGATACGGTCCTCGGTGACGTTCCTGATCGGGCCGGTCGGTGCCAGATCAGCTTGACGTGCACCTGCCAGTCCGCCGTCGCGCTGACGTTGTCGGTGAGCGCGCGCATGTTGTAGGCGTGCCGCGTGTTCTGGATAAGATAGGGCGTCTGTCGAATCCCCAGGACCGGAAGTACTTGGGTCCCCGGTGGCTCGGCTCAGCCGGGCCTTCGCCTCCATGTGATCGGCCCACGCGGCGTAGTTGACGACGGTCATTCGAAACCGATCCGTGCGCACGGTGTTCACGGCCCGGCCACGCAGGTCACGCTGACCGCTGAGTTGCTTGTCGATGAGCCGGGCTCTCCGGCGAGCGCCTGCTGGGACAGTCCGCCGCCCACAAGGCACACGCCGCCACTGACAGCGCGACTGCGGGGCCGGCCACAGCCAGCGGGCGACGGACCGCCCCATCCGTGCTCCTGTGCACCTACTCCATAACGCTCACGATGACCTCTCCATTGCTGAGCTGGCACGGCTGCTTCGCGTTCGTTGGCAGGTGCCGTCGAACGACCCTAGGGCGACGCGACCGTCGCTGCACCCGACCTCCGGTGGGTTCCGCATCTCTCCATCGGGTCGGTGAGTCGGCCGGCCGCCGTGTGCTTCACCAGCAACGCCAAGGACTACGTGCTGCGAACGCCTCGCGGTTCGTTGAGCTGCTTTCCGCGGCAATCGAGCCGTTTCGCCGAGCAGCTGAGCGCCGGGGAGAGTTACCCATCGAAGCGCAAGAAGGCGCAAAGGGGCCAAATCGACGCACGATTTCCCCATGAAGTTCCCCATGCCGTGAGCCCCTCCGAGCATGGAGGAGGACGCAATCCCCGCTGCCCGTGGACGCGCCC
>CAWAQS010000001.1:0-124786 GCA_963784365.1 uncultured Thermoleophilia bacterium | reverse complement strand
GCGGCGGCGACCCACCCGGCCCGCGTTTCCCCGGCCGCCGCGCCGGGAAGGGGTCGTGGGTCCGAACGAATCCATCGATCCACGGAGGCTCTCCATGAGCGACGAGATCACGGAACGCCGCATCGCGTTCCTCGCCACCGACGGCGTCGAGCAGATCGAGCTGACCGAGCCCTGGAAGGCGGTCGAGGCGGCCGGGCGGCACGCCCGTGCTGGTCGCGCCGTCTCCCGGCGACGATCCAGGGCTTCAACCACCTCGACAAGGGCGACGAGTTCGTCGTCGACATCGCGCTGGACGCCGTCGCCGGCGAGGAGTTCGACGGCCTCGTGCTGCCCGGTGGCGTCGCCAACCCCGACGCCCTGCGCACCGACGAGCGCGCGACGAGCTTCGTGCGCGGCTTCTTCGAGGCGCACAAGCCGGTCGGCGTGATCTGCCACGGTCCCTGGACGCTGATCGAGGCCGGCGTGGTGAACGGCCGCACGCTCACCTCGTGGCCGAGCCTGCGCACCGACCTCGTCAACGCGGGGGCCAACTGGGTCGACGAGGAGGTCGCACGTCGACCAGGGCCTGGTCTCGAGCCGCAACCCCGACGACCTTCCCGCGTTCTGCGCCAAGATCGTCGAGGAGTTCGCCGAGGGGCGCCACGCGGGTCAGACCGCCTGAGCACGGCGCGCCGCGCCGCACGTCGGCCATCGGGGGCCGCTCGTCCATGGTCACGTCGCGGGTGCGGGCCGCCCCGTCGGCGGTCGGCACCAGCATCCGGCCCGGCGCGAGCGCCTCGTACTGCGCGCCGGCAGGCCGCGCCGGAGTCCGGCGCCCATCACCGCGAGGGCCATCGCGCCCAGCTCGCGCAGCGGCTGGTGGCGGTTGAGACGGACGCCCAGGTCGACCTGGGCCAGCGCGTCGAGGCCGCGGGCGCGCAGCGCGTCGATGAGCATCGCGATCTCGACCCCGTAGCCGACCGGGAAGGCCAGCCCCTCCAGCAGGTCCCGGCGCCCCGCCGTCTCGCCGGCGAGCGGCTGGACGAAGCCTCCGAGCTCCGGGCGCGACCATGCTGAGGAGCGGGCGCGCGACCAGCTCGGTCACGCGCCCGCCCTCGTCCGGCGAGCAGGGCGCCGCCGGCCTGGAGCGGCCGCCGGAAGGCCCCCTTGACCAGCGCGATCTCCGGGTCCACGACGAGCGGGGCGATCAGGCCCAGCGCGAAGCCGTGCGTCGAACTCGCGGGTGTCCGCGTCGACGTACGCCACCACCGTCGCCCGTCGGTGGCCGCCAGCGCGCGCCACATCGCGTCGCCCTTGCCGCGGCACGGCCCGAACTCCGGGAGGACCTCCGACTCCTGCACCACCCGCGCCCCGTGGCGCTCGGCGACCTCCGCCGTCCCGTCGCGGGAGGCGGCGTCGATGACCAGGACCTCGTCGATGAGGCCGACGTCCTCCAGCGGCCGGAGGGCCGCGAGGATCGGCGCCGATCGTCGCGGCGACCTCCCGGCAGGGGAGCACCACCGACACCGAGTCGGTCTTGCGCTCGCGCGATCTCGCGCCGCGTCGAAGCGCTGCCGCGGAGAAGCCGCGCCGCTCGGTCCAGGCGTCGACGCGCAGGTCGGCCGAGAGCCCGTGCGGCGCCCGTCCGTCGGTGCGGCCGGAGGTCCGTGACGCGCACCGCCCGGGAGCGCACGATCGGGACGCCGCGGTCGGTGAGCGTGCGCTCCAGCGCCTGGTCCTCGAGCGCGGGCACGGGCCGCAGCCCGCCGGCGCGGGAGTAGGCCGCGACGGTGACGCCGAGCGACGCCCCGCTGAAGAAGGGGTGCTCGGCGCCGCCCTCCGCGCGGGCCGCCGCCAGGCGCTCGCGCAGCCGCGTCTCCCGCCGCCGCAGCACCTCCGCGGGCAGCCCGTCGGGGTCGACCTCGATCAGCCCGCCCACCGCCTGCGGCTCCCCCGGCCACCAGGTCGAGCTGGCGCCGCAGCCAGTCGGGCGCGGTGCGCGAGTCGGCGTCCGTGGAGGCGATCAGGCCGTCCGCGCGCCCGAGCGCCTCGAGGCGCCGCCGCGCCTCGTCCATCCCGCGCCGCCGCGTCGCCCCGGCTCCGGGCGCGTCGCCGTGGAGGATGTGCAGGCGCAGCCACGGGGTGCGGCGCGCCGGCGTCGCGCGCCCGCGCCGCGCCGTGTCGTCGCGGCAGGCGTCCAGCACCAGGAGCACCTCGAACTCCGCCGCGGCGACGCCCTCCTGGGCGGCGAGGGCCGCGATGCACGCGCCGATGCGCTCCTCCTCGTCGCGGGCGGGGACCACCACGCACGCGCGGAGCGCGGGGTCGGGGGGCGGGAGGGCGCTCACGCGGCCACGTCGAAGCGGTCGAGCAGGTAGCGCGGCCGGACCTCGGAGCGCGCGGGGGTCAGCCCCGGCGCGCCCGCGCGGATCAGCGCGTGGACCGCGTCGCCCCCCTGCGGGTAGTGCCGCACGGGGCCGCGCCAGTGGACCGCCAGCAGCGCGCCGCCCGGGGCGGTGGCGGCCACGAGCCGCGGCCAGGCGTCGGCCAGCAGCTCGCGATCCCAGTAGTAGAGGACCTCGGAGCAGACGATCAGGTCGAAGCGTCCGGGGGGCATCTCCTCCGGGATCGCGCGCCGCTCCACCGTCACGTTGGGCAGGTGGCCCAGGCGCCGCCGCGCCCGGTCGACGGCGGTCGGCGCGCAATCGACGGCGAGCACCGCGCCGCAGCGCGCGGCCAGGCGCTCCGTCAGCGTCCCGATGGAGCAGCCGATCTCCAGCGCGGACGCGAACGGGCGCTCCCCGAGCGCGGCGATCGTGGCGTCGTACTTGCGGCGCTCGTAGTCGCTGGTCGCGAGGTCCCAGGGGTCCTCGCTCGCCCGGTACAGCTCCTCGAAGTACGACGGCCCCCATCCGCCGTCTCACCGGCGTCGCTCCAGCTCCGTCCGCCCGACCCGCGCCACCATCGGCTCGAGGCGGTGCTGCAGGAGGAAGAGCTCGAGATCGCGGCGGCAGCGGTCGAGGTCGCCCGGCCCGGCCATCGCGCGCGCCCCGGCGGCCCGCGCGCCGAGGTCGACGATGGTCCGGCAGGCGTCGGCCACCGCCGCGCGGAGGTGGACCGAGATCGCCGCGAGGTCGGCCGAGGGGTCGGCCGCGCGGCGTCCGGCGGCCTCCAGCCAGACGTCGATCGCCGTGCGCGCTCCCACGATGCGGCCCGCGGCGGCCCCGTCCAGGTCGCTGGGCCCGCGGTCCGCGAGCGCCTCCAGCGCCGCGTCGGCCGCGCGGTCGGCGATCCCGGCCCAGCACGCCGCCGTGCGGATCGCGTCGCGCGAGAACCAGGGCTCGCGCACGAGCTCACCCGGCGCGCCCAGCACCGCCAGCACGGGGGCGCCGTCGAAGACGACGCGGTGGCTCTCCGAGGTGCGCATCCCGGAGCCGCGGAACCACGACCTGTCGATCTCGACGCCCCGGGTCACGTCGACGAGCACGAGCACCGGCCGCAGGGACGCGCCGCGGACGGTCACGAGCGCGCGCTCGATGCCGCCCGCGCCGGAGCAGAAGACCTTGACGCCCTCGACCCGGAGGCGGCGTCCCGACCCGCCAGCCGGGCGGGTGCACCCTCGCCCGGGGCCGGGTCGGCTCCCCAGACCCCCATCCGCCGGCCGCCCGCGGCGACCGCGGCGAGCTCGTCCGTCCGCAGCGGCTCCGGGGCGAGCGCGGCCACGCGCTCCACCGCGTTCAGGTGCCCGTCGACGATCGCGGGCCACGGACCCGTCGGCCCACGCGATCCGGCGCACGAGCGCCCACTCCTCGGCCGCCGCCGCCGGCGGCCCGTCGAGCGGCACGGTCGCCGCCAGCAGCCCGGCGGCCTCGAGCGCCGCGACGGCGTCCTCGGGGAAGCGCGGCGTCCCCCGGTCGCGGGCATCCGCGCCCGCCGCGATCGCGGCCAGCGGCTCGCCCGGGCGCGCGGCCGCCTCGATCGCCGCGACGGCGGCCGGGGTCACACCGTCACCTCCGCGTCCGCGGGCCGCCCGAGGGCCCACCCACGCGCCCGGATCGCGGTGCACAGGGGCTTCAGCATGCGCACGGTCTCCTCGCAGTCGCCGCGACGGGCCCCGGGCCCGATGCCGTCGTGCATGAGGACGACGCCATCGCGGTCCAGCGCGGGCAGCGTGGCCGCCAGCATCTCGTCCGCGTCGTCGCCCCGCCAGTCGTGGGTGTCGGCGCTCCAGCCGGTGAGGGCCAGCTCGCGCTCGCCGGCGAGGGCCGGCGACCACGGGGCCATGTCACCCCAGGGCGTGCGCCAGCGGCGCGGGTGCACGCCGAGGGCGGCGAGGGCGTGGAGGGCGCGGTCGGTGTCGTCGGCCACCGCGTCGCGCGTGCGCGCGCTGTGGCGAACGTGTTCCCAGCAGTGGAGTCCGACCTCGTGGCCCTCCGCGAGCATCTGCCGGATCAGGCGCGGGTGCGCCAGGGCGCGCGGCGCGACGACGAAGAAGATCGACGGCGCGGCCTGCTCCCGCAGCTCCCGCAGGATGCGCGGGGTCTCGGCGGGGTCGGGCCCGTCGTCGAACGACAGCGTCACCATCCCGCGTCGTGCCTCGCGTTGATCGCCGCCTCGCCCACGCCCCTCCGCCCTCCGTTGCCGACGGGGTGCGGTTCCCCTCCGGGAGGGCGCGCGAAACATCGCGCCCGGGCTCAGCCCTCGCGGGTGCGCCGCTCCAGGTGGAGGGCGAGCTTCGGGCACATCGTCACGGCGCGGCGGGCCTCGCGCGTGAGGGAGGCGGGCACCTCCCGTCCGTCCACGACCGGGTAGCCCCAGCGATCGAGGCCGATCAGCTCCGGCAGCAGCTCGTGGCAGTTCCCGTGTCCGTCACAGGCGATCGGGTCGACGCGGAGGCGGTCCGCCATGTCAGCGCCACCCGTCCGCGGGCGCGGGGACCGGCAGCAGCGGCGCGCCGTGGGTGGCCGAGCACCGCCCCTGGAGGTGCAGGCTGACCTCCTCCGGGAACGCGGCCAGCGCGCTGCGCGCCAGGCGCGCGGCGCCGTCCGGGTGGGCGCAGGCGCCCCGCTTCTCGATCTCGTCGGGAAGCTCGTGCATCAGCCGCAGGGCGTCGATGGCCCCCCGCCCGCCGGCGAGCGCGACCGAGCGCGTCCGCGAGGGCCCGCAGGCCGAACACGCAGGGCCCGCACTGCCCGGCGCTCTCGCCCGCGAGGTAGCGCGCGACGCGCGCCGTCTCCACCAGCGCGCAGGACGACCGCGGCAGCACGACGATCGTGCCGGCGCCGACGGAGCCGCCCACGCGGGCGCATGCCCGCCGCGGACATCGGCACCGCCAGCGGGTCGTCCGTCCGCAGCCAGGTGCCGAAGTAGCCGCCGGCCAGGATCCCGGCGACGTCGTCGGTCGCGCCGCCGCTGAGGGCGATCGCCTCGCCGATCGGAGTGCCCATCTCGATCTCGTGGACGCCGGGGCTGCGGACCGCGCCGCTCACCGTGATCAGCATCGAGCCGGGTTCCGCGTCGGTCCCGAGGGTGCAGAACCACGACGCGCCGTGGCGCGCGATGAGGCCGACGTGGGCGAGCGTCTCGACGTTCTGGAGGAGGGTCGGGCGTCCGCCCACGCCGCGCTCGGACGGGCGCGGCGGCGTGAGCGTGGGCTTCGCCGGGCCGCCGTTGAGCCAGTGGACCAGCGCGCTCTCCTCGCCCGCGACGAACCGCTCCGGGGTGGCCTCGACCGAGAGGTGCAGGCCGCGGCCGAGGCGCCGCCGCGCCACCGCCGCGCGCGTCCGCTCCAGCGCGGTCTGCGACCCGCGCGAGATCGCGATGATCACGTCGCGGGCGCCCACGGCCTCGGCGGCGGCCAGCGCGCCGTCGATCACCAGATCCGGGTCGCGGGCCAGGAGCACGGCGTCCTTGCGGCTCACGGGCTCGCCCTCGGTGCCGTTGGCGACCAGCACCTTGCGGCCGCGGCGGCCGGCGACCGCGGCCATCTTGAGGGAGGTGGGAAAGCCCCCGCCGCCCCGCCCGCGCAGACCCGCCCGCTCGACCTCGTCGATCAGCGCGCGCCCGCCGACGACCGGCGCGGCGGCGCGGTCGCGGGCGGCGAGCAGGCGGGGGAGGCCGCGGGGGGCGAGCGGCGGGAGCGGGCGTGCCAGCTGGCCGGTCGCCATCAGCGCACCGCCACCGTCGCCGAGCCGCCGCCGGCCCGGACGAGCAGCCGCCAGACGACGCTGCCGGTGATCAGCACCAGGGAGCCGATCGCGAGCGCCTGCAGCCAGACCGCGGACGTGTCGCTGCCCATGCCGATCGCGTGGACGAACGCCACCGGCCAGGCGGCGTAGGCGCCCCAGTGGATGGCGCGCCAGGTCCGCTGTCCGATGCGCTCCCGCAGGAGGCCGGTCACGATCAGCGCCAGGATCAGGTCCACCGCGACCGCGCCGAGGCCCACGAACAGCGGCCGCGACGAAGCGGTGAACGGGACGAACACGCTCACCAGCCGGACCGCGGCGTAGGGGTCGATCACGGCGGTCGCCACGTGAACGGCGATGAACACGGCCGCCAGCAGCGAGACGCTGCGGTGCAGCGCGAGGGTCGCGAACCGGGGCAGGCCGCCCAGGCGGACGCCGCCCCAGGTGGCGATCCCGAGGGCCGTGACCCCGGTGAGGAGCAGGAGCGAGACGACGCCGCTGCCGCGCATCAGGAACCAGACGGCGTTGCCGTTGTCGAAGACGCTCATCGCGCGGGCTCCGGCCATCCGCCCACGCGCCGCACGTCGCCGTTCGCGGCGACCAGCCGAGCCGGCAGGCCGAGCCCGGCGAGCCACTCGGCCGCCCCGGCGCCGCGCACGATGGCGGCGGTGCTCGCGATGTTGGCGTCCACGCAGTCGGCGGCCGCCACGCTGACGGTGCGCCAGACCTCGTCGGCGGACGCGCCGCGACGGGGGTCGACGATGTGGTGGCGCGTCGCGCCGTCCGCCTCCCAGCGGCGCACGCGGGTGCTCGAGGTCGCCAGGCCGCCGGCGCGCAGCGCGATCGTCTCGCCCTCGCCGTCGATGTCGCGGTGGTCGTCGGTCACGCGGATCGGCCACCCCTCGCCCGGGGCCTCCCCGGCCAGGGAGAAGTCGCCCCCGAGCCCCACGAGCGTCCCGGCGCCGGTCGCCTCGTGGATCGCCCGGGCGGCCGTGTCGGCGGCGAACGCCTTGGCGGTGGCGCCGAGGTCCAGGGAGACGCCCGCGGGGACGGTGACGGTCCCGCGCGCGGCATCGACGCTGGATCGTGCGCCAGCCCGGCACGGGCGCGAGCCGCACCCGCACGCCGGGCCGCGGGCCGGACACGAGCGCGAAGTCGCGGTCGTAGCCCAGGTCGCCCATCGCGCGTCCGACGGTGGGGTCCACGTCGCCGTCGGTGATGGCGGCCCCGCGCAGCGCGACCTCGACCGCGGCCGCCAGCAGCGGGCTCACCTCGACGGGCTCGCCGTCCGCGCGGTTGAGGCCCGCCAGCTCCGAGTCGTCGCGGAAGCGGCTGCACGCGCGGTCCACCGCGTCGAGGTGGCGGCGCAGGAGGGCCTCGGCCTCCTCGCGGGCCGCGGGGTCGTCGACGGCGACGAAGGCGGTGGTGCCGAGCGCCCCGAAGGCGGCGGAGGCGGGCGCGACGGTCACTCAGGACCCGCCCGAGGAGGCCGCGGGCGGCTGCACCGAGGGCGCCGGTGCGCTCGGGGGCGCCGCCAGGCTGCCGCTCTGCGAGGAGGGCGCGGGCGAGGGCGCGGGCGTCACCGCGGGCGCGGAGCCCCCGTCGTCGTCGTACGCCGCCGTCGTCGTACCCGCCGTTGTCGTCGTTGCCGCTGTCGTCGTACTCGCTGTCGTCGTAGTAGCCCGGGTCGTCGTAGCTCGGGGTCGCCGCCGCGGGGGTCGCGGCCGGCGTCGGCGCGGGGGTCGCCGTGGCGCTCGCGCCCGAGGGCGCCTCGCTCTGGGCCTTGGCGGCGAGGCCGGCGACGGTCACCGTCCCGAGCGCGGCGAGGACGGCGATCGTCCGGGTCGCCCGCGACACGGTCCGGACCTGCGCGTCGCGCTGGTGGGACCGCGGCGGCTGGCGCGGCGGGCGGGAGGGCGTCGGAGTCACACGATCAGGGTAGGCCGGGGCGGGTAAGGGATCGCCCAAGAAGAGCTAAGAGTTCCCGGTGCGCCTCATCGGAGTTCGATGAGGCGCACCGGGTCTCCCGGGTCACGGTCCGCTGTCCTCCAGCACCGACAGGATGTTGCCCGCGGGGTCGCGGAACCACGCGATCGGCGGCCCCTCCGGCCCGCGGTAGACGCCGTTCTCGTCCGGCTCGCCGATCTGCGGGTAGCGCTCGAAGGTGACCCCCGCGGCGGTCAGCGCGGCGGCCGCGGCGTCGATGTCGTCCACCGGGAAGTTGAGGATCGTGAAGCTCGCGGGCACGTGGTCCGGCTTGGGGTAGATGAGCACCGCCGCGCCGCTCCCCAGCCTGAGCTGGAGCAGGGACATCTCGGGCAGGTCGGTCACCTCGAGGTCGAGCGTGCCGCCGTAGAAGGACCGGGCCGCGTCGATGTCGTCCACCGCGAAGCCCGAGAACGCCGGAGTCGTCCGGAACATGGTCGTCTCCCCTCGTCGTTTTCGTGTCGTCTTCACCCACATGACCCACGCGGCGCGCCAGACTCATCGATGCCGGGGCGGACCCGGCGCGGACCGGTTCGCGAGTCAGGAGGTTCCCGTGGCGGATGGGCAGGATCCCACCGAGATGATCACCGAGCGCGGGTCGCGCGCCCGCGACCACCTCGCCAACGAGCGCACCTATCTCGCCTGGCTGCGCACCGCGGCGACCGTCATGGTGCTCGGGCTGGCGGTCGCCAAGTTCGTCGAGCCGAGCAACGCCCGCACCATCGCGGCCGGCGCCATCCTCCTGGTCGTCGGCGCGGCCGGGCTCGTCGAGGCCGGCGTGCGCTACCGGCGCGTCAACCGCGAGCTCGAGGAGGGCCGCTTCGTCACCGGCAGCCTGTCGGGGGAGCCGCTGGTCGCGGGGGCCGTGCTGATCGCGGCGATCGTGGTCGCGTTCATCCTCGTGTTGGCGTAGCCGGCCGCTCCGCGCCCTCGGCGATCCGGGCGGCGAAGGCATCGACCGCCGCGCTCCAGGCCGCGTCGAGGTCCGCGTCGTGTGGGAAGCGGCCGGCCAGCTCGAGGTCCACCAGGCCGTGGGCGACCGCCCACAGCGCGCGGGCGGTCGCGCGGTCGCCGGCGACGTCCAGGACGGGCGCCCCGGCGTCGGCCTCGAGGCCCTCGGGGAGATCGGCGCGCGGAAGGGGGCGACGCGTCGCGAGCTCATAGAGCGCCGGATGCGCGAGGGCCCATCCGCGGTAGGCCCGCGCCATGCCCGCGATGCGGGCGCGCGTGTCCCCGGCGTGCCCGGGCACGCCCGCGAGCGCGGCGCCCATGTCGGCGAGCGCGCGGGCCTGGAGCGCGACGACGATCTCGTCGCGCCCCGAGACGTGTTTGTAGAGCGAGGGCGCGCGGATGCCGAGCTCATCTCCGAGCCGCCGCATGGTGAGCGCCTCGAGCCCCTCGCGCTCGAGGATCCGCTCGGCCACGTCCACGATCTCGTCCCGGCGGCTCACGGGCGCATGAACCCGTCGCGGTCGCGCAGGGTGTAGCCGGCGGCCCGGTCGATGAGGATGTGCGCGACCCACATCAGGCCGATCGCGGTGACGAGTGCCTGTCCGAGCACCAGGCCGGTCGCGACGACCGCGAGGCCGCCCCCGAACCGGTGCGTCGCGTTGTACCAGGGGACCGCGCGCGGGTGCAGCTGCTTCGGAGCCAGCCCCCGCGACATCCCCGCGAGCGCGGGCAGGTCCGGGGCGACGAGCGCGACCCAGAGCGGCCAGCCCGGGCCGGCGATCCAGATCGCGCCGGCGACCGCGGCCAGCCCCGCTGCAGCGGCGCCCACACGGCGCGCCGGCGAGCGCAGAGTAACGGGGCCGATGCTCGAGCCGATGTCCATCTCATGTCCTCTCGTGTTCCGCGTCGGCGAATGGCTAACGCTGTTAGGCAAAGGCTAGGCTAATGCTGTTAGCGCGTCAAGCGACGCGTTCGGCGAGGCTGTGAGAAGTTCGCGTCGGCGAGGAGGCGACGGTGGGGACACGGGTGCGGCTCGGGCGCGCGGCCCTGTGGGGCGCGGTCGCGGGCCGCCGTCGCCGCGCTGGTCGATCGCGTGGGGCGGCGCTCGGGCGCGACGGACGCGGAGGTGGCGGCGCGCCTTCCCGGCGACGCGATCGTGGCCGATCCGATGTGGCGGTCAACGCGGGCCGTCACCGTGCGGGCGGAGCCCGCCGACATCTGGCCCTGGCTCGCCCAGATGGGGTTCCCGCGCTTCCGCGCCGGGTGGTACACGCCCCACCTGCTCGACCGGCTGATGTGGGGGATCACGTGGCGCAGCGCCGACCGCGTCGTGGAGCGGTTCCAGGGGATCGCGGTGGGGCAGCGCATCCCGGACAGCCCCGACGGCTCGGTCCACTTCACGGTGGCGGTCGCCGATCCGCCATCGGCCCTGGTCCTGCACTCGACCCGCCACCTGCTGCCGCCGTACTCGGCGGTGGACTTCAGCTGGGCCTTCGTCGTGCGGCCCGCCGGGGCGGGGTCGAGCCGGCTGATCATCCGCGCACGCGCCACCTTCGTGCCCCGCTGGCGCCGGCCCCTGACGCTCGCGTTCGTGTGGCTGGTGGTGGGGCCGGGCGACTGGGTGAACGCCGGGGCGATGCTGCGCGGCATCCGGCGGCGCGCGGAGCGGGCCGCCGGGCCCCTCACGCGATGAGGTCCGGGACCTCCCGCTGGGCCCGGCCCTCGTAGAGGCTCAGGGGCCGGATCAGCGAGTTGGACTCCATCTGCTCGATGATGTGGGCCGTCCAGCCCGTGATGCGGCTCATGACGAAGATCGGCGTGAACATGGGGATGTCGAAGCCCATCAGGTGGTAGGTCGGCCCGGCGGGGAAGTCGAGGTTCGGGTGGATCCCCTTGAGCGCGATCATCGCCCGCTCCAGCTCGTCGTACATGCGCACCCAGCGCTCGCCGTCGCGGATCGCCGCGACCTCGACGAAGGCCGCGCGCATCGTCGGCACCCGCGAGTCGCCGTTGCTTGTAGACGCGGTGGCCGAAGCCCATCACCTTGCGCTTGGCGGCGAGGGCGTCGCCCAGCCAGCCGGCCGCGCGGGCCGGGTCGCCGATCTCGAGCATCATGTCCATCACCGCCTCGTTGGCGCCGCCGTGCAGCGGCCCCTTGAGCGCGCCGATCGCCGCGGTGACGGCGCTGTAGATGTCCGAGAGCGTCGAGGTGACGACCCGGGCCGTGAAGGTCGAGGCGTTGAAGCTGTGCTCGGCGTAGAGGATCAGCGAGACGTCGAACGCGCGCACGATCTCCGGCTCGGGGACCTCGCCGAAGCACATGTGGAAGAAGTTCTCCGAGAAGGAGAGGCCGGGGTCCGGCGCGATCCGCGGCAGGTCGTGACGGCGGCGGTGGTCCAGCGCGACGACCGTGGGCATGCGCGCCAGCATGGCCAGGGCCTTGGCGAGGCTGGGCTCGCGGCCGCCGAGGTCCTCGGTGGGATCCTCGGCGCCCGAAGGCGCTCACCGCGCTGCGCAGCACGTCCATCGGGTGGCAGTTGTCGGGGAGGCGCTCGATCTGGGCGATCGTGCTGCGGCTGAGCTCGCGCAGGGACCGCTCGCGGTCGCACAGCGCGGCGAGCTCGGCGGGGCCCGGGAGCTCGCCGTACCAGATCAGGTAGGCCACCTCCTCGAAGCTGCGGGTGGCCGCGAGCTCCTGCACCGGGTAGCCGCGGTAGGTGAGCGAGTTGGTCTCGGGCACGACGTTCGAGATCGCGGTGCGGTCGACGACGACGCCGGCCAGGCCCTTGTGGATCGTCGGGTGTGGAGGTGCTCATGGCGCTCCTTGGTCGGCGAGGGAGAAGTCGAAGACGTCGGCGTCGAGGGCCGAGTAGCTCGGCGTAGCCGAGGAGGTCGTAGAGGCGGCTGCGGGTCTGCATGCGCCCGACGAGGGCCTCCTGGGTGCCGTCGGCGGCGATCGCGCGCAGGCCCTCCTCGACCGCGCCCATGGCCAGCCGCAGCGTCGTGACCGGGTAGATCACGACGTTCACCCCGAGGGAGGTGAGGGTGGCCGCGTCGAGCAGCGGGGACTTGCCGAACTCGGTCATGTTGGCGAGCAGCGGCACGTCGACGGCGCGCGCGCACCGCCTCGAACTCGCGCTCGTCGGCCAGCGCCTCGGGGAAGATCATGTCCGCGCCGGCGTCGACGTAGGCCCGCGCCCGGCCGATCGCCGCGTCGAGCCCCTCGGCGCGCGCGCGACGTCGGTGCGGGCGCATGATCACGAAGTTCGGGTCGCGGCGGGCCTCGACCGCGGCGCGGATGCGCCGCACCATCGCGCCCTCGGACGACCAGCGTCTTGCCGTCGAGGTGGCCGCAGCGCTTCGGGTTGACCTGGTCCTCGAGGTGGCAGCCGGCCAGGCCGGCGTCCTCCAGGGCCTGGACGGTGCGGGCGACGTTCATCGGCTCGCCGAAGCCGGTGTCGGCGTCGATCAGCGCGGGGAGCTCGGTGACGCGGGCGATCTGCCCCGCCCCGGGTGGCGACCTCGGTGAGCGTGGTGAGGCCGATGTCGGGCAGCCCGAGGTCGGCGGACAGGACCGCGCCGGAGATGTAGACGCCCTCGAAGCCGGCGTCCTCGATCAGCCATCGCGACCAGGGGCGAGAAGGCGCCCGGGAAGCGCAGCAGCCGCCCGGAGCCGAGCGCGCGCCGCAGCTCCGCGCGCGTCGCGGCGGGCGTGGGGCGCGACTGGACAGCGTCAGAGCAGCTCATCGGTCGAAGATCCCGCGCGGCGTGGCCAGGGCGAGGAGCTCCGGATCGGCGCCGGACCGTGAGGCCGGCCAGCTCCGCGCCCTGCCAGCTCGAGCGAGCGCGGCGGCGCAGCCCAGGAAGCGCTCTCTGCTCGGCCGGCGCGACGACGCCGTCGGCGAGCGTGCGGAACTTCGTCGACGTAGTCGATCGCGGGCGAACGGGCGCGCGCCGCAGCGGGTGCGCGTCGGCCACGGCGAGCTCGTCCTCGATCACGGTGCCGTCGTCGAGGGTCACCACGATGCGGCCGCCGAAGGCCTTCTCGCCGGGTCCGGGGCGTGGTAGCGCCGGGTCCACTCGGGATCCTCCACCGTGCGGATCGTGCTGCCAGAGCGCGACGGTGTCCGGTCGCCCGGCGCGCGTCGGGCGCGTACGAGCGCTCGTGGTGCCACGCGCCGTCCTGCAGCGCGACGGCGAAGATGTACGTGATCGAGTGGTCGAGGGTCTCGCGGCTCGCGGTGGGGTCCGTACTTCTGCGGGTCGCTCGCGCCGGTCCCGATCACGTTGTGGGTGTGGTGGCTGGTGTGGATCACGCACCTCGACGCGACGCCGTCCGAGGTCGCCGATCCGGGGCGCGCAGTGCGCCGCGGCCAGGTCGATCAGCGCCTGCGCCTGGTACTCGGCCGAGTGCTCCTTGGTGTACGTGTCGAGGATGGCGCGCTTGGCCTCGCCGGGCTCGGGCAGCGGCACCGCGTAGTCGGCCGTCCGGGCCGTCGAGCAGCCACGCGATGACGCCGTCCTCGCCCTCGTAGATCGGGGACGGGCGCGCCCTCGCCGCGCATGGCCCGGTCGACGGCCTCGACCGCCATCTTGCCGGCGAAGGCCGGGCGCGTAGGCCTTCCAGCTGGAGATCTCGCCCTTGCGCGACTGGCGGGTGGCGGTGGTGATGTGCAGCGCCTGGCCGACGGCCTGGTAGATCGTCTCGGCGTCGCAGGCCCAGCAGCGGTGCCGATGCCGGCGGCGGCCGACGGGCCGAGGTGGGCGACGTGGTCGATCTTGTGCTCGTGCAGGCAGATGGCCCGCACCAGGTCGACCTGGATCTCGTAGCCGGTCGCGATGCCCGCGGACCAGGTCGGCGCCGCTCGAGCCCGCAGTGCTGGGCGACCGCGAGGATCGGCGGGATGTTGTCGCCCGGGTGCGAGTACTCGGCGGCCAGGAAGGTGTCGTGGAAGTCGAGCTCGCGCACCGCGACGCCGTTGGCCCACGCCGCCCACTCGGGCGAGACGCGCCGGTCCGGGTCGAGGCCGAAGACGGTCGCGCCCGGCGCGAGCGGGGTGCGCCAGCGCCTGGCGCGCGCGCGTTCGCCACCGGGGCGCGCGCGCAGCGACGCCGCCGGCGACGGCGGCGTTGTCGATGATCCGGTTGATCACCATCTCGGCGACGGCGTCGTCGAGGGGCACCGGATCGGCGGCGACCTCCGCGATCCGCCAGGCCAGCTCCTCCTCGCGGGGCGGTGCGTCCGCGGAGGGGCGGACACGGACGTGGTGGGTCCTCATGCGGCTCCAGGTTGGTCGGTCTTCGCAGAGTGCGTAACATTGCCGCAGCCACTGATCGGCTGACTAGTGCAGGTTTGCGAGGAGCCCACCGTCATTCTGCGAATGTTGCGAATGTCCGATCGGCGCGGGCGGCCGTGAGGACGAAGATGTTCATCGGCCCCCAGCTGCGCCGCGCCCGGGAGGAGCGGGGCCTCACGCAGGCGGCCCTCGCGCGCCTGATCGAGATCTCGCCGAGCTACCTCAACCAGATCGAGCGCAACCAGCGGCCGCTCAGCGTCGCCGTGCTGCTGCGGCTCGGCGCCGCCCTCGACTTCGACGTGCGCACGCTCTCGGAGGACGAGGGCGCGCGGCTGGTGGCGGACCTGCACGCGGCGCTCACCGATCCGGCCTCCGGCGTGGCGGACGGCATCGGCACGGACGAGATCCGCGAGCTGGTGGCCGGCTTCCCGTCGATGGCGCGCGCGATCGTCTCGCTCCACCGGCGCGCCACGGACGCCCGCCGCCGCGTGGAGGAGATGGCCGTCGGGCTCGGGCGGCGCCTCCCGGAGGGCGCCGTCGCTGCCGGTGATGCCCTACGACGAGGTGCTCGACTTCGTCTACGACAACCGCAACCACTTCGCCGAGCTCGACGTGCGCGGCCGAGGCGCTGGCGCCAGCGACATGGACGACCGTCGGCGGAGGGCGCGCCGCGGCCCTGGAGCGGCTGCTGGCGGAGCGTCACGACGTCCGCACGGTCGTCGTCGACGACCTCGCCGACCGCCGCCGCTACGACCCGGCGGGCCGCCTCCTCACGCTCGGGCGCGGGCTGGACGAGGGCCGGCGCGCGTTCCAGATGGCGGCCCAGTACTCCTACCTCGCGCACGGCGACCTGCTCGCGCGGCTCACCGACGTGCCCGGGCTCTCGGGCGACGAGTCGCGGGCGCTGGCCCGCATCGGCCTCGCGAGCTATTTCGCGGGCGCGGTGCTGCTGCCCTACCGCGCCTTCCTCTCCGCGGCGGAGGGGGTGGGCTACGACATCGGCCTGCTCGGCGAGCGCTTCGGGGTCAGCGTCGAGACCGTCTGCCACCGCCTGAGCACCCTGCAGCGCCCGGGCGAGGCGGGCGTGCCGTTCGTGTTCGTGCGCGTGGACCGCGCCGGCAACATCTCCAAGCGCCACTCCGCCACCGACTTCCACTTCTCGCGCATCGGCGGGACCTGCCCCCTGTGGAACGTCTACGAGGCGTTCTCGTCGCCGGACCGCTTCATCACCCAGGTGGCGCAGATGCCCGACGGGCGCACCTACCTCTGGGTCGCGTCGCACCATCGGCGCGCCGCCCCGGGCGCTACGGTGCGACGGCTGCCCAGTTCGCCCTCGGGCTGGGCTGCGACGTGCGTCACGCGCCGCGCCTGGTCTACGCGCGCGGCCTGGACCTCGGCGACCCGGCGACGGCGGTGCCGATCGGCCCCGGGTGCCGGCTCTGCGAGCGGATCGGATGCCCGCAGCGCGCCTTCCCCCTCGTGGGGCGGCCGCTCGACATCGACGAGCACCGCAGCCGCGACGAGCCCTACCCGGCCCGTTAGCCTCCGTCAGGCCGGCGGCCAGCGCTCCTCGGGCGAGGACGGGGGGATCGCGTGCTCGCGCAGGCGCAGGCGGCCGGGGTCGCCGGCCTCGTAGGGGCGCACCGCCGGCGCGCGCCAGGCCTCGTACGCGCTGCAGGCCCCGTCCGGGTCGTCGGGGATCATGGCGATCGCCTGGGCCAGCGCCTGCGCGTCGCCGACGCCGATGCCCGCGCTGGCGCCGGTCTCGGGACCGAAGAAGTGGGCCGCGTCGCCGATCAGGACGACGCCGGGCGCCCACCAGTCGGGGCACGACAGCAGCTCGGGCTCGTCGTAGTGGACCTCGTCGGTCGACGTCAGAGCGGCGATCCCCGCGGCGGCGGCCGGCAGGAGGGCGCTCCACGACGCCGTCAGCGCGTCGAGCCCGGGCGCCAGGGCCGCCTCGCGCCCGACGCGCTCGGTCGTGCGCCAGCCGAACGAGCCCTCGGGCCAGCTCAGCATGCCGATGTGGCCCCCGTTGGAGAAGTAGGCCATCGCGAACGACTCCTCGCAGGGCGCCGGGCTCATCCACTCGATCTTGCCCTCGGCCATCGGGGCGAACTCGGCCGCGAGCCCGGCCATGCCGCGCACCCGCGAGCGGATGCCGTCGCACGCCACGACCAGGTCGCTGGGCACGGTCGCCGCTCCGTCCGGCCCCTCCACCGCGACCCCGGTGACGCGGCCCGAGGGGTCGCGCTCGAGGCCGACGACCGAGTGCCGGTGGAGCACCGGCACGCCGCGCCCGGCGAGCGCGAGCACGCGACCCACCTCCACCGCCGTGGCGGCCGAGCCGCCGTCCGGCGTCGCCCCGATGGGCCGTCCGGCCGCCCGGATCTCATCGAGCGCACCGAGCTCGGCCATCGCGTCGTAGGCCTGGTGGCCGAGCATGAAGCCGCGCGCCACGTAGGCGCCCGCCGGCATCCGCTCGATCACCACGGGCGCCACCCCGCGCCGGTGCAGCAGCCCCGCCAGGGTCAGCCCCACCAGGCCACCTCCGGCGATGACGACCCTCACGAGCGGCTCGGGTCGTCGTCTTCGTTCGCGGCGGCGGCCTCGGCGCAGTTCGGCGCGCCCAGCGCGTTGGCGATGCCGGCCAGGGTCGCGACCTGCTCCTCCGTGAGCCGCCCCGTGAACCGCGTCCGCAGGGCGTCGCCGAAGGTCTCGTCCATGGCGGCCACCTGCTCCCGCCCGCGCGGCGTCAGCCGCACGAGCGACAGGCGGCCGTCGTGCGGGGAGGCGGCCCGCTCCAGCAGCCCGCGCCCCACCAGCTCGTCGGTCACCCGGGAGACCCGGCTCGAGCTGACGACGACGTGGTCGGACAGGAAGCGCACCGAGGCGCCGTCCGGATGGAGGCCCGCCAGCCGCAGCAGCAGCTCGTAGCCCGTGAGCCCGGTGCCGTGCGCCTGCACCAGCGCCTCGTCGATCGCGCGGACCACCGTGGCGTGCAGGTGCATGAGGCCGAAGAGGGCCTCGGTCCCGAACGGGATCTGCGCGCCGGACGTGCCGGCGGCGCCATGCGCCGTGGTCACCCCCCAAGCTTAGCGAACGGTGCCCGCGCAAAGATTCGTGCCGATGCTACGATGCATGCGCACGCATCGAATACGGAGGAAACGATGAGCCTCCAGCCCGAGCCCCGCCGCCCGCCCACCGTCGTCGTGATCGGCGGCGGTTACGCCGGCATCACCGTGGCGAAGGGCCTCGACGCCGACGCCGACGTGATCCTGGTCGAACCGCGCGACACGTTCGTCCACCACATCGGCGCGCTGCGCGCGCTGGTGGACCCGGATTTCGCGCCCTCGATCTTCATGCCCCTCGACCGCCTCCTCGCCAACGGCCGCGTCGTGCACGCGCGTGCCGCGCGCGTGGACCCGGATCGGGTCGTGCTCGGGTCGGGCGAGGAGCTCGCGGCCGACTACGTCGTCCTCGCCACCGGGTCGCGCTACCCGTTCCCGGCCAAGCCCGAGACCGAGGTCGCCGACCACGCGCTCGCCCGCCTGCGCGAGGGCCACGCGGCCCTGGCCCGGGCCGGCCACGCCCTCATCGTCGGGGCGGGACCGGTCGGGCTCGAGCTCGCCGGCGAGATCCGCACCGCCTTCCCCGGCGTCCGCGTCACGATCGTGGACGCGGCCGCCGACATCCTCGACGGCCCCTACGCGCCCGAGCTGAGGACCGAGCTGCGGGCGCAGCTCGACGCCCTCGGGGTGGAGCTCCTGCTGGACAGCCCCCTCGCCGCCCTCCCGGCGACCGCGCCCGGCCGGCTCGAGCCGTTCACGGCCCACACCGCGGCCGGCGGCGGCGTGAGCGCCGACGTGTGGTTCCGCTGCTTCGGCGTCACGCCGGTCAGCGACTACCTCGGCGACGGGCTGGCGGCCGCGCGGACCCCCGACGGCTTCATCGAGGTCACCCCCGAGCTGCGCGTCGCCGGGCCACGACCGGGTGTTCGCCCTCGGCGACGTCTCCACGGCCGACCGCAAGATGGCCGGGTTCGCGCGCTTCCAGGCCCAGGTCGTGGTGGACAACATCCGCGCGCTGCCACGCGGGCGGCGGCGAGCTCACCGCCTACGAGCGCTTCCCGGCGGCCATCGCGGTGCCCCTCGGGCCCCGAGGGCGGCGCCGGCCAGTTCCCCGGCCAGGAGGCCGTCGTCGGGCCCGGAGACCGTCGCCGAGCTCAAGGGCCGCGAGATGATGGTCGGAGGCGTCGGCCGAGACGCTCGGCCTGGACCCGGCGCCTACGTCGTCTTGATCAGCCCGCCGTCGATGACGTAGTTGGCGCCCGTGACGTTGCCGGTGCGCGGGGAGGCGAGCAGCGCGACCAGCGTGGCGACCTCCTCCGGCGTGGTGAAGCGGCCGGTCGCGAAGCCGCCGAGGCTGGCCACCACGGCGTCGCGGGCGGTGTCGAAGTCGACGCCGCCCGCCTTCGCCGCCGTCGCCGCGACCCCGGCGTCGCCGAGCCAGAGATCGGTGGCGACCGGCCCGGGCGAGACCGAGTTGAGCCGGATGCCGCGCGGCCCGAACTCCTGCGACAGCGACTTGGTGAGGTTGACCAGCGCGGCCTTGGCGGCGCCGTAGTCGAGGACGCCGGCGTCGGGCTCGAAGAAGGCGTTGACCGAGGCGACGTTCACGATCGCGCCGCCGTCGCCCTCCACCATGGACGTGATCGCCGCGCGGGTGGCGCGCACGGCGGTGAAGAAGTTCATCTCCATCGCCCAGTGGAACTCCTCGTCGCTCGTGCCGAGGAAGCCGTCCAGGCGCAGGCGCACGGCGCCCACGTTGTTGACGAGCACATCCACGCGGCCGTGCTCGTCGATCGCCCGCTGGACGAGTCGGCCGGGCCCGTCCGGAGCGAGCAGGTCGAGGGCGACCGGGGTCACGCCCGCGAGACCCTCGAGGCTGTCGGTGGTGCGCGCCCCCGCGACGACGCGGGCGCCCTCGTCGGCCAGCGCGCGCGTGATCGGCCAGGCCGATGCCCTTGCTGGCGCCCGGTCACCACGGCCACCTTGCCGGACAGTTCCAGGTCCATCGCCCGCTCCCGCGCCGCTCGCCGATGCGGGACGAGCCTACGCTCCCGCGCTCCGGGGCCGCCTCGGACGAGGAGGCCCCGGAGGAGGGCGCACCGACTACGCCAGGGCCTTGGCCTTCAGCGCGTCGAACTCGGCCTGGGTGATGGCACCCGAGTCGAGCAGGTCCTTCGCCTTCGCGATCTGATCGGCCGAGCTTCCGCCCGATCCGGCCGCCTCCTGCACGTAGCTGTCGAAGTCCTTCTTCGCCGCCTCCTGCCGCTCCGCGTGGCGCTCCGCCATGCCGTGGCCGCGGGCGATGAGATACGCCAGCACCCCGATCAGCGGGAAGACCACCAACAGGATCAGCCACAGGGCCTTGGCCCATCCACCGATGTCATGGCTCCGGAAGATGTCCAGCACGACCCAGAAGATGATCAGCAGCGCGAAGAAGAGGAAGTAGATGATCACGAGCGACCAGAGGAACTCCCAGAAGCTGAAATCGTTCACGCGTGTCTCCCCAGTTGCGTTGGCCGCACGGGCGTGCGGCTGCCGCGCCGATAGTGTCACCTGGCGCGGCTGCGGGGCGAGTCCGGCGGGGCGCCGCTCACCCGGGTGATTGCCGCGGGTGGTGCGTGCACCCCCGCGCGAGGACGCGCGTGCGCCCCGCACCGGCATGTCCGCCTCCTGTCGATCCCCGCCGCCCGCCCGGATACTCGCGTCATCCCGACCGGAGGACGCGCGATGAGGCAGTTGGAGGAGATCGTGAGAGGCGACGGCGGCGTCGCGACCCTGCCGCGCCGCGGCGGTGTCGCCGCCGTCTCCGGTGCTGCGCGCGCCCGCCCGCGTCACCGTCATCGAGTCCAAGCTGCGCCCGCCCGCGCTCCCGCGACGGTGGGTGCCCCGGCCCCGCCTGGTCGCGCAGCTCGCCGAGCTCAGCGGCGGCGGCTGACGGTGGTGACGGCCCTCGCGGGGTTCGGCAAGACGCACGCTCCTCACGGAGTGGATCGCGACCACCGAACCGGGCGACGTCGCCTGGGTGTCGCTCGACGCGGGCGACGCCGACCCCGGCCGGCTCTGGGGTCACATCGCCGAGGCCGTGCGCCGGGCGACCGGCGACTCACCGGACGACGTGGGCCCGGTCGACCCGCCGCCCGCCGAGGTCGAGGCCGCGCTCCTCAACCGGCTCACCCGACTCGATCGCGGCCTGGTGATCGTGCTCGACGACCACCACGCGGTGCCGGCGACCGACCTCGGCGAGCAGCTGGCCCCCTTCGTGCTCCGGCTCCCCGACGGCGCGCGCCTCGTCATCGCCGGCCGCCGGCCGCCGGCCCTCCCGCTCTCGCTGCTGCGCGCCCGCGGGGAGCTCGCCGAGCTCAGCGTGGACGCGCTGCGGCTCCGGGCGCCCGAGGCCGCGCTGATGGCGCGCGGAGCGCTCGGCGAGCGCGAGATCGAGGGCGGCGTGCGCGCCACCGGCGGGTGGCCGGCCTGCCTGGCGCTGTCCCTGGAGCCCGGGGGCGCGCGCCACGTGCGCGACTACGTCGCCGACGAGGTGCTGGCCGGGGAGGATCCGGAGGTCGTCCGCTTCCTCGAGCTGTCGGCCGTCCTGGACGAGCTGCGCGGCCCCCTCTGCGACGACCTGCTGGAGACCGGCGACGCCCTGGTGCGCCTCCGCACCATCGCGCGCGCGACGCCCCTCGTCACGGCGGTGAACGGCGCGGCCACCCGTTTCCGCTGCGAGCCGCTCGTGCGGACGATCCTCCGCGAGCGCCTCGCCGAGGCGGAGCCCGAGCGGGCGGACGAGCTGCGCGCACGGGCCGTCACCCTGTCGGGCGCCGCGGTGAGCGAGGCCGAGCTGAGGGTGCTGCGGATGCTGCCGACCCCGCTGACCCTGCGGGAGATCGGCGACCGGCTCTACCTGTCGCTCAACACCGTGAAGACGCACACGCGGACCCTGCACCGGAAGCTCGGCGTCAGCTGCCGGGCGGAGGCGGTCGATCGTGCCCGTGCTCTCGGCATCCTCTGAGGGGCCCGCGCCCGCCGCATCGGCGCCGCCGGGCCGTAGGCTTCGGACCATGGCCGTGCGCGTGGCGATCGCCGAGGACAGCTACATCGTGCGGGCGGGCATCGAGAGCATCCTCGCGCTGGGCGACGAGGTCCGCGTCGCCGCCTCCTGCGGGTCGGTGGAGGAGCTGCGCGCGGAGGTCGACCTCGACGCGGTCGATCTGGTGCTCACGGACATCCGGATGCCCCCCGGCTTCTCGGACGAGGGCATCGCGCTGGCCAACGACCTGCGCGAGACCAATCCCCGGGTCGGCGTGCTGGTGGTGAGCCAGTACGTCGAGCCCCAGTACGCCATCGCCCTCCTCGAGCGCGGCTCGGACGGGCGGGGCTACCTCCTCAAGGACCGCCTCCACGACCGCGCCCAGCTGGTGCGGGCCATCGAGGAGGTCGCCGACCAGGGGTCCTTCGTTGACCCCGCGGTGGTCGAGCACCTGATGGCCGGCCGGCGCCGCGAGGACGGTCCGCTGGCCGCCCTGTCGCCCCGCGAGCGCGTGATCCTCGCCCTCGTCGCCGAGGGCCTCTCCAACACGGCGATCGCGGACCGCCTCTACCTGTCCAAGCGCGCCGTCGAGAAGCACATCAACTCGGTCTTCGCGAAGCTCAACCTCGGCCCCGACGACGCGGCGGTGAGCCGCAGGGTGGCGGCTGCGCTGCTCTACCTCGGACGGGTGTGAGGTGGCGCGTCTCCGGGAAGCATCGCCTGCGATGCCACCCGACCACCACGGCGTACGCGTGCTCACGGTTGACGACCAGGAGCGCTTCCGCATGGCGGCGCGCCTGCTGCTGGAGGCCACCCCCGGCTTCTGCAGCGTGGCCGAGGCGAGCACCGGCGAGGACGGTGTCGCGGCGGCGCTGCGCGGGGACATCGACCTCGTGCTGATGGACGTCCGCCTGCCGGGGATCGACGGGATCGAGGCCACCCGGCGGGTCCGCCTCGCCTGTCCGGGTATCGCGGTCCTGCTGGTCTCGGCGACCGCCAAAGAGCTGCCCCAGGACGCCTCCGAGTGCGGCGCCCTCGCGGTGCTGCCCAAGGACGAGCTGCGGCCATCGGTGCTGATCGACCTGTGGGAGCGGCTCGGGCGCTCCTCAGCCTGAGGCGTCTTCCTCGGGCAGCGGCAGCGTGCCGGTGACGACGGTGCCCGCGGGACGACGAGCGCACCTCGACCCTTCCGCCGACCGCGCCCGCGCGGTCGCGCATGCCCGTCAGGCCGGTGCCATCCGAGGGCAGGGCTTGCGTCGAACCCGGGGCCGTCGTCCTCCACCGTGAACCTGAGCGCCCCGTCCTCCACCGACGAGCGACACGGCGATCATCGTGCCCGGACCCCCGTGCTTGATCGCGTTCTGGAGGGCCTCGCTGCAGCAGAAGTAGGCGGCCACCTCGACCTGGCGGGGCAAGCGCCCGATATCGCCCTCCACCGCGATCGCGACGGGCGCGCGGGCCGCCGCCCCGCGCAGGGCCTCGACCACGCCCCGGTCCTCGAGCAGCGGTGGGTACAGGCCACGTGAGAGCCGACGCAGGTCCTCCAGCACCCTGCCGAGTTCGGCGTCGATGGCATCGAGCGCGCGCCCCCGCCGCGGCGGGGTCGCCGTCGAGCGTCTCGCGCGCCACGGCCACCCGGACGCGCAGCGCCACCAGCCCTGCTGGGCGCTGTCGTGCAGGTCGCGCTCGAGCCGGCGACGCTCCTCGTCGGCGGCCGTCGCCAGCCGGGCGCGCGACGCCGCGTCCCCCGCCCGCGCAGGTCGTCTGCCAGGTCCTGCTGGCGGACGGCGATCGCGGCGGCCGAGGCGGCCGCGTTGAGCATGTCCGGCGTTTCGCCCAGCGACGGATCGTGCAGCAGGGCCACCGTCGGGCGGCCGTCCTCTCCTGCGACCTCGGTCCACGTGCGCCGGTCGTCCGCCCCGGGCGGCTCCACGGTGCCCTCCGGCCAGGTCCTCCCAGCGGCCCCCGCGGCGACGGGCCACCACCAGCCCCGGGTCGCGCAGCACTCCGGCGAGCGCCAGCCGCAGGTCCCGCGGCCTGGTGGCCGGGGACGATGCTCTCGAGCAGCGTCCTGAGGGCGCGGGCGCTCCGCCCCTGGTCGAGCATCACCGCGACGGTGATCGCGATGGGAAGGCCGAAGCGCGCGAGCCCGAGGAGCGCGATGAGCCAACCCGGCAGCGATTCGTCCCCGAAGGCCTCGTTCATCAGGAAGATGACCAGGAGCAGGGCGTTGAGGCCCGCCGTCACGGCCACGAGCGCCGTGGCCAGGCGAAGCCCCGGCGTGGCCCGGCGCACGCGCAGGAACAGCAGCCCCGCCGCCCAGAGGGTCACGGCGCAGACGAGGGTGAACACGATCCGCGTCGGGACCTCCGCCATCCCCGCGTCGCGCATCGCGATCGGGCTCCCTGGGCAGTCCGCGCCGCAGGCGAGGCTCGGGATGGTGGTGGGGATCACGGGAGAGGTCAGGCTCAGGATCAGCCAGCCCGCGCCGGTCACCACCAGCGCCGCCCCGACCACCGCCACCGACGCGCGGCCCACCAGGCGGCCGCTCGGGAAGGCCAGGAACACGTAGAGCCCGAGCGGGAGGGCGACGAAGGTCCCCAGCCGGCCGATGAGATACGGCCACGCGGCGTCGACGGCGACCAGCCCGTAGGCGCCGAAGGTGAGCGCCAGGAGGAGCATCAGGGCCGGGAAGCGGCTGGCCGGGTGACGCCACCACAGATAGAGCGCCGGGACGATGTGCGCCACGGCCAGGGCGCCGGTGCGAAGGGCGGCTGCCGTCGGATCCTCGAGGGTCGACGACGAGGCCATCAGGACCACGCCGATGATCGCCGAGAGGCTTGCCGCGACCGCCAGGCCCAGCACCACCGCCGGACGGGTCAGGGGGTCGGTCGCCGTCGCGCGGGAGCTGCTCACCCCGCGACTCTAGGCGCGGCCGCCGCCGCGCGCGTGTTCACCGGGCGACCGGCCCGGTGGCGACAGCGGCCGACGATCCGCGGATGTAGTCTGGCATGGGCGGACACGACGGTCCGCATGCCATGTCCTGCATGCAGGACAACAAGGAGGCGCAGACATGGGGGTGGGCCCGGTCGACGTCGTGATCATCGGCTTTCCCGGCAACAACTTCTCGGGCCGGATCGCTCCGGCCCTGCATGGACCTGGTGGAGAGCGGAACGGTGCGCATCATCGACCTGCTGTTCGTCACGAAGGACGCCGACGGCGTCACGACGACGATCGAGATCGCGGATCTCGACCCGGATCTCGGTCCGGCGTTCCTCGATGTCAGCGTCACCGCGGAGGGCGCTCTCGGACCGGAGGACGCCGAGGAGGTCGCCGAGGACCTGCCGCCGAACAGCTCGGCGCTCCTGATCGCCTTCGAGAACGCCTGGGCGGCGGAGTTCGCCGACGCGGTCCGCGCGGCCGACGGCGTGCTCATCGACTCCATCCGGATCCCCCACGACGTGGTCGTGGCGGCGCTGGAGGAGGGCTAGCATCCCTGTTCCCCTGACGAACTGAGAGGCACTGACATGGGACTTGTTCGCATGGCCGCCCGCACGGCGGTCGTCGCCGGCACCGCGACCGCCGTATCCGGGCGCGTCGCCCGCCGCCAGGCGGCGAAGTACGACCAGCCGGAGCAGGACGGCCGAGCCGCGCCCGCCGCGGCCGCGGCCCCGCCGCGCCGGAGCAGGACGACCAGATCGCCAAGCTCCAGGATCTCGCCCAGCTGAACAAGCAGGGCGTCCTGTCCGACGAGGAGTTCGCGGCCGCCAAGGCCAAGGTCCTCGGCATCTGAGCGACCCTCGTCGCTCGGCTCGGCCGGTGAGCCCGGCTGATCCGTACGCGCGCCTCGCAGGGGTCTACGACGAGATCGTCGTGGACCCCTGTTACGGCCGCATGGCGGCCTTCGTGCACGAGGCGTGGGGGGAGGACGCCGCCGGGGTCCGCACGGTCCTCGACGTCTGCTGCGGCACCGGCCTCATGGCCGCCGAGCTCATCGCCCTGGGCTACCGGGTCACCGGCGTCGACGCCTCCGCGCAGATGCTCGCGCGCGCCCGCCGTCTGCTGGGTCCGGAGCGTCGTCCTCGTGCGAGGAGGCGCTGCCCGACCTCACGGTCGACGGCGTCTTCGACGCCGCGGTGTCCACCTTCGACGGCCTGAACTACCTGACGCCGCCCGACCTGCGGGCGACGCTGGTGGCCCTCGCGGAGCGGATCCGCCCCGGCGGCTGGCTCGTGTTCGACGCGCACACGGACGCGATGATGGACTTCACCGTCGCCAACCCGGTGGTCGAGGGCGAGCAGGACGGCTGGCGCTTCACGATCACCAACACGGTGGACGTCCGCGACGCGCACGTGCGACTCGCGCATCGAGGTGACGCGCGAGAGCGACGGGGACACCTTCACGCGAGCGCCACCGTCAGTACTTCTTCACCGACGCGCAGATCCGGGACGGCGCTCGCCGCCGCCGGCTTCGACCTCGTCGAGGTCACCGACGACTACGGCCACGAGCCCGCGGACGCGTCGAGCCTGCGGCCCACCTGGGTCGCCCGCCGCCGCGTCGCGTCCGCCCACGGCGTGATCCGCACGGTCATCGTCGGGGGCGGGATGGTCGGCCTCACCCTCGCCCGCCTGCTGCGCGCCCGCGGGCACGACCCGGTGGTGCTCGAGCGCGCGCCCGCCGGCGTCTACGGGGCGCGCGGCTTCATGCTCGGCTACCAGGGCTACGACGCCTTCCAGGAGCTCGGTCGTCCTCGAGCGCCTGAGCGCCGCCGGCCGCGACGTCGGCGTGGGGCCCAACGGGGTCCCGATCGGCATCGCCGTCGACTACGGCATCGTCATGGCGACGCTCGCCGAGGGCGTGCCCGTGGCCCACGGGGAGTCCGTCGTCGAGCTGATCCGCGAGGGCGACCGCGTCGTCGGCGTGGTCAGCGAGGGCCCGGGCGGGCCCGCGCGGATCGAGGCGGACCTCGTGGTGGCGTGCGACGGGCGCGCGTCCGCGGTGCGCGACATGGCCGGGATCGCGGCGGAGGTCTCGCCGCTCGACGACGCCTACCTCACCTTCCTCAGCCCGGTGGCGCCCGCGCAGCTCTTCGGCTTCCGCTACATGTCCGACGGCGGGATGATCACGATGCTCGGCTGGCCGGAGGGGTCCACCGGGTCGCGGCGCATCGACAGGGTGGGCGAGGAGGCGGCGAAGGCGCCCGGCCTCGACCTCTTCCTGACCACCTTCGGCGAGCTCCTGCCGGAGGCCCGCGAGATCCTCCCGGGCGTGACCTCGTGGGATCAGGTGCGCTACGTCGAGCCGCGCCTGCTGCGCTGCCCGCGCTGGTGGGTGCCCGGCGTCGTGGCCATCGGCGACTCCGCCCACACCTTCGGCCCCGACACGGGCGTGGGAGCGGGGATCGGCCTGCAGGACGCGCACGCCCTGGCCGAGGCCATCGCGCGCAGTCCCGACGCCGACGCGGCCTGCGAGAGCTATGTCACCTGGCGCGATCCCGCGGTGCGGCCCTATGAGGCGATGGACCCCGCCTGGGGGCGGATGGGGGAGATCCCCCGCGCCGTGGACGCCGAGGCCTGGCCGCCGCGTCCGCCACAGGTTGTAGCTGGCAATCATTAGCTTGCGAACGTTTCGCGGGCGGCCTACAGTCGGACGATGTCCACCACGATCGACTCCCGGCTCGAGGGCGGCCTCTCGTGGAGGCTGTCCGTCGCGGGGCGCCTCGTGCGCACCCAGGCCGACGTCCGGATGGGCCGTGACGCCCCCGCGTGCGCGCAGGGCGTCGGGGTGCTGATGCGCCTCCTCGAGCTCGACGGCCTCACGCAGGCCACGCTCGCGCGGGTTCAGCGGGTGGAGCCGTCCAGCATGTGCCGCATGATCGATCGCCTCGAGCGCGACGGGTTCGTCGAGCGCCGCCGCGACCCGGGCGACCGGCGGTCCACGCGGGTCCACCTCACCGCCGCCGGGCGCGAGGTGGCGCACCGCGGCGTCGACCACGCCCGTGCCCTCGACGATGAGATCTTCGGCGAGCTGTCGGACGACGAGCGCGCGAACCTGGCGGACATGCTCTCGCGCGTCCTCGCCCGTCTGGCCGACGCCTCCGCCAAGCGCTGACCCGCGTGGAGGCCCCGCACCAGCCCAGCCAGTCGCTGCGCCTCACCCTCGCGGGCCTGATCACCGCGGCGGGCGCGTACGCGCTGATGCAGACCTTCCTGATCCCGGCGCTGCCCGACCTCCAGCGCGAGCTCGGCACCAGCGCGACCTGGGTCACCTGGACCGTCACCGCGTACCTGCTGAGCGGCGCGGTGAGCACCCCGATCGTCGGCCGCCTCGGGGACCAGTACGGCAAGAAGCGGCTGATGATGATCACCCTCGGCGTGTTCCTGCTCGGCTCGGTCGGCGCCATCTTCGCCCCGAACGTCGGAGTGCTGATCGCCTTCCGCGTGGTCCAGGGCGTGGGCGGCGCGTCCTTCCCGCTGAGCTTCGGGATCATCCGCGACGAGTTCCCGGACGACCGCCGCGCGGTGGCCATGGGGACCGTGTCGGCGGTGCTCGGCGTCGGCGGCGGCGTCGGCATCGCCCTGAGCGGGGTCATCGTGGACCACCTCTCCTGGCGCTGGCTGTTCGTCGTCAGCGCGATCCTGGTCGCGGCCGCCATCGTGATGGTCTGGCGCTTCGTCCCCGAGTCGCAGGTCCGCGCCCCCTCCAAGCCCGACATCGCGGGCGCGCTGCTCCTGTCGGCCGGGCTGGTGGCCCTGCTCGTGGGGGTGACCGAGGGCGAGAGCTGGGGCTGGGGCTCCGCCCGGGTCCTCGGCCTGCTGATCGGCTCGGCGGTGTTCTTCGTCATCTGGGGCCTGGTGGAGCTGCGCGTGCTCCAGCCGATGGTGGACATGCGCATGCTCGCCCGCCGGCCGGTGCTGTTCACCAACATCACCGCCCTGCTGTCGGGCTTCGGCCTCTACATGGTGTGGGTGATCCTGCCCGGCCTCTTCCAGCTCCCGCGCGGCCTGCCGGCCGACCTGGCCCCGCTCGGCGACTACGGGTTCGGCACCACGGTGACGGTCGCCGGGCTCTGGATCCTGCCGACGTCGCTCGTCATCGTCATCGCCGGCCCCGTGGCGGGCCACATCGGCCGCCTCTACGGCTCGCGCATCCCCCTGGTCGTGGGGATGATCATGCTCGGCGTGGGGTCGGCGATGATCGCCCTCTTCCACGACACGGCGCTCCAGGTGTCGGCCTGCTTCGTCATCTGCGGCATCGGCGTCGGCTTCTCGTTCGCGGCCATGCCGCGGCTGGTGTCGGACGCCGTCGCCATGTCCGAGACCGGCGTGGCCAACGGGATGAACACGGTCATCCGGACCGTCGGCGGGGTGATCGGGGCCCAGATCGGGGCGGCGATCCTCGCGGCGAGCGCCGTCGGCGACGGCGGCGTCCCGGCCGAGTCGGGCTACACGACGGCCTTCTGGGTCGGTGCCGTCGCCTCGCTCCTGGGCGCGGTCACCGCGAGCCTGGTGGCGCCGTGGCGGCGCCGCTCGCGCTCGCGCGTGCACGAGGTGGCGCCGCCGCCCGGCGCCACCTCGGTGCCGCGCGCCTGATCAGCCGGCGGCCACCGGCACCGGCACCCCGATCCCCTCGGCGACGCGGCGGCCGAACTCCTCGTCGCAGCGGGCGAAGTGGGCGACCATCCGCTCCTGGATGTGCGCGTCGCACTGGCCGATCAGGTCCACCAGGTTGAGCACGAGGTCGTCGCGCTCCCACTCCGGCATGGTGCGGTAGCGCTCGCCGGCCTGGGCGTAGTCGTTGGTGCGCTCGAGCTTCTGGCGGCCGACGTGGCCGGCGACGTACGGCCGGTGCTCCGGTGCCGGCGGCCTCGGCCTCGGCCAGCCCGCCGGTGCTCGAGGGCTCGTAGTTGACGTGCGGGTTCTCGCCCGTGCCGTCCACGTGGTAGGCCATCTGGCCGTCGCGCTGGTTGGTGGCGGCGGGCGCGAGCGGCGCGTTGACCGGCAGCTGGAGGTAGTTCGGGCCGACGCGGTGGCGCTGGGTGTCCGAGTACGAGAACGTCCGGCCGACGAGCATCTTGTCGTCGCTGAAGTCGAGCCCGTCCACCAGCACGCCGGTGCCGAAGGCGACCTGCTCGTTCTCGGCGAAGTGGTTGCTCGACGTTGCGGTCGAGCACCATCCGCCCGACCGGGCGCAGCGGGAAGCGGTCCTCGGGCCAGGTCTTGGTGTCGTCGAGCGGGTCGAAGTCGAGCTCGGGGTGCTCGTCGTCGCTCATGATCTGCACGCGCAGCTCCCACTCGGGGAAGTCGCCGCGCTCGATCGCCTCGTAGAGGTCCTTCGAGGCGCTGCCCAGCTCGGTCGCCTGGATCGCGTCGGCCTGCTCCTGCGTGAGCGACGCGATGCCCTGCTGTCGGCTTCCAGTGGTACTTGACCAGCACGGCGTCGCCGGCCGCGTTGACCAACTTGTACGTGTTGACGCCGAAGCCCTGCATGTGCCGGTAGTTCGCCGGGATGCCGCGCGGGCTGAAGAGCCAGGTGAGCATGTGCATCGACTCGGGCGTCAGGCTCATGAAGTCGAAGATCCGGTTCGGCTCCTGGCGGAACGTCACCGGGTCGGGCTTCAGGGAGTGGATGACGTCGGGGAACTTGATCGCGTCGCGGATGAAGAAGACCGGCAGGTTGTTGCCGACCAGGTCCCAGTTGCCGTCCTCGGTGCTAGAACTTGACCGCGAAGCCGCGCGGGTCGCGCGCGACCTCGGAGGAGTCGCGGCCGCCGATCACCGTGGAGAAGCGGACGGCGACCGGGGTGCGCTTGCCCTTCTCCTGGAAGAGCTTCGCGCGGGTGTACGTCGAGGCCGGCTCGTCGCCGATCGTGCCGTAGGCCTCGAAGTAGCCGTGCGCGACGAAGCCGCGCGCGTGGACGACCCGCTCGGGGATCCGCTCGCGGTCGAAGTGGGCGATCTTCTCGAGGAACTGGTAGTTCTCGAGCGTCGCCGGGCCGCGGTCGCCGACCGTCCGCTGGTTCTGGTTGTCGTAGACCGGGATGGCCCTGGCGGGTGGTCAGGTGCCTTGCGGTGCGTCGCTGCATGCGGTGCCTTTCTCGTCGGTCGTTGGCTGACGGCAGTCGGCGCAGAGGCCCCAGAAGATGACCTCGGCCTCGTCGATCAGCGAAGCCCTCGTGCCGCGACGGCGCTCAGGCACGGGGCGTCGCCCGACGGCGCAGTCGACGTCGTGCGGTCGCACCACACGCCCGGCAGACCAGGTGGTGGTGGTTGTCGCCGACGCGCGTCTCGTAGCGCGCCGGGCTGCCCGGCCGGCTCGATGCTGCGCAGCAGGCCGGCCTGGGTGAGGCTGTGGAGGATGTCGTAGACGGCCTGGGTGGACACGCTGCCCAGCCGCTGCGCGACGGCCGCGCGGACGGCGTCGGCGTCCGGGTGGCCGTCCATCCTCCGGATCACGTCGAGCACGGCGACCCGCGAGGCGGTCACCCGCAACCCGCGCTCCCGCAGGAGCCCGGCCACGTCCTCGAGGTCGCCCGACATGACGCCGACCCTACACCACACTGGAATCACTCCAGTAATGGATCAGGTCAGTGCAGGCTCACCGCCGGGCCGGCGGGACCCGGAGCACGTGGGTCGCGGTGCGGGTGCGCCGGGCGCCGTCCCTCACGGACACCCGGACGCGCATGGTCCGGCTGCCGGCCAGCAGCGCCCGCGGCACCAGCAGTCGCGGGGTCGAGGTCCGCCCGCCGATCAGGGGAGCGAGCGGCGCAGGACGACGCGGCCGTTGGCGCGCGCCACCGTGAGGGTCGCGGTCGCGCGGATCGACGCCCGGATCGGCTGGGACACCCTCAGCCCGCGCGCGCCCACCGCCGCGACCGAGGGGGCCGGGATGCGGACGGACAGGGGGCGGAGCGCCGGCGTGGCCGGAGCGCTGTCCCCGGAGGGCGAGGTTGCTGGCGTCACCGCGTCGCCCGGGATCGTTCCCGGGGGCGTGGTGGGCGGGGCCGGCGGCGGATCGGGGATCGCGGGGGCGTCCGGGGCGGCGGGGTCGAGGCGCACCCACGACGCCTCCGACGGGACCCCCTGCGCGTTCAGCACGAAGAGCATGTAGTAGCCGGGCGGCGCGACCGTCGCGTCGAGGGGCGAGCGTCAGCGTGAGCGCCGTCGGCGCTGCGCGGTCACGTCGAGGGCGATCGCCGCGCTGGGTCATGTCGTTGGCGTGGGTCACGGCGCCGGGGCGGATCAGCACCGCGCGCGTCGACGGCGGCGGGCGCCCTGCGACGGCGACCCGGAACGGGGCGTCGTAGCGCACGCTCTGCGGGGCGAAGGTGACCACCGGGCGCGGGCCGTCGAACAGGTAGGGCGGGCTCCAGATCTGCGCCGGTCCGCGTGCCCGGCGAGCGGGATGTGGCTGACGGGCGCGATGTCGCGGTCGTCGCCGGCCGACGCCACACGCCCGTCGGGCAGCAGCACCGCCGTGGAGTGGTAGGTGCGCGCGTCCGGCTCGTCGCCCACGTCGCGCCAGCCGGCGCCGGGCGTGTAGAGCTCGGACCGGTAGACCGGGTCGGCGTAGAGGCGTGTCGTTCTTGCGGCCGTAGCCGCCGCCGTTGGTGAAGATCGACCCGTCGGGCAGCAGGACGGTGTTGAAGTGGGCGCGGCCCGTCGTTGAGCGCCAGGGCGGGGTCGATGCTGCCAGCCGCGCGTCCGGGTCGTTCAGGTCGAGGACCTCGGCCGTCGCGAGCGGCGGCGTGGCGGTGCCCGGCACCGGGGGCCGGCGCGCCGGTGTCGGAGCCGCCGAGCAGGACGACCTTCGTGCCGCCGTCCGGCGCCGCCGGGCGCGAGCCAGGCGGTGCCCCAGGCGCGGTCGCTCGAGATGCGCGGCTGGCCGGTGTCGGGGACGCTGCGCGTCCGACGATGTCGGTCCAGATCCAGGTGCCGCGTGTCGATGATCGCCGAGTCGTACTTGCTCGGGCCCGGCCACCAGCACCTTGTCGCCGCCCTGCGCCGCGCGCGGTGGTGCTCGGGCAGCACGAACATGTGCGGGTAGAGGCCGAGGCTCTGGTGGTCCGGCCAGGGGTCGGCCTGCGCCGGCGACCGTTGGGCGGCAGCTGGCTGACCACGGTGGTCGCCTGCCCGCCGGCCGGCATCGACGGGTCGAAGACCTCGACGTCCTGGTCGTTGACCATCGTCGGCGGGCCGCCGGGGTCGCCCGGGGCCCGACGCCCGCCGGTCTCGTCCCAGCCGCCCACGATCAGCACGCGCCCGTCGGGCAGCTCGGTGAGCGTCGGGTACCAGCGCCCGTGGGGCATGTCGGCGTAGCGCGTCCAGGTCTCGGTCCACGGGTCGAAGGTCATGACCCACTTGCGCGCCCTTGAAGCCGTTGCCCGCGCCGTCGCCGCCGTTGAGCGGGTAGTCGAGGTTGCCGCCGACGACCAGCACGCGCCCGTCGGCGAGCGGCGTCTGGCCGCCGCACCAGAGGTTGGCCGGGCCGGTCGGGGCCGTCGGCGTAGGGGACCGCCGGGGGCGGCACCGGCGCGGCTGCGTGTTGGTGGCCGGGTCCCAGACGTGGGCGTTGCCGCCGTCGACGTCTCGTCCTCGGTCGGGTACTTGGGCTGGGAGAAGTAGAGGACCTTGTTGGTCGGCAGCACGACCGCGTGGATCGCCGTGGTGGCGATCGGGAGCAGCGGGCCCCAGTCGCCGTCGGGCTGGGTGCGGCCCGAGCGCCGTCACCTCCTCGCCGGCGAGCCGCGCGCCGCGGACCGTCTGCCGAGTGGTCGGCGCGGGCCGGGCAGAAGGCCGGGTTGGCGGCGCTCCAGGCGGCGTCGTCGCAGAGCCTCGCGCCGGACCGCCGCGCGGCGCCGCCGCCGGGCGTGGCCGCGCTGGTGGGCGCGGTTGTGGTCGAAGCCGCCGCCCTCGACGCGGTTGAGGAACGAGGTCGGGTCGGCTGGCCGGGCCGCGCGCCCATCACCATCGGGGCGACGGCGCCACCGCCGCCGGCCATGCGCCGCGGCGCGTCGCGCTCGAGGCGCGCAGGACCCACCACCGTCTGCGTTCCTGCGGGACGACATCCGCCTCCCATCGGCACGCGGTGGCCCGATCCCCTCACGGCAGCGCGCCGTTGTGCCCGGCGCGGGGGCGCCCACAATGGGCCGATCGCCCGCCTCTCGCCAGCCCTCCGGACCGCCCCCCGCCGCGTCCACCGCGCCGCTCGTCCGCGAGATCCCCTACGCCGATCCGCTCGCCCTCCTGCGCGGTCGTCGACGGCGACCGCCACGCCGCCCTGCTCCACAGCGCCGCGCGCCGACGCGCGCGGGCGCTACTCGTTCATCGCGATCGAGCCGTTCCGGGTCCTCGTCGCCCGCGACGGCGTCGTGACGGTCGACGGCGTGCCCGCGCCCGGGCGCGCCGCTCGACGTGCTCCGGGCCGAGCTGGCCCGCCACCCGCAGTCGCGCCCGTGCCCGGCCTGCCGCCCTTCGACGGCGGCGCCGTCGGCTACCTCGGCTACGAGCTCGGGGCGCGCACCTGGAGCGGGCTGCCGAGCCCGCCGCCCGGACGCGCACGGACGTGCCGGAGATGGTGCTGATGCTCTGCGACGTCGTCGTGGCGTTCGACCACGGCGAGCGGCGCGCGCACGATCCTCTCGAGCGGCCTCCCCGAGGCCGACGCGGCCGCGCGCGCCGCGTGCGGGCGCCGGCGCGCCTGGACCACGCGGCCGCGCCGCCTCGCCGCCGCCGCGCCGCTGCCGCCGCCGCCCGCTCCCGCCGCCGCCGCGCCCGTGGCGGCCGAGGTCACCCGCGACGCCTACGAGCCGGCCGTGCGCCGGGTGATCGAGTACATCCTGGCCGGCGACGTCTTCCAGGCCAACCTCTCGCAGCGGCTTCACGGCGCCGCTGCCCGCGCGCCTGACGCCGCTCGACCTCTTCGCGCGCCTGCAGCGCCGGTCAACCCGGCGCCCTTCGCCGCCTACCTGCGGCTCGGCGACCTGGTGATCGCCTCGTCGTCGCCCGAGCGCTTCCTGCGCCTCGACGGCGACGCGCGTCGAGACGCGCCCGATCAAGGGCACGCGGCCGCGCGGGGTGGACGCCGGCCGAGGACGACGCGCTCGCGGCCGAGCTCGCGGCCAGCGAGAAGGACCGCGCCGAGAACGTGATGATCGTCGACCTGCTGCGCAACGACCTCTCGCGGGTCTGCCGCGACGACAGCGTCGCGGTGCCCGAGCTCTGCGCGCGTCGAGCGCTTCGCCACCGTGCATGCACCTGGTCTCGACGGTCACGGGGCGCCTGCGCGCCGGGCCTCGGGCCGGTCGACCTGCTCGAGGCCTGCCTTCCCGGGCGGCTCGATCACCGGGGCGCCGAAGATCCGCGCCATGGAGATCATCGCCGAGCTCGAGCCGCACGCGGCGCGGCGCCTACTGCGGCGCGCTCGGCTACATCGGCTTCGACGGCGCCATGGACACGAGCATCGTCATCCGCACCTTCACCGTGCGCGAGCGGCACGCGTGGCCTTCCAGGCGGGCGGCGGCATCGTGGCCGACTCCGACCCCGGCCGGCGAGTACGAGGAGACCCTGGCCAAGGCCCGCGGCCCTGATCGCGGCCCTCTCGCCGTGACGGTCCTGCGTCATCGACAACTACGACTCGTTCGTCCACAACCTGGCGCGCTACGTGCGCGAGCTGGGCTGGGCGACCGACGGTGGTGCGCTGCGACACGCTGTCGGTCGACGAGATCGCGGCGCTCGATCCGTCGCACATCGTCATCTCGCCGGGGCCCTGCACGCCCAACGAGGCCGGCGTGTCGGTGCCGCTGGTGCGCCGGCTCGGGCCCCCGATCCCGATCCTCGGCGTCTGCCTGGGCCACCAGTGCATCGGCCAGGCCTTCGGCGGCCAGATCGTCCGGGCGCGGCGGCCGATGCACGGCAAGGCGTCGCGGATCGCCCACGACGGGCACGGGGCTCTTCGCCGGGCTCCCGGACCCGCTCGACGGCCACCCGCTACCACTCCCTGGTGGTCGAGCCGGCGCGACCTGCCCGGCGAGCTGGTGGTCACCGCCCGCAGCGAGGAGGGCGAGATCATGGCGCTCCGCCACCGCGAGCACCCGATCGTGGGCCTCCAGTTCCACCCCGAGTCGGTGCTGACCGAGCACGGCCGCGACCTGCTGCGGGCGTTCCTCGGTCAGTCCTCATCCGGGAGGACGTAGGCGAAGCGGGGGTCGTCGGGCGTGCCGTCGAAGGGCCCGTCCTCCTCGCCCGGACGCCAGGCCACCACGCCCTCGATCCTGCGGGCCAGGGCGATGTCCTTGTCGGTGATGCCCCCGGCGCTGTGGGTGGAGAGGCTCACCTCCACCCACGCGTACGACGCGCTGATGTCCGGGTGGTGCCACGCCACCTCGGCCAGGTGGCCGACGGTGGTGATCACCATCAGCGTCCCCTTCCACCCCGCGGTGCGGTAGCGGCGCCGGATCGCGCCGTCACGCAGGCTCCAGCGCGACAGGTCGCCGACAAGGAGCTCGCCGACCTCCGGCTCGCCGTAGACCCTTTCGTCGTCGCTCATTCGCCCTCCCGGTGTGTCCCGGAGTGTGCCGGACGCCCCCGCGGTATGCCGGGGCGTCCGGCGGGACCCCTAGAGCGAGGTCTCCCCGCCGGGATAGCAGAAGCTCGCGCCGGGGGAGTAGAAGCCCCAGAGGACCTGGAGCGGATCCGCGGGCCGCAGGGCGTAGACCGGGTGCTCCGGCTCGAGGAACTCCAGCGACAGGACCTCCCAGGGATCGACCAGCCCCGCCACGTAGGGGTAGCGCCCGGAGACCAGCCCGTCGCCGAGCTCGGTGACGTAGACCAGGTGGCCCGTGGCCGTCACGTCGCCGGGGTCGCCCACGCGGGCCCGCGTGCGGATGATCGGCGCGCCGTCGACGATCGTCGTGGCGGTGAGGACGCCGTCCGCGATCTCGAGCTCGGTCTCGCCCGGCGTCGCCGGCACGCCCCGCTCGGCGGCGTAGGCGCGCACCAGCGGGCTGGAGTTGAAGTAGTGCGTCCACCAGCGCCCCGGGGTGTTCGGGTCGGCGTCCTGCCCCACGAGGTCGGACCCGATGTACGTGAGCGAGTAGGCCCCGAAATGGGAGGCCTGCTCGGGGCTGTCCACCACGTACTGGTTCATGAAGACGTTACCGTTCGGCTCCAGGCTGGGGTGGACGAGGCGCGCCACCGCGTCCGGATCCGCCGGGACCCAGCCGAAGTAGAGCATTCGGCTATCGGTAACCAACTGGGGTGAGGCCGGGATTTGCGTGGTCACTGCGGCTCCTCGATGGGAACGACGGGACGACCTAATCGGTTAGGTCGAGCCCGGACACTAACCGGTTAGATCCGTGGCTCGCAACCGGCCCGCCGGGGGTGCCCGCCGCCCCACCCTGCGCGACGTCGCCCACGCCGCCGGCGTGTCGGTCTGGACCGTTTCCAACGCCTACAGCCACCCCGACCGGGTCGCCTCGGCCACGCGGGAGCGCGTCCTCGCCGCGGCGAGCACGATCGGCTACGCCGGACCCGACCCCGCCGGGCGCTCCCTCGCCCTCGGCCGGACGCGGATCGTGGCCCTGGTGGCGGACGGCGACGCCGAGCCGCTCCTGGCCGACCCCGCCGCGGCCCTCATGGCCCGCGGCCTGGTCCACTCGTGCGACGCCGCCGGCGTGGCCGTGCTCTTCACCGGACGGGTCGGCGAGGCGGCGGTGGACGGGGCGGTGCACCTGCGCCTCGCCCCCGAGGTCCCGTCGGCGCATCCGTACGTCGTGATCGACGCCCCGGCCGCCGAGGGCCGCCTGGTGGTGCGCGCCGACGTCTTCGGGGCGGGCGCCGCGATGGCGCGCCTGCTGCGTGACCTGGGCCACCGCGAGCTGGTCATCCTCGCGTGGCCGGGGGCGGGGGAGCGGCTCGACGGCGCGCGCCAGGCGTGGGGCGGCGACGATCCGGTGAGCGTCTACATGGTCACGTCCGAGAGGATGGCCGGGCCCACGGCGGCGGACGGCGAGACCGTGGCCCGCATGGCCCTCTCGCGCGAACCGCGGCCGCGGGCCATCCTGGCGCTCAGCGACCCGCTCGCGCGCGGGGCGCTGGACGCGGTCCACCGGATGGGGCTGGCCGTTCCCCGCGACGTGTCCATCGTCGGCATCGACGATCTCGAGGGCAACGATCTGATCGGGCTCACGAGCGTCTTCGTCCCGTACCGCCCCATGGGCGAGCTCGCCGGGGTGATGCTCGCCGCCCTGGTCGAGGGCGGCGAGCCGGTCATGCCCGCGCCGCTCCCCACGGCCGTGGCGATCCGGGCGAGCGCCGCCGCCCCCTCGTAGGGGGTCTCACGAGGTCGCCGCGGCGGCCCCCTCCGCCGCGGAGGAGAGGTCGTAGACCGTCGCTCCGCCCACGCTCGCCGAGTCCACCTGGGTCCCGTGCTCCTCGACCCAGCTCTGGATCGCGGTGCTGTCGCCGTCACGGCCGCCGAATCCCCCGCCGCCCATGCCGCCGCCGACGTAGAAGCGGAGATCGCCGCTCTTCACCAGCGCGACGAACTCGGCGAGGGTGGGCGACGGGTCGCCCCCGTTGAACCCGCCCATGGACATCACCGGGGCGTCGGCGGCCAGCTGCAGCGGCCCGGCGCTTCCGGCGCCGCTCGTGGCGGCGATCCAGCGCGCCGACCCGCGGTTGGCCCGCAGGAAGTCGACCAGGGTCGCGTTGGCGCTCGCCCCCGTCGCCCCGACCGCCGACCCGGGCAGCGCGCCCTGGGGGGCGTCGCGCCGGCGCCGCCGGGGGCGGCGCTCGGAGGCGCGACGCCGTTGGGTGCGGCGCCGGGGGGCCCGCCCCGGGGGCCGCCGGCCATCGCCATCCCGCCGGGTCCGCCCGCCGAGGCGACGACCGTGGGGCCGGCGCTCGGGTTGCCGCCCGCGTGGGTCGATCCGACGGTGTCCATCGCGTACGCCGCCGGGCCGGCGATCAACGCGACCGCGGCGACGGCGACGGCGGCCAGGCCGGCACGACGGGGCAGCCGCGCTCCGTCCACGAGGAGCACCGCGGCGGCGGCCAGCGACGCGATCAGCACCAGCCAGGAGAGGCCCGGGGCGAAGCCGGGGGTCCTGTCCAGGAGGACGTAGGCCCACACGCCGCTCGCCGCGATGGCCAGCGACAGCGCCCAGCGCGTGGACGGCCGCTCGCGCATCCGCCAGAGCTCGACGCCCCCCATGCCCACGAGCGCCCCCACCGCCGGCGCCATGGCCACGGTGTAGTAGCGTGTGGACGATGCCCGTCATGTAGCTGAAGACCAGGGCGTGGGTGACGGCCCAGCCGCCCCACAGCACGTACGCCGCGCGCATCCGGTCGGTGCGGGGCGTCCCGCGGCGCGCCCAGAGCCCGGCCGACCAGGCCCACGGCGGCGAACGGCAGCAGCCACGAGATCTGGCCGCCCATCTGGTCGTTGAACAGGCGCCCGATGCCGGCGCTGCCGCTGAAGCCCATGCCTCCCCCGCCCCCGCCGGGGCCGCCCCCGCCGCTCAGGCGGTCGAGGCCGTTGTAGCCGAAGATCAGCCCGAGCACGCTGTCGTCCGTGCTGCCGCCGATGTAGGGGCGCGAGGCCGCCGGCATCAGCTCGACGATCGCGACCCACCAGCCTCCGGCCACGAGCATCGTCCCCGCCGCGGCGGCCATCTGCCACAGCCGCCGCCCGATCGCTCCCGGCGCGGCGACGAGCCACACCAGGGCGAAGGGCGGCAGCACCAGGAAGGCCTGCAGGCTCTTGGTCAGGAACGCGAAGCCGATCAGGGCCCCCGCGGCCAGGAGCCACGCCGTCCGCCCGGCCTCGATCGCCCGCACCAGGGCGTAGGCGCCGAGGACCAGCAGCAGCGTGAGCATCGCGTCGGGGTTGTCGTAGCGGAACATCAGGGCGGCCGCGGGGGTGAGCGCCAGGACGGCGCCGGCGACGAGCGCCGCGATCGCGCTGAACCAGCGGCGCACGATCAGGTAGGTCACGAGCACGGTGAGCACGCCGGCGATCGCCTGCGGCAGCAGGAGGCTCCACGAGTTCAGGCCGAAGACCCGCGCGGACAGCTCCATCGCCCAGAGCGAGAACGGCGGCTTGTCCACCGTGATGAAGTTCGAGGAGTCGAGGCTCCCGAAGAAGAACGCGCTCCAGCTGTGGGTCCCGGCCTGGACCGCCGCCGCGTAGTAGGTGTTGGCCCACCCCTCCCGCGACGAGGTCCCACACGTAGAGCAGCAGCGTCGCCAGGAGCAGGCCGGCCAGGGCCGGGCGCTCCCAGCGGGCCGTCCCGGCCCGGCGTGCGCGCAGCCCCGCGAGGCGGCCGCGGCGACCGGCGGGCGCGGCGGCGGGGTCGGGGCCCGGCGGGGTCAGGGGCGGGAGCGTCCTGGTGCTCATGCGGAGGGCCTCTCGGTGGCGGGGACGGCGCGCGCGGAGCGGAAGACCCAGCCGCGCAGGAGGACGAAGCGCAGGACGGTCGCGGCCGCGTTGGCGACGATCAGGACGGCCACCTCGAGCGCGCGCGGGGGGCGTCGTCGTGACCAGCTCGAGCACCACGAGCGAGCCGCTGGTCAGCACCAGGCCGACCACGAAGACGCCGAAGCCCTGCGAGCTGGTGGCGCACCCAGCCCGCCCCGCCGCGGACGCCGAACGTCACCCGGCGGTTGGCGGACGTGTTGGCCACGGCGGTCACCACCAGCGCGACGGCGTTGGCCGCCTGAGCGCCGGCGCCGCCGCCGCGCAGCAGCAGGTAGATGGCGACGTAGGCGAGGGTGCTGAGCACGCCGATCGCCCCGAAGCGGATGGCCTGGCGCAGCAGGCCGTCGGGCCGCCGGCTGCCCCGGCGCAGCACCTCCAGGCGCGCCCCGAGCGGGCCCCGCGACAGGTCGCGCCGCACGCGGGCGATGCCGCGCAGGTCGGCCAGGGCCGTCGCCACGATGTCCACCCGGCTGTCCGGGTCGTCGACCCAGTCCACGGGGACCTCGTGGATCCGCATGCCGGCGCGCTCGGCGATGACCAGCATCTCGGTGTCGAAGAACCAGGCGCCGTCCTGCATGAGCGGCAGGACCTCGCGCGCCGCGTCGGCCCGGATCGCCTTGAAGCCGCACTGGGCGTCGCTGAAACGGGTGTGCAGGGTCGCGTGGAGCAGCACGTTGTAGGACCGCGAGATGAACTCGCGCTTGGGTCCGCGGACGACCCGCGAGCCGCGGGCCCGCCGGGAGCCGGTGGCGAGGTCGCTGTGCCCGCTCACCAGCGGGGCCACGAGGGGCAGCAGGCCGGCGAGGTCGGTCGACAGATCGACGTCCATGTAGGCCAGCACGGCGGCGTCGCTCGCCTCCCACACGGCGCGCAGCGCCCGGCCGCGCCCCTTGGCCTCGAGGCGGACGGCCTCGACGCCGTCGAGCTCGGCGCGCAGCCGCCGGGCGATGTCCCAGGTGCCGTCGGTGCTCGCGTTGTCAGCGATGGTGACGCGGGCGGTGAACGGGAACGCGCTCCCGAGGAAGGCGTGCAGGCGGCGCACGCTCCGCTCGAGGTCGGCCTCCTCGTTGTAGACGGGGACGACGATGTCAACGATCGGGCGGCCGGCCGGGTCGGGCACCGCGATCGGGCTGCGGGTGGCCCGCACGGCCGTCGTCGCCTCGGGCGACGGGGCCTGGTTCCAGGCGGAGGGGAGCGGAGCGGCGGAGGTTGACATGCCGAGAGGATCGGCGAGCGACCTCAGGCGGGCGTGGTACCCGCCTGTGAGTTGGATGTGAGGGGGAGGAAGACGCGGAAGGTGGACCCCCGCCCGGGGGTCGAACTCGACCTCGGTGCGCCCGCCGTGGGCCTCGGTGATGGCGGAGACGATCGACAGGCCCAGCCCGCTGCCCCCGCTCGAGCGCGCGCGCGACGCGTCGGCGCGGAAGAAGCGCTCGAAGACGCGCTGCGCGTGCTCCGGCGCCATGCCGGGGCCCGAATCGGCCACCTCGATCACGGCCTCGCCCGCGCGCGCCAGCACGCGGACCGTCACGGGGGCGCCCCGCGGCGTGTGGGAGCGGGCGTTGCTCAGGAGGTTGCCCACCACCTGGCGCAGGCGGACGTCGTCGCCCTCCACCTCGACCGGGCCCTCGGTCACCAGCTCGATCGGGCGGTCCGGCTCCACCACGCGGGCGTCGCCCACGAGCTCCCCGACCAGGGTCGTCATGTTCAGGCGCCGCCGCTCGAGAGGGCGCCCCTCGTCCAGCCGCGCCAGCAGCAGCAGGTCGTCCACCAGGACGCCCATGCGGGCGGCCTCGGCCTCGATGCGCCGCATCGTGGTCTCGAGGTCGTCCGGCCGCTGCGCCGCACCGCGGCGGAAGAGCTCCGCGTACCCGCGCACCGAGGTGAGGGGCGTCTGGAGCTCGTGTGACGCGTCGCCCACGAACTGGCGCAGCCGCCGCTCCGACTCGCGGCGCTCGGCGAAGGCCTTCTCGATGCTGTCGAGCATGGTGTTGAGGGTCCGTCCCAGCCGGCCGACCTCGGTGCGCGGATCGTCGTCGGCGACGCGCTGGGTGAGGTCGCCTCCCGCGATGGCGTCGGCCGTCGTCCCGATGCGCTCGAGGGGGCGGAGCCCCAGGCGCACGAGCCAGAGGGCGAGCACGGCGAGGGCACCCAGCGTGAGGGCTCCCACGGCCAGCTCGATCATCAGGAGGCGTTGGAGCGTGTCGTTGACGTCCGTGAGCGGGACGCCGACGACCAGGGATCCGCCGAGGGGCACGAGGTCCGCGGGGAGCCGCTCGACCTCGGACGACCCCTGGCGCACGGACAGCAGGCGGTACTCCCCGGCGCTGCCGCCGAGGTCCACCGTCGAGAAGCCCGTCCTGATCGTGGCCGGGAGCGTCACGGGCGTATCCGCGCTCTCGAGGATGGTGTCCACCACCGCGCCGGACGCGGTGCGGATCTGCGCGACGGTGTTCGGGCGGAATCCCGAGGGCGCGTAGTGCCGGCCCGGCCCGCCGCCGTGGGTGGGCGGCGCGTAGCCGTCGTCGGGACCGAAGCGGCCCACCTCCGGCAGCTGCGCCGTCGTGAGCTCGCGGTTGACCCGGTCGATCAGGAAGGAGCGGAGCGCCGCGTGCGTCGCCCAGCCCGCCAGGAAGAGCGCGACCGCCACCATCGCCAGGGTGACGAGCATGAGGCGGACGCGGAGGGACACCTACCGGGGCCTGAGGCGGAGCGAGTAGCCGAAGCCGCGCACGGTGTGGATCAGCGGCTCGCCGGTGGTGTCGATCTTCTTGCGGAGATAGCTGATGTAGGTCTCCACGACGTTCGAGTCGCCGCCGAAGTCGTAGTTCCAGACGTGGTCCAGGATCTGCGCCTTGCTCAGCACCCGGCCGGCGTTGGAGAGCAGGTAGCGCAACAGCCCGAACTCGGTGGGCGTGAGCTCCACGAGGTGGCCGGCGCGCCGCACCTCGCGGCTCTCCTCGTCCAGCTCCAGGTCCTCGTAGACCAGGCGCCGCCCGCCGTCCTCCTCCCCGCGGGTGCGGCGCAGCACCGCCCGGACGCGGGCCACCAGCTCCTCCAGGCTGAAGGGCTTCACCACGTAGTCGTCGGCCCCGATCGTGAGGCCGCGGACGCGGTCGTCGGTGTCCCGCCGGGCGGTCAGGAACACCACCGGCATGCGGGGCGTCGTGGCGCTGGTGAGGCGCCGGTGGAGCTCGAAGCCGTCCATGTCGGGGAGCATCACGTCCAGCAGCACGAGGTCGGGCCGCATCGACGCCGCGGCCGTCAGCGCCTCGCGCCCGCTGGCCGCGGACGCCGTCTCGAAGCCCTCGTAGCGCAGCGCGGTGCACAGCAGCTGCGTGATGCTCTCCTCGTCATCGACCACCAGGATGCGGGCATCGGCCGCCGCCCCCGATCGCTCCTGCACACCCGAGCCGTTCGCTCCGCCGCCCATCGCCGCGCCTTCCGCCGCTCACCAGAGACAGGTTCAGGGTAGACCCCGTTCCTGAGAGCCGGCTGTGAGCCGGCCGAGCGCGCGGATCGGGGCGCCTAGAAGGCCGCCAGCAGCTTCGGGGCGACCTGCTTCTTGCGGCTCATCACGCCGGGCAGGTCCAGCACCCCGCCGTCGGCGTCGACGCTGAACGCGCGCTCGACCGGGGTCGCGTCGCCGGCCACCAGCAGCTCGGTGCCCTTCTCCACGATGTCGGTGATCATCAGCGCGTAGAGCACGTAGTCCTGGCGCTCGCGAACGCCCTCCATCGCCTCGAGCAGCTCGGGGCGGCGGCTCAGCAGGCGCTTGCCCACGGTCTCGATCTGGGCGACGCACATGCGCCGGCCGTGGCTCACCTCGTACTCCTTGGCATCGCGCCGGATGATGTCGGTCGCCGGCACGTCGCCCACGTCCGAGGATGCCTCGAACATCTCGGTGCCGAACTGCCGGGCGTCCACGCGCAGGAGCTCCTCGAGGTAGGCCACCACCTGGTGGTCGCGCTCGGTCGTGGTGGGGGAGCTCAGGATGACCGTGTCCGAGAGCACCGCGGCGAGCAGCATGGTCGCGGTCGGCCGCTGCGGCTCGCGCCCGTGGCTGCGGAAGCGCTCCACCACGAGGGTGGCCGTGCTGCCGACCGGGTCGAAGGTGGCCGCCACCGGGAAGCGCGTCTCGATCGACCCGATGTGATGGTGGTCGAGGATCTCGACGATCAGCGCCTGGTCGACGCCCGGGACGCTCTGCGCCTGCTCGGCGTGGTCCACCAGCAGCACCTGGCGCGGCACCGGGTTCACCAGCTCGGCGCGGGTCACGATACCCACCGGCGCGCCGTGCTCGTCGACCGTGATCGCGGCGCTGTAGTGGACGTCCTTGATCCGGTCGGCGATGTCCGCCAGGAGATCCTCCGGCTCGGCCACCAGGGGGTCGCGGCTCATCACCTCGCGCACGGGCACCGACAGCGACACCAGGCGGCCGGTGACGTAGGAGTCGAGGGGGGAGAGCATGACGCCGGTGCCGCTCGCGCGGGCGGCCTCCAGCACGTCCTCGTCCGGGGCGCCGTCGTAGGGCGACACCACGAGGGCCACCCCGAGGTCCACCGCGCGCCGCTGGGCGTCCGCGCGGTTGCCGATCACCACGATGTCGTTGGGGCCCATCGTGCTGCCCATCGTCTCCACGTCCACCGTGACCGCCCAGAGGCGGCCGGTCAGACGGCGCTGCGGCGCGACGAGCAGGGTGCCGCCCAGCACCTCGACGATCAGGTCGGTCGACGCCGGCCGGTCCGCGAAGCTCGACGGCTCGCCCGACTCCTTGATGTAGCGGCGGGCCAGGTCGCGGGCCGTGAGGATGCCCACGATGATCCCGTCGTCGTCCACGATCGGGATCAGGTCCACGTTGGCCTTGGCCATCGCGACGCCCACGGCCCGCAGCGAGTCGTTGTGGTTCGCGCACGGGTGGTCCGTGCGCATCACGTCGCGCGCGCGCAGCATCACATGGTCCAGCAGCTCCGGCTCCGGCGCCTCGCTGCGCGCGAGCGCCCACTGCGCCTGCGCGTTCAGCTCACCGAGCCGCACCGGCACGTAGGTGTTGGCCGAGTCGAGCCGGCCCTTGAGCTCGGCGTATCCCATGGCGGAGGCGATGGAATCCATGTCGGGATTCCGGTGACCGGTGACGTAGATCGTGGCGATGGCGTGCGTCCTTCGACGTTCGTGGGGCGGAAGGCGTGGAGTTTCTCACACACCTCAGATCTCCTGGTCGAGCTCCTCGGTCGCGTCGCGGAGCGCGGCGACGCAGTCCGGGCCGAAGGCCGACCCGGCGCCCTTCCACAGGATCTCCAGCGCCGTGTCGCGCGGCAGGGGGCCGCGGTAGGGGCGGTCCGCCGTGAGCGCCTCGTAGACGTCCGCCACCGCGAGGATGCGCGCCTCGAGCGGGAGGAGGTCCGCGCGGATGCCGCGGTGGTAGCCGCGGCCGTCGATCCGCTCGTGGTGGCCGGCGGCGGCCACGGCGATGTCGGCGAACGGGGAGATGCGCGTCAGGATCTGCTCGGTGTAGAGCGGGTGGCGCCGCACCTCCGCGAACTCGGCGTCGGTGAGCTTGTCCGGCTTGTCGAGGATCAGGTTCGAGACGCCGAGCTTGCCGATGTCGTGAAGCAGCCCGGCGCGGCGCAGCGAGCGCAGCCGCACGGGGTCGAAGCCGAATCGCTCGCCCACCCCCACCGCGTAGGTGGCCACGCCGACCGAGTGGCGCGCGGTGTAGGGCGACTTCGCGTCGATGACGCCGGCGAACGCCTCGGCCACGCGGTCCAGGCCGTCGTCGTCGGTCAGGGCGATCCCGGCCTCGTGGGGCTCCATCTCCCGCATCACCTCGGCCGTGGCGTCCTCGGCCATCCGCATCCACAGGGGGTCGTCCGGGCCGATCGCCAGGAACTCGTCGGCGAGGCGGGGATCGAACCAGCGCCCGCGGCGCGCGCGCACCACGTCGAGCGCCGCCCCGGGCCCGTCGGCGGACATGAACACCTCGGCCGTCTGGGCCAGGCACGCGATCCGGGAGATCAGCGGGATGGCCTCGCCCTCGAGCCCGTCCGGGCGGCCGCTGCCGTCCCAGTGCTCGTCGAGCGCGCGCACCGCCTCGGAGGTCGCCGGCGGGAAGCCGAGCATCGCGACGAGGCGGGCGCCCCGGTCGCAGCGGGCGTTGTTGAGGTCGTCGGCCTCGCGCCGGATGCTGCGCAGGGCGCGCAGCAGCTGGCCCGCGCGCGCGATCCCCGAGGAGCCCGGGGCGACGTTCTTCGCCGCGTAGCGGACGAACTCGGCCGTGTTGGTCCAGTCGACGAACGAGAACTCGCGCTTGAGGGCGCGGTCGTCGGTGGAGAAGAGCTCGCACATGCGGGCGGCGCTGCTCGAGCAGCCCGCGTCCTTGAGCAGGATCGCGTAGAAGAGATCGCGCCGGACCTCGGAGCCGAGGTCGAGCCGCTCGGCGAGGGCCATGCCGATCATGCAGCTGCGCTGGCTGTGGCCGACCGGCTGCCCCTCGGTCAGGTCGAGCGCGTGCGACAGCGCGCCGATCACCTCCGAGAGGCGGTACTGGACGCCCGATGCGGCCGTCTGCTCCATCAGCGGGTCTCTCTCGGCTCGGGGGTGGGCGGGAGGGTCCGTCCGCGCGCGACCCACACCGTGGATCGGCAGAACGGGCCCCGGCTCAACCCTCCGGCGTCACGACCTCCGCGATGGCCTCCACCAGGAGCCGCATGTGGCCCTGTACCGCGGCCGCCTGGCCGATCTGGTCCTGGATCTCCACGTCGACGCCACCGCCGGCCGCCTCGCGGGCCGCGTTCTTCGCCTGGAGGTCCAGCGAGAAGATCAGCCGCGCGAGCTCGCGCTGGCGCGCGCCGATGTGCGCCAGCACCTGGTCGCCCAGCCCGTCGGCCGACGGCCCGAGGTGCGCCTCCATGCCCAGCAGGAAGATCCGGATCCAGCCGCCGATCCGGACGCGGCGCTCCAGCCCGGCGTCGAGAGAGGGGTCGGAACCCGGCGAGGTCCCGAACTGCAGGTGCTCCTCCAGGGCGATCGCGCCGACCCCGGTCTCGAGGTGCGCGTCGAAGAGGGGCAGGCTCTCGCCGAACCACGCCGGCAGCTCGTCGGCGAAGCCCTCCAGCGCGTCGCCGAGCGGCGGCGCGAGGGTCGGCGCGGAGCGCGGTCGCCACGAAGCGCAGGTGGGCGCGGATGTTGGGGTCGCCCCCGGGCGTCAGATCGGTGGCCTCGGCGAGGTCCTCGCGCACGATCTCGCGCAGCAGGTCGCCCCGCTCGCGCATCCAGGACAGCGTCGCGTTGGCCTGGTCCTCGGCCGCGCTCACGAGAGCGAGGCCCCCTTCTCGCGGTTGCAGGGCGCGCACAGCAACTGCAGGTTCTCCGGCGTGGAGGCGCCGCCCAGGGCCACCGGGATGACGTGGTCGAACTGCAGGAGGGCGTCGGCGCCGCACACCGCGCAGCGGCCGCCGTCGCGCCGGAAGACGTCGCGGCGCACGTCCTCGGGGATCGGCTCGCGCCGGGGGCCCGCCTCGGCCGCCTCGGCCAGCATCAGGTCCTTCGCCCGGTCGATGCGCCGCCGCAGGCGCCGCTCGCGCTCGTGGACCAGGGCCATCACCTCGTCGGGGGCCAGGTCGTCGTCCTCCCAGAAGAAGCGCCCGCGGTACATCCACCACGTCCGCCGCTCGTCCTCCGCCACGGCGACCGGGGCGGTCTCCTGCTCGCGGAGGATCGCGCGGTGGGTCATCCCGGAGATGAACCGGAACTCACGCCGTCCGCTCACGAAGCGGCGGCGCATGAACCCCTGCTCGAAGCGGGCGTTTGTGTCCTCGCGAAGCACGGTGGCGCCGCACGCTAGCCATGGCGCCGGACGGCCGCGTCAGTCCGGGTCGCGCCGGCGCTCCAGCAGTTCCGGGCGCGCGGCCGAGATGGCGAACCAGAGCCCCCCGACGATCGCCGCGGCGAGGAGGATGCCGCCGAAGATCAGGATCCCCGCGATGGTGAATCCGAAGGCCATCATGCGGCGCACTCTACCCGCTCGACCAGGGGCCGACTGCGCCTGCGGGTGGCGAGTCCCCATCGCGCGGGGCATACGGTCGCCCCATGAACGCCACCTCCGCGGCGCACGTCCTCGGTCTCGACCACCCCTCGGTGGGGCGGGACGAGCTCGTCGGCGCCTGGCGCCGCTTCGCCCGGGCCAACCATCCGGACCGCTGTCCCGGCGACGCGGGCGCCGCGTGGCGCTTCGCCACCGGTCGAGAGGCCTTCCAGACCCTGATCGACGCCGTCCACGCACCGGCCGCGACGCCGGTCGCCTCCTACGGGCGGACCGGCGTGGTGCGCGGGCCGGACGCCCATCGCGCCCTGCCCTACGCGATGAGGCCCCTCCACACCCGCGAGTGGCGGGCGTAGGGGGCCCTCACCCTCAGCGGTACTCGCGCTGGAAGCGCTCGAAGGTGCGCAGGTGCTTCTCCTCGTCGCGCAGGATCTCGATGACCATGTCCTGGGTGGCCCAGTCCACGCCGTCGGTCGCCTCGATGATCCGCAGGTAGTGCTCGATGGCCCCGGTCTCGGCCTCGATCACCCCGGCGATCACGGTCGCGACGTCCGTCGCGTCGTCCAGCGGCTGCAGGTACGTCTGCTCGGGCGTGAAGTCCATCGAGCCCGGGGGCGTCCCGTAGAGCTCCTTGATGCGCCCGGCGAACGCGCGCGCGTGCCCCAGCTCCTCCGCGACGTCCTCCGAGAGCGCCTCGGCGATCTCCGCCGCCCGGATGCCGTCCAGGTGCTCGGAGTTGGCCAGGTAGCTCATGACCGTCTCCATCTCCATCCAGTACGCGCGGGTCAGCAGCCCGAGGATCTCGCCCCGCTTCGTCGCCTGCCCCTCCGAGAGGATGCTCGCCCCGAGCCGGTTCGCCGTCGCCATCGCGTCTCTCCCTGTGTCCGTTTTCCTCACCCGGAGCACTATAGCTATTAATTCAAGATAACGAAACACTTAGGTGAGCCACAGACTTGCGCTATGGTGGCGGGCATGCAGACGACCATGGAGACCGCCCTCGCCGCCGCGTTGCGCGAGCGGGGCGGGCGGGTGACACCCCAGCGGCTGGCGATCGCGAGGACGCTGCAGGACCTCGACCGCCACGTCACGGTCGAGCTCCTCTTCGCCGAGGTGTCGCGTCGGATGCCGGGCGTGTCGCTGCCCACGGTCTACTCCACGCTCGAGCTGCTCGAGGATCTCGGGCTGGCCCGCCGCGTCGCGACCGTCGGGGGGAGCGTCGTCTACGACCCTCGGGTGGGAGAGCACCACCACCTGATCTGCCGCGAGTGCGGGACCATCGTGGACATCGACGCCGAGGTCGATCCCGCGGCGCTGCTCGCCCTGGCGCGCCTCCGCGGCTTCACGCCGGAGGACGCCCAGGTGGCGATCACCGGGGTGTGTGCCGAGTGCCGGAGCCGGGCGGCGGCGGAGAGCTGAGCGCGGGCGGTGCCGCGGCCGGCGACCCCGTGAGGTCGCGACGCGCGCGCCAGGTGGCGAAGTGGCCCTCCGGCGTCGAGAGCCAGAGGCGCAGTTCGTCCTCGAAGCGGCGCCAGCGGCGGGCGCGGGCCCCGAAACGGGGAAAGTCGTTCTCTGAGCGCGTCCGTTCACTGTGCATTAGGCCAGCCTAACATCCGTGGCCGGGCCGGATGACTCCCCGGGGGCGGGCGTTGCGTACCCTTGGAACATCGACCCGTCGCCCGACATGCCCGTGATCGGCGTCTGCTCCGCGATGGAGCCCGCGAGGTGGTCCGTCTGGGACCTCCCGGCGGCCCTGGTGCCGATGAACTACATCGAGCACATCCAGCGCGCGGGGGGCGTCGCCGTGCTGATCCCGCCGGATCCGGCGCTCGTGGCGGACCCCGGGCGGGTGCTCGATCGCATCGACGGGCTGATCCTGGTCGGGGGAGCCGACATCGCGGCCGACGTCTACGGGGCGGAGCCGCATCCGACCGCCGACCCGCCGATCCCCCTGCGCGACGCCACCGAGATCGCGCTCGTGCGCGCGGCCGCGTCGCGCGGGCTGCCGGTGCTCGGCATCTGCCGCGGCGCCCAGGTCATCAACGTGGCCGCGGGCGGGACGCTGCGCCAGCACCTGCCCGAGGACGTCGGCCACGAGGAGCACCGGCGCGCCATCGGCCGCTTCGCCGGCAACGAGCACGACGTGGTGGTCGAGGCGGGGTCACGCGCGCGCGCGGCCGACCGGCGAGAGCCCGCACCGGGTGGCCTCCCACCACCATCAGGCGATCGACCGCCTGGGCGAGGCCCTCGCGATCACGGCCCGCTCGGAGGACGACCTGCGTCGAGGCCGTCGAGTCGACCGGCCCCGGCTGGGTTCTGGGCGTGCAGTGGCACCCCGAGGCCGACCCCGACAGCGGGGTGATCGCGGCGCTCGTGGACGAAGCTCGGAGACGGCGGGAGGACGTGGATCGAGAAGAAGGGGGCGGACTTCTCGATCCCCGCCGCTCGCCGTGACGAACGGAGCTGACCCGGTAGGCAGTGCACTCCACCCCGCTCGCAACTGCAGTCTTCCCGGCCGGGCGATGCCGTTCCTTGGCCTCAGGTCCAGTGTGTGCGCCCTCGAGTTCCTCCCCGGGGAGTGATCAGGAGGAGCAGGGATCCTTCGCCGGGGGTGCCTTCGGGGGGCAGTCGTCGTCCACCGGCGCGGTCGTCGGAGGCGCCTTGCCGGGGGCCTCGTCCACCGGCGAGGCTCCTTGACCGGAGGCTCCTTGACCGGAGGCTCCTTGACCGGAGGCTCCTTGACCGGAGGCTCCTTGACCGGAGGCTCCTTGACCGGAGGCTCCTTGACCGGAGGCTCCTTCACGGGGGGCTCCACGACCGGGGGCGTGACCACCGGGGGCTCCGTGATGGGCGTGTCGTCGGTCGGCGGCAGGGGGATGTCCGGCGTGCCGGGGGTGCTCACCACGGGAGGCGGGCCGGGCGAGACCGGCGCCGCCACGGCGACCGCGGGCGGAGGCGTGGGCGCGACGGGGGCCGCCACCGGGCGACGGCGGGCGGCGCGACCGGCGCGACGGTCGGCGTGCCCCGGGACGGGGTCGTCGCGCGCGGCGCCGGCGAGGGCGCGGGGGCCGCGGCCGGGGCCGACACCGGCGTGTAGGTGGCGGCCAGCACCCGACCGGGCGGACGGGTGCGCGACGCGGGCGACTCGACCGGGGCGAGGTCGACCGGCGCCTCCACGGCCGCCGGCGTCGTGATCGCACGATGGTCGACGACGACCCGGATGCCGCCGTCCCTGGTCGGGGCGTCGTCGCCCACCAGCGCCGCCGTCAACGCGATCAGGCCGATCGTGGCCGCGCCGGCGATCGCGATCGCCGCGATCATGAGCCGCTGGTGGCCGAGTCCTCTCACGGGCGCGCCATGATGGACGCCAGCGCCTCGACCGCGGGCGGCCAGAACTGGGTGCCGGCGTGCGCGCGGCACTCCGCGAGGGCGTCCTCCGCCGACAGGCGGACGGACGTATAGATGCGGTCCGAGGTCATGACATCCCAGGCGTCGGCGAGGGCCATGATCCGGGCACCCTCAGGGCATTCCGCTGCCGTCAGGGCGTCAGGATACCCATTCCCGTCCCAGCGCTCGTGGTGGCTGCGCACCCACGACACCTGCTCGGGGGTCAGCGCCTCCCTCACGATGCGCGCCCCGAGCTCCGCGTGCTCCTGCACCAGCTCGTACTCGGCGGGGGTGAGAGGCCCGGGCTTGAAGAGGATCGCGTCCGACACGCCGATCTTGCCGACGTCGTGGACCAGGCCGGCCTCGCGCAGGAGCGCCGCCCGCTCGGCGGCTCCACCCGAGCGCGTCGGCGATCTCGGCGCAGAGGTCGCCGACGCGCTCCGAATGGCGCCGCGTCGTGGGCGAGCGGGAGTCGACGCCCCGGGCCAGGAGCCGGACGCTGACCAGGGCCTGCTGGCGCTCCATGCGCTCGGCCTCCTCGCGCGCCGGAAGGGCCGGCCCGGTCTCCGGCGTGTGGCGCAGCACCATGTCCCGGCCGCGGTGCTTGGCCATGTAGAGCGCGGCGTCCGCCAGGCGGTAGAGCGATTCGGCGTCGGGCGCCTGGGAGATGTCGGCGACCCCGGCCGACATGGTCATCGAGCCGACGGCCGGGAAGCGGGCGGCCGCGACCGCGCGGCGGATCCGCTCGGCGGCGCGGAAGGCCTCCGCCCCGCCCGCGTGGGGCAGGATCATCGCGAACTCCTCGCCGCCGACGCGCGCGACCAGCTCGCCGGTGCGGGTCTCGTCGCGGAGCACCTCCGCCGCGCGCTGGAGCACCTGGTCGCCGACCTGGTGGCCGTGCGCGTCGTTGACCCGCTTGAAGCGGTCGAGGTCCATCACCACCAGCGCGAGGCCCCGGTCGTGCCGCCGCGCCTGCTCGACCTCGGTGCGCAGCCGCTCGTGGAAGGTGCGGTGGTTGGCGAGTCCGGTCAGCGCGTCGACCGCCGCGAGCTCCTCCGCGGCGGCCAGGCTCTCCAGCGTCCGGGTCTCGAGCTGCTTGCGAGCCGTGATGTCGCGGAAGGTGAGCACGGCCCCGAGGGGCTCGCCGTCGGCCGCGATCGGGGTGGTCGCGTACTCGCCGGGGAAGCGCGACCCGTCGCGCCGGCGCATCTCGTGCTCGCCCGTCGGTCTCCGCCCCGCTGCGCAGGGGCTCGGCCAGGTCGGGCTCGAGCGCCTCCGCGACCGGCCGGCCGGCCATCTCCTCGGCGTTCCAGCCCAGCATCCGGGCGGCCGCCGGGTTGACGAACCCGATGCCGCCGTCCCGGTCGACGCTCACGATGCCGTCGCCCGCCGCCGCGAGGATCAGGTCGTGGCGCATCTGGAGCCGGTCGAGCTCGCCGCGCGTGCGGCGCTCGCGGCCGGACGACTCGACGAACAGCAGCGCCACGATGCCGGCCAGGAGGAGGCCGGCGAGCCCCACCGCGATCGGCAGGGTGGGCGGATCGGTCCCCACGCCCGCGAGCGCGACGGTCCACGTGCGCCCGGCGACGTCGATGACCCCCTCGACGCGCTCACCCTCGCCGCCGGCGCCGATCACGGCGGCGTCGCCGTCCCGCACGGTCAGGCGGGTCCCGGCGGGCAGGGTCTGCTCGGCGGCGCTGCTCAGCGCGGTCAGCGCCGTCTCGCCGCTCACGAAGCCGCGCAGGGCCTCGCGGCGCTGCGGCCACGGTGTCGAGCGGGGCGCCCGGGGCGTAGACCGGCGCGACCATGGCGACCCGCCGTCCGCCGTCCGCCTGGGCGATCGGGGCGGTCATGCGGGGCAGCGCCGTGTCGCGCGCGACGAGCATCGCCGCCCGCTCCTGCGGCGTGCCGAGGGGCGTCGGCGCCGGGCCCTCGCCCGAGGGCTGGCGCTGGAGGAGGGCGGGACCGAGCCCCCGCCGTCGCCGCTGGGGGTCCAGGCGAGGTACTCCAGGGACGGCTGGCGCGCCAGCGAGGACGAGACGAAGCGCTCGAAGCCGCCCGCCGTGACCCGGTCGGAGGACTCGAAGAACGCCCGCAGATCCTCGATGCTCGCCGCCGAGGTGGCGAGGTCGCCGGCCAGCGCCCGGATCGCGGGGCTGGCCACCTGGGCCCGTCGTGCATCGGCCTCGTCCCGATCGTGGCGCACGGCCGCAACCGTGGCGACCACGGTCGCTGCGAGCATCGCGGCGACGGCAAGGACTCCGAGCCATGTGATCGGACGCTGGCTCACGGACCTCCGCGTCAGGGGTGCGATATCGCGCGGCAGCCCCCGGAGTCTGACACGGCGGGCGCCCCCTATCCTCCATTCCATGCTGATCCTCTTCGATATCGACGGCACTCTCCTTCTCGGGACGCCGATCGCGCACACCGAGGCGCTGGCCCGCGCGGCGGCCGATGTGTTCGCCGTGGAGGCCACCGCCGCCGACGTGGTGGCCATCTCGCCCGGCGGTCGCACCGACCAGGAGATCGCCCGCCTGATCCTGCGCCGGCACGGCGTCGACGACGCGCGCGATCACCGCCGGGCTCGACGCCTGGAAGGCCCGTGCGGTGGCCCTCTACCCCCGGATCCAGGGTCGAACACGCCCCTCAGAGGCCCGCGCCGGGGGCCGCCGAGGCCCTCGCGGGCGTGGCGGCCGACGGCGCGTCGCTCTCGCTCCTGACCGGCAACCTCGAGCCGATCGCCCACGCGAAGCTCGGCGCGGCCGGGCTCGGCGGCTGGTTCGCCCGGGGCGTGGGGGCATTCGGCTCGGACCACGAGGTCCGCGACGCCCTCGTCCCGATCGCGGTCGCCGCGCTCGGGCGGCGTCGCCCCGGTCGTCGTCGTGGGCGACACCCCACGCGACGTGGCCTGCGCCCGCGCCGGCGGCGCCCGCTGCATCGGCGTCACCACCGGGATCCACGACGCCACCGCCCTGGCGGGAGCCGACGTGGTGGTCCCGGGGCTGGCGGAGGCGAGCGAGGTCCTCGTGGAATGGCGGCGGAGGCTTCTGAGCTCTGAGCGTTTCGTGCTTCGGGGTTTGTGAGCTCTGAGCGTTCCCAAGTTCGGGGTTTCAGAGCTCTGAGAGTTCCGTGCTCGGGGCTCTCAGAGCTCTGAGCGTTTCCGAGCTCTGCGACAAGGATTGGGCGGACAAGGCGTCGGGGCCGGCCTCTTAGCGGGCCGGCCCGACGCGCAAATGCGCCCTGGCCGGGCGCATTTGCAGACCGGCGGCACCGGCTGTTCGCCGGGGCCGGGCCGCCGGAAAGGTCAGAACCACCGCGCTACCGGCATCCAGGCCGAAGTGCGGGCTTTGCTCCGATGTCGCAAAGCGACGAGACAGCCCGGCTTCGCCGGGCTGTGCGAGGTCGCCGCCGCAGGCGGCCACCGAATGCAAATCCGCCCGGCCAGGGTGGATTTGCCGCGGCCAGGCCGGCCCGCAAGAGGCCGGCCTCGCACGCGTGAGGAACAGGCGCCTCGACAGACGAGCAGGCCCTCAAAGGAGACCCTCAGAGCACGCAACCCTCACGGCTCACAGGCCCAGGGCCTCGGTGACGGCGTCGTAGTTGCGGATCTCGCAGTCGGTGCGTCTGCGGAGCACGGATTCGCATCCTTCTGCCGTCGATGGTGCCGGTAACGGCGATGCGGCGGCCGTCGTCGTCGGCGGGTGCGCAGGTCTCGTCGCGGCCGGCTTCGCCGACGGCGTCGATGATCCGGCGGCAGGCCGCGCGGTCGACGACGGCGCAGTCGAGGTGGACCCGGAAGGCGCCGTAGCCGCCTCCCCGGAGCGCGACGGTGAGCCGGTCCGGCGGGACGGGGCCGGTGCTCGTGCCCCGCGCCGCCGGTCCGCCGCCGCAGCCGGCGAGCGACGCGAGCGCGAGCGCCGCGAGCGCTCAAGACGACCGCCGCGCGTTCCGAACTGCACCACCGTGACCTCGACTCGCGGTGCGACAGCGTTCGACCTCCTCTCGATGCTCGCCCCTGCGCCGCCCCCGCCGGCGCCGGTGCGCCGCCGTGAGACCTCCCACCGCATTCTCGCGCCCCGCGAGCCCGTCGCGCGCTGGTGCGACCGCTGCGGGGCACCGCGGAACCTCGGGCGGCACGACTGCCCGGGCTGCCGCCTGCTCGACGAGTCGCGCGAGCGGATCGCCAACTACCTCGCCCGCCACGGCATGCCCGAGGGCGGCGCGCTCGAGCTGGCCCGCAGGGCCGACGTGCCGCTGCGCGCGGTCGGCGAGCTGATGACCCGCCGCTCCCGGCCCAAGCCGCGGCCGCCGCGCGGGATGCAGTACTACTCGAGGACCGTCCGCACGGCCAGGAAGCTCGTCGCCGACGCGCCCGCCTCCGGCGGTCCGTAGGCCAGCACCACCACGTCGCCCGGCGACAGGCCGCCCACGGTGCGGCCGCGCTCGAGCATGACGTTCGCGTGTTCCTCGATCGACGCCGGCAGCGGGCGGCAGCCAGCCCGGCACGACGCCCCATTCCAGGGCCAGCTGACGGCGCACGCGCTCGTCCTCCGAGAGGGCGATCACCGGCAGGCGGGGGCGGTACTTGGCGGCCGCGCGCGCGGCGCCTCCGCTGACGGTCGAGACCACCAGCGCGACGGCCGAGACCTGTTGCGCGAGGTGGACGGCCGCCTGCATCACGGCCTCCGGCCGGCTGCCCGCGGGCGACATGACATCGAGTGACAGGGGTGCGCCGAGCTCGGCCTCGCAGGCGATCTCGGCCATCGCCTCCACGGCCTCGACCGGATAGCGGCCCACGGTGGTCTCGCCGGAGAGCATCACGGCGGACGTCCCGTCCAGGATCGCGTTGGCCACGTCCGTGGCCTCGGCGCGGGTCGGCTCGGGCTGGGTGATCATGGACTCCAGCATCTGCGTGGCCGTGATGACGAGCTTGCCGGCCTCGCCCGCGCGCTTGATCACGGCCTTCTGCATCAGCGGCACGCGGGCCACCCCGGCCTCCACGCCCAGGTCGCCGCGCGCGACCATCACGCCGTCGGAGACGTCGACGATCTCGTCGATCGCGTCGAAGGCCTCGACCTTCTCGATCTTCGCGACGACGCGCGCCGGGCAGTCCAGCGCGGCGAGGGCTCCGCGCAGCCGGCGGACGTCCTGCCCCGAGCGGACGAAGGACAGGGCCACGACATCGGCGTCGAGCTCGGCCGCCACCGCCAGGTCGGCGAGGTCCTGGTCGCTGAGCGTCGCCTCGGGCGCCTGGACGTAGGTGAGGAAGATCCCCTTGCGCGGGCCGATCATCCCCGGGCGCTCGCAGCGGGCGGTGACCAGCCCCTCCTCGACGAAGACGTCGATCACCGACAGGCGCGGCGTCCCGTCGCCGATCACGATCTCCGAGCGCCCCACGGTGACGGCCTCCGCCAGCCCGGGCCAGCTGACCTCGACCGAGCCGTTCGGCTGAACCTCGTCGGCCGCGAAGACCACCAGCTCGCCCCGCGTCACCTGGCGCGCGCGCACGCTCATGCCCAGCCGCATCTTGGGCCCCGCCAGGTCCACCAGCAGGGCCAGCGGGCGCTGCGCCCGCTCGGCCGCCCGGCGCAGTCCGGCCGCCCGCTCGCGCCAGCGGTCGGCGTCGTCGTGCGCGCAGTTGATGCGTCCGGCGTCCATGCCGGCGGCCACCAGCTCGTCGAGCCGGCCCTCCGCGTCGGTCGCGGGGCCGAGCGTGGCGATGATCTTGGTCCGGCGCTGGTGCACGGCGGAACGGTGCCAGTCAGCCCACCCCGCGTCTACCCCGCCCGCGCGATGGCGAGCGCCTCCGGGGCTCCTCCGGCCCCGCCCCCGGAGGCGACGCCCCGTGGCGGTCGCGTCCTTGTCCATCGGGAGAAGACGGGACCCGACTTCTCATACCTGTGGCTAAAGCCCCCCTCGACCGGCTCGCCCTAGCCTGCGCACACCTTTGGGCTCACTGGGCTCACATGTTCATTTCGCGCAAGGAGAGTAGATGCGTTTGAGGCCATTCCGGCTGGTTCCGGTGCTCGCGGCGGTGATGCTGCTGCTGGTCCCGGCATTCGCCCTCGCGCAGGACGCTCCGACGGACCAGGACATCGCGATCAACTCGCTCCTCGTCTTCGTCGGTGCAACTCTCGTTCTGTTCATGCAGGCTGGATTCGCGATGCTCGAGGTCGGGCTGTCGCGCATGAAGAACGCCGGCGCGGTGATGGGGAAGATCCTCATCAACCTGTCGATCACGTTCCTGATGTTCTGGGCCGTCGGTTTTGCCATCGGCTTCGGCACGGGCAACGACTTCATCGGCTACAGCGGCTGGTTCATGGACAACAACAACGCCGCCAACGACTACGCGTCCCTTGCGTACAGCCAGACGAACTTCGAAGTCACCTTCTTCTTCCAGGTCGTCTTCTGTGCCGTCTCGCTCGCGATCGTCTTCGGCGCGATGCTCGACCGCACCAAGTTCATCGGCTACATCATCTTCGCCATCGTGCTTCACCGGGTTCATCTACCCGACCGTGGCGCACTGGACGTGGGGCGGCGGCTGGCTCCTGCAGAACGGCTTCCAGGACTTCGCCGGGTCGTCGATCGTCCACCTCCAGGGCGCCCTCGCGGCGGCCGCGGGAGCTCTGGTGCTGGGGCCACGCATCGGGAAGTTCCGAGACGGCAAGTCCGTTCCGATCCCGGGCCACTCCATCCCGCTCATGATCCTCGGCGTGCTGATCCTCTGGGTCGGCTGGATGGGCTTCAACCCGGCGTCCTTCCTCAACGCCATCGGCTACAACTTCGCCGACGTCGCGGTCAACACCAACCTGGCCGCGGCCGCCGGCGTCATCGGCGCCACGATCAGCGCGCTGCTGCTCTTCAAGACGCTCGACGTTTCGCAGATGGGCAACGGCGCCCTCGCCGGCCTGGTGGCGATCACCGCACCCTGTGCCTTCGTGGACCCCTGGGCCGCGGTCGTGATCGGCCTGTTCGCCGGCCTGATCGTCCCGCCGCTGGTGCTCGTCGTCGAGAAGATCAAGATCGACGACCCGGTCGGCGCCCTGCCCGTGCACGGCATGGCCGGCATCTGGGGCACGCTCGCGTGTGGTCTGTTCGCCGACGAGACCCGCGCCGCGACTCTCGCGGTGGGCGAGGCCGGCCTCTTCACCGGGGGCGGCGCCCACCAGCTGTGGGTCCAGTTCTACGGGATCTGCGCCACGATCGCGTTCACCTTCACGCTGTCCCTGATCGTGTTCCTGGCGATCAAGTACACCGTCGGCCTCCGCGTCAGCGAAGAGGACGAGCTGCGCGGTCTCGACATCTCCGAGCACGGGATGTTCGGCTACCCGGAGCGCTTCATCGACGTGCCGGGCGCCGAGTCGGAGGACATCGGCCCCGCCGGCCCGCCGGCCCCCGCGGGACCGCTCCGGCGACCAACCCCGCCACCGCCTCGTAAGGAGAGTCGAGACCGTGAAGAAAATCGAGGCGTTCATCCGACACGAGGCCCTGGAGGCCATCCACGACCGACTGGCGACCATGGGGCTTCCCTCCATGAGCGTCACGGAGGTCAAGGGCTCCGGGCGTCAGAAGGGCTTCACCGAGAGCTACCGAGGCGCCAAGACCACCATCTTCCTGCGACCCAAGCTGAAGCTGGAGATGGTGCTCGACGACTCGGATGTCGATCGGGCGATCGACACCATCCTCGAGCTCGCCCACACGGGCGAGCCCGGGGACGGCAAGATCTTCGTCTTCGCCGTCGAGGAGTCGATCCGGGTGCAGGACCGGGGAGCGCGGCGACGTCGTGCTCGCCCCCCACCCCGAGGAGAGCCCGGCCTAGCCGGACTCCTCACACGCGTGGCATCCGCCGCCGGCGTCCCCCTCGGGGGGCCGCCGGCAGCGGTGCGTTCGGGGCCGGAAACGGTCGGCCCCGCCCCCCTCAGCGCGCGGGCACCTCGAGCACGAAGCGGCTGCCGCCGCCCTCGTCGCTCTCCACCCAGACGTCGCCGCCCAGGGCGCGCGCCAGCTGGCGGCTGATGGCGAGGCCGAGGCCGCTGCCGCGGCGTCCGTCCGGCGTCTCCTGCGACTGGAACGCCTCGAAGATGCGCTCCTGCTCGGAGCGCGGGATGCCCGGACCGGTGTCGGTGACCTCCGCCGTGAAGCCGCCCCCCGGGCGGCGGCGCGCCTCGAGGCGCACCGTGCCGCCCCGCGGGGTCCAGTGGATCGCGTTGTCGAGCAGGTTGCTCACGATCCGCTGGACGCGCGACTCGTCGGTGACGACGCTGGGGCAGCTCCTCGATGCCGCGCTCGAACGCGAGCCCGCGGCTCGTGGGCCTCGGCCTCCATCGCGTCGAAGGCGCGGTCGAGGACCTCGCTGGGGGCCGACGTCGGCCAGGTCGAGGCTGAACCGGTGGGCGTCGAGGCGCGCCAGGTCGAGCAGGTCGGCGACCAGGCTCTCCAGGCGCGACGCCTCGCCCTCGATCGCCGCCAGCGACCGCGGCACGTCGTCCTCGGGCACCACGCCGTCGGCCAGCGCCGCCGCGTGGCCGCGGATGGCCGTCAGCGGCGTGCGCAGGTCGTGCGTGACGCGCATCAGGAACTCGCGCGTCTCGCCCTCGCGCTCGGCCAGGCGCCGCACCATCAGGTTGAAGTCCGACGCCAGCTCGTCGAGCTCCTGGGTCCCCGTGGGCCCGAGCTCGGTGCGCAGGTCGCCGCCGGCCACCCGGTGCGTGGCCGCCTGCATCGCGGTCAGGGGGCGGATGATGCGGCCGGTCAGCAGCAGCGAGAGCAGGAGGGCCACGCCGAGCCCGATGCCGGCCGCCAGCACCACGCGGGGAGCGAGGTCCGGCCAGGCCGACGCGAGCTCGCCGGGGGGCTTCGCCAGGAGGATGGCGCCCACGGTCTCGGTCGCCGAGCTACACGGGGGCGGCGGAGGCCTCGTAGAGCGGCTGGTCCGGGCGCAGCCGGAAGTCGATGCGCTGCACGCCCGTCCTGCTCCAGCCGCCCGTAGTCGAGCTCGTCGGCGACCACCGAGGGGATCTCCGCCGTCGGGCGCTCGGCCCCCGGGGTGAGCTGCAGGCCGCTGTAGTACAGGCGGGTCTTCGGGCCGACCAGCGCCTCCAGGTTGCTCGGGCTGGATGAACGTGAAGTCGGTGCCCCGCGAGGCCTGGCGCTCGGCCTGGTCGCTCACGATCCGCGCCAGCGCCACCGCCTGGCGATCGAGCTCGGCGCGCGCCACGGCCTCCGACTGGGAGCGGATGAGCCCGCCGCCCACCGCCGCGAACACCACCGCGGCCACGATCAGGCCCCCTGCCGCCGCCAGCGCCAGGCGCCCGCGGAGCGTTCGCCAGGGCCTCGGGGCGGCGTTCACCGCTTGGCGGGCACCTTGTAGCCGGTGCCCCACACGGTCTGGATCGGACACGCGTCGCCCAGCTTGCGCCGCAGCTGGCGCACGTGGACGTCGATCGTCCGGCTGTCCCCGAGGAAGGTGAAGCCCCAGACGCGCTCGAGCAGCTGCTCGCGGGTCAGCACCAGGCCGCGGTTCTCGATCAGCGTCACCAGGAGGTCGAACTCCTTCGGCGTCAGCTGGACGCCCTCGCCGTCGACGAAGACCTCGCGGCCGCCGACCTCGATGCGCAGGGGCCCGGTCTCGATGGTGGTCGCCTCGGGCTGGCCGGTGGTCTGGCGCTTGGCCTCGGCCCGCCGCAGCACCGCGCGCACGCGCGCCACCAGCTCGCGCGGGTTGAACGGCTTGGTGATGTAGTCGTCCGCGCCGATCTCGAGCCCGACGACCTTGTCCACCGCGTCGTCGCGCGCCGTGAGCATGATGATCGGCGTGTGCCCGTTGCGGCGCAGGCGCTTGGTGATCTCGTAGCCGTCCATGCCCGGGAGCATGAGGTCGAGGATCACGAGGTGGGGCGAATCCGCCTCCGCCATCTGGAGGCCCTCGTCGCCGCGCGACGCGACGGCGACGTGGAAGCCGGCGGCCTCCAGGTACATCCGCGCGAACGAGGCGATGTTGGGCTCGTCCTCGACGATCAGGATCCGCTGGCGGTCGTCCGGAGGTCCCATCGGCGCCCGATGGTAGTCCCGCCGAGTGGCCCGGTCCACCTGGCGGCCCGCCGGAAGCCGGCGGGCCCCGGCCCGGATCCCGCTCACCGAACGGGATCCGGGGCCGGAGCCACGATCACTTCGCCGCCGCCGCGGCCGGCGCCACCGGCTGCAGGAGGACCCTCACCCCGCCGTGGCGGCCGGGCTTCACGTCGGTCGCCGCACCGGCGTCGAACGTCCCGCGGCCGCGCACGAAGCTGCGCGCCAGGGTGCCGGCGGTGGGCGTGAAGGAGCCGACGATCGAGGTCCCGTGCGCCCTCATCCGGAAGGCGGTGCCCGAGAGCGTCACCTTGGCGGACGACAGACCCGAGTAGACCACCGAGCCGTCCGGCAGCGTCGTCGTGGTCGTGCCCGCGGGGACGGTCACGGCGAGGTCCTTCGCCGTCGAGCGGTCCCACACGCGGATGCGGCCGGTGATGGCGGAGACGTCCACGGAGCCCGAGGCGGGCCCGTTGATCCGCCAGGTCGCGCCCGGCGCCCAGGGATTCCAGCGCCACCACACGTAGCGGACGGCGGCCGGCGACGATCCCTTGTGGTTCGCGGAGTGCGTGCCCGCCTTACCGCCCCGGTACTCGACCCGGGTCGCGGGGCCGAGCCCCTTGTGCTTGCCGGGCTTGGTGCGCCACCACTCGGGTCCGCCGCGCCCGTGGAGGTCGACCGAGATCGGTCCGGTCGTGAGCAGGATGCGCTGGCCGGCCGTGTACGAGACCGGGACGCCGCCCTTCAGGATGGTCTCGCCTCGACCGGCCACGCGCGCGGTCCCGGCGGCGGGGTTGGCGGCCGTCGGGTCGACGTCGGCGGTGAACCTGCCCGCGGCCGTGACCTTGTAGGCGGCGCCGTCGAGCGTGAGGGTGCCGGTGCCCACGTAGCGGGTCCACTGGCCGTCCTTCGAGGTCTTCGTCTCGCCGAAGCCGGCCGGGGTCTTCACGAGCCCCGCCGGGTTCGAGAGGTCGCGCACGCGCACGACGCCGGAGCCGCTCAGGACGATGCCGCCGGAGCCCTCGTAGCTGAAGACGCCCTTGCCGTCGGCGTGGAGGGCCTTGTCGGTGGTGGTGGCGGGTGCGAGATCCTCCGCGACCGGGTCGTTGTCGACCAACGGCTCGGCCTTCTCCGCCACGGCCATGGTCGGGAGCACCAGCAGCGCCATGGCGCTGCCGATGAGAAGCTTCCTGCGGATCATCGGACCCTCTTTCGCTCCGGGGAGGTGGGGGGAGCGACCTTGATCCAGGCGCGGGTCCAGCTCTTCTCCGGATCGGAGTTCAGCTGGTACGTGCCCGTTCCGAGGAATCGGGCGCGGCCGTTGCCGGCGATCGAGAACGAGATGTGCGCGGACGTCACCTGCACCGTGACGTTCGATCCCGTCACGAAGAGGATCCCCGAGGCCCGGCGCGCCTGCGCACGACCGCGGGTGAACGTCAGCGGAACACCCGCCAGGTGTGCCCGGGCGTCGCCGGCGCGGTCGGTCACGACGATCGAGCCCCGGTCGAGCGACCCGTTGACGGCCATCCGTCCGGTCACCGTCATCATGCCGCCGCCGGTGGCTTGCACCTGCGCCGAGGGCACCCGGTCGTCCGCACGACGGACCCCGGGGTCGGCGGTGGCCAGCACCGGGACGACCAGCATGAGGACGAGCGCGGCGATCAGCGCACGACGCAGAATCCCACCTCCACATGGGCGGCCGGCACCACGGAGGTCCGGCCAATGTCGATCTGGATGCTTCATCGCTCCAATGTGGGAGGCGCGGTGACGGAGTAAGAGGTTTGCGTCACTCTGTTGTGGATCTGTGAGGATCGGCGACCCGAGGCCCTCGACCTCGGGTCGCTATCGGCCCTCAGGGCTGCAACTTGACGTTCTCCTGAACCTGGACCGGAGCGGGGGCGTCCAGCTTCACGCCCTCCTCGACCGAGGCGGCCGGCGGCGCGGCCTGCGCGGGCGCGGGTCCGGCCTCCTCGCCCTCGGGCACCGGGCGCGCGCCGCCGCCCATGTAGGCCCAGACGATCTCGCCGCAGTCCGGGCACGTCGGCAGGGTGCCTCGGTTGTTGATCCGGAACTGGCAGGCCACGCAGGCGTAGATCCCGGTGACCTTCTGCCCGGCGTGGAAGCACGGCAGGTTCAACCGGCGCTCGGCTTCCTCCGCGCCCTCCTTGGGCGAGAGGTTCGCGCGTCCGGCGCGTCCGCCGGGGCCGCCTCCGGCTCCACCCGGCTGACGACGCTGAGGTGGCAGGCTGGCCATCCGTCCTCCCGTTCCATGCCATGAGGGGGGCTCGGACGCCCGCCCCCGAGGCGTATCGTTTGTCCGTCAAAGCCTACCGCGCCGGTGATCACGCACCGAAGCGCGGGGTGCAACCGAATCGCCGGAGATCACCCGCCGAGTGCGCATCGCGCTGGCCCAGCTCAACACGGTCGTCGGGGACATCGAGCACAACGCGGATCTGATCCGCGGCGCGCTCGCCGACGCCGCGCGCGCGGGCGCCGACGTCACCCTGGTCCCGGAGCTCGCCGTCACCGGCTACCCGCCCGAGGACCTGCTCCTGCGGCCGGCCTTCGCGGCCGCCGCGCGCGCGGCCGTCGAGCGGATCGCGGCCGAGGTCCGCCACGGCGTCGCGATCCTGGGCTTCCCGGAGTGGAACGCCGACTGCCACAACGCGGCCGCCGTGGTCGCCGACGGCCGGGTCCAGGCCGTCTACCGCAAGCGCTTCCTGCCCAACTACGGGGTCTTCGACGAGGCGCGCTACTTCCGCGCCGGCGACGCCCCGATCGTGCTGGAGGCCCTCGGGATGCGGATCGGGATCGCGATCTGCGAGGACATCTGGTACCCGACCCCGGTCGCGTCCGACCTCGCCGCCGCCCGGGTCGACCTGATCTGCTGCATCTCGGCGTCGCCCTACCACCGCGGCAAGGGCGACCGGCGGGAGCAGATGCTCGCGACGCGCGCCGACGACTGCGCCGCGGCCCTCGCCTTCTGCAACCAGGTGGGCGGCCAGGACGAGCTGGTCTTCGACGGCCGCTCCGCCGTGTTCGACGCCGCCGGCGAGATGGTGGCCCGCGCGCCCCAGTTCGAGGAGCACCTGCTGATCGCCGACATCGACCCGCTCCTGTCGAAGCGCCGCCGGCTGCGCGAGCCGCTCTCGCGGCGGCTGCCCGGGCGCGCCGCCCAGCAGCGAGGTCGCCCTGGAGGTCCGCGCGCACGAGGGCCCGCTGGCCGGCGCCGTCCGGCGTGGCCGAGGCGCGGGAGGGCGAGCCGGAGGTCTGGGCCGCGCTGAGCCTCGGGATCCGCGACTACGTCGGCAAGAACGGCTTCCCGGGCGTCCTCATCGGCCTCTCGGGCGGCATCGACTCGGCCCTGACGGCGGCGCTCGCCGCCGACGCCCTCGGGCCCCGAGCGCGTGATCGGCGTCGCGCTGCCCTCGTCCCTCTCGTCGCCCGAGAGCCTGGCGGGGGCCGAGGCGCTGGCGACCTCCCTCGGCATCCGCCTCATCGAGATGTCGATCGTCGGCGTGGTCGGGGCGTTCGAGCAGGCGCTGGCGGCGCCGCTCGCGGGCCACGCCCCGGACATCACCGAGGAGAACCTCCAGGCCCGCGCGCGCGGCACGCTGCTGATGGCGCTCTCCAACAAGCTCGGCTCCGCTGGTGCTGGCCACGGGCAACAAGAGCGAGATCTCCGTGGGCTACAGCACCCTCTACGGCGACATGGTGGGGGGCTTCGCGCCGCTGCGCGACCTCTACAAGACCTGGGTCTACCGCCTGTCGCGCTGGCGCAACGCCTCCGAGGGGCGCGAGGTGATCCCCGAGGAGACGATCCGCCGCCCGCCGACCGCGGAGCTGCGACCCGATCAGCTCGACACGGACAGCCTTCCCCCCTATGAACTGCTGGACGCGATCCTCGAGGGGTACGTCGAGCGGGGTCTCGAGCCGGCCGAACTGGTCGCACAGGGCTACGCGGATCAGGTCGTCGCCGATGTCGTCCGAATGGTGGACCGTGCCGAGTACAAGAGACGCCAGGGGCCCGTCGGCATCAAGATCACCCCGCGCGCGTTCGGCCGCGACCGGCGGATGCCGATCACCACGCGGCATGTCTAGGGCGAGCCCGGGTCGGGGCCCTCGCCGCCGCCCTCGCCATCGGCGTCTGCGGCACCGCCGCCGCGGCGGGACCCGCGAAGCCCGCCGACCCCGCGAGCGTCCCGGGGTCCCGGGTCGCGTTCGAGCGCACGCGGCCGACGACGCCGCACCTCCTCGTGACCTTCGCCGACACCCCGACGCGGCGCGACGGCGCGGGCGCGCCTGGCCGGCCTGGGCACGGTCGCGCCGGTGCTCCCCGAGGCCGGCATCTGGTCGGTCGTGCCCCGCGACGTCCACGGACGCCCGCGACCGCGCGCTCCGGCGCGACGGCGTGAGCGGCGTGGAGTGGTCGCGCGAGCGCGAGTCGCAGGAGCTGCCCGCCCCGCCCGCCGCGCTCGGGGCGCCGCCGGTCGTCACGGACCCCCTCTTCACCCCCACCGCCGCAGTGGGGGCTCCTCGACCCAGACCACCTGGGGCCCGGATCTCACGACGATCGCCGCCCGCCCGCGGATCGCCATCCTCGACAGCGGCATCGACCCGACCCACGAGGAGTGGGGCGGCCCCGCCAGCCCGCTCGTCGCCCCCCGCAGCACCATCCGCAACGACGCCGACGCGTCCGACCACGGCATCACCGGGCACGGCACCCACGTCGCCGGCATCGCCGCGGCGCCGACCAACGGCGTGGGCATCGTGGGCGTGGCGCCGGCCTCGGCGGCCTCGGCCCAGGTCATCCCGGTCCAGATCGCCGACGAGAACGGCGACAGCAGCGACCTGACGATCATCCGCGGCATCCGCTGGGCCGTGAACAACGGCGCCAAGGTCATCAACATCTCGGCCGGCGGCGTCGGCTACTCGAAGGCCTTCCAGGACACGATCCTCTGGGCGTCGAGCAGGGGCGCCCTGGTGGTGGCGTCCGTCGGCAACCAGGGCCAGGACGTCAACTCGCTCAACTACCCGGCGGCCTACCGCCGCGTCCTCGGCGTGGGCGCCCAGTGCGACGGCGTCGTCACCTACGACTGCCCGCGCCCGTACGGGGTCGCGACCTTCTCGACGCACAACCGCTCCGTGGACGTCATCGCCCCGGGCGTCGACGTCCTCTCGACGGTCCCGCGCCGCGTCACCGAGCGGGTCGTGGCGCCGGGGTACGCCCTGAAGGACGGCACGTCGATGGCCGCGCCCTACGTCGCGGGCGTCGCGGCGCTGGTCATGGCGAGCAACGGCGGCACGCTCAGCGCCTACCAGGTGCTGCAGCCAGATCGAGAACACCGCCACGGACATCGGGACCCGCGGGCGCGACGACTTCAGCGGCAACGGGATCGTCAACCCGCGCGCCGGCGGTCACCCTGACGGCGCCGGCCGACGACACCGACGAGGTCAACGACGACGTCAAGTGGCTGACCGGCACGATCTCGCTCACCCAGCGCGCGCCGGTCGAGATCACCGCCAGCGCCGACCGGGTGGAGGACCCCGACGACGTCTACGCCGTGCGCCTCCGGGCGGGCGAGCGCCTGCGGATGGACCTCCGCCACTCGCGCGGGACGCTCGACCTCTACCTCTGGAATCCGGGCACGAAGACCGTCGCGACGGGCGGCAGCAACCTCGATCGCCACCTGGTGCGCTTCCGCAGCGGCGTGCAGGCGCAGGACGGTCATGACGGCCGTGGCGCCGCGCGGCGGCGTCTACTACGTCAACGTCTTCGCCCGCGCCGGCAAGAGCGCGTACACGCTCAAACTGATCCGGGGGGGTTGATGGACACCGGCCCGCACCAGCTGCTGTTCTACGACTACGTCGCGGACATCCTCGAGCGGCGCGCGCCGCACCGGGAGGCCCACCTCGCCCGCATCGCCGAGTGGGTCGCCGGCCACGGGATGCTCGCGGCCGGGCCGGTGGGCGACCCGCCCACCGGGGGCCTGTTCGTCTTCGGCGACGTCCCGGCCGCCGACATCGAGGCCTTCGCCGCGGGCGACCCCTACGTGGCGGCCGGGCTGGTGACCGCGCGCCGCATCGTCCCCTGGAACATCGTCGCTGCGGCATAGACGTCTCTCGGTCCGAATTGGCTAGGTTGAGCGGGTGACGCGCACGGCATTCGTCCACGCCGAGGGTGGGCCCTCCTACAACCTCGGCGACGACCACCCGATGACCCCGCTGCGGCGGCAGCTCGCGGTGGACCTGATCCGGGCCTACGGGCTCGACCGGCACCCCGACGTGGTGCCGGTGGCGCCGGTCCCGGCGACCGTGGCGCAGATCGAGCGCACCCACGCGCCGGCCTACGTGGCGGCGGTCCGGCGCTACAGCGAGCAGCCCGCGCTCGCGTCGGCGTGGGAGGCCTCGCCAGTGGGGCCTCGCCGCCGGGGGCGACACGCCGGCCTTCGCCGGCATGCACGACGCCGCCGCGGCGATCTGCGGCGCGTCGATCGCCGGGGCCATGGCGGTCTGGGAGGGCCGCGCCGACCAGGCGTTCGTGGCGAGCGGCGGCCTCCACCACGCGATGGCGAACCGGGCGGCGGGCTTCTGCATCTACAACGACACGGCCGTCGCGATCCACGCCCTGCTGGACGCCGGCGCCGAGCGGGTGGCCTACATCGACATCGACGTCCACCACGGCGACGGCACCCAGTGGATCTTCTTCGAGGACCCGCGCGTCCTGACGTGCTCGGTCCACGAGACCGGGAGGTACCTCTTCCCGGGCACCGGGGGCATCGCCGAGCGGGGCGTGGGTGCGGCGGAGGGCACGGCGCTCAACATCCCGCTCCCCCCGTACGCGGGCGACCGCCCGTACCTGCGCGCGATCGAGGACGTCATCCTGCCGGCCGTCGCCGAGTTCGAGCCCGACGTGATCGTCACGCAGGACGGCGCCGACCCGCACCACGCCGACCCGCTGGCGCACCTCCAGATCACGATGCCGACCTTCCCGCGGGCCTACCGGGCGCTCCACGAGCTGGCCCGCACGGCGGCGGACGGCCGCTGGGTGGCGCTCGGCGGGGGCGGCTACACCTTCCAGGTCGTTCCGCGGGCCTGGACCATGCTGTTCGCGGAGATGCTCGGCGTGGAGCTCGACGACGAGATCCCCGAGGTCTGGTGGAGGACCGGCGAGGAGGCGCTCGGCGTGCCGCTGCCGCGCCGGATGTCCGAGGATCCCGAGCCCGAGGTCCCGCTGGAGGAGAGGATCCGCGCCGACGCCGAGGGCGACCGGGTGGTGGACGAGGTGCGGTCCCTGTTCCTGGGGTGAGCGCGAACGGCGGCGGCGCCGCCGCGATCGACTTGACCGGCGTCGGGGTCTGGCGCGCCCGGCCCGACGGGACCCGCGCGACCCTCCTGGAGGGGGTCGAGTGGCGGGCGGAGGCGGGCGAGCGGTGGGCGGTCATCGGCCCCAACGGCGCCGGCAAGACGACCCTGATGGCCATCGCCGGGGCGGTGGGCCACCCCAGCGAGGGCGTCGCGCGGATCCTGGGGCGGACGCTCGGGGCGGTGGACGTCCGGCGCCTGCGCGGATCGATCGGGCACGTCGACTCCGGGATGGCGCGCGCCTTCCGGCCCCGCGCGACGGCCCGCGACGTCGTGCTGACCGGCGTCACCTCGACCATCGTGCTGCGCCCCGAGCAGCTGGACGACGGCGACGGCGGCCGCGCCGAGGCGCTGCTCGACCGGATGGGGTGCGGAGCGCTGGTGCGCAGGCGCTTCGCCCAGCTCTCGCGGGGCGAGCAGCAGCGCGTGCTGCTGGCGCGCGCCCTCATCACCCGGCCGCGGCTGCTGCTGCTGGACGAGCCCACCACCGGCCTGGACCTCCCCGGCCGCGAGGCGTTCCTCGAGCGGCTGGACGCCCTTTCGCGGGCGCGACGGCGGTCTCACGACGGTGCAGGTGAGCCACCACCTGGAGGAGCTGGCCGCCGGCGTCACCCACGCCCTGCTCCTGCGCCGCGGCCGCGTCGTGGCCGCCGGCCCCGCCGCCGAGGTGCTGGACGACGCCACCCTGTCGCGGTGCTTCGACGCCCCGGTCAGCGTGACGCGCCATCGCGGGCGCCTCCTCGCGGTGATCGACCGCGGCGGGGTCACGGCGTCGTGACCGCGGAGCGCTCCGTGGCCGTGTTCGGGTCGGCCCGCCTGCGGCCCGGCGACGCCGAGTACGAGGCGGCGCGCCGGCTCGGCGCCCTGATCGCGCGCGAGGGCTGGGCCGTGCGCACCGGCGGCTACAACGGCGCGATGGCGGCGGTCTCCGAGGGTGCGGCGGGGGAGGGGGGCCACGTCATCGGGGTCACGGTGGCCGGCTGGGCGCACCGGCTCGCCCCGAACCGCTGGGTGGGGGAGGAGCGCGCGGCGGAGGGCCTCCTGGCCCGCATCGAGGAGCTGCTCGACAGCGACGCGTGGGTGGCCGTGGCCGGCGGCATCGGCACCCTGGCCGAGCTCTCGCTGGCCTGGAACCTGCTCCAGATCGGCGATCTCACGCCCGCGCCCGCTGATCCTGGTCGGCGAGCGCTGGGGCGCCCTGCTCCCCGCCATCCGCGCCCACCTGGTGGTCGACGACGACGACCTCGCCCACGTGCGCCGGGCCGCGGATCCGGATGAGGCGATCGCGATCCTGCGGGAGGCGCTTCCGCCCGCGTCCTAGCCGGGGGTGACGGCGGGCGCGCCGACCACGCGGTTGCGCCCGGCCTCCTTGGCCGCGTAGAGCCGCGCGTCCGCCACCGCCAGGAGCGCCTGGCCGTCGTCCCCCCGCGACGCGGCCACGCCGAGGCTGATGGTGACGGGGCCCGCCGCCGGGGCGCGGTGCTCGACGTCGCGCCGCACCCGCTCGGCCACGATGGCGGCGGCGCGCTCGTCGGCGCCGGGGAGCAGGAGGGCGAACTCCTCCCCGCCGATCCGGCAGGCGCGGTCCTCGGCGCGGGCGACGCGCGTGAGGACGTGGCCCACGGTGACCAGGGCGTCGTCGCCCGCCTGGTGGCCGTGCTGGTCGTTGAAGCGCTTGAAGTGGTCGACGTCCATCATCACGAGGCCCACCCAGCCGCCCGCGCGGCGCGCGCGCTTGAGCTCCACCTCGAGGGCCTCGTCGAACGCCCGCCTGTTGCCGAGGCCGGTGAGGGCGTCGGCCATCGACTGGCGCTCGAGCCGCTGGAGCAGCTCCTGCCGGACCAGGGCCGCCGCGAGGCCTCCCGCCAGGGTCCGCAGCGCCAGCAGCTGCTGGGCGCGCACGCGGGGTGGGCCCATCCGGGGAACGCCCCGGGTGGCGGTGATGGCGCCGAGCGGGCGGCCGTCCTCCCCGGCCGGCCCCGCGGCCACGACGGGGATCTCGAGCGTGACGCGGTCGCCGTCGCGCCAGGTGCGCTCCGGCGTCGCCACGTCGTCGCGCCGCACCGTCACGTCCCAATCGGGCAGGAGCGCGCGCGCCGTCTGCTGGGCGATGTCGTTCGAGCTCGTCGGGGCTCTCCGCTCCGGCGAAGCTGACGGAGGCGGCATGGAGGGCGGTCATGCGCTCGCCCCGGCGGCGCAGCTCGCGCTCGTTGACGGCCGAGAGCCCCCCGGCGATCACGACGACGATCGCCGTCAGGATCAGGGGCCCCAGCCAGTCGGCGGCGGGGGTGGTGTCGTCCTCGATCACCATCACGGCGCCCACCACGAGGACCGCGAGGACGGCCGACTTGACCCCTGACGAGGCCGACAGCGCCAGCGTCGCGGCGAGGGCCATCGGCGGCAGCAGCCACAGCGCCGGACTCTCGATGCCCCCCGACAGGAGCGTCAGCGCGAGCACGAGGAGGGCGTCGAGCACCAGGCCGGCGTCCACGGCGGCCAGCAGGCGCCGTGGCCAGCGCGCGGCCGTCCAGTGGAGGAGGGCGTGGAGGGCGAGCACCGCGGCGCACGCGCCGACCGCCAGCGCGCGCTCGCGTGCGGTCATGTCCAGGGGCGCGACGATGGCCGTGACGGCCAGCGCGGCGGCGGCCAGCACGCGTCCGCGGAAGAGCGCCGTCTGGCGCTCCTCGAGGACGTACCAGCGCCGGCGCCCGGAGGCGCCCGCGAGCGGTGTCGTGCCCGGATCTGAAATCGCCGAAATCGCCTTTGTGAGCGGGATCCTCGAACCTACGTTAGCCAGTCCGAAACCAATTTCGACATGGGCCTAAAGGTTTCCCGCCCACCTGCCGATTGGGGGGGCGCTCATGCTTCGTGCCCACCAGCCCCTCGCGCGACCCTTCCGCCGCCGTCGTCCCGCCGGCCTCGCGGTCTTCGCGGCCGCCCTCGCGATGGCCATCGGGCCCGCCGCCGCGCATGCCTCCGACGGCGCGACGCCCGTGGCGAGCGCGTTCCCGGGCATCGCCGAGGTGGTCACCACACCGCCCGTGGACAGCCTTCACGGCCGCGCCGACCACGGACGCGCCGGCCATCGACGCGCCCCCCGCGACCGAGCCCGACCCGACGCCCGTCGTCGTCGCGCCCGCCCCGTCCGTCGCGGTCACCGAGCCCCAGCCCGACCCGCAGCCCGTAATCCCCGACGCCGCGCCGGCGGTCGTCGAGCCGGACCCCACGGTCACCGAGCCCGTGCCGGTGGTGAAGGAGCCGGCGCCCGTCATCAAGGAGCCCGAGCCCGTCGTCAAGGAGCCGGACCCGGTCGTGAAGGAGCCGGACCCGGTCGTGAAGGAGCCGGACCCGGTCGTGAAGGAGCCGGAGCCCGACCCCGTGGCGACCGACCCCACGCCTCCCACCGAGCCCGAGCCTCCGGTCGTCACCGACCCCGAGCCGACGCCGCCCGCCGAGCCCGAGCCGCCCGCGACGGACCCCGAGCCGCCGGTGACGGATCCCGAGCCCCCGCCCTTCTCGCCGCTGCCGGATGACCCGGCCCCCGTGACCGACCCGATCCCGGATCCGCCGGTGGTCGAGGTCCCCGCGCCCCCGGTCAACCCCGCCCCGCCCCCCGAGCCGATCTTCTCCTCGCCCGCCGGTCCCGGCGACGACCTGGTCGCGGGGACGCCGGAGACCCTTCCGGAGGACGACGGGAACACGGGCCACCATGGCTCCGGCGGGCACGACGCCGACCCCGCGCCGCCCCCGAGCGCCGCCGGCATCCTGGCGCGCATCACCGCCGCGCTCTTCGGCGGCGGCAGCTCCGCGAGCGCCCCTCCGTCCGGGCTCGAGGAGACCCCCCTCGCCGCGCCCCCGCCGGCCGGCGACCCCACCGCCGCGTCCCCGGTCTCCGTCGTCCCCGCCGCATCCGCGGCGACCCCCGCCGCCGTACCGGCCTCGGCCGGCCGGCGCGCCGGGAACCGGCGCCGTCGGCCACGTCCGGACCCCCGCGGCCAGCACCACCGTCACGCCCGTCCCGACGCCGGCTCCGACGCCGGTGGCGGCGGCGCGCCCCACCGCGCCCGCGCTCCCCGGGGCCCCCTCCATCGACGCCGTGCCCGACACCGTCCGCGCCGTGGGCGCCGCGGTGACCTCGCAGCGGGTGAAGCGCATCATCGCCCGCGTCAGCCCGACCGCGACCACGGCGGCGAAGGTCGCCGTCGATGCCGGTCGCTCGCCCTGGTTCCCCGTCGGCCTCGTGATCGCCGTCGGGCTCTACCTGCTGGGCCAGCGTCGTCTCGACCGCGGCGCCAAGCTGCGCTACGCGGGACGGCCGGGCGAGGGCGACGACGAGCTGATCGACCTCTAGAAGGCCGGTCCGGCCGAGGGCTCAGCCCTCGGGGAGCTCCAGCTCGGCCGCGGCCTCCTCGGTGAGGATCCACGTCATCGTCCCGTTCGCCGGAGCGAGCCGCCCGGCGGGGATGGAGTGGTCGCCCGCGATCGCGCGGCGGACCATGGGCGCCTTCTGCGCGCCCCCCACGACCATCATCACGTGCTTGGCCGCGTTGATGACGGGGAGCGTCATCGACACCCGCCAGGGCTGGGGCATCTCCGGGCGGTGGACCGGGACCATCAGGCGGTCGGTCACCTCGACCTCGGCCGAGCCGGGGAAGAGCGAGGCGGTGTGGCCGTCGGGCCCCATGCCGAGCAGGATCAGGTCGAGCACCGGCAGCGGCGAGCCCGGCACCGATGCGCGCAGGTCCTCCTCCGCGCGGGCGGCGGCCTCGTCCGGGGGCAGCTCCCCCAGCACCCGGTGGACCTGCGCCGGGCGCAGCGGGATGCGCTCCAGCAGCGCCTCGTAGGCCATGCCGTAGTTCGAGCCCTCGGCGTCGGGCGGCACGCAGCGCTCGTCGCCGAAGTAGAAGTCCACCCGCCCCCAGGGCGGGCAGCGGCCCGCCAGGTGCTGGTAGGTCTCGCGCGGGGTGCCGCCGCCCGCGAGTGCGATCGTGCAGCGCGACCCCGACGGCGTCTCGAGCGCGACCCTCTCGATCAGCGCCGCCGAGCGATCGGCGAGCGCGTGCAGGTCGGGCACCACGATGATCGCCGGCTTGCTCATCACGTCTCCCGGGGGTCGGTCGTGTTCACGGTCGGCGCCACTCCCGGCCGTCCCGCGCCATCAGCTCGTCCGCGGCGGCGGGTCCCCACGAGCCCGCGGGGTAGTTGGGGAACGGGCCGGGGGTCGCCGACCACTCCTGGATCAGGCCCTCCACGATCTCCCAGGCGCGCTCCACCTCGTCCCAGCGCGCGAACAGGGTCGAGTCGCCCAGCAGCGCGTCCAGCAGGAGGCGCTCGTAGGCCTCCGGGGATCCCTGCGAGAAGGAGGAGCCGTACGAGAAGTCCATGCTCACGTCGTCCAGCTCGATCTTCGGTCCCGGCACCTTGGCCAGCACGCGCAGCGAGGCGCCCTCGTCGGGCTGGATGCGCAGCGTCAGGAGGTTCGGGTCCACGTCGGCCACGGCCGCGGGATCGAACGGGAGGTGCGGGGCCTGCTTGAACTGGATCGCCACCTCGGTCGTGCGGTGGGGCAGGCGCTTGCCGGTGCGCAGGTAGAAGGGCGTCTCCGACCAGCGCCAGTTGTCGATGACCAGCTTGATCGCGACGTAGGTGTCGGTGTTCGACTGCGGGTCAACGCCCTGCTCCTCGCGGTATCCCGGCACGTCCTCGCCGCCGACCAGGCCGGGGCCGTACTGGCCGCGGACGGCGTTGCGGGCGGTGGACGCCGCGTCGAAGGGGGCGATCGCCCGCAGCACCTTGACCTTCTCGTCGCGCACGTCGCGGCTCTCGAAGCGCGCCGGCGGCTCCATCGCGATGATCGAGAGCACCTGCAGCATGTGGTTCTGCACGATGTCGCGCAGCGCGCCGCTGTCGTCGTAGTAGCCGCCCCGCGTGCCCACCCCGAGGTCCTCGGCCACCGTGATCTGCACGTGGTCCACGTAGCGGCGGTTCCAGATCGGCTCGAAGATCGCGTTCCCGAACCTCAGCACCAGGAGGTTCTGGACCGTCTCCTTCCCGAGGTAGTGGTCGATGCGGTAGACCTGCCGCTCGCGGAACACCGCCCCCACGCGCGCGTTCAGCTCGCGCGCCGACGCGAGGTCCTGGCCGAAGGGCTTCTCCACCACCAGGCGGGCGAAGCGCCCGGTCCCGTCGCCATCCTCCTCGGCCAGCCCCGCCCGGCCGAGGTTCTCGGCGATCATCGGGAAGTACTCCGGCGCGGTCGCCAGGTAGAAGAGCCGGTTGCCGCGGGTGCCGCAGTGGCGGTCGTGCGCCTCCACGAGCGCCCGCAGCCGGTCGTACCCCTCGGGCTCGTCGAAGGGGGCGGCCAGGTAGCGCAGGCTGGTCGCGAACTTCCGCCAGGCGGTGTCGTCGATCTGCAGGCGGCTGTGCTCGATCACCCCCTCGCGCATCGAGGCGCGGAACTCGTCGTCGCCGAGCTCGCGGCGCGCGACGCCGACGATCTGCGTCTCGGGCGGCAGCAGCCCGTGCGCGGCCAGGCTGTAGAGGCCGGGCATCAGCTTCCGCTTGGTGAGGTCCCCGGTGGCGCCGTAGATCACGATCACCGCCGGGGGCGGCGTGCGGGTGTTCGTCACGCGCGGTGCTCCCGGATCTGGGCCCGCGCGGCCTCGGCGATCGCCGACGGCGTCACTCCCAGCGCCGCGAGCGCCTGCTCGCCGGGCGCCGACAGCCCGAAGCGGTCGATCGCCGACCGTGGCGCCCGTCAGGCCGACCCACTCGGCCCAGCCGAACGGGCTGGCGGCCTCCACGCCGACGCGGGCCAGGAGGCCCGGCGGGAGCACCTCGTCGCGGTACGACCGCTCCTGGGCGCGGAAGAGCTCGAAGGAGGGGATGCTGACGACGCGGGCGGCGATGCCCTCGGATGCCAGGAGCTCGCGGGCCGCCAGCGCGGTGTCGACCTCCGAGCCGCTGGCGATGAGGACGACGTCGTCGCCCGGGGCGAGCACGTAGGCGCCGCGCTCCACCGGCGGGGTGCCCTCGAGCGTCGTCAGGCCCTGGCGGCTGAGGACGAGCGCGGTGGGGGCGTCCGTGCGCGAGATCGCGATCCGCCAGGCCGCGGCGGCCTCGGTGGCGTCGGCCGGGCGGATGGTCACCAGGTCGGGGATGGCGCGCAGCCCGGCGAGGTGCTCGATCGGCTGATGGGTGGGGCCGTCCTCGCCGAGGGCCACCGAGTCGTGGGTGTAGACGAAGATCGAGGGCAGCCTTCATCAGCGCCGCCAGGCGGATCGTGTTCTTCATGTAGTCCGAGAACGTGAAGAACGTGGAGCACACCGGGCGCAGGCCCCCGTACGCGGCCAGAGCGTTGGTGATGGCGCCCATCGCGTGCTCGCGGACGCCGTAGTGGAGGTTGCGCCCCGCGAACTGCCCCCGCTCGACGTCGCCCCCGCCCTTGATGGTCGTGCTCGTGGAGGAGGAGAGATCGGCGGCGCCCTGCACGAGCTCCGGGACGGCCGCGGCGAAGGCGTTCAGGGCCGTGCCGCCCGAGGCGCGGGTCGCGATCGACTCGCCGGGCGTGAAGGTGGGCGCGGCCGACTCCCAGCCCGCGGGCAGGCGCCCGGCCGTGACGCGCTCGAACTCGGCGGCCTCGGCGGGGTGGGCCTCGGCGTAGGCGGCGAAGGCCGCGGTCCAGGCGTCGCGGAGCGCCGCGCCCGCGGAGGTGATCTCCCCGGCCCACGCCGCGACCTCGTCGGGCACCAGGAACTGGGCGTCCTCCGGCCAGCCGTAGAACCTCTTGGTGAGGGCCACCTCCTCGGCGCCGAGCGGCGAGCCGTGGGCCTTCGAGGTGTCCTGCTTGTTGGGCGAGCCGTAGCCGATGTGGGTGCGGCAGGCGATCAGGGTCGGGCGGCCGTCGGGCTGCGAGGCCTCGGTCATGGCCGCGTCGATCGCCGCGAGGTCGTTGCCGTCCTCCACCCGGATGACCCGCCAGCCGTAGCCGGCGAAGCGGGTCGGGATGTCCTCGCCGAAGGCCAGGTTGGTGGGGCCGTCGAGGCTGATGTGGTTGTCGTCCCAGATCCCGATGAGCTTCTCGAGGCCGAGGAAGCCCGCGATCGAGGCCGCCTCGTGCGAGATGCCCTCCATCAGGTCGCCGTCCGAGCAGATGAACCAGGTGCGGTGGTCCACGATCGTGTGGCCGGGGCGGTTGTAGCGGGCGGCCATCATCTCCTCGGCCAGCGCGAAGCCGACCGCGTTGGCGAAGCCCTGCCCCAGCGGTCCGGTCGTGATCTCGACGCCCGGGGTGTCGTGGCGCTCGGGGTGCCCGGGGGTCTCGGAGCCCAGCTGGCGGAAGCGCTTGAGCTGCTCCATCGGCACCGCGTAGCCGCTCAGGTGGAGCAGCGCGTAGAGGAGCATCGAGGCGTGCCCGGCGGAGAGCACGAAGCGGTCGCGGTTGGGCCACGCGGGGTCGGCGGGCGCGTGGTGGAGGTGGCGGGAGAAGAGGGTCCAGCCGACGGGAGCCAGCCCCATGGGCGCGCCCGGGTGGCCGCTGTTGGCGGCCTGGACGCCGTCGATGGCGAGCGTGCGGACGGTCGTGATCGCCAGCTCGGGTGACGCGAGCTCAGTGGGCAAGGACCTGCTCCTTCCGGGTGTCAGTAGCTGACGTCGTGTGGATGGCTCTCGCGCAGACCCCCGGGCGTGATCCGCACGAAACGAGCCTTGCGGTGGAACTCCGGGATCGTACGGGCGTCGGAGTAGCTCATGCCGGACCTCAGACCGCCGACCAGGCCGTGCAGGATCGTCGCCGTCGCGTCGCGGAGCGGGACCACCGCCTCGACCCCCTCCGCCACCACCGGCGTGAACTCGGTGCCGTCCTCGGCGTCGATGGCGCGGCGCGCGTCCGCCGCGGCGCTCGAGGCCATCCCGCGGAACACCTTCACGCGGGTGCCGTTGCGCGACACCACGACGCCGGGGCTCTCGGGGGTGCCGGCGAGCAGGTTGCCGATCATCACGCTCTCGGCGCCCGCCGCGATGGCCTTGGCGACGTCCCCGCCGAAGCGGATGCCGCCGTCGGCGATCACCGGGACGCCGTGCGGCGCGCAGGCCTCCGCGCACTCCATCACCGCCGACAGCTGCGGCACGCCCACGCCGGCGACGACGCGGGTGGTGCACACCGAGCCCGGGCCCACCCCGACCTTGACGCCGTCGGCGCCGGCCTGGGCGAGGTCGCGGGCGCCGTCCGCCGTGGCCACGTTGCCCGCGATGATCTCGACGCCGTCGCCGATCGCCTCGCGGACCTCGCCCACGGCGCGGATCGACTGCTCGGAGTGCCCGTGGGCGATGTCCAGCACCACCACGTCGGCCCCCGCCTCCTGCAGGGCGCGCGCCCGCACGATGAAGTCCCCGCGCACGCCGATGGCCGCGCCCACCGCGAGCCGGCCGCGGGCGTCCTTGGTCGCCTCCGGGCGCTCGGCCCGCTGCAGCAGGTCGCGCAGGGTGATCAGGCCGACCAGGCGATCGTCGCCGTCCACCAGCGGGAGCTTCTCGACCCGGCCGTCGCGGAGGAGGATCGCGGCGTCCTCGCTCGCGGTGCCGGGCCCGCCCACGACCAGGCGCGCGCGCGGGGTCATCAGCTCGCGCACCGGAAGGGTCGGGTCGGTCTGGAGCGCGACGTCGCGCCGGGTGAGGAGGCCGGCCAGGCGCCCGTCGTCCTCCACCACCACGAGGCTCGTCACGCCGAGCCGCGCCATCGCCTCGGTCGCGTCGGACAGGCGACGGTCCGGGGAGATCGTGTGCGGATCCGGGATGACCAGCGCCTCGGCGCGCTTCACGCGCGCGACCTCCGCGACCTGGCGTTCGACCGACAGGAAGCGGTGGACGATGCCGATCCCGCCGGCACGGGCCATGGCGATGGCCATCTCGGCCTCGGTCACGGTGTCCATGTTGGCCGAGACGACCGGCGCGGCCAGCCGCAGCCGGCGCGTCAGACGCGACGAGACATCGACGTCGGATCGGGATCCGATGCTGCTCCGGCGCGGCGCCAGCAGCACGTCGTCGTAGGAGAGGGCGAGCGAGATGCCGGCCGCGTTCACCCGGCGAGGATAGCCCACTCCCCGGGTCCGCAGCCGCCGCCCGACGGTGAGGTACCATCGCCCGATGGCGCCCCGCCTGCCCGTCGCCCTCGTCGTCGGCGCCATCGCGTGCGTCGTGCTCGCCGCCTGCTCCGACGCGAACACGTCGGCCACGAGCGCGCCCGCCACCCGCGTCCAGTACATCGCGGCGGTCGAGGCCCTCATGGATCCGCCCGGCCAGCTCGCCTCGGCGATCGCGGAGCGCACGCGCACCGACGCCCCCGGCCCGACCCGGCGCCGCTTCGAGGACCTGCTGACCACGGCGGAGGACCGCCTCGCCGAGTTCCGCGTCATGCCCCTCGGCGACGCCGTGGTGCGCGAGCAGCGCGAGCAGATCGTCGCGGCCTACGCCGACCTCATCCCCCGCATGCGCTCCGCGGTCACGTCCCTCGAGTCCGCCCCCGGCGCGCCGGTCGCCGCCGACGTCGATCCCTTCCTCGACTCCCTTCGGGAGCTGCCATCCGCCGTCTCGGCCTCCTCGCGCTAGCCCTCTGCGCCGCGGTCCTCGCGGCCGGATGCGGCGGCGGCTCCCTGGACGCGAGCACCGCCCCGCTGCCCGAGGGCACGCAGGTGTCGCCTCAGCGCTACCTCGCCGACACCGTCGCGGCCGCCAGCGGGGTCAGCGAGTTCAGCGCCGCGCTCGCCGACGCGGGCCCGACGGCGACCAAGGCCCGCCTCCGCGCGGTCGTCAACCGCCTCCGCCCGCCGCTGGAGCAGACCCGCGCGGTCGCCGAGCGCCTCGGGGCACAGCGCCTCGAGGACCGGCGCCTGGAGGCGCAGCGCGCGAGCGCCTCCGCGGCCCTCGACCGCGTGGTGGTGGCCATGACCGCCGTCACCCAGGCGGCGGCCGCGGGGGACCCGGCGGCGGTCGAGACCGCGGCCACCGAGTTCGGCACCGCCGTGGGCGATCTGCGGAGCCTGCCCGCCACTCCGTAGGCCTCGCGCGAAGGGGGGCATCATGCTCTTCACGCCGTCTGCCGATGGCACAGTTGAGCGTCGCTCGTCAGGGGCGTTCGTGCCGAGGAAAGACCGCCGCCAAGGATGGTGTGGTGCCCCAGGGTCCCGTTCGGGTGCTCGTCGCCAGTCGTAGCCCGGCATGGTCCGCCGGAATCGCATCGTTCCTGTCCGTGCCGCCGCTCGAGGCCGACATCGCCTTCACCGTCGATGGCGCCCTCGCGCGCCTCGACGCCGCGCCCCACGCGGTCGTCGTCATCGACCGCGCCCTGGCCGACGCCCCCGCCGCCGAGCTGGCGGCCGAGGTGGCGCGCCGGCACCCCGACGTGCGGATGCTCTTCGCCCTCAACGACGACTCGGCCGCGTCGCAGCTCGCCGCGCTCGCGTCCGGCGCCGCCGGGTGCCTCCTGCCCACCTGGACCCGCGAGGCGGTCCTCGAGGCGATCGAGGACGCCCTGCGGGGCGTGAGCCGCTTCGACGTCGAGGCCCTGCGGCCACTCGCCGGGTTCGGCCGCCGCGACGCCACGCCCGCGACGCCGCTCACCGAGCAGGAGCGGGTGGTGCTGCGCCTCATGCGGCAGCACCTCACCTACAAGGAGATCGCCCAGCGCCTGGGGATCTCCTGGCACACCGTCCGCACCCACGCGCAGTCGATCCTGCGCAAGTCGGGGGTCCACTCGCGCCGCGATCTCGTCGCCTGGGACGCCCGCGCCGCAGCGGAGGAGGAGCCCTCCCGATGCGCGGGGCCGTCGTGTGATGCGCCGCCGCTTCGCGCCGCCCGCCGGCCTCGCGCTCCTGCTCGCCGGCGGCGCCCTGCTGGTGCGCGTCACCGCCATGACGCTGGCGGGCGACAGCGGGCGCTACGCCTGGCTCTTCACCGCCGCCGCATGCGTCCTCGCCGGGGTCGCCCTGGTGCTGGTCGCGATCCCCAAGATCGCCGCCCCGCTGGACAGCGGGGCGGCGGAACAGCCCTCACCCGAGCTGCCGCGCGGGTGACGGGAACCGCGGCCGGCGGGGTCCTTCGGGAGGCAGGGCCCCGCCGGTTGTGGACTAGGACGCCGAGGCCGCCAGGCCGCGCAGGACGGCGACCGCCTCGTCCACGATCTCCTCGCACGATGCAGGCCGGCGGGATGCTCCGAGCCCGCCAGCCCGGCGGCCTGACCGGCCCAGAGGGCGAGCAGCTCCGGGTCGTCGGCACGCGCCGCGGCGGCGCGCAGGTCGGCCGTCGCGCCGCCTGGCGGGGCCATCCCAGCGCCGGCGGCCCGGCGGCCTCGAGCGCCGCGATCAGGCGGTTGCGGCAGCCCCCGCGCGGGCCGTCCGGAGACGGCCCGGGTGATGACGGTGTCGGTGTCGCGCGCCGCGCGCAGGCGCCGCCGGTAGCCCTCGGGGACGCCGCTCTCGGGGGCCACCAGGAAGCGGCTGCCCATCTGGACGCCCGTGGGCGCCCAGGGCGAGCGCCGCCGCCAGGCCGCGCCCGTCCATCACGCCGCCCGCGGCGATCACCGGCACCGTCGACGGCGGCCACCACCTGGGGGACCAGCGCGAAGGTCCCCACCAGCGGGACGACGGCCGTCCTCGGGCACCTCGAAGGTCGAGCGGTGTCCGCCCGCCTCGGAGCCCTGCGCGACGATCACTCCGCGCCGGCCGCCACCGCCCGGACGGCGTCCTCCACCGACGACGCCATGGCGATCAGGGGCGCGCCGGCCGCGCGCGCCAGGTCGCGCACCTCCGACGGATCGCCCAGTCCCACGCTGACCACGCGGGCGCCGGCGGCGAGGCCGGCCTCCACGAGCTCCGCCGGGCTCGCTGCCGGGCGGCCGGGCGCGGGCGTGGCGGGGAGCCCGAGCTCGCGCGCGCAGGGGCGCGAGGGCCACCGCGCGGGTCCACTCCCGCCGGGTCCGGCGGCGTCGCCGGCGCCACGAGGACGTTGACCGCGATCGGGTTCGCCGTCAGCGCGCATGCGCGGCGCCACGGCGTCGCGCACGGCGTCCGTCGTCATCCCCGTCAGGCCGAACGTGCCGAGCCCGCCGGCCTCCGAGACGGCGGCCACCAGCTCGGGCGTCGTCGGACCGCCGGCCATGCCCGCGAGCACCACCGGATGGCGGATTCCGAGGCGCTCGCAGAGCGCGTTCGAGAGCGGACCTCGGGTCATTCGCCTCGCCGTACCGGGTCGCGGAGATAAGGAATTGCCCCGCGCAGGCCGATAGAGGGGGCAAGCCGGGCCTCACACCGGAATGTCCCCCCTGCCGGGAGGTTACACCATGCGTCGCAACCTGATCGCCCTTTATGTCACCGGTGCCGCCATCGCGACCCTCGTCGCCGCCAACGGCGCTTTCGCCGCCACCTGGATCCGGCGCTAGACGCTCTTTCGGGTCGGGGCGGTCCGCCCGTGAGCGGATCCCGACCCTAGAGCGCGTCCTCGTCCAGCAGCCGGTCCACCGACCGGCGCAGGGCGGGATCGTCCGGCTCCACCGCGGAGTCGAATCGCTCCACCAGGCGGCCCTCGCGGTCGAGCAGGTACTTCGTGAAGTTCCACGACGGCGGCTCGCCCGCGGGTCCGGGGCGCGCGGCGATGGCCGCGAACAGCGGGTGCGCCTCCGCCCCGACCACGTGGGTCCGCCCCGCCATGGGGAAGCTGACCCCGTAGTTCAGCTTGCAGAACGAGGCGATGTCGGCGTCGCGGGCGAGCTCCTGGTTGAAGTCGTTGCTGGGGAAGCCGACCACCATCAGCCCGCGGTCGCGGGTCGCCGTGTAGAGCGACTCGAGGCCCTCGAACTGGGGCGTGAAGCCGCAGCGGCTGGCCGTGTTGACCACCAGCACCACGTGGCCGCGCAGGCCGGCCAGCCTGCAGGGTCGTGCCGTCGATCAGCGTGCGCCCGTCCGCGCAGGACGCTGGGCCCCCGGTCCGCGGGCGGCGGCCAGCGCGCGGCGCGTCGCCCGCGGCCGCCTCACCCGCGCCCTCGCCGCACCCGGCCAGGACCGCGCCCGCACAGGCCACGGCCACCAGGGCGACGGCGACGTGGAGGGCGCGGCGGATGGACACTCACTCCACGGTACGCGCGGGCGCCCCGGTCGGACCAGGGGATCCTCCCCACGACTCAGGTCGGGCCCGGCCCCGCCGACAATTCGGGTATGTCCACAAATACTGAACGTGCGAGTGAGGTAATCGAGATCCTGCGCCGCGCGCTCTCCGAGCAAGCGGTCACCCTCGCCGAAGACGAGCGCCGGGTTCGACGAAGGCCTCACGACCTACATCCGGGATGTGAGAGAGGCCGCCTGAGCTCTGGGGGTTTCTGAGCCTTGGGGTTTCAAAGCTCTGAACGCTTCGAAGTCCGGGGTTTCAGAGCTCTGAACGCTTCGAAGTCCGGGGTTTCAGAGCTCTGAACGCTTCGAAGTTCGGGGTTTCAGAGCTCTGAACGTTTCCTCTGAGGGCCTGATCGTCTGTCGACGCGCTTTGTCCCTCACGCGTGCGAGGCCGGCCTCTTGCGGGCCGGCCTGGCCGCGGCAAATGGGCCCTGGCCGGGCCCATTTGCATTCGGTGGCCGCCTGTCGGCGGCGACCTCGTACAGCCCGGCGAAGCCGGGCTGTCTCGTCGCCTTCGGCGACATCGGAGCAAAGCCCGCACTTCGGGCGCTGCCCGGATGTCGCGGTGGTGTTGACCTTTCCGGCGGCCTGGCCCGGCGAACAGCCGGTGCCGCCGGTCTGCCGATGGCCCCGGCCAGGGCGCCTTCGGCGCGTCGGGCCGGCCCGCTAAGAGGCCGGCCCCACGCCTTGTCCGCCCAATCCTTGTCGCAGAGCTCGGACACGTTCAGAGCTCGGAAACCCCGAAGCACGGAACGCTCGGAGCCCGGCAACGCTCAGAGCTCAGAAGCCTCCGAGCTCGGAAACGCTCCGAGTTCCGACCCTCTCAGCCCACCGCACGTCCCAGGGTCAGGACGGCCCGGGCGTTGCGGGCCACCTCGCCGGCGCTGAGCGCTCCCGCTCGCAGCTCGACGACGAAGGCGCTGCTCTTCGGGGTGGTGCGGTTCTGCCAGCGGGTGGCGACCCCCGGGAGGAACCCGAGTCGTCGCGCGGGCAGGCCCGTGACGCGCGCGTAGCGCCACACGAGGCCCGGGTCGCCGGCCGTGCCGAGGTCCACGAGGCCCAGGGCCTGGTGGTACCAGATCGTCACGGCCGGGTGCAGGCGGCTCACGAGCCGGGCGACGAGGCGCGACTCGGGCTCCGACAGCGGGCGCGCCCCCGAGTGGAACGTGTCGCCGGGCCGTCCCTGGGCCCTCCAGCCGGCGGGGAAGTTGCGGTTGAGGTCCACGCCGTGGGCGTTCTGGCGCGTGCCCGCCGCGACGCCGTCCGGATTCACGGTCGGGATCACCCAGAACTCCACGCCCGCGACGCCCGCCGGGCGCCGCCGCAGCAGGGCCGTCACGGCCATGCCCGGCGGTCTCGTTGCCGTGGATCGCCCCCACCACCAGCACCTTGACCGGGGCGGACGGCGAGCCGATGCGGCGTCACGCGGATCGGTCGGCCCGTCGACCGAGCGGCCCAGCACGGAATCGCGCACCAGGGGCGTCCCGGAAAGGGCTGCGCCGCCCGGAGGCGGCGCGGTGCATGACGATCGCCGCCACCGCCACGAGGGCGACGGCGGCGGTGGAGCACCCGCCCTTCGAACTCCTAGACGTTCTGCGCGGCGGCGAGGCTCAGGGCCTCCTCGCGCGCGCGCACCACGTCCCAGGGGATCGTGATCGAACGCCCGTCCATCTCGACCGCGCCGCTCGCGCGCAGCTTGCTGAACGCGGTCGTGACGGCCTCGCGGGAGGCGCCCACCAGCGACGCCCACTGTGCGTGGGTGAGCTCGAGCCGCAGCTCGATGCCCTCGCGGGTCGCCACGCCGAACCGGTCGGCGAGCTGGTGCAGGCGCGCCCGCAGGCGGTCCTCCACGCGCATCTCGCTCACCAGCGCCACCGTCTCGCGCAGCATCGCCACGCGGTCCGACAGGAGCTCGGCCAGGTTGCGGCCGAGGCGCGGGTAGCGGGCGATGAGGCCCTCGATGGCGCGGCCGGACAGCGGCGAGACCGCCGAGTCCTCGAGCGCGGTGACGCTCGCCGCGGGCGCGGTGCCGAGGGTGGAGTAGATGGCCCCGGCGTCGAGCAGGGAGATCATGATCTCGTGGCCCGGCGCGGTGCTCTCGTAGAGAGCGAGCCGGCCGTCGCGCACCACGAACAGGTGGTCCGGTCGGCTGAGCGGCTCCGGCATCGAGGCGCCGCTCGGCCAGCGCACCAGCGGGAGGCGGATGTCGAGGAGCTTCAGGTCCCTCTCCGGCAGGCCTGCGAACAGGTCCATGCGGGTGAGGTCGATGCGTCCGGGGCCGGTCACGCCGGAGGCCCGGAAGCCGTTCTCGCGGAGTTCTGAAAGGGCTGTAGCCATGCGCGAGACTCTGGCACCCCTTTGTTATGGGTCGCTAAGAACGAAAGCAAGATGTCTGGGTGATGCCCGCATTCGGCGCCGCCCACTCCATGCCGGGCGAGGGTCGGTACGATTTCGGGGCCACCCGGTGAGGGAGTGAGAAGCGCATGGATCGGCCCAGCCCCGCCGTTCAGGACTATCTGAAGGCCATCTACCGGCTGGACGAGTCCGCCGAGGCGGCGGGCCCGGTGACGACCTCACAGGTGGCCGAGGCCCTGGCGGTGACCACCGCGTCGGCCAGCAACATGCTCAAGAAGCTCGACTCGCTCGGGTACGTCGTCCACGTGAAGCGCCAGGGCGTCGAGCTCACCGACGCGGGCCGGACGGCGGCGCTCGAGGTGATCCGCCACCACCGGCTGCTCGAGACCTTCCTGGCCACCCGGCTCGGGATGCCGTGGGACGAGGTCCACCGCGAGGCCGAGGTGCTGGAGCACCACGTCTCGGGGGCGCTCGCCGACCGCATCGCCGAGGCGCTCGGCCATCCCGAGCGCGATCCCCACGGCCATCCGATCCCCACGAGCGCCGGCGACGTCGCCCGGACCCCGGCCCGGCGGCTCACCGAGCTGGCCGACGGGTCGTGCGCGGTCGTGGCCCGCGTCGACGACCACGACGACGCGCTCCTGCGGTTCCTCGCCGAGCGCGGCCTGGTGCCGGACGCGCGGGTCGAGGTGATCGGCCACGCGCCCTTCGGCGGCCCGATCGCGGTGCGCGTGGGGGACGACCGGGTGGTCGACGTGCCGCCCGCCGCCGCGGCGCGCGGTGCATGTGGAGTGACCCCCTCGGCGCTGAGAGGCGGCTGTGCGACACTCGCGGCAGGAGAGGACGGCCTGCCCCTAGTGTGACGGAGGAAGTTCTCGTGAAGCGTTTGCCCCTTTTGGCTGTGGTCGCGGCGGGGCTCGCCGCTCTGTCGCTGGGCCTCTCGGCCTGCGGATCCAGCTCGTCGTCCGACGCCTCGGCGACGACGACGGCGGCCACCACCGCCGCGGCGCCCGCCACCACGGCTCCGGCGACCACGGCTCCCGCCACCACCGCCCCCGCGGCCGGCGGCGCAGGACCTCGCCCTGGCCGCCGACCCGAGCGGCGCCCTGAAGTACGACACGACCACCCTCTCCGCCAAGGCGGGGGCGGTGACCATCACCCTCACCAACGACTCGTCGGTTCCCCACGACGTCTCCATCGAGGGCAAGGGCACGAGCGACATCATCTCGGGCGGCAAGACCGCGACCCTGAAGATCGCGAACCTGCCCGCCGGCACCTACACCTACTTCTGCACCGTGCCGGGCCACGAGCAGGCCGGCATGAAGGGCACGCTCACCGTCTCGTAGCGGCGGCGGGCCTCAGTCGACGAAGGGCTGGGCCTCGGCGATCAGGTCGTCGAGGTCCACGCCCAGGCTCTGCATGAAGAACGGCGTCAGCAGGTTGAGCGTGTGCCGGCAGGCCGGGCAGATGGGGAGGGGCGGCGGCTCCGGCAGCCCCTCGGGCTCGCCGGTCAGCGTGTAGGCGCTGCCGCAGTACTTGACGCAGACGCCGCAGGAGCCGGCCTTGCAGTCGAGCCGCACGAGATCCATCCCGGCGCCCGAGATCTGGTCGATCCAGGAGCGGTGGCGGCGGGCGTACTCCTCGGCCTCCTGGGCCAGCGCCGGCCCGCGCCTCGTCGGTCCAGCCCTCCCGCAGGGCGGTCGCGAACGGCTCGGGCGGATCGTCCACCTGGCGGAAGCGCTCCGTCCAGAGGTCGATCTCGCCCTGCCAGTCGCGCAGCGTGTCGCTCAGCGGGGTCCCCGGTCAGTCCTCGACGAAGTCCACGACCGGCGCCCGGTCGATCAGGCCGGCCTCGTGGCCCCGGCGCAGGAGCTCGGCCACCGCGGCGCGGCCGTCCTCTCCGTAGTCCAGCGTGCGGTCGTTGACGTACATGCCCACGAACCGGTCGGCGAGGCCGCGGTCCAGCCCGCGCCCGAACTGCTCGGCGTGGGCGAGCGCCCCGGTCCGGTGCTCCAGCCCGTAGGCGATGCTCTCGCGCAGGAGGCGCGACAGGCGGGGCATGGTGTCGCCCTCGTCCAGGTCGCGGCGCACGGCGTTGGCGCCGAGCGGCAGCGGCAGCCCGCCCGTCAGCTCGTGCCACCACTCGCCCAGGTCGAGGATCGATTGCAGGCCCTGGGTCTGGTAGGTCAGCTGGCCCTCGTGGATCACCAGGCCCGCGTCGACCTCGCCGGCCTCGACCACGTCGAGGATGCGGTCGAACGGCACGATCACCGGGTCGGCGATGCGGCCGACGGCGAGCTGCAGCTCCAGGAAGGCGCTGGTCAGGAGGCCCGGGATGGCCACCCGCAGGCGGGGCAGCTCGGCCGGGTCGATGGCCTCGCGCGCCACCACCATCGGGCCGTACTGCTCGCCCATCGAGGCGCCGTGGGGCAGCAGGCGGTAGGTGTCCGACAGGTAGGCGTAGGCGTGGACCGACACCGCGGTCACCTCGAGGCGTCCCTCGCGTGCCCAGTCGTTCAGCGTCTCGATGTCGCGCAGGACGTGCTCGAACCGGAAGCCGTCCGTCGGGATCAGGTCCTCGGCCAGCGCGTAGAACATGAAGGCGTCATCGGGGTCCGGGCTGTGCCCCAGACGGATCAGGCGGTCGGGCACGCAGGCTCCTCCGGCGAATTGGCGAACCCGCCGATCCTACGCCCGCATCGTGGGCCGGGTGGCCCGCTCAGTCGAAGTAGGTGTCCTCGGCGGTCCAGGGCGGGGCGCAGGCGCAGAGCAGCCGCAGCGGCTCCGCCGCCGGTCGCGGTGATCTGGTGCCGGGCGCCCGGGGGGATCAGGATCGCGTCTCCGGGGCCGACCGCGGACCGCTCGCCGTCGATCTCCATCTCGCCCGTGCCGGCGATGAGGTAGTAGATCTCCTCGCTGACGCGGTGGTGGTGGCGCACGGTCGACTCGCCGGGCGCGATCGTCGCCTCGGCCAGGCTCTGGTTGGCGACCGGCGCGTTCGAGCGGTCGAGCAGCGAGCGGATGGTGCTGCCGTCGGTCGTGACGAACGGCGTCGCGTCGCGAGAGGGAGCGGATCTCCATGCGGCCCAGGCTACCCGGCGGCGGTGGGCGCCCGGCGGATGACGCACATGCCCTCGCCCTCGGCGGCGAGCGTCCCGTCGGGCAGGTGGATCGTGACCACCGACGCGGAACCCGCGGTCGCTGCGCTGGACCAGCCGGCCGCGCAGCGTCAGCTCCTGGCCCACCGGGATCGGGCGTCCGCAGCCAGTAGCGCACCTTGGCCGTCATCCCCCACAGCCCGTGGGGGGCACCGGCGTAGACCAGCATCTCGTCCACGAGCATCCCGATCAGCCCGCCGTGCACGCGGTCCGGGTAGCCGATGTGGGTGGCGTGGGGCAGGAAGCGCGCCACCGCGTCGGTCCCGTCCTGGTGGATCCGAAGGCCCAGCCCCTCGGGGTTTGCCGGGCCGCACACGAAGCAGTCCGGGAAGTCCGGGGGGTTGAGGAGGGGGAGATCGTCCACGGCGGGGCGCCATGCTACCGTCCCGCGCGTGACCGCCTTCGTCGTCATCGTGCACTCGCTCAACTGCGTGCTGCTGATCTTCCTGGTGCTGCTGCACAGCGGCAAGGACGCCGGCCTGTCGGGCGCCTTCGGCGTCGGCGGCGCCTCGAGCTCCTACGGGGGCTCGACGGCGATCGTCGAGAAGAACCTCGACCGGGTGACCGTCGCGTCGGCGGTCCTGTTCTTCATCACGACGTTCCTCCTGGCGAAGATGCTCAACTAGAAGCGGCCCGGCGACCCGTCGCCCAACGGGTTGCGTTCACTCTGTGCGGGTGTGTCTGTACGGTGCCGCCGTGCCCCGACGTGGAGACGATGGAATGTGCGTTCACGAGCGCTGATCGCCGTTCTTCTGGCGGCCGCCTCGCTGTTCGCCGTCGCCTGCGGATCCGATGACGCGACGCCCCCGTCCACGGGGGGCACGCATCATCGACGCCGAGGACCAGTCCCCGCCGATCCTGAACGTGCTGCTGGCGGACGGCGCCACGGTGCCGGCGCAGCGCATCGTCTCCAACGTGCTCCAGAACCTGCTGACGGCCGACCAGACCGGCGCCTACGTGCCCCAGCTCGCCGAGCGGGTGCCCACCGGCGACGGACGTGAGCGCAGGGCCCTCTGCGCGTGACCTTCCGTCTGCGTCCCGACGCCCGCTGGTCCGACGGCCCTCCGGTCACGAGCGCCGACGTCGTGTTCACCTGGCGGACGATGATGGACCCGGCCAACCAGGTGGCCTCCCGGGCCGGCTGGGACCAGATCACCGCGATCCGGCTGGGGCGCACCGCGACCGGCGGGTCCTGCCCGCGCCGCCACCTGCTTCACGGTCGCCTTCCGCGGCGACTACGCGCCCTGGCGGGACGTCTTCAGCGTCTCGGGCGGCTACTACGTGCTCCCGCGGCACGTCCTGCTCGGGCAAGGACTTCAACACGGTCTGGAACCGCGGCGGCATCGTCGGGTCGGGGCCCTTCACGCTCGAGAGCTTCACGCCCGGCGTCCGCGCCGTGCTGGCGCGCGACCCCGGCTACTGGGGCAGCGCCCTCGCCGGGGGCGGGCCCTTCCTCGACCGCCTGGTCGTCAACTTCCTCGACTCGCCCGGGGCCGCGATCACGGCCCTGCGCCAGGGCGAGGCGCAGATGACCAGCCCGCCGCCCGATCCCGGCGCTGATCGCGCGCGCGGCCGCGATCGACGGCGTCGAGGTCCAGTCCGTGCCGTCCCTCTTCTTCGAGCACATGATCCTCAACACGCAGCGCGGCGCCGCTGACCGACGTGCGCGTGCGCCAGGCGCTCGCGTACGCCATCGACCGGCGGCAGATCGTGGACGTCCTCCTCAACGGCTCCGTCCCGGTGCTCCAGAGCGTCGTGCGGCCGGCCCAGCTCGGGTACGCGCCGGCCTTCGAGGGCTACGCGCACGACCCGGACCGCGCGGCCGCGCTCCTGGAGGAGGCGGGGTGGACCCGCGGCGGCGACGGCATCTTCGAGAAGGACGGCCGCGACCTCGAGATCCCGGTCGCGTACTCGTCCGAGAGCGAGCTGCGCCGCACCACCGCGCGGCTCATGGCCGACCAGGCCCGCGCCGCCGGCATCCGCATCGTGCCCAAGCCCATGTCGTCCGACCGGCTCTACGGCAGCGCCCTCAACATGGGGGACTTCACCGCGGCGATGGCGGCGTTCGGCGGCGGCGTGGATCCGAGCCTCACCGGGCTCCTCGCCAGCGATCAGATCCCGACGGAGGAGAACGCGTTCCTCGGCCAGAACGTGTACCGGTGGAGCGATCCGGAGGCCGACAGCCTGATGCGCCGCTCCGACCGGGAGATCGACGACGACGCAGCGCACCGCGACGCTGGGCGAGATCCAGGACATCGTGGCCCGCCAGGTGCCCCTGATCCCCCTCTACGCGCAGCCGAACACGGTGGCCTACGTCGACGCGCTCCAGGGCGTGAAGGTGAACCCCACCCAGGCCGAGGTGTTCTGGAACAGCGCGGAGTGGTCGCTGGGCGCGCTGACCGCCCGCCCGGGGGGCGGCCGATGCGGGCGATAGCCGCCTACGCCGGGCGCCGCCTGCTGATCGCCATCCCGCTGCTGTGGCTGGTCAGCGTCATCTCCTACCTGCTCCTCTACCGCGCGGCCGATCCGGTGGCGCGCCTGCGCCAGATCCCGGCCGTGCGGGCCGACGACCTGCGCCGCCTCATCGAGCAGCAGGGGCTGGACGCGCCGTGGTACGAGGGCTACTGGACGTGGCTGGGCGACTTCCTGCGCGGCGACTGGGGGGTCAGCACCAGCAGCCCGGGCTCGAGCGCGATCGAGCCTGATCGGCGACGCCCTGCCCGCGACGATCGAGCTGATGCTCCTGGCGCTGATCGTCTCGACGGTGCTGGGCATCGTCATCGGCGTCATCTCCGCCACCCGGCCGATGTCGCGCACGGACCTGACCCTGTCGGGGGTCGCCTACCTCGGCTTCGCCACGCCGACCTTCCTGGTGGGCGTGCTGCTCCAGCTCGGCGCCGTGTGGCTGCGCGACAACGGCTGGGCGATCATCCCGTTCGCGATCGGGACGGTGCTGGTGCTGGTCGGGCTCGCGCGGGTCCGCCGGGGCGGCGCCGGCGACCCTCGTCGTGCTCGTCGCCGGGGCGATCGTGATCGCGCTCTCGGTGATCCTCTGGGGGCGGCTCGGCGGCGACGGGGAGACGCTCCTCTACACCGGCCAGCGCTACTCGTTCGGGCACGAGGGCGAGCTGCTGTCGCTCAACCACCTCCAGCACCTGGTGCTGCCGGTGATCACGCTGTCGCTGGTCAACATCGCGGTCTTCAGCCGCTTCCAGCGGGCCGTGCTGATCCAGGAGCTGGGCTCCGACTACGTTGCGGCGGCGCGGGCGCGCGGCCTCTCGGAGCGCCGGGTCGTGCTCAACCACGCGCTCCGCAACGCGCTCGCGCCCATCGTGACCCTCGTCGCCCTCGACCTCGGCGCGCTGTTCGCCGGCGCGGTCGTGACCGAGACGGTCTTCTCGTGGCCGGGGATGGGGCGGCTGCTGCGCGACGCGGCCCTCGCGCGCGACATCAACGTCGCGATGGGGATCGTGATGATCGGGGCCGTCGCGGTGGTGGTGGCCAACCTGCTCGCCGACCTGGCCTACGCGGCCCTCGACCCGCGGGTCGAGCTCGGGAGCCGGCCCCTGTGAGGCGCGCGTGGAACGCCCTGCGCGCGCTCGGCGCGCCCGGTGTCGTCGGCGTGATCCTGCTGACCGTCATCGTGGTGGCCTGCGTCCTGGGCCCGCTGCTGTCCCCCTACGGCGTCAACGAGCCGGACCTCGCGGCGCGCAACCAGGGGCCGAGCTGGGCCCACCCCTTCGGCACCGCCTCCCTCGGCGAGGACATGCTCACCCGCGTGCTGGTGGCCGGGCGCATCTCGCTGCTGATCGGCCTCGCGACGGCCCTCGCCGCGACCATCGTCGGCGCGGGCCTCGGCCTCACCGCCGGGTGGCGCGGAGGCTGGGTCGACTCGAGCCTCGCGCGGCTCACCGACCTCGTTCTGATCGTCCCCGGCTTCGTGATCCTCATCGTGCTGAGCATCAGCTTCGAGAGCGTCGGGCCCGCGGAGATCATCTTCATCCTGGCGCTGCTGTCGTGGCCCCCGCTCTTCCGGCTCACGCGCGCCTCGGCGCTGCGCACCCGCGAGCTGCCCTACGTCCAGGCGGCGCGCGCCGCCGGCGCCGGGGGGCGGCGCATCGTCCGCCGCCACCTGCTGCCCGCGGCCACGCCGGAGATCGCCTCGTTCGCGGCGCTCGCCGTCGGCGTCGCGATCCTCACCGAGAGCGCCCTGTCGTTCCTGTCCCTCGGCCTGGACCCCGACGGGCGCCCCTCGTGGGGCACCCTGATGATCGGCGCCCAGGACACGATCGAGGACCGCCCCTGGCTGACGATCTTCCCCGGCCTGATGGTGCTGCTGACCGTGCTCGCCGTGAGCCTGATCGGCGACGCCGTGCGCGCGGTCCTCGAGCCGCGGTCGGCCTGGACGCCGCTCGTCCGGCGGTGGACGCGATGACGCCCGTCCTGGAGGCGCGAGGGCTGCGGGTGATGGGTCCGGGGGGCGCCGTGCTCGTGGACGGCGTCGACCTCGACCTCGTCCCCGGCGAGGTGCTCGCCCTGGTCGGCGAGAGCGGGGCGGGCAAGACGCTCACCGCGCTGTCGCTGATCGGCCTCGTGCCGCCCCCCGCGACCCTCGCCCGCGGCACCGTCACGCTCGAGGGGCGCCTGATCAGCGGCCTCGACCACGAGCGGATGCGGCGCGTGCGGGGAGCCCGGATCGCCCTGATCACTCAGGATCCGGCGTCCGGCTTCGACCCCGTGCACCGCGTCGGCGATCAGCTCGCCGAGACGCTCCGGGCCCACGCCGACATCGGCCGCGCGGCGGCCCGCGCGCGCGCGGCGGAGGCGCTGGCGGAGGTGGGCGTCTCCCGCGACGACTATCCCCACCGGCTCTCCGGCGGCCAGCGCCAGCGGGCGATGATCGCCATGGCCCTCGCCCCGGGGCCCGCGGTGCTGCTGGCCGACGAGCCCACGGCCTCCCTCGACCCGACGCTGCGGCTGGCGGTGCTGGACATGATCGACGGCCGCCGCGCGGCGGCCGGGCTCGCCGTGCTGCTGATCTCGCACGACCTGGACTCGGTGGCGCGGATCGCCGACCGCGTCGTCGTGATGAGCGGCGGGCGGATCGTCGACCGGGGCGCCCCCGGCCGCCTCGCGGCGGCCCGGCGCCCGGCCGCGCCCCCGGTCTCCGGGCCGGCCGCTCCGCCCCCGGCCGGGGCCGCCCTGCTGGAGGCGCGGGGACTCGTGCGCACCTTCCCCGGCCGGGGCGGACGTCCGGCGGTGAGGGCCCTCGCCGGGGTCGACCTGACGGTCGGGCCGGGGGAGGTGGTGGGGCTGGTGGGGGAGTCCGGGAGCGGCAAGAGCACGCTGGCGCGGATCCTGGTGCGCCTGGACGCGCCCGACGCCGGGAGCGTCGTCGTCAACGGCATCGACGCGGCGGCCGCCGCGGGGGCGGATCTCGTCGCGCTCCGGCGGACGGTGCAGATCGTCTTCCAGGACCCCTACGTCAGCCTCAACCCGCGCCTGTCGGTGGGCGCGAGCGTGGCCGAGCCGCTCGAGATCCAGGGGTCACTCGGGCGCCCCGCGATCCGCGACCGGGTGCGCGGGCCTGCTCGAGACGGTCGGCCTCGTGCCCGGCGTCGCCGACCGGCGCCCGGGCGAGCTCTCGGGCGGCGAGCGCCAGCGGGTCGCCATCGCCCGCGCGCTGGCCCTCGAGCCCCGGCTGCTCGTCCTCGACGAGCCGCTCTCGTCGCTGGACGCCGCGACCGCCGCCCAGATCGCCGCCGTGCTCTCCGAGCTCCGCGCGTCGCGGGACCTGGCCTACCTGCTCATCTCGCACGACCTCGGGGCCGTCCGGGGCCTCGCCCAGCGGGTGGCGGTGATGGCGGAGGGCCGCATCGTCGAGGAGGGCGCCACCGAGCGCGTCTTCCGCGCGCCGCGGCATCCGCACACCGTGGCCCTCCTCGCCGCCGCTCAGAGCTTCTCGGGGCCCCCGTGACCCTGGCCCGGCGCGACGCACCACGCGTAGGCCTCGGCCAGCCGCAGCAGCGTCGTCGCGTTGGGCGCGATCGCCGCCTGGGCGTTGATCGTCGCGAGAAGGGTTTGGCGGGTCTGCTCGACCAGATCCACGTCGTCGGTGCTCATCGGCTCGTCCTCGTCCGGTTGATGACGGGCGGATTCTAGGTGCGGTGGATGCGGAAGGGGCCCTCGGCCCCCCGGATCGGGTCAGGTGGCCCTGCCGTGGTCGTCGCCCTTTCGGTGCGCCGCGCCGCCGGGTAGGGTTCCCCGCGATGAACGCGAGCGTCAAATGGGTGGGCAGCGCGGTGGCCGTCTTCGGCCTCGCGATCGGCATCTACCTGTTCGGCGTCCTCAACGTGTACATCATCGCCTGGATCGTCGAGATCCTCGGCAACATCTTCGGCTGATCGCGGGGCCGCGGCGCGTTCGTCGCGCGGCGGTCGTGAAGGAGCGGGGCCCACGGGTGACGAACGGGTCCGGGCACACTCACGCGCCGACGCCGGCGCGCCGATGAAGGAAGAGATGCGACACGCACGCCATCTCCTGGCCGGCCTCATGGTCTGCCTGCACCGCTCCTGCTGGCGCTGAGCCGGACCCGGCGACACGTCCGTCCGCGGGCGGCGATACTCGGCGGGTGAGCGACCTCAACGTCCTCGGCGGAGAGCTCGAGCCCTGCGGGGTGGACCCGGTCACCGGCTTCTACCGCGACGGCAGCTGCTCCACGGGGCCGCAGGACCGCGGCAGCCACACGATCTGCGCCGTCGTCACGGCGGAGTTCCTCGAGCACCAGCGCGCGATCGGCAACGACCTCAGCAGTCCGGCGCCGCAGATGCGCTTCCCGGGCCTCGTGCCGGGCGACCGCTGGTGCGTCACGGCCGCCAACTGGCTGCGCGCCTACCACGACGGGGCGGCCGCGTACGTCGTCCTGGCCTCCACCCACGAGCGGGCGCTCGACATCGTCCCGCTGGACGCCCTGGAGGAGTGCGCCGTCAACGTGCCGCCGGACCCCGGATCCCTCGCCGGCTGAGCGGGCCGGAAACGACGGAGCCCCCGGGCCGGATCGACCGCGGGGGCTCTGACGTTGGTGCGGAGTGCGCCCGAGAGGACTTGAACCTCCACGACCCATACGGGTCACAAGGCCCTCAACCTTGCGCGTCTACCAATTCCGCCACAGGCGCACGGGCCGCGGGAGTATAGCGAGCCCCGGGCCGGCCTCCGGCGTCCGCCATCGGCTTGGCGCACCGGAAATCGTCTGGTAGCGTCGCCGGAACAGGTGTTCGCGTCCCGGAGGCCCCACCGGCATGGATGATCTGACCGAACGACAGACGGCGATCCTGACGTTCATCTCGCGGCACTGCCGCGAGAGCGGTTATCCGCCCACCGTGCGCGAGATCGGCATGGCCGTGGGCCTCGCATCCCCGTCGACCGTGCACGCTCATCTCGCGAAGCTCGAGTCCGGCGGCCACATCCGCCGCGATCCCACCAAGCCGCGCGCCATGTTCGTCTGTCGCGACGCGGCCCTCGGCGCCCCGGCCCCCGCCTCGGCCCCGAGCGTCTCGGCGCTGCCCCTGGTGGGCTCCGTCGCCGCCGGTGTCCCGCGGCTCGCCGAGCAGGACGTCGAAGACTGGATCACGAGCCCCTTCGAGGGTGATTTCGTGCTCCGTGTGACCGGCGACTCGATGATGAACGCGGGCATCCTGGACGGGGACCTCGTGGTCGTCGCCCGCCGCCCGACGGCGAACGACGGCGAGATCGTCGTGGCCCAGATCGAGGACGAGGCGACGGTGAAGCGGCTCAAGCGCGTCGATGGCCGGGTCCACCTCATGCCGGAGAACGACGCCTTCTCGCCGATCGTCCCCGACGAGGTCACCCTCCTCGGCGTCGTCGTCGGAGTGCTCCGCAAGCTCTAGAGGCGCTAACCTGGGTCCGCAGGCCAGGCAGCCGCGGGTCGCATTCGTGTGGCTCGAGGAAAGTCCGGACACCGCAGAGCAGGGTGCTGGTTAACGGCCAGCGGGGGAAACCCCAGGGAAAGTGCCACAGAAACGACACAGCCTTCGGGGCTCGTCCTCGGCGGCAACGGTGAAAAGGTGCGGTAAGAGCGCACCAGCGGTCTGGTGACAGGCCGGCTGGGTAAACCCCACTCGGTGCAAGGCCAAATCGGGGCGCTACGGGTTGCTCGCCCAGCTCCAGGTCGGCCGCAGGAGGCGTCTGGCAACAGGCGTCCCAGATGGATGGCTGCCCACGACAGAATCCGGCTTACGGCCTGCTACGGAGAACCCCGCCTCGGCGGGGTTCTCTATTTCTGGCCCTAGCGGCCGCGGACGGCGGCGACCGCGAGCAGGGCGGCCGCGCCGATCGACGCCAGGGTCCGGACGTGGTTCCACGCCGTCCACCCGCGCACGTAGGAGCCCCAGCCGGCGGGCGCTCCGGGGTCGGCGGGGTCGAGCGCCGCGAGGGCGTCGTTGAGCGGGACGTTGCGCGCGATCGTCAGGCCGATCGCCCCCACCACGTAGAGCGCGCCGCCCGCGAGCAGCCACCCGGTGGGGCGGTCCTCTCCGGCGACCGCCGACCACACCACCAGGCCGATGCAGGCCGCGCCCGTCCCGAACAGCGCCGCCATGAAGAGCGGCGTGACGGCCGAGCGGTTGATCGACTGCATGGCCGCGATTCCCTGAGACGGTGGCAGCCGGTCGCAGGCCGTCCATGACGAAGCTCGAGAACGCGAAGAAGACGCCTCCCACCAACGCGCAGCCGCCGGCCGTCGCGAGCGTTGCCACCTCGATGCTCCTGCTCACCATCGCCCCCTCCATCGTCCACCTGACGGGCTCCAGTGAATCGCTCACCGGTGAGACGTTCCATGGTCAGGAAGCGCGAATAGCATGCGCGAGCGTCTAAGATCAGCCGATGGACGCCGTGGCGGCACTCCTGGACGGCCCCCGGGCGCGCGGGGCCTTCCTGCTGCGCTCGGTGATGGATCCGCCCTGGTCGCTGCGGATCCGCGACGAGGCGCCGCTCACGCTGGTGGCGGTGGTCGACGGCGAGGCCTGGATCCTCCCCGACGGGGGCGCAGCGGAGCGCCTGCGCCGCGGCGACGTCGCGATCGTGCGCGGCCCCGGCCACTACACCGTCGCCGACGGCCCGGCGACACCGCCGCAGGTGGTGATCCATCCCGGCCAGCGCTGCACGACGCCGGACGGCGAGGACCTGGGGCCGATGAGGGACCTCGGCGTCCGCACCTGGGGCAACCGGCCCGACGGCGCCACGGTGCTGCTCACCGGGACCTACGCGATGGACGGAGAGGTCAGCCGGCGGCTGCTGCGCGCCCTGCCTCCGCTGCTCGTCCTCTCCGAGGCCCGGCTCGACTCGCCGCTGGTGGGGCTCCTCGCCGATGAGATCGTCAAGGACGCCCCCGGCCAGGAGGCGGTGCTCGACCGGCTCCTCGACCTCCTGCTGATCGCCGTCCTGCGCGCCTGGTTCGCGCGCCCCGAGGCCGAGGCCCCGGCGCTGGTACCGGGCCCACGCCGACCCCGTGGTGGGCGCCGCGCTGCGCGAGCTGCACCACCGCCCCGAGCACCCCTGGACCCTCGCGGAGCTCGCGGCCGTCGCCGGGGTGTCGCGCGCGACCCTCGCCCGCCGCTTCGGCGAGCTGGTCGGCGAGCCGCCGCTCGCGTTCCTCACCGGCTGGCGCATCGCGCTCGCCGCCGACCTGCTGCTCGAGCCGGGGGCGACGGTCGCGTCGGTGGCCCCTCAGGTCGGGCTACCGCAGCCCCTACGCCCTCAGCACCGCCTTCAAGCGCGTTCGCGGCGTGAGCCCGCGGCAGCACCGCCTCCGCGCCCTGCCGTCCGCCTGAGCACCCTCGGTCAGCCGCGCTCCGGGCGAGCCCGCCGCGGTGCCCGCGCGCAGGGCCTGCGCCTGCTCGAAGCCGCGGGCGACCGCGGCCTGGGCGTGGTCCACCACGGCGTAGAGAGCGGGGATCGCGAGCGTCCTCCATCGGCACGCCGGCCGCCCGTGCGCTCTCCGCCTCCATCAGCACGGCCACGGCGATGCGCGTGTGGTCGAGGAGGACCCGGGCGCCGGACGGCCCCTGGAGCCCGCCGCGCAGCCCGGCGAGCTCGGCCCGGCCGGCCTGGGCGGCCGGGCGTCCCGAGTCGAGGCCGCTCGCCAGGATGCGGAGGAAGCGGATCGTGAGGCGCCGCATGGACGGACCGCTCGGCGCGGTCAGCGGCGTCGGCACGCGCGTCGTCATAGCCCTCGAGCACGCGGCCCACGATGGCCTCGGTGCGGGCGTTGAGCTCGCGCGCCAGCTGCGGGCACGGGGGGATCTCCCGCGGCGCGACGCGCAGGCGGCCGGACTCCGGCGGCGCGGCGCCCGCGGTCCGCCAGCCACTCGCGCAGCTCGTCCAGCTCGAAGCGCCGGTGGTTGCCCACCGTCCGGTGCGAGGGGAGGCTTCCCTGGTCGGCCCAGCCGCGGATGGTCGCGACGCTCACGCCGATGAGCGCGGCCGCCTCGCTCGCGGTCAGGCTCCGCGGGCCCCGGTCGCCCTCCGCGCGCGCGCCGCGGGTGCGCGGCCAGCCGTCATCTGCCATCGAAGAACACTCCGGCCTCGTCGCTTCCAGGTCGCCGCCGGATGTGGGGCGGCGGGAGGGATTTCGCCCGCGCGGGGCGAAGCCCTCCAACACGATGCGCATCGACACCCGCCCCCGCCGCCCGTGGCGCGCGGCCCTCGCGGCCTTCGCGGTGACGGCGCTGACGCTGGGCCTCGTGGCCGCGGTGGTGCTCGGGCTCGCCGCCCACGCCGAGCTGAGCCGCACCGCCGACCCGCTCGTGCGCTCGACCGACGCCGCCGCGGCCGCGCGTCACCACGACGTCCGTGCCCGCGGCCCGGGCGGCGCTGCGGACCATCGACGCGCCTGCGCGCCTCACCGGCCCCGACGGGGCGGTCATCGTGCAGACCGCCCCCGGCAGCGCGGTCTGGTCGGTCGGGCGGCCCGGGCTGGTTCGGCGCGCCTTGCGGCCATCGGCGCCGGGGGCTGGGCCCTGCGCGACGGCGCGGTCGCGGTCACCCGCACGACGCCGTCCGGATCGACCATCGTCGCGCGCGCCCCGCTCCCCGACGGCGCCGGAACCCTCGGATCCGCCCGCACACCGATCGTCGCCCTGATCCTGCTGCTGAGCCTGCTCGCGGGCGCCCTGGTCTGGGCGCTCGCGGAGCGCCGCGCCCGCCGCCTGCGCCGCATGGCGGTCGCGGCCGAGGCGATCGCCGCCGGACGCCCCTCGGCCGTGACCGCCGAGGGGCGGGGCGAGATGCGCCGGCTGTCCGAGGCGATGGCCGCCGCCGCCGCCCGGGCGTCCACGCTGCAGGTGGCGGCCGAGTCGCGCATGGAGGCCCTCGGCGCCGCCCTCGCGCCGCTTCCCCACCCGGTGGCCGCGCGCACGCCGTCCGGCGGCCTGGTCCGCAACGACGCGCTGGATCGCCTGATCAGCGGGCTGACCCCGGCCGACGCGGCCCAGGTGGAGGACGCCGTCCGCGGCGGCCTCGCGTCGTCCGGCGCCGTGTCGCGCCGGCTGTCGCTGTCGGACGGACGGGCGCTCGAGGTCGAGGCGTGGGCGGTTCCGGGCGGCCGCGTGGTCGGCGTGGGGGAGAGGACCGAGCAGGCGCGCATGGAGGCCGTCCGCCGCCAGGTGACCGGCTCCGCCGCGCGCCACCTCCAGACCCCGATCAGCCGAGATCCGCGCCCTGAGCTCGGACCTGCTCGGACACGTGCCCTCCTCCGCCGCGCCGACCGTGCGTCGCATCCAGGCCGCCGGCGACCGGCTGGAGCGGCTGGTCGCGCAGCTGCTGCGCGGCACGGCCAACGACCCGCGCTCCCAGGCCCCGCGCCTGCGTCCGGTCGGCGCGGCGGGTCTCGCCTACGGCCTCGGGCGCGACCTTCGACCGGCGCCTGCGCGACCGCGGGCTGCGGCTGGAGACGGACCTTCCGCGCGACCTGCCGCCCGATGCGCACCGATCGCCGCCCTGGTGCACGAGATCCTCACGGAGCTGATCGGCAACTCGGCGATGTTCACGCCGCGCGGCGGCACCATCACGCTGTCGGGCCGCATCGCTGCTCCGGGGGCAGCGTGGAGCTCGTCCGTCGCCGACACCGGCCCGGGCGTCCCCGGCGAGGAGCTCAGCCTGGTGGGCGAGCGCTTCGGCCGCGGCTCCGGCGCCAACGGCTTCCCGGGCGCGGGCCTCGGGCTGGGCGTCGCGACGGCCCTGGCCGAGCGGCTCGGCGGCCGCCTCACGCTGGAGGCCGGGCCCGCGGGTCGGGCGCGGCTCGAGCTGCCGGCCGCGATGACGGCGCCGCCGGAGGCCGAGGAGTTCGACCTCGACCCCGACCCGAGCCGGCGCTCAGCGAGGTCGCCAGCACGCCGCTCCATGAGGATCGCCCCGGGCGCGCGGAAGAGCAGCCGCCCCGCGAACCAGCGCCGCCGCCGCGCCTCGCGGAAGCCCGTCGCTCTCGTAGAGCGCGAGGGCGGCCGTCGTTGTCATCGTGACCCAGAGCGTCAGGCGCGACCGCCGCCTGCGGCGGGCCTCGTCCTCGCACGTCGCGAGCAGCGCCCGCGCCACGCCCGCGCCGGCGCGCCCAGTCGGCCACCGCCAGCTCCTCGATGTAGGCCTCGTCGGGCGCGATGCTGCCCGTGGCTGAGCATGCTCGAGCACCAGCGTCGCCCGGATCGCCCGCAGCCAGCCGACCTCGCCGGGCGAGAGCCGCGGGGAAGCCCGCGCCGCCGTCCAGCCGACGGCCAGGTGCACCACGCCCGCGACGCGGGCGTCGACCTCGGCCACCCAGTGGCGCGAGTTCGGGACCTCCTCGATCTCCCAGCGGGCGAGGGCGGCGATTCCGCGCAGCGCGGCGTCGCCGAGGGCCGGGCGCGTACTTGTCGCGCAGCGCGTCGGTGGACGACCGCGGCGACGGCCTCCGCATCGTCCACCTCGGCGGGGCGGACCGACGATCCGGGAGGAGGACCGATCCATCGCGCGCGATGGTAGCCGTCGCCCGCGGCCGGCGGCTCGCTACCCTCCGTGGCGTCCAGCTCACGGAGGTTCCACGATGGCGCGACTCGAGGCGGGCCAACCGGCCCCCGACTTCTCACTGCAGGCGGACGACGGCTCGACCGTCAGCCTCGCGGATCTGCGCGGCACCACCGTCGCGCTCTACTTCTACCCCAAGGACGACACGACCGGCTGCACCGCCCAGGCCTGCGAGTTCCGCGACAGCACGGCGGACTACGACGCCGCCGGCGTGCGCGTGATCGGCGTGAGCCCGGACCCGCTGAAGAGCCACGTCAAGTTCCGCGACAAGTACGACCTGCCCTTCACGCTGCTCAGCGACCCCGAGCACACGGCCGCCGAGGCCTACGGCGTCTGGGTGGAGAAGTCGATGTACGGGCGCACCTACATGGGCATCGAGCGCAGCACCTTCGTCATCGGCCCCGACGGCGTGCTCGACGGCAGGCCCTCTACAAGGTCAAGCCCAAGGGCCACGCGGCCTCGCGTGCTGGAGCTGGTGGCCTAGACGCCCCGCGATGGGGGCCGTCGCCGGTCCCGCAGCGGCCGGCTGGCGATCCTGGCCTACGGCTCGCTGCTGTACGAGCCGGGGGCCGGGCTGGCGCCGCGTGATGGTGGGCGTCCGGCCCTGCCGGACGCCCTTCCCGGTGGAGTACGGCCGCGCGTCGCCGCCGCTGGGGCGGCGGGCCGGTGCTCGTGCCCCACGAGCGCGGGCGGCCCGGTGGACGGCGCGCTGCTGCTGCTCGCCGACGACGTGGACCTGGGGCACGGCGGTCGACCTGCTCGCCGAGCGCGAGGGGCTGGAGGGCGCCCGCGGCGTCGTCGAGGTGGAGATGCCGGGCGACCGCCTGGTGCATCGCGGCGTCCCTGCCGCGCAACCTCCCCGTCCCCGACATGGAGCCCGACGCCCTGGCGCGACGGGCGGTGGAGAGCGCGCGCAGCGGCCCGCGCAACGGGGTCGCGTACCTCAACGGGGCGCTGCGCGCCGGCGTCCGCACGCCGGCCAGCGAGGCCTACGCCCGCGGGGTGCTGGAGCGCGTCGGCGCGGAGTCGCTGGACGAGGCCGAGCGGGTGCTAGCTTTCGCGCGTTCCGCGACCCTGGAGGGCTGATGGCCTGGGATGACGTATCGCGCTGGCAGCCGGCTGACCTGGCGGTCGCCTTCAAGATGGGCGACGCGGTGCAGCCGATCGACGTCCGCGACCTCGGCTACCGGGAGGCGGACACGCAGGTGAAGGGCGCCCTGCGGGTGGACCCGATGGAGTTCGAGTCGCCAGGTCGCCCGAGCTGCCCACCGGCGGCGAGCTGGTCTTCTACTGCGACCGCCCGGGCGAGGCGACGAGCCTCAAGATCGCGATGTGGGCCTTCGACAACGGCCGCTCCCGGGTCGGCGTCCTGGTCGGCGGCTGGGCCGCGTGGCAGGACGCCGGTTACCCGGTGGAGGACGAAGCCCGCCTAGGCGATCAGGCCTCGGCGCTGCCCCGCGGGCGCAGGCCGTAGGTCGTCTCGAGCCACTCCGGCAGGACGGCGGCGATGCCGCGGCACAGGAGCTCGCGCTCCGAGATCGCGACGCGGGCCGCCACCTCGAGGGCCAGGCGGGCGTCGTCGTTGCGGATGCCGCTCACGCCCTCGACCGTCTTGTCCGCCTCGGTGCGGTTGTAGACCATCGCGCGCGCGGCCATGTTCCAGTGCTCCTTGGTCCACTCGATCAGAGCGGTCTCGAGCGTGGTCGCGTCGTACTCCAAGAGCGCCTTCTGGAGGGCGTTGGGTGTGGCGTCGTCGTCTCGGAGCATGCTCACCTCGGAATGAATGGCCGGCACGGCGGGAGTGTAGACCCCGGCCCGTCGCGGCCGCCGCCGTGTGCCGGGCGCCGCGCGGGCGTAGACTCGGCCGCGATGCGGACCTTCCTGCTCCTGTCGTCGCTGAGCCCCCAGGGCCTCCAGACGCTGGCGACGACCCCGGAGCGCCTGTTCGAGGTGAACCGCGAGATCGAGCGACTCGGCGGGCGCGTGGTCAAGCAGTGGGCCCTGCTCGGCGCCTACGACTTCCTGAGCGTGGTCGAGGCGCCCGACGAGCTGACCATCACGAAGCTCACGGTCGAGCTCGCCGCCCGCGGCAGCGCGACCTTCGAGACGCTGGTCGCCATCCCGGTCGAGGAGCTCATCGACGCCCTGGGGCCGACCGACCCGCGCCTGAGCGCCCCGGGCGGTCAGCCGACCTGTCGCCAGCTCTCCGAGCCGCAGAGCGGGCAGAGGCGGCAGCACCAGGATGCCGTCGTTCTCGCGCGGCGAGGTGACGAGCAGGTCGCACTCGGCGCACCGGAACGAGCCGGTCACCTCGTCGCCGACCGAGAACAGCTCTTCCTTCTCGGTGCTCGACACGGCCGAGGACCTCCATTGCGGGTTGGACCCGAGCAACGCGCTCGCGGTGCGGGGATTGACGCGACGACCCCGTCGTGGGGGCGGGCTCAGGTGGCGACTGCGGCGACGATGCTCGCCGCGGCGACCAGCGTGAACAACGTCAGCCCGATGACCAGCAGCAGCCGCTCGGACACGCCGGCGAGGCGCCGGCCGCCGTCGCTCGCCGGCGGTGGCGCGGCGCTTCGACAGCAGGCGCGGGAGGCCGCCCTCGTCGAGCCAGCGCTCGCAGTAGGGGCAGAAGCGCGCCTCGGCGAGGAGCGGAAGGCCGCAGCGGTGGCACGCGGGCGTCTCGGAGCGGTGATGTCCCTGAAGATCGGACTCGGCTCTCACGCCGGTGACTCCCCCTGCACTACGTGACCAGTGCCGCCCGGCGCCCGCCCGGCGTCGGCGGAAGCATACACCGAGCGCCCGGCGGACAACGTGACAAATGCAACGTCCATCGCGGATCGCGTGAGATCTCCGCGAAGACCCTCAGTCCTTCGGCGGGGACGGTCCGAAGAAGCGCTCGGCCGCCTCCCAGCCGGGGCCCGGGCCCGGTGAGGCGGGCGGTCGCGTCGACCATCGGGAACGCCGCCCGCGAGGGGTCCGCCGGGGCGGTCGCGGTCGCGGTCGCGTCGCCGTCGCCCTCCTCTCCTCGTCCTCGTCGGCGCGCAGCGACTCGACCTCGGCGACCTTCGCCTCGATCTCGATGAGCTTCGACTCGACGGCCGCGATCTCGGCGGCGAGCGGGCTCCTCCGGGATCTGCGCCGGCGCGGACCTGCTCGTAGGTGCGCTCGCCCAGCTCCTCGAGGGCGGCGCGGTGCTGGCGCTGCAGCAGGCGCCGCTCGCCCTCGACGCGGGCGCGCTTGAGCGACAGCTGGACATCGGTCGCCAGGCGGTTGGCCTGCTTCGCGATGGCTGTCCAAGAAGACCGTCATCGTCGCCTCCTTCGAGGGGCACTCGGGCTGATGTCGCCCGGACGATTGTAGCCGGGCGTCCGGCGCATGGTGGCGCCGATTCCGCGCGATCCGGTGCAGAGCCGTCCGCCCGTCCCCTCCTAGCGTCGCCCCATGCGATCCCGGCACCAGGACGGCCAGGCGGCGGTGGAGAGCGTCGGCGATCACGGTGGTGGTCGCGCTCCTCGTCGCCGCCACCGCGCTTCTGCTCCTGCGCGACGCCCGCCCGCCGGCCGCCCCGCCGCCGGTCATCGAGCGGGTCACCCGCCCCCTCGGGGCGGGCTACGACCCCGGCCTCTGGTCGGGGGCGCCCTCGGCGGCGTACCGCGGGCTGAGCGCGCAGACGCGCGGCGACCGGCCGATCGGCCGCGCGCTGCGCGCCGTCGGCCGGGGCATCGCCGCCGCCGTCGCGCTGGAGCGGGAGGCCGAGGGCGAGTTCCACGCCGGTGCCCGCGCGCGGCTGCGTGAGCGGGCCCGGGCGCTGCTGCGACGATCCGCTCGGGGGCCTCACGACCCTCCCGGACCCCGCGGCGCTCTCGCCGACGGCCATCGCCCTGCGGCCGGTCGCGCACGCGGGCGAGCTCTGGGACTACGCGCAGTACGTGCGGACGCTGCCCCCGCGGCAGGCGATGAGGGTCGTCGCGCGCGACGCCGGCGCGACCGGCGCCGACGTGCTGATCGACGTCGTCGAGGCATACGTGCGCAAGCGGATCGCCCGCGCCGTCGCGGGCCGGCATCTCCCTCCCCCGGGCGGAGCGGGGGCACGGACGCCGTGACGGTCGCGTCCCGGCGACGGCACATCCCGGCGGCGCGGCGCCCCAGGCGCCGCGCGCACGATCAGCCGACGGTCATCACGGAAGGGGAGGCGGGACATGAGCTACGCGATCGCGGCCTGGTTGCACGCGGCGGCGGTGACGTTGGTCGAACGCGCGCGGGAGGATCAGCGCGGCCAGGGGACGGTCGAGTACGTCGGCGTCGTGGTGATGGTCACCCTCCTCATCGCCGCGGTCGCCGTCGCGGCCAAGGGCTGGGCGCCGACCGTCGGCGACGGCCTCAAGAAGGCCATCGGCGACGCCATCAAGAAGGCGTCCGACGGCCTCTAGGGCGTCACGCCGCCTGGCCGACGGCGCGCAGGACGGGTATCCGCGCCCGCTCCCGCGCGTCGGCGTCCAGGCGGGCGCCGGTGTGGTCGGCGCCGGTCAGGTCGCAGCCGCGCAGCTCGGCGCCGGTGAGGTCGGCGTCGCGCAGCACCGAGGCCAGCAGACGCGCGCCGGCGAGATGCGCGCCGTTGAGGCGGGCGCGGGTCAGGTCGGCGCCGGCGAGCACGGCGCCCTCCAGGCGGGCCCCGGAGAGGTCGGCGCCGCGGAGGCGCGGCCCGGGTCAGGTCGGCGTTGCGGAGGTCGGCGTTGCGGAGGTCGAAGCCGGCGAGGTTCGCGGTCCGCAGGTCCCGCGCCGCGCAGGTCCGGCGCGGTGCCGAAGCTCGATGGGCCGTGGCTGTCGCTGCGGTTGAAGCCGCTCAGTTGCGCGCCCTGGAGAAGCGCGCCGGTGAGGTCGTCGAAGGCCACGGCGCACATGTCGGCGCCGGCGAGGATCGCACCGGTCGGGTCCGCGCCCGACAGGTCGGCGCGGGTGAGGTCGGCGTCGGTCAGGTCGGCGCCGGTGAGGTCGGCCGCCCGCAGGCCGGCGCCGCCGAGCTGGGCGCCGCAGAGGCGGGCCCGGAAGAGGCACGCGCCGCGCAGGTCGGTGCCGCGAAGGTCCGCCCCGGCGAGGTCGGCGTCGGTCAGGTCGGCGCCCGCCAGGGCGAAGCCGGCCAGATCGGCGCCGCGCAGCGACGCGCCCGAGAGGCGGTGGGCGCCGCCCGGCGCGCGCGACGCCGGGGTGTCCCAGCGCTCCGCTCCAGTCGGTGCTGGCGAGGTTGGCCCCGCACATGTCCGCCCCGTCGAGAGCGGCTCCCGCCATCCGCGAGCCGCTGAGGTCGGTGTCGCGCAGGCAGGCCCCGAGCAGCGCCGCCTCCTCCAGGCGGGCGTCGCGGATGCTCGCCCCGTCCAGGCGGGCGCCGCCGAGACCGGCGCGCCTCAGGTCGGCGCCGTCGAGCCGCGCCCCGCGCAGGTCCGCGCCGCGCAGGCTCGCCCGGCCGAGGTTCGCCCCGGCGAGGTCGGTCCCGCGCAGGTCGTGCCCGTCCAGGTCGGCGCGCGACAGATCGACGCCGGCGAGGTCGGCGCCGGTGAGCACGGTGGCGTCGGAGCCCGCGCGGCGGGCGTTGACCCGGGCGCCGGCGAGCCAGCGCTCGTGCAGGCGCAGCGCGCGGGCGACGTTGACGTGGGCGGGACGGGGCGATCGGCGAGTGGACATGGCGGCCTTCCGTGGCGTGGCGTCCCCCGCGGGCGGGTGCGAAGGGGCTCTCCCCTTCATCGGCCGCAGTGCCCGGATCCACCAGCCCCCTATTGTCGGCCGTGTGGGGGACGCACCTGCAGAGGACGACATGGACATCGTCGCCGCGCCGTCGGCGCCCATCGGCTCCGGCGACATCAGCCGGCGGTGGGCGCTGGCGGCGTCCGACGGGATCGCGCGCTTTCCGGGCGTCACCCGCCCCGAGGCCCAGGCCGCGGCCACGGCGATGGCGAGGGTGGCGCCGGAGCGCTGGGACTGCCTGCTGGTCGAGGTGACGCTGGCGGTGGTCCTGAGCGACGGCGCCGGGCCGTATCTGCTCGACGCGCGCGGTCGTCTCACGCTGGTGCTGGGGCCGCACCGGGGGATCTCGCGCGCCCACGTGACGATGGGCGACGCCGTGCCCGAGCACGCGCATCGGGCTCACGCGCCGTCTGGACGACGGGCCGCTGTGGGAGTGGCTCGCGCGGGCGGACGTGCCGCCCGCCGAGGTGGTGGAGGCCCTCGACGCGCTCGACGAGCTCATCGACTCGGGCGGCGGCCGATGGAGTGGGAGCGCCGGGTGCCGAGGGTAGGCTTGCGGCGGTGTCCGCCTACCGAGTCCGGTTCCGCGCGACCTCCGAGCGACCCGCTCGCGGGCCGACGCCGCGGAGCGCCTGTCGGCGGCCCTGGCGACGATGCCCGGCATCGAGGGCGTGGACGCCACCGACTGCGGGGCCGACGGGCTGGAGGTCAGCGCGACCTTCTGGATCGACGTCCGCCTGGGCATGGCCGACGCCGCGCGCGACGGGAGCCGCCTGGCGCAGGAGGCCCTCAAGGTGGCGGGGCTCCGGCCGGCGCAGCTCGTCGAGCTGTCCGTGACGATCCCCGATCGCGCCGCGACCGACGGGGCGCGGCCCGAGCGCGGGTAGCGCCTGCGGACGGTTGTCTACACTTGTCGGATCGGCGGTGCCGATGGGAGGGGTGACCCGCCCCGTGGGAGGCGACGGGCATTTCACGCGATAAGACGATCGAGCGCCGCGGCACTCGGTCGGCGGCAGCGCCCTCCCCGGCGGGGTGATGATGCGCACGCGCTCGCGCGTGGGCGATCGCCGTCCGCCGCGAGGAGGACGGCGACGATCGTCACCGAGGCCTTCGACGTCGACGCCGCCCACCGGGCGCTGGGCCCGCTGGCCGCTGATGCGCGGTGTGGTCTCGATCCGCTCGCGCGGTCACGACCGGGCAGAAGGCGATGTCGATCAGCGAGCGCCTGCGCTGGGAGGAGGTCCGCCCGGATGGCGAGCCCGAGCCCGCTCGAGGAGGAGGAGGAGTCGATCGGCCTCTGGGGCAAGGTGGCGATCGGCGTCGGCGCCGTCCTCGGCGCGGCCATCCAGATCGCCGCGTTCCGCATCGGCCCGTCGTGATCGCCAAGCAGGCGGGGCTGACCGGCGGCGCGTTCATCGTGGCCGACGCCGCGATCCGACTCGCGCTGCTGCTCGGGACGCTCCTGTTCCTCAGCCTCCTGCGCCCCTTCCGCAAGATCCTCAAGTACCACGGCGCCGAGCACAAGGCGATCGCGACGCACGAGTCGGGGCGCCGCTCACCGCCGCCGCGGCGGCCGGTTTCAGCCGCTTCCATCCGCGCTGCGGCACCTCGTTCCTGGTGGTCTCGGCGTTCGTCTCGATCGTCGTCTACGGCGCCGTGCTCGCCATCACCGGCTGGTTCAACTACTTCGCCCTGATCGCGACCCGGATCGTGCTCGCGCCGGTCGTCACGGCCATCGCCTTCGAGATCCAGCGCCAGGCCTCCCTGCACGCGCACGGGCGCCTGGAGTTCCTCTCCTGGCCGGGGATGTGGGCGCAGCGGCTCACCACCCGCGATCCGGAGGATGAGCAGCTCGAGGTGGCCTGCGCGGCGCTCGCCGTGGCCCTCGAGGAGCCCGACGCCGTCCCGGCGGGCGTGCACGGCGAGGTCGTCCACCCCGGGCGCGACGCCGTGCGCGGTGGGCGCCCCCCAACCCCGGCCGGAGCCCTCCTAGCCGCGCTTCGGGTTTGAGACACTGCCTCCGGGGGGCAACCAGCACGCTCGGAGGCGGAGATGTCTGGTGCCCGTGTCGAGGTGGAGTCGGTGATGTCCTGGTCCGCGGACGGGGCCGGCAGCGCCCTGCTCCTGGTGCGCGCCGCCGACGCGGCCGATCAGTCGCGGATCGACGAGGAGCTCACCGCCGACGGCGCGCGGATCGAGGAGGGCCCGAGCGACGCGCTCGGCACCCGCCCGCTGCGTGTGCACACCGACGGCGGCGACGTGAGGGTGCGCTACCGGGCCACCGTGGAGGTGGACGGCGCCGAGCGGGTGTGCCCGCGCGACGACGCGCCGCTGCCCGAGGCGTCGGAGCTGGCCTTCGACCTGCTCCCGTGGATCCTCCCCAGCCGCTACGCCACCTCGGACGCCCTGGCGCCCACGGCCGACGCGTCCTTCGGGGAGATACCGCGTACCCGGGCGCTCATCCCCGCGGTCGGCGACTGGATCCGGGAGCGCGTCGCCTACCAGCCCGGCGTCAGCGACGCGCTCACGACCGCCGACGAGACCCTGCTCGCGCGCCGGGGGGTGTGCCGCGACATGGCCCATCTCGGGGTCAGCTTCCTGCGCGCGCTGGAGGTGCCGGCGCGCGTGGTGGCCGCGTACGCGCCGTTCCTCGATCCGCCCGACTTCCACGCCCTCCTCGAGGCGCACGACGGCACCGCCTGGCGGATCGTGGACGTCACCGGCCTCGCCCCCGTCGAGACGCTCGTCCGCATCGCCACCGGCCGCGACGCCGCGGACGTGGCCTGGGCGACGGCCAACGGCGACCTCCAGCTGGACGACGTCCAGGTGTCGGCGGTGACGCGCCCCTCCTAGTACCCGCACCCACGATCGGGGTCCGCCCGGACGCCCTCTCTCGTCGCCGCGGCCTACGGTCGGTGCAGGTCGCAACCAGGAGGAGACATGCTGACCGACATCATCCGATGGGATCCGATGGGGGACGTCGCGTCGATGCGGGCCGAGTTCAGCCGGCTCATGGGCCAGGCGGGCGCGGGGAGCACGCTGCCGCAGCGGTGGTCGCCCTCCAGCGACGTCATCGAGCTCGACGACGCGATCGTGATCACGGCCGAACTGCCGGGGGTCAAGGACGAGGACATCCACATCACCGTCCAGAACGGCGTCCTGCGCATCTCGGGCGAGCGCCGGTTGGAGGAGGAGATCCACCAGCAGCGCTTCCACCGGCTCGAGCGCACCTACGGGGGCTTCGAGCGGCGCTTTACGCTCCCGCCCGGCGTGAGCGAGGACGAGATCCACGCGGGGGTCGCCTACGGCGTCCTCAAGATCACCATCCCCAAGGTGGCGGCTCCGGAGCCGCGCGTCGTGGAGGTCGGCTCCGGCGGCTGATGCCCGACGTCCCCCGCCGCGACATCCGCGGCGGGGGCGGCGGCGCTCAGGCCGGGTCGGCTCCCCACTGGGACAGGGCGTCCGCGGCCGCGTCGTCGGGCGTGGCGCCCGTCCCGATCACACGCCGCCGGTCCGAGGCGACGATGCAGCGCTCCTCGCCGCCGGTCTCGCGTTCCAGCGTCACCGCGCAGCCGACGTCGGCGAGCGCACGCAGGCGCTCGGCGCGATCCGCGCGCACCCCGGGGAAGCTCAGCACGGCACGCCCCTCATCGCCCGATGTCCTCGAGGAACTCGTCCTCGCGCGCGACGACCCCCGCCTCCTCCAGGGCGGCGAGGCGCTCCGCGCCGGCGGCGAACGCCTCGGCCTCCTGTCGCGACGCGAAGTCGATCAGGGCGACGACGCTCGTTGGCTCCGCCGGCGATCCCAGCAGCCGGTGGCCCGTGGAGCCGCCCGCCCGCCGGCCGGCCTCGAAGCCCTCGAAGACGGTGAGGAAGCGATCGAGGTCCCTCACCCGGTAACGCGCCACGAGCACGATCATGTCTGCCTCCGATATCGGGTGACGATCGTCGCCCGGCCGGCGGCCCGGCGTATCGGCGTGGCACCGGAACGGCGGCGCGGGATGTCCGCACGCTCAGTCCGGTGCGCCCCGGTGGCACCCGGCCGACGCGCGCGGGAGATTGGCGCCATGGACGATGCGGCCCACGCGCCGGCTCGCGGGGTCGCCGACGGGTCCGCCGGGGCCGCCAGCCACCTGATCGCGCTCGAGGGGGTCGCGCGGCGCTACCGCGTGGGCGAGTCCACGGTCAGCGCCCTCGAGGACATCGACCTGGCCATCGACGGAGGCGAGTTCGTCGTGGTGCTGGGGCCCTCCGGCAGCGGCAAGACGACGCTTCTCAACCTCATCGGCGCCCTCGACTCGCCCACCGAGGGGCGGATCGTGGTCGGAGGCACGGACATCACCGGCGCGTCCCGCGGGGCGCTGTCCGCCTTCCGGCGCCGCGGGGTCAGCTTCATCTTCCAGACGTTCAACCTGTTCCCCGGGCTGTCGGCGTTGGAGAACGTCCAGTTCGGCGCCGACGTCGCGGGTCGCGGGAAGGACCCGAGGATCGCGGAGCGGATGCTCGAGCGCGTCGGGCTCGAGGCGCGCATGCCCCACTTCCCCCACGAGCTGTCGGGGGGCGAGCAGCAGCGGGTGGCGATCGCACGGGCGCTCGCGACGGGCAACCCGGTCATGCTTGCCGACGAGCCCACCGGCGAGCTGGACTTCCGGACCGGTGTGCAGATCCTCGAGCTGCTGCACGAGCAGACGCTCACCGCCGGGACCGCGGTACTCGTGGTCACGCACAACCGCGAGATCTCGCGCGTCGCCGACCGGGTGATCGAGCTCTCGAGCGGCAGGGTCGTTCGCGACGGGCCGCCGTCCGGCGGCCGCGCGGACATCTCCGACCTGAGGTGGTGAGGGGTGCCCGGGCCCACCCTGTGGTTGAGGTGGTCTGGGCGCGACCTGCGCGCGCGCTGGATGCTCGTGATCGCCCTTGCCCTGGTGATCGCCCTCGCGACCGGGATGGCGGCGGGCCTCGGCAGCGTCCAGATCTGGCGCGACGGGTCGGCCGACGCCAGCTTCGGGCGCCTGGGGTTCCACGACCTGCGGCTGGCCCTGACCGAGGGGAGCGCGGTCCCGGCCGGCTCGCTGGAGCGGCTCGCGGCCGCGATTCCCGAGGCCGCCGAGGTCTCCGCGGCGCAGGAGCGCCTTGTGGTGCCGGCCCAGGTCGACGCCTCGCGGGGAGGATCCACCGTGCTGGTGCCGGGGCGGCTGGTCGGGGCCCCCCTCGGCGGGCCGCCGGTCAACGCCACGGCGATCACGCGGGGCCGGGGTCTGGAACCGCGGGACGCCGGCCGTCCGGTCGCGGTCCTCGAGGCCAACTTCGCGGAGCACTACGCGCTCTCGGCGCGGGGCGTGGTCAGCATCTCGGGGGAGCGCGCCGTCCGCTACGTGGGCCAGGGCCGCCAGCCCGAGTACTTCGTGGTCACCACCCCCGGCGCGGGCTTCGGCGCCGAGGCCAACTTCGCCGTCCTCTTCATGCCCCTGTCGAGCGTGCAGGGCCTGTCCGGGATGAGGGGCAGGGTCAACGAGCTGGTGCTCCGGCTTGCGCCGGGCGCCGACGCCGCGGCGATTGGGCGCAGCCTCCAGGCGGCCCGCGCGCGGATGCTGCCCGGGGTCGGGGCCTCCGTCACGCGCGGAGCGCAGGAGGACGCCCACCGCCTCACCTACGCCGACGCGAAGAACGACCAGCGCTTCATCAACGTCTTCGCCTGGCTCCTGCTGGGGGGCGCCGCGCTGGCGGCGTTCAACCTGATCAGCCGGGTGGTCGAGTCGCAGCGCAGGGAGATCGGCGTCGGCATGGCGCTCGGAGTGCCGCCCCGCACGCTCGCCGTGCGCCCGCTGCTCTTCGGCGTGGAGGTCGCGGTCGTGGGCGTGGCGCTGGGCGTGATCGTGGGCCTGGGCGTCGCGATGCTGCTGCGTCCCGTGATCGAGAGCCTGGCGCCGCTGCCGATCCTTCGCACTCCCTTCCAGCCCGCGGTGTTCGCACGCGGCGCGGCGCTGGGCCTCGCCATCCCCCTTCTCGCCAGCATCTACCCCGTGTGGCGGGGGGTGCGGGTCACCCCCGTCGAGGCCATCCGGGTCGGCCCCCGCGCCGCGGGCGGCAGCGGGCTCGCCCGCCTCGTGCGCCGGCTGCCTCTGCCCGGGGGGAGCCTGGGCAGGATGCCTGTGCGCAACGTCGTGCGCACACCCCGCCGGACCCTCATGAGCGTGCTCGCGATCGGGGCCGTGATCTCGGTCGTCGTAGCGCTCGGCGGAGTCTTCGACTCCTTCGGCGTGTCCTTGGACCAGACGCGCGAGGAGGCGCTCGCCGGCAGCCCTGACCGGATGACCGCCGTGCTGCAGGCGCCCGTGCCGGTGCGCGCGCTGAGCCTCGCCGCGCCGTCCGCCGGGTCGCCCATCGCGCGGGCGGATCCGGGGCTGCGGCTGGCGTCGTCCGTCGCCCACGGCGGCCGTCGATTCGACGTCCAGCTCGACCTCGTCGATCCGGCGGGCACGGTCTGGCGGCCGCGCGTGAGCGAGGGGCGGTTCCCGACCGGGCGGCCCGGGATCGTCCTATCGTGGGTGGCCGCCCGCGACCTGGGCGTCGGGATCGGCGACCGGGTGGCCCTGACCCATCCGGTCCGCACGGGCACCGAGACCTTCGGCACCCGGACGACGCCGGTGGTCGTGGCCGCCATCAACCCGAGCCCCTACCGCTTCACCGCGTACATGGACCTCGGCCAGGCCTCGCTGATGGGGCTGGCCGGCATGGCGAACGCCCTCGAGATCCAGCCCGCCGCCGGGCGCGGATCCGGCGGACGTGCAGCGGGCGCTGTTCGGCCGCCCCGGGATCGTCTCGGTGCAGCCCGCCGCGGCCGGAGCCGACGCGGCGGCCGAGCGGCTGGAGGAGTTCCTCGACATCCTGCGCTTCGCCCAGGCCGTCGTGCTGGCGATCACCCTGCTGATCGCCTTCAACACACCACGATCAGCGGCGAGGAGCGCGCCCGCGAGCAGGCCACGATGCTCGCCTTCGGAGTCCCCGCCCGGCGCGTGCTCGGGCCAGTCGGTGCTCGAGAGCGCGATCGTCGGGGTGCTCGCGACGGCCGTCGGCATCGCCGCCGGGATCGGCGTGCTGAGCTGGGTGCTCGGGACGCTCTCGCGCGAGGTCTTCCCGGAGCTCGGCGTCGGCGATCGACCATCTCCACCGGCACGCTCGCCACCGCCGTCCTGGTGGGGGTCGTCGCGGTCGCCGCCGCGCCGCTGCTGGGCGGGCGGCGCCTGCGGCGCATGGACGTCCCCTCGACGCTGCGCGTGGTGGAGTAGGGGCGCGGGGTGGGCTCAGCCGGCGCGCCGCCGCACCGCGCGGCGCAGCTCGTCGGCGCCCCAGACGATGAACGGGAAGGGCAGCAGCAGGGCGAGGCTCCACGCCGGCGGCGCGCGCGGTGCCGAAGAGCGGCTGGAGCAGCGGGATCGCGACGATCGCCGCCGAGAAGACCAGCTCGAAGGCGATGCCCCACAGGAGGAGCGGGTTGGAGAACACGCCCACCTCGCGCAAGGACGCCCGTCTCGGTGCGCGCCGCGACGGCCGTGCCCACCTGGCAGGCGACGATGCCGAGGAAGCTCATCGTGGTGGCCTGCAGGTAGGCGTCGTGCAGCGGCGCGCCCTCGGCGACGTCGTCGCCCGGGCCCCAGCCGGCCTGGAGCAGCACGGCGAAGAAGCCCGTCAGCACGAGCGCCGGCCGACAGCAGCCCCATCCACACCCAGGCGCGCATCAGCATCTCGCGGTCGACCACGCCGCTGCTGCGCGGCCGCGGGGGGCGGTGCATGATGCCCGGCTCGGCCGGCTCGCGGCCGAGAGCCAGGGCGGGCAGCGTCTCCGTGCCGAGGTCGATCGCGAGGATCTGCATCACGGTCAGCGGCAGCGGGACCGCGCCGCCCGAGAGCGCGAAGACGAGGAACGGGATCGCCTCCGGCATCGCGTGGGCGAAGATGTAGAGGACGAACTTGCGCACGTTGTCGAAGACGCGGCGCCCCTCCTCCACCGCGGCGACGATGGTCGCGAAGTCGTCGTCGGTGAGCACCATGGTGGCGGCCTCGCGCGCCACCTCGGTGCCTGAGAGGCCCATCGCGACGCCGATGTCGGCGCGCCGCAGGGCCGGGGCGTCGTTGACCCCGTCGCCGGTCATCGCGACGACGTGACCCTCCGCCCGCAGGGCGTCGGCGATGCGCAGCTTGGCCTCGGGCGAGGAGCGGGCGAAGATCAGCTCGGGCTCGCTCGCGGATGAGCGCGTCGAGCTCCGGGTCGCCGAGTGGCGTCGAGCTCCGGCGCCGGTGACGATGCGCGGCTCGCCGCGCACGATCCCCACGGCCCGGGCCACCGCGCGAGCCGTGCGGCCGTTGTCGCCGGTGACCACGATGATCGGGATGCCGGCCTGCGTGGCAGAGCGCGACCGCGCCGGCGACGGTCTCCGCGCGGGAGGGTCCACCAGCGCGACCAGGCCGACGAAGCTCGAGGTCGCGCTCCGCGTCCTCCCGGCGCTCGGGCAGCGGCCCCGTCCGAGAGTCGCGCGCTCGGCGACCGCGAGCACGCGCAGGCCGCGCTCGGCGAGGCGTCGGCCTGCCGTGCGCCGCGGCCCGGCCTCGGCCGTCAGCGGCACCGGGCCCGCCGGCGACGCGACCGCGACGCAGCGCGCAGCACGTCCTCCGGGGCGCCCTTGACCGTCGCGGCGAGGCCCCCGTCGCGCGCGTCCACGGTGGTCATCAGCCGCAGCGCGGGGTCGAAGTGGAACAGGCGCCGCCGCGGCGCCGTCGCGGTCGGCCGGGGCGGCGCGCAGCGCCGGCCGCGACCGCCGCCTCGCACCAGCGCGACCTCGGTGGGGTCGCCGGCCAGACCGCCGCCGTCGCCGACCGCCTGCACCGTGGTGCAGCGGGCGGCGAGCGCCAGCGACGCGCCGGCCGGCGTCCGGGCCGCGCGGGTCCCAGGTCTCGGCCAGGGTCATGCGGTTCTGGGTGAGCGTGCCCGTCTTGTCCGTGCAGATCACCGTCGTGCAGCCGAGCGTCTCGACGGCGCTCAGGCGCTTGACCACGGCCCCGCGGCGGCTCAGCACGCGCACGCCCGACGGCCAGCGCGAGCGTGATCGTGGGCAGCAGCCCCTCCGGGCACGTTGGCCACGATGAGGCCGATCGCGAAGGCGATGGCGTCGGCCGAGCGGCAGGCCCGCGACCAGCGACCCCGAGCGGCCAGGAACGACGAGGCCCATCGAGACCGCGACGATCGCGATCAGCCAGGCGACCCGGCGCACCTGGCCCTCGAGCGGGCTCTCCTCGCGGCCCCGCCGCTGCGAGAGGGCGGCGATGCGCCCGATCTCGGTGCGCATCCCGGTCGGCGAGCACCACCGCGCGGGCCTCGCCCGCCAGGCAGCCGGTGCCCGAGAAGATGAGGTCGGGGGCCTCCAGCGCGCCGTCCGCGCCGGGCCGGCGCCGGCGGCCCCCGCCTGGCGCTCGACCGGGGCGGACTCGCCGGTCAGGGTGGACATGTCGAGCTCGAGCGCCCCGGACACCAGGCGGGCGTCGGCGCTGACCCGGTCGCCCTCGCTCCACCGCGATCAGGTCGCCGGGCACCAGGGTGGCGGCGTCCACCTCCCGCTCGCGCCCGTCGCGTACCACCGTGACCGTCGCGGGGATGAAGCGCCGCAGCGCCTCGACCGCCCGCTCGGCGTGGCGCTCCTGCAGGAAGGCGACGAGCGCGTTCAGCACGACCACCACGACGATCGCGACGGCGAGCGCCGTCGTGCCGGCCACCAGCGCGAGGGCGGCGGCGGCCCACAGCAGCAGGGCCAGCGGGTGCACGAGCTGGCGGACGATCTCGGCGAGCGCGCCCGGGCCGCGCGTGGCGCACCAGGGCGTTCGGGCCGTGGGCCAGGAGGCGGCGGGCGGCCTCCCGCTCGCTCAGGCCGCTCGGGCCGGCCCGGGCTCGGGCGCCGCGGCCGGCTCAGGAGCCGAGGTCACGCCGGTCGACCACGACCAGCGCGGCGACGGAGGCGACGACGACCACGACGAGCAGCGCGGCCGTGTGCCCTCCGGAGAAGCCGTTCCGCAGCGGGTCGGGCGACGAGTAGTGGTAGAAGGGCGTGAACCGCTGCGCCGTCTCCAGCTGCGAGACCAGCGCCGGCCAGGGAGTTGACCAGGTAGGCCGCCACGGCGAGGGCCGCCGACACGCCGACGGCGACCCCGCGGCTGCCGGTGGCGGCCCCGAGGAACAGCGCGATGGCGCCGAAGCCCATGGCCAGCAGCACCGCCCCGACCGTGGCGGCGGCGAGGTGGGCGAGCGAGACGCTCCATGTCGATGACGCGCGCGCCGATCCACAGCGCGACCAGCAGCACGAGGCCCAGCCCGATCACCTCGAGCGGCCATCGCGCCGAGCTTCTCGGCCGTGACCCGGCGCCGGGTGAGCGGCAGCGACAGCAGCAGGTCGAGCGTGCCGCGCTCCTCCTCGCCGGCGATCGCCGCGGCGCCCGTGGCGACCGCCGCGATGATGAGCAGCAGCGGCACCATGAGCGAGAAGAGCTCGATGCCGAGATAGCCGGCCGGCGAGGTGTAGTCGAACTCGGCGCCGCCGAAGCCGAACAGCTCCTTGAGGACCTCGCGGGTAGTTCTCGTGAGGTCGGCGAAGCCGCTGTCGTCGCGCACCGTCGGGTAGACCGAGACCTGCAGCGCGACCATGCCCGACGAGGCCGAGCGACCCACCAGCCGAAGCCGCGGCGCAGGTCGCAGAGCGAGGCCGTCAGCAGACCTAGCCGCATCGCGGCGCCTCGGATCGGTAGAGGCCGAGGAAGACGTCCTCGAGGTCGGCCTCGTGGCTGTCGATGGCCAGCACCTCGAAGTGCGGCGAGGCGCTTCACCAGCGCGTCGACGGAGCCCTCGAGGGCCATCAGGACGCACCGCGCCGTGGCGCTCGAGCTCGCGGACGCCGGGGACGCCGTCCAGGCCCCGTCCGCCGGGGGGGCGCGGCGAACGTGACCTCCACCCGCTGCGGCGCCCGGGCGCGCAGCGACTCGACCGTCTCGATGAGCTCCAGGCGCCCCTCGCGCACGACGCCGACGCGATCGGCGACGTGCTGCACCTCCGAGAGCACGTGGGAGCTGAGGAAGACGGTGCCCGCCGCGGTCGGCGGTCTCGCGCGCGAGCGCCGCGAACGCCTGCTGCACCAGGGGGTCGAGGCCGCTGGTCGGCTCGTCGAGCACGAGCAGATCGGGGCGGTGCATGAAGGCCTGCACCAGACCGACCTTCTGGCGGTTGCCGCGCGACAGCGCGCGCAGCGGGCGGTCGAGGTCGAGCTCCAGCCGGCCGGCGAGGGCGTCGGCGTCGCCGGTGTCCGTCCATCCGGCGCAGGTGGGCGAAGTAGCCGACCAGATCGCGGGCGGTCATGCGCGGGTAGAGCGCGCAGGTCGCCCGGCACGTATCCCATCCGCGCCCGGATCGCGGGGCCGTCCCGGCGCGCGTCGCGCCCGAGGATCGTGAGTCGGCCCGAGGTGGGGCGGATCAGGTCGAGCATCATCCGGATGGTCGTCGACTTGCCCGCCCCGTTGGGCCCGAGGAAGCCGAACACCTCGCCGTTGGCGATCCGGAAGGTGAGGTCCTCGACGCCGCGGGCGCCTCCCGCGGTAGGTCTTGGTGAGGCCCTCGGCCTCGATCGCCGCCCCCGCCGTCACCTCAGTCCTCGTCGGGGACGGGGTACTCCGCGCCGCACCACTCGCAGTGGGTGACCTCCTCGTTGGCCTCCTCGGCGCTGGCGTGCTTGGCGCCGCACTCGTGGCAGCGCGGCGGCGAAGCCTGCTGCGTGCCGGTCCTGTCGTCCACAGCCATGTCGGTCCCTCTCGTCGCGGTGACCCATGCTCGGCCCGTGGGCGCCGCGGTGGCATCCGTGCCCGTCCCGGCCGGGGCTACGGGGTATCCGCAGCCCCGGGGGCGGGCTCAGGCGCGGGTGCGGTACAGCCGGGTCGTGAGCGGCGCGAAGATCAGGGTGAGCACGACGGCCTCCGCGAGCACCAGCCCGACGTCGCCGGCCGACGCGGTGCCGTCCATCAGGCCGCGGGCCGCGGTGATCACGTGCGAGATGGGGTTGAGGTCGACCACCGTCTCCAGCGGGCCGGGCAGGGTGTCGGGCTCGACGAAGCCGTTGCTCACGAACACGAGCGGGAAGAGCGCCATGAAGCCGGTGTTCATGACGGCGTTGGGCGCCCGCATCAGCAGCCCGACGGTCGTGAAGACCCACGAGAGGCCGAAGGCGAACGCGACGACGACGCAGCATCGCCCAGACGACGCCCTCGGCGCCGGCGTCGGGCCGGTAGCCGAGCACGAGCCCGACGATGACGACCACCGTGCCCGCCACCAGGTAGCGCAGCACGTCGCCGAGCACGGCGCCCACCAGCGGCGCGGGGCGCCACGTGGGCAGCGACCGGAAGCGGTCGACCACGCCCTTGGTCATGTCCGTGTTGAGCGCGACCCCGGAGTAGACGGTGGTGAACAGGATCGACATCACCAGGACGCCGGGGAGGAGGTACTGCAGGTACTCCTCGGTGGACCCCGAGATGGCCCCGCCGTACATGTAGGTGAACAGCAGGGTGAACAGGACCGGCGTGAGCGTCACGTCGATCAGCTGCTCGGGCACGTGCCGGATCTTCAGCATCCCGCGCCAGCCGAAGGTCAGGACGGCTGAGACCGGGCTCGGCGGCCCCGGGCGCGGCGACGTCGAGAGCGCCGTGGCGAGCGCGGCATCCTCCAGGGCCGCGTCGTCGCGCGCGTTCGTGATCTGGGCGTCGCTCATGCCGCCTCGTCCCTTCTCGTCGTCCCGTCGGCCGGATCGTCGTCGGCGGGGTGGCCGGTGAGCGCCAGGAAGACCTCGTCCAGGCTCGGCTGTCCCAGCGAGAAGTCCGCGATCCCGATCCCCCGGCGCGTCAGCTCGGCGAGGCTCGCCGCGGCCCTGTCGGCGTCCGAGCAGGGGGCCGACAGGGCCGTCGGATCCGGCTCCCGGTGCGCCTCGTCGAGCGCCCCCACCAGCACCTCCTCGGCGCGTCGGGCGGTCGTCGGGATCGAGCAGCCGCACGTGCAGCGTCCCGCCGCCGACCGACTTCTTCAGCTGGCCCGGCGTGCCCTCCGCGATGACCGTGCCGTGGTCGATCACCGCGATCCGGTCGGCCAGCTGGTCGGCCTCGTCGAGGTACTGGGTGCAGAGCAGGATGGTGGTGCCCGCGGCGGCGAGGGCGCGGACGATGTCCCACACCTGGTTGCGCGAGCGGGGGTCGAGGCCGGTGGTGGGCTCGTCGAGGAACATCAGCCGCGGCGTCACCACGATGCTCGCCGCGATGTCGAGCCTCCGGCGCATGCCGCCGGAGTAGGTCTTCACCAGGCGGTTGGCGGCGTCGTCGAGGCCGAAGGCCCCGATCAGCTCGGTCGTCCGGGTCCGCGCGTCCGGGCGCCGCAGCCCCAGCAGCCGGGCGATCATCACCAGGTTCTCGCGCCCGGTGAGGTCCTCGTCCACGGAGGCCAGCTGGCCCGTCAGGCTCACCGAGGCGCGCACGGCGTCGGCCTCCGTGACGATGTCGTGCCCCAGCACCCGGGCCGAGCCCGCGTCGGGGCGCAGCAGTGTGGCGAGCATGCGGATGGTGGTCGTCTTGCCCGCGCCGTTCGGTCCCAGCACGCCGTAGACGGTGCCGCTGCGCACGGCCAGGTCGACCCCGTCCACCGCGCGCGTCGATCCGAACGACTTCACGAGGCCGGAGGCCTCGATCGCGAGGTTGTCGCGTGTCACGTCTCTCCTCTCCAAAAGCAAACGTGTCCGTCAACCCTATGACCGGTCGCGGCGGCGAAGCTCATCGGCGGGTGTGTGGATCGGGCGGGCGAGCGGCTCTCAGGAACTCCTCAGGTCTCTGTGCGGCGCCTCCGAGGCCGGCGGCCGACAGTGACGGTGCCCGTCCACCCACCAGGAGGCTCCCCGATGTCCACGACCGCACGCGAGCCGCTCTCGCACCGGGGAGCGCTGCGGGAGCGCCTGGCCGGCCGGGCGCGGTCGCTCCGTCGGCCCCACCCGGAGGTCGATCGGCCTCGTCGCGCTCGCCGCCCTGCTCAACCTGTGGGCGCTCTCGCAGAACGGGTGGGCGAACACCTACTACGCGGCCGCGGTGCGCTCGATGAGCACCAGCTGGCACGACTTCCTCTACGGGTCGTTCGACGCGAGCGGCGTGATGACGGTGGACAAGCCCCCGCTCGCGCTCTGGGTGCAGGCGCTCTCGGTGAGGGTCTTCGGGTTCGACTCGCTCAGCATCCTGGTCCCCCAGGCGCTGATGGGTGTGGTGAGCGTGGTGCTCGTCTACGACCTCACCCGGCGCCGCTGGGGCCGGATCGCCGGATCGGTCGCCGGCCTCGCGATGGCCACGACGCCGATCGCCGTGGCGGTGTCGCGCCACAACAACCCCGACGCCCTCCTCGTGCTGTGCAGCACGGCCGCGCTCTGGTTCACGGTGCGGGCCCTGGAGGACGGCCGCACCCGCTGGCTCGTGTGGGCCGGCGTCTGCGTGGGGCTCGGCTTCGAGACGAAGATGGCGGCGGCGCTCCTCATCCTGCCGGGCCTCGTCGCGGCCTGGATGTGGGTCGCGCCGCGCGGGCGCATGGCGGCGCTGCGCTCGATGCTCGCCGCCGGCGGCGCGATGGTCGCCGTGGGCGCCGCCTGGCCGCTGCTCATGTGGCTCACGCCCGCCTCCGACCGGCCCTGGATCTCGGGGACCGGCGACAACAGCATCTGGTCGCTGATGCTCGGCTACAACGGCCTCGGGCGGATCGACGGCCAGGCCGGCGCTCCCACAGGCACCGGCGGCGGGGGCGGCTTCTTCGGCGGCGAGACCGGGCCGCTGCGCCTGCTCAACGCGAGCCTCGGCGGTCAGGCCGGCTGGCTGATCGGCATGGCCGTCGTCGGCGGCGTCGGCATCGCCGTCGCGAGCCGGCTGCGGCGCTCGGACGCCCGCAGCGGCTGGATCCTGGCCGTGGGCGGCGCCTTCCTCGTCCCCGCGATCGCCTTCAGCGTGGCCAGCGGGATCTTCCACCCCTACTACGTGTCGCTGCTCGCACCGTTCACCGCCGCGCTCGTGGGCGGCACGGTCGGCCAGGTGCTCCAGGAGCGGAGCCTGCTCCGCACGCTCGCCCCCCTCGCGATCGGTGCGGGGCTCCTCAGCGAGCTGATCGTGCTCCACAACACGGCCGGCCAGCCGGGCTGGATCGCGCCCGCGATCCTCATCACCGGGATGGCCGGCATCCTCGCGCTGGCGCTCGGGGAGACCGACCGGATCCGCCACGCCGGGCTGATCGCCGGGGTGAGCGTGCTGATGATCGTCCCCGTGAGCTGGTCGTTCCAGACCCTCGGGCACGCGACCAGCGGCACCTTCCCGGCCGGGGGCCCCGAGACCACGGGCTTCGGCGGCGGTCCGGGCGGCGGCGGCCGCATGGGCGCCGGCGCCATGGGTGCGGGCGGGATGACCCCGCCCACCGGGATCCCCGGCGGAGTCGCGCCCGGCGGCACGACCGGCGGTCCGGGCGGGGGAGCGGGCGGCGGCTTCGGCGGGAACGACGCCTCGCTCACCACCGCGGCCGCGTACGTGGCGGCCAACGGCGGCGGCACGCTCGTCACCGCGAGCCAGTCGGGCGCGGCGACGGCGATCATCTCGTCGGGAGACGACGTGGCCGGCCTGGGCGGGTTCTCGGGCAGCGAGAGCGAGGTCAGCGTCAGCTGGGTCGCCGACGCGGTGGCCGGCGGCAGGATCCGCTGGGTCCTCACCGGCTCGTCCTCCGGAGGCGGCTTCTCCGACGGCCGCGTCGGCGCGACGACGGCCATGAACGCGGTCGCCAGCGCGTGCGTCGATCAATCGACGGTCGACTCCAGCGCGCCCGCCGGCCTCTACGACTGCCATGGCGCCTCCGCCGCCCTGGCCGCCCTCGCGAGAACCGCCTCCTGAGCGCGGCGGTGTCCGGCACGGCCGAGGGCCGTGCCGGACGCTCGCGAATCAGCCTCCGGGGAAGGTGATCACCTGGTTGTCGAGGGGCAGCTCGTTGACGTGCCCGCCCACCAGCGCGCTCTCGTTCATCGGCGCCATCTGCCCGGCGAAGACCGGGCCCAGGTCGGTGACGACGCCCTGGCCGGTGAACGACGTGAAGACGAAGGGCAGCCCGTCCGACGCGAGCGGGGACGGCCCGTCCATCACGTGGAAGTGCAGGTGCGGCGCGTCGGTGTTGCCGGTGTTGCCCAGGAGGCCGATGATCTGGCCGCGCGCGACGCGGTCGCCCACCTTCACCCGGAGGCTGCCGGGCTGGAGGTGCGCGTAGAAGGCGTACTGGCCCTTGGCGATGCGGACGACGATGTAGTTGCCGCCGGCGGTCTGCACCGTTGCGCCCGGGGGGTTTGCGCCGGGCGTCTCCTCGGGCAGCCCGTCCTGGGTGCGGACCACGACGCCGTCGGCCACCGAGTGGATCGGGTCGCCGAAATAGGGGTAGCTGGTCAGCTGGTCCACCGGCCCGATGTACAGCCGGTGCGCCTGGTCGAGGCGGACGAAGTCGATCGCGAAACGCTCCGCGATGTAGGTGGTGCCGTCGATCGTGTTGGCCGTCCCGCGATGGGCGTTGATCGGGAAGCAGCAGCCGTTGCCCACCAGCCAGCCCTGGCCCTGGAGCGGCGCGGCGATCCGGATCGCGCGCCGCGTGCTCACCGTCGTGCCCGCGCCGGTGAAGGTGATCGTCCGAGGCGTGCTGCTCCCCACCGGGATCGGGACGCCCCGGTGATCGTCCTTCGGGGTCTTCCGCAACAGGTTGGTGGTGGCGAAGCGGTGGCGCAGGGCCCGCGGGAGCGTCGCCGTCCGCGGGAAGGTCACGTCCATGAAGACGATCGCGGAGTGGGAGGGGGGGATCGTCGTCCCGCTCTCGCCGCCGTTGATCAGGAGGCTCTTGGCCAACCGCGCCCCGCGCACCCGCTGGACGACCCTGCCCCCGCTCGTCCCCGAGAGCGCGGTGATCGAGTTCGAACGCGGACCAGCAGCGGGCTCCTGTTGACGACGTTGATCTCGTAGGCCACGTGCATCCGGCCGTCCGCACCCAGCACCGGGTGGGGCTCCGACTGGACGCGCGTCTCGAGGGCCGTCGCCCTCTCCGCGGGCGCCTGTGCCATCGCGGGGACGGCGGCGGCCGCGAGCAGTCCGGTCACTCCGAGCGCGACCGCCCCACGGCGCAGCTGTGGCCAGGTCCTCATGGCTCTCCTCAGGATCGGCGGGACGAACGCGCGCCTGGCGCTCGCGATGCGGGCCATTCCGCCCATACGAGGCCACGATATGCAACGGAGGTGCGCCCGGCCGGTCCCGGCCGACCGGCGGGCATACTGCGCAGCGCGGGGCGCGTAGCTCAGCTGGTTAGAGCAGGGGACTCATAATCCCTGGGTCGCAGGTTCGAGTCCTGCCGCGCCCA